>NZ_CM129665.1:0-2400000 GCF_052978265.1 Rhodanobacter sp. UC4448_H15 | reverse complement strand
CAGCACCGGCTGGGGGAGTCCGAGCCCGCTGGTCTGGCGCAACTGCTTGACGCTGTCGGCATCGAGCGCCTCGCATTCGCCGCGACGCAGGTTGCGCGGCAGCTCGATCCGGCCGTAGCGGATGCGCTTGAGCCGGCTGACCAGGAAGCCCTGCGAATCCCACAAGCGGCGCACTTCGCGGTTGCGGCCTTCGCGGATCACCACGCGGAACCAGCTGTGGCTGCCGCCGCGGCTGATCACGGCGATCTCGTCGAAGCGGGCCGGGCCGTCCTCCAGCTCCACGCCGGCTTTCAGGCGTTCGATGACCTCGTCCGGCACCTCGCCGTGCACGCGGCACAGGTACTCGCGCTCCATGCCGCTCTTGGGATGCATCAGGCCGTTGGCCAGCTCGCCGTCGGTGGTCAGCAGCAGCAGGCCGGTGGTGTTGATGTCCAGCCGGCCCACGGCAACCCAGCGCGCGCCTTTGAGTTGCGGCAGTTGTTCGAACACGGTCGGGCGGCCATCGGGATCGTCGCGGGTGGTCAGCACGCCTTCGGGCTTGTGGTAGATCAGCACTTCGGCGTCATCGCGGTTGTCGGTGGCCACCACGAATTGCTTGCCGTCCATGACCACGCGATCGCCAGCCTTGACGCTCATGCCGATCTCGGCGGGGCTGCCGTTGAGCTCTATCTCTCCGGCCTGGATGCGTTGTTCCAGCATGCGGCGCGAGCCGAGGCCGGCGTTGGCGAGCACCTTGTGCAGGCGTTCCTCCAGGGCCGGTCCGTCAGTGGCTGCGCGGGTGTCGCGCTTCAGGGTAAGAACGGATTTTTGCGGCGCAGTCATGCGCTTTGCTCCTTGGTATCTTGATCGTCGGCGTCGGTTTCGACGGCCGTGGTCGACGGGCTGGCGGAAGGCGAACCGGGATGGTCGGCAGCTTCGTCAGGCCCGGATGAGCCGCTGGGCGCCTGGGCGTCGGCGGCGAGGGTGGGGTGGTGGGCGTCGATCGGTGATCCGGTGCCTGACTCGGCGTCGGACAGCGGTTCGCGCGGGGAGTCGGTTTCGCCCGGATCGGTCGTTTCCGCAACCTGGTCGTCCGCGTCGTCGTCCGGATCGATGGGCAGGTCGCGGCCGACGTGCGCCGGCAGCGGGTCGGGCTCGAAGCGCATCTGCGGATCTTCCATGTCGCGGATCTCCGACAGCGGCGGCAGCTGATCGAGCGATTTCAGGTTGAAGTAGTCGAGGAACGCGCGCGTGGTGCCGAACAACGCCGGCTTGCCGGGCACGTCACGATGGCCGACCACGCGAATCCACTCGCGCTCCTCCATCGTCTTGATGATGTTGGAGGACACCACCACGCCGCGGATCTGCTCGATCTCGGGACGGGTGATCGGCTGCCGGTAGGCGATCAGCGCCAGTGTTTCCAGCAGGGCGCGCGAGTAGCGGCTGGGTCGCTCGGTCCACATCCGCGAGATCCACGGATGCACGTCCTGGCGCACCTGGTAGCGGAAGCCGGAGGCGACCTCCTTCAGTTCGATGCCGCGCCCTTCACAGTCGCCGGCCAGTGATTCCAGCGCCTGGGCGATCTGCTGCGAGCCGACGTCCTCGTCTTCGTTGAACAGGTCGCCGAGCTGGGGCAGGGTCATCGGTTGGGTCGACGCCAGCAAGGCGGCCTCGATGATGGGTTTGAGTTGGTCGATCTGCATGGGTTCGAGTCGGTGCCGGGTCGGCGTGGGTCGGTCCAGAGATGGATCGGTCGATGGGTGGATCAGTCGCCGGACGGTTCGGCCAGCGCCGATTCGCCCGTTCGTGTGTCTTCCGCCGGCAGTTCGGCGGGCTCCTCATGGCTGGCCTTGGCCTTGACGTAGATCGGCGCCAGCGGCACTTCCTGCACGATCTCGATCAGCATTTCCTTGGCCAGCTCCAGCATCGCCAGGAAGGTCACCACGATGCCCGGGCGGCCTTCGGCCAGGTCGAACAGGTCCTCGAACCGGTGGAAGGTGTCGTCTTCCAGCCGGCTCAGCAGCTCGCCCATGCGCTGGCGCACGCTGAGCGCCTCGCGCTTGATTGCGTGATGCCCGAACAGTTCGGCCCGGTGCATCACGTCCTTGAGTGCCAGCAGCAGCTCGGTCAGTTCCAGCGGGGGCGGCAGCCGGATCACGTTGCGCTCGCCGGTGTCGGCATGCACCACCACGCTGTCGCGCTCCATGCGCGGCAGGGCCTCGATGTCCTCGGCCGCCCGCTTGAACCGCTCGTACTCCTGCAAACGGCGTACCAGTTCGGCGCGCGGGTCGTCTTCCAACCCTTCTTCCAGCGGCGGACGCGGCAGCAGCAGGCGCGATTTGATCTCGCCCAGGATCGCCGCCATCAGCAGGTACTCGGCGGCCAGCTCCAGCCGCATCACGTCCCGCATCAGTTCGATGTAGGTCATGTACTGCCGGGTGATCTCGGCAACCGGGATGTCCAGGATGTCCAGGTTCTGTCGGCGGATCAGGTACAGCAGCAGATCCAGCGGACCTTCGAACGACTCCAGGATGACCTCGAGCGCATCCGGCGGGATGTACAGATCCTGCGGCATCTGCAGCATCGGTTCGCCGCGCACGATGGCCAGCGGCATCTCCTGTTGTTGCGGTACCGCGGCAAATGCGTCGGGCGTGGCGGCGCCCGGATCGGACTGCTCGACGACGGATTCAGTGCTCATCAAGGCCTGTCTGGAGAGCCGTGTTCCACGGCTGGCAGTGGGTAGCGCATGTTCATGGTTGTTCGTGGGCAGGCGCGACGTGGTGCTCGCGCCCGGCATGTGCCCGCGCTCAAACGCGTCGTTGGGCGGCGTCCCGGTATCCCGTTTCCGTGCAACATCAAAACCGAGGCGCGGTCGGCGCCATCGTTTCGCCCGGCATGATGAATCCACGCGTCGTGGTTCGGTCAGGCGGGTCGTCAGCGACCAAGGCGCTGCTGTTGCGGGTCGTCGGCCACGACAACAGAGCAAGCCAACTGGCGAACAACTTCGGCGCCGCTGGCTCTTTGCCGGTCAGTCTGGGTAC
Organism: Rhodanobacter sp. UC4448_H15; assembly: GCF_052978265.1. Next base: position 2,396,980 of record NZ_CM129665.1, on the reverse strand, counting down.
TTCGGTGGACAACCCTGGAGCGCCGAAGGGCCGGCAGCAAGCAGGTTCCATGGGTCCACGCGTGGCCACAGGGTAATGGCAAGCCGGACACAAGTCCAGTCGGTCGCGGGTGGACGAAAAGCGCGTGCGGGGTTCATGTCCGCGTCGGCAACAGGCAGAATAGGGGGTTCCGCCACTACCGCGGGGATGCCGGTGGCCCCACGTGACCCAATGTGACGCTGCGGGGCAAGCGCGAAAGCGCTCGAAGCACCCTTCCAGAGGGGCTGTCGACAGCTGAAAGGAAGGTGTCCTTTCGGCGGCCGGCAAATGCGGCGTCTGCCCACGGCAAGCGGCCTGGCGAGGGGTTTGGCGGTGTACGTACGCCGTGGCACGGCAATTGCTACGAGCGGAGGGAGGCCGGACGCACGACAGCCGGTTTCGATGGGGCCGGTGCGGTCGCCGGACATGAGGGTGGTGCGTTCCTGCCCCGGGCAGGCGCAAACGCAGACAGGCGGTAAAACTGATGGCGATCGACAAACAGGGACATGATCGAGGCGAGCCGGAGAAGTTGCGTCCGGCGCGCATGCAGATCGAGACGACGGTGCTGATCAGCCGTCATGGCGAGTCGCACCCCACCGAACTGGTGGATATCTCGGCGACCGGAGCATTGCTGCGCCGCCCGCTGGGCTGGACCGGCGAAACCGGGCAGAGCTGGGTGCTGGACATGATTTTCGGGCACAACCTGCATATCCATCTGGAGGCGACTGTCGCGCGCATCTCCGATCATCACATCGGTTTTTCCTACAGCCGCATTCCGGAGGACAAGCAGGTGCCGCTGTGGAACCTGCTGGGCGGTTACGCCGATATCCTGGAGTACTGGAAGGACGGTTGAGCCGGTTCCGTCGCGCCTGCACGAAAACGCCCGCGATTGCGGGCGTTTTTGCAGGTGGATGTTCGAAGGTTCAGCCCGCGGGTTTCTTCTCGTCGCGCAATTCGCGGCGCAGGATCTTGCCCACGTTGCTCTTGGGCAGGCTGTCGCGGAATTCGATCAGCTTGGGCCGCTTGTAGCCGGTCAGGTTCTCGCGGCAGAACTGCCTGAGCGCTTCCTCGGTGAGGTTCGGGTCCTTGCGCACCACGAATAGTTTCACCACTTCGCCGGAATGCTCGTCGGGCACGCCGACCGCGGCCACTTCCAGCACGCCGGGGTGCGCCATCACCGCGTCCTCGACTTCGTTCGGATACACGTTGAAGCCGGAGACCAGGATCATGTCCTTCTTGCGGTCGACGATGTAGAAGTAGCCGTTCTCGTCCATCTTCGCGATGTCGCCAGTGTGCAGCCAGCCATCGGCGCCGAGCACCTTGGCGGTTTCATCCTCGCGCTTCCAGTAGCCCTTCATCACCTGCGGCCCGCGCACCATCAGCTCGCCGACTTCGCCGACCGGCAGCGGCTGGCCGGCCTCCGACCAGATTGCCACGTCGGTGGACGGTACCGGCAGCCCGATCGAGCCGTTGTACTCCTTCAGGTTCAGCGGATTGATGCACACCGCCGGGGAGGTTTCGGTGAGACCATAGGCTTCGGCGAGCGTGCAGCCGGTGGTCTGTTTCCAGCGCTCGGCCACCTTGCGTTGCACCGCCATGCCGCCGCCGAGGGTCAGGTGCAGGCGGGAGAAATCCAGTTCGGCAAAGCCCGGCGTGTTGAGCAGGCCATTGAACAGGGTGTTGACGCCGGTCAGCGCAGTGAAACCGGACTTGCCCAGCTCCTTGACGAAGCCGGGCATGTCGCGCGGGTTGGTGATCAGCCAGTTGAGGCCGCCCAGGCGGGTGAAGACCAGGCCGTTCGCCGTCAGCGAAAAGATGTGATACAGCGGCAGCGCGGTGATGATCACTTCCTTGCCGGGCTTGACCAGCTCGGTGCCGATCCAGGCGGCTGCCTGCAGCATGTTGGCGATCATGTTGCCGTGGGTCAGCATCGCACCCTTGGCCACGCCGGTGGTGCCGCCGGTGTACTGCAGGAAAGCGATGTCGTCGTGGTCCATCGTGACCGGCTGCAGCGGGTGCGCTGCGCCCTGGGCCAGCGCGTCGCGGAAACGCACGGCTTCGGGCAAGTGGAACGCCGGCACCATCTTCTTGACGTGCTTGAGCACGAAGTTGACCAGCGCGCCCTTGGGGAAGCCGAGCAGGTCGCCGATGCCCGTGGTGACGATGTGCTTGACCTGGGTCTGCGCCGCCACCTGCTGCAGCGTGGCAGCGAAATTGTCCAGCACCACGATCGCCTTGGCGCCGGAATCCTCCAGCTGATGCTTCAACTCGCGCGCGGTGTACATCGGGTTGGTATTGACCACCACCAGCCCGGCGCGCAACGCCCCGAACAGCGCGATCGGATACTGCAGCACGTTGGGCAGCATGATCGCGATGCGATCGCCCTTGCCGAGCTTGAGCACGCCGGTGAGGTAGCCGGCGAACTGGCGGCTCATCTCGTCGATCTGTCCATAGCTGAGCTGGCGGCCGAAATTGGCGAAGGCGGGACGATCGCGGAAACGGGTGAACGCTTCCTCGAGCACCGCCGGGACCGAAGCATACTGGTTGACGTCGATCTGACCGGGCACGCCGGCCGGATAATGTTCCAGCCAGGGACGTTCGTTGCTCATGCTCTGGGGTTCCCCGTGTTTTCCGTGATGGCGCCGCCGATGGTGGAATCAGGATGCCGAACGCATCCATGATGGCCCATGCGCCGGTTCATTGGAGCATACGCCCGCGCACGGCGGCAAGCCGCGTTGCCATGGAGTCCATCGATGATCGGATCGCGAAAAATCTTCCTGCTGTCGGCGGCACTGCTGTGGTGCGTGGTGATGCTTGCTGCCTGCCACCGTGCGCCGGACGAGGAGCGCATACGTGCCGCAATCACTGCGACGGCGCAGGCGGCGGAAGCCGGTTCGGCCAGCGGCGTGGGCGAGTCATTGAGCGAGGACTTCGACGGCAACGCCGGCGAACTGGACCGGCGCCGGTTGATGGCGATGGTGGGCCTGTTGAAGCTGCGCGGCGAACACGTCGGCGTCTTGCTCGGGCCGGTCTCCGTCGAGCCACGCGGCGAACGCATGGTGGCGACTTTCACGGTCACCCTGAGCAGCGGCGGACGCCTGCTGCCCGATCGGCTGGGGGTCTACAGGGTGACCTCGGGATGGCGCGAGGAAGGCGGCGACTGGCACTGCTATACCGCCAGCTGGGAGCGTTCGATTTAGCAGCCGGCGCGCAGGCGACGCTGCGGTACCCCACAAAGAAAACGCCCCGGCCAGCGGGGCGTTTTCTTGTCAGGGTGTCGCCGGATCAGGCGGCCTTGCGGCCGGCCAGCTGGCGCAGCACGTACTGCAGGATGCCGCCGTGGCGGAAGAACTCGCGCTCCTTCGGCGTGAGCAGCATCACGTGCACGCTGAACTGCTTCTTGCTGCCGTCCTCGGCGGTGGCGGTCACCGTGGCTTCCTTCGCGTTGCCGTTGTCCAGGCCGGTGATGTCGAAGCTCTCGCGACCGGTCAGGCCCAGCGACTTGGCATTCTCGCCGGCCTTGAACTGCAGCGGCAGCACGCCCATGCCGACCAGGTTGGAGCGGTGGATGCGCTCGAAGCTCTCGGTGATCACCGCCTTGACGCCCAGCAGCAGGGTGCCCTTGGCAGCCCAGTCGCGCGAGGAGCCGGTGCCGTATTCCTTGCCGGCGATGACTACCAGCGGCGTGCCGGTTTCCTTGTACTTCATCGCCGCGTCATAGATCGCCAGCTGTTCGCCGCTGGGAATGTGGCGGGTGAAGCCGCCTTCCACGCCATCCAGCATCTGGTTCTTGATGCGGATGTTGGCGAAGGTGCCGCGCACCATCACGTCGTCGTTGCCGCGGCGCGAGCCGTAGGAGTTGAAGTCGATCGGCTGCACGCCGCGCGAGATCAGGAAGCGGCCGGCGGGCGAATCCTTCTTGATCGAACCGGCCGGGGAGATGTGGTCGGTGGTGATGGAGTCGCCGAACAGGCCCAGGCAGCGCGCGGCGTGGATGTCCTCGACCGTGCCCAGCTCCATCGTCATGCCTTCGAAGTAGGGCGGGTTCTTGATGTAGGTGGAAGCTTCGTCCCAGGCGTACAGCGCGCCGTCCGGCGAGGCGATCGCGTTCCAGCGCTCGTCGCCCTTGAACACGTCGGCGTAGTTCTTCTTGAACATGGCCGAGGTGACCGCGCTGGCCATCAGGTCGCTGATTTCCTTGTTGCTCGGCCAGATGTCCTTGAGGAACACGTCCTTGCCCTGCGCATCCTGGCCCAGCGGATCGGTGGAGAGGTTCACGTCGAGCGAGCCGGCCAGCGCATAGGCGACCACCAGCGGCGGCGAGGCCAGGTAGTTCATCTTCACCTCGGCATGCACGCGGCCTTCGAAGTTGCGGTTGCCCGAGAGCACGGCGGCCACCGCCAGGTCGCCGTCGGCGATGCCCTTGCTGACCTCGACCGGCAGCGGGCCGGAGTTGCCGATGCAGGTGGTGCAGCCGTAGCCGACCAGGTAGAAGCCGGTCTTCTCCAGCTCGCTCAGCAGGCCGGTCTGCTCCAGGTAATCGGTCACCACCTTGGAGCCGGGGGCCAGCGAGGTCTTCACCCACGGCTTGGCCTTCAGGCCCCTGGCAGCGGCCTTCTTGGCGACCAGGCCTGCCGCCAGCATCACTGCCGGGTTGGAGGTGTTGGTGCACGAGGTGATCGCGGCGATCACCACCGACCCGTCAGCGACGCGGAAGCTCTGGCCGTTGCGTTCCACCAGCACGCCGGTATCGCCGATCGCGTTGGACGGGTTGCCGATCGCGCTGGCGCCGCCCTCGTTGGAGAAACGGTCGACGTCGCCATTGCCGCGGCGACGATTGGCAGTGAGCGGGCCCACCACTTCGTGGAAGTTCTTCTGCACGTCGGTCAGCAACACGCGATCCTGCGGGCGCTTGGGGCCGGCCATCGAGGGCTTCACGTCGGCGAGGTCGAGTTCGAGCACGGCGGAGAACGCCGGCTCCGGGCTGTTGGCGTCATGCCACAGGCCCTGGGCCTTGGCGTACGCCTCCACCAGCTGGATCTGCTCGTCACTGCGGCCGGACAGGCGCAGGTAGTTCAGCGACTCCTGGTCGACCGGGAAGATGCCGCAGGTGGCGCCGTATTCCGGCGCCATGTTGCCGATGGTGGCGCGGTCGGCCAGGGCCAGGTGCTGCAGGCCCGGACCGAAGAACTCCACGAACTTGCCGACCACGCCCTGCTTGCGCAGCATCTGCGTCACGGTCAGCACCAGGTCGGTGGCGGTGGCGCCCTCGGGCAGGCGGCCGGACAGCTTGAAGCCGACCACCTGCGGAATCAGCATGGAAGAAGGCTGGCCGAGCATGGCCGCCTCCGCCTCGATGCCGCCCACGCCCCAGCCCAGCACGCCCAGGCCATTGACCATCGTGGTGTGCGAGTCGGTGCCGAACAGGGTGTCGGGATAGGCCCAGGCCTGGCCGTCGATCTCGGTGTGCATCACCACCCGCGCCAGGTATTCCAGGTTCACCTGGTGGACGATGCCGGTGCGCGGCGGCACCACCTTGAAGTTGCTCAGCGCCTTCTGGCCCCAGCGCAGGAAGCTGTAGCGCGCCTGGTTGCGGTCGAACTCGATCGCGACGTTCCTCTCCAGCGCGTCCTCGCTGCCGAAGACGTCCACCTGCACCGAGTGGTCGATCACCAGCTCGGCCGGCGACAGCGGGTTGATCAGGGTGGGATCGCCGCCCAGCGCCTTCATCGCGTCGCGCATGGCAGCCAGGTCGACCACGCACGGCACGCCGGTGAAATCCTGCAGCAGCACGCGCGCCGGCATGAAGGCGATTTCGGTATCCGGCTCCTTGCTGGCGTCCCAGGTGGCCACCGCCTCGATCTCGCGGGAAGTCACGTCCACGCCATCCTCGTGGCGCAGCAGGTTCTCCAGCAGGATCTTCATCGAGTAGGGCAGCCGCTTCAGGTCGAAGCGTTCGCCAAGCTTGGCGAGGCTGGCATAGGCGTATTTCCTGCCGTTGACTTCGAGAGTGTCACGGGTGGCGAACGTGTCTTTCATGGTGCTGCTCCTGGCTGAATCCTGCGGCTGGGACGACTGGCAAGCATGCGGAAACGGCGCGGCCGGCCCCGCCAAAAGGGGAATTATCGCTCAAACGCTGCATGTCGGCGTCGAGGAACCCGGGCGTGTCGGCGCGTGACGGGCTGCTGCGCCGGTTAGACTGCACCCGGCGCCCGGGCGGGGAATCACGCGGTGCCTGCAGGATGCCCGCCTTGACCATCACAGACAAACGCCTTTGACGACATGCAGCGTTCGATGATTTCGACCCACCTCGCCGCCGTCTCGCTGCGCGACCTTGCGCTGGTGCAGGCGGTGCATCGGAACGGCAGTTTCAACAGTGCCGCGCGCGCGATGCACATCAGTCCGTCCGGCTTGTCCCACCAGGTGCAGAAGGTGGAGCAGGCGCTCGGTGCACCGCTGTTCGAACGTGGCGGGCGGCGGGTGGTGGTGACCGCCGGCGGCCAACGCCTGTTGCAGCAGATCGATGCGGTGCTGGTGGCGGCCGAGCACCTGCAGCAGGTCGCCCGTGCCGGCGAGGTGGCTTTCGGCGGCGCGCTGCGGCTGGGCTTGCCGGCGTCGCTGGGGCCATATCTGTTGCCGCATTTGATTGCGCCGTTTCCGCAGCATTTTCCCGGCGCCCGGCTGGGCATCTCCGAGGGCAAGCCACGCGGCTTGTTGCGCAGGCTGCACGAGGGTGAGCTGGACGCGGTGCTCGCCCCATCGGCATCGACTGTCAGCGGGATTGCCTCACGGGCGCTGTTCTTCGAACCGTGGGAGCTGATGCTGCGCGCCGATCATCCACTGGCCGGCCGACCGTCCATTGCGCTGGAACAACTGGACCAGGCCGAGGCGATCCTGATGGCGGAAAGCCATGCCGACGGGCTCGACGGCAGTGAGCGTGGCAACGTGCAGGACGTCAGCCTGGAAAGCCTCGCCGCGCTGGTCAGCTTGCGCGGTGGCTACGCGCTGGTACCGGCGCTGGCGCACGAGCGGCTCGCCTCGATGCCGGGGATCGTGCTGGCGCGGCTCAAGGGTTCGGCCGGCGGTCGCGAAATCGCGCTGTACTGGCGCGATGCCTCGCCCTGGCACGACGACCTGCACGCCTTTGCCGAGCTGTTGCGAAAGCTGGCGCGGCAGCGACCGGGCTTGCGCGTGCGCAGCGGCAAGGGCTGACGCGTCGACGCGCGAAGGTCAGGCCAGGCCGAGGTCGCGTGCGGCTGCCTCGTAACGGTCGATCACCGCATCCACGTCGATCAAGTCCATCACGCCGGGGCGTTCGATCTTGCTGCCCCACGGAATCTCCGCTGCCGGTCGGCCCAGGTACTTGCGCGCGGCCTCGTCGTACTTGTTCACGCACCAGCGTCGATCGGAGTAGGGGCCGGAGCGCTCCGGGTTGCTGGCGGCATGCAGGCCGAGCACGCGGGTGCCGACGCTGTTGGCCATGTGCATCGGACCGGAATCCGGGCCCAGCAGTAGCTGCGCGCGGGCGAGCAGGGCCAGCAGTTTCTTCAGGGTGTCCTTGCCGGTGAGATCGAGCGGCGCGCGCCGGCAGGCGGCCAGCACCGCGTCGGCCATGGCGCGCTCCGATGCGGATGGTCCGCCAATCAGGGCCACCCGCCAGCCGCGGGAGGCGACATGGTCCATCACCGCCGCGTAGCGCTCGGGCCGCCAGTTGCGCAAGGCATGGCTGGAGGCGGGGCTGACCAGCAAGGTGGGTGTGTCGCCGGGCAGTTGCGTGGCGGCCCAGGCGTGCGCATCGCCGGGGATCGGGATGTCCCAGCGCACCTGCGTCTGTTGCAGGCCCAGCGGTTCGCAGAAGCTGCCGATCGCGTCGAGCACGTGTTCGCCGCCGCGCGCAGGGATGCGCTCGTTGATGACCAGGCCGTGCAGGTCTTTCGCACGGGCGCGGTCGTAACCGATGCGCCGATCCGCCTTGACGGCCAGGCTCAGCAGGTTCGAGCGCATCGCCACCTGCATCTGCAGCAGCGCGTCGAAGCGACGTCCCTGCAGGGCGGCACGCACTGCACTCAGGCCGGTCCAGCCGGCGGCCTTGTCGAAGGTGACGAACTCCACGCCGGGCAGGTCGCCCACCAGTTTGCGTTCGAGCTTGCCGACGATCCACGTCAGCGCGGTCTGCGGCCACGCCTGTTGCAGCGTGCGCACCAGTGGCACGACGTGGGTGACGTCGCCGATGGCGGAGGTGCGCAGCAGGCAGATCGAGGAAGGTGCATTCATCGCGATGGTCGTTGGCCCGCGCCAGCGGAAGGCAGGGCGGGCCTGTGGGTTAGAATCGGTGTCCGGTCACAAGGCATCATGATGCCCGAACGCATCCAGCAAGACGCCCACGGCGCGATTCTGTGTGACGCCGCCGTATCGTCACAAGTCGACGACGACTGGTTTGCGCCGGATTACTGGCGCGAACGCGGCGCCTTGCGCATGCAGGCCGGCGGCCGCGGCGGCGTGGCGATCATCGCGAGCCCGCTCGGCGAGTGCGTGCTGCGCCACTATCGTCGTGGCGGACTGGTACGGGCGCTGCTGGGCGATCGCTATCTGTGGCTGGGGGCGCGGCGCAGCCGGCCTTTCAGGGAGTTCCGGCTGCTTGCCGAGATCGCGCGGCTGGGCTTGCCCGGGCCATGCGCGGTCGCCGCGCGTTACCGTCGCCAGGGTCTGCTGTATCGCGCCGACCTCATCACGCATCGCATCGCCGGCGCGCGGACGCTCGCCGAGTGCCTGGCCGGCGGTGACCTCGGCAGCGAGCTTGCGGTCGAGGTCGGCGCGGTGGTCGGGCGTTTCCATCGGGCCGGCATCTGGCATGCCGACCTGAACGCGCACAACGTCCTGGTCTCGGCCGCCGGCCTGCATCTGATCGACTTCGACCGCGGTCGCCAGCGTGCGCCCGCACCCGGTTGGCGCCGGGCGAACCTGCAGCGGCTGCGCCGGTTGTTGCTCAAGCTCGGCGCCGCCGCGGCAGGCGAGCAGGCGTTCGAGCGCGAAATCTGGCAGCCTCTGCTGCATGGCTACGAGCGCGCACTGACGGCATGAACTGGCAACTGCATTTTCTCGGCGTGGGCGCCGCGCATGCGACGGCGCTGGGTGCCTCTGCCGCCGTCCTCGAGCGCGCGGGCAAGCCGGTGCTGCTGATCGACTGCGGACCGGGCACGCTCGACCGCTACACGGCAAGCTACGGCACCCTGCCGGACGCGGTGTTCATCACCCACACCCACATGGATCATGTCGCGGAGCTGGAGCAGTTGTTCATCCGGCTCTGGTTCGATCCCGCGCGGCGTGGGCGGATGCGCCTGTTCACCCACGCCGCGCTGGTGCCATGGCTGCAGACGCGGGTGGCCGATTACCCCGGTGCGCTGGCCGAAGGCGGAGTCAATTTCTGGGAGGCGTTCCAGCTGGTGCCGTGCAGTCGCGGCTTCTGGCTGGATGGCTGCTGGTTCGACGTGTTCGCCACCCGCCATCACGTGCCGGGCACCTCGTACGGCCTGGCGCTGGAGGGCAGTTTCGTCTACACCGGCGACACCCGGCCGATCCCGGAAGTGCTGGCGCGGCATGCCGGCGGCGCGGCGCTGGTCGCCCACGACTGCAGCCTGCTCGGCAATCCGTCGCACACCGGCATCGACGACATCGCGCGGGAATACCCGCAGGCGCTGCAGCGACAGTTGCTTCTTTACCACTACGGCAGCGCGGCCGATGGCGATGCGCTGGCGGCACGCGGTTTCCGTATCGCCACGCCGGGGCAACGCGTCGCGTTGCAGGCGCCGGCCGCGCCGCGCGCCGACGCCGGTTGACTCCCGTTCGATTTGCTTGCCTGCATCCGGGCCTGCGGCTATCCTTCCGCTTCTTTGTCGGGCGGGATGCCCCGCAAGGAAGATCCGGGCGTCCTTGCCGGGTTGCTTCGAAAAGTGGAGAGGTGTCCGAGTGGTTGAAGGAGCACGCCTGGAAAGTGTGTATACGGCTTATCCCCGTATCGCGGGTTCGACAAATTCGTCTGGAACGAATTTGGACAGCCGCCAGGCTGGCCCCGAACGCCAGTGAGGGGTGAGGCTCAGGATGAGCCGAACAATCCCGCCCGCTGCGAGATGGTGCGACAAAGATTTTGCGGAGAGGTGTCCGAGTGGTTGAAGGAGCACGCCTGGAAAGTGTGTATACGGCTTATCCCCGTATCGCGGGTTCGAATCCCGCCCTCTCCGCCAGTTTCTGAACAAACTGCGACGGCATGAAGCTGGCGCAACAGCAACAGCAACAACACAGCAACAAGCGTAATCGCTTGACGTCCATGGTGGCCCCGTCGGTCCCCCCGCGACGATAGTTCGCAAACTCCGCCAGGTCCGGAAGGAAGCAACGGTAGCGAATGACTCGGGTGCCGGGGTGTGGCTGGCGGGGCCGCCACCATTTCGGGCCGGACGTTTGCTGACTTGCGTGCGCCGACTTGGCACAATCGACCTTTGTCCCCACGTTGGCAGTCATGTCCTATCAGGTACTCGCCCGCAAGTGGCGCCCGCGCAAGTTCTCCGAGCTGGTGGGGCAGGAACACGTGGTGCGCGCGCTCACCAACGCGCTCGACACCGGCCGCATGCATCACGCCTACCTGTTCACCGGCACCCGCGGCGTCGGCAAGACCACCATTGCACGCATCTTCGCCAAGTCGCTGAACTGCGAGCGCGGCCAGTCGGCCGATCCCTGCGGCGAGTGTTCGGTGTGCACGGCGGTGGACGAAGGCCGCTTCGTCGACCTGCTGGAGATCGATGCGGCCAGCAACACCGGCGTGGACGACGTGCGCGAGGTGATCGAGAACGCGCAGTACGCGCCGTCGCGCGGCCGCTTCAAGGTGTACCTGGTCGACGAGGTGCACATGCTGTCGAAGAACGCGTTCAACGCGTTGCTGAAGACGCTGGAAGAGCCGCCACCGCACGTGAAGTTCCTGCTCGCCACCACCGACCCGCAGAAGCTGCCGGTGACGGTGCTGTCGCGTTGCCTGAAGTTCAACCTGAAGCGGCTGCTGCCGGAGCAGATCTCCGGCCAGATGCGGCACATCCTGGGTGCCGAGAACATCGCCTATGAAGACAGCGCGATCGGCGAGCTGGCCCGCGCCGCGGACGGCTCGCTGCGCGATGGCCTGTCGCTGCTTGACCAGGCCATCGCCTATGGCGGCGGCGCGCTGCACGCCGACGACGTGCGCACCATGCTGGGCAGCGTGGCGCGCGGGCAGGTGCTCGGCGTACTGGAGGCGCTGGCTTCGGGCGACGGCGAGCAGCTGCTGGTCGAGTGCACGCAGATCGCCTCCTATTCGCCCGACTTCGGCGGCGTGCTCGACGACATCGCCGGCCTGCTGCATCGCCTGCAGCTGATCCAGCTGATTCCCGGCTACCGGCCGGAAGCGGATGACGCCGACGGCGCGCTGGCCGACCTCGCCGGGCGCATCACGCCGGAGGACGTGCAGCTGTACTACCAGATTGCAGTGACGGGCCGGCGCGACCTCACGCTGGCGCCCGACGCCCGCACCGGTTTCGAGATGGCCTTGCTGCGCATGCTCGCTTTCCGTCCGGGCGACGAACCCGCGGCGGCGCGCGTGGCGCCGCGGGCGCCGACGAGCCAGGCGCACGCGCGTGCACCCGCACCGCCGTCCGCAGATGCTCGCGCTGCCACGCCGACACCCGCGCCAGCACCGCGCGAGCCAGCCGCGCAGGCTCCGGCGCCCGCGCCGATTGCACGCGATGCGAGCGGCCGGCCGGATTGGGAGGCGCTGATCGAACGGGCCCAGCTGCGCGGGCCGTTCAGCGTGGTGGCGCAGAACGCGGTGCTGCGCGAGCGTGACGGCCAGACCCTGGTGCTGGCGTTGCAGCCGGCGCACATGGGCATGGCGGTGGAGCCCATGGTCAGCCAGATGGAGGATCGCATCAGCCAGGCGCTGGGCGAGACCATCCGCCTGCGCTTCGTCAGCGAGAGCCAGGCCGACGCCATGCAGACCCCGGCGGCGCGCGCGGCCAAGGCACGCGACAGCGCGCAGAGCGCGGCCGAGCAGGCGATCGAGGACGATCCGCTGGTGCAGAGCCTGAAGCGCGACTTCGGCGCCCGCGTCGTGCCGCAATCCGTCAAACCCTTGGGCAACGAACCCGGAGCCAGATGATGAGAGGACAAATCGGTCAGTTGATGCAGCAGGCGCAGCGCATGCAGGAAGACATGAAGCGCGCGCAGGAGGAGATCGCGAAACTCGAAGTCACCGGCAGCGCCGGCGGCGGCCTGGTCAGCGTGGTGATGACCGGCGCGCATGAAGTGCGCCGCGTGCAGATCGACCGGCAGACCTTTGCCGACGACCCCGAGATGGCGGAAGACCTCGTCGCCGCCGCCGTGAACGACGCCGTCAACAAAGTTGCCCAGGCCAGCAAGGACAAGCTCGGCGGCGTCACCGCCGGGATGAACCTGCCGGCCGGGTTCAAGATGCCGTTTTGAGCCGGAAATCGGAAATGGGGAATCGCGAGACCAGGCGCGGGAGCCAGCGAGCCGTGCTTTCCCGACTCTCCATTCCCGATTCCCCATTCGCGGCCAAGGGCCCATGAACAGCTCCCCACTTCTTGCCGAACTGATCGAGGCGCTGCGCTGCCTGCCCGGCGTGGGTGGCAAGAGTGCGCAGCGGATGGCGTTTCATCTGCTTGAGCGCGAGCGCGAGCGCGGGTCGCGGCTTGCGCGGGTGATGGCGCAGGCGATGGAGAAGATCGGCCACTGCGAGCGTTGCCGCAATTTCAGCGAGGAGCCGCTGTGCGCGTTGTGCGCCAGTGCCAGTCGTGATCGACAGGTGTTGTGCGTGGTCGAGTCGCCGACCGAACTGGCGGCGATCGAGCAGGCCACCGGTTATCGTGGCCAGTACTTCGTGCTGATGGGCCGGCTGTCGCCGCTGGACGGGCTCGGGCCGGAAGAACTGGGGCTGGCGAAACTGACCCGGCGCCTGGGCGAGGGCGAGATCGAGGAGATGATCATCGCCACCAATCCCACCGTGGAAGGTGACGCGACCGCGCACTACCTCGCGCAACTGGCGCGTGCCGGTGGCGTGCGCCCGACCCGGCTGGCCTACGGCGTGCCGCTGGGCGGCGAACTGGAATACGTCGACCGCAGCACGCTGGCGCATGCGTTCGGCGGTCGCCAGATACTGGACTGATGACGGCCACCGCGCCGCCGGATCGAGGGAGTCAAGCATGAGCGATACCATTTTCAGCAAGATCGTCCGCCGCGAGATTCCCGCCGACATCGTCTACGAGGACGACGAGGTGCTGGGCTTCCGCGATCTGAATCCGCAGGCACCGGTGCACGTGCTGTTCATTCCCAGGCAGTCGCTGGCGACGCTCAACGACGCGACTCCGGAACAGGCGGCCCTGCTCGGAAAACTGCTGCTGGCCGCCGCGGCCTACGCCAAGCAGGAAGGCTTCGCCGAGCAGGGTTATCGCACCGTGATCAACTGCAACGAGGATGGCGGCCAGACCGTCTTCCACATCCATGTCCATCTGCTGGCCGGACGCCGCATGCATTGGCCGCCGGGCTGACCGGCGCGGACCTGACGAAAAACGGAAAACGCCGGCTGCGAGCCGGCGTTTTCGTAGGCAGATGGTTACTTCTTCGGCGGCGGTGGCGGTGCCGGCGGACGCACCACGATCACCCGCGGGCCGCCCCAGTACGGATAGCCCCACGGGCTGCCCCAGTACGGGCCGAAGCCCGGGCCCCAGAACGGGTCGTAGAAGCCGGGCGGGTAGGCTGCGCGGGGCTGTCGCTTGGGCCACAGGTAGACCACGTTCGCCTCGACGCGCGGGTAGGCATAGTCGTACTCGCCGACCTTCTTGGTCACGGTGCCGTGCAGGGTGCCGGTCACGGTCAGCTCGCGTCCGCGGGTGAACACCTCAGGGTCGTAGAAACCGTCACGGCAGGCGACGAAGCGGCCGTCGTTCTCGCCCGAATTGCCCAGGCGCGGTCGTGCCTGCTTGTCCAGCGGGCGCGACAGCACGAAGAAGCAGGTCTGCTGCGGGCCGGGTTCGGTCTTGATGATCTCGCCACCCCAGCGAACCGGGGTGTCGCCGGCGCCGCCCTGTCGCGCACTGGCGGTGGAGACGGTGGCGTAGTTTCCCTGCAGCGGTTGCGGGATCGTCGCACAACCACCCAGCACGGCAACCGCGGCGGCGAGGGTGAGAGGACGGTAAAGAGACATGAGGTTTTCTCCGTCAGGAACGATGGTGTCCACCATCGCATCGATGTCATTTGACCACGTTCGTTACCCGAAAATCCCGCACCATGCGCCGGAACGCGTGGACTGATTCAGGCGCGGGTTCGTCGCTGGCATAGCAAAGCTCCAGGTACTGCTGCATCAACTCCGTCAGCTGGCCGCGCTGCGCCGGCAGGGCACGTGCCGCGCGGCTCAGGTAGTGCTGCGGGCCTTCGCCGGTCCGCCGGACGACCCGTTGCCGTGCGAGCTTGCGTTCCAGCGCGCGCAAGGCCTCCCGCAACGGGTCGCGCGGCTGCCGCCGCCGCAATGCCCACGCCAGCCCGATGGCGACGAACAGGCTGCTGCCGATGGCCAGCAGCACGCCCAGCGTCCTCGTGTCGGTGTCGCGGATGCCGAACGGGGTCAGCAAGCCGCGCTGACGTAGCGCATCAAACGCCACAACGCCCTGGTCCCACCAGCGGTTGACAATGTCCCAGCGATTGCGGAACTGCTGCAGCCAGTCGCGTCGGTACCAGTCCAGCTGATCACCCGCGGCAGCGGCAGCGCCCAGGCTGACCCGTTCGGGGCGCACGGCGGCCGTGGGGTCGACGCGCACCCAGCCGCGACCGGCCAGCCACACTTCGCTCCAGGCATGGGCATCGGAGTTGCGCACCAGCAGATAGTTGCCCAGCTTGTTCCAGTAGCCACCCTGGTAGCCGGTGACCACGCGTGCCGGAATGCCGGCTGCGCGCATCAGCACGGTGAATGCGGACGAGTAGTGCTCGCAATAGCCTTCGCGCGTGGCGAACAGGAAATCGTCCATGGCGTCGCGGCCCAACGGCGCCGGCGCGAGCGTGTAGCGAAACCCGCCATCGTGAAACAGCGCCAGCGCCTCGCGGACGATGGCGTTGTCGTCGCTGCCGTGGCGCTCGCGCCAGGATTGGCCGAGCGCCAGCGTGCGCGGGTTGAAGCGGGCGGGGAGCTGCAGCCAGCGCTGGGGTCGCGCGTCCAACTGCGGTTCGAGCCGGTATCGCGTGGCCGAACCGAGCGCATAGCTGAGCGCATCGTCGACCGGTCGGCTGGCTACCACCACGCGGTCCCTGTGCATGACGGCCCCCGCGGGCGCCTCGATCGGCACGTCCAGGGTCGGCAGCACGCGGCGGTGCGTGGGCAGCAGGTTGATCCGGTAGCCGATCGACTGCTCGACCTCGAGCGGCACCGGTGCTGCGTGGGCCACGTCGTCATAGCTCCAGCTCACGCCGTCGTACCTGGCCATGACGAAGGCGCGAAAGTAGCGCTGGTCCGGCGGCGGCGGTGGGCCGTCGAAGGTGACCCGCATGGCCGGGTGATCGTCGGTCAACAGCTCGGTGAAGGCACCCGGACTCATGCGGTCGCTGAGGCCGGTGCGCGCCTGGTCGCGGCCGGGTGCGCCCCACAACGGCGAACCCAGCCGGGGCACCAGCACGAAGGCGAGCAAGGCCAGCGGGAGTGCCGCCGCCAGCAGCGCCAGCGCGGGCATGAAGCTGCGCGCCATGCCGGTCGCCGGTTGCGCGGGTTCCAGCGCCCGCAGGGTGGCCAGCGCGGGCACCAGTCCCAGCGCCACCACCAGCGTGCTGACCATGCCCTGGTCGAACAGCAGGGCGGTCATCAGGGTGAAACAGGCAAAGCCCACCCCGACGCGCACGTCGCGCAGCGTTTCGGTTTCCAGCAGCTTGAGCACCAGCAGGCCGATGCCCAGCGCGGTGCCCGGCGCACGCCCGAACAGGTTGCCGTAGTAGGCGATGATCGCCAGGGTCAGCAGGGTCAGCAGCGGCAGCTTGATCGCCTGCGGCACGCGACCGGGGTGGCGGTGACGCTGCCACCAGCGGCTGCCCAGGATCACGGCAAGCGCGGCACTGAGCCACCACGGCAGGTGGCTGGCGTTGACCGCCAGCACGAAGGCTGCGCTGAGGCAGAGCAGGTCGAACGCGCGTTGTGGCAGCGCGATCGCCGGCTTGCCCGGTTTCCTGCGCCCGCTCACGGCAGGCCCGCCAGCGCGTCCATGCAGCGGACGTAGTGCTGCAGTCCGCTGCCGCTGCCGATCTCGGTGCCCGGCAGCCACAGGCTGTAGCTGCAGCGCTGCGCCTGCGCCTCGTTGAGCCAGCGTGCCAGTCGCGCGATGCGGGCTTCATCGTCCAGACCATGCAGTTGCCGCCAGTCCAGGCGCCACTGCGGCCGGCTGCGCGGCTGTTCGAAGTCCTTCACCAGCAGGTCGTCGTGGCGGGCGCTGGGTTTCCAGGCGATGTGCCGTTGCGGATCGCCGGCGCGATAGTCGCGCAACGCGGCCAGTTCCTCGCCGCGGTGAAGTTGCATGCGGCGGGCGTCGTCGGCCATCGCCCGTGGCGCCGGACCGGTCGCCTCCGGGCGCGGCCAGACCAGCACGGATTGCTCCGGGTGCAGCCAGCTCCAGGCGCGGAACATGCCCAGCGGCCAACTGGTCCACAGGCGCAGTCGCGGCAGCGGTTGCCAGCCGCGCCGGTGGGTCGACAGGCGCAGGCGGACCTGGGCGGCGTCGGCGCTGTCCACGGCGAAGGCAGTCGATTCGTCGTCCAGGTCCAGTCGGAGGGCGCCGCGCGGGCGATCCGAATGGAACGAGCACACCAGCTCGATCGCCTCGCCGGCGATCGCGTGGCCGGCGCGCAGGTGATCCAGGCGCAGCCCGTCGAGGTTGCGGAATGCCACCAGCATGCTCGCCGCACTCGCTGCGCCGAGCAGGCAGGTCAGCAGCAGGGCGGCGTTGTTGTTGTAGTTCAGCGCGCCGACCAGCATCACCAGCAACAGCACGGTGAAGCCGAGGCCGAAGCCGCTGGGCACGATATAGATGCGTCGGCGATGCAGGGTGATCGGCAATCGCTCCGGGCGGCGGTAGCGGGTCAACGCCGGCAGGCGCTTTTCCGCCCGGCGTTGCAGGCGTTGCATCAGGCCTCGCATCAATCCACCGCCACCTCGGTCAGCAACTGCCGCGCCAGCTGCGCTCCGTCGGCCCCCCGCGTGGCCGGCAGTCGGTGAGCTGCCAGCGGCACGAACAGGGCCTGGATGTCTTCGGGCAGTACATGACTGCGGCCGCTGAGCATGGCCCAGGCGCGGGCAGCGCCCAGCAACGCCAGGCCCGCGCGTGGCGACAGGCCCGCGCGGATCTCCGGATGGCGCCGGCTCGCGGCCAGCAGCGCCTGCAGATAGTCGAGCAGGGCGCTGCTGGCAGTGATGGCCTGCGCCCGCTGGTGCAGGGCCAGCAGCGATTCGGCGTCCAGCTGCGGGGTGAGTCGGGCCAGCATGTCGCGGCGATCGCTGCCGGTGAGCAGCGCGCGCTCGGCGCCGGGGTCGGGGTAATCCAGCGACAGCCGCAGCATGAACCGGTCCAGTTGCGAATCCGGCAGCGGGAAGGTGCCGTTGAGATCGAGCGGATTCTGCGTGGCGACGACGAAAAAGGGTGGGGCCAGCGCGTGGGTCTGGCCGTCCACGGTGACCTGGTTCTCCGCCATCGCCTCGAGCAGCGCGCTTTGCGTCTTGGGGCTGGCCCGATTGATCTCGTCGGCGAGCAGCAGGCCGGTGAAGATCGGCCCGGGATGGAAGCGGAAGCTCCCGCTGTCGCGCTCGTAGACGCTGACCCCGATGATGTCCGACGGCAGCAGGTCGCTGGTGAACTGCACGCGCTGGAACTCCAGCCCGAAGGTGGCGGCCAGCGCATGCGCCAGGGTGGTCTTGCCCACGCCGGGCACATCCTCCAGCAGCAGGTGGCCGCCGGCGATCAGGCAGGTGAAGGCGAGTTTGACCTGATGCGGCTTGCCCAGCAGGACGCGATTGACCTGGTCGATCGCGGCTTGCAGGCGTTGTTGCAGCGCTTCGGCGCGGGGCTCGATGGTGGCGGACATGGTTTCTCGACGGTCTGGAGCCAAGGCGGGCGCGGTCCGCGCCGTGTGCCCGGCAGTGTAGCGGCACGCCCGTCGCCGCTCAGGGCACGGCGACGCCGGCCTGGCGCAGCATGCGCGCGAGTGCGATCAGCGGCAGGCCGATCAGGGCGCTGGGATCGCGATTGTCGATTTCCTCGAACAGGCTGATGCCCAATCCTTCGCACTTGAAGCTGCCGGCGCAATCCAGCGGCAGCTCGCATGTGACGTAGCGCTCGATTTCCGCGCTGCCCAGCTCGCGAAAGCGGACCCGGGTGTCATCCACGTGGGTTTGCGAGCGGCCATGACGGGTGTCGAGCAGGCACAACGCGGTGTGGAAATGCACGACGCAGCCGGAGCTGGCGCCGAGCTGCTCGCGGGCCGCCTCCACGCTGCCGGGCTTGCGCAGGATGGCGCCGTCGAGCGCGGCCACCTGGTCGGAGCCGATCACCAGCGCGTCGTCGAAATCCGCGGCCACGGCGGTTGCCTTGGCGATCGCCAGGCGCAGGGCACGCGACGCGGGAGCTTCCCCGGCCTGCGGTGTCTCGTCGGTATCGGGCGCGGCCTGCTCGAAATCCGCCAGCAGGCGGCGCAGCAGGTCGGCGCGGTAGCGGGAGGTCGAGGCCAGCACGATGCGGCGTCGCGTGTGCAGTTTGTCCATCAGTGGTCCGAGTCGCGGCGGATCTGCTCGCGCATCGCGCTGTTCAGCTCGGTTTGCGCCTGGGCCAGTGCCTTCAGCAGCGGCTGCAGGCGGTCGCGCGCCTCGCGCATCGAGCTGGCGGTTTCGTCCAGTTCGTGCTGGCTCGCGGCGGGGGACCGGTCGCGAATCCACAAGCGTTGCTGCAGCAGCGCGCGCAGCCCGGCATCGACCGCGTGACGGGCGTCCTTTTCACTGGCGGCGGGCAGGTCCGGGTTCAGCGACATCACCGCATGCGCCTGCTGCAGGCCGGAGCGGCAGGTTTTCAGGTCGATCTCCAGCCGGTCGGCGAGGTCCAGCAGGTCGCGGATGCTGCCGGCGCGCCGGTTCTGGTGCTTGCGCAGCAGCATGGCCGTGCCGGCCAGCAGGATCAGGATGGCGAGGCAGGCCGCCACGCTGAACGTGAGGTACGGATTCAAGGGCGCGGCTTCGTCGTGCGGGAGTGGCCCAGTCTGCCGCATCGGGGCGGGATCAGGCAAAATGCACCTGACAGACGTCGGCGTCGGCGGTCCGGCGCAGCCGCGGGTTGACTTGGCGACCCGGCAAACCTACCATTCCGCGATTATGTCCGTGACACTGCCAGAGTCCGTGGACGCTTGGCGCATGGTCTCGGCGCGGCGTTCATTCGAGGGAACGCTGCCCATCGCGAGCCTGCGGCGCCTCGGCGAGGCACTTGCCGGCACCGGTGGCGAGGTCAGTTTCACGCTTGATTTCGGGCGCGACGATCTCGGCACCAGCTACGTGGATGTCCGCGCCAGCGCGCCGCTGACGTTGATCTGTCAGCGTTCGCTGGAACCGTTCGTGCTGCCGGTTGCGGTGCACACGCGGCTGGGGCTGATCGGCCAGGAGCGCGACGAGGCGGGGTTGCCGCCCGATTGCGAACCGCTGCTGGTGTCCGAGGATGGCCGCCTGCGACCGGCGGATGTGATAGAGGACGAATTGCTGTTGGCGCTGCCGCTGGTCCCGGTCAACCCGGACAGCCGATTGCCCGACGAAGTGACAGGCCACGACCCGGCGCAGGATCATGCCGAATCGGGGCGCTCGGAGAATCCGTTCGCGGTATTGCGCGAGCTGAAGAAATAACGTCGGCCCGGCTCGCCTGATCCGGGCCGTTCGATCAACGATCATCCCGTTTCATTTCACCACGTTTCAGTTGGAGAACTACCATGGCTGTTGCCAAGAGCCGCCGTACCCCGTCCACCCGCGGCATGCGTCGTGCCCACGACAAGCTGAGCACCGTGCAGCTATCCACCGACCCGACCAGCGGCGAGGTGCACCTGCGCCACCACGTCACCAAGGACGGCTACTACCGTGGCAAGAAGGTGATCCAGGCCAAGGCCGCGGTGTCGGTCGAGGATTGACCGGGTTGCCGGGGCCCTGCGGGGTCCCGCCGGGCGATCAACCGGAACGGCGCGGCGACGCGCCGTTTTTGCGTTCCGCCACCCGGGCACGTAACGTACGGCGTCGGCCCAGCGGCCGATCCCGCAGTCCCTGCCGATGGAAAGTTGAATGACCCAGATTTATTCCCGCCTCGTCGCCACCGGCAGCGCCTTGCCCGAGCGTATCGTCACCAATGCCGATCTGGAAAAGATCGTCGACACCAGCGACGAGTGGATCCGCACCCGCACCGGCATCCGCCAGCGGCACATCGCCGCCGACGGCGAAACCACGGGCGACTTGTCCTTCCGGGCCGCGCAGAACGCGCTGGAGGCGGCGGGCGTCAAGGCGTCCGAACTCGACCTGATCGTGCTCGGCACGACCACGCCGGACCTCATCTTTCCTTCCACCGCCTGCCTGCTGCAGCATCGCCTGGGTGCCAACGGATGCGCGGCGTTCGACGTGAATGCGGCGTGCTCGGGCTTCGTCTACGCGTTGGGCGTTGCCGACAAGTTCATCCGCAGCGGGCAGTCGAAGAAGGTGCTGGTGGTGGGCGCCGAGACGCTCACCCGGATGGTCGACTGGACGGAGCGCGAAACCTGCGTGCTGTTCGGCGACGGCGCCGGCGCGGTGGTGCTGGAGGCGTCCAGCGAACCGGGCGTCTACGCCACCTGCCTGCACGCCGACGGCGGCTACAAGCACCTGCTGTACAACCCGGTGGGCGTGTCGGCCGGTTTCAGCGACGAGCCCAATCACGGCGTGCGCATCCGCATGTCCGGGCGCGAGGTGTTCAAGGTCGCGGTGAAGACGCTGGACGCCCTGGTCGGCGAGACGCTGGAGGCGGCCGGCATGCAGGAGTCGGACATCGACTGGCTGATCCCGCACCAGGCCAACCTGCGCATCATCGAGGCGACCGCCAAGCGGCTGAACATGTCGATGGAGCGGGTCATCGTGACGGTCGACAAGCATGCGAACACGTCCTCGGGTTCGGTGCCGCTCGCGCTCGATTACGCGGTGCGTTCGGGCAAGGTGCAGCGTGGCCAGAACCTGTTGCTGGAAGCATTCGGCGGCGGTTTCACCTGGGCCTCGGCGTTGCTGCGTTACTGAGCCACCGCGGTTCCGGCGAGTTCTTCGTGATGCCGCCCAGCCAGGCGGCATCGTGTTTTGTGTCCCGGAAAATGCGGAATACAGCTGCGTATGGCCGTCGATGCTGGCACCATGGCGGTTTTCGTCGACGGGATTTGCGCCTCCATGAGTTCCACTTCCGCTTCGCTGGCTTTCGTTTTCCCCGGTCAGGGCTCGCAATCGGTCGGCATGCTGACCGAGCTGGCTGCTGCGCACGCCGAGGTGCAGTCGGCGTTCGGGGAAGCTTCGCAGGGCGCCGGCGTCGATCTGTGGAGCCTCGCCATGCAGGGGCCGGAGGAACAGCTCAACCGCACCGAGCACACCCAGCCGGCGCTGCTGGCTGCCAGCGTGGCGGTGTGGCGCGTGTGGCAGAAGCTGGGTGGCGTGGATCCGGCACAACTGGCGGGCCACAGCCTGGGCGAGTACAGCGCGCTGGTCTGCGCCGGTTCGCTGTCCTTGCACGACGCGGCCGCCCTGGTGGCCGAGCGCGGGCGCCTGATGCAGGCTGCAGTGCCGGCCGGCGTGGGCGCGATGGCGGCCATCCTCGGTGGCGATGATGCGCAGATCGCGGCTGTCTGCGAAGAGGTGGCGCAAGGGCAGGTCGTGTCACCGGCCAATTTCAATTCACCGGGACAACTGGTGATCGCCGGCAACACCGAGGCGGTCGATCGTGCGCTGGTCCGGCTCGCCGAGCTGGGCGTGAAGAAGGCGATCAAGCTGGCCGTGTCGGTGCCGTCGCACTGCGCACTGATGCGCGAGGCGGCCGATCGGTTGGGCGAGCGGATGGCCACGATCGACTGGCAGCTTCCGCGCGTGCCGGTGATCCAGAACGCCGAGGCGCGCAGCTACGGCACGGTCGAGGAGATCCGCGGCGCCTTGCAGCGCCAGTTGTACCTGCCGGTGCGCTGGACCGAGTGCGTGCAGGCACTGGCCGCGGGCGGTGCCACGCGCATCGCCGAATGCGGGCCGGGCAAGGTGCTGGCCGGACTGATCAAGCGCATCGACAAGAGCATCGAGGCGCGCCCGCTTGGCGATCCGGCCCAGCTCGATGCCGCCCGCGCCGAGTGGGCGTGAGTTTTCAGTTTTCCGATTCCCCGAAGGAACACCCGACAATGAGCAACCCACTGCAAGGTGAAATCGCGCTGGTCACCGGCGCCAGCCGCGGCATCGGCGCGGCGATCGCGGACGAGCTGGCGGCCATGGGCGCCATCGTGATCGGCACCGCCACCAGCGAAGGCGGCGCCGCCGCGATCGGTGAGCGGATGGCTGCGCACGGCGGTCACGGCCGCGTGCTGGACGTCACCGACGGCGCCGCCGTCGAGGCGCTGGTCGACGCCATCGCGAAGGAATTCGGCCCGGTCTCGATCCTGGTCAACAACGCCGGCATCACCCGCGACCAGTTGCTGATGCGGATGAAGGAGGAGGACTGGCAGGCGATCATCGACACCAACCTCACCTCCGTGTACCGCACGTCGAAGGCGGTGATGCGCGGCATGATGAAGGCGAAGAAGGGCCGCATCATTTCGATCGCCTCGGTGATCGGGCTCACCGGCAACCCCGGCCAGGCGAACTACGCGGCGGCGAAGGCCGGCATCATCGCGTTCTCCAAATCGCTGGCGCGCGAGATCGGCACGCGCGGCATCACGGTCAACGTGGTGGCGCCCGGCTTCATCGACACCGACATGACCCGCGCACTGCCGGAAGAGACCCGCCACGGGTTGCTCGGCCAGATCGCGCTCGGCCGTCTGGGCGATGCCGGCGACATCGCCAAGGCCGTGGGATTCCTGGCTTCGCCTGCGGCGTCCTACATCACCGGCGAGACCTTGCACGTCAACGGCGGGATGTACATGCCGTGAGGCCGGCGCACGGAGTTGTCGCCAGCAGGCTCTTTTTAGGCGACAATTGCGCTTTCGCGTCGGTCAACGGCGGCCGTGGCCAGCCATCGCCGGCGAATCGTGGCAGCACTGGCGCTTAGCCACTACAATGCCGCCGGTCTTGAGCCATGCAGTCGGACCGGTACCGACAAACAATCACCCCTTGAGAGGTATGGGCAACATGAGCACCATCGAAGAACGCGTCAAGAAAATCGTCGTCGAGCAGTTGGGCGTGAAGGAAGATGAAGTCACGGCGAACGCTTCGTTCGTGGATGATCTGGGCGCGGACTCGCTGGACACGGTGGAGCTGGTGATGGCGCTCGAGGAAGAGTTCGAGACCGAGATCCCGGACGAGGATGCCGAGAAGATCACCACCGTGCAGCAGGCCGTCGACTACATCAAGGCCCACTCCAAGGACTGATCGGTTCCGGAGGCATGTCCATCCCGCCTGGCACGCCCCGTGCGAGCCGGCAAGGATGGGCAGCGGTATCGAATGCTGCGCCTGAATGGCGCAGTTTTCGTTTCTGAATTTCGCAACGTCCGAACCCGTATGGTGCATCGCGCATCGTCGGGCGCCACGGACGACGCACCCGGAGCGCGCCGCGCCGGCCATCGGTCGTGGCAGCTTCCCGGGAATAACGAAGGAACAAGCATGAGCAAGCGTCGAGTAGTAGTGACCGGCATGGGCATCATCTCGCCCGTCGGCAACGACATCGCCAGCGCGTGGGATCGGGTGGTCAAGGGCGAGAGCGGCATCGGCCCCGTCGTCCACTTCGACACCTCGGCCTACTCGACGCGCATCGCCGGACAGGTCAGCGGTTTCGACCCGGCCGAATGGATGCCGCTCAAGGACGTCAAGAAGATGGACCCGTTCATCCATTACGGCGTGGCGGCGGGCACCCAGGCTCTGCGCGATTCGGGCCTGGAGATCACCGAGGCCAACGCACCTCGCGTCGGCGTGGCGGTGGGCGCCGGTATCGGCGGCCTGTACACGATCGAATCGACCACGCTGGAGCTGGCCGCCAAGGGTCCGCGCCGCGTGTCGCCGTTCTACGTGCCCAGCTCGATCATCAACATGGTCTCGGGCCAGCTGTCCATCATGTTCGGCCTGAAGGGGCCCAACATCGCCTGCGTCACTGCCTGTACCACCGGCGCGCACAACATCGGCCTGGCCGCACGCATGATCCAGTACGGCGATGCCGACGCGATGATCGCCGGCGGCGCCGAGTTCGCCACCACCGGCACCGCGATGGCCGGCTTCTGCTCGGCCAAGGCGATGTCCACCCGCAACGACGAGCCGACCAAGGCGAGCCGCCCGTGGGACAAGGATCGCGACGGCTTCGTGCTGTCCGACGGCGCCGGCGTGGTGATGCTGGAGGAGTACGAGCATGCCAAGGCGCGCGGCGCGCGCATCTACGCCGAGCTGGTCGGCTTCGGCATGAGCGGCGACGCATTCCACATGACCGCGCCCAGCGAAGGCGGCGAAGGCGCGGCGCGCTGCATCCAGACCGCGTTGAACGACGCCGGCCTCAATCCGTCCGACGTGCAGTATGTCAACGCCCACGGCACCTCCACGCCGCTGGGCGACCTCGGCGAGGTGATGGCGGCGAAGAAGGTGTTCGGCGACCACGCGTACAAGCTGGCGATGAGCTCCACCAAATCCACCACCGGCCATCTGCTGGGCGCGGCCGGTGGCGTCGAGGCGATCTTCAGCGTGCTGGCGCTGCGCGACCAGGTGCTGCCGCCCACGATCAACCTGGACGAGCCGGGCGAAGGCTGCGACCTCGACTTCGTGCCCAACGTCGCGCGCGAGGCGAAGCTCGACGTGGTGCTGTCCAACTCGTTCGGCTTCGGCGGCACCAACGGCACGCTGGCGTTCCGTCGCGTTTGACCGACGCGGGCATGGCTTGCCATCGGCGCCGGCTGGACGGCCGGCGCGATCTTCTCGCGCCGGCGGCGACGCTCCCCGAGCGCTATCCGTGCCTGTTGCAGAGCGTCGTGCACGGCAGCGCGCAATCGCGCTACGACATCCTGTTCGCGTTTCCCGGCGAGCGGCTGGAACTGGTCGCCGATGGCGTGTTGCGCGACGGTGACGGTCGCGTGCAGCCGGGTCGCTTTCTCGATGCGCTGGACCGGGTGTGGCTTGCCGGGCGGTGCCCGGCTGGCGCCGACGAGTTGCCGTTCCACGGCGGTTGGGTTTTGCTGCTGAGCTATGAACTGGCCGCCGAGATCGAGCCCCGATTGAAGTTGCCGCCCAGCTCGACGCTGCCGTTGGCGCTGGCCGTGCGCTGCCCGGCGGCGATCATCGTCGACCATTGGCACGAATGCACCTGGCTGGTCGCCGAGGCCGGCTTCGAGCCGTTGCTCGACCGGCTCGAAGCCGATCTTGCATCGCCGGCGGCATGGCCGCCGTTGCCCGCACTCGAGACCATCGAGGAAGACCCGCCCGGCGACTTCCTCGATGGCGTGCAGCGCATTCACGAACACCTCCGGGCCGGCGACACGTTCCAGGTGAACCTGTCGCGCGGCTGGAACGCCCGCTACGCGCTGCCTCCCCAGCCGGCGGCGCTTTACGACGCCTTGCGCCGCGCCAACCCGGCGCCGTTCGCCGGTTTGCTGCAACAGCCGGGCTGGGCCGTGCTGAGTTCCTCGCCCGAACGCCTGGTGGAAGTGCGCGGCGGCGTGGCGCAGACGCGTCCGATCGCCGGTACGCGCCCGCGGCTGAACGGCGACGACGAGCACGCGCGCATCCGCGAACTGAGCGCCCACCCGAAGGAGCGTGCCGAACACGTGATGCTGCTCGACCTGGAGCGCAACGACCTGGGTCGTGTCTGCGCGCCGGGCACGGTCGAGGTCGACGAGCTGATGGTGGTGGAGAGTTACGCCCATGTTCACCACATCGTCTCCAATGTACGCGGACGGCTGCGCGCCGGCGTGACGCCGGGCGAGGTGATCGCCGCCACCTTTCCCGGCGGCACCATCACCGGCTGCCCCAAGGTACGCTGCATGGAGATCATCGCCGCGCTGGAGCGCACGCCGCGCGGCGCCTATACCGGCGCGCTGGGCTACCTGGACTGCAATGGCGAGCTCGACTTGAACATCCTGATCCGCACCCTGACGCTGAGCGGCGAGCACGTGAGCCTGCGCGCCGGCGCGGGCATCGTCGCCGACTCGGAAGCCGCCGCCGAGCTGGACGAGACGCGCGCCAAGGCACGCGGCCTGCTGCGCGCGCTCGGGAAGCCGGGCTGATGGCGGCGCGGCTGCTGGTCGACGGCGTGGCCGCGGATCGGGTCAGCGTGCTCGACCGCGGCTTCGGTTACGGCGACGGCCTGTTCGAGAGCATCCGCATGGTCGGCACGCGCGCGCCGCTGTGGGCGCGGCACATGCAGCGGCTGACGGCCGGTTGCGAGCGCCTGCTGATTCCCGCACCCGACCCGGACCAGCTCTGGCACGAAACGCAGCAGGTCCGGGCGGACATGGCGCATGCGGTGGTGCGTATCACCGTGACGCGCGGCATCGGCGAGCGCGGTTATGCGCCTCCGACAGCGCCGCGACCCACCCGCGTGGTGGCCGCGTTCCCGCCGCCGCCGGTGGGAGAGGCGGCCATCCACGGCGTGCGCATGCGGGTGTGCCGGCTGCGGCTGGCCGAGCAGCCGCGACTGGCCGGCGTCAAGCATCTGAACCGGTTGGAGCAGGTGCTGGCGCGCGCCGAGTGGAACGATCCGGCGATCGCCGAAGGCGTGCTGTGCGATGGCCACGGCCATGTGATTTCGGCGACCATGGCCAACCTGTTCGCGGTGATCGACGGCGAGTTGCTGACCCCGGCCGTGGACCGCTGCGGCATCGCCGGGGTCGCGCGGGCCGAGGTGCTGGAGGCGATGTCGGCGCGCGTGGCCGAGATCGGGTTGGAGGCCCTGGCCGGGGCCAGCGAGCTGTTCCTGAGTTCGAGCGTGCGCGGCATCGTGCCGGTACAGTCGCTGGAGCGTTGGACCTGGGCACCCGGCGCAGTGGCGCGCCGGTTGCAGCAGCATTGGCGCGATCTGGGATTTTCAATGGAGCAGGGCGGATGAGTGTTCGAGCGATGCGCGGGGCTGCGCGGCTGCACGGGTTGCTGCTGGTGGTGCTGGCGCTGGCGCTCGCTGCGGCGCTGGCGGTGGGCTGGAACGACTACCATCGTTTCAGCGTGACCGCGTTGAACGTATCGCCGCAACAGCAAAGCATCGACGTCAGCCGCGGCACCAGTTTCCGGGGCATCGTCGCCGAGCTGCGGCGACAGGGTCTGACCACGGCCAGCCCGTGGTACTGGCGATTGCTGGCCGAGCAGATGCACGTGGCCGGCAAGCTGCACGCGGGGGAATATGCGCTCGCGCCCGGCATCACGCCGCGCCAGTTGCTGTCGGACATGGCGGCGGGCAAGGTCCTGCAGCGCAACTTCACTATCGTCGACGGCTGGACGTTCGCCGAGCTGCGCCGCGCGCTGGCCCAGGCCGACGTGCTGCAGCACGACACCAGCGGCCTCGACGACGCGACGATCATGCAGCGCATCGGCGCCGGCGGCGAGGCGCCGGAAGGACGCTTCCTGCCAGAGACCTACGCCTACGTGAAGGGCGACGGCGAGCTGGACATCCTGCGCCGCGCCCATGCGGCGATGGAGCGTACGCTGGCGGCGCTTTGGCCGGGGCGTGCGCCGGACTTGCCGCTGGCCAATCCGTACCAGGCGCTGATCCTGGCCTCGATCGTGGAGAAGGAAACCGGCCGCGCCGACGAGCGTGCGAAGATCGCCGGGGTGTTCGTCCGGCGCCTGGAGCATCACATGCTGCTGCAGACCGACCCCAGCGTGATCTACGGCATGGGCGCGCGTTACGACGGCAACATCCGCAAGAGCGATCTCGCCGCCGACACGCCCTACAACACCTACACCCGGCCCGGCCTCCCGCCCACGCCGATCGCCCTGCCGGGCCGGCCGGCGATCGCGGCCGCGCTGCATCCCGCCGCCGGCGATGCGTTGTATTTCGTGGCGCGCGGCGATGGCAGCCACGTGTTCTCCAGCACCCTGGCCGAGCACAACCGCAACGTCGACTGCTACCAGCGGAAGCGCTGCCGATGAGTCCCGCGCGCGGCAGGTTCATCAGCCTCGAGGGCGGCGAGGGCGCCGGCAAGAGCACCTTGCTGGCCGGCGTGCTGGCCTGCCTTCGCCAGCGCGGGCTGTCGGTGGTGCAGGCGCGCGAGCCGGGCGGCACGCCGGTGGGCGAGGCGGTGCGCGCGATCGTGCTGGATCCGGCGCTGGCCCCGCTGGCGGCGGAGACCGAACTGCTGTTGATGTTCGCCTCGCGCGCACAGCTGGTGCGCGAGGTGATCGAGCCCGCGCTGGCTGCGGGGCAGTGGGTGGTGTGCGACCGCTTTGCCGACGCGAGTTACGCCTACCAGGGCGGTGGACGCGGCCAGCCCGCCGCGCGCATCGAGGAACTGGAGCGCTGGGCCTGCGACGGCGTGAAGCCCGATCTCACTTTGCTGCTCGACCTGCCGGTCGCGGCCGGGCGCGCCCGTGCCGCCGGTCGCGGCGAGGCCGACCGCATCGAGTCCGAGGCGGACGCGTTCTTCGAGCGGGTGCGTGCCAGCTACCGCGACCGCGCGGCACAGGAGCCGAACCGCTTCCGCGTCATCGACGCCAGCCAGGCTCCCGGGCAGGTGCTGCAGGCGGCCACGCATGCCTTGATCGAGTGGCTGGAAGGGTCGGCCCGATGAACGCACTGCCATGGCACGAGGATCATTGGTCGCGGCTGCAGGCCCGTCGCGAGCGCGGCGCGCTGCCGCACGCCCTGCTGCTGTGTGGTGCCGCCGGCCTGGGCAAGCGTGCGTTCGCGCAGCGTTTCGTGCGCGGCCTGCTGTGCACCGAGCCGGTGCACGGCGAAGCCTGCGGGCATTGCCGGGGTTGCCGGTTGAGCGCGGCCGGCTCGCATCCGGACCGGGTGGAACTGACCTTCGGCTTGCGCAAGGACGGCACGCCACGCACCGAGATCGTGGTCGACCAGATCCGCGAGTTGTCCGCCCGGCTGGCCATGCGCAGCCAGCTCGGCGGCTGGCAAGTGGTCACCATCGACCCGGCCGACGCGATGAACGCCGCGGCGGCCAATGCCTTGCTGAAGACGCTGGAGGAACCGGCTGCGCAAACCATGCTGATCCTGCTGGCCGATGCGCCGTGGCGGTTGCCGCCGACGATCCGCAGCCGTTGCCAGCGGATCGAGTTCCATCTGCCCGAACCGGCGCTGGCGCTGGCCTGGCTGCAGCGCGAAGGCGTGGCCGACGGCAGGGCGGCGCTGGCGGCAGCCGGTGGCAACCCGGGACTCGCCATGCAATGGAGCCGGCATGGCGCGCTGGAGCAGCGCACCGAAGTCCGCCGCGACCTGGCGGCGCTGGCCGGCGGGCGCGGCCAAGCGGCCGAGGTGGTCAAGCGCTGGCTGGACGACGAGCCGGCGCAACGGCTGTGGTTTGCCGCGCAGGCCGCGGCCGACGAACTGCGCGCCCGTTCGCTGGGCGATCGCCCGCCACTGGGCAGCGCGCTGGACGCGGCGGCGCTGGGCGATTGGCACGACGCCAGCAACCGCGCACGCGAGGGCCTGCGCGGCCCCTTGCGCCCGGATCTGCTGCTGCTGGAGCTGCTGTCCCGGTGGCGCTGATGGACAGTGCCCGGGGCGACGGTGGGCCAGAGTTCTCCGCGAGCACCCGTCTGCTGGTGATCGCGCCGCATCCCGATGACGAAACCCTGGCCACCGGCGTGCTGCTGCAGCAAGTGCTGGCGGCCGGTGGCGAGGTGCGCATCCTGCTGCTGACCGCCGGCGACAACAATCCCTGGCCGCAGCGCGCGCTGGAACGCCGCTGGCGCCTCGGCGCGGCGGATCGGCGCCGCTGGGCGCAGCGGCGCGCGGCCGAATTGCAGCATGCGCTCGCCGCGCTGGGGGTACCGGCGACTGCGTTGCAATCCCTGGACTGGCCCGACCTCGGCGTCACCGGCCTCTTGCTGCGATCGACCGACCTGGCCGTGGCCGCCATCCGCGATGCGATCGACCGCTTCGCCCCCGACCTGATCGCCGTGCCGTCATTGCAGGATCGGCATCCCGACCACAGCGCGGCGCACGTGCTGGTGCGGCTGGCATTGGCCGGCCACGCCACGCCGCCGGCGCTGCTCGCCTACCTCGTGCATGGCGACAAGGGGGATCGGCGCGCCTTGAAGATGCCTGCCACGGCCGCCCAGCTCGCCGGCAAGCGCGCCGCCCTGCAGGCGCATCGCAGCCAACTCGCGTTGAGCGGCAAGCGCCTGCGCCGAATGGCGGAGCGCGACGAAACCTATTTCGAGCCGGACGCTCCGATGCCGGCAGCCCTGCCGTGGCACCCGCCCCGCGTGTGGTGGCGCTGGCTGCGGCTGGACCTGGTGAACCCGGCAACATCGCAGCGCTGGGCCTGGCAGAGCGCGCCGCTGCGACATGACGCGGACGGCACATTGCGCCTGCAGCTGCCCGCGGCTGCGCGTGCGGCGCCGTGTTTCGTGCGGCTGTCGCTGGACTTGTGCTCGCCGTGGATATTCGACCATTGGGGCTGGTGCCAGATCCAAGCCGACGAACCGACCCCCGCCGTCGGTGTTGCGCCCTTGGACCGACCCAGCTAGGTTGCTGCGCAAGCAGGGGAAGACGGCATGCACCTCGAAGAGCCGGACGCGATGCGGGTCAATACGGGCGCCACGGCTGCGACCAGCGAGAGCTATTACGCGGCGCTGTCCGAGATCGGCCAGTTGCTGGTTCGCGCGGTGGAACCTCCGGAACTCTACGACGCCATCATCGAGGTGCTGCAGCGGCGCCTGGGCGCGATGCTGGTGATGATCGGCGAGGCCGACCACGCGGCCGGATGGTTCCAGCGGGTGGCGCCGGTGGCGGTGGCCGCGGACATGCAGGACATCTACCCCGAACAGACCCCGCTGTCCCTGGTGCGGCCCTCGTTCTGGCGCGGCGTGCCGCAGATCGAGCCCGACCTGCGCCGCGTGCCGGGCCTGCAGCGATTGCGCACCGCCTACGAGCGCCATGACGTGGTCGCCGCGATGGCGATACCGGTGATGGTGTTCGGCGAGGTGCGCGCCGGACTGGTGATCCGCGCATCCGACCCCGCGTACTTCTCGACACGGTTGACCGAGCTGCTGCAGCAGGCAGCCGCCAGCATCGGGCTGGGGCTGGAGGCGCAGTCGCAACGCCATCAGTTGCAGCGCTCGGTGCAGCAGGAGGCTCGCCAGCGCCGCGCCTTGCGTCTGCTCAGCGAGATGATCAAGGTGGTCACGCACAGCCCTGACGAAACCCTGCTGCTGGCCGAGAGCAGCGACGTGGCCTGCCGCGTGGGCGGCTACCGCTTCGCGTGGATCGGCCTGTTTGCCGACGACGCGGCCACAAGCTTGCGCCTGCATGCCCACGCCGGCATGGATGGCGTGGTGACGCCGGGGGAGGGTCTCGCCCTGGACGAGCAGAAGCATGCCGGCGATGCCGCGGTCGTCGCCTTGCGCCGCGGCGAGCCGTGCGTTCGCCAGTACGCCGCGGGCGCGCCGCGCGAATGGCCGCTGCCGGGCACGACGCTGGGAGACGGCGCGGTGCTGGCGTTGCCGCTGCGCGTGGGCGAGGCGGTGGTGGGCGTGTTCGTGGTCGGTGCCGACCAGGCCGACGCTTTCACCCCGGTCGAGGTCCAGGTGTTCGCGGAGATGGCGGTCGAGCTTGGCCTGGGCATGCAGATGCAGCGGGCGCACGCGGCGCGGCTGCTGGCCGAGCGCGATCTGCGTTTCAACCTGCAGCACGTGCGCACGGTGCTGTCCAACCAGCATTCCGGGGTGCTGGTGACGACGGCGAACGGGCTGGTGAAGTTCGCCAACGAGGCATTCTGTGCCTTGTTCGGGCTGGCCGAATCGCCGGGCGAACTGGAGGGCCTGCCGTCGGCCGCGCTGCACGCTCGCATCAGTCATCTCTATTGCGAGCCCGAACGCGAGCTCGAACGCATGGCCGGCATCGTGGCGCGCAACGAGGAGTCGCGCGACGAGGAAGTGCTGCTGGCCGACGGGCGCGTACTGCTGCGCGACTTCATGCCGATCTGCATTGACGGCGTGGCGCAGGGCTGCATCTGGCAGCAGCGCGACATCACCGAGCGGAAACTGCACGAGGCGCGCGTCGAGCGGCTGGCGTTCTACGACGTGGTCACCGGTTTGCCCAACCGGCGGCTGTTGTTCGAGCTGCTGGAACAGGCGCGGACCCGAGCCACCGCCGACGATTCCCTGCTGGCAGTGGGCATCCTGGACCTGGACCGGTTCAAGAGCGTCAACGATACCGCCGGCCACAGCGGCGGCGACCGCGTGCTGGCGGAGGCGTCTTCGCGCATCCGCGGCATGCTGCGTGACGCCGACGTGCTGGCCCGCCTCGGCGGCGACGAATTCGCGTTGCTGATCCCCGGCCTGGACAGCCGCGAGCAGCTGGACGTGATCAGCCGCTGCATCCTGCAGGCGCTGCGGGTGCCGTTCAACCTGGACGAGGAGCAGTTGTTCCTGTCGGCAAGCATCGGCTGGACCCTGTTTCCGCTCGACGGCTCCAGCGCCGAGGGGCTGGTCCGCCACGCCGACATGGCGATGTACGAGGCGAAGGAGGCAGGCAAGGATCGCGGCTCGCTGTACGAGCCGGCCATGGAGCTGGAGCAGGTGCGCCTGCAGGCGATGCGCGAGCGGATCGCCCAGGCCCTGCAGCAGTCGCGCTTGCAGCTCCTGTTCCAGCCGATCGTCTACATCGACGGCCTGCCCGGGATCAACGGCGTGGCCGGGATGGAGGCACTGCTGCGCCTCAACGATCGCGAGCAGGAGCTGATCGGCCCGGCCAACTTCATGCACGTGCTGGACGACCCGCAACTTGCCCGGCCGATCGGACGCTACGTGCTGGACGAGGCGCTGCGCTGCTGCCAGGGCTGGTTGCATGCCGGCGTGCCCGTTCCGGTGTCGGTCAACATCAGCACCCGCCACCTGTTGCACCCGGCGTTCTTCGCGGACATCGACGCCGCGCTGGACACCTATCCTGACGTGATGGACGTCGGCTTCGGTATCGAGATCACCGAGACCGGGCCAAGCATGGACCATGCGCGGGCCAAGGTGGTCATCGAGGAATGCCGGCGGCGCGGCATCCGCGTGGGGCTGGACGATTTCGGCACGGGCTCGGCGTCGCTGAGCCACATCCAGCAGCTCGACATCGAGCACATCAAGCTCGACCAGAGTTTCGTGCGCGACATCCTGCATGATGACCGCAACATGGCGATCGCCGCGGGCGTGATCACCACCGCGCGCATGCTGGCCAAGGCGGTGATCGCCGAAGGGGTGGAGACGCCGGTGCAGGGGGATCTGCTGGCGTCGCTGGGCTGCCACCAGTTGCAGGGCTTCTCGATATCGCGGCCGATGGCCGCCGCTTCCGTGCCGGCATGGGTTGCCGGCTGGGCGCCGCCGGCAACCTGGGGCAACCTGGTCAACGAACGGCAGTCGCTGCTGGCCGGCGAAACGACCGGGCAGTGACGCGCGGCAGTGCCTGACGCGCTGCGCCGACCTGCTAAGATCGACGCCGTTGACCGGGACGCAGGCCCGGCGGGGAGCGTGGCATGAAACCGATGGCTGGCCGGCAAGGCATCATCTCGCTGAAGATCAAGGACGCGGCGTCGCTGTACAACGCGTACATGCCGTTCCTCAAGCATGGCGGCCTGTTTGCGCCGACGGCGCAGTCCTATGCCCTGGGCGACGAGGTGGTGCTGCTGGTGACCCTGGCCGACGAGACCGAGCGGCTGTCGGTGGTGGGCAAGGTGGTGTGGATCAGCCCGGTCGGCGCGCAGGGCAATCGCACCGCCGGCATCGGCATCCATTTCAACGAATCCAGCGACGCGGAGGCCGCGCGCAGCCGCATCGAGAACATCCTCGCCGGCACGCTCAATTCCGAGCGACCCACGCAGACCATGTGACGCGCCCGGCGCAAGCCGTGCGTTAGTTCGCAACGCAGCAGCCGTCAAGGCTTGTTGTACCCCATCGCACTGATACAATGCGCGGATTCGCAAACGCGTTTTGCGAGACATCGGGCGCCGGTGGCTTCGATCCGCCGGCGTAGTCGGAGGCCCAGGCCACGCCGATGCACCGAACTGAAGTCGTCGGACCGTGAGCACTTGATCCAAGTTCCCACCGGTCACTGATGCGCCCAAGCGGCGCGGAGGTAGGTTGCATCGTGCTCGCCGAATACTGGCCTGTCCTGTTGTTCATCGCCGTTGCCGCCGGCCTTGGCGTGGTGTTGCTGGTGGTCGGCCTGCTCGCCGGCCCGCGTCGCCCCGAGGCGGAGAAGCTCGCCCCCTACGAATGCGGTTTCGAGGCATTCGAGGACGCACGCATGCGCTTCGACGTGCGCTATTACCTGCTCGCCATCCTGTTCATCATCTTCGACCTGGAAATCGCCTTCCTGTTTCCGTGGGCGGTGGTGTTCAAGCAGATCGGCCTGATCGCGCTGATCGAGATGGGGCTGTTCCTGCTGCTGCTGGTGATCGGCTTTGCTTACGTGTGGAAGAAGGGAGCGCTCGAATGGGAGTGATCGATTCCATCAGCCGGGTGATGCACAACCCCGAGCCGCTGAACCTGGTCGACGACATCCTGCGCCCGGCCGGCGACAACCCCGTCGTGCAGCGCGGCTTCGCCACCACCAGCGTCGACGCGCTGATGAACTGGGCGCGCACGGGCTCGATGTGGCCGGTGACCTTCGGCCTGGCCTGCTGCGCGGTGGAGATGATGCACGCCGGCGTGGCGCGGCTCGACCTCGACCGCTACGGCGTGATCTTCCGCCCCAGCCCGCGCCAGTCCGACGTGATGATCGTGGCCGGCACCCTGGTCAACAAGATGGCGCCGGCACTGCGCAAGGTCTACGACCAGATGCCCGAGCCGAAGTGGGTCATCTCGATGGGCAGCTGCGCCAACGGCGGCGGCTACTACCACTATTCCTACTCCGTGGTGCGCGGCTGCGACCGCATCGTGCCGGTGGACATCTACGTGCCGGGCTGCCCGCCGACGGCCGAAGCATTGATCCACGGCATCCTGCAGTTGCAGAAGAAGATCCGTCGCACCAGCACCATCGCGCGTTCGTGAGGCCCGACATGTCCGATACCTCCGCGAAGTCGCTTGCCGACCAGCTTGTCGCGCGCTTCGGCGACACGCTGGAAGTCAGCACCGAGCGCAACGAGATCATTGCCGACCTGGCCGCCGCCGACCTGGTTGCGGTGGCCACCGCGCTGCGCGACGAGCCGGCGTTCCGCTTCGGCGAGCTGATCGACCTGTGCGGCATCGATTACCTCGGCTACGGCCAGGTCGAGTGGGACACCACCACGGTCAGCGGCTCGGGTTTCTCGCGCGGTGTCGAAGGGCAGGCGCTGGGCCGCTTCAGCTGGGCCGAGCGCCCCAGCGGCGACAGCCAGCCGCGCCGCTTCGCCGCGGTGGTCCAGCTGCTTTCGATCGAGCACAACCGCCGCCTGCGCCTGCGCGTGTTCTGCGCGGACGACAGCCTGCCGGTGGTGCCGTCGCTGACCCCGGTGTGGCCGGGCGTGAACTGGTTCGAGCGCGAGGCGTTCGACCTGTTCGGCATCATCTTCGAAGGGCACCCGGACCTGCGCCGCATCCTGACCGACTATGGTTTCGTCGGCCATCCGTTCCGCAAGGATTTCCCGCTGATCGGCAATGTCGAGGTGCGCTACGACCCCGAGCAGAAGCGGGTGATCTACGAACCCGTGTCGATCGAGCCGCGCGTGCTGGTGCCGCGCACGATCCGTGACGACGCCGACCTGCTGCAGGCCCGGGCTGAAGCCGCCGACAAGTGGCGGGAGAACTGAAGATGGCCCAGGAAATCCGCAACTACACGATGAACTTCGGCCCGCAGCACCCGGCTGCGCACGGCGTGCTGCGCCTGATCATGGAGATGGACGGCGAGACCATCGTGCGCGTCGATCCGCACGTGGGCCTGCTCCATCGCGGCACCGAAAAGCTGGCCGAGTCCAAGCCGTTCAACCAGTCGATCGGCTACATGGACCGGCTCGACTACGTGTCGATGATGTGCAACGAGCACGCCTACGTGCGCGCGATCGAGACTCTGCTGGGGATCGAGGCGCCGGAGCGCGCGCAGTACATCCGCACCATGTTCGACGAGATCACCCGCATCCTGAATCACCTGATGTGGATCGGCTCGAACGCACTCGACCTGGGTGCGATGGCGGTGATGCTCTATGCGTTCCGCGAGCGCGAGGAGCTGATGGACGTCTACGAGGCGGTGTCGGGTGCGCGCATGCACGCCACGTACTACCGCCCGGGCGGCGTCTACCGCGACCTGCCGGCGCAGATGTCGCAGTACCGCGAGTCGCCGTGGCACAAGGGTGCCGACCTCAAGCGCATCAACAGCTGGCGCGAAGGTTCGATGCTCGACTTCCTCGACGCGTTCACCGCCGACTTCCCCTCGAAGGTGGACGAATACGAGGCACTGCTCACCACCAACCGCATCTGGAAGCAGCGCACCGTCGGCATCGGTGTGGTCAGCCCGGAACTGGCCCAGCAGTGGGGCATGACCGGCGTGATGCTGCGCGGCTCCGGCGTGGAATGGGACCTGCGCAAGAAGCAGCCGTACGCGAAATATGCCGAGGTGGACTTCGACATCCCCGTCGGCGTCAATGGCGACTGCTACGACCGCTACCTGTGCCGCGTGGAGGAGATGCGCCAGTCCAACCGCATCATCCGCCAGTGCGTGGAATGGCTGCGCGCCAATCCCGGCCCGGTGATCCTCAACGACTACAAGGTCGTGCCGCCCCATCGCGAGGTGATGAAGGAGAGCATGGAAGCGCTCATCCATCACTTCAAGCTGTTCACCGAAGGCTATTGCGTGCCGGCCGGCGAAACCTATTGCGCGGTCGAGGCGCCCAAGGGCGAGTTCGGGTGCTATCTGGTTTCCGACGGTGCCAACAAGCCGTTCCGCGTACACCTGCGTGCTCCCGGTTTCGCCCACCTCTCCTCCATGGACACCGTCGTGCGCGGCCACATGCTCGCCGACGTGGTGGCCATGATCGGCACCTACGACCTGGTGTTCGGCGAGGTGGATCGATGAATACGGGAATAGGGAATAGGGAATGGGGAATCGGAAGAGCGGCACGCTTCCGACCGATGCCCCTCGCCGAGAGCTCCGGTGCGCCGCATGCGTTGCCTTTCCCATTCTCCATTCCCCATTCCCCATTCGCTGGTTCAAACCCATGAAAGCCACCGGCAACTACAACCAGGTGAAGCACGTCGATCCGCTCCTCGTGCTTTCCGAGCACACGCGCAAGCACATCGACGCGTGGGTGGCCAAGTTTCCGCCGGATCGCAAGCGCTCGGCGCTGATCCAGGCGCTGTTCGGCGCGCAGGAGCAGAACCGCGGCTTTCTCACCGACGAGCTGATCACCGCGGTGGCGAAATATCTGGACCTGCCGCCCATCTGGGCCTATGAGGTGGCGAGCTTCTACTCGATGCTCGAAACCCGGCCGGTGGGCCGCAACAACGTGGCTATCTGCACCAACATCTCGTGCTGGCTCAACGGTGCCGAGGAGCTGGTCCGCCACTGCGAGCAGAAGCTCGGCATCAAGCTGGGCCAGAGCACGCCCGACGGGCGCGTCTACCTGAAGGCCGAGGAAGAGTGCATCGCCGCCTGCGTGTACGCCCCGGCCGCCACGGTCAACGGGCATTACCACGAACGTCTCACCACCGAAAAGCTCGACGCGATCCTGGATGGCCTGACCCTCGACGGTCCGGCCGCTCACGGCGCGGAGGGGAGTCACTGATGGCCGTCGGACCCGCACCCCAGGAACACCAGGTCGTCTACACGACGCTGCACTTCGACACGCCGTGGGCGATGGAAAGCTACGAGCAGGTCGACGGCTACAAGGCCTGGCGCAAGATCCTCGCCGAGAAGCCCGATCCGGCGTCGCTGGTCGAGGAGATCAAGAAGAGCAGCCTGCGCGGCCGCGGCGGCGCCGGTTTCCCGACCGGGCTGAAGTGGTCCTTCATGCCCAAGGGCACGATGCAGAAATACATCCTGTGCAATTCGGACGAGTCCGAGCCGGGTACCTGCAAGGACCGCGACATCCTCCGCTACAACCCGCACGCGGTGATCGAGGGGCTGGCCATTGCCTGCTACTGCACGGGCTCTACGGTGGCCTACAACTACCTGCGCGGCGAATTCCACCACGAGCCGTTCGAACACTTCGAGGCGGCGCTGAAGGAAGCCTATGCCGCCGGCCTGCTCGGCAAGAACGTGCAGGGCAGCGGCATCGACGTGGACATCCATGCCGCCCTGGGCGCCGGCGCCTACATCTGCGGCGAAGAGACCGCGATGATGGAGTCGCTGGAAGGCAAGAAGGGCATGCCGCGCTTCAAGCCCCCGTTCCCGGCCAATTTCGGCCTGTACGGCAAGCCGACGACGATCAACAACACCGAGACCTACGCTTCGGTGCCGGCGATCCTGCGCCGCGGCGCGGACTGGTTCCTCAACCTCGGCAAGCCGAACAACGGTGGCCCGAAGATCTTTTCGGTGTCCGGCCACGTCAATCGCCCCGGCAATTACGAAGTCCGCCTCGGTACCTCGTTCAAGGATCTGCTGGCGCTGGCTGGCGGCGTGCGCAACGGCCACAAGCTCAAGGCGGTGATCCCGGGCGGCTCCTCGATGAAGGTGCTGCCGGCCGAGATCATGCTCGAAAGCACCATGGACTACGACTGCCTGCAGAAGGCCGGCTCCGGCCTGGGCTCGGGCGCGGTGATCGTGATGGACGAGACCACCTGCATGGTCAGGGTCTGCCAGCGCATCTCGCGCTTCTACAAGGCCGAGTCCTGCGGCCAGTGCACGCCGTGCCGCGAAGGCACCGGCTGGATGTATCGCGTGCTGACCCGCATCGTCGAAGGCAACGGCACACAGGAGGACCTGCACCGCCTGAAGGCCATTGCCGGGCAGATCGAGGGCCACACCATCTGCGCTTTCGGCGAGGCGGCGGCATGGCCGGTGCAGGGATTCCTGAACCGGTTCTGGAACGAATTCGAGTACTACGTGGAGCACGGACACTCGATCGTCGATTCGCGCGATGAGGTCAAGGCATGACCATGCTCTCCATCCGCGCGAATCGGGAATCGGGAATCGGGAACAGGGAATCGCGCCGCGACATCCGGCGGCCCTTCCCATCTCCCATTCTCCATTCTCCATTCCCTGCTCCCCAAGGAGTTGCTGCATGAGTACGCAGCCAACCAGCACCGCTCCCGACCTGGTCAGCATCGAGATCGACGGCAAGCCGGTGCAGATCCGCAAGAATGCGATGATCATCGAGGCAGCCGATGCCGTCGGCGTCGTGATTCCGCGTTTCTGCTATCACCGCAAGCTGCCGATCGCCGCGAACTGCCGCATGTGCATGGTCGAGGTGGAGATGGGCGGGCGCCCGGTGCCCAAGGGGCTGCCCGCGTGCGCCACCCCGGTCACCGAGGGCATGAAGGTGCAGACCCGCTCCAAGCTCGCGCTGCAATACCAGCGCGACGTGATGGAGTTCCTGCTGATCAACCACCCGCTGGATTGCCCGATCTGCGATCAGGGCGGCGAGTGCGAACTGCAGGACGTGGCGCTGGGCTTCGGTCGCAGCGTGTCGCGCTTCACCGAGCGCAAGCGCACGGTGGCCGACGAGAACATCGGGCCGCTGGTGGCCACCGAGATGACGCGCTGCATCCACTGCACGCGCTGCGTGCGCTTCACCAGCGAGATCGCCGGCACCTACGAGCTGGGTGGCATGAGCCGCGGTGAGGACCAGGTCATCGGCACCTACATCGGCAAGACGGTGGAAACCGAGCTGTCCGGCAACATCATCGACGTCTGTCCGGTCGGCGCATTGACCGACAAGGTGTTCCAGTTCAAGGCGCGCGCCTGGGAATTGATCGCCAAGCCGTCGATCGGCGCGCATGACGCGCTGGGTTCCAACCTGTGGCTGCACACGCGCCGCGGCGAGGTGCTGCGGGTGGTGCCGCGCGACAACGAGGCGATCAACGAGTGCTGGCTGTCCGACCGCGACCGCTACAGCCACCAGGGCATGTACGCCCCCGATCGCCTGCATGCTCCGCAGGTGAAGCGCGACGGCCAGTGGCACGACACCACCTGGGAGGACGCGCTGGCGTTCGCCGGCGAGGCACTGAAGAAGGCGCCGGGCAGCGAGCTGGGCATCCTGGCGCACCCGTCGATCTCGAACGAGGAGGGCGACCTGCTGGTGCGCCTGGCGCGTGGCCTGGGCAGTGCCCACCTCGACCACCGTTTGCGCCAGCTCGATTTTGCCGATCACGCCGTGGCGGTACCGTTCGGCATGCCGGTCGCCGAACTGGAAAGGGTACAGGCCGCCTTGCTGGTCGGCTCGGACCTGCGCCAGGAACTGCCGCTGGTCAATCACCGGCTGCACCAGGCGACCAAGAAGGGCGCGCGCGTCTTCGTGGTGAATCCGGCTCGTTTCGATTTCAACTACAAGCTGGCGGGCGAGACGATCGTCGCTCCGCAAGCGCTGGTCGACGCCATGCTGGGGCTGGCCAAGGCTGCAGTGGAAGCCGGTGCCACGGCGCCGGCATCGCTGGCCGGTGCGCTGGACAGCGCCCGCAGCGGGCAGGGCGATGGTGGGGTGATTGCCGCGCTGAAGGCGGGTACCTCGGCGGTGATCCTCGGCGAAGCCGCGGCGACACACCCGCAGGCCTCGTGGCTGCGCGCGATCGCGCACTTCATCGGCGAAGCCACCGGTGCCGGCGTCGATGAGGTGCCGGTGGGCGCCAACGCCATCGGCCTGGGTCGCATCGGCGTGGTGCCGGGCAATGGCGGGCTCGATGCCCAGGCCATGCTGGCGCAGCCGCGCAAGGCGTACCTGCTGTACGGCGTCGAGCCGCCCCACGACTTCGCCGATGGCGCCGCGGCGCTGAAGGCGCTGCGCGGCGCTGACAAGGTCGTGGCGTTCAGCGCCTTCGGCGGTGCCGCGCTGCGCGAGGTGGCGGACGTCATCCTGCCGATTGCACTGCTGGCCGAAATCGACGCGACCCTGGTCAACGTCGACGGATTGGCGCAGGGCGTGATCGCGGGTGCCAAGGCGCCGGGCGAGGCGCGGCCGGGCTGGAAGGTCCTGCGTGCGCTCGGCGGGGCGATGCAGCTGGCCGGTTTCGAGTTCGACGACATCGCCGGTCTGCGCGACGGCATCGGCGAGCGCGCGCAGGCAGCGCGCCAGGGCCTGTCGACGCGTGCGGCGCCTGCCGCGCTCACCCGGTTGGCCACCTGGCCGATCTACCGCGTCGATGCGGTGTTGCGCCGGGCCACCGCGCTCAATGCGCACCCGCTCAATCGTGCGCCGGCGATCCGCCTCAATGAAGCCGAGGCGGGGCGGCAAGGCCTGACCGCCGGCGCGCAGGCGCGCATCGGCGAGGTGCAGTTGCCGGTGCTGGTCGATGCGGCCGTGCCCGACGGCGCTGTGTGGATCGAGGCAGCCCAAGACCTTACCGCCACGCTGCCGCCGCACGGCGCAGCCATCACCTTGAGCAAGGCATAGGCATCATGGCTGATCAACTCATCAACCAGGTCATGTGGCCGCTGATCTACATCCTGTGCATCGTGCTGCCGCTGGTGATCGCGGTGGCGATGTTCGTGTACTGGGAGCGCAAGGTCATCGGCTGGATGCACGTGCGCATGGGACCGAACAAGGTCGGCCCCGGCGGCGTGCTGCAGGCGTTCGCCGACGTGGTGAAGCTCTTGATCAAGGAAGTGATCCTGCCGACCAAGGCCAACCGCTTCCTGTACTTCCTGGCGCCGCTGATCGGGCTGGTCCCCGCGCTGGCGGCCTGGGCGGTGATCCCGTTCAGCGGCAAGATGGTGCTGTCCAACGCCAACGCAGGCATCCTCTACCTGCTGGCGATGACCTCGATGGGCGTCTACGGCATCATCATCGCAGGCTGGGCGTCCAACTCGCGCTACGCGCTGTTGGGCGCCATGCGTTCGGCGGCCCAGGTGATCTCGTACGAGCTGGCCATGGGCCTGTGCCTGGTCTGCGTGATGGTGCTGGCCGGCAGCCTCAACCTCAGCGAAATCGTCAACGCGCAGGCCGGCGGCAAGGGCCTGTTCGACTGGTTCTGGCTGCCGTTGCTGCCGGTCTTCGTGATCTATTTCGTCTCCGGCGTGGCCGAGACCAACCGCCTGCCGTTCGACATGGCCGAAGGCGAGTCGGAAATCGTCGCCGGCTTCCACGTGGAGTATTCCGGGTCGGCCTTCGCGCTGTTCTTCCTGGCCGAATACGCCAACATGATCCTGGTCAGCTTCCTGTCGGCGATCTTCTTCCTCGGCGGCTGGCTCAGCCCGCTGCAGGGCTGGATCTCCGCCGACGCGCCCGGCTGGATCAGCTGGCTGGGGGCAGGCGGCTTCATCTGGCTGTTCATCAAGGCGTTCGTGATGTCGTTCTTCTTCCTGTGGTTCCGCGCCACGTTCCCGCGCTACCGCTACGACCAGATCATGCGCCTGGGCTGGAAGGTATTCATCCCCATTGCCATTGCCTGGGTGTTCGTCGCCGGTCTGCTGAAGTACTACGACCTGGTCAGCATCGGGGTGGGAGCGTAAGCCATGAACGCGGTAACCCGTTATTTGAAGAGTTTGATGCTGGCGGAGCTGGTTGCCGGCATGGGCGTGACGATGCGCTACATGTTCAAGCCCAAGTACACCATGCGCTACCCGATGGAGCACATCCCGAAGTCGAATCGTTTCCGCGGTCTGCATGCGTTGCGCCGCTATGCGAACGGCGAGGAGCGCTGCATCGCCTGCAAGCTGTGCGAGGCGGTCTGCCCGGCGCTGGCGATCACCATCGATTCGGCTCCGCGAGAGAGCGACGGCCAGCGCCGCACCACGCGCTACGAGATCGACCTGTTCAAGTGCATCTACTGCGGTTTCTGCGAGGAGAGCTGCCCGGTCGACTCGATCGTTGAGACCTCGATCCACGAATACCACTTCGAGAATCGCGGCGAGAACGTGGTGGACAAGCAGAAGCTGCTTGCCATCGGCGATCGCTTCGAACAGCAGATCGCTGCGGATCGTGCCCAAGATGCGCCGTACCGCTGAGGCCCTTCGATGAATCCCCAAACGCTGCAAATCATCTGCTTCTACGCCTTCAGCCTCGTCACGGTGGCGGCGGCGCTCTCGGTGATCACGCTGAAGAACACCGTGCACGCCGTGCTCGCGCTGGTGCTCACCTTCTTCAGCGCTGCCTGCCTGTGGATGCTGCTGGACGCCGAGTTCCTCGCGCTGGCACTGGTGGTGGTCTACGTCGGCGCGGTGATGGTGCTGTTCCTGTTCGTGGTGATGATGCTCGACATCGACCTGGAGAAAATGCACGAGGGTTTCGTGAAGTTCCTGCCGGTCGGGGTGATCGTGGCCATCGTGATGCTGGTCGAGATGCTCGGCCTGATCGGCGTGCGGGCGATGCATGCGCGCGACCTGGGCGCTGATCCGGCTGCGGTGGCCGGCATGTCCAACACCGCGTGGCTGGGCCAGGCGCTGTACACCAAATTCCTGTTGCCGTTCGAAGTGGCTGCGCTGGTGCTCACCGTGGGCCTGGTGGCTGCGGTAGCGCTGACCCTGCGCGAACGTCGCGGCGCGCGTTACGAATCCGCCAGCCGGCAGGTCAGGGTCGATCCGCGCGATCGCGTGCGCATCGTCAAGATGGACGCCGTACGCCCGACGCCGGCCGCCGCCGACGAGGGCACCGCAGGAGAATCCAAGCCATGATTTCGCTCGCACACTACATCGTGCTCGGCGCCGTGCTGTTCTGCATCGCCGTGGCCGGGCTGTTCATCAACCGCAAGAACGTGATCGTGCTGCTGATGTCGATCGAGCTGATGCTGCTTGCGGTCAACATGAATTTTGTCGCGTTCTCGCGCTTCCTGGGCGACGTGTCGGGGCAGGTGTTCGTGTTTTTCATCCTCACCGTGGCTGCGGCGGAAGCTGCCGTCGGCCTGGCGATCCTGGTCCTGCTGTTCCGTACGCGCAGCACGATCAATATCGCCGACATCGACAGCATGAAGGGCTGAACCCATGGGTCTTTCCACGAGCGTCCTGTTGACCATCGCACTGGCGCCGCTGCTCGGTTCGCTGGTGGCCGGTTTCGT
The DNA here is from genome assembly GCF_052978265.1 of Rhodanobacter sp. UC4448_H15. Next base: position 2,352,495 of record NZ_CM129665.1, on the reverse strand, counting down.
CAGCCCGTTCCTAGGCCGCGCGGGTCGCGCGGTCGCCCACACCGTCACCATCGCGTGCATGATCGTGTCGGTCGCGCTGTCGTTCCATGTGCTGTACCAGCTCACCGTGGGCGGCGCGGACAACTACAACCAGAACCTCTACACCTGGTTCCAGATCGGGCAGGTCAACGCCAGCGTCGGTTTCATGGTGGACAGGCTCACCGCGATGATGCTGGTGGTGGTGGGCTTCGTCTCGCTGGTGGTGCACCTGTACACCATCGGCTACATGCGCGACGACCCGGGCTATACGCGCTTCTTCAGCTACATCTCGCTGTTCACCTTCTCGATGTTCATGCTGGTCATGAGCAACAACTTCATGCAGCTGTTCTTTGGCTGGGAAGCGGTGGGCCTGGTGTCCTACCTGCTGATCGGCTTCTGGTACAAGCGGCCGACCGCGATCTTCGCCAACCTGAAGGCGTTCCTGGTCAACCGTGTGGGTGACTTCGGCTTCCTGCTGGGCATTGCCGCGGTGTTGACCTTCCTGCACACGCTGGACTACGCCAGTGCGTTCAGCGCGGCGCCGGGGCTGGCTGGCCAGACGCTGCAGATCACCGCGAACACGCAGTGGGATGCGGCGACCGTGATCTGCATCTTGCTGTTCGTCGGCGCCATGGGCAAGTCGGCACAGGTGCCGCTGCACGTGTGGCTGCCCGATTCGATGGAAGGCCCGACCCCGATCTCGGCGCTGATCCATGCCGCGACCATGGTCACCGCCGGCATCTTCATGGTGGCGCGCATGTCGCCGCTGTTCGAGATGTCCTCGACTGCGCTGAGCTTCGTGCTGGTGATCGGCGCCACGACTGCGCTGTTCACCGGGTTGATTGGCATAGTCCAAAATGACATCAAGCGCGTGGTGGCGTACTCGACGCTGTCGCAGCTGGGCTACATGACGGTGGCGCTGGGCGTGTCGATGTACTCCGGCGCGGTATTCCACCTGATGACCCACGCCTTCTTCAAGGCGCTGCTGTTCCTCGGTGCCGGCTCGGTGATCATCGCCATGCACCACGAGCAGGACATGCGCTACATGGGCGGCCTGCGCAAGTACATGCCGATCACCTGGATCACCATGTGGATCGGCTCGCTGGCGCTGGTGGCGGTGCCGTTCACCTCGGGTTTCTACTCCAAGGATGCGATCATCGAGGCGGTCGGCCTGTCGCATCGCTGGGGCGCCAACTATGCGTACTTCTGCGTGATGGCCGGTGCACTGGTCACGGGCCTGTACACGTTCCGCCAGATGTACCTGACCTTCCACGGCAAGGAGCGCTTCACTGTCGTCGCCTCGCATGGTCACGGTCATGACGATCACGACCACCATGAACCGGGCGTGCTGGCGCATGCGCCGAAGGAGTCGCCGTGGGTGGTGACCGTGCCGCTGGTGCTGCTGGCGATCCCGTCATTGCTGATCGGCTACGTCACCGTGGCGCCGATGCTGTTCGGCAACTGGTTCGGCAGCGCGATCCACGTGGACGAGGCCAACAACGTGCTGGCCGAGCTGGGCCAGGAGTTCCATGGCGCGGCGGTGATGGCGTTGCACGGCTTCACCCAGCTGCCGTTCCTGCTGGTGGTGGCGGCCTTCGTGATCTGTACCTACATCTACGTGTTCAATCCCGCGCTGGCCGGTCGGATCAAGCAGGCGCTCAAGCCATTGTGGACGGTGCTCGACCGCAAGTACTGGGCGGATGAAGTGGAGTACGCGCTGTTTGCCAGCGGCGGGCAGAAGATGGGGCGCCTGTTCTGGAAGTTCAGCGACGCCGGCGTGATCGACGGCGTGGCGGTGAACGGGTCGGTGCGGCTGGTCCATCGCGGCGCGGCATTGCTGCGGAGACTCCAGACCGGTTACCTCTACCACTACGCGTTCGCCATGATCATCGGCGTGATCGTGCTGTTTGGCGGCTATCGACTGTTCGGCAACTAGGGGAAGCAGGCTCCATGTTCAATCATCTTCTCAGTCTGCTGATCTGGCTGCCCATCGTCGGCGCGGTGCCGGTGCTGCTGGCCGGTTCCGCCCGGCCGATGCTGGCGCGCTGGCTGGCGCTGCTGATTACCATCGCGACCTTCGTGATCAGCCTGTGGCTGCTGCGCTACGACCCGGAAGGGTCGGTGATGCAGCTGCAGGAAACCCATGTGTGGATCTCGACCTGGGGCGTGCATTTCACCCTGGCGGTGGACGGCATCTCCGTCGCGCTGATCCTGATGACGACCTTCGTCGGCATCCTGGTCATCGCCGGCGCGTGGAAGGTCATCCAGAACCGTCCGCACCAGTACATGGCCTGCATGCTGTTGCTGGAGGGCCTGCTGATCGGCGTGTTCTGCGCCACCGACGCGCTGGTGTTCTACGCCTTCTTCGAGGCGGTGCTGATCCCGATGTACATCCTGATCGGCATGTGGGGCGGTCCGCGGCGCGTGTACGCGACGTTGAAGCTGTTCATCTACACGTTCACCGGTTCGGTGTTCATGCTGATCGCGCTGCTGTACCTGTACCAGAAGGCGCACACGTTCGATCTGGCGACGCTGGCGGCGCTGCCGCTGACGATGAAGGAGCAGGCCTGGCTGTTCTTCGGCTTCCTGATCGCCTTCGCGATCAAGGTGCCGATGGTGCCGGTGCACACCTGGTTGCCCGACGCGCACGTCGAGGCGCCCACCGGCGGTTCGGTGTGGCTGGCGGCGGTGATGCTGAAGATCGGCACCTACGGCATGGTGCGCTTCATCCTGCCGATCACCCCGGACGCCGGTGCGCACTTCGCGTGGATCGTGATCGTGCTCAGCCTGGTCGCGATCGTCTACATCGGCTATGTCGCGCTGGTGCAGGAGGACATGAAGAAGCTGGTGGCCTATTCGTCCGTGGCGCACATGGGCTTTGTCACCCTGGGCATCTTCATGGCCTTCATGCTGGTGCGTGAAGGCGGCAATACCGACATGGCCAGCCTGGGCATGCAGGGCGCGATGGTGCAGATGATTTCGCACGGTTTCGTCTCCGGCGCCATGTTCACCTGCATCGGCGTGATGTACGACCGCACCCACACGCGCCAGATCAAGGACTACGGCGGCGTCATCAACATGATGCCGTGGTTCGGCCTCTTCTACGTCTTGTTCGCGATGGCGAACTGCGGCCTGCCGGGCACCAGCGGTTTCGTCGGCGAGTTCATGGTGATCCTGGCCAGCTTCAGCGCCAGCCCGTGGATCGCGTTGTTTGCCACGTTCACCCTGATCATCGGTGCCGGCTACACCTTGTGGTTGGTCAAGCGCGTGCTGTGGGGCCCGGTGACCACCGAACACGTCAAGCACATGACGCCGATGACCCCGCGTGAAACCTGGGTGCTGATCGGCTTTGCCGTTGCGGTCCTTGCCATCGGCGTGTGGCCGCAGCCGCTGATCCACCTGATGGACAGCTCGGTGGCGCACCTGGTGCAGCAACTTGCCGTCCACAAGATCTGAGCAGAAGCGAACATGCCCACTCTCTATGACATCCTGACCCTGCTGCCGGAGCTTTACCTGGTGGTGGCGGTGTGCCTGATCCTGCTGCTGGACGCGTTCATGAAACCGGCGCAGCGCCCGCAGCTGCACTGGATCTCCATCGCCGTGCTGCTGGTGGCGATCTACCTGGTGGTCGCCGGCCAGCCCGAACAGACCGCAACCGCGTTCAACGGCATGTTCGTGCGCGACCACGTGGCGGAGATCCTCAAGGTCTTCGCGCTGGGCATCACCGCGGTGGTGTTCGTGTACGCGCGGCCCTACATGATCGACCGCAAGCTGTTCGGCGGCGAGTTCTACGCGTTGATGATTTTCGCCGCGCTCGGCGTGATGGTGATGGTGTCGGCCGGCAACCTGGTAACGATCTACCTCGGCCTGGCGCTGCTCTCGCTGTCGTCCTATGCGCTGGTCGCGCTCAACCGCGATGCCCGCCTGCCGCCGGAGGCGGCGATCAAGTACTTCGTGCTGAGTGCCCTTGCTTCCGGCATGCTGCTCTACGGCATGTCGATGGTCTACGGCGCGTCGGGCATGGGCGGCACGCCGACACTGGATCTGGCGCAGCTGCATGGCGTGATGGCCTACACCACGGCACCCAAGCTGTTGCTGCTGGGCCTGATATTCATGCTGGTGGGCATCGGTTTCGAGCTGGGCGTCGCGCCGTTCCACATGTGGCTGCCGGACGTCTATCACGGAGCGCCGACGCCGGTGACGACGTTCATCGGCGCGGTGTCGAAACTGGCGGCATTCGGCCTGGCCTGGCGCCTGCTCGAGGTCGGGATGGGCGATCTCAGCCATTATTGGCAGCCGATGCTGGCCGCGCTGGCCACCGCATCGCTGGTGATCGGCAACCTGGTCGCCATCGTGCAGACCAACTTCAAGCGCATGATGGCGTACTCGACCATTTCGCACATGGGCTACGTGTTGCTGGGCCTCTCGGCGGCAACCCCTGAAGGCTACTCGGCTGCGCTGTTCTACGTGATCTGCTATGCGCTGATGAGCGCGGCGGCGTTCGGCGTGATGCTGGTGCTCGCCCGGACCGGGTTCGAGTGCGAGGAGATCAGCGATTTCAAGGGTCTGAACCAGAAGGCGCCGTGGATGGCGTTCCTGATGCTGTTGGCGATGTTCTCGCTGGCCGGCGTGCCGCCGCTGTTCGGCTTCTGGGCCAAAGTGCTGGTGCTGGAGGCGGCGATCCACGCCGACATGTTGTGGCTGGCCATCGTGGGCGTCGTCACCGCGTTCATCGGGCTTTACTACTACCTTTACGTCATCAAGGTCATGTACTTCGATGCGCCGGAGGAAGGCGCGGTGGTGGAGGTCAAGACCGACACCTCGCTGCGCGTGGTGCTGTCGGTGAATGCCTTGGCGCTGCTTGCGCTCGGCCTGTACTGGGGGCCGCTGCTGGCATGGTGCCAGCGCGCGTTCGGCGTCTGACGCCCATGTCGGCGGATGGTTTTCCGGCCAGCGCGACGATCTTCGTGCTTGCAAGAAACCCGCCATCCCGGTAGACTTTGCGGACTCTGATGCGGGGTGGAGCAGTCTGGCAGCTCGTCGGGCTCATAACCCGAAGGTCGCAGGTTCGAATCCTGCCCCCGCTACCAGATCTTTCTTGATGCAAGAAAGCCTCCTCGTGAGGCTTTTTTGTTGGCTGCAAGGATGTACCGCACGGCGCGAAACGCGAGCGCCGGACATGGAACGCGACACGAGGACGATCATCGGCGAGTTAGGGAAATGGGCCGTTGGAGCCCATTTTTTGTTTCCGCGACCGAGTTCAGGTGAGTGATGGATACCCAGGCTCTGGCACGACGATTCAGCGAAGTACTGGCCGATCTGGGCCTGGAATGCCTTGGCGTGGAGTTCACTCCATCGCAGGGGCAGAGTACCCTGCGCGTTTACCTTGATTTGCCCGAGGCGGATGGCGCGGAGCGTCGTGAAGTCGGCATCGAGGATTGCGAGAAGGCGAGTCGCGAGCTGTCGGCGCTGCTCGACGTGGACGACCCGATTCCCGGTCATTACGTGCTGGAAGTCTCCTCGCCGGGCATCGACAGGCCGTTGTTCACCGCGGCGCAGTTCCGCAAGGCCGCGGGACAGGAAGTGAAGGTGCTGCTGAAGGCACCGCTGGATGGCCGCCGTCGCCTGCGCGGCAAGCTGGCCGTGGTGGAGGGCGACCGCATTTCGCTCGAAGCGGAAGGCCGCACCTTCGATTTCGATCACAACCAGGTCGAGAGTGCGCGCGTGGTGCCGGACTGGGTCGCGCTCGGTTATGCGCCCCAGCCCAAGCCCGGCGGCAAGCGCCCTGCGAAGAGTTAGCAGAACCCATTGAAAAGCCTGCCACGGATGGCGGACCTTTGATCCACGTGTTCATGGACGAGCGCAGAAAAATCAACAATTGGACGCCGCCTGGCGCCTGTGGAGTTGCAGCAATGAGCAAAGAACTTTTGCTGGTCGTCGATGCGGTCGCCAACGAAAAGGGCGTATCGGAAGACGTGATCTTCGACGCGATGGAGGCCGCACTGGCTTCGGCCGCCAAGAAGCGGTACCCGGACGAAGAGCCGGATATCCGCGTGTCGATCGATCACGCTACCGGCGAGTACGAGACGTTCCGCCGCTGGGAGATCATCGCCGACGACGGCGAGATGGAATCCCCGGCGTACCAGCTGCGCCTGATGGATGCGCTGGACGAGCGTGCCGACGCCCAGGTCGGCGAGTACATCGAGGAGCAGGTCGAGAACGCCGAATTCGGCCGCATCGCCGCGCAGGCCGCCAAGCAGGTGATCGTGCAGCGCGTGCGCGAGGCCGAGCGCCAGCAGGTGGTGGACGCCTTCGCCGATCGCGTCGGCGAACTGGTCACCGGCATCGTCAAGCGCGTCGAGCGCGGCAACATCTATCTCGACCTCGGCAGCAACGCCGAGGCGTTCATCCCGCGCGACAAGACCATTCCGCGCGAGTCGGCGCGCGTGGGCGACCGCGTGCGCGGCTATCTCTACGAGGTCAAATCCGAGGTTCGTGGCCCGCAGCTGTTCGTGTCGCGCGCCGCGCCGGAGTTCATGATCGAGCTGTTCAAGCTGGAAGTGCCGGAAGTCGGCCAGGGCCTGGTCGAGATCAAGGGCTGCGCGCGCGACCCGGGCGACCGCGCCAAGATCGCCGTGCTGGCGCACGACAGCCGCACCGACCCGATCGGCGCGTGCATCGGCATGCGCGGTTCGCGCGTGCAGGCGGTCTCCAACGACCTCAACGGCGAGCGCGTCGACATCATCCTGTGGCACGAGAATCCGGCCCAGTTCGTCATCAACGCGATGGCGCCGGCCGAGGTGCAGTCGATCATCATGGACGAAGAAAAGCACTCGATGGACATCGCGGTGGCCGAGGACAAGCTGTCCCAGGCGATCGGCCGCGGTGGCCAGAACGTGCGCCTGGCCAGCAAGCTGACCGGCTGGCAGCTCAACGTGATGACGCAGGACCAGGTCACCGCCAAGAGCGAGGCCGAGCAGGAAGCGGCACGCGTCCTGTTCATGGACAAGCTAGAGGTCGACCAGGAGATCGCAGTCATCCTGGTGCAGGAGGGTTTCTCCAGCATCGAGGAAATCGCCTACGTGCCCAGCGCCGAGCTGCTGGCCGTGGAGGGCTTCGACGAGGACATCGTCGAGGAGCTGCGTGCCCGCGCCCGCGATGCGCTGCTGACCGAGGCGCTGGCGGTGGAGGAGGGCGTCGACGATCACCAGCCCAGCGCCGAGCTGCTTGCCCTGGAAGGCATGGACGAGGAAACCGCTTATGCGCTGGCCGCGCGTGAGGTCTGCACGGTCGACGACCTGGCCGACCTGGCAGTGGACGACCTCATCGATATCGAGGGCATGGATGAGGAGCGCGCTGCGGCGCTGATCATGGCGGCCCGCGCGCCGATGATCGCGCGGCTGGAGCAGGGTGGCTGAGCGCGGGTACGGCGGCACCCCGGACGGGTGCGCCGGGAAGAACCCCGGGGTTCTTCACCAGGGATGGAAAGGGCGGCGATCATGATGCCGCACGAAATGACAAGCGCGGGAACGGCGGAGCAGAGAACAGAATGTCGGACGTCACGATCAAACAACTCGCCCAGGTACTGGGCATGCCGGTCGACAAGTTGCTGACGCAGCTTGGCGAAGCGGGCATGAAATTCTCCGACCAGGAGCAGGTCATCAGCAGCACCGAGAAGGTGAAACTGCTCGGATTCCTGCGCCGAACCCACGGCAAGGCCGAAGCCGCCGCCGAGGTTGCGGATGCGGCACCGCGCCAGATCACCCTGCGACGACGCACGGTGGGCGAATTGAAGGTGGCCGGCTCCGGTGGTCGTGGCGCCGCCGGCCCCGCCAAGACGGTAAACGTGGAAGTGCGCGCCAGGCGCACCTACGTCAAGCGCAGCGTGATTGCCGAGGAGGCCAGCGCCGAACCCGAGCGCGAGGAGGCCGTGCGCAAGCTGCAGGAATCGCAGCAGCAGCGCGAGCGCGAGGAGCGCGAACGGCTGGATTCCGAGCAGCGCCGCGAGAAGGACGCGCGCCAGCGCGAGCTCGACGAACAACAGCGCCAGGAAGAAGCCCGACGTGCCGAAACGGCCGCCGAAGCGCAGAGCGCGGCGGATCTCGCCGAACCCGCGCCGGAAGCGCCTGCCGAGGAGCCGGTGGTCGCTGCCAGCGAACCCGTCGACGAGGAGCCGGGCGTGCAGCGCATGGACCAGCGCGAGCTGGGCATGATCCTTCCGCGCATTCACGAGCCGCGCAAGCGCGAAAAACTGGTCAAGCCGCCCGCCCCGGCACCGGCTCCCGCACCGGCGCCCGCGCCGGCAGCGAGCGATGCGGCTCGCGGCGGCAAGGCACGGCATGGCCGCGAGCGCAGCGAGGACGTCGGCAGCAAGCACGAGCGCGACGGCAGCAAGCGCTTCGCCGGCGGCCAGATGCACCTCAGCGAGGCCGATCGCGCACGCCGCTCGTCCTCCAGCACCAAACGCGGCAAGGGCGGGCGCAGTGGCGGTCGCGACCTGCTGGCGCGCGGCAGCGGCGTGTCCGGCGGAACGCACGGGTTCTCCCGTCCCACCGCACCGGTGGTGCGCGAGGTGGTGGTGAGCGACACCAACGTGGTGGCCGATCTCGCCCAGAAGATGGCGGTGAAGGGCTCCGAGGTGGTGAAAGCCCTGTTCAAGATGGGCGTGATGGCGACGATCAACCAGACCGTCGACCACGACACCGCCGTGCTGGTGGTCGAGGAACTCGGCCATACGCCGGTGGCGGACAACCAGAACAACGCCGAGGAGACGCTCGCGGCGCATACCCAGAACATCGAGCTGGAAGGCGAGAAGGTTCCGCGGCCACCGGTAGTGACGATCATGGGTCACGTCGACCACGGCAAGACCTCGCTGCTCGACTACATCCGGCGCACCAAGGTGGCATCCGGCGAAGCCGGCGGCATCACCCAGCACATCGGCGCGTACCACGTGAAGACCTCGCGCGGCGTGATCACCTTCCTCGACACCCCGGGCCACGCGGCGTTCACCTCGATGCGCGCCCGCGGTGCGCAGTCGACCGACATCGTGATCCTGGTGGTGGCTGCCGACGACGGCGTCAAGCCGCAGACGATCGAGGCGGTCAAGCATGCCCGCGCGGCCAACGTGCCGATCATCGTGGCGGTCAACAAGATGGACAAGGACGGCGCCAACCCCGACAACGTGAAGCAGGGCCTGGTTGCGCAGGAAGTGGTGCCGGAAGACTGGGGCGGCGACGTGCAGTTCGTGCCGGTGTCGGCCAAGACCGGCATGGGCATCGAGGAACTGCTCGAAGCGATCTCGATCCAGGCCGAGGTGATGGAGCTCAAGGCGGTGGCCGACGGCCGCGCCTCCGGCGTGGTGATCGAATCCAGCCTGGATCGCGGCCGCGGTCCGGTGGCCACCGTGCTGGTTCAGCAGGGCACGTTGCGCAAGGGCGACTTCGTGGTCTGCGGCATCGAGTACGGGCGCATGCGCGCGTTGATCAACCAGTCCGGCAAGCAGGTGGACGAAGCCGGTCCGTCGATTCCCGTGCAGGTGCTCGGTCTGTCCGGCGTGCCCGAGACCGGCGACGATTTCGTCTGCGTCGAGGACGAGCGTCTGGCCCGCGAAGTGGCGCAGGAGCGTGAGCTCAAGCGGCGCGAGACGCGGATGGTCAGCAAGAGCAACCGTCTGGAAGACATCATCGCCAAGATGGGCCAGGGCGACGAGCAGCAGACGCTCAACATCCTGGTCAAGGGCGACGTGCAGGGGTCGGTGGAGGCCTTGCGCGAGTCGCTGACCCAGATCGGCAACGAGCGCGTGCGGGTCAACGTGGTGTCCTCCGGCGTGGGCGGCATCAACGAATCCGACGCCACGCTCGCCGCTGCGTCCAAGGCGCTGGTGATCGGCTTCAACGTCCGTGCCGACGCATCGGCGCGCAAGGTGATCGAAACCAACGGCCTGGACGTGCGTTACTTCTCGATCATCTACGACGTGATCGATCAGGTCACCCAGGCGGCCACCGGCCTGCTCGGCATGGAAGTGCGCGAGGACATCATCGGCATCGCCGAGGTGCGCGACGTGTTCCGCAGTTCCAAGTTCGGCGCCGTGGCCGGTTGCATGGTCACCGAGGGCCACGTCAAGCGCAGCAAGCCGATCCGCGTGCTGCGCGACAACGTGGTGGTGTTCGAGGGCGAGCTGGAATCGCTGCGCCGCTTCAAGGACCTCGTGGAAGAAGTCCGCAGCGGCATGGAGTGCGGCATCGCCGTCAAGCAGTACAACGACGTCAAGGTCGGCGACCAGATCGAATGCTTCGAGCGCACGGAAGTGGCTCGCACCTTGTGATGCCTGCGGCATCGCAAGGTGCGAGCGGGAATAGGGAATAGGGAATCGGGAATAGTCAGAGCGGCTGTCCCGACTTCCCTGGCCTCCATGCTCCCGTGACGCACCTTTGCCTTTCCGATTCCCTATTCTCGATTCCCTATTCCCGGCTTTCCAATCATGCCTTCCCGCGACTTCAAACGTACCGACCGCATCGGAGCCGAGCTGCGCCGCGAGCTTGGGCTGCTGGTGCATGCCGCGGTGCGCGACCACGGCCTGCCGTCGGTGAGTGTTTCCGATGTCGAGATCACCCGGGACCTGGACTGGGCGACGGTGTGGGTCACCGCGCTGGTACCGGAGCAGGGTTTGCCGGCGGTGAAGGCGCTCAACCAGATGGGGCACGAGATTCGCCACGCGCTGGCGCACAGCGGCATGCGCATGCGGCGCGTGCCCGAACTGAAATTCAAGTACGACGATTCGGTCGACAAGGGCGAGCGCATCGAACGCCTGCTGCGCGAACAGGCGGATGCACCCAAGCCGGACGATGACGCCAACGCGGTCTGAGTCTGGCGGCACGAATGCGCAAACCACCCCGCATCCAGTACCGCGACCTGCACGGGATCGTGCTGCTCGACAAGCCGATCGGCTTGAGCTCGAACCAGGCCTTGCAAGGCGTTCGCCGGCTGTTGCGCGCGGCCAAGGGCGGTCACGCCGGTGCGCTCGACCCGCTGGCCAGCGGTCTGCTGCCCTTGTGTTTCGGCGAGGCCACCAAGCTGGCCGGCACCTTGCTCGGCGCCAGCAAGGGTTATCTGGCTGAATGCCGGCTCGGCATCAGCACCGACACCGGTGACCGCGAGGGCGAGGTGATCGCACGCCAGCCGGTGCCCCGACTCGACCCCGAGCTGATCGAAGCCGCGTTGGCACCGCTGCGTGGAGCGATCCGTCAGGTGCCGCCGATGTATTCGGCGCTCAAGCAGGATGGCGAAAGACTGTACGTGAAGGCGCGCCGCGGCGAGTCGGTGGAACGGCCGGCGCGCGAGGTGGTCGTGCATCGACTGGAGCTGCTCTCCCGCGACAGCGACACCTTGCAGTTGCTGGTGGAATGCGGCTCGGGAACCTATGTGCGCTCGCTGGCGACGGATCTGGGTGCCACCCTGGGTTGCGGCGCGCACCTGACTTCGCTGCGGCGCACCTGGGTGGATCCCTTCCGCGATCCGCGCATGGTCACCATGGCCGAACTCGAGCAGGCAGCGGAGCAGGGCGACGAGGCCTTGCTGTGCCATCTGCTGCCGGTGGCCGAGGGTCTGCGCGACCTGCCGTCGGTTCACCTGGACGAGGCGCAGGCGATGGCCGTTTCGCGTGGCCAGCCGATCCAGCTTGACCCCTCGGTACCCGCCGGTCGCTGCGCGGCATTCGCGCCCGATGGTGCCTTGCTCGCCGTGCTCGAACTGGACGACATGCGCCGCAGCAGCATCCTGCGCGGCTTCAACCTGCCGCCAGCGGACGGATTTGCCTGAAAAGCGGGCTGCGCACTTGTTGTAACACCACTGGCATCAGTAGAATAGACAAGTTATTTCAACGCTTTCACTCCAACCAGGGCGAAGCTTGCGCTTGCGTCATCTCGCGATGATGCAAGCGCAAGCTTCGCATCGCCTTTCAAGGAAACGTACAACCATGTCCCTTACCGCAGAACAGACCAGCAAGATCATTGCTGATTTCGGCCGCGTGCCGAACGATACGGGCTCGACTGAAGTCCAGGTGGCCCTGCTGTCCGCCCGCATCGACCATCTCACCGGTCACTTCAAGGATCACATTCAGGACCACCACTCGCGTCGTGGCCTGCTCAAGCTCGTCAACCAGCGCAAGCGCCTGCTCAGCTACCTGAAGGATCGCGATCTTGCGCGCTACCAGACCCTGATCGAACGCCTCGGCCTGCGCCGGTAACGCTGGGCGCCGTTCGCGGACGCGAGGATCATGCGGCGCCCGTGCGCGGGCGCCTTTCCCAATTCAGATCAGGAAACAGTCACGTGGCAAAAGTAACCAAGTCATTCCAGTACGGTAATCACGAAGTCACGCTGGAGACGGGCGAAATTGCCCGCCAGGCATCCGGTGCGGTCATGGCCAGCATGGGCGGCACCGTGGTGCTGGTCACCGCCGTCGCCGCGACGAAGCAGAAGGAAGGCCAGGATTTCTTCCCGCTCACCGTCGACTACGTCGAGAAGTTCTATTCCGCCGGCCGCATTCCCGGCGGCTTCTTCAAGCGCGAAGGCCGTCCGACCGAGAAGGAGACGCTGACCTCGCGCCTGATCGATCGCCCGGTGCGCCCGCTGTTCCCGGATGACTTCAAGAACGAAGTGCAGGTCATCGCCCAGGTCGTCTCGCTGAACCCGGAAGTGGACGGCGACATCGTGGCCCTGCTCGGCGCCTCCGCCGCGCTCAGCCTGGCCGGCATCCCGTTCAAGGGCCCGATCGGCGCCGCCCGCGTCGGTTACGCCAACGGCAAGTACCTGCTGAACCCGTCGACCACCGAGCTGAAGACCTCCCAGCTGGACCTGGTCGTCGCCGGTACCGCCGGCGCCGTGCTGATGGTGGAATCCGAAGCGCAGCTGTTGTCCGAGGACGTGATGCTCGGCGCGGTGATGTTCGGCCACCAGCAGATGCAGACCGCCATCCGCGCGATCGCCGAACTGGCCACCGAGGCCGGCAAGCCGTCGTGGGACTGGCAGGCACCGGCGCGCAACGAGTCGCTGGCCGCTGCCGTCAAGGGCGCGGTCGGCGACCAGCTGGCCGCCGCGTTCCAGGTGCGCGACAAGCTCGAGCGTCGCGACGCGATCTCCGCGATCAAGGCCGACGTGCTGGCCGGGCTCAAGGCACAGGCCGAAGAAAACGGCTGGTCCACCGCCGCGATGGCCAAGGAATTCGAGGAGCTCGAATACCACACCATGCGCGACAGCGTGCTGAAGACCAAGGTGCGCATCGACGGCCGCCAGCTCGACGACGTGCGTGCGATCACCGCCCGTGTCGGCGTGCTGCCGCGGACGCATGGTTCGGCGCTGTTCACCCGCGGCGAGACCCAGGCGCTGGTCGTCATCACCCTGGGCACCACGCGTGACGCGCAGATCATCGACGCTCCCGGCGGCGAGTCGAAGGACCCGTTCCTGTTCCACTACAACTTCCCGCCGTTCTCGGTGGGCGAAGCCGGTCGCTTCGGCGCGCCGAAGCGTCGCGAGATCGGTCACGGCCGTCTTGCCAAGCGTGGCGTGCAGGCGGTCAAGCCGAGCATCGAGGAGTTCCCGTACGTGGTGCGCGTGGTCTCGGAAATCACCGAGTCCAACGGTTCCTCGTCGATGGCCTCGGTGTGCGGTTCCTCGCTGGCGATGATGGATGCCGGCGTGCCGCTGAAGGCACCGGTGGCGGGTATCGCCATGGGCCTGGTCAAGGAGGGCAACGACTTCGTCGTGCTGTCCGACATCCTGGGCGACGAGGATCACCTCGGCGACATGGACTTCAAGGTGGCCGGCAGTGCCGAAGGCATCTCCGCGCTGCAGATGGACATCAAGATCGACGGCATCACCGAGGAGATCATGAAGGTGGCGCTGGAGCAGGCCAAGCGCGGCCGCCTGCACATCCTCGGCGAAATGGGCAAGGCGCTCAGCACCGCCCGCACCGAGATGAGCGAGTTCGCCCCGCGCCTGATCACCATCAAGATCCACCCGGACAAGATCCGCGAAGTGATCGGCAAGGGCGGCGCCACCATCCGCTCGATCACCGAAGAGACCGGCACCACGATCGACATCAGCGATGACGGCACCATCATCATCGGCTCGGTCAATCGCGAGGCGGGCGAAGCGGCCAAGAAGCGCATCGAGCAGATCACTTCCGACGTCGAGCCGGGCCGCATCTACGAGGGCAAGGTCGCCAAGCTGATGGACTTCGGCGCGTTCGTGACGATCATGCCGGGCAAGGACGGTCTGGTGCACGTATCGCAGATTTCCGACGAGCGCGTCGAAAAGGTCTCCGACAAGCTCAAGGAAGGCGACATCGTCAAGGTCAAGGTGCTGGAAGTCGACAAGCAGGGCCGCATCCGCCTGTCGATGAAGGCCGTGACCGAGGAAGAGCGCGCCAGCGTCTGAACTCCGCCACGAGGCAATTCCGCAAGGCCCGGCCCATGCCGGGCCTTGCGCGTTTCGGGGCCGGTGATTTTGTGCAACCTGCTTTTGCTAGGATGGATGGACCTTGCGCGAGGATGCACCGATGGCCGATCCGGCGAATGATTTCATCAGGGATTACCAGGCGCTGGCACAGCAGTCGTGGGACGCCTGGACGCGCCAGTTCCAGCAGCCTCCCGCGGCCAATCCGTTCGCGCCGCCCCCGGCGCCTGCCGCGGGCAATGACATGCTCGAACGCACCCTGGCCGGGCTGAAGGGATACTTCGACTGGATGCAGGCAGCGGCCAGCGGCGGCGCGGCCCAGCCGGCCACCGACTGGCGTCAGCAATTGCAGCAGATGTTCGGTGGAGCCAGTCAGCCGTTCGCGCAGGCTTTCGGCGGCATCGACACTGCCGGCGCGGAGGGCTTCGCGCGGCAATGGCAGTCCTGGCTGCAGGCGGCCCAGCGCGGTGGTTTCGGTGAGCTGTCGGGCTTGCAGGGGCCGACCCCGGCATTCGGCCTGAACCGCGAGCAGCAGATGCAGCAGCAAGCCTTGGCCACGGCCTTGCTGGAGTCGATGCGGGCATCCGCCCGCTATCAGGAACTGATCCAGCGCGCCAACGCGCAAGGCATGCAACGCCTGCAGGCGCGGTTGGCCGAACCGGGGCGCCAGGTCGATTCGCTCAAGGGGCTGTACGACTTGTGGGTGGACGCCTCCGAAGAGGCTTATGCGGGAATCGCGCTGTCCGACGAGTTCCGCGATGCCTATGGCGAGATGGTCAACACGCAGATGCGCGTGCGCCAGCTCCAGCAACAGCAGACCGAGCAGATGTGCCAGCAGCTCGGCGTGCCCACGCGCAGCGAAGTGTCCAGCCTCGGCGAACGCCTGCAGGCGCTGCGCCGCGAATTCCGTGCCAATCTGGCCGATGGGTCCGCCGACCATGCCGGGGAGATCATGGCCTTGCGCCGGGAACTCGCGGCGTTGAAGCGCCGGCTCGCCGATCGTCCGGCGGTACCCGCAGTGAAGAAGCGCGCCGCTGCCAAGCCTGCGGTCGCCGTGAAGAAGGCGCCGGCGAAAGCGGCGCGCAAGCCCACCAGCCCGTCCAAATCGGGCTCCGGCCAGCGCAAGCGCAAATAAGGAGAGCAGCCATGCAGACACCATTGCGCGTCGACCCGACCCAGGCCCTGGCCGACATCGCCACCTTCCAGCGCAAACTGGCCGCCGGCATGGCCAACCTGCGCAACATGCGCGAGCCGGAATACGCCAATACCCCGCGCGAGCTGGTCTACAGCGAGGACAAGCTGAAGGTCTGGCACTTCACCGGTCACGGCAAGGCGACCTCGAAGACCCCGCTGCTGATCGTCTACGCCCTGGTCAACACGGTGTGGATGACCGACCTGCAGGCCGACCGCTCGATGGTGCGCAACCTGCTGGAGCAGGGCGAGGATGTCTACCTGATCGACTGGGGCTATCCCGACGGCGCCGACCGCTGGCTGACCCTGGACGACTACATCAACGGCTACCTCGACCGCTGCGTCGACGTGGTACGCAAACGCCACGGTCTCGACGCGATCAACCTGCTCGGCATCTGCCAGGGCGGCGCGTTCTCGCTGTGCTATACCGCGCTGCACCCGGACAAGGTGAAGAACCTGATCACCATGGTCACCCCGGTGGATTTCCACACGCCGGACAACATGCTGTCGCACTGGTGCCGCCGCATGGACGTGGACCTGTTCGTCGACACCATGGGCAACATCCCGGCCGGGTTGATGAACTACGTCTACCTCACGCTGAAGCCGCTGCGGCTGAACCAGCAGAAGTACATAGGCATGGTGGACATCCTCGACAACCCGACCGAGCTGGAAAACTTCCTGCGCATGGAGCGCTGGATCTTCGACTCGCCCGACCAGGCCGGCGAGGCGTTCCGCCAGTTCATCAAGGATTTCTACCAGGGCAACAAGCTGGTCAAGGGCACGCTGGACATCGGCGGTCAGAGCGTGGATCTGGGCATGATCACCCAGCCGGTGCTGAACATCTTCGCCGAGCAGGATCACCTGGTGCCGCCGGATGCCTCGCGCGCACTGGGCAAGCACGTGGGCACCACCGACTACACCCAGCTCGCATTCAAGGGCGGCCACATCGGCATCTACGTGTCCGGCCGCGCCCAGCGCGAGGTGCCGCCGGCGATCCACCAGTGGTTGCGCCAGCGCGACTGAATCGCGCGCCCGCACGTGATCGCCTGTCGTGCGGAATCCACGCACGACAGGCGATAATCACCGGATGACCACATCCGCCGATACCCACGATTCCATCCGCGCCGTGCAGTGGCAAGGCGATCACCTGCGCCTGCTCGACCAGCGCCTGCTGCCGGGCGAGGAACGCTGGATCGACTGCCGCGATGCGGCCCAGGTCACCCAGGCCATCCGCGACCTGGCCGTGCGTGGCGCGCCGGCCATCGGCATTGCCGCCGCCTGGGGCGTGGCGATGGCGGCACAGCAGGGCGTTCCGCTGGAACCGGTATTGGCGCAGTTGCGCGCGGCCCGGCCCACGGCAGTGAACCTGATGTGGGCATTGGACCGGATGAAAAAACGCATCGTGGCCGGTGCCGATGCCGGTGCGCTGTTGCACGAGGCGCAGCTGATCCAGGACGAGGATCTGGCTGCCAATCGCCGCATGGGCGAGCTCGGCGCAGCACTGATCGCGCCGGGCTCGGGCGTGCTGACCCATTGCAACACCGGTTCGCTGGCCACCGCCGGTTACGGTACCGCGCTCGGGGTGATCCGCGCCGGCGTCGCCGCAAACCGGATCGCGCGCGTCTATGCCGGCGAGACGCGTCCGTGGCAGCAAGGCGCGCGGCTGACCATGTGGGAACTCGTACGCGAGGGCATCCCCGCCCGGCTGATCGCCGACTCTGCCGCCGCGCACCTGATGAAATCCGGCGCCGTGCAGTGGGTGATCGTCGGTGCCGACCGCATCGCGGCCAACGGCGACACCGCCAACAAGATTGGCACCTACCAACTGGCGATCAGCGCGAAATACCATGGCGTCAAGTTCATGGTGGTGGCGCCGTCGTCGACGGTGGACATGGCGACCGCCAACGGCGAGGAGATCGAGATCGAGCTGCGCGACCCGGCCGAGCTTCTGTCCAGCGGGGGCAGGCGCGTGGTGGTGGAGGGAGCGCAGGCATGGAATCCGGTTTTCGACGTCGCACCCGCCGAGCTGATCGACGCGATCGTCACCGAGCGCGGCGTGATCGAGCGACCTGACACCCTGTCGATGCAGGCCTTGTTCGGCCATTGATTCCCCGGGTTCCGATGCGGCATCCGGCCGTCCTTGCGGCGCTTGCCGTGTTCGTCCGCTGGTTGCCGAGACGACCTCGCTGGGGGCCTGCGCGTCCGGCGCGCTGCTCAATTCTTGAGCACATTTCCGATGGCCTCGTGCCGGTCTCGCGATGGCAATACAAGTCATTGATTTCAAAAGCTTAAAACCTGTCATTTTGCAGCCATCCATGCTACAATCCAGCGGTTCATTTCGGGTCGCTCGCGCACGCGCTTGAGACGCGGCGCCAGCGTCCTTTTTTTGTCTCCAGGGAAGCCAATCCATGGCAGAAACCGCCAAAGAAATCATTCGCGTCAACATCGAAGACGAGATGCGGCAGAGCTACCTCGATTACGCGATGAGCGTGATCATTGGCCGCGCGCTTCCGGATGTACGCGATGGACTCAAGCCGGTGCATCGTCGCGTATTGTTCGCGATGAACGAACTCGGCAACGTGTGGAACAAGCCGTACAAGAAGTCGGCCCGCGTGGTCGGCGACGTCATCGGCAAATACCATCCGCACGGCGACCAGTCGGTGTATGACGCGATCGTGCGCCTGGCGCAGCCGTTCTCGCTGCGCTACATGCTGGTCGACGGCCAGGGCAACTTCGGCTCGGTCGACGGCGACAGCGCCGCCGCCATGCGTTACACCGAGGTGCGCATGTCGCGGCTCAGCCACGAGCTGCTGGCCGACATCGACAAGGAAACCGTCGACTTCGGCCCGAACTACGACGAGAGCGAGCACGAGCCGCTGGTGCTGCCCACGCGCGTGCCGAACCTGCTGGTGAACGGTTCGGCCGGCATCGCGGTCGGCATGGCCACCAACATCCCGCCGCACAACCTCAACGAGGTAATCGCGGCGACCATCGCGCTGATCGACGAGCCCGCGCTGTCGATCGACGAATTGATGCATTACATCCCGGGCCCGGACTTCCCGACCCACGGCATCATCAATGGCTCCTCCGGCATCATCGAGGCCTACCGCACCGGTCGCGGCCGCATCCTGGTGCGCGCGAAGGCGGAGATCGAAACCGAGTCGAACGGCCGCGAGACGATCATCGTCCACGAGCTGCCGTACCAGGTGAACAAGGCGCGGCTGATCGAAAAGATCGCCGAGCTGGTCAAGGAAAAGAAGCTCGAAGGCATCAGCGAGCTGCGTGACGAGTCCGACAAGGACGGCATGCGCGTCGTCATCGAGATCCGCAAGGACGCGATGGGCGACGTGGTGCTGAACAACCTGTTCCAGCAGACCCAGCTGCAGGTCACCTTCGGCATCAACATGGTGGCGCTGCTGGACGGCCAGCCGAAGCTGCTGAACCTCAAGGACATCCTCGAAGCGTTCATCCGCCACCGGCGCGAGGTGGTCACCCGCCGCACCATCTTCGAGCTGCGCAAGGCCCGCGCCCGCGCGCACATCCTCGAAGGCCTCACTGTCGCACTGGCCAACATCGACGAGATGATCGAGCTGATCAAGACTTCGGCGTCGCCGGCCGAGGCGCGCGAGCGCATGCTGGCCAGGAAATGGCAGCCGGGCGTGGTCGGCGCGCTGTTGTCGGCGGCCGGTGCCGGTGCCTCGCGACCGGAGGACATGGACCCGCGCGATGGCCTGAAGGCCGATGGCTACCAGTTGTCCGACGTGCAGGCGCAGGAAATCCTGGCGATGCGGCTGCACCGCCTTACCGGCCTGGAACAGGAAAAGCTTTCCGACGAGTACCGCCAGATCCTGGAAACCATCCGCGGCCTGATCGAGATCCTGGAGAACCCGGACCGCCTGCTGCAGGTGATCCGCGAGGAGCTGGAAGCGATCAAGGCCGAGTTCGGCGACGCGCGTCGCACCGAGATCCAGCATTCGCAGGAGGACCTCAACGTCCTCGACCTGATCGCCCCGGAAGACATGGTGGTCACGCTGTCGCACACCGGCTATGTCAAGCGCCAGCCGGCCAGCACCTACCGCTCGCAGCGGCGCGGCGGCAAGGGTCGCTCGGCCTCGGCGCTGAAGGACGAGGACGTGGTCGAGCAGCTGTGGGTGGTCAACACGCACGACACCCTGCTCACCTTCACCAGCACCGGCCGCGTCTACTGGCTCAAGGTCTACCAGATTCCCGAGGCCGGTCCCGGCGCGCGCGGCAAGCCGATCATCAACCTGCTGCCGCTGGGCGAGGGCGAAAAGGTGCAGGCGGTGCTGCCGATCCGCGAGTATGCGGAAGATCGCTTCGTGTTCTTTGCCACCAAGCACGGCACGGTGAAGAAAACCCCGCTGACCGAATTCGCGTTCCAGCTGCAGAAGGGCAAGCTGGCGATCAAGCTGCACGACGACGACGCACTGGTCAACGTCGAGCTGACCGACGGCGACAGCGACATCCTGCTGTTCGCCTCCAACGGCAAGGTCAATCGTTTCGACGAGAACACCGTGCGCTCGATGGGCCGCACCGCCGCGGGCGTACGCGGCATGAAACTGGTCGGCGGCGCCGAGGTGGTATCGCTGATCGTGGCGGCGGAAGGCGACATCCTCACCGCCACGGCGCGGGGCTACGGCAAGCGCACCGAACTGGCCGAGTTCACCAAGAAGGGCCGTGGCACGCAAGGCGTCATCGGCATCCAGTGCTCCGAGCGCAATGGCGCGCTGGTCGGCGCGGTGCAGGTCACCGAGGCGCACGAGCTGATGCTGATCTCCGACCAGGGCACCCTGGTGCGTACGCGCGTGGCGGAAGTCTCGCAACTGGGCCGCAATACCCAGGGCGTCACCCTGATCAAGCTGCCCGCCAACGAAACGCTGGTCAGCGTGATGCGGCTGGACGCGGAAGAGGACAACGGCGACGAGGCCGTCGTCGAGGCCGGGGATGCGCCGGTCGGCGAAGCGGGTGAGGGCGCCACGGGAGACGCTTCCGCGGGCGAGTGATCCCGCTGTGGTGAAACGAACAGGCCCCGGCATGGCCGGGGCCTGTTCGCGTTCATGGCATGCCGCGCGTCGGTCAGCGATGGTCCAGCGTGACACCGGTCAGCAGGCCACGGGCCAGCATGCTGCATTGACGCCGGTACACCAGAAGCTGCCACTGGCGTCCGCCGACCTGGCGCCACAGCACCGCCGAGCGCACCGCGGCGAGCAGGTTGGCGCGCACTTTCTCGACCACGGCCGGTTGCTGCAACTGCTGCGGATTGCCGCTGACCATCACCCGCGGCCGCAAGGTGGACAGCGTGGATGCATACAGCTCGGCGAGACGGCCGCTGACCTGGCTCGAATCCTGTCCGAAATGCTCGACCTGGCGCTGCGCCGCCTGGATGCCCTGCTGCAGCTTCTCCAGCAGCTCCGGGCGGCCGGCAAGGCTGCGTTCCAGCCGCATCACGGTGACCACCATGCGGGTAACCGACATGTCGCGATCGCTCTCGTCGAGCTGGGCGACCAGGTTGCGCAGGCCGAGGCGCACGCCCGAGACGCCACCGTACACGGCCACCACCGAGGGCGCGTCGATGCGGAAGATGCTGGCCACGCCCGCCTGCATGGCGATCTCGTCGCAGCGTCCGTCGTTGGCCAGTTGCTGGGCCAGCGAGCAGGCCTGAAACAATCCGGCCAGGGCGAGTACGCGTTCCTCGTTCATGCCTAGGGTTTCAAACACGGATTTGCGATTCCTTGAGTTGCGCTGTGGTGGTGAGGGTGAAGGCTGGCAGCAAGCCGCCGTAGGCGGCATCGGTTGCCATGATCACCGCGCCGCCGAGACAGACCTCGCCAGCGTAGAAAACGACCGATTGACCCGGCGTGACGGCACGCTGCGGCACATCGAACGTGACGGCAAGACCGGTCTCGCCGACGCTGACCGAGCACGCCTGGTCGGTCTGACGGTAGCGCGTGCGCGCCGTGCAGCGAAACTCGGTGCCCGGCGGCTCGCCGGCGATCCAGTGTGGTGCCTCGGTATGCAATCGCCGCGACAGCAGCCAGTGGTTCTCGCCGCCCTGGGCGACGATCAGCACGTTGGCCGCCACGTCCTTGCCCACCACGAACCACGGCTCGCCGCTGGCGCCATGCCGGCCGCCGATGCCGAGTCCGTTGCGCTGGCCCAGGGTGTAATACATCACGCCCTGGTGTTCGCCGACCCGCCGGCCGTCGGGCGTGCGCGTCTCGCCCGGCCGTGCGGGAATGTACTGCGCCAGGAAGCTGCGGAAGTCGCGCTCGCCGATGAAGCAGATGCCGGTGGAATCCTTCTTCGCATGGGTCGGCAGCGCCGCCTCGCGGGCCAGTTCGCGCACGCGCGGCTTCTCGATCCCGCCCAGCGGAAACAGCGTGGCGGCCAGTTGCTGCTGGCCCAGCGCATGCAGGAAATAACTCTGGTCCTTGGCCGCGTCCGTCGCCCGCAGCAGCCGGTGGCGTCCGTCCACGCAATCGACGCGGGCGTAATGGCCGGTGGCGATCTTTTCCGCGCCGAGCATGCGAGCCTCGTCGAGGAAGGTCTTGAACTTGATCTCGCGATTGCACAGCACGTCCGGATTGGGTGTGCGGCCGGCGCGGTATTCGGCAAGAAAGTGCTCGAACACGCCATCCCAGTACTCCGCCGCGAAGTTGCGCGCGTGGAACGGGATGCCCAGGCGGCCACAGACCGCCACCGCGTCCTTGCGGTCCGCGTCGCTGGTGCACGGACCGTCGCGGTCGTCCTCTTCCCAGTTCTGCATGAACAGGCCTTCGACCTCGTGGCCCTGCCGTTGCAGCAACAGGGCAGCCACCGACGAATCGACACCGCCGGAGACGCCCAGCATCACCTTCATCCGCGCGACCCTCCCGGCACCCAGCTCAGGCTGGCCAACGGCAGTCGCTGGCCGGCCAGCCAGGCGTCGATGCTGGCCAGCACCAGCGGGCTGCGCAGGCGCTCGCCGAGGCCGGCGATTTCGTCGCGAGTCATCCACAAGGCGCGGCGGATACCGGTGTCCAGCGGCCGATCGGCGTCGTGCCCGAGTGCCCGGGCGGCGAAACTGAAGCGGATCACTGCCTCGCCGTGCTCGCTGCTGCGCCATTGCTGCACGCCGATCAGGTGCTGCGGCTCGACCGTCCAGCCGGTTTCTTCCAGGGTCTCGCGCACGGCCGCGGCGGCCAGCGTTTCGCCGTCCTCCAGGTGCCCGGCCGGCTGGTTGCAGACCAGTCGGCCGGCAACCTCCTCCTCCACCATCAGGTAGCGCCCGGCCTCAGCCACCACGCACGCAACGGTGACGTGCGGGCGCCAGATCTCGGGGCGGGGCGTGGGGTCGGCCATGAAAATTCAGGGGTGGAAAAGTGTCCATTGTGCCACTACCTGCAGTAAACGCCGACGCGCCGGGCACGATTGGCGGCGGCGTATACTTCAACCGAAAGCGAATGCCTCCCACGACACCATGGCCAACGAAAACGAACACGAACAAGACAGCGGCCGCGGCCTGGCGCTGGAAACCGCCAAGCCGGAAGTGGCACGACCGCCGCTGTTCCAGGTGCTGCTGCTGAACGACGATTTCACACCGATGGATTTCGTGGTGGAGGTGCTGCGCAATTTCTTTACCCTGGACCAGGAACAGGCGGTGCAAATCATGTTGCACGTGCATACCCGCGGACGCGGCGTGTGCGGCGTGTTCACGCGGGAAGTGGCAGAAACCAAGGTCACCCACGTCAACGAGTATTCCCGCTCGCACCAGCATCCGTTGTTGTGCACTATGGAAAAGCTCTGAACGCCCCCATTTCGTGCCCATCGCGGCGCTGAAGGCCGCCCAACAAGCTAGCGGAGACGATCCGAATGTTCAGCAAGGATCTGGAAGTCACCATCGGCCACTGCTACAAGCAGGCCCGCGAACAGCGTCATGAGTTCATGACGGTGGAACACCTGCTGCTGGCGCTGACGGAGAACCAGTCGGCGCTCGGCGCACTGCGCGCCTGCGGCGTCGACCTGCCGCGCATGGCCGGCGAGCTGACCCGCATCATCGGCGAGACGGTGCCGGTGCTGCCGCCGGGCGACGAGCGCGACACGCAACCCACGCTGGGCTTCCAGCGGGTGCTGCAGCGCGCCGTCTACCACGTGCAGTCGTCCGGCCGAAAGGAGGTTACCGGCGCCAACGTGCTGGTGGCGATCTTCGGCGAGAAGGATTCGCATGCGGTGTTCTTCATGCACCAGCAGGAGATCACCCGGCTCGACGTGGTCAACTACATCTCGCACGGCATCGCCAAGATCGGCGACGAGCCGGCCGCCGGCGTGTCCGGCGGCGAGCGCGAGGGCGAGGAGGGCGGCGAGCCCAAGGGCAACCCGCTGCACGAGTTCGCCAGCAACCTCAACGAACTGGCGCTGGAAGGCAAGATCGACCCGCTGATCGGGCGCGCCGACGAGATCGAGCGCACCATCCAGGTGCTCTGCCGCCGGCGCAAGAACAATCCGCTGTATGTCGGCGAGGCCGGCGTGGGCAAGACTGCGCTGGCCGAGGGCCTGGCCAAGCGCATCGTCGACGGCGAAGTGCCCGAGGTGCTGGAGAGCGCCACGATCTGGGCGCTGGATCTCGGTGCCCTGGTGGCCGGTACCAAGTACCGTGGCGATTTCGAGAAGCGCCTGAAGAGCGTGATCGCGCAGCTCAAGAAGCAGCCCGGTGCGATTCTGTTCATCGACGAGATCCACACGATCATCGGCGCCGGCTCCGCCTCGGGCGGCACCATGGATGCCTCGAACCTGATCAAGCCGATGCTGGCCTCGGGCGAACTGCGCTGCATCGGTTCGACCACGTTCCAGGAATACCGCGGCGTGTTCGAGAAGGACCGTGCGCTGGCCCGCCGCTTCCAGAAGATCGACGTGGTCGAACCGACCGTGGCCGACAGCGTGGAGATCCTCAAGGGCCTGCGTTCGCGCTTCGAGGAACACCACCATGTCGCCTACACCAACGACGCGCTGAAGGCGGCCGTCGACCTGTCGGTGAAGCACATCCCCGACCGGCTGCTGCCGGACAAGGCGATCGACGTGATCGACGAGGCCGGCGCACGCCAGCGACTGCTGCCGGAAGACAAGCGCACCGGTACCGTGGACGTCAGCGAAGTCGAGTACATCGTGGCCAAGATGGCGCGGATTCCGGAGAAGCAGGTCTCCGCCTCCGATCGCGACGTGCTGCGCAACCTCGAGCGCAACCTCAAGATGGTGGTGTTCGGGCAGGACCCGGCGATCGAGGCGCTGGCCGCGTCGATCAAGATGGCCCGCTCGGGCCTGGCCGACCCGTCCAAGCCGATCGGCTGCTTCCTGCTGGCCGGCCCCACCGGCGTGGGCAAGACCGAGGTGACCAAGCAGCTGGCGATGCAGCTCGGCATCGAGATGATCCGTTTCGACATGTCCGAGTACATGGAAGGGCATTCGGTGTCGCGGCTGGTCGGTGCGCCTCCGGGCTACGTCGGTTTCGACCAGGGCGGCCTGCTGACCGAGGCGGTGACCAAGCACCCGCACGCGGTGCTGCTGCTGGACGAGATCGAGAAGGCGCATCCGGACGTGTTCAACATCCTGCTGCAGGTGATGGACCGCGGCGTGCTGACCGACACCAACGGCCGCGAGGCGAACTTCAAGAACGTGGTGGTGGTGATGACCACCAACGCGGGCGCGGCGATCGCGGCGCGGCGCAGCATGGGCTTCGTCGAGCAGAAGCACGAATCGGACGCGATGGAAGTGATCCGCCGCATCTTCACGCCGGAGTTCCGCAACCGGCTGGACGCGATCATCCAGTTCGCCGCGCTCGACTTCGAGCACATCCTGCGCGTGGTCGACAAGTTCCTGATCGAGCTGGAAAGCCAGCTGACCGAGAAGCGGGTGAGCCTGGACGTGGATGCCGACGCCCGCCGCTGGCTGGCCGAGCACGGCTTCGACCCGCAGATGGGCGCACGGCCGATGGCGCGGGTGATCCAGGAGAAGGTGAAGCGCGCGCTGGCCGACGAGCTGCTGTTCGGCAAGCTGGTCGACGGCGGCGTGGTCAAGCTGAGCGTGGCCGACGGCGAACTGAAGGTGGAGTGCAAGGCCGTCACCAAGCTCCCGGCCATCGTTGAGTAACGGCCCGCTGAGGGCTGGCTCCACAACGCAAAAGCGGCGCCATGCGCCGCTTTTGTCATATCGGTACGTCGATCCCGTCGGGGCCGCCTACTTCATGCGGTAGGTGATGCGTCCCTTGCTCAGGTCGTACGGGGTCATCTCGATCTTGACCTTGTCGCCCGTGAGGATACGGATGTAGTGCTTGCGCATGCGCCCGGAGATGTGCGCGATCACCACGTGACCGTTCTCCAGCTGCACGCGGAACATGGTGTTGGGCAGGGTCTCCTGGACCGTGCCTTCCATTTCGATGACGTCGTCTTTGGCCATATGTCCCGGGCTTCACGCGCAGCCGAGATGGCTGCGTAAGCCGTCGATTATGCCACGAATGGCGGCGTGGTTAAAGAATCATCAAGGCCGTCGCAAGTTCAGGCAAACAGCTCCTCCAGCTTGCGCCGGATCTCCTGTTCGATCATGCCGGTCAGCGGCGTCAGCATCATGCCCAGCCTCGCCTGCACGTCGATTGCCTCGCGCTCCACGGCAATGGAACCGGTGACACCGGGGCGCGAGAAACCCAGGGTGTCGCCTTGCCAGTCGCCGGCCAGGCCGAACTTCTCGTGCATGCGCGCGGCCACCTGCTCGACGCGGGCGCGGGCCTCGGCGATCGACAACTGGTGGGCGCGGCGAATATGGATGCTCGGCATGGCATGCTTCCGGCAAAGCGGCCATCTTACTGCGATGCAGGCGCATGGTAGAGTCTCGCGATTGATCGACCTGGCACGCCATGCGCATCGAATTTCCCAATGCCGCTCGCGAGGATTTCCGCTGGACGCAGGCGCGACTGTGCATCGGCAGCGACGCCGCCAATGACCTGGTGCTGGCCGCCGGCCAGGCGGCCGCGCGGCACGTTCGCATCGAGCAGGATCGTCGCGGCTGGGTGCTCCAGGTGCTGCCCTCGGCCGACCGCATCTACGTCAACGCCAGGCCCGTGCGCGAGCGTGCGCTGGTGCGTCCGGGCGACGTGGTCAGCATCGGCGATTGCCGCATGTTGCTGCGCGACGACGACGATCCCGCGCTGCGTGAGCCGCGCCAGGTCCCGGCGCACGAACGCTGCATCGTGGCGCTGCGCGCGGTCGCCGGGCCGCTGTCCGGGCGGCTGCTGCCAGTGCAGGATGGGCTTGAGTTCGGTCCCGCCGGCCGTTGCCTGCCGGGCCTGCCGGCGGGCGAGGCGGTGGGCTTGCGCATCGGCTGGCAGGAGGGCCGGCTGATGCTGGAGTCGACCCTGCCCTCGGCGCGGCATCCGTTGCGGGTGAACGGCGTCGCGACGCAATGCGTGGCGCTGCAGGACGGCGACCAGATTGGCGTGGCGATGCACCGCTTCGTACTCGAGGCTCCCGGCATGGAACCCGAACCGGAACCGGTCGAATCCGCGCCGCGGGCGACGCCCTTGCCCGAGGCAGCGGCCGGGCCTTCCGGCGAGGTGTGGTGGCTGATCGCCACGGCTGCCGCGCTGGCGCTGGCCATCGCCTTGGTGCTGCTGGTGCGCTTCTGAGCACTGGTTGACGAAAGCATGTTGCGCCGCGGCATAATGCGGAACAACCTCGACGCCGCAGGAAACCCCGTGAGCAGAGTCTGGAATTTCAGTGCCGGTCCCGCCGCGCTGCCGCTGGCCGTGCTCGAACGCGCCCGCGACGAGCTGACCGACTGGCAGGGCAGCGGCGCTTCGGTGATGGAGCAGTCCCATCGCGGCAAGCGCTTCATCGCCATGGCCGCGCAGGCCGAAGCGGACTTGCGCGCGCTGGTGGGTATCCCTGCTGACCATGCCGTGCTGTTTCTGCAGGGCGGCGCGACGCAGCAGTTCGCCCAGATCCCCATGAACCTGGCGGGCGAGGGGGAAAGCGCCGACTACATCGACAGCGGCCACTGGAGTGCCAAGGCGATCAGCGAGGCAGCGCCGTACGTGCGGGTCAACGTGGCCGCCAGCGCGAAGGCCGCCGGCTATCGGCAGCTGCCGCCGCGCGAAAGCTGGCAGCTCGATCCGCGCGCCGCCTATGTGCACTACACGCCGAACGAAACCATCCACGGCGTGGAGTTCCCCGACGTGCCCGAGACAGGCGAGGTGCCATTGGTCGCGGACATGTCCTCCAACATCCTGTCCGCGCCACTGGACGTGCGCCGATTCGGCCTGGTCTATGCCGGTGCGCAGAAGAACATCGGCCCGTCCGGACTGGTGCTGATGATCATCCGTCGCGACCTGCTCCAACGAGCGGGCCGGCCGATGGCGCGGATCTTCCGCTATGCCGACCATGCCGCGGCCGACTCGATGTTGAACACCCCGAACACCTGGGGCTGGTATCTTGCCGGGCTCACTTTCCAGTGGCTGCTGGCGCAGGGCGGGCTGGCCGCGATGGGCGCAGCCAACCGCGCCAAGGCCCACTTGCTGTACACGAGCATCGACGGCTCCGGCGGCTACTACCGCAATCCGGTGGAGCCGGCCGCGCGTTCGCGCATGAACGTGCCATTCACCCTGCATGACAGTGCGCTGGATGCGCCATTCCTGCAGGAGTCCGAGGCCGCCGGGCTGCTTGCGCTGAAGGGGCACAAGGCAGTGGGCGGGATGCGCGCATCGCTGTACAACGCCGTGCCGCTGGAGGCGGTCGAGGCGCTGGTCGCTTTCATGCGCGACTTCGCCACGCGCCATGGTTGAACATCATTCGCGGAGCATGGGATGCTCGCGTGCAAATGGACTTCTTTCCATCCAGACGGCCAAGGCATGAACGACCCCAAGACTCCGCTTAGCGAGATGCGCGAGCGCATCGACAGCATCGACCGGCAGATCCAGCAGCTCATCTCCGAGCGCGCCAACCATGCCCGCACGGTGGCGAAGGTGAAGGGCGAGGGGCTTTCGGCGATCGACTACTACCGCCCCGAGCGCGAAGCGCACGTGCTGCGAATGGTGGTGGACCGCAACCAGGGGCCGCTGTCCGATGCCGAGATGGTGCGCCTGTTCCGCGAGATCATGTCCTCCTGCCTGGCGCAGGAAGACCCGTTGAAGATCGGCTTCCTCGGCCCGGAGGGCACCTTCAGCGAACAGGCCGTGCGCAAGCATTTCGGCCATGCCGCCTACGGCCTGCCGCTGGGCAGCATCGAGGAAGTGTTCCAGGAGGTCGCCGCCGGGCACGCCGATTTCGGCGTGGTGCCGGTGGAGAACTCGGGGCAGGGCATGATCCAGGTGACGCTGGACATGTTCCTCACTTCCGAGGCCACCATCTGCGGCGAGATCGAGCTGCGCGTGCACCAGTGCCTGCACTCGCGCAGCGGCAGGCTGGAAGACGTGCATCGCATCTACGCACATGCTCAGTCGCTGCAGCAGTGCAAAACCTGGTTGCGCATCAACCTGCCCGACGTCGAGTGCATCGCGGTGTCGAGCAATGCCGAGGCGGCTCGGCTGGCGTTGCATGCCGATGATGTCGCGGCGATCGCCGGCGAAAGCGCAGGCAAGGTCTATCGGCTGAAGACGGTGGCGCAGGGCATCGAGGACCGCGCCGACAACACCACGCGCTTCCTGGTGATCGGCCGCACGCTGTTCCCGCCCTCGGGCAACGACCGCACCTCGCTGCTGGTCACGGTCAACGACAAGCCGGGCGCACTGTACGACGTGCTCAGCCCGTTCGCGAAGCATGGCATCAGCCTGAACCGGATCGAGTCGCGCCCGGCGCACACCGGCAAGTGGCAGTACGCATTCTTCATCGATGTGTCCGGCCACATTGACGACGATGCGCTGCAGGCCGCCGTGCGCGACATCGGCGAGTCGGCCGCGTCGATTCGCGTGCTCGGCTCCTACCCGGTGGCCTTGCCTTGAGCGCACGGCTGGACTGGCTCAGCGGCGCAGTTGGTCCCTTGCACGGCAGCGTCGCCGTGCCGGGCGACAAGTCGATCTCGCATCGGGCGCTGATGCTGGCGGCCATCGCAGAGGGGCGTTCGCATATTCGCGGCTTTCTCGAGGGTGAGGACACGCGCGCCACGGCCGCGGTACTGGCCCAGCTCGGCGTGCGCATCGAAATCCCGACGGAGGGTGAACGCGTCATTCACGGCGTCGGCCTGCACGGCCTGCATGCCGCCACGCAGCCGCTGGACTGCGGCAATGCCGGTACCGGCATGCGTCTGCTCGCTGGCTTGCTCGCGGGGCAGGCGTTCGACAGCGTGCTGGTGGGCGATGCTTCGCTGTCGAAGCGACCGATGCGCCGGGTGACCGACCCGCTGGCGCGGATGGGCGCGCGCATCGACAGCCAGGACGGCCTGCCGCCCCTGCGGCTTCACGGCGGCAACACCCTGCGCGGCATCCGCTACGAGTTGCCGGTGGCCAGCGCCCAGGTGAAGTCCGCCCTGCTGCTGGCCGGCCTGTATGCGCAAGGCACGAGCGAGATTCTCGAACCGCACCCGACCCGCGACTACACCGAACGCATGCTGGCCGCGTTCGGGTGGCCGATCGAGTTCACGCCGGGTCGTGTCCGGCTCGACGGTGGCCACGCCTTGCGTGCGGTCGACGTCGAGGTGCCGGCGGACTTCTCGTCGGCGGCATTCTTCCTGGTTGCCGCCAGCATCGTGCCGGGTTCGCAGCTGCGCCTGCCGGGGATAGGCCTCAATCCGCGCCGCACCGGCTTGCTGCAGGCACTGCGCCTGATGGGCGCGGACATCGTGGTGGAGCGGGAACGCGAGGCCGGCGGAGAGCCGGTGGGCGACCTGGTGGTCCGCCATGCGCCGTTGCATGGCATCGAGTTGCCCGTCGCGCTGGTGCCGGACATGATTGACGAACTCCCCATCCTGTTCATCGCTGCTGCCGCGGCGTCGGGACGCACGGTGGTCCGCGGCGCGGCCGAGTTGCGGGTGAAGGAATCCGACCGCATCGCCACCATGGCGGCGGGCATGCGCGCGCTGGATGTGGCGATCGAGGAGACCCCGGATGGCGCGGTCATCGACGGCGGCCCGATCGGCGCCGGCACGGTGGAAAGCCTCACCGACCATCGCATCGCGATGAGCTTCGCGGTGGCCGGCTTGCGCGCGACCGGGCCGGTGCGGATCAACGACTGCCGCCACGTGGCCACCTCGTTCCCCGGCTTCCGTGAGCTGGCCAACGGCTGCGGGTTTGCCCTGCGCGAGGCGTGCTGAACCTGGCGCGGCACTCGTTGTATCGTGATCGTCCGCGCCGGCGCGCACCCCAAGGATTGACCGATGTCGCTTTCCCCCTCGTTCATCGTGGCCATCCCGGCCCGGCATGGCTCGACCCGGCTGCCGGGCAAGCCCCTGCGTGACATCGGCGGGGTGCCGATGGTCGTGCGCGTGGCGCAGCGCGCACTGCAAGCCGGCGCCAGCTGCGTGGTGGTGGCGGTGGACGACGAGCGCATCGCCGAGGCGCTGGCCGGCCAGCGCGAGGTGCAGATCTGCATGACCCGCCGCGACCACGCCTCCGGCAGCGACCGGCTGGCCGAGTGCGCGGAGCAGCTTGGCTGGGCCGACGACAGCATCGTGGTCAACCTGCAAGGCGACGAACCGTTCGCGCCGGCCGCCGGCATCCGCGCCGTCGCCCAGGCGCTGGCCGGTGACGATGCGCCGGTGGCCACGCTGGCCACGCCGATCATCGACGCCGAGGAGCTGTTCGATCCTAACGTCGTGAAACTGGTGCGCACCGGCAACGGGCGCGCGCTGTATTTCAGCCGTGCGCCGATGCCGTGGGCGCGCGATGCGTTCGCGACGGATCGGCACACGCTGCCGTCCGGCACGCCGTTCCTGCGCCACATCGGCATCTATGCCTATCGGGCCGGGTTCCTGCGTCGCTACACGCAGTTGTCGCGCACGCCGCTGGAACAGACCGAATCGCTGGAGCAGTTGCGCGTGCTCGAGCACGGCCACGCGATCGCGGTGCGGCTGACACCCGAGCCGTTTCCCCCGGGCATCGATACCGAGGCGGATCTGGAACGCGCCGAGCTGTGGTTGCGCTCACACCGGTGAGGCTCCATATCGGGAACGTCGCCATCCGCTGCCGCTAGAATCCCTCCATGCAGTCCCCGCAACCGCCCCCCTTCGACGGCAAGGCCTTCGTCCGTACGCTCGCCACTTCGCCGGGCGTCTACCGCCACTTCGACGCGGCCGGCGAGTTGCTCTACGTGGGCAAGGCCGGCAACCTGAAGAAGCGCGTCGGCAGCTATTTCCTGAAGCCGCCGACAGAGGCGCGCATCGCCGCGATGGTGGCGCAGATCGCCCGCGTCGAGATCACGGTGACGCGTACCGAGGGCGAGGCGCTGCTGCTGGAATCGCAGCTGATCAAGTCGCTCAAGCCGCGCTACAACATCCTGCTGCGCGACGACAAGAGCTATCCCTACATCTACCTCTCCAGCGGCGAGGACTATCCGCGGCTGGCCTTCCACCGCGGCGCAAAGAACCTGCCGGGTCGTTATTTCGGGCCATACCCCAGCGCCCATGCGGTGCGCGAAAGCCTCAACCTGATGCAGAAGCTGTTCAAGGTGCGCCAGTGCGAGGACAGCTACTTCCGCAACCGCACGCGCCCGTGCCTGCTGTACCAGATCGGCCGCTGCAGCGCGCCGTGCGTGGGGCTGATCAGCGTCGAGGACTATCGCGAGGACGTACGCCATGCCGAGATGTTCCTGGAAGGGCGCAGCAACGCGGTGATCGACGAACTGGCCACGGCGATGGAGCAGGCCAGCCAGTCGCTGCAGTTCGAGCGTGCCGCGAAACTGCGCGACCAGGTCGCCGCGCTGCGCCAGCTGCAGGCGCAGCACCACGTGCGCGGAGCCAGCGCCGACATGGACGTGCTCGCCTGTCGCATCGAGGCCGGCATGGCCTGCGTCAGCGTGCTGTTCTTCCGCAACGGCATCAGCCTGGGGACGCGGGATTTCTTCCCGCGGCTGCCGCTGGACGCCACGCCGGCGGACGTGCTGGCGCAGTTCATCGCGCAGTACTACCTGGACCGGCCGGTGCCGCGCGAGCTGATCCTCGGCATGGCGCTGCCCGACCAGGCCCTCCTCGCCGAGGTGCTGGGCCAGCACGCCGGTCATGTGGTGGAACTGAAGTCCAGCGTGCGCGGGGATCGTGCGCAGTTCCTGCAGATGGCCGAGCGCAATGCCCAGGCTTCGCTTACCGCGCGGCTGGCCAGCCGGCAGACGCTGGGCACGCGTTTCGACGATCTGCAGAAGGTGCTGGGGCTGGACAGCATGCCGCGCCGGATCGAATGTTTCGACATCAGCCACACCATGGGCGAGCTCACGGTAGCGTCGTGCGTGGTATTCGGCCCGGAAGGCCCCGAGAAATCGCACTACCGCCGCTTCAACATCGCCGGCATCACGCCCGGTGACGATTACGCGGCCATGCACCAGGCATTGACCCGACGCTTCCGCAAGGTGGCCGAAGGCGAGGGCGTGCGTCCCGACGTGCTGCTGATCGATGGCGGCAGCGGCCAGGTGGCACAGGCGCTGGAGGTGTTGTGCGACCTGGGTGTCGACGGCATCGAGGTGGTCGGCGTGGCCAAGGGGCCGGGCCGCCGCGCCGGCGAGGAAACCCTGGTGCTGGCGCGACATGAGGCGGGCAGCGTGGGCCGCGAGCTGCATCCCGGCTCGTCCTCGCCGGCGCTGCACCTGGTCGCGGCGGTGCGCGACGAGGCGCATCGCTTTGCCATCAGCGGCCATCGCAAGCGGCGCGAGAAAGCGCGCGAGCGCAGCGTGCTGGAGGACATCCCGGGCATCGGGGCGCGGCGGAGGTCGTTGCTGCTGAAGGCCTTCGGCGGCATGCAGGGCGTGGAGGCAGCCGGCGTCGAGGAGTTGATGCAGGTGAAGGGCATCGACCGAAACCTGGCCGAGAAAATCTATGCCAGCCTGCATGGCTGAATGCCGGCAGGTACCATCACGTGGCAGCGGCATGCCGGCGTGCGAAACTGCAACAAATCCTCAGGACGAACCATGCGCATCAATTTGCCGACCTGGCTGACCCTTTTCCGCGTGGCATTGCTGCCGGTGATGGTCGTGGTGTTCTACTTGCCGTTCCGTGGCCACAACATCACGGCCGCCATCGTGTTCATCCTGGCCGCCATCACCGACTGGCTGGACGGCTATCTCGCCCGGCGGATGAAGCTCACCTCGGCGTTCGGCGCCTTTCTCGACCCGGTGGCGGACAAGTTGATGGTGGCGGTGACGTTGTTCCTGCTGGTGCAGTCGCATCCGAGCAGCGGCTGGTCCGGCATCCTGATGGCGGTGACCGCGGCGGTCATCGTCGGGCGCGAGATCAGCGTGTCGGCGCTACGCGAATGGATGGCCAAGATCGGCATGAGCGCCACCGTGAAAGTCGCCATGATCGGCAAGCTGAAGACCGTGATGCAGATGGTGGCGCTGGTGGTGCTCATCGTGCAGCACGAGAAGGAAGCCACGGCGCTGCGGCTGTATCACATCGGCGAAGGACTGCTGGTGATCGCCGGCATCCTGACCATCTGGTCCGGGCTGTACTACCTGCGCGCAGCCTGGCCGATGCTGCGCGACGACGCCTCGGGCAAACCGACTTGACGACACCGTTTCACGTATTAGAATGCGCGGCTCCGATGCGGGAATAGCTCAGTTGGTAGAGCACGACCTTGCCAAGGTCGGGGTCGCGAGTTCGAGTCTCGTTTCCCGCTCCAGATTTCGCCCGTGGCGACGCAAGGCCCTGACTCGTTCAGGGCCTTGTCGTTTCCGGCCATCAGCCATGGCGCAGGGACGCACGCGGGAGGGCCGGGCGCTATTCACAAGCGATCTGGTTCTGCTATCATTTGCGGCTCCGATGCGGGAATAGCTCAGTTGGTAGAGCACGACCTTGCCAAGGTCGGGGTCGCGAGTTCGAGTCTCGTTTCCCGCTCCAGGATTTGCACGGAACCCCGGATCGCCGGGGTTTTGTTTTCCGGGGAATATGCGATCATCTCCGTGTCACGATGATCGCGTGCATCAAGCAACGGCCTGGTGGCAGAGTGGTCATGCAGCGGACTGCAAATCCGCGTACGCCGGTTCGATTCCGACCTAGGCCTCCATTGCATCGCGGCTGTCACGGCAGCCCGACAAAAAGCCCGCCATCGGCGGGCTTTTTGCTGTCTGGCGGTGGCTGGTGCCCGGGGCGGGGGTCGAACCCGCATGGCCTTGCGGCCGAGGGATTTTAAGTCCCTTGCGTATACCAGTTTCGCCACCCGGGCCGGAGTGTGCTCGCCGCGAAGGGCGCCGCGCGCAGCGGCGCGAATGCTAGCACGCGGGTCAGAACAGGCTCTTGACGATGTGGAAGCCGGCACTGTACTCGCCGATAAGCGTGCCCACGCTGACCAGGATGAAGTTGAGCAGGGTGCGCGCCACGCGGTTTTTCCACCAGCCGGTCCAGTGCACGATGTCTTCGCGCAGGCTGTCGAAATCCGCCACGCGTGGACGACGCACCCAGGCTTCGGCCATCGCGCTGATGCCGCCGGCGGGGATGCCGGGGCGGAACGGCTTGATCGGGGCGGCGACGAAAGCGGCGGCGACGCTCAATGGATGACTGCCGGCCGCCACCGCGCCCAGGGCAGCGAAGCCGCCGGTGAACAGTATCCACGCCATCAGCGCCTGCGTGCCCAGCGCCGCATTGCGGTGGAATGCCCAGGCGATGGCGGCGAACACCAGCAGCACCAGGCCGGCGGCGACCCATTTCGGCCAGCGTGCCTTGGGCGGGGTCTGCGCCAGTTCGGCAACGGTACGCGCCGGGTCTTCGTGCTGCTCGCGCAGCAGCGTGCACAGGCCCTTGAGATGGCCGGCGCCGATCACCACCAGCACGCGCCGGGGCTCGTCCGACGGCGTGTGCGCGGCTTCCTCGCGCAGTCGCGCCGCCATGTAGGCATCGCGTTCGCCGATCAGGCTTTCATACAGCGGCTTCGAGCCGCTGGCGAACTCGCTGAAGGCGCTTTCCAGCAGGTCGCTCTGCTTGAGCTTTTCCACTTCGTCTTCGGCGATGTTGTTGCGCTCGAAGATGCTGGCGGCGAGCCCGCCGAGCAGGCCGAATCGTTGCCAGAAACCCACGCTGCGCCAGGCGCGTTTCAGCGTGGTGCCGACTTCGCGGTCGATCAGCCACAGCGGCACGTCGTGCGCCTCGGCGCCGTCCATCGCTGCCTTCATCTCGGCGCCGGGCTGGATGCCCGACTGCTCGGCAAGGCGCTTCTGGAAGGTAGACAGCACCAGGCTGGCGACGACCATGCCGGCCTTGCCTTGGCGGATCACCTGGAACAGGTCCATCTGCTTGAACGCT
The DNA here is from genome assembly GCF_052978265.1 of Rhodanobacter sp. UC4448_H15. The sequence goes on along the minus strand of NZ_CM129665.1, from coordinate 2,316,420 downwards.
TCCGGATCGCGCATGCCCTGCGCGCGGCTTTCGCACAGCTCCACCGCCACCGCGTCGAAATGCTCGCTGGCCAGCAGCGCCTCGACTGCTTCCTTGCTGCTGCGCGAGACGTGGGCGGTGCCCAGCACCACGTACTCGACGCCATCGCGCTGCACGCGCTCCAGCGGCTGTCCTTCGAGGGCTGCCGGCGGGGCGACTGCGGTTTCGGGAACACTCATGCGGACGGCACGCCAGTCAACGGGGAGAGAAGCCATGAATGGGGGTGACGCCCCTGTGGCACAAGCCAAAACTTGAAACTGCGGCCATGGCTGGCCGCTTTTTGATCTTCGCGATCAAGGATGATCGCAAAGGCTCAGTCACGGAAGCGCTTCAGCAGGTCGGCGTAGGCGTCGATGCGGCGGTCACGCAGGAACGGCCAGATCCGGCGCACGTTCTCGCTGCGGCCCAGGTCGACTTCCGCGAGCAGCAATTCGCGGGCATCGGTACCCGCCCGGGCCAGGAATTCGCCCTGGGGTCCGGCGACGAAGCTGGAACCCCAGAACTGGATACCCGAGGTCGCGTCGGCGGGATCGGTTTCGAAGCCGGTACGGTTGCAGGCGAGCAGGGGCAGGCCGTTGGCCACGGCGTGGCCGCGCTGCACGGTGATCCAGGCGTCGCGCTGGCGGTCCTTCTCGGCTTGCTCGTCAGTGGGATCCCAGCCGATGGCGGTCGGATAGAGCAGCAGCTCGGCCCCGGCCAGCGCCATCAGGCGCGCCGCCTCCGGATACCACTGGTCCCAGCACACCAGCACGCCGAGGCGGCCGACCGAGGTGTCGATCGGTTCGAAACCCAGGTCGCCGGGCGTGAAGTAGAATTTCTCGTAGAAGCCCGGATCGTCCGGAATGTGCATCTTGCGGTAGACGCCGGCGATCGCCGCCGAGCGGTCGAAGACGACGGCGGTGTTGTGATACAGCCCGGCGGCGCGGCGCTCGAACAGCGAGGCGACCACCACCAGCTTCAGTTCCGCAGCCAGCTTGCCGATGCGCTCGGTGCCGGGGCCGGGGATGCTCTCGGCCTGGTCGAACACCTCGACCGATTCGCGCTGGCAGAAGTAGGGGCCGTTGTGCAGCTCCTGCAGCAGCACCAGTTCGGCGCCGGCAGCGGCGGCTTCGCGCAGGCCGGTCTCGATCGCATCCAGGTTGGCGTCGCGGCTGCCGCGGTCGGTTTCCTGCAGCAGCGCGACCTTGAGGGTCTTGCGGGTCATGATGGTTCCTGCCGCCTGTGGCGTGACACGCTAGTGTAGCGAAGCGCGTCGTCGCGGTTGTGCGTGGGGCGGCAACGGCCGGCCTGCGCCGCGCTTTGCCCCCTGGGTCGAGGCAGCCGCTCAGATCATCCCGGCCGGCAGTTGCATGGTGATGCAGTGCAGGCTGCCGTTCTGCCAGATCAGCGGGCGGCAGGGAATCTGCACCACCTCGCGGCCGGGGTGTGCGGTGCCGATGATGCGCGCGGCTTCGTCGTCGGCTTTGTCGCCGTAGGCAGGCACCAGCACGGCACCGTTGACGATCAGGTAGTTCGCGTAGGAGGCGGCAAGCCGACGGCCCTCGTCCAGGATGGGCCGGGCCCAGGGCAACGGATACAGTTGGTACGGCCGGCCATCGGCGGTGCGCAGCGCGGCCAGCTCGGCAGCCATGCGCTGCAGCTCGTCGTGATGCGGGTCGACGGGATCGTCGCAGGCCTGGAACACGATGCGCTCGCCGGGGGCGAAGCGGGCGAGGGTGTCGATGTGGGCGTCGGTATCGTCGCCTTCGAGGTAGCCGTGATCCAGCCACAGCACGCGGTCGGCGTGCAGGCTGTCGCGCAGGATCGCGCTCATCTCCTCGCGCGACTGCTCGGGATGGCGCTGCACCAGGCAGCGCCAGGTGGTGAGGATGCTGCCGGCGCCGTCGCTCTCGATGCCGCCGCCTTCCAGCGCCCAGTCGATACGCTGGTGTGCGGCGTGACCGAACACGCCGGCGTCGACCAGGCCGGCGACCAGTGCGTCGTCCTGTTCGGCGCCGAACTTGCCGCCCCAGCCGGTGAAGCGGAAATCAGTGAGCTGGAAATATCGTCCAGAATCGGCGGTGTCGCCATGCTTCAGCGTGATCGGGCCGGAGTCGCGCAGCCAGGTGTCGTCGTAGGGCAGCTCGACGAAGCGGACCTTCGCGGGGTCCACGCCGGCGCCGTGCAGTTGCGACTGCACGTGCCCGCGCAGCGCGGCGTCCGCGACCACGACAATCAGCGACTGGAACCGCGTGATCGCGGCGGCCAGCGCCACGTAGGTGGATTCCACCGTGTCCAGGCGTTCGGCCCAGTCCGTGCCGGCATGCGGCCAGGCGATCAGTACCGCGGCCTGGGGTTCCCATTCCGCCGGCAGGCGCAGGGTGGAGTCGGTCATGGCGGGGTTCTCGTGCAGATGGGCCGCCTATTGTAAAGCGCAGGCAAACGCAGACGCGGCCCGCGTCGCCACGGGCCGCGTCTGGGTGAAAGGGATCAGTGGACCGCGGACGGGTCGGTGTTGTTGCCCGCGGGCGTGTTGAGCACCGAATGGATCACGTGGCTGTGCTCGAAGTACACGATGAAGTTGGAGTATTCCCAGCGGTTGATCTGCGGGTGCTTCGCCGTGTCCCCGCCGCGCGGCGACAACTTGCGCTGCGGCGCACCCCAGGTCTTCTCGACCTGGGCCATGCTCAGCCCGCGGCTGGGCAGGTTCATGCCTTTTTCCTGCTGCACGCGGTGGATCAGCAGGCTGTCGCCATGTTCGCGCGACTGCGCTGCACTGGCTGCCGACGGCACGGCCAGGCCGGCGGCAGCGGCCAGCAGGATGGCGATCGGCAAACGGCTCGTGAACTTGACCATGGCTCCCCTCTCCATACAAGGCTGTATGCGGCGTCGTTGTAGCAGACCGCGCCATGTTACGCCATGCCGCGCCGCTGCGATTGCGATGGATTGGGCATTCGCTGCGGCCGGCATCCTGATCGACAAGACAGCGGCAAGTGCGCCATCGCCGTTATCATGGGCGGCTGCAGTGCCCGCTTGCGCGGGCAGGACTCGCCCATTCCATGATTTCGTTTCGACATTTCGCCCTGCGCCGCGGCAGTCGTTTGCTGCTTTCCGACATCGACCTGGTGATCCAGAGCGGCTGGCGCCTTGGCGTGATCGGCCGCAACGGCTGCGGCAAATCCAGCCTGTTCGCCGCACTGCAGGGCAGGCTGGAGAGCGATGCGGGCGAGCTGGAGATGTCGGGCAAGCTGCGGCTGGCCTCGGTGGCGCAGGAGACGCCGGCGCTGCCGGACGCCGCGATCGACTACGTGTTGGCCGGTGACGAGGAACTGGCCGCCGCCATCAACGACGAAGCGGAAGCCGGCGATCGCGGTGACATGGAGGCGATGGCGAAGGCGCATCACCGCATCGAGGAACTGAACGGCTACGACGGCCGCGCCCGCGCCGGCCGCCTGCTGCATGGCCTGGGCTTTCCCCCGGAAACGCACGAGCGCGCGGTGCAGGAATTTTCCGGCGGCTGGCGCGGACGGCTGAACTTGGCGCGTGCGCTGATGTGCCCGTCCGACCTGCTGCTGCTGGACGAGCCGACCAACCACCTCGACCTCGACGCCGTGCTGTGGCTGGAAGAATGGCTGCGTCGCTACCAGGGCACCTTGCTGATCATCTCGCACGACCGCGAGTTCCTCGATGGCGTGATCACCCATACACTGCACCTCAACGACGGCAAGGCCAAGCTCTATACCGGCAATTACAGCGCGTTCGAGCGCCTGCGCGCCGAGCAGTTGCGCCAGCAGCAGATCTCGCACGAGCGCGAGCAGGCCGAGCGCGCGCACCTGCAGTCCTTCATCGACCGCTTCAAGGCCAAGGCGACCAAGGCCAAGCAGGCGCAGTCGCGGATGAAGCGGCTGGAGAAGCTGGCCGGCACCGAGGCAGTACGCGCCGAGCGCCCCTTCAGCTTCCAGTTTCCCGCGCCGGGGCGACTGCCCGATTCGATGCTGCAGCTGGAAGGCATCACCGCCGGCTACCTGGCCGATCCTTCCACGCACGCGGACGAAGTGGCGAACATCGTGCTCGCCGACGTGCGCTTCAGCATCGAGGCGGGCGAACGGATCGGCCTGCTCGGCCCGAACGGCGCCGGCAAATCCACCCTGGTGAAGACCCTGGTCGGCGAGCTGGAACCGTTCGGCGGCGAGCGCAAGGTGCACAAGGACTTGAAGATCGGCTACTTCGCCCAGCACACGGTGGAAAGCCTGCGCGAAGGGTCGAGCCCGCTCGACCATCTGCTGGACAAGGCGCCGGGCGTGGCCACCCAGGTGATGCGCGATTTTCTCGGCACCTGGAATTTCGCCGGCGACCGCGCGTTCGAGTCGGTCGACGGTTTCTCCGGCGGCGAGCGCGCACGCCTGGCGCTGGCGCTGATCGCGTGGGACAAGCCGAACCTGCTGCTGCTGGACGAACCGACCAACCACCTCGACCTGGACATGCGCGAGGCGCTGGCCGACGCGCTGGCCGATTTCGACGGCGCGCTGGTGCTGGTTTCTCACGACCGCCATCTGCTCGGCATGGTCTGCGACAGCTTCTGGCGCGTGGCCGACGGCGAGGTGGCGCCGTTCGACGGCGACCTGGACGACTACGCGCGCTGGTTGAAGACCCGCACTGCCGCGAACAAGAAGGCGGCCAAGCCGGTGGTGGCCAAGGTGGTGGAGGTTTCGCCGGAGGAGCACAGGCGCCAGACTGCCGCCCAGCGTGACGAGGAAAAAGCCGCGCGCCAGCGGGTGAAGAAGATCGAGACGCGCACCGCCAGCATCGATACCGAGCTGGCCGCGCTGGAGGCGCAACTGGCCGACCCGGCCACCTACAACGGCCCGACCAGCGAAATGATGCGCATCGGCCAGCGCCAGGCGCAGCTGCGCGGCGAGAAGGAATCGCTGGAAAACGAGTGGCTGGCGCTGGTCGAGCAACTGGAGGCCTGAAGAGATGTCCAAACCGGAGCCGTCGCTGCAACTGTGGCTGCCCTCGCTGGCGCACGTCGAGCCGACCCATCCGCTGCACGCGTGGCTCCCGCGCGCCGACCGCCTGGCGGATGGCGGCGTCGGTTATCTCGATGGCCTCGGCGGGCATTTCACCGGCGTCGAGGCGCACGTGCCCGCGGCGGCGATCACCCGCCAGTTTCTCGCCGGCGACGCGGGCGATGCGCTGTGGCTGTCGGCCGACCCGGCCTGGGTGCAGCCGGACATGAACGGGGTACGCCTGCTGGCCTGCGGTCGCATGGGCCTGGGCCTGGACGAGGCGCAGGCGCTGGCCGAAACGCTGCGGCCGGTGTTCGACGACGCCGGCATGCAACTGGAGATTTCCACCCCGGATCATTGGCATCTGCGCCTGCCGGCCGATACGCCGCTGCCCGGCCTGGCCGCGCCATCGCAGGCGCTGGGCGAGGACCTCGCGCAGCACCTGCCGCAGGGCGCGCACGGGCGCCGCTGGCGCGTGTTGCAAAACGACATCCAGGTGCTGCTGCACCAGCATCCGCTCAATGCGCAACGACGGATGCGCGGGCAATCGCTGGTCAACAGTCTGTGGCTGTGGGGCGGCGGACGCCTGCCCGCGCCGCCGACCAGTGCCCTGGCCGGCGTGGTCAGCGACGACCTGCTGCTGCGCGCACTGGCCGCGCGTGCCGGCATCGCGCATCCGTTGCGCACGGCCGATGCGGTCGCAGCCGCGGGTGCCGGCTGGCTGATCGACCTGCAGGATCTGCCGGCGCACGAGCTGGCCTCGCGCTGGTGGCCGCTGCTGCAGCCGCTGCTCGAACGCCAGCCCGTCACGCTGCATTTCGCCAGCGGCGAACGCTGGCTGCACAAACCCGCTCATCGCTGGCGCTTCTGGCGCGGGGCAGGGCGTTGAGCGTGCTGCAGCTGCGTCGGCGCGAAAGCCGGGGCACGCCGCATGGCTGGCCGGATGCGGTGCACCCGGTGCTGCAGCAGGTCTACGCCGCGCGCGGCGTGCTGGAACCCGGCCAGGTCGAGCACCGGCTGGCGCGGATGCTGTCGCCGCAACTGCTGGGCGGCATGGCGCAGGCGGTCGAACTGCTGGCCGAGGCGATCCGCGATGACTGGACCATCCTGATCGCCGGCGACTACGACTGCGACGGCGCGACCGGCACCGCCGTGGCCGTGCGCGGCCTGCGTCTGCTCGGTGCGCGGCGGCTGGATTACGCGATCCCGAACCGCTTCGTGCACGGTTACGGGCTGAGCGCGGCCTTCGTCGCCTCGATGCAGCCCACCCCGCAGCTGATCGTCACGGTCGACAACGGCGTGGCCAGCGTGGCCGGCGTGGCGGCGGCGCAGGCGCGCGGCATCAAGGTCATCGTCACCGACCATCACCTGCCCGGCGAGCGGTTGCCGGCGTGTGATGCGATGGTCAATCCGAATCTCGCCGGCGACGCGTTCCCCAGCAAGGCGCTGGCAGGTGTCGGGGTGATGTTCTACCTGCTGCTCGCCCTGCGTGCAAAGTTGCACGAGCAGGGCGCTTTCGGCGCGGCGAAACCCGACCTGTCGGTGCTGCTCGACCTGGTCGCCCTGGGTACGGTGGCCGATCTGGTGCCGCTGGATTTCAACAACCGCGTGCTGGTCGAGGCCGGCTTGCAGCGCATGCGCAGCGGCCGCGCCTGCGCCGGCATCGCCGCGCTGGTCGAAGCGGGCAGGCGCAGCCTGACCACGCTGTGCGCCAGCGATCTCGGCTTCGCAGTCGGGCCGCGGTTGAACGCGGCCGGGCGCCTGGAGGACATGCGCCTGGGCGTGGCCTGCCTGCTCACCGACGACGTGGCACAGGCGCGCCGTTACGCCGAGCAGCTCGACGCGATCAACCGCGAGCGGCGCGACCTGCAGGCCTCGATGGTGGCCGAGGCCGAGGTGATGGTGGCTGGCCTGGGGCCGCTCGATGCGATCGGCGTGGCATTGTTCGAGCCGTCGTGGCATGCCGGCGTGGTCGGCCTGGTCGCCTCGAAACTCAAGGAGCGGCTGCACCGCCCGGTGATCGCCTTCGCCCCGGCCAGCGAAGACGACACCGAAAACCTCCGTGGTTCCTGCCGTTCCATCCCGGGCTTCCACATCCGCGACGCGCTGGCCGTGATCGACGCCCGCCAGCCCGGCCTGATCGAACGCTTCGGCGGCCACGCAATGGCTGCCGGGCTGAGCCTGAAAGCCGCCGACTACCCGCGCTTCGCCGCCGCCTTCGACGCGGTCGCGCGCGAGTTGATCGAGCCCGAGCGGCTGCAGGCGGTGCTGTACACCGACGGCGAGTTGCCGCCCGGCGCCGCCACGCTGGCGCTGGCCCGCCAGTTGCGCGCCGCCGGCCCATGGGGCCAGGCGTTCCCCGAACCGCTGTTCGACAACCTGTTCGACTGCGCCGGCTGGAAGGTGATGGGTGAGACCCATCTGCGCCTGCAACTGCGCGACCCGCGCGATGGCGCCGTGCACGACGCGGTGATGTTCAATGCCTATGACGGCCAGCCACCGCCGCCTCGGCTGCGCACGGCCTACGAGCTGACCATCAACGACTGGCAGGGTCGCGAGACGCCGCGCCTGCTGCTGCGGCACATCGAGCCCGCCTGATCGGAAATGCAGGATTCTCGAAAGCCTGCTCCCATGCCTTCGACTTGCACGCTTTTCACGTGCCTGGACCCAAACTGGGGCACCCCATCCCAGGAGCACGCCCGTGATCGCACAGATCGAAGGATTGCCTGCCGGCACGCTGGGTTTTCGCGCGCACGGCCAGGTCACCGCGCAAGACTACGAGAACATCGTGGTGCCGGATGTCGAGGCGGCGTTCGCGCTCAATCGAAAGCTGCGCCTGCTCTACGTCACTGCCGACGACTTCACCGGCTTCGACCCCGGCGCCATGTGGAACGACGCAAAACTCGGCGCGCGGCACTTCAGCAGTTGGGACCGTGTGGCGCTGGTCACTGACGTGCCCTGGCTGCGCGGTACCGCCACGGCCTTCAGCTTCGCCATCCCCGCCCAGTTCCGCCTGTTCCGTGGTGCCGAGGTCGACGAAGCCACGCGCTGGATTACGGCGGACTGAGTACCTCGACGGTGCCGTGGCGGCCGTCGATGCGCACGCGCTGGCCATTGGCCAGCATGCGCATCACGTGGCGCACGCTCATCACGGCCGGCAGGCCCAGTTCGCGCGCGGTCACCGCGCCGTGCGACAGCGGGCCGCCGCTTTCGGTGATCACTCCGCGCGCCTGGTAGAACAGCGGCGTCCACGCCGGGTTGGTGGTGCGCGCCACCAGGATCGCGTCCTTGGGGAAGTGCGGGAAATCCTCCGGGCTGCGCACCACGAATACCTCGCCCTCGACGATGCCGGGGCTGCCGCCCAGGCCCTTGAGCACCTGGCTGCCGTCGACCTCGACCGGTTCCGCCTCGCCGAAGATCCAGTCCGGCGTGCGTGCGCAGGCCGCCAGGTAACCGGCCTTGTGGCGGGCGGCGGCTTCCGTGATCGGGGACAGTTCACCGCTGTGCAGCGCGCCGTCGAGCAGGGCCAGCGGCACGAAATAGACGTCCATCGGATCAGCCAGTACGCCGCGTTCGACCAGCTGTACGCCGATCGCTTTCAGGCCGCGGCGAAATGGCAGGTGTAGGCGGGTGGTCTGGTAATGCTCCAGGTCGTCCAGCGCGGTATACGTGCGGGCCAGCCGGATCACCTCGTGCACCAGGTAGCGCAGTTCCTCCGGCGCATGGCTGAGCACGTTGTGCTCCATCGCCGCCTGGGCGGCTTTCTGCGCCAGTTCGGCGGCGGCGCGGTCCTCGTCGGGACGATCGACCAGCATCTTCAGCTGGTCCAGCACGATCTGCGGTGCCTCGACCCAGGTCGGGTGGTAGGCGTCGAAATCCAGTTCGCGATGGCCGTGGCGGGCCAGGAAGCGCTGGAACTCGGCGTGGAAGGCGGGGTGCTGCACCAGTTCTTCCAGCAGTTCGACGCTGGGTTCGCTGCGCAGCCGGTCATGCAGGACGGCATCCATGCGAACCAGCCGCGACAGCGACCACAGCTCGGCATTGACCTGGCCGGTCTTGGTGTCGGTGACTGCCAGCAACTGGTCGAACACCTGCTGCGCCTGGTCGGCCGGCAGCGCCAGTCGCAGCATCTGCTGCAGGGCCACGTACAGCGTGCGCTGGGTCAGCGAGATGGCGATGTTCGGCAGGAAGTAGCTGGCGCCCAGCGCATTGATGCGCAGCACGTAGTCCCACAGTTCATTCAAAGGGCGGCCGTCCAGCGACTCGCGCATCAGGGCGCCGATGCCGAGCAGATAAGTGTCCAGGTCGCGCATCCAGCGCACCGGCAGCTCCTGCACCCAGGCAAACTGCGCGGCGATCTGCGGCAGCGCGGCGCGGATGCTTTCCACGTCCTTGAGCATCTTCGCCGGCGTGCGGCCGCTGTAGAGTTCGACCGCGTTCTGGTTGCCGTAGATGTAGTAGTCGCGCATCGCGAACCACTTGTCGCCGAACGGCGGCAGGCCCATCAGCTTGAAACTGTGGTTGAGCGAGGCATGGAAGCCGGCTTCGCACAGATCCCAGGTCAGCGGGGTGACCGGGTTGGGAAAGCGCTCGGCCGATTCGTCGCGGGTCCAGCGCGCCGGGATGCGCGTCACCGCACGCGACTGCAGCAGGTACAGCGTGCCGTCCTGCCACGCCCACTCGATGTCCTGCGGGAAACCGAAGTGCTGCTCGGCGGCCAGCGCCAGCTGCGCCACGGCGCGGCGTTGCGCTTCGGCGAGGGCAGGGGCATGCGCCTGTTCGGCGGACAACGTCGAGTGGCGAGTACCGCCGGCGGCATCGGTCACCAGCGCCTGCGGCTTCTCGGCGATCACCGCGTCGACCTCGCTCATGTCGCTGCGCCTGAGCCGGTACTCGTCGACCGGCTCCTCGCCACCGACCACGGTTTCGCCGAGGCCGAACGCGGCGTTGATCAACACCTGGTCCAGCGCCCCACGCACCGGGTCGATCGAGAACGCCACGCCGGCGGCCTCATGCTCGCCCACCTGCACCATCTTCTGCACCACCACGGCCATCGCCGCGTCCAGGTGGTTCAGCCCCATCCGCTCGCGATACGGCAGCACGTGGGCATTCCACAGCGAGGCGTAGCAGCGGCGGATCGCGTCGAGCACGGCATCGACGCCGCGGATGCCCAGCAAGGTATCGTGCTGGCCGGCGAACGCAGCGCCGGGCAGGTCTTCCAGCGTGCCGGAGGAACGCACCGCCACCGGCGCATCGGCCAGATCGAGTGTTTCCAGTTTCGCGGCGAGCTCGTCGCGCAGTGACGACGGCAACGGCTGCGCGAGCAGCAGGGCCTGGATGCGCTCGCTGCGGGCGGCGTGGTCGAGTGTGGCGTCTTCCAGCACGTGGCGGATCGCCTCATGCAAGGGCGCCACGAACTCGCGATAAACCTCGCTGCCGACCACGATGCCCGGCGGCACCGGCAGGTGCTGCGCGGCGCGCGCCAGGTTGGCGCCCTTGCCGCCGCTGACGGCATGCTCGGCGGCCTGCGGATCGGTGAAGACGAGGAGTTGGGTCATGCGAGGGTTTCCTTGCGGTAACGCTGAATGAAGGCGAGCACCGCGGCGGCGAGGGCGATCCCGCACAGCACGTCGATGCCGTAGTGATAGCGCAGGTACAACGTGGCCACCACCAGCGCCAGGATGATCGGCGCCAGCAGGGCGGCGATGCGCCGATACCTGCCCAGCGCGAAGAAGCCCAGCACATACACGCCGATGCCGCTGTGCAGGCTGGGGAACACGTCCATGCCGGTGATCCCGGCCTTGACCACGCCGGCCAGCAATGCCGTCATCGCGCCGCCGTGCACGGGATACGGAAACACCTCGGGAAACGCCATGTACGGTCCACCGGCCGGCACCAGCAGGTAGCCGGCAAAGCCGACCAGGTACATCAGGGTCAGGCCGAGGAAGAACGCCTTCGCCTCGGGGCTGCTGCGCTGCACGCTGAACACGATCGCCGGCAGTAGCACCACGAAATAGAACAGGAAGTAGCCGCTGCTGAGCAGCTCCGACAGCCACGGCCGTTCCCAGCCCAGCAGGTGCTCCGGCAGGCTGCGGCCACCCCACAGATCACGATCCAGCGCGAGCAGCGTCGCGTCGGCGGTGTGCTGGATGAATACCTCGCGGATCGCCTTGAACAGCGGAAAGATCAGCCAGCAGGCGACGAACTGCAGCGTGCCTTTCCAGCTGGCCCAGCCACTGCCCGGTGCAGCCAAGGTAGCGACCAGCAACAGCAGCCAGGCGATACCGCCAAGCAGGCTGGCGGCGTGCAGGTCGCCGTCATCCAGCCGCCAGGCACCGATGCTGCCGAGCACCAGGATCAGCAACAGCTCGGCGGCGAAGGCATGGCCGATCCAGCGCGCGATGCGTGGCATGTTCACGGATTCCCCCGATGCATTACGCGCGGCCAGCGCCACCAGCCGAGTGCGGCCAGCGGCCACAGCACCAGCAGCGGCCATGGCCAGAACCAGGTCATCAACAGCAGACAGGGCAGCCAGACCATCGCCACCAGCAGCCCGCCCACGATGCGGAAAAAGCTCACCGTATTGCGTGCATCCGCCTTGCCACCGGCGACCCGGCCGGCCAGCAGCACCGGCGCCGCCAGCAGCATGAACGCCGCCACCACGAGCCAGTCCAATGGCCATGGACGAGCGCGTGGTGGTGGCGGCGGTGGCGCCTGTGGGCGTTGCTGTGCGCCGATGAACGCCAGCGCGTAGGACTCGCCCGCCGCGGCCCGCACCGTCGCCCAGGCTTCCGTCGTCGCAAAGACCTCCGGGGTCGGACAGTTCACCGAGACCGCGTCGAGCGCGGTCGCGATCGCCTGATGGATGCGTCGTTCCCAGTCGCGATCGGATTCATCGGCATCGCGTGCGGGCAAGTTCACCGGCACTCCGACCAGCGCCTCGACGCGCGAACGGAAGCGGTCCGGCGCCTGGTAGTGCAAACCCAGCGGCAGCACCTCCAGCGACAATCCCTCGTCCAGCAAGGTGCGCGCGATGCGCGCTGCGCCGCGCTGGTAAGGCAGCGGCTGCCAGCCCCATTCGCTGCTGCCTTCGGGAAAGATCACCAGGTCGCCGCCCGCACGCAGTTGGGCGCAGCCGGCGTCGACGGGATGAGCGAACGCGGCGCGCCGCTTGGCGTAGCGCTCGCGATCCTTGTCGCGCACCACCGCGATGCCGTCGAACATCCAGCGCAGCAGCGGATGCCGCAGCAACTGGATCGAGACCAGCCCTTGCGCGCCGGGAAACACCCGCAGCACGGTGTAGCCGTCGATCGCCCCGTTGCGATGACTGCTGACGATCAGCCGACCGCCGCGTCGCGGCACGGGTTGCCGATGGGCACCGAAGATGCGGATGCGGCCGAAATAGAAACCGCGCAGCAACCAGGCCAGCAGCGGAATCCACCAGCGCAATGGCCGCCCTCCCGCGGGCATCGGTGCCGGGTCGGTGCGGGAGCGGGCAGACATCCGTGTTGCGTCATGGCTCATTGGCGGCAATGTAGCGGCAAGCGGCGGCTGGCGTCACTGCTGTGCCAGCACTTGCCAAGCGTCGGATGATCTGTTCAAGTTGATCCATGCATTCCTTCGCCACCAGCGGCTTGAACTCCACTGCGCCTTCCGCGCGCAGCTTCGTGCTGGCCGGCAATACCAATAATCGCGCGAACAACAACGCCAACCGTTGGCGGGCCCTCGCGTAGCTGCAAGTTTCATCGAATACGCGAAAGAGGTCCGCCCAGTGCGGGCCTCTTTCGTTTTGTGGTGTTTGATTTTTGCGCGGGTCCGCCCACGCAGGGCAAACCCGGTCTCCATGGCCGATTTTTCAGAAGAGCGGTATCCACAGACAGCAACGAGGAAACTTCCACCATGTGCTCGATATTCGGAATGTTCGACCTGCAGCCGGGCGACGACCTGACCGCGTTGCGCCGGCAGGCGCTGGAGTTGTCGCAGCGCCAGCGCCATCGCGGGCCGGACTGGAGCGGGGTGTTCGTCGACGCCGGGGTGATCCTGGTGCACGAGCGGCTGGCCATCGTCGACCCGGCCAGCGGCGCGCAGCCGCTGCGTTCGCGCGACGGCGCGCTGGCGCTGGCGGTGAACGGCGAGATCTACAACCACCGCGAATTGCGTGCGGCCAGCAGCTACGAATTCACCACCGCTTCGGACTGCGAGGTGATCAACGCGCTGTATCGCGAGCACGGCAGCGACTTCGTGGGCAGGCTCAACGGCATCTTCGCGTTCGCGTTGTGGGACGGCGAGGCGCAGCGCTACCTGATCGCGCGCGACCCGATCGGCGTCTGCCCGCTGTACTGGGGCCACGACGCGCAAGGCCGCCTGTGCGTGGCCTCGGAGATGAAGGCGCTGGTCGGCGTGTGTGCCGACGTGGCGCCGTTCCCGCCGGGTCATGTCTACGACAGCGCCAGCGGCGAACTGCGCAGCTACTACGCCAGGCCATGGCGCGACTATGCCGCCACGCGCGGCCATGACGTGGCTGCTCCGGCCTTGCGCAAGGCGTTTGAGCAGGCCGTGCATCGCCAGCTGATGACCGACGTGCCGTATGGGGTGCTGCTTTCCGGTGGGCTGGATTCGTCGCTGGTCGCCGCCTGCGCCGCGCAGTTCGCGCGCGAGCGGGTCGAGGACGACGACCGCAGCGAGGCCTGGTGGCCGCGCCTGCATTCGTTCGCGATCGGGCTGGACGGCTCGCCCGACCTGGCTGCGGCGCAGGTCGCCGCCGACGCGCTGGGCACCGTGCATCACGGCTTCATCTACACCTTCTGGGAAGGCCTTGACGCGCTGCCCGAAGTGATTCGCCATATCGAGACCTACGACGTCACCACCATCCGCGCCGCCACGCCGATGTACCTGCTGGCGCGGCGGATCAAGGCGATGGGCGTGAAGATGGTGCTGTCCGGCGAGGGTTCGGACGAGATCTTCGGCGGCTATCTGTACTTCCACAAGGCGCCCTCGGCCGAGGCGTTCCATGAGGAAACCGTGCGCAAGCTCGACGCGCTGCACAGCTACGACTGCCTGCGCGCGAACAAGGCGATGATGGCGTGGGGCGTGGAGGCGCGCGTGCCGTTCCTCGACCTGGAGTTCATCGACGTGGCGATGGGCCTGGATGCGAAGCACAAGATGGCAGGGCAGGGGCGCATCGAGAAGGCGGTACTGCGCGAAGCGTTCGACGGCGCGCTGCCGGATTCGATCCTGTGGCGACAGAAGGAGCAGTTCAGCGATGGCGTCGGCTATGGCTGGATCGACGGCTTGAAAGCGCACGCGGAGCAGGCGGTCAGCGACCGCGAGTTCGCCGCGGCCGCGGCGCGCTACCCGTTCAACACGCCGGCGACCAAGGAGGCGTATTTCTACCGACGCATCTTCGAGCAGCACTTTCCCGGCGAGGCCTGCGCCGCGACCGTGCCCGGCGGCAAGTCGATTGCCTGCTCCTCGCCCGCAGCGCTGGCGTGGGATCCGGCGTTCGCGAACGCGGCCGATCCGTCGGGGCGTGCCGTCAGAGGCGTACATGCCCAGGCGCTCGCCTGAATGCGGCCGGCTGCTTAGGGCGGGCACCGCCCGCCGGTTTCCGTCGCCATGGATCAAAGGTCGGCGGGCAGTGCCCGCCCTGCAAGGGGCGCCGGCTGCAAACGGGTCTGTTATTCTTGCGTGCTCGCCTCCCACCAAGATTTCACGATGATCGAGACCAATCCCATCCATGCGCAGATCGACGACCTCCGCGGTCGCGTCGAAGCGCTTAGGGGGTATCTTTGACTACGCCACCAAGCGCGAGCGCCTGGAAGAAGTAACCCGCGAACTGGAGAGCCCCACCGTGTGGGACGACCCGGCCAACGCGCAGGAACTGGGTCGCGAACGCGCCCGATTGCACACCATCGTCCACGGCATCGACACGCTGACTGCCGGCCTGGACGACGCCGGCGACCTGCTGGAGATGGCCGTCGCCGACGGCGATGACGACGCCGCGCAGTCGGTGATCGACGACCTGGACAAGCTGGAGTCGCAGGTCGGCAAGCTGGAGTTCCAGCGCATGTTCTCCGGCAAGATGGACGCGATGAACGCGTTCGTCGACATCCAGGCCGGCGCCGGCGGCACCGAGGCGCAGGACTGGGCCGAAATGCTGCTGCGCATGTACCTGCGCTGGTGCGAGCACCGTGGCTGGAAAGCCGAGCTGATGGAAGTCAGCGGCGGCGACGTGGCCGGCATCAAGTCCGCCACGTTCCGCGTCGAGGGCGACTATGCCTACGGCTGGCTGAAGACCGAGATCGGCGTGCACCGGCTGGTGCGCAAGAGCCCGTTCGATTCGGACAACCGCCGGCACACCAGTTTCACCTCGGTATTCGTTTCGCCGGAAGTGGACGACAGCATCGAGATCGACATCAACCCGGCCGACCTGAAGACCGACGTATACCGTTCGTCGGGTGCCGGCGGCCAGCACGTCAACAAGACCGAGTCGGCGGTGCGCATCACCCACGTGCCCACCAACACGGTCGTGGCCTGCCAGACCGAGCGCAGCCAGCACGCCAACCGCGACCGCGCGATGAAGATGCTGGCCGCCAAGCTGTACGAACTGGAAGTGCAGAAGCGCAATGCCGAGAGGGACGCGCTGGAAGCGACCAAGTCCGACATCGGCTGGGGCAGCCAGATCCGCAACTACGTGCTCGACCAGAGCCGCATCAAGGATCTGCGCACCGGCATCGAGCGTTCGGACACCCAGAAGGTGCTCGACGGCGACCTCGACGAGTTCATCGAGGCAAGCCTGAAATCCGGCCTCGAAGCCGGCGCCAAGCGCATCGATGCCTGACGCCCGATTCCCTTCGACCCGCCCATTGACGAGGTGACGCGCATGAACAGCAAGAAGATCGGCATTTTCCTGATCGCCTTGGTCGCGCTGATGGCGTTCGGCGCGGCAGCGCAGTCGTCGCAGGGCAGCGCCGGACAGGGCATCAAGCAGGACGCGAAGGCGGTCGGCCACGGCGTCGCCGACGGCGCCCGCGATGTCGGTCACGCGACCAGGCATGTGGCCAGGAAGATCGGGCACGGCGCGAAAGAGGCCGGCACCGGCATCGGCCATGGCGCGAAGAAGGCAGGCGTCGCCATCGGCCACGGCGCGCGCGAGGGCTGGGATGCCACCAAACGCGGCGTCAAGCAGATTTTCGACAAGGGCAATTGAGCGCCGCCCCATCCACGAGACATCCACTGTCCAGCGCGCGCTGGCAGCCACGGAACCATCCATGAGCGAAGTCACCGACACCCTTCCCGACGAGAACAAGTTGATCGCCGAGCGCCGCGAAAAACTCAAGGCGCTGCGCGGGCAGGGCATCGCGTTTCCGAACGACTTCAAGGTCGACAGCTTCGCCGGCGACCTGCAAACCGAGTTCGCCGACAAGGACGTGCACACGGCCGAAGCCGTCGAAGCGGCCGCGCGCCGGGTGAAGATGGCCGGGCGCATCGTACTCAAGCGCGTGCAGGGCAAGGTCAGCTTCGTGCAGTTGCAGGATTTCAGCGGACGCATCCAGCTGTTCATCCATGCCGGCACGGTTGGCGAGGTCTACGAGGCGTTCAAGGGCTGGGACATGGGCGACATCGTGGGTGCCGAAGGCACGCTGATGCGCACGAAGACCGGCGAGCTTTCGGTGCGCGTGGATCACCTGCGCCTGCTGACCAAGAGCCTGCGCCCGCTGCCCGACAAGCATCACGGCATGGCCGACGTGGAGCAGCGCTATCGCCAGCGCTACGTGGACCTGATCGTCACCGAGGAAGCGCGCCGCACCTTCATGCTGCGCTCAAGGATCATCGGCACCATGCGTCAATGGCTGGAAGCGCCGTCGCGCCGCTTCATGGAAGTCGAGACGCCGATGATGCACGTGATCCCCGGCGGCGCCACGGCCAAACCGTTCGTCACCCACCACAACGCGCTGGATCTGGATCTGTACCTGCGCGTGGCACCGGAGCTGTACCTGAAGCGCCTGGTGGTCGGCGGCTTCGACCGCGTCTACGAGATCAACCGCAACTTCCGCAACGAAGGGGTGTCGACCCGACACAACCCCGAGTTCACCATGCTGGAGCTGTACCAGGCCTACGCCACCTACCACGAGATCATGGACCTCACCGAGAGCGTGATCCGCGACACCGCGCAGGCCGTGCTGGGCACGACGCGGCTGCACTGGGACGGCGCCGACATCGACGTGGGTCCGGCGTTCCGCCGCTGGCGTATGGAAGACGCGGTGCTGGAGCACAACCCCGAGATCCGGCGCGAGGAGCTGCGCGACCGCGAAGCGATGGCCGCGCACGCCAGGCGGCTCGGCATACAGATCAAGGACGGTTATGGCTGGGGCAAGCTGCTGCTGGAGATCTTCGAAAAGACGGTGGAGCACACCTTGATCCAGCCGACCTTCATCACCCAGCATCCGGTGGAGGTGTCACCGCTGGCGCGGGAGAACGATACCGACAAGGGCATCACCGACCGCTTCGAGCTGTTCGTGGGCGGCAAGGAAATCGCCAATGGCTTCTCCGAGTTGAACGACCCGGAAGACCAGGCCGCACGCTTCCAGGCCCAAGTCGACGCCAAGGACGCCGGCGACGACGAGGCCATGCACTTCGACGCCGACTACATCCGCGCGCTGGAAGTGGGCCTGCCGCCCACCGGCGGCCTCGGCATCGGCATCGACCGCCTGGTGATGCTGCTGACCGGCGCGTCCTCGATCCGCGACGTGCTGCTGTTCCCCTACATGCGACCGGAAGCATGAGCGCCGACGTGCCCGCGCTGCAGGACCTGGCCGCGCCCGACGGCGTCTGCTACGGCTGCGGCAGCGCCCATCCTCACGGCTTGCACATCAAGAGCCACTGGCACGAGGACGGCGTGCACGTGGTCAGCACGCACCTGCCGGGAGCGGATTTCCACGGCTGGCCGGGGCTGGTCTACGGCGGGCTGATCGCGATGCTGGTGGACTGCCATTCCAACTGGACCGCGATGGCATACCACTACCGTGCCGAGCAGCGCGCGCCGGACAGCAAGCCGCGCATCGACTGCGTCACCGGCAGCCTCGGCATCAAGTTCCTCAAGCCCACCCCGATGGACGTGCCGCTGACGCTGAAGGCGCGCGTCGAGGGCGAAGTCGGGCGCAAGACCCGCGTGCTGTGCGAGGTCCACGCGGGCGAAGTGCTCACCGCGCTGGGCGATTCGATTTTCGTGCGTGTCGACACCGCGCAGCTGGCCGCAGCCGCGCGCCACGCATGAGCCAGACTCGCGACCCATCCCACCAGGAGGCTTGATCATGTGGTTTGCCATCATCGGAACGGACGTTGCCGACTCGCTGGAGAAGCGCAAGGGAGCGCGGCCCGCGCACATCGCACGGCTGCAGGCGCTGCTGGATGAGGGCCGCCTGTTCGTGGCCGGCGCGTTCCCGGCGATCGAGTCCGAAGATCCGGGCCCGGCCGGCTTCAGCGGCAGCCTGATCCTGGCCGAGTTTCCGTCGCTGGCTGATGCCCGCGCCTGGGCCGATGCCGACCCCTACGTGGCGGCCGGCGTCTACGCCGAGGTGCAGATCAAGCCATTCCGCAAGGCCCTGCCGGCGTGAGCGAGGCGATGATCGAGCAGATCCGCCAGCGCCTGACCCAGGCCCTGGCGCCGACCGAGCTGGAAATCGTCGACGAAGGCCACCTGCACGCCGGGCATGCGGGTGAGGGCAAGGGCCATTTCCGCGTGCGCATCGCCAGCCCCGCCTTCACCGGGCTGTTGCCGATCCGCCGGCACCGAATGGTCTACGCGGCGCTGCAGGGGTTGATGGACAACGGGATCCATGCCGTTTCCATAGATGCCGTCGAGAAATAATATCTATCAATGAGTTGTATCGTATTCTTTACACTAAATCTCACGCGGACACGCATTGCAGCAGGCCCCCGCGTTTGGCACAGTGCCCTGTCATCCGGCTGCACCGGCCGTAGCACCCTACCGTTGAACACTGCATGCGCCTGAGCACGATCAAACTCGCCGGTTTCAAGTCCTTCGTGGACCCGACCACCCTGCACCTGCCGAGCAACATGATCGGCGTGGTCGGCCCCAACGGCTGCGGCAAATCCAACATCATCGACGCGATCCGCTGGGTGATGGGCGAAAGCGCGGCCAGCCGCCTGCGCGGCGACTCGCTGACCGACGTGATCTTCTCCGGCTCCAACACGCGCAAGCCGGTGGGGCAGGCCACGGTCGAACTGATCTTCGACAACGCCGACGGCTCGGTGCAGGGCGAGTACGGCCAGTACGCCGAGATCTCGGTGAAGCGCCAGGTCACCCGCGACGGGCAATCCTCGTACTACCTCAACGGCGCGCGCTGCCGCCGGCGCGACATCACCGACCTGTTCCTCGGCACCGGCTTGGGCCCGCGCAGCTACTCGATCATCGAGCAGGGCATGATCAGCCAGATCATCGAGGCGCACCCGGACGAACTGCGCACGCACCTGGAGGAAGCCGCCGGTATCTCCAAGTACAAGGAGCGCCGCAAGGAGACCGAAAGCCGCATCAAGGCCACCCGCGAAAACCTCGACCGCGTGCGCGACGTGCGCGACGAAGTCGACAAGCAGCTCGAACACCTGAACCGCCAGGCCCGCGCCGCCGAGCGCTGGAAAGCCTTGAAGGAAGAGCAGACACGCAAGGAAGCCGAGCTGCGCGCGCTCGAATACCGCGGCCTCAAGAGCCAGCACGACAGCGAAGGCGCCGGCTTGTCCGCCGCCGAGATCGAGATCGAGAAGCAGCTGGCCGGCCAGCGCGAGATCGAGGCGCAGATCGAGGTCATGCGCGAACGCCACACCGACGCCAGCGAGCACCTGAACGCGGTCCAGGCCGAGGTCTACAAGGTCGGCGCCGAGATCGCCCGTGTCGAGCAGCAAGTGCGCCACAACAAGGAGAGCGCCGAACGCCTGCAGCGCGCCCACGCCGACAGCGAGCGCGAGCACGCGGAACTGGCCGCACACATCGCCACCGACCGCGAGCAGGTCGAAGCCCTGCGCATGGCGCTGGCCGAAGGCGAACCGAAACTCGAAGCCCTGCAGCAGCTGCAGGACGACACCGCCGAAGCCCAGCGCAGCACCGAGGCCAGGCTGGCCGACTGGCAAC
This sequence comes from Rhodanobacter sp. UC4448_H15, assembly GCF_052978265.1. The sequence goes on along the minus strand of NZ_CM129665.1, from coordinate 2,296,245 downwards.
AGCGCTGGGACAGCCACACCCGCAATGCCGGCGAATCCAACCGCGCCGCCGAAGTGGAACGCACCAAGCTCAATTACCTCGACCGCCAGGGCATCGACCTGGCGCGCCGCCGCGAAGCACTGGAAACCGAGCAGAAAGCTACCGACGTGGCCGCACTGGCCGCCGCCGGCGAGCAACTGCACAGCGAACACGACGCCCAGCGCGAGCGCGTGGAAACCCTGGGCAGCCTGCTCGACCAGTACAAGTCCAACCATGAAAAAGTGCAGGAAGAAGAGCGCCAGGTGCAGTCGGCGCTGAACGAGGCCCGCCAGCAACTGCAGGCCGCCCGTGGCCGGCACGCCTCGCTCGAAGCGCTGCAGCATGCCGCGCTCGGCCAGGAAGAAAACGCTGCCAGCAGCTGGCTGGCTCGTCTCGGGTTGAACACGTCACGCCGCCTCGGTGAGTCGCTGCAGGTCGAAAACGGCTGGGAGACCGCCGTGGAAACGGCGCTGAGCGGATTTCTGGACGCGGTGCTGGTGGATGGCTCGCATGCGTTGGCGGCGGAGTTCGATGCGCTCGACAACGCCGACATCGCCTTGCTCGACAACGCCGAGGGCGGCGTCGGCGCCGCTGGCACGCTGGCCGCCCACGTACGCGGCCCGGCGGCGGCGATGGCCATACTGGGCCACGTGTTGACCGCCGAATCGCTGGCCGACGCCCACCGGCAGGTGGCCTCGCTGTCCGCACTGGCACCGTATCAATCCGTGATGACGCGCGGCGGCGAATGGCTCGGCCCGGGCTGGGCGCGCGTGCGCCGGGCGCAAGGCAGCCAGGTCGGCGTGCTGGCGCGCGAGCGCGAGCTGCGCACGCTGGCCGAACAGATCGCCATGCTGGAAGCGCAGCTGGAAGAAGCCAGCGAACGGCTCGACAACCTGCGCACCAGCAAATTCGAAACCGAACGCGCGCGCGACGACGCCCAGCGCGAGCTGTACAACGCGCACCGTCGCCAGTCCGAACTGGCCGGCCAATTGCAAAGCCACCGCGGCAAGCTGGAGACCGCCCGCGCCCGTGCCGAAAAGGTCAGCGGCGAGCTGGCCGACCTGTCCACGCAGATCGACGAATTGCAGAACCAGACCCGTGAGGCGCGCGCGCGGCTGGACGAATCGGTCGGCCTGATGGGCGACCTGGAAGACCAGCGCCGCGAACTGGAAAACGAACGCCGCAGCCTGCTCGAGGCGCGCGAGGAAGCCCGCATGAATGCGCGCGAGGCGGCCGATCAATCGCACTCGCTGGCGCTCTCGCTGGAGTCCAAGCGCTCGTCGCTGAGCTCGCTGGAACAGGCGCTAGGTCGCATGGATGCCCAGCTGCGCCAGATCGAGGCGCGCCGCAACGAGATCGCCGAACAGCTCGCTGCCGGCTCCGACCCGATCGCCGAACTCGAAGCCGAGCGCCAGGCGTATCTGGACCAGCGCCTGCTGGTCGACAAGCAATTGGTGGAAGCGCGCCGCGCACTGGAAGACTGCGACCTCGAATTCCGCAAGCTCGAACAGCAGCGCCACCTGGCCGAGCAGGGCCTGTCGGCATTGCGCGAGGGCCTGTCCGAGAAGCGTCTCGCCGCCCAGGCGCTGCAGCTGCGCGCCGAACAACTGGCCGAAGCGATCACCGCTTCCGGCCTCGAACTGGAAACCCTGCTGGCCGAACTGGCCGACGACATCGACGCCAGCCAGTGGCGGTCACAGCTCGCCGACATCGGCCAGAAAATCGCGCGGATCGAGCCGGTCAACCTGGCTGCGATCCAGGAACACGCCGAACAGAGCGAGCGCAAGACCTACCTGGACAACCAGCTGGCCGACCTGGTCAGCGCGATGGAAACGCTGGAAGGCGCGATCAAGAAGATCGACCGCGAAACCCGCCACCGCTTCAAGGAAACCTTCGACAAGGTCAACGCCGGCGTGCAGGAACTGTTCCCGCGCCTGTTCGGTGGCGGCCATGCCTATCTGGAACTCACCGGCGACGACCTGCTCAACACCGGCGTGACGATCATGGCGCGCCCGCCGGGCAAGCGCCCGTCCAACATCTCGCTGTTGTCCGGCGGCGAGAAGGCGCTGACCGCGGTGTCGCTGGTGTTCGCCATCTTCGGCCTCAACCCCGCGCCGTTCTGCCTGCTCGACGAAGTCGACGCGCCGCTGGACGAGGCCAACGTCGGCCGCTTCTCCAGCCTGGTAAGCGAGATGAGCGAACACGTGCAGTTCATCTTCATCAGCCACAACAAGGCCACCATGGAAGCCGCCACCCAGCTGTGCGGCGTGACCATGCGCGAGCCCGGCGTGTCGCGGCTGGTGCAGGTCGACCTGGCCGAAGCGGCTAAACTGGCGGGAGCTGCCTGAGGAACCGATGATGACCGTGCAACCTTTGCTTGCCTTTGCGTGGAACGCCGCCGTCGGCATTCCGATGCTGATCGTGGGGCTGGTCGTGCTGGCACTGATCTGGCTGTTCGGCCAGCCGCGGAAAGAGCAGGGCAAGCGCAGGGCAGCGGGCGATACGCACACGCACGGACACGCGCGGCGCGAGCCCACCATGGGCGGCTCCAGCCTGGCCGACGACCCGGCCTTCAGCCTGGGCGACACCTCGGCGACGCCGCAGCAAGGCGAGCTCGACGTCGGCCTGCGCGAGGAACTGGAGCGCCTGGGCGCCACGCTTTCCGGCGAACGCCATGCGGCCAAGCCGGCCGAGCGCCTGACCGAACGCCTGGCCGGCCACGCCGCCTCGATCGTGGATACCTTGCGCGCGCCCGCCGAACCCGTCGCCGAAGCGCCCGCCGCCGCACCGGCACCGGCACCGGCGCCGCCTGTCACCAAGCCGGTGCCGCGCTCGGAGCTGGGTCGGCGCCCGGCCGACACGCCGGTGGAACGCATCGTCACCTTGTTCGTGGTGGCGCGCGATGGCGCGCGTTTCAACGGACCGGACCTGGTCGTCGCCACCGAAAAGGCCGGGCTGGAATTCGGCGACATGGGCATCTATCACCGCCTGGTGGACGGCAAGCGCGAGCTGGGCCCCATCTTCAGCGTCGCCAACATGCTCAAGCCGGGCAATTTCGACCTGGCCCGGCTGGATGCGCTGCAGACCTCCGGCGTCAGTTTCTTCATGACCTTGCCCGGGCCGGTCCCCGCGCTCGACGCCTGGGACGCCATGCTGCCCACCGCGCAGCGACTGGCCGAGCTGCTCGACGGCCAGGTACTGGATGAGGAGCGCAATGCGCTCGGCCGGCAGGGTATCGCGCACATCCGCGACCAGCTGCGCGGCTGGGACCGTGACCACGAGGGTGAAGAAATCATCTTCGGTCGCTGAATCGCCGCGCGGGAGCGGGAGCCATGACGATTGCCTTGCGCTGGAAAATCGCCGCCGCTGTCGCCGCCCTCGTCGTGGCGATCCTGGGCTGGAACGGGGTGTCGCGCTGGCTTGCCGCCCGCCATGCCGACGAGCTGATCCAGGAAACCGAGCGCGCCGCCGCGCTACAGGCCGAACAAGCCCGTGCCAGTGCGCGCCAGCGCCACGACGAACTGGAGCGCGACCTGCGCCAGCGTCGCGAGGAGCTGGCCAGCAATTACCGCCAGGTCGCCGACCAGGCGCGCGAATACCAGGCCCGCCGCGCCGTGCAGCTGCAGCGCCAGCAGCAGGAGGCGCAGCGCGTCACCGCCAGTTACCTGCTGGACGCCAACCAGCAATGTGCCAACGGCATCGTGATCAACCGCCGCGGCTCCAGCTTCACCCAGGCTCGCGGCCGCGACGGCGGGCCGATCCGTTGCCAGGGCGACAGGGCCGCCGAACCGCTGCGCTGATGCCGGCTCACCGCTCGTTGCCCGGGGCTGCGGATACTCGATTCTCCGGCAGCGTCTTCCCCGGGCAAATCCCGAGTCCCGATGCGGTCTGCGTGGCACGGCGCCCCGGCAGGCAATCCTGGCACTTTGCCGCCGCGCGCACGGGTTACACCGATTTGGCCAGGACGATCACGGTGTCGGCGGGGCGCTCAGTGAAAAACGCCAAGCAACCACAGCACCAGCACGATCAGCAGGATGATGCCGATGCCGCCGGTCGGACGATAACCCCAGGAGCGGCTGTAGCCCCAGGTCGGCAACGCACCGATCAGCAGGATGACGAGAACGATGAGCACCAGCAGTGAAATCGACATGTTCGTATTCCTTTGTGCACGAGGAGTTGCGGAGATCGCGGACAGCATCGCGACGCCTGCACCTTCGCAGCGTCCCGGTGCAAGGGCCGTCAACGATGCGTCGCGGCGGAAGGGCTGAACATGACCCCGTTTTCGCGCGGATGACGATGGGGTGAACGACGGTTTGCTTCGTCATGCCGCGGGCTCTCTCGCGGCGGGGTGGCGGGCGTAGCTCGCACTTGAGTCACGCCGCGCTCACGACAACCGCACGCTGCCTGCATGTGGCAGCGGCGATGCTGCGGCTTTCCGATCCTGGAGTGCCCCATGTCCTTCAACCTCACCGGCCGCCGCATCGCCATCCTCGCCACCGACGGCTTCGAACAGTCCGAACTGACCGAACCCAAACGCCTGCTGGAACAGGCCGGCGCGCAGACCGACGTGATCGCCCCCGGCCACGCCGGGGAGATCAAGGGCTGGAGCGATGGCAACTGGGGCAGGGCCGTGCCGGTGGACGTGCCCCTGGACGAGGCCAAGGTCGAGCATTACGACGCGCTGGTCCTGCCTGGCGGCGTGATGAACCCGGACAAGCTGCGGCGGGTGCCCGCGGTGATCACGCTGGTCAAGGCGTTCGACGACGCAGGCAAGCCGGTGGCGGCGATCTGCCACGCTCCGTGGACGCTGATCGAAGCCGGCCTGGTCAAGAATCGCCAGGTCACCTCGTGGCCGTCGCTGCGCACCGATCTGGAGAACGCCGGCGCGCACTGGCAGGACAGCGAGGTGGTGCGTGACGGCCAGCTGATCACCAGCCGCCGCCCGGGCGACATCCCCGCCTTTGCCGACGCGATCATCGACGCGCTTGGCGCTACCGCGTAACGCCGTCGACGTCGACCTGGTCCAACGCCGACGCAGGGCGGGCACGGCCCGCCCTGCATGGTTCCGTCGCGAATCCGTGGGAGCGCACTCCGTGCGCGATGCCTTTTGCATCATGCGACGAAGAGCATCGCGCGAAAGGCGCGGGCGATCCTCAGCCGAGTTTTTCCATCACGTCGTCGAGGTTCTGGCTCAGCTCGCCGATGCCGGCCCACGGGTCGCTGCGCAGCCGCGCGAGGCGCTGGGGCGCGGAATGGATGTCGAAATCGTGGCCGCTTTTCAGCTTGCCCAGTTCTGTCCAGCGCAACGGCATCGCCACCGGCGCGCCGGGTCGTGCGCGCAACGAGTAGGACGCCACACTGGTGGCGCCGCGGCTGTTGCGCAGGTAGTCCACATAGATCAGGCCGCCGCGGCGTGCCTTGCTGGCGGTGGCGATGAACTCCAGCGGATGGGCCTGCGCCAGGGAGCTGGCAAACGCCTGGGCGAAACCCTTCACCTGCGGCCACGGGCAGCCCGGATTCAACGGCAGCACCACGTGCAGGCCCTTGCCGCCGGTGGTACGCAAAAATGATTCCAGCCCCATCTGCGACAGCAGCTTGCGCACCAGCCGCGCTGCCGCCACCACGCGGTCCCAGGCCACGTCCTCGCCGGGGTCGAGGTCGAACACCACGCGGTCGGCCAGGTCCGGCTGCCTGACGGTCGCGCCCCAGGGGTGGAACTCCAGCACGCCGAACTGAACCAGCTCGATCACCGAGCTGGCATCGCGCGGATAGATGTAGCTGGCCTGCCCGCCGGATTCCTCCTTGAGCCTGGCGCTGCCTACGTGCTTGAGGCCGGCGATCATGTGCTTCTGGAAGAAGCAGGCCTTCCCGGTACCTTCCGGGCAACGGATGACCGAGGTGGGACGGTCCACCACGCCAGGCAGGAACCAGTCCATCACGCGGGTGTAGTAGTCGGCCACTTCCTGCTTGGTGATGCCGTCCTCGGGATACACCACGCGGTCGGGATGGGTGATGGTGATGTCGGCGGCGGACATCCCGCCGCCGCGCCGTCGCCGGTTGCTGGCGGAGCGCGTGGATGGGGCGCGATCGCTGTCGCGCAGGTCTGCGGCGGACTTGTCGGTACGCATGGTCTTCAGGCTCGGTTGGCGCAGCAGGTTCTTGTTGCCGATGCCGCGGTAGTACACCTCGGCCACGGCCTTCGGTTCGACCCAGTGTGCACCGCGCAGCAGCGGATCGATCGCGGCAAGTTTCACCGTCGGTTTCTTGCTGCCCTTGTCGGTGATGGTCCTGCTCAATTGCCGCAACTGTTCGTCGGAGAAGCCGGTGCCGACGCGTCCGACATAGATCCAGCCGTTCGACACCTCCGGATCGGGTCGGGCCAGCAGCAGCGAACCGAAACCGCTGCGACTGCCCTTGGGCGGCGTGTAGCCGACCACCGCGAACTCGTCGCTTTCCAGCCGCTTGATCTTCAGCCAGTCGTCGCCGCGTCCTGCTCGGTACATCGAATCGACGCGCTTGGAGATGATGCCTTCCAGCTGCTGCTCGGTCGCCGTGCGGAACGCGCCTTCACCGTCGCCGACCGCATGGCTGCTGAAGGCGAGGTGTTTCGGCGCGTGGGCCAGCAGCCGTTGCAGCAGCGCCTTGCGTTGCAGCAGTGGTACCCGGGTCAGGTCGCTGCCTTCGAGGTAGGGCAGGTCGAACAGCATGTAGACCAGCGGCAATTGTGCTTCGCCGGACAGGGTGGCCTGCAGGCCGTTGAAATCGCTGTGTCCGCGGGCATCGAGCGCGATCAGCTCGCCATCGAGCCGGGCCGAATGCAATCCCAGCGATTCGAGCGCCTGCACGATCTCTGGCAGCCGCTCGTTCCAGGCCAGCGCGTTGCGCGACCACAGCTTCACCTCGCCGTCGGCGATCGCGGCGAGGATGCGGTAGCCGTCCCACTTCACCTCATGCAGCCACTGCTCGCCTGGCGGCGGCGACTCGCGCAGGCGTGCCAGTTCCGGTTTGAAGAACTCGGTGCCGGGTGGCGCCGGGCGCGCCCCGTCCAGCGCGGCGGCTGCCTTGGCGAGGCGCAAGCGCGGCACTTTTTTCCCCTTCGGCACGGCTTTCTTGCGTGCGGTGGACTTCTTTGCCGCCGCCCTGGTCGCCGGTGTTGTCGCGGCCGCGCGGGTGCTGCGGATCATCTTCGCGTCGAGCAGGTCGTCCGCTTCCACGTCGCCGGCGAACGCGTCCTTGGCCTTGATCAGGAACCACGCCGGCTGGCGTTCCTTGCGGCCGCTGCGCACCAGGTGCCAGCCGCCCTTGAGCCGCTTGCCGAACAGCTCGAAGCGCAGGTGACCCTTTTGCAACTGCGCTTCGGCGTCGCCTTCGGTGGTCCACACGCCGATGTCGAACTGGTCGACGTGGCCCTTGCCGTAGCCGTGTTCGATGTCGCCCTCGAAGCCGGCATAGGACACCGGATGATCCTCCACCTCGACCGCCAGGCGTTTCACCTGCGGGTCGTAGCTGGGTCCTTTCGGCACCGCCCAGCTCTTCAGTACGTCGCCCAGTTGCAGGCGGAAATCGAAGTGCCGGCGGCTGGCATGATGCAGTTGCATCACGAAGATCGCGCGACTGCCCCGGCGTCCCGCCGCGTTGTCGGCCGGTTCGCGCGTTTTCGAGAAATCGCGCTTGCGTTGATAGTCGCGCAGGTTGCCCATGATCGCTCAGCCGGTCGGGCCGCTCGTCACCGGCAGCACCGCGCCGGAAAGGCAGCTGGCGCACGACGGCGCCGCGAGGAAGACATGGGACGGCGCCAATTGCTCCGGCTGCACCGGGCGGCCCATCGCGCTGGATGCGCCGAACTCGCCGACCTTCTGCGCCGACTGGTCCGCCGAATTCGGCGAGGTCCACACCGGACCGCTGGCAGGCTTGCGTCGTTCGGCCTGTCCGGTGGCAGCCCGGATCGGACGCCGGCGTTTGACGGCGGTTCGGGCAGCCTTGCTGCGTTCGGCGACAGGCATCGGATGGCTCCGCGGTGGCGACGCGACGCACCGTAGTGCGCCCGGCGTGCGCCGCAGGTGAAGCGTGTGCGTGATTCGCACGGCACGTTTGACAGCCCCTGCACGCACAAACCGGAATAGTCTGTCGACCTGTTCGCTGCCGGAGTCTGAAGCCATGGCACGACCCATCTGGAGCGGAACCCTGTCGTTCGGCCTGCTCAACGTGCCGGTGTCGCTGATGACCGGCGAGCGCAGCGTGGACCTGCATTTCCGCATGCTGGACAGCCGCAGCAACACGCCGGTCCGGTACGAGCGCGTGAACGCCGAGACCGGGGAGGAGGTGCCTTGGAAGGAGATCGTCAAGGCGTTCGAATACGCCAAGGGCAACTACGTCGTGCTGGAGCCGGAGGACATCAAGTCGGCCGCCGCCGAGGGGCGCGAGGCGGTCGACGTGAAAGCCTTCGTCGAGGCCGACTCGATCGGCCCGGAATACTTCGAGAAGCCGTACTACCTGTTGCCGGGCAAGAAGGCGGAGAAGGGTTACGTGCTGCTGCGCGAGGTGCTCAAGCGCACCGGCCGCATCGGCATCGCGCGGGTGGTGATCCGCACGCGCGAATACCTCTCCGCAGTGGTGCCGCGGGGGGATGCGCTGATGCTGATGCTGATGCGCTACCCACAGGAGCTGGTCGACGCGGAGGATTACAAGATTCCCGCAGGGACAGCGTCGGATTACCGCATCTCGGCCAAGGAGCTGCAGATGGCCGAGCAGCTGATCGAGTCGATGAGCGACGAGTGGAATCCGGCCGAGTACCGCGACGAGTTCCGTGATCGCCTGCGCAAGGTGATCGAGAAGCGGATGAAGTCGAAAGGCGTGGTGACCACCGAACCGGAAGACGAGGAGACGATGCCGGAGAACGCCACCACCAACGTGGTCGACTTCATGTCGCTGCTGCAGCAGAGCCTGGCCAGCAACAAGCGCACGCCGGCGAAGAAGTCGGCGGCGGGCGGGAAAGGGGACAAGCGAACCACCACGACCACGGCCAGGAAGAAGTCCGCGACGAGAAAAGCGTCAGCGAAAAAGCGCGCCTCCCGCCACAAGGCAAGCTGAACTACCCCGGTTCAAAACCATGCCGAAGCCAGCGTGCAGGTGCTGGCACTGCCACGAGCACGCCAGGTGGGAGCAACCGGGGCTGTCGGCGGCGACCATTCACTTGCTCCGCTCGGCGTGCGTGCCGATACCGGGCGCTGCCGCCGTGCGCGGGTCGCTTCCGATGGGACAGGCGCAATCTCCCGGGCCACGGGCGAGCTCCCGGCAGACCGCGCGGTGCGGCAAGCGGGCGTGACACTGTCGTGCCGCAGCGATGAGGCGGCAGCATCGTTCAGACGCCACACACGCGCGCCATGGCCACCACCGACAGCAGGGCCTGCCGGCCGTACGGCTTGGGCAGGAACAGCACCTTCATGTCGCGGGCGGCGATGGATGCTTCCTCGTGCGCGGAGGTGAGCACGATCGGGGTGCGCGAGCCGCTGTCCCGCAGGCTGCGAATCAGCGAGATGCCGGTCTGGCCGCGGCCCAGATACATGTCCGTCACGATCACGCCGAAATCCTGCCGTGCTTCCGACTCCGCCACGCCGCTGGCGATGTCGTGCGCCACGATCACCGTGTAGCCTGCGTGCTGCAGCAGCAGTGCGGTGATCTCGCGGGTATCGGGGTCGTCTTCCACCAGCAGCACCCGTTTGGGAAACATGCGCGTGACTCCCGTCGTCGGCGTCGTCGTGACCTTGGCATCGGCCTGGTCCGCACGCCGTGAAAGACGTCGCAGAACGTCGGCTGCCGTTCAGCTGGCGCGACGCTCGGGGCCGCCGTCTTCGGCCGACGGCGCGCGCTGCGGTGCCGGCGCCGGCGGCATCGGCGCGGCGGATTCTTGGCCACGATCCAGCTCGCCGCGCCAGCGTGGCAGCGCGTGCGGGTAGTGCGCCTGAACGAAGGCGATCAGTCCCTCGCGCACCTGGCAACGCAGGTCGAAGTTGCGGCCCGAATCGGTGGAGCTCACCAGCATGCGCAGTTGCATCGTCTGCTCGGTGGCGTCGGTGACCTGCAGCACGCATACGCGACGATCCCACTGCTCCGAGGCCTCGCACAGGCGCTTGAACTCCTCGCGCAGCGGCGCCAGTGGCGTGCGGAAATCCAGCATCAGGAACACCGTGCCGATCAGCTGCGAACTGCGGCGCGTCCAGTTCTGGAATGGATGCTCGATGAACCAGTTGAGCGGCACCACCAGCCGGCGTTCGTCCCAGATGCGCACCACCACGTAACTTCCGGCGATCTCCTCGATGCGGCCCCATTCGCCTTCGATGATCACCACGTCGTCGAGACGGATGGGCTGGGTCAGCGCAATCTGCAGGCCGGCGATCAGGTTGCTCAGCACCGGCCGCGCCGCCAGTCCTATCGCCAGCCCGGCCACGCCGGCGGAGGCGAGCAGGCTGGCGCCGAGCTGGCGCACGCCGGGAATGGTGAGCAGGATGATCGCCGTGCCCAGCACGATCACCACCACGTCGGCAGTGCGCGCCAGCACGCGCACCTGGGTGACCACCCGACGAGCCTGCAGGTTGTCCGCGGCATCCATCGGATAGCGCCGCACCGCGGCGCCCTCGAACGCGCCGACGCAACGCACCACCAGCCAGGTGCCGGCAGCCAGCAAACCGATCAGCAACAGATGCTCGACCAGTGCCATCGGTGCCGAGTCCAGTGCGGGGCCATAGCGCAGCACCAGCAAAAGCGAGAGCAGAGGCAGCAGCCACTGCAGCGGCGCGTGGGCGCGCTGCATCAGGTCGGCGATCACCGGGCGATCGCCCGCGAGCCGCCGCAGCACGGCGTGGATCGCGACACGCAGCACCAGCGCCAGCAACAAACCGGCCACCACGGTCACGCCCAGCCGCACCGCGACATGCTGCTGCCACAACTGCCACCACACGGTGAAGATATCGGCCATGCACCCAGCCTGCACGGCGCGGTGTCGACATCGCGTGGGCATGCGGCCGGGCCATGCCCTCGAGCTTCCAGCGATGGCGCCCCGGCGAAGGCCCTTGATGCAGCGCTCGTACCCTTGCGCGCAGGGGAGGGCTGGGGTGGGATCGCTCCTGGCGAGTCAACAGCAAGCGTCACTTCTTCGGCGAAACTTGCTCACGATCGCGTCGCGCGAATCTCACGGGAAATCGGCGCGGAAACGGCGAGGATCGAGCCACGTCCCGAGGAGACCGCTCATGCCATCGCACTCCCTGCCGATCATGCTGTCCAGCGTCCCGCCATCATCCGCCGGCGATCCCGAATACCAGCCGCCCGATCCCGCACCGCCGCCGTTCCCCGATCCCACGGAACCGCAGCCCACGCCGAACGAACCCGAGCTGCCGCCGTCGCAGCCGCCCCCCGGGCGCGACCGGCCGTCGGCGGCAAGGCCGTGCAGGTGAACGCCGCCCCATCCCCGCCACCGGAGCTGCCGACGCGCGAGGGCATCCGTCGCTGGCCGCCGGATGGCTACCTGCGATTGAATGGCGCGGTCGACGTGCGCCGGCGGGCCGCTTGCACCTGCACCGAACGTTGCGGCGAGTGCCACGGCGATTGCGGCTGCGCCGCGTGCGAGCTGGCTGGCTGGTCTGGCAGGACGACCAGGCGCTGTGGGACGAGGCGGGCAATCTGGTCAACGTGGTCGAACTGGGCGCCGCACGGCGCTCACGGCCTCCCGCCGCGGATCAGCTGGGTTCGAGCCGCGCGGTGACCACGGTGGCTTCATCCTCCAGGCCGGCCGCGTGCAGCGCCCGTTCTACCGCCGCTTCGGGCAGCCGCGTGCGGCAGCTCACGAGGTCAGCTGGTCACCCGCCGCCTCGACGTACCGGCGCCGCTCACGCCAGGTTTCGGCTGTCTGCGGTTTGATGAACAGCGACAGCAGTTCGGGATGGATCGTCTTGGCCTGCGCCTCGATGCGGTTGATGCACGCCTCGATCTGCGGCGTGGTCAGTGCATCCTCGAACTCGGCGCTCAGCGTGGCCACCACCTGGTTCGGTCCCATCTGCACGGTCAGCACGCCGTTGGCGGCATGCACGCCGGGGTCCGCGGCAGCGATCGCCAGGATCGAACCGCTCACCCTCGGGTGCGCCGGTTCGCCGATCAGCAGGCCCTTGGTCTCGCGCGCCAGCAGCAGGGCAAACGAGGCCAGCACGCCGGAGATACCGAGCGAGGCGACGCCATCGAGCACAGGCGCGTCGAAGGCCTGCGCGCCCACCACGCCGGCCAGCGCGATCAGCAGGCCCAGCAAGGCCGCGCTGTCTTCCAGCAGGACGGTGAAGGTGCTCGGGTCCTTGCTCAGCCGGAACGCCTCGAAGTAGCCCAGCTTGCCCTTGCGCGCGCGGAACTCGCGCAGCGCCACCAGCCACGAAGTGCCTTCGAACAGGAACGACACGCCAAGCACCGCGTAGTTGATCCACGGCCGCTTGATCGCCTCCGGTTCGCGGATGTGCATCACGCCTTCGTAGAACGACACGCCTGCGCCTGCCGCCAGCACCAGCAGCGCCACGATGAAACTCCAGAAATACAGCTCGCGGCCATAGCCGAACGGATGGCTGCGATCCGGCGGCATGCCGGCGCGATGCAAGCCGTACAACAGCAGCACTTCGTTCACCGTGTCCACCAGCGAGTGCACGCCCTCGCTCAGCATTGCCGAGCTGCCGGACAGCCCGGCCGCCACGAACTTGGCGATCGCGATCATCAGGTTGCCGCCCAGCGCGACGTAGACCACCTTGTGCGAAGCGGAGGCCATGACTCAGCCCGCCATGCCCGATACGCGGTTGCGGTTGCCAGCCAGGCGCGTGGCGAGCGCGGATGCGTGCCGGTGCGTGGTGACGATGGTGCGTTGTTCTGACATTGGCGTGGGCTGTGCGGGCGGTCGGCTTGACTGGCGTGGCTGGCAACGCCCGCGGGGGCGGTGCATAGTGATCGCGCCACAGACTGGGGATGGCGCCGTGAGACGGTCGTGAACCATGCCGTCGCACGCGGGGTTTCTTCCTGACGGGACAGGCTGCTTTCGAATCGGGACGGGATGCGTTGCATGGCAGATTCCACCTCACCACCCCATGCGGCCGGGCACGGCGGCGACAGGAAGGGGATGAGCGACGCGGAGGATTTTTTCGAACATGCCGCGGTGGGCATGCGGCTGGTCGCGGCCGACGGCACGATCCTGCGTGCCAACCAGGCCGAGCTGGACCTGCTGGGCTATCGCCGCGACGAGTATGTGGGCCACAACCTGGCCGATTTCGATGCCGACGACGACAACCTGTGCGCGCTGCTCGCGCGGGTGCGCGCCGGCGAATCGGTGGACAAGCGGCCGGCGCGGCTGATCGGCGGTGACGGCCGGGTGCGCCAGGTGCAGATCAGCTCCAGTGGACGCTTCGAGCGCGGCCAGTTCGTGCACTCGCGCTGCATCACCATCGACGTCAAGGACCAGAACTCGCGCCAGCGCGCCACGGCGGAGCGCGGTCGCCTCTCGCAGCAGTTGCTGCAGGCCTTGCCGATCGCCGTGCATGGCACCGATGCCGGAGGCGCCATCACCTTCTTCAATGAAGCGGCCGTGGAGCTGGCCGGGCGGCGCCCGATGCCGGGCGAGAAATGGTGTCTGTTTGCGCGACTGTTCCAGGCCGATGGCGCGCCGCTGCCGCACGAGCAGTGCGCGATGGCGCGGGCGGTGCGCGAAGCGCGGGCGATTCATGGCGACATCGCCTTGGCACAACGGGCCGATGGCCGGCGGATCGCGTTCGCCGCCTATTCCACGCCGTTGTTCGACGGGGGCGTGCTGACCGGCGCGGTGAACATGCTGGTGGACATCCCCGATCCGCGTGAGGCAGGGCAGGCCAGCAAGGATCTGAACAGCCACCTGAAGCGACGGATGGCCGAGCGCACCCGCGTCGCGGAAGCCGGCATGGCGGGCGTGAGCCGCAGCGAACGGTATTTCCAGCTGCTGGTGTCCAACGTGACCGACTACGCGATCTTCATGCTGGACCCGCGCGGCATCATCACCAACTGGAACACCGGCGCGGAACGCATCAAGGGCTACCGCGCCGAGGAGATCATCGGCCAGCATTTCTCGTGCTTCTATCCGCCGGAAGAACGCAGTCGCGGCACGCCACAGACGGCGCTGGAAACGGCCAGGCGGGAAGGCCATTACGTGGCCGAGGGATGGCGGGTGCGCAAGGACGGCAGCCGCTTCTGGGCCAGCGTGGTGATCGACCCGATATACGACGATGGCGTGCTGGTCGGCTACGCCAAGATCACCCGCGACATCTCGCGGCGCCGGCAGGCCGAGACGGCGCTGGCCGAGAGCGACCAACTGGCACGCGGCATCATCGACTCCGCGCTGGACGGTTTTGCCCAGCTCGATGGCGCCGGCCGCATCGTGCGCTGGAACCCGCAGGCCGAGGCAATGTTCGGCTGGTCGCGCGCGGAGGCCCGCGGCAAGCCGCTGGCGACCCTGGTCGGTCCGCCCGGTCATCCCGAGCGACTGTTGGCCGACCTCGAACCCAGCCCGGCGCGGGGCGCCAGGCGCGGGGCGACACGGCAGAGCGAGATGGTCAACCGCGTGGGCGAAACGATCCCGGTGGAACTGAGCGTCAGCAGCCTGTCCTTGCACGGCGAATCGCGTACCAACGTATTCATCCGCGACCTCAGCGAAAAGATCCGGATCGAAGCGCAACTGCGCCAGGCGCAGAAGATGGAAGCCGTCGGCCAGCTCACCGGCGGCCTGGCCCACGACTTCAACAACCTGCTGCAAGGCATCATCGGTTCACTGGATCTGATCCAGCTGCACGCCAGCTCGGGCGACGCCGCCACGTTGCAGCGTTTCGTCCAGGGCGCGCTCAACTCGGCCAATCGCGCTGCGGCGACGACGCATCGCCTGCTGGCCTTCTCTCGCCGCCAGCCGCTGGACCCGCGTCCGGTGGCGGCCAACCCGTTGATCGCGTCGATGGAAGAACTGCTGCAGCGCACGCTCGGCGAGGCGGTGACGCTGCGCTTCGAGCTGGCGGACGACTTGTGGTTGACCCTGTGCGATCCGAACCAGCTGGAAAGCGCCTTGCTGAACCTGACCATCAACGCGCGCGACGCGATGCCCGACGGCGGCGACCTGCTGATCCGTTCGAGCAACCTGGACGCGGGCTCGATCGAGAGCGGCAACTGGCTGGAGGCGGACAGCGGGCAATACATCTGCATCGAGGTCGTCGACAACGGCACCGGCATGGCCCCGGAGGTGCTGGAGCATGCCTTCGAGCCGTTCTTCACCACCAAGCCGACCGGGCGGGGCACCGGCCTGGGCCTGTCGATGGTCTATGGTTTCGCACGGCAGTCGAACGGCTATTGCGACATCCGCAGCGCGGCGGGAGAGGGCACCTCGATCAAGCTCTATCTGCCGCGCCATGTCGAGCTGGCGCGCCCAGGGCACGATCAGGCCGAGGCCACCCCGCGCCCGTCGAACGGCGAAGTGGTGCTGGTGGTGGAAGACGAACAGGTGGTGCGCCAGGTGGTGGTAGAGGTACTGCACCAGCTGGGCTACGCGGTGCTGGAGGCGCCGGACGCCGATGCCGCCCTGGCCGCGTTGGAATCGCACGGCCACTTGCACATGCTGATCTCCGACATCAGCCTGCCGGGCATGAGCGGCCGCTCGCTGGCCGACACGCTGCGCGCGCGCCAGCCCGAACTGAAAGTACTGCTGATGACGGGCTATGCCGCCGACGCGGCCTCAAGCAAGGGTTTCGCCGCCGGCATGGAGCTGATCACCAAGCCGTTCACGGTGAGCGCGCTGACCGAGCGGTTGCAGCGGATGCTGGGCGATGTCGCGGACGGCGACGACGCGAACTGAGCCGGTCGGGTTGCTCAACCGCCCGCCGAAGCGGGCGGCGAAGCCAGCAGCTCGCGCACGATCTGCTGCAGCGTATCCACCGACACCGGCTTGTTCACCATGCGAACCCGCGGAAACTCCTGCGCCAACCCGCTGAGGTCGCCACCGGACATCACTGCAAACGGGACGTTGCGCTTCTGCAAGGCGGCCATCACCGGCCACGCATTCTCGCCGCGCAAGCCCACGTCGATCATCGCCGCATCGAGCCGGGTGGCCTCGACGTCGTTGAGCGCGTCGACCAGATTGAGGTCGACCAGCACCTCCAGGCCCATCGCCCGCAGCGTGTCTTCCATCACCATGGCCACCACGGGGTCGTCTTCGACCACCAGCACGCGCTTGCAGTCTTCCATTTCCGCTTCCATTTCCGTGACCCTGGCGCCCGTCAAAGTCGCATTGTAGGCCGCCGACGGCGGTTTGGGATCGCCGTCCGGGGTGTCCGTCTTTCCCCGTTGCGTTCGCGGTTCAAGCCTTGCCGCGCGAGCCACCGACTTGCTTGGCCAGTTCGACCTTGCGCTGTTCCATGCGTGCGCCCAGTGCCTTGAGCTCGGCGGCCGAAAGCAGCTTCTTCGCCTCCTTGAACATCTCCTCCTCTTCCTCCTTGACGTGGTGTTCGACCAGTTCGCGCAACACCTTGGCGCGGCCGGAGAACTGCTCGCTGCCGACGTCGGTGTCGAGCAGGTCTGGGAGCACCAGATCGCCGGCGGCGCGATGCTCCTCCAGCGCCTCGAAGTACATCTTTGCATGAGGGTCGGCAGGGATCCACCCAAAAACCGGCAATTTCTCGCCTAAGGTGTGGCCCCCGCTTAGCCCCCGCTTAGGAATTACGTCGCTGTAGGCTGTCGCTCTACCGTCTCTTCGTTGTCCAGCTCAGCGGCTGCCGCCTCCTCGGCCGCATGAAGAATGCGGCGAGCAAAGTCGATGGGCGTGACCTCCCTGCTCGTGTCGACGGTGTAGTCGCCAAAGCGGTTGATGTGCGCGGTCCGATAGGGCGACAGGCCGGCCAGTACCTCCGGACTGATCTCGACGCCCTCATCGCGGAGCTCGGCCAGGACCCGGGACATCTGCTCGACGTTGTGGAGGATGACCAGGTTCGCCACCAAGTGGTTGTAACCGACGATTTTCTGCTGCTCATGCAGCACGTTCTCGGCGATGATCCCCTGCCCGCCGAAGAAGGCCCACTTAGTGAAGTTGTTGAACTCCTCGCTCTTGTTGGTCGCCGCCTGGATCGTCTTGCGTACTTCCGCATCGTCGATGTAGCGCAGCAGGAACAAGGTGCGGATGACCCGCCCTAGTTCTTTGAAGGCGAAGTAGAGCTTGTTCTTGCGGCTGTAATTGCCCAACCGGCGCAAAATGGTGGAGGCAGAAATCTTGCCCGTTTTGATCGAAACGGCCACGCGCAGCATGTCGTGCAGATGGGTTTCGATCAGGGTCCAGTCGATGCTCCCGTCGCCAAACAGCGCCTGGATGTTGGGGTAAGACGCTTGCGGGTCCGGCTTGGAAAGCGAGAGGTCTTTGATGTTTCGGATGCGAGGCATGAGATCGATGCCCAGCAGATGGGCTAAGCCGAACACCGGGAAGTTCTGGGCTTGTGTATCACCGTGCACCGTGTCCGGCCGGATCTCGGATCGATTTTCGATCAACCCATCGAGGATGTAGATCGCTTCATAGGCGCCGCAAGGAATGAAACGGCTGAAGAGCGCGATGTACTTGTCGGACACGTGGTAGTAACCAATGCCACCGTAGCCGCCATAGCGGATGTGGTATTCCGAGAGCAGGTTTTGCTCGTAGACGCTCCACTTCGTGCCATCGGCTGACGCGGATTTACCGCTGCCCCAGTAGCCGGGAAGCTCGAACTTGTTGTAGAGATTGATCGTATCGACCGTGGCACGCTCCAGGGTGTCTTCTGTCACGTACTTGAGGTTTAGCCAAGCGGTCTGCCGACGACTGAAGCCGCGTACCGATCTCGCGGTCTGAGTGGGTCCGAGGTTGCAGCCATAGCAGAACAGCGTGGTCACGACGCGGTGGTGCAAGTCACGCACGCGCGCTTGGGTGCCGGCGAGCGGCTTAAAGTGTCGGTTCAAGTCCGCCCAGCTGGTGGCATCGACCAGCACATCGACGATGCTCGTTTCGGGCAAGCGCTCGGTGATGAGGCTGTCGACCAGCGCGATGGCCTTGGACAATTCCGTGCGCGGCAGCTTCCGGAGGATCAGCCGACCGTCAACAATGTCGGCGTGCGCGTTCTCGGGAAAACGAGCGTCCACCTCGCGGCACTTCGTTCGAAGTTGCTCCCGCAGTTTTTCGACGAAGGTTGTAGGCTCGGTCGCGATACCGGATACCTCACCGTAGTTGTCCAGTTCTTCCTGGAAGGTGCTCTCGTCGACCAGCTCTTCGCGATAGTCGTCATAGCGCTCCCCGCCGGGGATAAACAGGTCGCCTGACTTCAACTCGTCCTTGATCTGGAAGAGCACCGCCAGTTCGAAGTAGCGCCGTTGCATCCAGCCCACCCGGTCCACACCCCAATCCTTGGGGAACACATGCCGCCGCCAGTTCGCCGACAGCCAACCAAAGTCATGGTCCAAGCTCAGTCCCAGCGATGCCGCCTCCACCACATCCCTGCGCTGGGCCCGTAGTGCTGCCAGCGCTTTGATCAGGCGTTCCATGGCGGGATCTTGGGATGAGGTGCGTAGCTCCATCACGTCCAGGCAGTTGAGCAGCAAGGCTCGCTGCTGGGCGTACGGCTTGGCCAGGAACGGCAGGAAGTTCTTACCGGCATAGGCCATATGCTCATCGCATTCGGCGAGCGTTCTGGTCAGGTCCGACCCGATGGCATCGCCAATGGCATCAATACGCTGGCTGTCGGTTCCGTCCACTTGATAGGCCTGAAGGATCTCTTTCAGTTGCGCTACGAGGTGGTCGGTGCGCTTCAAATGCTCCACCTGGTAGGCCATCAAATTCTTCTGAGCGGTGTTCTCCAGGTTCTGCAGCAATCGAATGAAGAGGTCCGCCGCATCGTCCAAGGCCTTGCCGTGCCGGGAACGGATGAACACGGCGGCCAGGGCATAACGCTTGGCAGGCTTGAGCTCGGCCAACTCGCCGGCATCCAGTGCTCGCGCCATCGCCCGGAAATATTTCAGCTTGGGCACCGGTACTTCGAGCGCAGGAATCATCGCGGCGAGCTTTTGTAACCGGTCGATGTGCTGCAGATAAAAGCGCACCTCCTTGTTCCCGGGACGCTTGGGTTCGCGCTTCAGGGCCTGCCAGCCGCTATGCGTGTCGCCCGCAGTGACGACTAATAGCTCATCGACCCTCTTGCGCGCCGCTGGCGTCAGCAACGCAGCGATGCGTTCGAAATGGCCTTCGTGGACGCTTTCACGGGCGGCCGTGGCGATGTCATCCAGCGTGCGAAAGGCGGGCAATTCATACCGGTGGTGGTAGAGCTCCTCGACCATCACGTTGATGATGTCCGGCAGCATGTGCTTGGTCTGGGCCGCTTGCTGAGCCACCGTCCGCAGCCACTGTCGTCCGGGCTCGCCCAAGGGACGCACGTTCAAGTACTGCCGAATCTGGGCGATGTGATCGCGCTTCATGCGCGAGGCGTCGTAGGTATCCAGATCGCTGGCACTGAAGGCGCGCCGGTAACCCAAGGCGTCAGCCACATGCCGCACGATGCGATCAGGTATCTGGCTCAGTGCGCCGAAGTGCCCGCGGTGAGGAAGGGTTTTCAGGTGAAGCATCACGGCCAAACGGATGGCCGGTTGCTTGCTCAAGGCCTGCACGAAGGCCAGCTCGTCCGCGGAGGGCGTGAAGTGCAGATCCAGCTCGCGGGCGGTGGGGTCTTGCTTCAGTCGCGGATAAGCGGTCTCGTGAGGTGCTGTCATGCGTCTTGCATCTCCGGTGTCAGGCGAGAGGTCAGTTCCAGTGGCGCTCAGCGGCTTCGTCGTGAAGCGATGCGTCCAATTGCAAGTCGTGGTTGTCTGCGATGCGATACAGGTCTTCGATCAGTTCGAATGCCACCTGGTCCAGGTCGAGGTCATCCGTCGCCTCAACCTGAAGTTGGTAGCGGGTACGGTCGGGATTAACGGCAACACCGCGGTGCGGTGACAGACAGAGGGTTTCGATCGTCTGCCGCGCTTTGGCGGCGCTGCGGCCCTTCCGCCGGGGCGTCAGGCGTAGCGTGAGCATCAAGGTGACGGTCACCGGCGGTTGGCTGGCCGGTGCAGGCAAGGAAGCCGGCGGCAATTCCGAAATTGCCATGCTGGCGAGGGCTGTTTCGATACGCTGCTGGCCGAACGCATCGGGTGCGTCGATGTATCGCAGTGCCGAGTGCATGTCTTTCCAGCCGACGTACTCCATCAGGGCGCGTACGTCCCAACCATTGGCGCTGGCCCATCCGGCAAACCCGCGCCGTAGCGAGTGGCCGCTGTAACTTTCCGGCGAGGCCAAGCCGGCGCGGATGAAAAGCCGCCGTAGCAAGGGCACCACGCTGTTGGCATGCAAGGCGCCGGCTCTGATCCCGCCCGTGCGGGTGATGCCACGAAACAGCGGGCCCTCGGTGAGCCCCGCCATGGCAATCCAGTCGAGCGTCGCCGCCACCGGGCACCACCGGCTGAGCGCGGGCACCCGATAGGTGGTGCCGACGAATTGCCGGTCTGTTTTGCTGCGCCCCAAGAAGCACGTCATGCCATGGCCAGGAACCGCCGTCACATGCTCGCTGTGGAGGCCGACCAGTTCGTCAACGCGGAAGCCGCGCCAAAATCCCAGCAAGAGCATGGCGCGATCGCGACGGGCGCGTAGCGCGGCAGCACGGTCCCCTCGCTGATCCGCCGCTGCGACAGCGGCATCAAGCCAATCGGAGACCCGGGCGACAGCGGTGAGCTGCAAGGGGGAAGCACGCTTCTCGCGAGCCGGGTGCAGCGCCTGGATGCCTTTAAGCGTCTGTTTGACCCTCGCCGCCGTGGTGGGATCGGCAAAGCCGTGCGTCTGGTGCCATTGCGAAAGCGCTGCCAGCCGCTGTCGGAGCGTATTGATCGATAGCGTGGTCGCATGAGCCGCAAGGTATTGCGCCACAGTATCCGCCGTGGCCGGTAGCAGGCCGCCCCAACTCACCTCGAAGTGGCGCACCGCTGAGGCATAACTGCGTTGCGTGTTTTCCCGCTGCGCCGCTTCGAGATAGGTTTCAAGCGAGTGAGAGGTCATCGTCACGATCAGGCGGCGGAGGCTTGATGCCCGCTAGGGGCGCCCATGCATGATGTACCGTGCATTATGCTCACGGCCATCCACGGCGGCAGTCCAAGGAAAGCACCTGTGACTGTGCAATTGCGGAGGGCATTATGACCCAACCCGATGATCGTCTTGGCATGCCTGAGAGTGCCTTTTTGGCAGCGACGGAAAGTCATGGGGGCGAACAACCCGGTGCTGCGCTCGGGCATGGATATTCCGGCCTGTTCCGAAATTGCCAGAATGTCGGTCGAGGCGCTCTTTTCCTTCCTGATCGACTGGATGTGGGAGAGCCCCTCTGAACTTATCCCCAGCAACGAACAGATCGCACAGGTGCGCGCCCTCCTGCTTCAGCGTCATGACGCCCTCCAGCCGGATGTACAGCGTCTGATAGACGAGTGCAATGCGTACCTGAAGGAGTGATGGCGGTGGCGCTGTTCGATGGCCGTCGCTTCCGCTTGCGCCCGATGGTGGATCACTTCACCCCACGAATGCCTAGATATCGTGATCGACCCGTCGCTACGCGGCGAGCATGTGGCCGAAGCGATGGCGCGCCTACTGGCCCAGCGTAGCCCGGCTGCGATCAAGGTCGATAACGGCAGCGAGTTTGCCGGCAAGGTAATGGACCGATGAGCATATGAGAATGGCGCGGAACTGGACTTTTCCCGACGTGGCGCGCCGACCGATAACGCGCTGGTGGAAGCCTCAATGGCCGGCTGCGGCAGGAGTGTCTGAACGAATATTGGTTCTGTCGCTCGGGGGATGCGCGGAGCAAAATCAAAGCGTGGCGGGGCTTTTATAACGAGGAGCGCCCCCACACTGCACTGGCATGGAAAACCTCTGCGGAATTCGCCCGAGAACACGGGTCCCAAGCGAATTCTCAGGTGCCAAAGAAGATCGGGATCCCTACCGGCCGATGGCCCTGGAATCGGGGGTCGGGCAGATGTTTTCCTCCAACAGATTGACGGTTCCTTGGGTAGGGACCACTCGGGTCGAAGGATGTTTTCCGGCGGGCCAAATGGACAAGTGGCAACCCGGAGCTTAGAGTAGTTTCATATTTCACTAAATTGCGTATTCATGAAGCGCACGAGCGACCCCCTACACCAACGCGCGGCTGACACGGCGAAGCTGCTGCGCGCCCTAGGCAACGCTTCGCGGCTGTTGATCCTGTGCCGGCTGTTCAAGGGCGGGGAGACCTCAGCGGGAGCGCTTGCCAAGGAACTGGGCCTGGGCCTGTCCGCGCTGTCCCAGCACTTGGCCCGGATGCGCGAGGAAGGCCTGGTCAGCCAGCGTCGGCAGGCGCGCCAGTTGTTCTACCGTATCGACGAGCGCGCCTCCGCCCAGTTGCCAGCCATTTTGTCGGGCATCTGCGTCGAGGGCGCGTCAGTCACCACTGAAGGAGATGATGGCATGAACAAGCGGGCATCCACTCTTGGCGTCATTCTCAGCCTTGCGCTGACAAGCACCGGCGCGATGGCGGGCGATGGTTTCTGGCAGAACCCTGTCATCCATTCGGCCGGTCACATGCACGAACTGCCCCACGCGGCGTATCAGCCGGACGCCAAGGCCAGCTACAAGGTCGTGTTCAGCCTGACCGGCGCGACCGCCAAGCCGGATCAGATCAACCCGGGGCTGGAACGGGTCGCACGCACGGTCAACCTCTATGCGAGCGCGGGCGTACCGCTCAGTCATCTGCACTTCGTGGCGATCATCGCCGGTGGCGCCACCGCCATCACGCTGGACGATCTGCATTATCGCAAGCAGTTCACTGTGGCCAATCCGAACCTGCCGGTGATCGGTGAGCTGCGCAAGGCCGGTGTGGACGTGGCGGTCTGCGGCCAGGCGGTGGCCGAGCACGGCTACCCGTACGAGGCGATCGACAAGCAGGTGACGCTGGCCTTGTCCCTGCTTACCACGGTCACCGAGTTGCAGCAGAAGGGGTACGCCCTGATGCCCCTGTGACCTCCACGTGCCGATTCAAAGGAGCTTCGCCATGCGTGACTTCCGCCGCCGGACCCGCGCGCTCGCGATCGTCCTGCTGATGCTTGCCGGCGCCACTACCACCGCCGCTGCAAGCAGCACCGGCAAACCGGACTACCTGCCGCCGTGGAATCCCACGCCGGCCGGTGGCGTGCACTTCAGCTCACCGCCGGTGGATGCGATCGCTGACCTGCATGGCGACGTGGTCGATCCGCAGCTGGTGGTGTTCTTCGCCGGCAACCAGTTCATGGTGGTGCATGACCTGCTGGCCGAGTTTCGTACCGCCCATCCAACGTACCAGCGCATCTTTGTTGAGACGCTGCCGCCGGGAATCCTGGCCAAGCAGATCGAGACCGGCTCGCTGGTCATGGGCAATCTGCGCATCGCAGTGCGTCCGGACGTCTTTACCGCCGGCAAGGGCTCGATCGCCGAGCGCCAGAAGCAGCACGGCTGGTTCGCCGAAACGTACGACTACGCCCGCAACCCGCTGGCCATCCTGGTCGCCAAGGGCAATCCCAAACACATCCGCGGGCTGGCCGACCTGGGCCGGACGGACGTGCGCGTGAGCATGCCCAACCCAGCCTGGGAGGGCATCGCGCGGCAGATCGAGGCGAGCTACCGCAAGGCCGGTGGCGAGGCGCTGGACAAGGCGATCATGCAGACCAAGGTCGCCGACGGCAGCACCTTCCTCACCCACATTCATCATCGGCAGTCCCCCTTGCGCGTGCTGCAGGGAGAGTCGGATGCGGCGCCGGTGTGGTCCACCGAGGCCTACTTCCAGGAGCACATCCTGCATCACCCGGTCGAGACCGTGGCGATCCCGGCCGAGCAGAACTCGATCGCCACCTATACGGCCGCGCGCGTGAAGGATGCCCCGCATCCGCAGGCGGCAAAGGATTTTCTCTCGTTCATGCAGAGCCAGGCCGCACAGGCGATCTATCGCAAATACGGTTTCCAGCCCGTCCACGAAGGGGCGACACGATGAGCTATCGGCGTCGGCCGCTGGCAGGCCCTCTCCTGGTCCTTGCCCTGAGTCTGTTCGCGGCGGCCCCCGGCGTATTCGCCACCGACGCCGCCGCCATCGCAAGTCAGGGCAACGGCAAGGGCGCTCCGCCCTGCCAAAGTTGCCACGGTGCCGACGGTGCCGGCCAATCGGCGGCGGGGTACCCGCGCCTGGCGGGCCTGAACGCGTCGTACCTGCGCCAGCAGCTGGATGATTTCGCCAGCGGTGCACGCAACAACCCGGTGATGAAGCCGATCGCCACCGCGCTCACCGAGGAGGAGCGCCAGACGATGGCGGCCCATTACAGCCAGCTGCCGGTTCCGCCGGCGCTGCGCAAGCCGGCCGCGCCGATGCCGGCTGCGGACAGCGTCGGTGCCGTGCTCGCCACCCGCGGGCGCTGGTCGCAGCAGGTGCCCGCGTGCGAGCAGTGCCATGGGCCGGGCGGCGTGGGTGGCGGGGCGAGCTTTCCGCCGCTGGCCGGACAGTCGGCCACCTATATCGCCGCGCAGTTGAAGGCCTGGAAGCTAGGAATGCGGCATAACGATCCGCTGCAACTCATGCAGCACATCAGCAAGAAACTGGACGACAACGACATCAACGCGATCGCCGCCTGGTTCGCTGCCCAGCCACTGCAAGCCACGGGGGAACAGCCATGATGCTCAGGTCAGCGCAGGTCCTTGGGTGCCTTGCCTTCGTAGCGTTGGCCGCTTGCTCCGGCAAGGGGCCGGCCGCAGCGGGGACCCCCGCCGCTGCAACGTCGGGCGGTGCGGCGACGTCGGCTGGGAATGCCTCGCCGACACACGCACCCGCAGCGCTCCCGACTGATGCCGGCAAGCCGCTGGCGTTTTCGCCGCCGCCCGAGTCGGCCATTCCCGCCGGTCCGTTCGGCGATGTCGTGCGGCAGGGCCGCGAGCTGTTCGTGCACACCGACACGCTGGCCAAGGCCTATGTCGGTAATGGGCTCACGTGCGCCAACTGCCACCTTGACGCCGGCCGTCTGGCCAACTCGGCGCCGATGTGGGGCGCCTACGTGACGTACCCGCAATACCGAAGCAAGAACAAGCATGTGAACAGTTTCGGCGAACGCATGCAGGGCTGCTTCAAGTTCAGCATGAACGGCAAGGCGCCGCCGCTGGACAGCAAGGAGATGGTCGCGCTGGAAACCTATGCCTTCTGGATGGCCAGCGGCGCCCCGGTGGGCGCAAAGCTTGCCGGAGCCGGCTATCCGAAGAAGGGATTCAAGCCACCGCAGCCGCCCGACTATGCGCGCGGCGAGAAGGTATTCGGCGCCAACTGCGCGCTCTGCCACGGCGCCGACGGGCAGGGCCAGAAGGTGGCCGGCGAGTACGTCTTCCCGCCGCTGTGGGGACCGGACTCGTTCAACTGGGGCGCGGGTATGCACCAGTTGGACAACGCTGCCGCGTTCATCAAGGCGAACATGCCGCTCAGCCGTGGCGGCAGTCTGAGCGACCAGGATGCCTGGGACGTGGCGATGTACATGGACGCGCACGAACGTCCGCAGGACCCGCGCTTCAAGGGCGATCTGGCCGCGGCCCGCAAGCAGTACCACGACTCTCTCATGTCGCTGTATGGCACCACGGTCAATGGTCACCTGCTGGGTTCGGCGCCTAGCCAGCCCGCAAAGAAGTAGGAGGATGTCCATGATTTATTCGTTCGATCGCCGCCACCTGGCTGGGTGGTGCGCGCTTGCGCTCGCGACAGGCGCGGCCGCTCCCGCCACGGCGGCGGACACGCCGGTCGGCGCGACCACCTTCAACGGCAAGATCTTTCTCGACGCCACCCATCTCAACCAATACAAGAACGGCAAACGCACCAAGCTGAGCCCGAACGGGGCGGACCTGCGGCGCTTCTACATCGACATCGATCACCGCTTTAGCACCATCTGGTCGGCCCACCTGACCACCGACATCAACTGGACCCGCAACCAGTCGCCGACCGACCTGTGGGTCAAGCAGGCCTACCTGGAAGGCGCGTTCAGCAAGGCGCTGGTGCTGCGGTTCGGTTCGGCGTACCTGCCCTGGAACTCGCTGGTCAACAGCTGGTACGGCTACCGCTACGTCGAAAAGGAAATGATCAACCGGCTCAATTACGGGGTCGGGGCCGACTGGGGTGTGCACATGCTGGGCAAAACCGGCGGCGAGGGTCAGATCCAGTATGCCGTGTCGGCGGTCACTGGCGGCGGCTTCAAACAGCCGCGCACCGGTGACCGGGCGGATGTCGAATCGCTGGTGGGCTGGCAACCGACCAAGCACTCGATCATCGCCATCGGTGGCTATGACGGCAAGCGTGCGCTGGGTGGCGGCAACCTGCCGGTGTACAACACGGCGCGTCGCTGGGATGCCATGGCCGCTTACGCCGACAAGCGTTTCCGGCTGGGCGTACAGTATTTCAGGGCCACCGACTGGAACCAGGTGCGCTCGCCCAAGGGCGATCGGGCCAGCGGCTGGTCGGCATGGGCCAGCGTGCAGCTCAACCCGCAATGGGCCCTGTTCGCGCGGCACGATCGGGCCGACACCAGCGAACTGCTGGATCCGGCGCGCCGCGAACGCTATACGAACTTCGGCCTGGAATGGAACGTCAACCGCTCGCTGCAGCTGGCGGCGGTCTACAAGCGCGAGCGCCTCGCCAATGCCTCGCGTGCGCTGGCTTCCTCCAACGAGGTGGGTGTGTGGGCGCAGATTGCCTACTGAGGCCTGCTGAGTGCAGCTCGTTCCGGCAGGACCGTTCCCTTGCCACTGAACAGCCTGCTCGTGCTGGCCGGCTGGGGCAGGGCGATCGCGGTCGGTGGCTGGCTGCAGCGTCGCGGCCGACCTTCCACCGAAGCACAGTTGTGGCGCCTGCTACTGGCGGGGGTATTGGCTGCGCGGCTGGCATTCGTCGTGCGCTGGTGGCCCGAGTATGCCGGCCACCCGCTGGCCATGCTGGACCTGCGCGATGGCGGGTTGTCGCGCTGGGCCGGCAGCCTGGCCGTGCTCGCCGGCGCGGCATGGATCGGTTGGCGACGCCGCCCGCTGCGCGAGCCGATGGCCTGGGCGTTGCTCGGCGCCGTGCTGGTCAGGTGGTTGAGCAGCCTGGTGGCGCGGCGGCTGGACATTTCCATGCTGCGCGTGCTGGACAATTATGATCAGAGTTCCGGCAACCTGCGATCACTTTGCTGGTTGGTGCGGATCATCAGCCGCAAAGTTTTCTCTCGACTCGTTCATTGCTGGGTGGTGACTGTTCGCCTTCGGGAAGGCTACTTGCCGATGAGCCGGGGCATCGACGGCGGGCTGATTTCAGCTGAGAAAGCTTGGTTGCTGTGTCTTGGCTGGAGGATAGAATTCGCCGAGCGGCTGATTCGGCCACTAGCTCCGAAACTGGCTGAGCCACTACCTGCTACAAGAGGGGGGCGATTGACGCGTCTGTCGCGACAATCTATCAATGCGCAGCTGTATCAGAGCGCGGCAAGGATAGGTGCGCGATAAGGCCACCCGTGTCTGGTGCTTCGAAATCCAATGCCCCATCGAAGCGTTTAGCGATCGCGGCCGTGATCGACAAACCAAGCCCACTGCCTTTCGCACCGCGCTGGTACCCATTCTGGTCATTGCCTTTACGCCAGAAGCGCTGAGTCAGATTTTGCGTGCTCTGGCCAGATGGCCAGTCACCGTGATCGCGCACCGTAAACACAAGTTGCGTCGATGTGGCTTGTATATCGAGTACGACACGCTCGCTTTTCGGTGTGTGGCGCAGCGCATTCTCCAGGAGATTGCGTAACGCTGCCGCAGCCAACTCCAGCGATATGCCCACCGCAATAGTGGGCGCGGCATTGTCGAGGGCCACGCGCGCGCCGTCGACGAGATCTGCCAATGCGGTGTCCACGATCGACGCACAATCTGCTGGAGCAGTCTCGTATCGGTGTCGGTCAGATTCGACGCGCGCCAGCAAGAGCAACTGGTCCAACGTTTGCTGCAAACGGGCGATTCCAGTTTCTGCATTGACCAAGGCAGCGCGCGCCTCCCCGGCTGGCAACCGGCTGGCCAACTGGACATGCGTCTTGATGACGGTCAACGGAGTGCGAAGCTCATGCGCGGCATTGCTGGTAAATCGTTGTTCTCGCATCAGCACGTCGCCGGTACGCACTAGCAACCGATTGAGGGTATCGATCATCGGCGTCAGTTCGACGGGCACATCGTCGATCCTGATTGGCGTCAGTGTCTCCGGATCCCGGCGCGACAGCTCGCCGCGCAAAACTTCGAGCGGTCTTAGTCCACGACGTATGCCAAGCCAAAGCACGGCGAGGCTGCCCAATAACGCCACCACGAACGGAACGGTAGCGACCACGGCTACGTTGCGCTGCAGGGTCACACGTTCGGCCAGCCGGTCAGCCGTCGTTATATGCAATCCGTTCTGGATATAGGTAAACAATCGCCACTGTTGACCGTCGATGAGACGGTCGGTGAAGCCCGGCGCTGGTGCATCGAGTCGACCTGCGAAATCGCCATGCGTGCGCACGAGCAACTCGCCCCTTGGCGAAGTGATCTGGCAGGCGACACCCGTACTCTGCGGCATGGACAGCATAGGCTTGCCGACCTGGGCCCAGGCGCCGTTGGGGAGTTGTGCAACCAGCCCGGCCACCATGCGCGCGGAGGCGGCCAGTTGTTGATCGAGCGTCTGGCGCATTTGGTTTCGTAAATCGCTGTACAACCACGCTGCTGCGAGCGCCCAAAGCACGCAAAACGACAAACCGAGACTGATCAGCAATCGTCGGCGCAGGCTCATGTCGGGTCGTCGCCGTCAAGCGCGCCCGGCTCGCCGAGTCGGTAACCCAGCCCACGCACCGTGCGGATCAGTCCGTTACCGAGTTTGCGACGTAGATTAAAGATATGCACGTTGACGGCATTGCTTTGCACCTGCGTATCCAGGCCGTAAAGCGTGTCTTTGAGCTGTTCGATATCCAGAATCCCGCCCCGCGCGTTGAGCATTTTCTCCAACAACGCGAATTCGCGTCGCGTGAGTTCGACTTCGCGACCATCACGCCAGACCTGGCGGTTGTCGGAATCGACACGTACCGAACCATGTTCGATAAGCGAGCTTGCGCGCCCCGCAGCACGGCGCAGCAATGCGTGCAGACGCGCGGTCAACTCATCGAGATCGAAAGGCTTCAGCAAATAGTCGTCGGCGCCCGTCTGCAATCCAGCGATTCGATCGGCGACCCCGTCGCGTGCGGTCAGCACCAGAACGGGCACGGTCACATCTTGGGCACGCAAGTCGCGCAGCAAAGTCAGTCCGTCGGTATCGGGCAGGCCAAGATCGAGCACAACAACGTCGCTTTGCAGGCTCGCAAGCGACCGTCGCGCATCGGCCGCGGTTGCGACCCAGTCGACTGTGAAGCCGACGAGCCGGAGCCCCGTACCGATGCCCGATGCCATCAGTCCGTCATCTTCAATAAGCAGTACGTGCATGGCGAGCTTGCGATGAGCTAAACGACAGTATAGCGGCTGTGGTTCTGTCAAAGCCGGATTCAGTTAATCCTGACTTAATAGTCACCGGCGAACATGCCAGACTCTTCAATCAACTGAGTCGAGATGTCCCGTCTAAGCGTCTTTTTTGTCGTTGCGCTTGCTGGTCTGCTCATGATGCCGTCGACGACTGCGATGGCGCAAATTGGCAGCAGCGACTTCCTGCCCGTGGAGCAGGCATTTTCCTATGGAGTCAAGGTCAGCGCCGACAATACGCTGACCATCACATGGGACATCGCGCCCGGCTATTACCTGTATCGCCACCAGCTCAAGTTCGAAGACAAGACCGGACCCATCGCGGATGTCCGGATGCCCGACGGCGAACCGATCGAAGACGATTTTTTCGGCAAATCCGAGGTGTACCACAACCACGTGGCCGTCACCGTCGCCGCCGGCACCGCGCGTACGCTGAATATTTCCTGGCAGGGCTGTGCCGAGGCCGGGCTGTGCTACCCACCGCAGCATGCCACGCTGAATCTTGCCGACTACGGAATGGGCGGTAGCGATCGCAGTGGCAGCGATTCCGGCTCCGCGGTGGCTGTGGACAACGACAACGACAACGACAACGGCGCCGCCCGCGGATCCGATCTCGGTGAAGATCAATCCTTGGCCGCACGTCTCGCCAGCGCCAATACCGTCTGGGTTCTGGCGGTGTTCTTTGGGCTCGGGCTGCTGTTGGTGTTCACCCCTTGCGTATTGCCGATGCTGCCGATTCTGACCAGCTTGATTGTAGGTTGCGGTGCAAACGGACGGCGTGGATTCGTTCTTTCCGTGGCTTATGTGCTGCCCATGGCAGCGACGTATGCGCTGTTGGGCGTGGCGGCGGCGCTGGCGGGCGCCAACCTGCAGGCGGTGATGCAGACACCGTGGGTACTGGGTACTTTCGCGCTGGTCTTCGTCGTTCTTGCCCTTTCCATGTTTGGCGTTTATGAATTGCAGCTCCCGACGGGCTTGCGCAATCGACTCAATGACGCAAGCCAACGGCAGCGCGGCGGCCACCTCGGTGGCGCCGCGATGATGGGCGTGTTGTCCGCGCTACTCGTCGGCCCGTGCATGACCGCGCCCTTGGCCGGCGCCTTGTTGTACATCGCCGATAGCGGCAACGTGGTGCTCGGCGGCAGCGCCTTGTTCGCGCTGGGCTTGGGTATGGGCGCGCCGCTGGTCATCGCCGGCACAGTCGGTGGCCGCCTGTTGCCCAAGCCGGGCACCTGGATGACTGGCGTCAAGGTGGTCTTCGGCTTCGTGCTGTTGGGTACGGCGATCTGGTTCGTCCAACGGGTGGTGCCGGACAACATCACGCTCGGACTCTGGGGCGCGTTACTGGTCGCCATCGGTGTCACGCTCTACCAACTGGCCGTACATGTGGCGGCGCCGACCCGGCCCGAGCGCATGATCTCGCGTGTCGCCGGGCTGTTGTTCGGCCTTTGGGGCGGCTTGCTGGTCGTCGGTGCGGCCGGCGGTGCCGATAGTCTTCGCGAGCCGCTGGCGTTTGCGTCGACATCCACGTCGGCGAAAACCACACCGTCAATCGAGACGAGCGATTTCATGGATCGCTTCGGTGAGGCAGCCGATCTCGACGACCTCAAAGCGAAGATCGACAAGGCAGCGTCAAACGGCCAATGGACGCTGGTGGATTTCTATGCCGACTGGTGCATTTCCTGCAAGGTGATCGAGTCGGAAGTCTTCGGTAAATCGGAAGTCCAGGCCGCACTCGCCGGATATCAACTGTTGCGGCTCGACGTTACAGACAATGACGCCATCGATCGCGCTCTGATGAAGCATTTCAACATCATCGGCCCGCCCACCATTTTGCTGATAGGCCCCGACGGGCAGGAGCGCCGCGCGGCCCGCGTGGTGGGTGAACTGGACGCGAATGCCTTCCTGCAACATCTTTCCCGCGCCGCAGACAAATCTTGACGTTGACTATTATCGTTTCCGGCGAGTTCGCCGCAGGAGCCTTTGCCATGAAGTGTCGTGATTTCCATTCAGAATGGCTGGCAACCCCCAATGAATTGAGTGAGGCGGCGTGTGCACATGCAGGCCAGTGCACCCGGTGTGCAGAGTTTGCTCAAAGCGTGCGCAACTTCGACCGTCGCTTGATCGAGGCAATGTGCGTGAGCGCACCTGAGTTTGTGTCTTGCAAAGACTTCATGGAGATATTGGCCCATGAAGCTTGACGAATGTCCGCCTTTGCATCGCTTTGAATGCTTCGCCTTTCCATCGTCGACCGGAGTGCGCGACCTTTCGTGTCGCAGAACGGCATGAATGAACCGGATGATGCGGTTACATCCCCTTATTTGCAGAGATGGCACGAATGCTCTCAGTGAATCTCGGCCCACTGGCTATTTCCGTCGGTCAGGCCCTCATGATCCTCGCCTTCGTTGTCGCGTTGATCGTGGGCAAGCTGGCCGCACGACGGCGTGACCTGGCCATCGTTGACAGATTGTTCAATCTCGCGCTGCTGGCCGTTGTGGCAGCGCGCATAGCCTTTGTCGCTCACTACTTTTCTAGCTACGGTTTTGATCCACTGGCGTGGATCGATATTCGCGACGGCGGCTTCGAGGTTGTCGCCGGCCTGCTCGTCATGGTCTTTTATGCCAGTTATCTCACCACGCGCAAGCCGGCGCTACGAGGCCCGCTTGGCGCGGCGCTGTTCGCGGGTGTGCTGACCTGGGGGTTGACCGGCGGCGCGTTGAGCCTGATCGAGAATCAGGCCCGTCGGCCACCGCAGACCGAGCTGTACACGCTCGATGGCGCGGTCACCAACTTGGCGAGTCTGCAGCAAAGCGAGGGCAACCGGCCGATGGTCGTCAATCTCTGGGCGACCTGGTGTCCGCCGTGCCGAGCGGAGATGCCCGTGCTGGAACAAGCACAGAACGAGCATTCCAACATTCTGTTCGTCTTCGTCAACCAGGCCGAGGCCACACCCACCATCCAGAAGTTCATGAATCAAATGGAACTGGACATCGATCACGTGCTGCGGGATCGCCGCGCCGAAGTTGGACGACAGGCCGGTTCAGCCGCGCTGCCCACAACACTGTTCTACGGCGCCGACGGCCGACTGGTAGATAGCCATCTTGGCCAGCTTTCCAAAGCCACGCTGGGCCGAGCGCTCAAACGTTTCAATCTGACCACCGATGATTCGGTACCACCGAAGGATTCCCTATGAAAAAAATGACACGCAACCTGTTGGCACTGCCCTTTGGCGCGCTGTTGATCGGTACCTATGCCTTGTTCACCTGGCCGCGCATCTCCGAAGCTGCCGACACCACGCAGCCCGCTCCAGTGACCGCGCTTTCCGCCCAAGGGCTGGAAATCGTCGAGAAGTTCGATGCCCCGTCTGGCTTGACCGGTTATGCGGCGACGGTGCAAGGCCGACCTATTGCCATCTATGTGACTAGTGACCGCAAACACGCAATTGTCGGTACATTAGTTGATGCCGCTGGCAAGGATATGACCTCTGGGCCGCTTGAGCGTATTGTCGCCGGCCCACAGGGTGAGAAGGCGTGGAAACAAATGGAATCGGCGGCATGGGTGCTCGATGGCAGCAAGGATGCCAAGACAATCGTCTATGAGTTCACCGATCCTAACTGCCCCTACTGCCACAAATTCTGGGAAGTTGCGCGTCCGTGGGTGGATGCTGGCAAGGTACAGATCCGCCACGTAATGGTCGGCATTCTCAAGTCAGACAGCGCCCCCAAGGCCGCCACCATTCTTGCCGCGAAGGACCCTGCGGCTGCGTTCGCGCGTGCCGAGCGCGAATACGGCCAGGGCGGCATCAAGGTGGCCGACAACATTCCCGATTCCGCGCACAAAAAAGTGGCTGCAAACAATGAACTCATGCAGTCCCTAGGCTATTTCGCGACACCTACGATTCTTTACAAAAAGGCCAATGGCGAAATCGGCGTCAAACAGGGACTGCCCCAAGGTAAAGACATCGACGCGATTCTGGGTAGCAAGCCGACCCATTGATCGGTGACCCGAGGGCGGTTTGGCCTTGATTGGCCTCGCTGGGATCGGCGGATGTCTTGCTAGTGCTGCGGTGAAAGCGAGCATACCTGCCGCCAGGCCGAGCAAAAAAACCAATGGCTGCCACGCACCTTGAGCGATGGCCACGCCGGGCCTGAGCATAGACCGGCCAAACCCTAGCCCACACCAAAATGGCCGTACCGCCAATCGGTCGCGAATCAACGTCGCTGCGCGTGGGCAAGTGAAATTTGGCGCCGTATACCGGTCGTGCACGGCGCAGGATGAAGCGAAAACGGACCGGCATAATCATCATGGTGCCACCCAGCGCCAGTGCAAGTGTAGGGTCCCAGTTTCCAGTGGCATCGAGAAAATCCATGAACTCCGCCACATCCCGATCACGTTACAACAGCGATGAAGGGGTGATCACCACCGGAATACTGATCATGCTCCAACGGAACTGGTGAACAATGTCACCTGAATACGCACCATGCACACGCCGCTGCCGGTGCTGGTCCTGCTCGATCTGGATGGGCAACCGATCGCGCTGCAGCAGCTACGCGGCCAGCCGCCCGTCATCAACCTGTGGGCCAGCTGATGCGGCCCGTGCCGCCGGGAAATGCCGGTACTGGCGCAGGCCCAGCAGGCGCGCCCGCAGCTGCGTTTCGTGTTCGCCGACCAGGGCGAGTTGCCAGCAGAGATCCGCGCCTTCCTCGCCGCGAACCGGTTGCGTTTGGCAGGCGTCCTGGTCGACCCCTCTTCGCAGCTGTCGCAACACTTTGGCGTGCGCGGCTACCCGACAACCCTGTTTTTCGACGCGCAGGGCACGTTGCGCAGCGTGCATACCGGTGAGTTGTCGCCCGCCACCCTGGCCGCCGAAGTACGGCACATCGTCCCGCGTGCCGCTGCAGCGGCATCCCACTTGTCTGGAGTCTCTCGATGAAACACTGGTTTTCGTTTCTGTTCGCCATCGGCGTCAGCGCCTGCAGCCAGGCGCAGGACGCGCCGCACTACCCGCCGCCGATCCAGGGCCTGGCCGGTCAGGGCCTGACCATCAAGGGGCCGCTGGAGGCGCCGAAGGGTTACACCGGCTATCGGGGCGAGTACGAGGGCCGCCCGGTGCCGGTGTACCTGTTGCCGGATGGCCAGCACGCCATGGTCGGCACGCTGTTCGACGCCGCCGGGAAAGACTTGACCCAGGGACCGCTGCAGGCAGCCAGCACCCCGGCACTGGATGAGGCGACTTGGGCGCGGCTGGGCAAGGCCGCCTGGGTCGCCGAGGGCGCCGCTCATCCCAAGCGCATCGTCTACGTGTTCACCGATACCGAATGCCCCTATTGCCACAAGCTGTGGGAGGCCACCCAGCCCCTGTTGGCCAACGGCGATGTGCAGGTGCGCCACGTCATGGTGGCCGTGATCGCACCGCAAAGTGCCGCGCGCGCCGCTGCCGTGCTGGACGCTCCCGATCCGAAGGTCGCCATGCACCAGCACGAGACGGCCTTCGGTCACAGCCCGCTCGCCCCGCTGAAGGATGTACCGCCGCCCACCGCCAAGCGCATCGCGGATAACAACGCGCTGATGGATAGCCTGGGCATCAGCGGAACGCCGGCGACGGTCTACAAGGATGCAGACGGAAAAATCCGGATGGCAGTGGGCATGCTGCCGCCGGATCGGATCAAGGCCATTTTCGGTACGTGAAAAAAAGCGGTTTGGATCCGCGCAGGTTCACGGACGCGACAATCGGCTCCCCGCTGGTCTGCGTTCGGCAACGAGGCTTCCTTCTGCTGCCAGTGTCGGGTGCGTGACGGGAAGTTCACTGATCGGTCATGCATGGCGCACGGCACAGGGCCGAGAATCCTGCCTTCGATCCATTCCCCATGCAGGAAAAGGTGCCATGGCCCACCCAAGAGAGTCATCGACCGACCTGGCGTTACCCATCCAGTTACCCGGCATCGTGCTTGGCATCGGCCTCGGCGGATTTTTCGACGGCATCTTCCTGCACCAGGTGTTCCAGTGGCACCACATGTTCAGCAGCATCTACCCGATCGATACCGTCGCCGGCTTGCGCATGAACACCTTTGGCGATGGCCTCACCGTCACCTGGATTGCCGTGCTGGTCGGCCTGGGCATCCTGTACTCAAGGGTGACCGAGGCGCGGCGGCAGGTCTGGGGTTCGCGCGTGCTGTGGGGCTGGATGCTGGTCGGATGGGGCATCTTCAACCTGGTGGAGGGATTGGTGGACCACCAGCTCCTCGGCATTCACCATGTTCGCAGCGGTCCCCATCAGCTGGCCTGGGATATGGCGTTCCTCGCCTTCGGCGTGATCCTGGTCGGGCTGGGCTGGTTGCTGGCGCGGAGCGGACGCATTTTCTCCGGTGGCGCGCGCCAACCCTGAGCACCAGCTCATGATGCATGGTGCCGACGGCCCTTCCATGCTGGCACCTCGCCTGCTGGTTGTCCTTGTTGCCGGCGGCTATCTTTGGCTGGCATGGCGCCAACGGCAGAGGCCACGTGGATGGAGCGCTTGGCGCACAGCCGGCTTTATCGCCGGCAGTGCCTTGTTGATGCTCGGCCTGGTGCCGCAGTGGCTGCCATTTCCGGCAGGCGATTTCAGGAAGCACATGCTGCAGCATCTGTTGCTGGGTATGCTGGCGCCGCTGGGGCTGGTGATGGCCGCGCCGATCACACTTGTGCTGCGTTCGGTGCCGGCGCGTCTGGGCCGGGGCATCAGCCGCGGCCTGCGCAGCCGCTATATGCAGGTGGTCGCCAATCCGATCAGCGCGCTGGTGCTTGATCTGGGCGGCATGGCGCTGCTGTACTTCAGCCCGCTGTATATGGCGATGATGACCGACCCGGCGCTGCACTACCTGGTCCATCTGCATTTCGTGCTGGCCGGCTGCCTCTACACCTGGGTCATCGCTGGCCCCGATCCGGCGCCGCATCGGCCCTCGGTGCCTGCGCGACTGGTGGTACTCGGGGCGGCGGTACTGGTCCACTCGGTGCTCGCGCAGCTGCTTTATGCAGGTTGGTTCGTGCAGGTACCGGCACCGGCCGGGCAACTCCAGCAAGCCGCCGAGCTGATGTACTACGGCGGCGACATCGTCGAGATGCTTTTGGCTATCGCCCTGGTCAGCACGTGGCGACCCACGCGCATGCGGGTCGCTGTACCCGGTGGACGCAAGGTGGCCTAGGAGGCACCGGCCGGCTCGTCCTGCATCAGTGCCAGCTAGCCCCGTTCTCGGGACTGCGGAGGCAGCGATCGTCGATGAGTGATCCTTCGGCCTGACGCCGATCACAGCGACGGCGCTTGCGGCCGGTTCACGCCGCGATGAAATCCCGCAGATCCGAACCGCAGCGGATACATTGCGACGGGATCACGCACTTCGCTGCTCCCGTCTGCCGTCCGCGGAACATCACTTCTTCTGGCGCCCGGGCGGATAGGCTTGGCGAATGGTGCCGCCCACCTGCCTCAGGGCGGCATCGAAGGCATAGTTTTTCCGCCACACGAGCCCGATCGTGCGGCCGGCCGCGTTGCCCGAGAAGCCGCGAACGCACAGATTGACGTCCGTGACTTCGTGCGGCAGAGCCAGCTCCGGCACCAATGTCACCCCCGCTCCCGACGCAACCATCTGCACCAGCGTGGTGAGACTGGTGCCGCGGAAGGTGTCGATGTTTGCGTGAGTACCTGCGCAGAACGCGGCGGATTGCTCACCCATGCAGTGACCCTCCTGCAACACCAGGACAGTGGCGTGGCGAAGCTCGGCGACGTCGACATCGGCTGTGGTGGTTGCCAACCCGTGGCCGCGCGGAGCGACCAGCACAAATCGGTCCCGGGCAATTTCCTCTCGCTCGACGTCGCCGAGATCCGCCTCCAGCGCCACCAGCGCGGCATCGAGCGCGCCGGTTTGCAGGTCGCGCACCAAGACCTGGGTCTTTTCCTCGATCCAGCAGATCAGCAGCTGCGGGTAGGCTTCGCGCAGCGCGGGAGTCAGGCGGGGCAGCAGGTAGGGAGAGATCGTCGGCAATACGCCGATGCGAAGCGTGCCATCGAGCGGGTCGGCGCAGCGTCGGGCCGACCGCACCAGATCGTCGGCTTCACGCAGCACGATCAGCGCGCGCTCAATGAAGGCCTGGCCCGGGCCAGTGACGAGGATATGCCGCTGGTGCTTGTCGCGCTCGAACAGGCGCACACCCAGTGCCTCTTCCAACTGG
This sequence comes from Rhodanobacter sp. UC4448_H15, assembly GCF_052978265.1. The sequence continues at coordinate 2,258,408 of NZ_CM129665.1, read as the reverse complement.
CCGATCTGCTGGCTAAGCGCTGGTTGCGAGACATGGCAGCGTTCGGCGGCCTTGCCGAAACTGCGCGACTCGGCGACAGCGACCGCATATTGAAGCTGCCGCAAGGTACAGGGATAGGGGCCATGGCTCATAGATGCACACTATCAGTTTCGCAGAAAATCGGTATTAGACCCATTGAGGACCAAGGGCTACTAATGGGCACACCAACGTCCAGCCAGCGCCTGCCCGGGCGCATCCACCAGCCAGGGAAAAACCATGTCTGCCCAGATGAAATGCCCCTTCGCGCAACCTACCGCCGCAGCCAGCGAAGCGCCGTCCAACCGCGAATGGTGGCCCAATCAACTCAATCTCAAGATCCTGCATCAGTACGCCCCGGCGACCAGCCCGATGGCGCCCACGTTCGACTACGTCGAGGCGTTCGAGAAGGTCGACTACAACGCCCTGAAAAACGATCTCCATGCGCTGATGACCGACTCGCAGGACTGGTGGCCCGCCGATTACGGCCATTACGGGCCGCTCTTCATCCGCATGGCCTGGCACGCGGCGGGCACCTACCGCATCGGCGATGGCCGCGGCGGCGCCGGCATGGGCCAGCAGCGCTTCGCGCCCCTCAACAGCTGGCCGGACAACGTTAGCCTGGACAAGGCACGCCGCCTGCTGTGGCCGATCAAGCAGAAGTACGGCAACCAGCTTTCCTGGGCCGACCTGATCGTGCTCACCGGCAACGTCGCACTGGAGTCGATGGGCTTCAAGACCTTTGGCTTCGGTGGCGGGCGTGCCGATGTGTACGAGCCGGATGAGTCGGTGTACTGGGGTTCCGAGCGCAAGTGGCTGGGCGGCGATGAGCGCTATGCACAAGGCTCGCCCGGGGTCGAGGAAACCCACGGCGTGCTGCCGAAGGACGACGACAGCGGACAGCCGCACACCCGCTATCTGGAGAACCCCCTGGCGGCCGTGCAGATGGGCCTGATCTACGTGAACCCCGAAGGCCCCAGCGGCAAGCAGGATCCGGTCCAGTCCGGCAAGGACGTGCGCGAAACATTCGCACGCATGGCGATGAACGACTACGAGACCGTGGCGCTCACCGCCGGCGGCCACACGTTCGGCAAATGCCATGGAGCCGGCAGTGCGACAGCGGTCGGCGCGGCGCCCGAAGGCGCCGGCATCGAGGCACAGGGCCTAGGCTGGCAGAACAGCTTCGGCGCCGGCAAGGGCGGCGACACCATCAGCAGCGGCCTGGAAGGTTCGTGGACGCCCACGCCGACCAAGTGGGACATGAGTTACTTCGACGTGCTGCTGGGTAACGAATGGGTGCAGGCCAAGAGCCCCGCCGGCGCCCAACAGTGGGTGCCCAGGCAGAATACCGACCGCAACATGGCGCCCGCCGCGGATGATGCCTCGAAGAAGGTGCCGATCATGATGACCGACGCCGACATGGCGATGCGCTACGACCCTGCGTACGAAAAGATCGCGCGCCACTTCCATGCGCACCCCGACGAGTTCGCCGATGCCTTCGCCCGCGCCTGGTTCAAGCTGACCCACCGCGACATGGGCCCCAAGGCCCGCTACCACGGCCCCGAAGTGCCGGCCGAAGAGCTGATCTGGCAGGATCCAGTACCTGCGGTCGACCACAAGCTGATCGGCGAGCGGGAAATCCACGCCATCAAGGTGAGGCTGCTCGGATGCGGGCTGTCGACCCAGGCGCTGGTCTATACGGCCTGGTCCGCGGCCTCGACCTTCCGCGGCTCGGACAAGCGCGGCGGCGCCAACGGCGCGCGCATCCGCCTCGCGCCGCAGAAGGACTGGGCGGTCAACCAGCCGGATCAACTGGCCCACGTGCTGCAGACGCTCGAAGGCACCCGCGATGATTTCAACCGGCAAGCGCCGGGCGGCAAGCGGGTTTCGCTGGCCGACCTGATCGTGCTGGGCGGCGCTGCCGCCATCGAAAAAGCCGCCACGGATGCCGGCCATCCGGTAACCGTGCCCTTCACGCCGGGCCGCACGGACGCCTCCCAAGAACAGACCGATGTCGAGTCTTTCGCCGCGCTGGAACCGATCGCCGACGGCTTCCGCAACTACCGCAGCGACAAGTTCAAGGAGATCGCCAGCGAGGCGTTGCTGGTCGACAAGGCGCAGCTGCTGACGCTCAGTGCACCGGAAATGACCGTGCTGGTCGGCGGCCTGCGCGTACTGGGCGCCAACTGCGACGGCAGCGAGCATGGCGTGTTCACCGATCGCATCGGCGCGCTGAGCAACGACTTCTTCGTCAACCTTCTAGACATGCGCAACGAATGGAAGCCGGTCCCGGGCAACAAGGAAACCTTCGATATCCGCGACCGCACCACCGGCGGGATCAAGTGGACCGCAACCCGGGCGGACCTGGTGTTCGGCTCGAACTCCCAGCTCCGCGCGATTGCCGAGGTCTACGGGCAGCACGATGCACAGGGCAAGTTCGTCGAGGACTTCGTCGCGGCGTGGAACAAGGTGATGAATGCGGATCGTTTTGACCTGGCGTGACGGGTGTCCTGTGTGCCGCCGCAGCCCAGCGCGCGGCGCACCGTCACGCTTCCTTGCCACGGATTTTCGGCGGTCATGGCATCGTTCAGCACGGAACGGTCACCCGCCCCGGCATGCAAGGCCCCGCGCGGGTTTCCTTTTCATCAGCGCTACGCCCCGGTTTCAGGAGGCTCCATGCACGCACCTTTTCGCTACGCCGACGGCCACTACGCTGGCGGGCAGCCGACGCCCGAGGAGCTTGTCCATCTTCTGCGTGAGGGCGTGCGCACCGTCATCAATCTGCGGGCGCCAAGCGAAGGCAGCGACTATGACGAAGCCGCCGAAGCCGCGCGGCTCGGACTTCGCTATGTCTCCTTGCCGATCACCGGCGCCGCCGATCTCGATCGCGAGCACGTGCGCCAATTCGGCCACGCGCTCGATCAGGCGCGGCCCGCTGGCGGCGTGCTCACCCATTGTGCAAGCGGCAACCGCGCCGGGGCGATGGTTGCGCTGGACGAGGTGATGAACCGTGGCGGCTCGTTGGACAGCGCGCTCGCGCACGGGCGTGCGGCCGGCCTGGCTGCGCTGGAACCCGCGGTCGTTGCGCTGGCCCAGGCCCAGAAAGAGCCGCGATGACAAGCCGCCTGGCGGGGGCGTGGTCGTCAGCGTCCACGCCGGGCGCTCCACCAGCACAAAAGCTCAGCGCCAGTGCGAAGGGATCGGCCGAACGCCCAGGCTGCATGGACTACCCCGGCAAACCGGCACCAGCGAGGCTGCGCCCACGTTCGGTTGATTTCACGCATACCGTCTTCGACAGGCACGTTATTCCCATTCCGTTAAACCTGAGGATCTTCCGATGAGCCTGAAACTCGGCGAAACCGCACCCAACTTCCAGATCGCGACCACGACCGGCGACATCGACTTCCACCAGTGGGCGGGCGATTCCTGGGTGTTTTTCTTCAGCCACCCGGCCGACTTCACGCCGGTGTGCACCACCGAGATGGGCCGCACCGCGCAGCTGGCGCCGGAGTTCGCCAAGCGCAACGTCAAGCCGCTGGGCCTGTCGACTGACTCGGTTGACGAGCACCTGAAATGGATCAAGGACGTCGACGCCACCCAGCACACCACGCTGGAATTCCCGATCGTCGCCGACGCCGACCGCAAGGTCGCCGAACTGTACGGCATGATCCATCCGGGCCAGAGCGATACCGCCGCAGTGCGTTCGGTGTTCATCATCGACCCGCAGAAGAAGATCCGCCTGACGATGACCTACCCGATGGCGGTCGGGCGCAACTTCGAGGAGATCCTGCGAGTGATCGATGCGCTGCAGACCAGCGATAAGCATCGGGTGGCCACCCCGGCCGACTGGCGTCCGGGCGACAAGGTGATCATCCCGCCGTCGATCAAGAACGACGAGGCCAAGGGGCTGTTCCCGCAGGGCTGGGACGAGATCCGTTCCTACCTGCGGCTGACGAAGCTGTAGCCGGCGATTGCCGCGCAAACCATGCGAAGACCGGCCTTGCCGGTCTTCGAGCTCGAACCATCGAATCCTCACGCCGCCTCCACGGGCAAATATCCTTAATGTCCATTCGCAGGGAGGCAGTCACAGCACACCAACAGGAGCACTGCCATGAAAAAAAACATGGGTACGGCCGACCGCACCATCCGCATCCTCATCGCCATTGCCATCGCCGTGGCTTATTTCACCGGAATGATCGGCGGCGCACTGGCGATTGTGCTCGGCATCATCGCCGTGATCTTCGTGCTGACCAGCCTGGTCGGCATGTGCCCGGTTTATTCCTTGCTCGGAATTTCCTCGTGTCCGCGTCGCCAACGCGTCTGACCCGCGACCAGGCTGCGCTCCCGCGCAGCACAGGCAGCGGGCGCGTTGTCGTACACAATATCGAGCCGCCATGCCTCGCCTGACCGTCCTGCAATTGAACGACCTTCACGGTTATCTCCAGCCCCACCCCGAAATGGTGCGCGGCGAGCACGGCGAATGGCAGTTCACGACGTTGGGCGGGCTGGCACGCATCGCCGGTCTGTTCGAGCGCGTCCGCGCGGAACGCCCGGACGCAGTGGTCACGCTGGACAACGGCGACACCTTCCATGGCACCCATGTGGCCGTGGCCGGCAAGGGCATGGCGCTGGTGCCCGCGATGAACGCGCTCGCCTTCGACGCGATGGCGGTGCATTGGGAGTTCGCCTACGGACCCGACGGCGTGCAGCGGATCGCCGAACGCCTCGACTACCCGATGCTCGCGATCAACTGCCACCGCAAGCACGACGACCAGCTATTCCTGCCGCCGTGGCGCATGGTGACCCGCGCCGGACTGCGCATCGCCATCATCGGGCTTGCCTGCCCGATCATCGACAAGACCATGCCGCCGTCGTTCAGCGAGGGCCTGTATTTCACCATCGGCAACGTCGAACTGCCGCGCTGGATCCGCCACGTGCGCGAGGAGGAGGGCGCCGAGCTGGTCATCGTGCTGTCGCATCTGGGTTTCCCGCAGGACGTGAAGCTTGCCGGCGAGGTCGCCGGGATCGATATTTTGGTCAGCGGGCATACCCACAACCGCATGGCCCGGGCAATCGAGGTCAACGGCGCGATCCTCTTCCAGTCCGGCTGCCATGGCTCGTTCATCGGCCGGCTCGATGTCGAGGTGGAGCAGGGCCGTGTGGTCAGCCACCAGCACGCGCTGGTGGCGATCGACGAGTCGATCGATCCGAATCCCCAGATGGCGACACTGGTCGACGACGCGCTTCGCGCCGAGCGCGAGACGATGGCGGAAGTGGTCGGGCAGACCGAGCTGCCCCTGCATCGCTACGCCATGCTGCACGCGCCGATGGATGACTTGCTGGTGGCGGCCATCGCCGAGGCCGCCGGCACGCAGGTCGCGTTCTCCAACGGCTGGCGCTACGGCGCGCCGATCCCGGTCGGCCCGGTCACGCTGGGCGACCTCTGGAACATCGTGCCGATGAACCCGCCGATCTCCACCACCGAGCTGACCGGCGCGGAGCTCCGCCAGATGATCGAGGTCAACCTCGAGCGCACCTTCGCCGCCGACCCCTACCAGCAGATGGGCGGCTACGTGAAACGAATGGCGGGCGTGCAGGTTTATCTCAGGGCCGAAAACCCGGACGGCCATCGCGTGGATCGCCTGTTCGTCGAAGGCGAACCGGTCGCGGACGAGCGCGTCTACCGCTGCGCCTTCATCACCGAACAGGGCGTGCCGGCACGCTTCGGCCGCCGTCGCAAGCGGCTTGGCGTGCATGCGATCGACGCACTGCGTGCGCGCCTGCAGCGACCGTGGCCCGGCTTGTGCCCGCCAGCTTCAGTGGTAGAAATCTAGCAACAGCCAACCGATCCGCTCACTGCATGGGGGACGACCCACCCGCTGGAGCGGCTCGGTCGGACACGGCTGCGTCGCGTTGCTCGCCACAGCGCGGACGTTCTTCACGTACATCCACACCGCCCCGCTGTGCACAGCCGTTGCAGGTTGACGGAGGAAATCAGGGGCGCTTCGGTTTTTTCATGCCGCTTCCGTCGACCCGGGCCGGCGCTTGAATTGGCGGTCCGGGGCGCCCATCTCGACGCACATTCCCCGAAGGTACCCATAATGGCCATCCCCACATCCCCATCAATTCAGGAGCAGAACCGCCAGCGCTTCAACGTGATCGCGGCCGATTGGGACGAAAGCCCGCGACGGCGGGAGCTGGCCTCGGCGGTTGCGGCCTCGATCGAAGCAGCGGTGCCGCTGCAAGCGGACTGGGAGGCCATGGAATACGGTTGCGGCACGGGTCTGGTGGGCGCCACGCTGGCACCAAAACTGGGGCGGCTTCTGGCCTGCGACGTGTCGCCCGGCATGCTCGCGGTGCTGGAGGCGAAAGCCGGGGCGGCCGGGCTCGATAACCTGCAGGCGTGCGTGCTCGACCTCACCAGCGAGCCACCGCCGGCACAGCCGTTCGACTTTATCTTCAGCAGCATGACGATGCATCACATCCCCGACGTGCCGGAGCTGCTGCGCACGTTCCACAGCATGCTCAAGCCGGGCGGGTGGCTGGCGCTGGCCGACCTGGATGCCGAGGACGGCACCTTTCACGAAGGCGGCGTGAGCGGCGTCATGCATCATGGCTTCGACCGCGACGCATTCCAGGCTGAGCTAGAGGCTGCGGGTTTTCTCCAGGCCCGTGCGTGCACCGCCTGCGTGGTGAGCAGGCCAGCCGCCGAAGGTCGCCACAGCGACTATCCGGTCTTTCTGGTCACCGCCAGGGCTTGACGCCGGCAACTGCCCGCAGGTCACGGCCGGAGGGCGAAGCTGCACGCTATCGAGCGCTATCGCGCCTGCCTGGCCGAAGAGGAGTCGAACGCTCACTCATGCGGTCTGGTAAAGGGGCTGCTTGCGGATGCGGGGAAGCAGAGGAGAAAGGGCAGGGCAGCGGTTCGACCATGGTCAGCTATCAGGCCGAAAAAGGACGCCGTTGCCGTACGTGGCGGGTCCGCTTCCCAGGCTCGCAGCAAGCGGTTGCGGGCCCGCCCGTCCCACAGCTTCCTTTCCGCTCTCGCGGACAGGCCACGAAGGTGTGCGACCACGGGCGACGTCGCTACAGACGCAGCCGCGCGGTATTGAGCAGCACGGTCACCGAGCTCAGGCTCATGACGGTCGCTGCGACCAGTGGATGCACGTAGCCTGCGATGGCCAGCGGGAGGGCTGCCGCATTGTAGGCGACGGCCAGGATCAGGTTCTGGCGGATTACGCGCGAGCTCTTGCGCAGCAGCGCGAAGACGCGTGGAAGCTGCTCCAGGCCACCCTGCATGAGGGTCAGCGCGGCGGCCGATTGCGCGGCCGGACTGGCTCCGCTGACGGCCACCCCCAGGTCGGCCGCGGCCAGCGCGGGACCGTCGTTGATGCCATCGCCGCAGAACGCGACATAGCGGTTTCGTGCACGCGCGGCTTCGATGCATTCGAGCTTGCCCTCGGGACTGATGCCGGCGCGGTAAGGCAGCGCCAGCGGCCCGGCCACTTCGGCCACCGCGAGGTCGCGGTCGCCGCTGAGGATCACCAGTTCGCAGCCGAGCGCGCGCAGCCGGTCGACAGCGGCCCCGACCCGTTCGCGTAGCGGGTCGGCAAACTCGAACGCGCCGACCCAGCGGCCATTTCGCACCAGATGCGATACCGTGCGCCGATTGCCCTCCTCGGGAACGGCAATGTGCTGGGCGATGAGCCAGCTGCGCCGGCCGAGGCGAAGTTCCTCGCCTTCGGCGTTCCAGATCAGTCCCGCGCCGGCCACTTCCCGGGTCCGCCCCGTGGGACGCACCGCATCGCCCGCATCCAGCGCGGCGAGCGCGCGGGCCAGTGGATGGGACGAACCGGCTGCCGCCGTGGCGGCCCAGCGGCGCAGCGTGCGCTCGTCGATGCCGGGGGCCGGATGGATACCGACGACGGCCGGTTGGCCCTGGGTGAGCGTGCCGGTCTTGTCGAGGAAGACGATGTCGGGCAGCCGGAAGTGCTGGATCAGATCGGTGTCGCGCAGCAAGGCGCCTAGGCGCGAGGCATGGGCCACGGCGCGGCTGGCCATCAGCGGGACCGCCAGCGACAGCGCGCACGGACAGCCGATCACGAACACCGACAAGCCCCGCGCCGCGGCGTCGAACCCGGTTGCTCCTTCCAGCAGGGCGACGCCGGCGCCCAGAGCGGCCGCGCCTGCCGACCACGGGATCAGGTAGCGCGCCAGGGCATCGACCTTGCGCTGCCACGCGGGCTTTTCTGTCAGCACCCGGCGCACCTGGCTGGCCAATGCATCGATCCGCCGGGCACCGGGCAGCGCCTGCGCGGTCATCTCGGCGCTGCCGTCGATCACCTGGTCGCCGGCCCACAGGCGGGCCTCCGCGCCGAGCTCGACCGGCACCGATTCCCCGGTGAGGCGGGAACGGTCGACCCAGAGCGTGCCATCGACGATCGGTCCGTCCACGACCACCGCATCGCCGGCTTCCAGCCGCACGCGATCGGCCGGGCGCAGCTGGCTCGCCGGCACCCGCTCTTCCGCGCCGGCGATGACGCGCCGGGCCAGTTGGTCCCCGGTGCCGAGCAATCCGCGTACGCGTTCGGCCGCATTGGTGCGCAGGCGGCGGTCGACCAGGCGGGCGATCAGCTGGAACGTTACCAGCATCAGCGCGGAGTCGAAGAAGACCTGGCTGCGCCCGTCCAGCAGGCTGAGCAGCGATAGCAGCACCGCCAGGGCGACCCCCAGCATGATCAGGCTGTCCAGGCCGGGCGCGCCCGCGCGCAGCGTGCGCCACCCGGCGAGATAGAACGGCCAGCCCGACCACAGCAGCGCGGGCATCGCGAACGCTCCCGAGCCGATCGCCAGCAGGTAGCCGGTCGACCGGTCGGATGCGGCGAAGTACAGCTCACCGGCAGCGAGCATGCTCCACATGCCGAAAAAGACGGCTACCGCCAGGCGCTCGCCCAGCCGCAGATGGATCTGCCTGGCGCGGTCGGCCGGCTCGTCCAGGGTGCGTGTCCCGTAGCCCAGCCTGGCGACGGCCTTGCGCAGGGTCGTCAGGCTGGTCTGGCCGGGATGCCACTCCACCACGACGGCGTCTGCGGCGAAGTGGGCGGCAGCGGCCCGGACGCCGGGCTGGCGTGCAAGTAGCGCTTCCACGGCCGCCGCGCAGGAGGCACAGAACATGCCTTCGACCACCAGCACCTGGCGCTCGACGCCGCTGTCTGGGGCGGAGTGCCCGGGTTGCTGCGGCTCGCTCAGGTTCCCGGCTGGCGCAGCCGCCGCGGGCTGGCCGCCGGCCACGCTAGTCGTCGCTGCCGTGGTCGCCATCGCTGTCCGCCGCTCGGGCGTCGGGCGTGGCGGTGAAGCCGGCCGCTGCCAGTGAGGCAAGCAGCGCTTGGCCGAGGCCGGGCTCGAGCGCCTGCAGCACGACGCTGCGGGCGGAGAGGTCGACGTCCACCGCGCTGACCCGGGTGTCCCCGGCGAAGGCGGTACGCAGCCTTTTTTCGCAGGCGGCGCAATGCAGGTTCTCCAGCCGGTAGCGATAGCTGACCGGCCGCTGCAGGGCGGACGCGCGATTCATAAGCGAGCTGCCCTGGTCATGGAATCTGCCTCGCCGTGTGACACCGCTACGGTTTGCGCGTGGGCGGGGGCGGTGTGCCCACCCCGATCAGCTGGCCATTGACCACCTGGCCGTAATACGTGTTGCCGCCACTGTGGTACTGCTTGGCCGCTTCCGCCACGGCGCCGGTCTGGCGTGGATCCTTGGGGCGTTCGTGGCTGTCGATGTAGGCGGCGACGTCCCACGCCTGCTGGTCGGTCAGGCGGTCGTGCTGCCCCAGTGGCATGTTGGCCTTGATGAAGCCGGCGGCATTGTTGATGCTGGCCATGCCGGCGCCCCAGTTGTAGCTGTGCGGCCCCCACAGCGGCGGAAACACCACCCGCCCGTTGATGTCGTGCTGGCCCTGGCCGTCGCCGCCGTGGCAGGTCGCGCAATAGGTCTGGAACACCGTTTGTCCGCGCTCGGGCGAATAGCCCTGTGCGGTCTTCTTCAGCTTGGGATAGCCGCCGCCAGCCAGTTTGGTGTTGGTCGGCGCGCCGGTCGCCAGCCAGTGCATGTACGCCTGCAGGTCCTTGTAGACCTGGTCGCCCGCCTTGGGCGGACCACCCGAGGTCGAATCCTGCGCATTCATCGAATAGGTGAAGCAACCCTTGACGCGATCCTCCATCGTGTTGATCTGCTTGTTCTTGGAGCGGTACATCGGGTAGCTGACCCAGGCCGACCACATCGGGGCCGAATCGGCGCGGCGGCCGGCGTCGAGGTGGCAGTTGCTGCAGGAGAGCTCATTACCGACGTACTGGCCGGCGTGGGTGCGCGTGTTGACGAAGATCTGCATGCCGCGGCGGACCGCATCACCTCCTGGGCCGGAAGGGATGCTGCTTTCGGGCGGCGGATTGAAGGCGGGCGGGGTTTTCTTGCCGGCGGTGGCCGGCGCCGGTGCGCTACCGCTCGCCTCGGGCCCGCGGTCCCGGGCTTGCCGGCTGTGATGCAGTCCGGGTACCTCGATGTTGCCGAACACGACCACCGCGGCAAACAGCACGATCCCGCCGATGACGGCGTAGATCGCACGCCGGGTGCCATGCCCTGCACGTTGATCGTCCCGGCTTTCGTTGCCTTCGACGCGTCGGCGGGTGGGTTCGGATGGGTGCTCCATGGTCATTCTCCTGTCGAGGCCTGCACCTGGCGCGACGGCACGGGTGGCAGCGTACTGAGATAGTCGGAGACGGCCTTGCGATCGAGCGCATCCAGCTTGACCGCAATGTGGCGCATCAGCGCGGAGGGGTCGTTGCTGCGCTGGCCGTCGGCGAAGGCATTGAGCTGGGTCACGGTGTAGGCCGGGTGCTGGGCCGCGAGCGCGGGGAAGATCCCGACCCCGAAGCCGGACGAACCGTGGCAGGAGAAACATGCAGGGAGCTCGCGTGAGCTGTCACCGGCGAGGGCGAGCTGCTGGCCGCGCGAAATCCGGCCGCCGAGATCCGGACGGGCGGTCGAGCCGGGCGACAGCTGGGCGTAGTAGCGGGCAAGGACAGGTATGTCTTGCGGGGCAAGCGAGCGGGCCACTATCGCCATGATCTCGTTGGGGCGCCGACCGCTGCGGAAATCGAGCAGCTGGCGCTCGATGTAGGCCGAGTCGAGTCCGGCCAGGCGCGGGATGTTGAGCGTGCCGCCGCCGGTGGCCCCATGGCAGGACGCGCACGACCAGCGCCCGCCGCGCGCGGCCGAGGCCAGTAGGGCGCCGGCGGTGTCGGTGCCGGCGAGCGTGACCGCTGCCTGCGTCGAGGCTGGCTGCGCTTCGTAGGCAGCCGGATGATCCGACACCGCCACCAGCGCCGCGCCCCCGCTCCATGGTTCGGAGGGGCCGCCCTGACGCCGGGCGGCGGTGACATCGGACACGTTCAACGGTCCGGCCTTGTTCGACCAGGCTTGCCGTATGTAGGTGCCAATCTCGGCGATCTCTGTGTCGGAGAGCACACTGGCGAAATCGGGCATGTGCCCGTTGTAGTCCTCGCCGGCAACGCGAATCGGCCCATGGATGCCGTGCAGCAGGATCCTGGCGATCATGCGCGGATCTTCGGTGACGAAAGGCGAGCCGTCGAGTGGCGGCACCGCACCCTTCAGCCCGGCGCCGTCGACCTGGTGGCAGGTGGCGCAGCGCTCCTGGAACAAGGTGAGGCCGGGCTGGTGGGCCGGGCGGTTTTCGGTCTTTTCGGCGAGGTTGCGCTGCAGCCGCTGGGTCTGCCCGATCTGCACCGACTTGCCGGCGTCGTAGAGCATCGCCACGCCCCAGAGCGCCAGCGCGATGGCGATCCAGTACACCGGCAACGGAACGCGCCGGGACTCCTCGTAGGGTTCGAAAAGTTCATCCTCGGGAAGGCGCCGCGGGCGCTGCTTGCGATCTTTCACCGGGCACCTCCCTGGGTGGCATAGCCATCGTCGCGTACGCCATCGACGGGCGCGGGATAGGTGCGGTCGAGGCTCAGCAGGTAGGCCACCAGATCCTGCGCATCGCGCGTCGCCACCACCGTGCCTTCCCGCGGCCGGTAGGCTTTGGGTACCCATACAGCCACATCGCCAGGCGCGAGTCGTGACTTGACTTTGAACAGGTAACGATAGGCCGGCATGATGCTCCACGGGGAGATCGACCGCGGCTGGTAGAGGTGGGTCAGTTGCCACGCGGCGCTCGGCATGCGCGCGCCGATGTTCAGCAGATCCGGCCCGGTGCGCATGGTGCCCAGCAAGTGCGGCTTGTCGAACATGTAGTCCGAGGCCACCGACGCGCGGCCCCAGCCGCGTTCGACGTCGGGCGCCTGGTCAGGCGAGCGCGGCTGCTGGCTATGGCAGTAGACGCAGCCCTCGCGCACGTACACCGCCCGCCCGCGCAACTCGGTGGCGGTGTAGTCGCGCAGGCCGGGCGTGGGTGGCTTGCTGCGGATCTGCACCGCGGGCAGGACGAGCAGCAGCACGGTGGCGAATACCAGCAACGCCAGCGACAGCAGGGCGATCGGCAGGACCTTGTTCATGGTGATCATGGCGCGGCCTGCGCGGCGACCGGCATGGTCTGGCCCGGCGCATGCAGTCGGGAACGCGCCAGCAGCACGAAAAAGTTGAGCGCGAACACCAGGTGTCCGAGCGTCATCAGCGAGCCGCCGACCGAGCGCGAGATCAGGTACGGCCTGAGCAGGATGACGCTGTCCGCGAACGGCCGACTGGCATCGATCATGGCATAGCCCTGTTCGATGCCGCCGATGGTGAGCGCCGTGAAGTAGATGGCGAAGCCGACGATGGTGAGCCAGAAATGCACCGGGATCAGGCGCGGATACGGCCACTGCGCGCCGATCATGCGCGGCATGATGTGGTAGATGCTGCCGAACAGCACCAGCGAGACGAACCCGTAGACGCCCAGATGCGCATGCGCGATGGTGTACTGGGTGAAGTGCACCACCGTCTGCACCGGGCGCAGCGCTTCGGTGGAACCCTGCAGCGAGACGATCGTGTACGAGAGCGCGCCGAGCCAGACAAAGCGCAAGGGGGTGGAGTCGCGCAGCGCCCACAGGTTGCGCGCCACCGTGACGTGGTGATTGATCGCCACCGCGACGACCGACACGATCATCATCATGCTCTGCACGATCGAGAGCGTCACCAGCCACGTCGGCACCGGGCCGCCGACGAGATGATGGATGCCGATCTGGCTGTAGAACAGCGCCAGCGCCCAGAAGCCCAGCAGCGACAGCGTGTACGAATAGATCGGCTTGCCGATGATCTTGGGGATGAAGTAGTACGCCGCGCCCAGCCCGAGTGGCGTGAGCCACAAACCCAGCACGTTGTGCGCGAACCACCAGTTCACCGTGGCCTCCTGCGCACCGGAGTAGATCTCCGGAATGTTGGCGATCACGAACAGCATCGGAAACCAGCCCAGCGCGGCGATGAAGTACCAGCCGGTCACGTATATGTGGCGCACGTTGCGCGCGCGCATGGTGCGGAACAGCGGTACCGCGAACAGCGCGGCGCCGATCGCGATGAAGATATCGACCTGCCAGGGGATCTCCAGCCATTCCTCGCCGTCGGTGAAGCCGGCCGCTATTCCGGCCAGTCCGGCCGCCAGCGCGATGTTCCAGATCCACGCGCCGTAGATCGGCAGCCGCGGCGAGCGCAGACGTGTGTGGAAGATGCGCGGGATGATCCACATCGCCACGCCCAGTCCGCCCAGTGACAGCCAGCCGTAGATGACCGAGTTCAAGTGCAACGTGCGTATGCGGCCGAAGGTCAGCGCGCCGGCACCGTCCAGCCAGTCGGGCAGGTGCATCTTGAGTGAGGCAATCACGCCGAACACCGAGCCCAGCACCAGCCAGATCACCGCGCTGGCAAGCAGCAGGGTGACGGCACGGCGTGACGAGGCGTCCTCGCCCGCATGCGCGGCATCGCGATGCTCGTGCTGCGCCACTTGCTCGTTCGGCGTATCGATCGTCGGGTCGTCCATGCCTCCGGCCTCGCCCTTGCCGAAGACCGTGTAGGCATGCGCCTGGTCGACTTTCATTTGACGGTTGCTGATCGCCCAGATGAAGGCAGCAAGCGCGATCAGCGAGATCACGAAACTGATGACCAGAAACAGGCCGATCGTCCAGCTCATTGGAACCTTCCCGAAACGACTCTAGCGGTGGCGGCCCTACAGACAGCCGGCTGGTTGCCATATGGATCGATGTATTACTGAAAACATGCGATGGTTGCAAATCCGCGGTCGCTGCCAGGTTGCGGACGGCATGGGTAAAACATTACTCCGACGATGTCGAAGCAAAGTAATTTAGGGGGATCCGCAGGAAAGAGCGACCGCACGGAGCGGCTGCGGGCAGGCGGCCGCCGCGGATGTTCACTTGCAGCGCCGCGAGCATCAGCTTGGGCAGGGGCAGTGTGGCATCGCGCTTCCTGCGTAGATCCACAAACGCCTCGCGGCCGCGGTCGCCTCCGACGTGGATATTGTCATCGCGATGCTTCGATACCGTCGCATGGCACTGCGCGTCACGGCCGTGCGGTGCATAGTCATGGCCCACGAAAAGTTCCGTGTCCCTCGGCAGGGCCAGCAGCGCCTGGATGGAATCGAACAACTGGTCTGCATCGCCACCGGGAAAGTCGGCACGCGAGGTGCCTGCATCCGGCATCATCAACGTGTCGTGCACGAACGCCGCGCGCTCGGTCACGTAGCTGACCGACGCCAGCGTGTGGCCGGGTGAGAACAGCACCCGCACCTGCGTGTCACCCACGCTGAACACATCACCATCAGCAAACAACCGGTCCCACTGCGATCCGTCCACCGGGAAATCGTCCAGGCAGTAGATGTCGCGCCACAGCTTCTGCACCTCGACCACGCGCGCGCCGATGGCGGTGGGAGCCTGCAGCTTTCCGGCCAGGTAGGGGGCTGCGGAGAAATGGTCGGCATGCGGATGGGTGTCCAGGATCCAGTCGACCTGGAGGCGCTGCTCCTTCACGAAGCGCAGGATCTGGTCGGCATTGTTGGTCGCCGTAGTCGCTGCGGCCGGATCGAAGTCGAGCACGGGGTCGATGATCGCCGCCTTGCTGGTGGCACGGTCGACCACCACGTACTGCCAGCTTCCCGTGGGCTTGTCCCAGAGCGTCGCGACGGCAATACCTCCCAGTTCGATCAGTTCCATGTTGGCATCCTCATGGCGGCTTGAATGGCGCCGTTGGCGGCGACGTGAGAAGCGACACACGTGGCGCATCGACCCTTGGGGCCGTGGAGCCTCCTGCGTGGCCATTACTGCGTTTTTGCAAATGGCAAAGCGGGTGGAACGCATCACATGCAGTCATGCCGGGTCAGCGCCGCACCTCATCGCTACGGTAGACGTATCGGAATCAACCGCTATGGACAATCTAAACGCGCGGATCGTGAGCCTGAGGTAAAGGAGGAAAGATTTGCCGTAGCGAGTTGGCCAATGCGTCTCCTGGTCGAGGCCCGCTGGATCCACATTCGATCGTTCAAAACATTCCCTGCAGCGTGCGAACACGTGTCAGGAATGGCCGGCGTTGGCTGCTGGCGAGATTTTCTGTCCGCTGTACATACTGGCAATGCAAGCGTTCTGTCACCTCACCGTGCGCTGCAGGCCTCTTGCTTCGCAACGGCGCGTGACTTCAGAGACGGCAACAGTGGTGCATCGTTTTGCGCAGTCTGGTGGTGAAGGCGGGTGCCTCAATGGTAGCCCTCGTCTGCCTGCACCTTGCCGCGAAATACCCGATACGAATACACGGTATAAGCGAGTACCGCCGGAATCAGCACCATCGCGCCGACCAGCACGAAACCCTGCGACGACGGCGGCGAGGCGGCCTGCCAGATGGTCATGCTCGGCGGCACAATGTTCGGCCACATGCCCACCACCAGGCCGACGAAGCCCAGCACGAAGAAGCACAAAGCGAGCAAGAACGGCTGTACCTCGCGATCCTGCAGCACCGCCCGCCACAGCCACGCTGCATTGAGCAAAGTCAGCATCGGGATCGGCAAAAGGTAGAGGAAATGCGTCCCGGTGAACCAGCGTGCCATCAAGTGCGAATCGAGGAACGGCAACCATGCGCTCACGATCAGCATGAAGCCGATCACCGCCAGCATCAGCGGCCGGGTGAGATCGAACGCGACGCGCTGCAGCCGTCCTTCGGTCTTGAGGATCAACCAGGTCGCGCCGAGCAGCGCATAGCCGAACACCACCGCCACGCCGGTCATCACTGCGAACGGGCTGAACCAGCCGAATGTGCCCTGGATATACTTGCCGCCGGTGAGCGGCATGCCCTCGACCAGCGCGCCCAGGATCAGCCCCTGCGCGAACGCGGTGAGCACCGAGCCGACGCTGAAAGCCACGCCCCACAGCCAGCGCGAGGTATGCGCCTTGAAGCGGAACTCGAACGCCACGCCGCGGAAGATCAGCGCGATCAGCATGACCAGCATCGGCAGGTATAGCGCCGAGAGCACTGCAGCGTAGGCCTTGGGAAAGCTCGCCATCAAACCCGCGCCGCCGAGTACCAGCCAGGTCTCGTTGCCGTCCCAGATCGGCGCGGCGGTATTCATCATGTGGTCGCGCTGGTGTTCGTCATCGGCGAACGGCAACAGGATGCCCAGCCCCAGTACGAAGCCGTCGAGCAGCACATACATCATCACCGCAAAGCCGATGATGAAGTACCAGACCACGGGAAGCACAGTTGCCCAGTCCATCCTCAATCTCCCATCGGATCGTCGGGCGCCGATAGCGGGCGCGAGGGTGTACGAAGGTGGCTGCCGTGCACCGGCGTGGCCGTCTGGTCGCGCTGCGGCGCCGGTAGCGGACCGTCGCGAAACAGCTTGAGCAGATACCAAAGGCCTGCGCCGAAGATGCCGAGATAGACCACCACAAAGGTGATGAGAGAGGCGAGCACGCTGCCGGCTGGCACTTTGCTCACCGCTTGCGCGGTGCGCACCAAGCCCTGCACCACCCACGGCTGACGCCCGACTTCGGCGACCCACCAGCCAGTCAGCAGTGCAACGAAGCCGGACGGGATCATCACCACCCAGGCTTTCAGGTACCACCGGCCGGACAACAGCGTGCCGCGCTTCCAGCGCCACAGCCCGATCAGGGCGAGCGCGAACATGGCCAGGCCGAGCCCTACCATGACACGGAACGAAAAGAACGGAATCGCCACCGGCGGGCGCTCATCCCGTGGGAAATCCTTCAGGCCCTTGACCTCTCCGTTCCACGAGTGGGTCAGGATCAGGCTGCCCAAGTGGGGCACGTCGAGCGCGTAGTGGTTGGTCTGCGCCTGCTCGTCGGGCCAGGCAAACAAGGTCAGCGGCACATTGCTTTCGGTGTCCCAGCGCGCCTCGATCGCGGCCAGCTTGGTCGGCTGGTATTCGCGCACCTTCTGCCCGGCCATGTCGCCGATCATGATCTGCAGAGGGATCACGATGGCAAGGAACGCCAGCGCGAGCTTGAGCGTCTTCCCGGCGCGATCGACGAAACGCCCCTGCAGCAGATAGACGGCCGAAGCCCCGCCCACCACCATCGCCGTCGAGATGAATGCCGCCAGCACCATGTGCGGCAGGCGCACCAGGAAAGAGGGGTTGAAGATCACCCGCCACCAGTCGGCCGGGTAGAACACGCCGTCGCGGATTTCGTAGCCGGCTGGCGTCTGCATCCAGCTGTTGGCCGACATGATCCAGAACGCCGAAAGCAGCGTGCCCAGCGCGACCATGCAGGTGGCCAGGAAATGCATGCGGTCACTGACCTTTTTCCAACCGAACAGCATCACGCCAAGGAACGTCGCCTCCAGGAAGAACGCGGTGAGCACTTCGTAATTGAGGAGCGGCCCTACCACGTTGCCGGCGACGATCGAGAAGCCGGCCCAGTTGGTGCCGAACTGGAAACTCATCACGATGCCCGAGACCACGCCCATGCCGAAAGCGACGGCGAAGATCTTGAGCCAGAAGAAATACAGGTCGCGCCACAGGTCGGTGCGCTTGACCAGCCACACGGCTTCGATGAAAGCGAGCCACGCCGCCGTACCGATGCTGAAGGCGGGGAACAGGATGTGGAAAGACATTACCCACGCGAACTGCAGGCGCGAGAGGAACTCGGCGGTCAACATGCTTCACTCCGGGGAAAGACGTGGCGCATTGTGGACACTTCCATGTGATCCCGCAGTCGTTTATTGCACGATGGCCGGCTACGGGCGATCCACCAACGCTAGCGATCTATACGCGGCATGTGCTCGCGTGGTGTGTCGTTTCGTACGACCGATGGCTTTGCCCTGTTGTCATGTGTGTTCCTCGGCCCAACCATTGACCATCGCGCGGTTACTTGGGGGGTATTCCTTGAGGCGCGCCATCATACGAGTGCGCCGGTATTCATTCTGTACATGCTCTACTCCGGATGACCGAGGCGCTCCGGCAGGTTTGCTGCTCGCGCGTGCCGGGGCATCATCAATGGTGGAGGGACTGGCAGACCACCAGGTCATAGGCGTGCACCACATGCGCAGGCACCCTCATCAACTGGCCCGGACATGGCGTTCCTAGCCTTCGGTTTGATCTTGGTCGAGCTGGCCGGCTGCGGGCTAGCGGACGCACTTTTCGGGTCGCCAGCCCTGAGAGCCCCCTACGCAGGCTGGTTCGTTCAAGTGCCCACCTCCGGCAGGCACACCTGCGCCATGCCGCCGAGTTGACGGTCAGCACCTGGCAATTCCCGCACACGGGCATGCTCGGCAGGCGTGGAATGGCTGGCCTCGCTGAAGCGTCAGGGCCCTTAGAAAGCCGCAAGTGAGCCCCGGAGGATCTCCGGCGGGCCGGGGTCCGCAGCGTTTGCACCGCAAGCTTGCCCGGTTTATATTCGTAGATGCGAATATACGAATAGGTGGTTGTATGCATCCTTGGCTCCTCGCCGCCGTCGGCGGCATCCTGATCGGCCTGGCGGCCGTGCTGATGATGGGCGCGTTGGGCCGCATTGCCGGCATCAGCGGCATTGCCGGCGGGCTGGTGACCCAGCGCATCGGCGACTGGCCGTGGCGGCTCGCGTTTGTGCTGGGCCTGGTGCTGGCGGCGCCGTTGCTGGGGCTGCTGCGCGGCGACAGCGGCGTGGGGATGCCGCAGGTGGGGTGGCCGTGGATGGCCCTGGCGGGCATTCTGGTCGGCGTCGGCACGCGCCTCGGCAGCGGCTGCACCAGTGGGCATGGCGTCTGTGGCATCGCCCGCTTTTCGCCGCGTTCTCTGGCAGCTACCGCCACCTTCATGGTGCTCGGCATCGGCACGGTAACCGTGGTGCGTCACCTGCTTGGAGGGCTCTGACATGAAGGTATTGGTTGCACTCGTTGCTGGCCTGCTGTTCGGCATTGGGCTGGTGCTGGGCGGGATGACCCGCCCGGAAATCGTGCTCGGCTTTCTGGATGTATTCGGCCACTGGAATCCGCAACTGGCCTTCGTCATGGGCGGCGCCGTGCTGACCACGGCGCTCGGGTACCGCTTGGTGCTGACCCGGCCGCAACCATGGCTTGATGCCACCTTCCAGCTCCCGACGGCCCGCACACTGGACCGTCGCCTGCTTGGCGGCGCGGCCATGTTCGGTGTGGGCTGGGGGCTCGCCGGTTACTGTCCCGGTCCGGCGCTGGCGTCGCTCACCGCGGGTGCGCCGGGACTGCTGCTGTTCGTGGCCTGCATGGTCGCTGGCTGGCTGTTGGTGGCGCGGCTGCTGCCGGCTCGGTCCTGATGTCTTTGTTTGAGGAACGTCCCATGCAACAACACCCCGAGGTCCAGGCGTTCTTCGACGAGGCGACCAACACCTTCAGTTATGTCGCGTGGGATCCGGCCACGCGCAAGGCAGCTATCCTCGATGCCGTACTGGACTTCGACCCGGTCTCCGGTCGTACCCGCCACGGTTCGGCTGACAAGCTGATTGCTTTCGTGCAGGCGCAAGGGCTGGAAACCGAGTGGGTGATAGATACCCACGTGCATGCCGATCATCTGTCCGCCGCGCCCTACGTGCAGGCGCGTCTGGGTGGAAAGCTCGGCATCGGCGAGCACATCCGCGCCGTGCAGAAGACTTTCGGCAAGCTGTTCAACGCGGGCACCGATTTCCAAGGTGACGGCAGCCAGTTCGACCATCTGTTCGCCGACGGCGAACGCTACCGCGTGGGCGGCATCGAGGCGGTCGCGCTGCACACACCTGGCCACACGCCCGCATGCATGACCCACGTGATCGGCAATGCCGCTTTCGTTGGCGACACGCTGTTCATGCCCGACTACGGCACCGCGCGTTGCGACTTTCCTGGCGGCGACGCGCGCACGCTGTACCGCTCGATTCGGCGCATCTTCGCGCTGCCGGACGCGACGCGCGTCTTCCTGTGCCACGACTACAAGGCGTCCGGGCGCGAGCAGTTCGCGCACGAGACGACCGTGGGCAAGCAGCGCCGCCACAACATCCACGTGCGCGAGGAGATCGACGAGGATCAGTTCGTGCGGCTGCGCTCGGAACGCGATGCGGCCCTGTCGATGCCCCGGCTGATGCTGCCATCGGTGCAGGTGAACATGCGCGCCGGCCACCTGCCGCCGGCGGAGGACAATGGCGTGCGCTATCTGAAGATTCCGCTGGACGCGTTGTAATCACCGGGCCGTCGCGGCGACCTGACCGCCCGCGGCCTGTCGCGGGCCACTTCCGAGGAGCAAATCATGGCGACCAAGAAGGTTTCGGAACACCTGAGCGTGTCGGCACAGATCGAAGTGGCCGACGTCGGCACGCTCGCCGGTCAGGGTTTCACCGGCATCATCAACAATCGCCCGGACGGCGAGGCCCCGGACCAGCCGACCAGCGCGATGATCGCCCAGGCCGCTGCGGAGGCAGGCCTGACCTACCGGCACATTCCCGTGGTTTCAGGTCAGCTGCGTGATGAGCAGGCGGCCGAGTTCGCCGAGGTGCTCGAGGAGGCCAGCGGACCGCTGCTCGCCTTCTGCCGCACCGGCACGCGCTCGATCACCTTGTGGGCGCTGGGTGCCGCGCGCCAGGGGCAGGGCGCGGCGGAGATCCTGGCCACGGCCAACCGCTGCGGGTACGACCTGACGTCGCTGAAACCGCGTCTGGAACGCTCAGCGAGTGGCGGATCGGAGGCAGTGCAAGGGTCGCCGGGCCGAACCGTGGATGTCTTGATCGTCGGCGGTGGATCGGCAGGCTGCGCGGTTGCCGCCAGCCTGCGCCGGCGCGATCCCTCCTTGAGCATCACCATCGTCGAGCCGAGCGAAAAGCACTACTACCAGCCCGCCTGGACGCTGGTCGGGGCCGGCTTGTTCGATACGGCGCGTACCGAGGTGGCGACCGCCCAGATCATCCCCGCCGGCGTGAAATGGCACAAGGGTGCCGTTGCCGCGTTCGAGCCCGACCGCAATGCGGTGGTGCTGGCCGACGGCGCCCGGCTGGGCTACCGGTATCTGATCGTCGCGCCGGGTCTGGTCCTGCGCTGGGAGCAGATCGAGGGTCTGGCCGAGACGCTCGGGCGAAACGGCGTGACATCCAACTATCGATTCGACCTGGCGCCCTACACATGGAAACTCGTTCGCGAGTTGGCCAGCGGTCGCGCGCTGTTCACCCAGCCGCCGATGCCGATCAAGCGCGCCGGCGCGCCGCAGAAGGCGATGTACCTCTCGTGTGATCACTGGTTCCGCAACGGCCGCACCGCTGCCATCGAGGTTCAGTTCCGCAGTGCCGGCGCCGTGCTGTTCGGGGTCAAGGAATTCGTGCCGCCATTGATGGAGTACGTGCGCAAATACCAAGCCCAGCTCTGCTTCAATTCCAACCTGTTTGCGGTCGATGGCGCAGCGCGCAAGGCTTGGTTCGAAGACAAGGATACCGCCGGCGGCACCACGCGCCATGCGGTGGATTTCGACATGTTGCATGTCGTGCCACCGCAGACTGCGCCGGACTTCGTGCGCTCCAGCCCGCTCGCTGATGAAGCCGGCTGGCTGGCGGTGGATCCGCAGACGCTGAGACATCCCCGCTACGCGAACATTTTCAGCCTTGGTGATGTCTGCTCCGCACCCAACGCCAAGACTCTGGCGGCCGTGCGCAAACAGGCCCCGGTCGTGGCCGAAAACCTGCTCGCCAGTCTGCATGGCCGCCACCGGCACGCCGTCTATGACGGCTATGGTGCCTGTCCACTGACGGTCGAGAAGGGCCGAGTGGTGCTTGCCGAGTTCGGCTACGGAGGCAAGTTGATGCCCAGTTTTCCGCTTGATCCCACCAAGGCCAGCCGACTGGCCTGGCTGCTGAAAGCCAACATTCTGCCGCCGGTGTACTTCCACATGGTGGTGCGCGGCCACGAGTGGCTTGCCAAGCCGGAGATGGTGGACGGACCCGCATGAGACACTCATGAAATCCGGCCGTCCCGTTGCAGCGCCGGGCTCACAGCGTAAGCGCGCCTTGCCACGTCCCGCGGAAGTGCTTTCGTCCGAAGCGATGCACCGCCACTCCGAGGAGGCGATTGCGTTGCTCAAGGGCATAGCCAGCCACAATCGGCTGCTGCTGCTCTGCCAGCTGGTGGAAGGCGAGCGTTCGGTCGGCGAGCTTGCGCAGGTGCTAAAGCTCTCCCAGAGCGTCGTCTCGCAGCACCTGGCGCTGCTGCGACGCGACCGCATCGTCAACGGACGTCGCGAGGCTCAATCGATCTACTACCGCATCAGCGACGAGCGCGCGCGTACGCTCATGACAACTTTGTTCGAGCTTTTCTGCATGCCGCAGGATTGAGCCATCTGGAGTGTCCATGGAACCCGTTCTTCTGACCCAGGCCTTGCTGGCCATCGTGTGTGGCTCTCTGGTCGGCTTTTCGCTGGCGCTGATCGGCGGTGGCGGCTCGATTCTGGCCACGCCGCTGGTGCTCTATGTGGTCGGCGTGCACGACCCGCACGTGGCGATCGGTACCAGCGCGCTGGCGGTGGCGGTGAATGCCTTCGCCAACCTGGTACCTCATGCGCGCGCCGGACACGTCCGCTGGAAGGCGGCCTTCATGTTTGCAGCGACCGGCGTGGTCGGCGCTTACCTGGGATCGAGCCTGGGCAAGGCGATCAACGGGCAGCACCTGCTGGTGCTGTTCGCACTGCTCATGCTGGTGGTCGCCGGCCTGATGTTGCGCGGACGGCGTAACGGCGAGGTGGATCGCTACCCGCTGCCGCACGTCTATCCGCGTCTGGGCGCTGTGGGCCTCGGCGCTGGCGGTCTGTCGGGATTCTTCGGCATCGGCGGCGGCTTCCTGATCGTACCGGGGCTGATGTTCGCCAGCGGCATGGAGATCATCAACGCAATCGGCACGTCGTTGTTCTCGGTGGGCGCCTTCGGGCTGACCACCACCTTCAACTATGCCGCCTCCGGCCTGGTCGATTGGCGCGTGGCGACCGAGTTCATCGGCGGCGGCATCGTCGGTGGCTGGCTGGGTGCGCTGGGCGCCCGACGGTTGGCGAAGACGCGCGGGGCGCTCAACCTGATCTTCGCCGCGGTGATCGTCGTGGTGGCCATCTTCATGCTCTACAAGTCGTTGCATGCCTGAGAGCGCGCAGGAGGCTATCATGCTGTTCCGTCAGTTGTTCGAACCGCTCTCCAGTACCTACACCTACCTGCTTGGCTGTGAGGACACCGGCCAGGCGGTGTTGATCGACCCGGTCGTCACGATGATCGAACGCGACTTGGCCGAGATACAGCGTTTGGTTCTGACCCTGGCATGGACGATAGACACGCACATCCACGCCGACCACATCACCGCGGCACGCGAGCTCAAGCAGCGCGTGGGCAGCCGCATCGCAGCGCCTGCGTTCGACCGCCTGCCATGTGCCGATGCAGGAATCGAGGAGGGACGTCCGTTCGAAGTCGGCAGCGTGCCACTTCAACCGCTGCACACACCCGGGCACACGGACGGCCATTTTGCCTACCGCCTGGCTGACCGCGTGTTCACCGGCGATGCGTTGCTGATCGACGGCTGTGGCCGCACCGATTTCCAGAACGGCGACGCCGACGCCTTGTTCCGCAGCGTGCGCGAGAAGCTGTTCGTGCTGCCGGGCGAGACGCTGGTCTACCCCGCGCACGACTACCAGGGCCGCTACGTTTCCTCGGTAGCGCAGGAGCAGAGCCGCAATCCGCGCCTGGGCGGTGACCGAACACTGGACGAGTTCCGGGCGATCATGGCCGGGCTCAACCTGCCTTACCCAAAGTTCATCGACCACGCCGTCCCCGGCAACCGGCAATGCGGAGTGTGCCCGCAGGATTTGCCCGAGCACCTGCGCGAATACTGCGCGAAGATCGCCCACAGCCCGCAGGGGTGAGGCGCGCTGGCACAGGGCGGACCTTCTCACGGGGCTGTTGATGGCCCAGGTGCGACTATTGCGCCGTCACGCGCGCGAGGTGCCCACTATGAATGATTCGACCGTTTCCGCAGCATCGAGCAGGAGCGACGCGGACCGCGTTCGCCGCTCCACATCCGCGGACATCAATCGCGAGATCGACCGGCAGACTGAAGCCAACATCCACCGCTACAGGCAGCTGGATCGCGCACAGATTACGGGCCGCATACAGGCCCTGGATGCCGAGTGGGATGTCGAGCGCGTTCTGGAGGTCAATGCCTCCACTCTGGCACTGTCCGGCCTCGTGCTCGGCGTGACGGTTGACCGCCGGTGGCTCTGGCTGACCGGCATCGTGTTGCCGTTCCTTCTGCAGCATGGCTTGCAGGGCTGGTGCCCGCCATTGCCGGTGTTGCGCCGACTAGGCATTCGCACTCGCGCGGAGATCGACCGCGAGAAGTACGCTTTGCTGGCTGCGCTCGACGATCGCCAGTCGGTTCACTGATTGACGGACAAGCCCGCGGGCGTGTCAAACCGCCTCATCGATGATGGCGCGCATGGTCTGCTCCACCTCGCGCGCGGCCGAGGCCACCGCCTGGTCGTTCGATACCAACGACAACAGATCCGTCGGGGGAACCATGCCGATGCACGTGCGGCCATCCTTCTGGTAGATGGAGAGCCGGCATGGAAGGACCAGGTTGAGTGTCATGTCCATCCCCAGCACCTGCGCCGCCTGGCCGGGATTGCAGACTTCCAGCACGAGGCAGTCATTCTCAAGCGTGTAGCCTTTGTCAGCCAGGGTGCGACGGAAGTCGTAGTGGTGCAGCAGCCCGAAGCCATGCCTTCGGATGCTTTCCTGCACAGCTTCGAAGGCCTCTTCTGTCGGTTTCGAGGTCGGCTTTTCGTAGATCATGCGTGGACTCCGGCAGCGGTTCATCTAAGCGCCGCTGAGCGTTTCCCAGTTGCGCGCGTGCGGGCGCCATCAATTATTCCGATGATCCAGCTTCAAGCGTGACGATGGCTTGATGATATGTCGTCTTAACTGTCCCGTGCGACACCAAGACTACGGCGCGGCAATGGCGACCCTTGGCAAAGGCGTCGTCAATCTGACAAACGACAGCGCGGCCAACGGGTGACGACCAACGTCGCTGGCTATTCCCGACGGGAAAGCGGCGGGCCGTTTCGTATCTATTCTGGCGGCTGCGACCAGTCCGGAAGTCGCTAGGCGGCATAATTCAACATTATCCCATTTCATATTCGCGCCGCCTCTAGCTGAATGCTTGCTGTTGTTTGTAATGTAATTACATGGTATGTAACACAGTACGTTAAAAAGGGGAGAGCACGGGTATGGCGCGTGCGGGCTTGTACAAGACCGAAGTCCAGAAGGCGCGCGATAGCCTCATCGCGCAGGGCAAGCACCCGTCCGTGGACGCCGTCCGTGTGGCCCTGGGCAACACCGGCTCAAAGACCACCATCCACCGTTACCTCAAGGAGCTGGAAGCGGAGGTAGCGACGGCGTCGACCTCCGACATCGTTATCAGCGATTCGCTGCGCACCTTGGTCGCCCAACTCTCAAGACGCCTTGCCGAGGAGGCCGACACTCGGATCGCCGAGGCCAAAACCAAGTTCGACGCCGCCGCTCAGAAGGCTGCCGAAGCGCTGGGCCATCAGGAACGCGAGGGTCGGGCGCTGAGCGATCGCCTACAGCGGACGGAGACCGCCCTGCAGGAGGAAAAGCGCGCCCATGAGGAGTCGCGGGGGCAACTGCACGAACGCGCCATCGCGATCAGCACCCTAGAAGAGCGGGCCATCGGCCTGGAGGCGCGGCTGGCCGAACAGGTCGCCCATGCCCAGTCGCTGGAGGGGAAGCACCAGCAGGCACGGGAGGCGCTGGAGCATTTCAGGCAGTCAGCCAAGGAGCAGCGGGAGGCCGAAGCACGGCGCCACGATCACCAGGTGCAGACTTTGCAGATCGAACTTCGCCAAGCCAATGAACTTGTATCCACTAAGAATCACGAGGTCATGCAGCTCAATCGCGACAACGCACGACTCACCGAACTACATGGTCACAGCGAAAACGCACTACGGACCTTGCGCAGGGAGTACGAGCAGGCGGCACGGACAGCCAAAGACGTGCCGCGGCTCAAAAAAGAGGCTGAAACCCTGGAGCAGAAGTGCGCCCAGGTCACGAACGAACGTGACCAACTCCGCGCCGATGTCGAACGCTACGTCGCGGAGCTGGCGGCCGAGCGCCATGCGCGTCTGGCAGATATCGAAGATCAGCGGCGGCGCGAGGCGCGTCTGACCGCGATCGAGGAATTCTTGGGCGAGCTCAAATCCAAGGAGCCCGTCAGCGAGCCATCCGAGTCGGAATGACGATCGGTCATGGCGCATCAAGCCGCCAATTTAGGAAATCGAAGGATCAAGAGGGGTTACGAGCGCAATTGCCGGTTTTTGGGCGAATCCCTGCCGACCCTCTGCATCGTCCTTCGTACCGGCCTTCCTGAAGGCGGGATAGAAGATCTCTTCCTCGATCGTGGTATGGACCTCCAGGTCGACGCGGATTTGTGCGAGCAGCTCGCTGCGCGTCTTCGCGGCGCGGGTGGTCGTTTTCGCAAGCTCGGCGAGCAGTTCCTTGACCTTCTTGTGATCGGCTTTCAGCAGTTGGATGGCATCCACGGGGCGCTCCGGTTCTGGCGGGGGAGGGAGTGGCGAGCATTCCATCCCAGGCGTGAATCCGGTGTCCCGCGAAGGCCCGGCCATCATCACGCCATCGCAGCGAATCGGGCCTGATCCGGCCATCGGCAGCGGGGCCCGCGACCGCGCGTGCACGCCGGCCCCACCGAGGCTTCACCCGGCAAAACGCAGGCTGCCATCGTTCCCTCCACACACGAGCAGCAGGCATGGCAACCCACGACCGCAAAGACCGGCAACATCCCGGGCGCAAGAACGACAGGGAGCCACCGGAGACTCCCGAAACGCGGCGGCAACGCAAGAAGAAGGAAAGCGAGAACCAGGACGAGGCACTGGAGGAAACCTTTCCGGCCAGCGATCCTGTCTCGCCGTTCATCCCGTCCAAACCGCCGGAACCGGATTGAGCGAGAACATCGCCGACAACGGAGTACGCGCACAACTGCGCATGACCCAGGTCGAACACCTCGACCAGGCAAGAACGATGTCCTTTGAAGGCGATGGCTCTTCCAACGTCCGGAAGAAGCTGATTGGCACCTGGCGAGGCAGCGGCGGAGAGGGTCGATGCGCCGCTGGAGGACGGTTGCCGTGGAGGCTGTCGCCTTCTATCTTTAATTTCGCATAATGTATATTATGTAAAATATAGAATACATCATCGAGGCATCGACCTCCACACGCTATCGGCACGTGCTCTTGTCGATCTCGGTCGACTCTGTGCCGGGCACACGCTCGCGAAAGAACGGCATCTAGCGCCGGGCGCCCATTGTGGCTGGCGGACCTTCACCCTCGCCGACCTTGCGGCGTTGGCGAGAGGCAACCCTCAGGCGCTGCCCATTGTCCGGGTCGCTCTCGTGCGGCCGACCCGCTGCAACCAGTCGTAACCGTCGTCGGAACTCAGTCCGCCCATGCTCGCGGTGTCCTGACGGGAGGCGTCGCGACTGGCACGGCCGGAGACGCCGCGCTGATGGTGCTGGTATGGCTGCCGCGGTTTCTGTCTGTTGTCGCGTGTCATGGTGTTGAGTCCTGTGGACGAGGCAATGACCGGTCAACGAGCACACCGGTCCGGGCGTGACCAGGGAATCAGGCCGGAATGGCCCGGGATCAATGGCGCTGCGGTGATCGCACCGTTCCCGGCAAGAAACAGCGGTGGGCTGGCGGACTGTTCGCCCGGGGAAACACACCGGTCATCAGTCACGGGTTTTGCCGAGGGGGATCGGCACCATCTGGCTGCCGAGTTCTTCGGAAATCCCCGCCATGAACAACAAGATCGTGTTCTTCCTGTGGCTCGTCGCCGCCGGCCTGCTGGCGACCCTGCCGGCAGGCGCGCGCGCAGCGACTCTGGGCGATGGCGACTACGCCAGGATCGGCGTGCCGGATCTGCGGCAGGCCTCGGCGTTTTTCCACGACGTGCTGAATTGCCGCCCGGTTGGCGACCCCGCGCCAATCGCGGCGGGGGCATCAGGCTCCCGCCTGCTTTCCTGCGGCAGCGGTTCGATGCTGGAATTGTTCGTCGAGCGTGGCCACTCCCCTGCCCGCGGCTCGGCCGCCACCGGCGAGACCTTGCAGTTCCTCGCAGATGGCACCCTGCGCACCGATGCCTGGCTTCGGCAGCGTGGCGTCATCGTCAGTGGCGCACCACACCGGCTGACTTCCGGTCCGTGGGCTGGCCGCATGGCGCTGGACTTCGTGGCGCCCTGGGGCATGCGGATGCGGCTGCTCGGCAGCAAGCCGCCGGATACCGCCTACGGTGATATCGACACCGTGGCGGCGGCGCCGCGCGGCCACTAGCGCCTGGCGCGGAAGAAGTCGCGCAGCATGCGGGCCGATTCCTCGGCCAACAGCCCCCCGGCCACCTCGATGCGATGGTTGTGCCGCGCGTCGATCAAGGTATCGAACACGCTGCCGGCCGCGCCGGTCTTGGGATCGGCGGCGGCATAGACCACGCGGCTGATGCGTGCGTGGATCAGCGCCATCGCGCACATCGAGCACGGTTCCAGCGTCACGTACAGCGTGGCGCCGGACAGCCGGTGGTTGGCGAGCTGCTCGCCGGCGGCGCGCATGGCCATCACCTCGGCGTGGGCGGTCGGATCGTGCAGGGTGATGTTGCGATTCCAGCCCAGCCCCACGACTTCGCCGTTCAACACCAGCACTGCCCCCACCGGCACCTCGTTCTCGCTGTCGCGGGCGTGCGCGGCCAGTTGCAGCGCACGCTGCATGTGGCGCACATCGGCGGGTGAGAAATCACTTGAGGTTTCCGATTTTTCGTCTTTCATCTCAATAAGTTGCCGACTTTATCTGGGAAAGATTGGAGCCAAGCTGGCCTTTCCCGACATACGCAAGCCATTGATTTGCCTATTCCCACTCGATCGTGGCGGGTGGCTTGCCGCTGATGTCGTAAACAACGCGAGAAACACCACGCAACTCATTGATTATTCTATTTGAAACCCTGCCAAGAAACTCGTACGGGAGGTGCGCCCAGTGAGCGGTCATGAAGTCGATGGTTTCCACCGCGCGCAAGGCGATCACCCATTCGTAGGCGCGCGCGTCGCCGACCACGCCCACCGACTTCACCGGCAGGAACACCGCGAACGCCTGGCTGGTCCGGTCGTACAGGTCCGCCTTGCGCAACTCCTCGATGAAGATCGCGTCGGCGCGCGCCAGCAACTCGGCATATTCGCGCTTCACCTCGCCGAGGATGCGCACGCCCAGGCCCGGCCCCGGGAACGGGTGGCGATAGACCATTTCACGCGGCAGGCCGAGCTCCACGCCGATGCGGCGCACTTCGTCCTTGAACAGCTCGCGCAGCGGTTCGACCAGTTTCAGCTTCATGTGCGCCGGCAGGCCGCCGACGTTGTGGTGGCTCTTGATGACGTGGGCCTTGCCGGTCTTGCTGCCGGCCGACTCGATCACGTCGGGGTAGATCGTGCCCTGCGCCAGCCACTTCACCTTGCTGCCGTCAGCGGTGATCTTGCCCGACTCCTCGTCGAAGATCTCCACGAACAGGCCGCCGATGATCTTGCGCTTGGCTTCCGGATCGGAGACGCCTTCGAGTGCCTCGAAGTAGCGGTCGGCCGCGTTGACGCGGATCACCTTGACGCCCATGTGCTCGGCCATGGTGGCCATCACTTGGTCGCCCTCTTTCCAGCGCAGCAGGCCGGTGTCGACGAACACGCAGGTAAGCCTCGCGCCGATCGCCTTGTGCAGCAGCGCGGCCACCACCGAGGAATCGACGCCGCCGGAGAGGCCGAGCAGCACGTGGTCGTCGCCGACCTGCTCGCGCACGCGGGCGATCTGGTCGTCGATGATGTTGGCTGGCGTCCACAGCGTGGCGCAACCGCATATCTCGGTGATGAAGCGCTTGAGCAGCGCCCCGCCCTGCTTCGTGTGGGTCACTTCCGGGTGGAACTGCACGCCGTACCAGCGCTTGTCGTGGTTCTCCATCACCGCCGCCGGAATGCGCGCGGTGGTGCCGGTGACCACGAAGCCCGGCGGCACGCGCGACACGTGGTCGCCGTGGCTCATCCACACGTCCAGCCGGTGCGCGTCCGCGTGGTCGGTGAGGCCCTCGAACAGTCGGCTGGTGCCCGCAATGTCCACTTGGGCATGGCCGAACTCGCGCTGGTCGGCCGCCTCGGTGGCGCCGCCCAGCTGCGCGGCCAGGGTCTGCATGCCGTAGCAGATGCCGAGGATCGGCACGCCCGCATCGAACACTTGTTGCGGCGCCTTGGGCGCGCCCGGGAGCGTGGTCGATTCCGGCCCGCCGGACAGGATGATGCCCTTGGCGCCGAACGCGGTGATCTCGCCCGGATCGTGGTCCCAGGCCCAGATCTCGCAATACACGCCCAGCTCGCGCACGCGCCGGGCGATCAACTGCGTGTACTGCGCACCGAAGTCGAGGATGAGTATTTTGTGGGAGTGGATGTTGGTCATGGGCGGCGGACGGGTATCGGGAAAGGATGGGCCAACGAGTGCGACGGGTGACGGAAGCTGCATGCCGGTCGCCGCGGCGAAAGCAGGAAGCTACGCGAGGCGACGATTCCCCATGCCCGTCATCCCGGCGAAAGCCGGGACCCGGTGACTTGTGCCGCGACGCTTGGGAAGGCGCTGGACCCCGGCTTTCGCCGGGATGACGGCGGTGTGGTACGGCGTGTGGCGGGAGGGGCGGGCATGGTAATGACCACCCTTC
Organism: Rhodanobacter sp. UC4448_H15; assembly: GCF_052978265.1. Next base: position 2,227,136 of record NZ_CM129665.1, on the reverse strand, counting down.
CCGGCCGGATCACGAGTTCAAGCGGTAATTCGGCGCTTCCTTGGTGATCTGGATATCGTGCGGGTGCGCTTCGGTGACGCCGGCGGAGGTGACCTTGACGAACTGCGCCTTGCTGCGCACGTCCTCGACGGTGGCCGCGCCCAGGTAGCCCATCGACGCGCGCAGGCCGCCGATCAACTGGTGGATGATGTTGCGCAGCGGCCCGCGGTACGGCACGCGGCCCTCGATGCCCTCGGGTACCAGCTTGTCGGCGTCGGCCTCGTCCTGGAAGTAGCGATCCTTGGAGCCGAGCTGCATCGCGCCGATCGAGCCCATGCCGCGGTAGCTCTTGTACGAGCGGCCCTGGAACAGCTCGACCTCGCCCGGGGATTCCTCGGTGCCGGCGAACATCGAGCCCAGCATCACGCTGGATGCACCGGCCGCCAGGGCCTTGGGGATGTCGCCGGAGTAGCGGATGCCACCATCGGCAATCAGCGGAATCTCGTCCTTCAGCGCGGTGGCGACCAGGTCGATCGCGGTGATCTGTGGCACGCCGACACCGGCAACCACGCGAGTGGTGCAGATCGAGCCGGGGCCCACGCCCACCTTGACCGCGTCCACGCCCACGTCGAGCAGTGCCCGCGCCGCCTCGCCGGTGACGATGTTGCCGGCCACCACCTGCACCTGCGGATAGTGCTTCTTGACCCAGGCCACCCGGTCGATCACGCCCTGCGAATGGCCGTGTGCGGTATCCACGACCAGCACGTCGACGCCGGCATCGACCAGCGCCGCCACGCGTTGCTCGGTGTCGCCGCTCACGCCGACGGCAGCACCCACCAGCAGCGCTTCGTGACTGTCCTTGGCGGCATGCGGGTTGTCGCGCGCCTTCTGGATGTCCTTCACGGTGATCAGGCCGCGCAACTGGAAGTCGTCGTTGACCACCAGCACTTTCTCGATGCGATGCTTGTGCAGCAACAGCATCACCTCGTCCTGGCTGGCGCCTTCCTTTACGGTGACCAGCTTGTCCTGGCGGGTCATGATATTGCGCACCGGATCGTCCGGCTTGCGTTCGAAACGCATGTCACGGCTGGTGACGATGCCGACCAGGCGATTGCCCTCGACCACCGGCACGCCGGAGATGTTGTGCGCGTGGGTGAGCCGCAGCACCTCGCGGATCGAGGTCTCCGGGCCGACCGTGATCGGGCTGCGGATCACGCCGGCCTCGAACTTCTTCACCAGCCGCACTTCGGCGGCCTGCTGCTCGGCGGTCATGTTCTTGTGGATGATGCCGATGCCGCCGTTCTGCGCCATGGTGATGGCCAGGCGCGCCTCGGTGACGGTATCCATCGCGGCGGAAACGATCGGGATGTTCAGCCGCAGGCCGCGGGTGAAGCGCGTCGAGGTGTTCACGTCGCGCGGCAGGACGATGGAATGGCCCGGAACCAGGTAGACGTCGTCGTAGGTCAGGGCCTCGGCGAGGATGCGCATGCGAAATGTCCCGCTGCAAAGAGGGAATTATACGTTCCCTTCACTGCCCTCGCCAGCGCCGGACCCGCGCGGCGCGGCCAATGTGATGACATAGCACCGCACCCGGCATGTATCTTGGCGACCTTCGCAGGAGCCGCCGTGCACGCCCATTCCTCTCACGATCACCCCCACGATCACCCTCGCGATCACGCACAGGGACACGACCATGCCCATGCCCATGCGGCCGGTCATCCGCATGCCCACGGCGTGGCCCGTGATGCCGATCGGCGTTATCTGACGATCGCCCTGCTGCTGCTGCTGGGTTTCATGATCGTCGAGGTGGTGGTCGGCATGCTGGCCCAATCGCTGGCGCTGATCTCCGATGCCGGCCACATGCTGACCGACGTCGGCGCGATCGCCCTGGCGCTGGTGGCGATGCGGCTGGCCAGCCGACCGGCGCGCGGCAGCTACACGTTCGGGCTCAAGCGGGTGGAAATTCTCAGCGCGCAGGCCAATGGCGTGACCTTGCTGTTGCTCTCGGCGTGGTTCGTGGTCGAGGCCGTGCGCCGGCTGATCCACCCGCCCGCCGTGCACGGCCTGCTGGTCACCGTCGTGGCGGTGGCGGGCATCGGCGTGAACCTGCTGGCGGTGTGGGCGATGCACAAGGCCAACCGGGAAAGCCTCAACATCCAGGGCAGTTACCAGCACGTGCTCACCGACCTGTATGCATTCATCGCCACGGCGGTGGCCGGCGTGCTGGTCTGGTGGACGGGGTGGAACCAGTTCGATTCCCTGGCGGCGCTGGTGGTGGCGGCGCTGATGCTCAAGGCCGGCATCGGGCTGGTGCGCGACGCCGGCCGGGTTTTCCTGGAGGCGGCGCCGCGCGGACTGGAACCGGACGCGATCGGCCAGGCCATGCACGCCCTGTCCGCGGTCACGCGGGTGGACGACCTGCACGTGTGGGAAGTGACCTCGGGCATGCCGGCGCTGTCGGCACACGTCTTCGTCGAGCTCGACGTCGACTGCCACGACGTGCGCCGCGAACTGGAAGCCATGTTGCGCGATCGATTCGCGATCACCCATACGACCATCCAGACCGACCATGCGGCCAGCGGCCAGGTGGTCGCGACGCCCTGTTCGCTCGACGCGCACGACACCGGCCACCGCAGCTGAGCGAACGACCTAGCCGGCGCTGCCGCGGGCAGCCTGTGCCTCGGCCGCTTCCAGCGTGTTCTCCATCAAGGTGGCGACGGTCATCGGCCCCACCCCGCCCGGCACCGGCGTGATCCAGCTGGCGCGCTCGGCGGCCGGGGCGAACTCCACGTCGCCGACCAGCCGGCCGTCCTCCAGCCGATTGATGCCGACGTCGATCACCACCGCGCCGGGCTTGATCCAGTCGCCCCGCACCAGGCCGGGCTTGCCGACCGCGACGATCACGATGTCGGCCTGGCGCACGAAACTTTCCAGCTCCCGCGTGAAGCGATGGCACGAGGTGGTGGTGCAACCGGCGATCATCAGCTCCAGCACCAGCGGCCGGCCGACGTGGTTGGACACGCCCACCACCACCGCATGCTGCCCGCGCACCGGCCGATCGGTGTGGCCGAGCAGGGTCATCACGCCGCGCGGGGTGCACGGCCGCAGGCCGAACCGGCGCAGCGCCAGCCGCCCCACGTTGACTGCCTGGAACCCGTCCACGTCCTTGTCCGGGTCGATGCGGTCGACCAGCGCGTCTTCGTCGATGTGTGCCGGCAGCGGCGACTGCACCAGGATGCCGTGCACCTGCGGGTCGGCGTTGAGGCGGTCGATCAGCGCGAACAACTCGGCCTGCGTGGTCTCGGCCGGAAGGTCGTGATCGAAGGAACGGAAGCCCACCTGGTGGCAGGCCTTGCGCTTGTTGCGCACGTACACCGTCGAGGCCGCGTCGCTGCCGACCAGCACCACGGCCAGCCCCGGTGCAGGCAGGCCCCGACCGACCCGTTCGGCCACGCGCAGGTGCAGCTGTTCCAGCAGTTCCCGGGCGATGCGTTTGCCGTCGAGTATGCGTGCGCTCATGCTGATCCCTGGCCGTAAAGGATGCATTATCCGGGCTGGACGACATGCGCACAAACGGCAGCGCGCCGGCAACCAGGCAGGCTGATGGAACACGACCCGCAATACACGATCGAGCTGGGCGACGCGCGCGTGCGGTTGCGCCCTTGGAACCACGCTGACGCCGACGCCCTGGTGGATGCCGTGCGCGACTCCGTGGACAGCGTCGGGCGCTGGCTGCCGTGGTGTCGCGCCGACTACGGCCACGATGCCGCCCATGCATGGATCGCGCATTGCCAGGACGGCTGGCAGGCCGGCAACCATTTCGCCTTCGCGGTGCGCAGTGCGGCAGACGGCTCGCTGTTGGGCGGCGTGGGGCTCAACCAGTTCGAGCCGATCCACCGCCGCGCCAATCTCGGTTACTGGATGCGCCAGGCCTGCCAGCGGCGCGGGCTGGCGACGGCGGCGGCGCAGCACGTCGCGCGCTTCGGGTTCGAGCAGCTGGGGCTGATCCGCATCGAGATCGTGGCGCTGCCGGACAACGCAGCCAGCCGCGCCACGGCGCTGCGCATCGGCGCACGATTCGAGTCGATCGCGCGCCAGCGCTTGCTGGTGGAGGGGCAACCGCGGGACGCGGCGGTGTACGGGTTGCTGCGGTCGGATCTTCCCTGAGCGTCGACGATCAGCGCGTGCGCTTGATCAGTTCGCTGAGCCGGCGGCGGGCCTTGTGCTGTTGCTCCTTGGTCAGCACCTTCTTGCGTCCGGCGTAGGGGTTTTCACCCTCGCGGAAGGCAATGCGGACCGGCGTGCCTTCGAGCTTGTAGCGTTTGCGGAAGAAGTTTTCCAGGTAGCGCTGGTAGGCCGGCGCGATGTGCTTGGTGCGCGTGCCGTGGATGACGATGGTCGGCGGATTGGTGCCGCCCGGATGCGCAAAGCGCAGCTTCGGCGCATGGCCGTTGACCAGCGGCGGCTGGTAGCCTTCGTACGCCTTTTCCAGCGTGCGGGTCAGGTCGGAGGAGCTCAGCTCCCTGGTCGCCGACGCGTGCGCGCGCACCACCGCGCGCATCAGCTCGCGCAGCCCGGAACCGTGCAGCGCCGATATGTGCACGCGCTTGGCCCAGTCGACGAACACCAGCCGACGATCCAGCGCGCGCAGGCATTCCTCGCGCTGATAGGCGTCCAGGCCATCCCACTTGTTGAGCGCGATCACCAGCGCCCTGCCCTCGTCGATGGCGTAGCCGATCAGGGTAAGGTCCTGGTCGGCCAGGTTCTCGCGCGCGTCGACCATCATCACCACCACCTGGGCGGCGGCGATCGACTGCAGCGTCTTGATCACACTGAACTTCTCCACCGCCTCCTCGACCCGCGCCTTGCGTCGGATGCCGGCGGTGTCGATCAGGGTGTAACGCTTGCCGTCGCGCTCCAGCGGCACGCGGATCGGGTCGCGCGTGGTGCCCGCGACGTCGGAGACGATCAGTCGTTCTTCGCCCAGCAGGCGGTTGATCAGCGTGGACTTGCCGGCGTTCGGGCGGCCAACGATCGCCACGCGGATACTGCCGTCCTCCGTGGACGGCTCGTTCGCGGCATCCTCGTCCGGCGGCAACAGCGGCAGCACGGCGCGGATCAGCTCGTCGGTGCCGCGACCATGCGCAGCGGAAATCGGCAAGGTGGTGGCCATGCCGAAGGCGGCGAATTCCGCCAGGGCGGCCTGTTCATCCAGGCCGTCGATCTTGTTCACGGCGGCGATGATCGGCTTGCCGCTGCGGCGCAACTCGCCAAGGATCACGTGATCCTGCGGCAGCAGGCCGTCGCGCGCATCGACCACGAAGACCAGCACCTGGGCCTCCTCGATCGCCAGTCGCACTTGCCGCGCGGTAAGGACGTCGATCGCCTCCTCGACACCCGACAGACCACCGGTATCGACCGCGAGAAACGGGCGCTCACCCAGATGGCACGCACCGTAGTGGCGATCGCGGGTGACCCCGGGCATGTCGGCCACCAGCGCGTCGCGGCTGCGCGTGAGCACGTTGAACAGGGTCGATTTGCCGACATTGGGGCGACCGACCAGGGCGACGACGGGCAGCATGGAAACTTCGTCCCGCGATCAGGGCGAGGACAGGCGGTAGGCGCCGATGTGGCCCTTCACGTCCTGGACGTACACGACATCGCCGACCACCAGCGGCTGCGCGCGGATCGCCTTCTTGGAAAGCCGCTCGCGCGCGGCCAACGCGCCGTCGCCGGTCTGCAGCCAGTGCACATAGCCTTCGGCATCGCCGACCACCACGTAGTTGCCCTGCACGGCCGGCCCGGTCAGCCAGCGGTAGCGGAGCGCGTCGTTCTTCCACATGTCGGCGCCGCCGGACTTGTCGAAGGCCCACACGCGCGACTGATCGTCGACGCCGAAGATGGCATTGTATTTCACCGCCAGCGAGGTATAGCTGGAGAACGGATGCGACCACAGCGGGCGGCCACTGGGGCCGTCGATGGCCACCACGTTGCCGTGGTAGGCGGTGCCGTAGAGGGTGCTGCCGTCGAGCAGGATCGCGCCGTCGGCATCGTTCAGACGGTCGATCTCGGTGCGGCCCTCGCCGCTGGCCAGGCGCTGCTCCCACAGCTTGCTGCCGTTGTCCAGGCGCAGCGCGACCAGCAGGCCGTCGTCGCTGCCGAAGAACACCACGCCGTTGGCGACCAGCAAGCCGCCGTTGCCGCGCACGCTCAGCAGCGGCACGTTGCCCTGGTCGTTCACCCACTGGCGCTCGCCGGTGGCCGCGTCAAGGGAATAAACCCGGCCGTTGCTGCCGCGCACGATGACCTGGTTGCCGATGATCACCGGCGAGGCCAGCACCTGGGTATTGAGTTCGGCTTCCCAGCGCGGGCTGCCGTCCTTTGCGTTGACGCCGTAGACGTGGCCGTCCAGCGTGCCCACCGCGAGCAGGTCGCCGCCTACCGCCGGACCGCCGGCATACTGGGCGTCCTTGCGCTTCTTGTCGCCCCAGCCGAACCAGCCGTGCGTGCGCGAACTCTTCGACCACAGCGTCTTGCCGGTCGCCGCGTCGAAGGCGGCCAGCTTGCCGTCGGTGCTGTCGGCGTAGAGCACGCCATCGACCACGGTCGGACGCAGCCGCACGCCACTGTCGCCCGCGCCGTCGCCCACTCGTTCGCGCCACAGTCGCGTCACCTGCACCGTCGGCTTGAAATCCTTGGCCAGCGGCGTCGGCGGCTGCACGTTCTCCTTCTTGAAGGAGTGGCAGCCGGCGAGCGTCAGCAGCGAAACCAGCGAAACCAGCATGGCGCGTTTGATCATGTGAACTTTCATGCACCCTGCTTCCCGGCCACGGCCAGGTCATCGAGTTTCATCTGCAAGGCGCCGCGTTGCGGGGCGTCCTCGCTCAGTGCCGACATGGCCGCCTGGTAGGCCTTGCGTGCATCGTCCATGCGTCCAAGCTTGACCATCGCATCGCCGCGGAGTTCCTGCACCATGCCCTGGAAGCTGCCGGGCGGCACGCGGTCGAGCGTGGCCAGCGAGGCCTGGGCCTGGTCGCGCGCCAATTCGACCCGCGCGATGCGCACCAGGGTCAGCGACTTCAGCGGCTCTTCGGTGGTGTGGCTTTCGGCCCACTCCAGCGAGACCTGGGCCTTGTCCAGTTGCTTGTCCTGCACTTGCTGGCGGGCGCGGTCGCTGACCGCGAACAGCGCATACGGCGATTTGGCGTAATCCTTCATCAACTGGTCGGTCAACTGGGCGGCCACGTCGGGCTTGCCCGACAGCTGCGCCACCTTGGCCTGCTGGTAGAGCTGCGAGGCCGCGCTCTCGTTGCGGGCCTGGTGGTTGCGCCATTGCTGCCATCCGAAGATGCCGACCAGTCCGATAAGAACACCGACAACGATCGAAACGCCGTTCTCGCGCAGCCACTTCTGTACCAACTCGCTCTGTTCGTACTTGTCGTACTCTTCAAATGCCATGCAATCACCGTTCAATAGGCCGCGCACCGCTTGGCGCAGTCCAGCGCGTAAACACAGGTAATGGGTGGATCAGACCCGCCTGGTCGCAGGCGGGCAGTGCGCAAGCATAACCGAATTGGGTCGCCGGCAGCGGCGGCGATGCCGATCAGAGGGCAGTGGCGGAGGCCTTGCCGTCCTGCACTTGCACGCGGAAATGCGCGACGTTGGCGCGGCGGAAATCATCCATTCCCACTGCCTGCCCGTCGATCGCGACCTGGGCGCCGCCGACGTTGCCGATGCTCACGTTCAGCGGCTGGTCGCTGTGATAGACGGCGTGACTGCCCGCCGGCAGCAAACCGTATTCGAGACGCGTGCCGTCGGCACGGGTCACCTCGACCCAGCTCGGCGCGCTGAGCGTCAGCTCCAGCTGATGGCCACCGCTGCCGGCGGCGACCATCGCTGCCGGCGGCGCAGGCACGGCCGGACGAGTGTCGCTGGCGAGGCTCGGGAACGGCGCCATCGAGGCCAGCAACGGCTGCTCTGATGCCGTGTCGGCGGCCGAGGCCTGCACCGGCGCCGCCGGCTGGCGGGCGCGGTCGGCGGCAACCATCGCCGGGGTGCTGGTGCCGGCTTGCTCCTGCTGTGCCACCGGGGCGGCGTCCAGCGGGGCCAAATGGGTGATGTCCCGATCCAGCGTGCTTTTCACGCCGAACCAGAGCGTGGGCACGGCGATCACCAGCGTCAGCACCACGTAGGTGGCCGCAGTGGCGTAGCGGTCGAACAGGAAGCGCGAATGGGAGATGCCGCCACTGGTCACCAGCGGCGCGTCGATCTGGCGGATGCGGTCCACTTCGAGCTGGATGGAGGCGTCGTTGATGCCCAGGTGGCGCCCGTACTTGGCGATGTAGCTGCCCAGGTAGACCTTGGAGTCGGTGCCGTCGTACTGATCCAGTTCCAGCTTGCGCAACACCCGCACCGGCAACCGCAGCGCGTTGGCGCAGGCCTCGAGATCGAGCCCGCGTGCCTCGCGCGCCGCGCGCAGCCGGCTGCCGAAACTCGGCTGGGCCGATTCACCGGCCATCGCTCCCTGCCCCGCTCCATGGGCGAGGGAAGAATGGGTGCCGTCAGGCGCGTGGTCGAACATGGGAGACTGCTGCATGGACGTCATGGGTTGTCGATGGAGTCAAGGGCGTGCGCCTGTTCCGAGTCCGGGAACTGGCTGCGCAGTCGCTTGAGATAATTGCGGGCCCCCTCCGGGTTGCCCATGCTTGATTCGATGTCGTACCCCAGTTTCAGCGCGGCGGCAGTCGGTTTGCCCAGCGCGTCGAAACGCTGCAGGAATGCCCTTGCGCGAAACGCATCTTTCCCCTGGTAAAGAAGGTTTGCGAGCTGGAAGAGTGCCTCGCCATTCTGCGGATTTCGCGCGATGGCGTCACGAAAATCCGCTTCTGCCTTGGTTTTGTCGCCTGCCATCAGCTGGCAGACGCCGGCGTTGGCCAGGGCCTCCGAAGGGGTGGCGTAGAACGGATCGGCCACCGCCTTGCGAAAATAGGTTTCGCCCTCGGCATAGTTGCCCCGCGAACACAGGAACTGGCCGAGGTTGTTGTTCCAGGCACCCTTGGTCGGCTCCAGCGCCACCGCCTTGCGATAGTGCTGCTCCGCTTCGGCCAGCTTGCCGATCCGCGCATCGATGTAGGCGAGGACGGTATGGGCGGGAGCGTAGTTCGGGTCGAACTGGAGCGCCATCTGCACCTTGCTCAGCGCCGTCTGCAGGTCGCCGGTGGCAAGGTAATGCTGGCCCAGTTCGGTGTGGATGCGCGCCGCGTCCGTGGCCTGCTCGGCCTTGCTCTCCTGCGGCAGCGGCTTGCCCAGCGCACCGGTGTTGGTATGCGTGGTGACGCAGCCGGCCAGGGCGAACAACAAGCAGGGAATCACCACCCGGTCAAAGCGCATGCAAAGCCCCCTGGTTCTGCCGTTTGCGAAGTTCGGCGCTGCGCCGGGTACGGTCGGCGACCTGCCCCGCCAACTGGCCGCAGGCCGCGTCGATGTCGTCGCCGCGAGTTCGGCGCAGCATGGTCAGCACGCCGGCATTGAGCAGCTGACTCTGGAAATCGTGGATCGCAGCCGCGTCCGAGCGCGCGAACTGCGTACCCGGGAAAGGGTTGAACGGAATCAGGTTGACCTTGCACGTGGGCAGCTTGCGCATCAGCTTGATGAGCTGGCGGGCGTGCTCGGGCTGGTCGTTGACGCCTTTCATCAAGGTGTATTCGAAGGTGATCGAGGTGCGCGGCTTGCGCGCGACCCAGCGCTGGCAGGCCGCCAGCAGCTCGGCGATCGGGTAGCGCTTGTTGATCGGCATCAGTTCGGTGCGCAGCTCGTCGTTGGCCGCGTGCAGCGACACCGCCAGCGACACGTCGATGGCATCGGACAACTGGTCGATCAGCGGCACCAGGCCGGCAGTGGACAAGGTGACGCGCTTCGATGCCAGGCCGAAGCCCAGGTCGTCGCGCATCAGCTTCATCGCCTTCAGCACGTTGTCGAAATTGGCCAGCGGCTCGCCCATGCCCATCATCACCACGTTGGTGATGCGGCGGTTCTGGTGGGTGACGTTGCCCAGGTACTTCGCCGCCACCCACACCTGGCCGATGATCTCGGCGGTGGACAGGTTGCGGTTGAAGCCCTGCGCGCCGGTGGAGCAGAACTGGCAGTTCAGCGCGCAGCCGATCTGCGAGGACACGCACAAGGTGCCGCGGGTCGGCTCGGGGATGTAGACCGTCTCGATCGCATTGCCCGAATCCATGCCCAGCAGCCATTTGTGCGTGCCGTCGGTGGCGACCTTGTCCAGCAGCGTCTTGGGCGCGCCGATGTAGCAAGCCTCGGTGAGCTTGGCGCGCAGCGCCTTGCCCACGTCGGTCATGTTTTCGAAGTTGTCTTCCAGGTCGTGGTAGATCCACTTCATCACCTGCTCGGCGCGATACGGCTTCTCGCCGATCTGCGTGAAGAAATCACGCAGACCCTGGCGATCGAAATCGAGCAGGTTGACCTTGTTCGAGCTGGCGACAACTGAGTTCAAAGAGTGGCTCTTGTGAAGAGTGCGGCCACGGATGGCCGCTGTTTGATCTTCGCGTTCAGGGACGAACGTACTTGTTTCTACTGTGCGGCCACGAGTGGCCGCTGTCTGATCTTCGCGTTCAAGGATGAACGCACGAAATTAACGCGAAACCACATCCGTCGCCGCAAAGAAATAGGCGATCTCCACCTTGGCGGTTTCCACGGCGTCGGAGCCATGCACGGCGTTGGCGTCGATCGACTCGGCGAAGTCGGCGCGGATCGTGCCCGGCGCAGCTTCCTTCGGGTTGGTGGCGCCCATCAGGTCACGATGGGCCAGCACGGCGTTTTCGCCCTCCAGCACGCTGATCATCACCGGGCCGGAGATCATGAACTCGACCAGGGCCTTGAAGAACGGGCGCTCGCGATGTACGGCATAGAAGCCTTCGGCCTCGGCGCGCGACAGCTGCTTCATGCGGGCGGCGACGATTTTCAGGCCGGCCTTTTCGAAACGGGCGTAGATTTCGCCGATGACGTTCTTGGCGACGGCATCGGGCTTGATGATGGAAAGGGTGCGCTCCAGCGCCATGGGATCTGCTCCGGCTGACGGATTTCGGGAAAAGTGATTGAGCGGGCAACTACCGGCAAAGATAGCCAATTCCGACAAGGAATGAGGATTTAGCCCACTAAAGTCTGACAGATTCTAGCTCATTGGCAAGGATCGCGCAGGCCTGATCCATACGCTCGTTTGACGCCCGGGAAGCGCTTCCCGTATGCTCAAACGATCGTTTGAATCGCGTCAGCTGCCAAAGGACGTCCGCTTCCGTGAACTCGACCAGCTCCACCCGGGATCGCATCCTCGGCACCGCGGAAAAAATGTTCGCCCAGCGCGGCTTCGATGGCGCCTCGCTGCGCCAGCTTACCGCCGCCGCCGGGGTCAACCTGGCCGCCGTCAACTACCACTTCGGCTCCAAGGAGAAACTGGTCGAGGAGGTATTCCGCCGGCGCCTGGACGCCTTGAATGCCAATCGCCTGGCCGCCCTGCACAAGCTGGCCGGCGGCGAGGCCACGCTCGAACAGGTGCTCGCCGCCTACATCCGCCCGGCGCTGGAGCTGTCGCACGACGGCAAGGGCGCCCTGTTCATGCGCGTGCTGGCGCGCGCCTTCGCCGAGCACGACGACAACTTGCGCCGCTTCCTGTCGGAGAACTACGGCCACGTCATGCGCCAGTTCACCGCCGAATTCGCCCGGCTGCTGCCGCACCTGGGCAAGGCCGAGCTGTACTGGCGCATCGACCTCGTGACCGGTGCGCTGACCCACGCCATGTCGGGCTTCGGCATGATCCAGCGCAAGGGCGACGTCAGCGAACAAGAGCATCTTGAGCAGACCGTCCAGCACCTGATCCGCTTCGCCGCCGCCGGGCTGAGCCACCCGTGAACTCGCCCTGCCAGCGCCGCCTGCCCCATTGATCGCACCACCCCTCGCACCATCGGAGAAGCCAATGACTGCTGCATCCTCACCCACCCTCGGCTTGCGCATCCGCAAGGCCGCCGTGCTGGGCGCCGGTGTCATGGGCGCGCAGATTGCCGCGCACCTGACCAACGCCGGCGTGGAAACCGTGCTGTTCGACCTGCCCGCGAAAGAGGGTCCGAAGAGCGGCATCGCGCTGAAAGCGATCGCCAACCTGGCCAAGCTGTCGCCGGCCGCGCTGGCCGACAAGGCCCTGGCCGCCTCGATCATCCCGGCCAACTACGACGATGATCTCGATCACCTGAAGGATGTCGACCTGGTCATCGAGGCCATTGCCGAGCGCATGGACTGGAAACTCGACCTGTACAAGAAGATCGCCGGCCACCTGTCGAAGACCGCGATCATCGCCTCCAATACCTCGGGCCTGTCGATCAACACGCTGGCCGAGGCGCTGCCGAAGGAAATGCGCCACCGCTTCTGCGGCGTGCACTTCTTCAATCCGCCGCGCTACATGCACCTGGTCGAGTTGATCCCGACCCGGCTCACCGACCAGAACGTGCTGGACGGCCTCGAGGCCTTCCTGGTCACCACCGTCGGCAAGGGCGTGGTGATCGCCAAGGACACGCCCAACTTCATCGGCAACCGCATCGGCGTGTTCTCGATGCTCGCCACCATGCATCACACAGAGCAATTCAAGCTCGGCTTCGACACCGTCGACGCGCTGACCGGCCCGGCCGTGGGTCGCCCCAAGAGCGCCACCTACCGCACCGCCGACGTGGTCGGCCTGGACACCATGGCCCACGTCATCAAGACCATGGCCGATACCCTGCCCGACGATCCCTGGCACCGGTACTTCAAGGCGCCGGCATGGCTGGCCGGCCTGATCGAGAAGGGTGCGTTGGGCCAGAAGACCGGCGGCGGCTTCTACAAGAAGGTCGGCAAGGACATCCAGGTGCTGGACGTGGCCAATTTGAAGAGTCCGGCCAAGGATGGCCGGGCTTTTGCGGAGGGAGCCGCATATAACTTCCGGCCGTCCGAACAAAGGCCCTCCGATGAAGTCGCCGCGATTTTGGCGATCAAGGACCCCGCCGAGAAGTTCGGCAAGCTGCGCGCCTCCAGCGACCCGCAGGCGCAGTTCCTGTGGGCCACTTTCCGCGATCTGTTCCACTACACCGCCTATCATCTGGCCGACATCGCCGACACCGCGCGCGACGTGGATTTCGCCATCCGCTGGGGCTACGGCTGGAAGCTCGGCCCGTTCGAGACCTGGCAGGCCGCGGGCTGGCAGCAGGTCGCCGAATGGATCAATGAAGACATCAAGGCCGGCAAGGCGATGAGCGATGCGCCCCTGCCCGCCTGGGTCACCGACGGCCGCACGGGCGTGCACGGCAAGAACGGTTCGTATTCGGCCAGCGCCAACGCCGACAAGCCGCGTTCGCAGCATCCGGTCTACCAGCGCCAGCTGTTCCCCGATCCGATCCTGGGCGAAAAGTTCGACACCGGCAGCACGGTGTGGGAGAACGACGGCATCCGCCTGTGGACGCTGGGCGACGACGGCGTCGGCATCCTCTCGTTCAAGACCAAGATGAACACGGTCAACGACCACGTGCTCGACGGCATCCAGCACGCGATCAGGCTGGCCGAGGAAAAGCTCAAGGCGGTGGTGATCTGGCAGACCGGCGAACCGTTCTCCGCCGGCGCGGATCTCAAGGGCGCGCTGGGCCTGCTGAAGGACGGCAAGTTCGACGACTTCGGCAAGATGGTCGCCAACTTCCAGCGCACCAGCATGGCGATCAAGCACGCCCTGGTGCCGGTGGTTTCCGCCGTGCGCGGCATGGCCTTCGGTGGCGGCTGCGAATTCCAGATGCATTCCGCCCGGACGGTTGCAGCACTCGAAAGCTACATCGGCCTGGTCGAGGCCGGCGTCGGCCTGCTGCCCGCCGGTGGCGGCCTGCATGAACTGGCCGTGCGTGCGTCCAGGGCCAATCCGGCCGATCCGTTCGAGGAACTGAAGAAGGTGTTCGAGACCGTGGCGATGGCCAAGGTTTCCCCCAGCGCCATCGAGGCGAAGAACATGGGCCTGCTGCGCGACAGCGACGTGGTCGTGTTCAACGCCTACGAACTGCTGTACGTCGCCAAGAAGGTGGCATTGTCGCTGGCCGAGGCCGGCTACCGCCCGCCCCTGCCCGCCCAGGTCATCGTCGCCGGCGACGTCGGCACCGCCACCTTCAAGGCGCAACTGGCCAACCTGCAAGCCGGCTACTTCGCCTCCGAGCACGATGTCGACATCGCCTCGCGCATCGCCGACACCTTGTGCGGCGGCGTGATCGAGCGCGGCTCGACCGTCGACGAGGAATGGCTGCTGGCACTGGAACGCAAGCACTTCGTGGAGCTGGCGAAAACCGAGAAAACCCAGGCCCGCATCGCCCACACCATGACCACCGGCAAACCTTTGAGGAACTAGTGAGCGCGCTGCGCGCGCGGAAGTGAGGAGTGAGAGTCGAAGCCCAGGCTTTCTTTCACTTCTCACTCCTCTCCACTCTTTTCTCACCCTTTTGGAGTTCCGTCATGACCAAACAAATCCAGGACGCCTACATCGTCGCCGCCACCCGCACCCCGGTCGGCAAGGCGCCGCGCGGCGTGTTCCGCAACACCCGCCCGGACGACATGCTCGCCCACGTGATCCGCGCGGTGATGGCGCAGGCGCCCGGCATCGACCCGCACCAGATCGGCGACGTCATCATTGGCTGCGCCATGCCCGAGGCCGAGCAAGGCATGAACGTGGCGCGCATCGGCCTGCTGCTGGCCGGCCTGCCGCACACCGTGCCCGGCGTCACCGTCAACCGCTTCTGCTCTTCCGGCCTGCAGTCGGTGGCGATGGCCGCCGACCGCATCCGCCTGGGCCTGGACGACCTGATGCTCGCCGGCGGCACCGAGAGCATGAGCATGGTGCCGATGATGGGCCACAAGATCGCCATGAACCCCGCGATCTTCCAGGACGAGAACATCGGCATCGCCTACGGCATGGGCATCACCGCCGAAAACGTCGCCAAGCAGTGGAAAGTCAGCCGGGAGCAGCAGGACGCTTTCGCCGTCGAAAGCCACCGCCGCGCTCTGGCCGCCCAGGCCGCCGGCGAGTTCAAGGACGAGATCACCCCGTTCCAGCTCGATGACCATTACCCGGATCTCGCCAGCCGCGGCATCACCACCGACAACCGCGTCATCGACCAGGACGAAGGCCCGCGCGCCGGCACCACGCCCGAAGTGCTGGCCAAGTTGAAAACCGTGTTCCGCAACGGCCAGTTCGGCGGTACCGTCACCGCCGGCAACTCCAGCCAGATGTCCGACGGCGCCGGCGCCGTGCTGCTCGCCAGCGAAAAGGCCATCAAGCAATACAACCTGCAGCCGCTGGCCCGCTTCGTCGGTTTCTCCGTCGCCGGCGTGCCGCCCGAAGTCATGGGCATCGGCCCGAAGGAAGCGATTCCCAAGGCGCTCGCGCAAACCAGCATCACCCAGGATCAGCTCGACTGGATCGAACTCAACGAAGCCTTCGCCGCCCAGGCACTCGCCGTGATGGGCGACCTCAAGCTCGACCCGGCCAAGGTCAACCCGCTCGGCGGCGCGATCGCGCTCGGCCACCCGCTCGGCGCCACCGGCGCGGTGCGCATTGCCACGCTGGTGCACGGCATGCGCCGGCGCAAGCAGAAGTACGGCATGGTGACGATGTGCATCGGCACCGGCATGGGCGCGGCGGGAATCTTCGAGGCACTCTGAAGTTCGTCATTCCGGCGAAGACCGGTATCTGAAACTGCAACGGCGCCGTAGCGATACGGCGCCGTTTGCATTTGAGTGGATCTGATCCGCTTGCAAACCCTTCTCGGCCAAGGGATGCGTTTTCCAGCGGATACGGTGCTCGTTTGACGTATTACGTCAAACGTAATACCGTCAGCGCGTGATCAGGAGCTTTCATTGCAAGGATACGCAGGCGCTGTTCGAGGGTGGCGATCCTCGTCGGTTCCGTGCCATCAAGGACGCCGCCATCCGCAAGTTGTCGCAACTCGATGCCGCGCAAACGCTTGAGTTTCTGCGTTCACCGCCTGGCAACCAGTTCGAAGCCCTCAAGCACGATCGCGCTGGCCAGCACAGCATCCGCATCAACCGGCAGTGGCGCGTTTGCTTTGTGTGGACAGCCAGCGGACCCGAGCACGTCGAAATCGTGGATTACCACTGAGAGAGCCATATGAAACTTCCCGTCAATCGCATGCGCCCTGTACATCCCGGCGAAATCCTGCGCGAGGACTACCTCACCCCGCTGGGGATGAGCGCCAACGCCTTGGCCGTGGCACTGAGCGTACCGGCCACCCGCATCCACGAAATCGTCAACGAACGCCGCGGCATCAGCGCCGACACTGCCGAGCGCCTGGCACGCTACTTCGGCGGCGACGCGGTGTCCTGGCTGAACCTGCAGGCAACTTACGATCTCAAGACACTGGCCACACGCGACGAAATCCTGCGCCGGGTGGAGCCACGGGCTGCCTGACTATGATGGCGCTCGGGCATTTCGGCAGTCACAAGGCAGTTCAAAACCGCCGACCGCCTGTGAGGTGAAACTTGCGCACCAAAACTCGCCCCTTCGACCCCGCGGAACATCTGGCCACCCCCGAAGCCCAGGTCGAGTACATCTCTGCCGCCCTCGAAACCGGCGATCCCGCCTTCATCGCCGACAGCCTCGGCGTGGTTGGACGCGCCCGCGGCATCTCCCAACTCGCACGCGACACCGGCCTGCGCCGCGAAAGCCTGTACAAGGCGTTGTCGGCGGACGGCAACCCGGAGTTCGCCACGATCATGAAGGTCGTGCAGGCGTTGGGGGTGAAGTTGAGTGCCGAGGCGGCGTAGCAGATCTGGCGATGCACACCACCGATAATCGGATTAACTTTCTCCGTCTCCTTAATATCGCCCGCGAGAAAGCCATGCGCTTCCAGTTTCCAAACGGCACGCGTTCCAGGATCCGATCCGCCACATGGGTGACTGCCCTTGCTGGCCTTGCCTCGCTGGCCCATGCCGGCTTGGCCACGCCTCCACATGCCTTCACGGCACCCGACCACACATCTATTGCGTGTCCCTCCGCACAGAAGCTCCAGCCCCTGCTGCAGCTGGGCAACATCTACCTCGGCGAGCTACACGGCACCGTGGAATCACCCAACCTCGTGCGTTGCCTGGTGGACGCGGAAGTGGCTGCCGGCGTTGCGCCGCTCTTTGTCTCGCTCGAGCTGCCTAATTTCGCCCGTGATACTGGCGACCGGACTTGGGCCGGCGTGGATGGCAGGACGTCGCAGGCGATGATGTCGCTGGTCAACCATCTGGAGGCGCTGGAGAAGCAAGGCAAGCTCACGCTGGATTTCCAACTGACAGGCAAGGAGCAGAACGCCGTGCAGATGAACAAGCAAGTGGGTGAACACTTGCGCGATCTGGCAGCCAAAGGCCGCCTCATTGCCCTAGGTGGAAATCTTCACAGCCAACGAAAGCAGGCCATGATTCCGTCACTCGCCTTTGCGCCAGCCGGAGCCTTTGTGGGCGACGGCGTCAAGACGGTGATGATCGTCCACGCGCGCGATGGCACGGCTTGGAACTGCACGGAAACGTGCGGCGCGCACAAGGACAAAGGTCTCACCGGCATCAAGGCTGGCGAACTGGTGGACGGTAGCGCATACGGCCATGACTATCTCTACAGTCTGGATCAGGTCACGGCATCGCCGCCTGCACGAGCCAGCGCCAACCCTCAGGCATCATCATCACCACCACGCTGACTGCTCGAAATGTCGGGTAGTCCACAATTCCGCGACAACGTATCCACGCCTTCCCGACGTCGTGGGAGCAGACAGCGCCGATGGCGGGATTTTTTTGTATCGGCATCGCGCGAAAAAGTGCCAACGCCGGGGTCCCATCGTTCCACCGACGCAAAGATTGCCTTGCGCGCCGAGTCCGGAACCCTGTCGCCGGGGCTTTTTGCTCCGATCTCGATTTTCAAAACTCGTACACTCCCCCCATCCATACGACACAAGGACGACGAACATGGGTATCGGCATCGGAATGCGCGGCATCGACCTGCAGAAGTTCCTCATGGTGGCGCGGGAGCGCAAGGTCATCCTGCTCGTGCGTCATACCAACGAGGATTCGCTGCGCTACGTCGGCATGCCCGGCTATTACCCCAAACCGGCCCTGTTGAAAGCCAAGACCGCCGACGTCAACCCGTCGGGCCTCATGCGCTCGGTGGCGGGGCGCATGGTGAAACAGGACTACGTCATCGCCGGGCTGGTGGTGCACCCGGGCATGCACCCGGGGGCCTTCAAGCCGGCCAAGCGGGACAAGGCGATGAAGGCCTGGCACGACGGCATGCATTACCTGGCGGCCGAGAACAAGATGCCGGCCATGGGCGATCCGCAGCGTCCGGAAAGCTGGGCGGCCTGGGGCGTGGGCCGCGCCGCCGCCTGCTCGGCCGAGTGGCGCTGGCGCGTCGACGTCGACCCCGCATCCCGCCACTACGGCTGCCTGCAGCTCGACCACGCCGGCAAGGGCTGGGTCTACATCCACGGCGACTACGATCTGAAGGATGTGATCGTTCGCGGCAAGGAAACCGACAACCGACGCCATGAAGGCCAACTCCACGGCGTCAAGAACTTCACCCCGTTGCTCCCGGACATGGAGTTCGAGCGCATCCGCAGCTCGCTGAACCAGCTGATCGGCGCCGACATGGTGCAGCACGGCGCGGAGGCGCAGTTCGCCTGGCACGGCGACGAACCCGTCACCGTGGTGTTCCCCGACTGGACCTTCCTGCTGCTGACCGACGCCACCACGGTGCAACGCTGGTACGAAGAACTGAACCGGTCCGTGCTCGCCGAGAAAGGCCACGACTACGCACGCGACCGCTCCCGCATGTTCCACTTCGGGCCGCAGGGGATGTTCGCGCCCGGTGCCATGCCGTTGTCGAGCTGGGGATAGGCGAAAGGCGGAAACCCGAGTACCCGGGTCAGGCGAGGCTCCACAGTCGCATGGATTTCACGACCGCCTTCGCAAAGTACGCCGCTGGCGATGGACGATTGCCGCGAAGCCGTGATCGGCACGCAGCAAAAGGCGGGTGAACATGCGGCGACTCATCAGAGCGCTTGGCGCGGTGTTGCTCGGCGTGGCCCTGGCGGCCTGCTCGCCGCCCGCGCCCGTGGTCAAGCCGGTGTCGAAGGCGTTGCCGCCGACCGTGGGCACGCCGGCGGCGCGCTACGTGCACGCGGAAACCGCCAAGCACCAGGATCAGTCGGGTTTCCGCCTGCTCATCCGCAGCACCGATGCGCTGATGAGCCGCGTGGCGCTGGCCGACCACGCGCAGCATTCGCTGGATCTGCAGTACTACATCTTCGACAACGACGCGACCGGGCGACTGATGGCGCAGCGCCTGCTGGCCGCGGCCGACCGTGGCGTGCGCGTGCGCCTGCTGGTGGACGACATCAACGCCAGCCAGGCGATCGACCTGTTCGACGCGCTGGATACCCACCCGAACATCGAGGTGCGCCTGTTCAACCCGTTCGCCACGAAGAAGCCGTCGGTATTCTCCAAGGCTGCCCAGTTCCTGCTCGACACGCACCGGCTGAACCGGCGCATGCACAACAAGTCGTTCATCGCCGACGGCAACGTGGCGATCGTCGGCGGACGCAACATCGGCGATGCATACTTCGACGCGGGCGAGGACACCCATTTCCGCGACCTCGACCTGATCGCGATCGGCCCGGTGGTGCCACAGGCCTCGCATGCCTTCGACGAGTACTGGAACTGCGACGCGGCTTATCCGGTGAAGGCATTCCATGGCAAGCATGCCGATCATGTCGACCTGGCGAAACTGCGGACCGAACTGGCGCACGATGCGCGCGCGTTCGCGCAATCGGATTACGCCCAGGCCACGCTGGACGCCCTGCCCTACGGCGCCTCCGCCGACCGCAAGGGCGAGTGGTTCTGGGGACCGGCCACGCTGGTGGCCGACCAGCCGGCCAAGATCGAGGCGACCGGGGACCAGCCCGAGCTGCGCATCGGCCCGGATATCAAGGCGATGGCCGACGCCGCGCAGCACGAGTTGCTGCTGATCTCGCCCTACTTCATCCCCGGCGAGCGCGGCACGACCTATCTCGATGCGCTGGCCAAGCGCGGCGTGACGGTCAAGGTGCTGACCAATTCGCTGGCCTCCAACGACGAGCCGATCGTGTATTCGGGATATTCGCGCTATCGCCGCCCGCTGCTGGAAAGCGGCGTGCAACTGTTCGAACTGCAAGCCGCCGCCGGCGCGCCGCAACCGGCCACCACCGGCGGCACCTCCTCGGGCGTCAGCCTGCATGCCAAGGCCGTCGTGGTGGATCGGCAGAAGGTGTTCATCGGCTCGATGAACATGGATGCCCGCTCGAAACTGCTCAATACCGAGATGGGCATCATCGTCGACTGTCCGCCGCTGGCCGCGGCGGTCACCGCGTTCTTCGACAGCGCCACGCTGCCCGAGCAGGCCTACCGCGTGATCCTGAAGCAGGACGGCTCGGCGCATGGCGGCGCCATGCAATGGCAGGCCACCGAGCACGGCAAGCCGGTGACCTACGACCACGACCCCGGCGCCACCACCGGCCACCGGGTCGAGGTGCAGATGCTCAAGCTGCTGCCGCTGGAAAGCCTGCTCTAGGCCCGCTCAACCGCGTGACCGCACCGACGCCGGACGGTCGTCGGCATGCGCTGCCCACAAGCGGCGCAGCTGCCGTGCCGAACCCAGGCCCGCGCACTCGGCCGCCCGCTCCACGTTGTCGCCGTTGGCCAGCGCCTGCCGCGCAAGCGCCAGCCGCAGACGCGCGTGGTAGCGGTTGACCGACATGCCGCTGGCTTCGCGGAAGTGGCGCGTGAGGCTGCGCACGCTCAGGTGGCCGATGTCGGCCAGCCGCGCCAGCGGCCAGTCCTGCGCGGGCGCCTGGAGCAGCGCGTCCTGCACGCGGTGGATGGCCATGTTCATGTGGTTGCGCCCTTCTAGCCACGGCGACAGCGCCGGGTCGCCGGCGGCGCGGCGCATGTAGACGGCCATTTCCCGCGCCACGGCGACGGCCAGGCGCGGCGAGCCGAGCTTGGCGATCAGGTGCAGCGCGAGGTCGATGCCGGCGGTGATGCCGGCGCTGGTGCAGACCTCGCCGTCTTCCACGAACACGCGGCTGTCCAGCACCTCGGCCGCCGGCGCCAGTTGGCGCAGCTCGTCGAGCAGGCTGTGGTGCGTGGTGCAGCGTCTCCCGTCGAGCAGGCCGGCGGCGGCGGCCAGCAGTGCGCCGGAACAGACGCAGGCCAGCGGTCGGCCAGCGACGACATGGCGCCGCAACCAGGCCACCAGCGCCTTGCCGGCCGCCGACGACAACAGGCGCGCGGCGCTGCCGGTGGCACCGCACACCACGATCAGCACGTGCTCGAGCAACTTCGCCGGCAGCGGTTCGACGCCGGCAAGACTGACGCCCAGCGCAGTCGGTGCCGCCTCGCCCGCCGCCACCGGCGCCATCAGCCGCAGGCGCACCGGCAAGCCCATCGCCGCGGCAATGCGAAAGGCGTCGGCGGCACCGGCCAGATCCAGCAGGATCAGGTCCGGTGGCAGCACGAAGCACACCTCAGTGATCGGCGAGGACGTCATCGACGGTGCGGATGCGGGCAAAGCGTCCATCCAGAACCAGTTCCGTGCGTTGCTTGATGTCCTGCGCATCGTAGCGAGTGCCGCTGCCGGCGTGGACCATCGGAAAGGTCAGCGTCGCCTCGGTGACGTAATCGACGTCGAAGCCGAGATCGGAAGCAACCCGGGCGGTCGTCTCGCAGCATTGCTCGCTGCGGATGCCGCTGATGATGACGCGGCCGATGCCGCGCTCGCGCAGCCATGCCTGCAGGCCGGTGCCGGTGAACGCGTTGTGCACCTGCTTGCGGAACACCGTGTCGTGCACCTGCGGCACCCACGCCATCGGCTGCACCAGCCCCGACGCCACGCTGAAGTGACCGGCAGCCTCCTCGTGCAGGATGCGCACGATCGGCCAGCCGCGGGCGCTCGCGCCGTCGATCAGCTGCAACAACTTCTCGCGGAACGCCGGCAGGTCGTCTTCGCGCCAGTACGGTGCCTGCAGGAACGATTGCTGCACGTCGATGACCAGCAAGGCGGGGGTGTCGGACATGGGGCGACTCCATCATGGGGGAGCCGTCACTCTAGGCAGCCGCTGCGTCCTCGACGAGCCCTGCACCGGACCCGGAGCGGACCGATCCGGCCAAGCTTTTCCGGCCAACCCTTTCCGGCCAAACTTTCCGGCCAACTCTTTCCGGCCAAACTCGCCGGCCAAACTCGCCGGCAGAACCCGCCTCAGTGCGGCGCCCGTCCCGCCACCCGTTCGATGCGCCGGTCCGGCACCAGCCACAGCAGGGCGGCCACGCCATACAGCAGTTGCGCGATCCACGCGGCGCGGAACGAGACGAGGATGGCACTGGCGTAGATCATCGGCGAGAGTTTTCCCTTCCAGTCGCCGCCGACGGCGCGGGCCAGCGCGGATGCCCGGCCCTCGGCGCGGATCAGCGCGCGTTGCAGCATCCAGTACGCCAGCGCCGCCATCAGCAGCACCACGCCGTACAGCGCCGTCGGCCCCTGCGCGAAGTGGTTTTCGCCCATCCAGCCGGTGGCGAACGGCAGCAGCGAAAGCCAGAACAGCAGATGCAGGTTGGCCCACAACACCGCGCCGCTGACCGGGCCGGCCAGTTGCAGCATGTGGTGGTGGTTGTTCCAGTAGATGCCCACGTAGACGAAGCTCAGCACGTAGCTGAGAAACACCGGTGCCATCGGCAGCAACGCCGCCAGCGTCTCGCCGTGCGGCACCTTCATCTCCAGCACCATGATGGTGATGATGATGGCGAGCACGCCGTCGCTGAACGCCTCGAGTCGGTTCTTGTGCATCGTCGCCCCGGGATCGATCGAAGCCGAGTATCCGACGAGGCGCCCCGGGGCGCGAGCCCCGGTTGCCATGCAGCCGCGCTCAAACCTCGTCGGAACCCTCGTTGACGCCCTCGAACAGGAAGGTCGACAGGTAGCGCTCGCCGGTGTCGGGCAGCATCGCGAGCAGGACCGATCCGGCCGGCGCGTCCTTCGCCACTTCAAGCGCCGCGGCCAGCGTGCCGCCGGAAGACAGCCCGGTGAAGATACCCTCGCGCCGGGCCAGTTCCCTCGCGGTGTCGCGCGCCACCACGTCGTCGACGGTGACGATCCGGTCGACCACCTTGGCATTGAGCACGGCGGGCACGAAGTCCGGCGTCCAGCCCTGGATCTTGTGCGGCTGCCATTCCTTGCCGCCGAGCAGCGAGGCGCCGGCCGGCTCCGCGCCAATCACCTTGACCTGCGGCCGAGCCACTTTCAGCACCTCCCCCACGCCGGTGAGCGTGCCGCCGGTGCCCCAGCCGCTGACGAAGTAGTCCAGTCGCCGGCCGGCGAAGTCGCCGAGCACCTCGGCTGCCGTGGTCTGGCGGTGGTAGGCGGGGTTGGCGGGATTCTCGAACTGGTCGGCGAGGAACCAGCCATGCTGTTTCGCCAGTTCGGCGGCCTTTTCCACCATGCCGGTACCGCGTGCCGCACCGGGGGTGAGCACCACCTTGCCGCCATAGGCGCGGATCAGCTTGCGCCGCTCCAGCGAGAACGTGTCGGACATCACCGCCACGAACGGATAGCCGCGCGCCGCGCACACCGCGGCCAGCGCCACGCCGGTATTGCCGGACGTGGCCTCCACCACGGTCTGCCCGGGTTTGAGCGTGCCGCGCTGCTCGGCGTCCAGGATGATCGCCAGGGCGAGTCGGTCCTTCACCGAACCGGCCGGGTTGAACGCCTCGATCTTCACGTAGATGCTCACGTGTGCGGGCGCCAGGCGGTGCAGTTTCACGATCGGTGTGCGGCCGATGGTGTCCAGGATGTTGTCGTAGATCATGGGTGTCTCCTCGGGGAATCGGGCGTGAGGAACGGGCGCATGGACGAAGGCAGATGATGCGCCGATTCGGGATCGGTCAACAGGCGGCGCGATGGATCGCCTCGAGCACGCCATCGCGCGCCGCCGCGGCGGCGGGCAAGGCGTGCACGGTCGCGCCCAGCGGGGCGGCGCCGAACCAGGCCAGCGACGGCGCCAAGGCGGCCACCTCGCCCAGGATCAGCAGCGCCGGCGAGCTCACGGCATGGGCTGCGGCTCGCTCGGCAAGGTTGCCCAGCACGCCGCAGACCACGCGCTGGTTCGGCAGCGAGCCGTTTTCGATCAGGGCGAACGGCGTGGACGCAGCGCGTCCGTGTTCGACCAGGCGCGCCTGCAGGGTCGCCAGCTCGTTCACGCCCATGTAGATCGCCAGCGTCTGCCGCTCCTGCGCCAGCGCAGGCCAGTCCACGGTGTCGTGCGAATCGCGGCAATGCGCAGTGACGAAGCGCACTGACTGGGCGCGCTCGCGATGAGTCAGCGGCACCCCCGAGTACGCCGCGCAGGCCACGGCGGCGGTGATGCCGGGCACCACTTCGAAAGGAATCGCGTGGGCGTGCAGGAACTCCAGCTCCTCGCCGCCGCGACCGAACACGAACGGGTCGCCGCCCTTCAGCCGCACCACCCGCTTGCCGGCACGCGCATGCTCCAGCAGCAAGGCGTGGATCGCCTCCTGCGTGGCGTGGTGCCGGCCGGCCTGCTTGCCGACGTCGATCCGCTCGGCATCGCGCCGGGCCAGCGCCAGCACGCCGGCACCGACCAGCCGGTCGTGCAGGATCACGTCGGCCTCGTTGAGCGCGCGCAATGCACGCAAGGTCAACAGGCCCGGATCGCCGGGGCCGGCGCCCACCAGCACCACCGAACCGGTGGCCGGCGACGGCGTATCGGCGAGAGCATGTTCCGCCGCCGCCTGCGCCTCGCCATCTCGCTGCTGGCGCAACAATTGCGCCACCGGCCCGGCCAGCAGGCTGTCGTAGAAGGCGCGTCGTGCCGCCAGTGCGGGAAAACGGGCACGAATGCGCGGGCGCAGCCGGGCCATCAGCCGGGCCAGCGCGCCCAGCGAATCATCCAGCAGCGCTTCCAGCCGCTCGCGCAGCAGGCGCGAGAGCATCGGCGCCTCGCCGCCGCTGGAGATCGCGATGGTCAGCGGTGCGCGGTCGATCACCGCCGGCACGTGGAAGCTGGACAGCGCCGCATCGTCGACCACGTTGACGAAGATCCGGCGCAACTCGCCCAGACTGGCCACCAGCGCGTTGATCTCGCGATCGGGCGTGGCCGCCACCACCAGCCACACGCGCTCCAGCCAGCTCTCGCGGAACGGATCGGTGCGATGGGCGATACGGCCCTGCCGCACCCAGCGCTGCAGGCGCGGCGTGAGGCTGGGCGCGTTCACCGTCACCTGCGCCCGAGCCTGCAGCAGTGCTGCCACCTTGCGCTCGGCCACCGCGCCGCCGCCGACCACCAGCACGGCGCGCTGCGACAACGAGGCAAAGATCGGGTAGAGCTTCATGCGCGGGAATGGCCGGAGCAAGGGGTTCGCCTACGCTACGAAGCCGCCGCCGGCACCACAAATGATTTGCGCCTTGGTGCTTATGCCGTCGCGGCATGACCGGCAGGCCTGATTGACATGCAACACGAATGGACGTATAGACGTCCAATATGAAAGTATGTCATTCCATCGACAAGGGTATCCGTGGCGACCGGCCAGGGGCTCGTCACGTCGGCGGCCGGGGGATTGCACGATGTATGCGCAGCTGCATCGCCCATCCGTCCCCCGACCATCGCCCACGGACTCCTGCCCATGACGCTTACCCAGCTGCGCCATCTCATCGCCATCGCCGACTCCGGCCTCAACATCACCCTGGCGGCCGAGCGCGTGCATGCCACCCAGCCCGGGCTCAGCAAGCAGCTGCGCCAGCTTGAGGACGAGCTGGGTTTTCAGCTCTTCGTGCGCAAGGGCAAGAGCCTGGATGCGGTGACCCACGCGGGCGAGCAGGTGATCGAACGGGCGCGGATCATCCTGGCCGAGGCAACCAACATCCGCGCGATCGCCGCGAACCTGCGCAACGAGGCCCACGGCGAGCTGCGCATCGCCACCACGCATACCCAGGCTCGCTTCGCCCTGCCCGCGGCAATCGCCGCGCTCAATGCCAGCTTCCCCCAGGTCAGCGTGCATCTGGAGCCGACCCGCGACGCCGACGTGCTGGCCCGGCTGGAAGCCGGTCAGGTCGATCTGGCCATTATCAGCAGCGCCGGCAGCGCGCCGGCCGTCGGCATGGCTTTTGCCGCCTATCGCTGGCAACGGGTGATCGTCACCCCGCGCGACCATCCGCTGGCGCGGCGCGCCGCCGCGCCCACGCTGACCGAGCTGGCGGGCCTGCCGCTGGTCAGCTACGACTCCTCGCTGCGGCCGGAGTCGTCCTTGCGCCGCGCGTTCGAGGAGGCCGGGCTGTCACCGCAGATCGCGATGACTGCCGGTGACGCCGACCTGATCAAGACCTACGTGCGCGCCGGCATGGGTGTGGGCATCCTCGCCGAAATGGCCATGCAGCCCGGCGACGCCGACCTGCTCGCGCTGCCCGCCGATGCGTTGTTCGCGCCGTGCACGACCTGGGTGGTACTGCGCCGGGACAGCGTGCCGCGTGAGTACACGCTGGCCTTCATCCACCAGTTTGCACCCCATCTCGGTCGCCACGAACTGCGCCGCGCGCTGGCCGGCGAACCACCGCGCGACGGCTGGGCCGAGGTGCCGCACTGGCGCGAACGTCAGCGGTCGCCTGCCGCGCAAGTCGCCTGACGCTCCTGGTCGGGCCCGCTCCCGCAAGGACGGCTGACGATGCCGTGACGGCCGCGCGCCATCTCACCCGGTGAGACGCGCACGCGGCCTAATCCGCGGACCTTCGCGCGGAGCCTGCCGATGAACACATTACCCGACCGCTACGCCAGCGACGACCTCGTGCTGGACGGGCCGGGCGACGGCCGCAGCCTGGCCCGGCGGCTGTCGAAGCGCTATGCCGCGCGGATCACCGGCGCCTTCGTGGTGCCCGGTCGGGAGGGCACGTTCGCGCCGCTGCCCGACGATCTCCCCGATGCGCTGGCCGGGGCGCTGCGCACGCGCGGCATCGAGCAGCTCTACAGCCATCAGGCCGAGGCATGGCAAGCCACGCGGGCAGGCGCGCACGTGGCCATCGTCACGCCCACCGCCTCGGGCAAGTCGCTGTGCTACACGCTGCCGGTCATCAGCGCTGCCATGACCGATCACGCCAAGGCGCTGTACCTGTTCCCCACCAAGGCGCTGGCGCAGGACCAGGTGGCCGAGCTGCTGGAGCTGAACCGGGCCGGTGCGCTGGGGGTGAAGGCATTCACCTTCGATGGCGACACGCCCGGCGATGCGCGACAGGCGATCCGCCTGCATGGCGACATCGTGGTCAGCAATCCGGACATGCTGCACCAGGGCATCCTGCCGCATCACACCAAGTGGGCGCAGTTCTTCGAGAACCTGCGCTACGTGGTGATCGATGAGGTGCACACGTATCGCGGCGTGTTCGGCTCGCACGTGGCCAACGTGATCCGCCGGCTCAAGCGTGTCTGCGCGTTCTACGGCGTCACCCCGCAGTTCATCCTGTGCTCGGCCACCATCGGCAATCCGCGGGAACACGCCGAGGCGCTGATCGAGGATGCGGTCACCGCGATCACCGAAAGCGGTGCGCCCAGCGGCGACCAGCACGTGCTGCTGTGGAACCCGCCGGTGGTGAACCCCGACCTTGGTCTGCGCGCCTCGGCGCGCTCGCAGACCAACCGCATCGCGCGGCTGGCGATCAAGAGCGGCATGAAGACGCTGGTGTTCGCCCAGTCGCGCAGCATGGTCGAGGTGCTCACCAAGTACCTCAAGGACGTGTTCGACCACGACCCGCGCAAGCGCCCGCGCATCCGCGCCTACCGCGGCGGTTACCTGCCGAAGGAGCGCCGCGCGGCCGAACGGGCGATGCGCGAAGGCAGCATCGACGGCATCGTCAGCACCTCGGCGCTGGAGCTGGGCGTGGACATCGGTTCGCTCGACGTGGTGGTGCTGAACGGCTACCCCGGTTCGGTCGCCGCGACGTGGCAGCGCTTCGGCCGCGCCGGCCGACGCCAGCAATCGGCGCTTGGCGTGCTGGTGGCCAGCTCCGATCCGCTGGACCAGTACCTGGTGCGGCATCCGGAGTTCTTCCAGGGCGCTTCGCCGGAGCACGCGCGCATCCAGCCCGATCAACCGCTGATCCTGCTCGACCACATCCGTTGCGCCGCGTTCGAGCTGCCGTTCACCGGCGACGAGATGTTCGGCACCGAGGTCGCCACGCCGTGGCTCGACCTGCTGCGCGAGGAAGGCGTGCTGCACCGCGAGGGCGATCGCTGGGAATGGATCGCCGACAGCTACCCGGCCATCGCGGTGTCGCTGCGCTCGGTGGCCGACGGCAACTTCGTGGTGGTCGATCGCACCGACGGCCGCCAGACCATCATCGCCGAAGTCGACTACTCCGCCGCCGCGGTCACCTTGTACGAAGGCGCGATCCACATGGTGCAGTCGCTGCCCTACCAGGTGGAGAAGCTGGACTGGGAAGGCCGCAAGGCCTACGTCACGCGCACCAGCGTCGACTACTACACCGACGCCATCGACTACACCCGGCTCAAGGTGCTGGACTGTTTCGACAGCGCGCACGCCGGCTGCGGTCAGGCCCATCACGGCGAGGTGCACGTGGTGCGCCGGGTGCCCGGCTACAAGAAGATCCGCTTCTATTCGCACGAGAACATCGGCTACGGCCCGATCAACCTGCCCGACCAGGAACTGCACACCACGGCGGTGTGGTGGCAGCTGCCGCAGATGGTGCTGGAAGCCGCGTTCGAGCAACGCCAGCAGGCGCTCGACGGTTTCCTCGGCGCGGCGTACGCGCTGCACATCGTCGCCACCGTGGCGGTGATGGCCGAGGCGCGCGACCTGCAGAAAGCCGTGGGCTCGGGCGACGGCGCCTGGTTCGCCAGCACCGACCTCCACGGTCGCGGCCAGCTGCGCGGCAGCGATGGCCAGCCCGCCGCGCTGGCGCCGGATGCGCCGTTCACGCCCACCGTCTACCTGTACGACGCGTTCCCCGGCGGCATCGGACACAGCGAACCGCTGTTCCGGCGTCGCGAGGACTTGCTGGCGCAATCGGTCAGCCTGATCGAACGCTGCGACTGCCGCGCCGGCTGCCCCGCCTGTGTCGGCCCGGTACTGGCGACGGACGAGCAGACCGCCGACGATCCGGCCGTCGCCACGCCCAAGGCCCTCGCCCTGCGCGTGCTCGCGCTGCTGGTGGCGTTGTGAGCGTGAACCCGCTCATCGCGAAGCTGCGCCAGCTGCGCACCGAGGCGGGACAAGCCCACGCCGCCGTGCCTGCCCGCCATGCGCTGGATGCAGCGACGCCGGGAACCCCCCGCGTCGCGTCGCCCTCTTCCGCGATGGCGCCCGAGCTGCGCCGGCTGCTCCAGCGCCACGCCCGGCTCAAGCGCGGCACCGCCGCGGTGCCGTCATCCCGCGACCGCGAGGTGCCCGGCTTCGAACTTTCCCCCGGCCTGCGCTACACCGAGGCGTTTGCCGACTGGCTCGTTCCGCCGCCGGTCATCGACGCCGGCTTCGCCCGCATGGAACCCGTGCACCACGATCGCCTGCTGCACTTCGACACCGAGACCACCGGCCTGGCCGGCGGCACCGGGACCCGCGCCTTCATGATCGGCGCGGCCGACTGGCAGGGTGGCCGCCTGCGCAT
Organism: Rhodanobacter sp. UC4448_H15; assembly: GCF_052978265.1. The sequence continues at coordinate 2,197,387 of NZ_CM129665.1, read as the reverse complement.
CCGCCAGCTCACCATCACCACCATGGCGGCGGAGACCGCCATGCTGCGCACCTTCGCCGGCTGGCTGGACGAGGACACCGTGCTCGTCAGCTATAACGGCAAGTGCTACGACGCGCCGCTGCTGGCAACGCGCTACCGTCTCGCCCGCCTGCCGAACCCGCTGGCCGGCCGCGGCCACCTGGACCTGCTGCATCCGGTGCGCCGCCACTGGAAACACCAGTGGCCGAACTGTCGCCTCGCCACCGCCGAGCGCCAGCTGCTCGGCGTCGTGCGCGAGGACGACCTGCCCGGCGCGGAGGCCCCCGCCGCCTGGCTCACCTACCTGCGCGGCGGCTCCGCCCGCAACCTGCGCCGCGTCGCCGCGCACAACGCGCAGGATCTGAAAAGCCTGGCCGGGGTGCTGCTGCATATGGCCGGGATGGCCGCGCCCACAGCAGAGGCCCGAGCGCGGACACGATGCATCACGCGATAATCCGGGACCGTCTCCCGAGGGAAAATCATGGCAACCGACAAGCGTTTCGTGGATTACGTGCTTGAACAGGCCGACCTCGGCGAGGCGCTCACATACAAGCGGATGTTTGGCGAATACGCGCTCTACCACGCAGGGAAGGTCACGGCTTTTGCCTGCGACAACCGCCTCTTCATCAAACCCACTTCAGCGTCGCAGGCGCTGGCTCCCGGGCTGCCGCAGGGCCAACCGTATCCCGATACCAAGATGTATCCGATCGCCGACGAGCTGCTGGACGACCCGGAAGCATTGAGGGAGTTGCTGGTGGCTACATCTGCCGCGCTGCCTTTGCCGAAGCCGGGAAAGAAGCGGGGCAAGCGCAGCGAATAAGTGGCTGTCGTCGAGTCGCAAGAACCGGCGGGCAGTGCCCGCCCTGCATCCCGGTGACAAGCCTGGCCGGAGCGTTGCCGCACATGGCAAACATGCAGACAACATGACCGGCAGGCAGCATGAGGGTAATCCGCGTCCCGCTGCGATCGGCCTTCAGCGCCGGCCCGATTCGACGACAGGTTTGCCGCCTGCCATCTTGAAATCGAATACGTACCAGAGGCTGAAAGGTTTCTGCGTCACCTCATACGTGCCATCGCCCCGCGGATGCCGCACCCACATCGGCGTGAACGTCCATTGCATGACCGCCTGCTCGACTGCAGCCTCGAACAAGGCATGCGCCGGACCATCCGCAGTGCCGGGCTGCGGGTGCACGGCCTGGACGCGGCCGTTCTCGTCCATCACCAGCTGCACCACGACAGTGACCGGCGCAGCGCCCGGGCGAACCAGGGTGGGCGGGTACACCGGCGAGACCTGCTTGTCCAGCACGGGCTTCACCGCCGTATCCCCGGGTTGCAAGGTGTAATGCGGTGCGCTCGCAGGCGACGCCATCTCCGCGTAACTGGTCCGGGGCTCCCCAACCGGCTTGCGTTCCTCTTGCGTACTGCAGCCGCAAACCACGGTGGCAACGAAGGTCCACAACACGAGCACCGGCCAGCTCGACGACACCTGCATGTCCAACCTCCATGATCGAATCAGAATGCGGTTGGGGCGACCCGTCGCCCGCGCGTCAAAATGACAGGGCACCTGCCCATGCGCAATACGGGAAGGATCGAAGATACCGGCGCCCCACCCTTCGACTTCGACCCCGCGGGCCTGCACTCAGGGAGAACGGCATGGGCCACCACACCCCCCGTTCGCACTGAGCTCGACTTGGAACAGCAAGCGGCGTCGAAGTGCACGCGCAATGCACCACCCTTGGCCCACGGGGCTGCGCACTTGCGCTCAGGCAAAACGACACAAGGCGCCGGGTGAAGCCCGGATGGCGCGGACTCAGCCCGCGCCGATCACCACCGGTTCCGGCTCCAGCCGCACGCCGAATTTCCCGTGCACGCCGTCCATCACCTGTTGCGCCAGCGCCCACAACTGCGGGCCATTGGCGTGGCCGTGGTTGACCAGCACCAGCGCGTGGCGGTTGGAGATGCCGGCGTCGCCTTCGCGTAGCCCCTTGAAGCCGGCCGCCTCGATCATCCACGCGGCGGAAATCTTGCGGCGACCGTCACGCTGCGGCCAGGCCGGCAGGTCGGAGTGCTCGCGCTGCAATGCTTCCGCCACGGAAGCATCGACGATCGGATTCTTGAAGAAGCTGCCGGCGTTGCCGATCACCGCGGGGTCAGGCAGCTTGCGCGTGCGCAGGCGTACCACCGCCTCGGCGACGTGGAACGGCGCAGGCTTGTCCACGCCCATCCGCGCCAGTTCCTCGTCGATGCCGGCGTAGTCGGTGCGTAACGGCCGGCTGCGCGGCAGCACGAAGCGCACCGCGGTGACGATGTAGCGGCCGGGCTCGTGCTTGAACAGCGAGTCGCGATAGGCGAACGCGCAGGTGGCGTGGCCCAGCGTCACCACGCGATGCTCGCGCAGGTCCCAGGCTTCGACGCTTTCGATGAACTCGGCCACCTCGCAGCCGTAGGCGCCGATGTTCTGGATCGGTGCGGCGCCGACGGTGCCGGGGATCAGGATCAGGTTCTCCAGCCCCGCGTAGCCCTGCCCCAACGTCCAGCGCACGAAATCGTCCCAGCGCTCGCCCGCGGCCACCGCGATGCGCGCGCTGTCGCCGTCACTTTCAACTTGCACGCCGCGCGTCGACATCCGCAGCACGGTGCCGTGGAAATCGTCGGTGAACAGCACGTTGCTGCCCTCGCCGAGCACCAGCAGCCGCCCCTGGCGGATCGCCGGGAAGTCCAGCAGCTCGGGCAACTTTCCCGCATCGCGGATGTCGGCGAGCAGGTTCGCCCGGGCATCGACGCGCAAGGTGTTGAGCCGCGCCAGCGACGCGTTCTCGGTGAGCGTGTAGCCGCCCATGTCCACGCGCTCAGACGCCATCGACTGACGCCTCGCGCTGGCGGCGGATCTCGTTGACGCATTCGGCCACCAGGTGCGGGCCGCGATAGATCAGGCCCGAATAGAGCTGCACCAGCGAGGCGCCGGCGTCGAGCTTTTCCACCGCGTCGCTGCCGTCGAGGATGCCGCCCACGCCGATCAGCGGGATGCGCTCGCCCAGGCGCTGGCGCATGCCGGCCAGCACGGCGGTGGAACGCTCGAACAGCGGCTTGCCGGAGAGCCCTCCTGCCTCGCCGCCGCGCGGGTCGTCCGCCACCGTGGCGCGGTCGGTCGTGGTGTTGGTGCAGATCACGCCGTCGATGCCGGTACGCAGCAGCACCTCGGCCATCGCATCGAGCTCGACCCCGGATAGGTCCGGCGCGATCTTCAGCAGCATCGGCTTGCGCCGACCGTGCTGCGAGCCCAGCCGCTCCTGCGCGGCGCGCAGGAGCGAGATGAACTTGTACAGCGTGGCCTGTTCCTGCAGGTCGCGCAGGCCCTGGGTGTTGGGCGAGGAAATGTTCACCGTGACGTAGCTGGCCAGCTCATGCACCTTGGTCAGGCAGGCCAGGTAGTCGTTGACCGCCTTGTCGTTCGGCGTGTCCTTGTTCTTGCCGATGTTGATGCCGAGCACGCCGTGGTAGCTCGACTGCTGCACGTTGCGCACCAGCGCGTCGACACCGCCGTTGTTGAAGCCCATGCGGTTGATGATCGCCTCGTGTGCGGGCAGCCGGAACAGGCGCGGTTTCGCATTGCCAGGCTGCGGCAGCGGCGTGACCGTGCCCACCTCGATGAAGCCGAAACCCAGTGTGTTCAGCGCATCGAGATGCTCGGCGTTCTTGTCCAGCCCCGCGGCAAGGCCGACCGGATTGGGAAACTCGAGGCCGAACGCACGCACCGGCAGGTCGGCCGGCACGGTGGCGAGGCGATGGGCGAAACCGCTGCGCTGGGCCACGCCCAGCCCGTACAGGGTCAGCCGGTGGGCCGACTCCGCCTCGAGCGAGAACAGCAGCGGACGCAGGATGTCGTAGAGGGCCAAATCGAAACGCCGGCAGTCGTGGAATGTCGCGCAGTTTAGCGTGCCGTGCAGCGCGCCGAAGGCGGCTGGGTCACGCTCAGCCGGCCAGCAGCTGGCCGCCGTCCACCACCAGGGTCTGGCCGGTGATCCAGCCGGCCCACGGCGAGGCGAGGAACAGCGCGGCGTGCGCGATCTCCTCCGGCTGGCCGTAGCGGCCGAACGGGATCTTCGCCAGCACCTCGGCGTAGCGCGTCGGATCATCCTTGCGGCATTGGTCCCACAGGCCACCGGGAAACTCGATCGAGCCCGGCGCGATCGCGTTGACGCGGATGCGCCTGGGCGCCAGTGCCTGCGCCTGGGACGTCGTGTAATGGCTCAACGCGGCCTTCAAGGCGGCATACGACGGCCCGCCCGGACGGGGGCGCAGCGCCGAGATCGAACTGGTGTGCAGGATGCACGGATGCGCCGACCCGGCCAGGTGCGGCAGCGCGGCCCGCGAGGCGCGCACGGCCGCCATCAGGTCCACGTTGAAGTTGGCCAGCCAGTCCTCGTCCTCGTCGCGGAAGCCGTAGCCGCTGGCGTTGTTGACCAGCACGTCGATGCCGCCCAGCGCGCTCGCCGCGTCGTCGACCCAGGCCTGGATGGCCGTCGCTTGCGCCAGGTCGACGGATTGCGCGTGCACGGTCACGTCGTGGGCGGCGATCTGCAGGCGCGTTTTCTCCAGTGCCGCCGCGCCGCGTGCGCAGATCGACACCGCGGCGCCGGCCTGGGCGAAACCCAGCGCGATGCTGCGGCCGATGCCGCGGCTGCCGCCGGCCACCAGCACGCGCCAGCCATGAAAATCGAACGGCGGCGGCGCACTCACCATCCGTGCCAGCCGCCGAGCGCGAAACCGAAGAACAGCACCGCGATCACCAAGGACACGAACAGCACCGACAGCAGCAGTTGCACGTAGCCAAGCACCAGCCCGGCAACCGCCATGCCGTCACCTTCGGGGCGGTGCTCCGGATGGCTGTTGCGGATCTCGCTGCGCGCGAGGTGTCCGCAGACGATGGCCACCACCGCGCCGAAGAACGGCAGCACGCACCAGGCCAGGATGCCGAACACCAGGCTCACCACCGCCAGCGTGCTGGTCGGGGCGGCGGCGCGATAGGACACGGGATCGTTCATCGGCTTGCTCGCGGAATGCGCCGGGTCGGCGTCGAGAGCATCGTAGCGTGATCGCCCGCGGCCGGCGAACCGGCCACGAGCCTGTTGCCGGTACTTACAAGTCGAACTTGATGCCCTGCGCCAGCGGCAGCGAATCGGAGTAGTTGATGGTGTTGGTCTGGCGGCGCATGTAGACCTTCCACGCGTCCGAGCCGGACTCGCGGCCGCCGCCGGTTTCCTTCTCGCCGCCGAACGCGCCGCCGATCTCGGCGCCGGAGGTGCCGATGTTGACGTTGGCGATGCCGCAGTCCGAGCCGGCCGCGGAAAGGTACTTCTCGGCCGACTTCAGGTTCTGCGTGAAGATCGCCGAGGACAGGCCCTGCGGCACGTCGTTCTGCGCTTCGATCGCCTCGTCGAGATGCTTGAACTTCATCACGTAGAGGATCGGCGCGAAGGTTTCGGTCTGCACGACTTCATCGGCGTTCTTCAGGCCGGTGATGATGGTCGGCAGCACGAAGTTGCCCTTGCGGTCGGTCAGCGCCGCGCCGCCGGTGGCCACCGTGCCGCCAGCCGCCTTCGCCTTCTCGATCGCGGCGAGATAACCCTGCACCGCGTCCTGGCTGTTCAACGGGCCCATCAGCGTGGTGGCCAGCGTCGGGTCGCCGATCTTGCCCTCGACCTGCTTGTAGGCCTTGACCAGCGTGTCGAGCACGCTGTCGTGGATGGATTCATGCACGAACAGGCGGCGCGTGCTGGTGCAGCGCTGGCCGGCGGTGCCGACCGCGCCGAACACGATGCCCGGAATCGCCAGCTTGAGGTCGGCCGACTCGTCCAGGATGATCGCGTTGTTGCCGCCCAGCTCCAGCAGCGAGCGGCCCATGCGCTGCGCCACGCGCTCGCCGACCATGCGGCCGACCTTGGTCGAGCCGGTGAAGCTGATCAGCGGGATGCGCTTGTCGTCGACGAAGGCCTGCGCCAGGTCGCTGCCGGCGTCGTTGAACAGGAAGAACAGGTCGGGGTAGCCGCCGTTTTTCAGCGCCTCGTTGCAGATCCTGATCGCGGCGATCGCCGACAACGGCGTTTTCGGCGAGGGCTTCCAGATGCAGATGTCGCCGCAGGCGGCAGCCAGCATCGCATTCCAGGCCCACACCGCGACCGGGAAGTTGAACGCGCTGATGATGCCGACGATGCCCAGCGGGTGGTACTGCTCGTACATGCGGTGGCCGGCGCGCTCCGAGTGCATGGTGTAGCCGTACAGCATGCGGCTCTGGCCGACCGCGAAGTCGGCGATGTCGATCATCTCCTGCACTTCGCCGTCGCCCTCGGGCTTGATCTTGCCCATCTCCAGCGCGACCAGCGAACCCAGTGCGTCCTTGTGCTTGCGCAGCGCCTCGCCGCACAGCCGCACGGCTTCGCCGCGCTGCGGCGCCGGCGTGGTGCGCCACACCTTGAACGCTTCCTGCGCACGCTTGACGATGACCTCGTAGTCGGCGGCGCTGGAGGCATGCACCGTCGCAATCACCTCGCCGGTGGCCGGATTCACCGGCTGCAGGGCGCCGGCATCGGTGGTCTTCGACCACTCGCCCTGGCCGAGATAGGTACCCGAATGTTCGGTACCGATACCGAGCGACTTGAGGATGGCATGCGACATACGTGGCTCCTGGTCGTGCGGCGCCCGCCGGCGCCGTGGATGAAGTAGGCAATTGGCCATTCTAGCAGGGTGGCAGGAATGGCTTCTTCCCTGCGCGCTGGCGAGGATCGGGTGGGTCGCTCTCGGCCCCGGTTTGCAGCGACCCTGCGCGCGCCCCCGCAATCTGCCTCCGCAAGCTGAAGGGAGGAGCAGAACCGCGCGATCCATGCGAAAATCGCCTCCCCGCCCTCGTAGCTCAGTTGGATAGAGCGGCCCCCTCCTAAGGGGCAGGTCGGACGTTCGAATCGTCTCGGGGGCACCAATCGCAGCGAACGCAAGGGTCGGCCATGTCGGCCCTTGTGCGTTTCAGGAACTGCACGACAGCATCGAGCAACCCGCCTTGTGCCGCGCCCAGTCCGGCCGCCTCGAAGCAAATGCCTCGTGGCCGGGCTGGTCATCGTACGGATGGCGCATCACGTCGAGCAGCTCGCGGATGCCGGAAGGATCGCCCGCGCTTGCCTGGTCGATCACCTGTTGCGCGAGGTAATTGCGCAGCACGTAGCGTGGATTGACCGCCCGCATGCGCGCGCGGCGCACGTCGGCCGAAAGCGGATCGTCGATGAGCCGGGCGGCATAGCGCACCAGCCAGTCGGCAAGCGCCGGCTCGGTTTCGCGCCGTTTCGCCTCATCGTAGAAGGCATCGTCCATCGACTGCAGGGTTGGCCTCGCCGGATCGATGTCGGCGAGTGCGCGGAACCACAGCGTCATGTCGATTTCGGCCGACGCCATCAGCGCATGAAGATCCTGCATCAGCGCCACATCCGCGTCACGGCACTCGGCCAGCCCGAGCTTGCGCGCGATGTTGACGCGATCCGCGGCGGCGTAGGCCTCGGCGTAGCGGTCGAGTCCGGCCTGCAACGGCGCCACGTCGTCGAACAGCGGCGCCAATGCCGCGGCCAACCGGCTCAGGTTCCACCACGCCACGTTCGGCTGCTGGCCGTAGCGGTAGCGGCGGCGCTGCGCGTCGGTGGTGTTCGGCGTCCAGTCCGGGTCGAAGTTGTCGACCCAGCCGTAGGGGCCGTAGTCGATGGTGAGGCCGAGGATCGACATGTTGTCGGTGTTCATCACGCCATGCACGAAGCCCACCCGCATCCAGTGCGCGATCATCGTGGCTGTGCGTTCGCAGACCTGGGCGAACCACTCGGCATGCAGCGCCTCGCCCTGCCCCGACAGCTCCGGAAAGTCGCGCCTGATGGTGAAATCGACCAACTGCCGCAACAGCGCGGCATCGCCGCGCGAGGTCGGCAGCTCGAAATTGCCGAAGCGGATGAACGAAGGCGCCGCACGGCAGACGATGGCGCCGGGCTCGGGCGCGGCGTGGCCGTCGTAGAACATGTCGCGCAGCACCGGCTCGCCGGTTTCGAGCAGGCACAGGGCGCGCGTGGTCGGCACGCCGAGGTGGTGCATCGCCTCGCTGCACAGGAACTCGCGCACCGACGAACGCAGCACCGCGCGACCGTCGGCGCCGCGCGAGTACGGCGTCTGGCCCGCTCCCTTCAACTGCAACTCCCAACGTTCGCCAGCGGCGCTGATCACCTCGCCCAGCGAAATTGCACGGCCATCGCCGAGCTGGCCGGCCCAGTTGCCGAACTGGTGGCCACCGTAATTGGCCGCCCACGGCTGCATGCCTCCGAGCAAGGCATTGCCGCCGAACACCCGGGCGAATTCGTCGCTGGCGACATCCGCCTCGCTGAAACCCAGTGACGCCGCCATCTCCGCCGAATGCGCCAGCAGTCGCGGCGCGGCCACCGGCGTCGGATCGACCCGCGAGTACAGCGCCCCCTCGACCTGGCGCAGCCGCGCACCTGCCTCCTGGTCCCCGGGCAGCTCGTGCACGAACGCGTTGTCGAAACGAAGCTTGAACATCGGCATACCCGACCGATTGTAGGTGAGCAGCCTGTCCACAAGGGACTTCCTTTGGTCGCGCGCGATACTTTTGCGTCACGTGATGAAGAGCATCGTGCACAGGGTGTGCCCCTACAAGCATGGCGCTACGGCGTCGGCATCGCGGACAGCTATAGTCGGCGCGCCCAGCCTGCGAGAAGCGCATGAACGACACACCCGCCGACCTCAACGCCGACGCCCTGCCCGAAGACGCGCCCTGCCTCGCCGCCACCACGCGCTGGATCGAGCGCGCGGTGATCGGGCTGAACCTGTGCCCGTTTGCCCGCGCGCCCCACGCGCAGGGCAAGCTGCGGCTGCGGGTAAGCCACGCACGCGATACCGATGCGTTGCTCGACGACCTGTGTGGCGAACTGCAATCGCTGAACGCCCTGACGCCGGAGGAATGCGAGACCGGCCTGCTGATCCACCCGTTCGTGCTGAACGACTTCCTCGACTACAACGATTTTCTCGACGTGGCCGATGCCGCGGTGCAGACGCTGGGGCTCGAAGGCGAATGGCAGGTGGCCGGCTTCCATCCGCAATACCAGTTCGCTCACAGCGCCGACGACGCGATCGAGAACTTCAGCAACCGCTCGCCCTTTCCCACCCTGCACCTGCTGCGCGAAGCTAGCGTGGAACGCGCGATGGAACAGATGAGCGACACCGACGCGATCTACCGGCGCAACATCGAGACACTGCGGCGGCTGGGTGTCGAGGGTTGGCAGGAGCTGTGGCGCGGCGAAACCGGCTGAACTTGCGCCACCACACGGCGTTCATGCCCGCCGTGCCATGCTGGCGCGTGAATAACATTCCCGACCCTCATAGCGACCCTTACAGCGAAAGCATCGACCCCGGCGTGCAATGCACGACCTGCGAGGCCGTGTGCTGCCGTCTCACCGTGGTATTGATGCCCGAAGACCACGTGCCCGCCTGGCTGGTCGATCACGACGCACACGGCATGGAAATCCTGGCCAAGGGCGAAGACGGCTGGTGTGCCGCGGTGGACCCGAACACCTCCCGCTGCACCATCTACGAAGACCGCCCCGCGATTTGCCGCAAGTACGCCATGGGCAGCCCGAGCTGCCGCGACGAGCGCCACAAATGGTTCGGCAACGTCATCCCCACGGCGGTGCACGTGCTGTAGGGCGGGCGCCGCCCGCCATCGGATTGCAAAACAGCCGGCGGGCCTACGCGAAAATCAGCGCGACCTCGGCGGCATCGAGGGCGCGCCATTCGCCGGGCCGCAGGTTCCCCAAGGCGAGTCCACCGACTGAAATCCGCTGCAGCGTTTCCACGTGGTTGCCCACCGCAGCGAACATCCGGCGAACCTGGTGATAGCGGCCCTCAGTGACGGTCAGGCGGGCATGCCGCGGCCCCAGCACATCGAGTGTCGCCGGTGCCAGCGGTTCCTTCTCCGATTCCAGCAGCAGCGTGCCGCTGGCGAACAGCGCGCCCTCGTCGCCGCGCAGATCCTGTGCGAGGGTGGCCTCGTACACCTTGGCCACCTGCGCCTTCGGCGAAATGATCCGGTGCAGCAGCGGGCCGTCGTCGGTGAACAGCAGCAAACCGGAGGTGTCGCGGTCCAGTCGCCCCACGGTGGACAGCGCGGGCGTACGCACGCTGTAGCGCGGCGGCAGCAGGTCGTAGACGATGCGGCCCGGGTCCTTGCGCGAGCAGGTGACACCGAGCGGCTTGTTCAACATCAGCACCAGGCCAGGCGGCGGGTCCAGCGGCTCGTCGTCGACGCGGACGGTTTCCAGCGGCACCACGTCGTCGGCGTAGAGCACCTCGCCATCGGCGTCGGTGATGCGACCGCTGCGGAACAGCCGGGTCACGTCCTTGCGACTGCCGTAGCCGAGGTTGGCGATCAGCTTGACCAGTTTCATGCGTGTACTCCGGTGGCCTCGATCACCTTGAATCCTTCCTGCGTCGCCAGCGTGCGCACGGTCTCGAAGCGCTGGCCCAGGTGCGCCTCGTACGGCAGGTGCCGATTCGCCACCAGCAGCAGGCAGCCGTCCGGTCGCAGCGCATCCGCTGCACTGGTGATGAAGGCGCGGCCCAGCTCCGGCAGGTCCGCGCGGCCCTGGTGGAATGGCGGATTGCTGACGATGGCATCGTAGCGTTCGGACAAGCCGCGGGTCACGTCGTGCCAGTGCACGTTCACCGCCAGCTCGCGACCAGCATCGCGTTGTGCCCGCGCCAGGTTGACGCGCGCCGGCTCCAGCGCGCGCGCCTCGGCCTCGTACAGGTCGATCGCCGAGACCCGCGGGCAACGCGCGATCAGCTGGCAGGCGAGGTAACCGTAACCGGCGCCGAGGTCCGCCACCCGACCGTGCAGCTCCACCGGCAGGTGTTCGGCCAGCAGCGCCGAGGCGCGGTCGACGCGGTCCCAGGCGAACAGCCCCGGCCGGCTGACGTAGCCGCCGGCAATCTCGCGTGGTGCATCCAGTGCCAGCCATGGCTTCAGCAACGCCTGGTCGATGGCAGCGTCGTCCCGCGCGGCCCAGACCACGCGGCATTTGTGCTTGGACAGTTGCTGCACGGGGCCGGCAAGCCTCTGCAGATCCGCCTCACCGGATTTCGCCCCCTCGGCATTGGCCATTGCCGCCAGCACGGTGCCGCCCGGTGCGGTGTGCTGCAGCGCCCGGGCGAACAGCGCGCGCGCCTCGTCGCGCTGGCGCGGCGGCAGCACCAGCACCAGCGCGAAACGTTCGTCGGCCGCCGGTTCGCCGACGTGCAGGCCCTGTCGCGCCAGCTCCTCCGCGAACGGCAGGAAACCCTGCTCGCACAACCAGCCCGGCTGCGCCAGCTCGCGCAGGCGCACATTGGCGCGCGCACGCAAGAACAGCACCCGGCCATCCGCGGGCAAACTCAACCGCGCCGTCTCGAACGGCACGAACAACGCCGCCAGCGCTGCGCTGGGGGTCGCGAATACTCCCGCCATGCTCACTCGATGTCCTGACCCGGGAAACAGGCGCGCAGTGTATCGCGGCGCCTTTGCGCGCCTGCCGCCTGCACGGTGCTCAAGGCCGAGCGGCGGTACCCGGTGACGCCGGCAATTCGTCCAGCATCTGTTGCGCCAACGGGCCGTAGCCTTCGTCGAAATGATGGCCACCCTGCTTGGCGTGCACGGTGACCCACGTCGGCAGACCGGGCTGGTCGCACAGACTGTCGGCCGCATCGTCCAGGCCGTAGTAGCACACCACTGGCGGCTGGTCGTGCAACGCCCGCAGCGGCGGCAGCGGGTCGTGATGATCGATCGGGTTGATCCACTGCAACGCGTCCTTGAGGCGCTCCTTGAACCAGCCCTGTTCGATCATGTAACCCTGCAGCTCGATCTCGAAGGTCACGTCGCGGCTGGGTGAGAGCAGCACCATCTGGGTGATCCGCGCACGGTTCTCGGCGCCGAGCTGGTCGGTGATGGTGGGCAGCACGTCGGCGCCGAACGAAAAGCCGATCAGCCAGATCCGCCGCTTGCCCCACGCATCGAGCTGCTTCGTCATCAACGCATCCAGTTCGCGCGCAGTCTGCCGCGGGTCGTGCCCGCGCCAGTAGTACTTGAACGAGTTGATGCCGAGCACCGGCACGCCGCGGTCGATCAAGGCGATGCCCAGGCGCCGATCCACGTCGGCCCAGCCGCCGTCGCCGGAGACGATCACCGCCATCACGTCGTCCTTCCCCTCCGGCGGTGCGACGGCATGCGCGGCCACCGGCCAGACCACGGCCGCATCGGCCAGGCTGACCGACGACCAGGGCCGCCACGCCAGCAAGGCGCCAAGCACACCAAGCACCAGCACACCGGCCAGCCAGGTCTTCCATCGTCTCATCGGCGCACGACTCCTCCCAATCCGCCGGCGATCAGGCTGGCCACGTTGGCCAGGATCATCGGCAAGGCGATGCCGCGGGGCACCGCCATGTAGCGCGGCTCCCACTGCGGGTCGAACTTCTGCTTGTAGCGTTGCAGGCCGCGGAAGTTGTAGAAGCGCTCGCCGCGGCCGAACACCATCGCGCCGAACCGGTTCCACCATGGCGCATGCCGCCGGCTGTGCAGCCCGGCCAGCGGCGCCATGCCGAGGTTGAACCAGCGGTAGCCCTCGGCGCGCGCCCACAGCATCAGCTCCACGAACAGGTAGTCCATGATGCCGGCCGGGGCGTCCGGGCGATGGCGCATCAGATCGACCGATGCCTCTTCACGGGTGTCGCTGAGCAGCAGGTTGGCGAATGCCACCAGCTCATCGCCCTGCCACACCAGCGCCATCGGCGTGCGCGCCAGGTAGTGCGGGTCGAAGGCACCGAGCGAGAAGCGCTTTTCGCGCACGTGCTTGTCGCGCAGCCAGGCGTCCGACACCGGCCGCAGCTTCGGCAGCAGGCCGGCCACCGCGTCGGCCGGCACGATCTCCAGGCGCAGGCCGTCGCGCTGCAGCCTGTTGACCGTGTTGCGCAGCACCTTCTTCGACTTGCCGTCGAGGTTGAAGGCATCCAGTCGCACCCGCGCCTCTTCGCCGATCTTAAGCAGGTTCAGGCCCACCTCCAGGTACAGGTCGAGGTTGGCCGGGCTGACCTGGTAGAACACCGGCCAGCCACCCGCTCGCTCGCACTGTTCGAGGAAGGTCCACACCAGCTCGCGCCGTGCGGCCTCGTCGGTGCCCACCGGATCGCCCATCGCGACCCAACTGCGTCCGATCGTGTCGAACATCACGAAGGCCTTGTGCTCGTCGTCGAACAGCAAGGTCTTGTCGCCCATCAGGGCCAGGTGTGCCTGCGCCGAGGGAAACTGCTTGATCAGCGGCAGCGCCTGCGCCAACTCGGCCTCGCCGGGTCGTTCGCGCTGCAGTTTCTGCGGACGGATCAGGCTGGCCGCCGCGAACAGCATGCCGGTGACGGCCGCGGCCACCAGCGCGCGCAGCGCGCGCGGCGCGCCGCCGTGTTGCAGGCTGAACTGCCACCACAGGTCGGCGCTGTAGTCGACGTGCTTGTAGCTGAACACCACCAGCCACGCCGCGCAGCCCAGCGTCGCCACGATCGCCACGATCCAGCCCACGCCGAAGCTGGTGCTGAACAGCGACGCGCGCCGATGGAACAACCGGTGGGCCGGCGCCAGCGCCAGCGCCAGCAAGGTCATCAGCGCGGCCTCCTCGTAGTCGATGCCCTTGAGCAGCGAGAACACCGCGCCGGCCAGCAGCAACACCAGGGTCAGCCAGTAGGCGGCATCCAGCCGGCGTTGCAGGCCGCGCGCCAGGATCAGCAGCAGCATGCCGATCACGCTGGCCAGCAGGTGCGAAACCTCCAGCACCGACAGCGGCAACAGCTCGCCGAGGATCGCCATGCGCACCGGCAGCGCGCGGGTCGCGCCGGAGAACAGCAGCACCGCCCCGCAGACCAGGGTCAGGCCGGCGAAGAACGAAGGCAGCAAGCCGGTGAACCATGGCGCCAGCACGGCCTTGCGGCGCCAGCCCTGCGCCTCGCGCTGCAGCACCAGCACGGCGGCGGCGCACAGCGGCAGCAGGTAATAGATCACCCGGTACGCGGCCAGCGCACCGAGGATCGGTGCCGTCAGCTGCGCGTTGCCGGTGGCGCCGAAGCCGGCCAGCATCACCGCCTCGAACACGCCCAGCCCGCCGGGCACGTGGCTCACCAGGCCGACGATCTGGGCGATCACGAAGATCGCCAGGAAGTGCCCGAAGCCGTTGTTCAACGCATCCGGCATCAGCACGTAAAGCACCGCGGCAGCGAGGCCCCAGTCGCAGGCGCCGACCAGGATCTGTTTCAACGCGGTGCCCACCGAAGGCAGCGTCACGCGCCAGCGCCAGATGCGCAGCGGGCGATGGATCAATCCGCCAGCCAGCCACGCCAGCGGCAGTGCGACCAGCACCGCGCCCAACGGCTGGCTCAGACCGGCCAGCGGCAGCTCCGGCGGCAGCGGCACCCACAACAAGGTGGTGCCGGTGAGCGCCAGCAGGCCGAGCCAGAAGCTGCTGGTGCAGAACAGCACCACGCGGGCGATCTCGCCGTTGCCCAGCCCGTTCTGCACGTAGAAGCGATAGCGGATCGAACCGGACACCAGCAGCGACATGCCCAGGGCGTTGCTGAAGGCGTAGCTGATGAAGGAAATCAGGCCGACCCGCCGCCACGGCAGCCGACGTCCGATCGCGGCCAGCGCCAGGCGGTCGTACATCGTCATCACCGCGTAGCCGGCCAGGGTAAACAGCGCCGCCAGGCCCAGGCGTTCGTGCGACAGCCCCTGCACGTACTGGCGCACCTGGTGGTAATTCACCTCGCGCGCCAGCAGATGCAGGGCGAACAGCGCCAGGCACAGCATGCCCACCGAGAACAGCGGGCCGGCGATGTGGCGCAACCACGCGACCCTCTGGCTGGGGCCATCGGGAATCCCGTCCGCGCGCGGCGCCCGTTCGACTTGTTCCTGCACCACGCGGCTCGCATCCCCCCGGAAAGGCCGCCAGTTTAGGGCCAGTCGCGTGGCAGCCGCTGAACGGCAGCCACGCGGCAAGGCGACCTCAGCCGCCCTGCCCCATCCGCGCGATCCAGCGGTACATCACCACGATCGTCGCGGTGAAGGCGAGGCCGCCGATCCAGATCGCCGGGGTGGCGAAACTTTCACCCACCACGGCCAGCGGCGACTGGTTGCCGGACAGCGCCACCGCTGCCGCCACGATCACGCCGAGCAGGCTCTCGCCCACGATCAGGCCCGACGCCAGCAGCACGCCCAACTGCTTGGTCGGCTCCGCCTTGGGGCCGCGCTCGGCACGCTTGTCGAACCAGGCGCCGACCATCGCGCCGACCACCACCATCAGCGTGGTCGAGGTGGGCAGGTAGATGCCCAGGCCCACCGCCAGCGGCGGCAGGCGCATCGACTTGCCGGTCTTGCCCAGCACCTCGTCGACCACGATCAGCACCGCGCCGATGCCGCCACCGATGGCGATCAGGCTCCAGTCGATGTTGCCGGTGATCACGCCCTGCGCCAGCGCCGAGATCAGCCCGGCCTGCGGCGCCGGCAACGCGCGCGCGGGGTCCACGCCCGGCGCGCCGAGGAAACCGTAGGCCTGGTTCAGCAGGTCCAGCACCGGCGGAATCACCAGCGCGCCGGCGATCACGCCGATCACCAGCGCCCATTGC
Organism: Rhodanobacter sp. UC4448_H15; assembly: GCF_052978265.1. The sequence goes on along the minus strand of NZ_CM129665.1, from coordinate 2,181,637 downwards.
TGCAGCGAGGGCGTGGCGTCCACCAGCTGCCCGGTCTTGAGATCCTGCAGGTTGTTGTTGGCGATGGAGGCCACCGCGAACACGATCGAGGTGATGAACAGCGCGAAGGCCACCAGCGCCTTGCCGGCCTCCTCCGGCACCAGCGACTTCACCCCCAGCACCAGCAGCAGCGCGGCGATGATCACCACCAGGATGCCCACGCCCGACAGCGGGCTGTTGGACGAGCCGATCAGGCCAGCCATGTAGCCGCATACCGCGGAAACCAGGAAGCTCATGATGATCACGAACACCACGCCGCCGATCACCAGCAGCGCCATGTGCTCGCCCAGCCCGCTGATGTTGGCGAAGTGGCCCAGCAGCCACGCCACCGGGATCAGGCACAGCAAGGTGATGATGCCGACCTGGCCGATCGGCATGTCGTGTTCGGTGCGCGGCAGCGAATGCAGCGTGCCCGCCTTGCGCGCGCTGGAGGCGCGCATCGCGCCGGCCAGGCCGCCGATCACCGGCTTGACCAGCTTGGCCAGCGTCCAGATCGCCGCCACGCCGATGGTGCCGGCGCCCACGAAACGCACGTAGTGGCTCCAGGTGGCCTGGGCCGCTTCCGCCGCCGCGCCGCCCTCCGGGTGCAGCAGCAGGAAGTGCGGCACCGCCCAGCCCCAGCCGATGATCGCGCCCAGCAGCATCGCCACGCCCACCCACAGGCCCACCAGGTGTCCCACCGCGAACAGCGCGAAGGAGAGACCGAAGTCGAAACCGCTAGCCGCACCCCGATCACCGATGCGGAAATAGCTGGACACCGCGGCGGCGAAGATCTTGGTCTGCACGACCACGTAGAACGCCGCCGAGACGATCGAGCCCACCACCACCGCCTTCAGCCCGGCACCGCCGGACTCCACCGACTCGGCGGCCTCCGGCGAATCGCCCGAGCCCACCTTGAGCACCTCGGCGCAGGCCACGCCTTCCGGATACGGCAAGTCGGAATCGGTGACCAGCGCGCGGCGCAGCGGGATGGTGTACATCACGCCGAGGATGCCGCCGGTGGCGCAGATGCCGAAGCTCATCCAGAACGGGAAGCCGTTCCAGTAGCCCAGGATCACCAGGCCCGGCAGCACGAAGATGATCGCCGACAGCGTGCCGGCGGCCGAGGCCACCGTCTGCACGATGTTGTTCTCCTGCACGGTGGAGTTCTTCAACGCGCGCAGGATCGCCATGGAAATCACCGCGGCGGGGATCGAGGTGGCGAAGGTGAGTCCGGCCTTGAGGCCGAAGAACACGTTCGCAGCGGTGAACACCACGGTGATCACGATGCCGATGATGACGCCACGAAGGGTGAGCTCGCGGCGCGACGGGCTGGACAAGACTGGCTGGGTCACTTCGTGCTCTCCCCCGATGAAAACTGCCGCGCACGATAGCGCGGAACCGTCGCCCGGCGATACGCCGGCCTTCGTCAGCCAGGCAGCCGCGCGCGCTCCAGCGCGGCCACATGCTGCTCCAGTCGCGGCCCGAGATAGCAATGCGATCCGCACGGCAACAGGCCCACGCGGCCGAACTCGCGCAAGTACCAGGCGGGAGCGCGCGCGATGAAACCCTGGCGGTCGCCCGCCACGTCGTCGCGGCTGGTGAACACTTCCAGAAAGGCCACGCCATCGAGCATCTCGCCGATACCGTGCAGCCCGGCACGGATCTCGGCTGGCTTGAGGTAGTGCAGCACGTCGCTGCACACGATCAGGTCGAAGCGGGTGTCGAAGCGCAGCTGTTCGAGCTGGCCGAAGCGCGCCAGGCCGATCCGGCGGCTGCGGCCGTAACGCGCCACCACGTACTCGCTGGCATCCAGCCCGCGATACTCCACGCCTGGTCGCAGCGCGCGCAGCGGCGCCCGCCACGTGGCTTCGCCGCAACCCACGTCCAGCACGTTGCGGATCGTGCGGCCCAGGTAGTACTCGGTTTGCGCCACCGCCATCGCCACCTTGCGCCGCAACTCGGCCGGGGAGCCGACCGCATGGCGCGGGTCGCGATACCACTTGTCGAAATAGATGCGGTCGTAGGTCTTGGGCATGGCTTCCCGGCGCGGGCCGGAGTGGCTGGCGGATGAACGCCCATGGTAGCGCGCGGCACGGCATCACTTTTCGCATGCGTTTCGCTTGCGATGCTCGCCCCGCCCCCGACCACCCGGAGCCAACACCATGCCCATGATCCGTTTTCGCCTGATCGGCAGTCGCGCCGACGCCGACACCCTCATCATCGGCCTGCACGGCATTGACGGGGTCGAGCACATCGAGGAAATCGACGACCCCGCGCTGGGCATCCGCGACGACTCCAGCTCGCTGGGTTCGGCCGGCGACAGCGACGCACATGCCTATCTCATCGAAGTGGGCGCGGCCAGCGACAGCCTGGCCGACGACGTGCGCATGAACGCCGAGATACTGGCCAGCGAATGCAGCGCCGGCATCGAGTTCGTGGATGATTTCTGAAAGCCGCGACGACGCCGGTCACCCCGGCGCGCCGGGGCTACGGGACGCGACGGTAGCTGCCCTGCATGACCTTCTCCCAGCTTGTACCGCCGTCGAACGAGCTTTCCAGCACCAGGGTGAACTCGTCGTTGCCCAGCCAGTGGTACACATGTCGTGTCTGCCCGCGCGACGAACTGCGCACGAACACCAGCCGATCGCCGTCGCGATATCCGGGCGCAGGTTCTGCGGGAGTGAAGCCGTAGCTGTCGAACCAGTGCAGCGCGAAGTTGCCGGGACTGGCACCGTCGGCGAATACCGCGTGCGCCTGCAGCGCGGGTTGGCCGTCCCGCGTTTCGCGGTAATCCATCAGCAGCACCCTGCCGCCGAGGGCCAACCGCCCGCTGATCTGCGCGAGCGCCGGGCCGCCCTCGCCCCAGCGGGTCGTGGCGATGGTTTCTTCGCCATCCCATGCACCATCGAAACGGGCCAGCAGGTCGTCCATCACGATGCACTCCGGGTTGTGCCGCGCACCAGCAGGTGCTTGGCCATGGCGCCGTGCAAGCGGCCGATTCCGCGTACCAGGTGCAGGGTGGCGAACAGCAACCCGGCGCCGAACAGGAACATCGCCAGCACCTCGGCCCAGCCAGGTACGTGCGGACCGGAACCCCAGTCCAGCAGGATCGTGTGATCCACGTACAGGCCCTGCAGCCAGTCGTGGCCAAACAGCATCAGCACCGGCAGTCCCAGCAGGCCCAGCGCGACGGCCAGCAAAACGGCGGTGAGGATGAAGTATACGATGCCCAGCGGCAACATCAGCACCATGTAGAACAGCGTGGTCCAGGTGCGCGGGTCGGTAAACATGGCGCCGATCCGCCCCAGCAGCGGCACGCCGCGTTGCGGGTACGGTGGCCGCCGCGGCATGCGCACGCCCAGCAGCGCTTCCACGATGCGCCCTTCGAGCAGCGAGAGCCCCCGCATGCTGCCGATGAACAGCACTATGAACGGCAGGCCGATGATCAGCACGGACAGGCCCGCCGACAGCGCGATGCCACCCACGGCCAGCGTGAAATAGGCGATGCCCGTGGCCGACCCCAGCAGGATGTAGAACAGCGCACCCCAGGTATGCAGGTCGGTCGCCACGCCGAAGAAGCGCCCGGCCAGCGAGCGACGCGGCGGTGCTGGCGGCGGGCGGATCGCCCGCTGCACCTTTATCTCCTGGTCGCGGTAGATCTCGGCCACCTCGTCAGGTGCGCCGTAGCTCTGCACCACTTGTTCGAGCATCGCCGCCTCGTCGCGTCCGGGGCGTTCGTAAAGCTCGGCGCGCAGGTGTTCCTCGGCGTCGTAGAGCGCATCCTGGATCAGCGCAGGGTCGGCCCCGCGCAGCGCGGCGCGCAGCTGATCGAGATATTGGGCAATCGTGCGTGGCGCGTTCATGAAACCCCTCCTTGCAAGACGTTGTCGACCGAATCGCGGGTGGCGATCCACGCGGCGGTCCAGTCGCGCAGCGCGTCGCGCCCGGGCCGGGTGATGCGGTAATAGCGTCGCGGCGGTCCGCTGATCGAAGGCTCGACCTCGCTGGCCAGCAATCCCGACGCCTCGAGATTGCGCAGCACCGGATACAGCGCGCTCTGCTTGCCGGCGAGCACGCCCTCGCCCACCGCCTCCAGCCGCTTGGCGATCTGGTAGCCGTACATCGGCTGGCGCGACTGCGCCAGCACGGCCAGCAGGACCAGCGCCACCGTGCCGGTGGACAGCTCCTTCTGGAACTTCTTCAGTTGACTGCCGTCATCCATCGCGCTCACCCGCACTGTCACCTGTTACGGTATTCATTCTAGTGTGCAGTTATGACTAGTGAATATGCCTGAAGTCATGCGCCTGCCGGCGACGCGGACGCTCTGCTAAGTTGCGGGTCTCGCCGTTGCAAACCTTGAGGGGATAGCCATGCATGCACGTCGTCAATTCGCGGCCCTGACGCTGCTGGCCAGCCTGGTCGCCGTGCCGGCGCTCGCCGCCACGGATACCCAGGCGCCCACGCCGAGCCGCGCCGAGCTGTTGGCCAAGTCCACCGCGGCCGAATGGCGCACGCCCGACCCGCACAACCTGCTGGTGATGCAGCTGCAGACGGGACGCGTGCTGATCGAGCTGGCGCCGGACTTCACCCCGCTGCATGCGGCGAACATCCGCACCATGGCGCGCCAGCACTATTACGACGGCCTGGCGATCGTGCGTGTGCAGGACAACTTCGTCACGCAATGGGGCGACCCGGCGGGCGACAACAACGATCCCGCCAGCAAGCCGCGCTCGCTTGGCAAGGCGCACGCCACGCTGCCGCCGGAATACACGCGGCCGATCGACCCGAGGCTGGAATGGACCCCGCTGCCCGACGGCGACGTCTATGCACCCGAGGTCGGTTTCAGTGAAGGCTTCCCCGCCGCGCGCGACCCGGCCAGCGGCGAGCAGTGGCTGACCCATTGCTACGGCATGGTCGGCGTGGGACGCGACATCGGCCCGGAAACCGGCAGCGGCAGCGAGCTGTACGTGGTGATCGGCCAGTCCCCGCGCCGGCTCGACCGCAACCTGGCGATCGCCGGCCGCGTGCTGGAAGGCATGCCGCTGCTGTCCGCCCTGCCGCGTGGTACCGGCCCGATGGGCTTCTACGACAAGCCCGCGCAACGCACGCCGATCGAATCCGTGCGACTGGCCTCCGAACTGCCGCCGGCGCAGCGCCCGGCCGTGCAGGTGCTGCGCACGGACAGCGCCACCTTCGCCGCCCTGCTCGACGCCCAGCGCCACCGGCATGACGATTTCTACAAGGTGTCGTCCGGCAAGGTCGGCCTGTGCAGCGTCGACATCCCCGTGCGTGAGCCGAAAGCAGCGCATTGACGCAGGGCGGCCCTGCCCGCCTGCTCTTCAACGCACCCGGACCAGGAGCGGCGGGCACTGCCCGACCTGCGGGGACCCACCGTCACGCGATGCCGTGCAGTCCGCACTCGCGCTTGAGGCCGAAGAAGCGTGTTTCCTCCGGGTCCATGCCGGGCTCCCAGCGACGGCTGGTGTGGTGGTCGCCGATCGAGACGTAGCCCTGCTCCCACAGCGGGTGGTACGGCAGGCGATGGCGGCTGAGATAGTGGCCGACGTCGCGGTCGCTCCAGTCGGCCAGCGGGTGCAGTTTCCAGCGGCCGTGGCGGAGTTCGAGAAAGTCGATCGCGGCGCGGCTGCGCGATTGCTGCCGGCGCAGTCCGGCGATCCAGCTGCCGGCATGCAGTTCATCGAGCGCGCGCTGCATCGGCTCGATCTTGCGAACGCGGTTGTACTGGTCGATGCCACTCACTCCCTGGCGCCACAACTGGCCGTGCCGCGCCTCCATCCGCGCGGGGCTGAGCGGCGACTGGTAGACCTTGAGATTGAGCCCGAGCCGCGCCGTCAGTTGGTCGACGAAATGGTAGGTCTCGGGGAACAGGTAACCGGTATCGATCAGGATCACCGGGATGTCCGGACGCTGGCGGCTGACCAGATGCAGCGACACGGCGGCCTGCGCCCCGAAACTGGACGACAGCACGTGTTCTCCGGGCAGGTGCTCCAGCGCCCACGCCACCCGCTGCGCAGCGCTGCGCGTGGCCAGCATGGCGTTGATCCCCGCAAGCGCCTGCGCGTCGGGGGCGGTGTCCGCCGGCAGCGGTTTCACGCGAGCACCGTGGCGGCGATGCGCCGCGCAGGTGGTGGCTGCAGAACAGCCGCGCGCAGCAGGAAATCACCGAAGCCCTCGCCCGCCTCGCGCTCGGCGGCATAGCGCGCGAACAGCGGGTCGAGTGCAGCAAGGATGGCCGCTTCGTCGACGTTCTCGCGCCAGACCTGGTTCAGGCGTTGGCCGCGGAAATCCGCGCCCAGGCGCAGGTCGTAACGCCCCGGGCCGCGACCGACCAGGGCGATCTCGCCCAGGTAAGGACGCGAGCAGCCGTTGGGGCAACCGGACAGGCGCAGCAGGATCGGCGTGTCGAGCAGGCCGTGCCGGTCCAGCAAGGCTTCCAGTTTCGGCAGCAGCGTCGGCAGGTAGCGCTCGCTCTCGGCCATCGCCAGGCCGCAGGTGGGCAGCGCGACGCAGGCGATCGCGTGCTGGCGGATCGCGCTGTGCCTTTTGTAGCCGTCCATGCCGTGGCGGGCCACCAGGGCGTCGATCGCGGCGCGATCGGCGGCCGCCACGTTGGCGATGATCAGGTTCTGGTTGCAGGTGAGCCGGATGTCGCCGGTGTGCACGCCGGCCAGTTCGCGCATGCCGCTGAGCCAGGTGTGCGCTCCGCGGTCGAGCAGGCGGCCGGACTCCACCTGCAAGGTCAGATGCCAGCGCCCGGCATGGCCTTCGACCCAACCGTAGCGATCGCCGTTATTGTCGAAACGGAACGCGCGCGCCGGCTCCAGCGCGAAGCCCAGGCGCTGCTCGATCTCGGCCTTGACCGCACCGAGCCCAAGCGTGTCGATGGTGTACTTCAGCCGCGCATGCTTGCGCTCCTCGCGATCGCCCCGGTCGCGCTGCACGGCGATGACGGTTTCGGCCAGCGCGATGAGTTGCGACGGCCGCACGAAGCCGATCACGTCGGCCAGCCGCGGATAGGTGGCCGGGTCGCCATGGGTGGCGCCCATGCCGCCGCCGATGCCCACGTTGAATCCAAGCAACTCGCCGTGTTCGACAATGGCGATCAGGGCCAGGTCCTGGGCGAACACGTCGATGTCGTTCTGCGGCGGGATCGCCAGCCCGATCTTGAACTTGCGCGGCAGGTAGGTGGCGCCGTACAGCGGTTCGCTTTCGTTGGCGGCTTCCTCGCCCACCAGCTTTTCGCCATCGAGCCAGAACTCGTGGTAGGCGCGCGTCTTCGGCTTGAGGTGCTCGGACAGGCGCACCGCCCACGCGTATGCCGCTTCGTGCGCCGGCGATTCGACCGGGTTGGTGTTGCACACCACGTTGCGGTTGACGTCGCCGCAGGCGGCGATGGTGCTGGCCATGGCCGCGTTGATCGCCGCGATGGCGGGCTTCAGGTCGCGCTTGATGATGCCGTGCCACTGGAAAGTCTGCCGCGTGGTGATGCGCAGTCCGCTGGAGGCGTAGTCGCCGGCGATCCGGTCGAAGGCGAGCCACTGCGCCGGGGTCATCACGCCGCCAGGCAGGCGCGCGCGCACCATGAAGGCATACGCCGGTTCCAGCTTCTGGCGGCGGCGCTCGTCGCGGATGTCGCGATCGTCCTGCATGTAGCTGCCGTGGAACTTCAGCAGCTTGGTGTCGCTCTCGGCGATCGCGCCGGTGACGGCATCGGCCAGCCCCTCGGCGATGGTGCCGCGCAGGAGGCGGCTTTCGATCTTGATCTTTTCCAGGTGGGAAGGCATCGGGATTCAAGCCAGTTCGCGTTCGGGTTGCATGCTTATTTGTTCGTCATTCCCGCGAAGGCGGGAATGACGACGCGGTTCACTCAATAGACATCGCGGGCGTAACGCCCCTGCTGCAGAAGATCGGCCAACCAGGCCCGCGCGCCCTCGGCGGACAACCCGCCGTGGGTGGCGACGATCTCCAGCAGGGCTTCGTGCACGTCCCGGGCCATGTGCGCGGAATCGCCGCAGACATACAGATGCGCGCCTTCGCGCAGCCATGCGTACAGTTCACGACCGTTCTCGCGCAGGCGCTGCTGCACGTAGACCTTGTGCGAGTCCCTCGCAACACCCCGCACATCCCTGGGCGGACTCTCTGAACGAGCCACGCCGTCGCGCGAGAAGGCCAGGTCGAGGCGGCTCAGGCTGCCGCGGCGCAAGGCGTCCTGCCACTCGAGCTGGTAGAGGAAGTCGCGGGCGAAGTGGCGGTTGCCGAAGAACAGCCAGTTGCGGCCGCTGGCGGCAGTCGCCTCGCGCTCCTGCACGAAGGCGCGGAACGGGGCGACGCCGGTACCGGGGCCGATCATGATCACGTCGCGGCTGCCGTCGGCCGGCAGGCGGAAGCGTTCGTTCGGTTCGATGAATACCGGCACTGCCGCGTCATCGCCCGCGCCGGCAAGGAAGCTCGATGCCGCGCCGTAATGCGTGCTGCCATGCGCAGCGTATTCCACCACCGCCACGGTCAGGTGCACCTCGTCCGGCCCCACGGCTTTCGGGCTGGACGCAATCGAATACAGCCGTGGCGTCAGCGGGCGCAGTGCGGCGACCAGTTCGGCGGCGTCCCACGCGGCGGGAAACTCGCGCAGGAGATCGATCGGCTGGTGGCTTTCCAGCAAGGCGGCGAACTCGGCGCGCTGCTCCGGAGCCAGCAGGCGCTGCAGACCTGCATGCCTCGTGGCTGCGGCCTGCGCCGCGACCAACGGACGGGTCAGTCGGGTGATTTCGCGCTCCTCGGCCAGCCAGCGCGCCAGCGGCAGGTGCTTGCCGCCATGTTCGACTTCCGCAGCGCCATCCAGCCGCAACGTCGTCAGCCACTGCTCGACCAGCGCCGGCGGGTTGCGCGGCCACACGCCGACCGCATCACCGGCTTCGTAACGCAGGCCCGAACCTTCCAGCGACAGTTCGACATGCCGCACGTCGCGCCCACTGTCGCGCGAGACGATGCGCTGGTTCTCCAGCACGGCGGCGGCGAACGGTTGCTCGCGCGAGTATGTCGCCACCGTGCGCACCGCGTGCAGTGCCGCGCCCTGACGCGGAGCCGTCGCGGGCACGTCGAGCGTCTCGCGGGCTGCGGCGAGGGCGCGTTCGGACCAGCCTGCCGCCGCCGCCTCGAAATCCACGTCGGCCTCGCCCAGCTCGGCAAAGCGCTGTCCACCCAGCTCGGCCAGCCGCGCATCCAGCGCCTGGCTGACCGCGCAGTACTTCGGGTAACTCGAATCGCCCAGGCCCAGCACGGCGAACTTCAGTTGCGGCAACTTCGGTGCGCGCTTGCCGGCGATGAACTCGACGAAACCCACCGCATCGTCCGGCGGATCGCCGTCACCCTGGCTGCTGATCACCACGCTCAGGAAGCGCTCCTGCGCCAGCTCGCGCAGCGGGTAGGCGCCGGCGCGCAGCAAGCGCACCGGCAGGCCGGCGGCCTCGGCGCGGTTCGCCAGTTGCTCGGCCACACGGCGGGAGTTGCCGGTCTGGCTGCCATAGACGATGGTCAACCGCCGGCCCGCGTCCGCCGGTTGCTCGCCCATGCCCGGCAAGCTGGCCGCAACCACGCCGCCAGCGGCGGCCGCGGCGCTGTACGCCGCGATCCAGTACAGGTCGGCCGGTGCCAGGCCGTGGGTCAAGCGGGCCAGCAGCGCCAGCCGCTCCGGATCGAGCGTAGGTGCAGGCGGCAGCGATTTCAGCGCAGCGTTCACGGTCATTCCTTCTGGACGTCTTTACGTCCATATGACAATGGTAGGTTTCGGTTCGAACTCGGGGAAAGCATCTGTCGGCATGTCGTTATGTCCGCTGCTCATTTCCTGCGCGCGGCCGGGCGCGCCGTATACTGTGCATCCACCCGATGTGGTTGCCGACGCGCTTGAGCGAACTGCTTGCATTCATGGTCGTGGGCGCCCTCGCCCAGCTGGTCGACGGCGCGCTGGGCATGGCCTTCGGGGTCACCGCGTCCGGCCTGCTGCTGGCGCTGGGCGTGCCGCCGGTGGCCGCCAGCGCCAGCGTGCATTACGCGGAGGCCTTCACCTGCGGTGCTTCCGGCCTCAGCCACCTGCTGGCCGGCAACGTGCGCCGCGCGCTGTTCCTGGCACTGGTGATCCCCGGCGTGTTGGGGGCGCTGATCGGCGTGTGGATCGCCGTGCACGTACCGCCTTCCTGGCTGCGCGCCTTGCTGGCGCCCTACCTGCTGGGCATGGGCGGCTTCCTGCTGCTGCGCTGCCGACGAGCGGCCGGCGCACGCATGGACGTCCCGCGCGGCACCGGCATCACCGGCGGCATTGCCGGCCTGGTCGACGCCATCGGCGGCGGCGGCTGGAGCGCGATCACCGTCACCACGCTGCTGGCGCGCGGCCTGCAGCCGCGAGCGGTGATCGGCAGCGTGCACCTGGCCAAGTGCGTGGTCAGCGTGGCCGCCAGCTTCAGTTTCCTGCTCACCATCGGCGTCAGCCATGCGGCCGCGGTGGTCGGGCTGATCATCGGCGGCGCCCTGGCCGCGCCGTTCGGCGCCGTGTTCGTGCGACGCGTGCCGGCGCGCGTCGCCACCGCGCTGGCCGGGTTGGCAGTGCTGGCGCTGGGCCTCAACAACACCGTGCGCCTGTTCACCTGAGCCGGCCACTACAATGGCCGGATGAACGCCACCCCGACTTTTCCGATCGAAGTGCGCGGCAGCGCCACGCGCCCGCTGGGCATGAGCCCGGCCCGTTTCCTGCGCGACTACTGGCAGAAGCGCCCGCTGCTGATCCGCAACGCCTTCCCCGGCTTCCGCCCGCCGCTGCAACCGGACGATCTCGCCGGCCTGGCCTGCGAGCCCACCGCGCTGGCGCGGCTGATCGTGCACGACGAGGTGCGCGACCGCTGGCGGGTCAAGTCGAGCCCGCTGGAGGAGGCCGATTTCGCCGCCACGCCACCACGCAACTGGACCTTGCTGGTGCAGGACGTGGACAAGTGGGACGCCGACGTGGCCGGCCTGCTGCAACACTTCCGGTTCCTGCCGAGCTGGCGCATGGACGACGTGATGGTGTCCTACGCCGAACCCGGCGGCGGCGTCGGCGCGCACATCGATCAGTATGACGTGTTCCTGCTGCAGGGCCTGGGCCAGCGCCACTGGGCGATCAGCGACGATCCGCTGGCACCGAAGGCGTTCCGGCCCGACATCGAGCTCAAGCAACTGGTGCAGTTCGAGCCGACCCACGAATGGCTGCTCGACCCGGGTGACATGCTCTACCTGCCGCCGGGCGTGCCGCACGACGGCGTCGCCTTCGGCGGCCCGTGCATGACGTTCTCCGTCGGCATGCGCGCACCCTCGCAGGCCGAACTGACCGGCGACCTGGCCGACTACATCGCCGAGCAGCTGCCTGACGAGTTGCGTTACGCCGATCCCGACCTGGCCCCGGCCCGGCATGCCGGCGAGATCGACCGCGCCGCGCTGGAGCGGCTCAAGGCGGCCCTGCCATTTGCCGCCGCCCTGCGCGAGGACCTGCTGCGTGACTGGTTCGGCCGCTTCATCACCCGCTACCGCAACGCTCAGGTGCCGGTGGCGCCGGAGCATCCACTGAGCGAGGAGCGGTTCGGCGCGCGCCTCGCCGCCGGTGCCCGGCTGCTGCGCCACCCCTGGGCGCGCATGGCCTGGGCGGGCGGCAAGACCGGTGGCGTGCTGTACGTGTGTGGCCAGGCCTATGGCGCCTCGGTGGAACTGGCGCAACGGCTGTGTGCCGAACGCGAACTGGCCTTCGACCGCACGCCTGTCGCCGCCGACCGCGAACTCCTGCTCGCCCTGGTCAACGACGGCCACCTGCTGCTGCGCCCGGCGCGCCGCCGCCGATGAAGCTGCAGCACTTCCACGTCGAGATCGCCGACTGGTCACGCGAGGACCAACGCGCCGCCCTGCTCGACCTGCGCGCCACGGTGTTCATCCACGAACAGGGCGTGAGCGAGCAGCGCGAGCGCGACGGGCTGGACGTCGACTGCTGGCACGTGCTGGCCCGCGACGATGCCGGCCACCCGATCGGCTGCGGTCGGCTCACGCCGCAACACAAGATCGGCCGCATGGCGGTATTGCCGGACTGGCGCGGCCAGGGCGTGGGCGCGGCGCTGCTGCGCGAGCTGCTGGGCCTGGCGCGCGCGCAGGGCTGGCCCGAGGTGGCACTGGACGCCCAGGTCAGCGCGATCGGCTTCTACACCCGCGCCGGTTTCGTGGCATATGGGGACGAATTCGAGGACGCGGGGCTGGCACACCGCGCCATGCGGCTGGTGTTCGAGCGGGACGCGACGGTCGAGCATCCGCCTGGTCGCGATCCCGGACGGCTGGCGACCGGCACGGCGGCGGAATGCGTGCAGGCGCGGCTGCAACTGCTGCGTGATGCGCGTCATCAGCTGGCCGTGCGCCTGCCCGCGCTCACTGCCGACACCTTCGCCGATGCGGAACAACTGGCCGAGTTGCGACGCATCGCCACCTCCGGCCGCAGTGCGCTGATCCGCGTGCTGCTGCACGAGCCGCAGGCCGCGCTGCAGGCCGACCATCCACTGATCGGCCTGGCCCAGCGCCTGTCCAGCGCGTTCCAGATCCGCGTGCCGGTGGACGACGTCGACCTGGCCTGGCCTTCGGCCTGCCTGCTCAACGACGTCGGCGGTTACCTGTTCCTGCCCGCGGCGGAGCGTCCACCTGGACGCGCGGCGCGCGACGACCGCGCCGGCGCCGCGCCGCTGCAACAGCAATTCGACGAGGTGTGGGAGCGCTCCGAGCGCGCCACGGCGCTGCAGCGGCTGGATATCTGAGCGAGACGGCCGCGCGGACTGAACCGCAGCTGGCTCGTGGCCATCCGCGTCCGCGACGATGCACAACGCGACCAGGCCACACCCCTTGCGCGTTTGCGGCCGTGCATCGTGGCCGCGGAGCCGCGCCGCAGGCCGTCTGCGACCATTTCACGGGTTGCCGTGCCGTGGCGGGCGAAGGGTATAATCATGCAGATTGATACCAGTCATCCGCACGAGCCACCGGTCGGACTTGAAAACCGGTCGCAAGCCGCGACGTTCAGCTCACATGGATGGCTGCAAGCCTCTTTTTCTGCCGGTGGTGACGTGAGTACAAACCTGATCCGCGAGTTCTACGAATCCTCCCAACTCGCTGGCGGCAACGCCGATTACGTGGAATCGCTGTACGACGCATGGCTGGCCGACCCCACGGCCGTCCCCGCCGAATGGGCAGGTTATTTCGAGACGTTCAAGGGTCGCGAATCGGGCGATGTCCCGCATGGCGCCGCCATTGCGCGGATCGAGGCGGCGCAGAAACAGAGCCGCAACGGCGCCGCCGCCGTACCGATGAGCGACGAGTACGCGCGCAAGCAGGCCGGCGTGCTGCGCCTGCTCACCGCCTACCGCTCGCGCGGCCACCTTGCCGCCGACCTCGACCCGCTGGGCCTGGCCGACAAGATGCCGGCCCCCGATCTCGGCCTGGCCTTCCACGGCTTGTCCGACGCCGACCTGGATACCGAATTCGACACCGGCAACTACGCTGGCGGCGGCCAGCGGCTGAAACTGCGTGACCTGCTCGATCGGTTGAAGAAGACCTACGCCAGCTCGATCGGCGCGGAGTTCATGCACATCAGCAACCACGAGCAGCGCAACTGGATCTACAGCCGGCTCGAACAATCCGCCGGCCAGAGCGGCCTGGACAAGGCCGGCAAGCAGCGCGTGCTCGACGGCCTCACCGCCGCCGAGGGCTTGGAGCGCTACCTGCACACCAAGTACGTCGGCCAGAAGCGCTTCTCGCTGGAAGGCGGCGACAGCCTGATCCCGATGCTCGACGACGTGGTGCGCGCGGCCGGCGACAACGGCATCAAGGAGCTGGTGATCGGCATGGCCCACCGCGGCCGCCTCAACGTGCTGGTCAACATCCTGGGCAAGCCGCCGAAGACCCTGTTCGACGAGTTCGAGGGCCGTTTCGACCATCCCGACGACCCGGCCCACTCCGGCGACGTGAAGTACCACATGGGCTTCTCCGCCGACGTCAAGACGCCCAAGGGCGGCGTGCACGTGGCGCTGGCGTTCAACCCCTCGCATCTGGAAATCGTCAACCCGGTGGTGACCGGCTCGGTGCACGCGCGCCAGACCCGCCGCCGCGATACCGCGCACACGCAGTCGATGGCCGTGCTGATCCACGGCGACGCCGCGTTCGCCGGCCAGGGCGTGAACATGGAACTGTTCAACATGTCGCAGGCACGCGGCTTCAAGATCGGCGGCAGCCTGCACATCGTGGTCAACAACCAGGTCGGCTTCACCACCTCCAATCCGGAGGACGCGCGTTCCACCATGTACTGCACCGACCTGGCCAAGATGGTCAACGCGCCGGTGCTGCACGTGAACGGCGACGACCCGGAAGCGGTGATCCTGGTGACCCGGCTGGCCTACGACTTCCGCAAGCGGTTCCGCCGCGACGCGGTGATCGACCTGGTCTGCTACCGCCGCCACGGCCACAACGAGGCCGACGAGCCGGCCGCCACGCAACCGGTGATGTACCAGATCATCCGCAAGCGTCCGACCGCGCGCGACCTTTACCAGCAGCAACTGGTGAAGGCCGGCGTACTGGCCGAGGGCGAGGCGGCGAAGCAGTTCGACGCCTACCGCGAGCGCCTGGAAGCCGGCGCACCGATGACCGACCTGGACCCCAGCCCCGTCCGCGACGGCCACGTCGACTGGGCGCGCTTCATCGGCGGCAAGCTGTCGCTGCCCACCGACACCACGGTGCCCATGCGCAAGCTGCAGGAACTGGCCGGCAATATCCTCACCCTGCCCGCCGACCTCACCCTGCAGGGCCGCGTGGCCAAGATCTACGAAGACCGCCGCAAGATGGCCGCCGGCGAACAGCCCGCCGACTGGGGCTTCGCCGAGAACCTGGCCTACGCGACCCTGGTCGACGGCGGTTTCGACATGCGTCTGGTCGGCCAGGATTCCGGCCGCGGCACGTTCTTCCACCGCCATGCGGTGCTGCACGACCAGAAGGACGGCCACACCTACATGCCGCTGGCCGCAGTGCGCGCCACCGCCGATGTCGAGGTGATCGACTCGCTGCTCAGCGAAGAGGCGGTGATGGCGTTCGAGTACGGCCACTCCACCACCGACCCGGACACCCTCAACATCTGGGAAGCCCAGTTCGGCGACTTCGCCAACGGCGCGCAGGTGGTGATCGACCAGTTCATCAGCTCGGGCGAATCGAAGTGGAACCGGTTGTGCGGCCTGGTGCTGCTGCTGCCGCACGGCTACGAAGGCCAGGGGCCGGAGCACTCCTCCGCCCGGCTGGAGCGTTTCCTGCAGCTGTGCGCGATGGACAACATGCAGGTCTGCGTGCCGACCACGCCCGCGCAGGATTTCCACATGATCCGCCGGCAGATGCTGCGCGCCGCGCGCAAGCCGCTGATCGTGATGACGCCCAAATCGCTGCTGCGCCACAAGCTGGCGGTGTCGAGCCTGGACGAGCTGGCCAACGGCAGCTTCCAGCTGGTGATCGGCGAGCATCGAAAGCTGACCGCGAAGAAGGTCAAGCGCGTGGTGCTGTGCTCGGGCAAGGTCTACTACGACCTGCTGGAGGAAGCCGAGAAGCGCGCCCTGACCGACGTGGCGATCGTGCGCGTCGAGCAGTTGTACCCGTTCCCCCGCGTGGAGGTCAGCGCCGAGCTGGACAAGTATCCGTCGGCGAAGGAAGTGATCTGGTGCCAGGAGGAGCCCATGAACCAGGGCGCCTGGTTCCAGATCCGCCATCACCTGCAAGCCTGCACGGGCAGCAAGCACAGCCTGTCGTACGCCGGTCGCGCGCGCTCGCCGGCGCCGGCCGCCGGCCACCACAACACGCACGTCGCCGAACAGGCGGCGCTGGTCGAACAGGCCCTGGTCGAGCCGGTCGGTACCGACCACGCCGCCGAGTAATCCGTTTCGAACGGGGCGGTCGCGATTGGCCGCCCCTGCTTCTTGTGTCCATCGACAGTCGCACAAACCCAAGAGCCTCTTATGTCCATCGAACTGAAAGTCCCCGTGCTGCCCGAGTCCGTCTCCGACGCCACCATCGCCAGCTGGCACAAGAAGGCCGGTGACGCGGTGAAGCGCGACGAGAACCTGGTGGATCTGGAAACCGACAAGGTGGTGCTGGAAGTGCCCGCGCCGGTTGACGGCGTGTTGAAGGAGATCAGGCACGAGGTCGGCGACACGGTGAACAGCGAGCAGGTCATCGCGATCATCGAGGAAGGCGCCACGGCGGCTGCGCCGGCTCCGGCCGCCGCCGCTCCGGCGCCCGCGGCCGCGGCGCCCGCCCCCGCCGCGTCGAAGGCCGCCGCCGAGCTTTCGCCCGCCGCGCAGCGCGTGGCCACCGAGAGCAAGGTCGACACCTCCGCCATCGCCGGCACCGGCCGCGACGGTCGCATCATCAAGGAAGACGTGGTCAACGCCGGTTCGCGCCCTGCCGCAGCTCCCGCCGCCGCGCCGGCCGCGAAACCGACCCCGGGCGTCCGCCCGGAAGAGCGCGTGCCGATGACCCGCATGCGCGCGCGCATCGCCGAGCGCCTGATGCAGTCGAAGAACTCGATCGCCATGCTGACCTCGTTCAACGAGGTGAACCTGGCCGAAGTGGTGAAGATGCGCAAAGCCCTCGGCGACGCGTTCCAGAAGGAACACGGCATCAAGCTCGGCTTCATGAGCTTCTTCGTCAAGGCGGCAGCCGAGGCGCTGAAGCGCTATCCGTTCGTCAACGCGTCGGTCGACGGCAACGACGTGATCTACCACGGCTACCAGGACATCTCGATCGCCGTGTCCACCGACAAGGGCCTGGTCACGCCGGTGCTGCGCGACGTGCAGGACATGAGCTTCGCCGACGTCGAGAAGGGCATCGCCGACTACGCCGTCAAGGCGCGCGCGAACAAGCTGTCGCTGGACGACCTGCAGGGCGGCACCTTTACCATCACCAACGGCGGCACCTTCGGCTCGCTGCTGTCGACGCCGATCGTGAACCCGCCGCAGAGCGCGATCCTCGGCATGCATACGATCAAGGAGCGCCCGATCGTCGAGAACGGCCAGATCATCGCCGCGCCGATGATGTACATCGCGCTCAGCTACGACCACCGCATCATCGACGGCAAGGACGCGGTGCTGTTCCTGGTCGACATCAAGAACCAGCTGGAGAATCCGCAGCGGATGCTGTTGGGTCTGTGATCGCTTGAGCCCCTCTCCCGCCGGGAGAGGGGTTGGGGCGAGGGTTCGGTGATACCGCAACGCCTCGCTCCGCCCGCACCCTCATCCGGCGCTTCGCGCCACCTTCTCCCGGCGGGAGAAGGAAAGAGCAAAGAGGAAAATCATGAGCGACAAATTCGATGTCATCGTCATCGGTGCGGGCCCGGCCGGTTACCACGCCGCGATCCGCGCCGCGCAGCTGGGCCTGAAGACCGCCGTGGTCGATGCCTTTGTCGGCAAGGATGGCAAGCAGGCACTCGGCGGCACCTGCCTCAACGTGGGCTGTATCCCGTCGAAGGCGCTGCTCGACTCCTCCAAGCAGTTCTACAACCTCGCGCACAATCTTCCCGTGCACGGAATCACCGTCGAGAATGCCAAGGTCGACCTCAAGACCTTCATCGGCCGCAAGGAAAAGATCGTCAAGCAGTTCACCGGCGGCGTGGCGCAACTGTTCAAGGCCAACAAGATCACCAGCTTCTTCGGCACCGGCAAGCTGCTGAAGGGCAACCAGGTCGAGGTCACCGGCAACGACGGCGCCAGGCAGACCATCGCTGCCACCAACGTGATCCTGGCTTCCGGTTCGGTGCCGATCGAGTTGCCGTTCGCGAAGTTCGACGGCAAGAACATCATCGACAACGCCGGCGCGCTGGAACTCGATGCCGTGCCGAAGCGCCTGGGCGTGATCGGCGCCGGCGTGATCGGACTGGAGCTGGGCAGCGTGTGGCGCCGCCTGGGCGCGGAAGTCACCGTGATCGAGGCGCTGCCGGAATTCCTCGCCGTCGCCGACGCGGACGTCGCCAAGGTCGCCGCCAGGGAATTCGCCAAACAGGGCCTGGACATCAAGCTCAACGCCAAGCTCAACAAGGCTGAGGTGAAGAAGGACGGCGTGCACCTGGTCTACACCGACAAGGACGGCGAGCAGAAGCTCGTCGTCGACAAGCTGCTGGTCGCCGTGGGCCGCCGCGCCTATACCGCCGGCCTGCTGGCCGACGACACCGGCGTGAAGCTGGACGAGCGCGGCCGCATCGTGGTCGACGAGCATTGCCACACCGGCGTGGACGGCGTGTGGGCGGTCGGCGACGCGGTGCGCGGCCCGATGCTCGCGCACAAGGGTTTCGAGGAAGGCATGGCGGTCGCCGAGTGGATCGCCGGCAAGGCCGGCCACGTCAGCTACGACACGATCCCGTGGGTGATCTACACCGAGCCGGAGATCGCCTGGGCCGGCAAGACCGAGAAGCAGCTCAAGGACGAGGGCGTGCCGTACAAGGTCGGCACTTTCCCGTTCGCCGCGATCGGCCGTGCCGTCGCGATGAACGAGGCGGTCGGCCAGGTGAAGATGATTGCGCACGCCGAAACCGACCGCATCCTGGGCGTGCACATGGTGGGTCCGGGTGTCTCCGAGCTGATCGCCGAGTGCGTGGTGGCGATGGAGTTCAAGGGGTCCTCCGAGGACCTCGCCCGCATCGTCCACGCCCATCCGACCCTGTCCGAAGCCGTGCACGAAGCCGCCTTGTCGGTCGACAAACGCGCCATCCACAAGGGCAACTGAAGCCCGCGCAGAGCCAACGCGGCCCGCTCGTGGCGACATGGGCGGGTCGCTCTTTTTCAGAAATGAGTGGAGAGAAGTGAGAAACGAGAGAGAGCATGCAAGCGCACACTCTTTTCTCACTCCTCTCCACTCTCCACCCAGGTAAGCCCATGCCCCAACCCACCGCCATCTGCGTCTACTGCGGCTCCAACAGCGGCAGGCACCCCGAGTACGCCGAACAGGCGCGCGCCTTCGGCAGCGAGATGGCACGACGCGGCATCGCGCTGGTCTATGGCGGCGGCAAGGTCGGCCTGATGGGCGTGGTGGCCGACGCCGTGCTCGCCGGCGGCGGCAAGGTGATCGGCGTGATCCCGCGCCAGCTCGTGGAACTGGAAGTGGCGCACCCGGGCCTGAGCGAGCTGGTGGTGGTCGAGACCATGCACCAGCGCAAGACGCGCATGTACGAGCTGTCCGACGCCTTCGTCGCCCTGCCCGGCGGCTTCGGCACGATGGACGAGATGTTCGAGATGCTGACCTGGGCCCAGCTCGGCCTGCACCGCTACCCCTGCGCCTTCCTCGACGTGCGCGGCTACTACCGCGACCTGCGCACGCTGATGGAGCACATGGTCGACGAATCCTTCGTGAAGGCGGCGCAGCGCGACAGCATCTGGTTCGGCGACGACATCGCCGCATTGTTCGACTGGATGCGGGACTACGAAGGCAGCTACACGCCCAAGTGGATTTCCTCCCGCAGCGTCGACGCCTGATTCCGCAGGAGGTCGAAATGACCCGTTTCCGCGCGTTCCGCATCCACAACGACGACGCCGGCTACCGCGCCGGCATCGAGACCATGGACACCGGTGCGCTGTCGCCCGGCGAGGTGCTGGTCAAGGTCGCGTATTCCTCGGTCAACTACAAGGACGCGCTGGCCGGCACCGGCAAGGGCCGCATCCTGCGCACCTATCCGCTCAACGGCGGCATCGACGTGGCCGGCCATGTGGTCGCCTCGACCGATCCGGCGTTCAGGGAAGGCGACGCGGTGCTGTGCACCGGCAGCGGCCTGTCCGAGACGCGCGACGGCGGCTATGGCGAATACGCACGTCTCGACGCGCGCTGGACGATCCCGCTGCCGGCGTCCTTGAGCCTGCGCGAGAGCATGATCCTCGGCACCGCCGGCTTCACCGCCGCACTGGCCCTGCTGCGCATGCAGGACAACCGGCAAACACCGGCGCTCGGCCCGATCGCGGTAACCGGCGCCAGCGGTGGCGTCGGCATGCTGGCAATCGACATCTTCAGCCGCGCCGGTTACGAAGTGCATGCGATCAGCGGCAAGCCGGACCACTTCGACTTCCTGCGCAGCCTCGGCGCCACGGACTGCATCGATCGCCACCAGCTCGCCTTCAGCGGCAAGCCGATGGACTCGGCCCGCTTCGGCGGCGCGCTGGACAACGTCGGCGGCCGCATGCTCGCCGGCCTGCTGCCGCTCATCGCGCCCTACGGCAACGTGGCAATCTGCGGCAACGCCGGCGGCATCGCGTTCGACAGCACGGTGATGCCCTTCATCATCCGCGGCCTGAGCCTGTTGGGCGTGGCTTCGGCCGGCACCGCGCGGGACATTCGCGACGACATCTGGCGGCGCCTGGCCAGTGAGTGGAAGCCGCGGCACCTGGAGCGCATCGGCACGCGCGACATCGCACTGGAAGAGTTGCCGCAGGTGTTCGAGCGCATGCTTGCCGGTGATTCCTTCGGGCGCACGCTCGTGCACATCGACCATCCGGTTTGACAGCGACGTGCTTGGAAGTACCATCGTCACGCCTTAGAATCATCGAAACCCGCAGGGAACCCCCAACCCATGGCACGCATCCTGATCGTCGACGACTCCCCCTCCCAGTTGCTGGGCATCAAGCGGATCGTCGAGAAACTCGGGCATGAGACGCTGTCGGCCGAAGACGGCGCCGCCGGCGTCGAGGTGGCCAAGGCGGAGCTGCCCGACCTGATCCTGATGGACGTGGTCATGCCCAACCTCAACGGCTTCCAGGCCACCCGCACGATCAGCAAGAACGCCGACACCGCGCACATCCCGATCATCCTGGTCACCACCAAGGACCAGGAAACCGACAAGGTGTGGGGCATGCGCCAGGGCGCCAAGGCCTACGTGACCAAGCCCATCAAGGAAGAGGAACTGGTCAAGGCGCTGGACGAATTCCTGCCCCACTGACCCGTCTCCCATTTGCACGAAAAACGGCGCCCGCGGGCGCCGTTTTTCGTGAAGCGGCCGGCCGGCGGTCGGTCAGCCGGCGCGGTAATCCTGATACGACTTTTCCTCGACCAGCTGCGAACCGAGCTTGAGGTTGATCGCGCGTTTGAACGCGGCGCGCTCGTCGTTGCGGAAATACACCGAGCGGGCCAGCTCGATGAAGTCCCGGTCGAACTCCTGCGCGCGTTCCTTCAACCGGATCTTGTCCTCGATATCCCACAGCAGCTCGTTCACCGCGAGCAGACTGGCGCGCTCCTCGCCGATGTCGATCCGCGACGCCGCGTCGTTGGCCCAGATCGCGTTGAGCAAGTCCAGCTCGTTGCGCACGTTGGCCAGCTTGGCCTCGTCGGTCATCCGTCGCGACTTGATTTCGAGGATGGTGATCTTGTCGATCAGTTCGCCGTGGGAAACGGGGGTCTGGATCAGGCTCATGCTCGGCTCCGTGGAAGTGTGTTTCAAACCGTGGCGCGGAAGGCGCCCTGCTGCACCAGCGCGCAGGCCGCGGCCACGTCGCCGTCCAGCGCGCGATCGCGATGCATGAAGGCAATGCGCTGACGCAGGATCGCGTGTGCCTGACGCACCCGTGCGCCCGCGTGGAAATCGCCGGCGCCGGTCAGGGCATCGGCGAGCTGCTGCACCTCGGCGACGAACTGCTCGTAGTGCGGCTGGCCCTCGCGCGGCGCATTGGCCACCTTGGCCGCCAATGCCTGCCAGCCGCCGCGGCGGGCCAGCCGGCGCGCGGCGTTGAGCATTTCCTGGCGGTAGTCGAGCGCCTGCGCCGCGGTGTACAGCTCCAGCGCCAGCGCGTGGCTCAGATCCTCCACCATGTCCAGCACGTGGCGGGCTTCGTTCGCCCCCATCGAAACGTGATCCTCGGCGTTCGCGCTGGTCGGCACCGAATACACGCTGGCCGGATGCGCGCGCGTGGCGAGGTCGTTGACCAGGGCCGCGGCGGTGTACTGCACGATCATGAAGCCGGAGTCGGTGCCGTCCTCGTTTCCGGTGAGGAAGGCCGGCAGGCCGTCGTTGTTGGCCGGGTCGACCAGCTTGTTGAGGCGGCGCTCGGAAATCGACGCCAGCACCGGGATCGCCGCCTTCACGTAACTCATCGCCAGCGCCAGCGGCATGCCGTGGAAGTGGCCGGCAGAGATCACCTGCTCCTCGATGAACTGCGCGTCCGCGTTGTCCGGGAAGATCAGCGGGTTGTCGGTGACCGAGTTGAGCTCGATGTCGAACACGCGGCAAGCCTGTGCCCAGGCATCGCGTACCGCACCGTGCACTTGCGGCATGCAGCGCAGGCTGTAGGCATCCTGCGGCTGGTGCTTCTTGCCGCCCTTGAACGGCAGGAAGCGCTGGTAGAACGCCTCGCGGCCGTGGCGCTGGTTGGCAGGCACCCAGTCCCAGCCGATGTCGAAACTCAGCGCCTGGTCGTCCGGCTCGCTCCAGGCATCGGCGCTCCACGGCTTGAAGCGCGGCACCAGGTGATACGGAATGTCCAGCAAGGTGGAACCGTCCAGCAATTCGCGCACGTGCGCCGCAGTCTCGACTTGCCCGGGATGAGGACGCAGCGCATGCACCTCCGGTCGCAAGGCGCCACTGCGGCCGGCAAAGGCGTCCAGTGTCATCGCCGCGGCGAGATCGGCGACGTCCAGCAGATCGCCCAGCACGTCCAGCGCCAGCGCGCCGGTGGCGAGCATCTGCGCGGTGCCGTTGTTGAGCGCCAGCCCTTCCTTGAACGACAACCGGATCGGCTTGAGGCCGGCACGCTCCAGCGCCTGCGCGCCCGGCATGCGCTCGCCTTCGTAGAATGCCTCGCCGCCGCCGAGCAGCACGATCGCCAGATGCGACAGCGGTGCCAGGTCGCCGCTGGCGCCGACCGAGCCCTTCTCCGGCACCACCGGCACCACGCCGGCATTGAGCATCGCGGCGAGCGCTTCCAGCGTGCTCACGCGGATGCCCGAGTGGCCGCGCATCAAGGTGTTGATGCGGATCACCAGCATCGCGCGCACCACCTCCGCCGCAAACGGTTTGCCGACGCAGACGGCATGCGTGATGATCAGGTTGTGCTGCAACTCCTCCATCAGCGTGCCTTCGGCGGGCTGATGCCCCGGCAGCTCGTCGCGCACGCGATGCGCGCCCAGCAGCTTGTCGGCGTTGCTGCCGAAGCCGGTGGTGACGCCGTAGGTCGGCTCGCCGCAGCTGACTTTCTCGGCGAGGAAATCGGCGGCGCGCTGCACGCGCTTGAGCTGCGCCTGATCCAGCGCCACCGATGCGCCCTGCCGCGCCACCGCCACCAGTTGCGTGCGCGTCAGGCTGCTGCCATCGAGAAGAATCGTTTCACTCACCGCAGTCATGCTCCACGTTGTTGCCGTCATTCCCGCCAACACGGGAATGACGGCGTCAAAGGCAATAGCGCCCTCACCCCATTGCCGCAGCCTGCTCCAGCTCCACCCGCAGCGTCTTGACCAGTTCGCCGCGCGCCACCTCGAACTGGTCCTCGCGGCGCAGGTCCTTCACCGTCACCACGCCGCGGGCGAGCT
Source organism: Rhodanobacter sp. UC4448_H15 (assembly GCF_052978265.1). Next base: position 2,158,024 of record NZ_CM129665.1, on the reverse strand, counting down.
CGTCCTCGCCCAGCACCACCACGAAGCGGATGCCGGCGCGGTCGGCGTACTTGAACTGCTTGCCCAGCTTGCCGCCTTCCAGCACCACCTCGGTGGCGATGCCGGCGCCGCGCAGCTCGCCGGCCAGCGCGAGATAGGCCGGCAGCTGCGCCTCGTCCATCTGGGTCACCAGCACGTCGACGGTGCTCTTCGCCGTGTCGATCAGGCCGGCGTCGCGCAGCTGCCAGTAGAGCCGGGTCAGGCCGATCGAGATGCCGACGCCGGGCAGGTGCGACTTGGTGTACTGGCCGGCCAGGTTCTCGTAGCGGCCGCCGGAGCAGATCGAGCCGATCTGCGGGTGGTCGTTCAGCGTGGTCTCGTAGACCGTGCCGGTGTAGTAGTCGAGGCCGCGGGCGATCGACAGGTTCAGCGCGTAATGTGTTTCCGGCACGCCGAACGCGTGGATCAGACCGAGCACTTCCTTCAGCTCGTTGCGGCCCTGCTCCATCGCTTCCGGGCCGGCGCCCAGCGCATCGAGCTTGTCGAACGCGTCCTGCAGCGAGGTCGAGCGCACCTGCACGAAGGCGAGGATGCTGGTGGCAACCTCGGTGCTCAAGCCGAACGCTTCGCCGGTCAGCGTGTCGCGCACGTAGTCGGCGCCGCGCTTGTCCAGCTTGTCCACCTCGCGCAGCACCAGCATCTGCTGCTCGCCGTCGACGATGCCCAGGCTCTCGAAGTAGCCGCGCATCAGCTTGCGGTTGTTGAGCTGGATGGTGAACGGGCCGATCGCCAGTTCGCGGAACACGCTGTAGATCACCGCCGGGATCTCGGCGTCGTAGCGCACCGACAATGAGTCCTTGCCGATCACGTCGATGTCGCACTGGTAGAACTCGCGGAAGCGCCCGCGCTGCGCGCGTTCGCCGCGGTACACCTTCTGCATCTGGTAGCGGCGGAACGGGAAGCTGAGGTCGCGCTCGTGCTCGGCCACGTAACGCGCCAGCGGCACGGTGAGGTCGAAGCGCAGCGCCAGTTCGGGCATGCCCTCATCGGCCTTGCCCAGCGCCCCGGTGGACTGCACGAAGTACACCTGCCGCTCGGTCTCCCCGCCGCTCTTGGTCAGCAGCACGTCGGAGTATTCGATCACCGGCGTCTCGATGGCGAGAAAGCCGAAACGCTCGTAATTGCGACGGATCACGTCGAGCATGCGCTGGAACGCGATCTGGTCGAGCGGCAACAGCTCGAGCACGCCGGGCATGGTGCGGGCCGGGGTAAGCGCCATGGAATCCTCTGCTGACGATGGGACGGGTCGCCGTGCGAGCGACAGCGACGGCAGCCGTCAAGATTAGCAGAACGAGGCGATTTCCCCCGCGTGCACGCGGGGGCCGCGACGCAGCCGGGGCCGCCTTCCCGCCGCAACCAACACTTGGCGAACCGCCTCGCACGCTGCTAAGATGCGCCGCTCACGTGGGGCGGTAGCTCAGCTGGGAGAGCGTCGCGTTCGCAATGCGAAGGTCGTGGGTTCGATCCCCATCCGCTCCACCACGTCATGCAAGAGGCCGGATCGTCCGCAAGCGAGGGCGCCGGCCTTTTTCCTGTCCGGCCCGCACAGGCGTACCATCGGCCCCGACCAGCTCCGCGTCGGGGCGGTGCGCGCAAAAGCATGACGGGGACCGGATCATCCTTTGCCGAAGGTTCGACGGACGCCCTGTTCGCCGAGGTCTACGCGCGCCTCAAGGCGATGGCCGCCCGGCAACTGAATCGACGCCAGGGGGCCACGCTGGACACCACCGAGCTGGTGCACGAGCTGTACCTGCGCATCGGCCAGAACGAGGCACTGCACTTCGAACACCCGGCGCAGTTCTTCAGTTACGCCGCGCGTGCCATGCGCCACCTGCTGACCAACCGCGCCCGTGACCGGCTGCGCCTGCGCGCCGGCGGTCAATGGATGAAGGTCACCCTGGACGAGGACGATGTCCGGCTCGCGCTGGATACGGCCGCCCAGGCGCTGACGCTGGATGCCGCGCTGAACGCGCTGGAACAGACCGATGCGCGCGCCGCCCGAGTGGTGGAGCTGCACTATTTCGCCGGGCTGGGCCTGCAGCAGATCGCCGACACCCTCGGCCTGGCGCGGCGCACGATCGACCGCGACTGGCGCTTCGCCCGCGCCTTCCTCAAGGCGCACATGGACTGAGCCGGTCACGTCGCAATCGGGCGCGCAGCGGGGTTAAACGCAGGCAGGTCATTCGGCAAGGGCGCTCCACGTGGACTCCACACCGACATTGCGCGAGTTGTTCGAAACAGCGCTGCAGTTGAGCGGCGCCGCGCGCATGGACTGGCTGGCCGCGCACTGCCTCGACCCGCAACAGCGTGAAGAGATCGAACGCATGCTCAGCGCCGACACCGCCGACGACGACTGGCTGCCCGGCGACGCCGTCGACGCGGCGCGCGTGATCGGCGAGGCCGGTGTCGCCGCGGCGATGCCGCCGGGCAGCCGGATCAACGCGTTCGAACTGATCGAGGTGCTGGGCGAAGGCGGCTCCTCCACCGTGTTCCGCGCCGCGCGCCAGGAGGCCGGGGTGCGCCAGGAGGTCGCCCTCAAGCTGCTGGCGCGCGGCCTTTACACGCCGGCTGCGCGCGACCAGTTCCGGCGCGAGCGCGAGGCGCTGGCGCGGTTGCGCCATCCGGGCATCGCGCGGCTGATCGAGGGCGGCATCACCGAACAGGGGCTGGCCTATATCGTGCTGGAACTGGTCGATGGCGTGCCGATCACCGACTACGCGCGCGATCGCCGCCTGCCACTGCGCCCGCGTCTGCTGCTGTTCCTGAAGGTGTGCCGCGCAGTGGCCGCAGCACATCGCGCGCTGATCGTGCATCGCGACCTGAAGCCTTCCAACGTGCTGGTCACCACCGACGGCGAGGTGAAGCTGCTCGACTTCGGCATCGCCAAGCTGCTCGACGACCGCACCGATGGCGCCACCCGTACCCAGCACCGCGCGCTCACGCCGGCCTATGCCGCGCCGGAGCAGTTCTCCCGCGAACCAGTGACCACAGCCACGGATGTCTATGCGCTCGGCGTCCTGCTCGACGAACTGCTGTCGGGCCGGCGACGGACTGCCGGCGAGACCGGCCCGCCGTCCACGCGTTCGGACGCCGTCTCGCGCAGGAGCAACTCGCGCACCGCGCGAGCATGGCGGCGCCAGTTGCGTGGCGACCTCGACAACATCGTGCGGATGGCCACCGCCACCGACGCAGAGCGCCGCTATGCCTCGGCCGGCACGCTCGCGGACGACATCGAACGCCACCTCGATCACCTGCCGGTGCTGGCGCATCCGCCCTCGCCCTGGTATCGGGCCGGCAAGTTCATCGACCGCCATCGCGGCGGCGTGGCGATCATGACGGTGCTTGTGCTCGCCGTGCTCGTCTCGCTCTCCACCGCGCTGTGGCAGGCGCACGTTGCGCGCCGGCAAGCCATCCGCGCGACCATGATGCGCGACTTCGTCGAGGACCTGTTCGCACCGATCCAGTACGGCGTTGCCCCCGCGAAGCAGCCCAGTCTCGGCGAGCTGCTGGCGCGCGGCGTGGCAAAGCTCGACCACTCGCCGCAACTGGACGACGCCGGTCGCGTGGACCTGCTGGCGATGTTCTCGCGCCTGTACGAGAACCTCGGCGAACCCGCGCAGTCGCGCAGGCTCGCAGACCGGGCCGTTGCCCTGTCCGCGCGGGCGCTGGCGCCCACTGACATCGAGGCGATCCGCGCGCTCACCGCACGCGGTTACGCCGAGGTGCGCACGGAGGATTTCGCGGCCGGCGGTGCCGACCTGCGCCTGGCCCGCCGGCGCATGCGCGCGCAAGGCATCCATGGCGAGGACCTGATCCGCCTGCTCGGCCCGCTGGCCGCGGTCGAGAACAGCGAAGGGCATGCCGACGCCGCGCTGCAACTCTCCCGCGAAGCGCTGTCGGAGCGGATCGCCACCTGGGGACCGGACGACGCCCGCGTCGGCATCGGCTACAACGACGTCGCCTCCGCACTGGAAGGCCTGGCGCGCTACGACGAGGCGATCCCGATGTGGCGCAAGACCCTGCAGTTCGAACTCGCGTATTTCGGCCCGTCCAGCAACGAGTCCACGCTGGCGCTGGCCGGCCTGGCCTCGTCCGAATATCGCGCCGGCGACTGGGCGCAGGCGCACCGGCATTTCACGCAAGCGCTGGCACTGTACACGCGCCATGGCGGCCAGCCGCAACTCACCCAGGTGTACGCGGCGCAGAAGGCGTGCGTGCTGGAAGGGTTGCGCGCCGATCGTGCCGCTGCGCAGGCGCGTTGCCGCCAGGCGCAAGCATGGTCGGCGGACGGTTTCGGAGAAACCAGTGCGCTGCATGGCGATTCGCTCGAAGCCACCGCGTTCGGCCTGGAGGAAGCCGGCGATCTGGCCGGTGCGCGCGAATTGTTTGCCGCCGCGCGCCAACGCTACGGCGACAGCCCGGCCAATCGCATGCGGGTCGGCCGCATCGACAGCGAACTGGCCGGCATCGACCTGCTGGAGGGCCATCCCGAACAGGCACGCACACTGCTGCCGGCGGCGATCGCCGGCCTGCGCACGCGTTCCTGGCCGATGCCTCCGCTGATCGCCGAGGCACGCTTGCTGCTCGCCTGCACCGAGGCTCCCGGCGCGGGGTGTCCCGACGATCTCCAGGCCAGCGTCGATCGCGACGTGGCTGCCGCCGCTTCGCGCCACGACCCGCAGCTGCTGTGGGTGCATACGCTGCGCGCCCGGGTCGAACTGCTGCGCGGCGAACCGGAGCTGGCCAGGACCGAGCTGGCCACCGCGATCGCCAACGCCGCCCGCGAATTGCCACCGGCCCATCCACGCCAGCTTGCCGCGCAGCTGTGGCTCGCCATTGCAACGGCGCGCACGGGCGATTGCGCCGCGGCATCGGCCAGGGCACGGGCGGCCAGCACGATCATCGAAGCGAACCGGCTTGCCGCCCATCCCGGGCTCGCCGGCCCGCAGGCGATGCTGCGTCAACCCATCGCCACCTGCGTCGCCTTGCCGAACTGACGGGAAACCCGTCACCTCCTCGGCAACCCGCTGTCCACATGGTTCACGCGCCTGGTCTGGCGCATGTCGCAATTGCCGCCGCGTCGGTGTTCTGCGCAGTGTCCACCCGCGCAAGGGGCGCGCGTGCGCACGAGCTACCAGGGAGGTCGACCATCATGTTTCATCATCACGCGATCCATGCGGCCGCGCGGCAGCTGGCTGCCGTGGCTGCACTCTTGCTGCTCGCGTTTGCCGGCATGGCGTCGGCCCAGGACAGCCGACCGGCGCCGGCATCAGCAGACAACGCCGTCACCGCCGACCCGTCCGGCTGGCTGCAGACCAGCACGCCCAGCGGCCGCATCGACATCGACAACCCGTTCTTCGCCAGCCTCGGCAGCAACGGGCGCTCGTGCGACTCCTGCCATCGCCAGGCGGAGGGCTGGACGATCTCCGCCGCCGAGGTGCGTGAACGCTTCCGGCAGAGCAACGGCACCGACCCGATCTTCGCCCTGGTCGACGGCGCCGTTTCGCCGCTTGCGGACGTTTCCAGCGTCTACGCGCGGCGCATCGCCTACGCCATGCTGCTCAAGCGCGGCGTGCTGCGCATCGGCATGCCGATGCCGGCGCACGCCGAGTTCAGACTCACTGCCGTGGACGATCCCTACGGCTACGCCAGCGCGCGCGAGTTGTCGCTGTTTCGCCGCCCGCTGCCAGCCACCAATCTGATCTGGGACACCGCAGTGATGTGGGACGGACGCGAGACCTTTGCCCCGTTCAAGCCGCCGATGGATGCCGGCATCGACATCGGCGACATCGACGCCAGCCTGGCCTCGCAGGCGCGCGATGCCATCCTCGGCCACGAGCAGGCGGGCAGCGTGCCGGATGCCGCCGTCATCGACCGGATCGTCGAGTTCGAATCGCACCTGTTCACCGCGCAGTCGATCGACCGGCAGGCCGGGCGCCTCAACGACGACGGCGGCATGGGCGGGGCCAGCATCCTGGGCCAACAGCGCTTCTGGGTCGGCATCAACGACACTTTCGACAACGATCCCTCCGGAGAACCGTTCGACCCGCGCGCCATGCGCCTGTTCGACAGCTGGAACGATCCGCGCGCGTCACTGAGCCGCGACCCGCGCGATCGCGCACGCGCCGCGATCGCCCGCGGCGAGCAGTTGTTCAACCACATGCCGATCGACATCAGCGGCGTGGCCGGCCTCAACGACGTCACCGGCGTGCCGGTCATCCACGGCAGCTGCAGCAGTTGCCACAACGCGCCGAACATAGGCAACCACTCGGTGGCATTGCCGGTAAATATCGGCATTGCCGACGCCAGCCGGCGCACGCCGGATCTGCCGCTGTACACGCTGACCCGCTACAGCACCGGCGAGGTGGTGCGCACCACCGACCCGGGCCTGGCCATGCTGACCGGCAAGTGGGCCGACATCGGCAAGTTCAAGGGACCGATCCTGCGCGGCCTGGCCGCCCGCGCGCCGTACTTCCACAACGGTTCGGCGGCGACGTTGATGGACGTGGTCGATTTCTACGACAGCCGCTTCAACATCGGCATGAGCGCCGGGCAGAAAAGCGATCTGGTGGCATTCCTTTCGGCGTTGTGAAAGCCGGCCGGCAACTCAGCGGCTCGACGTCGCGGGCTGCGCCGAGCCAAGTCGTTGTGCGACGGCGGGACTGAGGCCGCGCATGAAGCGTTCGACGGCATCGGTGTAATCCGAAGGCAAGCCGAGTTCGGCATTGATCCGCCCATGCGAGAGGCCTTCCTCCAGCACGCGAGCCTCTCCACCGAAAGACTTCGCCTTGCGCACGAAATCGTGCGCACGCGGGCAGGACTCCCGCCGCTCGCTGGAGCACACCGCCAGAAACGGCGCCATGCGGCCACGCATCTGCTGGTACGGCGATGCCGCCAGCCAATCGGCGGGCTGCGAACCGAAGGCATCGTCGTACAGGCGCGGGTGCCGGCCCTGCATGATCTGCACGACATCCAGCGCGGCGCTGTCCAGCGAGACCGTGCCCAGCCAGGGCTGCGCGCCCTGCTCGCGCGCCAGCGCCGGTTCGGCACTCAGCAGGGCCACCAGATGCGCGCCGGCCGAATGCCCCATCAGGATGAACGCGCGAGGAGCGGCTCCCCAGCTCTGTGCCTTGCGTTGCGCCAGTGCCAGCGCGCGGGCCACATCCTGCGCCTGCTGCAGCGGCGTTGCATCCGGCAGCAACCGGTAGTTCGCCGAAATGACCACGAAGCCGCGCGGCAACCAGCGATCGACCTTGTTCTGGACCACGCCACGCGCCGCCTTGTCGCCACGCCGCCAACCGCCACCGTGCACCATGAAGATCACCGGTGCTGCGCTGGCATGCGCCGGCAGATACACATCGAAACGCTGGCGCGGATCGCTGCCGTAGGCCACGTCCTGCACCAACCGTGCGCCCGGCGGCAAGTTCACCGGCCCGCGCGATTCGTGCTGCGCCGTTGCACCATGCCGCTGCAACAGCCGCTCGCGCAACGCACCGGATTGTGCCGTCGCCACCAACGGCAACAGCACCAGGCTCATCCATGCGAACGATTGGAACGCCAAACGAAAGTTGCGACCCATCATCCTCTCCCGGAAGCCACGAAGCCAAAACTCTCGCGCGCCACGCCGGCGCACGTCGCCCGCCTTCAACGGATCGCGAGCACCCGGGTTGACTCGCCGCACGCGGCACGGCCCCTCAGTCCCGTTCCCGGGCAGACGGGGCCGTCGCTGCAATCGGCATCCGGTGCGGGGCGGGCCAAGGACCAGTGCCCGCATACAAAAAACCCATCAGGCGAATCACTCGCCTGATGGGTTTGCATTGGTGGAGGTGGCGGGAGTCGAACCCGCGTCCGAAGGCGTTCAATGCCCGGATCTACATGCTTAGCTCACCGTTCGATCTCGTTTCGCGACAAGCACGGCGGGCAAAGCGCACCGCGAAACCAGCCTGATTGATCTTGCCTACGACCGCCAGGCGACAGTCTTCGGCGATCTCATGATAATGACCCTACACCGACGAGCATGAGCACAAGTGGGTTCGGGGCTTACGCCTTAAGCGGCGAGAGCGTAGTTGTCGTCGTTGGCAACTATGAGTTTGCTGCTGGATTAACGAGGAAAGCTGCCCCCTCGGCATGCACCAAGCCATCTCACTGCCCCCGTCGAAGCCAGAACACCCCCGGGGAAAATGGTGACTCGCGCGAAGTATATGGGTCCGTCGCCGGCAACCGCAATCGAGGCTGGCGCCGTTCGCGCGATCCGTTCATGTCCGGCCGCGCGGTCTTGACGGGGACGCATCGGCAAGCGCCTTGCCGGGGGCCATTTCGAAGCGCGAACCTCGCTTCCATGGCAGGTCCGATTCGGCGGAGTGTTGTTCAGGCGCGAGGGCAACGTCTATACTTGCGCGGTTGCATCACCCAAGTCGCCGTACCAGTGGGAATGAACTCGATGACTCGATTGCACATGCTTGGCCTCGTTGCGGCCACGGCTCTTTTCGCTGCAACCAGCGCCCATGCCGAAGGCGACAAGGCCGCCGGTCGCAAGCTGGTGTACACCTGCGCCGGCTGCCATGGCGTGCCCGGCTACACCAATGCCTATCCGCAATACCCGGTGCCGAAGATCGCCGGCCAGAACGAGCAATACATCGTCAACGCGCTGCATGGCTACCAGAGTGGCGACCGCAAGCATCCGACCATGGATGCGCAGGCGCAGAGCCTGTCCGACACGGACATCCAGGACATCGCCGCCTATCTTTCCAGCCTCGCCAAGTAATCGCCAAGGATCTTCCGCATGAACCGTGTGCTTACCCTGATCTCCTTCGGCGCCGTGCTGGCATTCGCTTCCACCGCAGCGCTCGCCAACGGCAATGCCGCCAACGGCAAGACGAAGGCCGCCACCTGTTTCGCCTGCCACGGCACGGACGGCAACTCGGTCGATCCGCAATACCCGCGGCTGGCCGGCCAGTACAACCTTTATCTGCAGCAGGTCCTGCACGAGTACAAGAGCGGCCAGCGCGACAATCCGATCATGAAGGGCATGGTGGCCACGCTGTCCGACCAGGACATCGAAGACATCTCGGCCTACTTCTCCAGCCTGCCCGGCAAGCTGGACACGCTGAAAGGTCATATCGGCGGTGACAACTGAAGCTCGCCGACGTGGCAACAAGAGGCCCGCCATGCGGGCCTTTTTGTTGACTGCGGGATAGGCGGGCCCGGATTCAGGCCATCGCCGACTTGCCTTCGTGCCGGCTGTAGTACGGTTTCTCGCCGCCGGAGTGATCGGTGGCGTCGCGCACCGCGGTGACTTCGGGGACCTGCTCGCGCAAGGTCTTTTCCACACCTTGCTTCAAGGTGACATCGACCATGCCGCAGCCATGGCAGCCGCCGCCGAACTGCAGCACCACCGCGCCATCGGCATCGACTTCCAGCAAGGTCACCCGCCCGCCATGCGACGCCAGCCGCGGATTGATCTCCGCCTCGATCACGTAGCGCACGCGCTCGATCACGCCGGCATCCACGCCGGGCACGTGCCCCTTGATCTTCGGCGCGCGGATGTTGAGCTGGCCGCCGGTGGCGTTGGGCTCGAAGTCGATGCTGGCCTGGTCCAGCCAGCTGGCGCTGTCGCCATCGACATGGAACTCGAAACCGGCGCACTCGATCGTCCATTCGCCACCTGCCAGATCGGCAGGCTCGCAGAACTCCAGCTCGCAGTTGGCCGCCGGCGTGCCCGGCGCCGTGACCCGCAGGCGAATGCCCAGCCCCTCGATGCCTTGCTGGTCAAGCAGGCGCAGGAAGTGCTGCTGCGCCCGCGGGGAAATGTCGATCATGCCTGGCTCCGCTGTTCATGGACCGGGGGCGGCGAGCCCTCACCGGTGAATCAGCACCATTTTAGTCCAGTTTCGAGTCCAATGGCTGGCGTCGCCATGCGCTTTGACTTTTCGCGTGCCAGCTTCGACCCTTCCCTTCTCACTTCAAACCTGCATGGAGCCTTGCGATGAACGCCACCGAACTGTCGAACCAGCACTGCCAACCGCGCAAGGGCAAGCAGCACGCGCTCGCTGCCGAGGAAGCCGCCAAGCTCCTGCGCGCATTGCCGGGCTGGCAACTGCGCGAGGACGGCAAGGCCATCGTCAAGGATTTCAAGTTCGAGGATTTCCACCGCACCCTGGGCTTCATCAATGCCGTGGGCTTCATGGCCAACCACGAGGATCACCACCCGGACATCGAAGCAGGCTACGGCCATTGCCAGCTGTTGTGGTCGACCCACGACGTGGGCGGGCTGTCGATGAACGACTTCATCTGCGCCGCGCGGGTCGACGCCCTGCTGGCGCGGTGATCAGAAGTCGGTACGCGACTTCTCGCGGGTATAGACCAGCCGCTTGCCCTTGACGGCCAGCGTGTCGAGGAAATCCTTCAGGTCCGCCGGCAGCGGCGCCGAGAAACTGTAGGAACGCCCGTCGAGGTCGAAGCTCAGGTGGGCCGCATGCAGGAACATCCGGTGCAGCCCCATCTCGCGGTAGCGCTTGTTCATCTCGCGATCGCCGTACTTCGGGTCGCCAGCCAGCGGATGGCCGATGTGCGCTGCATGCACGCGAATCTGGTGGGTGCGGCCGGTTCCCAGGGTGGCCTGCATCAGGCGCGCGCTGGGGTACTGCTCCATTTCGCGGAAGAAAGTCAGCGACGGCTTGCCGCTCTCGGCCACCCGCACCATGCGCTCGCCGCCCTGCATGATCGACTTCAGCAGCGGCGCATTGACATCGAACTTGGCCTTGGCCGGGTGCCCCAGCATCAAACACAGGTACTGCTTGGTGACCTCGCCGGCCCGGATCGCCGCCTGCAGCCCGGTCAGCCCCGCCCGGGTACGGGCAAACACCAACACACCGCTGGTATCGCGGTCGAGCCGATGCACCAGTTCCAGGTGTTCCTGCGGACGCGCCGCGCGCAGCAGCTCGATCGCCCCATGGCTGATCCCGCTGCCGCCGTGGCTGGCCACGCCGGCCGGCTTGTCGATGACCAGGAAATGCTTGTCCTCGAAGATGACCGCCTCGGCGACCTCGGCCACCTGTCCCTCGGCCGGCCCCCGACCCTCGACCTTGTCGGCCACCCGCACCGGCGGGATACGCAGCGTATCACCGTCAGCGAGACGCGTATCGGGTTTGGCCCGTTTCCCGTTCACGCGCACCTGTCCGGTGCGCAACAGTCGGTAAATCATGCTCTTGGGTACGCCCTTGAGCAGGGTCACCAGGGCGTTGTCGATGCGCTGCCCGTCGCGCTCCGGGCCGATCTCGACTTGACGTACACCGTGAGGTGCGTCCCGGGAAGTTGCCGTCTGCATTGAAAAAAACCTGCTTAGATAGGATACTCGCCGGGCGCTGGTTTCCATCCGTCTGTTGCCTGGATCGGGTGGAGTGCCCGCCCGTGACGTCGGCGAGGATTGCGCCGGTTGCCCTTGGGGTAGCCGGTCGCGGCTCCCTTTCATCGTAACGGTTTGGGCTGGTGTTTGTCCGTTGCCATACGGCATTGCGACAGCAGGCGCAGCTGACCGAATCATCCCCGACACCGGCAACGGTGCCGTTTTTTTGCCGCTTAACCGCTGCGGCGCGATTCCCGGCAGGCCGCCATTCCAGGCGCCACCGTGGCTCGCGACGCGCGGCCAAGCCGAGGATAACCACCATGAAACGCATGTTGATCAACGCGACTCAGCGTGAAGAGTTGCGCGTGGCCATTGTCGATGGCCAGAACCTGTACGACCTGGACATCGAAATCCCTTCGCGGGAGCAGAAAAAGTCCAATATCTACAAGGGCCGAATCACCCGGGTCGAGGCTTCGCTCGAGGCCTGCTTCGTCGAGTACGGCGCCGAGCGCCACGGCTTCCTGCCGCTGAAGGAAATCTCCCGCGAGTACTTCACGCCGGGCCTCGACCACCACAAGTCGAGCATCCGCGAGCTGGTCAAGGAAGGCCAGGAAGTGGTCGTGCAGGTGGAGAAGGAAGAGCGCGGCAACAAGGGCGCTGCGCTGACCACCTTCATCAGCTTGGCCGGCCGCTACATGGTGCTGATGCCGAACAACCCGAAAGCCGGCGGCGTGTCGCGCCGGATCGAGGGCGAGGACCGGCAGGCGCTGAAGGAGGCGCTGGACCACGTCACCGTGCCGGATGACGTCGGCCTGATCGTGCGTACCGCCGGCCTGGGCCGCGACGCCGAAGAACTGCAGTGGGACCTGGACTACCTGCTGACCCTGTGGAAGTCGATCTCCGAGGCGGCCGGCAAGCAGAAGGCGCCATTCCTGATCTACCAGGAATCCAAGCTGTTCATCCGTGCCCTGCGTGACTACCTGCGCAGCGACATCGGCGAGATCCTGATCGACGACGAGCCGCTGTTCAACGACGCGCGCGAGTTCATGCAGCAGGTAATGCCGAACGCATTGCGCAAGCTCAAGCTGTACCAGGACGACACCCCGCTGTTCACCCGCTACCAGATCGAGACGCAGATCGAAAGCGCGTTCGACCGCCAGGTGCGGCTGCCGTCGGGCGGCTCGATCGTGATCGACCAGACCGAGGCGCTGACCGCCATCGACGTCAACTCGTCGAAGGCGACCAAGGGCAGCGACATCGAGGAGACCGCGTTCAACACCAACTGCGAGGCCGCGGTGGAAGTGGCGCGCCAGGCGCGCATCCGCGATGCCGGCGGCCTGATCGTGATCGACTTCATCGACATGGACAGTCCGCGCCACCAGCGCGAGGTGGAGGATCGCCTGAAGGAAGCGCTGAAGCTCGATCGCGCCCGCGTGCAGGTCGGCCGGATCTCGCGTTTCGGCCTGCTCGAGATGTCGCGCCAGCGGCTGCGCCCCAGCCTCGGCGAAGCCACCCAGATCACCTGCCCGCGTTGCGAAGGCCACGGCCATATCCGCGGCGTGGAATCGCTGTCGCTGTCGACCCTGCGCCTGATCGAGGAACACGCAATGAAGGACAACACCGGCCAGGTGCTGGTGCAGGCTCCTTCGAGCGTGGTCAATTTCCTGCTCAACGAAAAGCGCGCCAGCGTGGTCGAGATCGAACTGCGCCACAAGGTGCACGTGATGATCGTCGCCGACGAAAAGCTCCAGACCCCGCACATCGAGATCCAGCGCATCCGCGAAGCGGACATGGGCGAGCACAGCAAGCCCAGCTACGAAATGCTCACCGCCGTGACCGCCACGGACTTGCCGAAGATGGGCCAGACCCTGGGCAGCGGCGAGCAGCCCGCCGTGAGCGGCATCGTGCCGGGCAGCCCTGCCCCGGTGCGCGAGGAAGTGCCGGCCCCGGTGGCGGCAACGCAGCCGGCGCCGCGACGCCCGATGCCTGCCCCGCGTGCTGCCGTCGCCGCTCCGACCGGCGGCCTGCTCTCGCGCCTGTTCGGCTGGTTCCGCAATGCCGAAGCCGCCGCGCCCACGCCCGCCCCGGCACCGACCAGCAGCGCACGCAATCGCCGCGAGGAGAACGGTCCGCGCAACGCCACGCGCGGCACGAATGGCACGCAGGCATCATCCGCCCGCCAGCCGCGCCGCGACTCGCCATCGCCGCAAAGCCAGAAGTCCGGCGCCCAGCAGCAAGCGCGCAACAATCGCCAACGCACCAACGAAGCGGCGTCGCGTTCGCCCGCTCAGCCGCAGAGCCAGAACGCGCGTGCCGAGCGGCAGGCCAGGCCCGCGCCGGCCGTCGAGTCCGCCGCCGCGTCACGCCCCGAGCGCGCACCGCAACAGCCGCGTCCGGAGCGGGCGCCGCGCGCCGAGCGTGCCGAGCGCGCGCCCATCGAGGCAACGGATGAGGCTGCCAAGGCCGCAGCCCTGCTCGCCGCCGGTGCCGCCGAAGTGGTTCCGACGGCGCCGGGCGAGAACGAGAATCCGACCGACTCGGCAGCCGAGGGTGATGCCGGCACGTCGCGTCGCCGCCGCGGCCGCCGTGGCGGCCGTCGCCGTCGCCGTCATGACGACACGACCGCCGTCGACGGTTCGCTGGATTCGACGCAAGCCGAAGCGCTGGACGACGAGGACCGCGACGAGCCCGGCAAGGCGCCGGCTACCGCCGACACCGTGACCGCCGCTGCGCGCCGCACGCCACGTCCCGCCGCGACGCCGGATGCGCTGGCCGCAGCATCGAAGGAGACGGAGTCGCACCACGCTCCGGCCCCTGCCGGCATCTCCGCCGTGACCGCACCTTCGTCGTCTGCACCGACGAGCGCGCGGGAACCGGCAACCGACAAGATCCTCTCGGCGACCGGCACCGTGCCTTCCGACAAGTCCATGGACAAGCCGGCTGTTGCCTTGCCCGCCGCCAGCTTCATCCTGCCGACGCTGCCGCCGATCCCCGATTCCGCTGCGCCATCGACCGATGCCGAACCGGCGCCGACCCAGGCCACCCTGTCCGCTACCGCGACGCCACCACGCAGTGCCGATACCCAGGTTCGGGTCGAGTCGCCGCCGCCGCGCCATGCTGATCGCGTCGCTGGTGATGCGACGTCCCTCCACCCGGAACCGGCGGTGGCCCAGACGGGGGCATCCAGCCTGCCCGCCGGCCCGCGGCCGACCGAATCGCCGGTTCGCGTGGCAATCGCTGCGGCACCGGTGGCCGCGCCATTGGCGACTCCGACGCCGGCCACCCCAGCGGCCGACACTGCCGACACCGTTCGGCCGACCACCGCGCCGGCGGCGCCTGTCGTCACGCCTGCCACGACACCGCTTGAGCCATCGACGGGCCCGACGACCCACGCGCAGGCACCGGTCGCCGCATTGTTGCCCAAGCAGGGCGACCTGCTCGCCTCATCCGGCAACGCGACGCCTCACGTCCAGGCAAGCGAAGCCGACAAACCGCGAGCGGAGCCGCGGCCGGAGGACGGTCGTTCGAGTGGTGAATCGCACGGCTGATTCAGCCTGGTGTCGAAACGAAAAAACCGGACGCGAGTCCGGTTTTTTTTGTGCCCGGAATCCGGTACCGGCGGTCAGCCGGACCGAACCGCGCTCAATTGCCGACGTGATGGCTGGGCGTGTCGATCAGGCCATGCACGGTCATCAGATGCGCAAGGCTGAGCACATGATCCACCTGCAACTTCTCCATCAGGCGCTGCTTGTAGGTGGAGACGGTTTTCGGGCTCAGGTTGAGCTGCTCGCCGATGATCGTGAGCGGCTTGCCGCGCACCAGCATCATGGCCACTTCCAGCTCCCGGCTGGAGAGCGCATCGAACGGCGAGACGCTGCCGTCGAGCGTGGCCAACGCAAGTTGCTGAGCCACCGCCGGGGCCAGGTAGCGGCGCCCGCCAGCCACCTGTCGCACGGCCGCCACCAGCTCGTCCGCGTTGCAACCCTTGGTCAGGTAACCCAGCGCGCCGGCATCGAGCAGGCGCTTGGGGAAACGCGCGTCGTCGACCACGGTCACGATGACGATGTGGGTCGACAGCTTGGATCGGTTCACCCGTTCGGTGAGCTCGATCCCGCTCATCCCGGGCATGTGCACGTCCACCAGGGCGATGTCCGGCGACAGGTTGCGAATCAGGCGCAAGCCTTCTTCCGCACTGCCCGCCTCGCCGCTGACCTCGATGTCCGGCTGCTGTTTCAGGATCATCTGAAAGCCGGTGCGCACCAGCTCATGATCGTCCACCAGGACCACACTGATCACGTGACGCCCTCCTTGGTTGGGTTGTTTGAAAGTAGGCCGGCCGCCACCCCATTGCAAGCGGCCGGCACAGATTCTTGCACTGAACTGCACCGACCGCGCGCGCCCGCCAATCAGGCCCCTGTACAGCGGGTGTCGAGGGCCGGATGCATCCCCTGACCGTCGTCCGCCTTCGCGAAACGGGCCAGCACGACATGCCCGCGCGCACCCGCCATCTCGACGCGGACCGGCTGGCGCGAACGCCGGTGTTCGTCACGCGCAACGGTTCGCGCCAGTTCGATCGCCTGCCGCAGCGGCAACTGGCTGAACAGTGCGGCATCGTGCCGACACACGCTCCAGCCGTATCCCGAGCAGCGCAGCGAAATCGTCAGCATGCAGCCATCCCCTTGCATGACGCCGGACATCAGCCCCTAACCCTCATCCCCGCAAACGCAGGCAGGATGGCACGCCAGTCCGCTGCCGATATGTCGGTGCAATCCTACGGAAGCTGTGCGGAAACTCGCCGTGCACATGCCTGGAACGATCGAGATGCAAGCGCCATGGCCCACGCAGCCATCGAACGAAAAAGCCGCCTTGCGGCGGCTGTTCGCGATCCTGGCCGCAGATGGCCAAGGTCAGGGTTGGTGCCAAGGGGGGCATCACAATGTAAGGAATACCAAAGCTTTCGAGACACCACAAGGAAAGTTACTCTCAAAGTTACTCACACCAAGCTGCTATTTCCCTGTTTCTTGGAAGAAGGCCCACGCGGCAGAAATCAGAGGGACGGTCGGGTCCTTTCCGCAGTACTGCTTGATCCATTCCTCCATCCCCGGAAAGTCAGTTGCGA
Organism: Rhodanobacter sp. UC4448_H15; assembly: GCF_052978265.1. The sequence continues at coordinate 2,141,522 of NZ_CM129665.1, read as the reverse complement.
TCTCTCGCCCACGCTGCGCACTCACACCAGAGGCAAAGCCGGCGAGCCAATGGGTGTAGGCGTCGGAAACCCCAGGGCGCTGCCACTGTGAGCGGCTCTGCAAGTAGGAGCCGCAAGACGCCTGTCCAAGACCGAAAACTGTCGATAGCCCGGCTTTCGCTTTGGCGGTCGCATAGGTGAATGTCACGACACATCCGATCCGGGGCGCGCTGGCGTACGTCACCCTGCCCTCAGGACCTGTGCATCGATACACGGCCGCCGCTTCTGAACTCGCCTGTCCACCGCCATGCTCAGCCGCGTTTGCCATAGAAGCCACCATGAAAACGAAAAAGACGATCGCGTATTTCATGGATTCCCTCGTCCATCCGGCCATTTCCACTCCTTTCTACTTTGCAAATTCGGGCGCCGTCAGCTCTGACGACTTCGCGTGCACGATCGCACATCTCGCACCGTGTAACGAGATCATGACTTTTGGATCCGCCTCGTGCGCGCGCGGGCGCGCGCGCGATGCTGGCGGAATTGGTGACCCGCCTATCGCCGCACCCGACTCAGCACCGCCTCTACCTGCTCCACGAGGCGCTCACGTGCAAGTCGCAAGTTTCGGGCAACCATTGCCTTTCCCTTCGCTGGCCGTGACCCATCACTGAATCCGCCGTGCAACTTGCAACGCCCTGAGTACAGCGCCAGAGCGCGGCAAGGCCGGCCGGACTTCGTCGGCGCATTGCATGAATCCGGATCATCGCCAGCGTAGTCATCAGAAAGGCCGCGCCGCGTGGTGCCTGATCGGTTGGATGACGTATTCATCGGTGGCCCTGCTGCGCCTGTTGGATCAAGTCGGCCGCGGCCTTCATGGCGTGCCAGGAGTGCGTCTCTGACTTGCCGATAATTCAAGGTGATCTCGTCACCGTCATTGATCTGGCGTGCCGCCATGCCAATCAAACCCTCTCGCACGAGGACGGCCACGCTATTGGGGTCGGGGTCGTGGTTGATGTAGCGGCCGCACGTCGTCCACCCGCTGCCAACCATGAGCGTGCACACGTGCTCTCCTGTCTTGAGACCGCTGCCACTGAACACGCCGAGCCCCTCAATGGCTGAAGGCGACACGCGATGCCTGCAATCGCTGGCGACGTGGATGGGGGCCGGCAGCGTCAATGCAGCGGCGTCCATCTGCGCCTGCGTTACCCCAATTTCGCTCAGGAAATCCCGGAAGTCCGCGGCGCGCCGGTTCGTAGTAGGGAGCGTCATAGTCATTGCTGCGGCTCGGTCGTTTCACGGTCTGTCATGAGCGCCAGCAACTGCGGCTTGTGCTCGCGAAGCATGTGCAGCAGTTCGGGCGGGGAACCGGGCTTGAGCCCATGCACGACGATCTGGTCTCCGCGACGGTCGAGAACGAGACCAGCGGCCCAGGCGATCAACAGGACTTCAATGGTGGTCATATCGTCACACTCCCGATTTGCTCGCCTGCGTTGTCTCTTTCGGCCAGAGGGGTGCTTTTATCCGCGACACCGCGACAAGCCTTGTCTGGTGCGGGCTGCAGGGTTTCCTCCATCCGCGACGCAGGTGCATGTGTCTCGGATGGCAATGCCCCGGAAACCGCACTGCTATGCGGTTGTCGCGGTGTCGCGCTTGAAAAGGGGGTGTCGTCCGAAAGGTAACGGCGGAAGGCTTCGCGGAAGTCCGCAAGCATGTAGCTCTTGAGCTTTGCGCCGCCCGGCAAACGTGCATCCTTCGGCCTGATGGCGAACTCACTCAGACGCGCAGCGAGCTGGCGAACGGTGAGCGGTTTGCCGCGGTTCCACGTCGACCAGGGCGTTTCTTCGTCATCAATGAGCGCGCGGAGAAGCTCCTTGCTGGCGATGCGGCTGGCGCCTCGTTCATCGAACACGGTCTTGACGTCCCGCAGCAACTCGACGCCGATGCTTGGGGTTTCCTCCTCCACGCCGTGAAGCGCCAAGGCCGCCGCGCGTGCCCGCCGCGGCCATTCCCCGCCCACCTCGTCGGCGATGGCAAGCAACGGTTCCCAGCAGTCTTGCGCGCGGTCGCCCAGGCCCGCCGCGGGTGCCGGGTGCGCCATGCCGACCGCGTGGCGTCGGTCATCCGCCCAGCGCGTCAACTGCGCTTGAAGGTCGGCCCACGGTTGCGGGTCGGATCGCCGGATGTTGGCGGCTACCTCGCCGGCCGCCTTGCGCCGCATGCGCAGCGGAATGGAACGATCCTCGATGGTCCCAGCCAGCTTGCCGATGCCACAAAGGATCTTCGGCGCCCAGGTGCTGAACTGCGTCGGCGTGTTGTCGTCGCCCGTGCAGCGGATGACCACGGCGGTCTCGCGGTACAGGCCGGAATTGATCAGCCCGCGCGCTTCCTCGTTGTCTTTCAGGAAAGCGTCCACCTCGTCAATGCCCAGCGTCGGCGCCCAGCGCTCCACCGTGCGAAAGATCGCCGCCGGGGAAATGCTCGCCACCGACAACGGGCGATGGCAAAGCCGCATCATCGCCGTGAGTAGTACCGTCTTGCCGCAGCGCATTTCCGGCGCGCTGATATGCGCCAGCGGCGACACGGTGAGCGCGTCCATGCAGTAGGTGTGCGCCACCCACAAGGCCGCCGCGCAGATCGTGGGCGGATCGGCGATGACGTGCTGCGCGATGATCCGGTATATGCCCGCGAGCATGGCCGCGCCGTCCACGGGCGAGGGCCACGGATCCACGTCTGGAAACAGCTCAACGGTGCCGGCGTCGTCCTTCGGCGTGGTCAACTTGTCCAGCTCGCCGACGCTGACCTTCGCTGCTTTCGCAGCAGCACGCACGCGCTGATACCGCGCCGGGTCGGCCTGCCGTACCTTGGCCAGCGCGTCCAGTACATCGCGCGTGAACAGGGCGCCGGGGTCGCTGTCCAGCTCCCGCATGGCGAGTTCGATGCAGTCGGGTTCCGGTGTCTCGCCCTTCGATTCGGCAGCGGATTGCGCGGAAGGCTTCACGCGATCCAGCATCGCCAGCTCTCTGTCTGCCCGATCCTCCAGCGAGCGAATCGCCGGCGGTAACGGTTCGGTGGCGTGCGTCATGCCAGCACCTCTCGCGCCCGTGTAATGCGCTCCTCTGCCTGCTCCAGCCGCTCCACGTCGCCGGCAGGCAGCGCCTTGCCGGCGAGCATGTCGCGTGCGGCCAGCATTACCACCAGCGACTCGCGGCCCAGCACCCCGAGCGCGGCAGCCCAGGCACTGCGCCTGAACGCCTCGCGCGCACGCTGGCGCGCTTCCGGCGACGGGTCGCGGATGCGCTCAGGGAACAGGTCGGCTAGCTCAAGGCCCAGCGTGCCGAGAATGGCTGGGGTGTCGTGGCAGGCAAAGCACGCCAGCAGAATGCGTCCGTCGTCGGCTTCCGTGATCGACAGCGAACCGCGCGCCTTCGCGTGACCATTCGGACAGTTCGCGCGCCAACCGTCGCCACTACGGCGCACGCCGTCCAATCGGGACAGCAGCATGGTGGCGTTCATCGCAACACCCCCAGCACGATCAGCAAGGACAACGCCACGATGCACACGGCAACGGCGCACTCGCCGCAGCCGTCCAGGCGCTCGGCGAAGCGATACAATCGACGCCAGACAGTGCGCAACACCTTGCCGCCTCGACGTTCCCGCGTCGGGGCGGTGCTGCTTTTGGGGCGGATCATGCGGCGTCCCCGGCCAGTGACTCGACGAAGGCCACTACGTCGGCATACCGCCAGACAGTGACGCCGGGGGACAGCTTGATGGGCTGGGGCGCCTTGCCGGCCTTGACCCATGCCCACCACGTCGCGGCCGAGACACACAGCAGGCCAGGCTCACCCGTTCGGCGATTGTTGGCGATTTCAGAAACGCGCAGGTAAGCGCGGGATGCGATGACTTCGGTACTCATGTGACCATCCTTTGCGGGTTTGGATGGTCACGGACAATATGCACCTGATTGATTGCCCGATAGGACACAACATCAGAGAAGAAGGGGCGTTCTGTCCAACGTCTATTTTGGCTTTCGCGCTGCGCTCTTCACCCCTTCCTCAAATGCCTCCATCGCCTCCCGGAAGGTCGCCCGCTTGATCTCAAGATAATTCCTGATTGCACGATCGGGATCGGGATTCCCACCCACTGCCGCGTAGCAGATTCCAACCACCCGAGAAAAGACACAGCCAGGCGAACGCGACGCATCAAACTCGGCAGGGTACGGTGGTGCTGGCGGGTTCGCCTTGGCATCTGCAACCATGTCGGCAAGAGTTTCATGGCCGTATGTTGTTCCCACTCGGGGGCCATATGCCTTTGTCCAGCCATACAGCAGTGCGCGATCAATCGCATTCACAGGCCTTGGGTCGGCGCTGCTATACCGCGTCGGCCCACTTGGCATAGTCGCGACGCCATCCCGTGCAGCCACCGCCAGTGCGTGCAGGCGAGGAATCAAGTGATGCATCGACGTAGGGCCGTCATCATCCATGCGGTCTCCTTGCCAATAGCCCTCCTCGATTCGGCCAAGTGCCTCGCCTCGCGCGGCGTCCGATGGAACGGCTATGGCGGCAAGCACCTGCATCAGTTCGGTTGAACGCTTCTCCACATCTTTCAAAACTGCTTTCACGGCATTGCGTGCGGCGGGCTTGAATAGTGTTCGGCGAACTACGCTCAATGCGGTGCGCAATTCACCCACTTGCTCATCACACAAGCCAAGACTTTTCAGCTCGCGCACTTGATCGGCAGTGAAATCAGGACGGGTCGACACGCGCACACCTCTGCGCCCTTCAACAGGTGCCGCGCCAGCCGGGGAAGGTGCCCGGTTTTCGGGGATCAGCCTAGGCGCGGCGTTGAAACGGTCAGATGGCGCCGGCGTGCCGGCCTACCTGATTGTTGAGATTTTCGAGGGTCATCGCCAGTCCGTAGGCTTGTCCACCGTCACTACCAAACTCTTCCAGTGCGTCGTAAAGGCTGCTGATAACGGCTTCCATGGAGTTGAACAACACGCATATCTCGGAGAGCTTTTCCGATGAGGCGAGATCACGGCCTTTTGTGCTCATGCGATTGCCCCTGTTGTCTTCTCGATCTTGGCGATCGCGTCGGCTTTGGCCTGTTCGCCATAGTCACCAAGTAGTGCGTGCGTGTACCAAAGCTCATGACTCAGCGCCTGCGTCTGATTACGCGCGAAAGCCAAAAGGGCTTGCTGCCCTTGATGCAGATGCCACAGGAAGCCCTCAGACCACTTGCCCTTGGTCTCTCCGTCGATGTCCTCCATGATGATCGTGCTGATTGCCTCAGCACCATTCAATGCCCAAACGGCACTCTCGGCAAGGCCGTTCCTGTCGAAGCCAACATCCTCAAGCACCGGTTTGAAGGGCGGAATGGATTCATCGGTTACACTTTTCGTTGCCATGATCGTTCTCCATTGGAACGGTTGTGGAAGGCGGGCCGGGTGCTCGTAACACCCGGTTCCGCCGCTTACCGGGCCAGGCCCGATTCTTCATGCCGGCGTCGCATCGCGTGCGACTCAACCAGCCTTGCTCTTGAACGCGACTACCTTGCCGCCAGCGCGCAAGCCATCCAGGTAGTCCGCCCACGCCTGCATCATGCGGGTGCGTTCGTCCAGGTACTGCGCGGCGTGCGTGTAGGCCTCGCGCACCTTGTTCGATTCGGCATGGGCCAGCTGGCGCTCGATCGCGTCCGGCTTCCAGCCCATTTCGTTGAGCCGCGTCGCCGCCATGCCGCGGAAGCCGTGGCCGGTCATTTCCTCACCGGAGTAACCCAGCCGGCGCAGCGCGGCATTGATAGTGTTCTCGCTCATGGGTCGGCTGGCGGTGCGCAGGCCCGGGAACACGTAGCGGCCTCCGCCGGCGAAGGTCTGCAACTCGCGCAGGATCGCCACCGCCTGGGTGGACAGCGGCACCAGGTGCGCGGCTTTCATCTTCATGCGCTCGCCGGGGATGCGCCACATCGCTTCGTCCAGGTCGAACTCGGCCCATTCGGCTTGTCGCAGTTCACCAGGCCGCACGAACAGCAACGGAGCCAGCTTCAGGGCGCACAGGGTCACGTACTGGCCGGTGAAGCCGTCGATCGCGCGCAGCAGCTCGCCCACTTGGGCCGGGTCGACGATGGCGGCATGATGCTTCACCCTGGGCGACTTCAACGCACCGCGCAGGCTGCCGGTCGGGTCGTTGTCGGTGATCCCCTCCAGGATGGCGTAGCGGAACACCTGCCCCGCCTTCACCTTGGCCCGTTTGGCGGTTTCCAGCTTGCCGGTGGCCTCGACCTTGCGCAGGGTGTCCAGCAGCTCGCGCGCCGTGATCTCGCCAATCGGCCGGCTGCCCAGGTCCGGGTACAGGAACGATTCCAAGATCCAGCGGGACTTCGCCGCGGTGATCTCGGCCACGTCCTGCCGGGCCATCCACTGCTCGCTCACCAGGCGGAAAGTCGGGACAGGGGCCGCGGCTTCCGCCTTCGCCTCCTTGCTGGCCTGCCGTTCGGCGCTGGGGTCGACGCCCTGGGCGACCTGGGCCCGGGCCGCGTCACGCCTCAGCCGGGCTTGCGCCAGCGTCACGCTCGGATAGGTGCCCAGGCTCAGCATCTTGGCCCTGCCGTCGAACCGGTAGCGGTAGCGCCAGCGTAGCGCCCCGGACGTCGGCACCTCGACCGCCAGCCCGTTACCGTCGGCCACCCGGTACAGCGCGCCGCGGGGGCGCAGGGAGCGCAGCTTGATCTCGGTCAGCATGTGAGTAACTCCGCCGTGAGTAACCGGCCACCCGGCCTTGTTACTCCCAAAGTTACTCACAGTTCTGACCGGATGCAATAGGCCCGTATCGGACGATATGGGACACTCGGGCACAAAAAAACCCGCCAAGTAGCGGGTTTCGTTGTGTTTCTCGGACTCTATCGGACGTCCTGAAACAGTCTATTGGTGCCCAAGGGGGGACTCGAACCCCCACGCCTTTCGGCGCTACCACCTCAAGGTAGTGCGTCTACCAGTTCCGCCACCTGGGCAGGTGTGTTGCTTCAGTGCTTTGTTGGCTCCGACGGCTTTGCCGGCGGCACGTCGCCCTGGCTCTGGGCCGGCGCTGCGTTCGTGGCGGCGGGCGCCGCTGCCGGAACGGCCTTGCCGGCGGCCGGCTTGGCCGCGGGTACTTCCGAACCGTTGGTTGCGGCCGGCGGTGTCGCCGCTGCGGGTGCAGGCTGTTCCGTCGAACCGGCCATCACGCCCAGGCCGCCGCCGGCGGGCTGTGGCGCGCCGTTGGCATGCAGGTAAATGCCCATGCCGAGGCTGAGCAGGAAGAACAGCCCGGCCAGCACGCCGGTGGCGCGGGTCAGGAAGGTCGACGAACCCCGCGCGCCGAACACCGTAGCCGACGCGCCGCCGCCGAAACCGGAACCGGCATCCGCGCCTGCACCGTTCTGCAGCAGGATCAGCACGATCATGGCCGCAGCGATCAGGATGTAAAACACGCTGAAAATGACGAACATAGGTTTGTATTCGAGCCTGTGTACTAGCTGCCCTGGGGCGCCTGGTGTGCGGCGGTGCAGATGGCCAGGAAGTCCGCAGCAGTCAATGAGGCACCGCCGATCAGGCCACCGTCCACGTCCGCCTGCGCGAACAACTCGGCGGCATTCGCCGCCTTGACGCTACCGCCGTAAAGCAGTCGGGTCAGACGGGAAAGTGTAGCATCTTCGGTTTCCAGTTGGCTACGAATGAACGCATGCACCTGCTGCGCCTGTTCCGGCGTGGCGGTACGGCCGGTGCCGATCGCCCAGACCGGCTCGTAGGCGATCACCGCGGTGTCGAAACTGGCGATGCCCGAGCTGCGCAGCACGGCCTGCAGCTGGGCGGCGATCACGCTTTCGGTGGCATCGGCTTCGCGCTGCTGCAGGGTTTCGCCCACGCACAGGATCGGCGTGAGGCCCGCCGCGCGTGCAGCGGCGAACTTGCGCGCCACCAGCTCGTTGTCCTCATGGTGGTACTGCCGGCGCTCCGAATGGCCCACCAGCACCCAGCGCGCGCCGACATCCGCCAGCATCGCGCCGGACACTTCGCCGGTGAACGCGCCCTGCCCTTCGTGCTCGCTCAGATCCTGCGCGCCAAAGCCGATGCCGCTGTCACGGTGCTGCGCAGCCAGTTCGGCCAGGTAGGGAAAAGGCGGGAACACGTTCACGTCGATCGACGCCGGCTTGGCGGCAGCAAGCTCGTCGACGAGCGCGGCGGCCATCGTGCGACTGCCGTGCATCTTCCAGTTGCCAGCGACCAGTTTCTTGCGCATGGTGTGCTTCCGTAGCCGTCAAAACGGCAAGCTTAGCCAGCGCCCGCGACATCGGCAAACCCGCCGGTCACGCGCGGCGGCACTCACAGGGAACACCGATGACACCTGCTCGCCCGCTCAGCCTGGTTACTGGCGCCTCTTCCGGCATCGGTGCGGCGTTCGCCCGCCAGCTTGCCGCACGGGGCCATGACCTGGTGGTCACCGCGCGCCGTACCGAGCGCCTGCAGGAGCTGGCGACGGAACTGCACGCGACGCACTCGACCACGGTCACGGTGCTGTCTTGCGACCTGGGCGAGCCGACGGCGGTGGTGGACCTTTGCCATGCCATGGAGCAACGCGCCCTGCGGGTGGACTGGCTGGTCAACAACGCCGGCTACGGCGTGCCCGGCAGGTTCGACGCCAATGACTGGCCGGTGCATGCCGATTTCCTGCGCGTGCTGCTCACCGCGCCCACCGAGCTGGCCTGGCGATTGCTCCCCGGCATGCGCCAGCGCGGATACGGTCGCATCATCAACGTGGCCTCGCTGGCCGGGCATGTTCCGGCGCCGGCCGGCCACACCTTGTATGCGGCGAGCAAGGCTTACCTGATCAAGTTCTCGCAGGCGCTGGCACTGGAAAACAGCGCGTGCGGCGTCCATGTCAGCGCGCTGTGCCCGGGCTTCACCTGGTCGGAGTTCCACGACGTCACCGGCACGCGCGCAAAAATGGACAAGCTGCCCGGCTACATGTGGCTGACCGCCGACGAGGTCGTGCGCCGGGGCATTGCCGCGGTGGAGCGTGGCGACGCGGTCTACATCCCGGGCCGGATCAACCGTTTCATCAAGACGGCGCTGCAGCTGATGCCGGACCGATTGGCACTGCGGCTGTCGGCACGGCAAGGCACGCGTTATCGCGACACGGAAACCCACTGACATGTCGCTGATGCCGACGCAGATGCGTCCGCTCCCCTATCGCAAACCACAACAAGGCCGCGATTACTGGGTGGTGGACGATGTCCTGGCGAATGCCGGTGAAGTGCGCGAACGCTGCCTGGCCCGCACCGACTGGGAACTCGGCTACCCGCACACGGGTGAAGTCTGGCCCGGCATGCGGGCCATGCCCGCCTTGCTCGATGGGGAACTGGCGGCACTGGATGCGCGAGTCTGCGCACTGACCGGTGCGGCCAGGGTCTGGGTCGAGCATAGCGAAGCCGGCACCCGGCTCAACCACAATTGCGTGCAGGTCGTCGGCTCGGTCGAAGGCTCGGTGAAGCCGCACACCGATTCCTCGCACCTGTGCCGCTACGCCGCCGTGCTCTACCTCAACCCGGGCGTCCCGGACCACTGCGGCACCAGTTTCTTCCGCCAGCGCATGCCCGGCGGCCAGCTCGGCGGCAACATCGTGTTGCCGCCGCATCGCAACCTGGCCGAGGCCCTGGGCAACCGTTTCGTGCGCCCGGATGCGTTCGTCGAAGACGTGCGCGTGGCGCACCGCTGGAACCGGCTGCTGGTCTACAAGGCCAACCTGATCCACAGCGCCAGCGCGTACTGGGGACTGGAGATGGCGGCCAAGCGCATGACCGCCGTGTTCTTCTGGATGGCGTAATCCTCCGGAATCAGCTTGCCGCGGACCGCCTGCGTTCGTCGGCTATGATCCTGCGGCGCATGTCCGCGCGCTTGCACCACACAGGGGGAATTCTCATGGATCGACTGTTGAAAAGGACGGTACTCGTGCTTCTGGCCACGCTGGCGCTCGTTGCCTGTACCTCGGCGCCGCTGAAGCCCGCCGCACCGATCGCCGTGCCGACCGGGGTCAGCCAGGCGCAGGTCAAGGCCAGCATCATCAATGCTCTCGAAGGTCGCGGCTGGACCCTGGACAATCTTGCCGACGGCGACATCCTCAGCACGCTGCACATTCGCGAACATACCGCCACCATCCGCATCACCTACGACGCCGCGGCGGTGAACCTCACCTACCTGCGCAGCACCAACCTGAACTATCGCGAGAAGGGCGCTCAGCGCAGCATCCATCGCAACTACAACGGCTGGATCGACTACCTGGAACAGGACATCCGCCGCAACCTGCAGAACACCCACGCGCTGGAAAACCAGTAGCAACGGCATCGCGGGGCGCCCGACGGGGCGCCCCGCATCCCGGCCCTAGATCAGCTTGATCTCGCGCAACCGCTGCAGCAGGTATTCGTGCGAGCTGATCGAGGTGTCGTAGCGGCGCGGGTTGTCCGGCGTGATGCAGGAATCGAGCGGATCGAGCATCACGTCCGGGTTCGGGTGCAGGAAGAACGGCACCGAGTAGCGCGGCTTGCGCGCGTTCTCGTTCGGCGGGTTGACCACGCGATGAGTGGTCGACGGATACACGTGGTTGGAGAGGCGCTGCAGCATGTCGCCGATGTTCACCACGATCGCGTCGCCCTCGGTGGTGATCGGCAGCCACTCGCCCTCGCGGGTGAGCACTTCGAGCCCTTCGGCGCTGGCGCCGACCAGCAGGGTGATGAAGTTGATGTCCTCGTGCGCACCGGCGCGCACGTTCGGCACATTCTCGTCGGTGATCGGCGGGTAATGGATCGGCCGCAGGATCGAGTTGCCGACGTCGGTCTTGTCCTCGAAAAAGTTCTCCGGCTGCCTGATGTGCAGCGCCAGCGCGCGAAGCACGCGCGTGCCGAGCTGGTCGAGCGCCTCGTACAGGCCGTAACCGTAGCGCTTGAAGTCGGGCACCTCGGCCGGCCAGAGGTTCGGCGGCATCAGCTCGGCAAACTTCGAATCGCGCGGGATCTCGCGGCCGATATGCCAGAACTCCTTGAGGTCGGCGTACTGGCTGTCCTTGGCCGTCTCGACCTTGAAGGGCGTGTAGCCGCGCGCACCGCCGCTGCCCGGCACGTGGTACTTCATCTTGGTCTCGGTGGGCAGCGCGAAGAAACGCCGGAACACGTCGTAGGAGCCGTCGATCAGCTCGCGCGCGATGCCGTGGCCGCTGATGCAGCAGAAACCGAATTCGCGGTAGGCCGCACCGATTTCCGCGACGAAGGCGTTGCGGTCGCTGTCGTAACGGCGGATGTCGAGGGTGGGAACGTGCTTCATGGGTGAACGTCCATTGGAGGGTCGTGCGGTCGATTGATCCGCCACCGCAGGGGGCGGGGCACGTCGGGCCAATCCATGGCGACCCGGTACTACCTCAGGTTCACGAGCGTTCGGCGGCGGATTTTACCGTTCCGGCGAGGCGATCCGCCAGTTGCCGCACTTCGTCCGCGTCGGCGCCCTCGACCGTGACCCGTACCACCGGCTCGGTGCCCGAAGCGCGCAGCACCACCCGGCCGCGCCCCTGCAGGACGCGCTCGACCTCGCCCAATGCAGCGCGCACCGCGTCGCTCCGCAGCGACTCGCGCGCACCCTCGGCGCGCACGTTGAGCATGACCTGCGGAAACTTCTGCAGCCCCTGGCGCGCGCTGGCCAGGTCATGGCCGGCATGCGTCAGTGCTTCCAGGACGGCCAGCGCTGCGATGATGCCGTCGCCGGTGCTGGCCCGGTCCAGGCAAAGGATGTGGCCGGAAGTTTCACCACCCAGCACACCCTGGTGCTGCTGCAGTTGCTGCATGACGTAGCGGTCGCCGACGTTGGCGCGGATGAATGGCACGCCGAGGTCATCCAGCGCCTGCTGCAACCCGAAATTGCTCATCAGGGTGCCGACCACCGGACCGGCCAGCAGGCCCTGCGCGCGCAGGTGTCGGGCGAGGATGAACAGGATGTCGTCGCCATCGGCGAGTTCGCCATGCCGATCGACCAGGATCACCCGATCGCCGTCGCCATCGAACGCCACGCCCAGGTCGGCCGCATGCGCCAGCACCGCCTGCTGCAACGCCTCCGGATGGGTCGAACCCACTCCATCGTTGATATTGAAGCCATCGGGCTTGTCGCCGATCGCCACCACCTCGGCGCCCAGTTCGGCAAACACTTTCGGCGCGACCTGGTAGGTGGCGCCGTGCGCGCAGTCGAGCACCAGCTTGATCCCGCGCAGGCTGAAATCCTCGGCTACCGTGGCCTTGCAGAACTCCGCGTAGCGCGCCACCGCATCGGCGACGCGCACGGCCTTGCCCAAGCGCTCGGAGGCGACCGTGGCGAACGGCGCCTCCAGCTCCGCCTCGATCGCCAGCTCCACCGCGTCGGAGAGCTTCTCGCCGGCGGCGGAGAAGAACTTGATGCCGTTGTCGTGGTGCGGATTGTGCGAGGCGCTAATCACGATGCCGGCCTGCGCACGCATGGAGCGCGTCAGGAACGCCACGGCCGGCGTGGGCATCGGGCCGAGCAGGCCGACGTCGGCGCCGGCCGCCACCAGCCCGGCCTCCAGCGCCGCCTCGAACATGTAGCCGGACACGCGCGTGTCCTTGCCGATCAGCACCCGGGGCCGTTCGCCGCCCTCGCGCCCGAGCACCGCGCCGACGGCGCGGCCCAGCTGCAGCATGAAATCGGCACTGATCGGCCACTGCCCGACCAGGCCGCGGATACCGTCGGTGCCGAAATACTTGCGTTCTGTCATCGTGATCTTCCGAGAAAGGATGGGCGCATCGAACGGGGCGTTTTCAGTCGTCGTCCGGCCAGCGCGGCGCAGGTGGGCGATCGTCCCGGCGCGGCGCCGCGTCGGCCGCCTGCACCGCACTCCATACCGCCAGCGCATCGACCGTGGGCAACACATCATGCACACGCACGATGCGGGCACCACGCTGCACTGCGATCAGCGCCGCGGCCACCGAACCGGCCGCGCGATCGGCCGGCGTGGCGCGGCCGGTCAGGGTGCCGATCATGCGCTTGCGCGAGAGACCGGCGTACACCCCGCTGCCCAGGCTGGTGAAACGATCCAGCGCGCACAGCAGCGCAATATTGTGTTCCAGCGTCTTGCCGAAGCCGAAACCGGGATCGACCACCACCTTGCGCCGGTCGATGCCCGCCAGCTCGCAGGCAAACAGGCGATCGGTGAGGAAACGATGCACCTCGGCGACGACGTCGTCGTAATGCGGGTCGTCCTGCATGCTGCGCGGCTCGCCCAGCATGTGCATCAGGCACACCGGCACGCCCAGCTCGGCTGCCGCCTCCAGCGCCCCGTCGCGGCGCAGCGCGTACACGTCGTTGATCATGCCCGCACCCGCGGCCACCGCCGCGCGCATCACCTGCGGGCGCGAGGTGTCGATGGAGATCGGCACCGTCGTGCGCGCCGCCAGCTGCTCGATCACCGGCAGCACGCGGCGCAACTCCTCCTCGACGGAGACCTCGTCGGCGCCGGGACGGGTGGATTCGCCACCCACGTCGAGCATGTCCGCGCCCTCCTCGACCATGCGCACGCCGTGCGCCACCGCGTCGTCCACGTTGGCGTGGATGCCGCCGTCGGAAAACGAATCAGGCGTGAGGTTGAGGATGCCGACCACGCGCGGGCGATCCAGCGACAGGGCGCGACCGGCGCAGTCCAGTACCGGTGCAAACCATTCGTTCGTCATGCTGATGTCTCCGCGCCGTGCCCTGCTGCCCGCGGGCTCATCCGCCCGTGCCGCCCAGCTCGCCCATGTAGCGCCGGTAATGGCGCAGCTCGGCGATGGAATCGCGGATGTCGGACAACGCCGTGTGCGCCGATTCCTTGCCCACGCTCTTGGCGATTTCCGGCGCCCAGCGACGCGCCAGTTCCTTCAACGTGGACACGTCGAGGTTGCGATAGTGGAAATAGCGCTCCAGCCGCGGCATCTGCCGGTGCATGAAGCGCCGGTCCTGGCAGATCGAGTTGCCGCACATCGGCGACTTGCCTGGCGGCACCCAGGCGCGCAGGAACTCCACGGTGGCCTGCTCGGCCATCGCGTGGTCGGTCTGCGAGTTCAGCACCTGGCGCCACAGGCCGGATTTGTGATGCTGGTTGATGTTCCAGCTGTCCATGGATTCCAGCCGGTCGATTTCATGGCGTATCGCGAAGACCGGGCCATCGGCCAGCACGTTGAGGTTCTTGTCGGTAACCACCGTGGCGATCTCGAGAATCGAATCATTGTCGGTGTCGAGGCCGGTCATCTCCAGATCGATCCAGATCAGGTTTTCTTCGTTGGCTTGGCTCATGGAATCTCCTTGTGCGACCCAGTTTATCAGCCTTGCCCGTGACGGATGCCTGCATGCGATCATCGCCGGATGCAGACCTTCTTCTGGCACGACTACGAGACCTCGGGCGCCGATCCACGCCGCGACCGCCCACTGCAGTTCGCCGGCATCCGCACCACGTTGGAGCTGGAAATCGTCGGCGAACCCGTGATGTTCTACGGCAAGCCCCCGCTGGAGATGCCGCCTCATCCGGACGCCTGCCTGATCACCGGCATCACGCCGCAGCAGGCCGAGCGCGAGGGCGTCGGCGAGGCCGACTTCGCCGCCCGCGTGCATGAACAGCTGGCCGCACCAGGCACCTGCGGAGTCGGCTACAACTCGCTGCGTTTCGACGACGAATTCACCCGGCAGATGCTCTACCGCAACTTCCACGACCCGTACGGCCGCGAATGGGAGAACGGCAATTCGCGCTGGGACCTGATCGACCTGGTGCGCATGTGCCAGGCGCTGCGCCCCGAGGGCATTGTCTGGCCGACCCGCGAGGATGGCTCGCCGAGTTTCAAGCTGGAGCACCTGGCCAGCGCGAACCGGCTCAGCCAGGAGCGGGCGCATGATGCCCTGTCCGACGTCCGTGCGCTGATCGACCTGGCCCGGCTGATCCGTGTGCGCCAACCGCGACTGTGGGACTGGTACTACGCGTTGCGCCGCAAGCAGAAGGTGTTCGACCTGCTCGACGTGGTGAACATGACGCCGCTGGTGCACGTCTCCTCGCGCTACCCGGCCAGTCGCCACTGCCTTGCACTGATCGCGCCGCTGGCCGCGCATCCGGGCCGCGCCGGCGAAGTGATCGTGTACGACCTGGCCACCGATCCGGTCGAATGGCTGGCGCTGGACGAAGACGAGATCGCCGACCGCATCTTCACGCCGCGTGCCGATCTCCCCGAAGGCATCGAACGCATCCCGCTGCGCACGGTGCGGGCAAACCACGCACCGGCGCTGGCGCCGCTGTCGGTGCTGCAAGGCGTGGACCTGCAGCGCCTGCAACTCGACCTGGAGCGTTGCCTCGCGCATCGCGACACCTTGCGCGCGGTCGACGGGCTGGCCGAAAAGCTGCGTCGCGTGTTCCAGCGCGCCGCGGAGTTTCCTCCGCCGGAAGATCCGGAGCTGGCGCTCTACAACGGCTTCCTGCCCGATGCCGACAAGCGCCTGCTGGCCCAGGTACGTGCCACGCCACCGGCAGAACTGGGCACGCGCGCGTTTCCATTCCGCGACCCGCGCTATCCGGAGCTGCTGTTCCGCTACCGCGCGCGCAACTGGCCCGAGACGCTGGACGTGGAGGAACACGTGCGTTGGGGTGCATTCCGCCAGGCACGGCTGACTCGCCACACGCCGCTGACCGGACTCACGCTCGATGACTACTTCGCCCGCCTCGGCGAGCTGCGCCACGATCCGGCCGCGCAGGACAAGCTGCCCCTGCTCGATCAGTTGCAGGCCTGGGGCGAGCAACTCGCCCACAGCATCGACGGAACGTAGGGCCGGCGCTGCCCGCCACCGCGACACGCCCAAAGCCCGGCGCAATGCCCGCCCCACCCTCGACGAACCACCATGCCCAAGAGCTATTTCACCCCCGCCACCTTCCGCTTCCTGCGCGCTCTGGAACGCAACAACCATCGCGACTGGTTCCACGCGCACAAGGACGACTACGAGCGCCACGTGCGCGAGCCGTTCCTCGTCCTGATCGCCGACCTGCAGGCGCCGCTGGCGGAGATCAGCCCGCACTACCGCGCCGACCCGCGCAAGAACGGCGGTTCGCTGTACCGCATCTACCGCGACACGCGCTACTCCAACAACAAGCTGCCGTACAAATCCTGGCAGGGCTCGCGTTTCACCCATGAGCGACGCCACGAGATCCAGGCGCCCGGTTTCTACCTCCACATCGAACCCGGCGACTGTTTCGCCGGTGGCGGCATGTGGCATCCGGAACCGGACGCACTGAAGCACATCCGCGAATTCCTGGTCGACAATCCGGAAGCATGGAAGCGCGCCACGCGAAGCAAGACCTTCCGGGAGCACCTGCAGCTCGCCGGTGAATCGCTGATCCGCCCGCCGCGCGGCTACGACCCGGCGCATGAGCTGATCGAGGATCTCAAGCGCAAGGATTTCATCGCCAGCACCGGCTTCAGCGAAGCGCTGGCCTGCTCTGACGAACTGCTGCCGTGGACGGTCGCCACCTTCAAGCGCGTCGCTCCGCTGGTCGACTATCTGTGCGCCGCGCAGGAGCTGGAGTTCTGATCGCCCACGGCAGGAGCCCGCTCGCGGGCGATGCTCTTGTCTTCGTGCGCGCAGGGAAAAGCATCGCCCGCAAGCGGGCTCCTACGCATGCCGGCGACGAAGTTGCGTGTACGCCACGCCCATCCCGATCACCGCGGCGAACGCCACGTAATGCGCCGGCGCCAGCACGCCGAACTGCTTCACCAGCAGGCCGATCAGCGGCGGCGTGATGCCGCCGAACACTGCGTAGGCGATGTTGTACGAGAACGACAATCCGGAGAAGCGCACCGCGGGCGGGAACGCCACCACCATCAGCGCCGGGACCACGCCGACCACGCCGACGGCCAGCCCGGCGAGCGCGTACAGCACGAGGAAATGCGCCGCCCCGAAGCGCAGATCCAGATACAGCGCGTAGCTGCACACCACCAGGCCGGCCGCGCCGAACAGCAGCGCGCGCGCAAACCCGATTCGATCCGCCAGGACGCCATAGCCCAGACAGCCCAACGCCAGCGCGACGGAGGCCACGGTGTTGCCGAGGAACGCCCGCGCCGGCGCCACATGGAACACCGACTGCACCAGCGACGGCGTCATCAGGACGATCACCAGGATCGCCGCGGTGAGCATCCAGGTCACCAGCATCGACAGCAGCACACTGGGAAAATGCTGCTCGAATACTTGCCGCAGCGGCAGGCCGCTGGCCAGCTCTCGCCGGGCGTGCATCGCCTCGAATACCGGCGTCTCGCTGAGCCAGCGCCGCAGCCACACCGCTAAGAAACCGAACACGCCGCCGACCAGGAACGGCACGCGCCAGCCCCAATCGAGCACGGTCGCCGGGCTCATCCGGCTGTTGATCGCCGCCGCCGCCAGCGAGCCGATCACGATGCCCACGGTCAGCCCCGAAGTGAGGCTGGCGCAGGCAAATCCCACCCGTCGCGCCGGCACGTGCTCGGCCACGAACACCCACGCGCCGGGTACTTCGCCTCCCACCGCGATGCCCTGCACCACCCGCAGCGACAGCAAGGCCAGCGGCGCCAGCATGCCGACCTGCGCGTATACCGGCAGCAGGCCGATACCCAGCGTGGGCACCGCCATCAGGAACACGCTGAGCGTGAACATCCGCTTGCGCCCCAGCTTGTCGCCATAGTGGGCCATCACGATGCCGCCCAGCGGCCGCGCGAGGTAGCCCGCCGCGAAGATGCCGAACACCTGCAGCTGCGCCAGCCACGGCGCGGTGTCGTGCGGGAAGAACAGCTGGCTCAGCGGGATCGCGAAAAACACGAACACCACGAAGTCGTAGAACTCCAGCGCGCCGCCCAGGGCCGCCAGGGTCAGCGTGCGGATGTCGCGGCGACCGAGAGTCCGGTCATCCGTGATGTCACGCTGCAACACGAGGCCATGTTCGATCATCGTCAGTTTTCCGGGAGCCGCCGTGGCCGCCGCGGAAACATAACCCAAAAACCGGTCCGCCCGATCGACCTGGGTGCTCGGGCTGCGAGCCGTTTTCCGATGGGTCTCCGGCGCGACTGGCCGGGGATTTCAAGCCCGGTCGACCGGCTGGAGCAACCGGCGGGGGCGACTCCGCCTGAGCGACAAGGCGTGCGACCGGCCCGGTCGCGCGCCGCGTCTCACGCCCGGGCAAACGGAAACGCCAACACGTCGGCGATCGCGTCGGTATCGGCCAGGCACATCAACAGACGCTCCACGCCCAGCGCCACGCCGGCGCAAGCAGGCATGGCATCGAGCACGTCCAGCAGGTTCTCGTCCAACGGGATCTCGCGCAGGCCGCGCTCGCGGCGTACCGCGTTGTCGCGCTCGAAGCGCCCGCGCTGCTCGGCCGCATCGTTCAACTCGTGGTAGCCGTTGGCCAGCTCGTAACGGCCCAGATACAGCTCGAAGCGCTCGGCCAGCGGCGGTTCGCCGGGGCGAATCTTCGCCAGTGCACACTGGCTGGCCGGATAGTCGTGGATCACCGTGATGCGGTCGCGCGGAAACGCCGGCTGCAGCTTGTGGGTGATCAACAGGTCGAGCCAGTCGTCACGGCCAAGCCCGTCCGGGCCGATGCCGAACGCGGTCAGCGGCGCACGCAGTTCGTCCACCGGCGCATGCAACGGGTCAATGCCCAGCCCGTCCAGGAACAGCTGCCGGTACGTGGTCACCCGCACCTCGGCGCGCCGCCCCACCAGCCCCAGCGCAGCCTCCACCAGCACGATGGTTTCCTGCATCAGCCGGCGATGGTCCCAACCGACCCGGTACCACTCCAGCATGGTGAACTCGGGGTTGTGACGCCCGCCCGCCTCGCCGTTGCGAAACACCCGGCCCAGCTCGTAGCAGTCGCCGACACCCGCCGCGAGCAGCCGCTTCAGCGGGTACTCCGGCGAGGTGCGCAACCAGCGCTCGCGCGCACCGGCATCGACATGGCCGCTGAAGGTCGTGCTGAAACCCTGCATGTTCGGATCGGTATTGCCGGCTGCCGACAGCACCGGGGTTTCCACCTCCAGCACGTCGCGCGTGGCGAAATACGCGCGGATCAGGGCGTACAGCCGTGCACGCAAGCGCAGGGCGTCAGGCAGGGCGAGACTCATCAACCCGCCCCGTGCTCGTCGAGCAAGGCCAGCAACTGCGCCTCGTCCCAGACCGGCACGCCAAGCTCCTGCGCCTTGTCCAGTTTCGAGCCGGCTTCAACGCCTGCCACCACCACGCTGGTCTTTTTCGAGACCGATCCGGAGACCTTGGCGCCCAGCGCCTCCAGCCGATCCTTTGCCTCGTCGCGGCTGAGCGAGGCCAGCGTGCCGGTGAGCACGAAGGTCTGCCCGTCCAGCGGCGCCGTGGCCACGGCCGCGCCGGCGGGAATCGCATCGAGCAGGCGGTGCATCGCTGCCTCGGCATCGCGCAACGCAGCCTGTGCAGCGGGATCGGCCAGGAAGGCTTCCAACGCCGCCGCCGCGGCCTGCGGCACGCCAGCGGTGATCCAGTGCGCCGCGCCCGCGGCGAGCAGGCGATCGAGCGTGGGGAAATGCTGCGCCAGCAGCTTGCTGCTCTTGGGACCGAGCTTGTTGATCCCGGCCATGTCCAGCAGCACGCCCAGATTCAGCCGCTCGCGCAGCTGCGGCGAAGGCGCGCTCTCGTCACTGAACACGATGCCGGCCTCGAGCAGCGCATCGACCACCTGCTGGTTGCCCGCCTGCGCGAAGAAGCCGGCGATCGAGGTGGCCACTTCGGCGCCAACGTCAGGCAGCACGCGCAGTACCGGCGCCGGCATGGCGCGCACGACATCGAGCCGGCCCAGCCACGCGGCCAGCGTCTTGGCCGTGCTCTCGCCGATATGCATGATGCCCAGCGCGAACAGGAAGCGCGCCAGCGTGGTGTGCTTGCTGGCCTCGATGCCGGCGACCAGGTTCTCGGCCCACTTGGTCGCCACCTTGCCGGCCTTGACCGTTTCGGGCGTGGTGCCATCCCGTTCGTCGATCGCCTGCTTCATCGCCACGAAGCTGTCGACGGTGAGCGCGTACAGATCGGCTGGCGAGTGCACGATGTCGAACTCCACCAGCGCCTCGGCGAAGCGCTCACCCAGGCCTTCGATGTCCATGGCACGACGCGACGCGAAGTGGATCAGTGCCTCCTTGCGCTGTGCCGCGCAGATCAGTCCGCCGGAGCAGCGCCAGGCGGCGGCGCCCTCTTCGCGGATCAGCGCCGAACCGCACACCGGGCATTGCGCGGGCATCGTCCACGGCACCGTGCCGGGCGGGCGCTGGCCCTCGACCACGCGCACCACTTCCGGAATCACGTCGCCGGCACGGCGCACGATCACCGTGTCGCCGATGCGCGCATCCAGCCGCGCGACCTGGTCGGCGTTGTGCAGCGTGGCGTAGGTGACGGTGACGCCGGCCACTTGTACCGGCTCCATCCGCGCGCGCGGCGTGGCGGCGCCGGTGCGGCCGATCTGCACCTCGATGTCTAGCAGGCGGGTGGTTTGCTCCTGCGCGGGAAACTTGTGCGCGATCGCCCAGCGCGGCGCGCGCGAGACGAAACCCATCTCGCGCTGGCCTTCGTAATCGTCCAGCTTGTAGACCACGCCGTCGATGTCGTAAGGCAGGCTGTCGCGCCTGGCGCCGATGCGCCGGAAATAGGCGATCAGGCCATCGAAGCCACGTGCGATGTCCACTTCCGGCGACACCGGGAACCCCCACTCGCGCAGCTGCCGCAGCGTGGCCGAATGGGTCGGCGGCAGCTCGCCGCCCTCGACCACGCCGATCGCGTAGGCGAAGAAACTGAGCCGCCGCTTCGCGGTAATCGCCGGGTCGAGCTGGCGCAGCGAGCCGGCAGCGCCGTTGCGCGGATTGGCCAGCGGCTTCTCGTCGTGGGCGCGGGCGTATGCGTTGAACGCCTCGAAATCCTTGCGCAGCATGATCACCTCGCCGCGTACTTCGAGCACCTCGGGCCAGTCCTTGCCGCGCAGCTTCAACGGGATCGCCCGCACCGTGCGCAGGTTGGCGGTGACGTCCTCGCCCGTTTCGCCGTCGCCGCGGGTGGCACCCTGCACGAACACGCCATGCTCGTAGCGCAGGCTGATCGCCAGGCCATCGAGCTTGGGTTCGACCGAGAAAACTGGTTCAGTCCGTTTTGTCGTCTGCTCGATGCGCCGCTCGAACTCGGCCACCTCGTGGAAGCGTTCGCGATCGGTCTCGCCGTCCTGCTCGAAGGCATTGCCGAGCGACAGCATCGGGATCGCGTGGCGCACCTCGGCAAAGCCGCCGTGCGCGCGTGCGCCGACCTTGCGCGTCGGTGAATCGGGTGAGGCCAGCGCCGGGTGTGCGGCTTCCAGCGCTTCCAGTTCGCGCATCAGGCGGTCGTACGCGGCATCGGTGATGTCCGCGTCGTCGAGCACGTGGTAGCGGTAATTGGCCTGCTCGATCTGCGCGCGCAGTGCGGCGGCGCGGGCCAGGATGTCGGCGGGAACGGCGGTTGCGGCCATGCGGGTCTCCTTCTCCGCGCAGTTTAGCGACCCGCCGGTGCGCCCGCCGCGCGCGCGGCGCTCAGCGGTGCAGGTGGCCGGCGGCCTCGGGCTGGTAGGTGATCTCCAGCACTTTCAGGCGGCGCTTGCGCCCGTCGGGCATCGGCCAGTCGATCTGCTGGCCGCGCGCCAGGCCCAGCAGCGCACTGCCCACGGGGGCGAGGATCGAGACCGTACCGGGCGCACCGGCGCCGGCCGGGTAGACCAGGGTGAGGGTCAGCTTTTCGCCGTCGGACTCATCTTCGAAGACCACGGTGGAGTTCATCGTCACGATGTGCGGCGGCATGTCCGCCGGCTCGACCACGTCGGCGCGATCCAGCTCGGCGCGCAGCGCCTGCAGCTTGTCGGCCTCGGCTGCCGGCAGCCGCTCCAGCAGGGCTTCGATGCGATCCAGGTCGATGCGCGACACGGTGATTGCTGAATGACTCATGGTGATTCCTGGTTCCCGCGGCTCCAGCCGCACAAAAACACGCGCCAGAACATGGTGTCCCGGCGCGTGAGGTCGGTTATCCGCTGCCGCGCCTGGCACATCACCGGCGGCAGGTGCATCAGACGTGACTGTGCAAAATCCCGGCGCCAAATGCAAGCTGTCACAACAGTTATCATGCCCGACATGGCCAGCCCAGCCGCCGCGGACGCCCCTTCAGCAACGGTTTCGGCCGCCTTGCCCGAGCCGTCCACGCGCGAGCGCTTCCGCGGCCTGCTGTGGCTGGTCGCGGCGGCCTTCTTCATGCAGGCGCTGGATTCCACCGTGGTCAACACCGCGGTGCCGATGATGGCCGTGGCGCTGGAGGTGACCCCGCTGGGCATGCGCACGGCGCTGACCAGCTACGTCCTGACCCTGGCGATCCTGATCCCGGCCAGTCCGTGGCTGTGCGACCGGCTGGGCACGCGGCGGGTGTTCGGCGCCGCGATCGTGGTGTTCGGGCTGGGTTCGCTGCTGTGCGGGCTGGCGCAGACGCTGCCGCAACTGGTCGCCGCGCGCGTGCTGCAGGGCATCGGTGGCGCCTCGCTGATGCCGGTCGGGCGCTACGTGCTGGTGCGCAGCATCGACAGGCGCGAGTTCGTGCGCGCGATGAGCACGGTGGCCACCTTCGGCCTGCTGGGTTCAGTACTCGGCCCCCTGCTCGGCGGCGCGCTGGTGGAGTTCACCTCGTGGCGGCTGATCTTCCTGATCAACGTGCCGGTGGCGATCGCCGGGGTGTGGATGAACCGGCGCGACATGCCGGACTACCGGCTGGAGCGCGCACACCGTTTCGACCTGTTCGGCTTCGGGCTTTTCGCCGCCGCCTCGGCCCTGCTGCTGATCGCCTCGGAGCTGGCCGGCGCCACGCCCGTGCCGTGGATGCGCATCGGCCAATGCAGTCTGGCGGCGGTGCTGCTGGGCCTGGCCTATGTGTGGCACAGCCGACGCACCGCCTTTCCGGTCGCCGACCTGACCCTGCTCAAGGTGCGCAGCGTGTGGGTGGCGCTGGCCGGCGGCCTGTTCACCCGGCTCGGCATCTCCGGCATGTTCCTGTTGCTGGTGCTGTTCCTGCAGGTCGGTTGCGGCTGGTCGCCGCTGATGGCCGGCCTGATGATGGTGCCGCAGGCATTGGGTTCGATCTGCGCCAAATGGGCGATCAATCGCGTGCTGGTGCACCTGGGTTACCGCCGCCTGCTGCTGGGCAACACCTTGATCGTGGCCGTGCTGCTGGCGGCGTTTGCCCTGCTCGGACCGGCCACGCCGGTGTGGGCCATCGCGACGTTGACGTTCTGCTACGGCGGCTTCGCCGGGCTGCAGTACACCGCGATGAACACGCTGATCTATCACGACCTGGACATCGCGCACGCCTCGATGGCTTCGTCGATGGCCTCGACCGTGCAATACCTCGCGATGAGCTTCGGCATCGCGCTGTCTACGCTGCTGATGCAGGCGCTGCTGCAGGGGCATGAGCGCGCGGATTACGTCGAGGCGTTCCGCTGGACGGTGCTGCTGCTGGCGCTGGTCACGGCGGCGGCCAGCCGCGTGTTCGGCCGGCTGCGGCACGATCGCCCGCTGTCGCGAGCCGGCGCAGCGGCAGGTTGAACCGCGGCAAGGCGCCGCCCGGCGAGAGGCTGCGTGTAGCATGCAGTCTTTGCCGCAAGCTCGGGCACGTATTGCATGCACCACGCCAGCGAAATCCTGTTCACCCTGTTTGTCGTGTTCGTCGCCGCCCAGATCGGCAGCGAGATCGCGCAACGACTGAAGCTGCCCGGCGTGGTCGGCGAGATCGCCGCCGGTTGCGCGATCGGCCCTTCCCTGCTCGGCTGGATCAGCCCGGGGCAGATCGCCACCGGCACCCCGCTCGACGTGCTGGCGGAGATCGGCGTGATCCTGCTGCTGTTCGCGGTGGGCCTGGAAACCCGGCTGGAAGACATGAAGAAGGTCGGTGCGGTGGCGTTCGCGGTCGGCGTGGTCGGCGTGCTGGTGCCGTTCGGCATGGGCAGCGTGTGGGCCCACGGCAACGGCTTCGACTGGGACCGTTCACTGTTCGTCGCGGCGGCCTTCGTGGCCACCTCGGCCGGCATCACCGCGCGCGTGCTGCAGGAGCTGGGCGTACTGCAGCGGATCGAGAGCAAGGTGATCCTGGGTGCGGCGGTGATCGATGACATCCTGGCCATGCTGCTGCTCGGCGTCGTGATTTCACTGCAGGGTGGCGGCAGCGTCGATGCCTCGCACCTGCTGGTGGTACTCGCCGGTGCGGCGGGCTTCATCGCGGTGATTGGCTGGGGCGGCGCGCGGGTGATGCGCTGGAACTCCGCCTGGCTGGACAAGCCGCTGGGCCCGCATTCGCCGCTGATGATCGTGCTGGCGCTGTGCCTGGGGCTGGCCTGGCTGTCCACCCGCTTCGGCCTGGCCGCGATCATCGGCGCGTTCTTGGCCGGCATGATCGCCTCGGAAACGCGCCAGCAGCACACCCTGGAAAAGCAGACGGCCCCGCTGCTCGCCCTGCTTACCCCGTTCTTCTTCGTGGTCACCGGCAGCAAGGTCGACCTGCACGAACTGGCCAGCGCCGAGGCGCTGTGGATGCTGGCGGTGGTCACCGCGATCGCGGTGGTATCCAAGCTGGCCGGCGGCTGGCTCGGTTCGCTCACGCTGGGCACGCGCAGCGCCACCATCATCGGCTTCGGCATGGTGCCGCGCGGCGAGGTGGGCATCGTGGTCGCCACCCTGGGGCTGGCCGCCGGCGTGTTCGACAACCGCATCTACGCGATCATCGTGGCGATGTCGCTGCTCACCGCCATGGTCACGCCGCCGATCCTGGCCTGGCTGCTCAAGCGCGGCGATCAGGCCGCCGGCACCACGGAGTTGCCCGAAGCACCGAACTGACCGCTGCCGCTTGCGGCAGCGACGAAACGACAACGGGCCGACGCAAGCCGGCCCGTTGGAGTGCCGCCGTGGCCCGCTGCCCCTGCGCAGAGGGCGGGCCGGGCATCGCGGCGGGATCACTTGGCGAACAGGTGCTCCACGCCGGCGCGCTCCTCGCGCAGTTCCTTGTCGGTGGCGTCCATGCGTGAACGCGAGAAGGCGCCGATCTCCAGGCCCTGCACGATCTCGTACTTGCCGTTCTTCACGGTCACCGGGTAGCCGTAGATCACGCCCGGCGCGATGCCGTAGGAGCCATCGGCAGGAATGCCCATCGAGGCCCAGTCGCCCTCGGCCGTGCCCTGCGCCCAGGTGCGCATGTGGTCGATCGCCGCCGAGGCAGCCGAGGCGGCCGACGAGGCGCCGCGTGCCTTGATGATGGCCGCGCCGCGCTGCTGCACGGTGGGAATGAACTCGTTCTCGTACCAGGCCCGGTCGACCAGGCTCAGCGCCGGCTTGCCGTCGACGGTGGCGTGGTGCAGGTCGGGATACTGGGTGGAGCTGTGGTTGCCCCAGATCGTCATCTTCTTCACGTCGGTGTTGTGCTTGCCGGTCTTCTCGGCCAGCTGGCTCTTGGCGCGGTTGTGGTCGAGGCGAACCATCGCGGTGAAGCACTTCGGATCCAGGTCCGGCGCGTTCTGCTGGGCGATCAGGGCATTGGTGTTGGCCGGGTTGCCGACCACCAGCACCCTCACGTCACGCCTGGCATGCGCGTTCAGGGCCTTGCCCTGCGGTGCGAAGATCGCGCCGTTGGCTTCCAGCAGATCCTTGCGCTCCATGCCCGGGCCGCGCGGGCGCGCGCCGACCAGCAAGGCGTAATCCACATCCTTGAACGCGACATTGGCGTCATCGGTGGCGACCACGCCGGCCAGCGTCGGGAACGCGCAATCGTTGAGTTCCATCACCACGCCCTGCAGCGCCGGCAGGGCCGGGGTGATCTCCAGCAGATGCAGGATCACCGGCTGGTCGGGGCCGAGCATGTCGCCGGCGGCGATGCGGAACAGCAAGGCATAGCCGATCTGGCCGGCAGCACCGGTAACGGCAACTCGAACGGGGGCTTTCATGGACGATGACTCCTTCTGGGGGTGTTCATTCTCGTGCAGGAGCGCACCCTGCGCGCGATGTTCCTGTCGCGAAAGGCATCGCGCACAGGCTGCGCTCCTGCAGGCACTGATTCACGTCAGTTCGGCGAAAAATTCGGCGATACGGTCCAGGCCGGGTTGCAACTGGGCCTGCGGGCAGGTGTAGGAAATGCGCATCGCACGCGGCTCGCCGAAGGCCGAGCCGGGCACGCAGGCCACGCCCTTGGCTTCCAGCAGCGCGGCGCAGAACTCCACGTCATTGTCGATCTTCATGCTGCCGTGGCGCTTGCCGAATGCCGCCGAGATGTCCGGGAACGCGTAGAACGCGCCCTGCGGCCGCGGGCAGGCCACGCCGGGAATCGCCGTGAGCGCGGCAAACACCGTGTCGCGCCGGCCGGCGAACTCCCTGCACTTGGCCTGCGGCACGTCCTGCGGGCCGGACAAGGCTGCGACGGCCGCGGCGGTGATCACTTCCGGCAGGCTGGTGATGTGGTTGGAATTGAGCGTGGTGACCGCCTTGGCCACCACTTCGGGGCCAGCCAGCAGGCCCACGCGCCAGCCCGGCATGCCGTAGGTCTTGGAGACCGAATCGACGAAGATCACCCGCTCGCGCAGCTCCGGCCTGGCGAACACGAAGTTGTGGTATCCCAGCCCGTCGAACACCATCGCGTTGTAGATGTCGTCGGTGATGACCCAGGTATCCGGGTGCCGGGCGATCACCTCGGCCAGTGCGGCGATTTCCGCGCCGGTGTAGACCATGCCGGTGGGGTTGGACGGGTTGTTGAACAGAAACACCTTCGGCTTGCGCGCCAGCGCGGCGTCGAGCTGGGCCGGGGTGAGCTTGTAGTTCTGCTCCGCCCCGCACGGCATCACGTGGATCTTCGCGCCCACGATGTCGGCGATGTCGCGGTAGGTGGTCCAGTACGGCGCGGCGAAGCAGATCTCCTCGCCTTCGTCCAGCAACGCCTCGGCCAGGTTGTACAGCACCTGCTTGGCGCCGATGCCGATCGACAGGTTCGTGCGCGTGTAGCCGCTGAAGCCGAGCGCCTCGATGTGCCTGAGGAATGCGTCCAGCAGCGCGTCGGCGCCCCGGTTGCTGCCGTACTGGCCGGAGTCGTGCGAGAGCGACTCGCGCGCGGCGGCGTAGACATGCTCGCCGGGCAGGAAGTTCGGCACGCCGATGGAGAAGCTGATGATGTCGCGGCCGGCAGCCCTGAGCTGTCTGGCCTTCTCGGCGATGAGCATGATCGCGCTGGGTTTGGCGCGGCCGACACGCTTGGCGAGCTGGGGCATTGCTGTCTCACGCAGTGAGGAAACAAAGGCCGCAATTTTACCACGCCGCCCGCCCCGGGCGCTCGTCTGCCATGCGCTTGCGCCACCGCCGTCCAATCGGGGCATCATGGATGCGCCCGCGCACCGGGCTTCGCAGTCAACCCGCTACAAGGAGAACCGCATGCATTGGCTCTGGGTTTTCGTGATCGGACTGGTCGTGGGCGTGGTGGCCAAGCTGTTGACGCCGGGCAAGGACCCGGGCGGCTTCATCATCACCGCCATCATCGGCATCGTCGGCTCGCTGCTGGCGACCTGGGTCGGCCAGCACTTGTTCGGCTGGTACCAGGAGGGGCAATCGGCCGGCTTCATCGCCTCGGTGGTCGGCGCCATCGTGTTGTTGCTGCTCTACCACCTGCTCAAGCGCAAGTCGACCTGACCGGCCTCCCGGCGGGGCGATCACCCCCGCCGGGACGCTCCGCAGCCTCAGCCCAGCAGCTTGCCCGCCAGCCCTTCAAGCATGCCGAGGTTGAAGCCGCCGCCCTGCCCGTCTGCCGGCACCTGGCCATCCGGTGTGAGGTGGTCGACCGCCTGCGGCAAGACCTGCGAAAGTCCGTTGAGCACCACGGCGGGATCGACGCCGAGCTTGCTGGCCGCCTCCTGCACCAGCGAGCCCATGCCGCCATGCTGCAGCGCCTGGCCGAGTTGATCGCCCGATACCGGCTGGTTCGCCCCGTTGCTCACCCACGACTGCACTGCGCCACCCAGCCCGTGCTGCTGCAGCATGCTGATCAGGCCCTGCACGCCGCCAGCCCGCTGCAACAGGTCGCTGGCCACCGAAATCATCGAGCCGGCACCGCCGGCCTGCTGTCCCTGACCGCCAAGCAAATCATTGAGGAATGACATGGTCGCTCTCCTTGATGAATGAACACGCGTGTAGCCCGCCGATCATAGGCCGGTGAAAGTAGTGGAGCCATGACTCATTCGCCCAAAAAAATCGCCGGCTCCGGCCGGCGATTTCCTGCGTATCCGGCGGCAAGCTCAGCCGCGCTGATCCAGCACCTCGTTCCATTCCTTGACGCGGTCGACCTGCGCCGCCAGCAAGGCGTCGACGTCGCCCTCCACGGTGACCTTCTCGATCGTGTCACCCTGCTGGATCGCGTTGACCACGTCCATGTCGGACGCGTCCAGCACTTCGCCGAACACGCTGTGCTTGCCGTCCAGCCACGGCGTCGGGCCGTGGGTGATGAAGAACTGGCTGCCGTTGGTGCGCGGACCGGCATTGGCCATCGACAGCACACCCGGCTTGTCGTGACGCAGCGACGGATTGAACTCGTCCTCGAACTTGTAGCCCGGACCACCGCGGCCACTGCCCTCGGGGCACCCGCCCTGGATCATGAAATCGGCGATCACGCGATGGAACGACAGGCCGTCGTAGTAGCCGCGGCGCGCCAGGTTGACGAAGCTGGCGACCGTCACCGGTGCCTTGTCCTCGTGCAGGCGCAGGTGGATCGGGCCGCGGTTGGTGGTGAAGGTGACGTTGATGGTCATGGCGATCCTTGAGGCTGGGGCGAAAGACCGAAAGGATAACCCAGCCGCCGGCTGCAGCCGTGAACGGATGATCCTCAGTGCGCCGCCGCCGGCTTTGGCGCCGCCTGCAGCAACTGGTGCAGTTTGAGGTAGACCGCGTTGGTCCAGCCGAAGCCGATCACGTTGGTGGTGTAGCCGGCGGTGATCTTCACCTCCGCGTTGCCCAGCGCCATGTTGTATTTCTCGCGGATGGTGCCGTCGTGGGCGAAGCCGGTATCCACCGTGGCCGTGAACTTGCGCGCCAGGCGGCGGGCGTCGTCATGGAAACCGTAGGCGTCCAGGCCCGAGATCGCCAGCCAGTTGGTGGGCGCCCAGCCGAACGGCTCGTCCCATTGCGCGCCGCTGCCCAGGTCGTCCATCGACAGGCCGCCCTTGCGCTCGAACACGGCCAGGTGCTTCTGCAGCGCGGCCGCCTGCGCCTTGCTGGCCAGCCCGGCCCACAGCGGCCAGTAGGTGGTGACATAGGGCTGCGTCGATGCCTTGCTGGTGGTGAAGTCGTAGTCCATGAACATGCCGCGTTCCGGCTGCCACAGGTACTTGTCCATCGCCACCTTGCGCCTCGCGGCGGCGTCCGCCCATTGCCTGGCCTCGGCCACCTTGCCCAGTTGCAGGGCGAAGTCGTGCAGGTCGCGCTCGTAGCGATACAGCAGGCTGTTGAGGCCCACGCCGGCGTAGTGATGGGTGGTTCCGCCGTACGGACCGAAGTGGAAATTGGTGTCGAAGCCGGACTCGCGCATGGCGCGATCACCCAGGTAGTAGTCGGCGCTCAGGCGATGGCCCTGCGACCAGGCGCCGGCGCAGACATGGGACGCCTCGATGTCGCAACTGGTGGATTTCAGGCGCGCTGTCTCGGCGGCGTCGGGATGCTCGGCGGCCTTGACCAGGTAGCCGGGGTCGTCCTTCGGATGCGCCAGCACCCAGTCGATCACGCCGCGGTAGTAGGCGCTGCCGTGCATCTCCGGCACCGGGCCGGCGCCGAGGTCGAAGTAGCGTGCCAGGCCGGTGTCGCCGGCACGATGCTCGGGTCGGGTCCAGATGCGGTAGTTGGCCACCGCCAGCGGATAGGCGTGGACCAGCCATGCATGCCGCTCGGCCTCGCCCTTGAAGGCGCCGGGCGCGGCCAGCACGTCGCCGATCATTCGCGACAGGAACGGCGGCTGCGAACGAGTCAGGTAATAGGTGCGGTTGGCGTTGAGCACGCCGCCGTAGTGCTCGACCTCGAACAGCATGTTGTCGGTCATGTCGCGAGCCAGCTCGACGCGCCCGTCCGCCAGCAAGCCGAGCTGGATGAAGTAGCTGTCCCAGCCGTACATCTCGTTGAACTGCCCGCCCGGCACCACGTAGGGCCTGGGCAGGTAGAGCAGGCCTTCCGCCGGCAGCGCGGACGGCATCAGGTCGCCGAGCTTTTCGATGCGCCGAGGCAGCGTGTGCACGTCGATCTTGCAACGCTGTCTGATGTCGGCCATCGCTGCGGGCGCAGGGAAGCCGGCCGGCAGGTAGAGCACCGGGCGCGCATCCATTTTCGGATCGTGCAGGGCCGAGCAATCGTCCAGCGAGCGCGTCAGCGTGTCCCAGGCCTTGTGGATGTATGCCTGCGTCTGCGCCGGGTCGGGCGTGGCGGCACCGGCCGCGGTAGCGAAGGCCAGCGCCATGGCGGCGAACAGGGAGACGACTTTCATGGGCGGGCTTCCTCCTGCAATGGATCAGGGTGGCGCATGCCAGCTGCACGCAACGGCTGGCGGCTGAGCACCACCTTGCCGTCGGCGTCGCGACTGACGCGGATGTCGTAGCGGCGCCCGCGGAACTTCACGTCCTTGAGCGTCAAGGCGTTCCAGCCTGGCGGCAACACCGGGGCGTACTTCGCGCTCAGCCCGTCGTCGTCGATGCGCAGTCCGGTGAGACCGTACAGCATGCTTTGCACGAAGCCGGCCGAGGTGGCCAGGATGTAGCCGGCGTTGTTGGCCGCGGTCTCGGTGCGCACGTTGAACGGGGGTTTGAGGAAACCGACCAGGTTGCGATCGATCCATTCGCCGGCCGCCTTGCCGTCGCCCAGCTCTGCGGCACCGACGGCGAGCATCACCATCATCATCTCGTTGGGGTCGTCGCCGTGGCTCTTCAGCGCCTGCAGCTGGAAGTCGAAGTCGTTGCGGCGCACCTGCGGCGACATCGGCAAGTCCAGGTTCGGATACATCAGCCAGGCCAGCGAGGAGCCCATCCAGGTGATCTTGTCGTGCGGCACCGACTTGTCGAAATCCAGATGGCGCTGTTCATCCTCGTCGAACGGGATGTACATCTTCGCGGCGATCTCGCTCCAGCGCGGGTCCGCCTTGGCGCCCACCACGCGCGCTGCCTTCACCGCGATCTCGAGCGCCTTGCGGGCGACGGCATTGGTGAAGGAGTCGTTCGGCACGTCGTTGTAGGCCTCGTCGGGCGACGTGACGTGGTGGATCTCGTAGCGGTCGTGCGACTTGTCGTAGGTGACGCGGCTGGTCCAGAACGTGGCAATGCCCTCCAGCACGGGCCACGCATGCGTTTTCAACCATGCCTTGTCACCCGTCGCCAGGTAGTACTGCCATTGCGCGATGGCGATGTCGGCGTTGACGTGGACCTCGCGGTAGACCTCCCAGGCGAAGTGCGGGGTGACGTCCACGCCGGTCTGCGGATCGGCTTCCCACGGGTACATGGTGCCTTGCACGCCGTACTGGCGGGCACGCGCCCGCGCGGGTCCGGTGGTGCGGTCGCGGAACATCACGATGGGTCTGGCGCGCTCCGGGTGCAACAGCAGCAGCGCCGGGAACACCCACGAGTCGCTGTCCCAGAACGCATGGCCCGCGTAATTGGGCGTCAGCGCGCAGGCACCCATCGGCCAGGCGGTGCCGACGGTGGTGTTGGACAACAGGTAGTAGAGGTCCGAGTGCACCGCCTTCTGCACGGCCGGTTTGCCGTCGATCACGATGTCCGATTGCCACAGCTTGTGCCAGGCCGCCCGGTGATCGGCGAGCAGGCGGTCGAAGCCGGCCTTGCGCGCGGCGCTGGCCAGGGCGAGCACGTCCCCGTCGTCGCCCCAGCCGTCGCGCGAGAGCGCCACGTACTTGGTGAAGACGTAGCGCTGGCCCTTGTGCACGGTGGCCGTGATCTCCAGCGACAACTTCGTTGGCGTCCGTTCGAGCTTCACCGTGTCGGGCGAGAGACCCGCCGGCAGGCCGATCGCCGCCGCCTCGGCCATGCCCGGGCCGTGTTGCGCCATGCCCTTCAGTTGCAGAGTCAACGCCCTGTCGTCGCCGCGCGTGGAAAGCACCCTGGTGTAGCCCGGATACCACACCGGCGCACGGTCGGGCGTGGGTACCGGCTTGTTGTCCAGGCTCTGCCCGCTGGCGATCACCGCGGCGATCATTTCCTCGCCGCCCATGCTGGCGATCGGGAAGCGCGGCTGGTGCTCGGACCACAACCGGATCGGAAAACTCAGCTGCACCTGGCCGTCGAACTGCGGCGTGATCGCCATGCGGATAGCCGCGAGGTGCGGCGAGGCCTGGCTGACGAAGCTGGTGACCTCGATGTCGCTGGCCTTGTTGGCGTAAGCGAAGCGGTAGCGCGTGGTCAGCGTGGCGTCGTGCATGTCCAGCGTCTGTGCGTAGCGCTGGAAGATGCCCGCATCCAGTCGCGTGCGGTTGAGCCAGCCACCGCCGGGGTTGTAGTCGATTTCGCTCCAGCCGGGAATCGCCGCGGGACGCGAGATGTCGCCCGGCTTGTAATCCATGAAGGCGACCATGTACGACGCGTTCGGCTCGGTGCCGCGCGGCGAGGTCATGGTGGAGAAGTAGCCGTTGGCGAGGTAACCAGGGAAGTAGCTGGCGAAATCCTTCGCCGTGGCGGTGAACAGGAAGCTCGGATCGGTGGCGGCCGATGCCGGCGCAGCGAGCAAGGTGATGGCGAGCAGGAACGCCGCGAGTCCGGCGGAAAAACGCTTCATGGGGCATGCCTCTTTGTTGCCCGGCTTCCGGAAGGCTGCGTACCCCCGGGGTCATTCCCGCTTTCGCGGGAATGACCCCGGGAAAATGGGTGGCACTCCCGCACCCGTGGAAGCGCCACCTGCGCAGGTCAGAACATGTACTTGACCTCCATGTTGACTTCACGCCCCTCCAGCGGACGGGCCAGGATCACGCCGGTGGTTCCGGCCGCCGAACCGAAGATGCGCGAGTTGCTCTCGGTCAGCCCCAGCTCGTTGGTCATGTTGGTGCCCTGCACGCGCACCTGCCAGTTCTGCTGCAGGTTGGCGACCACGCCGAAATCCCAGGTGTGGTAGCTGCCCAGCTGCTGCAGGCCGGAAATGTCCTGCGTGTGCGGGCCGACGTGGGTATAGGTGACGAAGGCCAGCACGTCGCCCCAGCCGAACGGGATCTTGTAGCTGGGCGTGAACATGTAGCGCACTTTCGGCTGGCGCTGCAGCTGCACGCCGTTGATCAGCGCGCAGCCGTCGCCGGCTACCGGGTTGGTGTACGGCAGGCATGAGCTGTTGTGCGAGTAGTGGCCATCGAGGTAGTCGCCGATCAGCTGGAACTTGAGGTTCTCGGTCGGGCTCCACGCGGTGTTGACGTTGACGCCCTTGGAATCCGAACCGTAGGTGCTCTGCGGGCCGTTCGGCACGCCGCCGGCGTCGGTGGGCTGGTACAGCAGACCGATGAACTGGCGGTGGTACACGCTGATGTCCGCATAGAACTGCTTGGACTGGAACTTGAAGCCGCCCTCGACGTTCTGGATCTTCTGCACCGGCGCGACGTTGTCCGACGCATTGCCGCGGATGCCGTTGTCGAAATCGGGGAAGTGCGCGCCCTTGTTCGCCCGGAAATACACGCTCATGTTGTCGGCCAGCTCGTAGTTCACGCCGAACGTCCACGAGGGATGCGTCTTGTCGTAGCGCGTATGCGAGAAGCTGCCGTTGCATACCGGCACGGCGTTGTCATACTTGGTGTTGGGGTCGCCGTCCAGGTTGACGTTGGTGAGGTTGCACACGTCGTTGGTGGCGTTCTGGTTCTCCACCCGGCCGGACAGGTCGATCAGCCACTTGCCCAGGCGCCAGATGTCGGACAGGTAGAACGCCTTGTTGTTGGCGTTGCCATGCTCGGTGATGTTGAAGCCGCCGTAGTCGAGGAACCCCTGGTTGTCGGTGAGCTGGTTGACGCCGTTGGCATCGACGTAGCTGACCGTGATCGGGCGTGCGTTGGGCGTGTTGGTCATCAGCATCTGGTTGCCCAGTGCCCACTCGTCATCCATGGTGTAGTGCGCCAGGTACAGGCCGGCGGTGAGCGTGTTGCCGTCGAAGATCTCCTTGCTCAGGCGAAAGTCGTTGTTGATGTTCTTCAGGTGCTTGTGGATGAACCACCAGCCCTGGTGGATCACGCTCTGGTTCGGATCGACCGCGCCGCCACCCACGTAGGTGGCGGTGGCCGAACCAGGCGCCAGGTTGAACGCGCCGATCTGGCTCTGGTCGGTGTACAGCATGTCGTTCATGCTGCCCGGGTTGGTGCCGGAAAACAGCGCATTGGTGTCGACGTCGCCGCCGTCGATGAGGAACTTGTTCGACAGCCGCCAGCCGTTGCCCAGGTCGTAGTCGAAGTTGCCGCCGAAGAAGCCGAACTTGGCGCCGCGGCCATTGGCCAGGTCGGCGTTGCGGCCCCCACCGGGATAGCCGCGCAGGAACACGTGCTGGATGGCCTTGCTGTTGTACGTGTCGGTCAGCGGATCGAAGCCCGGATAGGCATGGAAGTTGTCCGTGCCGGTCTGGATCAGCGGAATCGGCGTGATGAACTGGTTCTTGTCGTCGAGGTAGCGCGCGTACAGCGTCATCGTGCCGTTGTCGCTGTCGTGGGTCAGCGTGCCGGTGAGCTGGCCGCCCTTGTCGGCGGGAAACTGCGGATCGCGCACGCCGTCCGAATCGCGGTAGAAGCCGCCCACGCTGCCATACCAGTCCTGCGCGATCGGAAAGCCGA
Organism: Rhodanobacter sp. UC4448_H15; assembly: GCF_052978265.1. The sequence goes on along the minus strand of NZ_CM129665.1, from coordinate 2,106,616 downwards.
AGAAGCCATCGACGCGCTTGAGGTTCTCGTTGCCCCAGGTCACCCCGACGCTGCCCGAAGGCACCTCGGTGCCCTGCTTGAGGATGAAGTTCTCGCTGGCGCCGATCTGGCCGTCGGCGAATACTACCGAGGGCCCGCCCTGGATGATCTCGACGCGATCGACGGTGTCGTCGAGGCGGAAGATCGAGGTCTGCTCGAAGAACGACAGCGTCGGCATGCCGTACAGCGGCGAGCCCATCAGTTGCACCGTGTTGAAGGGCGCATCGCCGCCGCCGGGGAAGCCGGCGATCTCGATGTTGGCGCCGGTCTGGCCACCGGTGGACTCCGGCCACAGGCCCGGCGCGATCTTCAGCAGATCGGCCGTGCTCTTGGGGTTGGCCATCTTGATCTGCTCGGCGGTTGCCGTGGTGATCGTGTAGCTGGCGTCGATCTTCTTCAGGCCGCCGGTGGCCGCGTTGCCCGTCACCACCACCTGTTCGAGGTTCTTGGTATTGGCGGTACTGGGCTTGGGCGGCGCCTTGCTGGCAGCAGGCGGTGCCGTGATTTGCGCCGAGTCGTCATCCTGTGCCAGCGCGAGTCCGGGCACGAGGCAGGCGGCAATCGCCGCGGACAAGACCAATCGAATGTGTCTGTTCATCAAGTTCTGCTCCCGACGTAAGGCGGTTCGCCGGTATCGGCCGCATTCGCGACCGGCCGCTTCGCCGTCATTGAGCCCCTGATTTTTGTTGTCCCTCGCCTGCGACGATTTGCCGCAACACTGAACATGGTCGCGCCGTTTTTCCGGTCAGGTCAACACCCGCCCCCGCGAGGCAGCGCCTCAGTCCAGCCCCAGCGACTCCCGCGTGAGCACGGATGCGCCGCGCGGGTGGCCTGCAGGCGTGGGCACGCTGGTCGGCCAGCCAGCCCCCTCGTACAGATGCGCCCACAATCGGTCGAGGGCGGCGTAGCCGTAGGGCAGCAGCGGCAGATGGCGCTCGCCGAAGCCTGGCAGCGGCAGGAACGCATCGAAATGCTGGGCGTGCGGCACCTTCCAGTACAGCAGCCGACGGCCCTCTTCGCGCAGCCAGGCGACATAGGGTTCGGAGGTGAAGGCGGTCGGCAGCAGGCCGTCGTCGGCACCGTGCACCACCCACAGCGGCAAGTCGGCGCGTGGCAGCTTGGCCGCCGTGGCAGCAATGGAGGCCTGCAGCATCTGCGCGGCCGGCTCGTCGCCGGTCCACAGCGCGCGCAGGCAATCCTCGCCGAGCAGAGTCGGATCGGGCGACACGTTGACGCCGCCGAACAGCCCCACGCCATTGCCGGGAGGAATGCCCGAGGCGTCGGCCCACCACGCCGCGCGCGCCATCGGATCAGTCACGCCCGGGAGGGCACCGGCACCCATCGGCGCGTAATGGAACCCGCATGGCATGTCGGCAGGGCCGCGGCGCAGATAGGCCGAGGCGTAACCGGCGGTGACCACGCGCCACAGGTCGAACGCGGTGGTGCTGGCCGCGGTGGCCATCGCCGCGTCGTTCCAGCCACGCTGCTGCAGATAGTGGCGCGCCTGCGCCGACTGCTCGGCCAGCGTGCTGCCTTGCAGCTTGCCCTGCGCGCGCAGGCTGGCGCAGCGCAACGACCACGCCGGCGGCGGCTGACGGGTTGCCCCGCGCGCCATGGGCGTGTCGTCGAAGCGGGCGTCGGCAAGCGCGCATGGCAGCCAGATCGCCGCCTCGGTCGCGTAGTCGTACAGCGGCCGGCCGCCGTCCGCGGCGTAGACATTGGGTTCCAGCGCCACCACGCCGGCGAAGAACCCGTCATGGTCGAGCCCCGCCGCCTGCAGCACCGCGCCGCCGCCATTGGAGATGCCGGTGGCGATGATCTTCGTGTTCTGCGCCGTGAACGGCGCCTCGCCGGGATAGGCGCGGTCGAGCATGGCCAGGCCGAACTGCGCGGCCTGGATCACGTCGCGGCCCCAGTCCGCCTCCGGGTTGTCGCCGGAGTGCGCGTGCTTGACCGCGATGCCCGTGCCGGCACCTGCCGGCGGCGGCTCGAACTCCAGTTCCTGCTCGCCGCGTTTCGCACGCCGGCCGTCCAGCGCCACCCCGCTGTCGTCGGAATAATCGAAATAGCCCGAGCCGGTGCCCTTGTCGGTGTACGCCACCGCGCAACCGCGCGGCAAACCCCACGCGCCGGCCACGGCGATCGCGCCGTAGATGCCGCGCGAACCGGACGAGGCGGTCACCACCAGGCAGCGCTTCGCGTGGTCGAATCCGTCGGGCAATTGCAGCAGCACCCGATGCGGCGAACGCGCCCCCGGCAGCCGAGCGAACATCTGGTACTCGCGCCCCGGCACGTCCGGCACGCCGCCGTACACGCGGCCGTAGCCGCCCAGCGGGCCGAGATCGGCGATGCCTTTCCAACTGGCCTGGATCGCCCAGCGGCGCAGCTCCGCCGCGGTAGGCGCCAGCGGATTGGCGAACGGCGCCGGCAAGCCTGCCAATCCGCTCAGGCCCAGGCCGGCGCTGAGCAGGTCATCGTGGCCGCGGTGCTCGGTGGCAAGCACTTTGCCCAGTTCCAGCTCATGCATCTTCGCCCCTCGCGTGGTCGCCCCTTCGACACAAGCGGACAGCATGACGGAAACCAGCACGCAGATGCACGGCGCGGCCAACCAGCGAAGGGATGCATTCATTGCCACACCATAAGCAGGCACGCGACGCGTTGCCATCGTACGAAGGTCCAGCCTCGCCGCCACGGCAACTCGACGCCGGCAGTTCGTCCGGCTACCTTGGCGCTCATGCCGAGTCTGTTGATCGCCGACGACCACCCGCTGTTTCGTGCCGCGTTGCGCCAGGCCGCCGAGCACAGCCTGCCCGACTGCACCGTGCGCGAGGCCACCAATCTGGCCACCGCACTGGCCGCGTTGCGTGCGGACCCGGACATCGACCTGGTGCTGCTCGACCTGCACATGCCGGGCAGCCACGGACTGACCGGGCTGGCCGCGGTGCGCGGCCAGCATCCGGCGGTTGCCGTGCTGGTGGTATCCGCGCACGACGAACCGCACGTGGTGCGCCGCGTGCTCGACCACGGTGCCGCCGGTTTCATCTGCAAGAGCGCCAGCCCCACCGAGATCGGTGCAGCGATCCGGCAGGTGCTCGACTGCGGCAGCTGGCTGCCCGCCGCACTCGCCGACGCCGTCGCCGCCCTGCCCGCCGATTCCACCGACACCGATCTCGCCGGCCGGCTGGCCCGGTTGACTGAACAGCAGTCGCGGGTGCTCGCCCTGCTCGCCGAGGGGCTGCTGAACAAGCAGATCGCCGACCGGCTCTCGATCCAGGAACGCACGGTGAAGGCGCACGTCACGGCGATCTTCGAGAAGCTGCGGGTGCGCAATCGCACGCAGGCCGGCATGCTGTTGCGATCGCTCGACCTGGGGGAGCCAGGACGGGTGGGATAGCCGCACGCGGCGACACCACGCCACGACATCGCCCTTGGCGGGATTCCATCCGTGGCCGGCCAGGCGCACACTGCGCGCGCCCAGACCGAGACGCCTCTGCCCCGTTCCCGGAGGATGGGCGCTACCTCATGATCTCGTCCCCTGCGCCGGCGGGTTCGCCCGCCGCACGTGACTTCATCCAGCAGAAGGATGTCAATCATGAATCTGTCGCGTCGTCTTCGTCTCGTCGTCCTGGCTCTCGTCGCCTTCGTCTGCGGAATCCTGTGGCCGGGCCTGCTGACCGGCGCCCAGGCGCGCGAAGCCACCCCGATGCAAACCATCGCCGGCCTCGGCAGCATCTCGTTCCCCACGTCGACCCATTCGACGGCTGCGCAAACCGCCTTCCTGCGCGGCGCGCTGCTGTTGCACCTGTTCGAGTATCCGGATGCCGCCAAGGCATTCCGCGAGGCCCGGCAACTGGACCCGGGCTTCGCCATGGCCTGCTGGGGTGAAGCGATGACGTACAACCACGGCATCTGGAACCAGCTCGATGCCGATGCCGGTCGCGCGGCACTCGACCGGCTCGGCCCTACCCCGGCCGCGCGCGCCGCCAAGGCGCCGACGCCGCGCGAGAAGGCCTATCTCGCCGCCGTGGAAATCCTGTATTCCGGCCACGGCACCAAGCCGGAACGCGACGCGCAGTACGACCAGGCGATGGAGCGATTGGCCAGGACCTGGCCGCATGACAACAACGCCCAGCTCTTCCACGCGCTGGCGCTGATGGGACGCAGCGAAGGCGTGCGCGACATCCCGGCCTATCTGCGCGCCGGTGCCATTGCCGAGCGCATCTTCCGCCTGAACCCGCAGGACCCCGGCGCGGCGCATTACTGGATTCACGCGATGGACGATCCCGCGCACGCCGCCGGCGCGCTCGAGCCTGCGCACGCGCTGTCGAAGATCTCGCCCGAGGCCGCCCACGCCCAGCACATGACGTCGCACATCTTCATGGCGCTCGGCTTGTGGGATGACGTGGCGAAAGCCAACGAGGTGGCGATGCGCGTGGTCAATGCCCAGGCCAAAGCCGCCGGCCGCCCGCCCGCCGAATGCGGTCACTACATGGAGTGGCTGGAGTACGCCTACTACCAGCAGGGTCGTTTCCGCGATGCTGAAAGGGCGCTGCAGGCATGCCGGCAGTCGATCGAGTCCTCGATAGCCTGGGCCAACGCCCACGCCGACCGGCTGGCCACGATGCAAAGCACGCCGACGAAATTCGCGCAAATGCTCAACAAGTCGCTGTTGCAGATGCGCGCGATCGCCGTGGTCGAATCCGGCGACGGCAACGGCCCGGCCGCGCACACCACGGTGGATACGACCGGCATGGGCCCGGACGCCGGCTGGAACGATTTCACCGAGGGCTATGCCGCGATCGAACGCCACGACCTGCCGGCTGCGCAGAAATCGCTGGCCGCGCTGTCGGCCCGGCACGCCGGCAGCGAGACCTCCGGCGACGCCCAGACGACCAGCTACCTGGCCATCCTCCGGGAGGACCTCGGCGGCATGCTGGCGATCGGCGAGGGCAAGCCGCAGAGTGGCCTGGATGCCATCCACCGCGCAGCCCGCCGCTACGAAACACTGGCGTTCGACTTCGGTCCGCCGGTGCCGATCAAGCCGCCACACGAACTGCTGGGCGAACAGTTGCTCAGGCAAGGCAAGGCGACCGAGGCGCGCGCGGCATTCGGGACCGCACTGAAAAGCGCACCCCGCCGCACCCGGTCCCTGCTCGGCCGCGCCCGCGCGGAATCGGCCAGCGGCGACACCGCGGCAGCCACCGCCACCTACAAGGAACTGATGACCATCTGGCACAGCGCCGATGCGGGCCTGCCGGCGCTGGCCGAAGCGAAGGGGTTCGTCGCGGCACATCCGTGAATGCACGGCGTCCCGCCGCGATCCCCGTCACGTACCAACACGCACTCAGGCGAAATGCGTGGCATCGACCTCGCTGCTTGCCGGCGCCATGAAATACTCGTGCAGGTATTTCTCGCCTTCGTCGCAGAACACCGTCACCACCGTATTCAACTCGGGGAAGTTCTTGCGGATGCGCTGCGCCGCCAGCATGTGCGCGCCGGAGCTGGGGCCGCAGAACAGGCCGTGGCGGCGTGCCAACCGTTTCATCTCGGCCACCGCATCGACGCTGGATACCGACAGCACCTCGTTCACCAGGCTGGCGTGGCGTTCGAAGATGCCCGGCACGAAGCCGTCGGAAATGCCCTCGATGGTGTGCGCGGCGATCTCGCCGCAGAGGATCGTGCACGATTCGGATGGCTCCATCGCGAACAGCCGCACATCGGGATTGACCGCGCGGAACGCCTGCCCCACACCGATCAGCGTACCGCCGGTGCCCACGCCGAGCACCAAAGCATCGGGCACGCAGCCGGCGGGCAGCTGGGCAAGGATCTCCGGGCCGAGGATCTCGCGGTTCTCCTCCACGTTCCATTCCGACTCGAACTGGCTGGGGCAGAAATAGCCGGGCTGCTGGCCCAGCTCCTTCGCCCGCGCCAGCGCCTCGTTGACGTGGAAATTGCCGCAGAACAGCACCTCGGCGCCGAATGCGCGGGAGATCGCCACGCGCTCGCTGGACAGCCCCTCGGGCATCACCACCTGCATGCGGTAGCCCTTCACCGCGGCCACCATCGACAGGGCGTTGCCGGTGTTGCCGCTGGTCGCCTCCACGATGGTGTCGCCCGGCTTGAGCAGGCCTTCGCGCTCGGCGCGCTCGATCATGTACCTGGCGATGCGCGCCTTGATCGAGCCGGACGGGTTGAGGAACTCGATCTTGGCGTAGACGCCCTCGATGTTCAGCAGCGGCGTGTCGCCGATGGCGTCGAGGATGGTGTCGGAGACCGTGGCAAAACGGGCGCTCATCTCAGTGGCCCTCGTGCGCATGCTGCATCACGTCCAGCGCCAGCGCGGAATGCGCATAGGCGGCGCCGGCGCGCATTTCGGCGGCGACCCAGATCGCCTCCATGATCTGCTGTTCGGTGGCGCCCTGCTTGAGCGCCTCGGCGGTATGGCCCTTGATGCAGTACGGGCATTGCGTGGTGTGCGCCACCGCCACCGCGATCAACTGCTTGGTGACGTCGGGCAAGGCGCCGTCGGCGAACACGGCGGCACTGAAAGCCTTGAAGGCCTGCAGCGGTGCGGGCGCCAGCTCGCGGCGCTTGCGCGCCAGTTCCACGGTGGAGGGGGGATACATGGGTGACTCCATGGGGTTTGCTCCTGTTCGTTTCTCGGACGCGCACGCCCGCTCGCCCTGCGGCGACCGGACGCGCGGGGTCGGGTCGATCGCCTCAGAGTGGCGGCCGCGATGTGCCGAGCACCCAGCCGGGCGGATCGCTGGCGGGAAAGCTCTGCGCCAGTTGCTCGTCGATGCGTCGTTCGCGCCGTTCGCGCGACTGGCGCGCATCACCCGGCGTTTGCCGCCGCACGTCGGATTCCGCTGCCCTTCTGCATCGTTTCATGGTTGTGCACCCGGCATGGCGCCAAGCGGGCGTCGCGTACCCTCACCTTAGGCGCGGCCGCATGACGCAGCGCTGATCCACGTCAGGGAATGGCTGGATCGCCGGCATGATGGGCGCGCACCGGTGAAAACACTGTGGTCGCGCCGGCCACGCGCGGCGGCAGCGATCAACCGTGCGACGGTGCGGCCGGCTGCATGTAGGTCGGCGTGTTCGCATAGGGCGCGGGCACCTCCCACATGCGCGCGGCGTAGAACACCGCCCAGGCCACCACGAACAGGCTCAGCACCCACACCCACACCGGGATCGACGAACGCGCCTCGGCGCGGCGCGGATCAAACGGATCGTCCGTGCTGAACGCATCCACGTGCAGTTGCAACTCGCCGCGCCGGGTCGAGCCCGGACGCAGGCCGGAGACCAGGATGCCGGGACCGTTCTGCACGACGAACGGAATCTCCTCGATGCCTTCGGCACCGCCCTGGTCCTCGGCACAGACGATCAGACGATGCGGACCGTCGCTCAGCTGGCGCGTATCCAGCGTCAGCGAGGTGGGCAACTCGCGATCGATCACCGGCTTCGGGTTGTCGTCGATGTAGATGCGCACGTGCGGCTTGGCCATCACGGATACCTCCCTCACCGATCCGGCCGCAGGATGTCGTTCTTGCAGTGGCGCGGATCCTTCTCGCCGGGCCGGAAGATCATCCAGAACATCGCGACGAAACAGCCGATCGTGATGGCACCGGCGATCCCGATGATCGCGATGTTGCCCCACAGCGGCCCGGTCATGTGATGCATGTCATTGCCCCTTCGCGCGCACAATAGCGACCTCGGCCGGCGTGACCGGCTTGGCGTGGTTGCCCCACGAGCTGCGCTCGTAGTTGACGATGTCGGCAATGTCCGCGTCGCTCAGCTGGCCGGCGAACGGCGGCATGGCGCTGTCGTATTTCACGCCGCCGATGATGACGCCGTGCGCGCCCTGCAACACCGTGTGGATGTGCAGGGTCGGGTCCTCATCGTCCACCGCGGCATTGCCCTTGAGCGGCGGAAAGGCGCCGGGGATGCCGGTGCCGGTGGCCTGGTGGCAGGCGGAACAATTGGCGGTGAACAACGCCTCGCCCTTGCTCGCCACGTACTGGTACGCACCGGCCGGAGCAGTCGCCGGCGCAGGTCCGGCCTTCGCCATCGGCGCCACGTTCGTCGCGCCGCCCATGCTGCCGTTCATCGTGTAACCCGGGATCGGTGTCTGCTTCAGGGACAGCAGATAGGCAACCAGCGCCCTGGCCTGCGGCGTGGGGATCACCTTGCCCGTCTTCGGCGCGAAGCCTGCCGGAACCGGCACCGCGGTCTCGCCGGGCGGCACCTCGTCCACCACGCGGAACAGGAACTTGAAGTTCGGCATGATCGACTCCGGCACCACCGCACGCGGATCGAACAGATGGATGTATTGCCACACGTCGCTCGGCTTGCTGGCGCCCAGGTTGGCGAGATCCGGGCCGGTGCGTTCGGAACCCAGCAACTCCGGCGTCTGGTAGACGAAGTCGCCCGGGGCGGAAGGCCGGCCGAACACCTTGTCCTCGTCCAGCGGGCGTACCTGTTGCGTGTGGCAATAGCTGCAGCCGTTGGCGACGAAAACCGTGCGGCCTTCCGCCTGCAACGCGGTCAGCGGTTCCACGCCCGGGCCCGCCGGTGTGCCGGACAAGTCGATCGCGGGCAGCACCGCCACCAGCAGAACGATGACGATGTAGATGCCCAGCGCCCCGCCGGCGATCAGCAGGAGTTTTTTCATGCCGCGACCTCCCCGGTGGCGTCGGCATCGAGCACCGGCGAGGCGGCATTGCCGGGCTGGCCCGAGGTCATGCGCCACACGTTCCACGCGAACACCAGGTGCGAGCCGAACATCAGCATCCCGCCCACGCCACGCCACACGTAGTACGGCTGCATGTCCACCACCGACTGGATGAACGGGAGGCCGTGCAGCCAATCCAGTCCCTGCACCGTGCCGCCGATCGACAGCGAGATCACGTAGATGAAGCTGCCTACCAGCGCCATCCAGAAATGCGCCGCCAGCCCGATGCGTCCCGCGGTCTTGCCGGTGGCCAGCGGCAGCAGCGCGTAGATGCCGCCCCACAGCGCGAACGTGACGAAGCCGTACATCGTCAGGTGCGAATGTCCGACCGTGAAGTTGGTGAAGTGCCAGATCGCCTGCATCGAGCGGAACGCCTCGACCGTGCCCTGGGTCGAGCCGAACAGATAACCGATCACCCCCACGAAGATGAACATCAGCGGGTAGGAATGGATCATGTCGCGATAGCGCCCGCGCATGGTCAGCAGATAGTTCGCGCTGCCGCCCCACACCGGCACCAGCATCGCCACGCTGAACACGATCGCGGTGGTCTGCAGCCACCACGGCAGCGGACTGAACAGGAAATGGTGCGCACCGAGCAGCGGATAGAACAGCAGGTTGGTCCAGAACGCGAACACGCCCAGCGCGTAGGAATAGATCGGTCGGCTCAGGATCTTGGGTATCGCGTAGTAGAACGTGCCCAGTGCCAGCGGGGTGAACCACATGCCGACCGCGTTGTGCATGTAGAAGCCGGAGATGGCCACCTGGCCCAGGCCATGCTGGTACCACGGCAGCACGCCCACGGTGGCGATCACGCAGGTCCACAACACGCCGGCGATGGTGTACCAGTTGGAAAGATAGATGTCCTCGCTGCTGCGCCTGAGCACGGTGCCGATGAGGTTCCATCCCGTCACCAGCAAGGCGGCCAGGAAGATCAGCCGGATCGGCCACGGCCATTCGCGATATTCCAGATCGCCGTCGTTGCAGCCCAGGTCCAGCGCAATCGTGCCGGCGATCGCGGCGAGGTTGAACAACGCCAGTCCGAGCCACGCCAGCCGGGTGCTGTACAGGCGCGTGCCGCAGCTGCGCGCGGCGATGTAATACGCCACGCCGACCAGGCCGATGCTGGCCCAGCCGTAGAACGTCGCGTTGGTATGGATCGGCCGCAGGCGACCGAAAGTCAGGTATTTGGCCGCCCAGAAGTCCGGTGCGCCGAACTTGAACGCCAGCAGCAGACCGACTGCCGTGGCAATCACCAGCCAGATCGTGGCGGTGGTGACGTACGCCGTGAATACCGCCGTCAACGCACGGTCGTCTTCCACCTGTCCGATCGCGCGGGGTGCCGCTGCGCTTGCCTGCATCGTTCCATTCCGTCGAATCCGGTATGGCGCCCACCCGGGCGTCGAGCCCCGTGACCATAGGCCTCGATCTCCGGTGCGGCATTGATCCAGATCAGGTCTCGCCGGCAGTGGCGCCGCAAGAATCGCCCGGCTGCGACGCGGTGGGCGAAGGCGCCGTGCCCGCGCTGACGGCGCGGGTACGCGCAACTTGTTGCGCCGCATGTACACCGCGCGCACCGAGGCGCAACAGCGTCTGCCGCAGTGCCAGCGGCTTGAGCGGCTTGTACAGCACGCCCGCGCCGGCATCGAGCAGTTGCTGGCGCAGTTCGCCGTCGCGGTCCGCGGTGAGCATCACCGTGGGTACGTCAGGGTGACCTGCCGCGAGTTGTCGCCAGACATCCAGGCCGTTCTGGCCGCCATCCAGATGGAAGTCCAGGATGTTGACGTCCGGCCGCCACGGCACCGCCAACGCCTGCGCCGCGTTGCGCGCGGCGTGCACCTGCCAGCCCCAGCTGGCCAGCAGCGTGGTCAGCGCCGCCAGCGCCGCCGGTTCGTTGTCCAGCACCAGCGCGCGGCCCGCCGGCAGCGGCCGCATGGTGTCGGGAGAGGGCGCGCGGTGCGGCGTGGGCGGTGCCAGCGGCACCTCGAGATGGAACACGCTGCCGTGCCCCGGCGACGAGCGCAGCCCGAGCGGATGGCCGAGCAGGTCCGCCATGCGCTGTGCGATCGACAGGCCCAGCCCCAAGCCCTGCCCTCCGGCCGTACTGCCGCGACGGAACTCCTGGAAGATCAGTTGCTGCTCCTCCGGCGCAATGCCGCCACCGGTATCCCACACCTCCAGCCGCAGCATGGCGCCGCGCCGGCGCGCGCCGAGCAGCACGCGGCCGTGGCCGGCATGGCGCAGCGCGTTGGACAGGAAGTTCTGCAGCACCCGCCGCAACAGCTGCGGATCGGACTGCACCCATGCCCGTGTACTCACCACGCGCAACCGGACATCGCGATCGGCGGCCATCGCGCGAAACTCGGCGCCGAGCGGATCGAACACTTCGGCCAGCGCAAACGCGCGCAGCTGCGGATGCAGGCGGCCACCCTCCAGCCGCGCCACGTCGAGCAGCCCGGTCAGCAAGCCCTCGGTGGCGGCGAGCGCGCCGTTGAGGTGCTGCGCCGTGCGGCTGTCGCCACCGCGCTCGGTCAGCGCATGCGCGAACAACTGCGCCGCATGCAGCGGCTGCATCAGGTCGTGGGTGACCGCGGTGAGGAAGCGGCTCTTCGCCTCGTTGGCCGCCTGCGCATCCGCCGAGGCCAGCGCCAGCGCGCGGGTGCGCTCGTCCACGCGCAATTCCAGCGTTTCGTTGACGCGCTTGAGCGCCGCCTCGGCCTGGCGGAACGCGGTGACGTCGGTGAAGGTGGCCACGAAGCCGCCGCCGGGCATCGGATTGCCGCGGACCTCCACGATCCTGCCGTCGGGAAAACGGCGCTCGGACAAATGCCGGGTACCCGCGCGCATGTGCTCCAGCCGGCGCTGCACGCGTGTCTCGACCGCTCCGGGGCCGAGCATGCCGGCCGCGATGTTGTGGCGGGTCAGCTCGGCGACCGGGCGGCCCACCCGCAGCATGCCCGGCGGATAGTTGAACAGGCGTGCATACGGCGAGTTCCACGCCACCAGGCACAGCTCCGCGTCGACCACGCAGATGCCTTGGCTCATGTTCTCCAGCGCCGCGCCCAGCACGCGCTGGTTGAAGCGCAAATCCTGCGCCGCCTCGCCCACGATCGCGACCACCGTATCGAGCTCCTCGCGGCCCTGCCGATGGGCCACTTCCAGCAGCAGGCGCGCCGAGGCGGCGCCGATCACCGCGGCCAGCTCGTGCTCCACCTGGTTGACCCGCGCGGTGCCGGAGGAGCCGCTGGCTGGCGCACCGTCGAACAGATGCTCGACACGCTCCGGCGGCAGGAAGCGCGCCGCCAGCGCACGCAGTTCGGCGACGTCGACATGGCCGACGCTGACCGCCCGTCCGCCCTGCCCGTAGCGCGAGCCGGCAACGGCCAGCATCACCGCCGCGTTCGCCGCCAGGCTGACCACCACGGCGCGACCGAGACGGTTCCAGTCGCCCAGGCCGAGCAGGTCGTCCGGCGCCAGCCAGTGCATGCCGAACGGCCCGTCGCGCAGCCACGGCAGCGACGCCGGCAGCAGCGCCGGCAGCACCGCATAGATCCACACCACGGTGCCGGCGGCCAGCCCGGCCATCACCGCGCGCGAACCCAATTGCGGCCGGTACATCGCCGCGAGCACGGCCGGGGTCAGACCGGCCAATGCCGAGAACGAGATCGCGCCGATGTCGGCCAGCGCCTCGTTGCGCGCCAGCAGGCGGCTGTAGGCCCAGGCCAGCAGGATCACCACCACGATCGCCACGCGCCGGTAATTGAGCAGCGCCCCGCGCAGGTCGACGCGCTCGCCGCGCCCCCAACCCGAACGCACGCGCAGCGGCGCGATGAAATGGTTGACCACCATCAGGCTCAGCGTCAGCGTGGCGATCACCACCATACTGGTCGCCGCGCTCAGCCCGCCGAGAAAGGCGATCAGCGCCAGCCCCTGCCTGCCCTGCGCCAGCGGCAGCGCCAGCACATACATGTCCGAGGACACCCCGCTGGGGCCGAGCAGCGCGTCGCCCAGCCGCGCCAGCGGCAGGATCGGCAGCGAGATCAGCAACAGGTACAGCGGGAACAGCCAGCGCGCCGTGCGCAGGTTGCCGTCGCTGCGGCACTCCACGATGCCGGCGTAGAACTGGTGCGGCATGGTGAACATCGCCAGCGCACCGAGCAGGATCAAGGCCGGGAACCCGCCGCTGTCCGGCGGCGTGGGCACATGCGCAGGCAGGTTCGTCGGCAGCGCGGCAAACAACAGGCTGCCCAGCGCCAGCATTGCGCCAAGCTTGAACAGCGACTCGAACGCCATCGCCAGCACCAGCCCGCGATTGTGCGCCATGGTCGAGGCGCGCCGCGTACCGAACAGCATCGCGAACAGCGCCATCAGCAAGGCCACGTACAACGCGCTGTCCTGCCACGGCTCGGATTCGGCCAGTTGCCCCTGGCTGAGGATGCCGTAGCTCATCGCCACCGCCTTGAGCTGCAGCGCGATGTACGGCACGATGCCGATCACCACCACCGCGGTGACCAGCGCCGCCAACCCCGAATGCCGGCCCAGCCGCACCGCGATCAGGTCGGCCAGCGAACCGGCGTTGTACTCGCGCACCAGCTGCACCATCCGGCCGAGGAATTTCAGCGCGAACAGGTACATCACGATCGCCCCCACGAACGTCGGCGGCAGCCACCAACCGGAGCGGCTGGCCTGGGTGACGGTGCCGTAGAACGTCCACGAGGTGCAGTGGATCGCCAGCGACAGCGCATACACGATCGCCCATCGCTTCTCGAATATGTGCGGCTGCCGCTCGCCAAGCAACGCCACCCCGAACAGCAGGCCGAGCCAGCACAGCGCAGCGATGGCAATGACGCTGGCGCTCAGCATGGTTTTTGCGCCCTTGCTTGCGGGCGTGGCCCCGGCCGCGATACTTCTGCCGCGGTGTGCACTGTCTTCAAGGCAAAGAGCCTCCTTGCACCTGCACCTGTAGGAGCGCACTTCTGCGCGATGTCCTTGACTCCATCCGAAGCCAACAGCGTCCGATCGCCGGCCCCTGTAGGAGCGCACCCTGTGCGCGATGCTCTGGCTCGTGACACCGGTGAAGCGAACAGCGGTCGATCGCCTTCGGCGACCGAGTCACTTTGAGCAAAGGCATCGCGCACAGGGTGCGCTCCTACAAGGACGGGCGGGCGGCCAGTCTCCGTTTTGCACGGAACCAAAAGTTTTGCACGGAACCAAAAGCATCGCGCGCGAGCGCGCTCCCACGATACCGTCGAAGCCATCCGCATGGGGGGACATCAATGCCCGGCAGGCAAACCCAGCGCGTGCACCGCGTCCACCAGCCAGCGCAACTGCACGCCCTGGCGTGTGTCGTAGTCGGCTCCCGAATAACCCCACCAGTCCCAGCATGCCTGCGGATTCAAGGGCGCGAAACTTGCGCGTGTCTGAGGATATAGCACGGCCACGTCGTAGACGTCCGCCCAGCGATTGAAGCCCGCGTCCTCGACGAAGGCCTTGCCCACGGCGTCGGCATTCTGCTTGCAGCCGTGGAAGGCCACCATCAGGCCGCAGGGCTTGCCGGCGATGCAGGCCGGCGGCAGATAGACGTATCCGGTGCTTGCCAGGAACGCGTCGGCGCCCCCGGGGCGCAGCGCATCCTGGTCGAACGTGCGCAGCTCGCCGCGTGCCGCGGTGGCGGCATGCGCCGGCTCGCCGAACATCCGCGCGAAAATTTCGCCGGCGGCGTCGAAGCCGCAGTGGCCCAGGTACGGCGCCACCGACTTGTCGCAATCGTCGCCGCTGCCGGCCACCGGCAGGTTGTGCGCAAACGCACGCTGGCCGTCCTCGTGCACCTGCATGCCGTCCAGGCCGGGCGTGCCGTCGCGCAACTGCTCGTAGAAACGGGCGCCGGCCTCGGCCACGGCCGGGGCGACCAGGGCGTCGTCCTTGCCATGCAGCAGGTAGACGCGGGCGCCGGCGAGATCCTTCAGCGGACCGATCCGGCCGTCGGCCGAGCGCTCACGGGCACTGGCCACCAGTTTGGCGACATCGGGCGCCGGCACTCCCTTCATGCAGGCGCTCAGCGCCACCGCCAGCTGCCCCCCGGCACAACCGTACGGGCCGCCGGCGACCAGCGCGGCATCGGGAAACAGATCGGGATACGCGAGCTGCGCCTGGCCGGCCATGTAGGCCCCCGAGGAAAGCCCCACCACCGCGACGCGGGCGGGGTCGATCGCCAGATGCGGCAGGCGCCCGGCGGTGTCGGCGGCGCAGGCGCTGCCGCTGCCCAGCAGGGTCAGCAGCAGCAAGCGGTTGAACCATCGGCTGTTCATGGGTCTGCTCCGTCGAATGGTGGGCCTGCCGGCCGGGAAGCGGCGGATCGCCCCTGCCCACCGCTGCGCCGCAGGCCATGCTTGCCCGTGGTGCAGTGGCGGTTGGCCCGGCGCACCGGGACCCGGTGCGTTCCGCTCAGAAATTGTACCGGGCGCTGAAGTACCAGTTGCGTGGCGCGCCGTAGTAGGCGGTCTGGATGTTGCCGACGCTGGAGAACTCCTGGCCGTCGGTCTTGTAGACCTTGTCGCCGAGGTTGCGCACGCCGGCGCGCAGCTGCCAGTGCCCGTCGACCGAATCGAACACGCCGAACACGCCGGTGACCGTGTACGCCTGCTGCATCAGCCCGTCGCGGTTGTCGACGCTGAGCCAGGTGTCGCTGCGATACGAGGCGTCGGCGCCGAAGGTCAGCGCGCTGCCGCTGGGCAGGCCGAAGGTGTGCGCCAGCGCCACGCGGGCGGTGAACTTCGGCGAGAACGGCACGTGGTCGTGCAGGTCGGCCAGGCTCGGGTCGTACTGCGTGCGGGGGTCGACGAACTTGTCGTAGCGCGCATCCATCCACGCCAGCTGCGTCGAAAGCCTGGTGCCCTCGCCCAGCACGGCGGCGCCCTCGAACTCCAGGCCGTCGATCTTCAGCTTGGCGGCGTTGAGCACCGGGAAGCTGAAGGCCGGCGTGGCCGAGCCCGGGTTCTGCACCTCGGAAACGCGCGCCTGGAAGTCGGTGTAGTTGGAGTGGTAGGCGGCGAAATTGCCCTGCAGCCGGTTGTCGGCCGAGCGCATCTTCAGGCCCAGCTCGTAGGTCCACACGTACTCGGGATCGAAGGTCGGGTCGGCCGCTTCCGCCGGATCGTTGGCGCGGCCGTTGAAGCCGCCGGACTTGAAGCCGCGGTTGACCGAGACATAGCCCATCGTCTGCGGCGTGAACTGCTTCTCCAGGCTGAGCGACGGCGTGACCGCGCTCCACGACTTGCTGGTCGGCTGGATCACCGCCTGCGGGTCCTGGCTGAACGCCTGCAGCGGCGCGCCGAAGAACGCGCTGGTGGTGCGCCAGTAGTCCTTCGTTTCGTGGGTGTAGCGCACGCCGGCGGCGAGCGTCCAGGTCGGCACGAACTCCCAGTTGAAATGCGCGAAGCCGGCCCAGCTCTTGTTCTCCAGCTTGTCGTCGATCGTGCGCAGGAAATCCACCGGCAGCGTGGCGAAGCGCAGCAGGTCGTCGGCGTAGGCCTCTTGGTGCGAGGGCACCTTCTCGTCCAGGTAATACAGGCCGTACACGGCCTGCAGGTTGCTGCCGTTGTCGTACTGCAGCTGCAGTTCCTGGCTCAGCTGTTTCTGATGGAAATCGACCAGCACGTCGCCCAGTTCCAGCGTGGTGGCGTCGATGTCGATGAAGGAATTGCTGTGCAGCTTGCGCCACGCCGTGATGCTCTTCAGGTCCCAGCGGTCGGCCAGGTGCCAATCCATGTGCAGCGACGCGCCGTAGTGAGTGAGCTTCTGCCCGTGGCCGGGGCCGAACGAGGTCGCGCCGTGGAAGTCGTACTTGCCGGCGGGCGGCGTGTAGAGCAGCACCTGGCCCAGTGCGAGGTCGGTGGCATACAGCGGCGCGGTCGCCTCACCCAGGGTCAGCTTGGTGTCCTGCTTGGTGTAGTCGGCCGACAGCGTGGCGCTGAAGGCGTCACTGGGTTGCCACTTCAACTTGCCGCGCACGGCCTTGGTGTTGTCGTTGTTGTATTTCTGGCCGGTGGCCGGATCGGTGACGTAACCATCGGTGCGCGTGTAGACGCCGGCCAGATTGCCCGACACCGTTGCGCCGAGCGGCCCGGAAACATAGAAACGACCCTCGCGCCGGCCATAGTTGCCGACCGTGCCCTCGATCGAGCCCTCGGGCGTGTTGCTCGGCTCTTTGGTAATGATCTTGATCGCGCCGCCGGTGGAGTTCTTGCCGTACAGCGTGCCCTGCGGCCCGCGCAGCACCTCGACGCGCTCGATGTCGAACAGGCTGAACAGGGCGCCCTGGATGCGCGAGTAGTACACGTCGTCGACGTACATGCCGACGCCCGGGTCGAAGGTCTGCAACGCGTCGGGCTGGCCGATGCCGCGGATGAACACGTTCACCGAGGAGGACGAGCCACGGCCCTGCACGATGTTCATGCCCGGCACGGCTCCCTGCAGGCCGTCGATGTTGTTCGCCTGCAGATCCTTCAGATCCTCGTTGGTGAACGCGCTGACCGCCACCGGCACCTTCTCCAGCGCCTCGCCGCGACGCCGCGCGGTGACCGTGACCGCTTCCAGCTGTGTCGCCTCGGCCTGCTTGGCGGCCGCCGGCTTGACCGTGCCTGACGGATCCGTGACCTGCTGCGCCTGCAGCGGCGCCATCAGCGCGAAACCCAGTACCAGACCGATCGCCGAGCTCAGTTGCGTGCGTTTCATGACGTCCCCTTGGCGGTGAATGCATCGCTCGCGCGGATGCTGAATGCAGATCAGCTTAGGTGCCCGTGCAAGCCGGGGCACTCGTACCTTCGTACAGTGCCCGCGCCCTGGTGCCTCCGGGATACTCGACGCCTGTCGCATTGACGAGGCTGGGGAAATCACGGATGGCATTCTTGATCGTGCTGGCTGCGCTGTGCTTCCTGATGTTCGCGGCCTACCGCGGCTACAGCGTGATCCTGTTCGCCCCGATCGCCGCGCTGGGCGCGGTGCTGCTGACCGAGCCGGCGCTGGTGGCACCGATGTTCACCGGCCTGTTCATGGACAGGATGGTCGGTTTCCTCAAGCTGTATTTCCCGGTGTTCATGCTGGGCGCGGTGTTCGGCAAGCTGATCGAGCTGTCGGGGTTCTCCAAGTCGATCGTGGCGGCGACGATCGGCCTGGTCGGGCGCAGCCGGGCGATCCTGTCCATCGTGCTGGTGTGCGCGCTGCTGACCTACGGCGGCGTGTCGCTGTTCGTGGTGGTGTTCGCGGTCTACCCGTTCGCGGCGGAACTGTTCCGCGCCAGCGACATCCCCAAGCGGCTGATCCCCGGCACCATCGCGCTGGGCGCGTTCACCTTCACCATGGATTCGCTGCCCGGCACGCCGCAGATCCAGAACATCATCCCCACCGCGTTCTTCGGCACCGATACCTGGGCCGCGCCGTGGTTGGGCACGATCGGCGGCATCTTCATCCTGGTCGTGGGCCTGGGCTATCTCGACTGGCGCCGGCGCAAGGCCGCGGCGGCCGGCGAGGGCTACGGCAGCAACCTGGTCAACGAACCGGAGCCGTTCGACGCCACCCGCCTGCCGCATCCGCTGATCGCCCTGCTGCCGCTGGTGCTGGTCGGCGTATGCAACAAGCTGTTCACCGACTGGATTCCGCACCTCTACGGCGAGACGCAATCGTTCCTGCCCAGCGTGGTCGGCAGCGCCAGGCCGGTGGTGCAGGAGGTGTCCAAGGTCGCCGCGATCTGGGCGGTCGAGGGCGCCCTGCTGGCAGGCATTCTTTGCGTGCTGGTGTTCGCCTGGCGTGCAGTGATGGGGCGGCTGGCCGCAGGCACTCAGGCGGCGGTCGGCGGCGCCTTGCTGGCCTCGATGAACACCGCCTCGGAGTACGGCTTCGGCGCGGTGATCGCCGCCCTGCCCGGCTTCAAGCTGGTGGCCGACGCGCTGCACACCATTCCCAACCCGCTGGTCAACGAGGCGGTCACCGTCACCGCGCTGGCCGGCATCACCGGCTCGGCCTCTGGCGGCATGAGCATCGCGCTGGGCGCGATGGCGGAGACCTTCATCCACAACGCGAACGCCGCCGGCATCCCGATGGAGGTGCTGCACCGCGTGGCCGCGATGGCCTCCGGCGGCATGGACACCCTGCCCCACAACGGCGCGGTGATCACCCTGCTGGCGGTCACCGGGCTGACCCATCGCCAGTCCTACAAGGACATCTTCGCGATCACCGTGATCAAGACCCTGGCCGTGGCCGTGGTCATCACCGCGTACTACCTGCTGGGCGTGGTCTAGCGCACTCCGCCCGCGCCGCCCGCCGCTTGAACCCCGGGACGAAGCCCGCCTCGGGCGATGACCGACCCGTGCCACCGGCCGTTCGCCGAGGCGGGTGGTGTCGCGTGCCTTGACCGGCTGTCGCACGGGTGCCCACACGCGGGCGCACAAACCCGTATAATCGACCGGTTAACCCTCAAATTACCCACGTGGTGGCTGCACGCGCCACCCGAGTCGATCCCATGTCCATAGAAAATCTGCGCAACATCGCCATCGTCGCCCACGTCGACCACGGCAAGACCACGCTGGTGGACTGCCTGCTCAAGCAGTCCGGCACGCTGAACGAGCGCACCGTGCTGGCCGAGCGTGTGATGGATTCGAACGACCAGGAAAAGGAACGCGGCATCACCATCCTGGCCAAGAACACCGCCATCACGTGGCGGGGCAACCGCATCAATATTGTCGACACGCCCGGACACGCCGACTTCGGCGGCGAGGTCGAGCGCGTGCTGTCGATGGTCGACTCGGTGCTGATCCTGGTCGACGCGATGGACGGCCCGATGCCGCAGACCCGCTTCGTGACGCAAAAGGCGTTCGCGATGGGCTTCAAGCCGATCGTGGTGATCAACAAGGTCGACCGCCCCGGTGCGCGCCCGGAGTGGGTCGTCGAGCAGGTATGGGATCTGTTTGACCGCCTCGGCGCCACGCCCGAGCAGATGGAGTTCCCGATCGTCTACGCCTCGGCGCTGAACGGCTACGCCGGCCTGGACGAGAACGTGCGCGAGGGCGACATGACCCCGCTGTACGAGGCGATCATGCAGCACGTCAGCAAGCCGGACGTGGACCCTGACGGCCCGTTCCAGATGCGCATCAGCCAGCTCGACTACAACAACTTCGTCGGCGTGATCGGCATCGGCCGCATCCAGCGCGGCACCTTGAAGAAGAACATGCCGGTGGCGGTGATCGACCGTCACGGCAAGAAGCGCCAGGGCAAGGTGCTGCAGGTGCTCGGCTTCCTCGGCCTGGAGCGGATCGAGCAGGAAACCGCCGAGGCCGGCGACATCGTGGCCATCTCGGGCATCGCCGACCTGACCATCTCCGACACCATCTGCGCGCTGGACACGCCCGAAGCGCTGCCTGCGCTGACCGTGGACGAACCGACGATCTCGATGACCTTCCAGGTCAACAATTCGCCGTTCGCCGGCAACAAGGATCTCTCCGGCGGCAAGTTCCTCACCAGCCGCCAGCTCAAGGACCGGCTGGAGCGCGAGCAGGTGCACAACGTGGCGCTGAAGGTGGAGCAGGGTTCGGATGCCGACAAGTTCCTGGTCTCCGGCCGCGGCGAGCTGCACCTGTCGGTGCTGATCGAGAACATGCGCCGCGAAGGCTACGAACTGGCCGTGTCACGCCCGGAAGTCATCATCAAGGAGATCGACGGCCAGAAGATGGAGCCGATCGAGCAGTTGGTGGTCGACGTGGAGGAAATCCACCAGGGCGGCGTGATGGAGAAGCTGGGCATGCGCAAGGGCCAGCTGAAGAACATGGAATCCGACGGCAAGGGCCGCGTGCGGCTGGATTACGAAATCCCGGCGCGCGGCCTGATCGGCTTCCAGAACCAGTTCAAGACCCTGACCCAGGGCTCGGGCCTGCTGTTCCACGTGTTCGACCACTACGGCCCGAAGGAAGAAGGCCAGATCGCCAAGCGGCAGAACGGCGTGATGATCGCCAATGCCGGCGGCACCACCCCCGCCTATTCGCTCGGGCCGCTGCAGGATCGCGGCAAGCTGTTCGCCGCCGAGGGCGACAACGTGTATGAAGGCCAGCTGGTCGGCATCCACGCCAAGGACAACGACCTCACCGTCAACGTGATCAAGCCCAAGCCGCTGACCAACATGCGCGCCTCGGGCAAGGACGACGCGATCCAGCTCACCCCCGCGATCAAGTTCACCCTGGAACAGGCACTGGACTTCATCGACGACGACGAGCTGGTCGAGGTCACCCCGAAGGAAATCCGCCTGCGCAAGAAACACCTCACCGAGATCGACCGCAAGCGCGCCTCGCGCAGCTGAGTGGTCATCTCGTGTGATTGAACGGAAGGCCGCCGCGAGGCGGCCTTTTGCTTGCCGGCGGCCGCGTCATCTGCAGGAGCGCACCCTGTGCGCGATGCTCTTCGTCATGTAAGGGAAAGCACTGGGTAGGGCGGGCACTGCCCGCCGACCGCCCTTTCCGGCGCGCCGATGGCGGGCGGTGCCCGCCCTACGACGTGCGGAACTTCAGCCTCGCGGATCGTAGTCCGCGAAACTCTTCCGCAAGACCTCATAGGCCTTGCGCTGCGCATCGCTGTCGGCCGCCGGCGTGCGGATGGACAATTCCACCAATTGGTCGCCGGGATTGTTGCCCGGCATGCCGCGCCCCTTCAGCCTCAGCTTGCGGCCTGACTGCGAGCCGGCGGGGATGCGCAGGTCCACGGTGCCCGCCAGCGTCGGCACCGGTACGGTCGCGCCCAGCGCGGCTTCCCACGGCGCGATCGGCAGCACGTGGACGACATTGCGACCGTCGAGGCGAAAGCGCGGGTCGTCGCGGATGATCACTTCCAGCAGCAGGTCGCCCTTGGGTCCACCGCCCATGCCCGACTGACCCTGGCCCGAGAGACGGATCACCTGGCCGCTCTGGATGCCGGCGGGGATCTTCACCTCGAGCACGCGCTCGCCGCCGGACGAATCGTGCATGGCCAACCGCGTAGGGCCGCCGTCGAAGGCGGTCTGCAGGTCGATCTGCACCGAGGCCTGCACGTCCTGCCCACGCCGCGGCCGCGGCTGGCCGCGATGGCCGCCATGCGCAGCGCCGCGACCGAACAGGCTTTCGAAGAAATCGCTGAAATCACCGGCGTCGCCACCGAAGCCCTGTTGCTCCTGCCAGCCCGGCGGCGGGCGGAACTGCTCGCCCTGGCGATAACCGCCGGCGCGCAGCTGGTCGTAGGAGCGCCGCTTCTCGGCGTCCTTCAACACCTCGTTGGCTTCGTTGACCGCCTTGAACTTCTCCTCGGCGCCCGCGTCCTTGTTCTTGTCCGGGTGGTACTTGCGCGCCAACTTGCGATACGCCGCCTTGATGTCGGCCTCGCTGGCGTCAGGCTTGACGCCGAGGATCTCGTAATAATCTTTGAATTCCACACCCGCTCCTATTCGTCGGTACCGCAGCCCGAAAGGCTGCGCCCCGCCGCGGAGCATTATCCACGACGGGGCGGGTCTTCATACCGCGTTGCGTGTGCAGCGCAGGTCAGTTGCCGGTGTCGATCGCGATGCGACGCGGCGTGGTTTCGGGCTTCTTCGGAATCGCGATCTCCAGCACGCCGAAACGGCCATGCGCGCTGATGTTCTCCGCGTCGGCGCTTTCCGGCAGCGAGAAGCGGCGATGGAAGGTGCCGTAGACGCGCTCCTGCCGGGTCAGCCTGCCGCCGTCCTTTTCGTTGTCGACGGTGCGTTCGCCCTTGATGGTGAGGATGCTCTTGTCCATGCTCACCTCGATCGTGGACGGGTCCACGCCGGGCACGTCGACCAGGATCATGAAGCGCTTGTCTTCCTCGCGGATGTCCACCCGCGGCGCCCACTGGCTGGTTTCCACGGTGGACTGGTCATTGTCGCCGGCGCCGAAAAAGCGGCTCATGACCTGGCGGAAATCGTCCGGCGTACCGAACTCGCGGTTCCACACGGATTGACGGCTCACGTTCATTTCAGTGCCTCCTCTGACGGGTTTGCGGCGTGATCGCCGCCTGCTCCGGAAATAGGTGCTCGCCGCGGCGATTCAAGGCACCCGACCGCCAAAACCACTAGCATGCAAGCGTTGTTCACCATTGAGCGATCCATGACCATCCAACCCGGGGACACCCTGCCCGACGTCGCGATCAAGATGATCGACGGCGACATCCGGCCCGTGCACACAGGCGCGCTGTTCGGCGGACGCAAGGCCGTGCTGTTCGGCGTGCCTGGCGCGTTCACGCCGACCTGCTCGAACCATCACCTGCCCGGCTACGTGGCGGCGTTCGCCGAGTTCCAGGCGCGCGGCATCGCGGTGATGTGCCTCGCGGTCAACGACGCCTACGTGATGCAGGCGTGGGCGGCTGCGCAGCACGTGCCGCGCGGGTTGCTGATGCTGGCCGACGGCAACGCCAGCTTCACCCGCGCGCTGGGCCTGGAACTGGATGGCAGCGACTTCGGCATGGGCATCCGCGCGCGCCGGTTCGCGCTGTATGCCGAGGATGGCGTGGTGCGGCAATTGCAGCTGGAAGCGCCGGGCGAACTGCGCGTGTCCACCGCCGAGGCGATGCTCGCGGCGATCGGCAAGGCGCCGGGTGCACCGCACGGCGGCTGATATGCTGCGCCGATGGATATCGTCAACAACCCTGCCGTGGCCCGCATGGCCGAGCGTTTCCGTGGTTTCCTGCCGGTCGTGGTCGACGTGGAGACGGGCGGCTTCGATGCCGAACACGATGCGCTGCTGGAAATCGCCGCGATACCGCTGCGCATCGACGAGGCCGGCTTCCTGAGCACCAAGGAGCTGGTCACCACCCACGTGGAGCCGTTCCCCGGCGCCAACCTCGATCCCCGTTCGCTGGAGATCACCGGGATCGATCCGGACAATCCATTGCGCGGCGCCCTGCCCGAACGCCAGGCGCTGGACCACGTTTTCCAGGTGGTGCGCGAGGCGGTGCGCGAGGCGGGTTGCCAGCGGGCGATCCTGGTCGGCCACAACGCCGCCTTCGACCTGGGCTTTCTCAACCAGGCGGTGCGCCGCTGCGGGTACAAGCGCAATCCGTTCCATCCGTTCAGCTGTTTCGACACGGTCAGCCTGGCCGGCCTGGCCTATGGCCAGACCGTGCTGAGCAAGGCGGTACTGGCGGCGGGCTTGACCTTCGACAGCCGCGAGGCGCATTCGGCCGTCTACGACGCCGAGCGCACCGCCGAGCTGTTCTGCAGCATCGTCAACCGCTGGCGGCAACTGGAGCTGGTGGAACGGGCGAGCCTCGACCTCGGCGCGTCCGGTGCGCGAGGTGGCGACGTCCCGATCGCCTGACGGGCCACCCGCGGAACCGGCGGCACGCGGATTCAGGCAGCCAACCTATGGCGCGTGGCCAGCCGGCGGCGGCATCGTGCGACGACGACGCCAGTTGTTCACCACGCCATAGACGCCGATGGCGATCCAGGCGGCCTCCAGCAGGAAGGCGGACAGGTTGAAGCTGCCGAATACCAGCGACAACAGCACACCGAGCGCGCCGAAAATGTTCATCGTCTGGTAGATCAGCCCGTTGCCATGCAGGCGATGCCCCTGCAGCAGCAGAAAGGCCAGCAACACCAGCGCCACCCCGAGATAGCCGGCCCAGTCGTACCAGAAGAAAGTCATCGCTTCGCTCCGCGCTGGCGCAACGCCTCGAACAAGGCCACGCCAGTGGCGACGGAGACGTTGAGGCTTTCCATCGAACCGGGCATGGGGATCTTCGCCACGAAATCGCACAGTTCGCGGGTGAGCCGGCGGATGCCCTCGCCTTCGCTGCCCAGCACCAGCGCCACCGGTCCCTTGAAGTCGATACCGTAGATCGTGGTCTCGGTGTCGCCCGCCAGGCCGGTGATCCACACGCCGGCATCCTTCAGCTCGCGCAGTGTACGCGCCAGGTTGGTCACCGCGATCAGCGGTACCCGGTCGGCGCCGCCGGCCGAGGCGCGGCGCACCACCGGCGTGAGGCCGACCGCGCGATCCTTCGGCACGATCACCGCGGTGACTTTCGCCGCGGCGGCGCTGCGCAGGCAGGCGCCGAGGTTGTGCGGATCGGTGACACCGTCCAGCACCAGCACCAGGGTATCGCTGCCGTCGCGTTCGAGCAGGCCGGCAAGGTCGCTTTCGTGCGCGGCCGGCGCCGCCTCGTAACGCGCCGCCACGCCCTGGTGGCGCGCTTCGCCCGCGTGCTTGTCCAGCTCCTCGCGCGGACGGTGGCGTACCGCGATGCCCAGCTTCTTTGCGCGCTCGGCCAGCTCCAGCACGCGGGCGTTGCGCTGGCCGTTCTCCACCAGCAGCTCACGCACGCGCTCGGCATCGTTGCTCAATGCGCCCTCGACGGGATTGATGCCGACGATCCAGCTCTCACTCATGGCTTGCCTTTCGGTTTCGGTTTGCGGCCGCCGTGCTTCTTCGGCGCCGGCGGGACGGCAGCCGGGGCCGGCGCGCGCCTGGCGGAACCGTCCTTGCGCGGGCGACGATCGGACGACGGTTCGACCCTGCGGCCCTGATGCTGGCCGCCGGCATGCTGGCGCCCTGCCGGCGGCTGTGCACGCGGCGGCGGACTATCGCTCGCCGCAGCCTTGCGCGGGGCCGGCGCCGGTGTGGCAACCTCGGCCTCCTTGCGGCCGAATGCGCGGCCGATCGCCTTGGCGGCGCGACCGAACATGCCCGGTGCCTTGGTCGTGGCGGCCGCCTTCTTCGGCAGCGAATAGCGCTCGCCCGCGGCGGCATAGTCATACGCCTTGCCGCTGCCGGTCGGGGCCGGAGCCGGGGCCGACGTGCGCGGCGAGACCAGGCGGAAGTCGATCTTGCGATCCTCCAGGCTCGCGCGCAGCACCTGGATGCGCACGTGGTCGCCGAGGCGGAACTGCGCGCCGGTGCGCTCACCCTTGAGCAGCTTGCGCACCGCGTCGAAGTGGTAGTAGTCGTTCACCAGCTGGCTGATGTGCACCAGGCCGGAAACCTTCGATTCGTCCAGCTCCACGAACAGGCCGAACGAGGTGACCCCGGTGACCACGCCGTCGAACTCGCTGCCGATGTGCTTCTCCATCCACGCGCACTTGAAGCGCTCGTCCACGTCGCGCTCGGCCTCCTCGGCACGACGCTCGCGCTGCGAGCAATGCACGGCCATAGCCGCCACCTCGGCGGGCGTGTAGGTGTAGTCGCTGGGCTTGCCGCCGGTCAACGCGTAACGGATCGCGCGATGCACCAGCAGGTCGGGATAACGACGGATCGGCGAGGTGAAGTGCGCGTACGCCTGCAGCGACAGGCCGAAGTGGCCGCGGTTGTCGGGCTGGTAGGCGGCCATGCTCTGCGAGCGCAGCAGCACGCTCTGGATCAGTTCGCGCTCGGGGCGATCGCGCACCAGCGCGAGGATCTCGGAGAAGTCGGCCGGGGTCACCTCCTCCACCGGCGGCATGCGCAGCTTGAACTCGCGCAGGAACTGCTGCAGGTCCTCGTATTTCTCCGCCGGCGGCGGCTCGTGTGCGCGGAACAGCGCGGGGATTTTCCTCTTCTCCAGGAACAGCGCGGCCTGCACATTGGCCGCGATCATGCACTCCTCGATCAGCTTGTGCGCGTCGTTGCGTTCGGTGGCACCCATCGACTCCACGCCGCCGCTCTGGTCGAGACGGAACTTCACCTCCGGCGTCTCGAAGTCGATCGCGCCGCGGCGCTTGCGCTGCGCCGCCATCGCCTTGTACAGCGCGTGCAGGTTCTCGAGCTGCGGCAGCACGTCGGCGACCTCGTGGCGTGCGTCCTTCTCGCGCAGGCCGACCGCTTGCCACACCTTGTCGTAGGTCAGCCGCGCATGCGAGCGCATCACCGCGTCGTAGAACTTCGAACGGGCGACGTTGCCCTCGGCGTCGACGGTCATGTCGCAGACCATGCACAGCCGCTCGACCTTCGGGTTCAGTGAGCAGATGCCGTTGGAAAGCGTCTCCGGCAGCATCGGCACGACGAAGCCGGGGAAATAGGTGGACGTGCTGCGCTCGTATGCCTCGCGATCCAGCGCGTTGCCTGCCTGCACGTAGTGCGACACGTCGGCGATCGCCACGATCAGCCGCCAGCCACCACCACGCTTCGGCTCGGCATACACCGCATCGTCGAAGTCGCGGGCATCGGCGCCGTCGATGGTGACCAGCGGCAGCTTGCGGATGTCGGTACGGCCTTCCCGCTCGGCAGCGGTCACCTCCGCTTCCACCTGCGCCGCATCACGCAACACTTCGGCCGGCCATTCGTGCGGCAGGTCGTGGCTGGCGATCGCCATCTCCACCACCAGCGAGGGCTGCAGGCGATTACCCAGCACCGCGCGGATCTCGCCCAGCGGACCGCGGTAAGGCGTCGGCGGGTCGGTGATCTCCACCACCACGATCTGGCCGGACTCGGCGCTCTGCTCCTGGCCCGGCTTGATGATCACGTCCTGGTTCAGGCGGCGATCGTCGGGCGTGACCAGGGTGACGCCATCCTCGATCAACACGCGGCCGACCAGGCGCGGCGAGCGACGTTCCAGCACTTCGGCGATCGCACCCTGCTTGCGGCCGCGACGGTCGATGCCGACCACGCTGGCCAGCACGCGATCACCATGCAGCACCGTACGCATCTGCTGCGGCGACAGGTACAGGTCTTCGCCGCCCTCGTCGGGGCGCAGGAACCCGTAGCCCTCGGCGTTGGCCAGCACGCGGCCGGCGATCAGGTCGAGCTTGCGCGTCGGCGCGTAGCCGCCGCGCCGGCCCAGCAGCAACTGGGCATCGCGCACCATCGCCGCGAGCCGCTTGCGCAGTGCCTCGAGGTCGACTTCATCGTGAATCTGCAGCGCGTCGGCGATGCGCGCTTCGGTCAGCAGTTCGCCGCGCTCTTCCAGCAGGGCGAGGATCGCCTCGCGGCTGGGGATGGGGCGCGCATAGCGCTGTGCCTCGCGATTGGCATGCGGGTCGCGCACGGCGCCGGTGGCAGCCTTGCCGCGCTTGTCCGGCGCGGATGGCCCGCGCGACGAGCGACTGCCGGTTTTCTTCGGGGGGCGCGCATCCGGGGAACGGCCGGACGTGGGGGGAGTTTTTCTGGTCACTAAGTATCCTTGTGGTGTCACGCGGCGCAGAGAATGACACGGCGCGTGCGATGAGGGTGAAAAAGAGTTGACAAGCCAGCGGTCGATGCCTACATTACGCGGCTCACGCAGCTCGCTGAGCAGTGTGGCACCTTGCCCAGGTGGCGGAATTGGTAGACGCACTAGCTTCAGGTGCTAGCGGGGGCAACTCCGTGGAGGTTCGAGTCCTCTTCTGGGCACCAATTGTAAACGAAGGCCGCCTTTCAAGGCGGCCTTCGTCTTTTCAGGGTTTGCATTGAAGTCAGGAAGACGTCCGCCCCGCGTGAACCGTTCGCCCCGAGCGTAGACCGAAGCGTCGAAGTCGAAGGGTCGCCACGCGGGAGCCGACGAGCCCTTCGACTTCGCTGCGCCACGCTCGGAGCGAACGGTGTGCGTGCAGTCTTTCGCACTTCAAGCGATTGCCGGCCCCTTCAACTCGACCATGTTTCCCTGCGGGTCGTAGAGGTAGATCGAAGGACCCTCGCCTCGCGCGCCATAGCGCGAACCCGACTCGCCGATGCGCACGCCGTGCGCCCGCAGATGGGCCAGGATCGCCGCCTCGTCGTAATCCTCCACGCGCAGGCACAGGTGGTCCATGTTGTGGCCCTGTGCAGCCGGTGCCGCGCCGCCGAGACGGCCGAGCTTGCCGTCGATCGCCACCAGATCGATCAGCGAGGCGCCGGCACGCAGTTGCACCAGGCCGATCTCGTCCTGGCGCCGCTCCTCGCGGCAACCCAGTACGTCGCAATAGAAGCGCTGCATGGCCACCGGGTCGATGGCGCGCAGCACCACGTGGTCGATCTCGCCGATGCGGAGCATGCGGGTTCCTCCACTGGACGGGGCGCCAAGCATAGTGCCGGTTCCACCTGAACCGCGCCCGCCGCACACGTGCCCGACCTGTATAATCGCCGGGGTAAAACGCATGGTGGGAGAAGCCGCGCGCTCCCGACCGGAGCACCGGCTGCCGAAGACGCAACGCCCGTAATCGCTCAGGCCCCACACCACCACGCGTCAAACACTCTGGAGAGAGCGGTTGAATCCGCCGCCGAAGGGGCACGAAACGCCGCCGCGTTTCCAAACTCTCAGGCAAAAGGACAGAGGGGCGCCCCACGTGCGGCACGGCACGTTGTCTGCGGATGCCCTTTCATGACCTCGAAGAACCCGACCTCCCTGCGCGACCTCGAACACCACGGCGCGTTCATCGAACGCCACATCGGTCCGGACGACGCCGAGATCGCACAGATGCTGCGCGTGATCGGCCACGATTCGCTGGAGTCGATGACCGACGCCATCGTTCCCGGCTCGATCAAGTCCGCCGCCCCGCTGGCCTTGCCCGAAGCGATCACCGAGGAGGCCGCGCTGGCCAAGATCCGCGCGATCGCCGGCAAGAACCAGGTGTTCCGCAGCTTCATCGGCCAGGGCTATTACGGCACGCTGACGCCGAACGTCATCCTGCGCAACATCCTGGAGAATCCGGCCTGGTACACCGCGTACACGCCGTACCAGGCGGAGATCTCGCAGGGCCGCATGGAGGCGCTGATCAACTTCCAGACGATGTGCGCCGACCTCACCGGGATGGAGATCGCCAACGCCTCGCTGCTGGACGAGGCCACCGCCGCGGCCGAGGCGATGACCCTGGCCAAGCGCTCGTGCAAGTCGAAGTCGAACGTGTTCTTCGTGTCCAGCGGCGTGCACCCGCAGGCGCTGGAAGTGGTGCGCACGCGCGCCGAACCGCTGGGCATCGAACTGGTGGTCGGCGCGGACAGCGATGCGGCCGGTACCGATGCGTTCGGCGTGCTGCTGCAGTACCCGGACACCTTCGGCAGCATCAACGATTACCAGGCGATCGCCGACGCCGTGCACGCGCGCGGCGGCGTGGTCGCGGTCGCCACCGACCTGCTCGCGCTGACCCTGATCGCCGCGCCCGGCGAATGGGGCGCCGACATCGTGGTGGGCAACTCGCAGCGCTTCGGCGTGCCGTTCGGCTTCGGCGGCCCGCACGCCGCGTTCATGGCCTGCCGCGACGCGTACAAGCGCTCGATGCCGGGCCGCCTGATCGGCGTGTCGATCGACACCGAGGGCAAGGCGGCCTACCGCCTCACCCTGCAGACGCGCGAGCAGCACATCCGCCGCGAGAAGGCCACCTCCAACATCTGCACCGCGCAGGTGCTGCTGGCGGTGATGGCCAGCATGTACGCGGTCTACCACGGCCCCGCCGGGCTCACCCGCATCGCGCGCCGCACGCATCGCCTGGCCGCGATCCTGACCGTCGCGCTGCGTCGGGCCGGCGTGAAGGTGGGCGGCGATTTCTTCGATACGCTGCACATCACCGGCATCGACGCCGCCGCTGTCCATGCCAAGGCCCGCGCTGCAGGCATCAACCTGCGCGAGCTGGACGCCAGCAGCCTCGGCATCAGCCTGGACGAGACCACCACCCGCGCCGACGTCGTCGCACTGGCGGGCCTGTTCGGTGCCGAGATCGACATCGACGCGCTCGATGCCGAAGTCCACGACGCGCTGCCACGCACGCTGCTGCGCAAGAGCGACTTCCTCACCCACCCGGTGTTCAACACGCACCACAGCGAGCACGAGTTGCTGCGCTACATGCGCGCGCTGGCCGACAAGGACCTGGCGATGGATCGCACGATGATCCCGCTGGGCTCGTGCACCATGAAGCTCAACGCCACCGCCGAGATGATCCCGGTCACCTGGCCGGAATTCGCCAACATCCATCCGCTGGCGCCGGCCGCCCAGGCGCAGGGTTACAAGGAACTGATCGACGGGCTGGAAGCGATGCTGGTCGAATGCACCGGCTACGACGCGGTGAGCCTGCAGCCGAACTCCGGCGCGCAGGGCGAGTACGCCGGCCTGCTGGCGATCCGCGCCTACCACCGCTCGCGCGGCGAAGCGCATCGCGACATCTGCCTGATCCCCGAATCCGCCCACGGCACCAACCCGGCCTCCGCGCACCTGTGCGGCATGACCGTGGTGGTGACCAAGTGCGACAGCAACGGCAACGTCGACGTCGAGGACATCCGCCGCGCCGCCGAGAAGTATTCGGACCGTCTCGCCGCGCTGATGATCACCTACCCGTCCACGCATGGCGTGTTCGAGGAGGACATCGTGGCGATCTGCGAGATCGTGCACGCGCACGGCGGCCAGGTGTACACCGACGGTGCCAACATGAACGCGCTGGTCGGCGTGGCCAAGCCCGGCAAGTGGGGCTCGGACGTGTCGCACCTGAACCTGCACAAGACCTTCTGCATCCCGCACGGCGGTGGCGGCCCGGGTGTCGGCCCGTGCGCGGTGAAGTCGCACCTCGCCCCGTTCCTGCCGAGGAAGTTCGGCGAGGAAAGCCCGGTCGGCATGGTTTCTGCGGCAAGCTTCGGCAGCGCCTCGATTCTGCCGATCAGCTGGATGTACATCGTCATGATGGGCCAGCAGGGCCTGCGCAAGGCAACGCAAGTGGCCCTGCTCAACGCCAACTACATCGCCAAGCGGCTCGAAGCGCACTACCCCACCCTGTACACCGGCCGCAACGGGCTGGTGGCGCACGAGTGCATCCTCGACCTGCGCCCTCTCAAGGACGCCACCGGCATCGGCGCCGAGGACGTGGCGAAGCGGCTGATCGACTTCGGCTTCCACGCGCCGACGCTGAGCTTCCCGGTGTCGGGCACCTTGATGGTGGAACCGACCGAGAGCGAATCGCGAATCGAGCTGGACCGCTTCATCGACGCGATGATCCAGATCCGCGACGAGATCCGCGCGATCGAGGAAGGCAAGCTCGACCGCGAGGACAACCCGCTGAAGAACGCCCCGCACACCGCCACCATGGTCAGCGCCAGCGAGTGGACCCACGCCTACCCGCGCGAACTGGCCGCCTTCCCGCTGGCCAGCCTGAAGCTGCAGAAGTACTGGCCGCCGGTCGCCCGCGTCGACAACGTCTACGGCGACAAGCACATCATGTGCGCCTGCATCCCGGTGGATGCGTACAAGGAAGAAGCCGAGGCCTGAGCCCGAAGGGCAGGCTCAGCCGGTTGCAGCCCGCGGCATGCCCGCGGGCTGCGCGTTCCCGGCACGCGGGCCGACCCCGCTGGAGTGCGCGCGCGTCGACAACACCAGCGCGACCTGATGTTCGGCACGCATGCGGGCGGCCTTGGCGGCAAACCACGCCTTGGGCCCCGCCAGCAGCACCGCG
This sequence comes from Rhodanobacter sp. UC4448_H15, assembly GCF_052978265.1. The sequence goes on along the minus strand of NZ_CM129665.1, from coordinate 2,074,520 downwards.
CAGACTGCGTTGGCCCGGCAAAATGCGTCGATGCTCTGGCGCAGGTGGACCAGCAGACGTTCGTTGAACGCCTCGTTCAATGCCTCGACGCGGAACGGCGGCGCGACATGTTCATCGAGCATGCCGGCCAGCGACGTTGCCACCTGCAGCGCAAGCCGCCGGTTGTGGCGCGTCACCTCCGGCGCACCGGCCGGGGCCTGCCAGGCACCGTCGAGCGCGTCGACCAGCTCGTGGAACTCGCGGCGATTCAGCGGACGCTGCTGCACCGGCAGGCTGCGTCGGCGGATCAGCCATGCCTGATCCGCCGCAGGCAATGCATGCGAACGGTGGGTGGCGCGGTCGAGTGCCTCGCGCGGCGACAAGCCATCCGCGCCCAGCAGGTCGGCCAGTGCCTCACGCGTCAACGGTTGCGCCCGCGCGCTGCCATCCGGCGTGTACCAGCGGCGATATTCGAGCGTGGTGGGGGAAAACAGGTCGCGTGGCGGCTTGACCGTGGCGCGCGCTTCGTCCGCATCGTCCAGTGCCGGCGCAACCGCGCGCAACCCGGCCGTCTGGGCGGCGGCGATGCGGTCGAGCAGGATTTCGGCCTTGACCAGATGGCCGTGGTAAGTCGCATGCCGGTCGCAAGCCTCGCGCGCCGGCAGGAAAAGAAAACGAAGGCGGGACCCGGGGTTGCCGATCACCGATGGCCCGAAATGGGCGAGGAAAACTGAACTGGACTTGCGCACAAACCGACCTGTTTGCCGGGGCTGATGCGAATGTCCTGCCGCGATGCCCCGGATCTGATGGACTGACCGCCCTCACCAGGCGGCCTCGCGCTCACGATGGCACACGTCGAAGGCACGAAATGTGGCACAGAGCTCATTCCGGGGTTGATCCCGTCGACACCCGATTACCGCGATTGGCGCAAAAACAGGCATCATGGGTGGCTCGCTTCCCGCGCAACCCGCGTGCGGCCCGGCCCGCAGCGCGCCGGCGATGCCCTGTTCGACCACGACCGACGCCCTCATGACCACGACCTGCCCGCCCTCTGCCGACGAAACGGACGCCGAACTGCTGGCGCAGGCGCGTGCCGCCATCCGGCTGCTGCAGACCATTGCCGACGACCGCGGGCTGCTCGAGCGGCTGCCCGTCGCGGAACGCCAACAGCTGCACCAGGCCGTGGCACGGATGTACCACCCCGAACCGGGCGCGCGCCGGATTCGCCTCAAGGCCGCGGAGAAACAACGCCACGCCGCGCGCATCCAGGCCGAAGACACCGTGCTGAACCAGACCGGCATCCGCGCCCTGCGCCGCAAGCCGGTGTTCACCACGCCGAACGCGTTCGCGCCGGAAGGTTTCCTGCCGCACGACGTGCCGCCCGCGGCCGACGCCGCGCAGCCGCGCGAGTCGGTCGAGCCGAAGCACTGCTACGTGTGCAAGCGCAAGTACTCGACCATCCATTTCTTCTACGACCAGCTGTGCCCGGAATGCGCCGCGTTCAACTACACCAAGCGCAGCGAACTGGCCGACCTGCGCGGGCGCGTGGCACTGCTCACCGGCGGCCGGGTGAAGATCGGTTACCAGGCCGGCCTGAAGCTGCTGCGCGCCGGCGCCGAGCTGATCGTCACCACGCGCTTCCCGCGCGACTCGGCGGCGCGCTACGCGGCCGAGCCGGACTTCGCCGACTGGGGCCACCGCCTGCAGGTCTACGGCCTGGACCTGCGCCACACGCCCAGCGTCGAGGCGTTCTGCCAGAAACTGGTGGCAACCCGGCCGCGGCTGGACTTCATCATCAACAACGCCTGCCAGACCGTGCGCCGCCCGCCGGATTTCTACGCACACATGATGGAAGGCGAGACCGCCGCGCTGCACGAGCTGCCCGAGCACGTGCGCCGGCTGGTCGGCCATTACGAAGGCCTGCGCGGCGCGGAGATCCTGCCCGGCAGCAGCGCGCTGGCCAGTCGCGGCGCCGACCTGCCCGGGCTGAGCCGGGCCGCCGAGCTGTCGCAGCTGCCGCTGCTGCCGGAAGAACTGCTGGCGCAGAGCCACCTGTTTCCCGAGGGCCGACTGGATCAGGACCTGCAGCAGGTCGACCTGCGCCAGCGCAACTCGTGGCGGCTGCTGATGGCCGAGGTGCCGTCGGTCGAATTGCTGGAGGTGCAGTTGGTCAACGCGATCGCGCCGTTCATCATCAACGCGCGGCTGAAGCCGCTGATGCTGCGCACGCCCGAGCGCGACAAACACATCGTCAACGTGTCGGCGATGGAGGGCCAGTTCTACCGCAGCTTCAAGACCACCCGCCACCCGCACACCAACATGGCCAAGGCCGCGCTGAACATGATGACGCGCACCGCGGCCACCGATTACCACAACGACGGCATCCACATGAACAGCGTCGACACCGGCTGGGTGACCGACGAGGACCCCGCCGAGCTGGCGGCGAAGAAAGTGCGCGAGGAACGCTTCCACCCACCGCTGGACATCGTCGACGGCGCCGCACGCATCGTCGACCCGATCATCCACGGCATCAACACCGGCGAGCATGTGTGGGGCCAGTTCCTGAAGGACTACCGCCCCACCGACTGGTGAGCCACTGGTGCCGGGGCGACGACAATCCGTTTCCTTCGCGCCGGTTTCAGACGGCACTGCGTAGCCTTATCTTGCGGACAGGCGCCATCCGGCGCGATCAAGCATGAGGAGCAACGCCGTGATTGAACGCAGACCCTTCGACCGCCTGGGCGGAGCCGACCACGGCTGGCTCAACGCCAAACACCATTTCTCCTTCGCCAGCTACCACGACGCGAATCGCATGGGCTGGGGCGCGCTGCGCGTGTGGAACGACGACACCATCGCGCCGCAGACCGGCTTCCCGCCGCACCCGCACGCGGACATGGAGATCATCACCTACGTGCGCGAAGGCGCGATCAGCCACCAGGACAGCCTGGGCAACGCCGGCCGCACCGAGGCCGGCGACGTGCAGGTGATGAGCGCCGGCAGCGGCATCACCCACAGCGAGTACAACCGGGAGGATGTGACCACGCGCATCTTCCAGATCTGGATCATCCCCGACGAGAACGGCCAGCCGCCGTCGTGGGGCGCGCGGCCGTTTCCCAGGGGCGATCGTTCCGGGCGCTTCGTGGCACTGGCCAGCGGCTTCAAGGACGACACCGAGGCGCTGCCGCTGCGCACCGATGCGCGCGTGCTGGGCGCCACGCTGAAGGCCGGCGAAAGCACCGAGTACCTGCTGCCCCCCGGCCGCTACGCCTACCTGGTACCGGCCACCGGCAAGGTGGACCTCAATGGCGTGCAACTGGACGCCCGCGACGGCGCCGCGATCCGCCAGGAGTCGACGCTGAAGGTCACCGCGCTGGAAGACGCCGAGCTGGTGCTGGTCGATACCGCGCCCTGAGCTTCGCGCATGCGGGCACGAGTGGCGCCCGGTGCCGACGCCCCGGCGGGCGCCGGCACGGCCAGCTCCAATTCGATCGCAAGACCCGGAGTGCCGCGGTGGCTGCCGGTCCGTAGATTGCGCCTTGAGCGATAATCCGACGGAAGGAACAGCCATGAAAACTCCCGAGAAACAGGCCGCACGTGCCGCCACCCTCGCCGACCCGCGCTGGGCCGCCGTGCAGGCACGCGATGCGCGTGCCGACGGCAGCTTCTTCTACTCGGTGCGCAGCACCGGCGTGTACTGTCGGCCGTCCTGCGCGGCGCGCCCCGCCCGCCCCGAGAACGTGGCGTTCCACGCCACCGCCGCCGAGGCGGAGCGCGCCGGCTTTCGCCCGTGCAGGCGCTGCCGGCCCGACCAGCCATCGCTCGCAGAGCAGCAGGCGGCGATGGTCACCGCCGCCTGCCGACTGATCGAGCAGGCCGAGACCGTACCCACGCTCGAACAGTTGGCGCAACCGAGCGGACTCAGCCCCTTCCACTTCCACCGCGTGTTCAAGGCGGTTGCCGGGGTGACCCCGAAGCAGTACGCCACGGCGCATCGCAACCGCCGCGTGCGCAGCGGCCTGGAGCGCAGCCACACGGTGACCGAGGCGATCTTCGATGCGGGCTACAACGCCAGTAGCCGCTTCTACGAAACGGCGAACGAGGTGCTGGGCATGACGCCCTCGCGCTATCGCGCCGGCGGTGCCGACAGCGAGATCCGCTTCGCCATCGGCGCCTGCTCGCTCGGCGCGATCCTGGTGGCGCAGAGCGCGCGCGGCGTGTGCGCGATCCTGCTCGGCGACGACCCCGACGCGCTCGCGCGCGAGCTGCAGGATCGCTTCCCCAGGGCCAGGCTGATCGGCGGCGACCGCGACTACGAGCGCCTGGTGGCGCAGGTGGTCGGCTTTGTCGAAGCCCCTGCGCTGGGACTGGATCTGCCCTTGGACGTGCGCGGCACCGCGTTCCAGCAGCGCGTATGGCAGGCGTTGCGCGAGATCCCGGTCGGCAGCACGGCCAGCTACAGCGAGATCGCGCGGCGCATCGGCGCGCCCAAGGCTTCGCGGGCGGTGGCGCAGGCATGTGCCGGCAACATGCTGGCGGTGGCGATCCCCTGCCACCGCGTGGTGCGCAACGACGGCGACCTGTCCGGCTACCGCTGGGGCGTGCCGCGCAAACGCGCGCTGCTGGAGCGCGAGGCGCAGGCATGAACGCGCAACTGCGCCCTGCCCCCGACACCGGTGCGCGGCTGCAGGCATACGACTGGGCCGGCATCGGCGATGAACTCGACGCACACGGCTGCGCGATGCTGGAGGCCCTGCTGTCGCCGCAGGAGTGCGCGAAGCTGGCAAGCATGTACGCGGACGACGAACATTTCCGCAGCCGCGTGCCGATGGCCCGCCACGGTTTCGGCCGTGGCGAATACCGCTATTTCGATTACCCCCTGCCCGAGCTGGTGGCCGGGCTGCGCAGCGCGGTCTACCCGCGGCTGGCGCCGATCGCGAACCGCTGGAACGCGTCGATGGGACTGCCCGCGCGCTACCCCGCCACGCATGCCGAATTCATCGAACGCTGCCACGCCGCCGGCCAGCGCCGCCCCACTCCGTTGCTGCTGCAGTACGGCACCGGCGACTACAACTGCCTGCACCAGGACCTGTACGGCGAGCACGTGTTCCCGCTGCAGCTGGCGATCCTGCTGTCGGAGCCGGGGCGCGATTTCAGCGGCGGCGAGTTCGTGCTGACCGAGCAGCGCCCGCGCATGCAGTCGCGCATCGAGGTGGTGCCGCTGCGCCAGGGCGATGCGGTGCTGTTCGCGGTGCACCAGCGGCCGCTGCAAGGTACCCGCGGCAGCTACCGGGTGAACATGCGCCACGGCGTCAGCCGCGTGCGCCGCGGCCATCGCCACACGCTTGGCATCATCTTCCACGACGCCACATGATCAGCGCCGACCTGTTCGCCGCCACGCCTGCGCCTGCCCGCCGGGACGAGCCATTGTGCGAGGGCGCGATGGTGTTGCGCGGGTTTGCCCTGGCCAGCGAGGCGGTGTTGCTGCAGGCGCTCGATGCGATCACGGCGCAGGCACCGTTCCGCCACCTGGTCACACCCGGCGGCTTGCGCATGTCGGTGGCGATGACCAATGCGGGGCCGCTGGGCTGGGTCAGCGATCGTCGTGGCTACCGCTACGACCCGATCGACCCGGACAGCGGCCGGCCCTGGCCACCGATGCCGGCGGTCTTCCTGCAACTGGCCGATGCCGCGGCGGCGCACGTCGGTTTCACCGGCTTCGTGCCGGATGCCTGCCTGCTCAACCGCTACGAGGCCGGCGCCCGGTTGAGCCTGCACCAGGACCGCGATGAACGCGACCTGGGCCAGCCGATCGTGTCGGTCTCGCTGGGCATCCCGGCCGTGTTCCTGTTCGGCGGCCTGCAGCGCGCGGATCGCCCGCAACGCGTGCCGCTGGCGCACGGCGACGTGGTCGTGTGGGGCGGTCCGGCGCGGCTGCGCTATCACGGCGTGCTGCCGTTGAAGCCACATCATCACCCGCTGCTGGGCGAGACCCGGATCAATCTCACGTTTCGTCGGGCGGGCTGACGCCGAGCCGGTGTCCGTACACCAGCTTGCCGCCGAGCCAGCCGGCCACGGCCAGGCACAGGAAACCCGACACGCTCAGAGCGATCGCCAGCAGGCTCGGCGCGATGAAATGCGTGCCGTGCAGGCGCAGGAACAGGCTGGCCACGTAGCAGCAGAGCGCGCCCATCACCATCAGCATGTGGCGGTTGACGTCCTTGAGCGCCGGGTTGTCTTCGGCGACCTTGGCCAGTTCGAGCAGGCCGGCCAGCATGGCGGGGATCGAGAAGCCGATCCCCGCCAGCAGCAGGATGCCGGCGAAGCGCCACGCCGGTTCGCCCCAGGCCAGGCTGGCCAGATCCGCCGCGGTGGCCAGCGACCAGCAGGCAATCGGGAAATGCACCAGGGCCGGATGCAGCGGATGGCGCATGACAGCGACTCAGGCCAGCAGCAGGCTGAGCAGGGTCAGGAAACCCGCCACCGCGACGCCGGCGTGCACCAATACCACGGCCTTCGGCGCAACCTGCTTGCGCAGATGGAACGAGGCGAGGAAGAAACCGCCCAGCGCGGCCAGTACCAGCAGGGCCAGCGCCGCGGTGAGCCGTGCCGGCGCCGCACCCTGCAGCACCACCAGGATCAACAGCACCAGGCCGCTGGCGCCCAGCAGCGCGTGCAGCAAGGAAATTGCCCACGGCGCCAGCTTGCCGCGCAGCACGCTGGAAGCCAGCACCAGGCCGCCGATGGCGGCGATCGCAAAAACCAGAATCGCATAGAGCAGCATGTCGTTCCCCCGATTGGCACGTTGATGAAGTGAGCAGCATTCGATCCGATGCGGCGGGTTGCCCAAAGGTTCCCGCGCTCGACCATGGTGCAGGTGCCCGCGCCGCCGCGGCTTGCTACCCTCGTCGGATCGTCCGGTTCGCGAGGCAGACATGACACCCACCCACGGCATCCACACCATCGACACCGGCTTCGTGCGGCCGCGGTTCGATGCGGCCTACCTCATCGTGGAGAACGGCCGCGGCGCCTTCATCGACTGCGGCACCAACTTCGCCGTGCCGCGCATGCTGGCGGCACTGGATGAGGCCAGCATCGCGCCGGCGGACGTCGACTGGCTGATCCTCACCCACGTGCACCTGGACCACGCCGGCGGCGCCGGCGAGCTGATCGCACAACTGCCGAACGCGAAGCTGGTGGTGCATCCGCGCGGAGCACGCCACATGATCGACCCCAGTGTGCTGTGGGCCGGCGCCAGCGCGGTGTACGGCGAGTCGGTGATGGAACAGACGTATGGACGCTTGCGGCCAGTGCCTGCCGAGCGCGTGGTCGAGGCGGGGGACGGCCACGTCGTCGACCTTGCCGGACGCACCCTGCGCTGCCTCGATACGCCGGGCCATGCGCGCCACCACATCGCCATCCACGACGCACGCGCCAACGTCTTTTTCACTGGCGACGTATTCGGCCTTTCCTATCGCGACTTCGACACCGCGAACGGTCCGTTCATCCTGCCCACCACCTCGCCGGTGCAGTTCGATCCGGAGGCGCTGCATGCGTCGATCGAGCGGCTGCTCGCGCTGAAACCCGAGGCGATGTACCTCACCCATTACGGCCGGGTGGAGAGCGTCGAGCGGCTGGCCGCCGACCTGCATGCGCAGATCGACGCGATGGTGGCCATCGCCCGCGCCGCGCACGGCTCGCCCGAGCGGCATGCCGTGCTGGTGGAATCGCTCACCGGGCTCTATGCCGCCCGCGCGCAGGCCCATGGCTGGCAGCAGGGACGCGACGCGCTGCGCCAGTTGCTGGGCATGGACATCGAACTGAACGCGCAGGGGCTGGAGGTGTGGCTGGGGCGCTGAGCGCCCGCCGCTGGCAGCTCACTTTGCGCGTGCGTCGCGCCGCTCTTGTGCCAGCCGCGCCTCGAAGCGCGGCTGCGCCGCCGCGGCATAGGCGCGGCAGGCACCGGCGTCGATCAGGGCCGCGGAGTCGTGCTCGCGATCGCGTGCGGCAATCTTCTGCATGAAGCCGCTGGCTTCGGGATGCGGGGTGATCAGGATGTCGCACGGCAGCGCGGCGACGGTCGCGAAGGACCGGCGGAAAGCCGCCACGCGCGCCGGGTCGTCGCTGTAGCGGAAGCCGTCGCGGCTGAGCGCGGTGAGGCTGTCGACATAGGCCAGCGCAAGGCAGCGCCCCTGCTCGCACGAGCGCCAGGTCCAGGACGTGCTGCCAGGCGTATGGCCGGGCGTGTAGTGCGCCGTGACCGCGATCGGCCCCACCCGCACTGCCGCGCCATCGGCGACCACTTGCACCGATGCCACCGCCGGATAGCGTGTCGCCATGCCGTACTGCGGATCGTCCGGGTCGTTGCCGCCGGACCGCAGCTCCTTCGCCCCGGCCGCACTGGCCGCCACCGAGGCGCCGCTGTCACGAGCCAAACGGGCGATGCCGCCGGCGTGGTCGAAGTGGGCGTGCGAGTTGAGGATCAGCTTCACGTCGCGCAAGCGGAAACCGAGCGCGCGGATGTTCGCCTCGATCTGCGGCACGTTGCCTTCCAGCGTGCCGTCAATCAGCACATGGCCCTGCGGCGAGGTGATCAGGATCGCGCTCAATCCCTGCGTGCCCACGTACCAGCTGTTGCCATGAATGTGGAAGGGCTTTTGCGGCGCACTCCAGCGCGCCTCATCCGCTTGCGCGAAACCCGCCACCGTCAAGGTGACAACAAACCATAACGCGCGGAGAGATGGATTCATGCCGGGGATTCCGTGGGGACGAGGCCGTCATGCTCGCCGACGACGCGGCGCTGGCGCGGGCGCATCGCTGGCAAATTGCGGGCGCGGCTCGCTCAGGCCAGCCGCGTACCGTTCGGCACCGGGCGTTCGACCGCGGTGAGCACCACGCCCTCGTCGGTGGGAAAGCCGGTGAGCAGGAATTGCGAGCGGAACGGGCCGATCTGCTTTTCGGGGAAGTTGATCACACCCACGACCTGTCGGCCGAGCAGGTCGTCGGCCTGGTACAACGCGGCGATCTGCGCGCTGGTCTTCTTCTCGCCGTAGGGGCCGAAATCCACCCACACTTTCCACGCCGGCTTGCGCGCTTCGGGAAACGGTTCGACCCGGATCACCGTGCCGGCGACGACCAGCACTTTCTCGAAATCGGCCCAGCTGATTTCGGGGCAATTCGCTGCACTCATCCTTCCAGCCTCGTCTTCAGACAATCGCGGCTCTGCTGCCACCAGTAGCTGGCTTGCGCCGCCAGATAACCGAACGGACGGTGCGTGCTGCCCAGGCCATAGTCGGCAAAACGTTTCCAGCCATCGTCGCCCTCGGCGATCGCCGCCGCCAGCAGTTCACCGGCCGCGCAGGTCGGGGCCAGGCCGTGGCCGCCGAACGCCTGCGCCCACCACAGGCCGTCGCCGCTGCCGCCGATCTGCGGCATCTGGTGCCGTGCGTAGCTCATCAGGCCCGACCAGGCGTGCTCGATCCGCACGCCGGCCAGTTGCGGGAACACCCGCAGCAGGTCCCGCGTCAGCAGGCGCTGCACGCCGCGCGGCGAGCGGTTGAGCACCGAGATGCGCCCACCCCACAGCAGTCGCGTATCCGGCAGCGCGCGGTAATAGTCGAACGCGAAGCGGCTGTCGTAGATCGCCGCGCGGGTGTGCAGGCACTCGTCCAGTCGATCGCCGAGCGGTTCGGTCACCATGACGTAGGTGGCGATCGGCAGGATCGCCCGGTCGATCGGCTTCTGCAGGCCGGCCAGGTAGCCGCCGCAGGCCAGCACGACCTCATCGGCCAGCAGCTCACCTTGCGCCGTGCGCAGGCGCCACTGCCGGCCTTCGCGCGCGAGGCGGCGCACGCCGCTGTGCTCGTGGATGCGCACACCCTGCCCGGCCGCCGCCGCGGCCAAGCCGATCGCGTAGTTGAGCGGGTGCAGGTGCAGCGCATCACGCTCGTACAGGCCGTCGTGATAACGCTCGCTGCGGATGCGTGCGCGCAACTCCGCTTCGGGCAACCACTGCCAGTTCACGTCGTAGTGTTCGGCCAGCAGTTGCTGGCGCCGGCGCAGCACCGCGGGGTCACGGAACCAGTTGGCCCAGATCACGCCTTCGTCGACCGCGTCGCAGGGGATGGCGTAGTCGGCGACACGTCGTCGGATGCGCCCGACCGCCGCGATGGTCAGCTGGAACAGGGCCTGCGCACGCGCTTCGCCCAACTGGTCGAGCAGCGCCTGCTCGCCCAGCGAATAGCCGGCGAAGACGAAACCGCCATTGCGACCGGAGGCGCCGAACCCGACCTGCTCACGTTCCAGCAGGACCACGTCGCGCACGCCGCGCTCGGCCAGGCCCAGCGCGGTGTTCAAGCCGGCAAAGCCGCCGCCGATCACGGCAACACGTGCGTGCGTGCTGCCCTGAAGCGGCTCCCAGGCCGGGTACGGCGTGGCAGTGGCGCGGTAGTAGGACGTGGGCGAGGGGGATTTCATGCTGCAGCGACAGGCGGCACCAGTGTCCGTGACCGGGCAAGCATATCCTTCATGCCAGGACGTCGTGGCAGCCGTGGTTCAAAGCTGGCCGAGGAACTCTCGCACAGTGAGCGCGAGTTTCGGGTCCTGCATCGCCATGTGCATGGTGGCGCGCACCAGGCCGGCCTTGTTGCCGCAATCGAAACGGGTGCCTTCGAAGCGGTAGGCCAGCACCTTGCCTTGCTCTTTCAGCAGCGCGTCGATCGCGTCAGTAAGCTGGATCTCGCCGCCGGCACCGGGCGTGGTCTGCTCCAGCAGCTGGAAGATGCGGCCAGGCAACACGTAGCGGCCGACCACGGCCAGGTTCGACGGTGCGTTGGCCGGCTTGGGCTTCTCGACCATGTGGCGGATCAGGGCGCTGCGATCGTCGACCGGTGTGGCATCGACGATGCCGTACTTGTCAGTGTCGGTGTGCGGCACTTCCTCCACCGCGATCACGCCGGCCTGCTGCGCCTCGGCGAGCTCCGCCATCTGCCGCAGCGCGCCCTTGCCGGCGCCGTTCCAGATCAGGTCGTCAGGCAGGATCACGCCGAACGGCTCGTCGCCGACCACCGGCTTGGCGCACAGCACGGCATGGCCCAGGCCGAGCGCCTCGGGCTGGGTCACGAAGATCGCCCGCACGTGCCGCGGCAAGGTGCCTTGCACCAGCGCCAGCAGCTCGGCCTTGCCCTTCTCGTGCAGCTTCGATTCCAGCTCGTAGGCCTTGTCGAAGTAGTCGGCGATCGCGTGCTTGTAGCGGTTGGTGACGAACACCAGGGTGTCGGCACCTGCATCCACCGCTTCGTCGACGGCGTACTGGATCAGCGGCTTGTCGAGCACCGGCAGCATTTCCTTGGCGACCACCTTGGTCGCCGGCAGGAAGCGCGTGCCGAGTCCGGCTACGGGAAACACCACTTTGCGCAGGGGCTTGCTCACTCATTGATCTCCGGGTTGGCACGGCGGATCGACACCACGTTGTCAGGCTGCGCCGCTTCGCTCCAGCGGAACGAGGGCAACAGGCTGGACACGCAGCGGCGAAGTTCTTCCTCATTGAAAATGTCGGCCGCCTCGGCGGCCTTGTGCAGCAGGGCCTGCAGCAACTCCCACGACACCTCGCGATGCTGCGCCAGGAAAATCTTGGCATGCGTGGTGGCGCTGTAGTTCTCCAGCGGATGGAACAGCTCCTCGAACAGTTTCTCGCCCGCGCGCAGGCCGGTGTAGACGATCGGGATCTCGCTGCCCGGCTTCTTGCCGGCGAGGCGGATCATCTGCTCGGCCAGGTCGCGGATCTTCACCGGCTCGCCCATGTCGAGCGCGAAGATCTCGCCGCCCTTGCCAATGCTGGCGGTCTGCAGGATCAGCTGGCAGGCCTCGGGAATGGTCATGAAGTAGCGCGAGATTTCCGGGTGCGTCACGGTGACCGGGCCGCCGTCGCGGATCTGCCGGCGGAACAGCGGCACCACCGAGCCGGCCGAATCCAGCACGTTGCCGAAACGCACGGTCATGAAGCGGGTATCGGTCTGCGCGTCGAGGTTCTGGCAGTAGATTTCCGCCACGCGCTTGCAGGCACCCATCACGCTGGTGGGGTTGACCGCCTTGTCGGTGGAGATCAGCACGAAACACGCCACCCCGACCGAACAGGCCGCGTCGGCCACCGTGCGGGTACCCAGCGCGTTGTTGCAGAACGCGGCGCGCAGCTGGCCTTGCAGCATCGGCACGTGCTTGTACGCCGCGGCGTGGAATACCACCTGCGGCTGCGCCTCCGCAAACACCTTGCGCATCGCCACCTGGTCGCAGCAATTGGCCAGGATGCCGTCGAGGATCAGCTCCGGGAAATGGTTGCGCAGCTCCTGGGTAATCCGGTAGAGGTTGTACTCGCTCACCTCCACCACGGTCAGCGCCTGTGCACCGAGCCGCGCCACCTGCCGGCACAGTTCCGAGCCGATCGAACCACCACCACCGGTGATCAGCACGCGCCGCCCGCTCAGGGTCTCGCGGATCGCGGTCCAGTCCAGTTCCACCGTGTCGCGGCCGAGCAAATCCTCGATCGCCACCTCCTTGATCTGGTTCAGCTGGGCACGGCCCGCCACGATGTCCTCGATGCGCGGCACCGTGCGGTAGGGCAGATCGGTGCTGTCGCACAGGGCCACCACGCGCCGCATCTCGGCCGTCGTGGCCCCGGGCATGGCGATCAGCAGCATGTCGGCGGCCGCGCTGCGCACCAGCTCGGGCAGCTCGTCGAGCCGGCCCAGCACCGGGCGACCGTTGATGCTGGCGCCACGCAGGCTGGGCGCGTCGTCGACAAAGCCGACCACCGCATAGCGGTTGTCGCGGCGAAGATCGCGCGACAGCACTTCGCCGGCGCGGTCGGCGCCCACGATCAGCACCCGTTTGGCGTCGCTCCCCTTGAACAGATCGGCGCGGCTGTCCTTCCAGTAGCGATAGGCCAGCCGGGGACCGCCCAGCAACACGGCGAGCAGTCCCGGATACAACACGAACACCGAGCGCGGTACGCCCAGCAGGCGGTCATACAGAAACAGGCACAGTCCGATCGCCAGCGTGCCGATGACCGCGGCACGCACGATGTTCACCAGATCCGGCAGGCTGGCGAAGCGCCAGACGCTCTTGTACAGCCCGGTCCAGCGGAAGATCAGCCCCTGCACCAGCAGCACAATCGGGAACTCGAGCAGCTGGAAACCGAACACCTCGTCCGGGCGCAGCGTGTAGCGCAGCCACTTGGCGATCCACCAGGCCAGCGCCGCCATCAGCAGATCGTGGACGACGACCGCTACCCGCGGGTGAATGAAGCCGACAAGCTTACGCAGTGACATGGAGGCCCTTGCTCGGGTGGCGCCGCACCAGGCGACGTTTCAGATACAACCACATGATCGCTGCCCCTGCATAAACGACCATGGTAATCGCCAAGGCGGCGTGCAGATGACTCCAGGCCAACCAGGTCATCGGGGCCGCTACCAGCAGGTTCCAGCCAAGGTAGGCCGCATCCACCGATGCATGGCTGCCGGCGCGGCGCGCCAGCCATTGATACAGGTGTTCACGGTGGGCGCTGTACCAGCGACGCCCCCGCCACATCCGCGTCAACAGGGTCAGGCTGGCATCCACCACGAACGCCGACGACAGGATCAACGCCGGCCACAGCCACGCCGGATTCGCCCGCCACAGCATCGCACTGAATGCGAACACCAGCAGGCCCACGCTGCCGCTGCCCACGTCCCCCAGGAAGATCCGCGCCGGCGGCCAGTTGAACCACCCGAACGCCAGCGCCGACGCCGCCAGACAGGCCGCGGCCAGCGCCAGCGCAGGCAGGTTCGCTGCCCACGCCAGCACGGCCAGGCCGCCGCCCACGAAAGCCGCCTGCTGCGCCAGCAAACCGTCGATGCCATCCATGAAGTTGTGCAGGTTGATGCTCCACGCGCCGCCGACCAGCAACAACGGCAACCACCACCAGGCCGGCGACCAGGCCTGCAGCCCGACGCACAGCAAGGCGCAGGCAACCAATTGCACGGCCAGTCGCGGCCAGGCCGGAAGCGGATGATGGTCGTCCCACCAGCCCGCCAGCGCCACCAGCAGCAAGGCCACGCACGACAACCCGAGCAGCCCGGGCGCGGGAACCGCCGCGTGCAGACTCCAGGCGACGCCGGGCAGGCACACCAGCATGGCGACGACGATGCCGATGCCGCCGCCGCGCGGGGTCGGCACCTGATGCGAGCGGCGTTGTCCGGGCAGGTCGAGCATGCCGCGCCGATGCGCGTAACCGACCGCGGCGCGTACCAGCAGTGCGGTAACCAGGAAGGCTGCCAGCAACCATCCGATGGTCATCAGCATGGCCATGTCACTCGCCGGCCACCCCGTGGATCGGCCGGATCGTGCTCCAGCTCTTGCAACTGGGGCACTGCCAGTGGTGCGCCTTGGCCCCGAACCCGCAACGGTTGCAGCGGTACATCGCCTGCCCTTCGAGCAGCTTGCGGGTGAGATCGCGCAGGATCAGGAAATTCTCGCGCGCCTCGCCTTCGATCTTGTCCATCGTGGCGTCGAGCAGGGTCATCAGCCCGCGCACCGACGGCCGCTGGCGCAACTGCGCGGTGAGAAAGTCGACCGCCACGCGCTCGCCGTCGCGCTGGCGATACAGGTTGGTCAGCGCCAGGATCGGCGAAACGCCGTGATAGCGCGCCATCAGGGTGCGCAGGAAGGTCTCGGCGCGGTCCATCTGCCGCACGCGGGCATAGCTGTTGAGCAGCGGCGGCAGGATGTCGGGAGTGAAGGCGCTGTCGGCCCTGATCGCCGCCTCCAGCGCGTCGATGGCCTCGGCATGCTGCCCGTCCTCGGCATGCAGGCGTCCGGTGAGCATGAAGGCGCGCACGCAATCGGGCTGGCATTCGAACGCCTGGCGCAGGTATTCCCGCGCCTCGGCACGGGCGCCATGCTGACGCGCGCGCTCGGCGAGCTCACAGTAGAACTGGGCGATCATCGGCGCCTCGTCGTCGCCGGTCATCACCTCCAGCCGCCGCGCGTGCTCGATCGCCTTGTGCCAGTCGCGCTCGTGCTGGTAGATCGAGATCAGATGGCGCAGCGCCGAGGGCGCGTGCGAGTTCATCGCCACCAGGTCGGCGAACAAGGCCTCGGCACGATCGAGCAGGCCCGAGCGCATGTAGTCCTCGCCGAGCTCCAGCAGGGCCACGGTCTTCATTGCGTCGGACAGGCCCGGTCGCGAGACCAGGTGCTGGTGCAGCCGGATCGCCCGATCCACCTCGCCGCGACGGCGAAACAGGTTGCCCAGGGCGAGGTGCGTCTCCACCGTGTCGCGGTTGTATTCGGCGAGTTTCAGGAAGACTTCGATGGCCTTGTCCTGCTCCTCGTTGAGCAGGTAGTTCAGGCCGCGGAAATAATCCGACGACAAGGTGCTGACGTCGACGCCGGCCCGCCGCGCAACCACCAGGCGCGAAGCCCACCAACCCAGCACGAAGGCGACGGGGAGCAGTGCGGCCAGCACATACAGGGGATTCATGGCTTGGCCGGCGGCTTCCTGTCCGCGCCCGTAGTGCGTCGCGAACGCCGTGGCCGCACACCGAGCCACGCGGTCACCCCGCCCAGCAACCAGCCCACCACCAGGGCGCCCAGCAGCGCGGCTCCCTTGGGCAACTGCAGTTGGGCAAAGCCGAAGTCGTAGCCGACCATTTCCGCATTCAGCGCGCCCAGCACGATGCCGGCGGCGACGAAAACGGCCAGAATGATGAGGGCAAGCAATCGCATGCTCGAACTTTACCCGATTGGCGCAGTCGGGCACAGGCGCTGCCGCCGCCAGCCGTCCTGCAGGCAAAAAGAAGGCAGGACCGGCTCGCGCCGCCTGCCTCGCATTCTCCGGTCGATGGACTCAACCGGCACTGTTCTCCAGGTCAAGATTGACGCGCTCGCGCAATTCCTTGCCCGGCTTGAAATGGGGAACGTGCTTGCCTGGCAGGGCCACGGCTTCGCCGGTCTTGGGGTTGCGCCCCATCCGCGGCGGCCGGTAGTGCAACGCAAAGCTGCCGAAGCCGCGCACCTCGATGCGTTCGCCCTGGGCCAGCGCCAGGCTCATCTGTTCGATGACGCTCTTGACGGCCATCTCGACGTCGGCGAACGCGAGGTGGGTCTGGCGCCTGGCCAGCGCTTCGATCAATTCGGATTTGGTCATGGGCCCCAATGTCCGTGACGTGAAACAGCGGGGCGGCGACGTGCCGCCCCGCGTCGTGCCTGCAACGAGAGATCAGTCGGCCTTGTTGAACTGTTCCTTCAACAACGCGCCGAGCTTGGTCGTGCCACTGGCGGCCGAAGAGTAGTCGACCGCGGCTTCGGGGGCGTCTTCCTCGTCCTTGGCGCGAATCGAGAGCGCCAGCTGGCGACCCTTGCGATCCATGCCGGTGAACTTGGCCTCGACCTTGTCGCCCACCTTCAGGTGCTGGGTAGCGTCGTCGATGCGCTCCTTGGCGATGTCGTTGGCGCGCAGGTAACCCTCCACGCCCTCGCCCAGGTCGATCACGGCACCCTTGGCGTCGACTTCCTTGACCGTGCCGTTGACGATCGTGCCACGCGGGTTGGCCGCCATGAACTGGCCGAACGGATCCTGCTCCATCTGCTTGATCCCGAGGCTGATGCGCTCGCGCTCCGGGTCGACGGCCAGCACCACCGCCTCGATCTCCTCGCCCTTCTTGAAGTCGCGCACGAGATCTTCGCCGGATACCTGCCACGAGATGTCGGACAGATGCACCAGGCCGTCGATGCCGCCTTCCAGGCCGATGAACACGCCGAAGTCGGTGATCGACTTGATCTGGCCGGAGACCTTGTCGCCCTTCTTGTGCATGGCGGCGAAGGCTTCCCACGGGTTCGAACGGGTCTGCTTGATGCCCAGCGAGATGCGGCGACGCTCTTCATCCACGTCCAGCACGGTCACTTCGGTCTCGTCGCCGACCTGCACCACCTTGGCCGGGTTGACGTTCTTGTTGGTCCAGTCCATCTCGGACACGTGCACCAGGCCTTCCACACCCGGCTCGATCTCGACGAAGCAGCCGTAATCGGTGACGTTGGAGACCTTGCCGAAGATGCGGCTGCCGACCGGGTAGCGACGCGAGATGTTCACCCACGGGTCGTCGCCCAGCTGCTTCAGGCCCAGCGACACGCGGTTGCGCTCCTTGTCGTACTTCAGCACGCGCACGTCGAGCTCGTCGCCGACGTTGACCACCTCGGACGGATGGCGCACGCGCTTCCACGCCATGTCGGTGATGTGCAACAGGCCGTCGATGCCGCCCAGGTCCACGAACGCGCCGTAATCGGTGAGGTTCTTCACCACACCCTTGACGACGGCGCCTTCCACCAGGCGTTCCAGCAGCTTCTCGCGCTCCTCGGAGAACTCGGTCTCGACGACGGCGCGGCGGCTGACCACCACGTTGTTGCGCTTGCGATCCAGCTTGATGATCTTGAACTCGAGTTCCTTGCCCTCGAGGTAGGTCGGCTCGCGCACCGGGCGCACGTCGACCAGCGAACCGGGCAGGAACGCGCGGACATCCTTGATGTCGACGGTGAAACCGCCCTTGACCTTGCCGGAAATCATGCCGACGATGGTCTCTTCCTTGTCGAACGCCTGCTCCAGGTCGTCCCACACCATCGAGCGCTTGGCCTTCTCGCGCGACAGCTTGGTCTCGCCGAAACCGTCTTCCAGGGCTTCGAGGGCTACCTTCACCTCGTCGCCAACCTGCACCTCCAGCACACCTTCCTCGTTCTTGAACTGCTCGATCGGGACGATGCCTTCGCTCTTCAGGCCTGCATTGATCACGACGACGTCGTTGCGGATTTCCACGACGATGCCGGTGACGATGGCGCCGGGCTTCAGCTTGGAGATGGCCTGCTGGCTCTGTTCAAACAGTTCGGCAAAACTTTCAGTCATGTTGATTCCATAGTGGGAAAAGACCTTGGGTCCGCTGCGCTGGGTTGGTTGTTGCGCACGAACTTCCCGGTCCACCGGTTGGGGGTGGCCGCGACGGCCCTGCGGGGCCGAACGTTGTCACCGTGGTTCAAAACCCCCTGCCGCGGCAGGGGCACAAAAGCCGCCGCGCAATCCGCTCAGGACTGCACGACGGCAAGTACTTTCGCCACGACCTCGTCGATGGCCATGCCGGTGGTGTCCACCAGCACCGCATCATCGGCGGGCTTGAGTGGCGCGACCGCACGCGATGCATCGCGGCTGTCACGCGCCTCAATTTCGCGCTGAAGGCCGGCAAGTGTAACGCTGAGCCCCTTTTCCTTCAACTGCTTATAGCGTCTTTTCGCCCGCTCGGCGGCGCTCGCGGTGAGGAAAACCTTGAACGCGGCATCCGGGAAGATCACCGTGCCCATGTCGCGCCCGTCCGCCACCAGCCCGGGCGCCTTGCGAAAGCCCAACTGCAGCGCCACCAGGGCCTCGCGCACGCTGGGCATGGAGGCGATCGCCGACGCCGCGGCACCGGCCGTTTCCGTGCGCAACTCGTCGGTGGCATCGTGACCGTTGACGATCACCCGCGCCCCGCCTCCCGTCTCGGCGGCGCGAAACTGGATCTTCGTCGTCTGGGCGCAGCGGGCCATCGCATCGGCATCGGACAGGTCCAGCCCGGCCATGCCGGCGGCGTAGCCCACCGCGCGATACAACGCCCCGGAATCCAGCAGGCGCCAGCCCAGCCGCTCTGCCACCAGCGCACTGATCGTGCCCTTGCCCGACCCGGACGGCCCGTCGATGGCAAGCACGGGAACGGCGGCGGCATGGCTCATCGAAGCATCCTGGCGGCGTGGAGAGCGCGCAGTCTAACGCGTTGACCCACTTCCGAACGCGTGCTATCCATCCCGTTTCCCGCCCGCCGCAGGTCCATTGCCCCATGAACGATCTGCGTCGAGAGTTCGAGCAAGCTGCCGAAGATGTCAAAGGCCTGGCCAAACGGCCGGACAACGACACCCTGCTCAAGCTCTACGCCCTGTACAAGCAGGGCACCGAGGGCGACCTCAAGCGGACCCTGCCGGGCTTTTTCGATTTCGTGGGCACTGCCAAGCACGAAGCCTGGGCGCAGTTGAACGGCGTTCCTGTCGAGGAAGCCATGCGCCGCTACATCGCCCTGGTGCAGCAACTGCTGGCCTGACAGCTCCGTCTCCCGCCCCGCTTGCTTTTGCAGGCCCATTGCCGGCACATTCATACGATCGTTTGAAGCCGCGTGGATCGCATGAACTATCCCAAGCTGTTCGCCCCGCTGGATCTGGGCCACGTCACTTTGGCCAACCGCATCCTGATGGGTTCGATGCACACCGGGCTGGAAGATCGCGCCCGCGACTACGACAAACTGGCCGCCTATTTCGCCGAACGCGCCCGCGGCGGCGTGGGACTGATGGTCACCGGCGGCATCTCGCCCAGCATCGAGGGCTGGCTGAAGCCCTTCGGCGGTCGGCTCACGATGCCCTGGCACAAGCCGCGCCACCGCAAGCTCACCGCCGCCGTCCATGCCGAAGGCGGCCGAATCTGCATGCAGATCCTGCACGCCGGGCGCTACGGCTATCACCCGCTGTCCGTGGCGCCGTCGCGGATCAAGTCGCCGATCACGCCCTTCACGCCGCGCGCGCTGTCGCCACGCGGCGTCGAGCGCACCATCGGCGACTTCGTCCGCTGCGCGCAACTGGCCCGGGAAGCGGGCTACGACGGCGTCGAGGTGATGGGATCGGAGGGTTACCTGATCAACGAATTCATCGCCGCGCGCACCAACCGGCGCGACGATGCATGGGGCGGCGATGCGCAGCGACGCATGCGCTTTCCGGTGGAGGTCGTGCGGCGCACACGCGAGGCCGTCGGCCGCGACTTCATCATCATCTATCGCCTGTCGATGCTGGACCTGGTCGACGACGGCCAGAACTGGGACGAGATCGCGGCCCTGGCCAAGGCCGTCGAGACCGCCGGCGCCAGCATCATCAACACCGGCATCGGCTGGCATGAGGCGCGCGTGCCGACCATCGTCACCAGCGTGCCCCGCGCCGGTTTCGCCTGGGTCACGCGCCGTCTGATGGGCGAGGTCTCGATCCCGCTGGTGGCCACCAATCGCATCAACATGCCGGAGGTGGCCGAACGCATCCTTGCCGATGGCGACGCCGACATGGTCTCGATGGCGCGCCCGCTGCTGGCCGACCCGGCGTGGGTGAACAAGGCCAGGGCCGGCCGCAGCGAGCGCATCAACACCTGCATCGCGTGCAACCAGGCCTGCCTGGACCACGTGTTCCAGAACAAGCGCGCCAGCTGTCTGGTCAACCCGCGCGCCTGCCACGAAACAGAGTTGAAGATCGAGCCGACCCGTGTGCCCAAGCGCATCGCGGTGATCGGCGCCGGCCCCGCCGGCATGGCTTGCGCCAGCACGCTGGGCGAGCGCGGCCACCGGGTGACCCTGATCGACCGCGCCGACGAGATCGGCGGGCAGTTCAACGTCGCCAAGCGGATCCCGGGCAAGGAAGAGTTCCACGAAACCCTGCGCTACTTCGGCCACCAGCTGCGCGATACCGGCGTCGAGCTGCGTCTGCGCGAGAACGCCGACGTTGCCATGCTGCGCGATGGCGGCTACAACGAGGTGGTCGTTGCCACCGGCGTCACCCCGCGCCAGGTCGATTTCCCCGGCAGCGACGACCCGCGCGTGCTGGGCTATCTCGACGTGCTGGCGCGGGACCGACCCGTAGGCGCAAGAGTGGCCATCATCGGCGCTGGCGGGATCGGGTTCGACGTGGCCGAGTTTCTCGTCGAACGCGCGCCCTCGCCCACCACCGACGTCGCCCGCTGGACGCGCGAATGGGGCGTGGACATGGCGCTGCACGCTCGCAGCGGCCTGCTGGACGCGCGACCGGAGGCGCCAGCGCGACAGGTCTGGCTGCTGCAGCGCAGCGAAGGACGCCCCGGCGCCCGACTCAACAAGACCACCGGCTGGGTGCATCGCGCCACCTTGAAGGCCAAGCAGGTGACCATGCTGGGCAAGGTCGGCTACGAGCGCTTCGACGACCGCGGATTGCACATCACGCTCGACGGCAAGCCGCAGGTCCTGCCGGTCGACAACGTGGTCGTCTGCGCCGGCCAGGAGCCAGATCGTCGACTGGCCGATGCCCTCATCGCCGCGGGCATGAGCGTGCACGTGATCGGCGGGGCCGACGTGGCCGCGGAGCTCGATGCCAAACGCGCCATCGCGCAGGGCACGGCGCTGGCGGCGCGACTCTGAACGGGCCGCGACGACGCCAGCGCGGCACCGCAAAAGAAAGCGCCCCGCATGGTGCGACGCATCGACATGGGTTCAGGGGGGGAGTTGAACCAGATGTCGTATTCAGCGTCGCTGCGGGGCGAGGGCCACCGCCACTGGGGGAGGGGATAGTGGGGCGACGCGGTGATTTTATGATCGACCGAATAAAGTATCCAATATATATTTACGCTCGTTTTTATTCGACTTTGCTATATGTTTGATTTCCGCCAGTTGCGCTACTTCGTGGCCGTCGCCGAGGAGCTGAGCTTCACGCGGGCCGCCTTGCGCCTGCATCTTTCGCAGCCGCCCCTGTCGCAGCAGATCAAGTCACTGGAGCAGGATCTGGGCGTGCGCCTGCTGGAGCGGAGCAAACGCCATGTCTCGCTGACGGAACCGGGCCGGGTATTTCTCGAACAGGCCAGGCACCTCCTTGCCAAGGCAGACGAGGCGCGCAGCCAGGTCGTCGCCGCTGCCGCCGGCCACAGCGGCCACCTGCGCCTGGCCTACACCGTGTCGGCATCGTTCCACCCGGCACTGCCGCGAATCCTGCTCCGTTACGGACAAGTGGCGCCCAAGGTGGGACTGAAACTCGACGAGATGTACACCGAGCCGCAATTCGCCGCGCTGCTGGGCGGCGAGATCGACGCCGGCTTCGTCCGTGGCGAGCCGGCGCACCTGCAGGACGCGCGCAACCTGAGACTCAGCGTGATCGACCGCGAGCCGCTGTTGCTTGCCATGCCGGCGGGGCACCGGCTGGCCGGACGCAGCAGCGTCGACCTTGCCGAGGTTGCCAGTGATGCCTTCGTGTCGCAGCCACGTGCGCTCGCCGCGACGCTGTATGACCGCCTGGTGACGCTGGCGCAACACGCCGGGTTCCAGCCCGCCATCGTCCAGCACGCCCAGCAGATCAACGGCTTGCTGGCGCTGGTCGCCGCCGGATTGGGACTGGCGCTGGTGCCGTCCAGCCTGCGGACGGTGCGGCTGCCCGGTGTTGCCTATGTGCCGCTGGAGGACCCGAACGCCTTTCTGCTGCTGGCCGTGGCCTGCCGGGCCAACGACCCCTCACCGGCGCTGCAACAGTTCCTGGCCACCGTCACGGAAGTGGCTGTCGCGCCAGGCTTGTGAGCTGCCGCGAGCCTCGTTATACTTGCGAGCTTGAGTTTTTCATTTGGTGTCAGGAGCCTGCCGTGAAGGTGCTTAATTCTCTGAAGTCCGCCAAGGCGCGGCACCGCGATTGCAAGATCGTGCGTCGTCGCGGCAAGGTGTTCGTGATCTGCAAGAGCAACCCCCGTTTCAAGGCTCGCCAGCGCTGAGTAGTCGCGCACGTGCCGGCAAAAAAAGGCCGCTCATGCGGCCTTTTTTTGTGCGCGTGTGGAATCGGGCCTGCGAGGTGCTTCACGACGGCTGAAGGGGCGGTCATGCGAAAGCCGTCCTGATCCCGGGCGGACCGCAAGATGGATTCCGTGTTCGCGCGAATGACGAAAGCAGGCCGGCACGCGACCATCCCCGCCCTTGGCGTCGAGGCTGAGTCTTTCCAACCCCTCAGTCGTAGTGGACGTCGATGATTTCGTAGTGTTTGACGCCGTTGGGCGCGGTGAACTCGAAGCTGTCGCCGGCGCTCTTGCCGATCAGGGCGCGGGCGATCGGCGAGGAGACGGCAATCAGGTTCTGCTTGATGTCCGCCTCCAGGTCGCCGACGATCTGGTAGGTCACCGGGGTGCCGCTGTCCTCATCCTCCAGGTCGACGGTCGCGCCGAAGACCACCCGCTTGCCCGCATTGAGCCGCGACACGTCGATGACTTCGGCGGTCGACAGCAACCCTTCGAGCTGGGCGATGCGCCCCTCGGTGAAGCTCTGCAGTTCGCGCGCGGCGTGGTACTCGGCGTTCTCCTTGAGATCGCCGTGCGCCCTAGCCTCCGCGATGGCCGCGATGATGCGCGGGCGCTCGATGGATTTCAGCCGTTCCAGTTCCGCGCGCAGGCGTTCGGAACCGGTTTTGGTGATCGGGGCACGACTCATGCGCTCAGCTCCTGATGCAGTTCCTGCAGGCTGTGGACCTCACCACCGCCACGGAAATCCAGCGAGTGCACCAGCGCGCGGGCACCAGCCACCGTGGTCGAGTAGGTGACGCGGTGCTGCAGCGCCTCGCGGCGGATCGAGAAGGAATCGGCGATCGCCTGTTTCCCCTCGGTGGTGTTGACGATGTAGACGATTTCGCCGTTCTTGATCGCGTCGACGATGTGCGGCCGGCCTTCCATCACCTTGTTGATGCGCTCGCACTTTACGCCATGCGCGGTCAGGTAGCTGGCGGTGCCGGCGGTCGCCACCAGGCTGAACCCGCGCGCGATGACTTCGGCGGCCACCGGCAACAGCAGCTCCTTGTCGCCGTCACGCACCGACAGGAACACCTTGCCCAACGACGGCGGCCGGATGCCCGCGGCCTCGTGGCCACGCGCGAACGCCGCGCCGAAGCTGCGCCCGACGCCCATGACCTCGCCGGTGGAGCGCATCTCCGGTCCCAGGATGGGATCGACGTTCTGGAACTTCAGGAACGGGAAGATCGCCTCCTTCACCGAGAAGTACGACGGGATCACTTCGCGTGTCGCGTTCATGCTCTCCAGCGAACGCCCGGCCATCACGCGCGCGGCAATCTTGGCCAGCGGCACGCCGGTAGCCTTGGACACGAACGGCACCGTGCGCGAGGCGCGCGGGTTCACTTCCAGGATGTAGACCGTCTCGCCCTGGATCGCGAACTGGGTGTTCATCAGGCCGACGACCTTCAGCTCCTTCGCCATCGCGCTGACCTGGCGGCGCAGCTCGTCCTGGATATCGGCGCTCAGCGAATACGGCGGCAGCGAGCAGGACGAATCGCCCGAATGCACGCCCGCCTCCTCGATGTGCTCCATGATGCCGCCGATCAGCACGGTGCCAGCGGCATCGGCGATCACGTCCACGTCGACTTCGACCGCGTGGTCGAGGAAGCGGTCCAGCAACACCGGCGAATCGTTCGACACTTTCACCGCGTCGCGGATGTAGCGCGACAGGTCGGCGTCGTCGTGCACGACTTCCATCGCGCGGCCACCAAGCACGTAGCTCGGGCGCACCACCAGCGGGTAGCCGATCTCGCGGGCCAGCGCCAGCGCCTCGTCGGCGTTGCGCGCGGTGCGGTTCGGCGGCTGCTTCAGCCCGATCTTCTCGATCATCTGCTGGAAGCGCTCGCGATCCTCGGCCAGGTCGATCGAGTCGGGGCTGGTGCCGATGATCGGCACGCCGGCCGCTTCCAGCGCACGCGCCAGCTTCAGCGGGGTCTGCCCGCCGTACTGCACGATCACGCCCTTGGGCTTTTCGAGGTGGACGATTTCCAGCACGTCTTCCAGGGTCACCGGCTCGAAATACAGCCGGTCGGAAGTGTCGTAGTCGGTCGACACGGTTTCCGGATTGCAGTTGACCATGATGGTTTCATAGCCGTCCTCGCGCAGCGCGAGCGACGCATGCACGCAGCAATAGTCGAACTCGATGCCCTGCCCGATGCGGTTCGGGCCGCCGCCGAGGACGATGATCTTGTCGCGATCGGTGGGCAGCGCCTCGCACTCTTCCTCGTAGGTCGAGTACATGTAGGCGGTGCCGGTGACAAACTCGGCGGCACAGGAATCCACCCGCTTGTACACCGGACGCACGCCCAGAGTGTGGCGCAGGTGGCGCACCGAGGCCTCGTCGGTACCGAGCAGCTCGGCGATGCGTGCGTCGGCGAAGCCGAGTCGCTTGAGTTCACGCAGACGCGGGGCGTCGAGCGCGGTAATGCCTTGCCGGGTGATCTCCGTCTCGGCCAGCACGATGTCCTCGAACGCGGCGAGGAACCAGGGATCGACCCGGCTTAGCTCGAACACCTCCTCCAGCGACAGGCCGGCGCGGAACGCATCGGCCAGGTGGAACACGCGATCGGGACGCGGCTCGCGCAGCTCCCGCTTGAGCACCGCCAGACCGTCGTCGGTGCCGATGTCCAGGCCGGTGGGATTGAGGCCGGTCTTGCCGATTTCCAGCCCGCGCAAGGCTTTCTGCAGCGACTCCTGGAAGGTACGGCCGATCGCCATCACCTCGCCGACGGATTTCATCTGCGTGGTCAGGCGCGCATCGGCCGCGGGAAACTTCTCGAAGGCGAAACGCGGGATCTTGGTAACCACGTAGTCGATCGACGGCTCGAACGAGGCCGGGGTCCGACCGCCGGTGATGTCGTTCTTCAATTCGTCCAGCGTGTAGCCCACCGCCAGCTTGGCGGCGACCTTGGCGATCGGGAAGCCGGTGGCCTTCGACGCCAGCGCCGAGGAGCGCGACACGCGCGGATTCATCTCGATCACCACCACGCGACCGTCGTCGGGGTTGATGCCGAACTGCACGTTGGAGCCGCCGGTATCCACGCCGATCTTGCGCAGCACCGCGATGGAGGCATCGCGCAGGCGCTGGTATTCCTTGTCGGTGAGCGTCTGCGCCGGTGCCACGGTGATCGAGTCGCCGGTGTGCACGCCCATCGGATCGAGGTTCTCGATGGCGCAGATGATGATGCAGTTGTCCGCGGTGTCGCGGACCACTTCCATCTCGAACTCCTTCCATCCCAGCACGGATTCGTCGATCAGCACCTCGTGGGTGGGCGACATGTCGAGGCCACGCTTGACGATGGTCTCGAACTCTTCCTTGTTGTAGGCGATGCCGCCGCCGGTGCCGCCCAGCGTGAAGCTGGGCCGGATGATCACCGGGAAACCGAGTCGGGCCTGGATCTCCACTGCATGCTCGAAGTTCTTGGCCACGTCCGACTTGGGGCTGTCCAGCCCGATCTCGGTCATCGCCCGCTTGAACAGCTCGCGGTCCTCGGCCATGCGGATCGCTTCGCGCCGGGCGCCGATCAGCTCGACGTCGTACTTCTCCAGCACGCCGTGGTCGGCAAGGTCCAGCGCGCAATTGAGCGCGGTCTGCCCACCCATCGTCGGCAGCACCGCATCCGGGCGCTCCTTGGCGATGATGCGTTCCACCGTCTGCCAGTTGATCGGCTCGATGTACACCGCGTCGGCGGTGTCCGGATCGGTCATGATCGTGGCGGGATTGGAGTTGACCAGGATGACGCGGAAGCCTTCTTCCTTCAGCGCCTTGCAGGCCTGCGCGCCGGAGTAGTCGAACTCGCAGGCCTGGCCGATCACGATCGGGCCGGCGCCGATGATAAGCACGCTCTTGATGTCATTGCGCTTGGGCATCTCAGCGAGCCTCCTGCATCAGCTTGGCGAAACGTTGGAACAGATAGCCCATGTCATGCGGTCCCGGGCTGGCCTCGGGATGGCCCTGGAAACAGAAGGCCGGGCGATCTGTCAGCGCGAAACCCTGCAGCGAACCGTCGAACAGCGAGCGGTGGGTCAGCCGCACATGGGCCGGCAGACTGGCCGGATCGACCGCGAAACCGTGGTTCTGCGAGGTGATCAGCACGCGGCCGTCGTCCAGATCCTTCACCGGATGGTTGGCGCCGTGGTGGCCGTATTTCATCTTCAGCGTGCGTCCGCCCAACGCCAGCCCCATCAGTTGATGGCCCAGGCAGATGCCGAACAGCGGAATCTTCGCGTCGAGGAAGACGCGCGTCGCCTCGATCGCGTAATCGCACGCAGCGGGATCGCCCGGGCCGTTGGAAAGGAACACGCCATGGGGCTGCATCGCCAGCACCTCCGCGGCGGGAGTCTGCGGCGGCACCACGGTAATGTCGCAACCCTGCTCGGCCAGCAGGCGCAGGATGTTGAGCTTGGTGCCGAAGTCGTAGGCCACCACCTTGAACTGCATGGCCGGCTGGTTGAACGCCGTGCGATCGAGGTCATAGCAGCCCTGATTCCATCTGTAGGGCTTGCCGGTGCCCACGACCTTGGCCAAGTCCATTCCGGCGAGGCCGGAGAAGCCGCGCGCCTTGGCCAGGGCATCTTCCGCGTCGACCTGCGCGCCCGCCACGATGCAACCGGCCAGCGCGCCCTTCTCGCGCAGTATGCGGGTCAGCCGGCGCGTGTCGATCCCGGCGATGGCCACCGTGCCGTGGTCGGCGAGGTAGTCGGGCAAGCTGCGAGTGGAGCGCCAGTTGCTGGCACGCCGCGGCACGTCGCGCACGATCAGGCCGGCGGCATGCACGAGATTCGACTCCACATCCACCTCGTTGACACCAGTGTTGCCGACGTGCGGGTAGGTCAGCGTGACGATCTGGCGCGCGTAGGAGGGATCGGTGAGGATCTCCTGATAACCGGTCATGGCGGTATTGAAGACCACTTCGCCGACCGTTTCGCCAACGGCGCCGATGGCGTGGCCATGAAAAATGCTGCCGTCTTCGAGGGCCAGCAGGGCAGGATGCGACATAACAAGGACCGCCTTTTTGATGCAGCAAAGTCCGCAAGCCGCAGTATTGCTGGCTTGTGGAGTTTGGAGGGGAAGCTTTCCGGGCGGGTCGCAATGATAGGCTGCAGGCACGTTCCTGTCCACCTTGCGGCAGCATGAATCGGCCGATGCCCGGTGCGTCGCGTATGGAGCGCGAACGGTACACTAGGCCTCATTTCAATGGAGCTGGACGTCCCATGGGTGCCGTCGTACTGCTGGACCCCGCGCGTCTCGATCGCCCGGATACCACGATCCGGCACCAGCCTTTCCCGTTCATGGTCGCCCACGGACAACTGCCCGACGAGATGCGTGCGGATCTCGATCGCGATTTCCCGCGCTATGCCAGCGCCGGATTCTTCCCCTACGAACCGGCCGATTGCGGCGCCAGCGTCAATGCGCTGATCGAGGGCCTGACCTCCCCGGAGTTCGCCCGCGCCATCGGCAAGCGCCTGGGCATCGAGGAGCTGGATCGCTATCCCACCCTGGTTACCCTGTGCCGCATGCTCAACAAGCGCCATGGCACGATCCACACCGACAGCCGGTCGAAGATCGCCACCGCCCTGCTCTACCTCAACGGCCAATGGCCTGACACCAGCGCCGGCTGCCTGCGATTCCTGCACAGCATGGACGACATCGACGCGATGGTGATGCCCGAGCTGATTCCACTGTACGGCGAGTTTGCGGTGTTCAAGCGCTGCGACAACTCCTTCCACGGCCATTTGCCGTACGAGGGCGAACGCCGCGTCATCCAGGTCGCCTGGCTCACCAGCGAGGAAGAGAAGCTGCGCAAGACCCGTCGCGGCAAGTTCTCGCGGGCGTTCAAGAAGGTTTTCGGCGGCCTCGACCGGAAGTTCGGCGCCAGCCGGGGCCGCAACGCCGCGCACCGCGATTGAGCCGGGAGCAGGCTCCGGCAGCGCCGGAGGAAGTGCCTCAGGGCCGCGTGGCGATGACGTCGTCCAGCCGCCACTGACCGGCTGGCCGGCCTGCGAGCCAGTGCGCCGCATGCAGCGCGCCACGCGCGAAGATCGAGCGATCGGTGGCGCGGTGGACCAGCTCCAGCCGCTCGCCCTGACCGATCAGCATGACCTGGTGCTCGCCCACGATGTCGCCACCGCGGATCACGGCGAAACCGATGCTGCCGTCGACGCGCTCGCCGCCACGCTCGAATGCCGCCGCAGCCTCCAGCGTGGTGTGGCGTGCGGCCGCCGCCGCCTCGCCAAGCGCCAGGGCGGTGCCGGATGGTGCATCGCGCTTGCGACCGTGGTGCGCTTCGACGATCTCCAGATCCCAGGCCGGCAGGGCCGACGCCGCCTCGCGCAACAGCCGCGCCAGCATCGCCACGCCGAGGCTGAAGTTGGCGGCGCGCAGGACCGCGATCTGCCGCGCGGCATCGGCCAACCGCGACGTCAGCGCGCCGTCGATGCCGGTGGTGCCGCTGACCAGTGCGATGCCGCGCTCCAGACAATGGTCGAGCGCAGCTCCCAGCGCCGCAGGCGTGCTGAAATCGACAATGACGTCGATCGGCGGCGCCTGCGTCCAGTCATGCGCGTAACGAAGGGTTCCGTTTGCCACACCGGGCACGGGCTGGCCGGCGTGGATCGACCCCGGCGCCACCACGGCATGCACCAGTTCGGCGTCGCCGTCGGCACCCAGCAAGTCGAGCAAGGCGCGGCCCATGCGGCCGGAGGCACCGTTCACGGCGAGTCGAAAGGGGCGTGTCATCGGCGCAGCATTCCTCGGGGTCAGGCGTCCATGCTAACCGCGCAGCCCGGCCGCGGGGTGGCGGCCGCAGGCCCGCTTCGCCTCAGGCGGTCACGCGGGACCAGAATTTCTTCACGCCGTCGACCCAGCCCTTGGCGCGCGGCGTGTGCTTGTCGGCGTCGCTGCCGCTGAACGTGGCCTCCAGCGACTCCAGCAGCTCGCGTTGCTGGCGCGTCAGGCGCACCGGCGTTTCCACCACCACCCGACAAATCAGGTCGCCGTGGCGGCTGCTGCGCACCGACTTGACGCCGCGGCCGCGCAGGCGGAACTGCGCGCCGGTCTGCGTCTCCGGCGGAATGCTTATCGGGACTTCGCCCTCCAGCGTCGGCACCGGCAACTGGGCGCCCAGCGCAGCCTGCGAAAAGCGGATCGGCAGTTCGCAATACAGGTCGCTGCCGTCGCGCTGGAAGATCGCATGCTCGCGCACGCGCACTTCCACGTAGAGGTCGCCGGCAGGCGTGCCGGACGGGCCGGCCTCGCCCTGCCCGCTCAGGCGAATGCGGTCACCGTTGTCGACGCCCTCGGGGATCTGCACGGACAGCGTGCGGGTCTCCTCGATGCGTCCCTCGCCGTGGCACTTGCGGCAGGGATTCTCGATTGCCTGGCCGGTGCCGCCGCAATGCGGGCAAGCCTGCTGGATCGAGAAGATGCCGTTCTGCATGCGCACCTGGCCGTGGCCATGGCAGGTCGCGCACTTGGCTACCTTGCCGTCGGCCGAACCGCTGCCGTTGCAGTGATGGCAATTGACCTGGGTGGGGATCTCGATCTGCTTGCTGACGCCGAACACGGCTTCCTCGAGGTCGAGATCCATGATGTAGCGCAGGTCCGAGCCGCGGCGCGGCCGGCCGCGGCCACCGCCATTCCTGCCGAAGATGTCGCCGAAGATGTCGCCGAAGATGTCGCCCACGTCGCCGAACCCGGCGCCGCCGCGGCCGCCCATGCCGCCTTCGAACGCCGCGTGGCCGTGCTGGTCGTACAAGGCACGCTTGCGCTCGTCGGACAGCACTTCGTAGGCCTCCTTGGCCTCCTTGAACTTGTCCTGCGCGGTCGGGTCGTCGGGGCAACGATCCGGGTGGTACTTCATGGCCAGCCGACGGAAGGACTTCTTCAGTTCGACTTCGGTGACGGTGCGTTCCACACCCAGCACTTCGTAGTAATCACGCTTGCTCATTCATGCATCCACATGCTCGTCCGCCCCATGGCACCATCCGCAAAACCGCCCGCGCCAGGAACGTTCCTGGCGCGGGCTGGCCATCGGGCAGTGCCGATGACGATGCCGCTTACTTCTTGTCGTCTTTCACTTCGGTGAACTCGGCATCGACCACGTCGTCCGGCTGCGCCGAGCCGCCCGGCGCGGACTGCGCGCCGGCATCGGCCGGACCGCCCTGCGCCGCGGCGTAGAGCGCCTGGGCCACCTGTTCCAGCTTCTCGACCTTGGCCTCGATCGCCGCCTTGTCGTCACCATCCTTGGCCTTTTCCAGATCCGACAACGCGCCTTCGATCGTGGACAGCTGGTCGGCCGGCACCTTGCCGCCGTGTTCCTTCAGCGCGCTGCGGGTGGCATGCACCAGTTGGTCGGCCTTGTTGCGGGTGGCGACCAGCTCGTGGAACTTCTTGTCCTCTTCCTTGTTCGCCTCGGCATCGGCGACCATGCGCTGGATTTCCTCGTCGGACAGGCCCGAGCCGGCCTTGATCTCGATCTTCTGTTCCTTGCCGGTCTTCTTGTCCTTGGCCGACACATGCAGGATGCCGTTGGCGTCGATGTCGAAGGTGACCTCGATCTGCGGCATGCCGCGCGGCGCCGGCTCGATGCCCTGCAGGTCGAACTTGCCCAGCGACTTGTTCGCGCTGGCGCGCTCGCGCTCGCCCTGCAGCACGTGCACGGTCACCGCGGTCTGGTTGTCGTCGGCGGTGGAGAAGGTCTGCGCCGCCTTGGTCGGCACGGTGGTGTTCTTCTCGATCAGCTTGGTCATCACGCCGCCCATGGTCTCGATGCCCAGCGACAGCGGGGTCACGTCGAGCAGCAGCACGTCCTTGACCGAACCACCCAGCACGCCGCCCTGGATCGCCGCGCCCACGGCGACGGCCTCGTCCGGGTTGACGTCCTTGCGCGGCTCCTTGCCGAAGAAGTCCTTCACTGCCTCCTGCACCTTGGGCATGCGGGTCTGGCCGCCGACCAGGATCACGTCGTTGATGTCGGACACGCGCAGGCCGGCGTCATTCAGCGCGGTGCGGCACGGCTCGATGGTGCGCTTGACCAGATCCTCCACCAGCGCCTCGAGCTTGGCCCGGGTCAGCTTGATGTTGAGGTGCTTCGGGCCGGACGCGTCGGCCGTCACGTACGGCAGGTTCACGTCGGTCTGGTGGTTGGAGGACAGCTCGATCTTGGCGCGCTCGGCCGCATCCTTCAGGCGCTGCAGCGCCAGCGGGTCCTTGCGCAGGTCGATGCCCTGCTCCTTCTGGAACTCCTCGACCAGGTAGTCGATGACGCGCATGTCGAAGTCTTCGCCACCGAGGAAGGTGTCGCCGTTGGTGGCCAGCACCTCGAACTGCTTCTCGCCGTCGACTTCGGCGATCTCGATGATCGACACGTCGAAGGTGCCGCCGCCGAGGTCATAGACCACGATCTTGCGGTCGCCGCCCTTCTTGTCCAAGCCATAGGCCAGCGCGGCCGCGGTCGGCTCGTTGATGATGCGCTTCACTTCCAGGCCGGCGATCCGGCCGGCGTCCTTGGTCGCCTGGCGCTGGCTGTCGTTGAAGTAGGCAGGCACCGTGATCACCGCCTCGGTGATCGTCTCGCCGAGGTAGTCCTCGGCAGTCTTCTTCATCTTCATCAGCACCTTGGCGGAGATTTCCTGCGGCGCCATCTTCTTGCCGTCGGAGGTCTGCACCCAGGCGTCGCCGTTGTCGTGCGCCACGATGCCGAACGGCACGATGTTCAGGTCCTTCTGCACCTCGGCGTCGTTGAACTTGCGACCGATCAGGCGCTTCACCGCGTAGAAGGTGTTCTTCGGGTTGGTCACGCTCTGGCGCTTGGCCGAGGCACCGACCAGCACCTCGCCGTCCTTGGTGAAGGCGACGATGGAGGGCGTGGTGCGATCGCCTTCCGAGTTCTCGATGACCTTGGTCGTGCTGCCGTCCATCACGGACACGCAGGAGTTCGTGGTGCCCAGGTCGATGCCGATGATCTTGCCCATGTTCATGCTCCGAATCTATTGGCGGCCCGGCGGCCGCGATGGTTTCCAGATGGGGTTCTGCCGCAGCGATTCAATGCCGACGGCGGCGTGCGATGCGCTCAGTCCTTCGCCACGGCGACCAGCGCCGGACGCAGCAGGCGATCGTTCAGCACGTAGCCTTTCTGCAGCACGCTGACCACGGTGCCCGGCGCCTGGCCGGGGGCCGCGACCATGCTCACCGCATGGTGGCGCTCGGGATCGAGCGGCTGGCCGATCGGATCGACCTGCGCCATGCCGTGGTTCCCGGCGACCTTGAGCAGCGCTTTCAGGGTGAGACCGAGGCCCTCGCGTATCGAGGCGACGTCGCCGCCCTCGGCTGCCAGGCCGCTCTCCAGTCCGTCGTATACCGGCAGCAATTCGTTCAGCAGTTTCTCGTTGGCAAACCGCCGGGCCTGCTCCAGGTCCCGATGCAGGCGCCGACGCTGGTTCTCGATCTCCGCCTTCTCGCGCAAGACCGTTTCCTGCAGCTCGGCGTTGATCGCCTCCAGTTCGGCCACGCGGGCCTGCAGCTTGGCGAACTGGTCGCCGTCGACGGCTGGTGCCGACCCGGGGTCCATGGCCTCGTCATGCGCCTGGGTGTCGTTGTCGTGCATGCGTCACTCCCAACAAAAAGTTCGCGGCCGGCACCGTGGCCCGCCATCCAAATCAACCAGAAATCCCGCCTCTGCTGCCGGTTATAGGGTCACCGCGACCCGATTCAAGGCGTCGCTCAGCAATCCGGCCGTGGCCTGCACGACCGGAATCACCCGCTCGTAGGCCATGCGCGTGGGTCCGATCACGCCGACCGCGCCGAGCATTCGCCCCTGCGCGCCATAGCTGGCCGTGACCACGCTGCAACCATCCAGTGCCGCGAAGCCCGACTCCTCGCCGATGAACAGCCGTACCCCCGGCGCCTTCGCGCAGACTTCCATCAGCTGGAGCAGCTCGTTCTTCTGCTGGAACGCGTCGAACAGGTCGCGCAGCCGCTGCAGGTCGGCCAGCTCGGCGCAGGCCATCAGGTTGGTCTGCCCGCTGACCAGCATGTCGGCATCGCTGGCCTGCGGCGCGAACGAGGCCGTGGCCAGCTCCACCGTACTGGCCAGCAGCCGGTTGAGCTCGCTGCCGGTTTCGCGTACCTCGGCCAGCAGGTGGGCGCGGATATCGTCCACGCGCAGCCCGGCGAAGTGGGTGTTGAGATAATTGGCCGCCCGCTCCAGCTCACCGGCGGGCAACGGCTTGAGCAGTTGCACGATGCGGTTCTGCACCTGGTTGTCGGTAAACACCAGGATCACCAGCACCCGCGCATCGGGCAGGGCCACGAAGTCGATGTGGCGCAGCGGGAAGTCGGCCTGGCGCGGCACCGTCACCACGCCGGCAAAGCGGGTCATCGCCGAGAGCAAAGTCGACACGTTGCCGAGCAGGTCGCGCGTGGTGGCAGGCCCCGGTGGCAGTTCGCTCTGCAAGCGCGCCAGCTCGGCGCGCGGCAAGGGCTGCAACTCGATCAGGCTGTCCACGAACAGGCGCAGGCCGCGCGGCGTGGGTACGCGGCCTGACGAGGTGTGCGGCGAAGCGACCAGGCCGGCGTCTTCCAGGTCGGCCATGATGTTGCGGATCGTCGCCGGACTGACGTCCAGCCCCGAGGAGCGCGCCAGCGTGCGCGACCCCACCGGCTCGCCGTCGACCAGATACTGGGAGATCAGCGCGCGCAGCAGGCGCCGCGTGCGGGCATCGAGGTCATGGCCGTGTGGAAGGATCATGTCCGTAGCAGTTCCTGAGACCCGACAGAAATAAGGTCTGCACGCGCGGCTTGCAAGCGAATGCGGTGTTTTGCCCACCCGGGCTCCCGCTACAATTCTCCCATTCCAATGCCGAACTGCCCATGCTCACTTCGCTCTATGTCCGCCATTTTGCCGTCGTCGAGGCCGCCGAGGTGTCTTTCGGCCCCGGCCTGACCGTGGTCAGCGGCGAGACCGGCGCCGGCAAGTCGCTGCTGGTCGACGCGTTGATGCTGCTGACCGGCGCACGCGCCGACAGCGGCATGATCCGCGCGGACAGCGACCGCGCCGAGTTGGCCGCGGAGTTCGATTTGACCGGACTGCCCGACGCGCAGGCATGGTTGCGCCGAGAGGAACTCGACGAAGACGGCAACTGCCAGTTGCGGCGAGTGTTGCGTGCCGAAGGCAGCTCCCGCGCCTGGATCAACGGCCGCCCCGCCAACACGCGCCAGCTCGGAGAGCTGGCCGCCTTGCTGGTCGAGATCCACGGCCAGCATGAACACCAGGCGCT
Source organism: Rhodanobacter sp. UC4448_H15 (assembly GCF_052978265.1). The sequence continues at coordinate 2,039,626 of NZ_CM129665.1, read as the reverse complement.
GCTCTCGCGGGCCCATCAGCTGGCCTTGCTCGACGCTTATGCGGGCCACGATGACTTGATCGCCCAGGTGCGCCGCCAGGCGGAGCAGTGGCGCGAGTTGAACCAGCGCATGCACAAGCTCAGTGGCGGCGAGGATCACGAACTTCGGCTGGAGCTGCTGCGCCATGAATTGGCGGAACTGGAGCAATGGGCGCTGCCACCCACCGAACTGGCCGAACTGGAGGCCAACCACAAGCGCCTGGCCAACGCCGACCGCCTGGCGGAAGGCAGCGCCGGCGTGGTGGAACTGCTCGATGGCGAGGGCGAGTTCGCCCTGCGCCGGGCACTGGGTCGAGCGCATGCCGAGCTGGGCAAGCTCGCGGCCCTGGACGACCGGCTGACACCCTGGCTGGAGCTGCTCGACAACGCCGGTATCCAGTTGGGCGAAGCCGCCGACGGCTTGGGCCGCTATGCGCAAGACGTCGACCTCGATCCGGCCGGCTACGCCGCGCTCGACCAGCAGCTGAGCCATCTGCACGCGCTCTCGCGCCGCCACCGGCTGCCGCCGGAAGCCCTGCACGAGAGGCTGCTGGCGCTGCGCGCCGAGCACGCCGAACTCGAAGGCGCCGGCGACGCACTGGAACAGTTGAGCGGTCAGCTTCAGCGCCTGCAACAGGAATACTCCCGCGCGGCGGACCTGCTGGGTCAATCGCGCATGGCTGCCGCGACGAAGCTCGGCGAGGAAGTCAGTGCGCTGATGGGCGAACTCGGCATGGCCGGTGGCGTACTGCGCGTCGAGCTGGTGCCGACGCCCGGCGACGAACCCGACGCCCAGGGCCGGGAGCGCTGCGAGCTGCTGGTCAGCGCCAATCCTGGCCAGCCACCGCGGCCGCTGCGCAAGGTCGCCTCCGGCGGCGAACTTGCGCGCATCAGTCTGGCCATCGAAGTGGCTACGTTGGGCAAGGATTCGATCGGCAGCATGGTCTTCGATGAGGTCGACAGCGGCATCGGCGGCGCGGTCGCCGAGGTGGTCGGCCAGAAACTGCGTGCGCTGGGAAGCCGTCGCCAGGTGCTCTGCGTGACCCACCTGCCGCAGGTCGCCGCGCAAGGTCACGCCCACTTGCGGGTGAGCAAGCAGAGCGACGGCGACACCACCCGCACGCGGATCGAACAACTGGACGCCGCAGGCCGGCGCGACGAGCTGGCTCGCATGCTCGGCGGCGTGGAAATCACCCGCGAGACCCGGGCTCACGCCAGGCAGATGCTGGAGCGCGCGCAGGCGACCTGAAGGCGGCTGTCCTCAGACCGTCGTCGACAGCAGGCCGCGCTCGGTCGCCATGCGATAGAGGTCCAGTTCCGATCCGGCGCCGAGCTTGCCCATCAGGCTGGCACGGTGGATGTACACGGTTTTCTGGCCAATGCCGAGGTCGGCAGCGACCTGCTTGGGCGTGCGCCCCCCGGCCAGCAACAGGAACACTTCGCGCTCGCGGGCGGTCAGCCGGTTGACCGGATCGAGCGCGTCGTTGGGGCGCTCGGTGCGGCGCTGGCGCAGGTCCGAGCTGAGGAAGCACTCGCCCTGCATCACGGCGCGCAGGCCCGCCACCAGTTCCTCCGGCGCGACGCCCTTGGTGACGAACCCGCTGGCCCCGCGGCGCAACGCCTCGGAAACGTAAGCGTCGCCATCATGCATGCTCAACACGACCACGCGAGTGGCCGCATGCACGCTGAGCAGATGCTCGATCAACGGCAAACCGCTGCCGTCGGGCAAGGAAAGATCCAGCGCCACCAGGTCCGGGCGCCAGTGGCCGACCGCCTCTACCGCGTCGTCGCCGTTGCGGCATTCGGCAACCACTTCCAGGTCCGATTCCAGCTCGATCAGGCGCTTGAAGCCCTCTCGAACGATGGCGTGGTCGTCAACCAGAACGATGCTGTACATCTTCCTACTCTGACACAGGAAGGCGCGCCCGGGACAGCACGCCAGGCCAAGTACCCCGGCACGCCACCCCGCGCACGGCGCATGTACCATCGCCGGATGCGATTCAAGCCATCTCTCCTGCCCGATTCCGGGCCGCTCATCGGCGCAGGTTATCTGGTGCTGTGGCTGCTGCTCGGCGCCACGGCACAACCCTACTGGATGCTGCCCTACGGCCTGCGTTTCACCGCACTTCTGCTGGTACCGTTGCGCCACTGGGGCTGGTTGCTCGCCGCGGAACTGCTCGCCTGCGCCGGCGCCGCCTGGTGGCATGGATCACCGCTGCACATCAGCGGCGTGCTGGCAGACGTGCTGCCGGCATTCCTGGTGATGATGGCCTGCATGTGGCTGCTGCGCCGGCTGCACCTGCATCCCAGCCTGCACAGCCCGCAGGACGTGACCCGGCTGCTGCTTTCGGTGGTGCTGGTGGTCACGGTCACGACCGCCGCGGACGCCGCGCTGCTCGCATTCACCAACTGGTCGGAAACGCCAGAGTTGATGATCCGCGTCATCGCCGAGGAATTGCTCAGCCACTATCTGGCCATCCTGCTGGTGGCGCCGGTGTTGATCATGCTGCTGCACACGCGGCTGGAGCGTGCCTCGGTGATGCGCCTGCTGACGGACGTGCTGCTGGTGCTGGCACCATCCATGGCCATCCTGCTGGTGCTGTCCGAGCGCGCCGCGCCGCAGCCGCAGTTCGCGCGGGTGCTGTCGCTGGCGCCGGTGCTGTTTTTCGCCTTCCGCCATGGCTGGCGCGGCGCCAGCCTCGCCATGCTGATCACCAGTCTGGGCATGACCCTGGTGGACGTGCACCTGGGCCACACGCCCTCGACCGCCGCCGCCTACCTGTTCCTGGCCGTGGCAGGCACCGGCGCGCTGATGCTCGGTTCGGCCACCGACGCCCTGCGGCGCAGCAGCGAACGGGTGGCGGAGCAGAACGTCTACCTCGGGGCCGTCAATCGCCGCCTGGATCATCTGGCCCAACAACTGCGTGACGCCGCACGCGGCAACCTGCAGGCCGACGAGAACCAGCGGCGGCATCTTGCGGCCGAACTGCATGACGAACTGGGCCAGAACATCACCGCGATCCAGACCCACGTGAAACTGGCCCAGGCGCGTTTGCACGAGGTCGGGATGGACGACGTGAGCATCTCGATCAACACCATCCTCGCCCACATGCGCCGCGCTCTGCATCGCCTGCTGGACGACCTGCGCCCGGCGATCCTGGACGAGTTCGGCCTGCTGCGCGCGCTGGATGAAGGCCCGATCCGCGACCTGCTGACCAGTGCCGGCATGCGCTACCACGTGGAACTCCACGGCGACCCGCGATTGCTCGACGATGACACCCGCACGGCGATCTACCGGCTGGCTCAGGAAAGCGCCACCAACACCGTCAAGCACGCCTGCGCCAGTGAATTCCGCCTGCGGCTGCGCATCGGCGAACGCAACGGCATCGCCGTCGCCCTGCTCGATCTGCGTGATGACGGTACCGGCCTGCCCCATCGCCTCCCGCGCGGCGGGCGGGGCCTGCAGGGCATGCGCGACCGGGTGACCTCGCTGGGCGGACAGTTCCGCCTGCGCACCGACCACCCTGGCGTGCACCTGCGTATTTTGCTGCGAGGCAACAAAAGCGGCACCGAACGCAGTCGCCTGGACTAGGAATTTTTCCGATATGCGCAACGTGAAGACATCGTTAGGATGTCGTCATCGATGTGGGGGAACCGCCGTCGTGAGATGGCGGATCAGGGTCACCGTGGGGACGGTGATTCTGAGAAAACGGCAGGATGCCGTTTCGCCGCTGCCGGATGGATACGCGCGCGCACCGCGCGCCATCCGACCGGCAAGGCATCAACCGTAGGCGGACAGGAGTCCACCTGCGGTTTTTTTCGTGGCATGACGAATACGAACGAGGCGTCGGGCGCCCGGCTTCAATCCTTGCGGGCGCGCTGTTTCGGGCGCACGTAGAGCACCAGGCTGTGATCCTCGATCACGTAGCCGTGCTTGGCGGCGATCTCGTGCTGCAGGCGCTCGATCTCCTCGCTGATGAACTCGATCACCTTGCCGCTGTCCACGTCAATCATGTGGTCGTGGTGTTTGCCGCGATCGAGTTCGTAGACTGCCTGGCCGCCTTCGAAATTGTGCTTGACGATGATCCCCGCCGCCTCGAACTGGGTCAGCACCCGATACACGGTCGCCAACCCGATGTCCTCCTTCTGGGCCAGCAGGTGCTTGTACACGTCCTCGGCCGTCAAGTGGCGTTCGCTCTCGTCGTCGAACACCTGCAGGATGCGCATGCGCGGATGGGTCACCTTGAGACCGACCCGACGCAGCTCTCTGGTTTCCTGTTCCATAGCCTCTCTCCACGCACGGCGAGCCCGAGCCGGTAGTGTATCATCCGACACCTTCACGACCCTGGACGCAACACGCATGCAAAAGCTGATCATCCTGCCGGTTGTTGCGCTGCTGGCACTTGCCGTCGCCGGTTGCCACATCGCGTACACGCCGGACGTGCAGCAAGGCAATCTGCTGGACGAAAAGATGGTGGATCAGCTCAAACCGGGGATGACGAAGCACCAGGTCCTTCTGCTGCTCGGCACGCCATCGGTGCGCACGCCGTTCGACAACAGCCGCTGGGACTACGTGTCCACCCAGTCCCGCCGCGGCGGCAAGCCCAAGGTGCGCACGTTCAAGCTGACCTTCAACAACGACACCCTGGTGCACACCGAAGGCGACTTCTTCGCCCGCGACCCGCAGCAGCTGATCAGGGAAAGCCGCAAGTACAACTCGGGTTATCCGGCGAACGAAACCCAGGGCGACAAGAGCCAGTCACCGGATGACAAGAAGAACGACGGCGGCCTGGGCCAGGGGACCGACGGCAGCCATTGAGGCTGGCGCGCGGACGGCAAGGTTTCAGCGCGAACGCCGGCGCCGCGCCTCCATCGGGTCGAGTGTCAGCGGTCGGCAGATCTCGATGCGGTCACCGTCGCGCACGCGCTGCCCGGCAACGACCTTGTGTCCGAAGATGCCCAGCCGGGCCGGATCGATGGCACCTGCCGGCAGCGACGACGCGATGCCGCTGGCGGTGACCGCCTCGGCCACCGTGCAACCGTCGGCGACCTGCACGCGACGACGCACCACCACCGAATCGCCATCGGCAAACACCACCTCGATGCCGATCGACGGCTCAACCATGGAGGCGCTCCGCTTCGCGGCAGAAGTCATCCACCATGCGCCCGGCCAGCCCCTGGAAGCCGAGCCGCAAGGCGGCACCGCCGAGCCTGCCCGCGTAATCGAAATCAAGCGCAAAGGCGACCTTGCTGCCGGCATCACCCAGCGCGGTGAAGTCCCACACGCCATGCAGGCTGCGAAATGGTCCTTCGACCAGGTTCATCTCCAGGCGCCGCGGCGCGTCGAGCACGTTGCGCGTGGTGAAGCTCTGGCTGAACCCGGCAAACTTGAGATCCAGCCTGGCCACCACCACGTTGTCGCCGCGCTCCAGCACTTCGGCGTCCGCACACCAGGCGAAGCGCTTTGGGTATGCTTCCACCTCATTGACCAGTTCGAACATCTGCGCCGGCGAGTACTTCACCAACGCGCTGCGACGTATTTCGATCACGACAACCTCTCGGGCTTGTGCATTCATCCATGAATGCGAAGATCAAGTGAGCGCCCGCCCCGAGGCGCCATCTCGACAAATGCGTCGCCCCGATGGGGCGGCGGGCAATGCGGCCGCCCAGTGGCCCGAAGTTTAGCGGACATGGCCAAGAGCAAGGACAAGGACACCAAGGGCGGCGGCACCATCGCGCTGAACAAGCGCGCGCGCTTCGAATATCACATCGACCAGCGCTTCGAGGCCGGCGTTGCCCTGCAAGGCTGGGAGCTGAAGGCACTGCGTGCCGGCCGCATCAATTTCGGCGACAGTTATGCGGTGGTCCTCAGGAACGAGGTGTTCCTGGTCGGCTGCTCGATCCCGCCGCTGATCAGCGCGTCGACGCACGTCATCGCCGAGGATCGGCGCACCCGCAAGCTGCTGCTCCACCGCAAGGAGATCGACCAGCTGGTCGGTGCGGTCGAACGCAAGGGCCACACCCTGGTGCCCACGGCGATGTACTGGAAAGGCAACAAGGTCAAGGTCGAGATCGGCTTGGCCCGCGGCAAGCAGGAGCACGACAAGCGCGAGACCGAGAAGCAACGCGATTGGCAGATCGAGAAGCAGCGCACCATGCGCTCGCACAACCGCGCCTGATCAGCGAACCCCGCCTTGCGCCAGTGCGCGGCGGGGCGTACGGACCTCAGGCGAACGGGTCATCCAGCACGATGGTGTCTTCCCGGTCCGCACCGGTTGCGACCAGCGCCAGGCGGCAACCGGACAGTTCCTCGACGGCGCGCAGGTAGGCGCGGGCGGCGGGCGGCAGCTTGTTCCAGTCGCGGATACCGGCGGTGGATTCTTCCCAGCCGGGAAATTCCAGGTAGACGGGCTTGCACTCGTCCCAGCCGTCCGCATCCAGCGGCGCCAGCTCGCGGCGCTTGCCCCGGTATTCGTAGGCAATGCAGACCTTGATGGTGGACAGGCCGTCGAGCACGTCGAGCTTGGTGATCGCCAGGCCGTTGATGCCGTTGATCTGGGTGGCGCGCTTGAGCGCGACCAGGTCGATCCAGCCGCAGCGGCGCGGACGGCCCGTGCTGGCGCCGAACTCGTTGCCCTTCTTGCGCAGCAGCTCGCCCATCTCGTCATTGAGTTCGGTCGGGAACGGACCGCTGCCGACGCGGGTGGCGTAGGCCTTGCAGATGCCCAGCACGTAGTCGATGTCCTGCGTACCCACGCCGGTGCCGGCCAGCGCGCCGCCGACGGTGGTGTTGCTGGAGGTGACGTACGGGTAGGTGCCGTGGTCGATGTCCAGCAGCGCGCCCTGCGCGCCCTCGTACAGGATGTTGCCGCCGCCCTTGCGCACGTCGTGCAGGATGGTGGCGACGTCGTCGACCAGCGGGCGGATGTACTCGCCCCAGGCCAGCGCATCTTTCAGCACGGTGTCGTAATCGACCGGCTCGGCTTTCAGCCACTGGGTAAGGATGAAGTTGTGGTAGTCCACCGCGGTCTTGAGCAACGCGGGCAATTCGTGCGGGTACATCAAGTCGGCAACGCGGATCGAACGGCGGGCAACCTTGTCCTCGTAGGCCGGACCGATGCCACGGCCGGTGGTGCCGATGGCCTTGCCGCCGGCGGCGATTTCACGAGCTTTGTCGACGGCGATGTGGTACGGCATGATCAGCGGTGTCGCCGGGCTGATCTTGACGCGGGAGCGCACTTCGACGCCGTTGGCTTCCAATTCGCTGATCTCGTTGATCAGCGCCTCGGGCGACAGCACCACCCCGTTGCCGATCAGGCACAGCGCGTCTTCGCGCAGGATGCCCGAGGGAATCAGGTGCAGCACGGTCTTCTTGCCCTTGATCACCAGCGTGTGGCCGGCGTTGTGGCCGCCCTGGAAGCGCACCACCGCGCTGACCCGCTCGGTCAGCAGGTCGACGATCTTGCCCTTGCCCTCGTCGCCCCACTGCGCGCCCAGGATTACGACTGACTTGCCCATGTGAACTCTCGTTTCGTTAGTTTGCCGCCCCGCCACGGGGCTGCCTGGGTAAACGCCCGCTGCGCGGGTCGATGCGGCCTACTTCCGCGGTGCGGGGTCGTCGAAGTAATGCAGGAACGGCGAATCAGGCTTGAGGATGAGCACGCCGTTGCCGGTTTCCATCGACGCACGATAGGCCGCCAGGCTGCGATAGAACGCGTAGAACTCCGGGTCCTTGCTGTAGGCACGCGCATAGATCGCGGCGGCTTCGGCATCGCCCTCGCCTTTCACCTTGGCGGCATCCCGGTTGGCATCGGCTTCCAGCACCTGCGCCTGGCGATCCGCGTCGGCCTTGATCCGGGTCGCCGCTTCCTGGCCCGTGTAACGCAGTTCATTGGCCAGTTGCAGGCGCTCGGCACGCATCCGCTTGTACACCGATTCGCTGACCTCGTTGGGCAGGTCGATGCGCTTGATGCGCACGTCGACCACCGCAATGCCCAGGTTCTTGCGCGCCGAAAGATCGGTCTGAGCACGCACCCGCTCGGTGATGTCCTTGCGCCCGCCGGAGATCAGGTCGGGCAAGGTGCGTGCATTGAACTCGAACCGCAGCGCGTCCTTGACGATGGGGGTGAGCCGCTGCGCGGCCTGCAGCTGGTCGCCGCCGGTGGCGCGGTAATAGGCCGCGTTGTCGGCGATGCGCCACTTGACGTAAAAATCGACGTTGACGCTCTTCTTCTCGGAGGTGAAGTAGCGCTCGGGCGGCGCGTCGAGCGACAGGATGCGCTTGTCGAAATGAATCACCTGCTGCAGCACGGGCAGCTTGAAATGCAGGCCCGGCTGGTAGTCCGTGTGCACGATGCGACCGAATTGCAGGACCAATGCGCTGTGGCCTTCGCTCACCACGAACATGCTGCTCAAGCCGAGCAGGATCACCACGACGGCAACGAATGCGGCAACGATGCGGTTCATGGCTGTGCTCCCTTGTCGCTCGCACTGCTTGCCGTTGCGGGGGGCGGCACGATCGCGCCGACCTGGGTCGTCCCCGCCTGGGATGCGGCGCCCGGCGTCGAGGGCAGGTTGATGATGTTGCGACCGCTGGCGTCGTCGACGATCTTGGTGTTGTGTGCCATCACCTCTTCCATGGTCTCCAGCCACAACCGCTTGCGGGTCACTTCGGGCGCTGCCTTGTACTGCGCCAGCAACAGGTTGAAGCGATCGGTGTCGCCTTCGGCGCGGGCGACGCGCTCGGCCTTGTAGCCAGCCGCTTCCGCGGCGATGCGGGCCGCTTCGCCGCGCGCCACCGGCACGACCTTGCTGGAATAGGCCAGCGCGGCGTTCTCGATGCTCTGCTTGTCTTCGCGCGCGTTGTTGACGTCGTCGAAGGCGTCCTTCACCTCATCGGGTGGCGCCACGTTCTGGAAGCTCACCTCGGTGACGCGCAAGCCCGAATCGTAGACGTCCAGCGTCCGCTGCAACGCCTGCTGCGCCTGGGTGACCAGGTTGGCACCGGCCGCCGACAGGACCTGGTCCATGTCGCTGCCGCCGATCACGCCGCGCACGGCGGCTTCGGCGGCGGCACTGATGGTGCCGTCCGGATCGGTCAGCGAGAACAGGTACTTGCGCGAATCATCCACCTGGTACTGCACGGTGAAGTCGATCGTGATGATGTTCTCGTCGCGGGTCAGCATGGCCACCTTGTCGGTGACCGAGCGGATACGCGTGGCCTCGACCTTGGTGACCGATTCGATCGGCTGCGGAAACTTCAGGTGGAAGCCGGGCGGCAAGGTGCGCGAGTACTGGCCGAAGCGCAGCACCACGCCCTGCTGGCGCGCGCCGATGATCGTGTAGCTGCTGAACAGCAGGCCCACCACGATCAGCACCAGCACGCCGGTGAGGATGCCGCCGGAGCCCTGGCCGAACTTCCCGCCACGGTTCTTCAGCTTTGCCAGCAGGTCGTCCAGCGGCGACTTGCCGGAAGGACGCTTGCGGTTCCACGGATCGCTCTGCCCGTTCTTTCCGGGTTCATTCCACGCCACGAGTCAGTCTCCTTGAAGCCGTCGGGAGGCCGGCAACGACGGCCGGAACATGCCTTTCTTCCACCTCGCACACGGCGAGGTGACCACTGGACCATCGATGCCGCCATGGCCGACGCAAACGCTGCGTATTCTAGCAGAGGCAGCCGAAACCGTCCGGGCGCGGCCGATCAACCGGCCGCACTCAACAGTTCCCGCAACAGCACTGCCTCGGCGCCCTCACCACCGCTGAGCGGCGCTATCACGCTGCGCGGCGCGTCGATGCGCAGCTGCCAGCCGTGTTCGTCCACGTGCTCGGCACTGATCGCCCCGGCCGCCTTCAGGCGCGCATGCAGCCGCCCGGCGGACAAGGGCAGATGCAGCGGCGACTGCACGCGGTCGCCGCCAAGCAATTCGCCCAGCGCCTGGCGCAGCAGGTCGACGCCGGCGCCGGTGGCGGCCGACAGCCATACCCGCACCGGCTTGCCGGTTGCGTCGCGCTCGATCCGCGGCTCGGTACCGGCCAGGTCGATCTTGTTCATCACCTGCAACTGCGGGACGTCGCCGGCGTCGATGTCCTCCAGCACGGCATCGACCACCCGATGCAGGCGCACGCGCTCCTCGTCGGCAGCGTCACCGACGTGGAGAAGCAGGTCCGCGTCGCGGGCCTCGGCCAGGGTGGCGCGGAACGCGGCGACCAGGTCATGCGGCAGTTCGCGGATGAAGCCCACGGTGTCGGCGATCACCGCCGGGCCGCAGGCCAGGTCCTCGATCTTGCGCACCGTGGGGTCGAGCGTGGCGAACAACTGATCGGCGGCGTAGACCGAGCCGCGGGTCAAGGCGTTGAACAGGGTGGATTTGCCGGCGTTCGTGTAACCGACCAGCGCCACCCGCGGCACGGTGTTGCGCAAGCGCGAACGGCGTTGCTGACCACGCTGGGTCTGCACTTTTTCCAGCCGCTTGGTGAGCATCTTCACCCGCACCGCCAGCAAACGACGGTCGGTTTCGAGCTGGGTTTCGCCGGGACCGCGGTTGCCGATGGCACCACCGCGCTGGGCGTCCAGATGGGTCCAGCCGCGCACCAGTCGCGTGGCCAAGTGCTTCAACTGGGCCAGCTCCACTTCCAGCTTGCCTTCGTGGGACCGTGCGCGCTGGGCGAAGATGTCCAGGATCAGACCGGCACGGTCGACCACGCGCACGCCGAGGTGTTTCTCCAGATTGCGCTCCTGCACCGGAGTGAGCACGTGGTCGACCAGCACCAGGTCGGCTTCCAGCGCACGGGATGCCTCGGCGACTTCCTCGGCCTTGCCACTGCCGATGTAGTAACGCGGATTGACGTCGTCGACGCGCGCGGCGATGGTTGCCAACACCTCGGCACCGGCCGACTTGGCCAGTTCGGCGAATTCCTCCGCGCGGCGCACGGCATCGCCTTCGCCGCGCGAATGCGGAAGTACAAGGACGGCGCGGTCGCCTCTCTTTTGCCGGTCAAACACGGTGGGGCAGCATCCTGCGGGGACAGTCTCCCTTCATGTGGATCACCCCACGCGCAATCAAGTGCCCGCTTCGACGGTTGCCGAAGTATCGGCCTGGTGATCGTGGCCTTCGTGGCCATCGTGACCATTGCCGATGCGCACGTTGCGACTCGGAACCACGGTGGAAATGGCGTGCTTGTACACCATCTGGCTGACCTGGTTGCGCAGGAGCACCACGAACTGGTCGAACGACTCGACCGTGCCCTGCAACTTGATGCCGTTGACCAGGTAGATGGCCACCGGCACACGCTCGCGCCGCAACGCATTGAGAAACGGATCTTGCAACGATTGCCCCTTGGACATTTCTTGTTCTCCCCTTGCCACGACCAGACCGGAGAAAAGACGCCGCTGGCGCCCCGGCCCAACAAGATCGGATGTTAACTGCTTTCAAATGCTTGATGAAAGAAGATTTTTGCTCCACGACGGTGGACTGGGTCACGCTGGTGGCATGACCCCGGCCGGGCCGTCGACAAACAGGCCCACCGCCGCGCGCACCCGCTCGCCGAGATCGGGCCGATCCGGCTCGACGATCCGGATGCCGGTGTCGCTGCGCAGCCAGGTGATCTGGCGCTTGGCCAACTGGCGGGTGGCGTAGATGGCGCGGTCGCGGAACGTGGCCGCATCGGTCTGGCCATCGAGGTGTTCCCACGCCTGCCGGTAGCCGACCGCGCGGATCGCCGGCAGGTCGGCGTGCAGGTCGCCGCGCGCCCGCAGTGCGCGCACCTCGTCCAGAAAGCCCTCCGCCAGCATCGTGTCGAAACGCCGGGCGATGCGCTCGTGCAGCACGCGCCGGTCGGTCGGCAGCAGCGCCAGCTTGAGCACGCGCCACGGAAAGCGCGCCGCCGTCCCGCCGCGCTGCAATTCGGATAGCGGCCGGCCGGTCAGTTCGATCACTTCCAGCGCACGCTGCAGGCGCTGCACGTCGTTGCAGCCGATCCGGCCGGCGGCGGCCGGATCGAGGGCCGCCAACCGCGCATGCAAGGCCGGCCAGCCGAGCTGTTGCGCCTCGGCAGCCAGCCGCGCACGGGTGGCCGGGTCGGCTTCCGGCAGGTCGGACAGCCCCTGCTGCAACGCACGGAAGTACAGCCCGGTACCGCCGACCAGCAGCGGCACTCTGCCCTGCGCGCTGATCCGCTGCATCACCGGCAGCGCATCGGCGCGGAAATCCGCCGCCGAATACGGCTGGCCGGGATCGCGGATGTCGACCAGCGCATGCGGATGGCGCGCCAGCGTCGCCGGGTCGGGTTTTGCCGTGCCGATGTCCATGCCGCGGTAGACCAGCGCCGAATCGACACTGACCAGATCCAGCGGAAACCGCTCGCTCAGCGCGCATGCCAGCGCGGTCTTGCCGGAGGCGGTGGGGCCCATCAGGAAGATGGCCAGGGGGCGGGAATCAACGGGCATCGCGGCAGTTTAGACGAGAGCACCGCCCTGCCCGCACCGCCAGCGGCCTCGCGGCCGACGGCACTCACCCCACGAGGTGGAAAAGTGCGCAGACATGATGCCAAGGGTGTGCCGTCGCCACCATGAGCCATGACATCCGCCGCTTGCCCAGCCATACCCCCAAAATATATCATCCATATACGAAACATATATGGAACGTTTTATGGGTATCGTGAACATCGACGACGATCTGCACAGTCAGATTCGCAGGGCGAGCGCAGTGACGTGCCGATCCATCAACGCGCAGGCGGCCTTCTGGATCAAGGTCGGCATGTTGTGTGAAATGAGCCCCACGCTGACTTTCCAGGAGGTTCTCATGCGGGAACTCCACGCCGCCGGTGTCGAGGCACGGCCGCTCGCACCCGGTGCCGCATGACCAAGCGACCGGAAGAAGTCGCGCTGATGGCCGAGTCGGGCAGGCTATTGGCCGATGTATTCGGCTACGTGGACCAGTTGAGCCTGGCCGGCATGTCGACCATGCAGGTGAACGACCTGGTCGAAAGCTACATCGTGGACGAACTCGTTGCGCGTCCGGCGAGCAAGGGGCAGTACGGCTATGCCCATGCACTGAACTCCTCACGCAACGACGTCGTCTGTCACGGTGTCCCGTCTCCGTCGGAAATCCTGCGAGACGGAGACATCGTGAATTTCGACATCACGCTGGAAAAAAATGGATTCATCGCCGACTCCAGCAAGACCTACCTCGTCGGCGATGTGACGCCAGCGGCCAAGCGACTCGTGCAGGTGGCGCATGAAGCCATGTGGAAGGGGATCAGGGCTGTCCGCCCGGGTGCCCGGCTCGGCGATGTGGGCCATGCCATCGAGCATCACGCCCGACGGAATGGCTACTCGGTGGTGAGGGAGTATTGCGGGCACGGAATCGGCCGTGAAATGCACGAACCGCCGCAGGTGTTGCATTGGGGAAGGCCGCAAACCGGTCTGGTATTGCGGGAGGGCATGGTGTTCACCATCGAGCCGATGCTCAACCAGGGCCGCCGGACCGTGCGGACCGAGGATGACGGCTGGACGGTCGTCACTCGGGACGGAAAATGGTCGGCACAGTTCGAGCATACGGTGGCGGTGACGCGAAACGGCGTGCGGGTCCTGACGCTGCGCCCCGAGGAAAGACCGGCCGGCTGAATCAAGCCGCCTGCCATGCCGGCGTCTGCCGCTCCGGGTTTGGCGCGGCCCCGCGCATGACCGGGTTCGCCGCACGGAAAACGGAAGGGCCCGCGCCGATGACGCGGGCCCTGATGCATGCACGAATGTGCGGCTTACTTCGCCGGCACGCCCATTTCCTTCAGCAGGTTGTCGGCGTGGTCGAGGTGGTGCATCACCCACAGCATGTAGCGCACGTCGACCTGGATCGAGCGGTTGAGCTGCGGGTTGAACAGCCAGTCGCCGCTGACCGACTCCCAGTTGCCGTCGAACGCCAGGCCGACCAGCTGGCCGTTCGCGTCCATCGCCGGCGAACCGGAGTTGCCGCCGGTGATGTCAAGGTCGGCGAGGAAGTTGACCGGCAGCGTGCCCAGCTTCGGCGAGGCATAGCTGTCGAACGCCTTGGCCTTGATCGCGACCAGCTCGGCCTTGGGCGAGTTGAACGGCTCGATGCCGGTGTCCTTCTCGACGATGCCCTGCGCGGTGGTGAACGGCGCGTAGCTCACGCCATCACGCGGCGCCACGCCCTGCACGTTGCCGAAGGTGACGCGCAGCGAGCTGTTCGCGTCCGGGTAGACCGGCAGCTTCTGCGAGTCCTTCCACGCGATCATCGCCTGCATGTAGCGCGGGCGCAGCTTGCTCATCTCGCCGGCGCGGGCATCGGATTCGTCCTCCAGCGCCTTCAGCTGCGGCTGCACCGCGCGAGCGAGCCTGAGCATGCTGTCGGAGCTGGCGTCGATCGCCTTGCTGTCGGCGCCGAACCACTTCATGCGCTCGTCGACGTTGCCGAGCTTGCTGCCGGCGTACAGCGCGGCAACCTTCGCCTTGATCGCCGCCTCGGTGCTTGCACCATCGAGCCACTTGTCCAGCGCCGGCAGGCGCTGCGCCTGCGGCAAGGCCACGTAGCGCTTGAGGCCGTAGACCATGAACTGCTGGTCGACGCCCGGGTCGTAGCGGCGATCCATCTGCTTCAGGCCGCCCTCGATGCGCACCCAGTCGCGCTGCTGGTAGCCGGCGTCGCGGTCGAGATCGGCCTTCGGGCGCTCCTTCGCCAGGTGGGTCAGGCGCACCGCGGTGCCGAACAGCTGGGCGCGGCTGACCAGACCGATGGCCAGGTCGCGTTCGCGATTGGCCCGGTCGGCGGCGATCTGCTGGCGCAGCTTGCCGATATCGGCCGCCAGCGCGGTGTTATCGGCGCCGCCCTGCTGCTTCAGCCAGGCCTCCAGCTGCGCTTCCTGCGCGCGCTTCACCGTGACCGCGTCGGCACGATGCAGGCCTTCGAGCTGGCCGCCGAAGTTCTTCAGGTAGTTGTTGAGACCGGCGACCATGCTGGCGTACTTCACCGCCACATCGGGATTGGCCTTGCCGGCGGTGTTGATGATGTCCAGCGTGTCCTCGTACACCTTGATCTGGGTCGGGTACGTCCAGTCGATCGCGCTCTGCACTTCGTCGGCGAGACGGTAGCGGTTGGTGCGGCCCGGGTAGCCGACCACCATCACGTAGTCGCCGGCTTCCACGCCCTGCGGGTTCACCTTGAGCACATGCCTGGGCCGGTACGGCACGTTGTCCTTCGAGAAGGCGGCGGACTTGCCGTCCTTCGAGACATAGGCGCGCAGGTAGCCGAAGTCGCCGGTGTGGCGAGGCCACATCCAGTTGTCGACGTCACCGCCGAACTTGCCGATGGATTCCGGCGGCGCGTAGACCAGGCGCACGTCCTTGATTTCCAGTTGCCTGATCAGCTGATAGCTGTAACCGCCGTGGAAGGTGTAGACGTCGCAGCGGTAGCCTTCGCTCTCGCACGCCTTGACCTGCTCCTTGATCGCCAGCTCGATCGCCTTGTAGCGCTCGGCGCCGCTCATCGCGTCGGTGAGCTTGGCGGTGATCTCTTTCGTGACGTCGCGGATTTCCTCGGTGACGAAGATCCGCGCGGACGGGCCGGCGGAGAGCTCGTCCGCCTGGGTCTTCGCCAGGAAGCCCTTCTCGATCAGGTTGTTTTCCGGCGTGGAGTTCAGCTGCAGCGCGCCGTAGACGCAGTGGTGGTTGCTCACCACCAGACCCTCGGGGGAGACGAACGAGGCGGTGCAGCCGCCCAGGCTGACGATCGCGCCCATCGGGTAGGCGGTGAGGTCGGTCAGCGTTTTCGGATCGAGTTTCAGGCCGTGCTGCTGCAGCGTGGCGGCGATACCGGGAAGCTGGGCGGGCTGCCACATGCCTTCGACGGCATGGGCGGACGAGATGAAGCCGACGGATACGGCGGCAGCAAGCAATAGACGGCGCAAAGGGAATCTCCTGGTGAAAGCCGGCCCCGGGAAGCAGGCGAAAGTGGCGCAATAACTTTCGACTTATGCCCGAGCCGGGCGAGTGCGGCATATGCCGCAAGTCATGCCTGCGACATTCAGCGCGCACGCATACTCGTCCGGGCAGGCGATCGCAGGTGCTTCCAGCGCATCGAAGTCCCTTCCGCGCCATCGCAGTGACTTGCGCCGCCAGGCACCGCACACGACCCGGAAAATTCGCACGGACAGCGGTCACGCGCCGCCGCGCTCTATAATTGACGTTTAACCGCCCGCATCGCGGGCCAGCCGATGGATTTCCCATGCCGCAGACAATGAAAGCCCTGGTCAAGCGCAAGCCCGAACAGGGCATCTGGATGGAAGAGGTGCCGATGCCCGAGGTCGGCCCCAACGAGGTGCTGATCAAGATCGAGAAAACCGCGATCTGCGGTACGGATCTGCATATCTACAAGTGGGACGAATGGAGCCAGCGCGTCATCAAGCCGGGTCTTACCATCGGCCACGAGTTCGTCGGCCGCATCGTCGAGATCGGCCCGGGCGTCACCGGCTACAAGGTTGGCGACCGCGTCTCGGCCGAGGGCCACATCGTCTGCGGCCACTGCCGCAATTGCCGCGCCGGTCGCCAGCACTTGTGTCCCAATACGGTGGGCATCGGCGTGAACCGCAACGGCGCGTTCGCCGAATACATGGCCATGCCGGCATCCAACCTGTGGCCGATCCCTGACCAGATTCCGTCCGAACTGGCCGCGTTCTTCGATCCGTACGGCAATGCCGCGCATTGCGCGCTGGAGTTCGACCTGATCGGCGAGGACGTGCTGATTACCGGCGCCGGCCCGATCGGCATCATCGCCGCCGGCATCGCCAAGCACGTGGGCGCGCGCAACGTCGTCGTCACCGACGTGAACGATTTCCGCCTGAAGCTCGCTGCCGACATGGGCGCCACCCGCGTGGTGAACGTGACCAACGCCTCGCTCAAGGACGCGATGAAGGACCTGCACATGGAAGGCTTCGACGTGGGCATGGAGATGAGCGGCAACCCGCGTGCCTTCAACGACATGCTCGACTGCATGTACCACGGCGGCAAGATCGCCCTGCTCGGCATCCAGCCAAAGGGGGCCGGCATCGACTGGGACAAGGTGATCTTCAAGGGCCTCACCCTGCAGGGCATCTACGGCCGGCGCATGTACGAGACCTGGTACAAGATGACCCAGATGGTGCTGACCGGCTTCCCGCTGCAGAAGGTGCTCACCCACCAGATCCACATCGACGACTTCCAGAAGGGCTTCGACCTGATGGATGCCGGCCAGTGCGGCAAGGTCGTCTGCTCCTGGAACTGAGCACCGCCGCAACCTCCACGCCACACACTTCTGCACCCGGAGATTCCATGACTCCATCCGCGAAAGCACGTTACGCCACCGAACTGGCGGCCATCCGCGAGTACGGCCTGTTCAAGGCCGAGCGCATCATCATCTCGCCGCAGTCTGCCGAGATCGAGCTGGAAGGCGGCCGCAAGGTGCTGAACTTCTGCGCCAACAACTACCTCGGCCTGGCCGATCATCCGGCGGTGATCCAGGCGGCCAAGGATGCGCTCGACAGCCACGGTTTCGGCATGGCAAGCGTGCGCTTCATCTGCGGCACCCAGGATCTGCACAAGGAACTGGAGGCGAAGATCGCCGAATTCTTCGGCACCGAGGACACCATCCTGTACGCCGCCTGCTTCGACGCCAACGGCGGCCTGTTCGAGCCGCTGCTGGGTGAGGAAGACGCGGTGATCTCCGACGCCCTGAACCACGCGTCGATCATCGACGGCGTGCGGCTGTGCAAGGCCACCCGCTACCGTTACGCCAACAGCGACATGGCCGACCTGGAGAAGCAGTTGCAGGCGGCCGACGCGGCCGGCGCGCGGACCAAGCTCATCACCACCGATGGCGCGTTCTCGATGGACGGTTTCATCGCCAAACTCGACGAGATCACCGCGCTGGCCGCAAAGTACGATGCCATGGTGCACATCGATGAATGCCATTGCACCGGTATTCTCGGCGATACCGGCCGCGGCTCGGCTGAATTGCACGGCGTGATGGACAAGATCGACATTTTCACCGGTACGCTGGGCAAGGCCCTCGGCGGCGCGCTCGGCGGTTTCACCACCGGGCCGCGGGAAGTGGTCGAACTGCTGCGCCAGCGTTCGCGCCCTTACCTGTTCTCCAACTCGCTGCCGCCGCACGTGGTGGCCGCGGCGATCAGGGTATTCGACATGCTGGCCAGCGCCGGCGATCTGCGCGACAGGCTGAAGGAGAACACCCGCTATTTTCGCGAACGGATGACGGCCGCCGGCTTCGACATCAAGCCGGGCGTGCACCCGATCGTGCCGGTGATGATCCACGACGCGCCCAAAGCGCAGGCGATGGCTGCCGCGCTGCTGGCGGAAGGCATCTATGTCACCGGATTCTTCTATCCGGTCGTGCCGCAGGGGCAGGCACGCATCCGCGCGCAGATGAGCGCGGCGCACACCCGCGAACACCTCGACCAGGCGATTGCAGCCTTCACCAAGGTCGGGCAAACCCTGGGCGTGATTCCGCGCTGACACCGAGGCTGGTGCGGCCGCAGCCTGGCCGCGCCGCCATCACGGCCGCTTCGCCGCCAGCGAACGCACCTCGTGCTCTTCCAGCCGGCGCCACTGGCCCTTCGCCAGTTCGCCAAGCGCAAGCGGGCCGATCGCCACCCGGATCAGCCGCATCACGTCGAAACCCAGCGCCGCCAGCAGCCGACGAATATGTCGGTTGCGGCCTTCGTCCAGCACCACTTCGAGCCATGCATTCTTTGCGCCCGCACGCAGCAGCGTGACGCGGCGCGCCTTCAGGCGTTCACCGGCATCCTCGACGCCCGCCAGCATCGCGGCCAGCACCGCAGCATCCGGCAGCCCCGCGACCTGGACGTGATAAGTCTTCTCCAGATGCGTCAGCGGGTCGGTGATGGCAGCCGCCCAACGGGTGTCGTTGCTCAGCAGCAACAGTCCTTCGCTGGCCTTGTCCAACCGGCCGACCGGACCCAGCCAGGGCAGCCCGGCGGCCGCCAGCGCGGTGTAGACCGTCGCGCGACCATGCTCGTCGGCCGCGCTGACCACGATGCCGCGCGGCTTGTTGAAGGCCACGTGGACAGGCGTGGCCCGGCCCACGGCTTCGCCGTCGATGGCGATCCCCTGGCGGTCGATCAGGGTCGGATGCTGGGGGTCGCGGACGACCCGCCCGCCCACACTGACCCGGCCCGCACGAATCCACTGCTCGGCCTGACTGCGCGAGCACACACCCAGTTTGGACAGCACGCGGGCAAGCCCGTAGCGCGACGGCGGAGTCGGCCCGGTCGCGCGCGCCGGGTGGAAGGAAGAAGGACGGGACATCGTGCAAGCGTATAGGTCGGGGCCGCGGGGCAACAAGAATCATCGCCGGCGAAGACAAAAAAAGCCCGGCCGAAGCCGGGCTTTTTCCTGTTAGCTACCGCGGTTCGTTTACTGCTGAACCTGCAGCTCCGTGCGACGGTTCTGCGCACGGCCCGCATCGGTTTCGTTGTCGCCGATGGGGTTGCTCTCGCCGTGGCCGATCGGGCCTTCCAGACGGCTGGCATCGATGCCATGGCTGGTCAGGTAGTTGTAGACGATCGAGGCGCGACGCTCGGACAGCTTCTGGTTGTATGCGTCCGTGCCCTTCGAGTCGGTGTAGCCGGCCACGGTCACGTGCACCTGCGGGTAACGCTGCAAGGTGTCGACGGCCTGGTTCAGCACCGAGATCGAATCGGCCGTCGGCTCGGCGAGCGACTTGGAGATGTCGGTTTCACCGGCCTTCGGACGATCGAACTTGAAGTTCACGCCACGCAGGTCGATCACCACCTTCTGCGCGCAACCATCCGGGCCCACGATGGTGCCGGCGGCGGTGGCAGGGCACTTGTCCTCGCAATCGTTCACGCCGTCCTGGTCGCTGTCCTGGGTGGAGCAGTCGGCCGGCGCGGGTGCAACCGGTGCCGCTACCGGCGCCGGAGCGGCGGCAGGCGCACCAAAGCGCGAGGCAACGGTCAAGCCGAGGAACCAGTCACCATAGCTGCTGTTGGCGGGATGGGTGTCCTTGTCCCAGTCGAAACGATAGCCCGCTTCCAACCGGATGTTGGTGCTGTCGGTGACCATCTTGGACACGCCGCCGCCGATCTGTGCAGCAGGCGCCCAGCCATTGTCCAGCTTGTTCTGGTGATGGCTGCCCATCACGCCGACCATGCCGTAGGGGCGCCATGCATTCCAGTCACCGGCATAGAACCGGGCAGCCGCACCGACATTGGTGCTGGCCCAGGAATCGCTGCTGTGACCGCCGCCAAGGGCCGGGCCCTTGTCCATCTTGCGCTTCGTGCGGTCGACGAAGAAATCGAGCGACATGTTGGGCGAGAAGAAGCGACCAAAACCCAGGCCGTAGTAGATCTGGCGGCTATTGGTATCGCGCTCGGTGTCGTTGACGTAGCCCCCCACCGTCGGCGCGATATACCAGCGCCCGTCATAGGACGAGATGGCGGTTTCACTGCTCGAGGCATCGGCCGGTGCCGCAGCCGTGTCCTGCGCATGAACGGCACCTACGCCGCCCAGGGCGAGCGCGATCAGAAAATACAAGCCCTTACGTTTCATCAGGTGTCTCCTCGATTATTAAAATTTGAGTCCGTTCGACCCATACCAGAAAGTCGCACGTCAGAACTTAACTCGATTCAAGGCCCTACCGGCCCGCGCTTGGCGTGTCCTGGACAAGCGACCCGCATTGTAGCAAAAACGTTAAGTAGCAGTTGCGTCGCGTACGCTTTCGCAACCATTCGGTGCAACATCATTCAGGTAAGTGATCGTGCCGGGCCAATCCCTTCACAGAGCGGCGAAACTGGCTAAACGACTCGCCGCCACGCAGTGGTTCATCTCCGACCGAACCGAATGTTCCATGACGGACGTGCCTACAATGTGAAGAGACCCAGGAACTGATGCAGCGGCATGGAGTCCAAGTGCGCCGGATCGCGCGTGGCATCCATGATCGCCTTGACCCGATGGGCCGGCAGATGACTGCGCATGGCCGCCTCGAATTTTTGCAGCAAGACGGGAATGCCCTCGGCCCGGCGCTTGCGGTGACCGATCGGATAATCGACGGACACTTTGCCGGTATGGCTGCCGTCCTTGAAGAATACCTGCACCGAATTGCCGATATAACGCTTGGCCGGATCGAAATAGTCGCGGGTGAACTGCGTATTTTCCACCACCGTCATTTTGTCGCGCAGTGCGTCGATGCGCGGGTCGGCGGCGACCTCGTCGTTGTAATCGCTGGCCACCAGGCGGCCGAAGATCAGCGGCACGGCGACCATGTACTGGATGCAGTGGTCGCGATCGGCATAGTTCGCCAGCGGGCCGGTCTTGTCGATGATGCGGCAACCCGCTTCCTGCGTCTCGATGACGATCTTCTCGATCTGATCGAGCTTGCCGGCCACCTCGCCATGCAACTGCATGGCGCATTCCACGGCAGTCTGCGCATGAAACTCGGCCGGATAGCTGATCTTGAACAGCACGTTCTCCATCACGTAGCTGCCGAACGGGCGCTCGAACTCGAACGGCTTGCCGCCGAACGCCACATCGTAGAAGCCCCAGGTCTTTGCCGACAGCGCAGACGGATACCCGACCACGCCGCGATACACCGCATTGATCGCGTGGGTCACCGCGCGACGGCAGGCATCGCCGGCGGCCCAGCTCTTGCGCGGACCGGTGTTCGGCGCATGGCGATAGGTGCGCAACGCGCCGTTGTCGATCCAGCTGTGCGACACGGCGGTGATGATCTGTTCCTTGCTGCCACCGAGCATCGCGGTGGCCACCGCGGTGGAGGCCAGTCGCACGAGGATCACGTGGTCCTGGCCGACCCGGTTGAAGCTGTTCAGCAGCGCGTAGCAGCCCTGGATCTCGTGCGCCTTGATCGCGTAGCCAAGCACGTCGCGCACGCTCAGCGGTTGGCCGCCTTCGCGCTCCGCCTTGCGGCTGAGGTAGTCGCCGACGGCCAGGATGCTGCCGAGGTTGTCCGACGGATGGCCCCATTCGGCCGCCAGCCAGGTGTCGTTGAAATCCAGCCAGCGGATCTGCGTGCCGATCGCGAACGCCGCCTGCACCGGGTCCAGCTCGTGGCTGGTGCCCGGCACGCGCGCACCGCCCGGCAGCGTGGCGCCCGGCACCAGCGGGCCGAGGTGCTTCACGCACTCCGGAAACTTCATCGCCATCATGGCGGTGGCCAGCGAGTCCAGCAGCATGTAGCGCGCAGTGTCGTAGGCCTCCCGCGAATCGATCTGGTGATCGACCACGTAATCGGCGATATCAACCAGCGGCTGGTCGGGATCGGGACGGACGGCGGAACGGATGTCGTGCGCACTCATGGCGGGATCTCGTGGCGAGGGAAAACCGCCATTTTAGCCGACTGTCGTCGAACGCGTTGCTTGACCGCACCGCGCCCGGGCCGTGACAATCGCCGCCAGCCCAGAAGGGAGTAGTTCTCGCGGCAAGTCCACCTTCCGCGATGCGACGATCGTCAGCACGAGCGAGGTTTCGCTCCGGTCGTCCGGCAGTCATCCTGCGAACAAGACTTTTGTGGCGGGCATGGGCCGCGCGCGTCCATGGCTGCCGCATTGTTCGACGCGCATGGAACCCCCGATGACCCTCGCTGCTCCCGATTTTCTCTCTGGCCTGCTCACCATCATCCTGCTCGACCTCGTGCTGGCCGGCGACAACGCCATCGTCATCGCCATGGCCGCCAGCCGGCTGCCGAAGCATCTGCAGAAGAAGGCGGTGTTCTGGGGCACCTTCGGCGCCGTGGCCGTGCGCTTCGCGCTCACCGCCATCGTGGTGTTCCTGCTCAAGCTGCCCGGCTTGATGCTCGCCGGCGGCCTGCTGCTGCTGCCGATTGCCTGGCAACTGCTGAATCACGGCGACGACGATGGCCCTGACATCAAGGCCGGCAGCACGTTCTGGAGCGCACTGCGCACGATCATCGTCGCCGACGCGTTGATGGGGCTGGACAACGTGTTGGCGATCGCCGGTGCCTCCAAGGGCCATCTGGGCCTGGTCATCATCGGCCTGCTGGTCAGCGTGCCGCTGGTGGTATGGGGCTCGACCCTGATCCTCAAGCTGATCGACCGCTTCCCGATCATCATGTACATCGGCGCCGCCGCGATTGCGATCACCGCCGGCCGCATGATCGCCCACGACCAGTTGATCAGCGGGTGGTTCGACGCCCACGCCTGGGCCGCGTATGGCCTCGACGTCCTGGCCATCCTGGTCATTTGCGGTGGCGGCTGGCTGGTCCAGCGTCGCCGGCGGCGACTGCGGCAAGCCGGCGCATAGGCGCGGCCTCGCCGGCCGGCCTTCTCCGGACCTTACGCGATTCAACCAAGGCGACAGCGCGCTGTCGCGCACGGCCCGATGTTCTTGCACAGATATTAATTATCGTAATACGATAACTATCTGCCGCCCAGGAACCTCCCATGTCGTCTGCCGCCCGCACCGAATCCCTTCGCCCCGCCGCCGAGCCCGCCCATGCGCGGACGACACGCATCCAGCGGCGTGCCAACGACATCATGTCGTTCGCCAGCATCCTCGCCTTCTGTACCGTGGGCGGCTGCATGCTGCTGGCGCTCCTGTTCTGGCAAGTCAGCGGCATGACCCGGATGGACTCCGGCTCGGCGCAGCAACTGCTTGAACGCTGGCACCTGCTGCCGAAAACCTCGTTCGACGGCGCCGTACTTTCCGCGGCCCTGCTGCTGGCACTGGTGGCCGCGATGGCGCCGATCGTGTGCCTGCGCCGACTGGGCAAGGCGTTGCGCGCACCGTCGCCGCTGAACCTTGTCGTCGCACGGTGCTTCTCGTGGCTGGGTCACGCCTTGCTGGTCAACCTCATCGGAGGGTTTGCCGCCGGGCTGGTCGCCGCCACCCAGATCCCGCAATACCAGCTCAGCCTCGGCATCGGCTTCCTGGGCACGCTCACCGCCGCCATCCTCGCCTATGCGGTGGCCGAAATGGTGCGCGAGGGGGCACGCGCCGCCGAGGAGAACCGGGCGTTCGTCTGATGCCGATCATCATCGAACTGGATGTCATGCTGGCGCGGCGCAAGATGAAATCCAGGGACCTGGCCGCGGCGGTCGGCATCACCGAAGCAAACCTGTCCCTGCTCAAGCAGGGCAAGGTGAAAGGCGTACGCTTCAGCACGCTCGACGCGATCTGCACGGCACTGGCGTGCCAGCCCGGCGACCTGCTGCGCCACGTCGACGACGAGCCCTGAAAATCGGACCCGGGCGCAAGGCAGGCGGGAAGCCGTTTGGCTCCCCGCCACCTTGCCTGCTGCTTCCTAGCGCTTGTCGATCGGCACGTAGGCCAGGTCTTCCGGCCCGGTGTAGTTCGCGCTGGGGCGGATGATCTTGCCGTCCTGACGCTGCTCGATCACGTGCGCGCTCCAGCCGGCGGTGCGCGCGATCACGAACAGCGGCGTGAACATGGCGGTCGGCACGCCCATCATGTGGTAGGTGCTGGCCGAGAACCAGTCGAGGTTGGGGAACATCTTCTTCAGCTCGCCCATCACCTTCTCGATGCGTTCGGAGACGTCGAACAGGGTCGGGTTGCCGCCATCGGTGCACAGCTTGCGCGAGATCTCCTTGATGATCTCGTTGCGCGGGTCGGACACGGTGTAGACCGGGTGGCCGAAGCCGATGATGATTTCCTTCTTCTCGACGCGGGCACGGATGTCGGCTTCCGCATCGTTCGCGTTGCGGTAGCGCGCGATGATCTCCATCGCCACCTCGTTCGCGCCGCCGTGCTTCGGGCCGCGCAGCGCGCCGATCGCGCCGGTGATCGCCGAGTACAGGTCCGAGCCGGTGCCGGCGATGACGCGGGCACTGAACGTGCTGGCGTTGAACTCGTGCTCGGCGTACAGCACCAGCGACTTGTCCAGCGCCTGCGCGTGCAGCTCGCTCGGCTTGCGGCCGTGCAGCAGGTGCAGGAAGTGCGCGGCGATCGATTCGTCGTCGGTTTCGGCCTCGATGCGCTTGCCGTTGTGGCTGAAGTGGTACCAGTACAGCAGCATCGAGCCGAAGCTGGCCATCAGGCGGTCGGCGATGTCGCGCGCGCCGGTGACGTTGTGGTCGTCCTTCTCCGGCAGCACGGTGCCGAGCACCGAGCAGCCGGTGCGCAGTACGTCCATCGGGTGGGTCGATGCGGGAAGCAGTTCCATCGCGGCCTTGACCGGTGCCGGCAGGCCGCGCAGGCGCTTCAGCTTGGCCTTGTAGTTCTGCAGCTCGGTCCAGTTCGGCAGCACGCCGTGCACCAGCAGGTAGGCGACTTCCTCGAAGCAGCCCTTGGCGGCCAGGTCGTGGATGTCGTAGCCGCGGTAATGCAGGTCGTTGCCGCTGCGGCCGACCGTGCACAGCGCGGTGTTGCCCGCGGCCACGCCGGACAGGGCGACGGACTTCTTGGCCTTGGGTAGAACTTGTGCGTTGTCGCTCATCGCATTCTTCCTCTCAATTGTTGAACGTTTCAGCTGGCGATAGCCGCGGGCACTGTCCGACCGGCTTCACGTGCAATTGCAATGGCATCGACTTCGGGCCGATGACCTTTTCATTGATGGATATCCAGCACTCGCCCAGCGTCGAACAAAAACATATGTCGATCGCCATGCGCCCCGAGGTAGCGTCGTGGAACTGTTGCCACAGTTGCTTGTCTGGGAAACGGATCGCCTGCAGATCCTCGCCCGGGCTCAACACGCCATGGTTGATGGTCGTCATGATGTAGTCGTGCGGCTGCATGCCCAGAGCGCCCAGCACGTGGTCCCAGTCGACCTGCGGCTTGCCATCGACAGTGACCTGCACACTGCGCACGAGCGCAGGCCCGACACCCTTGTTGCTGACGGTCAGGGTCTGGGCCAGGTCGTTGTTGCCGCTGGTCAGATACGGCCACACCTGCGCGCGCACCTGCTGGCGCTGGATGTAGGCGGTATAAGCGGCCACCACCAAGGCCAGCAGGCCGACCAGCGAGGCGATGGCCACGCCTAGCGCATCCCAGTAATCGCGCCGTTCCGGCGGCGTCGCTTTCACGGGGGACAGTTGTTCGGACATGCGCTCAGGCCTTTTGGCCGCCGGCAAACAATTCGTCCAGCTTGTCCTCGTAGGCGTGGTAGCCGAGGAAGTCGTACAGTTCCTCGCGCGTCTGCAGGGTGTCGATGATGTTCTTCTGGGTACCTTCGCGACGCACCGTTTCGTAGAAGTTGAGCGCGGCCTTGTTCATCGCCCGGTAGGCACCGCAGCAATACAGCGCGATGTCCACGCCGGCGTCGCGCAGTTCGTCGGTGGTGAAGAACGGGGTGGAGCCGAACTCGGTGAGGTTGGCCAGGATCGGCACCTTCACCGCCGCCTTGAACTGGCGGTAGTCGGCCAGCGTCTTCATCGCCTCGGGGAAGATCATGTCGGCGCCGGCCTCGACATAGGCCACCGCGCGCTCGATCGCGGAATCGATGCCCTCTACCGCCGCCGCGTCGGTGCGCGCCATGATCACGAAGCCCGGATCGGTACGTGCATCGACCGCGGCCTTCACCCGATCGACCATCTCGTCCTTCGACACCACTTCCTTGCCCGGACGGTGACCGCAACGCTTCTGGCCGACCTGGTCCTCCATGTGCACCGCCGCCACGCCGACGCGCTCGAACGAGCGGATCGTGCGCGCAATGTTGAACGCCCCGCCCCAGCCCGTATCGATGTCGACCAGCAGCGGCAGGCCGGTGGCATCGACGATGCGGCGCGCGTCGGTGAGCACGTCCTCCATCGTCGAGATGCCCAGGTCCGGCATGCCCAGCGAATTGGCGGCCACGCCGCCGCCGGACAGATACAGCGCCTGGTAGCCCACGCGTTTGGCCATCAGGCCGGCGTAGGCGGTGATCGCGCCCATGACCTGCAGCGGCTGCTCGGCGGCGACAGCTGCGCGAAAACGGGCACCCGGGGATGCTGACTTTGTCATGTGGCCTCCCGTGAAAACGCCCATTTTAGCCCACCGCGCCAACGGCCGGGATTGGACCTTCTGGCACCCCCGCGCCGGCCGCGGGCACCAGCCCGGCAGCCGATCGCAATTTCTCGCGTGACGAATCCGCCACGGCCCCGTACATTCGGTCCGATGAGCACATCGACTCCTCTCGCGAAACGCATCCTCTGGGGCCTGGTGATCGGCGTGGTTGCCGCCGTGGTCACGCTCGGCATCGGCCAGTGGCATCCGCCCACCCTGGCGTTGATGCAGAAGATTTCCGGGGCCGTGTTCGACCCGTTCGGGCAGATCTTCCTGCGCATGCTGTTCTTCGTGGTGATCCCGCTGGTGTTCAGCTCGCTGGCCTCGGGCGTGGCCCAGCTCGGCCGACTGGACCGGCTCGGCCCGCTCGCCGGACGTACGTTCCTGCTGTTCTTCCTCAACATGGGCATCGCCGTGGCGATCGGCCTGGTGATGATGAACACCGTGCAGCCCGGCCATCACCTGGACGAGCAGGCGCGCGCCCAGCTGATGCAGGAGTACGGCAGCAGTGCGCAGAAGACGATCGACACCAGGGCGGCCCAGCCGAGCATGAGCTTCGGCACGCTGGTGGAGATGTTCATGCCGCGCAACCTGGTCGGCGCGGTGGCCGGTCCCAGCCGCAATGCGCTCGGCGACGTGCTGCCGCTGATCCTGTTCGCAATCCTGGTAGGCGCCGCCGCCACCCAGTTGCGCGAGAAGGAGCGCAAGCGCGTGCAGGTGGCGCTGGACACCATCACCGACCTGATGACCAGGATCGTCGGCTTTGCGCTGGAGCTGGCGCCGTACGCGGTGCCGGCGATGATCTACAGCGTGATCGTCAAGGTCGGCGTGGATGTACTGCTGGCGCTGTCGGTATTCGTGATCGGCTGCACCGTGGCACTGGCGCTGCACCTGTTCGGCACCATGTCGCTGTGGCTGCGCTTCCTGGCGAAGCGCTCGCCGCTGGTGTACTTCCGGCAGATTCGCGCCCTGCTGATCACCGCCTTCTCCACCAGCTCCAGCAACGCCTGCCTGCCCGCTTCGCTGGCGGTGGCGCAGGAGGAACTGAAGCTAAACCCCAGCACCGCCGGCTTCGTGCTGCCGCTGGGCGCGACCATGAACATGAGCGGCACCGCCCTGTTCGAGGGCTGCGTGGTGCTGTTCGTGGCGCAGGCGTTCGGCGTGGAACTCAGCCTGACCCACCAGGCCATCCTGATGCTGTTGTCGGTGCTGAGCGCGGTGGCCGTGGCCGGCATTCCCGGCGGGTCGCTGCCGATGATCGCCGGCCTGCTGGCCACCTTCGGCATCCCGCCCGAGGGCATCGGCATCATCATCGGCGTCGATCGCGTGCTCGACATGATGCGCACGACGGTGAACGTGGGCAGCGACATCGTTACCGCCACGGTGGTGGACAACCAGCTGCGCGACCGTTTCGCGACGACGGGCCCGTAAGCCCGTCCGCTGCGGCTCGAAGGGCTTGAAGCCGGCTGCTTCGCCCGCATCTGCACAGTACCGTCAAGCCGATAGCTACAGCCAATCAAACCCATGCCAACAATCAATTAGATAAATTGGCGACGGGCTCGTAGCATTCCTTTCGTTGTCCAACCACCACGGGAAGCCAAGCAGATGTCCCTGATCAACACCGAAGTGAAACCGTTCAAGGCCCAGGCCCTCAAGGCCGGCAAGTTCATCGAAGTCAGCGAAGCCGACCTGAAGGGCAAGTGGTCGGTGGTGTTCTTCTATCCGGCCGACTTCACCTTCGTCTGCCCGACCGAGCTGGAGGACCTGGCCGACAACTACGCCGAATTCCAGAAGCTGGGCGTCGAGATCTACTCGGTCTCCACCGACACCCATTTCGCGCACAAGGCGTGGCACGACACCTCCGACGCGGTGAAGAAGATCAACTACACCATGGTCGGCGACCCCACCCACCAGATCTCGCGCAACTTCGACGTGCTGATCGAGGCCGACGGCATCGCCGATCGCGGCACCTTCGTGATCGATCCCGCGGGCAAGATCCAGATCGTCGAGATCACCGCTGGCGGCATCGGCCGCGACGCGTCCGAACTGCTGCGCAAGGTCAAGGCCGCGCAGTACGTCGCCGCCCATCCGAACGAGGTCTGCCCGGCCAAGTGGAAGGAAGGCGAGAAGACCCTCGCGCCGTCGCTGGACCTGGTCGGCAAGATCTGAGTTTTCGCTGCAACGATGTCACGGACCCGGGCGCCGCGGTGCGCCCGGGCTCCGCACAGGATGCTTGTGCCAGCGGCCTGCGTCCGGCCTGCCCCCCTCCGTCAGGTCGGCCCTCCCCATGGCGCCGGCCGCTGCCACAAGCCTCCCGCATCCCCCTTATCCGTTTCGGAGTGTTCGCCATGCTCGACGAAGCCCTCAAGACCCAACTGAAGTCCTACCTGGAAAAGCTGACGCAACCGATCGAGCTGGTCGCAGCGCTGGATGACGGCGCCAAGTCGCGCGAGCTGGACGAGTTGCTGCGGGAGATCGCGACGTTGTCGGACAAGATCAGCCTGCGCCGCGACGACAGCGAAGCACGCAAGCCCTCGTTCGCGATCAACCGCGTTGGCACCGACATCGGCGTGCGCTTCGCCGGCATCCCGATGGGCCACGAATTCACCTCGCTCGTACTGGCCCTGCTGCAGGTCGGCGGACATCCGTCCAAGGCGGCGGCCGAGCTGATCGAGCAGGTGCGCAGCCTCGATGGCGAATACAGGTTCGAGACCTATTTCTCGCTCTCCTGCCAGAACTGCCCCGACGTGGTGCAGGCGCTGAACCTGATGAGCGTGCTCAATCCGAACATCCAGCACGTCGCCATCGACGGCGCGCTGTACCAGGACGAGGTCGAGACGCGCCAGGTGATGTCGGTGCCCACCGTGTTCCTCAACGGCGAGCTGTTCGACCAGGGCCGCATGAGCCTGGAGCAGATCCTGGCCAGGATCGACACCGGCTCCAGCGCCCGCGAAGCGGAGAAGATCAAGACCAAGGACGCGTTCGACGTGCTCGTGGTGGGTGGCGGACCGGCCGGTGCCGCAGCGGCAATCTACGCCGCGCGCAAGGGCATCCGCACCGGCGTGGCGGCCGAGCGCTTCGGTGGCCAGGTGCTGGACACCATGGCGATCGAGAACTTCGTCTCGGTCGACTACACCGAAGGCCCGAAAATGGGCGCGGCGCTGGAGCAACACGTCAAGAACTACGACGTGGATCTCATGAACCTGCAACGCGCCGAGAAGCTGGTGCCCGCGACCGCACCCGGCGGTCTGGTCGAGGTGCAACTGGCCAATGGCGCCACGCTGAAGTCGAAGACGGTGATCCTGGCCACCGGCGCGCGCTGGCGGCAGATGGGCGTGCCCGGCGAGGACCAGTATCGCAACAAGGGCGTGGCCTACTGCCCGCACTGCGACGGCCCGCTGTTCAAGGGCAAGCGCGTGGCGGTGATCGGCGGCGGCAACTCCGGCGTCGAGGCGGCGATCGACCTGGCCGGCGTCGTCAGCCACGTCACGTTGATCGAGTTCGACAGCAAGCTGCGCGCGGATGACGTCCTGCAACGCAAGCTGCGCAGCCTGCCCAATGTGGACATCATCGTCAGCGCGCTCACCACCGAGGTGCTGGGCGACGGACAGAAGGTCAGCGCGCTGGTCTACAAGGACCGCGTCAGCGATGAGATGCACACGCTCGAACTGGAGGGCATCTTCGTGCAGATCGGCCTGCTGCCGAACACCGAGTGGCTGAAGGGCACGCTGGAACTCTCGCCCCGCGGCGAGATCGTCATCGACGAACGCGGCCAGACCTCCATGCCCGGCGTGTTCGCCGCCGGCGACGCCACCACGGTGCCGTACAAGCAGATCGTGATCGCGATGGGCGCCGGTTCCACCGCCGCGCTGAGCGCGTTCGACCACATCATCCGCAGCCCCGTGGCGGCGGCGGTCGAACCCGAGGCGGTGGCAGCCTGACCATCGCTGAGGGCACCCGCGGCAAGCGCCGCGGGGCGGCTATGCTCGGGCGGCCGCTTTCGGCGCGTCACCCGGCTCGCAAGACATGACTCCGCTGCAGCAATTCATCGAGGCCCACCCGCGGTTGTTCGTGCTGACCGGCGCCGGTGTCAGCACCGACTCCGGCATTCCCGACTACCGCGACCGCGAGGGCGAGTGGAAGCGCCCCCCGCCGGTGACGCTGCAGGCCTTCATGCACGAACACGCCACGCGCCAGCGCTACTGGGCGCGCAGCCTGATCGGCTGGCCGCACTTCGGCCAGGCGCGCCCGAATCCTGCGCACCTGGCCCTGGCGCAACTGGAGCGACGCGGGCACATCGAGCTGCTGGTCACCCAGAACGTCGATCGCCTGCACCAGCGCGCCGGCAGCGAGCGCGTGGTCGACCTGCACGGCAGGCTCGACGAAGTGCGCTGCATGGCCTGCGACTGGCGCCTGCCGCGCGATGCATTCCAGCAGCAGCTGGTCGAAAGCAACCCGGCCTGGCAACACCTCGACGCCACCATCGCCCCCGATGGCGACGCGGACCTGGACGGCCAGGACTTCACCCGCTTCGCCGTGCCGCCGTGCCCTCGCTGCGGCAGCATCGTGAAGCCGGACGTGGTGTTCTTCGGCGAGGGCGTGCCGCGCGGGCGCGTGGAAGCGGCCACGCAGGCGCTCGACGCATCGGGTGGCGTGCTGGTGGTCGGCTCCTCGCTGATGGTCTATTCCGGCTACCGTTTCGTGCAGGCCGCGGCGAGGGCCGGCAAGCCGGTGGCGGCGGTGACGCTCGGCCGCACGCGCGCCGATGCGCTGCTCAGCCTGAAGGTCGACGCGCGTTGCAGCGATGCCCTGGCGTTCGTGCTGGACGCCGAACCGCTGGCCGTCATCTGATCGCCGGGGAGTAACCTTGGCACGCCTCCGACGAACCCCATGTAGTCAGCAACGCCCGCTGCGCGCCGGCGTGCAGGTCGACCATCCCCGGAGGCTCCCATGTCGAAATACCGCAAGACCGCCGAAGCGCTAGCCCGGCTCACGCCCGAGCAATACCGGGTCACCCAGGAGGCCGCCACCGAGCGCCCGTTCGACAATCTCTACAACGCGCACGCCGCGCCCGGCCTGTACGTCGACATCGTTTCCGGCGAACCGCTGTTCAGCTCGCTGGACAAGTTCGACAGCAGCTGCGGCTGGCCCAGCTTTACCCGCCCCGTGCAGGGCGAGCGCGTGGTGGAGAAGCACGACACCAGCCATGGCATGCTCCGCACCGAGGTGCGCTCGCGCGACGGCGACAGCCACCTGGGCCACGTCTTCCCCGATGGCCCGCGCGCCAGTGGCGGCTTGCGCTACTGCATCAACTCTGCCTCGCTGCGCTTCATTCCGCTGGAACAGCTGGAGAAAGAGGGCTACGGCGAGTTTCTCCACCTGTTCGACCACGCGAGGGACGACGCATGAACCCGACCAGCGAACGCGCGCTCCTGGCCGGTGGCTGCTTCTGGGGCATGCAGGAATTGATCCGCCGGCAGCCCGGCGTGCTGTCTACCCGCGTGGGCTATTCCGGTGGTGACGTGCCGAACGCCACCTACCGTCATCACGGCAACCACGCCGAGGCGATCGAGATCATCTTCGATCCCGCGCGGATCAGCTATCGCCGGCTGCTGGAGTTCTTCTTCCAGATCCACGACCCGACCACGCCGAATCGCCAGGGCAACGACCGCGGCAGCAGCTATCGCTCGGCGATCTTCCATACCAGCGAGGCGCAGCGGCAGGTGGCCCTCGACACCATCGCCGATGTCGAGGCCAGTGGCCTGTGGCCGGGCAAGGTAGTGACCGAACTCGCCCCCGCCGGCGATTTCTGGGAGGCCGAACCCGAGCACCAGGACTACCTGCAGCATTACCCCGGCGGCTACACCTGCCACTTCATCCGGCCGGACTGGAAGCTGCCGCATCGCGGCGGAGAAACCGGGCAAGCCGGCTGATCGCTGGCGCGAGCCGAGCTGCTCGGGCAAAGTGCGTTTGCGCAAATCCACACCGGCCCGGATCGAACATGGATGCTTTCAGCTACCTGTCCGTTTTGCTCTCGATCATCGTGGGCCTGGCGATCACCCAGGTGTTGCAGGGTCTGCGCGGCCTGATGCTGGCGCGCTCCAGCGCCACGATGTACTGGCCTTCGCTGGCGTGGGCCATCTTGCTGCTGGTACTCGACGTGCAAGTCTGGTGGGCCATGTACGACCTGCGCCTGCGCCAGGACTGGAGTTTCCTCGGCTTCTCCGTGCTGCTGGCGCAAACCGTGCCGTTGTACCTGCTGGCCGGGCTGGTCCTGCCGGACATCACCGCGGGTGAACCGGTCGACCTGCGCCGGCATTACTACGCCAACCACCGCTGGTTCTATACCTTGCTGGTGCTGCTGCTGGTGATCAGCCTCGGCAAGAGCCGGATGCTCCACGGCGCCCTGCCCCGGACGCTGGATGCAGGCTTCCAGCTGATTTTCATTGCCGGCTCACTGCTGGGCGCGTGGACCTCGCGCGAGTGGCTGCACAAGGCGCTGGTGGTCTTCAGCGCCACGCTGATGGGCGCCTATATCGCGATGCTGTTCGCCCACCTCCGCTGACCGCTTCAGCGCAGCAGCACATCCACTGCCTGCCGGGCCATCGTGGACACCACGCGAAACAGCATGCCCAGCACGTACTCCACAAAGGCCACGGTGATGTTGACCGTGGCTGCCACGGCGCGGCCCATGAAACGCATGATCGCGGTGATGAGGTTGCGGATCATCGCCGCCAGTCGCAGCGACTGCAGCGCGCCGGAGTAGAGCAGCCGCGCCAGCGTGTCCAGGATGGTGGCGCCACCCAGCACCGCCAGGCCCGCGCCGTGGCCCAGCGCGGAGAGTATCCAGTCCAGCGCGCGGAGGATCCAGCGCAGCGCGGTCGCCGACAGCATCATGCCTGGCCCGCCGACCGCGGCGGCCATGCCCAGCCAGGCTTCGGCCTGTTCGAAGCTGTCCGGCCCTTCCTGCAGCACCGGCAGCGCCCGCCAGGTGGCGTCGCCGACCGAGCGACGGTATTGCGGCATCAGGTGCGCCTCGATGGACACCAGCTTGCCCGGCCCCTTCATGCGGTAGGCGGTATCGCGCCAGGGCACGTGGCTGTACGGATAGACCGGCACCATCGGCACCAGGTCGGTGTCGTGGTAGACCCGGTGGATCGCGTCGGCGCCCAGCCGTCGGGTAAGGTACTGCGCATGCAACTCGACCCCCGCCCGCGGCGCGCCGAAGGTGTACAGCTGCAGCTTGCAGCCGAGGTCGCCGAGGCTGTCGGCCACCAGCGTGGCGATCGCGCCGCCGAGGCTGTGGCCGACCACGTGGATGGTGGAGACGTCGGCGGGTGAGCCGATCGCCTGGCGGATCTGCGGCAGCAGGGTCTGCGCCGCGGCCCAGAAGCCGGCGTGCACGGTGTAGCCGCTCGGCCCGGAAACGCCGGCCATGCGCAGGTTGCTGAGCCAGTCGTAAGCGCTGGTCTTGAAGGTGCCGCGGATCGAGACCAGGCGCTCGCGTTCGCGCGCGTTCCTGCCGCGCGCCACGTAGCCGAAGCCGGTGCGCTGGCTGATCGGCGAGCTGCCCAGGCCGGTCGAACCGGTCAGCCGCGTGCCGCCCAGCAGGTCGAACGACTCGCGCGCCGTCGGCGCGGCGGTCGCCGCATCCACCATGTCGGTGGACAGGCGCAACGCGTACGCACTGTCCGCAATCTCGGCGGCCTGCGCCGGTGAAAGGTCATTCGACATCCCCATCCCTCCCCGCTTGCTTCCAGTCAACTGAGCTTCCGGCTCAGATCGCCTTGCAGATACCGTAGTGCGTGCCCTCGAAATCGGGCGCGCGGGTCAGCTCGCATTCCAGGTTGAGCGGCTTGCCGTCGAGCTCCGCATTCGGCTCGTAGGAATTCCGGGTGTGCCGCCAGGCGGTGTAGTCGCGGCCTTCGTGGCGAATGGTGATCTTCTGCAGCACCACCGGCTGGTGCGGCACCGCGCGCAGCACGCCGGGGCGATGCTCCACCACCGGAAAGTGGAAGCGGCCTTGCGCATCGCTGAGCGTGTGTGCGGGCGGCACGTCGTTCTTGTTGTCCGACCACACCACTTCCTGCACCAGCTCGGCGCCCTGCACCGGCTTGCCGCCGCTCAGCACCGTGCCATGCACCTCGGAAAACAGCACCAGCGGACTGGACAACCCCATGGCGCACCCCTCGGACAGAATGAAAGCCAACAAGAACAGTGCCGCCACGGCCAGCGTGCCGGGCCGCGACAAGAATCGCCGCCGCATCCCCTTGCCAGGTTCTCCCGCCCGCATCAGCATGCCCTGTCCCCCTCGAACGCCAACCGTACCGGCAAACCGCCCGCAAAAAAAGTGCAGGGTTCGACGTCCCGGCATCGAGCCGTCTCGTGCGCTACGCCCACGGCTCGGACTCGGCCAGCAGCTGGCGCAACCGGGCATCGTCCATCGTGGCCAGCTCGTCCTCGGCCACGCGCAGGTTCTCCGCCGGCAGGGCGAGTTGACGGATCTCGCCGGCGCCGGCGCGCGAGAACACCAGCCGCACGTTGCCATACGAGGCGTCCAGCAGCGCGGCCTGCCAGTGCCCGTCGTGGAGATCGTCGAAACTGCGCATGCTCGTGCTGCCCGGTCGCAAGTGGTCCGCCGATTGTATCGGCCCGCTTCGCCGCAGGCGTCGATTCCGCGCCCGCTCGTTCGTCGCACGATGGCAGACCGGCCATCCCGGCCGTGTCCTCCGCAGGAGTCCGCTCATGTCCTACATCGACGGTTTCGTGATCGCCGTACCCGAGGCCAATCGCGCGCAGTTCATCGCCCACGCCCGCACCTATGACGCGATCTTCCTTGAGGTCGGCGCCCTCCGCGTCGTGGAGTGCTGGGGTGACGACGTGCCCGACGGCAAGCTCACCGATTTCCGCCGCGCGGTGCAGGCGAAGCCGGACGAAGCGGTGGCGTTCTCCTGGATCGAGTGGCCCGACAAGCCCACCCGCGACGCCGGCATGGAGAAGATCATGAAGGACCCGCGCATGGAGGCAGCCGCCAACTGCCCGTTCGACGGCAAGCGGATGATCTTCGGCGGCTTCGTGCCGGTGGTCAGCCTGCCAGGCTGAGTGCCGCCGAACCCGCGCCTTCCGTTCCCGGCGGTTCGACGGGTAGCCTCGGCCTGCCCGGTTGGCCATACTGCAAGCCAACCGGTAATGCCCGAAGACCGCGCGCCACTCCATGATTGCCAAGCTTCCCCCGCTCGCCGAAGTGCTGGACCTGATGCCCGATGCGGTCTGCGTGGTCGATGCGGAGGGACGCCTGCTTTACGTCAACGCGAGCTTCGAACGGATACTCGGCTACGCACCAGCCGAGGTGCTCGGCCGGCGCATTTTCGAACTGGTGCATCCGGAAGACCGCGAGGCCACCTTGCGGCAAGCCGGACAGGTCATGGCCGGCGAACTGCAACGCCACTTCCGCAACCGCTACATCCACCGCGACGGCCACAGCGTGGACATCCAGTGGTCGGCACGCTGGCTGCCGGAGTACGGCGTGCGCATCGGCGTGGCCCACGAAGTCACCGAGCTGCGCCGCAACGAGCGCGAACTGGAACATCGCGCCACCCACGACCTGCTGACCGGCCTGCCCAACCGTCACCGCCTGCACGTCGAACTGCAGTACGCCATCGCCAACGCGGCGGAAACCGGCTCTGGCCTGGCCGTGCTCTACCTCGACCTCGACGGATTCAAGGCAGTCAACGACCGCGCCGGCCACGCAACCGGCGATCGCGTGCTGCGCGAAGTGGGTCAGCGGCTGCAACAGGGCCTGCGCCAGGGCGACCTGGTGGCGCGCGTCGGCGGCGACGAGTTCGTGGCGCTGCTGCCGGGTTGCCGCGACAGCCGGGCCGCCCGCACCATCGCCGACGACCTGCGCGCCCGCCTCGGCTTGCCCTGCACCCTGCCCGACGGCCCGTTCCGCCCCGACGCCAGCATCGGCATCGCCTGCTACCCCCGCGACGGCACCGACGCCGAGGCGCTGCTGGCGCACGCCGACCGCGCGATGTACATCTCCAAGCGCCGCCAGTAGCACGTGGCGGAAAGCCGGGCTGCGTCGCAAAAGCGCAGGCCGCGAAGCGCCGCACGAGGCCCTCGAAACACCGCCCCGTCTTCGCGACGCGATACGCGCCGCGCCACAGCAGCTCACGCCATGTCGAGCACCGCCCCGCGCAACACGTCCAGGTGCGACGCGTAAGGGCGCCAGCGGCCGCTGCCCCGGCCGTGGATCGGCTCGCGAACCTGGGCGGCGCTGGGCGTGGCCACCGGCGCCGCGTTCCGCTCCGGGTGGAGGCAGGCTTCCTCCATCGCGAGACCACAATGGTCGAGAACCTTGCGCAAGGCGACGCCCGGCTCGCGGACGAGATCCGCATAGGCCACTTCGATCATGGAATCGGGCATCGTGGTTTGCCAATGCCGCGCCAGGCGGCGGTACTGGCCGTAGTAATGAACCATGGCACGCTGGTCGTAGCTGTACGCCGCCCGGTTCCCGAACATCATGCTCAGGTTCGAGAAGCACACCTCCAGCGGATCGCGCACCACGTGCACGATGCGCGCATGCGGCAACGCGCGGCGGATGTGGGCGACCATGCGTATGTTGGTCGGCAGCTTGTCGATGAAGTAGCGACACCCCGGTGCCCGCCAGCGCGTCTGCGCGAGATAGCGCGCACCGAGATCGGCCAGGTCCAGCTCCGCACCGCGCTCGATCGCGGCCAGCGTGCCTGCCGCGCCATGCGGGACCACCCCGGCGACCCGGCGCAACTGTTGCGGGAAATCCATGATCTCGCCGGCCGAGGCCACCTGCGAATGACTGGACAGCATGCGGTCGAGCAGCGTCGTTCCGGAGCGCGGCATGCCGACGATGAAGATCGGCTGCGGCCCTTCTTCCTGCTGCGCGCCCGGCGCCGCCGACCTTCCCAGCGAACCGGCAACCCGGATCAAGACGTCCACCACCGCGGTCTCGCCCTGCGCATCGTACGGCCTGACCCGGTGCATCAGCGCATTGCATCGCTGCATCGCTGGCCATGCCTCATCGTATCGACCCAGGTCGTCCAGTTCCTTGAACACGGCCGCCTCGAACGCGGCGCGATTGGCCAGTTGCGCGGGAGCTCCGGCGTCGGCCGGGAGCCGCTGCAGCTGCAGGCGCAGAAAATCGAGGTGGTGGGTTTGCGCCGTCTGCGTACGCAGGTTGGCCCGCGCCAGCGCCGCATCGCCGAAGGCAGGCCAGCGATCCAGGCAGGCATCCAGGAGGCGGCCCGCTTCGTCGGTTTCGCCGGCGAACTGCCGCAGCATGGCCTGTAGATGGAGTTCGCGCGGCGCGTCGGCACCTGCGGCGACCGCGCGATCGATCATCCGTCGCGCGGCGGGGATGTCCCGCATGCCCCAGCGCAAATGGGCCTGTTCGGCCAGCAGCATGGCCGGCAGATCCGCGGCCCGCTCCAGCCGATCCAGGCAGGATCGCGTCGCGACGACCTCGCCGGCAGCGGAAAGCCCGCGCGCCAACTGGATGTCCAGCGACGGCTGCGGATCGTCGGACTGCGCGACATCGAGCATCAAGGTCGCGGCGTCGCCCAGGCGACCACAGCGCAGCAGCACCGCCGCAAGATCCATCTGCACGAACGGGTTGGCGGGGACCTGCCGAAGCAGCGATTCCAGCGCCTCCCGCGCCGCGTCGAACTGCTGCTCGGCAAACCATTGCCGCGCCCGGCGACCGAGCGGAAACGCCACCGTATCCAGATGACTGTTCATGGCACAACGTCCGGATGCAAAACGATCGACCTCGCACTCGTCGGGCCGCAACCGGCCGCAGTCCGTGCAGTTTGCCACGGCACATCGACGCACATGGCCTGATGTCGCCAGCCGCGCATGGCGGAATAGCGGGATGTCGATCTGCCCGCCACTCGTTCGTCGCAGATCATGCAAGCCACGCCGCCCACAACCCGGAGAACACGCATGACCAGCAAGAACTCGATCTGCCTGTGGTACGACGGCGCCGCCGTGGAGGCCGCCACGTTCTACGCCAAGACCTTCCCCGACACCACCGTCGGCGCCATTCATCGGGCGCCAGGCGACTATCCCTCCGGCAAGGAAGGCGACGTGCTGACGGTCGAGTTCACGGTCATGGGCATCCCGTGCCTGGGCCTGAACGGTGGCCCGACGTTCCGGCACAACGAGTCGTTCTCGTTCCAGGTGGCGACCGACGACCAGGCTGAAACCGACCGCCTGTGGAACGCGATCATCGACAACGGCGGCCAGCCCAGCGCCTGCGGCTGGTGCAAGGACAAGTGGGGCCTGTCGTGGCAAATCACCCCGCGCGCACTGATGGCGGCGATCAGCGACCCCGACCCCGCCGTCGCCCGGCGCGCGTTCAACGCGATGATGGACATGACCAAGATCGACATCGCCGCGATCGAGGCGGCCCGGCGCGGCTGATGCGTTTCAACCGCCGGCGCTGGCCCCCACCGCCTGCGCAGCGAACCGAGCGCTGCCGCCACCCGACATGACATCGCGTATCCACCCGGAGTCTCGCCGTGATCCCCACCATCACCGCTTTTGAAAGCTCGCCGGATCGCGGCCAGGGCCTCGCGCGCGACATGCGCGTGCGCTGGGCACTCGAGGAAGTGGGCCAAGCCTGCCAGGTCCGCCTCGTCTCGTTCGGCACGATGAAGCAGCCTGCCCACCTGGCGCTGCATCCGTTCGGGCAGATCCCCACCTACGAGGAAGGCGAGCTGACATTGTTCGAGTCGGGCGCGATCGTGCTCCACCTCGCGCAACACCACGCCGGTCTGTTGCCCGACGACGTGAATGCCCGGGCGCGCGCCATCATGTGGATGTTCGCCGCACTCAACACGGTGGAGCCGCCGATCCTCGATCTGCAGACCGCCAGGTTCCTGGAAGGCGACAAGCCATGGGCCGCAGAACGGCTGCCGCTCATCAAGAATCGCATCCGCAACCGGCTGGGCCAGCTCGCCGTCCGGCTGGGCGATGCCGACTGGCTCGACGGCGCGTTCAGCGCCGGCGACCTCATGATGGTCCACACGCTGCTGCGCCTGAAGCCATCCGGCATGCTCGCCGAATATCCGCGCCTCGCCGCCTATGTCGCCCGCGGTGAAGCGCGGCCCGCGTACAAGCGCGCGTTCGCCGCGCAGCTGGCGGTGTTCACCGGCAAGCACGCCGCCGACGGTTGAGGCGCGTCGGCGGCCTGCGCCTTCGGCGGAACAGGATCTCCGGGAAGGCTGCAGATCATGCGGCCGACGCTTCAGCTCATCCGTGCCAGGCAGCCATCCAACTGCCGTCCCCGCCGGGTGAGCTTGCCGTCGAAACTCAACGTGCACAGCTTC
This sequence comes from Rhodanobacter sp. UC4448_H15, assembly GCF_052978265.1. The sequence continues at coordinate 1,999,222 of NZ_CM129665.1, read as the reverse complement.
CAGCCGGCTTCCCGCAAGGCGTTCAGGCCGCGACCGGTGGTGAAGGTTCCAGACGGTACTCCGGAGGCACGCAGCTCTTCCTTGTTGCTGTGGTAATACCCCTTCGGTACGCAAGCACCGGACCGGGGCGCGAAACTGGTCCTCAGCCTGCCGCGCCCTCCGGTGGCGGCTGCAGTTTCTGCTGCAATGCCTCCAGATCCGCAATCACCGCCTCCAGTGCATCATGGAGTTGGCCCTGGCGGTTCATCAGATCGTCGATCTTGTCGGTCTGCTTCAGCTTCGACAATTCACCGTCGAACAACAGCCAGATCGCCGTCAGGTGCTCCACATTGTTCCTGGCGTAGTGGCGCATTTCCTTGAGCTGCGCCAGCGTGTCAGTCACGTGATCGAGTTGCCTGCCGGCATTTTCATCGGCCATGACATGCTCCCGGGAGTAGTCCGGCCATGCTACGAACACCACCTCCACGACAACGTGAAGCTGCCGTGCCGCTTTCGTTCAATCCTGGTCCCGGCGACCTAGCCATTCGTCGTGACCTTTCCTGCAGTACGAACGCACATCGCCCGTGTCGCTTCTTCAGCGCACCGACGTCCCGGCGGCGTCGTCGGGCTCCCAACGCAGCAGATCGCCCGGCTGGCATTCCAGCACCTCGCACAACGCAGCGAGGGTGGTGAAACGCACGGCCTTGGCACGGCCGTTCTTGAGCACTGCCAGGTTGGCGGGCGTGATGCCGATGTGCTCGGCCAGCGTGCCGACGGCCATCTTGCGGCGGGCCAGCATGACATCGATGTCCACCAGGATGGCCATCAGATCACCTCGTCCAGTTCGGACTTGAGCTGCCTGGCCTGCGAATCCAGCGCGACCGCTTGCGCCAGCAACATCCGCAGCACCAGCACGATCAGCGCCACGCCGGCGATCACCAGCGATGCGCCGCAGACCATGGCGATCAGGCCCGGGGCGATTTCGTCGCCGGGCGTGATGCGGTTGGCGTGCGCGGCCACCACCGCCATGCCGAACGTGAGCGCCGAGGCTGCCGCGATGGCTCCGATCACGATGTCGACGTAGCGGAAGGCCGCGGAGGAGAACACCGTGCCGCGCCGGACCATGGTCAGCAACCGCCAGATGCAGACCGCAGTCACCTGCATCGTCAACACGCCGAGGATGACGATCACCACCAGCGGAATGCGCACGTCCGCGCGCGCCGATTCCAGGTCCTGCCACAACAACGGCGCGATCACGCCCTGCACCACCAGAGAACCCGCCAGCGCGATCGCAATCACGGCGCGCAGCGCCAGCACCGCAAAATCCCCCATCGCTGCTCTCCACGTATCGTTTAGTGACCGTAATATATCGCAAAACGATATATTCGCAATGAAAAACGATATGATCGTCCTGCCCTCCCAAAACCTCCGCCGTCGCATCAGTCAGCGCACGCTCCGGTGAGGACAACGCCACCTCGCCACCGAAGAGAGCCGCAGCGGGCGAGCGGGGGAAGCCGACTCGATTGCCTCGCCCCTCCCGGAGCCGCGTCAGCCGTATGATTCGCCCGATCAGGGCAAGGGGAAACACCACCGACACGCTGGAGAAACGACATGACAGACAAGCACACGGGTAGCTGTTTCTGCGGTGCCGTGGAGATCGAGGTCTCCGGCGCGCCCGAAGCAATGGGGTACTGCCACTGCCGCTCCTGCCGCTCCTGGTCGGCCGGACCGGTGAATGCATTCACGTTGTGGAAACCCGCCAGCGTCAGGGTAACCAAGGGGTCGGAATTCGTCGGGCATTTCCAGAAGACGGAAACCAGCGACCGCCAGTTCTGCAAGCAATGCGGCGGGCACCTGATGACCGACCATCCGACGCTGGGCCTGACCGACGTCTACGCCGCCACCATCCCGGATCTCGACTTCGTACCCGCCGTCCACGTGAACTATGCCGAGACCGTGCTGCGGATGAAGGACGGCTTGCCCAAGCTGAGAGACTTCCCGGCCGAGCTTGGCGGATCGGGGCAAGCCCTGCCCGAGTGACGTCCAGGCGGATAGCCCATGGACGGGCAGTGGTCCTGACGCACGTGCAACGAAACAGCGGGGCTTGCCGTGGCGGACGACAATCGAACTTGATCAGCCTCGGCCCCTGTTTGATTCCCGCATCGAACCGGGTGCCACACCCACGCTACCTGGCGATTGGCCCCGCTTCGCTCCTGGTCTATGCTCACGCCCCGGCGTCGCAAGCCGCCTCCGGGTCCGCGGGAAGGGTTCAACCCACTTGTCCATCGCTGGCCACCATCGACCTTTGTGCAGCCGGGATTGCGGACCTTCGGCATTCATTGCATGGAGGTTGTCATGAAGAACCTGCCCGCCCGTCCGCATCTGGACCATCTGAAGAAACAGGCCAAGCGGCTGCTCGAGGACGTGCGCCACGGCGAGCCCGATGCGCTCGAACGCGTTCGCCTTGCCCTGCCCGGCGCCGCCCGGCTCGATCACGCCGCCATCGCCGCCATGGAACTGCGCCTGCACGACGCGCAGTCCTGCATCGCACGCGAGTACGGTTTCGGCTCGTGGTCGCAGTTGAAGGATTACGTCGCACTGCAGGCCGCCTCGGTCGACATGCACGCGCGCAAACGCCAGTGGATGCACTGGGTCTTCGGCCACGGCTACCAGACGGCCAAACCCGCACTGGCCGAGCGACTGCTGCGCGAACATGCGGACCTGCTGGTCGGCGCGCCCGCGCTTGCCTGTGCCATCGGCGACGTCGCCACAGTGCAGGCCGCCCTCGCAGCCGATCCCGCCTGGGCCACGACGGCGCGCGCCGACAACGGCATGCCGCCGCTCGCCTGCGCCACCTTTTCCGGGCTGATCGCCCTGCCCGCCTGCGCGCCGGGCATTCGTGCCTGCGCGGACCTGCTGCTCGATGCCGGCGCGGACCCGGATGCGCGATGGACCGATCCGGAGCTGCCGCACGATTCGCTCAGCGTCCTGTACGGCGCCGCCGGTCGCAACCACGACATCGCACTCACGCGGCGACTGCTGCAAGCCGGCGCCAACCCCAACGACAACGAATCGCTCTACCACTCCACCGAGATCGCCGACAGCACGATTGTCCGCCTGCTGCTCGAGGCCGGTGCCCGCGTGACCGGCTGCAACGCGCTGTTCCGCGCGCTCGACCATGAGCATCCCGACACGGTGCGCCTGCTGCTCGCCCACGGGGGTGACCCGAACGAACCCGGCCCGGACGGCAGCCCCTTGCTGCACGCGATCCGCCGCCGTCGCTCGCCCGCGACCATCGGCCTGCTGCTCGACGCCGGCGCCGATCCTTCGGCAAGCAACGGTCACGGCGTCTCCGCCTATCGCCTGGCGTGCTGCCTTGGCCTCGTCGAAGTGGCCCGGCAACTGGTGCAAGCCGGCGCAGTGCCCGACGACCGCCCGCATGACGCCTTCCTCGGCGCGTGCGCGCGAGGCGATCGCGCCAACGTGCAGGCGATGCTGGCCGACGACCCGGGCCTCATCGGCAAACTGCCGTCGGCCGCCTTGCGCCTGCTGCCGGAAATGGCCGCCGGCAACGAGGAGGAAGCAGTGCGCGTGATGGTTGAGGCAGGTTGGCCGATCACGACGCGCGGCGGCGACATCGACGGCAGCGCGCTCAACTGGGCGGTATTCCGCGGCAACGCATCGCTCGCACGCTTCCTGCTCGCCCATGGCGCGCGCTACGACGAGCGCCACGGTTTCAAGGACAACGTCTACGGCACGCTCAGCTTCGCGTCCCGGGCCGAGACCACGCCCGGCGGCGACTGGCTGGCCTGCGCGGAAGCGCTGATCGACGCCGGTTCGCCCATACCGGAGGAGCGCTACGCGTTTCCGGAAGAGATCGCCGCGTATTTCGACGGTTTGCGCTCGGGTACGGACTGAGCGCAGCGGCGCACCATGAAATAAGGGGTCGGCGTGCCGAAAGCGCACGCCGACCCCTTATTTTGCTCTGTCACGCCCGGAGCGGCCGCCGGCCGCTTCGAACGCAATCACATCGATGGCGTGGAAGCCGCCGCGGCCGTAGTCGCGCCGGCGGGCTGCGTGTTCGCTGACGGGTATTGCCCGACCTGCAGGGTGAATCGGGTTTGACCGGACGGCGTCGCCGACGGGTCGAGATACACCTGGATCACGTAATTTGTCGCCGTCGCCACCGATTCGGTCCAGGTGTTCGCTCCGGTCGTGCTCGTGTCGACCAGTGCCTTGTCGTGGGTCTGGTCGGTCACCTTGAAGTACAGCCGAGGGTTGTCCGAAATGAGGTTGATCTTCACCGTCATGCCCGCCGCGATGGCCACGGTGAAGTTGTGCGCGGTGGCGCCGGGCGACAACACCACAGCCTGTTGTGCCCACGGCTTGCCGGCTTCGAATGTCACCGCGCTTGTGGGCACCTGCATGTCTTCGGCCCCGTACTGCCCGACCTGCAACGCGTATTTGGCGGTGTCGCCGGATGGTATCGCGGCGGGATCGATGTAGACATGGATCGCATACGTGGCAGCCGGCGCGTTCGGCAAGGTCCAGGTGGACTCACCGGTCTTGCGCGAATCCAGCAGCAGCTTGTCGTTGGTCCGGTCCTCCACCCTGAAACGCACGTTGGGATTGCGGGTGAGGAGATTGAGCTGCAACGTCTTGCCCGCCGCGATCGCCACCGTGTAATCGAGCGAGCTGTCGGAATGCGTGAGGTTGCCGATTTCCTGCGCCCAGACACTGTTGGCCGCGAAGGTCACCGCTACCGGATCGCCCGCGAAAGCCGGCAACGACACACAGGCAGCAGCCAGGCCGAAGCTCACGCCCAGGGCGCGGCAGAAAAGACGGAAACGTGACATGAGTGGGGACCCCTGGTGGATTGAAGTTGGTTTGCAGGCGATCGACGATTCCACGCCTTGCGGCACCGCAATCGCGAAGACGCTGCCTTCCCGTGTGCAGGCCATGCCTCACCCCTGAGTCAGCGCCGTGTGCGGACCATACGCTGGTCTCACGAGGCTTGCCAGCCGGCACAACCCGACTGACCGTTTTTCGCTCTGCGGCCAGGAGCCCGCCATGTTCAGTTCCCGGACGGGTCCATCCGCAATCTCGACCGACGCACGAGCACGAATTCAATTGGACGCGTCTCCTTTGTTCCCGCATGCCCTTGTTGCGGACAGGACGGAGCGATGGTCGCGGGCCGGACGCCTGCCTTCGTTTCGAAATCGCTTTTGTTGATCTCGGTCAACAGCCATCGGTGCCGATGAACCGAGCATGCGGGTGTTGCCAGCGCGATCCGGCATCGACAGGCATAGCCGGTGACTCCGCTTGGGCCAGGACGACAGGCATGGCGACGACCCCGGCGACGTCCACCATGTCGTCTGTTCCGCGCCGCGTTCGCGCATCGCCAGGGTTTCCTGGATACGCCACGGACATTGATGGTTTCGATTGCCACCCAACTGCGGAGAGTCAGCTCATGTCACCGATCAAGCTGGTTTCAATGATGGTTCTCGCCTCCCTGGCTACAGGCCAGGCATGGTCGCAAACGGCATTGATGAAGCAGGCCCAAGGTCTGTTCAAACCGATACCCGCCAATGCGCCGCCGTTGCCGGGCAATGCGGCGACCCCGGCCAGGGTGGAGCTAGGCAAGCTGCTTTACTTCGAGCCCCGGCTGTCCGAAAGCCATGCCATCAGCTGCAACTCATGCCACATGGTCGGCATGGGCGGGGTCGACCTGCAGGAGACTTCGCTGGGTCATCGCTGGCAGCATGGCGGTCGCAATGCACCGACCGTCTACAACGCGGTGTTCGACGTCGCCCAATTCTGGGATGGGCGTGCCAAGGACCTTGAGCAGCAGGCTGGCGGTCCGCTGGTCAACCCGGTCGAGATGGACACCACCGAGTCACACGTCGTCGAACAGCTCAAGGGGATTCCCGGCTACGCCGCCGTGTTCGCCAAGGCCTATCCGGCCGTGCCCGATCCGATCACGTTCGACAACGTGCGCAAGGCCATCGCCTTGTTCGAGGCCACCCTGATCACGCCGAACGCGCCGTTCGATCGCTACCTCAAGGGCAACGAGAAGGCGCTCGACGCGAATCAGAAGGAAGGCCTGGCGCTGTTCATCAACAAGGGCTGTGCGGCATGCCACAACGGCATCAACGTGGGCGGGGGCATGTACGCCCCGTTCGGCGTAGTCGAGCGGCCCGGTGCCGACATTCTCCCGCCGGGGGACAAGGGCCGCTTCGCGGTGACCAAGACGGCCAGCGACGAATACGTGTTCCGGGTGCCCTCGCTGCGCAACATCGCGCTGACCGCGCCCTATTTCCATACGGGCAAGGTGTGGGATCTTCGCCAGGCCGTCGCGATCATGGGCAGCAGCCAGCTCGGCGCAAAGCTGAGCGACGAGGAGGTCGGCAAGATCGAGGTTTTCCTCGGGGCCCTGACCGGCGACCAGCCGAAGGTCGCGCTGCCGACCCTGCCACCCAGCGTGGCAACCACCCCGCGGCCCAAGCCGTGACCCGCACGAATGAGGCTGTCCAGGCAAGCATGCAGGGACGTCCAGAAAAAAGGGCGCGTGGCCAATTCAGCCAAGCAGGCGACTGGCCCTGCCAGACGACGACCGGATTTATTTGGCCACGTCCCCTTTGATTCGCAGCACCAGCCAGGCCATCAACAACAGGGCGACCAGCACACCCACCGCCGCCGCACCGAGCAGGGGCCCGATCGCCGGTTCCGGAACCACGCCGCCATAAAGCAGGACCAGGCCCACGGACAACACCAGCACCGCCAGCTGATGCAGGTAGAACTGGAAGCCGGCGACCCTGCCCCCCGCGCCGACGAGCCACAGCTTGTGGATCAACGCGTAGATGAAGGACACCACAAAACCCAGCAGCAGCATGTGCGCGTGCGCCACGAACAAGGCGTGGTTGTGCGAAGCCGCCATGTAGATGCCAAGCCCCATGCCCGCGATGGCATAGGCAAAACCGCAGAGCAGAAATCTCCGATCGAGCGCCATGATGTCTTTCCCCTGGTCCCCGGTGGCCGGCATCGATGTCGCACGATGCACTGCCGGCTGCGCACCGCCGCGGGGCGATTCTGCTACAGATGTTCGAAGCGGGCACGCGGAAAGTATTTCCCGCGGAAACTGTCACGCGAAGGGCGTACCGGGAAAAGTGGACGTGGCCAATCAAGCCAGGCAGGCGGCTGGCCTTGCCAGACGACGACCGAATTCAATTAGCCACGCCCCTTCTTTTTCACGTCCCCTTTCATTTGGCCAGCGAGGCCATCATCCGCGTCACGTTCGATGGCAAGTGCGGCACCACCGCGGTCGACCGCTGGAACGTCGGCAAGCGCCTGTGCGATATCAAGGAAGCGCTGGACGGCTCGCTGTGGATGCTGGAGGACGCCGGCCCCGGCGGCTTGTATCGGCTCACGCCGAAATGACTCGACGTGTCAATTGATGATCTCCCCCATGCCGGCTTCGACGCGACGCTTCAGTTCCCGGATGAACTCCGCGTCGTAGGGCTCCCAGCGTTCGAGCTCGCCCACGATCCTCAGCGGCGCCGCGCTTCGGTAGGAGCGAGTGGGGTTGCCGGGGAATTTCTTGTTCGTCACGTTGGGGTCGTCTTCGAACGCACCGGTCGGCGTGACGACATAGACCCGCGGCCTTCCCCTGCCGCGCGCCATCTCCGCGGCAAGGCCGGCCCCCTTTGCTACGGCGGTGAAATAGATGTGGTTCATCACGACGCGGACGTCGTAGTTGGAGGTGAACCCGGCCATCAGCAAATCACCCAGGGAAAGATCCGCCTTCGTCCCGTGGTAGAACGGCCCTTCCACGCGATGGCAGTTCCCGTGGGAAACCGGAACCCACTCGTCGTCGTCATGCATCCCCGGCGTACCTCATGCTTGCTGCCCGATCGGCAGGCCGGCGATTCTCAGACGCCCCGGCAGTCTTGCCGCAAGCCCCGGTGACTGATATAAATTGATGGTGGGAGGCGCAGTGCGCCTCCTTTTTTTTGGTTCTTCGCGGGTAAGCGGGAAAGATCGTGTTGACAGGCACAAGGAAAGGGTGAGGGCGGCAGGCAGCGGATAAGCTGATAGCTCTCACACCAACAGCGGTTCAACCGCCGCCGCCCTCATGCACGATGCTATTGATGCTGCCCATTTTTGGATAGGGTTTCGTTTGTTCGAGACCCAGGCTTTGTCGGAGACGCAGCTGCTCCTCCGGCTGGAAGCGGATCCTCACATTGACCCGCGCTGTGGTCGTTGCCAGGCGCCCTGCGGGCTGATCCACGAGCGTCGCACCCGGCGAGTGCGCGAGCGTCATCTGATCGCCCATGTCGAGGCCCTGCTGCGCCTGCTGCCGATCCGTCATATCAGTCAGCTCACGGGGCTGCATTGGCACACCATCCGCGCCATCGATGCCCGGCGGCTGGCACGCGAAGTGACACCGCCGGATCTGTCGCGGGTGCGTCGACTCATCATGGACGAGTTTGCCCTGTTCAAGGGCCATCGCTACGCCACCGTCGCCCTCTGCGCCGACACCCAGCAGGTGTTGTGGGTGGGCCAAGGCCGCTCGCGCAAGGACGTGCGGCCGTTCTTCGAGATGCTGGGGCTGGAGGCCTGCGCCCGCATCGAAGCGGTGGCGATGGACATGAACACGGCCATGGACCTGGAAGCCAAAGCCCACTGCCCGAACATCCGCGTGGTCTACGACCTGTTCCACGTCATCGCCAAGTTCGGACGGGAGGTCATCGACCGGGTGCGCGTGGATCAGGCCAACGTGCTCAAGGCCGATCCGTCCGCCCGCCGCGTCATCAAACGCAGCCGCTGGTTGCTGCTGCGCAACCGGGGCAACCTGACCGACGAGCAGGCCGTCAAGCTGGATGATCTGTTGGCAGCCAATGCGCCGTTGACGACCGTCTACGTGCTCAAGGCCCAGCTCAAGGAGCTGTGGTATGCCCCGGACGAAGACGAGGCCCGCCGGCGCTGGAACGAATGGCACACCCTCGCCATGGACAGCCGGCTCCCACCCTTGATCGCCTTTGCCAAACGGTTGGCACCGTATATCGAAGGCATCGTCGCCAGCGCCATCTACCAACTCAATACCAGCGTCCTGGAAGGCATGAACAATCGCATCAAGGTCATCAAGCGCATGGCCTATGGCTATCGCGACTTCCCCTACTTCTTCCTCAAAATCAAGGCCGCCTTTCCCGGTAAGGCGCGATGAACCAAAAAAAAGGCGGAAACAGTGCACGATGTCCATGTCCGGATCGTGACATCGTCCTGGGTCGCAAGTTCGGGCTCGCCTTTCTCGAACTTGTCGTCACACGGCGTCGCTGCAACCGTGTCGCCGAACAACGAGAAGTCGATGAAAATGTCGCCCCACGACGCGCCTGAATAGGCTACCCGCACGTAGCCATCAAAATACTCAAAGAATGTCCCGGCCATGCCCCGTCCTCATCATCCGCGCCTTGCAGGCTAGCTTCACGCTGTCGCATCGGGTGCGACAACCAGAGTGGCCCGGGAAATTGCGGACGCCCCTCGGTCAGTGGTCGCCTTCGTGCTGGCGGAGCGCAGCGAGTGTGGCGCCATCCTCGACGCCGGACAAAGCAGCAGCGGCCTTGATGGATGAAACGGACTCGAAGTACCTGATCAGGTCCCAATCCCTGTCGATGGCCGACACGAATGACCCGTCCAGCGGATTTTCCGGGTTGACCGCAAGCACCACGGTACGCACGTCGATGCTGTCGAGATATCCGTCGTCGCCGATCTTTTCCCGCGCCACGGTAAACATGCCTGAGGCGGACTTCGGTGACATCGAAAGACAGTCGACCAGGGTCGCTTCCAACTGCCTCCACGGAGGGCGATCGTCGGCATGGGCGGCGAACCCTGCCGCGACGTGCTTTCGATGTTCGATCCGACCGCCATCTACGGCGGCTCCCATGTCCTCAAAACCGTCGCAGAGATAGACATCGTCCAGAAAGCTGTCGATGGAGAAAGCCGACACCATGACCGCCACGATGAATCGGCTTCCTTTCAGGCGTTCCGTCTCGATCGCGTGCCCTCGTCGAACACGTTCGACCGCCTCGGGAACCAGTTGCATGTTCCATCCGGGAATGACCGCGGAAAGCGAACAAGGTCCGACGTTTCCCATCATAGAACAGCCAGAGGCTTCTTCGTCGACGCTCACAGGCTCTCCTCCCGCCGCATCAGAGCAAGGCTTCGACGGTTTCCCACCGCCGATCACGCACCATCACGAACTGGCAGCGCCCGCCGCTGAGAGCGGCCCACAAACCACCGATGTCGCGATCGTCCTGGGCGTCGTTCCAGCGGTCGCCGCCCTTGTACTCGACCGCCAACGTGGTGCCGTTGCTGAGTTTGCACAGGAAATCGGGGAAGAATCGCCCATCCGCCTTCTGCAAGAAGAACGAGCAACCTTCCTTGCGTACCAGGTTGCGCACCCAGAACTGCATACGGCCTTGCTGCGCCCACTGGTCCAGCTTGCAGGCGCATTCGAACTCTTCCTTGCTGTCGAAGTCGCCGATGCGCCCGTAGTAATGCCTTCGGAAGTCGAACGTGCCGAAGCGGTCATCGTAGTCACGGCTGGGTGCGTAGCCCTGCGGATTGAATCGGAAGGCGTAGTCGTCGCCGACCGCGACACGGTCGGCTGCGTCGTCGCCAAACAGTGCCGCCTGGTACGCCTGATTCACCGCGGCTTGCCGCAACTGCCGCACATGCGTTTCCAGCAGCGTGCGGATGAGAAACTTTTGGCGATTGATCCGCGCGAGATCGAACCCTTTGGCTTCAAGCAACTGCCGCAGCCAGTGCGCGACGAAGGCACGCTTGCTGGCGTGGGTAATCCCCGATTCCGGCAGATTGCGCGTCAGCCAGGTCGCCAGACGGCTTTCATCCCAATGCTCGGGCCGATAGCTCAGGCCGAGGTCGCGTTGAAGATCCGCGATGAATCGTGTGGTGACCTTGCCGGAATCGGCATCGATGTCGATCTCACCACCTTCCGCCACCCGGTTGCCGTCCAGTGCCTGGAGCTGCATGTGCGTCGGCACCGCATCGTAAGGTGACAGCGTCCAGGGGTAATCCAGCACTTCGGGATCGTCGAACAGCTGCAACTCACCCTGGATGCGCAGCGCCATCTGTGGCACCGACAGCACCTCGCCGCGTTCGGCGGGCGTCTGGAACATCTCGACGGCGGCACGGGATTTTTCGGCCGCACGCTCGATCGCCTGCCTGGCCTCGGCTTGCGTGACGCTCGCCTGCACCGTCGCGGTTTCGTCTTGCGTCAGCGGTGCGGTAATCGTCAGCGTGCCGGCCTTCCTGTCCCATGCCAGCTTGTCGCGGACAGGTTTGGGGATGCTGCGCAGATCCGGCGCCTCCGACAGCGCAACGCTCACCGGCGTGACCACCACCTTGCCCGGGCGCGCCGACAAGTCCAGCCGGGCCTGCTCGCTCTTGCTTGCCACCACGAAATCGCCGACCTCATGCCGTTCGAAGCCGGCGCCGTCGACCAACCGGTCACGCAGGGCGCCCGCCGTCTGGCCGAAGTCGCGCGATACCACGAAAGCGTAGGACTGGTTGAGCATCACCGATGCGCGCGCCTTCGCCTGCGGCTGGCGCAGGATGCGGCCCAGCAACTGCTCCACGGCAGTGGAGGAACGCAGCTCGGCCATGCTCACCAGCACGTAGGCGCTCGGGCAATCCCAGCCTTCCGCCAGCGCCTGCTGGGTAATCACGTATTTCACCGGGCAATGCTCGTCGGCGACGCCGAGCGCGTATCCCTTCTCGACGGCTTCCAGTCCGCGGGTTTCCCCGGTGGCAATGACGATTTCATCTTCCGGGACGTTGTGGTTGTCGATGAGGGCCTTCTTCACCACCTCCACATCGCGGGTTTCCACGTCCTTGCGCCGCGCTTCGGCCTGGATCAGCACGATGGGCCGCAGGTAGGGTTCGCCCTGCCGCCGTTCGGCATCCGCCGCCGACTGCAACTGGTCACGACAGTCAATGGCGTAAGCCAGGCACTTCTGCCAATCGCCCTCGGTCTCGAGGCGGATCGGCAGCTTGATCATGTTCTCGGTCTTGAGTTCCGCGGCCGAGACGCTGTGCAACACGTTGCTGGGCGTCTGCTCGGTATCCGGCGTGGCGGTCAGCTCCATGATGCCGCTGGGGCGGAACTGCGCGAACGTCGAGAACGAAAGCGGCGTGCGGCTGTTGTGGGCCTCGTCCACGATCAGGAACGGCCGGCGCAAGCGCAGCACGTTGGCCAGCGAGCACACTACGGCGCCGTTCTCATCCCGCTGTAGTTCCGCAAGCTGGGCATGATCCAGATGTTCGAAGTGCGACATCAGCGCGCCGTTGGACTCGAATACCTTCAGCCCCTCGGTGTTCTCGCGACGAAACGCCTGCACCGTCGACACGATCACCGTGGTGGACGATTCCAGCGTGGCGCGGGTAACGCTCTTGGCCTCGTCCAGGGAAAGCACGGTGACCGGGCCCGCCTCGCGCAACGCGGCGTGATACGGATGCTCGCGGCCACGCAACGCGCGCAGCGTCTGCTCACGGATCGTGTTGGACGGCACCAGCCACAGGACCATGCTGAACTCGCTGCGCAGCAATTGGGTATTGACCAGCGCGACGCTCCTGGCTGCCAGCCAGGTCTTGCCGCCGCCGGTCGGTACGCGCAGGCAGAAATACGGCATGGCCGTGTCGAAGCCGTCGATCGGGCGATAGGCGACACCGCGCCCCCACAACGCCAGGGTGGCGTTGTAGAACGCGCTGTTGGCGTTGCCCGTGACCTGCACTTCGCGGAAATAGGCTTGCACGCTGTCCAGCACGGATTGCTGGTAAACCTTGGGGATATAGGCGCTCATGCGTCGGTGCGATCCGTCCAGTAATCCGGTTGGCGATGCTGGTGCGCCACGGCAAGCACGTAGATGGCCTCCGGCTCCACCGAGTACAGCAACTTGTAGGGAAAGCGGCCCAGCACCGCCCGCCGGATCGTGCCGCGCTCGACCGGGCATGCGAGCGGCCAGCTGCGGATGCGCCGCAGCCCCGCGCGCACCTCCTCGCGAAACACCTTGCCGAGCCCGATCAGCTGCACCTCGTAGTAGCGCTCCGCGGCCTCAAATTCCGATCGCGCCTCCGGCGAGAAGACCAGGCGCATTACAGCTTGCCGACCACATCTTCCGCGGGGGTGCCGGCAACCATCCCCTTGCGATAGGCCGCCAGCCGCCGTTCGGCTTCATCCAGCCAGACGGCATCGAGCGCAGGGTCGGGCTGGTCGAGGCTGCGCAGGATCGCGTCGGCGACTTCAAAGCGGTCTCCGGGCTTGAGCTGCAACACACTCTTGACGATGTCTTCGGTCTTCACGGCACACCTCCGGCTTTCCAGGAATCCAGATTACCCTTCCAACGCATAGGGTGTCTGCTTGAACACGATGCCCTCGCGCGCGAGCCGCGGCGCACCCAGCCGGCAGGCGGCGGCGTAGATGACGCGCGGGCCATCGAACGGCGGCAAAACATCCAGCACGGCGGCCGTGAGCACGTTGCCGCCGGCCACGGACTTGTCCTTGAGGATGCCGTTGTAGAGCAGGTACACCGCGCGGCCTTCGTGCACGCCGATCCGGGGTGAGTTGGTATTGCCTGCGAAGCCCGCTCCCGTCTCCACGAACCACACGAACTCCGCCAGTTGGGCGAACGTCACGTCGTCGCGCACCTGGCCTTCGGCGGTGAACAACGGTTCGTCGGAAAGCTTGCAGAACTGGAAGCCGCCGCCGAGACCCGCGACTTGTTCGCCCTTGGCATTGGTGTAGCCCTGCGCCACGCGGCGCACGCGCTCGGCAGTGACGTCGCGTGCGATCTTCGGGTCCATCTCGATGAGGATGCAGCGACGGTTGCCGCCGTCTTCGGCGTTCTGCTTCAGCACGGCGTGGGCGGTGGTACCGGAGCCCGCAAATGAATCGAGAATCAGTGAGTCCGGGTCGGAGAAGGTTGCCGCCCTAACCAATGCTTTCACTAGGCCACACGGCTTCGAGTACTGGAAGACTGAGTTGAGATCAACCGAGAGGATTTCCGCGAGTTCAGACGATGCATCCTCGTTCGTCCCTACTTCTTTTGTCAGTAGGCTGCTGAGGCCTTTCTGTCCTTGGTTGTCCGAACCTTTCACGGCACGCAACGACATATTTTTTGTGCGCAGAAAGCACCGTCCACCTGACGCGAGCTCTCTATCCATATTTTCCTGAGTCCATACGAATGGTCCCCTCAAGTAGACATCGGACGTGAATCGGCCATCAACCACCGTTGCATCGTGGACAAGCTCGACAGCAGTTCCACCACGACCGTATTGACCACGAGGATAGATACCATCCGGGAGTCCGGTAGGACCAAGCTTGTCAACGGGAATGTGGAGGTCTTTCACTCCGTTGGTTCGCTTGACCAGCGGGAAATCCTCATCTTCACCGACATCATCACCAACCAACTCAATATCGTTCGACCGCCGGCTGCAAACCACGATGTACTCGGTCTTCTTTGTGAGCTTCTTCGAGAGGTGTGATCCCTTTCGCTTTCGCTCCCAGACAATGCAACCCACGAATTTGAAACCGCCCACTTCATTGAGAACGCTGCGCAGGTGGTGAAGTTCGTTGTCGTCAATCGAAACGAAAATCACCCCATCCTCGCGCAGGAACTGCTTCAGCAGCATCAGCCGCGGATACATCATGCACAGCCAGCGGTCGTGGCGGTCCAGCGTCTCGCCGTCCTTGCCCACGACCTCGCCCAGCCACTTTTTGATCTCCGGGCTGTTGACGTTGTCGTTGTAGGCCCAACCCTCGTTGCCGGTGTTGTAGGGCGGGTCGATATAGATGCATTTGACCTGCCCCGCATAGCGCGGCAGCAGCGCCTTCAGCGCCAGCAGGTTGTCGCCCTGGACGATCAGGTTGCCGCTGTCGTTTTCCGCAAGGCCCGAACCCTCACCCCGGCCCTCTGCCGGAGGGAGAGGGAGACAGGAAAGCTCCGGCACCGGCTCCAGCAAGCGATACGGCACGTCACGATGGTGTTTGACGACGGCCTGCTTGCCGATCCAGTCCAGTACGGGCATGTGTCTGCGATCCCCTGCCGAAAGCTCGGCGCTGCCGATGGTTGCGATGCGGCCCAGTTTACCCGCAACCGTCTCAGGCGCCGCGACCCGACCGCACGCGCCATGGCGTAATGTCGCTCACGATCAAGCAGCAGCTCAACCGATAGCCAAGCGCCCTCGCCATCTTCATGGTACTGGCGGGACTGGGGTTGCCCTCGCTGGACAGTGCCTCGTACAGCCCTGCCCGAGTCAGGCCGGCGGCTTCGGCCAACAGGCTTGTGTTTCGTGCACGTGCGGCCGTATCGGGAGCCTGATGCGAGAGCTTCTGTCGCCTGGATGGGGCCGAACCGGTCAATGTCTACCCGATCAGCACCGTGAAAGCTCCCAGAACTATCTGTCCGCCGTGGGCCGTGCTGTCGGATATCCGCGCTGCCGGCATTCCGCCGATGAAGACCTTGGTCGAGCCCTTGGCGATGATGTCTGGTGGGCCCACGCAAACGGCCATGTCCCCCACTCGTGCTGCCACCGTCGGGCATCCCATGGATATCGGCCCATCCACATGGGGAACGACTCCCGTCACCACCGGACATACGTGAAAATCGGAAACCTTGGCACCCCTCAATGCCAGATCCGCCTGTTCCAACGCCGAGAAAGCCGCGCCGGGGTCACGGTCATGGATGGACTTCAGCGTCTGCCGCGGGATGTTGTTGAGGTCGGTGACCTTGTCGTTGTCGAGTAGCGTGGCCAGCTCGTGCTTGCGGAAGACCCGATCGGATGGCGCGTGGGCGACCAAGCAACGGCAGCTTCCCGATGCCTCCCGGGCGTACTTCACCGACGCTTCCGCCCAGATGTCGTCCGCAGACAACGAGAGCGGCGAAGCATAAAGATGCTCGCTTTCGAGCCACTGTCCGCAGCGGGTCGCCTCCAGTGTCGTGGTTTGCTTCCCCGCCTGACCGCAGCGCTTCGCATACGCTTCGACCGCAACGCGATTCTTGCCCGCGTCATCCGAGTAGAAAACCGCGCCATCGTGCGGCGAGGCGACCGACATCGCTCCCGACGCTATGAGGCCCTTGAGCCGCACCACTTCCGTGTGGGATGTCATGGAATCAGCGCTCGATGGTCACCCGGTAATCGACCACGCGCCAGGCATCCAGCAGATCTTTCTCGATCGTCGCGCGTTCAAAGAAATCGATCCGTTCCCGTTCGAAGGGCGGATCCCAGTGCAGATCAAGCGGCAACAGGATGGCGGCGCCGAACCGTCCGTCGTCGGACGCGATGGTGTCGCAATACAACGACAGCACATGGTCGCCCTTGCGGTACTGCATGGCGTTGCGATCGCTGCGTGACACTTCGACGCCCGAATCGTTGACCAGCAGATATGGCTCGATTGCCCTGAACATGTGGACCTTCCTTGAGTGAGTGACGCAGCGACGGCCAGGGTTTCAGATGCTGGCACGATGATAGCCCGCCAGCGTGTCTGGCCGGATGCGTTGCCACGTCCCTTTGGGACTCGCGTCGCAAAAGACGATGCGGTGGCTCTTCACGGCATGCCGGGCATCACCTCGCAGCGATCAGGCCGCGGGTTGCCGATTCGAAGAATGGTGTCATGGAAAATTTGGCGACCCCATTGCCGACCCAAAATTGTCCCTGACACCTTTTCAGTGACACCTCTTCATGTTCGGCGGAGTAATCTGACAAGGTTGGCGTTCGGCGCTCCTTCCATACCAGACCCGTCCAATTCCGCTCAGGGGAATGCCATGAAGCACGCAAGGGTTGTGTTCCTCAGCGCCTGTCTTGCGCTCGCCGCTGGAGCCGTCCGCGCCGGGATGCCGCCGGTTCCGGGTACGCCTCAGGATGCGGCAATGGCCCACGCGCCTGATCGCGCCTCCATGCAGACCATGCAGATCCCCAGCCATGGGGAGCTGATGAACGCATTGGTCTACATCGCCGCGGGCGCGGGTCCCCATCCGGTGGTGATCCTGCTGCACGGGTTTCCCGGCAACGAGCGCAACCTCGATCTGGCGCAGGACATGCGACGCGCCGGTTGGGATGTCCTGTACTTCAATTACCGCGGTTCGTGGGGCACGCCGGGCGGCTTCTCGTTCGCGCACAGCATCGAGGATACCGGGGCCGCCATCGCCTACCTGCGCCAGCCGGAGGTGGCCCGGTCGTTGCGACTGGATCCCAACCGCATCGTGCTGATCGGCCACAGCATGGGCGGCTTCATGACCGTCGAGGCCGCTGCGGCGGATCCCGCGATCAAGGCCTTCGCCACCATCTCGGCCGCCGACATGTCCGGACGCATGCAAGCTCTACTCGAGAAGGAAAAGCGCTCCGACGCGATCGCCGCCATGGCCCACGGACTGGCCGAAGAAGGCATGGCGCCGCTGGCGGGATGCACACCAGACGGGCTGGCCAGGGAGCTGGCGGACCACGCCATGAGCTGGCCGTTCCTGGACAAGGTGGATGCACTGAAAAACCGCAACGCGCTGATCCTCACGGCCGACGACGGCCTCACCCGGGAGAACAGCGCCTTCGCCGCTGCCTTGCGCAACGCCGGCGACACGCACGTGACCACCCGGCATTTCGCCACCGACCACGCCTATTCGGACAAGCGCATCGAGCTGTCACACGCGGTGCTGGCGTGGCTGGCGGGGTTGCCTAAATAGAACCGGGGTCGGGTTCAATTTCTGGCGTCCCGGATTGCGACGGTGGCCTGGACACGGCGCAGTCTGACGTCGAACAGCGGGAGCGAGCATGGGCAAACAAACCGGTTCCCGCATCTGGCGCAGGGCATGGGTCGCCGCGGGTGTCATCGTCGGCGTGTTGCTGGTCGGTGCCGTGCTGGCCGCGGCGTTTGCGCCGTTCGTTTACGCCGAGCTGATGCCCCGGTTGGAGCCGCACGTGATCGTCGATCCCGCGCCGGCCAGAATCGCCAAGGGCCGCATGTTCGATGGCTATTTCGTGGTGCAGGATCTCGGCGCGGGAACCTTCGCCATCGGCGAGCCGCGCTACTACCAGCAGAACTACTCCTACCTGATCATCGGAACGAAGCGCGCGCTGATGTTCGACTCGGGGTCGGGAACGCGCGACATCGGCAAGGTGGTGAGATCCCTCACGCGCCTTCCAGTCACGGTGATGGTCTCGCATCTGCACTTCGACCACTTCGGCGGGATCGGTGCTTTCGATCACGTGGCCATGATCGATCTGCCACAGACGCGTGCGGATGTGTCCAACGGGCGCCTGCGGCCGAGTCGTTACGCGTACCTCGGCTTTTGGGACGGGCGCAGCGCTCCGGCAACGCGGATCACCGAATGGCTGAGCCCCGGCGCCGTGATCGATCTGGGCGGCCGCTCGTTGACCGTCCTGTCCACCCCAGGCCATACGCCAAGCTCCGCGGCGCTGTTCGATGCAGCGGACCATCGGCTCTTCATCGGCGACTACGTCTATCCCACCACGCTTTACGCCTTCCTGCCGGGCGCGAGCTTGTCGGCCTATCGCCAGACGGCGCAGCGGCTGCTCGCGACCTTGCCCGGCGACACGATCCTGTGGACCGCGCACTGCTGTCGAAAGGGCGAGGGCGTGGCGGCGCCCTGGCTGACCGTGAAAGACCTTCGCGACCTGGACCGGACATTGATGGCGGTCCAGGCCGGCACGGCAACGTTCACGGGCTTCTATCCGCGCAGGTATCCGGTCAACGACCAGATGACCCTGGCGACCGGCTTCCCCTGGAACAATCGCTGAAACCGGTGAAACCGGTGAAACCTGAAACCTGAAACCTGAAACCTGAAACCTGGTTCAGAGTGCACTTTCCAGCGGGCTTTCGAGAAAACAGGGGCCAGGATCGACTTTCTGAGCTGTCGCCAGCGTGTGGCGCCGATGGTCCGCTGGCGTTCGCGGCGGTTGTGTTGGGGTGCTGCGATCCTTGCGGTTGGAATGCGGCAATCTTTGCTTGGTTTCAGGCTGCGCCGTCGGTGAGCGTCTGGGGGCACCCCGACTGAAAGTGGGTCAGGTCGCGTCTTGTAACCGGAGCGTTACGCGAGCATCCAACCCACGGCGGCCTGGCAGTGGAGTTCGGTTGTGTCGACGCGCGGGATGTCTGGCGCATCCTCTGCGCGCAGCAGCATGCCGAACTCGGTGCAGCCGAGGATCACCGCCTGCGCGCCCGCGGCGTGCATCCGGCGCATGATCGTGATGAAACGTTCGCGCGATGCCGGCTCCACGCGCCCCTTCACCAGCTCATCGAAGATGATTTGGTGCAGCGCGTCTTGTTCTTCCGATGTCGGCACGCTGATGGACAGGCCGTGACGTTCCAGCCGTTCGCGATAGAACGGCTGGGCCATGGTGAAGCGGGTGCCAAGCAACGCGGCGCTGCGGTGGCCGTCGGCCAGCAAGGCCTGGGCGGTGATGTCGGCAAGGTGCAGCACCGGAACGCTGACGGCCGCCTCGACCGCAGGCGCCACCCGATGCATCGTGTTGGCGCAGATCAACAGGCCTTCGGCCCCGGCGTGTTCCAGCCGGCGCGCGGCACCTGCGAGGATGCGGCCGGCCGCATCCCAGTCATCGGCGTGTTGCAGGCGCGCGATCTCGGCGAACTCGACACTCCACAGCAGCAACCTGGCCGAGTGCAGGCCGCCCAGGCGTGCGGCAACCAGCTCGTTGATGCGCTGGTAGTAGTGCATCGTGGATTCCCAGCTCATGCCACCGATCAGCCCGATAGTTTTCATGCCGTGCAACGCCCAATGGATTGGCGAGAATTCTCGCACAAGGTAAAACCGCGGTCAGAGTCGACTTTCCAGCAGGTCTACGGTTTCGATGGCGGTCTTTCTCGGCCGGTCGATCTTCCTTGGTGCGAGTTTCCGCCCCAGTTGCTGTTTGATCGCAAGGCGGCCCAAAAAAGCAAAAAAGGGTCCGTTCCCTTATTCCTACGGACAAGCGCTATGCTCCCCACCCACCGAAAGAACGGCGTCAGAATTTAATTAGCCACGTCCCCTTTAACTTTAGCCACGTCCCCTTTAACTTTACGTCCCCTTTAACTTTACCTCCTAGGGGATTGTCCCCGTTCAAAGGTGTCCGTCAAACCCGGGCCATCTTACTCTGACCCCTGTTTCTAATCGCGAACGGTGCATAGCCGTGAATGAACCTGAAAGACACTTCTGCAATACTCGGCTGGCGCGCATGGCCTGGTAGTCCTCGCTGGTTTCGTCACCTTGAAGACTGCACCATGCGCGCACTTCTTTCCATGCGCAGCAATGCCAAGCCACTGATTCAACGTAGGGTTTCGTGGGGAAACCTCAGACTCCGTCCCGGTTTCGGGGCTATTTTCCAAAGAACTTCTCGGTTTCGGAGCTATTTTCCAAAGAACTTCTCGAAGTCAAACTTATTCTTCGATGAGCATACTGTGAGGCGGCTTTTGTATCTTTTTGCAAAATAACTCTTCAAACCTTGAACTTTGGTATCAAAGCATGGAACTCGGGTACAAACGATCAATCCTGCAACTGGAGATCGCTTCTCCTCACATCGATTCATTATGCACAGCGTCGCCTCAATTTGTTTACAAGCAACGCCCACATCCTTTCCCTTTAGCTCTACTACCAAATCTCCCACCCCCGGCTTGGAGACGACATAATCGGCCGCACGCTGCTGGGCAACCAAACCACCATCCACCTTGACGATATGGTGAACCTGCCTTCGTGGATTCAAAAAAACGGCAGACATTCCATGATCTTCAATCTTTATGTTCGACACTGAACTACGCGTCCTATAAGCCTTGCAACTCATAGAGATACCTCAATATCTATGAGTGCATCGAATTCGATTCCGGTGGCGGCTGAAACACTATCAATATAATCTCCATCTATCAAACCATAATCATCAATTATGGAGGAAAGCTTACCATCAACAATTTTGTATGCCGAAACACTTCTCGGGCTAATCCAGCAAGACGGGTCAACTATCTTCTCGATGGCCTTTTTCTTCTCACCGACCACGCGCGACCCAAGATCTCCGGCCTTGATCAAATTATTTATTTTTGCCAAGACATAGGGGCTGTGAGTTGTCAAAACAATTTGGCGATTCGCAAGAGTCTTATTTCTTGATCTGGATACAACCTTTTTCTTGCCGCTATTGATCAGCTGAGCAAACATACCTACCAGGTCAGTCTGCGCACTCGGAAATAGATGTGCCTCAGGCTCCTCGATATAAACAAGGTTATTTTGTTCAGAAAACTGAGAGAAGCGAAGCCCATCAAATAACGGGAGGAGTTCTTGCTGACCGGACGAGAGTGCCGAAAATGGAATGTTTCTACCGTCGGGTGTTGACAAGAACTCCCGCCCGCGCTCTCGAATTACATGACCGCCTATCAATCCCTCAATAATAGATAAATTCTTATTTTTCGGCTCGCCCTCAAAAAATGCATGCTCGCGCAACTGTGTGACTAGCCTGCCAAATCGTGAAACAACAGGATCCAGGATACCGCCCGCCTCGAATGCGGCAACGATCTTGCCAACGCTCGTAAAGAAGGAACGCCCAGCAGGGATAAATAGCTGACCAAGTGGCTTCTCGTCGCCCATCAACGAATCGATCGTTTTATCCAATACGGTGTAGAGTCTCCAGCCGCTATCAACTTCAGCGCTCTCTCTGGCAGCCTTGCTTTCCCTGCTGGATTTATAGACGCTAACTAACTTGTTAAACAAATCATCATAACTCTTAGATCCAACCAGCTTGGCTTTAGGATCCCGACTTCGTGACTTAGTGATCGTGAGTGAAAATTCACCAGTCGAATATATAATCGAAAACTGGCGACTTCCCCAACTACTCGGCGGAAACCATTCGGAGAATCGCTCCAAAATCCTTTCCTTAAGATCCCCTCCTTTACCCACATCCTGCACCCATCGTGGAAGCTCATCTGGAATGGAATGAAAGAAATAAAATAATTTGCAAAGAACGCTTTTTCCGCTAGCTTGAGGACCGATGATCAATGTCAAGTCGTTTATTTGAAAACTAGCCTTCTCGATGCACGAGAAGTTCTTGACTACTAGAGTTTTTTCCTTTGTTGTCTTTAATGCCATTATCTTTGCCTCAAGGTTATTATTGGTAAGCCATCAAACCATCGGCAACTTCAACCCCTGCTCCCTCGCACACCCCACCGCAATCTCATACCCCGCATCCGCATGCCGCATCACCCCGGTGCCCGGATCGTTCCACAACACCCGCGCAATCCGCTTGTCCGCCTCGGCCGTACCGTCGCACACGATCACGATGCCGGAGTGCTGCGAATACCCCATCCCCACCCCACCGCCATGATGCAACGAAACCCACGTCGCCCCACCAGCCACATTCAACATCGCATTGAGCAGCGGCCAGTCGCTGACGGCGTCGCTGCCGTCCTTCATCGCTTCGGTTTCGCGGTTCGGTGAGGCGACGCTGCCGGAGTCGAGGTGGTCGCGCCCGATCACCACCGGCGCCTTCAATTCTCCATTACGCACCATCTCGTTGAAGGCCAGCCCGAGCTTGTCGCGCAGCCCCAGCCCCACCCAGCAGATGCGCGCCGGCAGCCCCTGGAAGCTGATGCGCTCTTTCGCCATGTCCAGCCAGTGGTGCAGGTGCTCGTCGTCGGGGATCAGCTCCTTCACTTTCTGATCGGTCTTGTAGATGTCTTCCGGGTCGCCGGAAAGCGCCACCCAGCGGAACGGCCCGATGCCGCGGCAGAACAGCGGGCGCACATAGGCGGGCACGAAGCCGGGGAAGGCGAACGCGTTCTCGCAGCCGACGTCCTGCGCCATCTGGCGGATGTTGTTGCCGTAGTCGAAGGTGGGGATGCCCTGCGCGTGGAAGGCGAGCATCGCCTCCACGTGGGTCTTCATCGACAGCTTGGCGGCGCGGGCGGTGCCGACCGGGTCGGCCTTGCGGCGCTCGAACCACTGCTCCAGTGTCCAGCCCTGCGGCAGGTAGCCGTTGACCGGGTCGTGCGCGCTGGTCTGGTCGGTGACGGCGTCGGGGCGCACGCCCCGCTTCACGAGTTCCGGCAGGATGTCGGCGGCGTTGCCGAGCAGCGCGACGGATTTCGCCTCGCCGGCTTTCGTGTACTTCGCGATGCGCGCCAGCGCGTCGTCGAGGCTGCTGGCCTGCTCGTCGACGTAGCGGGTCTTCAGACGGAAGTCGATGCGGCTCTGCTGGCATTCGATGTTGAGGCTGCACATGCCGGCCAGCGAGGCGGCCAGCGGCTGCGCCGCGCCCATGCCGCCGAGGCCGGCGGTGAGCAGCCACTTGCCCTTGAGGTTGCCGCCGTGATGCTGGCGACCCATCTCGACGAAGGTTTCGTAGGTGCCCTGGATGATGCCCTGCGAGCCGATGTAGATCCACGAGCCGGCGGTCATCTGGCCGTACATCATCAGGCCCTTTTTATCGAGCTCGTTGAAGTGCTCCCAGGTGGCCCAGTGCGGCACCAGGTTGGAGTTCGCGATCAGTACGCGCGGCGCGTCGGCATGCGTGCGGAACACGCCAACCGGCTTGCCGGACTGCACCAGCAGGGTCTCGTCGTCGTTCAACTCGCGCAGGCTGCGCAAGATCGCGTCGAAGCACTCCCAGTTGCGCGCGGCGCGGCCGATGCCGCCGTACACCACCAGCTCCGCCGGATTCTCCGCCACCTCGGGGTCGAGGTTGTTCTGGATCATGCGGAACGGCGCCTCGCTGAGCCAGCTCTTGCAGGAAAGCTCGCTGCCGCGGGGCGCGCGGATGGTGCGGGTGGTGTCGATGCGGGTGGGTGCGTTCATGGCGATGCGCTCCGGTGAGTCAGACCGCCGAGTATAGGTCAGCGGCCACACGGCCCGAATGCGGTGGTCTGCCGGGTCAGCCCGCTGCGGGCAGGCGCAGGCGCGGGAACGCCAGGGTCATCGTGGTGCCCTGGCCGGGCGCGGATTCCACGTCGACAAAACCACCGGCCTGCCGCATCACGCCGTACACCTGGGCCAGGCCCAGGCCGGTGCCGGCGCCTTCGGGCTTGGTGGTGAAGTACGGCTCGAACAGGCGCTCGCGCACGGCTTCCTCCATGCCGCTGCCATTGTCGGTGACGGCCAATGTGACGTAGTCGCCCGCCTGGCGCAGCGTGCTGCTCTCGGCCTCGCCCACGATCAGCTCGCCCAGGTCGACCCGGATGCTGCCCTGCCCGCGACATGCGTCGCGTGCATTGATGCACAGGTTGATGAAGGCCTGTTCGATGGAATGGCAGTCGCCCAGGGTAGGCAGCTCGTCAGCGACGGGCCCAACCTGGAAATCCATGCCGGCGCCCAGGCTCTGCCTGGCAAAACCCTCGATGTCGCGAACGATCGCGGTCAGTTCCACCGGCGCTGCCGCATAGCGGTGCACACGGGCAAACGCAAGAAGCCGCTTGGCGAGCAGCGCGGCGTGCTGTACGCCCTCCATGCTGTAGCCAAGCATGCGGCGCTGCCGCTCGTCGAGGTTGGCCGGATCGTCCTCGATGCTGCTGAGCGCCACCATGGCGATCTGCAGCATGTTGGCGAAGTCGTGCGAGAGGCCCGCCACCAGTTGGCCAATCGCCTCGTTTTTCTGCGCCTGCTGCGAGGCGTGCTCGGCCACCGCCTGGGCGGCGCTTGCCAGGCCCAGTTGCAGCTTCAGCGACGCCTCCCGGCCGGCTCCCTCCCGCTGGAACACCCGTGCGCGCGCCAGCTGCCGGGCCAGCGCCTCATAGCGGGCGGCATCGCTTTCGCCGGCCAGTTCGCTGAGGCTGAGCCGCCGGTGCAGGCCGTGGATCACCGTGTCCAGGGCCAGCGTTGCCTGCACCGGCTCGGTGACGTCATGGCTGATCACGACGATGCCGTCCACCCGCTGTCGCGCATCCAGATACGGATGCACGCTGATCTCCCACCAGCCATCTTCGCCGTCGGCCGACGGCAGCACCTGGGTGAACTCGACCGAGCGCCCCTCGCGCGCGCTCGCCAGCGCTGCATCGATCGCGGCACGCGCTCCCTCGGGCCAGAACGCGGCCAGCGGCTGCCCGATCGCGCTGACCGGGTCGGCAATGCACAGCGCGGCGCGGCCGCTGTCGTTCATGCCGACGATGTGACCGGACACGTCGAGCTCATGTATGCCATCGGGGAAGAACCCGACCAGCTGTCGATAGCGCTCAAGTCGGTTCATGCGTCGCCGCCCCCGGGGAGCTACAGCCTACACAGATTCCACCCTCACCGGGCTTTTACACCGGACAGATCATGGTCGGTCCCCGTCTGCGGAAGATCGCCATGACCCATGCGCAGAACTACACCATCCTGCTGGCAGAGGATGACCGCAGCGCCCGCGACGCCACCGCGATGGTGCTGGAGGCCGAGGGCTACCACGTCGTGACCGCCGGCAACGGCACCAGCGCGTTGAACATGCTGATGCACGATTCCACCATCGACCTGCTGGTGAGCGACATCCACATGCCCGGCGGCATCGACGGTATCGAACTGGCGCTGCACGCCCGACGGCATCGGTCCATCCAGGTCATGCTGATCTCGGCGGATCCACGCAACAGCTTCACCTGTTTTCCCGAAAACACGACCTTCCTGGCCAAGCCCTACGATCGCCGCGCCCTGCTCGGCGCAGTGGGCGGGCTGCTCGGCATCACCTCCGCCTGAACGTCCGGTGGGCGAAGGGCGTGGAGCGCGCGTTTCGCGGGGTGCCCGTCGAACGCAGGCGCTGAGCGGCCGTCGGCATGGCTGAGGGCGGGCTGCGGGCGGCGTCGATGCCGGTGTGCTTGCGCAGCGCCACGCTCGCGCAGGCCTCCAGGCTGACCTGGCCATGCCCGCGGCGCTGCGTCAATGGCCCCGTGCGTTCCGGCACTGGCGCCACGCCTGGGGCGGATGGAAGCTGCGCGGCAACCCGACCGCCGGAGTCGCCGATGTCACGCTCGATGGGGTTGATCCTGCTGCTTGCCGCCCTGCCCGGCGCGCCGGCGTCCGCCGCGATGGCTGCGGCCGATCGCGCCGCCTGCGAGGTATGGCAACGCGAACTGGCGTTTGCCCGCAGCGTGCAGCGGCACGATGCCGCGGCATTCGCCGCGTTCCTCGCCGACGACAGCGTGTTCGACGCAAATGCGGACACGCCCGTGCGCGGACCGCAGGCAATCGTGCGGCACTGGGCGGCGATCCTTGCCGGCAAGGCCGTGCGGCTGGACTGGTATCCGCAGCACGTGGTCGCGAGCGCAGACGGCACGCTGGCGACGTCCAGCGGCCCGTACCTGTTCGAGAACCTGGGCGCGAACGCGGCATCGCGTTACGCGATAGGACATTTCTCGACGACATGGCGGCGCGCGCCGGACGGTTCGTGGCGGGTCGCGTTCGATGGTGGCGACAGCGGCCGCCCCGCCAGCGACAAGGAGGCGGGGGACTTCCGCCGCAGCCGCCAGCGCGCCTGCCAGCGACCCACCGCGGTGGTGCTGCCGACGATCCGGCATTGATGTCCGAAAACGGCCAGTTCCGCGGCCGCCGCGGTGCTAGCCTGCGCCCATGTCCGAATCACCCGCCGCCATCCTGCCCGCGCTGGCCGTCTGCGAACAGGCGCGGCTGAGCCGCGACGCCCGCTTCGACGGATTGTTCTTCACCGCCGTCACCAGCACGCGGATCTATTGCCGCCCGGTCTGCCCGGCGCCGCCGCCGAAACCGGCAAACATCCGCTACTACGCCAGCGCCGCGGCCGCGGAAGCGGCCGGGTTCCGGCCCTGCCTGCGCTGCCGGCCGGAACTGGCGCCGGGCAATGCAAGCTGGCATCGCGGCGAGCACGTGGTGGCGCGTGCGCTGAAACTGATCGATGCCGGCGCGCTGAGCGAGCGTCCGCTGGCGGAGCTGGCCACGCGCGTGGGCGTCGGCGCGCGGCAACTGCGCCGCCTGTTCGTGGCGCATCTGGGCGCACCGCCGATCGACGTGCACACCACTCGCCGCCTGCTGTTCGCCAAGCAACTGCTGACCGAGACTGCGCTGCCCGTGACCGAGGTGGCGCTGGCGTCGGGCTTCGGCAGCCTGCGCCGTTTCAATGCCGCGTTTGCGGCGGCGAACCGGATGCCGCCGCGCGAGCTGCGCCGGCAACCGCGCGCTGCGGCCGGCGCCACGCTGGTGCTGCGCCTGGGTTATCGCCCGCCATACGACTTCCCGGCCTTGCTGGCATTCCTGCGCACGCGCGCGCTGCCCGGCGTGGAACGGGTGGACGAGCACGCCTACGCGCGCGTCTTCGGCGACGCGGATGATGCCGGCTGGCTGCGTCTGTCCGCGGCGCCGGGCGGTGACCACGCGCTGCAACTCGAACTGCACGGCGCACGGCCCGCGCAACTGCTGCCGCTGGTCACGCGAGCGCGGCGGATGTTCGACCTCGACGCGGACCCGCGCGTGATCGCGGCGACGCTGGGCGCCAGCGCGGTGCTGAAACCGATGCTGCGCCAGCACCCGGGCCAGCGCCTGCCGGGCAGCTGGGACGGTTTCGAGATCGCGGTGCGCGCGGTGCTCGGCCAGCAAGTCAGCGTGGCGGCCGCACGTACGCTGGCCTCGCGCATCGTGCAGCGCCACGGCTCGGTGCTCGCGCTGCCGCTGCCGGACGGCCTGGAACGGCTGTTTCCGACCCCGGCGCAACTGGCCGACGCGGACCTGCGCGAACTCGGCGTCACCACCGCGCGCGCCGCCGCGATCCGCGGCATCGCGCAGGCGCTGCTCGACGGCCGCGTGGATTTTCGCGTGGAGCAACCGCTGCAGGAGTTCGTCGCGCGCTGGGTGGCGCTGCCCGGCATCGGCGAATGGACTGCGCATTACATGGCGATGCGCGCGCTGAGCCACCCCGATGCATTCCCCGCCGCCGACCTGATCCTGCGCCGAGCGGCGGCCGGCGACGGCGCCGAACTGGGCACGAAGGCGCTCGCCGCGCTGGCCGAGGCATGGCGACCGTGGCGCGCCTACGCGGTGATGCATTTGTGGCGCAGCGTCGGCGACGCCGCGACCGCCCAACGGAGCAAACCATGAACGCCGAAACGATCCACGTCGACGGGATGCCGAGCCCGGTCGGCCGCCTGCTGTTGCTGGCCGACGCGCAGGGGCTGCGCGAGATCCGCTTCGAGACCGAGCGGCACCCGCGGCCGGTTTCGCCGCACTGGGTGCGCTCGTCGTCGGCGCTCGCATTCGCGCGCGAGCAACTGGAGGAATACTTCGCGGGCACGCGAACCGGGTTCGACCTGCCGCTGCATCCGCAAGGCACGGCGTTCCAGCTGACGGTGTGGGAGGAACTGGCGCGCATCCCCTACGCCGAGACCATCAGCTACGGCGAGCTGGCGCGCCGTATCGGCCAGCCGCAGGCGATGCGCGCGGTCGGCGCGGCGAACGGGCGCAACCCGCTGCCGATCGTGGTGCCCTGCCATCGCGTGATCGGCAGCAACGGCAGCCTCACCGGCTTCGGCGGCGGCCTGCCGGCGAAGCGATTCCTGCTGGGGTGGGAACGCCGCATCGCGCACGGCGACCTGTTCGGCGCTGACGACGGGCGCCGCGCGGCGCGCTGATCAACCGCCGCTGCGCGCCGGCGCCGGCGCATCCGGCGGGATCACCCGCGGCAGCACGGAGTAGGCCTGCTGCCGGTCGAGCAGGTCCCTGAGCGCAGCGCGGTCGCGCTCGTGCCGCGCCTGGTCGGCCTGCTCGAGCTGGCGTTGCAGCAGCTTGTTCTTCGCGCCCGGACGCTTCGCGTTGTCGGACACGTTCTGTTGCAGTTGCTGCTGCAGTTCGCTCTGGCGCACCTGATCGCGCAGCTGCTGCTGGCGCACGGCATGGCGGGACGCGTCGCCCTGCACCGGCGCGTACGCGCGCACCGGTGTCGGCGGCGTGACCTGCCCGGCGCCCGCGACAGCGGAAGAGCCGAGCGCCAGCAGCATCGCCGTACAGGCGAGCATGCGGGTTGGAGATGCGTGGGCTGCAATCGTCATGACTCTGCGCGACCATGGGCGTTGGTTTGGCCAGAGTGTGCAACGACCCGCATGAACACAGTGTTCCGCCTGCTGCTTTGCGCAGCCATCGCCGCGTGCGCCGGTTGCGCGCATCTTTCCGGCACCGATCGCGCGCTCGTCCGCGCCGCGACAAGCGAACCCTCACCGTTGCTGCTGATCTCGATCGACGGCTATCGCCACGACTACATCGATCGCGGCCTCAGCCCCAACCTGGAGAAGCTGGCCAGGCACGGCGTGCAGGCTGCCTCGATGCAACCCTCGTTTCCCTCGCTGACGTTTCCGAACCACTACACCCTGGTCACCGGACTGCGCCCGGACCATCACGGCGTCGTCGACAACACCATGTTCGACCCGCAGCTGGGCAAGTTCTCGCTGGGCAACCGCAAGGCGGTCAGTGACGGCCGCTGGTGGGACGAGGCCACGCCGATCTGGGTGACCGCCGACGAACACGGCATGCGCACCGCGACGATGTTCTGGCCGGGTTCGGAAGCGGCGATCCACGGCCGCCATCCCGACTACTGGCACCCGTTCGACGGCAGTGTCGGCGCCGATGCGCGGGTCGACCAGGTGCTGGCCTGGCTCGACTTGCCGCCCGCCTTGCGGCCTCGTTTTCTCACCTTGTATTTCGATGCCGTCGATCACGCCGGCCACGAGCACGGCCCGGACTCGCCGCAGGTCGACGCCGCGCTGCGCGCCACGGATGCCGCGCTGGGCCGACTGCTGCAGGGCCTGAAGCGGCGCGGGCTGTTCCAGCGGATCAACCTGATCGTGCTGTCCGACCACGGCATGGCCACGGTGCCGGCCGGCAACACCGTGCTGCTGGACGACCTGCTGCCGCTGGACCAGGTGCAACTGGTGAGCGAGGGCATCGTCGCCGGCTTCAATCCGCGCTCCGACAGCGCGGAAGACCGCGCCCGGTTCGCGGCGATCGAACGCAAGCTGGAACGACCGCAACGACACATGCGCTGCTGGGACAAGCGCCGCATACCGGCGCGCTTCGACTACGGAAGCAATCCGCGGGTGCCGCAGCTGATCTGCCTGGCCAACGTGCACTGGCGCATCGCCAGCCGCGCCAAGCTGGCCGCGAAGAAGGACCCGCCCAGCCTGGGCAACCACGGCTACGACAACGCCGAGCCTGCCATGCAGGCGATCTTCATCGCGCACGGCCCGGCGTTTCGCGTCGGCGCGAAAGTCCCCGCCTTCCCGAACGTGGACGTGTATCCGCTGATGACCCACCTGCTCGGGCTTCCAGCAGCCGCGAACGACGGCGATTACGACACCGTAAACGGGATGCTGAAGTCGGCCGCGCCATGAGCCCGGACTCGCGCCACCTTCCGCGTCACCCGTAGGGCGGGCACCGCCCGCCGCTGTGCACCGCACATCGGCGCTCACCGCTCTCGACTCCGCACATCGGCGGGCAGTGCCCGCCCTACCCCATCGCGCCCTTGCTCATCGGCGTCGGCGCGGTCGCCACATTGACCAGCGGCGGCAGCCGGAACAGCCACAGCGCGACCAGCAGTCCGAGCAGCACCAGCGCGCCGACGAACAGCGCCACCCCGGCCCAGCCGTGCGCGGCGTAGAACAGGCCGCCGCTGGCACCGGCGATGCTGGAGCCCATGTAATAGCAGAACAGGTACACCGACGCGGCCTGCGCCTTCGCCGCGCCGGCGCGGCGGCCGACCCAGCTGCTGACGATCGAGTGGCCGCCGAAGAAACCGAACGTCACCGCCACGAGGCCGGCCATCACCAGCCACAGCGGTTGCGCCACGGTCAGCGCCACTCCGGCCAGCATCAGCGCGAGCGCCGTCCACAGCACCTTGCGCCGGCCCAGCTTGCCGGCCAGGTGGCCCATCCACGCCGAGCTGAAGGTGCCCACCAGATAGATGCCGAAGATCAGGCCAACTACCGCCTGGCTGAGGTTGTACGGCGGCGCCAGCAGGCGGTAGCCGAGGTAGTTGTAGACCGTGACGAACGCGCCCAGCAGCAGGAAGCCCTCGATGAACAGCCACGGCAGGCCACGGTCGTGGAAGATGCCGTTGAAGCGACCCGCGACCGTGCGCCAGCGCAGCGGCTGCGCCGTGAAATGCCGCGAGGCAGGCAGCATGCGCCAGAAGACCAGCGCGGCCACGATGCCGATCAGCGCGACCACGGCCACGCCGATGCGCCAGCCGAAGAAGTCCGCCAGCACGCCGGTGATCAGCCGCCCGCCCATGCCGCCCACGGCACTGCCGCTGATGTACAGGCCCATGCCCAGCCCGATCGACTCGACGTGCATCTCCTCGCTGAGGTAGGTCATCGCCACCGCGGGCAGCCCGCTCAGGGTCAGCCCCAGCAGCGTGCGCACCACCAGCAGTGCGTACCAGTCCGGCATCATCGCAGTCACCAGCACCAGCACCGCGGAGCTGAGCAGCGAAGCGACCATCAGCGACTTGCGTCCCCACGCGTCCGACAGCGCGCCGGCAAACAGCATCGCGAACGCCAGCACCCCGGTGGTCAGCGACAAGGACAGCGCCGCGCCCGCCTCGCTCACCCCGTAGTGGCGGCTGAACTCCGGCATCAGCGGCTGCACGCAGTACAGCAGGCCGAACGTGGCGAAGCCGGCGGCGAACAGGGCGAGATTGGTGCGGCGGAAGTCTGGCGTGCCGTGATGGATGTAGCGCGCGGCGGCGTCCGGGAATGAGGGCACCGCCGCGGGCATCGAAGCTGTCGTCACGTCCAATGCCTGCGCTGCGCGCGAACCGGAAAGACCGGAAAGCTTAGCGCACCCGCCGCGCGAAGAACGCGATGATCAGGCCGTACAGCAGCATTGCCAGCACGTTCTCCAGCAGCGACAGCACCGTGAAGTGCGGATTCTTCGCGGCCGACAGCGGCACCACCACGAACTCCATCACCACGAAGACCACCACGCCGTAGGCAAGTCCCGCAGTGATCCAGCGGCGGCCCATCCACGCCAGGCGCTGCGCGGCCAGCACGAAGATCGCCGCAATCAGCAACGACATCGCCCATTGCAGCACCAGGCCCAGCAGCGACACCGGCAACCCGCCGGCGAACGCCGCACGGCCGAGCAGGCCGCTGGCGATCGCGCGCAGGATGATCAGCGGGTCGACCATGTTGATCAGCGACGCCGCGCCGATGTCGATGGTGCCGGCCACCAGGCCACCCCGCAGGATGGCGGCGCCCGCCGAGCGGCGTGCCTGATTCATGCGCGTTCCCGACTGCGGCGGCATGCCGCATGCGAGCGGGCAACATACTCCCGCGCCGGCGCCGTCACCCCTGCCGATGGTCACGCCGCCGGCTGGCATGCTCAGCGATAACGCCAGTGCCCGCCCACCCAGACATGCGGTGCCGCCCAGTGGCCCGGCACCCACGCGCGCCCGCGCGCGGGCACCACCACGCAGCCGGCCAGCGTCGCGCCAAACAGCAACAGCAACGCGGCGGCGGAAACACGATGCAGGAATCGACGCATGGCACGCTCCAGATGAGGGAAGTGCCCCCATCAACGGCATTCGCGCGCGGGCGATGACAAGGGTGTGGCGCACGATGGCAACCGTTCAGCCGGCCGCCGTCGACTCAGCCGGCGGCGATCCGCTGCACGGCGGTGCGATACCGCGCTGCAATGCGTTCCTCGTCATGGTGGCGGAAATCGCGCACCACCCAGCGACCGCCCCGCATCACGTCGCGCGCCAGCGGCGTGTTGCCGGCGAACAGCCAGCTGTCGAGCACGGAGGTCTCATCGCGCGCGGCGAGCAGCGGCGAGTTTTCGTCCAGCACGATCAGGTCGGCGGGCGCGCCGGCATGCAACTCGCCGCCCGGCAGGCCGCTGGCGCGCGCGCCGCCGGCCAGAGCGCCGCGCCACAGCGTCTCGCCCACGCTGGCCCCGGGCTGGCGGGCGGCGATGTTGCGGCGACGGGTGAGCAGTCGCTGGCCGTATTCGAGCCAGCGCAGTTCTTCCACCGGCGAAATGGAAATGTGCGAATCCGAGCCGATGCCGAACGTGCCCCCGGCATCGAGGTAGGCCGCCAGCGGAAACAGGCCGTCGCCGAGATTCGCCTCGGTGGTCGGACACAACCCGGCCACCGCGCCGCTGGCGGCGATCCGTGCGGTCTCCGCCTCGGTCAGGTGCGTGGCGTGTACCAGGCACCAGCGGGCATCGACCTCGGCGTGGTCGAACAGCCACTCGACCGGGCGGGCGCCGCGGATGGCCAGGCAATCCTGCACCTCGCCGATCTGCTCGGCGATGTGGATGTGGATCGGCCCGCGACGCACCCGCGAGTCGGCAAGCACTTCGCGCAACGCCGCCTCCGGCACGGCGCGAAGCGAATGCAGCGCAGTGCCGACGCGCAGGTCGCGATCGGCGTGCGCCTGCAGCGTGTCGAGCAAGCGCAGGTAGCCATCCACGTCGTGTCCGAAGCGCCGCTGCCGTTCGCCCAGCGCGCGGCCGTCGAAACCGCCGCTCATGTACAGCACCGGCAGCAGGGTCAGGCCGATGCCGGCCTCGCGCGCGGCCTCGACCAGCGCCAGCGACATGGCCTCGGCCTGCGCGTACGGCGTGCCGTCGGGCCGGTGGTGCAGGTAGTGGAATTCGCACACGCGGGTGTAGCCGGCCTTGAGCATCTCGACGTAGAGCTGCGCGGCGATCGCCTGCAGCGACTCCGGGTCGATCACCGCGGCAAAGCCGTACATCGCCTCGCGCCAGCTCCAGAAGCTGTCGTCCGCCCTTCCCCGGCGTTCGGCCAGGCCTGCCATCGCGCGCTGGAACGCATGGGAATGGAGGTTCGGCATGCCGGGCAACACCCACTGGCCGATCGTCTCGATGCCGTCGCTCGCGTCGACCAGCGCACCACCGGCGTCCACCGCGAAGCTGGCATCGCGCTGCCATTCGCCGTCTCGCCACAACCGTCCGGCCCGGTAGCTGGTGCTGCGGCTGGTTTCGTTCATCGATGGTCTCCGTTGCGATGGTCGCCAGTGTAACCGTGCCTCCGCCGCGCCTTCACCCGAGCCTCGACACGCCCATGCATAATGGCCCGCATGGCAGGCAAATCCAGTGAAAACACCCCGCGGTTGTTGTTGCGCCAGGCGCGGCCGGTCGACGTGCCGCAGTTGGTGGAACTCACCGGGCGGGTCTACGGCCCGGAATGGGGCCATTCGGCCGAGATGCTGCGCTCACAGCAGACGCACTTCCCGGAAGGCCAGTTCGTGGTCGAGTACGACGATCGCATCGTCGGCTACTGCGCCACCTTCCGCATCGACGAAGCCACCGCGCTGGCGCCGCACACCTGGATGGAGATCACCGGCGGCGGCATGGCCTCGCGCCACAAGCCGGACGGCAACTGGCTGTACGGCATGGAAGTCGTGGTGCACCCCGACTACCGCGGCATGCGCATCGGCCAGCGGCTGTATCGCGCGCGCAAGCGGTTGTGCATGAATCTCAAGCTGCGCGGCATCGTGTTCGGCGGGCGCATTCCGGGGCTGGCGAAGAACATCGCGCGCTACGGCAGTGCCGAGTCCTACGTGCAGGCGGTGACCGAAGGCCGGCGGCGCGACCTCACGCTGAGCTTCCAGCTGTCCAACGATTTCGAGGTGATCGGCCTGCTGCGCGGCTACGTGCCCTCCGACCACGAGTCGCTGGGCTACGCCGTGCACCTGGTCTGGCGCAACCCGCAACTGCTCGACCAGCCCGACACGCCCTCGATCCCCTCGCCGCAGCGCCTGCCCGACGCGGTGCGGGTGGCGTCAGTGCAGTACCAGCAGCGGCGCATCGCCTCGTTCGAGGAGTTCGCCACCCAGGTCGAGTATTTCACCGACATCGCCGCCGACTACAACGCCGACTTCGTCACCTTCCCCGAACTGATCACGCTGCAGCTGCTGTCGATCGAGAACACCGAGCTGTCCCCGGTCGACTCGATCCGCAAGCTCAGCCAGTACACGCCGCAGGTGAAGGAGCTGTTCAGCCGTCTGGCCGTCCATTACAACATCAACATCATCGCCGGCACGCACCCGACCGAGCAGGCCAACGGCGACATCCACAACGTCTGCTACGTGTGCCTGCGCGACGGCTCGCTGCACGAGCGCGAGAAGCTGCACCCCACGCCCAGCGAGCGCAACGTGTGGAACATCGCCGGCGGCGACAGCGCGGCCACCGTGCTCACCGACTGCGGCCCGATCGGGGTGATGATCTGCTACGACTCGGAGTTTCCCGAGGTGGCGCGCCACCTCGTCGACCAGGGTGCGCTGATCCTGTTCGTGCCGTTCTGCACCGACGTGCGCGAGGGCTACCTTCGCGTGCGCTACTGCGCGCAGGCGCGGGCGATCGAGAACCAGTGCTACGTGGTGCTGTCCGGCAACGTGGGCAACCTGCCCGGGGTCAACAACTTCGACATCCAGTACGGGCAAAGCTGCATCCTCACGCCCAGCGACTTCGGCTTCGCCCGCGACGGCATCGCCGCCGACTCCACGCCGAACATCGAGACCGTGCTGTTCGCCGACCTGCACCTGGCAACCCTGGCCCGCGCGCGCAACGCCGGCGCGGTGACCAACCTCAAGGACCGCCGTTTCGATCTCTACGAAACCCGCTGGCGGCCACGCTGATGGCGACTCGCGGTGCGACAGCGTTCGCACCGGTATCGGACGGCCAGGGCTGGCGGCATCAATCCTGCCGCGGCCGTCTGCGATAATCGCGCCATGCCAGAACCGCCCAAGTCCGCTCCAGCATCCTCCAATCCCCGCCTGCAGGCGCTGCTCGGGCATGAGTTCTTTGCGCCGCACCACTGGAAACGCCGGTTGG
Organism: Rhodanobacter sp. UC4448_H15; assembly: GCF_052978265.1. Next base: position 1,963,406 of record NZ_CM129665.1, on the reverse strand, counting down.
TGTTGTGGGCGGGCGCCGTGCTGGTGGCGCTGGCCGCGATCCTGTTCGCCAAGGCCAGCGTCTGGTCCTACCAGTTGTTCCTGCGCATCCTGGATCACGGCATCTGGATACCGCTCATCCTCACTCCGCTGGTGTTCGGGCTGCTCGCTCAGGCAACGGAGGGGCGCCTGCGCGCGACCCGCGGCAGCGGCATTCCGCAGGTGATCGCCTCGCTGCACATCGAGGACGGCGGCTTTCGCACGCGCATGCTGTCGCTGCCGGTCGCCGCCGGCAAGATGGTGCTGACCCTGGCGTCGCTGGCGGTGGGCGCCTCGATCGGGCGCGAAGGCCCGACCGTGCATGTCGGCGCAGCGCTGTTCTACTCCATCGGCAGGCGTTTCGGCTTCAGCGACCCCAAGGCTGCATCGCGCTTCATCCTCGCCGGCGGCGCAGCCGGCATCGCGGCGGCGTTCAACACGCCGTTGGCCGGCGTGGTATTCGCAATCGAGGAGCTGGCCGGGACGTTCGAGCACCGCTTCAGCGGCCTGCTGCTGACCGCGGTGATCATCGGCGGCGTGGTGTCGCTGGGCGTCATGGGCAACTACTCATACTTCGGCGAAGTGGACGCCAGCCTGCCGCTGGGCAGCGCCTGGTTGGCCGTGCTGTTGACCGGGGTCGGTTGCGGCCTGCTCGGCGGCCTGTTTGCGCGCCTGATCCTGCTCAGTCGACGCGGCCCGCTGGCGCAGGTCGGTCGCCTTCGCGCGCGCTGGCCGGTGTTGTTCGCCGCCGGCTGCGGCCTGGCACTGGCGGTGCTCGGCGTGTGTACGCACAACAGCATCTACGGCACCGGCTACGACCAGGCCCGCGCGATCGTGCAGGGCACGGCCGCCATGCCGGGCCAGGACTTCGGCATCGCCAAGCTGCTGGCCAATGTGGTCTCGTACTGGGCCGGTATCCCCGGTGGCATCTTTTCGCCGGCGCTGGCGGTAGGCGCCGGCCTGGGCCAGAACATCGCGCATCTGCTGCCGGGCGCGCCCGCCGGTGCGGTGGTGCTGCTGGGCATGAGCGCCTACCTCGCCGGCGTCACCGGTTCGCCGCTGACCTCGGCGGTGATCGCGATGGAGCTGACCGACAACCAGGACATGGTGATTCCGATCATGGCAGCCTGTCTGCTTGCTCGCGCGGCCGCGTCGCTGTTCTGCCCGACCCCGGTATATCGGGACTTCGCCGAACGCATGGTGCGCGACGCCGAGCGACAGCAGCAGGCCGAGCGGGCCCACCACCAGCCCGCCAGACCGTTGCCCGCAGCCGCCGAGACCACGGCCTACCCCGACTCCGCCGAGTCCGGCCAACCGCAGCATCCCGGCAAACCATGACGGAGCGATACCGATGACCCAACCACGCTGGGACCGCCTGCTGTTGAACGCCACCCTGGCGACGTTCGCCGGCGAAACGCCGTATGGCTTGGTCGAGCACGCGGCCATCGCCATGCAGCACGGGCGCATTGCCTGGCTGGGGCGGATGAACGAACTGCCGGACGCGCCGGTGGCGCTGGCCGACGAAGTGGAATCGCTGGACGGCGCCCTGGTCACCCCCGGGCTGATCGATTGCCACACCCATCTGGTGTTCGGGGGCGACCGCGCCGACGAGTTCGACCTGCGCCTGAATGGCGCCAGCTACGAGGAGATCGCCCGCGCCGGCGGCGGCATCGCCTCCACCGTCAAGGCCACCCGTGCGGCCAGCGAAGAGTTTCTCTACGCGCAGGCGCTGCCGCGCGCCCGCGCGCTGCTGGCCGACGGCGTGACCACGCTGGAGATCAAATCCGGCTACGGCCTGGAACTGGACAGCGAACGCCGCATGCTGCGCGTGGCGCGCCGGCTCGGCCGCGAGCTGGGCATCAGCGTACGCACCAGTTTCCTTGGCCTGCACGCACTGCCGGCGGAGTTCAAGGATCGCCGGGCCGACTACCTGACGCTGGTCTGCGACGAGATGCTGCCGGCGCTGGCGCGCGAAGGCCTGGTCGATGCGGTCGACGGCTTCTGCGAGAGCATCGGCTTCAGCGTCGCGGAAGTTCGTCGTCTGTTCGAGCGGGCACGCGAACTCGACTTGCCGGTGAAGCTGCACGCCGAGCAGTTGTCCGACCAGCACGGCGCCGCCCTGGTGGCCGAGTTCGGCGGGCTGTCGGCCGATCACCTGGAGCATCTGGGCGAGGCAGGCGTGCGCGCCATGGCCGCCGCGGGCACCGTCGCGGTGCTGCTGCCGGGGGCGTTCTACGCGTTGCGCGAAACCCGCTTGCCGCCGATCGACCTGCTGCGCGAACAACGCGTGCCGCTGGCGGTGGCCACCGATTGCAACCCCGGCACCTCGCCGCTGCTGTCGCTGCGCATGGCGGCGGGCATGGCCTGCACGCTGTTCCGGCTGACCCCGGAAGAAGCGCTGCGCGGCGTGACCGTCAACGCCGCGCGCGCGCTGGGTCTGTCCGATCGCGGCACGCTGGCGGCTGGCCAGCGCGCCGACGTGGTGATCTGGAATGCGCGCCAGCCGGCGGAACTGTGCTACTGGATCGGCGGCAACCTGGCGCGGCGGGTCTACGTGGCCGGCGAGGCAGTATCGCGGCGCAAGCCTGCGCAGCGCGCGGCGGGCACCCAGCCGTAGGGAGTCGCCGCGCCAGGACTCTTCGGATCACCACCGCGCAAGGCGTTCGCGCAAGGCGGCATGGAAGGCCGGCGGCAATTCCGCCCGCACCGGCACGCGCCACCAGTGCGGCCGCGCGAACGACCGGCACTTGACCGCATCCTTGTCGGTCATCAACAGCGGCAGGTCGTCCGCGAAATCCAGCTCGTCCGCGCTGAACGCATGGTGGTCGGCAAAGGCGTGCCCGATCACCTCGATGCCGGCGGCGCGCAGGCTGTCGAAGAATCGCTGCGGGTTGCCGATGGCCGCCACCGCATGTGCCGGCCCGGTGGCGAAGCTGGCCAGCGGGCGACGCTCGCCGCCTTCCAGCGCCACCGCCTCGTCGCCGCGCAACTGCATCGGATATTCGCCGGCCTCGGCGGTGCCGCCGTTGCATACGCGCAGGTCCACGCTGCGCAGCCGGCCCAGCGGCTCGCGCAGCGGGCCGAGCGGCAGCAGCTTGCCGTTGCCGAAGCGACGGACGCCGTCGATCACGCAGATCTCCACGTCGCGCGCCAGCGCGTAATGCTGCAGGCCGTCATCGGCCACCACCACGTCGCAGCCGGCGTCGAGCAGCAGCCTTGCCGCCGCGGGACGATCGCGCCCGACCGCGACCGGCACGCCGCTGGCGCGGATCAGACAGGGTTCGTCGCCGACCTGTCGCGGGTCCGGCGAGCCGCCGAGCAGCAGCGGCTCGCGTTGCGTGCCGCCGTGACCGCGACTCACGACGCCGGGCCGGAAACCGTGCTCGCGCAGGCTGGCGGCCACCGCGATCGTCAGCGGCGTCTTGCCGGTGCCGCCGGCGGTGAGGTTGCCGATGACCACCACCGGCACCGGCAGGCGCTCGCGGCGCAGCCAGCCGATGCGGTACAACGCGCGACGAAGCCGGATCACGCCGCCGTAGAGTGCAGCCAGCGGCCACGTCCACCACGGCGCGCGACCGCCGCCGTACCAGGCCGATGCGAGCGTGTCGGGCAGCGCCATGACGGGCGTCTCAGCCGCCGGCCGTTACGGCCGCGGCGTCGTGGAACTGCATGCGGTGCAGCGCGGCGTACTGCCCTTTCAGCGCGAGCAGTTCGGCGTGGGTGCCGCGCTCGACGATGCGGCCCTGATCCATCACCGCGATCTGGTCGGCGCCTTCCACGGTGGACAGGCGATGGGCGATCACCAGCGTGGTGCGATCCTTCATCAGCCGTGTCAGCGCCTGCTGGATCAGCCGTTCGGACTCGGTATCCAGTGCGCTGGTGGCCTCGTCCAGCACCAGGATCGGCGCGTTCTTGAGGATCGCCCGGGCGATCGCGATGCGCTGGCGCTGGCCGCCGGAGAGCAGGTTGCCGCTCTGCCCGATCGGCGTGTGGATGCCGAGCGGCATGCGCGAGATGAACTCCATCGCATTGGCCGCCTCGGCCGCGGCGACGATTTCCGCCTCGCTGGCGCCGGCCAGTTCGCCGTAGGCGATGTTGTTGGCCACGGTGTCGTTGAACAGCACCACGCTCTGGCCGACCCAGGCAATCTGCCTGCGCAGCGAAGCCAGCGTGTAGCTGCGGCAATCCTCGCCATCGAGCACGATGCGCCCGGCGCCGGGCACGTTGAAGCGCGGCAGCAGGCTGACCAGGCTGCTCTTGCCGCTGCCCGAGCGTCCGACCAGGGCGGTGACCGTGCCGGGCGCGCAATCGAGATTGACTTCCTGCAGGGCGGGAACATGGCTGCGCGGATACGTCAGGCCGACGTCGACGAAATGCAGCTCGCCGCGGCTGCGCTCGAGCTCCAGCGTGCCGGCATCGCGCTCCGGCGGCAGGTCGATCACGTCGAAGATGTCCTCGGCCGCCGACAGTCCGCGCTGGATGTTCGCCTGCACGTTGGTGAGGCGCTTCAGTGACGGCAGCATGGTGCCCATCGCGGTGAGCACGGCGAAGAACACGCCGGGCGTCATGTTGACCAATACCTGCGGCCGCGTGCCGAGAAACACCAGTGCCGCCAGCGCGCTGGCCGCCACCAGTTGCACGGTGGAACTCGACGCCGCGTTGGTGGCGGCGATCTTCAGGTTGAGCCGCCGCGTATGCCGGGTGATCTGGTCGAAACGCTCGGCCTCATGCGCCTGGCCGCCGTACACGCGCACCTCGCGATGCGCGCCCACGGATTCCTCCACCGTGCCGGTGACCGAACCCATGCTGCCCTGGATGCGCCGGCTGATCTGCCGGTAGCGGCGCGCCACCACCGTGGCCACCAGCGCGATCGCCGGCACCATCACCAGCAGCGAAAGCGTCAGGTAGGGGCTGTAATAGAGCATCACGAACAGCATCGCGATCACGGTGAAGCCGTCGGTGATGGCGATCTTCGCCGCACTGCTGGACGCCGCGGCGACCTGTTCGCTGGTGTAGGTGATGCGCGAGATCTGCTGGCCCGACGGCTCGCTGCCGAAATACGGCGCCGGCAGCTTCAGGTACGCGGCGAACACCTCCAGCTGCAGCGCCTGCACCACGTGCCGGCCGATGTAGGAGATGCCGTAATCGCTGACGAAGGTGCCCAGCGAGCGCACCAGGAAGATCGCGATGATCCAGATCGGCATCCAGAAGATCAGGTACGGGTCTTTCTGCGCGAACAGGTTGTCGATCATCGGCTTGATCAGCCCGGTGAACAGCGCCAACCCGCCGCCGTCGGCCAGCATGCCGACGAAGGCCACCAGGCCGATCGCCCAGTAGCGTCGCGTGTAGCCGAGCAGGCGTTTGTAGGTCGGCCAGCTGCCCGCGTCTGCCGCGGTCGCCTGGTCCGCGTTCATTGCGCGGCGCCCGGTTTGCTCGGTGTCGTGGCGATCGACAGGCGGGTGAAGCCAAGCTGGCCCAGTGCATCCATCGCGGTCACCACGTTCTGGTTGGGCGTCATGGCATCGGCACGAATCGTCACCGCCTGGTCGCGGCTGTCGCCGGCATGGCGCGCGAGGCTCTGCTTGAGCGCCTCGATGCCCTCGCCCATCACCTCGTCGCTGCCGACGAAGAAGCGGCCATCGCGGTCGATCATGATGGTCAGCGCCGGCGCGTTCATGTCGCGCTCCTGCACGCTCGCCTGCGGCAGCGTCACCTTCAGCCGCGAATGCTGCACGAAGGTGCTGGTGAGCACGAAGAACATCAGCAGGGTCAGCAGCACGTCGATCAACGGAATCACGTTGATCTCGAAATCGTCTCCGCGGCGGTCGTTGCCGATGCGCATCGTCGGTGCCTCAGCCCGCGCTCGGCGCGACGGGTGCCGCCGCGCGACGGGTACGCGCGGGTGCCGGCGCGGCCAGGGTCAGGTCGTCCAGCAAGGCGGTGGCCTGCTTTTCCATCAGCACGCAGTAACCGGCCACGCGCGAGCGGAAGTAGCGGTGCAGCACGTAGGCGGGGATCGCCACGGTCAGGCCGGACGCGGTGCAGATCAGCGCCTCGCCGATGCCGCCGGCCATCCGCGCGGGATCGCCGATGCCGCCGCCCATCACCTCCATGAACATGCGGATCAGGCCGATCACGGTGCCGAACAGGCCCAGCAGCGGGCCGATCAGGGCGATCGTGCCCAGCGTGTTGAGATAGCGCTCCATCCGGTGCACCACGTGGCGACCGGTGTCCTCGATGCGCTCCTTGATGATCTCGCGCGGCTGCCGCCGCACCGCGAGCGCGGCTGCCAGCAGCTCGCCCAGCGGCGAGCCGTTGGCAAGGGCTTCCAGATGACCGGGATCGAGCTGGCCCGAGCGCGCCCACTGGCGTACCTCGTCGCCCAGCCCGGGCGGCAGCACCGAGCTGCGGCGCAGCGTCCAGCAACGCTCCAGCACGATCGCCAGGGCGACCGCCGAACAGATCAGGATGGGCACCATCGCCCAGCCGCCCGCCATCAGGATATCAAGCACCTTCAGTCCTCGCCGCACCACGCTCCGGGGAAGCGCGCATGATAGCAGCGTCGTTCGCGCGTACTGCGGCAGGCGTGGCAATCCCGGCGTCGCACCATGCTACTCGCGCCAGTAGCGGGGCTGCTGCCGGCGCCAGCCCGGCTGCCGTCGCGGCGTCCCGTCGGCGGGAAACTCCACCTCCACGGCCCCCTCCACGGCGGTGTTGAACAACGGCACGCCCGCCTCGGCATAGCGCGCCAGGACCTCCGCACGCGGGTGCCCGAAGCGATTGCGCCAACCGGCGGAAACCAGCGCCAGCGACGGCCTCAACGCCGCGATGAAGGCCGCACCGGAGGAAGTCTTGCTGCCATGATGCGGCACTACCAGCACCGGCGGCGGGCCCGTCCCCACCGCCGCGGCCACCGCCGGTTCCGCCTTCGAACTGATGTCGCCGGGCAGCAGCACCCGCCCGCCGCGTCCCTCCACCAGCAGCACGCAGGAGCTGTCGTTGTCGCGGTCGCCGCCGCCGGGCGCCGGGCTCAGCACGCGGAAGCGCACGCCATCCCACTGCCACGCCTGTCCGGCCGCGCATTGCTGCATGGGCACGCGCATGCGGGCGGGTTCGCCGGCCAGCCGGCGTGCCTGCGGAAACGCCTCTGCAACCGTCTGCGCGCCACCGGCGTGATCATTGTCGCCATGGCTGATCATCAACATATCCACGCGCGACAGGCCCAGCGCATGGATGGACGGCAACACCACGGCCTCGCCGAGGTCGAAACCGGAGGGATAGCGCGCACCGGTGTCATAGACCAGCAGGTGATCGTGCGTGCGCACCAGCACCGCCAGCCCCTGCCCCACGTCGAGCACCCACAACCGGAACGCTCCGTCGGCCGGCGTACTGCGCGGCGGCAACAGCAGCGGCAGGAACAGCACCGCCCCGAGCCAGCGCAGCGGCACCCCGCGCGGCATGAACATCCACAGCGCACCGACCACCGCCAGCAGCAGCGCGTGGAGCTGCACCGCCGGCAGATACCAGTGCGCCCCCGGCCAGGTGGCCATGCGCTCGAACAGCCACCATTGCGCGTGGACGATCCGCGCGGCCAGCCACAGCACCGGCGCGGCCAGCGGCGGGCACAGCAGCAACAGCAGCATCCCGAACAGCGCGCACGGCACGATCACGAAACTCACCACCGGCACCGCGACCAGGTTGGACAGCGCACCGACCAGCGACGCCTGGCCGAAGAACCACAGGGTCAGCGGCAGCAGCGCCACGGTCATCAGCAACTGGCCGGCGGAGAGTTCGTGCAGGAAGGCACGCCAACCGCGGCCTTGCGCCTGCAGGCAGAGAATCAGGAACGCCACGCCGACGAAGGACAACCAGAACCCCGGCGCCAGCACCGCCAACGGATCGGCCAGCAGGATCGCGATCATCGCCAGCGCCAGCGATTGCGCCCCGCTGCTGCCGCGCCGGCTGCAACGCGCCAGCGCCACCACCGCGATCATCAACAGCGTGCGCACGGTAGGCAGGCCGAAGCCGGCCAGCGCGCTGTAGACCACGGCGAACAGCAGCGCCGCGGCAGCCTGCGCCTGCGGCCGCGGCAGACGCAGCGCCGCTGGCGGCCACCACGCGTAGACCAGCCAGGCCAGCCACACGCCGAACACCGCCGCCACGCCGACGTGAAAGCCGGAGATCGCGATCAGGTGCGAGACGCCGTTCGCCCGTGCCACCGCCCAGTCCTGCTGGCCGAGGCCACGCGTGTCGCCGACCGCGAAGGCGCGCAACAGCGCGGCATCGTGCGGGTCATGCACGCGCGCGGCGATGCCGCGGGCGATCGCCGCGCGCGTGCCGTCCACGCACCAGCGCGGACCCGGGAGGCGGCGATTGCCTTCATCCTCGCGCACGTAGCCGGTGGCGACGATGCCGCGCTCCAGCGCCGAGCGCTCGCTGTCGGTGCTGCCGGGGTCGAGCAGCGCGCGCGGGCGCTTCAGGCGCAGCAGCAGGCGCCAACGCGTGCACGGCGCTAGCGGCGGCGCGCCCTCGTACCACGACACGGTGAGCAGGCCGCGCAAGGCCAGCGGCCGGCCGTCCAGTTGGGCGCTTTCGACCCGCAGGGTGAAGCGGCTGGCATCGGTACGCGCCAGCGGCAATCCGTCGAGACTGCCGACGACGAGCACGTCGCGGCCTTCCAGCGCGCGCGGCAGCCGGGCCTGCATCGCCTGCGTGCCGCACCACAGCGCCCAGGCGACACCCAGAGGCAGGGCGCACAGCCAGCGCGAGCGCGGACAACGCCACGCCCAGGCCAACGCCAGCACGATGAGCGGCAGGCAGATCCACACCGACGGCAGGCGCGGCCACGCCTGCACCAGCAACACGCCTGCCAGCAAGGCCAGCGCCACCGTGATCGCCCCGTGTCGCGCCATGCCGCATCGCCCGTTCCGTCCTGGAGACCGTCGAGCCTAGCGTGCAAGCGGCGACGCTGATGCTGAAAGTGCTGTAGGCGTGCGCCGGGGTGCGCTCCTGCCGTTGACGTCAGGCGCCCGGACCTTCCCGCAGCACGCCGTTGTGCAGCACCAGGGTGCGATCCATCTTCGCGGCCAGGTGCGGGTCATGCGTGACCAGGATGAAGCTGGTGCCGATTTCGCGGTTGAGTTCCAGCATCAGCTCGTAGACCTGCGCCGCGTTCGCCTCGTCGAGGTTGCCGGTGGGCTCGTCGCCGAGCACGCAGGCCGGCCGCGTCACCAGCGCACGCGCCACCGCACAGCGCTGGCGCTCGCCACCGGAGAGTTCCGATGGCTTGTGGTGGGTGCGCGCGCCCAGGCCGACCCGCTCCAGCAAGCCGACCGCCTGCCGCTGCGCCTCGGCGATCGCGGTGCCGCGGATCAGCAACGGCATGCACACGTTCTCCAGCGCGGTGAACTCGGGCAGCAGGTGGTGGAACTGGTAGATGAAGCCGAGCGACCGGTTGCGCACGCGGCCGCGCTCGGCGTCGGAGAGCTTCGACAGTACGCGGCCATCCACCTCCACTTCGCCGGCGGTCAGCGTGTCCAATCCGCCGATGATGTGCAGCAGGGTGCTCTTGCCGGAGCCGGAGGCGCCGACGATCGCCATCGTCTCGCCGCGTTTCAGGGTGAAACTGACGTCGCTCAGCACGTCGGTGCGCAGGCCGCCTTCGGCGTAGGTCTTGGCCACATGGCTGGCGCGCAGCACGTTTTCGCGGGTGGGAGACATGGATTTCTCACTCATAACGCAAGGCCTGCGCCGGCTGCGTGCGCGAGGCGCGCCAGGCGGGATAGAGGGTGGCGAGCAGCGCGAACACGAAGGTCAGCAGCGCGGTCCAGCCCACGTCCTGCCAGTCCAGCCGGCTCGGCACCTCGCTGATGTAATAGACGTCCGGCGACAGGAAGGTGACGTGGAAGGTGTGCTCGATCCACTTGACGATGCCCGGCAGTTTCCACGACAGCAGCGCGCCGAAGCCCACGCCGAAGCCGATGCCGACGAAGCCCACCAGCAACCCCTGCACCATGAAGGTGCCCATGATGCTGCGGGGCGTGGCGCCGAGCGTGCGCAGGATCGCGATGTCCGCCTGCTTGTCGGTGACCAGCATCATCAGCATCGAGATCAGGTTGATCACCGCCACCAGCACGATCAGCGACAGGATGATGAACATCACCAGCTTTTCCATCGACAGCGCATGGAACAGGTTGGCGTTCTCGTCCATCCAGGTGCGCACGCCGTAGTACTGCCCCAACTGACTGGCCAGTTCGCGCGCCACCGGGCGCGCGCTGAACAGATCGTCCAGGCGCAGCCGGATGCCGGTCGGACCAGTGAGATCATTGAGTTTCTCGGCATCGCGCATGTTGACCAGGGCCAGGCCGGAATCGAACTGCTCCATGCCGAGCTGGAACGTGCCGGTGACGTGGAAGCTGCGCATGCGCGGGATGCCGCCCATCGGCGTGGCGCGCAACTCCTGCACCGCCATGGTCACGCGGTCGCCCACCCCCACCCCGAGCTGCATCGCCAGATCGCGGCCCAGCACGATGTTCCAGTCGCCGGAACGCAGGTCGTCGAGCGAGCCTTCGATCATGTGCTGGCCGATGTCGACAACCTTCGGCTCCTGCGCCGGGTCGATGCCGCGCACCCGCACGCCGGCCGAGCGCTGGCCGATCAGCATGGCCTCGGATTCGACGAACGGCGCCGCGCCCAGTACGTGCGGATTGGCCTGGGCGACCTGCAGCGCGCGCGGCACGTCCTTGATCGGGCCGTCGACGCTGGTGATCGTCGCCTGCGACACCGCGCCCAGGATGCGCGAGCGCATCTGGTAGTCGAAGCCGTTCATCACCGACATCACCGTGATCAACGCGATCACGCTGATCGCAATGCACACGATCGACACGGTGGAGATGAAGGAGATGAACTGGTTGCGACGTTTGGCGCGCGTGTAGCGCAGGCCGATGAAGAGTTCGAGCGGTCGGAACATGGGCGATTCGCTTGTGGTGATGGCACGGGGCGGGCCGCCCGGACCGGCATTATCGGTCATTCGACAAGACCGCGCCGATTCGACGAAGTTGCCTCACCAGCGCGGCAGCGCCTCACCCGGCTGCATCGTCGCCAGGCGCATGCGCAGGCGACGGCGGATGTCGGCGTCGCTGTTGTCCGGCGCCAGCAGCAGCACGCAGATGCCGTGCTGCGCCGATTGCATGCGCAGCCACACCAGATCGCCCAGCACGCGGAACGAAGCCAGGCTGGCGGGATGATCCTCGCCGTCCACGGTATGCAGGGTCCAGCCCGACTCTGCGCTCCAGCCGGCGGCAGCCACGACAGTCATCGCCAATCGGCGACACGCCTGCCAGGCCGCCAGTGCCAGCGCAACCACCGTCACCGCGCGCAGCCAGGGCGGCAAGGCGCTGACCAGCACGCCGATCGCGGCGAGCGTCGCCACCAGCAGCAGGTAGCGCGGCAGCAGCCGCGACGGGGAATAATCAAAGCCGATGGCGGGCGCGGATGTCATCGATGATGATCTGCCAGTCGGCTCGGTCGGGACGGGCGTGGCCCATCATCCAGTCCCACAGCTCCGGGTCCTGCGTGTCGAGCAATTCGTCGAACGCCTGCCGCTGTGCCTCGTCGGCCTGCTCGAAACGCTCGTCGAGCCAGCCGCCCAGCATGGCATCCAGTTCGCGCGTGCCGCGGCGGGCACGCCAGCGCAGGCGGCCCTTATCCACGACGCATCATGCGCTGCGCCGCTCCACCATCAGCTTCTTGATCTCGGCGATCGCCTTGGCCGGGTTCAGCCCCTTGGGGCAGGTGCGGGTGCAGTTCATGATCGTGTGGCAGCGGTACAGCTTGAACGGGTCTTCCAGGTCGTCCAGGCGCTCGCCGGTGGTTTCATCGCGCGAGTCGACGATCCAGCGGTAGGCCTGCAGCAGGATTGCCGGACCGAGGTACTTGTCGCCATTCCACCAGTAGCTGGGGCAGCTGGTGGAGCAACAGGCGCACAGGATGCACTCGTACAGGCCATCGAGCTTCTTGCGATCTTCCGGCGACTGCAGGCGCTCCTTGCCCGGCGCCGGGCTTTGCGTGCGAATCCACGGCTTGATCGAGGCGTACTGCGCGTAGAAATGGGTGAGGTCCGGGATGATGTCCTTGACCACGGGCATGTGCGGCAGCGGGTAGATCTTCACGTCGCCGCTGGCGACGCTGTCGATCGCGCAGATGCACGCCAGCGTGTTGGTGCCGTCGATGTTCATCGCGCACGAGCCGCAGATGCCCTCGCGACAGGAACGGCGCAACGATAGCGTCGGGTCGATCTCGTTCTTGATCTTCAGCAGGGCGTCGAGAACCATCGGACCGCATGCGGCCAGGTCGATCTCGTAGGTATCGATGCGCGGATTCTTGTCGTCGTCCGGTGACCAGCGATAGATGCGGAAGGTGCGCGGCTTCTTCGCATCCTTGGCCGGGTAATGCTTGCCGGGCTGGATCTTGGAGTTCCGTGGCAGCGTGAATTCACCCATGGCATTGCCCTTCCATATTCTCGAAAACGGGACGTGACATCGAACGCAACGACTCAGTAGACGCGCTTGGCCAACGGGACCGAAGCCACCTCGTCGGTCAAGGTGTCCAGGTGCACCGGACGATAGTCGAAGCGGGTGGCGCCTTCGCGGTCGACCCACACCAGCGTGTGCTTGAGCCAGTGCTCGTCATCGCGCTCCGGGAAATCCTCGCGGGCGTGTGCGCCACGGCTCTCCGGCCGCTGCGCGGCCGAGTGCATGGTCGCCACCGCCTGCTCGAGCAGATTGGCGAGTTCCAGCGTCTCGATCAGATCGGTGTTCCAGACCAGCGAACGATCGCTGACCTTGACGTCCTCGAACGTCTTGAACACCTCGGAGATCTTCTGGCTGCCTTCGTCCAGCGTCTCGCCCGTGCGGAACACCGCACCGTAGCGCTGCATCGTGCGCTGCATGTTCAGCCTGATCGCCGCCGTGGGCGTGCTGCCGTTGGCGTTGCGCAGGCGGTCGAAGCGCTCCAGCGCCTTGTCCAGCGCGGTGGCGGGCAGATCCTTGTGCGGCGTGCCGGGCTGGATGATCTCGGCGCAACGATGCGCCACGGCACGACCGAACACGACCAAGTCGAGCAGCGAGTTGGAGCCCAGCCGGTTGCCGCCGTGCACCGACACGCACGCCGCTTCGCCGATCGCGAACAGCCCGGGCACCACGGCATCCACGTCGTCGCCGCGCTTCTGCACGACTTCGCCGTGGTAGTTGGTGGGGATGCCGCCCATGTTGTAGTGGACGGTCGGCAACACCGGGATCGGCTGCTTACTGACATCGACGCCGGCGAAGATGCGCGCCGACTCGGCGATGCCGGGCAGCCGCTCGTGGATCACCTCGGGGCCGAGATGCATCAGGTTGAGGAAGATGTGGTCCTTGTGCTCGCCGACGCCGCGGCCTTCGTTGATCTCGACCGTCATCGCGCGACTGACCACGTCGCGCGAGGCGAGATCCTTCGCATGCGGCGCGTAGCGCTCCATGAAGCGCTCGCCCTCGGAGTTGGTGAGGTAGCCGCCCTCGCCGCGCACGCCCTCGGTGATCAGGCAGCCGGCACCGTAGATGCCGGTGGGATGGAATTGCACGAACTCCATGTCCTGCAGCGCCAGGCCCGCGCGCAGCACCATGCCGCCGCCGTCTCCGGTACAGGTGTGGGCCGAGGTGGCGCTCAGGTAAGCCCGACCGTAACCGCCGGTGGCCAGCACCACCGCGTGGCCACGGAAGAAATGCATGGTGCCTTCGTTCATGTCCAGCGCCAGCACGCCGCGGCACACGCCCTCGGCGTCGAACACCAGGTCGATCGCGAAGTACTCCACGAAGAAGGTCGCATCGTGCGCAAGCGCCTGCTGGTACAGGGTGTGCAGGATCGCGTGACCGGTGCGGTCGGCGGCCGCGCAGGTGCGCTGCGCCGTGCCCTTGCCGTAGTGCGTGGTCATGCCGCCGAACGGACGCTGGTAGATCCGGCCGTCCTCGGTGCGCGAGAACGGCACGCCGTAATGCTCGAGCTCGATCACCGCTTCGGGCGCGTGCTTGCACATGTACTCGATCGCGTCCTGGTCGCCGAGCCAGTCGCCGCCCTTCACGGTGTCGTAGAAGTGGAAGCGCCAGTTGTCCTCGCTCATGTTGCCGAGCGCGGCGGCGATGCCGCCCTGCGCCGCCACGGTGTGCGAACGCGTCGGGAAGACCTTGGTGATGCACGCCGCCTTCAGACCCTTCTCGGCGAGACCGAAGGTGGCGCGCAAGCCGGCGCCGCCGGCGCCGACCACGATCACGTCATAAAGATGCTGCTGAACCTTGTAGCTTTCCATGGAATCCCGGCCTCGCGTTTTCGTCTCAGGGGGTCAGCGCCACGCGCAACACGGCCAGCACGCCAGCCAGTGCGCCCAGCACCGCGAGGAACTTGATCGCCACGAGCAGCACGACCTCCTTCCAGCGGGTGTGCACGTAATCCTCGACCACCACCTGCAAGCCCAGCACGGCATGCCAGAACATGGTCAGCACGAACACGATCAGCAGCAGCGCATTCCACGGCTTGGCCACCGTCGCGCGCGCCGCCGCATAATCCGCGTGCAGCAGGCCGAGCACGGTGATCACGAACCAGATGCCCAGCACCACCAGCGCGGCCGCAGTCAACCGCTGCACCCACCAGTGCTCCACGCCGGATTTCGCCGAACCCAGTCCGCGGGCGAGTTTCATCGGATTGCGCAGCTGGCTGCGCACGTCGTCGGTTCCCACACGCAGGTTCATGCCGCACCTCCGGCCATCATTACCCAGGCCCAGGTCGCAGCGGTCAGCACGATGCTGCCGGCAACCGACAGCCAGCTCGAACGCACGAACTGGGGAATCTCGTAACCGAGTCCGGCATCCTGGATCAGGTGCCGGATGCCGTTGCAGAGGTGATAGAACAGCGCCCAGCTCCAGCCGAACAGCAGCACCATCCCGACCGGGCTGCCGATGATGCCCTTGAAGCGGTTGAAGCTATCTTCGCCGGCGGCAAGCTGCAGCAGGCCGCAGACCACCAGCAAGCCGCCGACCGCGAGGGCGATGCCGGTGGCGCGATGCGTGATGGAGGTCATCATCTGCACCTGCTTGCGGTAGATCTGCAGATGCGGGGAAAGCGGTCGTTGCTTCTCTGCCATGGCGGCTATCCTCTGTGGAATCGCTGATATCCCTGCTGCATTCGCCCCTTGATGCCGCGCCCCGTGCCGGGCGCCCCGCTCAGAAGTCGATGCAGCGCCCGTTCTTTTCCCAGTCGCCGTAGCGCGTGGGGTCCGGAGCTGGACGCTCCAAGGCTGCCTTGTCGGGCGGCGGATCGGCCGGCTTGGCGGTCGTCTCCGGCTTGACGGGGGCAGGCGTGGTTTCGATGGGGACTGAGGTATTGGACATGGTGTTTGTCAGCCGCTGAAGATTAATACTTGCCCCCGGACAGCACAACCATCGGCCCGCGGGCGCCGCACCGCATGGCGGCCATGCCGCTCACTTGCGCAACGGCGCGACTGCCCCAAACTTCCCAGACCATGCACGCATCCCCGATCGCCGAAACACTGTTGCTCGAAGGTCCCGATGCAGGCGCATTCGCGCACGCGCAATTCAGCAGCAAGGTGGATGGCCTTGCCGTGGGCCGCTGGCAATTCAGCGCCTGGCTGGATGCGAAAGGTCGCGTGCGTGCGCTGTTCCACCTGGCGCGGCTGGAAGAACAACGCTACCTGTTGCTGTTGCGCGGCGGCGAAGCCGCGGCGATGGTGGAGGCGCTGCAGCGATTCGTGTTCCGCTCCCGGGTCCGGCTGACCGCGCTGCCGGCGCGCGGTTTGAGTACCGGCCCCGCGCAACCGTTGCATGTGATGACGATGGAAGGCGACGCCGTTTCGCTGGGGTGCGGCTCGCATGCGCTGCTCGTTTCCGCGACCGCTTCCACGGACGACGCATGGCGCGCGCTGCAGTTGCGCGACGGTTGGCCGTGGCTGCCGGCGCCGATGCTCGGAACGTCGTTGCCCGCGGCGCTGTCGCTGCAGCGGCTCGACGCGGTGGCTGTCGACAAGGGCTGTTATCCCGGCCAGGAAATCGTGGCGCGACTGCATTTTCGCGGTGGCCACAAGCGCCACCTGCACCGCGGCACGACGTCGCAGCCGGTGCAGGCCGGCGACGCGTTGCGCATCGACGATCGCGAGGTCGGTTGCGTGCTGGATGTCGTCGACGGCGACGGCGCGTCCGACGTGCTGCTGGTGCTGGACGACGACATTGCCGCACAACTTCGCGCAGGCGCTACGCCGTCATTCCAGCGTGCACTTGCATTGACGCTGCAGACGTCATGGTCCGCATGAACATGACGTGCGGACACGCGGGGATTTTTTCGCGATGGCACTTGTCAACAACACGTGAGTGCAAGTTAAATCCGCCCATCGCGGCACTTGCCAGCGGCGCTTCCCGCCACTAGGCTCCGCCGATCGAATATCGCGGCACCCGGTACACGGGGTGTCGATTGACGCGACGAACCGGATGAATCCGTATCGGCGCGACCCGGCAGCAGCAATGCCGGATGAGAACAGGCCTTGCCATCCTTCGAGGCAAAGCCGCCGGAAGCAACGCGACGCCCGCATGACGGCACCGTTCCCGGCACAACCCTTCCGGCCGGCTTCGCAGAGCCGCTCGAATCGCCACAATCCCGTGGCACAGCGCCCTGGCCACAAGTTTCGGCCCGGGCGACAGATCCAGGTGGAACGGCCTGCCCGCCCGTCCACCGCAACGGCGCAAGAAGCCGAGACCGGCTTCGCGCGTACAGCACGTTGGAGGCAGAACATGAAACTTTCCCTGCTGTTGTGGCTGACGACACTGATGCCCCAGCCGGTAGCTGACCAGGCCTGCCTGGCCACGACCGTCTATCTCGAAGCACGCAGCCAGCCTACCGACGGCCAGCTGGCGGTGGCCGAGGTGGCGCTGCGCCGGCGCGATCGCGGGCATTACGGCGATACCGTGTGCAAGGTGGTCACGGCACCGCACCAGTTCGCCACCACCACCACGTCCGGATCATTCGAGATCAGCAACCTCCCTGCCTTCGTGAAGGCGTGGGACGTCGCCGGAAACTCGATCCACAACTGGCAGCTGCCCCTGGCGCAGCGTCGCATGCTGGTGCCGCACGCCGATCACTTCGCGACCACCACGATCTCCCCCTCGTGGTCGCACAACCGCCCCAGCGTGACGATCGGCGACCACGCCTTCTACGCAGTGAACTGAGCGGCAGGTATCGCAGACACAGAAAAGGCCACCTTCCGGTGGCCTTTTCTTTTGGACGTCCAGACGTCCGTATGTCAAGGACGATCAGCGCGGGTAGACGTGATCGCCGCGCACCTCGACGTAGTCGCCCTGGCGCAGGCCGGGGTTCTCGCGCTGGGTCACGGTGGCGTAGCGTCCGTCGTCCAGACGGACAACGATGCGCCAGGCCACCTTGTCGCCACCGCTGCGCTTGCCGACCTGGTTGCCGACCACGCCGCCGGCCACCGCGCCGGCCACGGTCGCGGCCTTGCGGCCATCGCCCTTGCCGACCTGGTTGCCGAGCACGCCGCCGGCCACCGCGCCGATGATCGCACCCAGCGTGCCACCGTTGCCGCTGTTCTCCAGATACACCTGCTGAACCTCCTGCACCACGCCGCAGGTGTTGCAGCGAACCGGCTGGTTGCCGTAAGCCGACGACTGGCCTCCGTAGTAGCCGTTGTTGCTGTTGCCGTAAGGCTGGGTCGCGCAACCGGCGAGGGCGAGGCCCGTCGTCATCGATGCGGCCAGTGCAAGTTTTGCAATGCGTGCAGTCATCAGGTGCTCCTGTGGGATGAATGAGCTCAATGAGCGTCGGATACCACGGTCACGCCTTCCTTCACCTCAACGCGATCACCGGGGTCGTGATCCATGCGGACCGTACGGGTGACGCCGTCGTAGACGTAGCGGACGTCGTAGCCGACGATCTTGCTGCTGGTGTTGTTGACCGTGTCGCAGCGGCGTTCGACGCTGGTGGTGACCTGCCCCTTCTGGTGCGCCGCCTCGATCCGGTTGCCGGCGTAGCCGCCGCCGACCGCGCCGGCCACGGTGGCCAGTGTCTTGCCCTTGCCGCCGCCGACCTGGTTGCCGACCAGGCCGCCGACCACTGCGCCGATCGCCGTGCCAGCGATGCGATGCTGGTCCTTCGGCGGTGCGGTGTGCGTGACGGTCTCGTCATGGCAGACCTGCTTGGGGTTGTTCACCGTCGTGCGCACCGGGTCGACGGAGACGACCTTGCCGTACTTCACTCCGGCATCGGCGCTCGCGGCCATGCCGTCCGCACCGGTCGAGCCGGCGTCCGCACTGCGGTTGCAGGCAGACACTCCCGTCACCAGCGCCGCGGCGATCGCCGCCTTGAGTACATTGACCATCAACGTGTTCATCACTTCCTACTCCTCTGTTTGAGCGCAGCCTACCGCCCGGGATGTGCAGCGGACGTAACAACCTGCGCAGTCAATTGAACCGATGCCAGACTGAATCGCAGCTAGCTCGAAGTTATGACATGGTTTTCACGCACTTGCCGTGCAGTCGCGCCCACATTCACGGATCTTCCCCATGCAACTGCTCATCGACAGCCACGTGCATCTCGACCTGGAGGCGTTCGAGGCCGACCGCGCCGCGGTCATCGCGCGGGCCGAAGCGGCCGGCGTTGGCCAACTGGTGGTCCCGGCCACCGACGCCGAAAGCTGGCCGCGCATCCATGCCCTGTGCGACGACCGACCCGGCATCCATCCCGCCTATGGCCTGCATCCGCTGTTCATGGACCGCCATCGGCCCGAGCACCTGGAGCGCCTCGGCGACTGGCTGGGCGATCACCCCGCGGTCGCCGTGGGCGAGATCGGCCTGGACTACCACGGCGCGGGGCCCGATCGCGACCTGCAGCAACGCTTCTTCGAAATCCAGCTGCGGCTGGCGCGCGAACTGGATCTGCCGGTCATCGTGCACGCACGCCAGGCACTGGAAGAGGTGAGCCTGAGCCTGCGCCGCTGCCCCGGCGCGCGCGGCGTGGTGCACAGCTTCTCCGGCAGCGAACAACAGGCAGCAAAGCTGTGGGACATCGGCTTCCACCTGGGCATCGGTGGCCCGGTGACCTACGAACGCGCGCAGCGCCTGCGGCGCATCGTTGCCGCCATGCCGATCCAGTTCCTGCTGCTGGAAAGCGACGCGCCGGACCAGCCCGACGCCGGCCACCGCGGCCAACGCAACGAACCGGCGCGACTGGTCGAGATCCTGCGCTGCGTGGCCGAGCTGCGCGGCGAGAGCGAGCAGCACGTGGCGCAAGCCACCTCCGCCAATGCCCGCCGCCTGTTCGGCCTCGACCGGAACCCGTGACAATTGTCACTTGCCCCGGGCCATCGGCGCCTGCTAATTTACTTCACTGGTGAATTATAAATCAGTGAAATGGCGACTCTCGCAAACTGCATCGCGATGATGGACGAAGGCATCGACCGGGTCGGCCAGCTCGTCCCGCAGATGCCCGTGGCGGAAGCGCGGATGTGCCGGCTCATGCTGATGCTCGGCGCCACCATCGACCGCGAGCTGGAGGCGAAGCTCAAGCCGAACAAGCTCAACCACAGCGAGTTCCTGACCCTGATGATCCTGTACAGCCGGCCGGACGGCAGTTCCACGCCGGGCGAGCTGTGCGAGTTCACCACCCAGGGCGCCACCAACATGACGCGCATCGCCAATGCGCTGGTCAAGCGCGCCCTGATCACCCGCGGCAGCAGCAAGGAGGATCGCCGCCGCGTACTGATCCGCATCACCCCTGCCGGCCGGCGCTTCGTGCAGAAGATGCTGCCGCCGATGTTCCCGCAGGTGGGCGCCATGTTCGGCGGCTTCAGCGCCGGCGACATGCGTCAGTTCGACCGGCTGCTGCGCAAGCTCGCCGCCAATCTCGACCAGTTGGGCGAACAGCGCCTGCCATGAAGGATTCCCGCATGAAGCACGCCTTGCCGGGCGGACGCGCGATGCTCGCCGCCCTGATTGCCCTGACCCTGGCCGCCTGCGCTGCACCGGCCAGGCTGCTGGCACCGGACCTGCGCGGCGACGTGCCGCTGGCCGGGCTGCAGGCGCCCGAGCGCGCCGGCTGGCCCGCGGCGCAGTGGTGGCGGCAATACCACGATCCGCAGCTGGACAACCTGATGGATAGCGCCACCCGCCAGTCGCCGGACCTCGCGATGGCGCAGAGCCGGGTGGCCCAGGCGGAGCAGTCGGCGAGGCTGGCAGCGGCGCAGCTCGGGCTGTCGGTGAACGGCAGCGCGCAGGTGGCGCGGCAACGGCTGAGCGACCACGGGCTGATCCCGAGCCAGTTCCTCGGCTTCAGCTGGTACAACCAGGCCGACCTCGGTGCGCAGCTCAAATACGACTTCGACTGGTGGGGCAAGCAGCGCGCCACGCTGGAAGCAGCGCTCGACCAGGCGCACGCGGCCGAAGCGCAGCGCAGCGCTGCGGCGCTGGCACTGCAATACGCCGTGGCCGATACCTACTTCGGCTGGCAGGCCGACCAGGCGCGCCTGCAGTTGGCCGATCAAGCGCTCGCCACGCAGCAGCAGTTCAGCCGCATCGCCGATCTGCGCGTCAAGCAGGGCGTGGACTTGCCGGACGAAGCGCAGAAGGCGCGCGCGCAACTGGCCGCCGTGCAGGAAATGCGCGTGGCGCTGGAAGGCTCGGCGAAGATCCGCCGCGTGTCGCTCGCCTCGCTGCTCGGCGTGGCACCGGAACAGCTGCCCGAGCTGCAGCCGCGACCGCTGCCGCGCGTCGACGAAGGCATTCCCGCCAACGCCGCGCTGGACCTGATCTCGCGCCGCCCGGACATCGCCGCCAGCCGCTGGCAGGTCGAAGCCGCGCTGCGCCAGACCGACGCCGCCCGCGCCGAGTTCTTCCCGGATTTCAGCATCAGCGCGATGGCCGGGTTGTCGAGCATCGACCTGGGCAAGCTGTTCACCGCCGGCAGCCGCACGTTCTCGCTGGCCCCGGCGCTGCACTTGCCGATCTTCAATGGCGGCGCGCTGAAGGCGAACTACGGTGTGAGCAAGGCCCAGCTCGACGCGGCAATCGCGCAGTACGACAGCACGGTGCTGGGTGCCGCCCGTGAAGTCGCCACGCAGGCGCTCGGCGCACAACAGATCGCCGCGCGGCGCGTGGTCCAGCGCACCCGCGTGGATGCGCAGCGGCAACTGCTGGCCAACGCGCAGGCGCGCGCCGCCCAGGGCGTGCGCGACGCCCGCGAGAGCCTGGTGGCCAAGGCGCAATGGCTGCAGCAGCGCGACGCGGCCGTGCAGTTGCAGGCGCAAGCCGTGGCGACCGACCTCGCGCTGGTCAAGGCGCTGGGTGGCGGCTATCGCGACGCCTCCGCCGCCGACCGCAACGCCGATGCCACCTCTTCCGTTACCGCTGGAGCCCGCCCATGAGCACCACTGAAACCGACCGGTCGTCTGTCGACGCCAACGACAGCGGCATGGCCGCGAAGGACGCGGCCAAGCGTCGGCGCGCGCTGCTGATCGTGGCCGCCGCGTTCATCCTCGCCGGGCTCGCCTGGTTCGCGCTGTGGTTCTTCGTGTTCTCCACCCGGGTCAAGACCGACAACGCCTACGTCGGCGGCAACCAGGTGGCCATTTCGGCCCAGGTGCCCGGCACGGTGGTGGCGATCCTCGCCGACGACACCCAGCGCGTCGAAGCCGGCAAGGTGCTGGTACGGCTGGACCCCACCGACGCCAAGGTGCGCCTGGAACAGGCACGCAGCGCACTGGCCCAGGCCGTGCGCGGCGTGCGCCAGCAAACCAGTTCGGCCAGCAGTGCCGACGCCCAGGTCGACGCAGCCAGGCTCGCGCTGCAGAAGGCCGACGCCGACCTCAAACGCCACCTGCCGCTGCTGGCGGCGCACGCCGAATCGCCGGAAATCGTGCAGCACCTGCGCGACGGCGTGGCGCAGGCGCGCGCCGCGCTGGCCGGCGCGCAGGCCCAGGCAGCCGCGGCGCATGCGGCAATCGAAGGCACCGACGTGGCGCGCAACCCGGGCGTCATGCAGGCCCGCGCGAATTTCAGCGCCGCGTGGATCGCCGCCCAGCGCAACGCGATCTACGCACCGGTCTCCGGCTACGTGGCGCAGCGCAGCGTGCAGTTGGGCAACAGCGTGCAGCCCGGGCAGCAATTGATGACGGTGGTGCCACTGCACGATCTGTGGGTGGAGGCCAACTTCAAGGAAAGCCAGTTGCGCCACATCCGCATCGGCCAGCCGGCGACGGTCGTCTCCGATCTCTACGGCGACGATGCGGTGTTCCACGGCAAGGTGATCGGCCTGGGCGCCGGCACCGGCAGCGTGTTCTCGCTGCTGCCGGCGCAGAACGCCACCGGCAACTGGATCAAGGTGGTGCAGCGCGTGCCGGTGCGCATCTCGCTGGACAACGCCGAGCTGGACAAGCATCCGCTGCGGGTGGGCCTGTCCAGCGAGGTCACCATCGACATCACCGACGACAAGGGCAGCGTGCTGGCCGCCACCCCGGCGCAGCAGCCGGTGGCGCAGACCGACGTCTATACCCAGATGGCCGCCAAGGCCGACGCCGAGGCCGAGCAGGTCATCCGCGCCAACCTGCCGCGCGACGCCCGCTGAGTCGAGCCGATGGCCGCCACGCCCGACGACACCACGTCCCTGAAGCCGCTGCAAGGCGGCGCCCTGGTCCTGCTGACCATCGCGGTCGCCTTCAGCACCTTCATGGAAGTGCTGGACATGACCATCGTCAACGTCTCGGTGCCGCACATCGCCGGCAGCCTCGGCGTGAGTCCCAGCGAGGGCACCTGGACGATCAGCTCCTACGCGCTGGCCAGCGCGATCATGCAGCCGCTGACCGGCTGGCTGGCGCGACGCTTCGGCGAGGTGCGCACCTTCATCAGCTCGGTGACGCTGTTCGTGCTGTTCTCGATGCTCTGCGGCATGGCTACCAGCATGCCGATGCTGGTGATCTGCCGCCTGCTGCAGGGCGCGGGCTCCGGCCCGATGGTGGCGCTGTCGCTGGCCCTGCTGCTGTCGAGCTACCCGAAGGCGAAACAGGGCATGGCGCTGGCGCTGTGGGCAATGACGGTAGTGGTGGCGCCGATCTTCGGCCCGATCCTCGGCGGCTGGCTGACCGACAATTTCTCGTGGCCGTGGATCTTCTACATCAACGTGCCGGTGGGTGCGCTGGCCGCGTTGATTACCTGGGCGCTGCTGCACAAACGCGAGACGAAAACCTTCAAGATGCCGATCGACGTGATCGGGCTGGTGCTGCTGGTGGTCGGCGTGGGCGCGCTGCAGTTCATGCTGGACAACGGCAACGACCACGACTGGTTCGCCTCGCCGATGATCCTGACCCTGGGCATCATCGCGCTGGTCTGCCTCACCTTCCTGATCGTGTGGGAGCTGCACGCCAGACATCCGGTGGTCGAACTGGCGCTGTTCAAGCGGCGCAACTTCACCGTGGCCGTGGTGGCGCTGTCGCTGGGCATGATGGCGTTCTTCGGCATCAATGTGGTGTTTCCGCTGTGGCTGCAGATCGACCTCGGCTACACCGCCACCTGGGCCGGCCTGGCCAGCGCGCCGGTGGGCGTGCTGGCGTTCCTGATGGCACCGGTGATCGGCGCCAACATCCAGCGGCTGGAGCTGCGCGCGGTGGTGACGTTCGCCTTCATCGTGTTCGCGGTGACCTCGTTCTGGTTCGCCAGCTTCGACAGCTCCGCCTCGTTCGGCACCCTGGTGCTGCCGCGCTTCGTGATGGGCATCGGCATCGCCTGCTTCTTCATCCCGCTCAACCAGATGTACCTGTCCGGCCTGAACCCGGACCAGGTCGCCAGCGCCTCGGGCCTGGCCAACTTCTGCCGCACGCTGGCGTCGAGCGTCTCGACCGCGGCCACGGTGACGCTGTGGCAGCATCGCGGCGAATACCACCACGCCGTGCTGACCGAACACATCACGCCGGCGGCGCCCGCCGCGACCAGTTTCCTGCAGCGCCTGGAGCACGGCGGCTTTTCCATGCGGCAGGGGCTGGATGTGGTCGACCAGTTGATCACCCGCGAGGCGCTGACCTTGTCGGTCAATGACGTCTACCTCGTTTGCGCCGTGCTGTTCCTCGCCATGATCCCGCTGCTGTGGCTGGCGCGCCCGCCGTTCGGCAATGCCGGCGGTGCCCCGGGGCACTGAAACAGGCGGATTTGCTGCGCCCGGATGCCGCAGCATGAAACGGCGGCGCCGACTGGTGCGCCGCAATATCTTCTGCTAGCTTGTGGCGCATGGCACAAAACAAACGCATCATCAAGAAGTACCCGAACCGGCGTCTCTACGACACCGAGATCTCCAGCTACATCACGCTGGAGGAAGTCCGCCAGCTGGTGCTGGACAACGAGGATTTCGAGGTCCGCGACGCCAAGAGCGGCGAGGATCTGACCCGTTCGGTGCTGCTGCAGATCATCTCCGAGCACGAGGACAAGGGGCAGCCGATGCTGTCGCCGCAGTTGCTCAGCCAGATCATCCGCTTCTACGGCGACTCGCTGCAGGGCTTCATGGGCCCCTATCTGGAGCGCAGCCTGCAGGTGTTCCTCGACCAGCAGACCCAGTTCCGCAGCCAGCTCAACAACCTCATGGGGCAAACCCCCTGGAACACGCTGAACGACCTGACCGAGCGCAACATGGCGGCGTTCCAGGCAATGCAGCGCGGGCTGATGGACACCGCCGCCAAGGTGATGCCGACCCCGCCGCCGGCCGGCACGCGCAGCGGCAAGAAGCCCGGCTGAATCCCGCGCGCCGCGACGGCCCCGCTCCGTCGCCGGCGCCCCAACCTTTCCCGGACGCTGCAGCACAACATGTGCTGCCACGCAGCGTGAGCCGGCCAGCGAAGCGATCCCGATGAATCAGACCGACACTCCACGACGCGTTGCCATCGTCACCGGCGGCATCGGCGGATTGGGCACCGAAATCTGCCGCCACCTTGCCCGCGCCGGGCGCCAGGTGGTGGCGCTCGATCTGGCTGCGCGCACCGAACGGGTCGCCGCCTTCCACCACGAACTCTCCGAATTCGGTGGCGCGGTCGACTTCGCACCGCTCGACGTCAGCGATTTCGAAAGTTGCCGGCAGGCGCTCGCGCAGGTCGAAAACCGCCACGGCAGCGTCGACATCGTGGTCAACGCCGCCGGCATCACCCGCGACGCCAGCCTGCGCAAGATGAGCCCGCAGCAATGGCACGAGCTGATGCAGGTGAATCTGGACGGCGTGTTCAACATCTGCCGCCACGTGGTCGACGGCATGAGCGCGCGCGGCTTCGGTCGCATCGTCAACATCAGCTCGGTCAACGGACAGACCGGCCAGTTCGGCCAGACCAACTACTCGGCAGCCAAGGCCGGCGTGCATGGCTTCAGCATGGCGCTGGCGCGCGAGACCGCGCGCAAGGGCATCACCGTCAACACCGTCTCGCCCGGCTACTGCGACACGCCGATGGTGGCGGCCGTGCCCGACGACATCCGCGCCCAGATCATCGCCGGCATTCCGGTCGGCCGGCTCGGCTCGCCGGCGGACATCGCCCGCGCCGTGGCTTTCCTCGCCGCCGACGACGCCGGCTACATCACCGGCGCCAACCTGCCGGTGAACGGCGGTTACTTCATGAGCTTCTGAGCGTCCCGGCTCACCCCGCGTTGCGGGCGGCAGCAAGTGCCTGCCGCCGCGCCAGCCACACCCCACCGGCAGTCAGCGCCAGCGCCAACGCCTGGGCCAGCAGGCCCTGCAGCGTCGGGTGAATGCCCAGCAACGGGATCGAGACGAACGACACGGCGTCGGCGCCGACCACGCCAGCCTCCTGCAGCGCGGCAATGCCGTTGCCGGCAAACACCACCGCCAGCAGCGCCAGCAAGGCCGAGGTCGCGGTGAAGAACGGCCCGATCGGCAGGCGCACGCTGTACTTCAGGATCGCCCAGGCCACCAGCGCCAGCAGCAGCGCCGCCGTGAGCATGCCGGCGATCACGTAGTGCTGCCCCTCGCTGCCCACCTGCACCCACAGGGTCTGGTAGAACAGCACGATCTCGAACAGCTCGCGGTACACGGCCAGGAACGCCACGCCGGCCATCGCCCACAAGGTGCCCTTGCCCAGCGCGGCATTCACCCGCGTGCGGATGAACGCGCTCCATGCCTGCGCGTACGATTTGCTGTGCAGCCAGTAGCCGACGTACAGCAGCATCGCCGCGGCGATCAGCGCGGTGACGCCCTCGGTGACCTCGCGATTGGCGCCGGAGATCGCCAGCAGATAGCTCGATACCACCCACGTCGCCGTGCCCAGCAGCACCGCCGCCATCCAGCCGAAGTGGATGTACGGCATCGCATCGCGGCGCCCGGTCTTGTGCACGAACGCGATGATCGCCGCCAGCACCAGGATGGCCTCCAGACCCTCGCGCAGCAGGATCAGCAGCGCGCTGAGGAAGGCCGTCAGCGGCGACAGCTCGCCCGCCGCAAGCTCCTGTTCGGCACGGTCGAGCAGGCCGTCGATGCGCTTGACCTGCGCGGCGACCTCAGCCACCGGCGGCCCCTGGGCGATGGTCGTGCGCAAGGCCATCATCCGGGTCTCCACCTCGCGTCGCAGCGGGGCGTCGACGTTGTCCAGGCTGGCCTCGACCAGTTCGAAACCTTCCAGGTAGGCACCGATGGCCAGTTGCCGCGCCATGTCGCGATCGCCGCGGCGATAGGCGTCGAGGCTGGCGTCGAGCTTGTCGCGGGTGGTTGCCATCGGCGTGGGTGCCGCGGCCTGGATCGACGCCGGATGGGCGGCCAGGTAAGCCTGCACTGCCACCAGTTGCGCGCCTTCGCGCTGCGCCACGTCATTCGGCGCCCGCGTCACCAGGTCGCCGAAGTCCTTGAACTGCGCCTTGCCGATGCCTTGCTGCCAAGCCGTGGCCCCGGCCTGCAACTGCGCGGGCGTGGCGCGCAGGCCGGCGACGTAGAACGCGAGTGACCAGCGCTCGGCCTCGGACAGTTCCGGGAACGGCCGCATCGGCGTGCCGGCCACGCCCAGCGTGATGGTGTTGTACAGCCCGTAGATGCTGCGCGCATCCATCCTTGCCGCATCGTGGAAATTGCTGGGCACCGGATCGAGCCCGGCTGCCAGCACGCCGTCGCCATGGCCGCTGACGCCGTGGCAGGCGGCGCAATCGGCGGCATACAGGCGCGCACCCGCGGCAAGGTCCGGCGCCTGCCGCGGCGCCACGCTCAGCTGCCAGACGCGGATGATGTCCCAACGCAACGCATTGGCCGCCGCGGCCACCGCCTTGCCATCGGTCTTCGTCGCGATCGCCGCGCGCAGGGCCTGCGCCTTGCCCACCAGTTCCGCCTGCCCCGTCTGTGCCGGCAACTGCTGCAGCAACGCCAGCGACTGCGTGGCGAATTCGAGCTGCTCGGCGTACTCGCTCTGGTCGAGCACCTTGCCGTCGCGCACGAACTGGGGGTAGTCCACGCTGATGTAATCGAGCATGTGCACGATCGTCTGCGCCTTGTCCGCGGCAGGCGCGGGTGCGGCTGCCGTCGCCGTGGCCGCGACGACGAGCATGCCCAGGCCCAGCAACCAGGCAAGGCAGAACGAAGGTGGACGACGACAATGCGTATGCATGGCGAAGCGGATTCCAGGCAGCGCCCGGCCAGGGGCGACGGAAAAACGGAAGGCGCCATTGTCGCGAATGAGCGCATCAACTGCAAATGAGAATGATTCACGCAGATGCCGTATCCCTTGCACCTCGGCGGCCGCGCTGACCCGGCCGAAACTTCCTGCGTCGCGACGCCGCGTCCGTGCGGCCCTGGAACCCGGTCATTGACCGGAAATGGCAAGAAGTCGTAGTTTCCTGCGATCCGGTCGCCGTCTGTCCTGGGGGGGACTCCTCGCGCACCGGACTGCAAGACGCACCGGCAGGGAAACCTGCCGGGCGTCTTTTCGAATCACGAGGAGGGGAACCACTGATGATGCAAAAACCACTTGCCGCGGCGCTGCTGGGCGCCATCGGCCTGGCCGTCATGTCCGATGCCGGCGCAGCAACGCACGCACGCGTGCAGGCGCCATCCATGGGCAAGCTCGCGCCCGCCGCCCTGGCCAACCGCATCGGCCTGGATGCCGACGCCGCGCTGTCGCCGCGCCTGCAGGCACGCACCACCCACGGCACCGTGAAAACCCGCGAACAGCAGACGTTCCGCGGCATACCGGT
The DNA here is from genome assembly GCF_052978265.1 of Rhodanobacter sp. UC4448_H15. Next base: position 1,935,130 of record NZ_CM129665.1, on the reverse strand, counting down.
ATACGGTCGCCGGGTCGTGGTGGAACGTGACGGCAGCGGCAACGTGCTCGGCGTCAGCGGCGAGATTTCCCGCGGCATCGGCCACGACATCGCCTCGGTCGCCCCCGCCATCAACGGCAATCGCGCCATCGGCCTGCTGCGCGCGCACGCCGGCCTGTTGCCGCTCGGCATCGGCGTCAACGGCATTCGCGACAGCGACATCCAGGACGCGAAGATCGATCTGTACGTCTACGCCGAGGGCAACCGCGCCCGTCTCGCCTATCTCACCTCGTTCTTCGTCGATCGCAGCGGTCAGCCGACGCGCCCGATGGCGATCATCGACGCCAACACCGGGGAAGTGATCGAGTCCTGGGACGGCCTCACCACCAAGGGCAAGCCGGGCGGCGGCGGTGGCGGCAGCACCGGCACGCCGGCACTGGCCACCGGCGCCGGCGGCAACCAGAAGACCGGCCAGTATTTCTACGGCACCGACTATGCGGCGCTTGCCGTCACCCAGTCCGGCTCCACCTGCTACATGCAGAACCCGGACGTGAAGACCAACAACATGGCGAAAAGCACGCGCACGGGCACGCTGTGGAGCTTCATCTGCCCGAACAGCAGCGGCGATGCCGTGAACGGGGCCTATTCGCCGATCAACGACGCACACCATTTCGGCAGCGTCGTGCACGACATGTACAACAACTGGCTCGGCGCGCCGCCGCTGAGCTTCTCGCTGGTGATGAACGTGCACTACGGCCGCAACTACGAGAACGCGTTCTGGAACGGCTCGTCGATGAACTTCGGCGACGGCGCCAGCTACTTCTATCCGCTGACCTCGCTGGACGTCACCAGCCACGAAATCAGCCACGGCTTCACCGAGCAGAACTCCGGCCTGCAGTATTCCGGCCAGTCCGGCGGCATGAACGAGGCGTTCTCGGACATGGCAGGCGAAGCGGCCGAGTACTTCGACCGCGGCCACAACGACTGGCTGGTGGGCGCGGAGATCATCAAGAACGGCACCGCGCTGCGCTGGATGTGCACGCCGAAGCTGGACGGCGCCTCGATCGACAACGCGGCGAACTACACCAGCTCGCTGGACGTGCACTATTCCAGCGGTGTCTACAACAAGGCGTTCTGCACGCTGGCCAAGTCGTCCAACTGGAACACCAGGAAGGCCTTCGAAGTCTTCGCGCACGCCAACGCGATGTACTGGTCGGCCACCTCCACGTTCAACGCCGGTGCCTGCGGCGTGGAGAACGCGGCGGACGACTACGGCTACTCGCGCAGCGACGTGGTGGCGGCATTCAATGCCGTCGGCGTGACCTGCCAGTAGGCAACCGGCAAGCCTGCCGTTGAACGAGGGCCGGTCCGCAAGGGCCGGCCCTTCTCGTTGCCGCGACAGCCTGCCGGAGGCATGCCGGCACGAAACGGACGATCCGGGATTGCAGTCGCGCGGCGCTTGCGGAACAGTGTGCGGATTCCTTCTCCGGACCGCAGCATGGCGCAGCAACCCATCACCCTCATCGGCGGCGGCCTGGTCGGCGCCTTGCTGGCGCAGCAGTTGGCCCGGCGCGGTTTCGCCGTCGATGTCTTCGAAAAGCGCCCCGATCCGCGACTGAGCGGTTTCCTGGGTGGTCGCTCGATCAACCTGGCGCTGGCCGAGCGCGGCCTGCAGGCGCTGCGCACGGCCGGCCTGGCCGACGACGTGCTGCAGCGCGCGGTGATGATGCGCGGGCGCATGGTGCACGACCGCGATGGCAACAGCGGCCTGCAGCGCTACGGCGTGGACGACAGCGAGGTGATCTGGTCGGTCTCGCGCGGCGCGCTGAACATGCTGCTGCTGGATGCCGCCGAGGCGGCCGGCGTGCGCTTTCATTTCGGCCAGTGGCTGGTCGGCGCCGACTTCGGGCGTCAGCGCATCCGGCTCGCCGACGAGGCGGGCGTGCAGCGTGAACTGGATGCCGGGCTGCTGGTCGGCGCCGACGGCGCCGGCTCCGCGGTGCGCGCGGCGATGAACGCGCAGGCGCCGCTGGGCGAGCGGATCGAATCGCTCGGCCACGGCTACAAGGAACTGGAGATCCCGCCAGCCGGCGAGTTGCCGGCCGCGGTGCTGCAGCACAGCGGCGGCCGCGACCAGTTCGCGCTGGAGCCGCACGCGCTGCACATCTGGCCGCGCGGCGGCTACATGTGCATCGCGCTGCCGAATACCGAGGGCAGCTTCACCGTCACCCTGTTCCTGCCGGCGCAGGGCGCCGCGCCGAGCTTCGCCACCCTGCCCGACGCCACGGCCGCGGGCGCATTCTTCCGCGAGCAGTTCCCGGGCCTGCTGCCGCTGATCCCGCGCTTCGGAGAGGATTTCGACAGCCACCCGGTCGGCACGCTGTCCACGCTGTACCTCGAGCGCTGGCACCTGGACGGCCGCGCGCTGCTGCTCGGCGACGCGGCGCACGCGATCGTGCCGTTCCACGGCCAGGGCATGAACTGCGGCTTCGAGGACACCGTGGTGCTGGCGGACCTGCTGGCCGGGGCGCCGGACGACAGCGCCGACGTGTTCGCCGAATTCCAGCGCGTGCGCCAGCCGAACGCCGACGCGATCGCCGCGATGGCGGTGGAGAACTACATCGAGATGCGCGACTCGGTGGCCGATCCGCACTACCTGGCCAAGCGCGAACTCGGCGCGAAGCTGGCCGAGCGCATTCCCGGCCACTACATGGCGCGCTATCGCCTGGTGACGTTCACCCACGTGCCCTACGCCTACGCGCTTGCACGCGGCCGCGCACAGGATGAACTGCTGGAACAATTGCTGCGCGACACGCCCCGGGTTGCGGACATCGACCTGGACGCCGCGGCGAGTCTGTTGCGCTCCCGCCTGCCGCCGCTGCCGCCACTGCGCCATGGATGAATCGCTGCTTGCCGCCTTCCGCGCCACTCGTTACCTGGTCTGCCTCGACCCTGTGGAATGGGCCGACATCCGCATCGACCAGCCGTTGCCGGTTGCGCTGCACGCGCTGGTCGGTGCCCAGGCCTGGGGATTCATCACGGCGTGGAACCCGCGCGGCGAACCACGCGACCTGGCGGACAACCTCGCTGCGCAGGGGCAGCTGTTCGCCGCATTGCGCGAATGGCCGGGGGCGGCGATCCGTCCGGGGATCGGCATCGGCACCAGCGGCTGGCATGAGCCCAGCCTGTTCGTGACCGGACCCGACCGGGCGACGCTGGACGCGCTGGCCCGTCGCCACGAGCAACTGGCCTACCTTCACGGCCGCGCCGACGGTACGGCCCGCTTGCGCGTAATGGAATGACGCGTCCGCACGCGCCCGTCGACCCGACACCAGGAGAGGTGGGCGGGATCAGGGACGACATGCATTTCAATGCACCAGCTGGTTGATTTCCATGATCGGCAGCAGGATAGCCAGCACGATCATCAGCACGATGCCGCCCATGACCAGGATCATCATCGGTTCGAGCAACGTGAGCAGAACCGCCAGACGTCGTTCGAGAGCCTGCATTTCGAGCTGTGCGGCGCGTTCGAGCATGTGTTCCAGTTTGCCGCTGGCTTCGCCGCTGCCGACCAGGTGGATCATCAGCGGCGGAAAGACATGCGCGGCATCCAGCGCGCGTGTCAGCGTATCGCCTTCGCGCACGCGCTCAATGGCAGCCTTGATGCCGCCTTGCATGACCAGGTTGGACATGGCCCGCGCACCGTAGTCGAGTGCCGCGAGCAAGGGCACGCCACCGCCGACGAGGATGGCCAGCGTACTGGCGAAGCGCGAGGCATTCAGACTCCGAATGACCGATCCGAGCCAGGGCAAGCGCAACGCCAGAGCATGCCAGCGGCGCCGGTGGCGCTCGCGCTGGAGAACGGCCCGCACGCCGACCGCGGCGCAGAGGCCGATGACGAGGAGGCAAGGCCCCGCTCCGCGCAGGAAATCCGAGACCGCAATCAGCCCCCGGGTGAGCAACGGCAGGCTTTGCCGAGACTGCTGGAAAACCTGCACGATCTGCGGCACGACGTAGACCAGCAATCCGGCAACCACGCAGATCGCCACGAAGGTGACCAGCGCCGGATACAGCAGGGCGAGACTGGTCTTCTGGCGCAGCGCCTGACGCGCCTCCAGGTAGTCGGCAAGGTGTTGCAGCACGTCCGGCAACGCGCCCGATTCCTCGCCACCGCGCACCAGCGCGCGGTAATAACCGGGGAAATCCCGCCCGTAGCTGCTCATGGCGCCGGCGAGCGACAGGCCAGCGGTGATCTCGGCCTTGACGCCACCAAGTACTTCCCGCGTCTTTGGCGCCGCAACCTCCTCGATCAGCGCAGCCAGTGCATGCTCCATCGTGAGGCCGGAAGCGAGCAGCGTGGCCAGCTGGCGGGTGAGCAGGCTCAGTTCGGCCGCAGGGATGCCGCGTGACCAGGGCGGCGCCGCGCGCTCCCGGTTGCGAACACGCTCGACGCGCTCCGGATACAAGCCCCGGGTGCGCAACTGGGTGCGGGCCTGACGCGGTGAATCCGCCTGCACCAGGCCGGACCTGGGATGACCGGCGGCGTCGAGTGCCCGGTAACGGAACGCCTCCATGGCGCTACCGCTCGCGGGTGACGCGCAGCACTTCCTCCAGGCTCACCGTGCCTTCGGCGGCCAGTCGCATGCCGTCGTCGCGCAGCGAACCCATGCCATGCGCGCCGGCGTGTTCGCGCAGCGTCTGCTCGTCCACCCGGTCGTGGATGAGCCTGCGCAGCTCGTCATCGACCGTGAGCCATTCGTAGATGCCGGTACGGCCCTTGTAGCCGGAGCGGTTGCACGCAGGGCAACCGACCGCCGCATGGAAATTGCCCGGTGCAGACGCCAGACCGAGGCTGCGCAACTGCACGGCATCGGCTGCCAGTGGCGCACGACATTCCACGCAGAGCTTGCGCACCAGGCGCTGGGCGCCGATGCCGATCAGGCTGGACGCAAGCAGAAAGGGCTCGACGCCCATGTCGACCAGCCTGGTGACGGCGCTCACCGCGTCGTTCGTATGCAGCGTGGTGAGCACCAGATGCCCGGTGAGGCTGGCCTGGATCGCGATCTGCGCACTCTCCAGGTCGCGGATTTCGCCGATCATGATCACGTCCGGGTCCTGGCGAAGGATGGTGCGCAGGGCACGCGCGAAGCTCATGTCGACGCGGCTGTTGGTCTGCGTCTGGTTGATGCCGTCGAGGTCGTACTCGATCGGATCCTCGACGGTCATGATGTTGAGCGCCTTGGGATCCAGCCGCGACAGCGCGGCATACAGCGTGGTGGTCTTGCCGGAACCCGTGGGGCCGGTCACCAGGATGATGCCGTGCGGCTCGCGGATCAGCGCGTCCACTTGCGCGAGGGTGGGCGGGTCCATGCCCAGCCGGGACAGTTCGAGCCGGCCGGCCTGCTTGTCCAGCAGGCGCAGCACGACACGCTCGCCGTGGCCGGTCGGGATCGTCGACACCCGCACGTCGATCGGCTTGCCGGCGGCGCGCAGCGCGATGCGGCCGTCCTGCGGCAGGCGTTTCTCGGCGATATCGAGCTGCGCCATGATCTTCACGCGCGACACGATGGCCGTATGCAGCGCGCGTGCGGGCTCGATCAGATCGCGCAACGTACCGTCGATGCGCAGCCGAACCACCGAGCGCGACTCGAACGGTTCGATGTGGATGTCCGAAGCGCCTTCGCGCAACGCCTGGGTCAGCAAGGCGTTGATCAGGCGGATCAGCGGCGCGTCGTTCTGGCTGTCCAGCAGGTCCTCGACGCGCGGTATTTCCTGCAGCAACCGGGACAGATCCATGTCTTGTGCGAGGTCGTCCGCCAGCGCAGCCGCGCCTTCGTCGGCGCCGTTGTACAAGGTGGCGATGCGCTCGTCGAACTCGCCTGTGCCGACGCGCTGCGCACGAATGGGCACGCCGAGTGCGCGGCGCAGCTCGGCCAGCGCGCCAGCCGACGCGCCATGGCGCACGACGACTTCGGCGACACCGTCGCCAAGTCCGGTGACGGCGATGCCGTTGACCTTGGCGAAGGCATACGGCACGGGCGGCTTCGTCAGCATCCCGCGATCACCGCCGATTGTCCTGGCCGGCCGATGCCGGCGGCAGGGGTGGCAACAGTGGCGAAGGATCGTTGCCGCGCACTGCGCCGCGAGTCGGCTCGGCGTGGATCTGCTGACCACGGATGTAGTCGTAGCGTTCGCCGGTCAAGGCACCCGCCCCCTGCGCATCACGCAGGACGGTCGGGCGCAGGAATACCATCAGATTGGTCTTGGTACGCGAGTGGTTGTTGTAGCGGAACAGGCCGCCGAGCAACGGCAGACTGCCCAGCAGCGGAACCTTGGCTACGCCGCCGTTGACGGAATCCTGCATCAGCCCGCCGAGCACGATGATCTGTCCGTCGTCGACCAGAACAGTCGACTCGATCGAGCGCGTGTTGGTGATGACCCCGGCGGGATTGGCGGTGTCGGCAATGCTCGAAACCTCCTGGTAGATCTGCAGGCGCACGACTCCGCCTTCGGATATCTGCGGGCGAATCCTCAGGGTCAGCCCGACATCCTTGCGCTCGATGGTCTGGAACGGCGACGGCGTGGTTGCCGCACCGGAAACTGCGTACTGGCCGGTGATGAACGGGACGTTCTGGCCAACCACGATCTTCGCCTCCTCGTTGTCGAGGGTGAGCAGGGTCGGCGTCGACAGGATGTTGGCGTTGCTGTCCGTTTCCAGTGCGCGCGCGAGCAGGCCGAGGTTGAGGACCTGAACGCCACCCACCGTCACGCTGCCGTGCACCGTGCCGATGTTCAGCCCGGGGCCGGCACTGGCCGGGTTCTGCGCGATGCCGATGATGTTCCGCCCCGCCCCGCCGAAGTTGGTGCCGCCGAACACTTGCGTACCCGACTCGCCGATGCCGCCGAGGTCCTGCCACTGGATGCCGAACTCGCCGGCCTTGTTCGCCGTAAGCTCGACCACGAGCGCCTCGACATAGACCTGCAGCCGCCGCGCATCGAGTTTTTCCACCACCGCGCGCAGGTTGTTGTAGACCGCATCGGGCGCCGTGATGATGATCGAGTTGGTGGCGGCGTCCGCCTGGATGATGCCTGGCACGGTTGCAGCTTGCGGCATGGCGTCTCCCGTCGCCGGCATGCCGCCGCCGCCCGATGCCGCCTGCGCGCCGCCGCCGATGGCAACACCGGCAGTCGCATTCGGCGGCACCGCCTCGGCTGGCGCCGCCGCGCCGGATACCTGTCCCGGCGATGATGCGCTGCCGGAGTAGATGCCGCGCAAGGTCTCCGCCAGCTGCACGGCCTCGGCGTTCTTCAGGTAGACGACGTGAACGTTGCCGGCGGCGCTGGTCGGGGAGTCGAGCAGTGCGGCGAATTTCCGGACCTGGGCAAGTCGCGCCGGATCGGCCGCGCGCACCAGCAGGCTGTTGGAGCGGGCATCGGCGATGACTGCCACGCGCTGGGTCGGGTCCGTTCCCTGCAGCGTCTGCAACGCCTGCGGCGCTGCCGCAAACAGATTGTTGATGGTCCGCGCTGCGTCCAGCGCGGAAGCATGCTGCAGGACAATCATCGTCGCGCCGGCCTCGTCCGGCTGGTCGACGGCGGCAATGATGCCCGCCAGCCGTTCGAGGTTGCCGGCGTAGTCGGTGATGACCAGCGAGTTGCTGTCCTGCAGCGCGGTGATGGTGTTGTTCGGCGCCACCAGGGGACGCAGCGTAGGCACCAGTTGCACCGCCGACTGATGCGCCAGGGCAAACACCCGCGTCTGCAGTCCGTCGCTGCCGGGGTGTCGGCTCGACTGGACGTTGCTGTGCTGCTTGGCGTCCGCCTCCGGCAGGATCTTGACCAGGCCGTGGTCCTCCACCGCCGCGAAACCTTGCAGGCGCAAGGCCGACAGGAATACCTCGTACACGGTATCCCGTGCCACCGGCCGCGCCGAGATGATGTTGACGGTGCCCTTGACGCGCGGATCAAGCACGAAATTCTTGCCGGTGACTTCCGCCATCGCCTTCACCACACCCTCGATGTCCGCATCGACGAAATTGAGCGTGACGGTCTTGACCGGCGCCGGACTTTCCGCCGCCTGTGCCATCGCGCGCGACGCCGGAACGTACGCGCAGGACAAGGCCACGGCCACGATGGCCGCTTGCAGCGTGTGCTGGTTCATGGCTGCCCGCAGGGGGAAGTTGACCCATGGCGTTTCATCGGGAAGTGCTCGTGGTGGTGGCAGGGGTCCGGGAGGGGCGTGGCCAGGCCAGCGTTTCGCGCGATCCGTTGCGCTGCAGGATCACCTGCTGGGGAAGTACCTTCTCGAGCCGGATGCCCGGCGCGAGATACTCGCCGGCACGGGCCAGTCGGGTTTTCTTCGCATCGAGTTGCAGCAGCGCGTAGCCGGCGCCCTGCGGCTCGGCAGCCATGACGCCCAGCAGCCTGATCGCCAGCCCGGACGGCACCTCGGCCTGCGCATCGCCGGGCAGCCGGCCAAACAGGTTGCCGGCAGCAGCGAGGCGATCGGCCGGCCCGGAAATCTCCATGGCCCGCGGCAGCGGTGCCGGCGCGCACCACGCCCAGGTCCAGTAGGCCAGCACGAGACCGAGCAACGACAGCGCGCCGGCTTTCGATGCAGCGCCGAGCGCCGTTCGCGCAAGATTCGATCGTCCGGACAACATGCCTTTGTTCCCTCTGCCTGCACGGGTTGGATGGTCGCGGGGACAACAGGGTTCCCATGTCGATGGCCCGCCGGAAACTCATGGCCGCGCGCCGGCGGGTGCGCCGCCGAGCGGCGGGCCGAGTTGCAGGTCGAAATCGCCGTTGTCGCGCTCGACGGCGATCAGCCGCAACAGCGGCGCCAGTTGCGGGCGCTGCTGCGCATCGACCCGCGCGGTGGCGGAAAACGTCGCGGGGCCGCCGCCGCGCCAGGACCCGCCGCCGTCGAGATGGAGCGGCCCGCTGCCGGTACGCAATGTCGCCTTCAACAATCCCGCGTTGCCGTGGACACGAAGTTCGTAGGTGCCGAGCGGTGCGACCCGGGTCAGGGCGGAACCGGCATCCTTCCACGTAATGACAGCATCGGCCGAAACGGTGTGGCCGGAACGCGAGAACTGCGTGACATGGAGGGCGAGATCGCCGCGCGGGCCGAGCGGCGCCATGCGAGGCACGGCGAGGCCAAGCGCACTGGCCGGCAAGGAGAAGTCGACGCTTGATACCTCGATACCGTGCGCCGAGATGCGCACGGGGAAGCCCCGGTCGGCGTGGTCGATGGCGACCTCGAAGTCGAGGCGCCCGCGCCACAGGGCCCGCGGTTGCAGCGTCCAGGAAAGATCCTTGCCGACGCCGCCCGACCCGGCACCATCGCGGATCTCCAGCCGCCCGCTGCCGGACCACAGGCTGCCGTGCGCCTGCGCAAGACGCAGCTTCCCGGCGCTGGCGCGCCGCAGGCCCGCATCGAGCAGCGTGGCTGGCGCCAGCACGACCAGAAACGCCGCATAGGCCGCCATCGCCACGCAGACGCTGGCAACCGGTTCCCGCCATGTCGGTCGGCGCGTCATCGACCGGGGCGCTCCAGGGTGACGGTCACGCCCACCTGGCCGGGCGCGGAACCGGATTCGATCCGCACTGCGACGGGGCGCAGCTGCTGCGCGCGCATGGTGTCTGCCCAACCCAGCCAGTCGGCGAACGCCACATTGGCGAATACCAGCTTCACGTGGCGCGCATCCGGCAGCTCGATGCTCGCCAGCGAACGGGTCAGTCCGCTGGCGTCGACCTGGCGCTGCACCAGCTGGCGCAGGTCCGTCGTGGACGCAGGCAGCGGTGGCATCGCGCGCAGGCGCACGATCTCGTCCGCCTGCCCGCTCTGACGCATCGCGTCTGCACGCAGCTGGGCGACCGCCGGCAGCAGCCGCAAGCGCGCCTGTGTCGTCGCGTACAGCAGCCACGCATACGCCACCAGCCCAAGGCAGATCGCCACGACGGCAACCAGCCCACGTTCCCGCGGGGATCGGGCCGCCCACAGTCGGTTCAAGGCATGCTTCATGGCGACCTCAGGGTCAAGGTGACGGTGCCGCGCCCGGCACGACGCGCCTCCTGCGGCGCGTCGACATCCAACCCGGCCTGCGCCAGGCGAGCCTCGACGCGACGCATGAGCGCGCCGTCCGCAGCGGCGAACTCCAGCACCATGCGTCCGTCCTCATACGACAGCGCGCGCAGCTCCGCGGCCGGCACCTCCGCCAACGCTGCTGCCACCTTGCCGAGCATGGCCGGGAAATCGCCGGCATCCGGCTGGTTCGCGGCGCGCCGTGCCTGGGCCAGTTGCCGCCGCATCTGCAATGCCGGGTCGGCCACCGCGACGGCGTCGGGGAACAGCGCGCGGAAGCGCGCCTCCATCTGCTGGCGAAGCTCATGCTGTTCGCTCGCCAGCCGCACGCGATCGACCAGCAAGGCTGCCGAATGCAGCAGCAGCGCCGCGAGCAGAATCCAGCCGATGTGTCGCCAGCGTGCGAGCATGGCGACGGACGGGCGCCAGTGCCCGCGTTCCTGATCGATCCGGATGCCGGCCAACGCCGGCGCCATGCGCCAATCCGGTTCCGATGCGAACCGGACGCTGACGCCCAGGCCCTGCTGCCATGCCTCCGGATCGGGCCGCGCCGCCGGCGTCGTCACATGCAGCGCGATCGACGCGGGTACGGCATCGCGCGCCCGCGCCTGCTCAAGCAGCAACTGCAGCACCAGTGGCGGCGTCTGCCGATCGCCGCAATCGGTGGCGGCGCCCTCGAGTTCGCCGATGCGCACATAGCCTTCCTGCCCGCTCCAGGCAAGACTCCACTCCCCTTGCTGCATCGGCAACATCAGCGTCTCGCAATACACGACGTCGACGCGGATACCGACCGCGCCAAGCGCGTCGCGCCAGCCTTGCAGCCGCTGCCGGTCGACCACTGCGAGCACGTCGTCGTCCCCGACCCGCCCCAGCATGCTCACCTGGTTGGCGTCCGGGTCGGATGCCAGTTGTTCCTCGGCTGCATAGGCCAGCAACGCCGCGGACCTGCGCCTGCCCACTCGAGGCAATCGCGTTCGGGTGATCAAGACCTGGCTGGCGGCAAGCACCAGTTCGACCCGCGATGCCGTGTTCGGCAACTGTGCCAGTGCCCCACTTCCGGAATGCACACCGGCGTGCTCGTCCAGCAGCACCCATCGGCATGACGTGGGCGCCGTCGACAGCGGACAGAATATGCGCAGCAGGCTCATCGGAGCTTCCGCCATACGACGCCGGGCCAGCGCGCCGCGTCCGTCCGCGCCAACAGCAGCTGGCTGCGGGCCTGCGTCTTGCCGTAAGTCACCCGCAGCGTGACCAGGAAATAATCGCTGCCGACGCGGATGTCCTGCCCGGGTACCGTGGCGTCCTTGCCGAGCTGGCCAAGGAAATCGGCGTTGTTGCGATAGAAAGTTCCGTTGCGGCGGGCGACCAGTGCCCGCGCCGAATCCAGATCCAGTCCGTCGACCACGGCAGCGAGAACCTCGGCGGACGCCGTGTTCACGTTGAGTGCGGTCGCCGCCGGCAGCGCCGTCACGAAAGGTGCGAGGCGCGCACGGACACTGGCGTCGAAGCCACGTACAAGACCCAGTTCGTCCAGATCGACGAGCGGCCGGTTGGCGGCGAGACGAGGGTGGCCGAGCCCGCGGTAGTACGCATCCTCCGCCCCGCCGGCGGGCTGCGCCACGCTGTCGGCATCGACCCAGTCGGCGAGTGCATCGGCCAGCTCCGCCGGCAAGCCGAGGATGGCCAGCAGGCGCTGGAAACGCGCGTACTGCGTGACATCGAGTTTGCCGTTCCGGACCAGGTTGTCGAGATTGAACCGGCCTTGCTGGTCCTCGATGTGGCCGGCCAGTTCGCCGTTCTCGAACGGGATCGGCGGCAGGCGCAGCGCCCACGGTTCTCCGGCGTGGTCGACGTCGCCGCTGGCTCGACGGTCGTCGAACAGCATTGCGCGAGCCCAGTCGCCTCCCGCCGTGACCAGTTCCTCGGCCTGGACATGGTCGGCGGCCAACCCGGCCTGGCGCGACCACGTGCTCAGCGCGACCAGCATGGCCGTTGCCGCCACTGCAGCCACGGCCATGATCGCCATCGCCATCAGCAAGGCCGCACCGCGCTGCCCGGCGTTCATGAGCGCAGCGCGAACACGCGCACCACGGTTTCGCCCGAACCGAGCACCACTTGCATGCGTACGGCCAGCGGCAGCGGGGGGTCGGCCGGCGTCGTCGGCCACGTATTGTTCCAGGTCAACGCGGGGCCGAGATATTGCAGGCTCAGGCGGGTCACGTCATCGAGTACCACGTAGCGGGTCGGCGGCGTGGTTGCGGCAAGGTCGAGCCCCGGCCAGATCCACAATTCGATCTGGTGCGCGCCGTTCACTCCGTAGCCGATGCGCCGCGGTACGTCGACGCCGTCCGTCCCGGCGAACCGAGTGAACTCCAGCAGTGGCGCCTGTGCTGCATCGGGTCGACCAAGCCACGCTGGCGAGGTGCCGGCATCGCTGCGCACCGGGCGCGGCGCGGCCAGCCGTACATCGCGCGCAAAGCGGACGAAGAACGACTCCGCCTGCCGCCATTGCGCGGATTCCGCCTGAATGCGGTCGCGCGACGCCATGACCACGCCAAGTCCGCGATAGGCCATCAGCGTGAGCAGCGACAGAACGAGCAGCGCCGACAGCAGCTCGATCAAGGTGAATCCGGGGGCAGCGCGAAACCGGTGGGCGTTCATCGGCCGCTCTCCGAGGGATCCACGACAAAACCCGTGGAATGCGCAAGGAAGTGCGCTGGCTGCGCCGGCGCGAAGACGAAGACGTCGACACGATGGAATGCCGCATTCGGCGTCGCGGATACTTCCTCGCGCCAGCCGAGTTCAAGATTGCCCTGGCGCCGCACACCGGTTCGCACGCCAACCGGCAACCAGTCGCCGCGTGCACGATGCTCGGCGAGGCGATCGGCCGCGACCCACCCGGCCAGCAGTCGCCCACGCAGTTCGTCGGCATGGCTGACGCCCTGCGTGGCCACGCGCAGCGCGGCAAGCAGCGACACCGCGACGATCGTCATGGCGACCAGCACTTCGACCAGCGTGAATCCCGGCGCGTCATTGCGCTGCCATGTCGCCATAGGTCTTCCCCTGCCCGGGTGCGATGCGCAAGTCGCCGACCGGAGAGGCCGCGATGCCGTAATGGTCGGCACCGAGCGCCAGGTCCATCGAAAACGCCGACATCGAGCCGTCGGACGGAAACTGCAGACGCATGGTCGCCTGCGCCGCGGCGGCTTCGTTGCGCAGCTGCGATATCAGCATGCCGTGCGGCAGGCTGCGCGCACGCAACACATCGTCGTCACGGATCTCGGACCACCCGTCATCGCCACCCTGGCGCCAGAAGCGGTAGTGGCTGCCGTCGGACGTCCACACGATGGCGGCGCCGGAGATGCGCGCTTCCTGGGCGGCAAGCTCCAGCAGCTGCGCGAGTCGCTCGGCCTCGACCCGCAACAGGTCGCGATCGCCCGGTTGCATCCGTGCCCCGATGGTTCCCGCCAGGATGCCCATGATCAGCACCACGACCAGCATCTCCAGCAGCGTGAAGCCGCGTTTGCCCAGGCGGACGATCGCTTCATGCACGGCACGGGTTTCCGTCACAGCGTCCACGAACCGATGTCGGCATCGTTGCCCTCGCCGCCGGGTGCACCGTCGGCCCCCAAACCGTAGACATCCACCTCCCCGTGCAGGCCCGGGTTCAGGTACTGGTAGGGATGGCCCCAGGGGTCTTTCGGCAGGCGCCCGACGTACCCCTCGGGCTTCCAGTTCGACGGGATCGGCCCGGAGTCAGGCCGGGACACCAGCGCCTGCAGTCCCTGTTCGGTGGTCGGGTAGCGCCGGTTGTCCAGACGGTAGAGCTGCAGGGCCTGCATCAGGCTGGCGATGTCCTGCCGCGATGCGGTCACGCGCGCCTCGTCCGGCCGGCTCATCACCTTCGGCACGACCAGCGCAGCGAGGATGCCGAGGATCACCACGACCACCATCAGTTCAAGCAGGGTGAAACCGCGTTGGGACGAAACACGTGTCGGCATGGTGGCGCCACCTCGGATGTGCAGAGAGCTTGCGGCTCGGATGTCCGGCCGCACTGCGCGTGCGCACGGCGGCAAGGCAAGACGGCTCCAGCACAGGCGCGACGCGTTCGGCGGGCACATCGGCCCGAAGATGCGCTGAAGTCTCCGTTGTGATGCAAGCAGCGGCCCGCAGGTTCCGCATGACGCGCATGCGCATCGTCGGTGCGGCAGGCAAACCCGTTCGCCGATCGCAATGCCTCTTTCGTCGTCCCGTGCGTCGACGGGAACCTTCTTCGTGCCGCTGCGTCGGTTGGTGAGCGGGGACTGGTTCCCCGGCGTCGACGCGATGCAATGCGGGTACCGCGCAGCGATGGACCTGCGCGGATTCGTCGATACGCAGAGACAGTTTCATGGTGCCGGCCGATGCGGGCGGCATGGGTTGCTGCGGCCGCTGGAAACCGCTGCGCGGAGTGTTTTTGTCCTGACTGGGTGCATCCAATGAAGAGGGAATGCAGATGAGCAGATTCATGCACAAGAAATGGTTGCCGACGGCGCTGCCTGTCGCACTTGTCGTCGGCCTCACCGGATGCGGCGGCTCCAGTCCCCACGGCCAGGCGGCCACGCCGCCTCCGGTCCCGGCCCCGACCGTGGTGTCCACCACCCCGGCCAATGCCGCGACGGGCGTGCTGAACACGGCGGAAGTCAGCGCCACGTTCGACCAGGCGATCGACCCGGCAACGCTGAAGAACGCCACCTTCAACGTGAACTGCCCGGCCGGCGCGGCTGCCTTCGGGTCCGTCACCTACGATGCGGCGACGAGGAAAGCCACGTTCGTGCGCATCACCGAATCGCCGACCAACCCGCCGCAGTCGGAGGTGGCCGAACCCATGGCGGCGAACGTCACCTGCACCGCGACCATCACGACCGGCGTCAAGGGCACCAACGGCGCCGCGTTGGCGACGAATTACGTGTGGACATTCTCGACCGTGACCGACACGGCGTTCCTGGACCAGGGCAAGCAGATCTTCCGCTTCGACACGTTCGGCGACGAGACGACGTGGACCGACACACTGCACATGAACGACGTCATCGCTGCAGCCGTCGATCCGAAGACGGCGTTGGCCGTCGGCCTGAAAGTGGACGCGGAGGCGCTTCCTCCGTCCGTCGTGGCAGGCATCCAGGACGGCAGCATCAGCCTGACCAGTCCCGACACCACGCTTGCGCTGATCAGCCTCGATGCGGTGGTGGGCATCAAGGGCACCGTGGAAACCGTCAACGGCAAGAGCACGCTGACCCGCGTCGGAATCACCTGTGCGTTGTGCCATTCCACGGTCGACAACTCGTTTGCGCCGGGTATCGGCAAGCGCCTGGATGGCTGGCCCAATCGCGACCTCAATCCCGGGCTGATCATCTCGCTGTCGCCGGCGCTGACCCAGGCGCAAAAGGCCGTCTACAGTTCGTGGGGGCCGGGCATGTACGACCCCCGCTACAACATCGATGGCATCAACGGTCCGCAGGTGATCTCGCCGGCCTTCGGCCTGCAGGGCATCCACAAGATCATCGCGACCGGCGATGGCGACGATCTGGCTTACTGGAACCGGTATGTCGCCGTCACGCAGATGGGCGGGCACGGCAACTTCACCGATGCGCGCGTCGGCACGGGCATCAACATCACCAACGGCACCGACGACCTGGTCACCGCCAAGCTGCCCGCGCTGCAGGCATATCAGCTGTCGATCGCGGCGCCACCCGCACCGGCCGGCAGCTTCGACGCCGCGGCCGCAGCGCGCGGCAAGGTCCTTTTCGAGGGCAAGGCAGGATGCATCACCTGCCACAGCGGCCCCGAGTTCACCGACGCCAACGAACGCCTGCACCCGGCAAGCGACGTGGCAAGCGAACCCGAGGCCCCCGGAGTGCCGAGCTACGCATCGCGCACGGCGACCAAGCAGTACCGCACGGCACCGCTGAAGGGTGTCTGGCAGCATCCACCGTACTTCCACAACGGCTCGGCGGCCACGCTCGACGACGTCGTGGCGAAATACAACGCGAAGCAGGCGCTTGGCCTGAGCAGCGCGGAGGTAGCCGATGTCGCGCAGTACGTGAAGTCGCTGTAGCTCGTGCGGGAGCGCCCGACCGGACGAATGCGACACGATCCGCAGGGCGCGACCCGGCAGTTCAAGCCGGCTCCGCGGCGCGGTTTGGCCAGATACCCGAGGACATCCCCCGACGCCGCCGGGGGATGCCCGCTTCAGGCAATCCCGATCGCCATTCGGGCAAGGCAAGCCGGCGGTGACCCGTCGGCGCCCTGCGCCGGCGTGATGCCGATGGCGGATCGCACCGGCATCTGGCGACCAAGCAGCGGCAACCGGGCCACGGAGGAGCTAATCGCCCTCGCCGGAAGCTGGTTCCGCCGAGAGCCACGCCATCACGACGGCGGTCATGCACGCGCAGCGCACGCCGAGAAACGGAAAACTGTCGGCCAGCATGTTGCCGAGCGTGGTGCCCAGCGACTTGCGCAGCAGCCGGCGCGCGCGGTGCAGCCGGGTCTTCACGGTCTGCGGCTTGATGGCCAGTCGAGCAGCGGTTTCCTCGACGCTGCACGCTTCGATCTCGCGCAACCTGAAGACGGTGCGATAGGGCTCGGGCAGCTCGTCGATCGCATCCCGCAGCAGGAGACGGATCTCTGCGCGGGCAGCGAACGATACCGGGTCGCCACCATGGCGCCCAAGCCCGGATCGGCTGACCCAGAAAGGATCCGGCGACGACATGTCGACGTGCTCAAGCCCGACCGTCGCGCGCCGCCTGCGCAAGCGGCTGCGCGCCTCGTTGAGCAGGATGCTGATCAGCCAGGTTCGCAGGGGCGCATCGCCGCGGAACGTGTCGAATTTGTCATAGGCCCTGGCGAAAGCTTCCTGCACGATGTCCTCGGCTTCGGTCTCCTCCTCGAGCACGCCGCGCGCGATCCGGTACAAGTGCGGGCCGAAGCGCTGCATGATGTACCGGAACGCTTCATGGTCACCATGCGTCACAAGCAGGACCAGCGCGGCGTCGTTCAGCGCGGCGTAGTCGATCCGCGTGACATCCGCGGACGAAGATGAGGACCCTTGCATGGCTATTTGGATGCAGATGCGGCTTGCGGGTTCCGGCATCGACCGGCGGCCGGCATCGGCGCTCACGAACGCGGGCCGCTGCCTGCCCGGCACGATCCGGCTACGGGCGTGCCCGACGCTCCGGGCCGCCGGGCCGGGCAGCACATGCGCCGGCATGGCCCGGGGTACGGCCCGGTGTACGCGCGCCTGCGGCACTCGCGCGACAGCGGCAGTGCGCCGCATGGACAAGCGCCATCGCCATTGCGGACAATCACGGAGATGACCGCCACGCCCGCCGCCGCGCCCCTGCTCGAAGCACGGGGCTTGAGTTTTCGTCGCCAGGACGAACCGGTGTTCGCACCGCTGGATTTCCGGTTGCACGCGGGCGAGCTGGCCCTGATCGAGGGCGACAACGGCAGCGGCAAGACCACCTTGCTGCGCATGCTGGCCGGCCTGCTGCATGTCGGCGAAGGGGAACTGCGCTGGCGCGGCGCGCCGCTGCAGCGCGACGCCACCGCCGGCGACATCCTGTTTCTCGGCCACCAGTTGGGATTGAAGGCGGACTTCAGCCCGCGCGAGAACCTGCGCGTGGCGGCCAGCCTGCATGGCTGCCGCGAGGGCGCCAACGCTGCCTCCGTGCTGGCCCGGATCGGCCTGCGCGGCTACGAGGACGAGCCGGTGCGGCGCTTGTCCGCCGGCCAGAAGAAGCGCGCCGCGCTGGCGCGCCTGCTGCTGCTGCCGGCCACGCTGTGGCTGCTCGACGAGCCCTACGCCAACCTCGACCGCATCGGCATCGCGCTGGTCAACGAGTTGCTGGAAGGCCACACCGACGCCGGTGGCGCGGCGATGGTCACCAGCCACGGCACCGTGAGTTTCCACGGCGGCGAACCGCGACGGATTCGCATGCATGATTGAGGCCGGGAACCCCATGCGTGAACTCGCTCCCCTGCGACCGAAGGAAATCCCTTTGGGACAAGCAGAGGGAGGAGCACGACGATGAACCGGCCGGGCCTCGGCACCGCCTGCGCCGCGATGCTGCGGCGCGATCTCGCGCTCGCCTGGCGTCGCCGCGGCGACATCGCCATGCCGGTGCTGTACGCGGTGATCGTGGCCACGCTGTTTCCGTTCGCGCTGGGC
Organism: Rhodanobacter sp. UC4448_H15; assembly: GCF_052978265.1. The sequence goes on along the minus strand of NZ_CM129665.1, from coordinate 1,916,858 downwards.
CCGGAAGACACCCTGCTGCAGCGGATTGCCGGCGGCGTGGTGCTGGTCACCGTGTTGCTGGCGATGCTGCTGGCGCTGGATGCGATGTTCGCCAGCGACATCGAGGACGGTTCGCTGGAACAACTGGTGCTGTCCCCGCAGCCGCTGGCGCTGCTGCTGGGCATGAAGATCCTCGCCCACTGGCTGGCTACCGCGCTGCCGCTGATCGTGATCGCGCCGCTGCTGGCGGCGATGCTGCACCTGCCCGGCGCGGTGATTCCGGTACTGCTGCTGGCGCTGCTGCTGGCCACGCCGCTGCTCAGCCTGCTCGGTGCCGTGCTGGTGGCGCTGACGGCCGGCACGCGGCGCTCTGGTATGCTGCTCGCCTTGATGCTGCTGCCTTTGTGCGTGCCGGCCGTGATCTTCGCCGCCGGCGCGGTGGCTGCCGCCCAACAGGGGCTGCCGTGGCTGGCACCGATCGCCTGGCTGGCTGCCGCCCTGGTGCTCGCCGTGGTGCTGGCGCCGCTGGCCTGCGCGGCCGCCCTTCGCATTGCCCTGGACGCATGATGTCTGACTGGATTCCGCTCTGGTTGCACAAGCTCGGCTCGCCGCCGACGTTCTACCGCTTCGCCGGCGCGCTGCAGCCGTGGGCGATGGCGCTGGCGCTGCTGCTGGGCGCGGTCGCGCTGTACGGCGGCCTGGTGCTGGCGCCCGCCGACTACCAGCAGGGCGACGCCTACCGGATCATCTTCATCCACGTGCCCAGTGCGTGGATGAGCATGTTCATCTACGCGGTGATGGGCGTGGCCTCGTTCGTCGCGCTGGTGTGGCGGATCAAGCTGGCCGAGGTGGTGGCGATGCAATCGGCGCCGATCGGCGCGGCGTTCACCTTCATCACCCTGGTCACCGGCTCGTTGTGGGGCAAGCCGATGTGGGGCACCTGGTGGACCTGGGACGCGCGGCTGACCTCCGAGCTGGTGCTGCTGTTCCTGTATCTCGGCGTCATCGGCCTGTACCACGCGTTCGAGGATCGCCGCCAGGGCGCGCGCGCCGCCGGCTTCCTGGCCATCATCGGCGTCATCAACGTGCCGATCGTGCACTTCTCGGTGAACTGGTGGAACACCTTGCACCAGGGCAGCACGGTCAACGTGTTCGGCCAGTCGAAGATGGCGTGGGACATGCTGTGGCCGCTGCTGACGATGACCCTGGCGACCAAGTTCTACTACGCCGGCAGCCTGTTCCGCCGTGCGCGCACCGACCTGCTGGACATGGAAGGCGGCAAGGACTGGGTACGCAAGATTGCCGAAGAGGAGGCCGACCGATGAGCGCGCTGCAGCAATTTTTCGCCGCGGGCGGCGAGGCCGCCGCCTTCTTCAGGATGGGCGGCTACGCCGCCTACGTGTGGCCAGCCTACGCGGTGTTCTTCATCGTGCTGGTTGCGGACAGCCTCGCGCCGGGACTGCGCCGCCACCGCGTGCTGCGGGAACTTCGCGCGCGACTGGCCCGTCAGAGTGCCCGTCAGCAACGTCATTCACCTCCTTCCACGCCGTCCGCCTGACCGGCACAGACCTGCCATGCCCATGAACCCCACCCGCAAGCGCCGCCTCATCATCGTCTTGCTGATCCTCGCCGCGGCCACGCTAGCCACCGTGCTGGTGGTGGTGGCGCTGCAGAACAACATGAACTACCTGCTCACGCCGAGCCAGGTGCAGTCCGGCCAGGCCAGCGGCTACAAGACCTTTCGCCTCGGCGGCATGGTCAAGGCCGGCTCGATCCAGCGCTCCAGCGATTCGCTCAAGGTCACCTTCACCGTGGTCGACGCCGGCGGCGCGATGCCGGTGGAGTACACCGGCATCCTCCCGGACCTGTTCCGCGACAACCAGTCGGTGATTGCCACCGGCCACATGGCCGGCGCCCGCTTCGTCGCCACCGAAGTGCTGGCCAAGCACGACGAAACCTACATGCCCAAGGAACTGAAGGACGCGATGGCCAAGGCGCATGCCGAGAAGCCGGGAATAGGGAATCGAGAATAGGGAATCGGAAAAGCCGTGCACACCATTCCCTGCTGTCAATTGCTGCACCGAAACGCGCCGAAACTGCGTGGTGCCTCGCTTTCACCTATTCCCCACTCCCTATTCCCTATTCCCGGCTCAAACCCATGACCCCCGAACTCGGCCAACTTGCACTGATTCTCGCCCTGCTGCTCGCCCTGGCGCAGGGGGTGCTGCCGCTGATCGGAGCGTGGCGCGGCAATCGCGCGCTGATGGCGGTGGCACGGCCCGCGGCGGCGGGCCAGGCGGTGTTCGTGGCGTTCGCCTTCGGCATCCTGGTTTGGGCGTTCCTGCATTTCGATTTCTCGGTGCAGTACGTAGCCGACAACTCCAACCTGGAGCTGCCGTGGTACTACCGCATCGCCGCGGTGTGGGGCGCGCACGAGGGTTCGCTGCTGTTGTGGATCTTCATCCTCAACGTGTGGACGGTGGCGCTGGCCGCGTTCAGTTACAAGCTGCCCGAAGTGTTCGCCTCGCGCGTGCTCGCGGTGATGGGATTGATCGCGGTGGGCTTTCTCGCCTTCATCGTGTTTACCTCCGACCCGTTCGGCCGGCTGCTGCCGATGCCCGGCGACGGCGCGGATCTCAACCCGGTGCTGCAGGACCCCGGCATGGCCTTCCACCCGCCGGTGCTCTACACCGGCTACGTCGGCTTCTCCGTGGCCTTCGCGTTTGCCATCGCCGGCCTGCTCGGCGGCGAGCTGGAACAGGCGTGGGTGCGCTGGGCGCGACCGTGGACCAACGTGGCCTGGGCCTTCCTCACCCTGGGCATCGTCGCCGGCAGCTGGTGGGCGTATGCGGAGCTGGGCTGGGGCGGCTGGTGGTTCTGGGACCCGGTGGAAAACGCCAGCTTCATGCCGTGGCTGGTCGGCGCGGCATTGATCCATGCGCAGGCGGTGACCGAGAAGCGCGGCTCGCTGCGCGCGTGGACGATCCTGCTCTCGATCTTCGCGTTCTCGCTGTCCCTGCTGGGCACCTTCCTGGTGCGCTCGGGCGTGCTGACCTCGGTGCACGCGTTCGCCTCCGATCCGCGCCGCGGCGTGTTCATCCTGATCTTCCTCACCATCGTGGTCGGCGGCTCGCTGTTGCTGTACGCGTTGCGGGCGCCCAAGGTGGCCGGCGGCAAGGCGTTCCAGCTGCTGTCGCGCGAAACCGTGCTGTTGATCGGCAATCTGATGTTCGCGGTGGCTGCGGCGATGGTGTTGCTGGGCACGCTGTTCCCGCTGATCGGCGACGCGCTGAACCTGGGCCGGATCTCGGTCGGCCCGCCGTATTTCGGCTTCCTGTTCCCCCTGCTGATGTTGCCGGTCGTGCTGCTGATGCCGTTCGGGCCGTTCCTGCGCTGGGGCAAGGGCGAATCGCCGCTGCTGAAGCAGATCCTGCTGCGCGTCGGCGTTGCCGCGGCGGCCTGCGCGATCGTGGCGGCGTTCTTCGTCGACGGCAAGCTCAAGGCGATCGTCGGCGTCGCGGCGCTGGTGTGGCTGGGCGTGGGCGTGCTGCTGTATGCCTACAAGCGCTGGCGCGACGTGCCGCGCGGCCGCCGTTATCCGGGCGAGATGGCCGGCATGCTGCTGGCGCATCTTGGCGTGGGGGTGTTCGTCGCCGGCGTGCTGCTGACCGAATCGCTCAGCGTGACCCGCGACGTGCGCATGGCGCCGGGCGAAACGCAGCACATCAGCGGTTACGATTTCCGCTTCGATGGCGTGCACCGCACCACCGGCCCGAACTGGAAAGCCGACCAGGGCGTGATCACGGTGACCCGCGACGACAAGCAGATTGCGGTCATGCACCCGCAGAAGCGCACCTACCCGCGCGGTCAGGTGCAGACTGAGTCGGCGGTCGACGCCGGCGTGTTCCGCGACCTGTACGTGGCGCTGGGCGAGCCGATGGACGCCGGCAACATCGAAGGCGCGTGGGCGCTGCGCCTCTACTACAAGCCATTCGTGCGCTGGATCTGGGGTGGCGGCTTGCTGATGATGCTGGGTGGTTTCGTCTGCGCCGCAGACAAGCGATTCCGTCTCAAGCGCACGGCTGATGCCACCGCTTCGCTGGACCTGCAGCCACAGGAAACCCGCGCATGAATCGCCTGCTGCCGTTCATCGGTTTCATGCTGCTGGTGGGCCTGTTCGGGTTCGGCATCTGGTGGAACACGCGCCACGATCCGAACGCGATCCCCACGCCGCTGCTGAACAAGCCCGCGCCCGCGTTCAACCTGCCCAAGCTGTACGAGCCGACGCAGACGGTGAGCAAGGCCGACCTGCTCGGCCAGCCCTACCTACTCAACGTGTTCGCCAGCTGGTGCATCGAGTGCGGCGTGGAACACCCCGTGCTGACCGCCGCAGCGCCGAGCCTTGGGGTGAAGCTGGTCGGCTACAACTACAAGGATGCGCCGGCCGACGCCAAGGCCTGGCTGGCGGCGCACGGCAGCCCATACGCGTTGCTGATCGCCGACGAGTCCGGCCAGACCGCGATCGACTTCGGCGTCTACGGCGCGCCGGAAAGCTTCCTGGTCGACGCGAAGGGCGTGATCCGCTTCAAGCACATCGGGCCGATCACCCCGGACGTGCTGGCGACCAAGGTCAAGCCGGCGATCGCCGCGATGCTGAAGGAGACGCCGTGAAACCGGGCATCGGGAATCGGGCATCGCCAGCCCGCGGGTTGCTGTTCGCGTTCTTCATCGCGCTGCTGACGTGCGCGGGCATCGCCCACGCGCAGGCGATCGAGCCGATGCCGTTCACGGATCACGCGCAGGAGCTGCGTTTCCAGCATCTCACCCACCAGCTGCGTTGCCCGATGTGCCAGAACGAGACGCTGGCCGATTCCAATGCGCCGATCGCCCGCGACCTGCGCAACCAGATCTTCAAGCTGATGCAACAAGGCAAGAGCGACGACGAGATCAAGCAGTACCTGGTCGCGCGCTATTCGAATTACATCCTGTACGACCCGCCGCTGAAGCCGGGCACCGTGCTGCTCTGGTTCGGGCCGCTGGCGATTCTGCTGGCCGGCGCCGGCGTGGTGCTGGTGGCGATCCGCAAACGCAGGCGCGAAGGCGTTGACACAAAGACCGTCGGCGACAGCGCCGACAACGGGGAAGATTGGTGAAAATCGCCTTTATCGTGGTGGCCGCGCTGATGGTCGCGCTGGCGCTGGCTGCCCTGCTGGTGCCCCTGGTGCGCGAGGGACGCCGCTCCGGCCGCGCTCGCAGCGTGTTCGTGCTCAGCCTGTCCATCGCCCTGCTGCTGCCGCTGGGTGCCGGCGTGCTCTACCTCAAGGTCGGCACGCCGGCGGCACTCAACGGGGTCTCTGCGCAGGCGCAGACGCCGATCAGCCTGCCGCAGGCGATCGCCCAGCTGCGCGAGCACCTGGCGCAGCAGCCCGACGATCAGCAAGGCTGGATGCTGCTGGCACAGACCAGCGCGATGATGCGCCAGCCAGGCGACGCGCGCGATGCGTGGGACCACGTGCTGAAGCTCGATGCCAACAACGCCGAGGCGATGGTGGGCTGGGCCGAAAGCGATTCGATGCTGCGCGCCGACCACCAGATCGAAGGCCGCGCCCGCGAGCTGCTGCAGCGTGCGGTGAAGCAGCACCCGGACAACCAGCGCGGGCTGTGGCTGCTCGGCATCAGCGACTTCCAGCGCGGCGACTACCGCAACGCTGCCGCCACCTGGCGCCTGCTGCAACCGCAGCTCGAACCCGGCTCCAGCGTGGCGAAGTCCGTCGCCGAACAGATCGCCATCGCCGACGCCCGCGCCGGCGGCGCACCGGCCGGTGCCTCCGGCAGCGCCGCAGCGGCTGTGCCGGCAGGTGCTTCGTTGCGGGTCACCGTCACCCTGGCGCCGTCGCTGCAGGGCAAGCTGGCCAAGGGCGACGTGCTCTATGTCTACGCGCGCGCGCCGGATGGCCCGCCGATGCCGCTGGCGGTGGCCCGGATCGAGCCGGTCAAGCTGCCCGCCACGGTCACTCTCAACGACGCCATGGCGATGACGCCCGCGTTCAAGCTGTCGTCGGTGGCACGGGTTTTCGTCGGCGCGCGGATCAGCCACGACGGCCAGCCCACCGCCGCGCCCGGCGACCTCGAAGGCGATGCCGGCGTGGTCGACGTCGCGCGCAAGACGCCGGTCGCCATCACGATCGACAAGGTGCACTGACCATGGGCGACGCGCGCCGCTATCTGAGCCTGCCCTCGCCTTTTCCGATGAAGCGCGGCGGCGAACTGCACGGCGCGCACGTCGCCTACGAAACCTGGGGCACGCTGAATGCAGCGCGCGACAACGCAGTGCTGGTGCTCACCGGGTTGTCGCCCAGTGCACACATGACCTCGTGCGATGAAGACCCGTCGCCCGGCTGGTGGCAGGACATGGCCGGCCCCGGCAAGGCGATCGACACGGATCGCTGGTTCGCGATCTGCGTGAACTCGCTGGGCAGCGACAAGGGCTCCACCTGTCCGGCGTCGCTCGACCCTGCCACGGGCGAGCCCTATCGGCTGAGCTTTCCCGAGCTGGCGCTGGAAGACGTGGCCAATGCCGCGCACGCCGTGGTCGCCAGCCTCGGCATCACGCAGCTGGCCTGCCTGATCGGCTGCTCGATGGGCGGCATGAGCGCGCTGGCCTACATGCTGTTGCACCCGGGCAGCGTGCGCGCGCACATCAGCGTGGATACCGCACCGCAGGCGCAGCCGTTCGCCATCGCGATCCGCTCCCTGCAGCGCGAGGCCATCCGCCTCGACCGGCACTGGAACGAAGGCGCCTATGACGACGCCAACTACCCCGACATCGGCATGAGCATCGCGCGCAAGCTGGGCGTGATCACCTACCGCTCCGCGATGGAATGGAACGGCCGCTTCGCGCGCATCCGGCTCGATCCGGAGCAGCGCGAGGACGAACCGTTCGGCCGCGAGTTCCAGGTGGAGTCCTATCTCGAAGGCCACGCCAGGCGTTTCGTGCGTACCTTCGATCCGAACTGCTACCTGTACCTGTCGCGCGCCAGCGACTGGTTCGACATCGCCGAGTACGGCCACGGCAGCGTGCAGGAAGGCCTCAAGCGCATCTGCATCGAACAGGCCATGGTGATCGGCGTGAGCACCGACATCCTGTTTCCGCTGCAGCAGCAGGAGCAGATCGCCGAAGGCCTGCAGGCCGCCGGCGCCAGGGTGGAATTCGTGGCGCTGGATTCGCCCCAGGGCCACGATGCCTTCCTGGTCGACATCGAGCACTACAGCCCCGCCATCGGCGGATTCCTGAACCGCCTGGCGGCCGCGCCATCGCCGCGCTGGTAGACTCTGGCCGCCACTCGCCCATCCGAGACCGCCATGCTCACCCTGGATTTCCCCGGCAGCCGCACCCTGATCGACGCGATCGACGCCGCCGTGGCCAAACCCACCACCCACGAACTCACCGACAGCCTGCGCCAGAGCCTGTGCCGGCTGATCCGCGAGCAGGCAGTGCGCCTGCCCGAATGCGTGTTCGAGGCCAACCCGGAGCACTACGCGCGCCGCGAGCTGTACCGCAGCGAAGACCACGGCTACTGCGTGGTGGCGATGACCTGGGGGCCGGGCCAGGGCACGCCGATCCACGACCACGATGGCATGTGGTGCGTCGAGGGCGTCTGGAACGGCGCGCTGGAGATCGTGCAGTACGAACTGCTGGAACACGATGCGCAACGCTACTGCTTCCAGGCAGTCGGCTCGATCCAGGCCGGCACCGGCTCCGCCGGCAGCCTGATCCCGCCGCACGAATACCACAGCATCCGCAACCCCAGCGACGACGCCGTCACCGTGAGCCTGCACGTCTACTCCGGCCCGATGGTTCGCTGCTCGGTATTCCAGCCACTGCCCGAAGACCGCTGGTACGGCCGCGACGTGCGCCAGTTGGGTCTCGACCGCGTGCACTGAACCCGGCATAATTCCCCGCTCACGCATGCCGGTGTGGCGGAATGGTAGACGCGGCGGACTCAAAATCCGCTTGTGGTGACACAGTGGAGGTTCGAGTCCTCTCACCGGTACCAATTGAGGGTTTCAGGCAACATCACCGAGACCCACGAAACACCCGAAGCCCGCATAACAGCGGGCTTTTTCATGCCTGAAGGGTTTTCAATCGGTCTCATTAGGATCGCAGGGAATCCAACGGTATCTGACGGTACTTTTGGCGGTATTTGTGTGAATGAGATCGTCGCGCCGACTAGTCGCTGACGAGGCCCAAATTGCCCCGCAGTGACCCGGAGCGGTCCAACTACCTCGTGCTGTCCCTTGCCGCGCGCAACGGCGACGCCCACCAGAAAGACTTCGGCTTGCTCTACGCCCATCCGCAGGCCGAGCGGCCACGCCTGGCGCCGCTCTACGACATGGTGACCACTGCCGCCACGACGACATCAACCCGCGTACCGGCGCCCTGTACGCCGACCGCACGCTGGCGCTGAAACTCGCCAGGAGCAAACACTATCCCAGCCGCGAAACCCTGCTCGACTTCGGCAAGACCCTGTGCCACGTGCGATCGCCCGAGCGCGTGATCGAGCGCATCAGCCAGGTCATGAGCGACACGCTGGCGGAACACCGCCACCGCGTCGAACCGGAGTTCTTCCAGCGCCTCAAGAGCGAATGGGATGGCGGACGCGCGGCAATTGCGCCAGCCACGGTGCATGGCGAGCGGTGAAGGCTTCCTGCCCAGAACGATAGGAACTTGTGCGGCAGATCGAGTCAGTATTTGAACTGTGTACTTGCATCCCGACCGCAGAGCCGCGGAAGCCGCTGGGAGCAGTCCCCGCCCGTCGATCCGATCGTGTTGATGGCCTTTGCAATGTAGCGGGCGCGAAGCGCGCACGGGCAACCGTCATCCCCCGTGTGGATCGACGTGGATCATTCCAAGCAGGGCGCGTGCCCTGGTCATTCCCACATAGTGCGATGACCGCAAGGGGGACTTCATGCTCGGAGCACACATGTCGACCAGCCATACAACTGAACTTTCCAACCCCTTGAAGCTCTCGATCTGCGCGAAACCGATAGCGCCATTGCCAGCACCTCGGGGAGAGTAGGCATCCAGTACCGCAACGTGCACCCCCGCATGTTCCGGCATCAATGCCGCGCAAGACTGCGAATAGGTCTCTGGCGACAGAATAACGATATCTGAGGGGCTTAAGCCTTCGTCATTGATCAGTTTCAGCAACTCGTTGTGCAACGCGACGGCGGCATCCTCCCTGCCGGCAACCGTTATCTCACGCACCGGAGGGCCATTCCCAACAGCAGACGCACCTACATCTGCGTCGAGCGCCTTCTGCACCCGCGCCAGGATGGGCAACGAGTTGCGACAGTTGGTTTTCAATGGAATGCAGACAGCGCCAAGAGCCGCAAGATACTCGTAGGCATCCGGCTGATATTCGCCGCACAGCCCGGATTGATTATTTGCATCGTGGAAGAAGCTCCAACGACCGCCATCAAGCCCGCCACGCAGAACACTGTCCAGGCGCTCCAAAGCATCCATATTCAGCACGTCCTGGCCTTCATCAACGATCAGGGCATCAAACACTTCTATACCGGCGCGCCTCGCGGTGACGGGAGCGGAGTTTGCCAGTGACACCGTAACCCCGGGTGTAGCGGCATTCTCAAGATAGGTCTTGAGCCACGGGGAGTGGCAGGTCAGAGCAACCTTCATACCAGCAGCGCTCCAACGCTTGGCAAGTTCCAGCGCCAGCATCGTCTTTCCTGTCCCGGCTCCCCCCGAACAAATGACGCGATCGTTGGCTTCGACGACGTCAATGTATCGAAGCTGATCCTCGGTCAGCTGAGCAATGCGCACTTCGGTCGCATGCGCCGATGCATGCAATGGCATCACCGCCTCGAACTCAGGGCGCATGAACTGCTGCAGCCTGCGCAATTGCTCTGGGCTCGCCTTCGAGTCGTTCCTGTCCTTGCTGCGCCAATGGGAAATCAATTTCTTCAGCCAATGCTCAAACTCGCGAAAGTTCCTGGCATCTGCGAGAACCGCCCTATCCCATTCGGCACTTTCGGGCAGACCTCCCACATCCGGCATGATTACCGCATACCCAAAGACGAAGGCGGATGCTAGCTCGGCTGGCAGTTTCTTCCGCAAACCATGGAGTGCGCCTTCGACCTGCCGGAATGGTGATTCCGCAAGGCGGTCAATGTTCCCATGGCGATTCTGTGTCTCCCAGACACCATCGTGGCAGGATACGCGGCCACCTTTGACTTCCAATACGAACACGCCACCTGGCCCGCAAACAACGAAGTCGATTTCACCAAAGCGCTTGTATTCATGTTGCGGCAGATTGAGCGAATGCATGGCGAACCAGCCATGCTGATCTGCTCCAGAAAAGCATGCACGTAACTGGTCGAAAACTTGCAGCTCCGCCCGGCTTCGAGTATCCAGCGGCTGACTTGGGATCATTCTCATGATCAGCCCCTGGAATCCAGTGCCGCTCTCACTTCACTTTCGACGTCATTGGGCATTGGTGGCCATTGGGAGATCTTCTTCAGGAGGCCAGCTCTGTCGATCTCGACGATCGGCGGCCTGATGTCCCCTCGAACGACAACCTCGATGCCATCGGCAGAAACGTTCAGACGATACTGCCCTGGCGACAAACGAATACGGGAAACGATGCAGTCTTGCCATCCAATCCGGCCGACTACCTTCGCCAGTGATGTATTGCGCGCCTCGCTCCAGGCACCTCCGCTCCCAATGAGCAGTTCACGAAGAGGCATCGGTCGGGGCGGCGTCTGATCCAGCGAGAGCCAGGCGCCACGCTGACTGCATTCGGCTTCGAACATCCTCTGTCCCACGAATCGCGAAAGCCCTTTTGGAGTCCGCAACGCAACAGGCAATCCAATCCAACCATCACGGGCTCCGAACAGGACCGCTGCAAGCACGAGCTCTTCGTCATTCAGGTCTGGGTGCGAGAATTCCAGTAGATCCACGCAGTGTTCGCGAAGACAGAACAGCAACAACGGGCGCGACAGCGTTCCCTTGTGACTTTCGAACAACTGGCTAATCGTGCCGCCGCCTAAACCGAACGTGCTGCGCATGTCGGAGATCAGTCGCCCCAGTCGGGGTTGATAACGCACTTCTTGCAGTGCGGCGAGCTGGTCATCCAGAAAGGCAAGGACAATGTCGACAGGCCTTTCTGCCGATCCGCTAAGCCGTGCATCGACTAATGCCTGTACCGCACCCCAGAACAGCCGTGCCTGCACCGGACTTTCCGGACGCGGGCTTCCGGATTCAATCCATTGCGCAAGCTCTGCCAATACAGCATCGCGTTGGACTGCGTCGCAATCGTCGGCAGTGCCGGCACCGCTGGCTATGCGATAAACCGAGCAACACAGGTCACTTCGGTTCGCAAGCTGGTACAGCATGGCCAGCACGCCCCCGATAGCCTCTCCGCGTGCTGGCGGCTGATCGACCACTACTTGAGTGGCGCCTTGTGGTTGTCTGGGCAAGGGCCAGATCATGGGCGCGGCCGAGGAAAAGAATTCCTCGCCCACCTCAATGCTCAGGCCAGCCAAGTCGATGTTGGCGAAATTGCGTGCGGACGCTTCGAACTCCTTGCGGTCTGCTGGTGAACGAAACACCAAGCGTGTCGCCAAGGCCATTGGCAAGGGTGCCGGCACAATCAGCGCACCCGTCTCAGAGTCGATGCTCAAAGGTAACGTCCCGGAGGAAACCTCGCCATTGCGCGAGACCAATCGAACCGGCCCGGCGAGCCTCGCGAGATCGATCTCGGCGATACAGGCGCGCAAGTGCTTTTGCTCACTGACGGCCTGCTGTACCGCAGCCTCCGGAACTCCGTCGCGAAAGATGGGAATCAGGCCAGGCACCTCGCTGGATGGATCACGATAATGCTTGCCCGCAAAGCCTGCCGGGCCCATGACCATGCCCGCGGCCAGCATATGAAGCAGGTTCAGGTGATTCGTCGCCAATAGCCAGGTTAGTGCAGCGACGTCGACCTGCTCCAGGCCGGAAGCCGCTGCGCCCGAAGGAACAGAATTCCCTGCAAGGACTAGCTCCGGTTCCTCAAGGGCAGGCGGCGATGCCGGATGTTGCATGGAAGGGTCCGGTGGCTCCAGGCGATCAGGCGCCGGGTCGAGGAGTTGCTCAGCTTCGCTATCCGGGGCCTCAGGCGGCGTTCCGGGCCCAGATTCGGTCGATTCGGCTGGCGCGATTGCTCCTAACAGGTCCGGCTGCCGGTTTGGCTCTACCGCTGATTCCGGTGTTGCCTTCTTGCGTGTCCGCTTGGCCGGCGGCTTTGCTGGATCTGTCACTTTCTTGCGCGTGGTCATGTTTATTTCCTGGCCAAGACGGCCTGATCTTGCGGTAAGAGATCATCGATGGCCGGCATTGGATTTCCGGTGCGCAGAAGGATGATCTGATCGCGTGCGCGCGCCACCATCACGTAGAACCTCTTCTTCAGCACGTCTGGATTGTTCCGGGGTAGATGTTCATCGATATCCGCCAGGATGGCGGTATCGAATTCCAGGCCTTTGCAAGCTTGGGCGTTGATCACCGTGATCCCGCCCTGACCGAAATCCAAAGCCTCCTGTTGCCCCGAAACGAAGGTCCCGATCTGCGGCTTGTCGTGATCGAGTGCGGGGTTCATGCCATTGAGCGCGCTCACGAACTTCTCGCGAATACGGTTGTTTGGACAGATGATCCCTACCAATTTCCTCGGGTTGCGGTCCGCGGTCTGCAGGATGAGTTCTGCAATACCTTCAAGCGTCCACGCCTCTCCATCGCCGTACCTCCACAGCTCGGGCGTCAAGGCACCCGGTTTCGGCGGAGGGAGGTCGGGCTTCGGGCTGGCTGGGTCGCCCGGATAGAAATGTAGCGCCAACTGGGCGATGGGACGGGTATTGCGATAGTTGGCAAGCAACTCCTTAGTGTCTGCATGGGCAATATCCAAAGCATTCTCGATATCCCGCCGAGCGCTACACCTGTCGGGATGAATCTGCTGGTTCTGGTCGGCGACGACGTAGAAGTGCTCAAACCCGAGATTGGCCAGCGCGTTATAGAACGCCGGTGGCATGTCCTGTCCTTCGTCGATGACCAGAAGAGGAAGAGCAAACGAGTGTGGTGGAAGGTCGTCGGTCTGAAGGCGGTCAGTGACACTCTGCCAATTGATAGCCTGATACGCACCGGGCCGATCAGGTTGCAGAAGCGGCACACGCTCCTTGAAAAGTGCCTTCCAAAGTTTGCGAAACCACGTTTCAAGAGTGAACGCCTTCAAGTCGTCTCCGAACAAATGCCGACTCGATTGATCTAGGAGTTTGTTGTATGCGAGAAAGCGATAGTTCGCATTCTCGGCCGCCAAGCGTCGCACACGGAGTAGCGCGACGACCGACTTGCCGGTTCCGGGCCCTCCCACGATCAAATGCTGCCCGTCCAGCGGCAGGGCTAGTGCCGCATCCTGATCCTTGCTCAGGTCTTGGGCGTTCGGCAGGGTAAATCGGCGGGTCCGATCGACGGGCATGTCTAGGACATCCGGAAGAACGCGGGGACGCCACCATCCATACCCTTGACGAACACGCGATCCAGCAAGGTATTGCCGTATTCGCAGGCAGGCTCGGGGACCAGTGCGCAAGCATGGCAGGCTGCACGATTGAGGAGACCTGGCCCCTGGCCTTCGTGCTCGCTGCATACCGGATCTAGCGAACACCAGCGGGCATGTTCCAGCGCACGCACAAGGATGCCTAGAAAGCGGCGCGGCTCCGCAATTTCGGCCAGCCCCCCCAGAGAACCTGCGATATCCGGAACCGCGACATGGATCAGTATCCCGGCCATCGGCTTGGGCGCTTCCGCGCAGTAGATGACTTCTGTCAGTGACGCAGCAGGGTATCCGCCTTCCGCTTCGATCTGACGCATCAGCAGGTGCGACAACGTATGCAGCAACAGGAAACGGGCTGTCAGTGGATTGGGCGCATCCAGGCCGGATTGGATGAAGCGAGGGAGCAATTGCCGCAGCCGCAAGTTGACCGCCTCGTCATCACCCCAACGTGAGAGCCGGTCCTCGTCGAGTACGATGAAGATGCCTTCGCCATAGAGCTCGACAGCCGGCAACCAGTCGGAGCTGCCCACGATGTCCGGCGGTACAACGTTCTCTCCGTTGAGGCGACTGAATCCCTTGAACACCTTCACAGCCTTTAGCCGACCCACGCGCACCATGCGCTTCACCCCACGAACGAGCTGACGCATTTCTTCGCCAGTTGTCTCGTCACAGGCCAATGCCTGCCAAGCTTCGGTCTGGTCATGCGTGACCAGATCCTCATCGGGCCGCTGATCGGCCAGAGTCTCCAAAAACGCATCGAACTCGCTTTCCCGCAACTGTCCGGGAGTGAAGACCGCATCGTACGAAGGGTAGCCTTGATCGATATCCAGCATGGCCGATTCGACCTCTTCCGACGTGCAGCGATAGGCTTCTGCGATCTGTCGGATCGCTGCCCTCCTTGCCAAAGGCGCCCGCGCGGCGTCGATGGTCCGACGATCCTGGGTACTGCGGTACAGGCGGTCCACGGCCGTCCCTTTGCGTACGCGTGACTCGGGCGGGATCACCAGTGCAAGCGCCCAGGCAGGCGAGTAGACGCGTGTGTCATTGATCGCCAGTACCTGCGCAAGGTGATCGGGCCCGGCATTCGGCAGCTCCCTGGCGAGTGCCATGTCATCATTCGTCCAGGGTTGTTGGCGACCCGTTCCGAAACCCAGACGTTCATCGCCACGAAATAGTGCTTCGGCTCGGCAGGCATCGCAACGCAAGGATCGTGACGCTCCGGTTTCAACCAGTCGCAGCCTGTCCTTGACGTTGCATCCCCGTTGCTCCGGTGAACGGACGTCCTTGTGGACCAGATAATGCCAAGGCACTTCGGCGAGATAGCCAGCCGGGTCGGCCAGCACCCATGTCACCTGCACAAGTTTAGGTCTCCTCCCGCACGCCTGCCGATCGCATCGCGGCGATTCGTCACCGTCTACCCGCCATGGATTCAGGTAGAGCGCGCCGCAGTTCGGGCAACGCGCCCATGCCGGAAAGCGCGATACCGGCACGCAAACACCGTCCACCTGACCATGTGCGCCCTCCCGCGCCACGGGAGGCTCCCGGAGAACTTCGGTGACTCCCAGTGCCGCGCGAACACGCTCCACATAGGGGATAACGTTGCCCCCGGGCTGCCCTAACCTATCCGTCCACTGCCGAGTATCACGAACAACTACCAAGTCGTCGGGGCCGCGCACGATGGCGCCAACCCCGCTGTGTGCAAGCAAGTGCGACAGGCGAATCGGGATCAGATGATTCGACATGACTTAAAGTACCTTGAGAAGTGCCGAGTTTTCGACATTGCGCAGGGATTGCAAGGTTGGCCAAAGTCCCCTGATTCGATCATCGTGGTTGTAGAGCAATCTGTCCGCTGCATTGTCGTTGCCCGGCACCTGATAATGCAGGGCGCGCCTCGAATCACGGCACCGCTCCACTTCATTTCGCCAGGCGGCCACCAAGCTATCGATATGTGCCTCGATCTCTGCTTTCTGGCCTTGGTTGACGGCGGATTGGCTACAACGTCGTTTTAACTCCCGAATGGCTTTGTCCACGGCAGCATGGGTGGGATCGAACTGCGCTGCGGCGTCGTTGCCGGCGAGACCGATGCGTGCGTGGCGCATAACGATCACCAGCGCTGCGTGCAGTGCGCGCAGGCGCGCCTGGTAGGTGTAAGGCGTCACGCTGGTCGGCTCGACAAACCGATAGAAGGCTTCGTGGAACGGGCGAAAACTCTCGTAATGCGAGAGGCTGCGCGCCTGGTCCCGGTAGTAGTTCACGAACACGACGCCGGGCACGTCGCTGCGGCCAACCCGGCTGCTGGCCTGGATGTACTCGGCGGTGGTTAGTGGTTGGCCGTTGATCGTCATCAGTGCAAGGCGCCCAACGTCCAAGCCCACCGAGACCATGTTGGTAGCCAGCACCACATCTAGGCATCCGTCCGCATCCCGCTGCAGTGCAAGCCGGGTAAAGATTGCGCTGTTTTCCTCGGCCGTCTGCAGACTGGTCAACTGCGCAATGCTTGTCTGGTTGCGTGCATCTGACTGGGGGTTCAGCAAGCGCATGAACTCGCCGACGTCGCTCACGAACGCGGTGTGGCTGTTGCCGACCCCCTTCAAGCTGCCGTGGTACACGACCATCGTCCACCATGCATCGAGCAGCGCGTCTCGCTCTTGCTCGTTCTTGAACAAGGCATGGGGTGCCAGCAACATGGCGGCCGCAAGCGGAGCCAGACACTTCTGGCGATTGAGCATGGGAGCCATGTAACCGATGTACATGCGCCCCGGGCGCTGCGTCAGTGGCACGGTACGGGCAAAGTACGAATCGTCGCGACTCAATCCGGGCGGCGGAAACACGGACACCGCGCGCCCGTATAGCCGACGAACCTGTTGCGTCGCCATGCGGATCGTGGCCGTGGAGGCAACGTACTTGGGATAGATGCCGCGCAGCCGCAGCACGGTATCCAGCCCAGCCTCATAGAGCCCGGCCACCGAGCCCAGTGCGCTGGCGATCAGGTGCAGCTCATCCTGGATGATGAGCTCGGGGGGAAGGCACTGCGCACCACCAAAAAACGCGCCGGCGCGCTCCTCCCAGGCCAGCCGCGCAAACTTGTCCACGGTGGCAACCAGCATGGTCGGTGGGTTGGCATAGAGCGCCTCGTCCACCACGTTGCACGGCAAGGATCCCTCAAGCTCGCATTGCGGGTTGCCACAACGAAAGCCGAACTGCCGCTCGGTGGCCTGGTAGCTGGTGTGTGGATCGAACCCTTGCCCGCACCACGGGCAGCGGTCGAGCACCAGCGCCGGCAAGTCGCCGCTCGCGCGGGCCTCGGCTACACGCTTTGCGGCTTCTGCGAACGTGTTCGGGCTGGTGGCCTTGCCCACCCATAGCCCGATACTGATCGGCTCCGTCCCGAGGTCATTGCGCTCGCGTCGAATCCGTTCCAGCGCGCATATAAGACGCGATGCACGCAGGTACTGGTCGCGGGTCAAAAGCCGCAGGGTGTAGCGCATCAGCACGCAGGTGCCGCCACCGGTATCGGGATGCCGCAACCGCCGCAACGCGATCTGGAAGGCGATCAACCCGAGATATGCCTCGGTCTTGCCGCCGCCGGTCGGAAACCAGATGAGATCCACCGTATCGCGGTCCTCGCTGTCGGGATCGGTGGCGGACTCGAGTACGGTGAGCAGGAAGGCTAACTGGAACGGGCGCCAGCGATAGGCATCATCACCACGCAGCTTGCCTTGCACGACGTCATGCTGTCGCATCTGATCAAGCATGGCGCGATTGGCCAGGGCAAAGGCCAGCCGAACTTGCACATCCAT
Organism: Rhodanobacter sp. UC4448_H15; assembly: GCF_052978265.1. The sequence continues at coordinate 1,899,481 of NZ_CM129665.1, read as the reverse complement.
GCCCAACAGCGCCAAACCATGCCGCATGCGCTTGACGGTCGTTTCAATGCGCTGGCAGATGCGTTCCCCTGCCGCGCGATCATCCTCCAACAACCCGGAAAGCACCTCCCTCTGTCGGCCTGCCCAAACGGCGTAGCCATTCACGAAAGCAGGCAACTCGGACGCAAGCGGGTCTGGGCAATCGCCAAGGCGCGACAGCACCGCCAAGGACAATGCCGCGTCCCCGCCCGAGCCCGTGTCGGCGGTCATCTGCGGCACTTCCAAGACAGGCACGGTCTGTGTGCGCAGCGCGGTCACCTTGCCATCGGCTACCACCCAGTCGGCTGCGCAGCCGTGCCCGATGGCATGGATGCGCTGCTCAGCGTACTGGAGTTCGATTTCCTGTTCTTCGTCATCAAGCAGGCTGCGATCCACCCGTGGATACTCGCTCACGTGGCCCGCGTCGATCACGCACCTGAGGTTGGCTTCGAACAGCGTTTTCTCTGCCCGCTCGAATGCGAATTCGCGCGTATCGTCGGCAACCACCTGCGTATTGCAGAGCGTGACGGTGACGATCCACCCATCGGCGAAGGGCCGCCAGATGGTGTCGAGCCGCGCACGATCCGCCAGCACCCCGTGGCTTTGATGTTGTTCCTTGTCTGGGCAGGTGACGTTGACAACTTCCTCGCTGTCGGCTTCTGAAACCAACACCTTTCGGGTCCATTCGTTTTTGTACCGTCCGCGCTCATCGCGCTCCGTGCGTTCATATCGAACAGCCGAACACAACAGTTGCAGCTCGATGCGCCCTCCCTTGATGAAGAAGGAAAAGCCCAGCGAGGACGGCGGAATGTAGCGGCGCACGATGGCCGGTTCGGCATTACTTTCACCCGAGGCTCCCGCAGCGGCCTCGGCATCCTCCACTTCATCCCCTGCCGGATCGATGCCTTCGCCCGACGAAGACACAGGATAGATCGCCCCGCACGGGAAGCGTTCGGTTGGCAGCACGCCGCGGAGATCCGATCCCTCCGAACCGCGCGCCCGCGACGCGCCCACCAGCTGATGGCGCACCCATTCGATGAGGCGCGCGCGCGGCTCGACAAACGGATGGGTCGTCATGAAGGTCTCCCGTTCTGGACGGCGACATTCATGGCTTTCCCGGCTGGTTGTGCAAAAAATCCCCACGCGATGCGGTAGTCGGTTTCGCGGTTGGCCAAAGTGAAGGGGGCTTCGTAGCGGCGGACTTTTTTGGTGGGGCCATTGGCGAGGATGTCGTCGGCGACGGTTTGCTCGATGGTGGTGCCGGTGGGGGTGTCCTTGATGTCGTCCCAGCCGTGGTTGCCGCGTTGCTGCTTGCCGTCGGGGTGGCCGAGGCTGCCGTCCTTGTGCTGGTTGAGGATCACGTCGTAGCGCGCGGCCTCGGGCAGGTTCATGGCGCGGCGCTGGGTGAAATCGGCATCGCGCAGCGGGCGCTTGGGCATGCTGCCGCCCGCCTGATCGGCGGCGATGGCCTCGCGCGCGGCGTAGTAGCGGTTGGTGGCGTGGCGCAGGAACAGCAAGCCCAGGATGGGCATGAAGTATTCGTTGGAGGCCAGCCCCGAGTTGGCGCGTAGCTGGTCGGCCAGCTTCCACAGGTCGGCGCCGAATTGGTCGAGGTGGGCGAAGTGATCGGCGGTCATGGATCAGTCTTTCCGGCTTGCGGTGTTGCCGTAGGGCAGCACGGGATGCTCGTCGCTGGTGAGCAGGCGGACGAAGTTGGGATGCAGGAACAGCTTTTCGCGCCCGACCTTGACCTCGACCAGCATGCCCAGATCGGCCAGTTGCTTGAGGTAGACGGAGGCGGTCTGGCGCTTGGCGATGCCGCCGTCCACCAGGTTCTGGATGCGGCAGTACGGCTGCACGAACAGGGCATCGACCAGCTCGCGGCTGTAGATCTTCGGCGCGTGCGTGCGCACGAAGTCCGTGGCCTGCGCGTGCAGGGCCTGGATGGCGCGGATCTTGTCGCCGGTCCAGCGCGCGGTCTGGGCGACCGCTTCGAGCATGAAGGTGATCCAGTCCTGCCACGCGCCGTCGCGGGTGACGGCAAGCAGCCGGCGGTAATAGTCGATGCGATGGCGCAGGATGTGGCGGGACAGATACAGCACGGGCTGATCCAGCAGTCCCTGCTCCACCAGCAGCAGCAGGTTGAGCACGCGCCCAGTGCGGCCGTTGCCGTCGAGGAACGGATGGATGGCTTCGAACTGGTAATGCGCGACGGCCATGCGAATCAGCGGATCGATGTCCGTGGCGTCGTGGATGAAACGCTCCCAGTTGGCCAGCTTGCCGCGCAGCAGCGCCTCGCCCTGGGGCGGGGTGTAGACGACTTCGCCGGTGGCGGCATTCTTGAGTGCGGTACCGGGGACGCGGCGGACATCCATGTCGCGGTTCTTCAAGCGGCTGCACACGCGCACGGCGGTGCCGGTGCCGAGCGGGCGCTCGGCCAGCGATTCGAATCCCTCGCGCAGGGCGGCGCGGTAGTTCAGCGCCTCCTTGGTGGCCGGGTCGGCGGCCTGCTCGTCCTGGGCGAAGCGGAACAAGGCATCACTGGTGGTGACGATGTTCTCGATCTCGCTGCTGGCCTGGGCCTCCAGCAACGGGATGGTGTTGATGAGGACGGCCTGGTTGGGGATGGCGGCGCCGACGCTCTTGAGCTCGGCCAAGGCGGCGCGGGCCTCGATGCAGGCCTTGAGCAGGGGCCGCGATTCGATGTCAGCCGCTGGTGGCAGCGCCGGCAAGTCGTCATGGGGTCGCTGTGGATCAAAAGGCATGTCGATGGTTCCCCTGAGTCCTCGACATGTTTTGACGACATGTCGAAGGCGTCGACATTAGCCCACAATACGTCGAAGAACAAACTATTTATCGACACATTTTGTCTATATGTCGATGGAATGGCCTGTCCAGCTTCAGGCCATGCGCCGGCGTAACCCAAATCGGGGAGCGCTGTGGCTGCCCCGGTTCAAGCGGCGCTCCGGCACCGCCTGCCCGGCCGCGATGGCATCTTCGACGTCGAACGTGGCCGCTACGTCCGTGGTATCGGCCCTCCCCTGCAGGCTCCATCACAAAACAGCCGGACCTCTTCGCGCCTACAACTCCCGCACCACCCGAAAGCCCACGCGGCCGCTGCGCACGTCGCCGTCGGCGCCCTGGCGGTAGGCAGAGGTCACCTGGTCGGGGGAGCTGCCCCATGAGCCGCCGCGCAATACGTGCACGCGGCAGCCGGGGTTGATCCAGGCGCTGCCGTCGTCGGGGGCGCGGATGTAGTTGTCGTGCCAGCAGTCGGCGACCCATTCGGAGACGTTGCCGTCCATGTCGTACAGGCCGAACGGGTTGGCGGCGAAGCTCATCACCGGCGCCGGGCCCCAGTAGCCGTCGCGGTAGCCGCGAAAGGCGTTGCTCCAGCGACGCCCGCTGCGCGAGCGGTCGCCGGAGCCGGTCAGGTTCTCCACCTTCTGGTCGGGTGCGGCGTCGCCCCACCAGTAGCGGCTGGTGGCGCCGCCGCGCAGCGCGTACTCGAACTCCGCCTCGCTGGGCAGCCGATACTGCTTGCCGGTGCGCTCGCTCAGCCACTTGGCGTAGGCCACCGCATCGTTCCACGAGATGTTGACCACCGGCAGGTTGTCGCCGGCCTTGCGACCGGCGTAGTCGTCCTGCCAGCTGGCGTTGGCATCGTCGCGCAGGGCGCCGCTGCGCTCGTCGTACACGCTGGCGCCGCCGAGCCGGGTCGAATCGGGTACGTAGCCGCTGGCGCGGACGAACTCGCGGAACTCGCCCACGCTGATTTCCGTGCGCGCGATGGCGAAGCCCCTGGCCAGGGTGACCCGGTGCTGCGGCAACTGGGCGTCGGTGCGATCCTCGTTGTCAGCCGCCGCCCCCATCAGGAACGAACCGGTGGGCACCACCACCATCGCCGGCCCCTTGCCGGGCAGGTCGACGTAGCGATCGGTGAACACCTGACCGGGCTTGTAGTTCGCGTACAGGCGCGCGTTGGTCAGTTGCTCGTCCACCTGCGCCAGCTCGGGCAGGTCGGCATCGGTCGCGCGTGCCTGCGCGACCAGTTTGGTCGCCAGCTCGAGGTTGCCGCCATCCAGCGCCAGCCGCGCCTGCGCCAGCACACCCGCGGCGCGCTGGCGGCGCATGTCGTCGATGCGCAGTTGCACGTCGTGCATCTGCTGCGAGCCCGGACGGATCGCCTGCGCGCGGGCCAGCTGCTTCTCGGCGCCGGCGAAATCGTTCTGCGCGACCGCCGCCAGCGCGCGATCGAGCACCGCACGCTGCACCTGGAAAATCCCCTGCTCGGCTACCGCATTCTGCGGATCGAGCTGTTGCACCTGGTGGTACAACTCCAGCGCGTTGTCGCCCTTGGGCTGGTCGGCCTTGCCTTGCTGCAGCAGCGCCGCCGCCGCGGCCAGCATCGGGCGCACCGTGGCCAGCGTCTTCAGGTTCTCCTCCAGTTGCGCGACCTCCTGCTCGGCATTGGGCAGGGTGCGCAGGGCATCGAGCAATTCCTTCGCCGCGTCGACGTCGCCGACGGCGATATCCTGATCGATCTCCGCCACCAGCCGCGCGCGCACGTCGAACAGGCCCTGCACGGCGCGCCGGCTGTCGGGCTTTTCCTTCAGCGCCTGCATGAACAGCGCGGCGGCACTCTCCGGATCGCCAGCCAGTTGGCCGGCATGGAACGCCTTGAGGGCGCGCGCCAGCAGCTCCTTCACCTGCGGCGACTCGGCCGATTTCTGCTCGGGCAGGCTGGCGTTGTTGCGGTTGCGCGCCACGATCACCGCGGTCGGGGCCAGCGTCAGCGGCGGACCGGCGTTCAGTTCGTTGATCGCCGCCACGCGTTGCGGTGGCAGGTTGCCGGTGGGCGACACGTCACCCAGGCTCATCGCCCGCTGCGGCATCTGCCCCGGCGCCACGTGGAACCACTGCGGAAAAAAGTGATACGTCAGCGCGACGCCCAGCACGATCATGCCCAGCGCCCCACCGAAGAAACGCTGACGGCGCAGGATGGCATTGCGTGGCATGGATGGGCGTCCCGGTTGCGGCCTGTTATCGTGCCAAGGAGTATGAACAATGAAAACCTTGGCGGCGGAGATCGTACGCGGCGGGCCGACGTTCGACGCGTGACTCCATTCTCGCCGATATGCCGGCGGAAGCGCGCGCCGCAAGCCGCACCTCGTCGCCGGATGACCCGTCCCGCCCAGGCTCTGCGTTCACCATAGGCACAAACCGCCGGCAGGGCAATCCGCGCCGGCGCCCTCGAAGGAGTCCCGATGTTGCTGTCCCAAACCGCCGCTGCCGACTGGATCGACCAAGCCGACGCATTGCAATCCTGGCTTGCTGCCCTGCCCGCGGACGCGGCCGTCGGCCTCGACACCGAATTCATGCGTCGCGACACGTTTCATCCGCAGCTGGCCCTGCTGCAATTGGGCTGGAACGGCCGTCACGCGCTGGTCGACCCGCTGGCCTTTCCGATCGGCGCTGCACTGCAACCGCTGCTGGGTGCGGGCAAAGCGGTGACCGTGATGCACAGCGCCAGCGAGGATCTCGAAGTGCTGGCGCCGCTGCTGCCGGCTGGCCCGCAGCAACTGTTCGACACGCAGATCGCGGCCGCCTTCGTGGGCATGGGCCTGGGCGTCAGCTATCGCGCGCTGGTGGCCGAGCTGGTCGGCGTGGACCTGGACAAGGGCGAAACCCGCTCGGACTGGATGCGCCGGCCGCTGACCGCCTCGCAATGCAGCTACGCCGCGCTGGACGTGGTGCATCTGAAGACCATCCACGAACAACTCGCCGAGCTCCTGCAGCAGCGCGGGCGCAGCGACTGGCACGCGCAGGATTGCGAGCGGCTGAAACGCCGGGTGCACCGAGAAAGCGACCCGCAGCCCCAGCGCGCCCTGCGCGCGGCGGCCGACTGGCGCCCGGAAGCGCAGGCCCGCCTGCGCCGACTGCTGCTCTGGCGCGACAGCTGCGCCCGCCGCCTCGACGTACCGCGCCCGTGGCTGCTGGACGACACCCTCGCCCTCAGCCTGGCGCAGCAACCGCCGGCCACGCTGGCCGAACTGGAGCAACGCGCCCGTGGCCAGCGCGCACTGCGCTCGGCCCAGCGCAGCGAGCTGTTCGAGGTGCTCGCGCCCGCCGTCACCCCGGCGGAGATCGACGCCACCGCCCGCATCCCCGGCCATCCGCAGGGCGCCGCCAAGCAGGCGCTGGCGGCGATGAAGCAGTCGGTCGACACGCTCGCCACCGAACTCGACCTGCCGCCCGGCCTGCTGTGTCCGCGCAAGGTGCTGGAGGAATACGTGGTCACCGCCGAATGGCCCGAATCCCTCGACGGCTGGCGCCACGACCTGCTGCACCCGCGCCTCGCCAGCCTGCTGCCCGACCGCCCCGCGACCAGCCGACCAGTTGCCAAGCCCTCGGCCGGCGATTAAGATACGCGGCTTCCCACGGGGTGTAGCTCAGCCTGGTAGAGCGCTACGTTCGGGACGTAGAAGTCGCAGGTTCAAATCCTGTCTCCCCGACCAAGAACAACGATCAAGGCCGCCTCAGGGCGGTCTTTTTCGTGGCCGTGGCGCATCGAAGGCTGCGTCATTATTGCGCCGGACCAGGCGCCATTCTCGGTCGACGGCTCCGCTCGCCTCAGCGCCACCGGGCAGCCCCGCCGGCCAGCTCAGCCCCGCGGCCGCACCTGGCCGGCAGGAAGCACACCTTGCGGGCTGTCGCGCACACCGCGAGCGAAGTTCGCACGAGTATCCCGACGTTCCTTGGCAGTTCGGGCCGTGCCCGAGTTCATGGGCGGAGAGGAACATCACGTCGTCGCGGTCGAACAGACGATCCACCAGCCCCAGCTTGGCCAGCGGCAGCCGAATCGCGTCTGTCTTTCCCTGATCGTCATACGCTCCGCCGGATCACCACCGGCGACGAAACGCCTGGATCGGGGCAAGAGCCCGAAACCCACTGCAACGGATTGCCGCCCACCGCATCCCGACGGTCCATGTTCCACGGCCGGGCCCCGGAAATGTCCTCGCCACGCCCGACGTTGCCTGACCCGCAACGACGCAGGCGCTCTCCGAACACCTTGCCGATACGTTCCGGCGTCATGTCGGCCATGCCCCGGCTCTGGCCGATCAAGGTCGGCAGCCGTTCGAAAGGGTACTTGGCCCGTGCTGCGCCTTGACGCCGATGGCGGGGACCGCCTGAACCGCCGCGCTGCTTTCCGCAGCGGCGGCGTTGGAAATGGATGGCGAAGCGCACGCCGCCAACGCCAAGCTGACGGCAGCCGCAATGGCCTGCCGGGTCTTGCCGGGCATGGGATGTTCTCCAGCCGCGGAGATCGGCCGCACGGCCACGGGCGGAACGATACGTTGCTTCAGTCGTCGATCCTTGAAGTACCAGTTCTTGCGGCACTTGATGGGGCGACAACCCTCGAGAAAGATGATCTCCTCGTCGTTTGGCAGCTCCTTCAACTCCTGCGGCAGCATCAGTGGGCGTCGCTCTTCCGTGTGGCTGTAGCTGGTGCCTTGCTTGCCGGTGCTGCGGGTGCGTCGCTTGACCGTGGTGTCACCAAGCATCTTGGAGTACTCCTCGGCATCGCGCTGCTCGCGCGGAGTGAACACGATGCTGGCGGCGTGGTTGGTGATGTAGGTGCGTGCCTCGTCCGCACCGTAGGTCGCGTCCAGCTGCGACAGGCTCTGGATGATCGACAGGTCACGAATGCCGTAACCGGCGGTGAGCGAGATCCGCTCGGACAACACATTGACCCGCCCCATCGCGGTGAACTCGTCCATCAGCAGCAGCATCTGGTATTTCAGCGCGGGATCATCCTGCGGAGTTTGCCGCAGGTTCTGTCCGATCACGGTGGAGAAAAAGATGTTGAGCAGCCGGCGCGCCTCGCCCAGCTTCTGCGGCGGAATCACCACATAGATGGTAACGGGGCGTCGACGCAGGACGTCCACGTCGAAATCGCAGGCATTGGTGGCTGCGGCCAGGATCGGGCTGAGGAACTGTTGCAGCGGCGCCTGGGTGGTGGCGATCACCGAGGCGAAGGTCTGTTCGGCCATGCCGGTCAGGCTGGTGAGGGCGGCTCGGGTGGTCGTGCTGACGAACGGTTCCTTGAGCCGCGCCTGCAGGAACGCCTTTAGCTCGCCGTCGTCGCCGGCGGAAAAGCGATAGATGCGCTCGAAGCTGGGGAAGGCGTCGTGCGTGTTGGGGTCGATGGGACAGCCGTCGGAACCGTGAAGATTCTGGCGAACCTTGTCGTCCCATGCCTCGAACAGGTACGAGCCAAATGCCACGAAGGCAGTGCGCGATTGCGACGTCCAGAACGGGTCCTGACCAGGCTCATCCGGATACAGGATCGCGCCGAGCGTCTGCAGTTCGCCCACGCGCACGCGCGGATCGGAGGACATCGCCATCAGCGGATTGAAGCGATGTGTACGGCCGTCCTCGGCATACGGCGCGAAGCGATAGATGGTTTGCCCGATGCCGGCGCGGTATCCGCTGGTGTGCTGGAACAACTCGCCCTTGAGATCCATGCAGACGATGGAATGCCGGTAAGTCAGCAGCACCGGAATCGCGATGGAGGTGGTCTTGCCGGTGCGCGTCGGCGCCGTCATGACGATGTGCCGCGTGCCGCCGAGATAAAGGTAATCACCGCCTGCCTTGCCGATGATGACGCCTTCGGGCGACGGCTTGAGCAGGCCGGCGCGAGCCAGGTCGCCGCGACCGGCAAAGCGCGCATCGCCATGGAAGGCCCTGGCGCGGGGCTTGAGGATCAACACCGCAACGATCGCCCACGACAGCAACGGCAAACCGAAACCGAGACCACCGGCCAACCGGATCTTGCCGGCAAACGGTTGCCAGTCCGGCTGGCCGAGTGCCTGCCAGTATTCGACATAGGTGGTGAAATGCAGCTGCGCCGGCTGCCGGAGCAGCCACAGCGTGAGCAGGCCGCCGAGATAGAGTCCAACGGTCAGCGCCAACAGCAGCAGCGCGACGACTCCCGCAACCCTGGTTCGCAAGACACCCATCTCCCCCTCCTTCCCTGGATACGTGAGGTCGACGATCTTCGACGTCATGCGGCAAAGGTGTCAAGGCCGCTGATGTTCACCCGCGTCGGTGCAGATCGTCACGGCACACATCATTTGGCCGTCCGTCTGCGTACCGCCAACAACTTTCTCAAGCCGCCCGTCGCGAAGCGGCGCCGCAGCTCTTCGACTGTCCGCGCGCCACAGCGGGGTGTAGGCGCATTCCGAAATCGAGACCGGCAAGAACCTCTCGCGTCGTAGGAGTCCTGCCGCCGCTCCCGGTGCCGCAAACCAGTGCACGGGCATTGCCGGCTTGCCGCATCAGGTTGATCGGAGAGGCGCAGGAAACAACATGAATCATGGGGTTTCAAGCACTTTTCCACAACGCAGAATATGTCTGTTCACCACGGCGCGATCGATGTGAAAGTGAGAGTGACTACGTCGGAACAAGTGCGAGTCAGATCACATGAGGCAGGAAATTTTCCTAGGCGGATTCGGTTGACGACTCGCGGCTTGCTCTCGATCATGGCGACCGTTCGATCAGGGAAATCGAGATCTCGCCAGGCGCGCAGCTGCTTCACGCAGCCGCGATCCACGCCTGGCACCCGAGAAGTACAAGTGTTGCGTACCCGGCATCGGACCGGGTACGCAACTGACTCACGACATTGGACTGTTGGTGTACTCGACATGGTTTGCAGGGGAACCGGGAGCAATCCCTTTCCGGATTCAAGACGACTGAACGCGCAGACCGGCAACGGTCCGGGCCTGGCGCCGGCTTGCCCGTCGAAACATCGGCGACACCTCGCTGGCCATGTCCGGCCAGCGTCCGCACTGATCTCCGGGGTTGAAGTGAAAGAAAAGATTTCCAACCGAACGGCGCTCGGCGGGCTGCTGCTCGCCACCACGCTCCTCGCTGCCTGTGGCACCCCGCCTGCGAAGGACTTCAGCGGCTCGTGGCGCCCGGTCAACCGGTATCGCTCCGAGCCCACCGAGATACCGTTGCATCCGCAGTACACCTTTTTCGCCGCGCCCATCGACGGCACGCTGAAGGCGATGCTCACGCGCTGGGCGACCGACACGAACCGCACGCTGCGCTACGAGCTGAACTACGACGTCACGTTGTACACGCCCGTGGCGACGATTCGCACCGCCGACCTGGAAGCCGCCGTCTCCAGGCTCAGCGGCATCTACGCCGCGCAGGGCGTCCAGGTCAGCATCGGGCCGGGCGAGATCGTCGTGCGCTCGACCAACCGCCCGTCGCCTTCCGTGCCGACAGCATCGAACGACAACTCCAAGACCGGAAACGCCCTGCCATGAATCCCAGGCATCCCGCCCTCGCCCCGCATGGGGTTCCTTGCTGATGGCAGGGAAGAAGACATCCGGCACCGCGATCGAACGCAGTGTGGCGCAATCGACCCGGTTCGAACTGACCATTTCCGAGCTGGCGCAACGCAGCGAGCGTCGAGCGTGGTGGGTGGCCTGGACAGCCGTTGCGCTGGTGCTGGTCCTCTCCGGCGGCTACTACTTCATGCTGCCGCTCAAGCAGAAAGTTCCCTATCTGGTAATGGCCGATGCCTACACCGGCACCGCCACGGTAGCGCGGCTGGACGGCGACTTCGCCATGCGCGGGATCACCACGCGCGAAGCGGTCAACCGCAGCAACGTGGCGCATTTCGTGCTGGCGCGCGAGTCGTACGACCTGGAGCTGGTCAACCTGCGCGACTGGAAGACGGTGCAGACGATGGCAGCAGCCGGCGTCAAGGCGCCCTACGTGCAGCTGTTCGCCAACAGCAATCCCGACAGCCTCATCAAGCAGTTCGGCAAGGACCAGGCGATCCGCATCAAGCTGCTGAGCATCCAGCTGGTCGGCGGCGGCCCCGGCAAGACGCCGCGCGGCGCCACCGTGCGGTTCCAGCGCAGCCTCTACAACAAGCAGAACGGGGCGACCCGTCCGCTGGACAACAAGATCGCCACCATCGCCTTCACCTACAAGCAGAACCTGGAGATGGACGATCAGAGCCGGGTCGAGAACCCGCTGGGCTTCTGGGTCACCAGCTACCGGGTGGACGACGACTACGCCACCGCGCCGCCGCCGGAGGTGTCCGTACCGCCGGTGATGACGCAGCCGGCACCGGCCATGGCCGCCACGCCCGCGCCTGCACCGACACCACCGGCTGCCGCTGCCACCGACACTCTCCCTGGAGCAGGTTCCCGATGAACCGAACAAGCATCTGGTGGCTCGGCGCCGCCCTGTGCACCACCGCTGCTGCCGCCCACTCGCAAGGCGCGGAGCAGGTGCTGACCCATTACGAGTACGCCGCCGACGCAATCTATCCGGTGCGCACCGGCCTGGGCATCACCACCCAGATCGAGTTGAGCCCGAGCGAGAAGATCCTCGACTACAGCACCGGCTTCAGCAGCGGCTGGGACCTCACGCGTCGGGAGAACGTGTTCTACCTGAAACCGCGGAACGTGGACGTGGACACCAACATGATGGTGCGCACTGCCACGCATTCGTACATCTTCGAACTGAAGGTGGTGGCAACGGACTGGAAAACCCTCGCCGAGGCGCGGCGCGACGGCGTGCAGTACAAGGTCACTTTCACCTACCCGGCCGACACCAGTTTCTCCCACGAGAAGAAGCAGCAGCTGCGGACACTCGCACAAAACAGCAGCCTGCTGCCCGGCCGCAGCTACAACTTCGACTACGACTACGCCACCAGGAGCAAGGCCGCCCCGTGGCTGGTGCCGGTCAACGCCTACGACGACGGCCGCTTCACCTATCTCAAGATGAGCGACCTCAAACAGTTCCCCAGCGGTGATTTCCCCGCCGTGTACATGCGCGAGCAGGCGCACGGTGAGGACTCGCTGGTGAACACCACTGTCGAGGGCGACACCATCATCGTCCACGGCACCTACAACTATCTGGTCATTCGCCACGGCAACGACGTCGTGGGCCTGCGCAGGAACACGCCCCAGTGAACAACCACCAGCATCCCGGCGACGAGCGCGCCGACGGCGAGCACGCCGGCGGCATGCACGAAAGCCGCGAGCCGCTCGTCGGCAATCCCTACGCCAGCCACATCCAGCGCGGCCACGAGCCTGACCTCGATGCCAACGTGCCGCAGCTGCGCGCGATCGAGCTGCGCCGGATGAACCGGCGGGCCTTGCTCCTGCTGGGCGCGGTGGTCCTGCTGCTGATGTTCGTCGCCTACTGGATGTTCACCAGCGCAGGCAGCCGCCGCGAGCAACCGAAACCGCGCGAAGAGAAAGTCACGGTCGCCGAGGCCCCGAGCACGCTGCGGGTGCCCCAGTTGCCGCCTTCCCCCACAGTGCACAGCCAGCCGCCGACGCCACCCATTCCGGTACTGCCCGCCAGCCCGGCGCCGCCGCTTCCCACCACGACCGTGCAGCCAGCAAGGGCGCATGACCCCACCCTGCTGCAACGGCGCATCGCCGCCAGCGGCGCGGAGATCCCGGACCCATCCGCCACGCAACGCATGCCCGATGGCGTCGATGCGCGGCTGCCCACCGGCGAGCAGACCGGCCCGACCAGCGCCCAGGCCCTGCCGCACGCCGACACTCTGATGCAGCGCGGCACCTATATCCGCTGCGTTCTCGAAACGCGCATCGTCTCCGACGTGCCCGGCTTCTCCACCTGCCTGGTCACGGAGCCGGTGTACTCATTCAATGGTCACACGCTGCTGCTGCCCAAGGGGTCGAAGCTGCTCGGTGCCTACAGCCACAAGCCGACCGGCAACCGCATGGAAGTGGTGTGGGATCGCATCATCACGCCCACCGGGATCGACGTGAACATGGCGAGCCCCGGCATGGACAACCTGGGCGGCGCCGGCCTGCCCGGCCATTACGACGCCCACTGGGGCCAGCGTGTCAGCTCGGCGCTGCTGATCAGCCTGCTCAGCGACGCGTTCAAATACGAAGCCGCCGAACATGGTCCGCGCAACAGCACCATCGGCAACGGCTTCGTCACCCAGACCCCATTCGAAAGCAATACCGCGCAAACCGCGCAGCAACTGGCCGACCAGGCCGTGCGTGAAGCGGCCAACCGTCGCCCCACGGTCACCATCAACCAGGGCACCGTCATCTACGTCTACGTCGCCAAGGACGTGGATTTCAGCGGCGTGGTTGCCCGCTTCTGAATGTCCTGATCCAACGACTACCGACGCCATGGACGACGTGAACGCACAGGTTTCCAGCGATTTCCTCGACTACCAGTACGAGGTGCTGGGTGTGCGTGAGCACATGGCCAGCGCCGAGGTCACCGAGATCTGCATCAACCGGCCCGGCGAGATCTACGTCGAAAACCGCCAGGGCTGGCAGCGCATCGAGGTGCCCTCGCTGACGTTCGAGCGCGCGCGGCAGTTCTGCACGGCGGTGATCAACGAGAGCAACACCGGCCAGCGCATTACCGACATCGACCCGGTCGTCTCGCTGACCTTTCCCACCGGGCAGCGCGCACAGCTCGTGATACCCCCCGCATGCGAGGCCGACCGCGTCTCGATCACCATCCGCCTTCCCTCGCGGCAGCGCCGGACCCTGGCGCAATACGAAAGCGACGGCTTCTTCGACAAGGTCGTGGAAGTGGACCACGGCCTCAGCGAGCTGGACAGCGAACTGCTGGAACTGCGCAGCGCGCGCAACTATGCGGAGTTCTTCCGCAAGGCCGTGCTGAACAAGAAGAACATCGTCGTCGCCGGCGCCACCGGCAGCGGCAAGACCACGTTCATGAAATCGCTGGTCAACCACATCCCCGACGACGAGCGCCTGGTCACGATCGAGGACGCGCGCGAGCTGTTCATCGACCAGCCCAACGTGGTGCACCTGCTGTACTCCAAGGGCGGCCAGAGCACCAGCCACGTCACCGCCAAGAGCTGCATGGAAGCATGCCTGCGCATGAAGCCCGACCGCATCATCCTGGCCGAGCTGCGTGGCGACGAGTCGTTCTACTTCATCCGCAACTGCGCCTCCGGCCATCCCGGCTCGATCACCAGCTGCCACGCCGGCAGCACCCGGCAAACCTGGGATCAGCTCGCGCTGATGGTCAAGGCATCCACCGAAGGCGCGGGTCTCGAGTTCAACACCATCAAGCGCCTGCTGAAGATGACCATCGACATCGTGGTGCACATCAGCGCGCACGCCGGCAGCCGCCACATCACCGGCATCGACTTCAACCCGCAACGTGAAGCGGCGGAATCCTGATGCTGCCCGGGATGGAAATGCTGGCCTGCCCCAACCTGGCCGTGTCGCCTCAGGTGATGCAGCACATCGTGCAGGTCGAATCCGGCGCCAATCCCTATGCGATCGGCGTCGTCGGCGGCAAGCTCGCGCGCCAGCCGCACAGCATGGAAGAGGCCCTGGCCACCGCACGCATGCTGGAGAGCCGTGGCTACAACTTCTCCGTTGGCATTGCCCAGGTCAACCGCGCCAACCTGGGCCACTACGGACTGGATTCCTACCGCAAGGCCTTCAGCGCGTGCGACAACCTGGCCGCGGGCGCGCAGATCCTCGCCCGCTGCCACGACAGCGCCCATGGCGACTGGGGCAAGGCCTTCAGCTGTTACTACTCCGGCAACTTCACCACCGGCTTCCGCGACGGCTACGTGCAGAAGGTATACGCCTCGATGAACCGCGTGGCCGAAGCCCGACTGGCGACCACGACACCCGTTCCCGAAGTCGCGGCCATTGCGCCGACACGCGCGCCACCCCCCGCAGAAATCGTCGCCGGCAGAAGCGCCGTACCGCCGCTGGTGGTCTATTCCGGTGACAACGCCAACTATCGGATCGCACTGCGCAGCGTGCCGATGGCAGCCGTCGCGAAGGAACCTGCATCACGGCCGAACCCGTTCACGCCACGCGATATCGGCGGCGAAGCTGCGTCCGCTGCGGCAGTCTCCACGGCGGGCTTGTCCGGCGCCAACGCAGACCCTGCCGTCCTGCCGCAGCACAGCGTTGCGCCCTCTTCACCCTCGACCGCCCCTGCCCGCCAGCCTGCCCCGCCCGGGCTCGCCGGCACGACCACCGGCGGCGTGTTCGAACCGCAGGTGCGCGGCCCCGGTGACCCGGCTGTGGCGTCAGCCGCGCCGGCTGCAGGCACATCCGCCCCACGGCACGACCGCGCCGACTTGCGCATGGAGCAGCGCGATGCCGCCTTTGTCTTCTGATGCCATCCGCAGGCGCAGCACCGTAGCGAGTCGTGCCATTAACACCATGCCCCGCCGCAATGGCGACGGCGCATCGCCCCCTTTCGCATCACCAACACCACCGCACAACTCTTCCGGCCGCATCCCGCGGCCAGCTCCCGGCAGTCATCCCGCGATGACCGCATTCCACCGCAACTCCCGACAAGGAACCCCGTGATGGCCAACACCTCCCTCGGCAACGAAAGCATCCTCACCTCCTCGCGCACGCGCTGGTTCACGTTCCTCTCTGTGGCCATGCTGCTGGCGTTGGTCCTGCCCAACCTCGCGCTCGCGCAGGATGCCACCGGCACGATTGATACCACCTGCAAGTTCGCCACCAACATCAACATGATCCTCAACGCGATCTCGGTCGTGGTGGTGACGATCGCCATCGTGTTCTCCGGTTACCAGATCGCCTTTGCCCACAAGCGCATCGGCGATGTCGCCCCGGTGCTTATCGGTGCGGTGCTGATCGGCGCGGCGGGCCAGATCGCAAAGATGTTCCTCGCCGGCAGCACGACCGACGCCGGCGCCACGCAGTGCACCGCCAGCGTGCTCGTCCACGCGCTCCACTTCTATGCATAAAAACGCGCTGTTTCGCGGTTGCACCCGCCCGCCCATGTTCATGGGCGTGCCTTACGTGCCGTTCTTCATGGCGGCGGGCGGGTGCTTTCTCGTGGCGGTGTACACCAACTTCCTCTACCTGTTGCTGCTGCCGCTGATCATCTTCGTGATGCGCCAGATGGCACGGCGCGACGAAATGATTTTTCGTCTGCTGGGGCTGCGCCTGCAGTTCCGTGCCCGGATGAGGAACATCGGCGGCAACGATGGCATGTGGGTGTTCACCCCCAACCACCATCGCGGCCAACACAACGACAAACAGTGATGTGACGCGAACGCCGCCGCCGTCGTGCCGCGGAGTTCGCCGGACCAGGACTCATGCCCAAGCCAAAACCCGTATTCATGCCGGACACGCCCATCGCCGAGTTCCTGCCCCTGTCGACGCACGTGTCACCGACCGTGCTCAAGAGCACGGGCGGCGATTTCCTGCTGGTGTGGCGCCTGGGCGGGCTGCCCTTCGTGGGGCGCGAGGAATGGGAGATCGAGCACCGCCACAACACCTTCAATCGGCTGCTGCAAACCCTGCGCGCGCCCGACTTCGTCAACGTGGCGTTCTGGGTCCACGACGTGCGCCGGCGCCGGCGCCTGGATGACTGTAGCCGCTTCGTGCAGCCCTTCAACCAGGATCTGTCCGATACCTATTACAAGGGCTTGTCCGCGCAAAAGCTGATGCAGAACGAGCTGTATCTGACTCTGATGTACCGCCCCATCGTCAGCGGCAGGCGCTTCGTGGAGAAGTCGGCCGATCTCGCCCGCCTGGAGTCCGAACAGCGCGACGCGGTGAACACCGTGCTCGAACTGGCCGGAAACCTGGAAGCCGTGCTGAAGGATTACGCACCCAGCCGACTGGGCATGTACGAAGCGGCCAACGGCGTCGTGTTCTCCGAGGCGCTGGAGTTGTACGGCTACCTGCTCAACCGCATCGACGAACCGGTGCCCGTGCTCAGCGCCCCCGTGTTCGACTACCTGCCGGTCAGCAAGCAGCGCTTCTCGGCCAAAACCGGCGACTACGTGATCACCACGCCCGACGGCATCAATCACTTCGGCGCCATCCTCAACATCAAGGAATACACCGACGGGACCTACCCGGGCATCCTCAACAGCCTGAAGTACCTCGATTTCGAATACGTCATCACCCATTCCTTCAGCCCCATGGGCCGGCAGGATGCACTCAAGGCGCTGGATCGCACCAAGGGCATGATGATCTCCTCCGGCGACAAGGCCTTCAGCCAGATCGCCGAGCTCGACCACGCCATGGATCAGCTCGCCTCCGGCAATTTCGTGCTGGGCGAGTACCACTTCTCCATGGCCATCTATGCCGCCAGCCAGGAAGCGCTGTCGCAGCAGATCGCCAGCACCCGTGCCGAGTTGTCGAACGCGGGATTCGTCTCGGTCAAGGAGGATCTGGCCGTCACCGCGGCGTTCTACGCCCAGTTCCCGGGCAACTGGAAATACCGCACGCGCCTGGCCAACGTCAGCTCACTCAATTTCCTCGGCCTGTCGCCGCTGCACAACTTCGCCACCGGCAAGAAGGAGAACAACCCCTGGGGCGACTGCGTCACCACCCTGCAGACCACCAACGGGCAGGCGTATCACTTCAATTTCCACGCCACCCATCCGGCGGAGAACTCGCTCGGCGAGAAGGCCATCGCCAACACCATGGTCATCGGCAAGTCCGGCACGGGCAAGACCGCGTTGATCAACTTCCTGCTGAGCCAGGTGCAGAAATTGCAGCCTTCGCCCACGATTTTCTTCTTCGACAAGGATCGCGGTGCCGAGATCTTCGTTCGCGCCTGCGGCGGCAACTACCTCGCACTGGAAAACGGCAAGCCCACCGGCTTCAACCCTTTCCACTGCGAACGCAACGAAACCAACGTGCAGTTCCTGGCCGATCTGGTAAAGGTGATGGCCGGCAAGAGCGTCTACAGCTCGCGCGAGGAAGAGGACATCTTCCGCGCCGTCGAGAACATGCTCGATACGCCCATGCATCTTCGCACGTTGACCAACTTCCAGAAGAGCCTGCCCAACATGGGCGACGACGGCCTGTTCATCCGCATGCGCAAGTGGACGGCAGGCAATTCGCTGGGTTGGGTATTCGACAACCCGGTCGACACCATCGACCTTGAGAAAGCCAACATCATCGGCTTCGACTACACCGAGCTGATCGACAATCCCGAAGCGCGAGTGCCGGTCATCAACTATCTGCTGCACAGGCTGGAGGCGCTGATCGACGGGCGCCCGCTGATCTACGTGATGGACGAATTCTGGAAGATCCTCGACGGCAAGGGCGGCCTCAAGGAGTTCGCAAAAAACAAGCAGAAGACGATCCGCAAGCAGAACGGCCTGGGCATCTTCGCCACGCAAAGCCCCGAGGACGCGCTGGCCAGCGACATCGCCGCGGCGCTGATCGAGCAGACCGCCACGATGATCCTGCTGCCCAACCCGAACGCCAGCCGCGAGGATTACGTCGACGGCTTGAAACTGACCGACGCCGAATACCAGGTCGTCGTGAGCCTGGACGAGCGTTCACGTTGTTTCCTGGTCAAGCAGGGCCACGCCAGCGCGGTGTGCCAGCTGAACCTGCGCGGCATGGACGATGCCCTCGCCGTCATTTCCGCATCCACCGACAACATCGAGATCATGCACGAGGTACTGCGTGAATGTGCTGCCGCCGAAGGCGTCACCGTTGACGAACTGCGCCCCGAACAGTGGCTCGAGCGCTTCTACGAAAACCGCAGGGGCAGCGGGAAGCAAAAGCCCAACCAACCAACCCCGCGCACACCACGCGCCGCCGTTCGCTGAACGTGGAGAACCACCCCATGCACAACACACTGTCCACCAAATCGCCTTCGCTCAAGAATCGGTTCGGGCATCGGCTGATGTTGGCAACAGCCATCGGCTGCGCCCTGCTCGCGGGAAGCGTCAGCGCCCAGGTCGTCGTCGTCGATCCCGGAAGCATCGCGGCGAACGAACAGAGTTTCGCAGCCCAGCTCGCCAAGACGATCGAGCAGTACGCGAAACAGATCCAGCAGTACGAAACCCAGCTTCAGCAATATCAGCAGTTGCTGTCCAGCATCCAGGGCCTCAGCAACGGCTTATCACTTGCTCCCAACAAGCTGCAACGCGTCACCAACACCGATTCACTGATCCAAGGCAAGTGTTCAAACACTTCCAGCCCGGCGGGCTTGGTCAGCGGTGTCATGAACAGCATGTCTTCGTTGATGACCCAGTCCATCACCCAGACTCAGCGGATGATCTGCGGCCAGATCGTCGCCACGCAGATCCACAAGTACAACACGACGGTCGACATGCTCAACAAACTCAATAACTACAGCAGTCAGTTCCATCAGGTGGAAAGCATCGTCAAGTCGATAAGCACCGTCGCTGATACCGGACGAGCTGCTACACAGGTGGAGAAGTACAACAGTGCGGTCACCACTGAAATGGGGAACTGGCAAGCGCAGATGAAGGCCGACGATGCCATCATTGAAACGCTGCAGAATCAGCAGTCCATCCTTGGGCACGTTGCATTGAACGGCAACAGCACCGTTCTGGGTAATGTTATCCAAGCCTCTACCTTCGCCGCGGCTTTCCACTGAGCCGCGCGTGGGATGTCGGCACTCGGGGCCTGAACCCACATCTTCACATTGACAGGGAACGGCCGCGATGGGCTTCGTATATTTCGCACTGATCTACAAATGGTTGAGCGATCGGATCGATACCTTCGGGATGAATCTGATGGCTACGTTCATGACGTGGGCCAGCGCCGTCGCACTGGTGCTTGTCACGTTGTGGATCATGATCCAGGGCTATCGCATGATCACCGGCCAGTCGCGTGAGTCGATGATGGCCTTGGTCATGAGCATGACTCGAGTGGCGATCATCGTGACCGTCGCCACCACCATGAGCATTTTTGGCACCAATCTGCTCTCGTTCTTCACCACCGAACTGAGCACCGGCATCAACCAGATGTTCACCGGTGACAACAGCACGGCTGCGCAAACCATCGATGAAAACCTTGCCTGGACCCAACTGGCGCTGGGTGCCATCGATACCGTGCAAGTTGCCCCTGGCGACACCGAAACCATCAATCAGAAGAATCACGCACTGCTGATCGCCGGCCTTGGTACCGCCAGTCCGCCGATGGCTGCTGCCGCCATGCTGTTGCTGTACAAGTTCGCGCTCGCCCTGTTCATCGGCCTGGGGCCGTTGTTCATCCTGTGCCTGATCTTCGAGCAGACCAAATCACTGTTCCAACGCTGGCTGCTCTACGGCATCGGCACCGTTTTTTCCATGGCTGTGCTCGCCTTCGTGAGCTCACTCGTACTGCAGTTGTCCTTGCGGGTCGCCGCGGCGCTGTGGAGCGCCAACATCATCAACACGATCACCGGCCAGGGCGCCGAGGGATTCTCCACCCAAGCCTTGGAACAAGGTGGCCTCGGCCTGCTGTTGACCGTGCTGATCATCTCCGTGCCCCCGATGGCAGCGATGTTCTTCCAAGGAACGCTGGGCAATTTTCTGACCTACTCAGCGTTCGGCACGGGCGCCTCAAGTCGACTGGGACCGCAGGGGCAGCCACCGGGAAGTTATGGACACGGAGCGTCATCGCCGACTTTCGGGCAAGAAAGCCTTGGTCAGCGACCTGCCGGCAGCCCGCTCAATAGTGCCAATGGCAGTGTCCGCGGCACCCTCTCACCGAGTTCAGGCGCAACTGACACCGTCAAGCATCAGCCGATCGGGAGAAGCTCGTAATGATATCGATTTCGTTCCGATGGCTACTGATCGTGTTGTTGCTTTTGATGGCCGGCGCTGTCCATGGCGAGGGCGGCTGTCCGCCAGGTTTCCAACCCTCCGGGGCGGCACCCAGTCCCCAGGCTCCAGTCGCTTGCAGACCAATCCAGAACTACGAATACCAACAGCAAGCGCCGCGTCCGCCGCCGCCCCGCTGGATTCACCTCTCGGGAGCCATTGCCCTGGATTCGGAAAAAGGAATCTTTGGAACAGTCGGCTCCATGGATAATCAAGCCATCGCCGAGAGCACCGCAATCATGGACTGCAGGGGAAATGGCGGCTCAAACTGCGAAATAATCCGTTCATACACGGACGCCTGCGCTGCGATAGTGACTGGCTATGGATGGTATGCCGTAACCATAGACGCAACTTCGAATGAAGCCATTCAATCCGGCATGGACATGTGTGCAAATGACAAAATCCGCGGCTGCCACGTCTACTACAGCGAATGCAGCCTGGCAATTGATGTTCAGAAACGCATGCTCTCAATACCAGTCCCATACAGCGGAGGTATGCCATGAAGTTGCCCATCTCTCTCGCCGCCTTGATGATCGGCGTCACTACCGCCTTCACTATTGCTCCCGCCCGCGCTCAAAGCGTCGACCCATGCGCGGTCTACACCTGCATGGCAGGCATGTCCGGTGAAGGTGCCACGGGTGGTGCGGCCTGCGCACCAGCTACTGCGTTCTTCTTCAGCCTGGTGGTATTCGATCCGTACTTCGACGCGCCGGCAACTTCCCAGTTGCGGCGTCAATACCTGATGACCTGCCCCGGCGCCAACGTCGCCACCAACGCCGCCATCCTGAACGCCATCATCGCCCAGTGGGGCACCGTGCCGTAGAGCACAACAAGCGTCTCCACTTGTGATTGACCTTTGAGGATCCGACAACCATGAAGCCCTTGCGCTCCCTGTCCCTGCTCATTTTCTGTGTCGCAGCGTCCGCTTGCCATTCTTCGCAGCAAGCCACTACTGGCGCAACAGCCGCGCCTGGACGAGCCACTGCGTCCGCAAAATCTGATGCAGAGGCATCCCTCGACAACGTGCACAAGGGCATGGCGTACGCCGACTTCCGCACCGCCCTGCTCGTCGATGGCTGGCGACCGGTAGTGGACCTGAAATGCAAGGCCAATGTGGTGGGTGGTGCCTACAAGGAGCTTTGCGCAAAAGGTTTGGACTCGTGCAAAGCCTGTGACGAGTTGCCCGAACTGGGCGCCTGCAGTGGCGATGCGGTCTGCCTGATGCACTTTCAGGATGCAGCGACCCATCGCCAGCTTGACGTGAGTACATACGGCGACCTCGGTGATCGAAACGTTCATGGCGTGGATTCACAACTGGGTGTGACGGGCTGGACTGTGTCGTCGACGGCGTTGCATTGATCGACTAGCGACGCAGAAGCAAGCCGCTCCTGTCGAGCTTGGGCACGAAGAAACCTCTCAGGGAGATTTCAATGAGCAATCCGTTGTTGGATTTGATCGTCCGTGGTGAGTCCGGTGCCGCTGGCTACAACGCCTACAACCGCGGCACTTACGTCGATCTGCATGGCGGCAAGCATATTCGCGGTCCAAGCGGCGCAATCGACTTTTCCAGCCTGACCGTGGGCCAGGTACATGATCTGCAACATCTTCGAGGCGACGACCCTCACCGGGTGTTCGCGGTCGGCAGGTATCAGGTGATTCCCTCCACCATGGACGGCGCGATCACCAAGCTGAACCTGGATCGCGATCTACCGTTCTCGACGGCCCTGCAGGATCGAATCTTCTCGGAGTATTTGATCGTCGACAAACGGCCAGCCATTCACGGATATGTCACCGGCCAACCGGGAATCACTTTGGAGGCCGCCCAGCGAAGTCTGGCGGCGGAATGGGCCAGTTTCGGTGATCCGGATCAAGGCGGCGCCAGCCATTATGGCGGCGCCAACCACGCCAGTATCACCCTGGCGCAATCGGCAAGCGCCCTGAACCAGATGCGGACCACGTATCAGGCCGACATCGCCTGCGGCTTCTCGCCGTCCGAAGCGTGGAAGCACGTCACCGCCAGCGATCACCAGCGCTCGTCCTCCGATGACGAATCACCGTCGAACCACCTGCGACGCCAAGGCAATCACGGTGATGCCGTGCGAACCTTGCAGAGCACACTGGCCGCCTTGGGTTACTGCGATGCTCACGGTCGCTCACTGAAATCCGACGGCGACTTTGGCTCGAACACCCATTCTGCGGTCGTGGCTTTCCAGCGCGAACATCACTTGGCAGTCGACGGCAAGGTCGGCCCGCGAACGCAACACGCGCTTGATCTGGCCTTGCGACAAAAGGATCGCGTCGCCACCACGTGGCTAGACGATCTGCGCCACCCGGATCACGCGCTGTACCAGCAGGCACTGGCAGGCGTGCACAGGATCGATGCGCAGCTCGGCCGACACTCTGACACGCGCAGCGAGAATCTTGCCGCCGCCATCGTTGTCGCCGCGCGCCGCCAAGGCCTGGGTCGCATCGACCAAGTGGTACTGTGCGAAGACGGTGAGCGTGCGTTCGTGCTGCAGAACGGATTGCCTGCGCGAATGGCCCACGTGCAAACCGCCGACGCGGTACACACGTCGATCATGGACAGCAGCGTCGCCTGGACGCAGGCGAACCAACAGGCGGCATGCCGAAGCGTGTCGGCACAAGCACAGGCTGTCCCCGTGTCCCCGGTTCCGCAAGCAATCGGACGTTGAGCCCGTTACGCCTGGTTGCGCGTTGCTGACCGATCGACCGGTTCGCGATGTTCGTGTGCTCCCGCCGCGAGACTGGCGAGCCTGTCCAGTTCTTGCGCCGTGAAGCCTGCCTCGATACGTGCCGGGCGATTGAACGGCCCGCGCAGGTCGACACCCATGTACTCGCGGATCAGGCCGAAGAAGGTTTCCACCGGGTCGATGCCGTCGCGCTCGCAGCAATGCAGATACCAGCGCGTGCCGGCGGCGACGTGGGCGACTTCTTCGCGCAGGATCACTTCGAGAATGGCCACCGTGGCTTCGTCGCCCAGCTGGCGCAGGCGCTCGATCATGCCCGGCGTCACATCCAGCCCGCGCGCTTCGAGCACGCGCGGCACCAGTGCCATGCGCGCGGTGTCGTTGTCGGCGGTTTTCTCGGCCATTTGCCACAGGCCGTCGTGGGCGTCGAAATCGCCGTAGGCGTGGCCCAGCTCGCCCAGCCGCGCGGACAGCATCGCGAAGTGACGCGCTTCGTCGTGGGCGCAGCTGGCCCAGTCGCGGTAATAGTCGTGCGGCTTGCCGCGGAAGCGGTAGACCGCGTCCCAGGCGAGGTTGATCGCGTTGAACTCGATGTGCGCCACCGCATGCACCAGGGCAATGCGGCCTTCGGCACTGCCCAGCCCGCGCTGCGGCAGCTGGCGCGCATTGACCAGCCGCGGCCGTTCGGGACGGCCGGGCGGGCCGATCGGTTCGGGCGCAGGCGATGACGCATCGGCCTGCAATTCGCCGCGCTCGAAGGCGCGCCACGTCTCACGCGTCAGACGCAACTTCTCGTCGGGCTCGCTGGCGTCAAGGCAGGCTTTGGCGGCGGCATGCAGATCGGACATGGGTTTCCCTGCAGGAGCGCACCCTGTGCGCGACGCTTTTCCCGAATCCCGGCAGAAAAGCATCGCGCACAAGTGCGCTCCTGCGGTTTACACGGCGCGCCGCGCAGCCTTGGCGTCGTCGGAGCGCAGCATCTGGATCTGTTCCAGGTACTGGTCGTCCAGGCCGGTGACGTATTCGCCGGAGAAACACGAGGTATCGAAGTGCTCGAGGTTCGCGTTGCCGTCGCGCACCGACCACTCGAGATCCTTGAGGTCCTGGTAGATCAGCCAGTCGGCGCCGAGCAGCTTCTCCACTTCCTGCTCGGCGCGACCGGCAGCGACCAGCTCGCTGGTCGAGGGCATGTCGATGCCGTACACGTTCGGGTAGCGCACCGGCGGAGCGGCGGAGGCGAAGTAGACGTTCTTCGCCCCGGCATCGCGCGCCATCTGGATGATCTGCTTCGAAGTGGTGCCGCGCACGATGGAATCATCCACCAGCAGCACGTTCTTCTTGTTGAACTCCAGGCCGATCGCATTGAGCTTGCGGCGCACCGATTTCACCCGCTCGCCCTGCCCCGGCATGATGAAGGTGCGGCCGATGTAGCGGTTCTTGACGAAGCCCTCGCGGAACGGCACGCCGAGCACGCCGGCCAGCGCGCTGGCGGCGGTGCGCGCAGTGTCGGGGATCGGGATCACCGCGTCGATGCCGTGGTCGGGGCGCTCGCGCAGGATTTTCTCGGCCAGCTTCTCGCCCATGCGCAGACGCGCCTTGTATACCGAGACGTCCTCGATCATCGAGTCCGGCCGCGCCAGGTAGACGTACTCGAAAATGCACGGCGTGTGCACCGCGCCCTCGGCGCACCGGCGGCTGTGCAACTGGCCCTGGTCGGTGATGATCACCGCCTCGCCCGGCATCACGTCGCGCAACCGCTTGAAACCCAGCACGTCCAGCGCCACCGATTCGGAGGCCACGGCGTACTCGTGCCCTTCGGCGGTAACGCGCTCGCCCAGCACCAGCGGGCGGATGCCGTGCGGGTCGCGGAACGCGACCAGGCCGTAACCCAGCAGCAGCGCGATGCAGGCGTAGCCGCCGCGGGCGCGGGCATGCACGCCGGCCACGGCCTTGAAGATGTGGTCGGGAGTCAGCTCCATGCGGTCCTGGATCTGCAGCTCGTGCGCGAGCACGTTGAGCAGCACCTCGGAATCGGAATCGGTGTTGATATGGCGACGGTCGCCTTCGAACATCTCGCGCCGCAGTGCGTCGGTATTGACCAGGTTGCCGTTGTGCGCGAAGGCGATGCCATACGGCGAATTGACGTACAGCGGCTGCGCCTCGGCCGAACCTTCCGAACCGGCCGTGGGATAGCGGCAATGGCCGATGCCGATACGCCCGCGCAACTCGCCCATCGCCCGCTGGCCGAACACGTCGCGCACCAGGCCGTTGCCCTTGTGCAGGCGCAGGCGCGAGCCCTCGACCGTGGCGATGCCGGCCGCGTCCTGGCCGCGATGCTGCAGCACCGTCAAGCCGTCATAAAGCGCCGACGCCACTTCCGTGGTACCGACGATGCCGATGATTCCGCACATGATGGATGGCCTGTTTCGGGAATGCTGATTCTATGGTTGCCGCGCGGGCGGCGGCGTGCTGGCGGCGCTGGCCGGCGCAGCGGGAGCGCCTTGCCGTCCGGAAATGGGGGCGTGCAGCCGCTCGCTCAAGCCGTCCACCCGCTTGAGCAGTTCGGCCGGAGCCACGCGCTCGAGCAGGCTCGGCGCTGTCGACGAGCCGGCCGGCCCGTGCGGCAGCACCGGCGCCGACTTGAGCTTGTCCAGCACTGCATCGGGATGCAGGTGATCGCCCACGCTGGCCGGGATGTTCTGCCCCAGCCACGCTGCGGCGCCCTGGAACTGCGGCAGCAGCACCGATTGTTGCCACCACGATTCGCGCGTCACCGCAGTAAGCCCCACCAGGAAAACCAGGATGGTGACCACCAGTGCGCCACGCACGAAACCGAACAACACGCCCAGCAGTCGATCGATACCGCTCAGGCCGGTGCTCCAGATCAGCCGTCGGGCGGCAAAGCGCACGAGCATGCCCAGCAACAGGATGCCGAAGAAGCAGATCGCGTAGCCGAGTCCGATCCGCGCCATGGGCAGCGAGATCGAATTCTGGAACAAGGCCGCCACATCCGGCCCGAACACCGCCGCCATCCAGAAGGCGGCGATCCAGGTGGCCAGCGACAACACCTCCGCCACCAGTCCGCGCATCAGGCCGATCAGCACCGACAGCGCAAGGATGGCCAGAATGATTCCGTCGAGCCAGTTCATCCGTTCAACCGGCTCGCGCGGACGCCGCGCCCGGCATATGACTGCGTCGCCGGCGTACCTTCATCACCGCGGCCGCGGTGTCGTTCAGGGCACCGAAACGACATTGCCGTCGATGCCCAGCTTGGCCTTGATCTGGTCGTGCACGCGCTGGGCATCGGCACGCTGGGTCTGCGGGCCGGCGCGCACGCGCCACAGGGTACGGCCACCGGACTGCACCGAGTCGACGAAACCGTCGAAGCCGGCCGCGCGCAACTTGTCGCGCAAGGCGGTCGCGTCGGCCTGGCTGCTCACCGCCGCCAGTTGCACCGCCCAGCCGCCGGCCCTGGCGGCATGGGTGGCCGTCGGCGTGGTGCTCGTGGACGTCCCCGCGGCATCGCCGTCCTGCTCCACCTTGGCCGGCACGCCGGGAATCGCCTGGGTGATCTTCAGGCGCGCCGCCTCGGCGGCCGTGCGCGTTTCGAATGGACCGGCGGTGACCAGCGTGCGCGACTGCCCGGCCCGCGTGATCACGCGGCCCGATACCGGGTAGCCCAATGCGCGCACCCGGCTCTGCAACTTTGCCGCGCCACTGGCGCTGGCGTAGGCGCTGAGGTTGATCGTGTAGCTGCCGTGTGCCGCAGCCGCCGCGACCGGTGCCAGCGCGGGTGCGGGCGTCGGCTCGGCCGGTTTGGCCGCCGGCCGGGTCGGCTCGCTGGCCGGCGCGGGTTTCGCTGCGACCGTGGCTTTCGGCATCGGCGCGGCACCCGTGTCGCGCTGCGGGATCACCGGTTGCGCCGGCGAGGTGCCGCTGCCAGTCGTCACCGTGGTCGGCGCGGGCGTCCGGCCTGCCTGGGGGTCGAGTTCCACGTCGCGCGGGCGGTTCGAGTCGATGGTGACCGTGGCGATGCGGTCGCCCGACGCCGCGGCGGTCGCCGCGCCGGCCGGCACGCTGGCGGCGGCGGACGGGTCGAGGCTCATCGTCCTGGTTTGCAGGTCGCGGTCGGGCGCAGGCGGAATGGCCAGGCTCACCGAGCGGTCACCGCCGGGGGTGGGCGGGCTGTCGGTGAAGAACATCGGCACAAAGATGACCGCCAACGCTATCAGGACGGCAGCTCCCAGCAGGCGTGTTTTCAAGTTTTCGCTCCCAGGCGGCGAACGCGATGCGCAATATGGCGATTATACCTGCCGGCGCCCGGCGCCATGCGGCGGCTCACGGCGCATGTTCAGCCATCACCGCGCTGGCGACGAAAAACGAGCCGAACGCCAGGATGCAGTCGCCCGGCTGCGTGGCCTGGCGTGCCGCAGCCAGCGCGGCAGCCACGTCGGGATGGGCGTCGAACGATGCTTGCGGCAAGGTGGCTTTCAGCTTCTCGGACAGCGCCGCCACGTCCATGCCACGCGGCGAAACCTGCTCCAGCCCGGCCAGATGCCAGTGCGCGATGCGCGCACCCAGCGCGCCGATCACCCCGGCCACGTCCTTGTCGGCCAGCGCACCATAGACGGCATGCACTGCGCCGTGCGCCGATGCGTCCAGCCACTCGGCCAGCGCCCGCGCGGCCTGCGGATTGTGGCCCACGTCCACGAACACCGGCGGCTCGCCGCCCAGCGCCTGCAGTCGCGCCGCGATCCGCACGTCGTGCAGGCCGGCGCTGGCCGCGGCGAACAGGGTGCTGGGCGAGAACGCCTCGTCGCCCAACGCATGCAACGCAGCGATCGCGGCGGCGGCGTTGGCGTGCTGCACCGGCGCGGCGAGATAGGGATCGGGCAACTCCATCGCACTGCCGTCGCGATGGCGCCAGCGCCAGCCGTCCTCGTGGCGCTCCACGCTGAAATCGATGCCGGCGCGCTCGACCTGCGCGCCACGTTCGGCCAGCGCTGCAAGCAGGCCATCGGGCGGATCGAGCTGGCCCACGATCGCCGGCCGACCGCGGCGCGCGATGCCGGCCTTCTCGCGGCCGATGCTGTCGCGGTCGGGGCCCAGCCACTCCATGTGGTCCAGATCCACGGTGGTGATCACGGCCACGTCCGCATCGATGATGTTGACCGCGTCGAGCCGGCCGCCCAGCCCCACCTCGAGCACCGCCACGTCGACACCGGCGCGGGCGAACAAGTCCACCGCCGCCAAGGCGCCGAACTCGAAATAGGTCAGCGGAATCTCCGCGCGCGCCGCCTCGATGCGTTCGAACGACTCGATCAGCGCGGCATCGGTGACCGGCACGCCCTCGATGCCGATGCGCTCGTTGTAGGCCAGCAGATGCGGCGAGGTGAAGGCGCCGACGTGCCAACCGGCCGCCTTCAGCATCGCCTCCAGCAGCGCCACGGTCGAACCCTTGCCGTTGGTGCCGGCCACGGTGATCACCCGCGGCGCCGGCCGCGGCGCGCCCATGCGCTGCCATACCTCGCGCACGCGATCGAGCCCCAGTTCGATGGTGTGCAGGTTGACGCGATCCTGATAGCTCAACCACTCGGCGAGGGTGCGGGGCATGAACGGGTTACTCGATGAACAGGCGAAGGGGTCGCCCATTGTCGCCGAACCCGGCGCAGGAACGCACCGATCAGACAGCCGGCACTGCCCTCACAATCCCGCGCCACGCAGCCGCAGCGCGTTGCTCACCACCGACACCGAGCTCAGGCTCATCGCCAGCGCGGCGATCATCGGCGACAAGGTGATGCCGAACCACGGATACAGCACGCCGGCCGCCAGCGGCACGCCGACGGCGTTGTAGACGAAGGCGAAGAACAGGTTCTGGTGGATGTTGCGCACGGTGGCCTGCGACAACCGGCGCGCGCGCACGATGGCGCCGAGCTCGCCCTTCACCAGCGTTATCTGCGCGCTCTCCATCGCCACGTCGGTGCCGCTGCCCATCGCGATGCCGACATCGGACGCGGCCAGTGCCGGCGCGTCGTTGATGCCGTCGCCGGCCATTGCCACGCGACGGCCTTCGGCGCGCAACGCGTTGACCACGGCGGCCTTGTCGGCGGGCGAAACGTCGGCATGCACCTCGTCGATGCCCAGCGTGCGCGCCACCGACTGCGCGGTGGTGGCGTTGTCGCCGGTGAGCATCACGATGCGCAGCCCGGCGGCATGCAGCGCCTGGATGGCGGCGGGCGTGTCCGGCTTGATGCGGTCGGCTACCGCCAGCAGCGCGGCGAGGGTGCCGTCGACGGCAAGGAACATTACGGTGGCGCCGTGCTGACGCAGTCGTTCCGCGCGGGCATTGGCGTCGGCGCTGATGGCGGCGCGCGACTCGTCCATCAGCCTGGCATTGCCCAGTGCCACCCTGCGGCCATCCACCGTCGCGCTGACGCCGCGGCCGGTCAGCGAGCGGAACTCCGTGGCCGCCGGTGCCGCCACGCCTTCGGCCTCGGCGGCAGTGACGATCGCGCGGGCCAGCGGATGCTCGCTCGGCCGCTCCAGTGCGGCGGCCAGCGCCAGCAGGTGTTCGCGCGGCTGGTTGCCGAGGACCACCAGTTCGGTCAGTGCCGGCTTGCCTTCGGTCAGCGTGCCGGTCTTGTCCACCACCAGGGTGTCGATGTCGCGCAGGGATTCGATCGCGCCGGCGTCCCTGAACAGCACGCCATGCTGCGCGCCACGCCCGCTGGCGACCATGATCGAGATCGGCGTGGCCAGGCCCAGCGCGCACGGACAGGCGATGATCAGCACCGACACCGCCGCGATCAGTGCATGCGTCAGGCGCGGTGCCGGCCCCACCATCGCCCAGATGGCGAACGCCAGCACGGCCGCCACGACCACCGCCGGCACGAACCACGCGGCGACCTTGTCGGCCACGCGCTGCAGCGGCGCGCGGCTGCGCTGCGCGGCCGCCACCAGCGCCACGATCTGCGCCAGCATGGTTTCGCCGCCGACCTTCTGCGCGCGCATGGTCAGCGCGCCATCCTGATTCACGGTGCCGCCGGTGAGCGCATCCTCCTTGGCCTTGACCACCGGCATCGGCTCGCCGGTGAGCATCGATTCGTCGACATGGCTCTCGCCCTCGATCACCACGCCATCGACCGGCACCTTCTCGCCGGGGCGCACGCGCAGCACGTCGCCGGCCTGCACTTGCTCCAGCGGGACGTCGGCCTCGCTGCCGTCGGCAGCGATCCGCCGCGCGGTTTTCGGCGCCAGCCCCAGCAGCGCCTTGAGCGCCGCGCCGGTGCGCCGCCGCGCGCGCAGCTCCAGGAAATCGCCCAGCGTGACGAGGGTGACGATCACCGCTGCCGATTCGAAATACACCGCAACACGACCATGCGCATCGCGGAACCCCGCCGGGAAAATCCCCGGCAGCAGGAACGCCACCGCGCTGTACAACCATGCCACGCCGGTGCCCAACGCGATCAGCGTGTACATGTTCGGCGACCACGGTTTCAGCGAGCGCCAGCCGCGCGCGAAGAACGGCGCGCCGCCCCACAGCACCACGACGCTGGCCAGCACCGCCTCGACCCACGCGGCCACGCGATCCCACGGCGCGGGCAGATGCCAGCCAAACAGATGCGGCCCCATCGCCAGCGCAAACACCGGCAGGGTCAGCGCCACCAGCCACCGGAAACGCCGCGTCATCGCCAGCAGCTCGCCGCCGTCGTCCTCGTCCAGCGAGGGCATCATCGGCTCCAGCGCCATGCCGCATTTCGGGCAAGAGCCGGGGCCGACCTGCTGCACTTCCGGGTGCATCGGGCAGGTGTAGATCGCGCCCGCAGGCGCGGCCGGCGCGGGTTTGCGTTCGCCCAGGTACGCGGCCGGGTCGGCCACGAACTTCTCGCGGCAGCGCGCGGAGCAGAAGTGATACGGATGGCCGTCGTGGTCGGCGCGGTGCTTCGCGGTGTGCGGGTCCACGCTCATGCCGCAGACCGGGTCCTTCGCCAGGTGTGCGCCATGCGCAGCCCCGTGTGAGGCGTGGTCATGATGGTGCGCCGCAGGCTGGGCCAGGTAACGCGCCGGTTCCGCCTCGAACCTGGCCTTGCAGCCGCCGCAGCAGAAATGGAAGGCCTGCCCGTCGTGCATCGACTGATGTTTCGACGTGGCCGGATCGACCGTCATGCCGCAAACCGGGTCAATCACCGCCGAAGGCGTGTCGTCGCCACCGTGGCAGCAGGCATGCGCGTTCATGGCGACACCTCCTCACCGCTGAGCGCGCGCAGGATCGGGCATTGCTCCGGCTTGCCGTGCCCCGGGCACGACGCCACCAGCTCCGCCAGGCCATCGCGCACCCGCTGCAGCTCGGCGATACGCTGCTCGATCGCCGCCAGCCGCTTCTGCGCACGCTGCTTCACCGCTTTCACCCCGCGCCGGCGATCTGCCGACAGCGCGAGCAGTTCGCGGATCTCTTCCAGCGTGAAGCCCAGATCCTTGGCACGGCGGATGAAGCGCAGCTGCGTCACCGCGCCCTCGCCGTAACTGCGATAGCCGGAGGCACGCCGCTGCGGCTCGGGCAACAACCCTTCGCGCTCGTAATAACGGATCGTGTCGATCGCCACGCCGACGCGCCTGGCGACGGCACCGATGGTCAGGGAGGAGGCTTGCGTGTTCATGGGCATAGTCTAGACCTTGGATCAAGGTCAAGAGTCAAGCATCAGCTTCCCTTTCGTCGCGACATTTGCGACAACTCTCCCGTTCCATTCAGATCCACGACATCATCGCTACAGGGGAAAACGCATGAAGCATCTCGTTCACGGCCTCGTCGCCGTCTTTGTCCTTGCCCTCATCTCAGGCTGCGCAACCACGCGCACCCGGATGTCGCTCGACGTGCCATCGCCGGGTTCAGCGGTAGTCAGCGGCGGCAAACCGGTGGTCATCGACGCCATCCATGACGTGCGCGTGTTCGAAACCGATCCGGACGACCCCAGCACGCCATCCTTGAAGAAGGGCGCCAGCTACGCGCTGGATGCAACGCAACGCAAGCAGGCCATCGCGCGCAAGCGTGGCGGCTTCGGAAAGGCATTCGGCGACATCCTGCTCAAGCCCGGCCAGAACGTGGAGTCGGTGACCCGGCAGTTGTTGACCAATGCATTTGCCAGCCGCGGCTACAGCGTCGTGGATGCAGCCAGCGCCCCGGCGAATGCGCCACATGTCAGCGTCGACATCCGCCAATTTTGGGCGTGGTTCACGCCCGGGTTCTGGAGCGCCAGCATCGAGGCAAAGCTGGACACCTTGCTCAAGATCGACAGCCCGCAGGGGCATCGCCAGGTGACCGTGAAGGGATACGGCCACAACTCCATCCAGGTCGCTCGCGAAGCCAACTGGCAACTGGCCTACCAGCGTGCATTCGAGGATTACCTGAAACAGTTCGCCGACGCCGCCAACAACAACGGGCTCTGAGTCAGGCGTAAAAGCCATAAGAACGCCATCTGCGTCACTGGAGGACAGGAGGCGGCGTGCATACGCGCCGCGTGAAGGTGTTGAACCCCTCTCCCCTCGGGAGAGGGGTAGGGGCGAGGGGCGGCGGAAGCGCGCGCTGGGGACCCCGAACCCTCATCCATCGCTTTGCGCCATCTTCCCCAGGAGGGAGGTGAAGTGCTTGCCCGCCGAAGCAAGCTGTCCTCAGATCACTAAGACAGCTGCTCGGCCTACATCCTCGTCTTCCCTTCTGAACTCGATATCCGGTCAATCCTTGCGCACGAACCCCTCGCCGCTCCAACCCTCGCTGCCCACGCCGTGGTGGACGAAGAACAGGCCGTCGGGATCGTAGCGGCGCTTCACGGCGAGCAGCTTCGGGTAGTGGGTGCCCCAGAACGCGGCCTGCCAGTCGCGCTGGAAGTAATCGCTCTCGGAGACGTAGGCACCCGCGTTCGGCGCGACCTTGCGCAGGGCGGCCATCGCCGTGCCGATGCTGGCGGCGGCGCGCTGCGCCTCCGCCAGATCCGGTTTCGGCATGCCCGGAAAGGCCGGTGCACCGCCGCCGGCGATGATCGCCAGCG
Source organism: Rhodanobacter sp. UC4448_H15 (assembly GCF_052978265.1). The sequence continues at coordinate 1,866,062 of NZ_CM129665.1, read as the reverse complement.
CAAACGCATCGAGCACCTGCGGGTTGGTCGCGGTGTCTCTCGCTGCGGCGATTTCCGTCGCGGGCGCGCCGGCCAGTCCCTTGTTGAAATGCAGGCCCACGCTCCATTCGCGCGCGGCGTCGAACAGCGCATCGACCAGTGCACCCTGGCGATCCTCGTGCAGCAGCGTGGCCGGCAACCACGCCGACTGGTAGGCGTGCAGGAACCAGGCCGCCTCCCCCACATTGGTCGCCCAGTAGGCATGGTGCTTCGGCGCGCCGGGCCGGTTGTCCGCCACCATCACGCCGGGCGCATTCTGGCGCATGAAATCCACGTCCCACATGCGTTGCGCCGGCATCGCAAAGATCTTCATCGGATCGGCGTAGCGATATTCCACGCGCGCCTTCACCCAGTCGAGAAACGGCGCCCAGACCTTTTCCATCTGCGCCTGATCCAGCCCGTGGCACAGCATGCTCAGTTCCAGCTTGCGGCCGCTGAAGCCCATCTGCTCGCCCCAGTGCGGATTGAACAGGTCGCTGCGATAGAATGCGATCGCCCGCGCGATCAGCGCGCGATAGGCGGCATCGGTGGTGGCCTCGATCGTGCCGAACACGCCACCGAAGAACGCCGGCAGCTCGCGCGTGCGCAGGGTCAGGCGCGTGACCACGCCAAGGCTGCCGCCGCCGCCACCCTTGAGGCCCCAGTACAGCTCCGGATTCGTGCAGGCGTTGGCGATGCGCACCTGGCCGTCGGCGGTGACGACTTCGGCTTCCAGCAGGCCCGCCGCCGCGGTGCCGTAATGCTTGGAGAAGCTGCCGAAGCCGCCGCTCTGCACCAGCCCGGCCACGCCCACCGTGGTGCAGCCGCCGCCCTGCACGTAGCGGCCGCCCCTGGTGGTTACCGCGTCGTAGGCGTCGATCCACATCGCGCCGGCGCCGATGCTCACCGCCGGCTGTGCGGCCTGCTTGCCCGCGCAGCCGTGGCCGACGAAGGCATCGTGCAGGGTCACGTCGTGCATGTGCCGCGTCCACACCAGCAGGGAGTCGGGCGCGTTCGAGGTGCCCTGGTAGCTGTGGCCGCCGCCTTTCACGACGAGCCGCAGATGATGCCGACGGGCAAAGTTCACCGCGGCGACCACGTCGGCCGTGCTCTCGGCGGCCACGGCGTACGTGCTGGGCTGCGAGGCCCAGGCATCCAGCCAGCCGCTGGTCTGGGTCAGCGCGGGGTTGTCGCCGACGTAGAACGGATTCTTGATCTGCGCCAGCGCCTCGGCCCGGGCAGCGGCAGTCGCCCCCGGCGCGAATGGCGATTGCAGTTTCAGCAGGCGTCCGCCGACCTGCTGTCTCAGCGTTTCCCAGGCGTCGGCGTCGGGCCACGCCGGATCGCCCGGCCGCACCCGGCGCAGCAATCGGGAAAGATGGTTGCGGGTACCGGCCAGCGCCCGGGCGACCGGCGACAGCGCCAAGGGCAGGAGCGATGCGGCGACAGCGGCCTTGAGCAGATCGCGGCGGTTCATGGGCGTTCCGATGGTGGGGTCGAGGGCTCCATCTTGCAGCGCCTCCGGCCGCGCTGTCGCCCGCCAGGTGACGGATCGACCCGTCACGGGGACGGACGGCAGGGCTGCGGGGACGGGTCGCGGGGCTTTGCGTAGAATCGCCGGATGAACGAACGCCCCGGCCTCAGCTTCGACGATTTCCAGCGCTGGCGGCGACCCATCGAAGTCGGCTTCTGGGTGGCCCTGGTCATCCTCAACGCCGGATTCAATGCGCTGGTTGCGCTGACCGACCATCCCGACGTGGACACGTGGAAACCCTGGGTGTGGGAGTTCAGCAGCGCCCTCCTGATCCTGGCGCTGATCCCGTTCGTGATCGCGCTGGAACGCCGTTGGCCGTTCCGCGTCGATACCTGGCGGCACAGCCTGCCGCGCCACCTGCTGGCCACGGTCCCGTTCAGCCTCATCCATGTCACCGGCATGGTGGCGCTGCGTCGGCTCTGTTACGCGCTGGTCGGTTCCCACGACCAGTTCGGCGCGCACTACGGCTACGAGTATCTGAAGGACATCCGCACCTATTTCGTCATCATCGCGCTGCTGTGCCTGTCGCGCCTGTGGCTGATCCGCTGGCAGGGCGAGGCGCGCTTGCTGGCCGCCCCCGACGAGGGACAGCCGGCCGAACCGGTCGAGCGGCCCGAACGCTTCCTGGTGCGCAAGCTGGGGCGGGAATTCCTGCTCAATGCCAGCGAGGTCGAATGGCTGCAGGCCTCGGGCAATTACGTGAACCTGCATGTGCACGGTCGCGACTACCCGCTGCGCAGCACCATGGCGGCGATCGAGGAGCGGCTGGACCCGGCGCGTTTCGTGCGCGTGCACCGGGGCTATTTCGTCAATCTCGACTACCTCGCCCAGATCGAGCCCTTGGATACCGGCGACGCCCGCCTGACCATGCGTGACGGTGCCACCATCCCCTGCAGCCGACGCCACCGTGCTGCCTTGCGCGAGCGTTTCGGCGGCTGAGCGGGCGACAGCGCGGTGCGGGCGGAATGGGCTACGCTGGGCAGAACGGTCGGTCATCAAGGGGCAACAGATGAATACACGCATCCTCGGCGGCATCGCGCGGGCGCACAGGGCGTCGATCGTGCTGGTCATCGCCGCACTGCTGACATGGAGCCTGCTGCAAACCGCCACCGCGGCCACCCCGGAGCAGTCGCGCTGGGAGCGCCAGGCGCAGGCGGTGACGATCACCCGCGACGACTGGGGCATCGCCCACGTGCACGGCAAGACCGATGCGGACGCGGTGTTCGGCATGGCCTACGCCCAGGCCGAGGACGACTTCAACCGGGTCGAGACCAACTACCTGATCGCGCTGGGCCGGCTGGCCGAGGCGAAGGACGCCGACGACTCTGCGCTGTGGCAGGACCTGCGCCAGCGCCTGTTCATCGATCCGGCCGAGTTGAAGAAGCTGTACGCGCAAAGCCCGCGCTGGCTGCGCCAGCTGATGGACAGCTGGGCCGACGGGCTCAACTACTACCTCGCCACCCATCCCGACGTGCACCCGCGCGTGCTCACCCGCTTCGAGCCGTGGATGGCGCTGTCCTTCACCGAAGGCAGCATCGGCGGCGACATCGAGCGGGTGGAGCTGGCACCGCTGAAGGCGTTCTATGGCAGCCCGGCCGACGCGCCGCTGGCCCAGGTGCACACGCAACCCAGCTGGATCGAGCCGACCGGCTCCAACGGCATCGCGATCGCGCCGAAGCTCACCGCCGACGGCCACGCGCTGCTGCTGATCAACCCGCACACCTCGTTCTTCTTCCGCTCCGAACTGCAGATGTCCAGCGACGAGGGGCTGAATGCCTACGGCGCGGTGACCTGGGGCCAGTTCTTCATCTACCAGGGCTTCAACCCGCACGTGGGCTGGATGCATACCTCGACCGGCGTCGACGTGGTCGACGAGTTCGCCGAGACCATCGTGCACCGGGACGGCAAGCTGTTCTACCGCTACGGCAAGGAACTGCGGCCGGTGACGTCACGCCAGATCACCTTGTCGTATCGCGACAAGAGCGGCGCGCTGGCGCAGCGCACGTTCACCGCGCACTTCACCCATCACGGCCCGATCGTGCGCGAGGCGGACGGCAAGTGGATCGCCGAAGCACTGATGAACAAGCCGATCCCCGCGCTGGAGCAGAGCTGGCTGCGCACCAGGACGCATGATCTCGCCAGCTACATGAAGGTCGCCGAGCTGAAGGCGAACTCGTCCAACAACACCTTGTTTGCCGACGACAAGGGCGAGATCGCCTTCCTGCTGCCGCAATTCGTGCCCAGGCGCGACAACCGCTTCGACTACACCAAACCCGTGGACGGCAGCGATCCGGCCACCGACTGGCAGGGCCTGACGCCGCTGGACCAGCTGCCGCAGGTGGTGAACCCGCCCAATGGCTGGACCTTCAACACCAACAACTGGCCGTATTCCGCCGCCGGCGCGTACAGCCCGAAGCAGGCCGACTACCCGCGCTACATGGACACCTTCGGCGAGAACCCGCGCGGCCTGCACGCGATCCGCCTGCTCACCGACATCAGGCAGGTCACCCTGCCCTCGCTGATCACCGCCGCGTTCGACTCCTACCTGCCCGCGTTCGCGCGCCAGTTGCCGATCCTGATCGCCGACTACGACGCGCTGCCCGCCGACGATCCCCTGCGCGCGAAACTCGCCGGGCCGATCCAGTTGCTGCGCGACTGGGACTACCGCTGGGGCATCGCCTCGATGCCGACCTCGCTGGCGGTGTTCTGGGGCGATACGCTGTGGGACGAAGTGAGCAAGGCCGACACCGCCGAAGGCCTGTCGATCTACGACCGGATGGCCGCCAAGGCCGGCGCCAAGGCGCGCCTCCATGCGCTGGTCGAAGCCTCCGACCGGCTGACCCAGGACTTCGGCAGCTGGGGCGTGCCGTGGGGCGAGATCAACCGCTTCCAGCGCATCAACGGCGACATCGTGCAGAAATTCGACGACGCCAAGCCCAGCATCCCGGTGCCGTTCACCTCCTCGCGCTGGGGTTCGCTGGCCTCGTTCGGCGCGCATCGCTGGCCGGGTACCAAGCGCTACTACGGCACCGGCGGCAACAGCTTCGTGGCTGCCGTCGAATTCGGGCCGAAGGTGCATGCGCGGGCGATCACCGCCGGCGGCGAAAGCGGGCACCCCGATTCTCCGCACTTCAACGACGAGGCGGAGCGCTACACCACCGGCAACCTGCGCACCGTGTACTTCTGGCCGGAACAATTGAAGGGCCACACCGAACGCAGCTATCACCCCGGCGGGTAAAAGCTGAACGGCAACGACGGTCGAGCACATAACCTTGTCATCGACCTGGTTATGACTTCCGTGGAATGACCTGCGCATGCGCCAACCCGGTGCGCAGGTCGCGGACCGCGGAGCGAACCCATGAAGCGTGGCACCCAGTCACTGGTGGTGATCGGCAGCGTCGTGCTGGCGTTGCTCGTGGTGGCACTGATCGTCATCGCCACGTTCGACTGGAACCGGCTGCGGCCGTTCATCGGCGACAAGGTCAGCCAGGCGATCGGCCGGCCCTTTTCCATCAACGGCGACCTCACGCTGGACTGGCGCCGGGACCGCAGCCGCAGCGGCCCCGCCGCCTGGGTGCCGTGGCCCGAGTTCACCGCGCGTGACATCCGCATCGCCAATCCCGACTGGGCCGCGCAAACGCCATTCGCACAGCTGGATGCGCTGCGCTTCCGGCTCTCGCCGTGGGCGCTGCTGGTGCATCGCATCGAGGTACCCAGCGTGCAACTGGTGAACCCCAGCATCGACCTGGAGCGCGACAAGGACGGTCGCGCCACCTGGCACTTCAATCCACCGAAGAAATCCGGGCCGTCGGCATGGCATCTGGACGTGGGCTCGGTCGGTTTCGACCACGGCGTGATCCGGCTGGATGACGCGGTCACGCAGACCAGGCTCAAGGTCGCCGTGAAACCGTTGCAGGCGGCGATTCCCTACGACGACATCGTGGCGCAACAGAGCGCCGACGCCCGCAAGCAGGCGCAGAAGACCACCGGCAAGGCCGCCGCCAAGGCGCCGGAAGTGCCCAGGGACAAATCGGCCAGCGCGACCAGCTACCAGTTCGCCTGGCAAGCCAGCGGCACGTACCAGGGCGGTGCGCTCACCGGCGAAGGCAAGACCGGTGCCGTGCTGGCGTTGCAGGACGCCAGCCAGCCCTTTCCGGTGCAGGCCGACGTGCACATCGGCGACAGCCACATCGCCCTGGTCGGCACGCTGACCGATCCGCTGCAACTGGGCGCGCTTGATCTGCGCCTGTGGTTCTCCGGCAGCAGCATGGCCAAGCTGTACCCGCTGACCGGCATCACCCTGCCCGATACGCCGCCCTACGCCACCGAGGGCCACCTGAGCGCCAGGCTGGGCGAGGGCTCCGGCCGCTATCACTACCAGGACTTCCGCGGCCACGTCGGTGGCAGCGACCTCGCCGGCGACCTGTTGTTCGTCACTGGCGGCGAACGACCGAAACTGAGCGGCAAGCTGCATTCGAACCTGCTGCGCTTCGCCGACCTGGCGCCGCTGATCGGCGCCGACTCCAGCACCGCCAAGGTCGATCGCCCCGACACCTCGCAGCCGGTCGACAAACTGCTGCCGGTGGCGCCGTTCCGCACCGGGCGCTGGCGAACCATGGACGCCGACGTGGATTTCAGCGCCGCCCGCATCGAACACGGCGAGGCGCTGCCGATCGACTCGCTGCGCACCCACCTCGTGCTGAAAAGCGGCGCGCTCTACCTCGACCCGCTGACTTTCGGCGTGGCCGGCGGCACCGTGCGCAGCAACATCACCCTCGACGGCAGCCGCGCGCCGATGCCCGGCGTGCTGGAACTGCATGCGCGCCATCTGAAGCTGAAACAGTTGTTCCCGCAGTTCTCGCCGATGCGCACCAGCTTCGGCGAGATCAACGGCGACGCCAACCTCACCGCCGAAGGCAATTCCATCGCCGCCCTGCTCGGCAGCGCCGACGGCGAGCTGAAGCTGCTGATGAACGACGGCGCGATCAGCAAGACGCTGCTGGAAACCGCCGGCCTCAACGTGGGCAACATCATCATCGGCAAGCTGTTCGGCGACAAGACGGTGGAGATCAACTGCGCCGCCACCGACATGGTCGCGAAGCACGGCCTGTTCGACATGCGCCTGTTCGTGTTCGACACCGACGACGCGCTGATCAAGGTGGATGGCACGGTGAATCTCGCCAGCGAGAAACTCGACCTCGACGTGAAACCGCACACCAAGGGCCTGCGCATCCTATCCCTGCGCTCGCCGCTGTATGTTCGCGGCACGCTCAAGCACCCCGACGTCGGCGTGCAGAAGGGTCCGCTGCTGCTGCGCGGCGCCGGCGCCGTGGCCCTGGGCGCCGTCGCCGCACCGGCGGCCGCGCTGATCGCGTTGATCGCGCCCAGCCACGAAAACGAGGACAGCGGCGAGAACACCTGCCGCGCGGTGCTGATGCAACTGCGTGGCTCGGGCCAGAAGACTCAATCAAGCAGGAAATGACCATCTGTCGGCGGTTTCACCGCACGACCGAACCGTCCGCCAACCGGCAACGTTCAGTGCAGCTGCCGTCCGGAGCGGGTGAACCGGCGCCATAGCCGGCGCCACAGCATCGCCAGCGGGAAGGCCAGAATCAGAAAGGGCAAGCCGTAGCCGAGCAGCCCCAACGCATCGACCACGCCGTCCGCCACCTCGTCGGGCAAGCCGGAAAAGCCGATACCGATACGCCCGCTGCGGGCATCGCTACTGTCGAACTCCAGTTCGAGCCGATTGGTATCCAGCCGGCGCTGCTGATTTGCCCCAGCGGCCTGCAGCGATTGCAGTTGGCTTTCCACCGAGGCCTGCTCGTGGCTGAGCGCGATCAGATCGGCAACGGCCATGTCCTTGCGCGCGGCGAGGTCCGCCAGATGTTGGGCTTGCTTTTCCAGCAAGTCGCGCTGACGCCGGTTGTCGGTGACGACATCGGCGAGATCCTCGGCCCGGGTCTGCCGGTATCCGACCGTGCCGTCTTGAGATGCCAGCTTCGCCATCGGCTCAACGCCATCTGGCACGATTCGCACGACCAGCGATGCCGAGTGCTCATCCTGCCGGATGCGCAGAACGTTGCAGGCACCGAATCGATCCGACTCGCAAGCCTGCCGGGCCGCCGCCAGGCGATCGGCAATTTTCGCTTCCGGCAGTTTGATCCGCAGCGTGTGCTCATAAGCCAGCATCGCCCCGGACTTCGACTGCTCTCCGCTGACCGGTGCTGGCGAGACCTCCTGCTTCTTCGAGCACCCGCAGATCGCCTGCAGCACACCCAGCAGCAACAGCGCCATGCAGACAGAGCGGAAGCTGGACATGCGATTCCCCAAGGCAGTCAGGTCGGGTCAATCTGCCACAGCGGCAGACAAACTCAAACCACGTGGCGTCGAAGCGCGAGCGCACCGTACCGCGGTGCCCCACGCTTCGTCCCGACACCCAAAGGCATCGCGCACAGGGTGCGCTCCTGCACGGGCACGCGAGTCGTGCCAGGCATGGCGCTAGAATGCCGCGACTTCCCTTGCGCGTACGCCCATGCACCCCGTCAATCAGGCTCGTCTGCAGATTCATTTCTGCGTGTTGCTGTGGGGCTTTACCGCGATCCTGGGCAAGCTGATCACCTTGCAGGCGCTGCCGCTGGTGTGGTGGCGCATGCTGCTGGTAACCGGTGCGCTGCTGCTGGTGCCGCGGGTGCGGCGCCAGTTGCGGGCGATGTCATGGCGGCTGATCGGCGCATATGCCGGCATCGGCGTGCTGGTGTCGCTGCACTGGCTGACCTTCTATGCCGCGATCAAGCTGTCCAATGCCTCGGTGGGCGCCACCTGCATCGCGCTGGGGCCGGTGTTCCTGGCCTTCATCGAGCCGTGGCTCGCCAAGCGCAAATTCGATCCGCGCGAATTGCTGATCGGCGTGGCGGTAGTGCCGGGCGTGGTGATGGTGGTCGGCGGCGTGCCGGTGGACATGCGCATCGGCATCGCGGTGGGCGTGCTGTCGGCGCTGTTCGTGGCGCTGTTCGGCTCGCTCAACAAGCGCATGGTCGAATCGGGCGATCCGCTGACGGTGACCTTCATCGAGCTGGGCACCGGTACCGCGTTCCTCACCCTGCTGGCGCCGCTGCTGCCGCACCAGGGCGCGCTGTTCGTGCTGCCGAACCTGCACGACGCGCTGCTGCTGCTGGCGCTGGCGTTCGGCTGCACCCTGCTGCCGTTCACGCTGGCGCTGGTGGCATTGCGCCACATGACGGCGTTCGGCACCCAGATGGTGACCAACCTGGAACCGGTCTACGCGATCGTGCTGGCGATCGTGCTGCTCGGCGAGCAGCACGAACTCGATCACTGGTTCTATCTCGGCGTGGCGGTGATCCTCGCTGCAGTGTTCGTGCATCCGCTGCTGCATCGCAAGCAGCGCGTCACCACCCAGCCGGAGCTGCTTGGCACCACCGAAAGCCACAGCATGGTCGACTGAGCGAACCTCGCGCACTACGCTGCCACGGCGCGCCAGCGTTGATTCATCGGGGCGAACACATGACGACCGCCAACCACCAGCACCACCGCGGCATCTTGCAGGCATTGGCCGCGGCAGCCTTGTTCGGCCTCGGCACGCCGCTGGCCAAGCTGCTGCTGGACACGACGCCGCCGCTGCTGCTGGCCGGGCTGCTGTACGCCGGCTCGGGGCTGGGCCTGTCGCTATGGCTGCTGCTGCGCAAGCTGCGCCGCCAGCGCGCCGCTGAGGCACCACTGACGCGACGGGACGCGCCATGGCTCGCCGGCGCGGTGCTGTTCGGCGGCGTGCTCGGTCCGATCCTGCTGATGCTGGGGCTGGCGCAGACGCCCGCGTCCACGGCCTCGCTGTTGCTCAACCTGGAAAGCGTGCTGACCGCCGTGCTCGCCTGGGTGGTGTTTCGCGAGAATGTGGATCGGCGCGTGTTCCTGGGCATGCTGGCGATCGTTGCCGGCAGCGTGCTGCTGTCCTGGCAGCGCCAGGCCGGCAGCGAGGTTCCGTGGGGCGCGCTGGCGATCGCCGGCGCATGCCTGTGCTGGGCGATCGACAACAACCTGACACGCCCCGTCGCCGGCGGCGACCCAGTGCAGATAGCCGCGATCAAGGGCGGCGTGGCCGGAATCATCACACTCACCCTCGCGCTGGTGATGGGCTATCGCTTCCCGGCCATCCTGCCCCTGCTCGCCACCGGAGCGCTCGGCTTCGTCGGCTACGGCCTGAGCCTGGTGCTGTTCGTGCTCGCCCTGCGCGGCCTGGGCACGGCGCGCACCGGCGCGTACTTCTCCACCGCGCCGTTCGTCGGCGCCGGCCTGTCGCTGCTGCTGATCGCCGAACATCCGCCGCTCGCGTTCTGGCTGGCCGGCGCGCTGATGGCGCTCGGCGTGTGGCTGCACGTCAGCGAGCGGCATGCGCACGAGCACGCGCATGAGGCACTGGCGCACAACCACCGCCATTACCACGACGAGCATCACCAGCACGCCCACGACTTCCCGTGGGACGGCAAGGAACCTCATACCCATCCGCACCTGCACGAACCGCTGGTGCACAGCCATCCGCATTATCCGGACATCCATCATCGCCACCGGCATTCCTGAGAACTGCGCGGCCACGCGGTGTGGATCCGACGCCCTGATCACCGAGGGATTCGACGGCGACTTCAATTGCGTCCCGCCGAGCCGCACAAATCTGCTGGATGACCTTAACTTGTGACTGGGCATGCCGCAGCACGGTTGCTGGTGCTGAATCGGCAGACGCTCAGGCTGAGGTGATGTGCTGGCGAATTGCTCAAGGACGAGTATCATCCTTGAATGACAATGAATCGTATTCGCAATATTTTGCGCAGCCTTTTCACGGCGATACTTCTGCTGTTCGGCATGACGGCCTTCCCGGTCACAGCTCAGGACGCGATGACCTCGGTTCCACAGACTTGGCAGATGCTTGATTACCTAGCGACCGATTACGCAGGCGCGGTGAAGAGTGGCGCTGTCATCAGCACATCCGAGTACGCCGAGATGCGGGAGTTCACGGCAACGGCGCGATCGCGCATCACCGCGTTACCACCGACCGTCGCCACACCGGCACTCTTGCAACAGGCGGATGCGCTGGTGGCCTCGGTCGATGCCAAGGCGACACCCGCTCAGGTAGCTACGCAGGCGCATGCGCTGGCCGATGCGCTACTCCAGGCGTACCCGGTGCCGACCGCACCAGAACACGCGCCCGATCTGACCCGCGGGACAACGCTCTATCAAACCCAGTGCGCTGCCTGTCATGGAGCCACCGGACACGGTGATGGGCCCGCTGGCCTGCAGCTGTCGCCCCGGCCGGTGAACTTCACCGATCAGACGCGGGCCGATCAGCGCAGCGCGCTGTCGTTATATGAGGTGATAAGCCAAGGCGTGGAAGGCACGCCGATGGCGAGCTACGCGCAGCAACTGTCCTCAGACGACCGTTGGGCACTGGCATACTACGTGGGCTCGCTGGCTTATACCAAGGAGGCAGTCACTGGCGCCGACACTTGGCAACACGACACCGCCGCACGGGCACAGATCGCCGATCTGAAGGAGCTGTCGCGTGCGCGCGTGGCGCAGTTGACGCCCACGCTCGGCGCGGAGCGTGCTCGGACGATCGTGGGTTATCTGCGGGCTCACCCGGACGTCATCCAGCAAGAAGCCTTGACTGGCATTCCTCTAGCGCGAGCGCGACTGGCGGCGAGTCTGGCGGCTTACCGTGCCGGCGCGGAAACGCAAGCCACCCAACTGGCACTGTCCGCCTACCTCGATGGTGTGGAACCGGTCGAACCGCAACTTAACGCACACGACAGTGCACTGCGCGCTCAGCTCGAAACAGCCATGGGCGCCTATCGCACTGCGCTGTCGAGCAGCGCTTCCATGGCGTCGGTGGTGAAACAGGCAGACGCTGTCGATGATCTATTGGTACGCGCGCAGGAGGTCACTACCGATGCGGCGGGCGACGTTGCCGCTATCTTTCTGGGGGCCTTCACCATCCTGGTTCGCGAGGGCCTGGAAGCCCTGCTGGTCGTGGTCGCGCTGCTCGCTTTTCTGCGCAAGGCCGCGCGACCCGAAGCGCTGCGCTATGTTCATGCGGGCTGGATGCTTGCGCTCGTCGCCGGCGGGATCACTTGGGCGATCGCCAGCTATGCGATTTCCATCAGTGGTGCCGGCCGTGAATTGACCGAAGGACTGTCGTCGCTGTTTGCGGCGTTCGTGTTGCTCGGAGTGGGTCTGTGGATGCACCAGAAAAGTATCGGCGGTCGCTGGCAGGCGTACCTGAAGGAAAAGATGGCGGCTGCGCTCAACCGGCGTTCTGCGTGGTTCCTTTTCGGGCTGGCCTTCATCTCGGTGTACCGCGAGGTGTTCGAGAGCATCCTGTTCTACGCCGCGCTGTGGAACGACGGCCAGGAAGTATGGCTGCTCGGCGGTATCGCGGCCGGCGCGGCCGTGCTGGGGCTGATCGCCTGGGTGCTGCTGCGCACCAGCCGGCGGCTGCCGATCGGCACATTCTTCTCCGCCAGTTCGGCGCTGATCGCCTTGCTCGCCATCGTGCTGACCGGCAAGGGGATCGCCGCCCTGCAGGAGGCCGGCTGGGTCACAGTAAGCGTCGCGCCGGTGCCGCATATCGAACTGCTGGGCATTTATCCGACGTGGCAATCCTTGCTGGCCCAGTTGACGATTCTGGTGCTGCTGGCGGTCGGATTCGCGTTCAATATCCGTCGCGGCCGCCAATCCTCCGCGTCAGCCACCACGACCAGGGAAGTTCTCCCCGATGCAGAATGAAGGCAATAGGGCATGACTGAATGTGGTTGTCACACTGAAGCCAGCAATGAAGCGGAGCGACGCATCCTCCACCTCGCGCTGGTTCTGAATGCCACGATGTTTGTGGTCGGCATTGTCGCGGGTCTGATCGCGCAATCGATGGGGCTGATCGCCGATTCGCTGGACATGCTCGCCGACGCGAGTGCGTACGGCATCGCGCTCGTCGCCTGGCAGCGCAGTACAAGCTTCAAAGCATCGGCCGCTTCCGTGAGCGGCACGTTGCTGCTGATCTTGGGCGCCGGTGTCGTCGCGGGTGTGGTGTGGCGACTCGTTGCGGGCAGTCATCCCGAGGGTGGTTGGATGATGGGCATTGCCCTCATCGCCTTGATCGTGAATGCCACCGTGTTGAGGCTATTGGAACGGTTCCGTCACGGCGAAGTGCATCTGCGCGCCACGTGGCTGTTCACGCGGGTCGACGTCATCGCCAACCTGGCAGTGATCATCTCCGGTGTGCTGGTGCTAGTCCTGCACAGTGCGTTGCCCGACCTGGTCATCGGTGCGGCCATCGCCTGCTACGTGCTCAAAGAGGCTCTAGGCATTCTGCGCGAAGCAAAGGAAGCGCGAGTTGCGGCCAGCGAATCGACCGTCAAGCCATGACCTCTCCGGTGTCAGGGCTTGGTCCGGTGGTGTATGCCGTTGACCTGCGACTGTTCCACGCCATCCATCCGTCCACACGGCCATCGCCCACGATGCTTCATCTGGCACGCGGTCTGGCCAATGGGCCGTTGATGCTGACTGTCGTCCTCCTTGCGGCGATGCTGGTGTTTCCCCGATGGGCAATGCGAGTGCCAGCTCTTAAAGCAGCAGGTGCTGCTGCCATGGCACTGCTCGCGAACCTGGCCATCGGCCTCTTCTGGGATCGAGCACGCCCCTTCGTGGCCGGTGTCGGCCAAGCCTGGGTTTCGCATGCGGCGACAGGCAGCTTTCCCAGCGACCATCTGACCGCGCAGTGGGTCGTCGCCGGCATGCTGTTGCTGGATCGACGCACCCGAGCATGGGGCACCGGGATCGCACTGTTCAGTCTGCCCATGGCATGGGCGCGCATCTACCTGGGCGTGCATTATCCCGGCGATATGCTGGGAGCCCTCGCGATGGGCGGGCTGGCCATGCTGAGTGGTTGGTTGTGGTTGCGTGCCAGCACCCCACCCGTCCAGCGGCGGTGACCATGCAGCCGCACATGCTGTCGTTGCTTTCCACCGTGGCTAGCGTCTGCCCGCGGCACACGCGATCGCTCAGGTCCACCGGCATCGCACGCGCAATGAGCTCGCTGGTTTGGACAAGACGGCGCGGTTCCTGTTGCAGCCACGCCGACGGAGAGTCATCGCGCGGAAGCGGCACCGGCGGGCAGTTTGGCGAAGCGGCTGTGGAGGTCAAACCTTTTGTGGCTCCTCGCACCCATGCCCACACGACGTTGTTTCGACCTGCAGTGTCACGTGATGAATGCCAAAGCGCGCTTCCAGCATCTGCGCCAACCGGAGCCGCAGCGCTTCCGCGTCTGATGCGTCGCCATCCATGATCACATGCGCCGCCATCGCCGAACGCGTGCTGCTCAGCGCCCATACGTGCACATCGTGCAGTGCAGCCACGCCTGGAGTCGCCAACATTTCGTTGCGAACCTCTCCAGTATCGACGCCACGAGGCGCCCCCTCCATCAGGACATTCCCTGCCTCTCGCAGCAGGATCAATGTCCGCGGCAATACCCACAAACCAATCAACACGGCGATAATGGGATCGGCAAGGTAGAAGCCGGTGAACTTGATGATCAACGCGCCGATGATGACGCCTACTGAACCAAGCATGTCGGCCCAAACTTCCAGATAGGCACCTTTCACGTTGAGGCTTTCACCGCTGCCGGCCTTGAGCAATCGCATCGAGATGAGGTTGATCACCAGCCCCAGTACCGCGATCACCAGCATGCCAGTGGAGGCCACCGAAGGCGGTTCGCTGAAGCGCCGCGCCGCCTCCCACAAGATGTAACCGGCGACGAGGAACAGCAAGCCACCGTTGACGAGTGCGCCGATGGCTTCCATGCGCGCGTAACCATAGGTGCGTTTCGCGTCGGGCGGACGTCGAGCCAGGCGCACGGCGGTCAGCGAGATCGTCAGCGCGATCACATCGGTGGCCATGTGTGCCGCATCCGACAACAAGGCCAAGCTGTTGGTAAGCAAACCGCCGATGATCTCGACGACAAGAAACGTACTGGTCAGGCCGAGTGCCCACCACAGCGGCGTCTCGTGCTTGATCTCTGTACCCACATGATCGTGTCCGGCACTCATCATTTGTCTCCGTTCGTGTAGCTGCACCACGCCATGCGGAACACCCGCCATGCCGAGCGTATAAACATCAGCAACAATGCCGATGCAATCAGCAGATCGGGCCAGCCTGCGCCGAAGATGCCGACGCCGGCGGCCGCTGCCAGCACGGCAATACCTTCGAATACGTCATTGCGTGAGCATTCCCAGGCCGAGGCCATGTTGACGTCGCCTTTGCGGTAAGGCAGCAGCAGGCGCAGACATGCGGCATTGGCGACCAGGTTCAGCAAGGCGGCGATACCGATCGCCTCGAAGATCGGCACGCCCGGATGCAGGAGACGCCAGCCAATCTGGATGGCGACTGCAAGCGCCGCACCAAGAATCAGTGCGCCCTTGAATAATGCCACCCGGGCTTTCGCGCGATCACTGGCACCAATAACCGCAAGGCTCAAGAGGTAGGTGAGCGCATCGCCCAGGTTGTCCAGTCCGCCGGACAGCAGCGACGACGAACCGCTGTAGATCGCCGCGGACAGCATCATCACGAAGGTGGCGAGGTTGGTCGCCAGAACGATCATCAACACCCGACGCTGCCGCGCCTGCAACGCGGCAATATCGATGGTGGTGGCACAACACGTATCAGTCATGAGCCGGTAATCCGATGGCTTGGATGCATGCTTCAGGCATTGGAATCTCTCATGGCGGCGGCCACTCTACGCGGCCGCCGCCGTGTTATGAAATGACACCGATACGGCGGCGGGAGTGCTCCCGCCGCCACGATCAGTCGTTGTCCACACGCCCATCGATCGGCCATGCCTGATCCACCGTGCTCTGGTAGACCCAGCCCGCCACACTCTGGCCGGTGCGCCCGTGCAGGCGGATCAACTGCACCGCTCGTTCGGCCTGATCGTCCTCGCAAAACACCAGCAGCTTGACCTGCTTGATGACCCGTTCGCCCATTTCGATCGAGTAGCTTTGCTCTTGCTCACTGAGCGCGGTCAGCAGGCCCTTTACGTCGCTCACCGACAGGTAACGGAACCCCGCATCCGCCAAGGCATGGATGACGTCAACGACGCGGCCGCGATGGATAAACGCTTTGACTTCTTTCATGGAGTGTTCTCCTTGGCGAGGCGCCGGGCGGCGCGTTCTTCGATCCAGTCGTAGAGCACCGGCAACAGCACCAGCGTCAGCAGAGTCGAGGTGATCAGACCGCCGACCACCACGGTGGCGAGCGGCCGCTGGGTTTCCGCACCGACGCCGCTGGAGAGCAGCATCGGCACCAGGCCCAGGATCGCCACGCTCGCCGTCATCATCACCGGCCGCATGCGCAGCGCCGTGCCGCGGATCACCGCGTCACGCACGGGCAAGCCTTTCTCGCGTTGCTCGTTCAAGAAGCTCACCAGCACGATGCCGTTCAACATCGCCACGCCGAACACCGCGATGAAGCCGATCGCCGAGGGCACCGACAGGTATTGCCCGGTGATCGCCAGGCCGACGATGCCGCCGATGGTGGCGAACGGCACGTTGGCCAGGATCAGCGCGGCGTACTTCACCGAGTTGAAGGCGGTGTAGAGCAGCACGAAGATGAAGAAGATTGTGGCTGGCACGATCAGCGACAGCCGCTTCAACGCCCGTTGCTGGTTCTCGAACGCGCCGCCCCATTCGCTGTAGTAGCCCGTCGGCAATTTCACCTGTTGCGCGATGGCGGCATTGGCGTCCTTGACGAAGCCGTCGATGTCACGGCCGCGCACGTCCATCTGGATCACCGCATAGCGCTGCAACTGCTCGCGGCGGATGAACGAGTAGCCTTCCGCATCGCTGACCTCGGCCACCTGCGACAGCTGCACCAGCGCACCGCTGGGCGTGCGGATCGGAATGCGCTGTATGGCTGGCAACGAGGCCTTGTCCGCATCGTCCAGCCGCACGGCAATGTCAAAACGCTTCACGCCATCGAGTAGCGTGGTCACCGGCTCACCACCGATGCCGTTCTTCACCACAGTGAGCACGTCGTCGGCGTTCAAGCCGTAACGGGCCAGCGCATCACGATCGACCTTGATACGGATTTGCGGTTTGCCGATGTTCGCCTCCAGAGCCAGATCCGCCACGCCGGGCACCCCGGCCAGGACGTCCTTGATGCGGCCGCTCAACCGATCCAGCTCGCCCAGGTCATCGCCGTAGATCTTCAGTGCCAGCGTGGCGCGCACACCCGAGATCAGTTCCTCGATGCGCATCTGGATCGGCTGGGTATAGCTCACCACCGCGGTCGGCAATACTGCCGACAACTCCTTCTGCATCGCTTCCTCGATGCTTTCCAGCGTCTCGCCCTTGCGCCATTGATCCTTGGGCTTCAGCGGTGTGTACATCTCCATGTAGTTCACGTCCGCCGTCTCGCCTTTCTCGGCACGGCCGATCATTGCCAGCGTGGTCTCCACTTCCGGAAACTTCTGTTTGACCAGCGTCGACACTTGTTTGGAGATGGCGATGGATTCGTCCAGCGATGCCGACGGAATCGAGGTGATGCGCCACATGATGGCGCCTTCTTTCAGGTTCGGCATGAACTCCTTGCCGAGGAACGGGAACAGCGCCAGGCTGCCGATCAAGGCCCCGGCAGCGATGCCCAGCACGAGCTTGCGGCGGGCGAGCGCCCACGCCAGCACCGTGGCGTAGTGGCGTTTCAGGAACGCGACCAGCCAGGTGTCCTTCTCTTCCTTCGGTTTCAACACCAGCGCGGCCAGCACCGGGATCAGCGTCAGCGCGAGGACCAGCGAGCCCGCCATCGCGAAGCTGATGTTGAACGCCATCGGCTTGAACATCTTGCCTTCCAACCCTTGCAGGCTGAACAGCGGCAGGAACACCACGATGATGATGAGGATGGCGAACGCCACCGGGTTGGCCACCTCGCGGGCGGCCGCCAGCACCGCGGCGGTGCGATCCACCGGGAGCCCGTGCGCCTTGCGCTCGGCCATGATGCGATAGGCGTTCTCCACCATCACCACCGCGCCATCCACCATCATGCCGATGCCAATCGCCAGCCCCGCCAGCGACATCAGGTTGGCCGAGAGGCCGACCTGATTCATGCAGATGAAGGCGATCAGCATGGCCAGCGGGAGCGCCACTACCACCACGATGGCGCTGCGGAACTCGCCCAGGAACAGGAACAGGATGATCGCAACCAGGATCGAACCCTCGATCAAGGCACGCACGGCGGTTTCCACGGCTGCATTGACCAGCTCGGTGCGTTCGTACACCGGCTTGACCACCACGCCCGGTGGCAACGCCTGTTCGACCGTGCCGAGCTTGGCCTTGACCGCATCGACCACGCTCTTGGCGTTCTCACCGATGCGAGCGAGTGCCATGCCCAGTACCACCTCCTTGCCGTCGCGGGTGACCGCGCCTGTGCGCGGTGCACCGGCTTCGACGATGGTGGCCACATCGCGCACGTAGACCGGTATGCCATCCTCGGTCTTCAGGACGATGCTGCCGATGTCCTTGGCGTCCTGCACCAGACCCAAGCCACGCACGAGGTACTGTTCGCGACCGACGTCGATGAAGTTGCCGCCGACCTGCGCGTTGTTCGCCTGCAGGGCCTCGATCACGTCCTTGAAGCCGAGCTTGTGCGCGATCAGCTTCAGCGGGTCGATGCGCACCTGGTACTGCTTTTCCTGGCCGCCCCAGGAGGTGACATCGTCCACACCCGGTGCGGTGCGCAGGATCAGGCGGATCGTCCAATCCTGCAGCGTGCGCAAGTCCATGTCGCTGGGTGCCCCGGTGCTGGCGGCGTCCTTGAGCTTGGCGTCGGCCCGTTCGACGGTGTACCAGAACACCTGGCCCAAGCCGGAGGTGTTCGGACCCATCTCCGGCTTGCCGTAGCCGGCCGGCAGGCGGTCGCCCACCTGCTGCAGCCGCTCGTTGACGAGCTGGCGGGCAAAGTAGATGTCCATGCTGTCGTCGAAGTACACCGACACGTAGGACAAGCCGAACAGGCTGACCGAGCGGATCTGTTCCACCTTGGGCAGGCCGGCCAGTGCCGACTCCACCGGCGTAGTGAGCAGTTGCTCCACATCCTCGGCGGCCAGGCCGGAGGCCTCGGTATAGACGTTCACCTGCACCGGCGTGACGTCGGGGAAGGCGTCGATGGGAAGCTGGCGTACGGCCTGGAAACCCAGGAAGCCGATCACCACGAAGGCGATCAGCACCAGCACCTTGTAGCGCAGGGAGAATTCAACCAGACGTTCCAGCATCATTCTTCTCCCAGCTGCGAGCGCAGCAAGCGGGCCTTCAACGCGAAGGCGCCCTTGCGCACGTAGGTGTCGCCGGCCTTGAGGCCTTGGGTGACCGCCGTCCAGCCATCCCGCGTGTCGCCGACCATGACCGGTGCCGGTTCGAACTGGCCGTTGCCTTTGGCGAGGAATACAGTCGGCTGGTTCTGCAGCAACACGATCGCTTCGGCGGGAACGGCCAGCTTCCGCACGGCACTCCCGGTGACGATGCGTGCCTCGACCAGTTCACCGGGATGCAAAAGATCCTTGCGGTTGTCGACTTCGATGCGTACTGGCACGGTGCGCGTACGCTCATCGGTCTGGTGCGAGCGCTGCACGACCTTGCCGGGTATCGCGGTGTCGTGCACGAGGATGCGGGCATCGGCATCGGGCTTGACCCGTTCGGCATCGGCCGGAGACATCTGGGCCACGACCCATACCGAATCTTCCTTGACCAGGGTGAACAGCGTGCGGCCCGGTTCCACCCGCTCACCGACCAGAAACTCGTCGGTGGTGACGCGACCGGCCGCTGGCGCGAGCAGTTCGAAGCTGCCATCGGCACCGGCCGAACCCTTGCGCAGCAGGCCACCGATCTGACCGTCGGACAATCCGTAGGCACGCAACTTGGCGCGTGCCTGATCGCGCTGCACCTTCGCTTCGTTGTAGCGCCGTGCCGAGACGGCCTGCGGTCCGAGCGCCGCGATGCGCTGCCAGTCCTGCTCGGCCACGATCAACGCGCCCTGCGTCTCGGCGACCTGCACACTGGAGAGCACCACCAACGGCGCGCCGGCTTTGACGACGTCGCCAAGCGTGGCCTTGCGAGCCAGTACTTGGGATTCCACGCGTGGCGATACCAGCACGGTGGAATAGGCATCGGCCTTTACTTCGCCGGGCGCTTTCAGTTCATCGGTCAAGGTGCGCGGAGCGGCCTTGTCGAGGACAATGCCGGCGTCCTTGATCGCCTTGGCATCGAGCGCCAGCGGATTGGCGGGAGCCAGTTCCTGTGCCATGACGGGGCCGGCCAGCGCCGCGAGCAGCGTCATGCCCAGCAGGCTGCGTTTCAAAAGAGAGCAATTCATCGGGGGATATCCTGATTGAGGCCGTCCTGAGTCGGACCGTCCTGAGTGCGGCCATCGAGCCAGTCGGTGAGACGGCCCGCAGCGGTGAGGTAGTCGAACCAGGTCTGCCAGGTCTGGCTTTCCAGTTCCTGGCCGGACAACGCGGTGTCCAGGCTCTGTTTGAGCTGTACGAGGTAATCGGACGTGCTGATTTCACCGGCACGCCAGAGCTTCTCCAGCAACGCGGTGCGATCCTCGAACGCGGCGGCACGGCCGCTGCGAAAGGCTTCGGTCGCGCTGCGCAAGGCTGCGTAACGGGCCTGTGCTTCCCGCAGTCCCGCGCGCAACACAAACTCGCGCGAGCGCACGGCAGCCGCCGCGGCGTCGGCCTCCGCCAGGGCAGCATCCACTTCGGCGCGTCCGCTGTTGAGCACCGGCAACGGTATGGATACGCTCAGACCGATCACCTGATCGGTGCGCGGCCCGCTGTGCACTTGGCCGCCGGTCAGGCTGAGCGTGGGGTCGGGAATGCGCGCCCTGCGGGCGACTTGCACGCCGGCCTCGGCACTCGCTTGCTGGGCGCGGGCCTGACGCAGTTCCGGCAGCTCGTCGACGGGCAACGGCGTGACATTGTCGAGTGCCGGTGACAGGCCCTCGGGCAACGGTGGCAGCGCAGTCAGCTGATCGCCGCTGATGGCCAGCAACGCCGCGCGGGCCGCCGCTTCGTTGCCTACGAGTGTGGCTTGTTGCACCTGCGCCTCGCCCAAGGCCAAACCGGCCAGATCGCGTTCCGGACTGCTGATGTCGCCCACCTTCAGCCGCTGCGCGGCCAAGTCATCGAAGCGCTGCATCAGCGCCAGGCGACGCTGACCCAGCTCGCTCTGTCTGGTCGCGAGTGCGGCCGTCGACCAGGCCTTCAGCCAGCGGGTTGCCACGTCGCGACGCACCCGGTCATAGGCCGCCTCGGCAGCCAGCAGATCAGCCTCTCCCTGGGTGGCCCGGGCACGACGCTTGCCGGACAAATCCAGCGCCAGGCTGATGCCGGCCGTGCGTCGATTGACGTCGGCGTCCTCCGCATCGAGCGACAGCGAAGGGTTGTACAGCGGCTGTGCAGCGGCACGCGCACGAGCTTGGGCAGCATCAAGGTCTGCCCGCGCGGCCTGTACCTCGGGACTGGCTTGCCAGATACGGCGCACCGCCTCCTGCAAAGGAGAAGACGCCAACGAGGTCGGTAGGGGAACTACCGGTGGGGAAGGATGGGATACGGGGGCGGCACTGAGCATCGCCGCGTACAACAGACACACGGCGCCGATCGGCACCGAACGAAAAACAGACATGAAGCGATCTCCTGAAAACGGTCACGAAGCGATGCACCGCACAAGCGGCGGTGTCGCGAAACGGAGCGGTTTCAGGCGATCGGAGGGCGCAGCAGCGAGCCGGTCGTGGCCGGCGTGAATCCCGAATGGAGGGTGAGCGGTGCGAAGCGTGCTTCCATCATGGCGAGGGGAAGCGGCGTGCTGGCCGGCAGCGTCACCGAATGCGCACAGGCACAATGGCAACTGCGCCCTTCACCCAGAAGACAGAGATTCGCATCGTCAGCCGATACCGTACTGACGGCGGTATCCGCCAACAGGGTGGTCGGGGCAGCAGCAGTCGCCGAAGCGAATCGCGCACTAGGCCCATCGGCCACGCAGATCGATCCGCTGATCAGCTTGATCAGCAACACGGCCACGGCCAACACCCACAATCCGCGGTGGCGGCGCAGGCGAGTCAGCAGTAATGGCGCAGACCGATACATTCTTCGATCCTATACGACAGCTGCGCTGTTAGACAATTTCACTTGGGCGCCGGTCGTGATGAATTCAGACAGCCCCTACCGGCGCCAGCCGACCCCTATGAAGATGGTCTACCCGCAGCACGACTTCTGTTGCTGGATCGGCGGGCACGGCACACTGCCCCAGGAACAGAACACGCAACAGTCGCCGGGTTTGGGCTGCAACAATTTGCCGCAGCCGGGGCAGTCGTAGAAGAACTGGCAGGCATCGGTCGGCATGGTTTCAGTGGCCTGGTGGCCGCAATGCGGGCAGGTCAGCGTGCTCTGCAGGATGAGTTCGGTCGTCAAGTGTTTCGCCGGAGAAATGAGAGTGAAGTGTTGGCATAGTCTTCGCTATGCCCCTGTCAATTGTGTCGGTTCAGCGGGCACCCGCCGTATCGCTGGCTGTGCGACAGGATGCGCTGGGAGCCGGCGCCAGCAGATCGCGGAGGGACACCGCCACCATCAGCAGCAGACCCGGATAGAGCAGCCATCCGGTGCGATGGCCACTGGCCCGCATCACGAATACCGCCAGCAGCACCAGCAGCGGGCCGAGCATACCGAGCGCGGCCCGCGGCCACCGCCGGTGACTGCGCCAGCCCAGCGCATTGGCGAGCAGCGCGATGCCCGCAAATGCCGGCAGCAGGATGCGGATGAACAGGCCTTCGTACGGGCTCAGTACGCCCAGCCCGATCGCCGCACCGAGGCTGGCCAGGGCGGGAAAGCAATTCACGCAGGCCGCTGCCGAGACGACACTGCCGATCAGTCCGGCCTTGTCGGCCAACCGGGTGAGCAGGGGCATGGAGGTTCTCCTTTAGCGTGGAATGCCGATGATCTAAGGTATTCCCGTAGTCAAGTACGGAGTCAAGCCCATGTCCTCCACGCAGGATACGTTTTCCATCGGCGCCTTCGCCAAGGCAGCCGGGGTCAATGTCGAAACGATCCGCTTCTACCAGCGCAAGCGCCTGTTGGCGGAGCCCACCCGTCCGCCGGGCGGCATTCGTCGCTACGGAAACGCGGAGGTCGCACGGGTGAAGTTCGTGAAATCCGCGCAGCGGTTGGGGTTCAGCCTCGATGAGGTGGCGCAGTTGCTGCGGCTGGAGGACGGTGCCCATTGCACGGAAGCGGCCGATCTGGCCGCGCTGCGGCTGGCCGATGTACGCAGCCGACTGGCCGACCTTACACGCATGGAGACGGCCCTCGCTGCGCTCGTCGAACAGTGCGGTGCACGTCAGCGCAGCGTGTCCTGCCCGCTGATCGCCTCGTTGCATGCCTGCTGAAATGGCGGCAGGCAGGATGCGACAGGCATGACGCCGGTGAAGTGCATCGGCTGGATGTCGTAGCCGCGCCCTGGTCACTCCGCCATGGGCCGTCGCGGAGCATGCCTTGGCGGCCTTGTCGTCGCGTCCGTTCAGTCCGCGCGTCGCGCGTGATCGGTTCGCTTCGCCGTGCCCTGGGTCAGCTCGGCACGCACGCAGTGCGCGTCGATGATCGACGTCACCGTGGCATACCCCGCCACCGCGAACTGTTGGCGGGGCGGCCCTTTGTTGGGAATCACGAAGGATGTCCGCAGGACCTCCAGTCGTGCACCAACCGCCGGCAGCGGCGTGACACGATAACAGACGTCCAAATGCTGGCCATCCACATGGCCAACCCAACCATCGGTGTAAGAATCGGCCGCGTACGCGACGCTACCCATGGTGAGGCCCGCGAGCAGCAGCGGGAGGCTGAGACAAGCAGCAAACGATTTCATGGGCGTTCTCCAAAATGACAACCGCAACAAACACCGCCACGCGCACGCATAACGTGCGTGGCGGTACTGCCTTCACGATCGCCGGCTGGCCCTCGACAGTTGAAGGCCAGCCGGCGACGTGGTCTGTCAACGTGCCGGACGGATCGCCGTCACCGTGCTGCCTGTGCTGGCCTGACGGAAGGTGAACTGCACCTTGTCGCCCACCTTCACGTGCTTCAGTAGCTCCGGTGAAGCCACCTTGAACGGCATCGTCATCGCCGGCCAGCCGATCGCGGCAATCGCCTCGTGCTGCAGCGTGATGGTGTTCTTGGCGGTATCGACCGCCTTGACTACGCCCACGCCCTGCACATCGGCGGGTGTGGCTTCGTGCATCCCAGCCATGCCCGGCATGTTGGGATCCATCTGCTGAGGGTTGGCAAACACCGGAGTAGCGATCAGTGCAGCGGCGATCGCGAGGGTGATGCATGGCTTTTTCATGGGTCAGTTTCCTTGCGGGTTGGGGTGAAGTGTGGTGTTTGTCTTGCTGGCTTTACGCAATCGATGGCGAACCAGCAGGCGGTACGCCGCGGGTATGACGAGCATGGACAGCAAGGGTGCGGTGACCATGCCGCCGATCATCGGGGCGGCGATGCGCTGCATCACTTCCGAGCCGGCGCCGTGGCCGAGCAGGATCGGAAACAGACCGGCGAGAATCACCGCGACGGTCATCGCCTTCGGGCGCACGCGCTGCACGGCGCCTTCGCGGATCGCTGCGTCCAGCGCTTCCGGGCCGGCGTGGGGATCGAGCGCAAGCTGGTGCTCCCAGGCATGGTGCAGATACAACAGCATCACCACGCCGAATTCGGCAGCGACGCCAGCCAGCGCGATGAAGCCGATGATCGTGGCCACCGACACCGCATGGCCCAGCAGCCAGATCAGCCACAGGCCGCCGACCAGTGCCAGCGGCACGCTGGCCATGATCAGCGCGGCTTCGCTCACCCTGCGGAAAACGGCATAGATCAACAGAAAAATGATCACCAGCGCAATCGGCACCACCAGCTTGAGTCTTTCCATGGCACTGGCCAGGTACTCGAACTGACCGGACCACGCCAAGGTCGTGCCCGGCGGCAATTTGACTTGCTGCGCCACTGCGCGTTGCAGATCCGCAACCACGCCGCCGAGATTGCTGCTGGCTGTGTCGACGTAAACGTAGGTCGCCAACTGGCCGCCCTCGCTTTTCAGCATCGACGGCCCCGCCACCACGGCGATGTCCGCCACCTGACTCAGGGTGAGCTGGGCGCCATCGGCAGCGACGATCGGCAGCTGCCGCAACGCCCCGACCGAGTCACGCTCGGCACGCGGGTAACGCACCACGATCGGATAGCGCTCGCGTCCCTCGATCGTCTGGCCGACCGGATCGCCGCCAACTACCGTCGCGATCAACTGCTGCAGCTGCTGTTGGGACAACCCGTAACGGGCGGCCGCATCGCGACGGATGTGCACGTCGACGTAGCGACCGCTGGCCGGGCGCTCGGCGATCGCCGAGCTGACGCCGGGCACGGTCTTCGCCACCGTCTCGATCCGGTCGGCCACGACCTGCAGCGTAGCCAGGTCGGTACCCAGCACCTTGATGCCGATCGGGCTCTTGATGCCGGTGGAGAGCATGTCGATGCGGTTGCGGATCGGCGGCACGAACAGGTTGGTCAGCCCCGGCACGTGGACGGCCTTGTCCAGTTCCGCCTTGATCTTGTCCATCGTCATGCCGGGCCGCCACTGATCCTTCGGCTTGAAGGTGATCGTGGTTTCGAACATCTCCAGCGGTGCCGGATCGGTGGCCGTGTCGGCGCGCCCCGCCTTGCCGAACACATGATCGACCTCGGGCACGGTCTTGATCATGCGATCGGTCAGCTGCAGCAACTGCGCGGCCTTGCCGGCGGACAGCCCCGGCAGTGCAGTGGGCATGTACAGCAGCGTGCCTTCGTCCATCGCCGGCATGAACTCGCTGCCGAGCCTGGTCAGCGGAACGACCGCGGTAAGCAGCAGCACACCGGCCAGCACCAGGACCGCTTTCGGATAGCGCAATACGGCTTCGAGGAGGGGCCGATAGCCATGGATCAGAGCCCGGTTGAGCGGATTGTCGCGCTCGGCACGGATGCGGCCGCGGATCAGATAACCCATCAGCACCGGCACCAGGGTCACCGCCAGCCCGGCCGCTGCCGCCATCGCGTAGGTCTTGGTGAAGGCCAGCGGTTTGAACAGCTTGCCTTCCTGCCCCTGCAACGCAAAGACCGGCACGAACGACAACGCGATGATCAACAGGCTCACGAACAGCGCCGGTCCCACCTCGACGGCGGCATCGGCAACCAGCGACCACCGTTCCGCACCTTGCGGTTCGCGTCCATCGTTCGCGTTACGCCAATGTTCCAAATGCTTGTGTGCGTTCTCGATCATCACGATCGCCGCATCCACCATCGCGCCAATCGCGATGGCGATACCGCCGAGCGACATCAGGTTCGCCGTGACGCCTTGCAGATGCAGCGCAATGAAGGCAACCAACACGCCCAGCGGCAACGTGATCACGGCCACCAGCGCCGAGCGCAGGTGCCCCAGGAACAACACGCAGACCAGCGTCACCACCAGGAATTCTTCGAACAACTTGCTCCACAGATTGCTCACCGCGGCGTCGATCAGCTGCGAGCGGTCGTAGGTGGGCACGATTTCGACGCCGGCCGGCAGGCTGCGCTGCAGTTCGGCCAGCCGCGCTTTCACCGCGGCGATGGTGGCCTTCGCGTTCTTGCCCGTGCGCATCACGATGACGCCGCCGACCACTTCACCTTGCCCGTCCAGTTCGGCAATGCCACGACGAAACGTCGGGCCACGCCGCACCGTCGCCACGTCGCGCAGCAGCACCGGCACACCACTGGCGTTGGTGGTGATCGGCACGTTTTCAAAGGCCTCGCGGCTCTTCAGGTAGCCTTCGCTGCGCACCATCAGCTCCGCTTCACCCTGTTCGATCACCGACCCGCCGTTGGCGCCGTTCGCGCTGCGCACCGCATCGACCAGTTGCGCCACGGTGATGCCGCGCGCGGCCAGCGCCTGCGGATCGGGCACGATCTGCCACGCCCGCTCCATGCCGCCCAGAGTCGCCACCTCGGCGACATTCGGCACGGTCTTGAGCTGATAGCGCAGGAACCAGTCCTGCAACGCACGCAGCTGGCCGAGATCGTGCTTGCCGGTGGGATCGATCAGCGCGTACTCGTAGATCCAGCCGAGTCCCGTCGCATCGGGACCGAGCGCTGGCGTAACGCCGGCCGGCAGGCGATCGCGCGCCTGGCTCAGGTACTCCAGCACCCGTGAGCGGGCCCAGTACAGGTCGGTGCTGTCGTCGAACAGCACGTCGACATAGGAGTCGCCGAAGAATGAATAGGCGCGCACCGTCGTCGCGCCAGGCACCGAAAGCATGGTGGTAGCCAGCGGATAGGTGACCTGATCCTCGACCACCTGCGGCGATTGGCCCGGGTAGCTGGTGCGGATGATCACCTGGGTGTCGGACAGATCGGGCAGCGCGTCGACCGGCGTGCGCGTCACCGAGAACATGCCCATCAGGGCCAGGGCCAGTGCTGCCAACAGCACGAACACCCGATGGGCGATCGCCGCGCGAACCAGGGCAGCGATCATGGTTTGTCTCCCATCGGCATGCCCGGCATCGGTGCACTGGCAGCCGGTACCGGTTTGGCGGTGGTGTCATTCAGACGCTCCAGCGCGCCGGACAGACTCGCCTCCGAATCGATCAGGAACTGGCCGGAGACCACGACTTTCTCGCCACCACTGAGGCCGTCGAGAATTTCCGTATAGCCGCCGGCCGCACGTCCGATGCGCACCGATACAGCACGGAAGTGCCCACCTCCCTCGGCAAGAATGACTCGCGTGTGGGTACCCGTCGCGATCAACGCGTCGTCCGGCACCACGGGCACGGCCGCGTCCGGCGTCGGATTGAGTTGCACGGTGGCGAACATGCCCGGACTCAAGGCACCGTCGGCATTGTCGAGCACGACGCGGGCGCGCTGGGTGCGCGTCATCGCATCCACATCCGGCAGCAAGGTTTCCACGGTGCCGGGGAACGACCGACCCGGCAGGGCATCGACCGTGACCACCACCGGCGTGCCACGGCGCACCGTACCCGCCGCTGCCTGCGGCAGTGCCGCCTCGATCCACACGGTGGACAGGCCATTCACGGTCAGCAAGGTCTGGCCGGCCGTGACACGCTGGCCTTCACGCACGTCCAGTGTCGTGACGACGCCCGCCTGCGGGGCGTGCAGCGTGATCGCCGCGCCCGTGCCGCGACGCGACGACTGGATCTCCGCCGGCGTAAGGCCCAGCACCTGCAGGCGCTCCCGCGAGGCCGCGCGAAGGCCTTTTGCTTCAGCCGACTGCACATGCTGAAGCGCAGCGTATTCGGCCAGCGCGCTGCTCCATTGCGGTGCCAACAGCTCCGCCAGCGGCTCGCCTGCCTTGACCACGGTGTACGGTGCGCGTACGTCCAGCTTGCTCACCACCGCATCGGTGCGGGCGCTGATGGTGATGGCTCGGCGCAGATCCCACGTAATCGTGCCCGGCACCCGGAGCGCCGACGCCAGCACGCGACGCTCCACCGGAGCGGTGCGAACGCCGAGATTCTGCACCGTCGTCGGATCAATCCGAACGACATCCTTGGCCGTCTCTTCATCAGCGTACTTGGGCACCATCTGCATGCCCATCGGCGACAGGCCAGGCTTGTCGAAGTGTTGCTGCGGCACCATCGTGTCGTACCAGTACAGAATCTTTTTACCACCGGCTTCCGATGCGGCTGCGGGGGTACCGACCTGCGACTGTGACGATGGCGCCTGATGGCGGCCGCCGAAGTAGCCGATCAGGAGCAGCATGACCGCCAGCAACGCGGCGGTGAGCATCATCAGTGCGCGCTTCATGGCGTCGTCTCCGAAGTGGGTAACAGGTAGGCCAGCGCCGCCCAGGCCCGGCCGTACTCGGCCTGCATGCGGGCGAAATCGGTGTGGTGGGCGATCTCGTCGCGACGGGCATCCAGCAAGGGTTGGATCTCACCGCCGCCGCGATACGCGGCAAGCGCCAGGGCCGCGCGGTCATTGGCCAATGGGAGCAAGGCATCGCGGTGCCGGCGCACTTGCTGGCCGAGCGATTCCCATTGCGCCCAGGCGGACTGGATCGCCTCGGCCTGCTGGCGGCGTGCGTCGTCGCGTTCGTCGCGAACCGCATCGAGGTCGGCCGCGCGGGCGGAAATGCCCCGATCCTGCCGGTTGCGCGTGAACAGCGGCAGGCTTACCCCGACCTGCAGCGACACCATGTCGGACAAGCCGCGCACACGGGAGCCGTAGCTCAAGCCCACGCTCCATTCAGGGCGTTTGTCGGCACGGGCGGCGGCAAGCGCCGCCTCGGCGGCCTGTTCGCGGGCCGGCCACCCGAGCAGGTTGCCCTGACGATCGAGGCTGGCCAGCAAGGACGCTTCGTCGTGCGGCAGGACGGCGAAGTCTGGCGCGTCCCCCAGCGGCTGCCCGATCGGAGAACCGAGCCATCGCGCCAGGCCCGCGCGGGCCTGTGCCTCGCGGGCATTCGCCTCATCGAGACGGTTTTCCAGGTCGAGGGATTCCATGCGGGCGGCGAGCACCTCTGCCGCGCTACCGGTACCACCGCGCAAGCGTGCTTTCGCCACGGCCACGTCCTGCGCCCATGCCTGCCGCATGGATCGCAACATCATGGCTTCGCGGTGCGCACCCCAGGCGGAGATCCAGGCATCGGCCACCTGCTGCCGGATCGACAAGCCGGTCGCCACCTCCGACGATGCGGCCAAATCCGCCTGGGCATGGCCCATCGCCCGTTCGGCCTGACGCTTGCGGCGCGATGGCAGGGCCTGGCTGATGCCGACGGTGCGCATGGTCATGCTGTCACCGCCAACCGTAAATGCGCCCGGCCCCTGCACGGCCAGATTGTCGACCCCGACGGTGAGTTGGGGATCGGGCAGCGCACCCGCACGGGCCGCCTCCTGTCGTGCCGATTCCGACTGGGCGCGGCGCGCCTCCAGCAGGGGTGCGCGCTCGATCGCTTGATGGATGGCGGCATCAAGCGTCAGCGGCGGTTCGGCGGCATGCGCCGCCGCGGCCGCCGCTCCCCACAGGAGCACGGCCAGACCCGCCGCCATCAGGCGCCGGGCGAATTGAAGGGAGAACATGGGTGAACACTCCGTCGATCTGCGATTCGCGCCGTGCCATGCAGGCACGACGCCACGTCGGTGGATACCGCGACGGGTCAGATCAAATCAGGAGCGAACAGAACAACAAGCGGGGAATCGGTGGCGGCGCTCGCAGACGCTCGCGCCGAATCAACGCCCGCTCGGACGGCAACGCCACCGCCGTCACGGACAGCAGCACCGGCGGCAGCGCGGACAACGCGCTGGCCGGCACCGAGGCGGTGCGCGCATCGACCTGGGTGGCATGGTCGGGCTGGCAATGCTGCCGGCACAGCGGATCGACCGGTGTCGTCATGTCCGCACAGCCGTCGGCCATTGCCATGGACGAGGAGTGCACCGCCACGGCCAGCGCGGCCGCGGCCGGCGCCGCCTGTGCCGCGACGCAGGCATACGCCGCCACCGCCACCTGCTGCCACAGCAGCAGCACGACCACCAGCCACGCAAGGCGGCGACGGGCGACGGGACGGAGGCGGAAGGCGGGTTTCATCTCACGGGCACTGTAGTGTCGGCAGCGGGCAGGTCATTGACGCGGATCAAGTCGGCGGATCGCGATCGGGAGACCAGCTGCGCTCACGCAGCCAGGCCGTGCGTCGCATACACCCGGGTCGAGCCGTCGCGGCCGATCAGCACTACATCGTAACGCTCGGGCGCGCCCATCTCCATGCCGGGCGAGCCCATCGGCATACCGGGCGCGGCGATGCCGATGGCGTCCGGCCGCTCGGCGAGCAGGCGGCGGATGTCCTCCACCGGCACGTGCCCCTCGACCACGTAGCCCTCGATCACCGCGGTATGGCAAGACACCGCACCGGGCGGCACGCCGAAGCGCGCCTTCACCGTCGCCATCGGCTGGTCCTGGTGCACGGTGACGGTGTAGCCCTGCGCGCGCATGTAATCGACCCAGGCGCCGCAGCAGCCGCAGGACGGGTCGCGGTAGACGTCGAACGCATTCGCCGCCAACGCCGCCGGCGCGAACAGCACGGCAAACAGCAAACTGATGCCCATGCGGGAAAACCATCGTTTCATCGTCATTCTCCGGTTGTCGGGGTGGTTTGCCACTGGACGGACACGATCTTCCAGCTGTCGCCGTCCTTGCCGAGCTTGAGCATCTCGCGACTGCGCAGCGTGGTCGGCCTGCCCTTGATCGTGACCTCGACGCCGCTTTCGCTGCCGACCATTGCGGTGTCGCCCATCGGCATCGAGCCGAACGAGACCGGCGTGAGCTTCGCGGCCTTCAGGAACTTGATGTCCTCGCCCAGATGGCCGGCGGCGTATTCGTCGCGTGTCTGCGTGTGGCCGCCTTCGCTGACGCGGACCCCGGGCGCCAGCAGTGCGAGTACGGCTTCGCGGTCGCCACGCTGCAACGCGGCCTGGAAGGCCCGCGCCACCGTTTCGGCCGCCGGCACTGCGCCCGGCGTCATGCCTTCCATCGACAGCGGCGCCTCGACCGTCGGCACGGCGGCGTGTTCGTGAACATCGCCATCAGCCGCGTCATGGCTGTGCCCCGCTTCGCCGGCCATCGGCATGCCTTCCATCGCCGCCGTGCCATGCGCATCCTCGTCAGCGGTGCCGCCATGGCTGTGGCTGTGGCCGCCCGCCTCATCCATGTCGTGGTCCTGCGGTGCCCGGGCCACGATGTCCTGATATTGCGCCGGCGTCATGTCGGGCAGTTTCTGCAGGAACGCCACCATGCTCCAGATCGTGGCGTCGTCATGGGTGGCACCCCACGCCGGCATCGCGCTCATCTTGACGCCATGCTTGATCACCCAGAACGCCTCGCGCGGATCGGGCCGGAATTTCGCCAGCTCGGGCGGCAGCGGGTACAGGCCCGGGCGCATCTCGTTCTCGGCCATGCCCGGCGCCAGGTGGCAACCGGTGCACATCGCCGCGTACTGGCCGGCGCCCTTGAGGATCAGCTGCGGGTCGTCGAGATTCGGCACCACGATGTCTTTTGCGTGATGCTCGATCGAGCGCTCGCGCAGCGTCTGCATCAGCGCGTAGACGGGTCTGGTGTGGTGGTCGTCGGCGCCGACGTTGTAGACGCCGGACCAGACGAAGGCGCCGACACCGGCGGCGGCGATGACGCAGAGAATCACGACGGTGATGATGAGTCGTTTCATGGGCTCTCCTCAGAACCAGATGCGCAGGCCGGCGACCCACTGCCGGTCGAAGACTGCCTGATGATCGGCGCGGGCGAAATCGGCCGTGGTGCCGAAGCGGCGCGTCCAGACTACGCCAAGATACGGCGCGAACTCGCGCCGGATCTCGTAGCGCAGGCGCAAGCCCAGCCTGGCATCGGTGAGGCCGCTGCCGATGCCGCGCGCCGGGTCGGACTTGCCGTGCAGGTTGACCTCCAGCTCCGGCTGCAGGATCAGCCGCTGGGTGAACAGCAGCTCGTAGTCCGCCCGCAGGCGCGCCGCGCTGCGGCCGGACGGCCCGACGTAGGCGGTGGCCTGGATCTCGAACCAGTACGGCGCCAGGCCCTGCACGCCGAACGCGGCCCAGCTTCGCTGCGGACCGGTGCCGAAGTCATGGCGCACGCCCAGCTGCGTGCTCCAGAACGCGGCCGCGGCGTGATCCCATAGCGCCTCGACCTCGCCATCGCCGATCCGGCCATCGCTGCGCTCGCCCTCGCTGCGCAGCCACAGCTTGTCCGTGTCGCTGCCGTACCAGCCTGAGGCTTCCCACGACTGACCGTTGCCGTCGCGGCCGTGGAACGCTTCGAGCTGATCGATCAGCAGCATGCCGGCGGGTGTGCTGCCGTGCATGTGCAGGGCGTGCGCGGGACTGGCGGCGATGCCGTCGGAATAATCGCCACTGCGTGCGTCCGCCGGTGCGTAGCCGCCCTGCATCGGTTGCATGCCCGCGCCCGCGCCATGCGCCTGGCCGTGGCTCATGCCGGGCATCGACGCGTGATCCATGTCGGGCATGACCTGGGGGGATGTCGCCGGCGCGGGCGGCGGCGTGCCGTGATGCATGCCGCCGTGGTCCATCCCGTGCATCGGGCCATGGTCCATCGCCACCGGCGCCGTGCTGCCGGCCGGGGCTGGCGCGCTCTGCGCCGTCGCCGCCAGCGGCATGGCCAGCAGCAGTGCGGCCAGCCACGCCACGCGGCGCGGAACGATCGAGGTATCGCGGCGCTTCGTGCTCATGCCACCACCACCTCGCGGAACATGCCCGCCTCCATGTGGTACAGCAGGTGGCAGTGGTAGGCCCAGCGCCCCGGCGCGTCGGCGGTCACCGCGTAGCTGATCCGCTGTGCCGGCTGCACGTTGATGGTGTGCTTGCGCACCTGGAACTGCCCGTGCGGGTTCTCCAGCTCGCTCCACATGCCGTGCAGGTGGATCGGGTGGTTCATCATGGTGTCGTTGACCAGCACGATGCGCAGGCGCTCGCCGGTGTTGAAATGGATCGGCTTGGCGTCGGAGTACTTGATGCCGTCGAACGACCACATGAAGCGCTCCATGTTTCCGGTCAGGTGCAGTTCGATCTCGCGGCCGGGTTCGCGCGCGTCGAGCGGGCCGCCGACGGTGTGCAGGTCGGCGTAGGTCAGCACGCGGCGGCCGTTGTCGCGCAGGCCGATGCCCGGATCGTCGAGGTTGGTGCGCGGCGTGTCGACATGCATGTCCACGCCGGGGCCGTATTCGCTGCGGGCATGGTGCACGGCCGGCGCGGGGGCCATGCCGGCCATGCTGCCGTGGTCCATGTCGGGCATCGCGGCGTGGCCGCCGCCGTGGTCCGCGTGCGACATCGCGCCCATCATGTCGCGCATGTCCAGCCATACGCGCCTGTCCAGCGCCGGCACTTCGGCGGACATGCCAAGCCGCGGCGCCAGCGTGCCGCGCGCATAGCCGCTGCGGTCGATCGACTGGGCGAACAGCGTGTACGCGCGCTCTTCCTGCGGCTCGACGATGACGTCGTAGGTCTCGGCCGCCGAGATGCGGAATTCGTCGACCGCCACCGGTTGCACGTCCTGGCCGTCGGCGGCGATCACCGTCATTTTCAGGCCGGGAATGCGCACGTCGAAGATGCTGGACGACGAACCGTTGATGAAACGCAGCCGGATCTTTTCGCCGGGCCTGAAGATGCCGGTCCAGTTGCCGGCCGGCGTCGTGCCGTTCATCAGGTAGGTGTAGGTGTAGCCGGAGACGTCGCCGAGGTCGGTCGGATTCATCCGCATCTGGTTCCACATTCTGCGCTTGGCCAGCGCCTGGCTCAGGCCCTTTTCACGCACGTCACGGAAGAAGTCCGGCACGGTGGGCTGCGCGAAGTTGTAGTAGTCGCTCTGCTTTTTCAGCTTGGCGTAGATGCGCTCGGGGTCCTCGTCGGTCCAGTCGTTGAGCATCACCACATAGTCGCGATCCGTGGGGTAGCGCTCGGGGCCGGCCGGTTCGATCACCAGCGGACCGTACAGCGCGTTCTGCTCCTGGAAACCCGAGTGCGAGTGGTACCAGTAGGTGCCGCTCTGGCGCAGCTGGAACCGGTACAGAAAACTCTCGCCCGGCGCGATGCCGTCGAAGCTGAGGCCGGGTACGCCGTCCATCCGGAACGGCAGGACGATGCCGTGCCAGTGGATCGAGGTGGGCACGCGCAGGCGGTTGCTCACGCGCAGGTTCACCGTGGTGCCTTCGCGCATGCGCAGCAACGGACCTGGCACGCCTCCGTTGACGGTGGTCGCCGGCCGCGCCGCGCCGGTGAAGTTGATGGTGCGCTCGACGATGTCCAGCGCAAAGTCGGTGCCGCTGAGCACGGTGGGCTGTCCCGGGCTGGTCAGCGTCCAGGCGTTCGCGGGCCGCAGCAGGCCAAGGCCGGCTGCCGCGCCGCCCAGGGCCAGGCCCTGCACGAAACGTCGCCGCGACAGGTCGGTCGCAGGCAAGGGGGGAAATGGATGCACGCAGGTCTCCTTCGGGGAAGGCACCGATGGCCGGTGCCGACACGGGCCGCCGTCCACGCTCGCCGCCAGGCGGGCATGCAGGCACGGTCGCAGCGAACGAGGATCAGCCGGCTGGCGGCCGCAGCGGTGGCGCGTGCACGACGCTGGGCGCGGACGCGAAGGGAGGGGAAACGTGCAGCGGTTCCGGCGCCACCGGCACCAGAGCAGCCAGGGTGGCCACCTGCAGCAAGCTGCCGCACGCCGCCGCGCAATGGGCCGACGTCATCGCGTCGCGCTGGCCGAGGCCGTGGTCGGCGCAGCAGCCGGACGCGACCGGCATGGCATCCGGACCATGATCGGCCGCGTGCGCGACGGACGATGCCGGCGCGCCCCGCAGCGCGTCGCCGGCCATCCCGCGCGGCATGCCATGCACCGGTGCCAGCGCGAGAATCAGCCACGCCAACCATGCCATCGCCCGGAGGGACGGCAAGCGTGCGGCATGGCGAAGCAGGTGATTCATCGGCACAGCATAGGGTCGATGCCGGCCAGTCTCAACTCTGGACATGGGTCCATCGGCCCATGTCCGGCGCCCGTAATGGTTCGTCGGTCACCCGACGAACTACTTGGTATAGCCCATGTGCAGCGTGATCTTGTCGCCGACTTTCAGGTTGGCCACCGAAGCCGGCGGGAAGTGCACGCGTAGCGACATGCCTCCCGCGTCCGCCTCGACGATGCCGGTCTTGGCATCCACCGACCTCACCGTGGCCGGCATCATGTGCATGCTGCCGTTCTTGTTGTGGCGCATCATCTTGTGATGCATGCCGCCCATATGGCCCATGCTGCTCGACGCCGGTGCCGGCGCCATGCCTCCGGTGTCCTGGGCGCTGACCGTGCCGAATGCCAGGCAAAGGCCGACAGCGGCCGTCGAAACCATGATTCTTGGCAGGAACTTCATGATGATTCTCCGCGCAGGTGGACGGCCGGAGCCGCGCGTCCGGCCGGTTGCAACGCTGCAACAAGCGGAGCCTGCACCGGCCCATGTGCAGGAAAGGTTACGTAGCGCCGGGGGAGCACGGCACCGGCCCTCTATACTGGGTGTCCCCATTCCCGTGACCGCCATGAACTACCGCCACGCCTACCACGCCGGCAATTTTGCCGACGTCCTGAAACACGTCGTGCTGCTGGCACTGATCGAGTCGCTGCAGGCCAAGCCCGCACCGTTTTGCTACATCGACACCCATGCCGGCAGCGGCAACTATCCGCTGGACGGTTTCGAGGCAGGCAAGACCGGCGAGTTCAAGGACGGCATCGCGCGCCTGCACCCGGCGGAGAAACTGCCGCCGCTGCTGCGTCGTTGGCGCGACGGCATCCTGGGCAGCGCCGACAACGCGCAAGGCCTGAAGCGCTACCCCGGCTCGCCGCTGCAGGTCGCCCGCCTGCTGCGCCCCGGCGACAGCGCCCAGTTGTGCGAACTGCATACCGAGGCGGCATGCAAGCTGCGCGACCTGTTCCGCGGCAACCCTCAGGTGCACGTGCACGAGCGCGACGGCTACGAGGCGCTGAAGGCGCTGGTGCCGCCGCAGGAGAAGCGCGGCCTGGTGCTGATCGACCCGCCTTACGAGGCGCAGGACGCCGAGTACAAGCTGATCGAGCAGGCCCTGAAGCCGGCGCTGCAGCGCTGGCCCACCGGCGTCTACGCGGTGTGGTATCCGATCAAGCTGCGCAGCCAGGTGCAGCCGTTCCTGCGCCGCCTGCAGCACAGCGGGGTGAAACGCGTCCTGCGCGCCGAGCTGCTGGTGCACCCGGACGATTCGCCGCTGCGCCTCAACGGCTCAGGCATGGTCATCCTCAACGCGCCGTGGAAACTGGACGATGCCCTGCGCGAACCGCTGCGCGTGCTGGCCGGCCTGCTGGCGCGCGAGCGTCCGGCCACGGTAAAACTCGACTGGCTGCTGGACGAGGCCGGCAGCCAGCTGAATACGCCCAGCCCCCTGCCCGCCTCGCGACTACCGCCCAGGCCGAACCGTCGCTAAGCTGGCCCCGTCTTTCGCGTCCGCCCAGGAGCCACGACCATGCGCCACCGCCCCGCCCCGCTGCTGATCCGGCTCGCCCTGCCCGCCGCCTTGCTCGTGCTGGCCGCCTGCGCACCCGCGCCGATCTACAAGACCACCGGCAACGCGGTGCTCGCCACCCCCGCGCAAGTGGCGCAGACGCCCGAGCAGTACAGCGGCAACGAAGTCATCTGGGGCGGGCGCATCGTGCACGTCAACAATTTCCAGGACCACAGCGAAATCGAGCTGCTGGCCTACCCGCTGGATTCCTCGCAGCGGCCGAAGGCGAATGACAGCGGAAACGGCCGCTTCATCGCCGTGCTGCGCGGCTACGTCGAACCGCTCGACTACCCCGCCGGCGCGCTGATGACCGTCGACGGCAAACTCAACGGCACCCGCGGCGGCCAGGTTGGCCAGGCTGACTACCTGTTCCCGCTGGTCGACGTGGCGCAGTCCCACGTCTGGACCGCCGAGGAAATGCAGAAGGGTCGCAGCAACGTGCACTTCGGGCTTGGCGTGGGCGTCGGCATCCGCTGAGTCGCTGTCCGGAGGCGGGCACCCCGCCTCACGGCCTCGCGGCGGAGGCAGCAGGCGTCCGCCGCCATCTCGCGGAGAGGCCCGGCTGGCGTCCATTACAATGGCCGCCCGTTTCCCGCCCGAGCCCGCGCATGTCCAGCCACGCCAACCCGATCAAGGCCATTTTCCTCGCGCTGGGCGCGAACTTCGCCATCTTCGTGGCCAAGCTCGTCGCCGCCGTGGTTACCGGCTCCGGCGCGATGATGGCCGAGGCGGTGCACTCGCTGGCCGACTGCGGCAACCAGGGTTTGCTTCTGCTCGGCATCCGCCAGGCCAAGCGTCCACCGTCCGACGAATTCCCGCTGGGCTGGGGTCGTGCGCTGTACTTCTGGTCGTTCCTCGTCGCCATCCTGTTGTTCAGCGTCGGCGGCATGTTCTCGATCTACGAGGGCGTGCACAAGCTCACGAATCCCGAACCGCTCAAGTGGCCGTGGCTGGCGATGGGCGTGCTGGTGTTCGGCATCGTGGTCGAAGGCATCTCGATGCGCGGCTGCATGCAGGAAGTGAACAAGGCCCGCGGTGACCAGGATCTGTGGACGTGGTTTCGCCAAACCCGCTCCAGCGAACTGCTGGTGATCTTCGGCGAAGACCTGGCCGCCCTCGTCGGCCTCTGCCTGGCCGCCCTCGCCATCGGCGCCACCATGCTCACCGGCAACCTGATGTTCGACGCCGCCGGCACCATCGCCATCGGCACCCTCCTGATCGTCGTCGCCGTGCTGGTGGCGATCGAAGTGAAGGCGCTGCTGATCGGCCAGGGCGTGGAACCGCGCCGCCGTGACGAGCTGATGGGCTTCCTGAGGAACCGCCCCGAAGTCGCCGAAGTACTCAACCTGATCACCCTGCAGATGGGCGCCGACGTGATGGTGGCGGTGAAGGCGCGCATGCAGCCCACCGCCAACCTCATCGAAGCCATCAACACCGTCGAGGCCGCGATGAAGGCCGAGTTCGGCGACGTGCGCTGGAGCTTCTTCGAGCCGGACAACGCGGATTGAATATCGGCGAGGGAAAGCCATGTGACAACGTGTTGTTCGTCGCAAGCGCCCGCGCCATCACCCCCCGGTGGCTGCTCCCGCCACCGGTGGTCGGACGCCAAGAAGTTTTCCGATAACGGTCTTGCGCACCAGAGCGTGATAGCTGAGCAGGCAAAGTGCGAACGTTGCCATGACGGAGATCGCAAACTTCGCCCCCCACCACACCTCCATGTCCATCAGTCGGTACTGAATGACGAACAGGACCGGGAGATGGATGATATAGACCCAATAAGACGAGTCGGAGAGGTAGCGCAACAGACAGTTGCCCCGATTCAGCAACGATCGGCCGGCGACGAGGCAAACGCAGGTCATCCAGACGCTGACGCAGGCTTCGACTGCCGCGATGGGCAGCGTCGCAGACGGCTCCGCGGCGGTGGGCACGTGCCGCTTGAGCAGATACCAGAACACACCGTACAGGCCCAGGCTTGCCAGCAGCAGCCACGATGCGAAACGGCGGAAGCGCTCGATCAGGGCCTCGTGGCCGAAAAGCAGATAGCCGAACGCGAAGAATGGTCCATAGAACCCGAAAGCCCAGAACTTGGGAAACAGGCTTTCTGGTGCGGGATGCGGAGCGGTCACCGAGGCGAGCGCCGGCACCAGCAACAGGGGTAACAACGCCAACTGCCACGCGGGGTTCAGGCCACGCACCAGGTTCCCGACCTCCCCCAGCTCCAGGCTTTTCGCCGCCCAGATCAGGACATAGAAGAACAACAGGTAGTAGAGGAACCATAGGTGGCCCGTGCCGGGCGGCAGTGCTGGTGGGTTCGCCATCAACGAGAACTGCTTGATCATCACCAGCACAGGTGACGGGTTCTGCACGCTCGCCGCCGCATGCAGCGTGCTGTAGCTCATCGCGGCGAGCACCAGCGGGCAAAAGATCACCAGCGGCAATGCGATGCGCCGCATGCGATTGAGGAACATGCCGCACATACCACGCTTGCGCAGGAGCATCGCCGCAAAGAAGCCCGCAACCAGAAAGAACAGCGGCATGCGAAACAGGTGCAGGAACCAGATGCACCAATCAAGGGCAGGCGATTGCGCGCGATCGGCCGTGGGAAAATACGGATGCAGGAGCGGGCTGTAAGCCAGCGCGGCGTGGAAAACCACCCCGGACAACATGGCCAGCGCGCGCAGGTTGTCCATGTAATGAAAGCGCATTGTGTCGTGCATGGCGAGACCTCCGAACAGGTCGGACGGATTCATCGGAATGGTGCATGGCCGCGCTTCGACTCCACCCGCTGCGCGGGCTACGCCTGTCCTGAGCTTGTCGAAGGGCTAAGCGTGAACGGGGATCAGTTCAGTAGAACGATTTCTTTCGGCAATGCACCCAGCCGGTCGCGATGAGGACCGCAACGCCGACCACCAGTTGGCCAAGCAGGATCGACACCACGACCGGGCCGAATACGATGGTGTCGGTCTTGACGTGGTCGCTGATCGCCGGGAGCTGCCCCAGAAGCATGATGAACGGATTGATCAGCACCATGCTGCTGATCATGGCGAAAATGTTCCACCCCTCGGATTCGACTGCCATGGCGACGCTCAACGACGCGGTGTACGCCAGCAGCACGTGTCCGAAGATCAACAACGACAAGACGACGAGCCCGTCCGGTAACGGTGTGAACAGGATCACCAGCATCGTTCCAGCGAGCATCACCAAGAACGGCACGAGAAACGTGACCAGGCTGCCGACCAGCTTGGCCAGGTAATAGTCCAGCGGCGTCACCGGCAGGCTCATCACGAACGCCAGCGTGTGCTCCTTGCGTTCGACCAGCAACGAGGTGGAGATCGAGAAGCACGAGGCAGAGACCAGCACGATGATCAGCAGCAGCGAGCCAAGATAGAAACTCCAGCCGGTGGCCATGCCGATCAGGCACAGCGCCACGATCCCGGCGAGCACGCAGGCCGCGAGTTGTTTCTGGAACAGGAGCCAGTCCTTCGCCACCAGGAGCTTGATCACCGGCAGGTTGAGTGACGAGAAATTCATGCCACACCTCCAGCGCGCACGGTGGTGACGAAAATATCTTCCAGGCTCATCGGCTCGGTGCTGCGAATTTCCACGCCCTTCGCCTGCAGGCGTTTCAGCAATCCGTCGCTGAACTGGCGCACCTTCAGTTCCAGGATCGAACCGTTCTGTCGCGCCGCGGCGATTTCGGGCCACGCGATCTTGTCCGGCAGCCACGCTCCCAGGCAGACGATCCGGCGCCAATCGTCGAGGAATGCTTCCTTCTCCCTGGACGCCAGCAGCGCGCCGTCGTGAACGAAGGTGATGGTGTCCGCCATCTGCTCGATGTCCTTGGTGTTGTGAGAGGAAAAGATCACACTGCGCGCTTCGTCGCGAAGAACATCGGCGAGCGCCTCCAGCACCTCGTCACGCGCCACCGGGTCGAGGCCCGTGGTCGGTTCATCGAGCAACAGCAGCCTCGGCCGGCGGGCGAAATTGAGCATCAGCAGCGCTTTAACGCGCTGCCCGTGCGAATACCCAGTCATCGTCTGTTCCGCGCGCAGGTCGAAGCGGCGAAGCAGCTCGGTGGCGTACGCCTCGTCCCAGCCCGGATAGATCGCACGCACGAAATCCATGTGCCAGCGCAAGGTCCGGGTCTTGAACAGGCGCATGTCTTCCGTCGCGAATCCCAAGTCCTTCTTCGCGGCAACTTGTTGCGCCGGCATGGCATGTCCAAGCACCTCGACCGCACCCGCATCGGCCAGTGCCAGCCCGCTGAGAATGCGTAGCAACGTGGTCTTGCCCGCGCCGTTTACTCCCACCAGCCCCATGACCTGCCCCTCGGGCATGCTGAGATCGATGTCCCGGAGCGCGAAGTTCTCGTAGCGTTTGGTCACTCCGGACAGGGAGAATGCAGTCGTCATGGTGTGGATCCTTCAGTGGAATCGGCGGACCAGTCGGCCTGCTCGTCAAGCAGTCGCCGGATATCTTCCGCGGATAGGCCAAGCCGTCGGGCGCTGGCCAACATGGCATCAAAGTGCTTGGTGAACTCGGCACGCAGCAAGGTTGTCGACAAATCCCGCGATTCGGCCACGAACGAACCCATGCCGTGTCGCGTCACGATCACCCCGGCCTGGCCCAGCTCCGCATAGGCGCGCTTGACCGTGATCACGCTGACCCGGCTGGCACTCGCCAACTCCCGGATCGATGGCAACGGCTGGCCCGCCGGCCAATCACCAGCCATCACCTTGGTGGTGATCTGGTTGACGATCTGCTGGTACATCGGCGTGCTGTCGCTGACCGACAGGAACAGTCCGGGGTCGATCTGTGCATACTTCATATACACAGTATACCCACCAAGTTCTGTGCCGTAAAGCCATCGGGACACTCGGCAGGAAAGCCTCCATCGGACAACCATCGGCAGAAGACATCCGGAGCGGATTTCCGCCTTTCATGGACATGTGGCACGGATGGCTCGGGCGGCTGCTCAAGCAACGAAATGCCGAGCATTACATCGGGCGGCAAAAGATCGACCGCATCGGGGAAGCGAAGACTTTTCGGCTAGGTGCGTAAAGACGAGGAGTTGCACACGCCACCCAAACTGACGACGGTCGCATACCGGTCACACGCTACAATTCTCTTTAGCACTTCTGCCCGGGATCCCTCTGCCTCATGCGCAACCCCCTGCAAGAACAACTGCTCAAGGCCGGTCTGGTCAACAAGGCCAAGGCGGCGCAGGTCGTGCGCGAGCAGGCGAAGAAGCACAAGGGCAAGGGACCGGCGGCACCGAGTGCCGAGCAGGTGGAGGTGGAGCGGTTGCAGGCGGAGAAGGCCGAGCGCGATCGTGCGCTGGCGGCGGAGCGCAATGCGCAGCTGCGGCAGAACGAAGCGCACGCGCAGGTGCGCCAGATTGTCGAGGCGCACAAGGTGAAGCGCGATGGCGAGATTGCCTATCGGTTCACCGATGGCGGCACGATCAGGGATGTGCTGGTGAACGAGGCGCTGCGTGCGCAGTTGGCCAGCGGCACGCTGGTGATCGTGCGGCATGATCAGGGTTATGAATTGCTGCCGCGTGTTGCGGCCGACAAGGTATACGAGCGTGATGCGACAGCGATCGTGCTTGATCACGCGCGTAGCGAAGCCGGTAGCGGCAATGGTGCGGACGACGACTATTACAAGCAGTTCCAGGTGCCGGACGATTTGATCTGGTAGGAGCCCGCTCGCGGGCGATGCAGTTGCTTTTGCGAATCCCGAATCCCGAATTCCCGAATCCCGGCTTTCAAGGCATCGCCCGCCAGCGGGCTCCTGCAGGGACGGGGGTGGCCTCGGAGAACGGTTACGGCGGGTTACGCCGCGGTTCCAGCAGATCCCAGCCGTTGCCGTACAGATCATCGAACACCGCCACCGTGCCGTAGGCCTCATGCCGCGGCTCCTCGCGAAAGTGCACGCCTTCGGCGCGCATGCGCTGCCAGTCGCGCTGGAAGTCGTCGGTGTGCAACAGCAGGAACACGCGGCCGCCGGTCTGGTTGCCGATGCGGGAAGTCTGTTCGTCACCCTTCGCCTTGGCCAGCAGCAAGCGGGTTTCGCCGGAACCGGGCGGCGCCAGCAGCACCCAGCGCTTGCCGCCACCCATGTCGGTGTCTTCGATCAGCTCGAAACCGAGCGCGCGGGTGTACCAGGCGATCGCCTCGTCGTAGTCGGCGACCAGCAGCGCAAGTGCGCCGAGATGCTGCTTCATGGCTTGCCTGCCTTGAGCACGGGCAGCGGGCCCAGTCCGGACTGCAGTTTCTTCGTGAGCCTGGCGCGGATCAGCGTATACGCGTCGAGGATGAGCGCCTGCAGCTCCGCCGTGGCGAAACGTCGTGGTTCGGTGACCGACACCCAGCGCATCCGCGCCAGGTACGGGGCCGGAATGATGCCGGGCAGGTCGGTGAGTTCGAGGAATCGCTCGTCCGCCACCTTGAACGCCAGGCGCCCGCCCTCGCGACCATCGGCATGGGTCATGGCGAACATCTTGTCGCCCACGCTGAACACCAGGTTGTCGCCCCACTTGATGTCGCGCGTTACGCCGGGCCAGCGGCTGCACAGCCGCTGCAATTGGGCCACGGTGATGCCGCGGGGTGGCTGGTTGGTCATGCAGGCTGCTCCGCCGGGGAATCCGCAT
Organism: Rhodanobacter sp. UC4448_H15; assembly: GCF_052978265.1. The sequence goes on along the minus strand of NZ_CM129665.1, from coordinate 1,822,674 downwards.
CCATTGTGGGGTGTTGCGCAGGCGCTGTCTTTGTCCTGCGGCGCATCTTGTGGCGCAACATGAATGACCGGAAGTGACGCCAAAGCTCACCTCATCATCATGATCTGTCGGCGGTTGCCCGTTGCATAATCATGCTGCATTGCACACAATACGCAAAAGTATGGAGCGCCCATGATTCCCGCGATCGACTTCGTCTCCCCCACGCCGCATGCCTCGCTGCCACCGCGAAGCAGCCTGCGCTTTGCCCGCAAGGCCCTCGCGCCGGCGGCCGGCGAGAAGGTGCGTACGCAGGACGAACGGGAGCTCACCCTGCGGGCGATCGAACCGGGTGACGTGGCGGCGATGCAGCGCTGTTTCGCCCGCCTGTCGCCGGAGGAGATCCGTCGCCGCTTCCTGCACGCGATGTCCGAGCTGCCCACGCCGATGGCGCAGCAACTGTGCCGGATCGACCCGACGCGCGAAACCGCCTTCGTGCTGATGGACGAATCCCTCCACCCGGCCGAGATGCGCGGCGTGGGGCGCATCTACGTCGACGATACCACCGACACGGCCGAGTTCTCCGTGCTGGTGGAGCATGCCTGGAGCCGCATCGGCCTCGGCGCGCTGCTGATGCAGCGGCTGGTCGACGATTGCCGGCGCCGTGGCCTGTACGAACTGTGGGGCTACGTGCTGCAGGAAAACCGGCCGATGCTGCAACTGTGCAAGGAGCTCGGCTTCACCCAGCGCGCGATTCCCGACGAACCGGGCACCATGCTGATCACCTTGAAACTGTAGGACAACTCGTCACGGCGCCATGATCGGGAGCGGCGGGCGGTGCCCGCCCCGCACGGCCCGACTGGAGCGCCGCGTTACACTTGTCGGCTATGCCCAGCCCGATCAAGCATCCTCCCCTCCCCACCACACCCAGGCAGCGCCGCTACTGGTTGCCGCCGCACGGCTCGGCACGCGCCTTGCTGCTGGCCGAGGCGGCGCGCACGCATGACGGCCTGCTGGTGGTGGTGGCGCGCGACACCCAGCGCGCACAGGCGCTGGAAGCGGAGCTGGGCATCTTTGCCGATGATCTGCCGGTGCTGCAGTTCCCGGACTGGGAGACGTTGCCCTACGACGCGTTCAGTCCGCATCCGGAGATCGTCTCGCAACGCATCGCCACGCTGTATCGCCTGCCTGGCGTCAAGCGCGGCGTGCTGGTGGTGCCGGTGGCCACGCTGATGCAGCGGATCGCGCCGCGTACCCACATCACCGGCTCCGGCCTGGTGATGTCGAAGGGTCAGCAGCTCGACCTGGCCGCCGAGCAGCGCCGACTGGAAGCGTCCGGTTACCGCCACGTGCCGCAGGTGGCCGAGCCGGGCGACTTCGCGGTGCGCGGCGCGTTGCTGGACATCTTTCCGATGGGCACCGCCGAGCCGTACCGCATCGAGTTGTTCGACGACGAGGTCGACTCGATCCGCAGCTTCGATCCCGAGACGCAGCGCTCGCAGCAGCAGGTGGAACGCGTCGAGTTGTTGCCCGCCCGCGAGTTTCCGCTCACCGAGGAAGCGGCGAAGGAGTTCCGCTCCAATCTGCGCGAGCGCTTCCCGATCGACGTGCGCCGCTGCCCGCTGTACCAGGACATGAAGGAGGGCGTCACGCCCGGGGGCATCGAGTACTACCTGCCCTTGTTCTTCCGGCAGACCTCCACGCTGTTCGACTACCTCGCCGACGACGCGCTGTTCGTGCTCGGCGAAGGTGCCGGGGAAGCCGCCGACCAGTTCTGGGCACAGACACTGGAGCGCTACGACCAGCGCGCGCATGACATCGAGCGCCCGGTACTGCCGCCAGCCGAGCTGTACCTGCCGCCGGACAAGTTGCGCGAGCAGCTCAACAAGCGCCTGCGCGTGGACGTGGTCGAGCCCGGCCACGAGCACGCCATCGACACCGGCACCCAGCCGGCGCCGGAGCTGCCGCTGAATCGCAAGGGCGAGGAGCCGGCCACCTCGCTGCGGCATTTCCTCGCCGGCTACCCGGGCCGCGTGCTGATCGCGGCGGATTCGGCGGGACGGCGCGAGGCGCTGGTCGATACGCTGGCAAGCGCGGGGCTGAAACCCGAGCACGTCGATGACTGGTCGGCCTTTCTCGCTCGTCACCCCGGTGAAAGCCGGAATGACGAACAAAACCTCCCGCGCTTCGCCATCACCATCGCACCGCTTGAGCAGGGCTTTGCACTGACCAAACCGGTGTTGACCGTGCTCACCGAGCGCGAGCTTTACGGCGAGCGCGTGCGCAACGAGCGCGAGCGCAAACGCCGGCGTGGCACGGCGCGCGATCCCGACACGATCATCCGCGATCTCACCGAACTCACCGTCGGCGCGCCGATCGTGCACGTGGATCACGGCGTGGGCCGCTACCAGGGGCTGCTGTCGATGGACGTCGGCGGCATGGCCGGCGAGTTCCTCACCATCGAATACGCCAAGGGCGACAAATTGTACGTGCCGGTCTCGCAGCTCGGCCTGGTCAGCCGCTACTCCGGCACCGCGCCGGAGCTGGCGCCGCTGCACTCGCTGGGCGGCGACGCGTGGGAGCGCGCGCGCCGCAAGGCGGCGGAGAAGGTGCGCGACGTCGCCGCCGAGCTGCTGGCGATCTACGCGCAGCGACAGGCGCGCGGCGGCGAGTCGTTGCCGATCGACCGTCAGCTGGTGGAGGAATTCGGCTCCAGCTTCCCGTTCGAAGAAACTCCCGACCAGGAAAGCGCGATCGAGGCGGTGCTGGACGATCTCGCCGCGCCGCGCGCGATGGACCGGGTGATCTGCGGCGACGTCGGCTTCGGCAAGACCGAGGTCGCGCTGCGCGCCGCCTTCGCCACCGCCACCGCCGGCAAGCAGGTCGCCGTGCTGGTGCCGACCACCCTGCTCGCCCAGCAGCACTACCGCAACTTCGCCGACCGCTTCGCCGACTGGCCGGTGCGCGTGGACGTGCTGTCGCGCTTCAAGTCGACCAGGGAAGTGAACGAGGCGCTCAAGCGCCTCGCCGACGGCCAGATCGACGTGATCGTGGGTACGCACAAGCTGCTGCAGTCGGACGTCAAGTTCAAGAACCTGGGTTTGGTGATCGTCGACGAGGAGCAGCGTTTCGGCGTGCGCCAGAAGGAGCAGCTCAAGAAACTTCGCGCCGAAGTGGACCTGCTGACGATGACCGCCACGCCGATCCCGCGCACGCTGAACATGGCGATGGCCGGCCTGCGCGACCTGTCGCTGATCGCCACCCCGCCGGCGCACCGTAGCGCCGTGCGCACCTTCATCTCTGCGTGGGACCCGGCGACGATCCGCGAGGCGCTGCAGCGCGAGCTGTCGCGCGGCGGCCAGGTGTACTTCCTGCACAACGAGGTGCAGAGCATCGAGCGCACCGTGCGCGAGCTTGAGGAGCTGGTACCCGAGGCGCGCATCCGCATCGCCCACGGCCAGATGCCCGAGCGCGAGCTGGAAGGCGTGATGGCGGATTTCCACCGCCAGCGCTTCAACGTGCTGGTGTGCACCACCATCATCGAAACCGGCATCGACATCCCCACCGCCAACACCATCATCATCGACCGCGCCGACCACTTCGGCCTGGCCCAGCTGCACCAGCTGCGCGGCCGCGTCGGTCGCTCGCACCATCGCGCCTATGCCTATCTGGTGGTGCCCGACCGCAAGTCGATCACCGCCGATGCGCAGAAACGGCTGGAGGCCCTCGCCTCGCTGGAAGAACTCGGCGCCGGCTTCACCCTGGCCACGCACGACCTGGAGATCCGGGGCGCCGGCGAGCTGCTCGGCGACGAGCAGTCCGGCCAGATCCAGGAAATCGGTTTCGGCCTGTACACCGAACTGCTCGATCGCGCGGTACGCGCGCTGAAGTCGGGCAAGGTGCCGGACTTCGATCTCAGTTCCGAGCACGAGACCGAGGTCGAACTGCACCTGCCCGCGCTGATTCCCGACGATTACCTCGGCGACGTGCACACGCGCCTGACCCTGTACAAGCGCATCGCCAGCGCCCGCAGCGAGGATGACCTGCGCGACTTGCAGGTGGAGATGATCGACCGCTTCGGCCTGCTGCCCGAACCGACGAAGCAGTTGTTCGCCGTAGCCAGCCTGAAACTGATGGCCACGCCACTGGGCATTCGCAAACTCGACTTCGGCGCCAACGGCGGCCGCATCGTGTTCCGCGAGAAGCCGGAGGTCGATCCGCTGGCCATCATCAAGCTGATCCAGACCCAGCCGCGCGTCTACAAACTGGATGGCCAGGACAAGCTGAAGGTGATCCTGGACCTGCCCGGCGCCAGCGAACGCATCCGCAGCGCACAGGACGTGCTGGCGCTGCTGGGCGCGCGTCGCCCGCGCTGAGCGCGGCAAGCTCAGACTCCTCCGTCGGCAGGGAAGCCACGACCGGGCTGCCGGAATCACCTTGCCGGCCCCGGGTGTCGGGAGTGACCCAAAGCGTCCGCTTTGGTCCCTGCAGGCCGTTCTCCTGGACCATCAGAGCATCGCCCCGCCCTCCCCGCCGCCGCCGGCCGCCTCTCCCGGCAAGCCACGACATGGCATGACCCGTGCTTGACATCCTGGCTTTACATCGTGCAGCGTTGGAGGTTGGCCTTCTTTGCACCCCTGCAGGCCAGTATCCACGGACAAATCGACTCACGGGCCACAGAAAAGCCCTGCGCGCGTGCTCCCCCGCAAGTCGCGCAGAACAGGGAAAGCCGAGTGGAGAAGCCGGTCACATTTTCAGCACGCCACCGCCAACGCATCCGCGCATGGATGCTGGGGCTCGGCTTGCTGCTGCTCGGGATCGGCGCAGCCCATGCCGACGGCATGCCGCTGAATGGGGCCTGGCAGGAAGTTGTCGCCGGTGACACGCCACAGGGCGTGATGGACGCCTACCACGCCGGCCGCATGAAGAGTTTCGACCCGTCCATGCTGCAACGCTTTCCGCGCAACGAGCTGGGCAGCTGGGTGGTGATCGCGGCGCAGCCGCCGTGGAACAACGAGGATCGCGTGCTCACCGTGTACCCGGCGCCGATGGGTGCGATCAGCGTGTTCCACGGCGACCGGGTGCATCGATTGGCGATGAACGATTTCAGCGCCCACGGCCACGGCCACGGCCGGCTGGCATGGCGCGTGCCGGCGGACCTGTCCGCATCCACGCCGATCCTGCTGCGCGTGGAACCGACGCAAACCGTCAGCGCGCCGATCCGCTTTCGCATCCTGTCGTGGGACGAGTATCTGCAGCGCGACACCCAATGGCTGGTGTTCGCCAGCATCTGCTTCGCGGTGATGCTGGCGATGGTGATGATGGCGTTGTTCTTCTCGCTGATGCTGCGCGACATCACCTACGCCTGGTATGCCGGCTACATCGTCTGCTACGCCCTGATCCAGGGCATGCAGACCGGTTTCGTGTTCCATCCGCTGCGCTGGCAATGGCTGGTCGACTCCAGCACCATGGTCGGCGCAGTGGCGGTGGCCTTGTCGGTGACGTTCGCCTCGCTGTTTATGATGCGGTTCTGCGACCTGCGCCGCCATGCCCGGCTGCTGCAGGTGCCGGTGATCGCCGTGGCCGTGGGCATGATCCAGCTGGTGCTGATGCGCTGCAGCGGCATCCCGTTGCTGGTCTCGATGGCCCAGGCCCTGCTCAACCCGTTGCTGATGATCGGCGCGCTGCTGTTGCTGGTGGCCGGGGCAATCGCCGCGCTGCGCGGCTCGCGCCAGGCCTGGTTTTTCCTCGCCGGCTGGACGCCGTTGCTGCTGCTGACCGCGCTGACCAGCGCCCAGGTCAACGGCGCCCTGCCCCGCATCGACTGGCTCAACGATCTCAGCCTCGCCGGCGGCGCCTTCGAGGCGATGGTGCTGTCGCTGGGCCTGGCCGATCGCGCGCTGCAACTGCGCCAGGATCGCGACGTGGTGCAGGTGCTGGCCGACCACGACGCGCTCACCCGCCTGCTCAACCGCCGTGCCTGGACCGAGCGTGCCGAAGCGCTGCTGGCCAGCAGCCAGGCGCCTTCGATCGCCGTGCTGTTCCTCGACCTGGATCACTTCAAGCAGCTCAACGACCACCACGGCCACAACACCGGCGACCGCGCGCTGGTGGCGGTGGCCACCACGCTCAGCGCGGAACTGCGGCCGGGCGACCTGTTCGGCCGCTACGGCGGCGAGGAATTCGTGGCAATGCTCGACGGCATCGACGCGCAGGAGGCGATGCAGGTGGCCACCCGCCTTTGCCGCCGCGTGCACCGGCTGGAGATTCCGGTGCGCGACGAGCAGCAACTGCTCAGCGTCAGCATCGGCGTGGCCATGCGCCAGCGCGGCGACACGCTCGAATTGCTGATCGACCGCGCCGACCAGGCGATGTATCGCGCCAAGCTGCGCGGCCGCAATCGCGTGTGCATGGACGAATTCGCGAACCGCTCCGCGCACGCCGCCGGCGAAAAGCGCCTGCGCGTGGTGGAGACGCGGCGCGAGGATCGCTGAAGCGCGGTGCGCCAGCCAGCGAAGGTCCGAACAAGTCGTCACCCCGGCGGAGGCGTGCGGTTGTCCAGTCACGATCCTGGCCCACTCGCGGCCGACGGTCGCGGGAGCCCGCGCGCGGGCGATGCGTTGGCTCTTACAAATCCCGATCCCGGCCCCAACGGCATCGCCCGCGAGTGGGCTCCTGCGGGAGGCGATGGCTTCGATGCCCGGTCACGGCCACCGATCCTGCCGTACTTGACCCAGCGGCGTGACGGTACGATGCCGGACAGCGACAAGCTCGACCAGCCCTTCGACTGTTGAAACGCGCCTCGCGGGAACGACGGGCAAAGACGTGGTCAGAGCATGCCTAGCCGACGAGCGCGTGCGCTGCCGCCACCACGTCGGCCTCGCCCGGAAGCACCAGCAGCGCCGCCCCGGCCAGCGGGGTGAAGGTGTCGGCGCCGACCACGCGCTTGATCGGAGTGGCGCCGCAGCCGCCTTCGACGATCGCGGTGATCACGCCCTCGCCCACGCCGGCGCTCTTGCGGCCTTCGTCCAGCACCAGGATGCGTTTGGCGGTCTTCGCCTGCGCCGCGATGAAGGCGTCGTTGAGCGGCGCCAGCCAGCGCAGGTCGACCACGCGTACCTTCCACTTCAGTTCCGCTTCGATCGTGCGCGCGGCGCGCAGCGCCATCGGCACGCCGTTGCCGAAGGTAAATACCACCAGGTCGTTCGCCGCGTCGTTGTAGATGCGGCCCTCGCCCAGCGTCATCGCCTGGTCCGGCGCCGGATAGTCGAACTGCCACTGGCCGTCGCCGGCCTCGTACAGGTCCTTGGTCATGTACAGCGCGATCGGTTCGAGGAAGGCGCACACGCGGCCGTCCACTTTCGCCAATGCCATCAGCGTGCGCAGCATCATTGCTGCGTCGTCGCCACGGCTGGGGCAGCCCACCACCAGGCCCGGAATATCGCGCAGCGCGGTGATCGAGTTGTCGTTGTGGAAATGGCCGCCGAAGCCCTTCTGGTAGCCCAGCGACGCGACCCGCATCACCATCGGGTTGCGGTACTGGCCGTTGGAGAAGAACTGCAGTGACGCCGCCTCACCGCGGATCTGGTCGCAGGCGTTGTGGAAGTACGCCAGGTACTGGATCTCCGGCAGCGGCAGCATGCCCATGTTCGCGTAGCCCTGGGCCAGGCCCAGGATCATCGTTTCATCGAGCAGCGTGTTGAACACGCGGCTGCCCTTGAAGGTCTTGTTGAGGCCCTTGGTGACGGTGTACACGCCGCCCTTCTGCGCCACGTCCTCGCCGAACAGCAGCGCCTCGGGATACTTCGCCAGCAAGTCGTGCAGGGCCTGGCCGATCTGGATCGCCAGGTGCCGCGGCGGCAGTTTCTCCGGCAGCTTCGCCTCGCCGCCGAATACGGCCAGGCGCTTCTGCGCGTAGTCGGCACGCGTGGCCTCGGCCTTCACCGCGGCCGGCGTGTACGGCGCCAGCGGGGCCATCACGTCCTCCAGCGAGGTCAGCCGATGGCGCGAATCCGCGTCCTCGGCAGCGGCGAAGCAGCGCCTGCGGGTGGCCTCGTACAGGTTCAGCAATTCATCCTTCGAATACAGGCCGGACGCCAGCGCGATGCCGGCCGAGCGCAGCAGCGGGTCGGTCGCCTCCACCGCGAACAGCTCCTCGATCGAGCGCCACTCGATCTCGAAATCGGTGCCGGCGTGGCCCATCACGCGGGTGGTCTTGAGGTGCAGGAAGGTCGGCCGGCGCGTGCCGCGGCAATGCTCCACCGCACGCTGCACCTGGGCGTAGCCTTCGGCGAGGTCCAGGCCGTTCGCGAAGAAGTAGTCGAGATTGGCACGATGCTGGTAGTTGGCCGCAATCCAGCCGCTCGGCGTCTTCACCGAGATGCCGATGCCGTTGTCCTCGCACACGAACAGCACCGGCGCCGGCAGTTTCTGGTACGCCGTCCACGCCGCGGTGTTGAACGCGGTCTGCGCAGTGGCATGGTTGCTGGAGGCATCGCCGAACGAGCAGATGGCGATGCTGTCGTCGGGAATCGGCAGCTGGTGGCCGATCCGCCGCGCCTGCTCGATCGCCACCGCAGTGCCCAGCGCCTTGGGCAGGTGCGAGGCGATCGTCGAGGTCTGCGGCAGCACCCACAGCGGCTTGCTGCCCCACACCTTGTGGCGGCCGCCGGAAGCCGGGTCGTCCTTGCTGGCGGCGAAGGACAGCGCCGAATCCATCACCGGGTCCATCCCCGGAATCTTGCGGAAGCGCTCGGCCATGAAACCGCCGGAGCGGTAATGCAGGAAGGCCGGATCGGTGTGGCGGGTCAGCCGCGCCACCATCGCGTTGCCTTCGTGGCCGGACGAACCGATGGTGTAGAACACCTTGTTCTGCACGCGCAGCACGCGCGCCATCAGGTCGAGGTGGCGCGAGATCAGCTGCGATTCGAACAGCTCGCGGAACCCGCGTGCATCCAGCGCGCTGCCCGGCAGCACCGCCTCGCCGTCACGCGGTGCGGCATGCACGTCGCCGCGCCACAGCTGCACGAACTCGATGAAGTTCTGGTCGACCACTTCGGCGCGGTTGAAGCCCTTGTGGCGGGAACTGATGGCAAACGGAATGGCGGTCATGGCGGATTCGTCAGTGGTGGCCGGCGACAACGGAGTCGCTCAGCGGGATGAAACAACAGGCAAGGGGAAAGCCGGTACCCGCAGCGCGCGCAGCACGGCGGCGCGCCGCAGATCCTTCTCGCGACCGAAACTTTCGAGCAGGCGGATCTGGTCGTCGATGCACGGTACCGGCACGGCGAGGCCGTTCACGCCGGCGAGCACCAGCTTGCCCGGCGCCACTGGCTGCCAGCGACCGTCGAGGTGGAGTTCAAGCCCGCCCATCACCTCGACCGGCGCGCCGGGAAAACGGAAGCGGGCGAAATGCGAGCGGAAGCGGTCGCCATCCGGTGGCGTGAATGCGGGTTCGCGCTGCTGCGCCCACACCTGCATCAGCGTGTCCGCATCGGCGCGCGAGGTCAGCACGTCCACGTCGGCCACGCTGACCTCGGCACCAAGCACCAACGCCGCGACGCTGCCGATCAGGCACCACGGATCGGCGCAGTGCACGTGCAGATCGGGCACCACGTCGGCCAGGGTGGCATACAGCGCGGGCGAGAGATGGCTCATGCGCGGCGGCGTTCCCAGGCTTCGCGACTCTGCCCCCAGATCTCCACCGGCAGATCCTGGAACGGTTCGGGCAGGCGGCCGGGACCGATCAGGCTTGAGCCGAGTCGGCGCGCGACGCTTTGCGATGCAAGGTTGTCCGGCGCAATGGTGTGGATCACCTCGGTCCAGCCCAACTGGGCAAAGGCCCAGTCGATCGCCGCCACCGAACCTTCCGTCGCATAACCCTTGCCCCAGGCATCGCGCAACAAGCCCCAGCCCACTTCGGTGCCGGGCCAGCCTTCCGGACACCACGGCCCGAGCCGTCCGATCCATCGGCCGCTGCTTTTCTCGATCACCGAAAACATGCCGAAGCCCTGCATCGCCCAGGCCCCCGCCATGGACAGGAAGCCGCGCCACGCCACTGCCCGTGGCTGCGGGCCACCGATGTGGCGTGCGTTCTCCGCGTCGGCCATCAGCGTCGCCCAGCCCTCGAAATCCTCCGGCCGGGTCGGGCGGAGGATGAGGCGATCGGTTTCAATGCGGATGTCTTGCCAACCCATACAACACTCCGGCCTAAGCGGCGATGCCTGGCGCCGTCACTCCGGCGAACGCCGGAGAAGCTTCACCACAGCGAAGCTGGTCATCCAGTGTTTCCGGCATGGGGAAAGGCACTGGCTCCCGGCTTTCGCCGGGATGACGAGCCGGGAAGGCACCTGGCGCCATGCCTCAGAACGCGTTGATCCCCGTCAGCTCGCGGCCGACCACCAGCTCGTGCACGGTCTCGGTGCCCTCGTAGGTGATTACCGATTCCAGGTTCAGCGCATGGCGGATGGCCGAGTGCTCGGTGGTGATGCCGGCACCGCCGAGGATGTCGCGGCACTGGCGCGCGATGTCGATCGCCATGCGGCAGTTGTTCCACTTGGCCAGCGACACCTGGGTCGGCTGCATCTTGCCGGCATCCTTGAGGCGACCGAGTTGCAGCGACAGCAGCTGCGCGGTGGTGATGCGCCTGGCCATGTCGGCCATCTTCAGCTGGATCGCCTGGTTGGAGGCGAGCGGCTTGCCGAACAGCATGCGCTCGGCGGTGTAGTCGAGCACTTCCTTCAGGCAGGCCTGCGCCGCACCGATCGGACCCCAGGTGATGCCGTAGCGCGCCTGGGTCAGGCAGCCGAGCGGGCCCTTCAGGCCCTTCACGTTCGGCAGCCGCGCGCTGTCCGGCACGCGCACGTTGTCGAAGAACAGCGCGCTGGTGACCGAGGCGCGCAGGCTCATCTTCTTGTGGATTTCCTGCGCCTTGAAGCCGGCCGTGTCGGTCGGCACCACGAAGCCCTGGATGCCGTCGTCGGTCTGCGCCCAGACGATCGCGATGTGCGCCAGGTTGCCGTTGGTGATCCACATCTTGGCGCCGTTGATAACCCAATCGCCGCCGTCCTTCTTCGCGTTGGTCTTCATGTTGGCCGGATCGGAGCCGCCATGCGGTTCGGTCAGGCCGAAGCAGCCGATCACTTCGCCGGCCGACATCCGCGGCAGGTACTGCTGCTTCTGCTCCTCGCTGCCGTAGGCGAAGATCGGGTACATGCACAGCGAGCTCTGAACCGAGGCGAAGCTGCGCAGGCCCGAATCGCCGCGCTCCAGCTCCTGGCAGATCAGGCCGTAGCTGACGCCGTTCATGCCGCCGCCGCCGTACTGCTCGGGGATCGTCGCGCCGAGCAGGCCCAGACCGGCGATCTCGGGGATCAGCTCCTTCGGGAAGCGGCCCTGGTCGAAGCAGTCGCCGATGATCGGCAGCACGCGCTCGTCGACGAAGCGGCCGACGGAATCCTGCACCATGCGCTCCTCGTCGCTGAGCAGCGCGCGGACATCGTACAGATCGAGCGGATTCAGACGGACAGCCATGGAAGCTCCAGAGGGGGCGCGTAAAAGCCGGTATTGTAGCGCGACCCATGCGCCCGCACAGGCCGGGCGGCCCCGACGGGTGCGTATGGAGCGCGCCTGTCCCGGCCCCTCTCTCCGCCGCACATCTGCCCCCCGAAAATCCATGTTCAAAGGTGTCTTGCTCGGCTTCATGGCTTTTGCCGCCTTCGCCGCCAGCGACGCGTTCGTGAAGTCGCTGCGCGGCTCGCTGCCGGCCTACGAGGCCGTGTTTTTCGGCGCCGCGCTGGGGCTGACGGCCCTGCCCTTCATCAAGGGAAGCGACGACCGCTGGCGCGACGTGGTGCGGGCGCAGCGCCCCGGCCTGTGGCTGGTACGTGCGCTCGCCAGCGCGATGGGCAGCATCGCGGCGGTGATGGCGTTCACCGCGCTGCCGATGGCCGAGGCGTTCGCGCTGATCTTCCTGCTGCCGATCTTCGTCACCATCCTGTCGGTGCTGGTGCTGAAGGAAGCCGTGGGCTGGCGCCGCTGGTCGGCGGTGGTGGCCGGTTTCGTCGGCGTGCTGGTGGTGCTGCGGCCGGGCTTCCGCGTGCTGGGCATCGGGCATCTGGCGGCGATCGTGTGCGGGCTTTCCGGCGCCGTCTCGATGATCGCGCTGCGCATGGCCGGGCCGCACGAGAAACGCGTCACCTTGTACGGCGCCGGCATGGTCGGCTCGATGCTGGTGGCCGGCCTGCTGATGCTGGCCAACTTCCGCTGGCCGGACCTCGCCCAGTGGGGCCTGCTGCTGGGCTACGGCCTGCTCGCCGCACTCGGCTCCGTGCTGCTGATGCTGGCCACGCAAATAGCGCCGGCGAACCACGTCGCACCAACCCAGTACAGCCAGATGCTGTGGGCCGTGCTGCTCGGCTACGTGGTCTTCCATGACCGGCTGGACTGGCCCATGGCGACCGGCATCGCGATCATCCTGGGCGCCGGCCTGTTCACCTTCGTGCGCGAGGAGCAGGTGACGCGCTGGTGGAAGCGCGTACGGATGATCTAGCCAGCTTCTGCAGGCGCACGGCGCAGCGCGCCAGCTCGGCACGCAATGCCGATGGCGTGCGAATCTCGAAGTCGAACGGCACCGCGGCGAGCTGGCGGGCAAACCAGGCCAGGTCATCGGCGCTGCTGCGCAACAACACGCCGCGATCCAGCGGCTCCAGCAGGCCAAAACCCAGCGAGAACGCGTGCCGTGCGGTCGGCAGGTCCGCATGCAGCAACACCTCGATGTCGCGGCCGCGTGGCATGCCGGCGATGCCCTGCACCAGATGCTCCAGCGCATCGAAATCGTCGGGCCGCTCGAAATGGTGGTCCAGCAAGGTCACCTGGCCCATCCGGTCCAGCCGGAACGAGCGCAGCCCGTGGCGCAGTTGGCACATGCCCAGCGCGTACCAGGCACCGCCGCGCCAGGCCAGGCCGTACGGATCGAACTCGCGTTCGGTGTGGCTGCCCTGGGCCGAGTCGTAACTCATGCGCACCCGCTGCTGCGCCTGCGCCGCGGTGGTCAGCGTGATCAGCGCGGCGTTGCTGGTCGGCATGATTGTGGCCGGCAGCATATCGACCTTGACCGTATCGGCGATCGCGCGCACGTGGCGCTTCAGGCCATCGGGCATCACCCGCGCCAGTTTCGCCTGCACGCTTTCCACCGCCGGCGCCGCCTCGGCCAGGCCCAGTCCGCGCGCCGCCACCATGCCCACCGACAGCGCCACCGCCTCGTCGTTGGTGAACATCATCGGCGGCAGCCTGAAGCCGGCGACCAGCATGTAGGCACCGTGGCGGCCGCGCTCGGTGGTGAGCGGGATGCCGAGGTCCTCCAGCATCACGATGTAGCGCCGCAGCGTGCGCACGTCGACGCCGACCCGGCGCGCCAGTTCGGGGCCGCTCATGCGGCCGTGGCTCTGCAGCAGGTCGAGCACCGCCAGCACGCGCGTGGTGGGTTTGGCCATGGCGGCCATGGTAGCGACAAATCAGGGCGCAATTTGCCCTGTATGGGTTTTAGCGTGTGTCCTGCGCCACCCGGCGTCCAGGCCAGGGATACCCATGAACCACTTCAAGCGACTGTTACCCGGCATCGTCGCGGGCATCGCGCTCGGTGCAGCCATGTCGGCACACGGCAAACCCGCGAACGAGGCCCCCATGATGGAAAGCGTGCAGCACCTCAAGGACTACCAGGTCGTCGAATTCCGCCGCTACGTCACCGCAGACGGCGAGCTGGCGCACTTCGTCAAGTACTTCGACGCGTATTTCCCGGAGGCCTTCGAGCAGCTGGGCGCGATGGTGTTCGGCCAGTTCACCGAGCGCGGGCAACCGAACCGCTTCACCTGGCTGCGCGGCTTCCACGACATCAATGCACGCCCGATCGTCAATGCGGCGTTCTACTACGGGCCGCTGTGGAAGGAACACCGGATCAAGGTCAACGCGATCCTGCCGGACAGCGACAACGTGATGCTGCTGCGCCCGCTGCATCCGGAACACGGCATCAGCGTGCTGCCGGCGGTCGACCCGGTGACCGAGGAGCGCGGCGCGCAAGGCATCGTGGTGGCGCAGATCTTCGCGGTGAAGAAAGGCAGCGAGGAGGCCTTCGCGAAACAGGCCGAGGCCGCGTTCGCCGGCTACCGCATCGAGGGCGTGCACCCGGCCGGCGTGCTGGTGTCGCTGGATGTGCCGAACAACTTCCCGCAGTTGCCGATACGCACCGACGGTCCGTTCCTCGTATGGCTCGGCGTGGTTCGCGACAACGCAACGCTGGATGAGCGACTCGCGCCACGGCTGGCCGCGGCCGAACGCACGCTCGCCGCCAGTGGCCTCCTGCGCGGCGCGCCGGAACGCGTGGTGATGGACCCGACCCCACGCTCGCGCCTGCGCTGGCTTGCCGGCGCGGGCGCCGGGGTTTCACCATGAACCACGTCGAGCAACTGTGGCTGTTCTTCGCACTGGTCTTCGGCATCATGGTGCTGCCCGGCCTGGACATGGCCTTCGTGCTGGGCAGCACGCTGGCAGGCGGCCGCCGCCGCGGCTTCGCTGCGCTGGCCGGCATCGTCGCTGGCGGCGTGTGCCATGTCGTGATGACCGCGCTGGGCATCAGCGTGCTGCTGGAATTGGTCCCTGGTGCATTCAACGCGCTGCTGCTGGCCGGCGCGCTGTACATCGCCTGGATCGGCCTTTCGCTGATGCGCAGCGACGCCGCGCCGGCCCTGCAGCCGGATGCCTCGCGGCGCTCGCACGCGGCGACGTTCCGCCAGGGCATGCTGACCTGCCTGCTCAACCCCAAGGCCTACCTGTTCATGCTGGCGGTCTTTCCGCAGTTCCTGCGCCCGGAGCATGGCCCGATCGCGATGCAGGCGCTGGTGCTGTGGCTGATCATCGCGCTCAACCAGCTGTGCGTGTACGGCGGACTGGCGCTGATGGCCGACCGCGCCCGCGCATGGCTGCAAGGCAAGCCGAAGGCCGGAATGCTGGCGACCCGCTGCGTGGGCGCCTTGCTGATCGCCGCGGCCATGTTCACCGGGTTCGAGGGATGGCGCGGCGCGTAAGCCGGCGCGCCATTCGCTGCCGGCACCGCGCTCAGCGGTTGCTGACCCCGTGCGGCACGTGCCCGGTCGCCACGTGCTTGCGCGCGGACTCCACGTTCGCCGGCGAGTCGTCGAAGAAGATGTCGGCGCCGAACGCGTCGAGGAACGGCCCCTTGTCGCGGCCACCGAGGAACAGCGCCTCATCGATGCGCACGCCCCACTTGCGCAAGGTGAGGATGACGCGCTTGTGCGCGGGCGCGGAACGGGCGGTCACCAAGGCGGTGCGGATCGGCGAGTCCTCGGCCGGGAACGCGGTCTGCAGGTGATGCAGCGCGGTGAGGAAGCCGCGAAACGGACCCACCGACAGCGGCTCGGCGGCGTGTTCGGTTTCGCTGCGATGGAAGGCTTCCAGGCCTTCCTCGCGCGAGACACGCTCGCCCTCATCACCGAAGATCACGGCGTCGCCGTCGAACGCGATGCGCAGTTGCTCGCTCATGCGCGGCGGCGCGGTGCTGGGCAGGATCGTCGCCGCAGCCACGCCGGCGGCCAGCGCGCGGCCGACGTCCTCGGCGTTGGCCGAGAGGAACAGGTCGGCCTTGAACGGCGCGATGTAGTCGGAGGTGGGCGCGCCACTGGTGAACGCGGCGCGGCTGATTTCCAGGCCGTAATGCTGGATCGCGTTGAAAATGCGCAGGCCGGTGTCACCGGAGTTGCGCGACAGCAGGATCACCTCGACCGGCGGCACGTCGCCGGCCAGCTTGTTGAGGCCCAGCAGCTTCTGCACCAGCGGGAACGCCACGCCGGGTTGCAGGATCTCGTTCTCATGGTCGATCTGGAACGAGCGGTAGGCGTCGAGGCCGTCGCGCTCGAACAGCGCGTGGCTGTCGCCGAGGTCGAACAGCGCGCGCGAGGAGATGGCGACGACCAGGCGGTTGTCGGTGGTGGATACGGGATCGTGAACGGTTGGCTGGCTCATGCCGCGAATCTACCGCAAAGGGCGAGGAGTGAGTGCAGAGGAGTGAGGAGTGAGAGCGAGCAACAGCGGAGTCGGCCTTCTCTCACTTCTCACTCCTCTCCACTCACCTCTCATTCCGCGGCGAACTGCTCGTCCAGGATGCGCTGCTCCAGGTTGTGCTCCGGGTCGAACAGCAGGCGCACGCCGCGTCCTTCGGCCTGGCGCACGACCACCTCGCGCACGTCGCGCACTTCATGGAAATCGGCGGTGGCGCTGACCGGACGCTTGCCCGGATCGAGGATGCGCAGCGTGACCTGGGTACGGTGCGGCAGGATCGCGCCGCGCCAGCGGCGGGGGCGGAAAGGACTGATCGGGGTGAGTGCGAGCACGTTCGCGTCCAGCGGCAGGATCGGCCCGTGCGCGGAGAGGTTGTAGGCGGTGGAGCCCGCCGGCGTGGCGACCATGATGCCGTCGCAGACCAGGTTGGGCAGCTTCACCGTCTCGTTGAGTTTCACTTCCAGGTGCGCGGCCTGATTGCTCTGGCGCAGCAGCGACACCTCGTTGAACGCCTGCGCCTGATGGCTGGCGCCGTCCGCATCGGTGACCAGCATCTCCAGCGGATGCAGCTCCGCCGCGTGCGCGCGCGCCACCCGCTCGGGCAGGCCATCGAGCTTGTGCTTGTTCATCAGGAAGCCGACCCGCCCCAGCTTCATGCCATACACCGGCACGTCCAGCGCGTGGTGCAGGTGCAAGGTGCGCAGCATGAAACCATCGCCACCCAGCGCCACGATCAGCTCCGCCTCGACCGCCGGCACGTCACCGTACCGCTCCACCAGCTTGCGCCTCGCCTGCTGGGCGACACTGGTGTCACTGGCGACGAAGGCGATGCGCATGGGAGGCCGGGAATAGGGAATAGGGAATCGGAAGAGCCGGCAAGCCGACCGTTCCGATCATCCCTGCAACGCGCGCATCAGATCAAGCCTGCTCGCCGCCGCCTTTGCCATTCGCTATTCCCTACTCCCTATTCCCTATTCCCTATTCCCTGCCCTCAACCCACCGGCACCTGTGCCAGCTGGGCCAGGCGACGGACGGCGACCGAGGCGATCGGGTAGTCCGCGTTCTGGGTGAGGATTTCCGCCAGCATGTTGCGGGTGTGCTGCAAGGTGGCGTCGTCGCGTTGCAGCCAGGCCTGCACCGGCGAGAGGTCGCCAGTGGCGCCGGCCATGCCGAGCACCTGCAGCGCCAACGCACGATGCTGGTGGCTCAGTTCGTCGAGCAGCGAGCCGCGTGCCTGCGCATGCCAGTGACCTTCCACCGGCAAGGCCTCGATCTGGCCGCGCAGCCACTCGAGATCCAGCACTTCGCCCAGTTCGAAGAACACCCGCGCCACCTTTTCCATCGGCTGCCCGCTCTGCTGCACGACTTCGACCATGTCCAGCGCGGCGCGCAGGTCCGGCATGCGGGCCAGTCGCTGGCCGAGCTCGGCCGGCATGCCCAGGCCTTCCCATTTCTCCTGGGTGCAGGCGAAGTCGCCCTTGCCGGTGGGCGTGAGCACCTCGGGCAGTACCTGGCGCAGGGCGGAAACGCCTGTCTGATAGCGCGCCACGTTTTCGGCAATGTCGAGCGAGCCGCCGGGGCGGTTGAGCAGCCAGCGAGTCATGTGGCGCAGCAGCGACCAGACCTGCTTCACTGCATCGACCTGGGTGTCCTCGGCGACCTTGCTGTCCAGCGCCTCGATCTGCGCCCACAGCTGGCGCGCATCGAGGATCTCGCGCGCTGCCGTGTACGCCTTGGCGATCGCCTCGGGACCTTTGCCGGTGTCCTCCTGCATGCGCATCATGAAGGTGGCGCCCATGCGGTTGATGGTCGAGTTGGTCACCGCCGTGGCGATGATCTCGCGCTTCAGCCGATGGCGCTGCATGTGCTCGGCGTACTTCTCGTGCAGCGGCGCCGGGAAGTAGCGCACCAGCTCCTTGGACAGGTAGGGGTCTTCCGGCACGTCGGAGTCCAGCAGTTGCTGGAACAGGCGCATCTTGTCGTAGGACAGCAGCACGGCAAGCTCCGGCCGGGTCAGGCCCAGGCCGCGGCTCTTGCGCTCGGCCAGCTCGGCCTCCGACGGCAGGTTCTCCACCTGGCGATCCAGCGCACCCTCGTTCTCCAGCGTCTTGATGAAGTGCGCCATCGAGCCGATGCGGCCGATCGACTGGTGCTCCATCAGCGTGATCGCCTGGTTCTGCCGGTAGTTGTCCCACAACACCAGCTCGGCCACTT
Source organism: Rhodanobacter sp. UC4448_H15 (assembly GCF_052978265.1). The sequence continues at coordinate 1,804,413 of NZ_CM129665.1, read as the reverse complement.
CGTCGGTCATTGCCGCCAGTTGCGTGTTGCGGGCATCGAAACTCAGCTCGCCGCGCTGCACGGCGTCGTTGAGCAGGATCTTGATGTTGACCTCGTGGTCGGAGGTGTCCACGCCGGCGGAGTTGTCGATGAAGTCGGTGTTGAGCAGCACGCCCTTCTGCGCCGCCTCGATGCGGCCTTTCTGGGTCATGCCCAGGTTGCCGCCCTCGCCGATGATCTTCGCGCGCACCTCGGCGCCATCGATGCGCAGGCCGTTGTTGGCACGGTCGCGCACGTCGGCGTGGGTTTCGCTGCTGGCCTTGATGTAGGTACCGATGCCGCCGTTCCAGAGCAGGTCGACCGGCGCCTTGAGCACCGCGCTGAGCAGATCGTTCGGCGCCAGGTGTTCCACGTCGGGCTTCAGGCCCAGCGCGACGCGCACCTCGGGCGAGATCGGGATCGACTTGGCGCTGCGCGGGTAGACGCCGCCGCCGGCGGAGATCAGCGACTTGTCGTAGTCGTCCCAGCTCGAGCGCGGCACGTCGAACATGCGCTTGCGCTCGACGAACGAACGGGCCGCGTCGGGGTTCGGGTCGAGGAACACGTGGCGATGGTCGAACGCCGCCACCAGCCGGATGTGCTCGGACAGCAGCATGCCGTTGCCGAACACGTCGCCGGACATGTCGCCGATGCCGACGCAGGTGAAATCCTCGTTCTGGCAATCGCGGCCGAGTGCGCGGAAGTGGCGCTTGACCGACTCCCACGCACCGCGCGCGGTGATGCCCATGCCCTTGTGGTCATAGCCGTGCGACCCGCCGGAGGCGAACGCGTCGCCCAGCCAGTAGTTGTGCTCGATCGAGATGGCGTTGGCGATGTCGGAGAACTTCGCCGTGCCCTTGTCGGCGGCCACCACCAGGTAGGGGTCGTCCGCGTCGTGGCGCACCACGTCGTGCGGATGCACCACCTTGCCCTCGACCAGGTTGTCGGTGATGTCGAGCAGGCCGTTGATGAAGAGCTTGTAGCAGGCGATGCCCTCGGCCAGCACCGCGTCGCGGTCGCCGTCGGGGGACTTCTTGACGAAGAAGCCGCCCTTGGAGCCGACCGGCACGATCACCGTGTTCTTCACCATCTGCGCCTTGACCAGGCCCAGCACCTCGGTGCGGAAATCCTCGCGGCGGTCGGACCAGCGCAGGCCGCCGCGGGCGACCGCGCCGAAGCGCAGGTGGATGCCTTCCACGCGCGGGGCGCACACCCAGATCTCGCGGTACGGCACCGGCTTGGGCAGCTCGGCGACCTGGTGCGAGTCGATCTTGTAGCTGATGTAGTCGCGGTACGCGCCCTCCCACTGCTGGAAGAAACTGGTGCGCAAGGTGGCGCGGATCAGCCCCACGAAGCTGCGCAGGATGCGGTCCTCGTCGAGGCTGGCCACGTTCTCCAGCAGCACGCCGATGGCAGCTTCCACGACCTTGACCTGCTCGGCGCGCGGACGCGCCAGCGCGGCGCCCAGCTCGTCGATCAGGCCGGGCTGCGCGGCCTGCACGTTGGCCGGGATCAGCGTGCGCATCTCCACCGCCAGGGTGGCCCCGGCGATCTTCAGCTCGTCGGGCGAGAGCGCCTCGCGACGCGGGTCGAACTTGGCCAGGAACAGCTCCACCAGCAAGCCGGCGATCGCCGGATAGCGGTTGAGCGTCTCCTCCATGTACGCCTGCGAGAAGGTCACGCCGGTCTGCAGCAGATACTTGCTGTAGCCGCGCAGCATCGCCACCTGGCGCCAATCGAGCTTGGCGCCGAGCACCAGCCGGTTGAAGCCGTCGTTCTCCGCAGCGCCGCGCCAGACATGCTCGAACGCATCCTCGAACAGCGCGCCGACCTGCTCCACGCTGAAGGCGAGCTTGCCGGTGGGCTGCACGTCGAAATCCTGGATCGACAACGGCGTGTCGCCGGGGATCTCGTAGACATGCTCGGTGAGCACGCGCAAGCCGAGGTTCTCCAGCTGCGGCAGGACCTCGGACAGCGAGATGTCGCTGCCGTTGCGGTACACCTTGAAGCGCAGCGACTCGGGGTTCTGCGGCGGGTGGTAGAACGACATGCGGATGCCGTGCTCGCCGCTCAGCTGCGACAACTCGTGGATGTCTTCCGCGGCCACCGCCGGGCTGACGTCCTCGACGTAGCCGGCCGGCAGCGCGCGGGCGTAGCGGTTGGCCAGCACCACGCCCTCGTGTTCGCCGCGCAGGCGCACCAGCGCGTCGCGCACCTCGTCGTGCCAGTTGCGCACGATCGCGGCCACGGCGTGCTCCAGTTCGGCGACGTCGCAGGCAGGCTGGTCGCCGATCTTCGGCCGCATCACGATGGTCAGCCGCGCCAGCGCCGACTCGCCCATCTCCACCGAGGAATCGCTCTGCACCGCGTGCAGCGCCATGCCCAGCGTGGCTTCGATGCGTTCGCGCACCGAAGTGTTGAAGCGGTCGCGCGGCACGAACACCATGCAGGTGAAGAACCGCCCGTAGCGGTCGCGGCGCACGAACAGCCGCGTGCGTGCGCGCTGGCGCAGTTCGAGAATGCCCATCGAGGTGTTGAACAGCTCCTCCTCGGTGCCCTGCAGCAGCTCCTCGCGCGGCAGCGTTTCCAGGATGTGGCGCAGCGACTTGCCGGAGTACGAATCGCGCTTGAGGCCCGAGCGGGCCAGCACCGCCTCGACCTTGTGCCGCACCAGCGGCACCTCCTGCGGGCGCGCCATGTAGGCGCTGGAGGTGAACAGGCCCAGGAAGCGCTGCTCGGCGACCGCGCGGCCATCAGGCCCGAACTGCAGCACGCCGATGTAGTCCATGTAGCCGGGGCGATGCACGTGCGAGCGCGCGTTGGTCTTGGTCAGGATGATCGCGTCGGTGGCGCCGGACTGCGGCAGCTCGCTGGCGGCCAGGGTGCGCAGCGAACGCGGGGCCAGCGAGCGGTCGGTCTTGCGCAGGATGCCCAGGCCCGAGGCTTCGCGCGAACGCAGCACGCGGTCGCCGTCGGCATCGACCACCTCGTATTCGCGATAGCCGAGGAAGGTGAAGTTGTCCTCCGCCAGCCAGCGCATGAAGGCAGCCGCTTCCTTCGCCGAGGCCTCGTCCAGCGGGATCTTGCGCTGCGGCAGCTCGGCGGCGATCGCCAGCGCCTGCTCGCGCATCGCGCTCCAGTCGTTGACCGCGGCGCGCACGTCTTCCAGCGCCGCCTCGACCTGCGCCTTCAACTGCTCCTGCTCGGCGGCGTCGGCCGGGCGGTCGATCTCGAAATGCATCACCGACTCGGCGTGACCCTGCTTGCCGCCCAGCTCCTGCAGCGCGCCGGCGGCGTCGCGCGAGACGGTCAGCACCGGGTGGATCACCGCGTGGATCTGCAGGTTGGTCGACACCACCATGCTCACCGTGTCGATCAGGAACGGCATGTCGTCGGTGACCACCTGCAGCAGGCTGCGCCCGGCGTGGAGGTCCGCGGGGCTCAGCACGCGCACCGCGGCGCGACCGGCCGGGCGCTGCTGCATGAACTCCAGCAGGCTGCCGACCAGCGCCGCCCACTGCACCGGCGTGTGCAGCTGGACATCGCTGCCGGCGACCCGTGCGAAGAAGGCGGTGCAGAACACCTCGGCCTGGGTCAGGCGCTGGGGCGACATGCCGCTCTTTTTCAGCTCGGCGAGCACTACGGACGGGAGGGAGGGGTCATTTGCCGCAAGGGTCGCATTCATGGCATCTGCTGTTAGTTGGACGGAGGTGGGAAGGGCCGCGATAAATCCTCGGAAGGATACGCCGCGGCACCTCCCGAATCCACCCGCGCGCGGGCCGGGGCGAACGTCTGCGAGGCGCCGCACGCGGCGCGGATGATCCGCCGCGCAACGCGGCCCGCGCGGATGTCGAACAATGTGTCGAACGGCGTGTCGAACGGCGCGTGGCGCGGCGGCGGATATTCATCGACCGCTGCCTCCGACCATGCGAGGTTGCGCGCGCGACCCGCGCTGGAAACGACGCCGCCGGAAAATGTATACTGCGCAGTCCAGTTTGTACGTTGTGACATCTCCGAAGCGCCGCCACGGCGGCGTTTCGGGCGCCACCGGCAACACCCGATGCGCGGCGGAAACGGATTCCCGCGCGGCGCATGCGACGCCCCTCCCCACACCCCGAACAAGAAAGAGAACCGGAGTCCCCATGAAGCCTTCGTCACTGCGCTCGCCGCTGCTGTGCCTGTGCCTGCTGGTATTGGCCGGTTGCGGCAAGAGCACCGGCAACGGTCCGCCGCAAATGCCGCCGCCCGAGGTGGGCGTGGTCACGGTGCAACCGCAGAACTCGCCGCTGACCCGCGACCTGGTCGGGCGCCTTTCCGCCTATCGCAGCGCCGACGTGCGCGCGCGGGTGGCCGGCGTGCTGCTCAAGCGCGATTACGAGGAAGGCACCGACGTCACGCGCGGCCAGTTGCTGTTCCAGATCGACCCGGCGCCGCTGCAGGCCGAGTTGAACGCGGCCAAGGCTTCGCTGGCGCAGGCCCAGGCCAGTTGGACCAACAACAAGGTCACCGCGCAGCGCGTGCGCGAACTGGCGCCCAAGGGCTACGTGTCCAAGGCCGACCTCGACAACGCGCTGGCCGCCGAGCGCAGCAGCGCCGCGGCCGTGCAGGCCGCGCGCGCCAACGTGGAGACCGCGCGCATCAACCTGGGCTACGCCAACGTCACCGCGCCGATCGCCGGCCGCGCCGGGCAGCAGCAGGTGACCGAGGGCGCGCTGGTGGGCAGCGGCGCGGCCACCTTGCTCACCACGGTCGAGCAGATCGACCCGCTGTACGTGAACTTCACGCTCAGCGTGGAATCGCTGGAGAACATGCGCCAGGCGCAGAGCGAGGGCAACGTCACCCTGGCCGGCCAGAACAAGGCCAGCGTGCGCATCACCCTGCCCGACGGCAGCACCTACGCCGAGCCGGGCACGGTCGATTTCTCCGCCGCCACGGTCAACCCGGCGACCGGCTCGGTGGACTTGCGCGCCACCATCCCCAACCCGAAGCACAAGCTGCTGCCGGGCATGTACGTGACCCTGCAGGCCAACCTGGGCCAGCGCCACAAGGTGTTCGTGCTGCCGCAGCAGGCGGTGCAGCGCGACACCACCGGCGCCTACGTGATGACCGTGGGTGCGGACAACAAGGTCGTGCGCAAGGACGTCACCACGGCCGACATGCGCGACGGCGACTGGGTAATCAGCGGCGGCCTGAAGGCCGGCGACAAGGTGGTGGTTTCCGGCATCCAGAACGTGAAGGAAGGCGAGCCGGCCAAGCCGAGTCCCTGGCACCGCGATGCGCCGGCCGGCGCGACGTCCACGGCGCCGGCGGGCGGCGCTTCCGCGAACGGCCAGTAACGGAGCGCCGACATGCCCAACTTCTTCATCGACCGCCCTGTCTTCGCCTGGGTGGTCGCCATCCTGATTTCGCTCGGTGGCGTGCTGGCCATCCTCAACCTGGGCGTGGAATCCTACCCGGACATCGCGCCGCCGTCGGTCACGGTCAGCGCCAGCTACCCCGGCGCCAGCGCCGACACCACCGAGAAAACGGTCACCCAGGTCATCGAGCAGCAGCTGACCGGCATCGACCACCTGCTGTATTTCAGCTCCTCGTCCAGCGCCAGCGGTCGCGCCAGCATCACGCTGACCTTCGAGAGCGGTACCGACCCCGACATCGCCCAGGTGCAGGTGCAGAACAAGGTGGCGCTGGCCACACCGCGACTGCCTTCCGAAGTGACCCAGCAGGGCGTGGTGGTGGCCAAGGCCAACGCCGGCTTCCTGATGGTGGTGGCGCTGCAATCGACCAACCCGGGCATCGACCGCGACCGCCTCAACGACATCGTCGGCTCGCAGGTGCTCGACCAGATTTCGCGCGTGCCGGGCGTGGGCAGCACGCGGCAGTTCGGCTCCGAGTACGCCATGCGCATCTGGCTCAACCCGGACAAGCTGCACGGCTACAATCTGTCGGCCAGCCAGGTGCTCGCCGCCGTGCGTTCGCAGAACGTGCAGTTCGCCGCCGGCGCGCTGGGCGCGGACCCGGCCATCCCCGGCCAGGGTTTCAGCGCCACGGTGTCGACCGAAGGCCGTTTCACCACGCCGCAGCAGTTCGCCGGGATCATCCTGCGCACCAACACCGACGGCACCACCGTCACCCTGGGCGACGTGGCGCGCATCAGCTTCGGGCCCGGCAACTACGGTTTCGATACCCAGTACGACGGCAAGCCGATCGGCGCCTTCGCGATCCAGCTGCTGCCTGGCGCCAACGCGCTCAACGTGGCCACCGCGGTGCGCGCCAAGATGGATGAGCTGGCGCCCAGCTTCCCGCCGGGCGTGACCTGGTTCAGCCCGTACGACAGCACTACCTTCGTGACCATCTCGATCAACGAGGTGGTGCACACGCTGATCGAGGCGATCGTGCTGGTGTTCCTGGTGATGCTGCTGTTCCTGCAGAACTTCCGCGCCACCATCATCCCCACCCTGGTGATTCCGGTGGCCCTGCTCGGCACCTTCCTCGGCATGCTGGTGCTCGGCTTCACCATCAACCAGCTGACCCTGTTCGGCATGGTGCTGGCGATCGGCATCGTGGTCGACGACGCGATCGTGGTGATCGAGAACGTCGAACGCATCATGACCGAGGAGGGTCTCTCGCCGAAGGATGCCACGCGCAAGGCGATGGGCCAGATCACCGGCGCGGTGGTGGCGATCACCGTGGTGCTGGCGGCGGTGTTCGTGCCCTCGTCGCTGCAGCCCGGCGCCTCCGGCATCATCTACAAGCAGTTCGCGCTGACCATCGCGCTGTCGATGGGCTTTTCCGCCTTCCTCGCGCTGAGCTTCACGCCGGCGCTGTGCGCCAGCTTCCTGCAGCCGGAGCACGAGAAGAAGAAGAACGTCGTCTATCGCAAGTTCAACCGGCTGTTCGACTGGACCACGCACACCTATACCCGCCACGTGGGCGTCGCGATCGGCCACGCGCCGCGGTGGATGCTGGCGTTCGTGGTGGTCGCGCTGCTCGGCGGCTTCCTCTACACGCGCCTGCCCGGCAGTTTCCTGCCGGAGGAAGACCAGGGCTACGCGATGTCGGTGATCCAGCTGCCGCCGGGCGCAACCAAGCAGCGCACCACCGAGGTCATGACGCAGATGCGCGACATCCTGCGCAAGGACCCCGCGGTGGACGGGGTGATGCAGGTCACCGGCTTCAGCTTCATCGGCTCCGGCGAGAACGCCGGCATGGCCTTCATCAAGCTCAAGGACTGGGCCGACCGCGATGTCGGCGCCAGCGAGTTCATCCAGCGCGCCAACCGCAAGCTGCACCAGATCCGCGATGCGCGCATCTTCGTGATCAACATCCCCACCGTGCAGGGGCTGGGCCAGTTCGGCGGCTTCGACATGTACCTGCAGGACCGCAGCGGTGCCGGTCGCGACGCCCTGACCGCGGCACGCAACACCCTGATCGGCAAGGCCAACCAGGACAGCAAGCTGGCCGGCGTGCGTCCGAACGAGCTGGAGGAAGCACCGCAGCTGCACCTGCAGGTGGATCGCGTGCAGGCGCAGTCGATGGGCCTGTCGATCGGCGACATCTACAACGCGATCGGGCTGATGCTGGCGCCGGTGTACGTCAACGACTTTACCTATGGCGGGCGCATCAAGCGCGTGATCATGCAGGCCGACGCGCCCTACCGCATGGGCCCGGATGCGCTGCAGCACATCTTCACGCCCAGCTCCAAGCTGGCCGGCGACGGCACCGCGCAGATGATCCCGCTGGCCAACGTGGTGCACTCGACGTGGGACGTGTCATCGCCCTCGCTGACCCGCTACAACGGCTACTCGGCGGTCGAGGTCGTCGGCTCGCCGGCGCCCGGGCACGCCTCGGGCGAGGCAATGAGCGAGATGGAACGGATCATCCGCAACGACCTGCCCAAGGGCTTCGGCTACGACTGGACCGGGCAGTCGTACCAGGAGATCCTCTCCGGCAACGCGGCTACCCTGCTGATGGTGCTGTCGATCTTCATCGTGTTCCTGGCGCTGGCCGCGCTGTACGAAAGCTGGTCGATCCCCGTCTCGGTGCTGCTGATCGTGCCGCTGGCGTTCCTGGGCGCGGTGGTGTTCACCCTGCTGCGCGGCCTTCCCAACGACATCTACTTCAAGATCGGCCTGATCACGGTAATCGGCCTGGCCGCGAAAAACGCGATCCTGATCGTGGAATTCGCGGTGGCCGAGCAGCAGGCCGGACGCAGCCTGCGCGAGGCCACGGTCGACGCAGCCCGCCTGCGCCTGCGCCCGATCCTGATGACCTCGCTGGCCTTCATCCTCGGCGTGTTCCCGCTGCTCGTCTCCTCCGGCGCCGGCGCCAACGCACGCCACGCCATCGGCACCGGCGTGATCGGCGGCATGCTGTTCGCCACCTTCCTCGGCGTGCTGCTGATCCCGGTGTTCTACGTGGTGGTGCGTCGCCTGCTCGGCGACAGACTCGATGGCCACGACCACCCGGGCATCCAGGGGCCACACACCTTCGACTCCGATCCGCAGCGGGGGCTTTGAAGCCGGGAATAGGGAATCGAGAATAGGGAATCGGAAAAGCACGCCCCGCAAGCCCCTGACAAAAACGCCCCGGTATCAGCCGGGGCGTTTTTTGTTTCCCTTGAGAGCGGCGGAGCCTCAATCAACCGGATTGCGCCTGCCGCATGCTCGTCCGATTCCCCATTCCCTATTCCCTATTCCCGATTCCCTGCCTCACCGCAATCCCGTCTCCGCCCGCGCAATCACCAGCCGCTGGATCTCGCTGGTGCCTTCGTAGATCTCGGTGATCTTGGCGTCGCGGAAGTAGCGTTCCAGCGACATTTCCTTCGAATAGCCCATGCCGCCGTGGATCTGCACGGCCTGGTGGGCGATCCACATCGCCGCTTCGGAGGCGGTGAGCTTGGCCACGGCCGCCTCGGTGCCGAAGCGGCCGCCGTGCTTTTCGGCCTCGCCCTTGGTCCACGCGGCGCGCAGGGTGAGCAGCGTGGCCGCATCGAGCTTGCACTTCATGTCGGCGATCTTGGACTGGGTCATCTGGAAGGTGCCGATCGGCTGGCCGAACGCCTTGCGGTCGCGCGACCACTGCAGCGTGGCTTCGTACGCGGCGCGGGCAATGCCGACCGCCTGCGAGGCGATGCCGATGCGTCCGGCATCGAGCACGCCCATCGCGATCGAGAAGCCCTTGCCCTCCTCGCCCAGCAAATTGGCTTTTGGCAACACGTAATCGGTGAACTCGATCTCGCAGGTGGCCGAGGCGCGGATGCCGAGCTTGGGCTCGGTCTTGCCGGCGTGGAAGCCGGGCAGCCGGGTATCGACGATGAAGGCCGACACCCCCTTGGCGCCGATGCCCGGCGTGGTGATCGCGAACAGCACGATGTAGCGCGCCACCGGGCCGGAGGTGATCCAGCTCTTCTTGCCGTTGATCACCCAGTCGCCGTTGGCGTTCCTGGTGGCGCGGGTATGCATGGCCGAGGCATCGGAGCCCGATTGCGGCTCGGTCAGCGCATAGGCACCGATCGCCTCGCCGGTGGCGATGGCGCGCACGTACTGCTGTTTCTGCTCCTCGGTGCCATGCTTGAGGATGCCGTTGCAGAACAGCGAATTGTTCACCGACATGACCGTCGAAGTGGCCGCGTCGGCGGCAGCGATCTCGATCATCGCCAGCACGTAGGCGATCGGGTCCATGCCGGCACCGCCGTACGCCTCAGGCACCTCGATGCCCATCAGTCCGAGCCGGCCCATCTCGCGGATGTTCTCCAGCGGAAACTCGCCCTTCGCGTCCAGCTCGGCCGCCACCGGCGCGATGCGCTTGTGCGCGAAATCACGGGCGATCGACTGGATCGACAACTGGTCTTCGGTAAAACGGAAATCCACGGGTGGGCTCCTTGAGGCAATCGAGCCGCCGATTTTAGCGGCAAATGGCCGATCGGCCCCGCGCAGCCCGCTTGACGCATGGCAAAGCCCGGCCTAGCCTATACATCTTTATATCGCGATACAGGGATAATCATGGACTTGGCCACCGCGTCCAGCGTGTTGCGCCTGCTCGCCGACCCCACCCGCGTGCGCCTGCTGGCCCTGCTGGAGAACGAGGAGCTGACCGTGGCCGAACTGGCCGCCGTGCTGCATCTGGCGCAGCCACGGGTATCCACGCATCTGGCCAAGCTCAAGGAAGCCGGCCTGGTGCGCGACCGCCGCGCCGGCGTCTCGGCTTATTACCGCGCCAACAACGAGGGCGACGAGGCGCAGCACGCGTTGGTGGTTTCGCTGCGCGCCAGCATCGACGACGCCCTGTTGCGCGAGGACACCGCACGACTACCCGGCGTGCTGGCCAACCGCGCCCGCGAGGAAGGCTGGGCCGACACCGTCGCCGGCGACATGGAGCGCCATTACTCGCCCGGCCGCACCTGGGAAACGCTGGCGCGCTCGCTGCTGCAGCTGCTGGGCACCGGCGACGTGCTCGACATCGCCTCCGGCGACGGCATCACCGCCGAGCTGCTGGCGCCGCATGCGCACTCGATCGTCTGCGTCGATTCCAGCGAGCGCGTGGTCGAGGCCGCCGCGAAACGACTGAAGTCGTTCGCCAACGTGCGCGTGATCCAGGGCGACATGCACGCGCTGGAGCTGGGCGAGCAGCGCTTCGATCTGGTGCTGATGCTGCACGCGCTGACCTACGCCGAACACCCCGCCAAGGCGGTGGCCGAGGCCGCCCGCCTGCTGCGCCCCGGCGGCCGCTTGCTGGCCGTGACGCTGGGCCAGCACGACCACCGCGCCGCGGTCGAGCCGTTCGACCACCGCAATCTCGGTTTCCGCATCGAGCAACTCGAAGGCTACGCGCGCAGCGCCGGGCTCGACGTGCTCAGCGGCAACCGGCTCAGCCGCGAGCGCAAGGCGCCGCATTTCGAAGTCATCAGCCTGCTGGCGCGCAAGCGCGCCTGACCCTCTTGTCTGCAAGGACGTTGCAATGAACACCCTGCCCTGGCTCCACCCCGATCGCGTCGCCGCCCTGGAACAGGCGCTGCGCCAACGCATCCTGATCATCGACGGCGCCATGGGCACCATGCTGCAGGCGCACCACCTCGACGAAGAGGGCTTTCGCGGCGAGCGCTTCGAGCACGGCCACGACGGCCACGCGCACGCGCACGACGGTCATGCCCATGACCATCCGGGCTGCGACCTCAAGGGCAACAACGACCTGCTCACCCTGACCCGCCCGGAAATCATCCGCGGCGTGCACGATGCCTACCTCGACGCCGGCGCCGACCTGGTCGAAACCAACACCTTCAACTCCACCCGCATCAGCCAGTCCGACTACAAACTGCAGCACCTGGCCCACGAGCTGAATCTGGAAGGCGCAAAGCTGGCCCGTGCCGCCTGCGACGCGATGACGGCAAAGACGCCGGACAGGCCACGCTTCGTGATCGGCGTGCTCGGCCCGACCAGCCGCACCGCCTCGCTGTCGCCCGACGTCAACGACCCGGGTTTCCGCAACGTGACCTTCGAGGAGCTGGCGGCGAATTACACCGAAGCGGCCAGCGGCCTGATCGACGGCGGCGCCGACGTGATCATGGTCGAGACGATCTTCGACACGCTGAACGCGAAAGCCGCGCTGTTCGCGCTGTCCGAACTGTTCCACCAGCGCGGCGCGCGCGTGCCGGTGATGATCTCCGGCACCATCACCGACCGCTCCGGCCGCACGCTCTCCGGCCAGACCGCCGAGGCGTTCTACTACTCGGTACGCCACGCACAGCCGCTGTCGGTCGGCTTCAACTGCGCGCTCGGCGCCGAGGACCTGCGCCCGCACATCCAGACCCTGGCGAGCATCGCCGAAAGCCATGTCAGCACCCACCCGAACGCCGGCCTGCCGAATGCCTTCGCCGAATACGACGAGACGCCCGAACACATGGCCGGCGTGATCGCCGACTTCGCCCGCGACGGCCTGCTCAACCTGGTCGGCGGCTGCTGCGGCACCACGCCGGCTCACATCCGGGCGATTGCCGAGGCGGTGCGTGATTGCGCGCCGCGTGCGCTGCCTTGCGTCGATCAAGCGGAGGCCGCATGACCATGACGCGCCACACCCGCCTGTCCGGCCTCGAACCGCTGGTCATCACGCCCGACCTGCTGTTCATCAACATCGGCGAGCGCACCAACGTCACCGGCTCGGCCAAGTTCAAGAAGCTGATCAAGGAAGACCGCTACGACGAAGCGGTGGAAGTGGCCCGCCAGCAGGTGGAGAGCGGCGCGCAGATCCTCGACGTGAACATGGACGAAGGCCTGCTCGATTCCGAAGCGGCAATGGTGAAGTTCCTCAACCTGATCGCCGCCGAGCCGGACATCGCCAAGATCCCGGTGATGGTGGACTCCTCCAAGTGGAGCGTGATCGAGGCCGGCCTGAAGTGCCTGCAGGGCAAGGGCGTGGTCAACTCCATCTCGCTGAAGGAAGGCGAAGAACCATTCCTGGAGCAGGCGCGGAAAATCCTGCGCTACGGCGCCGCCACCGTGGTGATGGCCTTCGACGAGAACGGCCAGGCCGACAGCGTGCCGCGCCGCCTGGAAATCTGCGAGCGCTCGTACAAGCTGCTCACCGAAGAAGTGGGTTTTCCGCCCGAAGACATCATCTTCGACTCCAATATCTTCCCGATCGGCACCGGCATCGAGGAGCACGCCGACAACGCGGTGAACTTCATCGAGGCGGCGAAGGAACTGAAGAAACGCTTCCCGTACTCGCACCTCTCCGGCGGCGTCTCCAACGTCTCGTTCTCGTTCCGCGGCAACGACGCCGTGCGCGAGGCGATCCACAGCGTGTTCCTCTACCACGCCATCCAGGCCGGCATGGACATGGGCATCGTCAACGCCGGCCAGCTGGCGATCTACGACGAGCTGGAACCCGAGCTGCGCGAGCGCGTGGAAGACGTGGTGCTGAACCGCCGCGCCGACGCCACCGAGCGGCTGATGGAGATCGCCGAGAAGCACAAGAAAGGCGCGCGCGAGCAGGACAATAGCAACGCCATGGCCTGGCGCGAACTGCCGGTGCGCAAGCGGCTGGAACACGCACTGGTGCACGGCATCGACCAGTTCGTGGTGGAAGACACCGAGGAAGTGCGCCAGACCGTCACCCGCACGCTGGACGTGATCGAAGGTCCGCTGATGGACGGCATGAACGTGGTCGGCGACCTGTTCGGCGCCGGCAAGATGTTCCTGCCGCAGGTGGTGAAATCCGCCCGTGTGATGAAGAAGGCGGTGGCCTGGCTGCTGCCCTTCATGGAAGAGGAGAAAAAACTCAGCGGCAACACCAGCAAGAGCAACGGCAAGATCGTGATGGCCACGGTCAAGGGCGACGTGCACGATATCGGCAAGAACATCGTGGGCGTGGTGCTCGCCTGCAACAACTTCGAGGTGATCGACCTCGGCGTGATGGTGCCGGCGCAGAAGATCCTCGACACCGCGATCGAGGAGAAGGCCGACATGATCGGCGTCTCCGGCCTGATCACCCCTTCGCTGGAGGAGATGGCCAACGTCGCCCGCGAAATGAAGCGGCGCGGCTTCAGCATCCCGCTGCTGATCGGCGGCGCCACCACCTCGCGCGCGCACACCGCGATCAAGATCGAGCCGCACTACGAAACCGCCTGCGTGTGGGTGAAGGATGCCTCGCGCGCGGTCGGCGTGGCGCAGTCGCTGGTCAGCAAGGAGCTGGTCGACGGCTTCCTGGCCAAGGTGCGCAGCGAGTACGCGGAGGTGCGCGAGCGCCACAAGCACCGCGGCCCCGGCAAGAAACTGGTGACGCTGGCGCACGCACGCGGCAACCGCTTCAGCTGCGACTGGGCCAACTACGACCCGCCGCAGCCGGTGCAGCCCGGCCTCACCGTGTTCGACGACTACCCGCTGGCCGAGCTGCGCGAAACCATCGACTGGACACCGTTCTTCCAGGCCTGGGAACTGGCCGGCCACTACCCCGCCATCCTCACCGACGCCGTGGTCGGCACGCAGGCCAGCGAACTGTTCGCCGACGCGCAGGCGATGCTGGACAAGATCGTCAACGAGAAGTGGCTGAAGGCCCGCGCGGTGATCGGCTTCTGGCCGGCCGCCAACCTCATGGACGACGTGGAGATCTACACCGACGACACCCGCACCCAGCCGCTGGCCACGCTGCACCACCTGCGCCAGCAGGCCGACAAGCCGGTGGAACGGCCCAACCTGTGCCTGGCCGATTTCATCGCGCCGAAGTCGTTCGGCAAGCCCGACTGGATCGGTGGCTTTGCCGTCACCGCGGGCCTCGGCATCGAGCCGCACCTCGAGCGCTTCCACGCCGACCATGACGACTACTCCGCGATCATCCTGAAAGCGCTGGCCGACCGCCTCGCCGAAGCCTTCGCCGAACGCATGCACCTGCGCGTGCGCAAGGAGTTCTGGGGTTTCGTGCCCGACGAAAGCCTCGACAACGAGGCGTTGATCGCCGAGAAATACCAGGGCATCCGCCCCGCCCCCGGCTATCCGGCCTGTCCCGATCACACCGAGAAGGCGACGCTCTTCAAGCTCCTCGACGCCACGAACAACGCCGGCATCATACTCACCGAAGGTTTCTCGATGTATCCGGCAGCCGCCGTCTCCGGCTGGTACTTCTCGCACCCCGGCAGCCAGTACTTCGTGGTCGGCCGCCTGGGCCTGGAACAGGTGCAGGACTACGCCAAACGCAAAGGCTGGAGCCAGGCCGAGGCCGAACGCTGGCTCGCCGCCAACCTCGACTACGACCCGGATTGACCGGCCGCCCGGGTAGGGCGGGCACTGCCCGCCGGCTCTTGCTCGTGACGAGGGCGGCGGGCAGTGCCCGCCCTACGCCAACTCAAGCGGTGGCGTCGCCGGTCATGCCGTTCTTTCGATGGCGGAGGTGAACGACCAGGTTGTAGACCGACACGAACACCGGGAAGAAGTTGGAGAGGATGCCCACCGAGTCGTTCTTGCCGAACACGAAGTACGCCAGCAGCAACACGCTGCCGCACACCGACAGCCACCAGAACGCCAGCGGCATCACCACGCGCTTGTACTTGCGCGTGTAGTAGAGCTGGACGAACCAGCGGCTGGTGAACATCAGCGTGCCGGCGAAGCCGACGATCTTCCACGGCGTCAGCTCGAACTGCTGCAGCGCGTGAAGGATGCGAACCAGTTCGGTGTCGAGGAATGCCATGAGCGTGCGCTTGCGTCGGGAAAGGCGCCAAGTCTAGCAATTCGCCACCATCGCTCCTTGCACGCCGCCGCAGCCGGCGGCGATCGGCAAGGCCGTCTCCTTCGCCGCGAACACGAAAAAGGCCACCCGCTGGGTGGCCTTTTCGCGATTCTGTATGGTGGGCGATGCAAGGATCGAACTTGCGACACCTGCCGTGTGAAGGCAGTGCTCTACCGCTGAGCTAATCGCCCGCCGAGAACGCGCAATTTTAGGGATACATGCCGAGCCGGTCAACCATCGCGCGAACTCCGGCGCGGCGCCGACGCTGGGATGGCCGGCGCCCGGTGATCAATGGCTGGGCCGGGCAAGCGACACGGATCTCGCCTGCCCCGGCACGATCAGCCCGACGATTCGAGCACGTGGGCGACCAGTGCGGCCAGAAACGTTTCGCGCAGGCGGCGGTAGTGCGGGTCTTGCGGGCCTTTCAGCGCGGCTACGTGCATGGCGTGGTGGCTGGCGCCCAGGCTGTCGTCGAGATCGGCCAGGTGGAAGTATTCGCCGGGGCCGCAGGTGCGTCCGCTGTGGGTGGCCCAGAACGCGGACTCGGCCGGCAGCGCGACGAATTGCTCCTCCCACAGCAACTCGCCGGCCAGCGCGCCGAGACTGGTGAGCGGGACTTGCGCCCGCGGAGCGGGGCGATGCGCGCGCAGCCAGCCTTGCAGCGCCTCGGCCGGCATCGGCCGGGCCAGTGCGTAGCCCTGGCCGAAATCGGCGCCCAGCAGCGAGGCCGCCTCGATCAGGTCGGGCGTTTCCAGCCCTTCCACCACGACCTCCAGCCGCAGGTCGTTGCCGATGCGGATCAGCTGGCGGATGAAACGCAGCGTGTTCAAGGGGTCGCGTCGGGCCTGCAGCACGATCGCCTGGTCGATCTTGATGCGGTCGAACGGCCATTGGCGCAGCCGGATCAGCGAGCTGTAGCCGGCACCGAGGTCGTCCTCGACCAGCCGAACGCCCAGCGCCTTCAGCGATTGCATGCCCGGCTCGTCCAGCGAGCCGGGGTGTTCGCTGGCCAGCGGGGATTCGAGGATCTCCAGCAGCAGCGCCGCGGGCGGGCAACCGCTGTCGGCGAGGACCGCGGCGGCAGCCGCGCCGTAGCGGGGATCTTCCAGCGCCGCCGCCGGCACGTTCACCGACATGTCCAGCGGGTGGCCCGCACCGCACAGCGATTGCCGGCAGGCGGTGGCCAGCGCCAGGCCATGCCGGAACAGCACGATCAGGTCATCGGCATCCAGCGCGGGCAGGAAGCGGCCCGGCGCCAGCAGCTGGTCGTCCACGTCGCGCAAGCGCGCCAGCGCCTCGAACTCGGTGACCGCGCCGTCGGCCAGCCGGATCAGCGGCTGGTAGTGCATCTGCAAGGCATCGGTGGCGATCCGCGCGCGCCAGCGCTCGCGCACGAAGAACGGCAGCAATTCGGCGCCCTGCCGCGGTGGCGACAGCCGCGCCAGCGCAAGGTCCAGCACCGACTTGACCTGCTCCACGAAGGCACGTTGATCCTCGCTCTGCAAGCCGCCGGCATACGGGCTGTACAGCGACAGCACCACCACCGGGTTGTCGCGCGACGGACACAGCGGGATCGAAACGCTGGAGACCACCCCGAGCCCGAGCGCCATGTCGCGCCAGCTGGCCATGGCCGGATCGCTGCCGAAATGCACGCAGCGCTGGATGCTGACCGTGCGCCAGGCGCGCCCGCTCGGCCCGCCGCCCTCCGGGTGACCGGGATCGACGCGGATCGGCAATGCCTCGCCCGCGCTCAGCGCGCGCAGGTAGGCCGCAAACGCATTGCCCGCTACCGCCTCGTAGGTCAGCCGGCCGGAATCATCCGGGCGCCCCACCGCGCAGGCGGCAAATTCCTGGTGCGAGGCGAGGATGTCGACCACGCCCTGGATCAGGCCAAGATAGCCCTCGGCCGACCACGCCAGCGCATTGAGCCGGGCCAGCAGCGCCATGCGCCGGCGTTGCAGCGCGCGCATGCTTTCAAGCTGCCAATGCCGCTCGGCATCCAGCCGTTGCAGCACCACGTCCAGCGCGCGGCGGTCGGCCGAGGCCAGCACCGTGACCAGGTCGTCGCGCAGTTGCTCGATCGCCTCCAGCAGCCACACTTCCTCCAGCCCGCAGGCGGCGTGGAACAGGCCGGTGCGCGTGGCGCGCTTGCGGTGGGCGGCCAGGTCCAGGTCCGCGCGGGCCAGCACCTGCAGATGCGCCAGCATGTGCAGCTTGAGCGCGCGGTACTCGCCGTCCGGCAACGCGCGCAGCAGCGTGCCGATGCCTTCGTGCTGGAGCAGCGCCGCGCAGAAACTCTCCACCACCGCCTGCAGCCGCGGCTGCCAGCTGTCGCGGCAGGCCCGCAGCAACATGGTGGCCTGCTCGCCGTAAGGTGCGACCGGCCCTTCCGGTTCCACCGTGGCCAGCGCGCCGTCGGAGCGCGCCATCGCCCACCAGCGCGTGCGATGGCGCTTGCGCGCCTTGACCTGGTACATCGCCTGGTCGGCCAGGCGCAGCAACTGCTCGCCACTGGCATGGCCGTCGCTGGCATAGGTGGCGATGCCCAGGCTGGCGCCGATCGGCAGCAGCCGGCCGTCGATCGGCACCGGTTGCAGCAACGCGGCACCGATCCGTTCCAGCAGGTCGTCCAGGTCGCTCTCGTGCTGCAGGTCGTCGAACACCAGCACGAACTCGTCGCCGCCGAAGCGCGCCACGTAGTCGCCGCCGCGCAGCAGCAGGCGCAGCCGCTCGGCCACCTCGGCCAGCACGCGGTCGCCCACCGCGTGGCCGTGGCGATCGTTGATCGGTTTGAGATCGTCCAGGTCGAGCAGACCGACCGCGACCCGCCGCCCCTGCCGCCGCGCGCTGGCCAGCACCGCGTCCAGATGGCGATCCAGCGCGCGCCGGTTGGGCAGGTCGGTGAGGTCGTCGTGCGAGGCGAGGTACGTCTGCCGCTCCTGCTCCTGGCGCAGGGCGTGGCGCTGCGCATGCTGGCGCAGGGCGAGCCCGGCGGCGTCGGCGATCTCGTCGAGCAACCGGCACATCTCCTCGTCGAACGCATCGGGTTCGGCGGTCACCACCACGAATACGCCGGTCGGCGTGCGCGCATTCGGGTCGGTGCCATCGACGGGCCCGGCAAACAATGGCCAGCAGCCGACCGCACTGGCGTGCTCGCTCAGCTCGGGGCGCCAGGGGTTGTCGCTCGGCGTGCCTGCCGTGGGTTTGCGCCGGATGACCGGCGTGCCCTGCATGAACGCCTGGGTAGGCGCGATGGTGCGCGGGCCGTCCTGGTGCCGCGGCGGCATCGGCAGGGTCAGCATCACCTCGGCGATCGGCCCGACCAGGGCCACCCGGCGCAAGGTGTCCTGGCCCTCCACGGCGGCGAACACGTCGACCGCCGCAGCGCCGGCGATGTCCGCCAGCGCACGCGCCAAGGTGGGATAGATCGCGTCCGGGTCGGGTTGCTCCAGCAACGCGCGCTGGATCGTGCGTTGCGCATCGCGGTAACGGCTCATGCGGATGCTGCGTTCTAGCAGCATCTGGTGGTCCCAGAACCGGCTCAGCTCGTCGACCAGGCGCTGGGCCCAGTCCAGCAGCTCCTCGCCAAGCGCCGGGCCGCCCTCGCGCGAGTACGAGGCCAGCACCAGCTGGCCGCCGTCGCGGGTACGCGAGGCGGCCACGATGCAGGCACCGAAGCCGTGCTGGCGGGCGGCGGCGCGCCAGTGCGCAAACTCGGCGGAGGCCACCGGGGTGACGCGGGCGCGCTCCTCGCGCAGCACGATGCCGACCGGGCCGCGGCCGCCGGGCTCGTCCATCGCGTCGCTCAAGCGCAGGGTCTCGGCATAGGCCTGCGCCGGCCCCGCGGCGGCCAGCACCTCGACCGCGTGCATGTTGCTCTCGCGCCTGCCGATCCACACCAACGGCAGCTTCATGGTGGCAGCAAGGATGCGGCTGACTTCCAGCAGTGCCCGGCGGCGATCGTGACCGGGAGCGGCATGCAACAGGCTCAAGGTTTCCGCCACGCTTCGATAGAAGCGCTCGCGCAGTTCGCCGGGCACGGCAGCTCGGTTCGGCATGGACTCCCTCGGCGGCTCCCCGTCGTCGTGGATCGTGTCGGCGCGTTTGCCTGCCGCACAAGCCGGGAGTCACCGGCAAAGCGGCAGTCGTGGGTGATTCGGTGCAACGATCATCAGCCTACCGGAAATCGGTCCGTCGCCGCATCAGCTTGCGCTTGTGCAGATCGGCCCGCGCTGGTCAGCGAGCGGGGGCCTGCTCCTCGGCCAGCGCGTGCTCGACCAGCAGCGCGAACAGCCGGTCGCGGCGCCGGCCGTGGCCGGGGTCGAACGGCCCCGCGGCGGCGGCGTCGAGCATCTCGCGCCAGGCCAGCCGCAACGGCGCGCCGACGCCCTCGGCGGTACGCAGCCAGTCCCCGACGCCGCCGCCGGCATGGACGTGGCGGCGCAGCGCATCGGGCACGTCGAACAACGCGGCGAAACGCTCCTCCCAACGCAGCGCGCTGGCCAGCGCGCCGAGCGCATGGCGCGGCGATGCGCCCGGCCGCGGAGGACGGACGGTCCCCAGCCACCCGGGCAACGCCTCCGCCGGCATCGGGTGGGCCAGCGCAAAGCCCTGGCCGAAATCCGCGCCGAGGATCGCGGCGGCCTCCAGCATGCCGGCCGATTCCAGGCCTTCGACGACCACCTCCAGACCCAGGTCGTGGCTGACCCGGATCAACTGGCGCAGCGCGCGCAGGGTGCCCAGCGGGTCGAACCGGACCTGGCCGATGATGGCGTGGTCGACCTTGATGCGGTCGAACGGCGACTGGCTCAGCCGCGCCACCAGGTTGCGGCTGAGCGCGCGGTCGTCGCCCGGCGCGTGGTGCTCGATCGACTTCAGCGACTGCACGCCGGTTTCGGCCAGCAACGCCCAGCAGCCGATGCCGCTGGCATTCTCGAAAGCCTCGAAACGCAGCGCGTCGGGCGGGCAGCCGCTGGCCTGCAGGATGGTCTCGACCGTGCGCGCGTAGCGGGCATCGCGCAGCGCCGCCACCGGCACGTTGACCGACATGCCCAGCGCCAGCCCGCTGCGTGCCAGCGACTGCTGCCGCGCCACCGCCTGGATGATGCCGTCGCGGAACAGCCGCATCAGCCCTGCCGCACCCAGCGCCGGCATGAAACTGGCCGGCAGCTGCAGGCCGCCGGCGGCGTCGCGCAGCCGCGCCAGCGCCTCGAAGCCGGCGATCTGGTTGTCGGCCAGGCGCACCATCGGCTGGTAGTGCATGCGCAGCGCACCGCCGGCCAGCAGACTGCGCCAGCGCTGGCGCACGAAGGCCGGCAGCAGGGTCGCCAACTGGCGTTGCGGCGCCATGCGCAGCAGCGCCAGTTCCAGTACCTGCTTGATCTGCGCGATGAACGCGCGCTGGTGCTCGCTGCGAAAGCCGCCGGCATAACCGCTGTACAGCGCCAGCAGCGCCACCGGCCGGCCCGGGGCCAGGCACAGCGGCACCGCGACCTGCGAAACGATGCCGTGGCGTTCGGCGGTGTCGCGCCACAAGGCCATCACCGGATCGCTGCCGTAGTGCGCGCTGCGTTCGACGGCACCGCTTTGCCAGGCGCGGCGCAGCGGTTCTTCCGCCCGTGCCGCGGCGCGATCGACCTGCAGCGGCGGCGCCACGCCGTGGTTGGTGATGCGCAGGTATTCGGCCGGCACCGCGCCGGCCACCAGCTCGCTGACCATGTCGCCGGAGGCATCCGGGCGACCGGCGGCGCAGACGACCAGTTCCTCGTGCGCCGCCAGCACCTGCACGGCGTCTTCGAGCAAGTCCAGGCTGTCGTGCGCCGACCACGCCGCGGCGTGGATCTTCGCCAGCGCCGCGTCACGCCGCCGCTGCAGGTCGCGCATGCTTTCCAGCTGCCATTGCTGGTCCATCGCCAGTCGCTGCAGCACGATCGCCAGCGCATCGCGCTGGGCGCGCGGACCGCGTCCCAGGGTGCCGGCGAGGATCCCGCGCAATTGCTCGATCGCCTCGGCCAGCCACGCTTCTTCCAGCCCGCACGCGGCCTGGCAGATACCGGCGCGGATCGCGCCTGCGCGCTGGCCGGCTTCTTCCAGCTCGGGATAACACAGGGTTTGCAGATGGCGCGCCAGGCGTTCCTCGAACGCCTCCCGCGCCGACGCGGGGAAACTCGCCAGCAGGCCGGCGATGCCTTCATGGGCGCCGAGGGCGGCATGGAAGCGCTGCGCCACCACCGGCAGTTGCGCCTGCCAGACCTCGGCACACGCGCGCAGCACCGCGGCCGCCTGCGGGCCATGCGCCTCGGCGATGCCGGCCTCATCGCCCGCCGCCGCAACGGGGGCGCCTTCGCTGCGCGCCAGCGCCCACCAGTTGGCGCGCTGCTGTTTGTGTGCCTTGACCTGGTACATCGCCTGGTCGGCCAGCCGCAGCAGTTGCTCGCCGCTGTCCTGCGCGTGGGTCGGATACAAGGCCACGCCCAGGCTGACGGTGATGTCGATGTTGTTCTGTCCGCCCAGCGCGATCGGCTGCTGCAGCGATTGCCACAGCCGTTCCAGCAGCATGGCCAGGTCGTCTTCGCTGGCGAGGTCCTCCAGCACCAGCACGAATTCGTCACCGCCCACGCGTGCCACCGAATCCTCCGAGCGCAGTGCGTCGTGCAGGCGATGTGCCACCTCGACCAGCACGCGGTCGCCGGCGGCGTGGCCGTGGCGGTCGTTGATCGGCTTGAGGTCGTCCAGGTCGAGCATGCCCACCGCCACCAGATGGTGGTGCCGGGCCGCCCGCGCCAGCGCGCGTTCGAGGTGGTAATCGAGCGCGCGCCGGTTGGGCAGGTCGGTCAGTGCGTCGTGCAGCGCCAGGTAGGTCTGTCGCTCCTGTTCGCGGAACAGGGCCTGGCGCTGCGAGTACTGGCGCAGCGCCAGGCCGACGGTGTCGGAAATCTCGTCGAGCAGGCGCCACAGGTCGGCATCGAACGCGTCGATCTCGGCCGCCGCCAGCAACAACACGGCGGCGGCGTGGTACTCGACACCGCTGTCGCGGGGCAGGGTCTGGAAGATCGGCCAGCAACCGATCGCCGCCACCTCGCCCAGCGACTCGCCGTGCCACACGAGCGACACGTCGGGCCACGCCGACGGGCGCAGCCGCACCACCGGTTCACCCTCCATCCACGCCTGGGTGGCTACCGGCATCGGCGGTTCGTCGACCTGTCGCGGCGGTTCGGGCAGCGTCGCCAGCCGCTCGACCAGCGGCCCGGCACCCACTTCCCGGCGCAACACCTCGCCCTCGGGCACATAAACCATCACCGCACTGGCCGCGGCGTCCTTGACCAGTGCATTGGCCAGCGTCATGTAGATCGCCGCCGGCTCGGGGTGCGCCAGCAGCGCGCGCTGGATCGTGCGATGCGCATCGCGGAAACGGCCCAGCCGCAGGTTGCGTTCCAGTTGCGCCTGGTCGTCCCAGAACCGGGCCAGCTCGTCGGCCAGGCGCTGCGCCCAGTCGAGCAGTTCGTCGGTGAGCGCGGGCCCGCCGCGGCGCGAGTACGCGGCCAGTGCCAACTGGCCACCGTCGGCGGTGCCGGCGGCCGCCACGATGACCGAGTCCAGGCCGTAGGCATGGGCCGAGCCCTGCCAGTCCGCGTCCCCGGGCGAGTCGATCGAGGCCAGCTGCGGACGGCCGTCGCGCAAGGCGGCTCCGGCCGGGCCGCGGCCGCCCGGTTCGCGCGGATCGTCGCTGACCGGCCACACGCTGGCGTACTCCGCGGCGGGGCCGGCGGCGATCAGCTCGAGGGTGGATTGGCCCAGTTCGCGCCGGCCGATCCACACCAGCGGCAGATCCATCGTGCTGACCACGGTGGTGGCCACTTCGAGCAGGGCGCGGCGGCGATCGTAGCCGGCGGCCGGGTGCAGCAGGGTAAGCGTCTCCGCCACGCTCTGGTAGAAGCGCTCGCGAAGTTCGCCATCCTGCCGATCCTGCCCCTGTACCGCCATGCCGATCATTCCCCCCAAATATCCTCTCCGACGCCCCGCTCAGCCGGCCGATGGCCGAAAGACGGGCGGCAGCCAGGCGCTGCGCCCCACCGAGAGCCCGCCGGAAACTGGTTCACGGCGCAGTAGAAGCAAGTTCCACGCCACCGCAACCGCACCACGGAAACCCCTTGCCTGCAGGCATCGCCCGCATTCCCGCGCCATGCCGCCGGACAGCGGCCGGGGAAATCCATGCCGTTTGGGTCAGAACGGGCCGATCAGCGCCGCTACCGGCAGGCACGCGCCCGCTCGCGCATCATGGCCTGCTCGCGACGGTTGCGGGTCAGCGTGGCGGCGCGCTCGAACTCCCGGCTCGCCTCCTCGCCGCGCCCCAGCCGCGCCAGCAGATCGCCGCGCACGGCGGGCAGCAGGTGGTAATGGCGCAGGCTCGGCTCGTCGCCCAGCGCATCGACCAGGGCCAGGCCCTCGGCCGCACCGCTGGCCATGCCCACCGCCACCGCGCGGTTGAGCTCCACCACCGGCGAGGGCGCGACCCGGGCCAGCACGGCGTACAGCGCGGCGATCCGCGACCAGTCGGTTTCCGCGGCCGTGGCGGCGCGCGCGTGGCAGGCCGCCACCGCCGCCTGCAGGGCGTACGGGCCCAGCTCGCCGCCCAACCGGCGCGCCTGTTCCAGCGCGGCGAGCCCACGGCCGATCAGCAGGCGATCCCACAGCGCGCGGTCCTGGTCGAGCAGCAGGATCGGCTCGCCGCGCGCATCGGTGCGCGCGCGGGCGCGCGAGGCCTGGATCTCCATCAACGCCACCAGCCCATGCACCTCCGGCTCGCGCGGCATCAACCCGGCCAGCACGCGGCCCAGGCGCAGCGCGTCCTCGCACAGGCCCGGGCGCATCCAGTCGTCGCCGGTGGTGGCCGCATAGCCCTCGTTGAAGATCAGGTAGATCACCCCGAGCACGGCGGCCAGCCGCTCAGCCAGCTTGTCGCCGCGCGGCACTTCGTAGGCCACGTCCGACTTGGCCAGGCTGCGCTTGGCCCGCACGATGCGCTGGGCAATCGTTGCCTCCGGCACCAGGAAGGCGCGCGCGATCTCGTCCGTGCCCAGCCCGCCGAGCAGGCGCAGGGTCAGCGCCACTCGTGCCTCCATCGAGAGCAACGGGTGGCAGGCGGTGAAGATCAGCCGCAGCAGATCGTCGCCGAACGGGTCGTCCAGCGTGCGTTCGGCGACGGCCTCGGCGGATTCGTGTTCGCGATCCCATTCGTGCACAAGTTGCTCGTGCTTGCGTTCGACCAGCTTGTGCCGGCGCAGGCGATCGATGGCACGGCGCTTGGCGGTGGTCATCAGCCAGGCGCCGGGGTTGTCCGGCACGCCGGTTTGCGGCCACTGTTCCAGCGCCGTCACCAGCGCGTCCTGCGCCAGTTCCTCGGCCAGCCCGACATCGCGCAGCATCCGCGCGAGGCCGGCGATCAGCCGGGCCGATTCGATGCGCCAGACCGCGTCGATGGTGCGATGGGTGTCGGTCATGCTCATGACCGCCGATCACAGCACCGGTCCGCGGCGGGCGCAAGCGCCGTTGGTGGGGGCTGCCGCCCGTCGCGCTGGCGGGCGGTACCCGCCCTACTCGTGGCCCAGTTGCGCGCGCAGGCGGGCTTCCTGCTCGCGCAGCTCGGGCGTGAACGCCTCGCCGAAATCCTCCGCCTCGAACACCGGGCGGATCTCGATCACCGACTCGCCCTCCATCGGATTGGGGCAACGCCGCACCCAGGCGATCGCCTCGTCGAGCGATTTCACCTGCCACAGCCAGAAGCCGGCGACCAGCTCCTTGGTCTCGGTGAACGGCCCGTCGACGACATGGCGCTGCCTGCCGGAGAACGTCACCCGTGCACCGCGCGCGCTGGGCGCCAACCCTTCGCCGGCAAGCATCACGCCGGCCTTGACCAGCTCCTCGTTGAACTTGCCCATCGCAGCCAGCAACTCCTGGCTCGGCATCACGCCGGCTTCCGATTCGGCGGTGGCCTTGACTATCACCATGCATCGCATCGCAAGTGTCTCCCGTGGGGCCGGATCACCGTGCGCCGGCTTCACTTCACCGACGAACCAGCGTGCCGCGGATCGACACGGCCCACCCGTCGCAGGCGTCGAGACCCGGACGGGCGACAATGCCGCTCCACTTGGAGACAATCGCCGCATGAGCGCACACGAGCCACGCCCCCGGTGAGCACCGCCACGATCTCTGCCGGGAGTTCGATCGAAGCGGGCCTGATGGTGCTGCACGGCAACCGCCTGGAAGACCTGCGCGATCTGCTCGCCGCCTGGCTGGCAGGCACGCCGCTGCGGCCGCTGGAAGACGAGCTGATGCTGGTGCAGAGCAACGGCATCGCGCAGTGGCTGAAGCTGGCGCTGGCCCGCGCACCGGCGGATGGCGGGCTGGGCATCAGCGCGGCGATCGACATGCAGTTGCCCGGGCGGTTCCTGTGGACCGCCTATCGCGCGGTGCTGGGCCGCGAGGCAGTGGCCTCCACCTCGCCGTTCGACAAGTCGCGGCTGACCTGGCGGCTGCTGCGGCTGATTCCGCAGCACGTGGACGACCCCGACTTCGGCCCGTTGCGCGATTACCTGCTGGCCGGGCACGCCGAAGCCGACGGCTTGCGCCAGTACCAGCTCGCCGCCCAGGTTGCCGACCTGTTCGACCAGTACCAGGTCTATCGCGCGGACTGGCTGGACGACTGGGAACACGGCGACGACGTGCTGCGCGACGACCTGCGTGGCCGGCGCACATCCATCGAGGCCAGCCATCGCTGGCAACCGCGATTGTGGCGCCTGCTGCTGGACGACGTCGGTCCCGCCGAACGCCGGCAGCATCGCGCCGCCGTGCATCGCAGCTTCGTCGAGCGCCTCGCCACCGCAGCCGAACGGCCGGCGGCGCTGCCGCGGCGCATCGTGGTGTTCGGCATCTCCTCCCTGCCGCAGCAGACCCTGGAGGCGCTCACCGCGCTGGCCCGTTTCAGCCAGGTACTGCTGGTGGTGGCCAACCCGTGTCGCCACTACTGGGCCGACATCATCGAGGATCGCGAGCTGCTCAAGGCGGCGCAGCGCCGCCACGCCGGCAAGCCCGGCCTGCCGCCCGAACCGCGCTTCGAAGACCTGCACCAGCACGCCAACCCGCTGCTGGCCGCCTGGGGCAAGCAGGGCCGTGACTACATCCGCCTGCTGGACAGCTTCGATGCGCCGGCCGCGTACCGCGCACGCTTCGCCGCACTGGGCCGCGACATCGACCTGTTCGACGATCCGGGCACGGACACCCTGCTGCACCAGGTGCAGCAGGCGATCCTCGACCTGGAGCCGCTGCCCGCCCACCCCGCGCAACGCCGGCAGCTGATCGCCGGCGACGACTCGCTGCGCTTCCACGTTGCGCACAACCCGCAGCGCGAAGTGGAGATCCTGCACGACAACCTGCTCGCCCGGTTCGAGCAGGCCGAGCGCGAGGGCAAGCCGCTGGCGCCGCGCGACGTGATGGTGATGGTGCCCGACATCGCCGCCTACGCACCGCACATCCAGGCCGTGTTCGGCCGCCTGCCGCCGAACGACCCGCGCCACATGCCCTGCAGCATCGCCGACCGCCCCGCGCGCGGCACCGCGCCGCTGCTGGTGGCGCTGGAACAACTGCTGCGCCTGCCCGAATCACGCTACGCCGCGGGCGACATTTTCGACCTGCTGGACACGCCCGCACTGCGCTGCCGTTTTCAGCTGGATGAGGCCGGCCTGCCCGTGTTGCGCCGCTGGATCGAAGGCACCGGCATCCGCTGGGGCCTTGACGGCCCGCAAAAGCAAAACCTGGGCCTGCCGCCGGAGGAACAGAACAGCTGGCGCTTCGGTCTGCGCCGCATGCTGCTGGGCTACGCGGTGGGCGATGGCGAATCACTGGACGGCATTGCCCCCTACGGCGAAGTGGCCGGCCTGGACGCCGCCCTGGTCGGCCCGCTGGTGCAACTGCTGGATCAGCTCGACCACTACGGCCGCCTGCTCGCCACCCCGGCCACGCCCGCGGCGTGGGGCGATCGCCTGCGCGGCCTGCTCGCGGCGTTCTTCGATGCCGGCCGCGACGACGGCGACGCCATCCTGCTGCAACGTCTGGCCGATGCGCTGGAAACATGGGAGCAAACCTGCCTTGAGGCGGGCTTCGGCCACGCCCTGCCACTTGCCGTCGTGCGTGAATACTGGCTGGGCGCGGTGGACGAAAGCCATCTTTCGCAACGCTTCCTCGGCGGCGCGGTGAGCTTTGCCACCCTGATGCCGATGCGCGCCATTCCCTTCCGCGTGGTGTGCCTGCTCGGCATGAACGACGATGCCTACCCGCGCCGCGCCAACGCGCCGGATTTCGACCTGATGGCCACGCCCGGCCAGTCACGCCCCGGTGACCGCTCCCGCCGCGAAGACGATCGCTACCTTTTCCTCGAAGCCCTGCTCGCCGCCCGCGACGCACTGTACGTGAGCTGGGTGGGCAAGAGCGCTCGCGACAACAGCGAGCTGCCGCCGTCGGTGCTGGTGGGGCAATTGCGCGACTACCTCGCCGCGGGGTGGAAAATAGAGGGGCAGAGTGACTTTTCCGATGACCGCTCGCCAGCGTCGGCCGCCACGAAAAGTGACTCCGACCCCCTTTTGTCCCTCACCACCGAGTACCCGCTGCAAGCCTTCAGTCCCAGCTATTTCGATACCGCCAGCGATGCGCGACTGTTCACCTATGCCGGCGAATGGCAGCGCGCACGCCAGGTCGCACCGGCCGGCGGCGACGCCCCGCTCCAGCCCTGGCAGCGCGAAACGCCGTTGAACCTCGCCCTGCTGCAGCGCTTCCTCAAGTCGCCCGCCAAGGTGTTCTATGCCGAACGCCTCGGGGTGCACTTTGCCGGCGACGATGAGGTCGACACGGACAACGAGCCCTTCGCGCTGGATCATCTGGAGAACCACCAGTTCACCGACGCCCTGCTGCGCACCGCCATCCATGACGGCCACGACGCGGTGGCACCAGCCATGCAACGCCTGCACGAGCAAGGTGCGCTGCCGCCGGGCAGCTTCGGCGCGCTGACGCTGGAGCCGATGGAAGCCGCCGTCGAGCGCGTCGCCACGCGCTGGCAGGCACTGGACGCGCACTACCCGCGCACCGGCAACACCTGCCTGCTGCGCGCCACCGCGCACGGCCTGATCGTGGAAGACGGCCTGGACGACCTGCGCGAGGATGAGCACGGCAATCTCACCCGCCTCATCGCCACGGCCAGCAAGCTCGTGGACAAGAAGGCGCTGCGCCACGACAAGCTGCTCGCCCACTGGGTCGCGCACCTGCTGGCGAACGCCAACGCACTGCCCGCCACCACCTGCATCGTGGCACCGGACGCACTGGTGCAGTTGCTGCCGCTGGACGTCGCCACCGCAAAGCACCACCTCGACGACCTGCTCGCCGCCTTTGCCACCGGCATGACCACGCCACTGCCGATCGTGCGCAAGAGCGCCTTCGCCTGGCTGCAGGTCGAGGCCGCGAACCAGGGGGCCGACCCCGACAAGCAGAAAGATCCCTTCGTCCATGCCAGCAGGGTCTACGACCACAGCGATGGCCCGCACGGCCACGGCGAGGTGGACGAGGAACCCGCCCTCGCCCGCCGCTGGCCCGACTTCGCCACCCTGCACGACGCCGGCTTCGAACGCTGGCTGCACCTGTACCGCCCCCTGCTGGACGCCGCATGCGTCATGGAAGAAACCGCATGAGCGCCGCGCAAGCCCTGAACCCGTTGCGCCTGCCGCTGACCGGCACCCAGCTGATCGAAGCCAGCGCCGGCACCGGCAAGACCTGGACCATCGCCGCGCTGTACCTGCGCCTGGTGCTTGGCCACGGCGGGGGCGCGCCGCTACTGCCCGCGCAGATCCTGGTGATGACATTCACCAAGGCCGCCACCGCCGAGCTGCGCGAGCGCATCCGCACGCGCCTGGCCGAAGCTGCCGCCGCCTTCCGCGACCAGGCCGCGCCGGATGATTTCCTGCGCGAGCTGATCGCCGGATACCCCGGCGCCGAACCGCGCGCCCGCGCCGCGCGCCAGCTGGAACTCGCCGCGCAATGGATGGACGAGGCCGCCGTGTTCACCATTCACGGCTGGTGCCAGCGCATGCTCACCCAGCACGCTTTCGCCAGTGGCGAGACGGCCAGCGCAGATGCCGTGGCCGACGAGGCGGACCTGCTCGCCGAAGCCGTGCGCGACTACTGGCGCGGCCATGTGCTGACGCTGGGCATCGAAGCTGCCGCGCTGTACGCGCAGTCGTGGGATACGCCCGACGCGCTGCAGGCCGCGCTGAAGCCGCTGCTGCCCCACGTCGAGCGTCTGCAATTGGACGGCCAGCCGCTGATTGCCTTGCGCGATCCCGGCGACCTGCTGACCGCGCAGGCCAAGGCCCTGCACACCGCCGAGATGCGGGCGCGAAGCCTGTGGCTGCAGCACGCCGATGCCATTGAAGCGCTGCTTCTCGTGGCCTCGCAAACCAAAGTGTTCGACGGCCGCCGACTGCAAGCCCGTGGCTTGCCCGGCCATCTCGCCAGCATGTTCGATTGGGCACAGGGCAACGCGCTCGACGACGCCACGCTGGAGCGCTTCACGCCGGCCTATTTCGCCGAGCGCACGATGGCCGGCAAGCAGCCGCCCACGCATGACGCCTTTGCGGCGGTCGAGCATCTGCTGGCCGCGCGCCGGCAGGCCGCGTCGCTGCCGCCACTGCTGCTCGCGCATGCCGCGCCCCGGGTGGCGAAGCGTACGGACCAGGCCCGCCGCAAGCAGGCCTTGCTCGGCTACGACGACATGCTCAAGCGCCTGGATGCCGCCCTGCGCGGAGCTACCGGCGATACCCTCGCGCGCCTGATCGCCACGCAATACCCGGTGGCGCTGGTGGACGAGTTCCAGGACACCGACCCGCTGCAGTGGCGCATCTTGCAGCGCGTCTTCCACGGCGCCGAAGGCAAGGCGCTGCTGCTGATCGGCGACCCCAAGCAGGCGATCTACGGCTTTCGCGGCGCCGACATCCACACCTATCTCGCCGCGCGCGACAAGGCCGCCAGCCCGCACTGGACGCTGGACACCAACTACCGCTCCACCGATGCGCTGGTGAAGGCGGTCAACCACGTTTTCGAGTTCGCCGACCAGCACGCCACGAACGGGCGCGTCACGGGCGCCTTCGGCTTCGGCGCAAAGCTTCCCTTCGTCGCGGTGAACGCCAGGGGCCGCAAGGATCGGTTTCAACTCGACGGCGCCGACCTGCCGGCCATGCAAATGGCCGTCCAGACGTCCGCCACCACCATCGGCGCCGGCGACTATCGCGAGACGCTTGCCGCCCACGCCGCCGCGCAGCTGGTGGAATGGCTCACCGCCGCGCGGCAAGGCCGCTGCGGCTTCGTCGGCGAGGAGGGCCGGCTCACGCCGTTGCGACCCGGCGACATCGCCATTCTGGTGCGTGACAGGAACGATGCCGCCGCGATGCGCGCGGCGCTGCACGCGCGCGGCCTCGCCCACGTGTACCTCTCGGACAAGCAATCGGTCTACGCCAGCGGCGAGGCCAAGGAGCTGCAAACCTGGCTCGCCGCCTGTGCCAACCCCGGCAACGACCGCGCCATGCGCACCGCGCTGGCCACGCCGATGATGGGCCAGAGCCTGGCCGAGCTGGATCGCCTGAACACCGACGAGGCCCATTGGGAAGGCTGCGGCGAGCACTTCCGCCAGCTGCATGCGTTGTGGCGACGCCATGGCGTGCTGGCCATGCTGCACGAACTGCTGCACCGCTTCGGCGTGCCCGCGCGCCTGCTCGCACGCGATGGCGGCGAGCGTGCGCTCACCAATCTGCTGCACCTGGCCGAGCTGCTGCAACAAGCCGCTACCGGGTTGGACGGCGAACACGCGCTGATCCGCCACCTCGCCGCGCAGATTGCCAACCCCGCCGGTGGCGAGGCACCCGAAGAACAGATCGTGCGACTGGAAAGCGAAGCCGCCCTGATCAAGGTGGTGACCATCCACAAATCCAAGGGCCTGGAGTACCCGGTGGTGCTGCTGCCCTTTGTCTGCGGTTACAGGGAAACCGACGGCAGGAAACCGCTGCTCTGGCACGACGAACACGCCGTGGCGCACTTCGACCTGCGCCCCGGCAATGACGCCTGGCAAGCCGCCGAGATCGCGCGCCTGCAGGAAGACCTGCGCCTGCTCTACGTCGCACTCACCCGCGGCCGCTATCTGTGCTGGCTGGGCGTGGGCTGCCTCAAGGACGGCGCAAAGAAGGATTCCGGCCTGCACAAATCCGCCTTCGGCTACGTGCTGGCCGGCGGCAACATCATCGAGGCCGGCGAGCTGATGCCCACGCTGCAAACGCTGACCCGGGGCCAGTCCGCCATCCAGCTCGTCACCCTTCCCGAAGCCGCGGGAACCCGGCGCTACCAGCCCGAGGACAACACCAGCCAGCCACGCCCCGCGCGCCAGTGCACGCTGCCCGCGCACACGCCGTGGTGGATCGCCAGCTACAGCGCACTGGCCCGGCACGACGAAACCGCACCGCACGCCGCACCGGAAACCGCGAGCCAGGCCACGCTGGCCGAAGCCGTGCAGACGGAAGCCGACATCGAGGCCTCCGCATCCGCGCCGGGCATTCACGGCTTCGAGCGTGGCGCCGCGCCCGGCACGTTCCTGCACGAGCTGCTGGAGCACTGCGCCGAGGAAGGTTTCGCCCGCGCCGCCGCACCGTCGCCGCTGCTGCGCGACACCCTCGCCCGCCGCTGCCAGGCACGCGGCTGGAAGCACTGGATCGAACCGCTCACCGCCTGGCTGCCCGCGCTGCTGCGCACGCCATTGCCGCTGCCTGGCGGCACCCACATGGCGCTGACCGCGCTTGCCGATCCGCTGCATTACCGAGCCGAACTGGAGTTCTGGTTCGAGGCCAATCTCGTGCAGGCGCAGGCGCTGGATCGCCTCGTCACCGCGCACACGCTGGATGGCGCACCACGTCCCGCACTGGCGCCCAACCTCGTCAACGGCATGCTCAAGGGCTTCATCGACCTGGTGTTCGAGCATGAGGGCCGCTGGTACGTGGCCGACTACAAATCCAACTACCTCGGCAAGGACGCCGCCGCGTACACCGATCAAGCCATGCGCACCTCGGTGCTGCAGAGCCGTTACGAACTGCAGTACGCCATCTACACACTGGCGCTGCATCGCCAGCTCAGGGCGCGCCTGCCCGACTACGACTACGACACCCACATGGGCGGCGTGCTCTACCTCTACCTGCGCGGGGTGGATGGCAGCGGTCGCGGCGTGCATCGCGAACGGCTGCCGTTCGCCCTGGTCGACGCCCTCGACCAGCTCTTCGCCTCGGGGGGCACCACGCATGCGGCATGACATGCTCTCCTCGTTGCTCGACCACGCATTGCAACAGCAGCGCCTGCGCCCGCTGGACGTGGCCTTCGCGCGCTTCCTGATCGAACGGGAACCGAACATCGCACCCGCACTCGCCTGGCTGGCCGCGGTGCTCAGCCGGCAACTGGCCGACGGTCATCTCTGCCTCGACCTCGCCGGACTCGACGCGCTGGCCAACGAACAGGACTGGCCCGATGACTGGCGTGCACTGGCCGACACGCTGCGCGACGACCCGCCCGCGTCTTCGCTGCTCGCCGCCGGCGACGGTGGCGAACCGGCCAGTGCGCCGCTGGTCCTCGACGGCGGGCGACTCTACCTGCGCCGTTACTGGAACCACGAGCGCGAGGTGGCGAAGGGCATCCTGGACCGCGTGGCGCGCGCGGAACCGCCCTCGCCGTACCTGGCCGAGGAACTGGCGCGACTGTTCCCGACCGCTGCCGGCGACACACTCGACTGGCCGCGCATCGCCTGTGCGCTGGCCGCGCGCAGCGGCTTCGGCGTGATCACCGGTGGCCCCGGTACCGGCAAGACCACCACCGTGGTGCGCCTGCTCGGGCTGCTGCAGACCCTGCAATGGCGCGCACAGGCGCCGGCGCTGCGCATCCGCCTCGCCGCACCCACCGGCAAGGCGGCGGCGCGGCTCAATGCATCGATCAGCGCTCAGCTCGCCCGACTGGATGTGGACGACGCCGTGCGCGCCACCGTGCCCGCCGAGGTGGCCACCTTGCATCGCCTGCTGGGCGCCCGCCCCGATACCCGGCGCTTCCGCCACGACCGCACCAACCCGCTGCCGCTGGACGTACTCGTGATCGACGAGGCGTCGATGATTGACCTGGACATGATGGCCGCCGTGCTCGACGCGCTGCCCGCGTCGGCGCGGCTGATCCTGCTGGGCGACAAGGACCAGCTCGCCTCGGTGGAGGCCGGCGCGGTACTGGGCGACCTGTGCCGGCGTGCCGACGGTGGTCATTACGATGCCACCACCGCACGGTGGATCGCGGCCACCAGCGGCGACGACATCGGCGACTTCGTGCAGGCCGATGCACAGCCGCTGGATCAACACATCGCCATGCTGCGCGTGAGCCATCGCTTCAGCGCCGCCAGCGGCATCGGCCGGCTGGCACAGGACGTGAACATGGGTGATGCGGCCGCCACATTGGCGCTGCTGGGCGCACCTTGCGACGACCTCGCCTGGCTGCCCGCTGCCGACGTCGGCACGCTGCAAGCGCTCGTCATCCATGGCACCGCGGCGCCCGGCGGCGCCTGCGGCTACCGCCACTACCTCGATACCTTGCACTCCTGCCGCCCGGCCACCGACGCCGGTGACGACGCCCACGCGGACTGGGCCACCAGCGCCCTGCAGGCGTTCAATCGATTTCAGTTGCTGTGCGCGCTGCGCCACGGACCGCATGGTGTGGACAAGCTCAACCAGCTCGTCGCCGAAGCGCTGCACGCGCAGGGATTGATCGACGCCAGCAGCGGCTGGTACGAAGGTCGCCCGGTGATGGTCACCCGCAACGACTACGCGCTGGGCCTGATGAACGGCGACATCGGGCTGTGCCTGCGGCTGCCTGTCGCCGGTGGCGGCAGCCGGCTGGCGGTGGCCTTCCTCGCCGCGGCAGCAGGCGGCGGCACGCGCCTGCGTCTGGTCGCTCCCTCGCGCCTGCCCGAAGTGGAAACGGCCTACGCGCTCACCGTGCACAAATCACAAGGCTCCGAGTTCGAGCATGCCGCCCTGGTGCTGCCTGCAGCCATGAACCCGGTGCTGACCCGCGAACTGCTCTACACCGGCATCACCCGCGCCCGCCGCTGGTTCAGCCTGCTCGGCAGCGAAGCGATCATCGCTGACGCGGTGGCGCGCCGTACCCGCCGCCACTCCGGCCTGGCCGAGCGGTTGGCGCAGGATGGCGGCGATCGCGACGACCCCGCGCACCTCGCCGGCTGACCGCCACACGGCGGCCCTTCCCTGCCGCCACTCCCCCTTTGCAGCCTCCTTGCCGCCCCTTCGTCATCCCGTTGTCGCCCCGACCATCGATCCTTCCCCACCGTCATTCCCGCGAAGGCAGGAAACGCACCTGGAGGGCGGAGCATGCTGCCATCCGTTCGCCGTAAAGAATGTGACCTTCATTGCAGCGTGTATCGCCACACGCTACACTTGAGCCATGATAATCGGCTTCCGCCACAAGGGACTTGAAACCCTGTACCGGACAGGTTCTGCTCGTGGAGTGCAGGCTGCGCACGTTCCCAAGCTCGGTCGCATTCTGGCGGCGCTCGACGCAGCCACGTCACAGGCTGAACTGAACCAGCCTGGTTACAAACTCCATCCACTCAAAGGGGCACTGAAAGGCCACTGGTCCGTGTGGGTCAATGGCAACTGGCGTGTCACGTTCCGGTTTGTCGGCACCGACGTGGAGCTGGTCGACTATCAGGACTACCACTGAAAGAGGTCATGGCCATGATGAAGAATCACCCGCACCCCGGAGAGCTTCTGCGCGAAGACGTGCTGCTGCCGCTCGGCATCGAAGTCACTGATGCCGCACACCGGCTCGGGATGTCCCGCACCACGTTGTCGCGCGTCATCAACGGCCGTGCCGGGATCAGCCCGGATCTGGCGATCAGGCTGGAGCGCGCCGGCGTGAGTACCGCCCGGTTCTGGATGACGCTGCAGGCCAACTACGAGCTGTCGCTGGCCGAGCAACGGAAGCAGCCGACCGTGCAGCGCCTGCAAGCCGTGGCATAAAGCCCGGGAGGGCGCAGGGACCGAACACGCCCCGGAGAAGGGGCGTTTTCCCGCGCAAAATGCAGAATCGAAGGCGTTCCCATCCGCCTGAATTGCCGCCCGACGAAGACAACCGCATCCTCACGCGCGAATTGGTTTACACCGCCATCTCGCGCGCCAGGCGATCTACGTGAGCGCCTCGCCGCCTCGCAACTCGACACCGCTCGCTGCCAATCGCCTTGAGCGTGAACCGCAGGACTGTTGGAGATGAGCCTCGGCCGCAGGGACTTCGATGACACTCGTGTCAAAAAAAAGCGCCGGCGCGGAATCCGCGACGGCGCCATGTTCAATGCCTGGGCCGGCTCAGCTCGGCGTGCAACTCCCGGTCGTCAGCGATTTCGTGGTGACGCTGCCCGAGCCGTTCACATCGAGCTGGACGCCGGGCACCTTGGCGGTGATGGTGCCGGCACCGCTGCTGCCGCTGCGGTAGCAGGTGGCGAACACCAGTGGCGTGCTCGGCTTGAGCTGGCCCTGTTGGCCGAAGGTGACGATGGTGCCGCTCTTGGCCTGGATCGACACGTTGGTCTGCGGATCGGTGGCGCGCAGCAGGATCGAGCTGGCTGCTGCGTAGGCCTTGTTGGCCGAGGCCGCGCCGGCCGGGTAGGTGTAGACGATCCAGCCCTGGTCGTACACCGTGCCGCCCGAGGTGCAGCCCGAGGTCTTGTCGCCCGGGCACATCGACACCAGTTGGCCGCGGGTGATCGCTTCGCTGCGCGCGTAGTTCACGCTGGCCAGCAAGGCGTTGCTGGCCGAGCTGACCTGGTTGCGATGGATCACGTCACGGAAACTGGGCACGGCGATCGCCAGCAGGATCGCCATCACGGTAATCGTGATCATCAGCTCCAGCAGGCTGAAGCCGCGCGCGCGGTTGGGCATGGCATTCATGGCGATCACCAGCAGCTGCCGTTGCTGTTGGAGGAGGCCGACGCCGGGTCGGGCCTCTTCACGCCCGCGTTGTCGATCGTCAGCGGCCCGCACACGTCGTTGGCCTGCCCGCCGACCGGCGTGGCGGTGGCCACGAAGGCTTGCGACGAGGAGCTGGCTACCACCGTCACCGAGTAAAAGCCCTTCTCGGAGATCGCCGGATTATCGAAGCCGATGTCCGTGAGGCCGCCATAGGCATTGGCCGTGGCGTAGTAGCGCTCCTGCGCCGTGGCCACGCGCAGCAGCAGCTCCTGCCCGTCCGCCCGATGCGCGCGGAACGCGTAGCGCCCGTAGGTCGGGATCGCCACGGCGGCGAGCACCGCGATGATCACTACCACGATCATCAGTTCGAGCAGGGTGAAGCCGCGCATGCGCCCCATCGCCATTCCCCTTGGCTTGCCGTCACAGGTCATTGTTCAACTCCCGCCATGAGCGTCGACGCCAGATCGCGTCATCGATGTTGAGGTTGCCGCCGCCCTGCAGCTCCAGGCCAGGGATCAGCAGCTTGCCGCCGCCGATCACCGACGCCACCGGCACCGAGCCACCGGTAGGCGGATTGTTGACCAGGCCGCCCACGGTACTTACCCCTGTGTTCCAGCCACCGGTCGGACCGGACGGGCTGGACAGGCCGCCACCCGCGCCACCGGTGGCCGCGTTGAGCACCATCAGCGCACCGCCGATGGTGGCGCTGCAGGGGTCCTGGCTGCCCGGGATAAGAGTGGTGATGATGGCACGGTTGGTGTTGAACAACGCACCGGCGGTGACCACCATGCGCTCGCCCGGGGCGGTGGACAGATTCAGGTCGATGTACCACCCGTTCTGCGCCAGGGTCAGCGAATTGTCGGTCAGGCCGCGCAGCGTGTTGAGCCCGTTGGCGGACTGCGCCTCGTACAGCGTCTGCTGCTGCAGGTCGGCCTTGACCGCCGTGATCGGGTTGCCGCTGGTGTCGAGCTTGTCGCGGATGCCGTAGATCGACTGGGTCTTGGCGCTGTTGCTGGTGTTGTCGTCCGCACCCAGGTACTTGCCGGTGCCGAACACCACGATGAAGCGGTTGGTGGCCGGATCGGGGAACAGTCGCGGCATTACCGTGATCGGCTGGTCGCCCTGCACGGCGGGCTTGAACGCCAGCGTCACATGCGCCTGCCAGTTGGCCGGGTTGGGATCGGTCAGGTCGAAGCGCCACAGGTTGCCGTTGAGGTCGCCGGCAAACGCCACGTCGTCGATCTGGTCGTTGTTGTAGTCGCCCAGTACTACCGACGACAACCCACCGCTGGTGACACCGCTGATCGTGGTCAGCGTCTTCAGTTCGCGGATCATCGCGCCGGTCTGCGCATCCAGCACGAACAGCGCGCTGTAGCCCTTGGAGGCGGCCGCCAGCGTCACGCAGTTCGCGGGACGATCGGATTTGCTGCAGTCGGGGAAATAGCCACCCGGCACCAGCACCACCCATTTGCCATTGGCCAGGCGGCCGATGTTGGGCTGGCCGAAGGTGTAGCCCAGGTCGGCCGGATCGCCCACGCCGCTCACCGCCGGCGTATCGGCATTGAACTCCCACAGAACCTTCTGCCCGGCATTCGCCTCGGTGACGTCGGCGGGATTGGTGATGTCCAGCGCATAGACGCCGCGGCCGCCCAGGCGCAAGCCGCCCACCAGCAACGTATGCCAGCCCTTGGTGGTCACGGCCGGGGTGGAGGTATCGGCGCCAAAGAACACGTCACGCGTCACCGGAGTGGCATCGACGGTCGGCGCAAACTTGAAATTGGTTCTGGCCGTGAGATTGCCCAGGTTCGGATACACCGTGCGCGGCACGTAGGCGAATATCTCCTTGCCCGCGTCGGCGTCAGGCACCGCCACCGGTGGCGTCGACGAGTCCAGCACCATCTTGGCGTTGAACGCGTGCAACATGCCGTCGTTGGCACCCACGTACACTGCGGGCGTGCGATCCTGGTAGATCTTGGCGAATGCCTCGTAGCTGTGGCAGGTGGTCAGGGTGGGCGCCGTCACGACGCAGGTGGTGTTGTCGTTGGCCATCGCGGTGGCCTCGGGCGAGCCCGCCGGCCAGCCGCTGTGGTAGCCGCTGGACGGCGCCCCCACGTACAGGGCCTGCGAGTTGATGATGGCGCCGAGCAGGCTGCTGCGCGTGCGGTAGACAGTGCTCTCCAGCGCCCTCGAACCGCGCAGGTAATCCAGCCGGGCCTGGCCCGTGTCCGTGCTGCCGGTGCTGGCCGGCAGGCCGCTGAGCAGGGCCTGCGCGCTCAGATAGCTGCTGCCCGTGCTGGCGGTCAGGTTGTCCAGGCCGGTGAAGGTGCGAAAAGCGGTGCCGCCATCGAACGACCCATCCGCCTTCTCCTTGGCGCTGAGGATCTGCCGGTTGGCCGGCGGCGTTTTCGTCGCGTCAGTGAGGATCACGCCCGCATCCCACTGCAGGCCCGCCACGGTGCCGTCGACGTTCGCCGTGATGGCCTGGAATACACCCGTCCAGTCGCCGGAACTGTAGCCCGAGGTGAAGCCGATCGCACCCTGCACCAGCACGCTGGTGTTCAGCGCACTGGTGGTCGCCGGCACGTTGCGTGCGCTGATGTTGGTCAGGATGTTGGTCAGCTGGTCGACCAGGTTCTGCGGGTTGGCCGCGTTGAAGTAGGCGCCGCGGCTGTTGACGGCGGCGTGCCAGGTGTCGTCGATCGCTGCAGGATCGTTGTTGATCGGCCGCGGCCAACCCGTACTTCCGCTGGAGTTGGTCTGCCCGCGCCGCAAACGGCATAGATCGTTGTTGGCATCCGTGCAGTCGGCGTCGGTCGAATGGGTCAGGTTGCCGGGTACGCCCAGGGTCACCATGTACTGCACCAGGTGCGGCCAGTTGGCGGGATCGTTCTTCGGGTTGAAATACTTCTCCAGGGCCGGCGAGGTGGCGCCGGTGACCACGCCCGTGGTGGTGTCGGGCATGTACGGCGGCACGATCTTGCCCTGGGATGGCTTGTACAGGTCGGGGCGCAAATTGGTCGCCCAGTAGTTGAACGCGATATTGGCCAGCGATGAGGTGTAGACGCTGCCCTGCACGTCCCAGTACACGCGAGACTCGGCGGTATTGGCAGGATAGGCGGTGCCGTCAGGCAAATTGCCCGAGACGGCCGACTGCGACGTCTGGAACGGGGTGGGCAGAGTTGGATCGCCCTCGTTCCAGTAACCGTCAGTCACCAGCATGTGGTAGTTCTGCCGGCACACCAGCTCCAGGCCGTCGGCTCCGCTGGTCTTGGGCGGATCCCAGTACGGATCCTGGAGGTTGCCGGTGCCGCCGGTATTGCCATTGCCACGCTGGAAGAACTTGCCGGCGCGAATGGTCGAAGCGCGGTTGGGCGTACCGCCGCTGGCGTCGGTCTGGAACATCCAGTTGAAGAATGCGCTGCGGTAGCAATCGGGCGGAGTCTTGATCGCGCCGGATTGCTGGATGGCCGAAGGACTGGAGGTTGTCGTCGAACTCGCATCGCATCCGGACGCATCGATCAAGCTGGTGATGATCGCGCTGCTGGGCAGCTTGAACGTGCCATCGTTGATGTTCTGCCACGCGGCGCGAATGCTGTTGCCGAAGCCGCCGGTGGCCGTGGTTGCACCGAGCGAGCCGAATACGCGCGACAGCGCGGTTTTCGTCATCAGGTTGCGCGTGCGGTAGTACGCATACCAATTGGCGAAGTTCTGCCACTGGTTGACCGACTGACCATTGATGGTGACGGTCGTGTTGGGGACGGCCACGGCCTCCCAGTTGGCGCTGCTGTAGAGGTTGCCGCGACCGGCGCTGTCCGGGTTGCCGAAAGTATCGACCGTGATGGTGGGCGCCGTGGACTTGTAGCGGTAGTAGTACGGGCCGCCGTTCGGATAGGTGTTGCCATCGGAGTCAGCGCTGCTGCCGTCCATCGGCGAGCTGCCATAACCGCACTTCCAGCGATTGTCGCTGACGACGCTCGAGGTATCAGTCGTGGTGACCGTCCATTTCGCGAAAGTTGCCGTGGCGCTGGTCTTGTCGCCGTCTATCCGGTCGTAACCCCCACCACTGCTGAGTCGGGTTTTCAGGCTGCTGCCCGAATAGACCGCTCCGATACCGCTGCCCGAGGTGGTGTAGTTGCTTATCCAGAAACGGTTGGTGCCGCCGGAACTGGTGGCCGAATTCGTCACCTGACAGGAACCCGCGTCGGCATTTGCAGGACAAGCAGTACTGTCGCCGAACTTGACGAAGATAATGGTATTGGTCTTGTAATTGATCGTGCCGGTCAGATCAGTCAGGCCGGTGGGATCGGTCGTGCCATTGGGATTGTTGCGATAGCTGGAGTAAGTGTCGGCCGTGACCGGCGAATACGGTCGGTTGACGCCAACGCCGTCCAGCCACACCGCAGCCAACGTCTTGTCCGCATTCGGGAACAACGATCCGTTTGCCTTCACTGGCGGCGAATACACGACGTTCGGGTTGTAGTACACACCGTTCATGGCCTTGGAACGGACGTCGCTGCTGGACGTGATGCGCGGATCGATCACGCCGGCGCAGCGCCACGGCCCGCTCCAGCTGCCACCATCGAACGGCCGGTTGTCGCCCATGTAGTTGCTGGCCATCGACCCCGAATCATCGAACGTCACCACGATGTTCGGCGGCACCGCCTGGGTCACGTTGGGCGGCGTGGGGCTGAGCTCCACGATGCCGCTCGTCA
Source organism: Rhodanobacter sp. UC4448_H15 (assembly GCF_052978265.1). Next base: position 1,763,381 of record NZ_CM129665.1, on the reverse strand, counting down.
CCGCCGTGGCCGCGGAAGCGGGTGCGGAAACGAAGCTGCTGCCGGCGGCGACCAGCGCCATCACCGACAGCGTCGCGGGCACCGGGGCCGGTGCGGAAAGGCCACCCACGGCGGTGAGCACGGCGCCCATCAGCGCCGACGACATGCGTCCGGGAAGAAACCGACGACTAGACATGGCTTGAATACTCCGACTCAGTTGCTCTTGGCCGCGAAGGTGCTTTCCATCACGCGCACGGTGTTGGCGCTGCCGCCCGTGGCGCGCGCGGTGATGCGATAAATGTGCCGACTGGAACTGGCGGTGCCGGTGCCGGAACTGCCGGTGGCCCCGGATTCATGCAGGCCGCCGCTGACCCCCGGCGGCAGCTCCACGCCAAGGTCCTCGATGATGTAGCGCGGGTTCTGCGCGAGATCGCCCGTCGTGGCGCCGGTGTAGTCGACCGAACCGCCGTAGCCCTTGTACTCGGTGGAGCCTGCCGTGACCCAGCCCTGCTTGGTGCGGAAGTCGACCACGTTGGCGATCGGGTTGGCCGGGTCGTAGACGTAGCAGTCGGTGAAGATGCCGGTGCCGCAATTGAGATGGGCAGTGACGTTGGTGGTGCTGGTCCACAGCTTCCACTCGGCCCCGCGCAGCGCGGTGAGCGCGCTCATGTCCGCCTGCTGCGCGTTGTGCAGGCCGCCGGCCATGCGCTCCTGCAACAGCGAGCGGCCGGAGGCGCTGATCGCCAGGATGGTCAGCAGAATCAGGAAGATCAGCGCCACCACCAGCACCGCGCCACGCTGGGCGTGCAGGCCGGTTCGCATTGATCGTGGTTTGTTCGGCATCGCCATGACTTGGCTCCAGGAAAACATCATGCGGCAGCACCGGTGGGCGCCGCCGCTTTCATCACGGGTTGTAGTTGCGCACGGGCACCAGCACGCTGAACTCGCGCCGCAGCAACTGGTCGGGGAAGCCCTGGTCGCTGGGTCTGATGGCATGACCGGACGGCGGCAGCAGGCCGGTGTTTGCGTCGGCGCTGTAGCGGTAATTCAGCTGGTTGCCGGTGAGCGTGTACAGCGGCGTCTGGCCGTCCATCAGCAGGCTGACCTCGATGCTCTTGATGCTGCGCCACAGGCAACCGGTGGCGGTGATCGCATTCAACTCGGCCGGTGGGCAACTTGCCGCGGGGGCGGCGTCGACCTGGGCGGCAGTGAGGAAGCTGGTCTTGCCGGTGTTGTCCTGCACGCCGTAGCGGAAATCCAGCCGCTCGACGCCTCGCACCAGCTCATCCTCCGAGCCGCCGCGGCCGGCCGTACCGCCGTTGACCCTTCGAATCAGTGCACCGGTGAACGGTGCGTTGCCGTCATTGTTGACGCTGACCAGCTTGAGGTAATACGTGACGGTCTGGAAATCACGGTTGACGTCGAACACCTTGGGCGCCGACTCCGGCTCCTGCGCGGTCGGCAGGTTGGCCGCGCCGGTGCCGAAGCCATCGGTGGTGTTGGCCAAGGGGGTGATCACGCCGACGCTGCTGGCGGTGGCCGGGAAGATCTGCGCGTTGGAGCAGTCCGCCAGCATGAACAGGTCGCCGTTGGCGGCATTGCTCACCGGCGGTTCGCCGGTACGCTGGACCAGCGTGATCGAGGTGATGGTGGCCGCGCTGCTGCTGGTGGCCAAGGTGCTGCCGGTGACGCCCGCCGGGACGATGGCCCAGCCGGCGGCAGGGTTGACGTAACGCACGGTGAGCACGTCGGCGCCCTTGACCCGATTGTTGATCGCGGTACCCATCGCCGGGATGGTGCTGATGCTGGTGTTCGGATCGACCGGCGTGCAGGCGGTGAGCGTGCACTCGTAGCCACGCATGAACAGGAACGACGGCATCGTGTACGGCGCCGCGGGTGCAGCCGGATACGAACCGGCGCCCCAGGCGGTGGTGACGTCGCCGAACGCGCCACTGACCGCGCCAGCGGCACCGATCAGGTTCTTGGCGTAGACCTTGGGCGCGCGGATGTGATCGAGCGCATTGCCGCCCGTGCCGATCTTGGCCACGCCGCCGGTGTTGGTGCAGTACTGTCCGTTGGCCATCCGCAGGTCGGTGCCCATGCGGGTCACTGCGAAGCGCCCCGCCTCCTGCAACTGCGCCAGCTGGTTCTGCGCCTTGTTGCTGCTCGAGGTGGAGGCGAACACGGTGACGATGCCGGCGGCCACCAGCAGGCCCAGCACCATCGCCACCATAAGTTCGATCAAGGTGAAGCCGCGCGAATGGCGAGGCAGCATGCGGAACGCGCTCATGGCTGGAACTCCCACGAGAAGGACTGTGGCTCGCTGGCACGCTTGGTTTGGTCACCGGTGCCCTGCTCGTTCCAGGTGATTTTCATCTTGCAGCTGCCGCCATAAGGCGGCTGCATGGCCAGCTGCGAGGTGGGGTCGTAGCCGGCGGTACCCACACCGCCGCAGTCGATGCTGGCCGACGGGCCGGGCAGGAAGGTCTTCAACTGGCTGCTCCACAGGCGCTGGTCGTGGGTGGCCAGCTCCGCTGCATCGCAGGCCGAGCCGGAGCCGCAGCCGATCGAGCTGGAGGAGACCGGATAGGTGGTGCTGTTGTAGTTGCCGTTCCACACGCCGATCGGGTTGGCACTCATCCGCGCCGCCATGCTGTTGGCGAGGAATACCACCTGGGTGCGCACGTAAGCGGCGTGGTTGGAGCGCGTGGCCATCACCATCAGGCTGGCCAGGCCGATCAGGCCGATGCTGAAGATCAGCACGGCCATCATCACCTCGATCAACGAGATGCCTCGCTGACGCGACAGGACTTGCATGGAATTCTCCCTGATACCCCTGAGTGCAATGTACCCATCGCGCGAGGCGCGGCCAGCCCCCAGCCGACCGGCGGTAGGAATTGGCCGATGAGCGGTGCGGTCGTTGTCGGAAAGGGTGAACCCGATCACGCGGCGAGAGGAGCCTTTAAAGCCCTTCTCCCCTCGGCGACCGCAGGGAGTCCCCTTGCGGGTGAGAAGGTGGCCCGAAGGGCCGGATGAGGGTGCGGGGAGAAACCTGCAGCCACGCCTCGACCCCGAACCCTCACCCCAACCCCTCTCCCGCAGGGAGAGGGGCTTTTCTCGCCCTTCTCTCGCCAGCGACCAAAGGGGGAGGCTTCAATGCGCTGGCGGGCGATAATGGCCAGCGGTCCAACTCACTGCCGCAAACCTTCTGGACAATCCGCATGCCTCTTCGCCACACCCGCCCCGCCACTCCGCCCGCACGCCGCGCCACGGAACCCCGCCGATGACCGCCGACCGCCTCGACATCTGCCGTCCCGACGACTGGCACGTGCATCTGCGCGACGGCGCCACGCTGGCCTCGGTGGTCGGCCACACCGCGCGCCGGTTCGGCCGCGCCATCGTGATGCCCAACCTCAAGCCGCCGGTGACCAACGTAGCGCAGGCGGAGGACTACCGCCGCCGCATCCTCGCCAGCCTGCCGCCCGGCGCCCACTTCCAGCCACTGATGACGCTGTACCTCACCGAGGCCACGCCGGTGCAGGAGATCGAGCGGGCAAAGGCGAGCGGCAGCGTGTTCGCGGTGAAGTACTACCCTGCCGGCGCGACCACCAATTCACAGGATGGCGTGCGCGATCTGGAGCACGTCAACAGCGTGCTGGAAGCGATGCAGCGCCACGACCTGCCGCTGCTGCTGCATGGCGAGGTGACCGACCCCGCGATCGACATCTTCGACCGCGAGCGCGTGTTCATCGAACGCCACCTGATGCCGCTGCGCGCACGCTTCCCTGCCCTGCGCATGGTGCTGGAACACATCACCACGCGCGACGCGGCCGAGTACGTCGCCGCCGCCCCGGCCAACCTGGCGGCCACGATCACCGCGCACCACCTGCTGCTCAACCGCAACGCGCTGTTCGCCGGCGGCCTCAACCCGCACCACTATTGCCTGCCGATCCTGAAACGCGAGGTCCACCGCGCCGCCCTGGTGAAGGCGGCGACCAGCGGCAATCCACGATTCTTCCTCGGCACCGACAGCGCGCCGCACCCGCGCCACGCCAAGGAATCAGCCTGCGGCTGCGCCGGCGTGTACAGCGCGCACGCCGCGATCGAGCTGTACGCCGAAGCGTTCGACCAGGCCGGCAAACTCGACCGACTGGAAGCCTTCGCCAGCTTCCACGGCCCGGATTTCTATCGCCTCCCGCGCAACCAGGAGCGCCTGCTGCTGGAACGCAAGCCCTGGACCGTACCGACCGAGCTCGCTCTGGGCGACGCCACCTGCGTGCCGATGCGCGCGGGGAGCACGGTGGCGTGGTCGCTGGTCGAGAGTTGACCGTCGAGGGGCCCGGCGCCGCCCCACGGACGGACATCCGCGACCGTGCCTGCGCCGGGTTTCACGGCCGCAAAAGCAAGCGGCCCGATCCGGAGATCGAGCCGCTTGCGTGTGCCGTGTCTGGTGCCGGAAATAGGAATCGAACCTACGACCTACGCATTACGAATGCGCCGCTCTACCAACTGAGCTATTCCGGCAAAGAGCCGTGGATTTTACGGTGCCCGCGGTTGCCGCGCAACCGCGTAGGGCGGGCACTGCCCGCCGACCCTTGCGTGTTCGCGGCGAAGCGGCGGGCAGTGCCCGCCCTACGCCCTTGCCTTGTTTTTGTAGGAGCGCACAGGGTGCGCTCCCACTCGCATTGGTTCGCCGGCACTCATCGCGACAACCGGATGTCCTGCGGTGACGGCGTCAGAAGCTGGCCGAACCGCTGGTGCCGACCACGCGCAGCTCCTTGGGCAGGGCGAAGGTGATGCTCTCCGGCTCACCGTCCAGTTCGCGCACCGCGCCCGCGCCCCACGACTGCAGGCGGGCGATCACGTCGCGCACCAGTTTCTCCGGCGCGGAGGCGCCGGCGGTCAGGCCGATGCGTTGCACGCCATCGAGCCAGTGGCGCTCGATGTGTTCGGCGCCGTCGATCAGGTAGGAGGGCACACCCTGTTTCGCGGCCAGCTCGCGCAGGCGGTTGGAGTTGGAGCTGTTGACCGAGCCGACCACCAGCATCAGGTCCACCGAGTCGGCGAGCCTGCGCACGGCGTCCTGGCGGTTCTGCGTGGCGTAGCAGATGTCGTCCTTGCGCGGCCCCTCGATGCTCGGGAATTTCGCGCGCAGGGCCTCGATGATCGCCTTGGTGTCGTCCACCGACAGTGTGGTCTGGGTGACGTAGGACAGCGCGTGCGGGAATTTCGGCACCAGCGTGGCGACATCCTCCAGCGACTCCACCAGCAGGATCTGCCCGGGGTTGGCCGGGTTCCACTGCCCCATCGTGCCCTCGACCTCCGGGTGGCCGGCGTGGCCGATCAGCACCACGCTGCGGCCGATCCGGCCCAGTCGCGCCACCTCCATGTGCACCTTGGTCACCAGCGGACAGGTGGCGTCGAACACCTTCAGCTGCCGCTGTGCAGCCTCCTCGCGCACCGCCTGCGACACGCCATGCGCGCTGAAGATCACGGTGGCGCCGTCGGGCACCTCGTGCAGCTCCTCCACGAACACCGCACCGTCGGCGCGCAGCTTGTCGACCACGTAACGGTTGTGCACCACTTCGTGCCGCACGTAGATCGGCGCGCCGTAGGATTCCAGTGCGCGTTCGACGATGGCGATGGCGCGATCCACGCCGGCACAGAAGCCGCGGGGGTTGGCGAGCAGGATGTCCAAGACGACCTCGATTCAGAGTCCCGTAGGAGCCCGCTTGCGGGCGATGCTTTTGTTCCTGGCGTCGCGGGAAAAGGCATCGCCCGCAAGCAGGCTCCTACCGAAAGCCTATTATCACACGCTGTCCGCGGGCTTGCCGGCAAACAATCCGAATACGACCAGCATGACCGCACCCACGGTGATGGCGCAGTCGGCGAGGTTGAACACCGGGTAGTTCCACTGGCGGAAGTACACGTGGATGAAGTCGGTGACCTGGGCCGCATGCAGACGATCGACTAGGTTGCCCAGCGCGCCGCCGATGATGAAGGCCAGCGGCAAGGCGGTGCGCCAGTCGCGCCGCGGCGTGCGCCCCAGCCAGGCCACCAGCACCGCGCTGATCGCCACCGCCAACACCACGAAGAACCAGCGCTGCCAGCCCGCGCCATCGGCAAGGAAGCTGAACGCGGCACCGGTGTTGAACGCCAGCGTCCAGTTCAGGAAGCCCGGGATCACTTCATGCGGCAGGCCCATCGGCTGCAGGGCGCGGATCGCCCACCACTTGCTCAACTGGTCGAGCGCGATGACGGTGACGGACAGCCACAGCCAGGGGAGTGCGTTGGGTTTGGGATTCATGGAACAGGCTCGGCAATGAGAAGTTTCGGCGTTCGGCGCGGGAAGAGCCGGCGGGCGGTGCCCGCCCTACCGCTCCGTCGTAGGGCGGGCACCGCCCGCCGCTCCTGCAATCCACAAAACGTGGTTCAGAACCAGCGACGATCCTCGCCGGGCCCTTCGACGTTGCTGACGCAGCGGCCGCACAGCTCGGGATGCTCGGCGTGGCTGCCGACGTCGTCGCGGCGGTGCCAGCAGCGCACGCATTTGGCGGCATTGCTGACGGTGGCGGAAACCCATGCTTCGGCGCCTTCCACTTCCACCTTCATCGCCTCGTCCGTGCGCGGCGCCAGCGGGGCCAGGGTGAAGTCCGAGGTGATGAAGAAGAAGCGCAGCTCGTCGGCCACCTCGGCGTAGCGTGCCGCCAGCGCAGCGTCGGCATGCACGACCAGCTTCGCCTCCAGCGCCGCGCCGATCCGCTCGGCCTTGCGCATGCCCTCGAGCACGCGCGAGGCGCCGTCGCGGATCGCCAGCAGGTCGGTCCAGTAGCGGCGCTGCTCCGGCGAGGCCTGGGTCGCCGCCAGTCCGTCGTACCAGGTTTCGAACAGCACGCTGTCGCCCCGCTCGCCCGGCAACTGCTGCCAGATTTCCTCGGCGGTGAAGCCCAGGATCGGCGCCAGCCAGCGCACCATTGCCTCGGCGATGCGGTACATCGCGCTCTGCGCGCTGCGCCGGCCGCGGCTGTCGGTCGGCATGGTGTAGAGCCGGTCCTTGGTGATGTCCAGGTACAGCGCGCCCAGCTCGTTGGTGCAGAAGTTCTGGACGCGCGCCACCACCTCCGGGAAGTCGTAACGCTCGTAGGCCGCCACCACGGCCTGCTGCACGTCGAACGCCTGCTGCACGGCCCACTGGTCGAGCAGCAGGCTGTCTTCCACCTTCAGCAGATGCTGCGCCGGATCGAAGCCGTCCAGATTGCCGAGCAGGAAGCGCGCGGTGTTGCGGATGCGCCGGTAGCTGTCGGAGACGCGCTTGAGGATCTCGTCGGAAACCGACATCTCGTTGCGGTAGTCGGCGGAGGCCACCCACAGGCGCAGCACGTCGGCGCCCAGCGTATCCATCACCTTCTGCGGCGCCACCACGTTGCCCAGCGACTTGGACATCTTGCGGCCGTTGGCGTCCACCGTGAAGCCGTGGGTGAGCACCTCGTCATACGGCGCGCGGCCGTGGATCGCCGACGAGGTCAGCAGTGAGGACTGGAACCAGCCGCGGTGCTGGTCGGAGCCTTCCAGATACATCACCTTGTACTCGTCCGCGCTGCCGCGCTGCAGTTCCGGTCGCTGGCCGATCACGGCGAAATGCGTGACGCCGGAATCGAACCACACGTCGAGCACGTCGGTGACCTTCTCGTAGTCGTTCGCCTGATCGCCCAGCAGCGTGGCCGGATCGAGCGCGAACCACGCATCGACACCGCCCTGCTCCACGATCCTGGCCACCTGTTCGAGCAGCGCGACGGAATCGGGGTGCGGCTCCTGGGTGACCTTGTGCACGAACAGCGCGATCGGCACGCCCCAGGTGCGCTGGCGCGAGATGCACCAGTCCGGCCGGCCGGCCACCATGCCGGCGATGCGCTCCTCGCCCCAGCCCGGCACCCAGCGCACGTCCTTGATCGAGGCCAGCGCGGTCTTGCGCAGGTTCGCCTGCTCCATCGAGATGAACCACTGCGGCGTGGTGCGGTAGATCACCGGCGTCTTGTGCCGCCAGCAGTTCGGGTAGCTGTGCTCGATCCTGGCGAAGGCCAGCAGCACGCCGCGTCGGCGCAGCACGTCGATGATGGCGTCGTTGGCCTTCCAGATGTGCATGTTGGCCAGCTCGACGCCGTCGGCGGCCGGCGTGTCGGCGTGATACGCGCCGCGCGAACCGACATAGTTGAGCAGGCCGATGCCGTACTCGCGCGCCACCACGAAATCCTCCACGCCGTGATCGGGCGAGGTATGCACCGCGCCGGTGCCGTCCTCGGCACTGACGTGGTCGCCGAGGATCACCGGCACTTCGCGCGGGTAGAACGGATGGCGCAGCATCTGTCGTTCCAGCGCCTTGCCTTCGGCATGGCCGAGCACGGTCGCCTGCTCCATGCCGTAGCGTTGCGCCACGTTGTCGACCAGCGCGCTGGCGACCGCCAGCAGCACGCGGCGGCCGTCGCGCGCCGGCCCTTCGATCAACGCATATTCGAGATCCGCGCCCAGCGACACCGCCTGGCTTTCCGGCAGCGTCCACGGCGTGGTGGTCCAGATCGGGATGGCGACGATGGCATCGCCTGCGTCGACGCCGAATTTCGCGGCGAGCGCCTTCGCATCGACCGCGTCGTAGGCCACGTCGACCGCAGGCGAAACCTTGTCGCCGTATTCGATCTCCGCCTCAGCCAGCGCGGAGGCGCAATCGAAGCACCAGTACACCGGCTTGGCGCCGCGCAGCACGTGGCCGTTGGCCACGATGCGCGCCAGCGCGCGCAGCATGTCGGCCTCGTACTTGAAATCCATGGTGCGATAGGGGTGCTCCCAGTCGCCGAGCACGCCAAGCCGCTTGAAGCCGGCGCGCTGCGTGTCGACCTGCTCGGTGGCGTACTCGCGGCACTTCTGCCGGAACGCGGCGGCGTCGAGCTTGTCGCCCGGCTTGCCGAACTTCTTCTCCACCGCGATCTCGATCGGCAGGCCGTGGCAATCCCAGCCCGGCACGTACGGCGCGCGGTAACCGGCCAGCAGCTTGGACTTGACCACCATGTCCTTGAGGATCTTGTTGACCGCATGGCCGATGTGGATCGCACCGTTGGCATACGGCGGGCCGTCGTGCAGCACGAACGCGCGCTCGCGATGGGCAGTCTTCTGCTGGATCTGCGCATAGCGGCCCACCTGCTCCCACTGCGCCAGCCAGCCCGGCTCGCGTTTCGGCAAATCGCCGCGCATCGGGAAATCCGTATGCGGCAGGTTGATGGTGCTCTTGTAATCGTGGGTCATCGCGTAGGTGCCGTTGAAGGTGTTGCGGCCCGCCCATGGGCGGGCAAAGGCTTCTAAGTTAATGGATGCGCGGGCGCACAGGAATACTCGGGAACACGCTCACGCCCCGACCAGCCGCGGATTCATGCCCAGCAGCTCGCGCGCCCGGCGCGCGTCGAGCGCCATCTGCGCCTTGAGCGGTTCCAGTCCGTCGAACTTCTGCTCGTCGCGCAGCTTGCCGACGAACTCCACCGCCATGCGCTGGCCATACAGGTCGCCCTCGAAATCGAACAGGTGGACTTCCAGCAGCGGCTCGCTGACCTGGTTCACGGTAGGGCGCACGCCCAGGCTGGCCACGCCGGGCCAGCTGCATTCGCCCTCGCCCAGGCCCACGCGCACCGCGAAGATGCCCAGCACCGGGCTGACCCGATCGCGCAGATGGATGTTGGCGGTGGGATAACCCAGGGTGCGGCCGAGCTGGTTGCCGCGCTGCACCTTGCCGTCGATCACGAAAGGGCGGCCAAGCAGCGGCTCGGCCGCGGCGAACTCGCCCGCCGCGAGCAATTCGCGCACGCGACTGGCCGACACCCGCGCATCGTGCCACTGCACTTCCGGCATCGTGCAGGCGAGAAAGCCGCATTGGGGGCCCATCGCCTGCAGCAGCGCCACGTCGCCGGCGCGCTTGTGGCCGAAGCGGAAATCCGCGCCCACCCAGACCTCGCGCGCAGCCAGCCGCTCGACCAGCACGCGGCGGACGAAATCCTCGGCCGACATCGCGGTGAGCGCCCGGTTGAAGCGCAGCAGCAGGGCCTGCTGCATGCCGGCAGCGGCGAAGCCGCGCAACTTGTCGCGCACGCTGGAAATCCGCGGCACCGGCCGCGGCGAGAAGAACGCGCGCGGCAGCGGCTCGAAGCTCACTACCAGCGGGCTGCCATCCAGCTCGCGCGCGCGCGCGGCCACCTGCGCCAGCAGCGCCTGGTGGCCGCGATGCAAGCCGTCGAACGCACCCACCGCGACCACACTGCCACCGGGCGCCAGGCAAGGGCCGGCGACATCCCTGGAGAGTCTCATCATCGCGCGAGTATATAGAACGGTCGGTGTCGCGGCCTCACGCCGCGCGCAGATCGCGCAGGCGGAAGCCGCCGGCAAACAGGACGGCGACATAACTGGCCCCGCCGGCCAGCACCAGTACGGCCAGATGCCACAGCCGGGTCAGCACCGGCACCCCGTGGACCCAGTCCGGCCACAGCCAGCGGCCAAGCAACAGCACCGCCACCATCACCGCGCAGGCCGCGGCCAGCCGCAGCAAGTGGCGCGACCAGCCCGGCTGGCGCTGGTACACGCCCGCCCTTTTCAGCCAGTGCCACAGCAGCCACAGGTTGACGTAGGCGGCTACTGCGCTGGCCAAGCCCAGCGCCATGTGCAGGCCGGGCACGCGGGCGATGCCATCCAGCCACGACAGCTGCTTCAAGCCGGCCGGCGCCCACAGTTCGAACAGCAGCGCCAGGAAGACCACGTTCAACAGCATGTTGGTCAGCAGCGAAGCCACCGCCGCGCGCACCGGCGTGCGCGTGTCCTGGCGCGCATAGAACGCCGGCAGCAGCACCTTCACCAGCGCGAAAGCGGGCAGGCCGAAGCTCAGCGCGGTGATCGACAAGGTCGCCATGTGCGTGTCGTGCGCGGTCCAGTGGCCATGCTGGAACAGCGTGGCCACCAGCGGCCCGGCAAGCAGCATCAGCGCGAACATCGCCGGCACCGCGATCAGCAGGGTGATCCGCAGCCCCCAGTCCAGCGCCCGCGAGAAGCCGGCGGTGTCGGTGGTGACGTGATGGCGCGCCAGTGACGGCAGGATCACCGTGCCCAGCGCCACGCCGAACACGCCCAGCGGCAGTTCCAGGAAACGATCCGCCTGCGACAGCCAGCTCTGCGAGCCGACCACCAGCAGCGAGGCGATCACCGTGTCGAACAGCAGGTTGATCTGCGCCACGGAGGAGCCGAACAGGGTCGGCACCATCAGCCGCATGATCTTCCGCACTTCCGGGTGGCGCCAGCCCCAGCGTGGCAGGGTCAGCAGGTTGAGCTGCCGCAGCGCCGGCAACTGGAACAGCAACTGCAGGATGCCCGCGGCCAGGATCGCCCAGCCCATCGCCAGGATCGGCGTCTGCAGCTTCTTCGACAGCCACAGCGCGCCGGCGATCATGCACAGGTTGAGGATTACCGGCGTCAGCGCCGGCAGCCCGAAGCGGTGGAAACTGTTCAGCGCCCCGCCGGAGAGCGCGGTCAGCGACACAAACAGCAGGAACGGGAAAGTCAGCCGCAACAGCTCGACGGTCAGCTCGAACTTGCGCGGCTCGTCGATCGCGCCGGGCGAGAACAGCACAGTCACCTGCGGCGCGAAGATGATGCCCAGCGCCGTGATCAGCAGCAGCACCCCGCCCAGCGTGCCCGACACCCGCGCCATCAGCTCCCTCAGCTGCGCATGCGTGCCCTTCTCCTTCACTTCGGTGAATACCGGCACGAAGGCGGTGGAGAACGAGCCCTCGGCAAACAGCCGGCGCATGAAGTTGGGGATGCGGAACGCCACCCAGAACGCGTCGGTGGCGCCGTTGGCGCCGAACGCGGCGTTGATCGACATGTCGCGCACCAGGCCGAGCACCCGCGAAATCATCGTCATGCTGCTGAAGGAGAGCAGCCCGCGGAGCATGCTGGGAGACTTCATGGGCGGCAGTTCTACCTTCGGCGTCGTTCGCACGGGGCGCACAGTTTGACAGCCCGCGCCGGCAGGATCACGGCCCGGTTATGGCAAAATGCCGGCACCCCCGCAGCCGCGCGCCACGCCGGCTGCGGATAAAGCCGGCCAAGTGATTGACGCGTCGATGAATCGACCGCATAATTGGCGTCTTTTTCCACCCAACACACTGCATCCCGGAGTTCTACCTTGGCCAACATCAAGTCCGCGAAGAAGCGCGCGCGCCAGTCCGAACAGCGCCGCCTGCGCAACATCAGCGCACGTTCCATGGTCCGCACCGCCCTGAAGAAGGTCGTCAAGGCCATCGAGGCCAAGGACAAGGCCGGTGCCATTGCCGCATTCACCGTCGCCCAGCCGGTGATGGATCGCTACGCCGCCCGCGGCCTGATCCACAAGAACAAGGCCGCCCGCCACAAGAGCCGCCTCAACGCGAAGATCCGCGAACTGGCGTAAGCCGGCCACGCGATTCGGGTTGCATGAAACAGCCGGCGCAAGCCGGCTTTTTCGTGTCTGCACGTAGGGCGGGCACCGCCCGCCGCTTCGCCCACACGCCACAAGAGCCGGCGGGCATTGCCCGCCCTACTGCCGCGGGCGGAATTCGAGCGGCATGGACTCACCGGGGTGTGCGGCGGCCGGCGGTTTCGGGCCGCAGGCGCCGCAGGTGCTGCAGCCGTCGCTGCAGTCGCCGGTGGCTTCGATCGGCTGCAGGCGCCGGCCCAACGCCCGCGCCAGGGCGCCGCGGCCGGGCTGGTTGAAATGGATGGAGCCGGCGGCCAGCCAGCGGTTGGTTGTTTTCCGGGCCAGCTTGCGCAGCACGATCCACACGCTGGCCAGCACGGCCAGCGCGATCACCACGTACTGCAGCAACAGGCCGGCACTCATGGGCGGCTCCTCACGTCAGCGCCCTCGTCACCTGGTAGACGATGAACGACGCGGTGTAGGCCATCACGAACATGTAGCCGAACGAGATCGCCACGTTGCGCCAGGAGTCGGTCTCGCGCTTGATGATCGCCAGCGTGGACATGCACTGCGGCGCATAGGCGAACCACACCAGCAGCGACAGCGCGCTGGCCAGCGGGATCTGCCCGGCCAGCGCCTGGCCGAGCCCGCCGGATTCGCCGCCCACCAGGTAGACCGTGGCCAGCGCCGCCACCGCGGTCTCGCGTGCGGCAAACGCCGGGATCAGCGCCAGGCTGATCTCCCAGTTGAAGCCGATCGGCGCAAACACGTACTGCAGGCCGCGCCCGATGTAGCCGGCGAAGCTGTAGTCGATCGCCGGCAGCGTCGCGCCCTCGGGCGCGCCGGGGAAGGTGGAGAGGAACCACATCAGCACGGTCAGGCCCAGGATCACGCCCGTCAGCCGCCGGAGGAAGATCATGCCGCGCTCGTAAAGACCGATCGCCACGTCGCGCAGCTTGGGCACGCGATACGACGGCAGCTCCATCATCAGCGCATGCTCGCTCTTGTCGCGGCGGATGTGCTTCATCACCCAGCCCACCAGCATCGCGCCGAGGATGCCCGCCAGGTACAGCGCGAACAGCACGATGCCCTGCAGGTTGAACACGCCGAACACGTAATGGGTCGGGATGAACGCGCCGATCAGCAGCGCGTACACCGGCAGCCGCGCCGAGCACGTCATCAATGGCGCGATCAGGATGGTGGCGAGCCGGTCGCGCGGGTCGGTGATGCTGCGCGTGCCCATGATGCCGGGGATGGCGCAGGCGAAGCTCGACAGCAGCGGGATGAACGAGCGCCCGGTCAGCCCCACCGACAGCATCAGCCGATCCAGCAGGAACGCCGCGCGCGGCAGGTAGCCCGATTCCTCCAGCACGATGATGAAAAGGAACAGCACCAGGATTTCCGGCAGGAAGCCAAGCACCGTGCCCAGGCCACCGAACAGCCCGTCGTTGACCAGGCTTTGCAGCGGCCCGGCCGGCATCCACGCGGCGACATGCCCGCCCAGCCAGCCGAAGCCGTCGCCGATCGCGTCGGTCATCGGCTTGCCCAGCGAATACACCGCCTGGAACACCAGGAACATCACCACCGCCAGGATCGCCAGACCGAACACCGGGTGCAGGGTCCAGCGGTCCAGTGCGTCGTCGATCTCGGCGGTGACGCGCGGCATCGTCACCGTGGCCGCCAGCAGTTCGCGTACCTGGGCATGCAGGTCGGCGCGGCTGGCGGCATCGCTGGCTCGCCGCGGTGCGGCGGCGGGAACTTCGCCGTCGACCTGTTCGATCAGCGCCTGCGCGCCGCCGCGCTTCACTGCCACGGTTTCCACCACCGGCAGGCCCAGCCGGCGCTGCAGTTCCGACACGTCGATGACGATGCCGCGCGAGCGCGCCGTGTCCATCATGTTCAGCGCCAGCACCACCGGCCGGCCGAGGCGCTGGACCTCCAGCACGAAACGAAGGTGCAGGCGCAGGTTGGTGGCATCGGCCACGCAGACGATCAGGTCGGGCACCGCCTCGCCCGGATAGGTGCCGGCGCAGATGTCGCGGGTGATCTGCTCGTCCGGGCTGTTCGCCTCCAGGCTGTAGGTGCCCGGCAGGTCGAGGATCTGCAGCAGTCGGCCGGACGGCGCCATGAACCGCCCTTCCTTGCGTTCCACCGTGACGCCGGCGTAATTGGCCACTTTCTGGCGCCCGCCGGTAAGCAGGTTGAACAGCGCCGTCTTGCCGCAATTCGGATTGCCGACCAGGGCAATGCGCAGGGTCGATGCGCTCACGCAGCCACCCCAGTGCGCACGCTGACCCGCGCCGCCTCGGCAAGCCGCAGCGCAAAGCGCGTGAAGCCGATCTGGATCAGCACCGGGTCGCCGCCCATCGGGCCGACCGCCACCACCCGCACCGGTTCGCCGTCGACAAAGCCGAGGTCGCGCAGGCGCTGGGCGATCGGATCGGCCGCATGCACATCGAGCACGCGTTCGACCACGGCAAGGGCACCCTTGGGCAATTCGGACAGACGCACGGGCGGAATCCAAACAAGAATGGTTCGCATTGTATTCCTTTGCCCCTGCGCCTGCATCACGCCGGTGGTCGCGGCGCGCTGCGTTTATCATCGGGTTATTTGCCGGGACGACCGATGACCGACTCCATCCTCAACGAGCGCCGCGGCGCCGTGGCCTGGCTCACCCTGAACCGGCCTCAGGTACACAACGCGTTCGACGACAACCTGATCGCCGCGCTCACCGAGGCGCTGGCCCGGGCCGACGCCGATCCGGCGGTCCGCTGCGTCGTGCTCAGCGGCAGCGGCAGCACGTTTTCCGCCGGCGCGGACCTCCACTGGATGCGCGGCATGGCCGCCGCCAACGAGCAGGAGAATCGTGAGGACTCGCTGCGCCTGGCGCGGCTGATGCGCAACCTGCAATTCCTCTCCAAGCCGACCATCGCGCGCGTCAACGGCGCGGCCTATGGCGGCGGCGTGGGCCTGGTCGCCTGCTGCGACATCGCGATCGGCGTGGACGGCGCCAAGTTCGCCCTGTCGGAGGTGAAGTTGGGCCTGGTGCCGGCGGTGATCTCGCCCTACGTGGTCGCGGCAATCGGCCTGCGCGAGGCGCGCCGGTGGTTCGTCAGCGGCGAGGTGTTCGACGCCGCGGAGGCGCAGCGCATCGGCCTGCTGCACGCCGTGGTGGCGGGCGCGGAACTGGATGAGGCGATCGAGCGCCAGCTGCATTTCCTCGCCAAGGCCGGTCCGCTGGCCCAGCGCGAAGCCAAGCAGCTGGCGCTGCGCATTGCCGGTGCCGATCCGGCCACGGCCGAGCGCATCGACACCCAAAACGCCGAGCTGATCGCCCGCCTGCGCGTCTCGCCGGAAGGCCAGCACGGCCTGGGCGCGTTCCTCGACAAGCGCGCGCCGTCATGGGTCACCGGTTGACCACGGAGCCACGAGCATGACCAGACCGATCCTCAACCTTGCCGACGTGGTGGTGCAATCCGCCGCCGACACGCCGATCCCCGCCGGCCTGCCACAAGGCGCCACCGCCGAACGCTACGACCTGCGCTGGGGTGAGGTCGCCAGCCGTATCGGCGCGCGCCAGCTGGGCTGCAACCTCACCGTGGTGGCGCCGGGCAAGCGCGCCTGCCCGTTCCACAGTCACCGCGCCGAAGAGGAGATGTTCATCATCCTCGAAGGCAGCGGCGAGTTGCGCTATGGCGCCGAGCGCCACCCGGTCCGCGCCGGCGACATCATCGCCTGCCCCACCGGCGGTCCGGAAACCGCGCACCAGATCATCAACACCGGCGCGGCGGAGATGCGCTATCTCGCGATCAGCACGCAGTCGCCGGCCGAAGTATGTGAATACCCCGACTCGGCCAAGTTCGGCGCCTTCGCCGACGGCACGCCGGGCCGCTTCCGCCACCTCGGACGCCTCGCGGATGCGCGCGATTACTGGGAAGGCGAATAACGCCTTTGCTGCGCCGCGCAGCGGAGAAACATCGCGCATCTGCTAACTTTTGAAGGCTTTGCACCGACCGTCTGGCCAGGGAAATCGCATGTTCGAACGTGTACTGATCGCCAACCGCGGCGAAATCGCCTGCCGCGTGATCCGCACCTGCCGTCGCCTCGGTATCCGCACCATCGCGGTGTACTCGGAAGCCGACCGCGACGCACAGCACGTGCGGCAGGCCGACGAGGCCTTGCCGATTGGCGGCCCGCTGCCGGCCGAGTCCTATCTGCGCATCGACGCCATCCTCGACGCTGCGAAAAAGAGCGGCGCGCAGGCGATCCATCCCGGCTACGGCTTCCTCTCCGAGAACACGGCCTTTTCGCGCGCCTGCAAGGACGCCGGCATCGTGTTCATCGGCCCCGATCCGGAGAGCATCGAGGCGATGGGCTCCAAGGCCGCCGCCAAGCAGCTGATGGCCAAGCACGCCGTGCCGCTGGTGCCCGGCTACGACGGCGACGAGCAGGACAACGCCTGCCTCGCCGAACAGGCGCATGCCATCGGCTATCCGCTGATCATCAAGCCCTCGGCCGGTGGCGGCGGCAAGGGCATGCAGATCGTGCGCTCGGACGCCGAGTTCCCCGAGGCGCTGGCCACCGCGCAGCGCGTGGCGCAGGCCGCCTTCGGCGACGCTTCGATGCTGCTGGAACGCTACGTGGAGCACCCGCGCCACATTGAATTCCAGATCTTCGGCGACCGCCACGGCAACATCATCCACCTGGGCGAGCGCGAGTGCTCCGCGCAGCGCCGTTACCAGAAGGTGCTGGAGGAAACCCCCTCGCCCTTCCTCACCCCGGAAAAGCGTGCCGCCATGGGCGCCGCCGCCGTGGCCGCCGCGCGCGCCGTGAACTACGTGGGCGCCGGCACGGTGGAGTTCATCGTCGGTCCCGCGGGCGACTTCCACTTCATGGAAATGAACACCCGCCTGCAGGTCGAGCATCCGGTCACCGAGCTGACCCACGGCGTGGACCTGGTGGAATGGCAGCTGCGCATCGCCGATGGCGAACCGCTGCCGCTGGCCCAGCAGGACGTGGTCTCGCACGGCCACGCGATCGAGGTACGCCTGTACGCCGAAGACCCCGACCAGAACTTCCTGCCCGGCTCCGGCACGCTGCAGTCGCTGCGCTTGCCGACTCCCTCGCAACATGTGCGCCTCGACGGTGGCGTGGTCGAAGGCGACACGGTGACGATCTTCTACGACCCGATGATCGCCAAGCTGATCGTGTGGGACGGGGATCGCCCGAAGGCGCTGCAGCGCATGCGCGAGGCACTCGCGGCATGCGAGATCATCGGCCCGAAATCCAACATCGCCTTTCTCGAACGACTGGTGCGCCATCCGGCCGTGGTCGAGGCACGCATCGACACCGGTTACCTGGATCGCCACCTGGACGAATTCCTGGTCGGCGACGCGGCTCCGGCCGAGGGTGCGCTGTTTGCCGCCGCGACCGCCGTGCTGCTGCACGACGAATCGCACGTGGCCGGCAACGCGACCGACCCGCATTCGCCCTGGGCCCGCGCCGACGCCTGGCGCGTCGGCCACGCCGGCAAGCGCATCGTGGCGCTGGCCTGGCGCGACCAGCGCTTCGAGATCGAGGCGCGCGGGCACGCCGGCAATTATCAATTGCGCCGCGCCGAAACGAACTGCGAGGTGCAAGGCGCGCGCCTGTCGGACGACAACCTCGGCGCCCGCTTCGATGGCGAAGCGCGCCGCGTGCCGTTGCACGTCGACGCCGCGCACGTGCTGCTGCACGACGCCCACGGCCAGCGCTACAGCCTCGGTCGCGCGGCCGCGTTCGCGTGGGAAGCCAAGGACACTGCCGGCGGCAACCAGGTGATCGCGCCGATGCCCGGCCGCATCGTGCTGGTGAAGGCGCAAGCCGGCGACGCAGTCGAGCAGGGCCAGGAACTGCTGGTGATGGAAGCGATGAAGATGGAACTGGCCTTGAAGGCACCCCGCGCCGGCACCATCGAAAGCATCAATGCCACGCAAGGCGAGTTTGTCGAAGCCGACGCCGTGCTGGTCCGCTTCGCCGAATAAATCACCCGACCCTTGTAGGGCGGGCACTGCCCGCCGCCCGCCTATCACGCACAAGAGCCGGCGGGCAGTGCCCGCCCTACCGGACCGCATTTGTAGGAGCGCACCCTGTGCGCGATGCTCTTCTTCACATCACGCAAAAGCTTCGCGCACAGGGTGCGCTTCTACACGCCATTACCGGAGCATCTGATGTCCCCGTCCAACCACGTACACATCGTCGAAGTCGGCGCCCGCGATGGCCTGCAGAACGAGAAGACCCTGCTGCCGGCCGCGGTGAAGATCGCGCTGATCGACCGGCTCTCCGCCACCGGCCTGAAGACCATCGAGGCCACCAGCTTCGTCAGCCCGAAATGGGTGCCACAGCTGGCCGACGCCGCCGAGGTGTTCGCACGTATCCGCAAGCTGCCTGGCGTCAGCTACCCGGTGCTGGTGCCGAACCTGCAGGGCTACCAGCGTGCGCGCGAAGTCGGCGCGCGCGAGGTCGCGGTGTTCACCGCCGCCTCGGAGGCGTTCAACCGCAAGAACATCAACGCCTCGATCGATGAATCCATCGAACGCTTCATCCCGGTGATGGAGCAGGCCCGGGCCGAAGGGGTGAAAGTGCGCGGCTACGTCTCCACCGTGCTCGGCTGTCCATACCAGGGCGAGGTGCCGGTCAGCGATGTGGTACGCGTGGCGCGCCGGATGCACGAGCTGGGCTGCCACGAAATCTCGCTGGGCGACACCATCGGCGTCGGCACGCCGGCGAAGGCGCGCGCGATGCTGCACGCGGTGGCGCAGGAAGTGCCAATCGCCGCGCTGGCCGTGCACTTCCACGATACCTATGGCCAGGCCCTGGCGAACATCCTGGCCTGCCTGGAGGAAGGCGTGCGCGTGATCGACAGCGCGGTCTCGGGCACCGGCGGCTGCCCGTACGCGAAGGGCGCCACCGGCAACGTGGCCAGCGAAGACGTGGTCTACATGCTGCACGGCATGGGCATGGAAACCGGCATCGACCTCGACCTGCTGGTCACCACCGGCGCCTGGCTGGCCGCGCAACTGCACAAGGAAACCGCCAGCCGGGTCACCCGGGCACGCACCGCCGCGGCCTGAGCCACTCGCGAAATCCCGACGGCGATCACTATCATCGGCTTTCGGTTGACGAGACGAAGCGATGCGCACGAGCCTGATGACCTGGTGGCGGGCGGCAGCGACACTGCTGATCCTGCTCTGCAGCCTGTCCGCCAGCGCCGCCACGCCGAAGGGTGATTGGTTGCTGCTGCCCGATCGCGTGTGGACCGCCGACGGTGACGTCGCACACGCAGGCTGGGCCGTGCTGGTGCGCGACGGCATGATCTCGGCGGTCGGCCCGGCCGGCTCGATCGACGCGCCTGCGGACGCACGCCGCGTCACCTTGCCCGGCGCCACGCTCACGCCGGGCCTGATCGACCTGCACTCGCACCTGTTCCTGCACCCGTACAACGAGACGCTGTGGAACGACCAGGTGCTGACCGAGCCGCAGGATTACCGCACGCTGCTGGCGGCGAAGCATGCGCGCGACACCTTGCTTGCCGGTTTCACCACGCTGCGCGACCTGGGCACCGAAGGTGCCCGCTACGCCGACGTGTCGGTCAAGCGCGCCATCGACGAAGGCCTGATCCCCGGCCCGCGCCTGTTCGTGGCCACCCGCGCGATCGTCGCCACCGCCAGTTACGGCCCCGGCCCGCGCGGCTTCCGTCCGGACATCACCCTGCCCGGCGGCGCGCAGGAAGTCAGCGGCGTCGATGCAGCGATGGCCGCGGTACGCGAACAGGCCGCGCGCGGTGCCGACTGGATCAAGATCTACGGCGACTACCGGGTCGGTCCGGACGGCGCTACCGCGCCAACCTTCACCGCCGCCGAACTGAAGGCGCTGGTCGACACCGCGCACCAGATCGGTCGCCCGGTGGCCGTGCACGCCGCCAGCGACGCCGGCGTGCGCATGGCGGTGGAGGCCGGCGTGGACAGCGTGGAACACGGCTACGGCGCCAGCGAGGCCACTTTCAGGCTGATGAAGCAGCACGGCATCGCCTACGAGCCCACGCTCACCGCGGTCGAGTCCACCGCGGAATATTTCCAGCATTACGTGCCCGGCAAGAGCGAACCGACCGAGCGCATGCGCGAAGCCGACCACGCCTTCCGCACCGCGCTGAAACTGGGCGTCACGATCGGCAACGGCAGCGACGTCGGCGTGTTCGCGCACGGCGAGAACTGGCGCGAGCCGGCAGCAATGGTGGCCGGCGGCATGACGCCCGCGCAGGCATTGCACGCGGCCACCGACGTGGCGGCAAGAATCCTGCGCCAGTCGCAGCGCCTGGGCCGCATCGCACCCGGCCTGGCGGCCGACCTCGCCGCGTTCAGCGGCGATCCGAGCACACAGATCGACGCACTCCAGCATCCGGTCTTCGTGATGAAGGCCGGCCTCCCCTATCTCACTCCCGACCACACCCCATGAGCGAAAACTTCCTGATCCGCCCGATCGCACCGGGCGACAACGCGGCGATGGCCGCGATCATCCGCGCCGTGATGCCCGAGTTCGGCGCCGACGGCCCCGGCTTCGCGATCCATGACGCCGAAGTCGACACGATGTACGAGTCCTACGCACAACCGCGCAGCAGCTATTTCGTGCTCGAGCGCGACGGCACGGTGATCGGCGGTGGCGGCGTCGCGCCCTTGCAAAACGCGGAGCCGGACGTGTGCGAGTTGCGCAAGATGTATTTCCTGCCCGCCGCGCGCGGCATCGGTGCCGGCTCGGCGATGATGCAACGCTGCCTCGACGCGGCCCGCGGGCACGGCTTCCGGCGCTGCTACCTGGAAACGCTGACCGGCATGGACGCGGCGCAGGCGCTGTACAAGCGCAGCGGCTTCACCGCGTTGTGCGCGCCGATGGGCGGCACCGGGCATTTCAGCTGCGACCGCTTCTTCATCCGCGAGCTGTGAGCCCATGACACCCATTCGCACTGCCCGCGACGAAGACGCCGCCGCCATTCACACGATCTACGCACCATCGGTCAGCGACGGCGTGGCCACCTTCGAAACCGGACTGCCCGGCGTGGAAGCCATGCGCGAACGCCTGCGCGCGCGCCTCGAACACTACCCGTGGCTGGTGTGGGAAGAAGCCGGCGAGGTGCTGGCCTACGCCTACGCCGGCCGCTTCCGCGAACGCGCCGCCTATGACTGGATCGCCGAAACCTCGATCTACGTGCGCGCCGACGCACAGCGCCGCGGCATCGCGCGCCAGATGTATGGCGTGCTGCTGGACGTGATGCGGCTGCAGGGCATCACCCAGGCCGTCGGCGTGATCACCCTGCCCGGGGTGGCCAGCGTGGCGATGCACGAGGCGATGGGCTTCACGTCGACCGGCGTGTGGCGACAGTGCGGTTACAAGCTCGGCCGGTGGTGGGACGTGGGCGTATGGCAGAAGGAGCTGCAGGCGGCGGCGAATCCGCCCGCGCCCGTCACCCCTTTCCCGCAGTTGCCACAGGCCACGCTGCAAGAGTTGCTGGAAGACCACCCGAACGCGTAGAGCGGGCACTGCCCGCCTTGCGCTCCCGCATATCTGCACCGGTTTGCCTGAAAAAAAGCGTGCCCGCGGATGCGGGCACGCCTTCACGGTCAAGCCGGCTTACTGGTTGAGCAGCAGGTCGACGATCACGCCGGTAGCGATCGCCACCAGCAGGAAGTCGCCGTTGTCGCTGCGCACCCAGTGGTAGCCACGCGGCGGTTCCCGCAGGCGGGCGTCGCGCCAGTCGTATACCACGTAGCGGGTGCTGCGGTATTCCACCGGCAGGTAGCCGCCGCGCTTGTACCAGCCCTCGTGGCGACCGCGGTCGTGCCAGTTCTTGTAGCGGCCATGGCCGCGACCGTGGCCACGCCCCTGGTCGTTGTCGCGATCGTAGCGCACGTAACGGTCGCCATCATGGTCGTAGCTGCGGTCACGGTCGTTCTGCCCGTGGCGATCGCGGTCGTGGCCCCGACCGTGTTCCTGCGCCAATACGGGGCTGCCGGCCAGCATCAGCATCGTGCCGCATGCAACAGACAGAGCAAGCAACTTTTTCATGATGGATCTCCACTTGGTGGGCCAGGAACCGCGTGCATCGTACCGACAACCGCCTGACGATGCTGTGCGGTCAGACGACACGCTGGTGCCGACACCCCCAACCGGGCATGAATCGGCCAGCCGGGCGTGTTTTGCGTTCAGCCTGCAGCATACGCGGCGGCTCGGCTACCATTGGCGGCTTTCCGCATCCGTTTCGGGGGATCACCCATGCAGCTCGATCAGGTCAAGGCCATCATCACCGGCGGCGCCTCCGGTCTCGGCCACGCGGTGGCGCAGCATTTCGTCGCCCACGGCGGCCGCGTCGCACTGTTCGACGTCAACGACGAGAAGGGCCAGGCCGCCGCGAGGGAACTGGGCGACGCCGCCCGCTTCTTCCGCACCGACGTCACCTCCGAAGAGGGCGTGGCCACCAACGTGGCCGCTGCACATCACGCGCTGGGCGGACTCAACGTGGTCATCAACTGCGCCGGCATCCTCGGCGCGGGCCGCGTGCTGGGCAAGGAAGGCCCGATGCCGTTGGCCAACTTCTCCGGCACCGTGATGGTGAACCTGGTCGGCAGCTTCAACGTGGCCAAGGCCGGCGCGGCGCTGATGCAGAACAACCAAGCCGGCGAGGACGGCGAGCGCGGCGTGATCATCAACACCGCCAGCGTCGCCGCCTACGAAGGCCAGATCGGCCAGGCCGCCTATTCGGCATCGAAGGGCGGCGTGGTCGGCATGACCCTGCCGATGGCGCGCGAGCTGGCGCGTTTCGGCATTCGTGTGGCCACCATCGCGCCGGGCATCTTCTGGACCCCGATGGTCGACGGCATGCCCGAGGCCGTGCAGCAATCGCTGTCCGCCTCGATCCCCTTCCCCTCGCGGCTGGGACGGCCGGACGAATACGCCAGCACCGTCGCTTTCATCCTGGGCAATCGCTACATCAACGGCGAGACGATCCGGCTGGACGGGGCGGTGCGGCTGGCGGCGAAGTAGCCGCCAGGGAATAGGGAATGGAGAATAGGGAATAGGAAAAGCCGGTTCCCGCCACCCTGCCCCACTGTCGCCCAGTACCGCTCTTGCCATTCCCTATTCCCCATTCCCTATTCCCGGCCCCAAACCCATGAAAGCTTCCGACGTCAAGAAAGGCAACGTGGTCGAGCACGACGGCACCGTCTACCAGGTGCGCGACATCGAGCGCAGCGCGCCCACCGCGCGGGGCGGCAACGTCACCTTCCGCTTCACCATGTATTCGATTCCCGGTGCGCGCAAGTACGACCTCAGCCTGCGCGCCGACGACGACCTGAAGGAAATGGACCTGGTCCGCCGCGCGGCGAACTTCTCCTACATGGACGGCGACGCGTTCGTGTTCATGGACGCGGAGGACTACACCCAGTACCTGCTTTCGCCGGAACTGGTCGGCGACAACGCCGGCTACATCGTCGAGGATCTGGAAGGCTATTACGTGCAGTTGATCGACGACGCCCCGGTCGGCCTGCAGGTACCGACCAGCGTGGTGCTGACCGTGGTCGATACCGCGCCGGAAATGAAAGGCTCCAGCGCCACCAAGCGCAACAAGCCTGCCAAGCTCAACACCGGCATCGAAGTGCAGGTGCCCGAGTACATCAGCGTCGACGAAAAGGTGTGGGTTAACACGCTCACCGGCGAGTTCGCCGGCCGGGCTTGAGCAACCTCAAACCGTAGGGCGGGCACCGCCCGCCGCTCCCGCCACCGTGCGCGGCGGGACGAAGAGCCGGCGGACAGTGTCCGCCCTACCCCGGCGATTCGCGGGCACGGGCAGCACGGCTTTTTGCGATACTCGTTTTCCGCTCCCCGCGGCGCCCTCTCCATGTCTTCCAACAGCTATTCGCTGCGCGCCCACGCGATCGAAAGCCTGACCCAGGTCAAGCGGCCGAACGTGCCGTGGCGGGTGGTCGTGCGCAACACCGCTGCCGTGGTGCTGCCGCTGGCTGCCGGCATGGCGACGGGCCACCAGACGATCGGCCTGGCGGTGGCCAGCGGCGCGTTGAATGCGATGTTCTCCGACCAGCCCGGGCCGTATCGCCAGCGCCTGCGGCAGTTGCTGCTGAACGCGCTGGCCGCGGGCCTGGCCTCGCTGGCGGGTTTCCTGCTCGGCGACCAGTTGCTGCCACTGCTGGCGATTACGGCGGCGCTCGGTTTCTTCGGCGGCCTGCTGGTGGTGTTCGGCCCGGACACGGCACGCGCCGGCATGACCAGCATGATCCTGCTGGTGATCACCGCCGCCACCCCGCAGCCGCTGCCCGGCGCACTGGGCGGCGCAGCGCTGATCTTCGCCGGCGGCCTGCTGCTGGCCGCGTTCTCGCTGGCGGCATGGCCGCTGCAACGCTACTGGCCCGAGCGCCACGCCCTCGTCGAGGTGTACCGAGGGCTGGCGGCGCTGGCGCGCGAAACCCGCCACGACGCGACAGACGTGCCGGCGCTGACCGAGGCGATGACCACCCTTCAGCAGACCCTGCTGGGGCGCCACCGCGCCCACGGGCGCGCGATGGAAGCCTTTGGCGTGTTGCTGGAACTGGCCGAGCGAATCCGCCTGGAACTCACCGCCATCGCCGAGCTGCATGCCGGCCCTGCCTTGCAGGCCGGCTTCCGGGATGGCGCGGCCGAGGTGCTCGCGGCGATTGCCGACGCGCTGGAGCACGGCGATTCGCCCGCACGCGCCGACACGCTGCTGCAGGCCTTGCGCGCGCGGCACGACGAGGGTGACGGGTTGGCGCCGCATCGGGATGCGCTGATCGGTCAGCTTGCGGCAGCCGTGCGCAACGCCGACTGGGCCGGCAGCCGCGGCGAGCTGCGCGCCAGCGCAGCGGAAACGCGCCTGCCGGCGACCCTGCGCAGCACGGCGATCCGGGCCACCCTGCGCGCCAGCCTCACGCCGCGCTCGGTGGCGTTCCGCCACGCCGTACGCATGGCAGTGTGCCTCACCGCAACGCTGGCGCTGTCGCGCTGGCTGGATCTCCCGCACGGCTACTGGGTGCCGATGACGGCGGCGATCGTGCTGCGCGCGGATTTCGCCGCCACCTTCAACTTCGGCCTGTTGCGCGTGCTCGGCACCGTGCTCGGTCTGGTGCTTACCACGATGTTGCTGTCCATCACGCCCGACCAGCCATGGGCGCATCTCGCCCTGATGGCCGTGCTGTGCATGGCGTTCCGCTACCTGGCCGGCGCGCATTACGGCATCGCGGTGGCCGCACTGACCGGCACCGTGGTGATCCTGCTTTCGTTCGAGGGCGTGGCGCCCGATGCCGCGGTGCTCGACCGCGTGATCGACACCGCGCTGGGCTGCGGCATCGCCCTGTTCGCCTACGTGGCGTGGCCGACCTGGGAGCGCAGTCGCGCGCGCGAGGCCCTGGCCAGCATGCTCGACGCCTATGCTGATTACCTGGGCCACCTGGCCAGATGCGGCGGCGTGGTGCGCGGCGAAATTCGCTCCGCCGCACGCACGGCCCGGATCAATGCGCAGGCGTCGATCGAGCGCATGCGCAGTGAGCCGGCGACGCCTCCTGCGTTGCTGGCGCTGGCACGCCAGCTGCTCGCCAACGGCAACCGGCTGGCGCGCACCGCGATGACGCTGGAAGCGATGCTGGGCGACCTCGCCAGGTTGCCGCCGTCGACCGGGCTGGCCGACTTTATCGGGGAATGCATCCGCGCACTGCATGCCATCTCCGACGCGTTGCGCCAGCAGGCACCGCTCACCGGGCTGCCCGACCTGCGTGCCGCGCAACGCGCGCTGGTTCGCCGCACTGCGGGCGCGGACGCTGCCAGTGTCGACCTGCTGGGCCGCATCAGCGATCGCCTGGTGGACAACATCGATACGCTTGCCCACGTCATCAACCGCCACCGGCCCGAGCCGGCCCTGCCCGACCGGTAGAAGCGCACCCTGCGCGCGCTGGATCCTCCCGTGGCGAAAGAGCTCGCGCACAAGGTGCGCTCCCGCAAAAACCAGTGAGGCGACGGCGGCGCCCGGAGGTTTTACACTGCACGGATGCTCAAGATCGACACCCACGCGCACATCCTGCCCCGCGACTGGCCGAACCTGGCAGCCAAGTACGGCGACGACCGCTTCCCGGTGATGACCCATACCGACGGTCGCCACCGCATCTACAAGGACAGCCGCTTCTTTCGCGAAGTGTGGGATTCGGCGTTCGACCCGCAGACGCGCATCGACGACTATGCCCGCTTCGGCGTCGACGTGCAGGTGATTTCCACCGTGCCGGTGTTGTTCTCCTACTGGGCGCCGGGATACCAGGCGCTGGAACTGCATCGCCACTTGAACGACCACATGGCCGGCATCTGCCGCGACTACCCGCGCCACTACGCGGGCATCGGCACGGTGCCGCTGCAGGCGCCGGAGCTGGCGGTGCGCGAACTCGAGCGCTGCATCGACGAGCTGGGCCTGCAAGGCGTGCAGATCGGCTCGCACTGCGGCGACTGGAACCTGGATGCGCCTGAGCTGTTCCCGTTCTTCGAGGCGGCCGCCGATCTCGGCGCGGCGATCCTGGTGCATCCATGGGACATGATGGGCATGGCCAGCATGCCCAAGTACTGGATGCCGTGGCTGGTCGGCATGCCCGCGGAGCAGTCCCGCGCCGCCTGCTGCCTCGCCTTCGGCGGCGTGCTGGAGCGGCTGCCGAAGCTGCGCGTGATGCTGGCCCACGGCGGCGGCAGTTTTCCGTACACCATCGGCCGCATCGAGCACGGTTTTCGCATGCGCCCGGATCTGGTGGCCACCGACAACCCGCGCAACCCGCGCGAATACCTCAAGCGCTTCTATTTCGACTCCTGCGTGCACGACGACGATGCCCTGCGTTACCTGCTGGATGTGACCGGCGTCGAACAGGTCATGCTCGGCACCGACTATCCTTTCCCGCTGGGCGAACAGGTGCCGGGCAGCGGCATCGAGGCGCTCGGCCTGGACGAGGCCGGGCGCGAGCGACTGTTCCATGGCACCGCGCTGGAGTGGCTGGGCCTGCCCAGGCATCGTTTTGCCCCCGACCCTTCTCGACCGGAGTCCGCATGAACCTGCTTCGCACGACCACACTGGCGCTCGTCGCCACCCTGCTGCTGGCCGGCACGGCGCACGCCGCGGAAGTCAGCATGGCCGGCGGCAACATCACCTTCGACACGCCCGCCAACTGGCTCCCGATCATGCAGACCGAAGGCGACCCCGAGGCGCAGGTGTTCCAGGTGCCCGACCCCTCGCCCACCGGCAAGAGCAGCCTGGCCCGCGTCACCGTCACCGTCACCCGGGTGCCGGACATCAGCAGCTTCCACCAGTTCATGGCCCAGGCCACGGCCAAGGCGCTGGCCCTGCCCGGCTACCAGCAGGACAAGGTGCCGCCGGTACCGAACAGCAACCTCTACACCGCGCAGGAAAACGGCACCGCCTTCAGCTACACCGAGCACTACTGGTTCAAGCACGGTTACGCGATCCAGCTGCGCTGCGTGCGCCCGACCCGCACCCAGGCCGGCAGCGCATGGCAGGCCGATTTCGACAAGGGCTGCGATGCACTGGCCGTCCAACTGAAATAGATCCGCAACCCCTGCAGGAGCGCGCTCGCGCACGATGCTCTCCGTCGCGCCGACGAAAAGCGCGCCAGCCGCTCCCACCGAAACAGGACACCACCATGCCCGACTACCAGCCCACCGCTGCGTGGGCCGCCGCCCGCGATGCCGCCGATCCGCTGCGCGCGTTCCGAGACGAGTTCCTGATCCCGCCGCACGAAGGCCGCGACAGCGCCTATTTCTGCGGCAACTCGCTCGGCCTGCAGCCGCGCGCCGTGCGCGAGGCGGTCAACGCGGAGCTGGACTACTGGGGCGAGCTGGGCGTGGAAGGCCACTTCAAGGGTCGCCTGCCGTGGATGGACTACCACGAGTTCGTGCGCGACGACCTCGCCGCCGTGGTCGGTGCGCTGCCCACCGAAGTAGTGGCCATGAATACCCTGGGCGTGAACCTGCACCTGATGATGGTGAGTTTCTACCGCCCCACCGCCGAACGCCCGGCGATCCTGATCGAGGCCGGCGCCTTCCCCACCGATCGCTACGCGGTGGAATCGCAGATCCGCTTCCACGGTTTTGATCCCTCCACGGCATTGATCGAACTGGAAGCCGACGAGCCGAACGGCATTGTTTCCACCGCCGCCATCGAACGCGTGCTGGCCGAACACGGCTCGCGCATCGCCCTGGTGATGCTGCCCGGCGTGCAGTACCGCACCGGCCAGGCGTTCGACCTCAAGGCCATCACCGCGCTGGCGCATCGGCACGGCTGCACCGTGGGCTTCGACCTCGCCCACGCCGTCGGCAACCTGCCGCTGCAACTGCACGACAGCGGCGCCGACTTCGCGATCTGGTGCAGCTACAAATACCTGAACAGCGGACCCGGTGCCGTCGGCGGCGCCTTCGTGCACGAGCGCCACGCCAAGGCCGTGTTGCCGCGTTTCGCCGGCTGGTGGGGCCACGACAAGACCACGCGCTTCCAGATGGGCCCCCGGTTCGTGCCCACGCCCGGCGCCGACGGCTGGCAGCTCTCCAACCCGCCGATCCTGGCGCTGGCCCCCCTGCGCGTGTCGCTGGAAATTTTCCGCCGCGCCGGCATGGATGCTCTGCGCCAAAAATCGTTGGCGCTCACCGGCTACCTCGAATGGCTGGTGCAGACGCAACTGGCCGACGTACTGCAGGTCGTCACCCCCGCGGACCCCGAACGCCGCGGCGCCCAACTCTCCATCCGCGTGATCGACGGCCGCGAACGCGGCCGCGCACTGTTCGATTATCTGATGGCCCACGGCGTCATCGGCGACTGGCGCGAACCCGACGTGATCCGCATCTCGCCCGCGCCGCTGTACAACCGCTTCGCGGATTGCGTGGCGTTTGCGGAGGCGGCACGCGAGTGGAGTCGCGGCGGCTGACCCGACCGCTACCGGATGATTGCCGGTCCCGACGCGATCCGGCGACCCAGGCGCATGTCGCACCGCAAGCCCCCATTGGCCCGCTGGCCAGACCGCGCCCGAAAATCCGGCGCCCCACCACACGAAAACCCGGCACTTTCGTCCCCGTTACACCCCCACTCCCGAGGGTGTAACTCATACACCCTCAAATGTGCCGGATAACACCGAGCCGCAAACCCCGTACCCGCCCCCACACCGCGGCGCAACCGGATGATCCGTCGCAGAAATCCCCCGCTTGAACGATGGAAAGTGGAGCCGCATACTCCGAGCAACACCCCATTTTTGGGGTCTACTTAGCGTTAGGCCTCATGCACGATAGATTCGTACTTGCGTCAATTGCTCTCGTAGCCCTTTGGCTACTATGGCTATGGCTGGCAGTCGCGCTCTACCAAAAAGTGGATTCACGCTTTTCTGGCCTGCTGCCTGCCCTTCATAGCCGGCTTCAACCAGTTACTGATTGGACTTCATCATGGGCGTTGCTCAAATTTATTTGCAAAGCCCGGCCGAGCCTCATCGATGATCCTTCAATTCTCAAAGCTGTTTCGGTTGTTCGCTGGCTTGCTGTTCCAGTACTGTTCCTGTGGGCCTACGTTTTGTACTTCCAGTTGCAACACCCGGCCTAACCAATCGTTCAAGGCGGACGGCTTCGCCGCCGCTTAACTCCAGCGTTAGGTTGCTTGTCCAACACTGCTAGGCGTCGAATGGATCCACTCGATCAATCATTGCTCATGGACCTTGTGCTCGCTATCAAGGATGGCGAGGAGGAGCGCGTGCATCAGCTACTTACACTCGGTGTTCCACCCGATCGTATCGACAAGTCTTCCGGCTGGAGCGCATTGCACGCTTCGGTTCTGTACAACACAGTATTTCTCCCAGCACTTCTACAGCGCACACTCAATCCAGACGCGCCTACGGTCCTTGGCGGCACAGCACTCTCATATGCCGTTCACGAGCTTGGCGAGAACCCAAGCATTGAACGCCAGCGGCAACTTCACGACGCAATAGGCTTGCTTCGACGCTCAGGCGCAAATCCCAAGTTCGGCGGCCCAGATCAGAGTGCTCTTGAGCTTTCTCGTCTTTACAGAATGCCGGATGTAGAGCAACTTCTTTTGCAAAGCGTGGGTGGCGCAACCTAACTATGCGTCCAAGCGGACGCGCGAAAAGCCGCGCGCCGCTTAACTCCAGCGTTAGGTGTCAAGACAAACATGGTCGAGTGTCCCTACTGTCACAAGCAAGCTATGTCCCAGCTCCGGAAGTCGTGTTTGGGACCCATCCTTACGGCTTCTTGCCGGTCTTGCCACAAGCCAGTCTCTGTACATCCGGCAGCCATGCTTGCTGTAACCCCGTTTCTGTTTAGCATCGTCCTTGCAGGGCTCGTCGTGTCTCAGGGCTGGTGGCTTACCGCCACTTCATTATTTGTCGGTGCTGCATGCATGTTCGCAATTCATGCGTTTCTCGTCCCACTGGTGCCGCGCGGCACCTAACCAGTCATTCAAGCGGACGGCTTCGCCGCCGCTTAATTCCAGCGTTAGGCGGCAGAGCAATTTTCCGGTTTGCGCTGGGCCTCGTGCTCCGCTCGCGCATCTGCGCTTCGTTGTCCATCGGGTTGGCCTGCGTTCCAATTTCACCGGCGCTGGGCTCGTCCTTCGCAGGTCGCGCGCGCAGCCAAGCTTTCGTTCTTCCAGGCAGCTCAGGCGCGCGATCTCCAGCTACGTTAGGTTTACCGCAAGCGGTTCGGGCGCGGCGCGCAGGCCCTCACCTCTTCGGTCGTTGTGGCGCCTTTTGGGTGGCGCTATCGTTCTTGCCAGCGGCGGCGCAACGTGGCGCCGTCTAACCAGTCATCCAAGCGGACGGCTTCGCCGCCGCTTAATTCCAGCGTTAGGCCTGCATGTGCAAATGAGCCTTATAGTCCCAGCAATTTTTTTGCTCGCTTTGGCGGTCATTCTGCCGTTGTATGCGATGTACTTCATTTCGCTTCATCGCTTCGGAAAGGAGTTCAGGCAATTTCATCCTGGCCTCTACGAGAAATTGCTCGCGACAGGTCGTCCTTCGCTGTCTCCTGTCAACGGTAACTATCGGGCCTTCCAAGCCATCCAGTCTGGCAAAGTTTCAGTTGAAGCATTGAACCCTCTTGTGCTTTCTTCGTACCGACTCGCACGCAAAAGACTGCTGCTTGGCCTTTCGTGCTTCATGGTGTTGTTGTTTTCCGGCCTTGCTATAAGCCTCAACAAATAGGCTGTAAGGTAGGGCCTAACCAGTCATTCGAGGCGGACGGCTGCGCCGCCGCTCAATTCCAGCGTTAGCGCCCATGTCCGCGACACTTCTAATTTTGTGGTTTACAGGGCTTCTCGCAGTCACCTTCGTTCCGCCTTTCTGGGTGCCACAGAGCAAGCGGAAGTCTTTGCGTGAAATGCTGTCGTCAGCCTACTTCGGCATCAGCGTTGCAATTCTCCTCGTCGGTTACACCACACATGCGATCTCTGTTGGCGAAGTCTCATTCGGCAAACATCAGGGGCATGTTTACAGCCTCGCTACCCAGCCAGAGCTATTCTTCATCATGCTAGCGCTCAATCTGGTGCTGTTCTTCTGTGGCTTAGCCTTCTGCTGGGGTGTGTTCAAAAAAAACCTCGCCCTGTATGTTGGGCGCTAACCACTCGTTCAAGGCGGACGGCTTCGCCGCCGCTTAACTCAAGCGTTAGCTTTTAAAGCATGACTGACATCGCCATGTCCAATCACAAGGTTCGTCGTGCGGAGCTTGCCGACGCTACTGAAATCGCCGCGTGTCTTTCTGCTCTTGGTTACGGCACCTCGGCCAGTCTCGTTACCGAACGACTTGCCTCATTTTCCAAGAGCCACGTGGACGCTGTATTCGTCACTTCGGTTGCCGGTCATGTACCGTTGCTGGGTGTTGTTAGCGTGCATTTGCTGCCTCTCTTTCATGCTCCAGGTCTACTAGGTCGCATCACCTCACTTGCAGTTAGTCCTGAGGCCCGCAGCAAAGGTGTAGGCAAAGCACTCGTTGCGGCAGCTGAGGAGTGGGCGTGGAGCGAGGGTGCTCAGCGCATGGAGGTTACGAGCGGCGATCACCGTCTCGCTGCGCATGCGTTCTACCAAGCAGTCGGGTATTCGCTAGACGAGCGCCGCTTCATCAAGCATGCTGCCAAAGCAAGCTAACAGTTCGTTCAAGGCGGACGGCTACGCCGCCGCTTAACTCTAGCGTTAGAGCGCTCCGAAATGTCTCAGGCGACAAAAATTTTCCTTCCCATCGCCAGCTTCCTCCCGCTGCTATTGGGCCAGATCTTTGCCTTTCTACTGCTCTCCAATCCAGTGGGCGGTCACCCTTGGCTCGAGGACAACGTGGGTTATCTAGTACTTTCCCTCGTTGCTTTTCAGTTCGCAATTGCCGCTTTCTTCATTTGGCATCTTCGGAACCGTTCAACTGTCCCACCGGGGCAACGCATTAGTTGGGTGCTCCAGTTCCTCTTCTTGCCACTTGGCCTGGTTGGTTACTGGTATAAGCACATTTGGCAGGTCGATGGGCACGCGCTCTAACATGTCATTCGAGGCGGACGGCTACGCCGCCGCTCAATTCCAGCGTTAGGCGGCAAGAGCTTCATGCTTTTTGTCGTCGTGTCGCGCGCGGCATGTTTCGCGGTGTCGCTTCGGCTGGCGGCGTTCGGTGGTGCGGGCTGGCCTGCGCGGTGGGTTTTCGTGCGCTAGGTGGTTGGCGGCGGCATGCGCGCGGGGGTGTGTTTCGTTGCGTCGTTCATCGCGGCGCGCGCGGCTTCCCGTGATGTGGTGCATGTCGGCAGGCGGGTTGTTCATCGTGCGCAGGCCACAACGGCGGCGGCGTTGTCTGGCTTTCCAAGCAGCGCTATGGTGCTGTTCACCGGCGGTGCAAGGTGTGGCCGTCTAACAGTTCATCCAAGCGGACGGCTTCGCCGCCGCTTAATTCAAGCGTTAGGCGGCAATGGAGAGAACATGGAGTCGTTGAAGAGAATCGAAGGCCTGGCAGCCGCGCGGCGCAGCTCATTCATCGGCCAAGCCGGTGTCCTGTCTGACCTGCGCTCTATGTCCCCGGAAGACGCTATCGCTTGGCTAGAGAGCCACCTCGCTTCACCGATCGCCAAAGATTGGGGGCAGCTGCTCCATGCACTTGGTGCAAGCGGCGCAGTCCTTCGTCGCTGGTTCGAGCTGGGCAAAGAGCATGCACTGGCTGCCGCAGATGCTGCTGTTGCGTACGCGGAATCGGGAAATGCCCACGTTGCCCTGAGTGCTCTGCCCGCACTGCGGGCCGCTGCTGAAGCCCACAATGTTCCGCGGCTAAACGCCGCGCTGGCAGCTTTGGAACAAGCGGCAGAGATCACTCCTGAGCCCGCCTTGGATGCGGATCTGCGCCGGGCCGAAGCGATCCTTTCGGGTGGCCAAGGCTTGGCGCCCGCTGCGCGGGCCGCAGTTGCTAGCGCGCCCGACCACTCCGCAAAGTGGCACGCGCTCTTTCACGCCATGGATCGCATCTACTGTGTTGCGGTGCTTGATTGGAAGTGCCCGCCGCAAGAGCAACTCGCAGCCCTGCAGAGCCTTCCAGTTTGGGCCGCGCACGGGGGCAACAGCGGGCTGGAAGTGGCTTCCGCAGAGTTCGGAAGCGACGAAATTTTGCTAATCGCCCTCCCAGCCGCGCAAGTCCGAGAGGTCGCTGAGCTAGCGGCACCAGCACGCGTTGCACAGCATCGGGTTGCCGCCTAACAATTCGTCCAAGCCGACGCCGCTTCGCGGCGCGGCTTAACTCAGGTGTTAGGCTTTGCACATGGATCACGTGAAGATCGGGGGAGCAGAAATCGCCATACCAGCCTTAGGGCAATGGCGTGAAGCAATCGCTTCAGGGCAGCTCAGTGGCTCGCCTCTGGTTTCACCTGAGGGCATTTCGTCTTGGCTTGATCGCTACAGTCATGTGTCATGTGCGGTCCTCGGAGCTTCGTGGCATCACGGCAAATGGTGGTCTATTCCTCTTCTGCGACTTAACGACATTCATTATCCCGTCCACTTCGAAGACGTGATCTGCAACCATTGCAAAAAGCGGTGCGGCTTGTCGGCATGTCCAGACACTACGTCGCTCTGGTGGCCGGGCAGCACATTAGCGGACGCTTGGGCACTCTTCAAAGACCTACCCATTCTTCATTGTCCACACTGTCAAAGCACTCTCAGTCATCGGCAAACTATTTGGTTCGCGGCGCCTAACCACTCGTTCAAGGCGGACGCCTCCGGCGCCGCTTAACTCCAGCGTTAGAATCCACTGGGAAGTCACAGGTTTAGGGGGAGTCATGGGTAAAGCATGTACATTGCTGGCGCTTGTTGCGCTGTGCTTAACAGGTTGCGCGCCGCTGCAAGTTAATCTGTCCAGCTCCGAATACCAACCGACGCCAAGCACTTCGAACACACCGAAGCGGGTCGCCAGCGTAACGGTCATAAATCGCGCAGCCGACGCCGAGCTACAAAATCATCCGTTCAGTGACTCCCTCATCCCTATAAAAACAGCAGTTTCACCGCAATCAACAGTCGAGTCAGACATTAAGCTGCTACTCGCAGAGACATTAAGCATCGGAGGCACCGAAGATAAATCAGTGTTTGTCACCATCAGAAAAGCCGATGCTTATTGGACAATGGGCGTAGCCGACCGAATACCATTTGTTGGCTTAGCAACTGCGACGCGTGATAGGGACTTTGTTATGCATGTTGTGCTGTCCCTCGAAGTTCGTAAAGACGGTGCCGTGGTTGCAAGCTACCCAGTGGATCGCGAGATGAAAATTGTCGGTAAGGCAACTACTCGTGACGCCATATCGGAGTCGTATCAGCACCTCATTGCAACGTATCGAGCAGATGTCCTTGGCGACATACAGCGTAATTTCATTGACAAGTCACTGTAGTATCCAAGCTGGACTCGACGGAGGTGGTTTCTAACTACTCGTCCAAGCGGACGCGCGAAAAGCCGCGCGCCGCTTAACTCAAGCGTTAGGCAGGGAGACAGGAATGTCCCAGATTTTTGTGGGTGCGGCGCTTGCAGTTTTTGTCGCCGTTTGGCTCACAGCTCTCATCACCTTGCTCGCGTGTGTCGTCTACGCCATCAAGACCGTTCGCTGCGCTCGTCCGGGCATCAAGCTCTGGGGTCGCGACACGCTATGGAATCCTGCCAACGTACTACTTAGCTCCGACATGCTCACTGAGGAGGGGCTGCGGTATCGTCGCAAATGTTTTATATCACTGGGCATCTTCGTAGTGTGCGTTGGCGGTACGCTGCTGCTTGCAGCAATCACAGGGCAGCTCAGGTGAGCTACAGGCTGCCTAACAGTTCGTTCAAGGCGGACGGCTTCGCCGCCGCTTAACTCAAGCGTTGAGGTTGTAGAAAAAGTCGGTTTGCCAAGTTGATCGCGGCGGCGCCGAAAATCGCCCTCACAGGAGGCGCTAGAATCGACGCGCAGCACCTTGGGAGGGGTCGAAGTACCCCCGGAAATCGGCAAATTTCTTGACCAAGGACTTTTTCTACAACCTCGTTAGGCACCAATTCAGGGCGGGATTCCATGAATCATAAATTTATAAGCACGTTCATCTCGGCCACTTGCCGCGTAGTCTTCGTAACGAGCGTGGTGCTTATTCTGGCCTCGTGCGCAACTGAGCCAAAGCAAGCGATCAACAAGCCGAGCAGCCAAGACATTGATTACGCGCTCTCGAATGCTATGAACTGCATCAAAGCAGCTATTCCACAATTTGACGACGGGGTATCTAGTGCTGAGACAGTTGGGCACGCAGCTGTCGGGAGCTGCACTTCTGAGATTGATGCCTATACGGAGCTTAATCTTCGTGGCACACCAATAAGTACGTCTGACTATCCAGAAATGTCTGAAAAGATTAAGACTATTTTTTCGAACGTTACCGTTCAATTGGTGTTGAAGCGACGCGTGAACAGCGCAGGATCGTAATATCGCCATTGGCGTAATGCCTAACAATTCGTCCAAGCGGAAGAAGCGCCACCTCGTCAGACGGACAGTTCACCGAGGCGCGGGAGCGGAAATTCCTGGCGTTGATCCCACTGTCCGTGAGGTAGAATCCGCCGCGCAAGGGGGGCGACATGCCGGTTTTGCGTCCAATCACCGAAGCCGAGTTCGCAGCCTGGCGTGACGCCGTGATTCCTGGCTATGCGCAAGAGAAAGTGAGGTCGGGCGACTGGCCTCCGGAGAACGCGGTTGACCGCGCGCGCACGCAGCTTGACGAGCTTTTGCCCCAGGGAGCGGCGACGCGCGACAACTGCCTTTTCACCATAACCGGACCCGTCGACGAGCCGGTGGGGACCCTCTGGTTCGCGGTGAAGGAGCGAGGCGGACGTCGGGTAGCCTACATCTACGATGTCGTCATCGCTCCGCAATATCGTCGCCAAGGCCACGCGGCACGTGCATTCGCCGCGCTCGAGCAGAAAGTCGCCCATCTTGGCCTGGAGGGAATCGCCCTTCACGTCTTCGGCCATAACCAGGCGGCCCATTCGCTGTATGTCAAGCTCGGCTTCGTGGAAACGGACATCACCATGTTCAAGCCGATCGACGCCGCGTAAGTTTCCTCGTCAGGCAGATGCGGCGAGAGCGGATCGAGGTTCGGGTCAATCGCCGTTGGCCACCCCCGCTATCACCGGCAACAGCACGGCGCTGCGCCCATCGCCCCCGTGCTCGATCGTCACCGTGGCCTTGCGGTAGTCGGATGGCTTGGCGAAGAGGATGTTGGGCACGTAGCTCTGCGGGTTGCGGTCGTAGAGCGGGAACAGGCTGGACTGGATCTGCACCATGATCCGGTGGCCGGGCTTGAACTCGTAGTTCACGGTCGGCAGGCGGAACTTGTATTCCTGCACCTGGTTCGGCGGGATCGGCGACGGGTCGGCAAAGCTCCTGCGATAGCGGCCGCGGAAGATGTCCAGCGAGACCGGCAGCTCGTAGCCGCCCATCGCGGGATCGGTCGGATCGGTGCCGGGGTAGACGTCGATCAGCTTGACCACGAAGTCGCCGTCGGTGCCGGTGGTGCTGGCGAAGATGTCGGCGACCGGCGCGCCCTGGACCTTCACGGTGCGGGTCAGCACCGGCGTGACGTAGGTGAGCACGTCGGGCCGGGTTTCGGCGAAGCGCTGGTCGTGGACCAGCCAGGTGCGCCAGCGGTCGTTTTTCTGCGGGATCGGGCGCGGCAGGTAAGGCACGGGCTTGGCCGGGTCGGAGACGTAGCTGTCGCTGCCGCCGGTCGGCTGCTGGAAGCCGAGGCCCATGTCTGCCTGCAGGTAGAGCGGGGTGAGCGACTGCTCGCTGGCCGGCTTCCAGTTCGCGAAACTGTCCCAGTGTTGCCCGACCGCGTTGTAGATCATGGCTTCTGGCAGCGGCTTGGGCAGCGGGGTGCCACGCAGGTAGTGGTTGAACCAGGGGATCATCACGTTCTGGCGGAACTGCGCGGTGGTGTCGCCCGGCCATTTGAGCGGCCCCATGTTCCAGCCGGCGCGGTTGATCTGGCTGTGCCACCACGGCCCAATGACAAGGTGGTTGTTGGCGCCGTGCCCGGCCCTCTTGAGCGCCTCCCAGGCATGCACGGCGCCGTAGATGTCCTCCTGGTCCCACAGGCCCTGCAGCCACATCGTGGGCACGCTGGAAGGATGCGCGACGAGCAGCCTGTCGAGTGCCTGCAACTGCCAGAAGGCGTCATAGGCCGGGTGGGCGGAGAAGCGATTCCACCAGGGCAATTGCCTGAAGCCGTTGGCCTCGGCGTAGGCACCGGCCGAGCCCGCATCGAGGAAATTGGTGTAGTCGTCGTAGCTTTCTCGCGGGATGTTTTTCCCCTCGCCCCGCTTGCTCATCTGGCCGCTGAAGTAGTCGAGGTTCACCTGGCGCAGGGCGCCGTAGTGGTACCAGTCGTCACCCATCCAGCCATCGATCATCGGGCTTTCCGGCGCCGCGACCTTCAGCGCGGGATGCGGGTGGAGCAGCGCCATCGCGACCGTCCAGCCGTCGTAGGACGAGCCGATCATGCCGACCTTGCCGTTCGATTCCTTCGTGTTCTTCACCAGCCAGTCGATCGTGTCCCAGGCATCGGTGGTGTCGTCGGTGGTGGTCGGGTTCAGCGGCCCCATCGGCGGGCGCGTCATGACATAGTTGCCTTCCGATCCGTACTTGCCGCGCACGTCCTGCCAGACCAGGATGGTGCTGCCGTCGGCCCAGTCCTTGTCGCCCGACCACACCGCGTCGGCCATGTGCGGGCTGTTGCCGGTCACGAAGCTGTCGGTGTTGTACGGCGTGCGCTCAAGCAGGATCGGCAGGTCGTGCGCGCCCTTCGGGATCAGGATCACGGTGTGCAGCCTCACGCCGTCGCGCATCGGGATCATCATGTCGCGCTTGATGTAGTCGAAGTTGCCGTGCGGCTGCTTCCAGTCGGGCGGGATGTCGGACCCGGTCTGGATCATGTCGGGCGTGACCTTCGCCGAAGCCTGGCCCGCCGGAGGCATCGCGAACGCGGCGGCTGACAAGAGGCAGACAAGCGAAACGAGTGCCGCGCCCAGCGTGGTCTTCTTCATGTCCAGGGTCCCCCGTGATGATGGTCGTGTCCGCAAATCTGCCGCGGACGGCGGATTCAACTCCGAAGTGCAGCGCGCTTGAACGACCGCTCGAACACTTCTTGCGGCGTGCGAAAGCCTAGCCGCTTCCGCGGGCGGTTGCCGGGTTTGTCTTCGATGTGCTGGATGAAGGCGTCGTCGAAGGTGGCCCGGTTGCAGCCTTTGGGCAAGCACTGACGGATCACGTTCGTGTTTTCGCCGGCACCTCGCCCCCCACGAATGGTACGGGCTATCGGGTCAAGTACGTGTGCTTCGCCTGGCCCGTGCCCGCGGCTATAGTGCTCGCGGGGACCTCCCCCTGTTGCTCTCCAGCGCGCCGCGGCCGCACGGCCGGCGGCGTCGCGGCAGGGCTGCGCTCTCCTTTCCGACGGTTGCGTGCGAGGCCTCGCGCCACCGACCCATTCACAACCTCAAGCGAGATCACAAGGATGAGGAATCGACGTACTGCCACCCTGCTGGCGCCGGCGCTGTTCACGCTCATGGCCGTTGCGCCGCGACCGGCCTCGGCCGGCGTATACACCGACGACCTTTCGAAGTGCCTGGTATCGCGCACGACGTCCGAGCAGAAGGCCGTGCTGGTCAACTGGATGTTCTCCGCCATGTCACTCAACCCGGCGGTCTCGCGCTACGTGTCCATCCCCGCGGCGCAGCGCAAGCAGTTCAACATCGACATGGCGCAGCTGTTCGAGACGCTGCTGACGGTGACTTGCAAGAAGGAGATGCAGGCCGCCGTCAAGTACGAGGGGAGCGGCGCCGTGGGCGCGGCCTTCAACATGCTCGGACAGGTGGCCGGCAGGGAGTTGTTCTCGAACCCCGAGGTTGCCAAGGGCATGGCCGACCTCGAACAGTACATGGACCAGGACAAGCTCAAGGCGGTGATGTCGGCCGCGGAGTGACCCCATGCCGAGGCACCGTGCACCCCTGAAGACCGCGGCGCGATGCTGCGGTTTTCCCGCCGCGGAGCCTCCCATGAAGAACGACGCGCCACGCGGCCCCGGCCTGCATGAGCCAGGCGAGCTGATGGGGCCGCGCCAGCAAGAACATCACGCTGGGTCGCACGCACCCGACGCTGCCGGTTCCGGTGAGCGCTGAAGCCACCGGCGACGCGCCGGGTTGAAAAAGGAAACGGAGGCCTGTGCCTCCGTTTCTGCATCGATTCCGTGGAAAGCCTTCAGTGCAATGAGGCCAGCTTCACGTTCTTCGCCTTCAGCGCCTGGGCGACGTCGTACATCGCCTGGTTGAGGATCTTGTGGGTGTTCTCGTCGGCTCCATGGCCGTACTTGGCGTCGATGTCCTGCATCACCTTGACGTGGATGTCGTGCGAGAGTGCCTTGTCGAACAGCAGGCCGGACCACCAGCTGCCGTCGGCAGCCGTGCCGGCGCTGACCAGGGTGCCGGCGAGCTTGGCGCCCTTGAGGTCGGCCGGCGCCGCAGGCAACGTCACGCCGGCTTCGGTGGCGCGCTTGAGGCCGTCGTTGACGGCGAAGGTCATGCCGTTGATGAAGTTGGTCACGCTCTCATGGCCGTACTGCTTGGTGAGCTTGGCCACCTCCGCGTTGACGGTCTTTTCGCCCAGCATCGAGACCAGCGCCGTGGAGAAGCTGAAGTTGTCGGCGCCGCCACCGGCCTTAACCAGCGCGGCGGTCACATCAAGTGCCGGGGCGCCGAGGTAAGTCTCGCCGCCGAACCAGTTCATCGCCGACGCGTTCATCTGCGCCTGCGGTGCCGCGGCCGGGGCTTCGGCGGAAATCGCCACGCTGGCAAAGGCGATGCCGCCCAGGGCCAACGCTGCTGCCAATACGTTTTTGCGCATGTTCATGGTCATCACTCCTCTTGCATGGAAACGCGTCACGCCGTTCGTGGCGTGGCGTCATTCAGTTCGCGCATGTGCGCGAGAAAATCTCCGGCCGGGTACAGGCCGTCGAGCAGGCGGCGACTCTCGGCCGACAGCAGGCCTTCGAAACGTCCGGCCAGCTCGCTGCCCAGGATCGCCAGCGTGGCGCTTTGCTGGATGTAGGCCGCCGTCAGCGAAACCACCAGCGGTTGCTCGGTGAATATCGCCGTGATGCCGCTGCCGGTGAAATAGCCCAGCAGTGCCGCGTGATCGTCGCTGACCACCAGCAGCCAGCGCGCGCCGCCGGAAACCATGGCGCAGCGATGGAGGTCACCTACGCAGCCGCCGCATTCCACCTCGCAACCTTCCAGGCACAAGGTGGTGATGGCCACGCCGCGCTCTCGTGCGGCACGCAACGGCGCGGCCAGGTGCGCGGCCTCGGTGGGCTGCAGCGCGATGCGCAGGCTGGTCGCGCTGGCTTCGATCAGCTGTCCGGCGCGCTCCAGTACTTCGTCGTCGCGCAGGTTCAATACCATCGGCGGATGACGCTCGCGCGACAGCCGCGACAGCGCCTCGCGGGCATCGCCCACCGCCTTGCGCCGCTCGGCATCGATGTCGCGCAGGAGCTGTTTCGGCGCCGTGGCGACATAGGCCGCGCCGGCCGTGCGTTCGACCCGCACGGCCGCGCCGCGCGCGACCAGCTTGCCCGCCACCGCGTAGACGTTGGCGCGTGGAATGCCGCTGGCCTTGGCCAGCGCATAGCCGTTGAGCTCGCCGCCGGCGACCAGCGCTGCATAGGCGCGCGCCTCGTACTCGGTGAAGCCGAGCTGCTGCAGCGCGTGCAGGATATCGCTGCCTGGCTTGTTAGTAGTCATATGCATAGCAACTATACGCCGCAGCCGGTAGTGGTCAAGCCTTTCCGCCCCGCCGCAGGGCCGTCCGCCCGCCGCAAGGCAACCGGCGCGGGCCTGTACCATCACCGTGACGGGATGACCTGCCCGCCCGGCCAGCCGGCCCGATTTGCCGGCACAGGAATCGCCACTTGTCCCGTTATCACGGTCCGCTGCTGACCCGCCCGATCGCCGACGACCTGCTCGCCGCGCGCGATGCCGGCGCCGCCACCTGGACCGGTTCGCTCGACCTGGGCCTCAGCCACGACACGATTGCGTTGCTGGCCGACGGCTGGCGCTGGCGCGACACGCTCCATCCCTACCCCGGCAAGCTGAAGGAGCGCACGGTCTACTTTTTCGATGGCGATGACTTCGCGCCGGTGGCGCGCTTCGCCGGTTCGCTGATCAAGCTGGTGCCCACCGAGTGGGGCGTGCCCACGTTCGAAATCGACGGCATCAAGATGCTGCCCACGGCCAAGGCCTCGCCGCTCGCCGATGCGCAGCGCAAGGTGGCGCTGGTCGAACCGCGCGGCAAGGCGGTGCTCGATACCTGCGGCGGCCTTGGCTATTTCGCGGCGTGCTGCCTGGAGTCCGGCGTGGCGCGCGTCCAGTCGTTCGAGAAGAGCGCCGACGTGCTGTGGCTGCGCACGCTCAACCCGTGGTCGCCCGACCCGGCCGCCAGCGACGGTCGTCTGCAGATGGAGCACGCCGACGTGGCGCAGGCCATCGGGCAACTCGCCGATGCCTCGTTCGATGCGCTGCTGCACGATCCGCCGCGTTTCGGCATCGCCGGCGAGCTGTACTCGCAGGTGTTCTACGGGGAGCTGGCGCGGGTGTTGCGTCGCGGCGGGCGGCTGTTCCACTACACCGGCAGCCCGAACAAGCTGACCAGCGGACGCGACGTGCCGCGCGAGGTGGCGCGCCGGCTGGAGCAGGCGGGGTTCCGGGCGGAGCTGGCGCTGGACGGGGTGCTTGCCATACGGCGGTGAGCGGGTACGGCGGCGCTTCGACTCCGCCCGCTGCACGGGCTACGCTCAGCGCGAACGGTGGAGGGGTGAAGCGGGCGGTAGGGCGGGCACCGCCCGCCGTGGTCGTGCCACGAAAGGCCGGCGGGCGGTGCCCGCCCTACGCGTTGCTCGCGATGCGCGATGAGGATGCGGCGGCGTTTCGACGGCGCCCGCTGCACGGGCTGCCCTCAGCGGGAACGGTTGAGGGACGGGGGCGCGTCGGAGGATGCATCCGCGCCGCGCTGCACCGCCTTGATGAAGGCACGACGCGAGGCTACCAGCGCCTTCGAGGTCGCCTGCGGCCACGCACCCACCTGCACGATCACGAGTTGCCGCGCCGGATCGACGTAGACCATCTGGCCGAAGATGCCGATCGCGGCGTAGCTGCCGTCGGCATCGGTCCACCACAGGTAGCCGTAGCCGTGGCCGGGGCTGGCCAACTCCTGCTGCTTGCGCATGGCACCGTGCAGCCACGCGTCGGCGATCACCGGCTGGCCGTCGATGCGGCCGCCGTCGAGCATGAACTGGCCGATGCGCGCGTAGTCGGCCAGGGTGGCGGAGAGCCCGCTGCCGCCGGTGTCGCTGCCGTCGCATTCGTCCTTCAGCCAGTACGCGTCCGAGGTCATGCCGTACGGCTTCCAGATCGTCTGCGACAGATAGCCCGCCAGCGACTGGCCGGTGGCGCGCTGGACCAGGATGCCGAGCAGGTCGGTTTCGGCGGTGTTGTAGTTCCAGTG
This sequence comes from Rhodanobacter sp. UC4448_H15, assembly GCF_052978265.1. The sequence goes on along the minus strand of NZ_CM129665.1, from coordinate 1,719,765 downwards.
CGTGCCGGCGGGCCAGGCTCGCGGCAGCTTGGCCAGGTACGAGATCACGTGCGGCTGGCCGTTCTCGCAGGCGCTGCGGTACATCTGCGCCACGTCGGAACGCGGGTCGTCGTAATCCTCGTTCCAGCGCACGCCGGAGGTCATCGTCAGCAACTGCTGCACGGTGACCTTGGCGTAGGCGGTGCCGCGCAATTGCGGGATGTAGGTCTCCAGCGTGTCGTCCATGCCGTGGATGTCGCCGCGACGCAGCGCGATGCCGAGCAGGGTCGAGGTGACCGACTTGGCCACCGAGAACGACGTCCAGCGCTGCGCGGGTCCGAAGCCGGGTGCGTAGCGCTGAATACGGATGCGGCCATGCTGCAGCACCATCACGCCAGCCAGGTGGTGCTCGCTCATGTAGCCGGCCAGCGTGACGCCGGCGGCGTCCCAGCGCGGAACCAGCGGCTCACCCTCGGGCAAGGCGTGCACGTGGCTGCCGTGCGCCACGCGGTCAGCGGGAAACAGCTCGTACATGCGCGGAAACTGCGCCGTGCGCTGCGCCTGCGTCCAGAACAGCACGTCCTCGCGTTGCTGACCCACGCTGGGCGCATCTTTGGCCAACAGCGGCAGCGGCACAGCCAGGCACAGCACGAGGGAAAGCAGACGCAAGCCGAGGGTCGAACGCATGATGGTTCCGATGGTGGGGCGAACGCGATTGCGTCAGCCGGAGAATGGGCAAAGGCTGCATTCGCCGGTGCGACAGCCGTTCGATTCTAGTCGTCAGCCTCACGGGTCGTCATGCCTCAGGTCAGCGACATGACTCGCGTCGCTGGCATGGCGGTCGTGAAGAATGCACCGCCAGGTCGAATGCAGGACGACTCAAACCCGCCGGGGCCCCGCGGGAGCCCGCTCGCGGGCGATGCTCTTCACCTTGCGAATCCCGAATCCCGAATCCCTGACCCCCGCCCCAACAGCATCACCCGCCAGCAGGCTCGTGCAGGCCGGGCGTCGCTCATTGGACCGCGGGCGGCGTCGCCACCAGCTCGGCCACCACCGGGAAGTGATCGGAGGGATAGCGCGCACCTTCATGCGTGGTCACCGTGCTCACCGTGCGCGCCTTGAAGCCGCGGCTGAGAATCCAGTCGATGCGCCGGTCGGGCGTGCCGGTGAAGTTGTGGAACGTCCTTGCCGGGCCCGAGCGCGTGGCGGCTTCGATCCAGGCGTCATGCAAGCCGGCGGTCAGCTTCGCGTGCACCGGCGTGTCCGGCGCACAGTTGAAATCGCCGGTGAGGATGACCCGCGCATCGGCCGGCAGCTGGTCGATCCAGCGCAGGATTTCGGCGGCGCTGAGCATGCGCGGGCGCACGTCCTGGTCGCGGTAGGGGAAGTGCGTGTTGAGGTAGTCGAACGTGCCGCCGCCATCGCGCAGGCGGAACCGCGCCCAGGTGACCATGCGCGGATACGGCTGGCCCCAGGTGATGCTGCCGGGTACGTCCGGCGTGTCGGACAGCCAGAAATCGCCGGAGCGCAGCACCTCCAGCCGATCGGTGCGGTAGAACACGCCCATGTGCTCGCCCTTGCTGCCACCCTCGCGACCCTGGCCGAACCAGGCGTAGCCGGGCAGATGCGCGGCGAGGTATTCGCCCTGCTCCTCGGTCAGCTCCTGCGTGCCGAGCACGTCCGGGTGCTGCGCGCGGATCACCTGCACCATCAGCTCGCGCCGGTTCTCCCACGCGTTGGCACCCTGGTCCACCGGCACGCGCACGTTGAAGGTCATCACGCGCAGCGGTGTGGTGCCTGCCGATGCCGTGACCGACACCCCCACTGCCAGCGCGCAGGCGAACATCGCAATCCAGTGACGTGGGCTCATGGTTCTGTCCTCCAGATCTCTTGAAGCAAATCGGATGAGGTTCGATTGGGGTTGGATTCCTCGCTCCAGCCGAACCCTCACCCCAACCCATCTCCCAGAGGGAGAGGGGCTTTACACCCGCGCTCGCGGCTCTACTTCCGTGCCGCGATGATGTCGCCGAGGTAATCCGGCGTGCCCTCGATGCGCTGCAGGTGCGGATACTGCAGCCCGCCGTGGTAGTCCACCGCCACGGTGCGGAGGCTGCCTTGGTATTTCAGCAGCAGCTTGATCGGCGTCTGGTTGCCCTTGGCCGCGGTGATCGCGTCCTTGAGCACGTCGGTGCCGTACGCCTGCCCGTTCACCGCGACCACGGTGGCGCCGGTGCTCACGCCGGCCCTGAACGCCGGGCCGTCCCAGCGCACGTCGTTGATCTCGCCGCCCTTGGTGAGCGTCAGCCCGATCGACCAGGCGAAGTTGAAGATGTGCCGCGGCGATTCCGGGCGGCTCTCGTACTGCTTTTCATAGGCGCTGGGCTGGTCGGTGTAGACCAGCTTCCAGCCGGTAGCGGCCAGGCCGCTGGCCAGCGGGGGATCCAGCGTGTCCACGCGCGCGTGCAGGAAGCTCGCCCAGTCGTTCTTCGCCACGCCGTTCAGTGCCGCCACCACATCGTCGAAGGTATAGGTCCTGGTGACGAAGCTGCCGTCGTCGACGCCGAAGAAGGCACGGGCGAAATCATCCAGCGATTTGCGCCCGTGCGTGAGGCTGCGAATTTTTGCATCCACCGCCAGCCACATCATCTGGCCGCCGCTGTAGTACTCCTCGCTCATTTGCCAGCTGCGGTACGGCAGCGCCGCGCGCAGCGCAGCGGTGGGATCGTTGGTAGTGTCCTCCAGCGTGCGCCAGCCGAAGCCGACCCGGTTGCGGTCGTAATTGGCCGCGACCATCGCCAGCGCATCGCGGAACTGCTGCGCCGTCCACAGGCCGGAGCGCGCGGTCAGCACGAAGCCCCAGTACTGGGTCTGGCCCTCGTACACCCACAGCAGCGAATCGCCCATCGGCACGTTGAAGTTCGGTGTCCACAGATCCGCCGGACGGCGGAACTTGCCGTTCCACGAATGGGTGTACTCGTGCGCCAGCAGGTCGCGGTTGGGCGCGGTGTCGGACCAGGCGGTGAAGTAGTCCGCGTCCAGGCCGTTCTCGCTGGACTGGTGGTGCTCGGTGCCGTTGCCGGCCAGCACGTCCGACAGCGAGAACAGGAAGTCGTAGTGGTCGTAGTGCTGCGAGCCGAACAGCTTCACCGCCTGGGTCACCAGCGCGCGGTGCGCCTTCAGCTGCTGCGGGGTGATCTCCAGGTACTTCGGCGCATCCGCGACGATGTCCAGGTGCACCGGCACCTTGCTGTCCGGGGCAAGGTCCACGCGCTTGAAATAACGCCCCGCGTAGACCGGCGAATCCACCAGCGTGTTGAAGGTCACCGGCTTGAACGTGACGGTGTCGCCCTTGCGCGCCGAGGTTTCCAGCGCAGTGCCGAACTGCCAGCCCGGCGCCAGCGTGAGGCTGGGCGCGACCGTGATGCCGCGCGTGTAGTGCCCGGCCGGATACAGCGCGACCTTGCTCCACGCCATGTCCATCATGCGGTCGGTGATCTCGAAGCCGCCGCGGCGCGGCGACAGGTACTGGAACTGCACGTCCAGGCTGGACGCGCCTGCGGGCACGTCGAGGTGGAACGCGTAGACGTTGTACTTGTCGCGCTTCCACGCCACCGGCTTGCCGTCGGCGCGGAGCTTCAGTCCGGCCAGCATGTCGATCGGGCCGGTGGGCGAGTGGTCGCCGGGAATCCACTGCGGATACAGCAAGGTCAGCGCACCGGCCGTGACCGGAATCGTCTCCTGCACGCGGAAGATGCCCTGCGCCGTGTCGCTGGCATCGACATGCAGCGCGATCGTACCGGCGTACGGCGTGTCCTGCGGGTCCGGCACCTGCAGGCTGCGCTGTTGCTGCGCCAGCGCGGTGCCGGCAAACAGCGCCAGCGAAGTCGCCAGCATGCAAGTGCAAGCCAGCCGGCGCATGGCCGACGAGCGGGCGGAAGGACGAGCGGGCATGGGCGACTCCGTGATGCGGCGGGAAGTGCATCAAACTAGCACCACTGCCCTGGCGCATGGCAGCGTACCCCTGCCCGCAGGAACCTGCGGCCATGTACCGGCAGGTAGCACGCGACCTGCTTTCCACGACAAGGCTTCCGCGTGACGCGGCACGGGTTGCCGGGTGGCGGGTTCGCGCGACGCAGGCATTTGCTTGGACGACGGCGACCCGCGGCGTATCCTGAGCGGCGCTGATGGCCGACCGCGTGACTGCGCTGCCCGGTGCGGCCGGCGGCCCGATCCGGCGTGCGGCGTGGGCACGGCAGGCACCCCTCCACCCGTGATGCTTCCCCGCATGAAAGACACCGTGTCGAACACTTCCTCCCTCGCCACCGCCAGCGAAGCGGGCGGCGCGCCGCCGGTGATCGCGGCGGCGACCACCACGCCGCTGTCGACCACGCGCTACGGCGTGCTGGGCGCGGTGAGTTTCGTGCACGTGCTCAACGACATGATGCAGTCGGTGATCCTGGCGATCTACCCGCTGCTCAAGGGCGAGTTCGCGCTGAGCTTTTTCCAGATCGGCGCGATCACGCTGACCTTCCAGCTGACCGCCTCGCTGCTGCAGCCGGTGGTGGGCATGGTCACCGACCGGCATCCGCTGCCGTACACCCTGCCGGTCGGCATGTGCTTCACCCTGGCCGGCCTGTTGCTGATGTCGGTGGCGCCGAGCTACCCGGTGCTGTTGCTGGCGGTGGCGCTGATCGGCTGCGGCTCTTCGGCGTTCCATCCGGAATCCTCGCGGGTGGCGCGGATGGCCTCGGGCGGGCGCTATGGCCTGGCGCAGTCGGTGTTCCAGATCGGCGGCAACCTGGGCCAGGCGCTGGGGCCGCTGATGGCGGCGGGCGTGGTGCTCACGCTGGGCCGCGCGCACGTGGGCTGGTTCGGGCTGGCGGCGCTGCTGGGCATCGTGGTGCTGCTGCAGGTCAGCCGCTGGTACAGCCGACACATCGAGGAGCGCGTGCGCAAGCACCTGGCCTCGGACCAGCCGCCGTTCCCCGCGCCGGTGGTGCGCCGCACGCTGGGCGTGCTGATGGTGCTGATGTTCTCCAAGTTCTTCTACCTGGCCAGCATCAGCAGCTACTACGAGTTCTACCTGATCCACCACTTCGGCCTGTCGATGACCACCGCCACGCACCTGCTGGCGGTGTTCCTGATGGCCGTGGCCGCCGGCACCCTGTTCGGCGGCCCGCTCGGCGACCGCATCGGGCGCAAGCAGGTGATCTGGGTGTCGATACTCGGCATCGCGCCGTTCACCCTGCTGCTGCCGCACGTGGGGCTGGCATGGACGGTGGGCCTGAGCGTGGTGATCGGCGTGGTGCTGGCATCGGCCTTCCCGGCGATCATCGTCTACGCGCAGGACATGATGCCCCACCGCGTCGGCATGGTGTCAGGCATGTTCTACGGGCTTTCGTTCGGCCTCGGCGGCATCGGCGCGGCCGTGCTCGGCGTGGTGGCGGACCACTACGGCATCGTGTTCGTGTACCAGGTCTGCGCGTTCCTGCCGCTGCTGGGATTGCTGGCGGTGTTCCTGCCCGACGTGCGACCGCCTGCGCGCGCGTGACCGCGCCGGGTGTGCGAACCTTTCATTCTCCATGCCAGGCGAACACCCATGAGCCACGATGAAACCCTCCAGCCATCGCGACGCCGCTTCCTGAAACACTCCGCGCTGGGCGCCGCTGCGCTGCCGCTGCTGGGCGCCGGTACCGCCAGTGCGGGCGACACGGGCAGTGCACTGCCGCCCTCGATACTGGCGCTGGAACCGGTGGCGCCGCGCGCCGTGCCGATCACCGATGCCGAGCGCGAAGGACGCCTGCGCAAGGCACAGCGGCTGATGGCCGAGCACGGGATGGACGCGGTGTTCATGGGCGGCGGCAGTTCGCTCGAATACTTCACCGGCATGCACTGGTGGGTCAGCGAACGCACCACCGGCATGCTGCTGCCAAAATCGGGGGACCCGGTCTACATCACGCCGGCGTTCGAGCGCGAACGCACGCTGGAGCAGATCGCCTTCGGCAGGAAGGACGTGCGCACCTGGCAGGAGTTCGAGAGCCCGTACGCGCTGATCGCCGGCGTGCTCGCCGAATGGCGCATGGCCACCGGCACGCTGGGCATCGAGGAGCAACTGCGCTCGGCCACGCAGTTCGGCATCGCCGCCGCGGCGCCGCACGTGAAGCTGGTCAGCGCCACGCCGGTCACCGCCGGTTGCCGTGCGATCAAGAGCCCGGCCGAGCTGGCGCTGATGCAACTGGCCAACGACGCCACCCTGGCGGTGTACCACGCGGTGTGGAAGGCGTTGCAGCCGGGCATGACCCAGCAGCAGATTTCCGCCCTGGTGGATGCGGCCTACGCACGCCAGGGCCTGCGCGGCGACGCCAGCGTCAACGTCGGCGCGTTCACCGCCTCGCCGCACGGCTCGCCGCTGCCGCAGCACATCAGCGAGGGCACCGTGATCATGCTCGACGACGGCTGCAAGGTCGGCGGCTACCAGAGCGACCTCACCCGTACCTTCGTGCTGGGCAAGGCCAGCGACAAGATGAAGCGCGTGTTCGACATCGTGCACCGCGCGCAGCAGGCGGCGCTGAAGGCCGCGCACCCCGGCGCCACCATGGAATCGGTGGACGCCGCCGCGCGCAAGGTCATCGTCGACGCCGGCTACGGCCCCGGCTACAAGTACTTCAGCCACCGCCTCGGCCATGGCATCGGCATGGACATGCACGAGTGGTACTACCTCGTGCAGGGCAACAAGCGCGCGCTCGAAACGGGCATGACCTTCAGCGACGAGCCGGGCATCTACCTCCCCGGCGAGTTCGGCGTGCGGCTGGAGGACGACATGCACATCACCGACGACGGCGCACGCTGGTTCACCCCGCAGAGCCCGTCGATCGAACTGCCGTTCGGCTGATCGGCTGGCGTTTTCTTTGTACGGCCTGCGCGGCAGGCTATCCTGTCCGGCGGACAGCCTCGGGAGAACACCATGCAACTGGACCACCTGCGCGTCGCCGTCACCGGCGGTTTCGGCACCCTGGGCCTCGCCACGGTGCAGGCGGCGCTGGCCGCCGGCGCCCGCGTCGCCGCCATCGATCGTGCCCCCGCACCGAGCGCAGGCATCGGCGCGGCCAGCTGCATCGGCGGCGTCGACCTGGCCGATCCCGCCGCCGCGGCGAACGCGCTGGACACTGCCGCCGAGGCCATGGGCGGGCTCGACGCGCTGGTCAACATCGCCGGCATGTTTCGCTACGAGAGCGTGGCCGACGGCAACGCGGACACCTGGGACCTGCTCTACCGGGTCAACCTGCGCACCGCCGTCGCGGCGAGCCAGGCCGCGCTGAAACACCTGCATGCCGGCGGACGCATCATCAACATCGGCGCCGCGTCCGCGCTCAAGGCCGGCGCCGGCGTGGCGGCCTATACCGCCTCCAAGTCCGGCGTGATGCGTTTCACCGAATCGCTCGCCGAGGAGCTCAAGGAGCGCGACATCACCGTCAACGCGCTGCTGCCCAGCATCCTCGACACGCCGCCCAACCGCGCCGACATGCCGAAGGCCGACTTCACGCGCTGGGTCAAACCGGAGCAACTGGCCGACGTGATCGTGTTCCTGCTGTCGAAACAGTCCGCCGCCATCACCGGCGCCCTGATCCCGGTGACCGGGCGCGTGTGACCGTCGCCCCTCAACCCTCCAGCCGCCCACCACGACGCCCATGCCCACTCCCTCCGTGGTCGACCAGGCCAGCGCGCGCGCCGAGAACTTCCGCACCGGCTTCGCGGGCCAGCCGATGCGCGAGTACAAGGGCCTGCCGATCTACGCCGCCCCCGGATTGCATGAGGCGGCCACCGAACTGCTGGTCGGCGCGGCGAGCGCGGGCGCGCGCGTGCTGGAGTTCGGGGCCGGCAGCGGCGCGATGTCGTTGCGGCTGACCGACCTGGGTTTTCACGTCACCGCCAGCGACCTGTTTCCCGAAAGCTTCAAGCCGACCGACGTGCCCTTCGTCGCGGCCGACCTCAACGGCGCATTCGCCGCGCAATGGCCGCAGGGCTTCGACGCGGTGATGGCGCTGGAAATCGTCGAGCACCTGGAAAACCCCCGCGAGGTGCTGCGGCAGATCCGCGCCCTGCTGCCGGTCGGCGGGCAACTGGTGCTGTCCACGCCGAACATCGCCAACCCGGTCTCGCAGGCGCTGTTCCTGCGCACGGGCCAGTTCCAGTGGTTTCGCGACATCGACTACCGCGAACAGGGCCACATCACCCCGCTCAGCCCGTGGGTGCTGGAAAAGGCGCTGCAGGAAGCCGGCTTCACCATCCGCGCCGAACGCGCCGTCTCCAGCCCGTTCCGCCGCATCCGCCGGCTGGGCTGGACCGTGCGCCTGCTCGCACCATGGTTCGCCTTGTTCAACGGCCTGCCGCGCGCACGCCGCGGCGAGGTGTGGCTGGTGCGCGCGGAGGCGAGCTGACGTCGCCAGGCTCGGTGCAGCGCTTCGCCGGGGCCGACCGCTTCAATCCCGAGCGGGCGTGTCAAACCGATAAGCCGTGCTTCGCGCCGAAGCCCGCTGCCCGAAGACGCGGGCGAAATCGCCGAGTCGCACATACGGCGCGAGTGGCACGGTAGTGCGGAAGGCCAGGTGTTCGAGCAGGCAGAACAGCGACACTTCCAGCATGCCCAGATCGTGCGGCGGCAGGGTGGCGATGATCGAGGGCGCCCGCTCGTCAAGCCACGCCAGTGCGTTGCGCAGGCCCGTGGCCGCCTTGACGAAGTAGATGCTGTCCGGCGAAAGCCCCGCGATCTGCGTGCCGAACCCGAGCTGCACCTGGGCCTGCATCGCGTGCCAGACCAGCTCCTGCGCGTTGCGCGCCGGCGCGTCACGCAGATTCTCGGGCCAGAGAATCACGGCGGAGCGCGGGGCGAGCTCCGCCAGCGTGCGGCAGATGTTCTCGGTCCCGAAAACCACTGTCCCGCCATGACTGAGCACCGGCAACTTGAGGGCGGGGTTGCCCGTGTAGCTGCGCTCGTCCAGCGAGGCCAGGTCGTACACCGGCGCAAACTCGCAGGCCACGTCCAGCTCGAGCGCGAACATGCGCGCCAGACGGGTGTAGTGGGAGCTGCTGCGCCCGGTGATGCGCGGCAGCGGGCTCGCAGCGGCCTCGTCGGATCGAACGGACATCGCGGCGCCTCGCACAGGAGAGTCCCGTCATTATCGCCGCCGTCTGCGTCCCCCGATCAAGCGTCCTTCCCTCCCCCACCCGCCGGCAGCAGCACGCCCACGCCGAGCAGCGCGGCGATCGCGCCCAGCACGAAGATCACCGCCTCGCCGGAGGTGGCCAGGTGCGCCGACGGCAGCGCGCGGCTGACCCAGTCGATGCCAACTGCGTAGGCCAGCGTCATCAGGATCGCCGACGCCACGCCGATCGCCAACGCGTACCAGGCTCGGCGGCGCCCCTTGCCGCGGATGAACGCACCGAGGAGACCGCCGGCAACAGCCGCGGCCAGGAACAGCCACGGCGCGGTGAACACCACGGTGGCCGGTTGGGAAACCACGCCGGCGTCGGCGACACTCACGCTGGTGGAGCTGGCCGAATCAGAGCGCAGCCGCGCGGTGGCCACGCCCTGCGCGTCGAGCTTCACGTAGGTGGGGTCGAGCGAGCCGTGCTCGTTGCGCAGCGTCACCGGATAGCCGTCGGGCGTGACCAGGCCGCGGGCGCGCAGCGTGATCGCGGTCTGGCCGATGCCCCAGCCGGCGATCTGCGGATTGGCGGCGATCACCTCGATGGTGGGTTTCACCACCGGCAGGTCGATCGCGTTGCCGCGATCCTGCGGGTCGGCGCTGACCGACACGTGGTAGCGATCGCCGGGGAAATCCGGCACGGTCACGCGCACCGCATGCCAGCGCCCGACGTCGGCGATGCTGAGCGGCGCGGGCGTCACGTCGGAGGCACCGGCCGCGGTGATCGCCACGGTTACCGGCGTGTTCAGCGGGCGCCGATCGGCGGGATCGTCGAGATTGGACAGCGCCACCGAGAAGCCGCCGCGCCAGGCGGAATGCGCAGCGTCCAGCACCAGCCCGGTGTTGTCGGCGATGAGCGCAGCCAGCCGCACCGGGCTGGCCTCCGCCCCGGTGGTGGCGCTCACCACATAACCCAGCCGCACGGCGGATGTCTGCGCCCCGGCCGGCAGCGCCGCGCGCAGCGGCGCCGACAGCGCCACCCGGGTCGCGCCGGTACCGGTGCGGGTGACGAAGACCGAACCCGGCCGTGCCTGTTCGGCAACCGTATCGGGATTGACCACTTCGACATGGCTGCCGGACACCGCCTTCACCTCGCCGCTGCTCAGGGCCAGCGGGTCGAGATGGAACTTCTGCGCCGCCCGTGCGGCAGCCGGGCTGAGTACGGCGGCCGGCCTGGTGGTGGTTGCCGACGCCGGCAGCGGCGGCTGCCCCGCCACTACGTGCAGCATCGCATCACTCAACGCCACGTGTTGCTCCGCACTCGGGGCAGACACATGCGTGACGCTGCTCGCCGCCTTCGCCACCGGCACCAATGCCTCGTGCTTGTGCAACTGCTGCAGCGATTGCGCTGGCGGCTGCGCCAGTGCATCGACACTGCCGAGGCAGGCAAGGCCCGCGATCAACCCCATGGTGATGCATCTGCGCATGTCGTCCCCCGAAGGTTCGCCTAGGCCGTCAACCGCACCGGCGTCGTCAGCGGCCGCCGCGCCGGTCGATGCGCGCTGGCCGTGGTGATCGCGGCATACCAGTTGGTGAACGGCAGGTGCTCCGGCGCGTCGCGCATGTCGGCCCAGACCTGCTCGGCGAGATGGCGGAAGCGCGGATAGCGTTCGCGCTTCCAGCGCGCAGCCTGCATGCGGAACGGGCCGCGATCGAGTCGCGCGATCGCATGGGTGGTGGCGAAGCCGTGCTGGATCGGCACCACCCAGCCATCCTCCTGCACCACCAGCGGCGAGACCAGCGCGGCCAGCCGCGCATCGGCGGCCACGTCCGCGGCCACCGCCGGGCCGGCAAAGGCACGGCAGGGTTCGCGCGCGATCAGCTGGCGATCGGCCACGTCGTACTGCAAGGTCAGCTGCTCCCGGTACTGCCGCTGCAGCCGCGCCACTACGAGAAACCCGTACGCCAGCTCCAGGTCGTCCGGCGGACGCAGCTCGTACTCGCGGGCGCGGCCGACCTGTTCCAGCGGATGGATCTGCAGCAACCGCGCGCCCTCGGTCGCGGCAAGGCCGGCGACCCAATCCAGCTCCGGCAGGTTGTCCATGGTCAGCGTGAAGATGAAACCGAACGGCACGCCGGCCGCGCGCAGCAGGTCGAGTTTGGCGCGCATCTGCTCGAACGCATGCGCGCGGTTGCGCATGCGGTTGTGGCTCTCCGGCACGCCATCGAGGCTGATCGCCAGCAGCCCGAGATGCGGCGCCAGTTGCGCCAGCCGCCGCGCATCGAGCAGCAAACCGTTGCTGGTGACCGAGGTGGCGAAACCCAGCGACCGCGCGCAGGCCAGCAGGCGCGGCAGCGGCTTCCAGGTCAGCGGTTCGCCGCCGGACATGCCGATCGCGTTGTAACCCTCCCCCGCTGCGTCGGCGAGGAATCGCTCGAGCAGCTCCACGTCCAGCTCGCCGCGCTGCTCCGGACCGGAGGTCGAGTAGCAATGCCGGCAACGCAGGTTGCAGCGCAGCGTGGGGTGGATCTGGATGACGTTGACGACGTCGCCGGTCGGGCCCATGACGTTCTCGCGGCAAGGCAACGGCGGCCGGGCGATGGCTCCCGGCCACTTGGATGCATCAGTCGGCCTCTAGCGACCGGCGTTGCGGATATTCACTTCGAGCCGGAACCACTCCGGCACCGGGATGCCGTAGGGGAAGCACGATGCGCTGACCTGCAGCGTCGGACCGTTCAGCCGCATCAGCTGGCTCACCACCGGGCCGAGTTGCTTGGCGTTGACCTCCAGTTGTGCCTGGATCAGGTCGATCGCCGGCTGTCCGTATTTCCACCACCACTTCACTTCGTAATCGCTGCGTGCCATGCCGAGCGCCTTGGCAATGCCGGCGTGATCGTGCGGTTTGAGGGCGAACAGTTTGGCCGAGCCCCTGTTGACGTTGCTTGTGATCTTGCGAGTCGTGGCCATGAAGAAGCCTCCTGCGCTGGATTGCCGGTTGCCCGGGCGAAGGCGGCTGTGACAACCGGAACCCGGCGGCCTGCCCGCCGCCGGAGTCCGATCGCCCGCCCCCGACGCCATGTCCAGCAAGCGACATGCCAGCACGCAACGGCACCGCGACCGCGCCGCAGCGCGGCCGCCGCACGTCCACGCGCCGCGAACCGGGGCGCGAATGACCCGCTACCGCGTTCCCCCGGGTCAGGTGATACCCACCAGGCGTCATTCCTATTTGCACACTGCCGTGCGGAATGAACCCACGCCGCGCACCTCGCTTTTTTTCCTGCGGCGCTCCCGACATCCCTCGTGACTTTTCGCACGTGCCCGTGTCGGTGCATGCCCGCACCATGGCGTGACGGCGGCGCGCGGTCGCGCCGATGCAATGGCCGGCGAGGTCGGGCCCGGCGCCAATACTTCCCCACACCTGCCGCCACGGAGCGACGCATGACGAATCGATGGACGAGCTGTGGCCTGCTGGCGGCGCTGCTGTGGTCGGGCACGGCGCTGGCGCAGGTCGACCTGCCCGGGCTGGACCAGGGCATGACCGGTCCGTCGTCGCAGGTGCTGGTGCTGGGCAGCGTGCATCTGTCGCAGATGCCCGACGGGTTCAAGGCCGATACCTTGCAGCCGGTGCTGGCGAAGCTGGCCGCGTTCAGGCCCGACATCATCACCGTCGAGGCGATCCCCGGCGAAAGCTGCGCGATGATGAAACGCAACCCGGCGCTCTACGCGGCGCAAGACGTCGCGACTTATTGCAGCGACACCACGGCGGCGAAGAAAGCCACCGGCCTGGACGTTCCCGCTGCGGTGGCCGCGGTGAAGGAGTCGCTCGCACACTGGCCGGCACGGCCGCACGCGGCGCAGCGCCGGCACCTGGCCGCGCTGTTTCTCGCCAGCGGCGACGATGCCTCGGCGCTGACCCAGTGGCTGCAGTTGCCACAGGCCGAACGACACGCCGGTGATGGCCTGGACGATGCGCTGGCCACCCGCCTGCGCGAACTGCAGACGCGAAACGGCGAGGACCTGCAGATCGCCGCGCGCCTCGCCGCACGGCTGGGCCTGCAACGCGTGTATCCGGTCGACGACCACTCCGGCGACAACGTGGACGTGCCCGACGTGCCCGCTTACGCCAACGCGATCCGCAATGCCTGGGCCGCCAGCGCGGGCGAAGTGGCGGCCGATCGCAGACAACAGGAAACACTCACCGGTCGCGGCGACATGCTCGCGCTGTACCGCTTCATCAACCGGCCCGAGGTCCTGCGCAGGCAGATCGACGCCGACATGGGCGCGGCGATGCGCGATGAGTCGCCCGGCCACCTGGCGCGCATCTACGTCGCCGGCTGGGAGACGCGCAACCTGCGCATGGTGGCCAACGTGCGCGCGGCATTTCGCGAACGTCCCGGTGCCCGCGTGCTGTGCATCGTCGGCGCCACCCACAAGCCGTGGTTCGACAGCCTGCTGGGCCAGATGCAGGGCGTGGCCATCGTCGACGCGGAAAAAGTGCTGCAGTAACCGCCCCGGGAATCCCGCATGTTTCAGGCAAATCGACCGCGCCTGGCTGGCGCCCTCCTCATCCTCGTGGCCATGCTTGGCACGGGCTGCTCGGGCGTGGCCACGCGCGAGATCGAATCGGCGCGTGCCGAGGTGCATCGCGAGCCGCTGGGCATGAACGCCAAGGGCCATCCCGACGCCAGCATCGACGCCTCCGGCGCGGTGAAGATCGGCAACGATCCGCTGGCGCTCTCCGCTGCGCAGAAGGCCGAGGCGCTGCGCTACCGCGAGGCGGTGATCGCGCTGGTGGATCTCTCGCTGGACAAGGCCGCGCACATGACCCGGCACGTCATGGCCAGGACCGTGTTCGCGATGATGACCGGCCGCCTGGACAAGATGGAGAACAAACTGGAGCAGCAAGGCCTCGCTCTGTCCCACTCGCCCGAATTCTGCGCTGCGTTGGCTGACGTGGTGCAGCGCCAGGACCGGATGGTGCAAGCGGTGGTGAACCTGCGGCCCTACGCGCACATCAGCCAGCAGGAAGTAGACAACTGCGTGGCCGGCCGACCGTACCACGCAGGCATCTAGGACCTAGGACGCCGCACGATCCGCCGTCAGGGCTTCGTCGCGGCCACCCGCGACGGATCGTCGGCCGGATGCACGTAGTGGATCTGGAACGGCCCGTAGAAACTCAGGTCGATGACCACGCCCTCGTCCGCGGTATAGGCGTAGTGGTGGTGCATCGCCGGCAGCGACGCGTAGCTCATCGCCGGCAGCGCCTTGGCCGCGGCCTTGTCCACCTGGTCGCCCATGCCGATGTGGAAGGTTCCCTGCAGCACGGTGAAACCCTCCGCGGTCGGGTGCCAGTGCGGCGCGAGTACGGTGTGCGGCGGGATCTTCAGGCGCAAGGTGGTGAACCCTTCCGCGAACGGATTGCCGCTCAGCACCGCCAGTTGCACACCCTTGGGCAGCACCGGCGGCGCCGGCATCCATTTCAGGTCGCCGGGCGCGAGCTGCACGGCAGCAACAGCAGGCGGCGCGGCCGCGGCGGGGGTCGGGGCCAGTTCCAGTGAAAGCGCCAGCAAGGCGATCGCGCATGTCGTGTTCATGGGTGCATCCTCCGTTCGACAGAAGCTGTCCTCACGGAAGAACACCGTCGCGCCGCAAATTGCGACAGCGTTTCGTGGCGTGGCACCGTCGCCGCACTCTCGGCATGCAGGTACGCATTGAAACAAAGCTGCGGGGAGACGTCGAGCAGATGGCCCTTGCCGGCGATGCGGCGGCGGATGACTGCGGCCAGGCGGCGCACCGCCGGGTTCGGCACCGGCTGGCTGGCCTCGGCGCCAGGCCGGAACAGCCGCCGACTCACGCGCACGGCATGCGCGCCATGTTCAAGAGATTCCCGGCGACGCCGCTACAAGGCAGAGATGCCCCGCGGCGAACCGGGCCGGCCTGCGCCGGACCGCGCCGATTGGGGTATGGTTGAACTTCGCAACGGGGACCGCGACCGCAAGAGGCATCTGCATGAAGCGATGGCGCACGGCATGCATCGGAGGAGCGTTCTGTGGCCTGGCAGCGGCATTTGCGGCAGTGGCCGCGTCGCCGCCGCCGAGCGCCTCGACGTCCGCCGCCATGTCGCCCACCCCCGCGCGCATCCGCGTGGTCACCGACAACAACTATCCGCCCTTCCTGTTCCTCGACGGCAATGGCAAGCCGCAGGGCTACGAAGTCGACATGTGGCGGCTGTTCCAGCAGCGCACCGGCATCCAGGTGGAGCTGGAGCCGATGGCCTGGAGCGAAGCGCAGAAGGAGTTGCTGGCCGGCAAGGCCGACGTGATCGACATGATCTACCTCACGCCGGAGCGCGTGCCCCTGTACGAGTTCTCCGCACCGTACGCGAAGCAGGCCGTGGGCATCTACGTGGCGCGCAGCATCCGCGGCATCGCCGACAGCACCGGCCTGCGCGGCTTTCCCGTGGCGGTGGAGCGCGGCGACGCCTGCGCCGAACACATGCGAAGTCAAGGCATCACCGACCTGCACGAATACACCAATTACAAGGAGATCATCCAGGCTGCGGTCGGCGGCAACATCGGCGTGTTCTGCATGGACACCAACCCGGCCAACTACTACCTCTACCGCTACGCCGCGCTGGACAAGTTCTACCTCGCCTACATCCTCTATACCGGCCAGCCCCGCCGCGCCGTGCGCGCGGGCAACAGCGCGATGCTGCAGACGGTGGAGCGCGGCATGGCGATGATCACGCCGGCCGAACGCGCCGCCCTGCGTGAGCGCTGGCTGGATCGTCCCGCCATGTCGCAACCTTTCGCGCGGACGGCGCGCATCGCGCTGATCGTGGGACTGGCGCTGGCCGTGTTGCTGGCCTTGTGGGTATGGTCGCTGCGCCGCACGGTGGCCGTGCGCACCCGCGAGCTGCGCGCGCAGAAGCGCAACCTGCGCGCCCTGTTCGACGCCAGCCCGGACGCGATGTGGGTCAGCGACGGCAAGGGCGTGCTCACCGATTGCAACGACCGCGCCTGCGGCCTGTTCGGGCGCACGAGCGAATCGCTGCTCGGCCGCACGACGTTCGACGCCTTCGACGAGCGCAACACGCGCTTCGCCGCCGCATCGCGCTCGATGAGCCAGGGCGTGCTGTCGAACGGACAGCCGAGCAATGCGGTCGTGCCGTACGAGGCACCGGACGGCGACAGCCGGCAACTGGAACTGAGCAAGGTGCCGCTGCACGATCCCACCGGCGCGATCCACGGCGTGCTCACCGTGGCGCGCGACGTCACCCGGCGCCTGCACAGCGAGGCGCAACTGCGATTGTGGGCGCACGCGTTCCAGAACGCCGCCTTCGGCGTGGCCATCTGCGACTCGCGCACGCGCTTGCTGACCGCGGTCAACCCGGTGTTCGCCAGCGAGCGCGGCTACGCGCCCGAGGAAATGGTCGGCACGCCTGTCGACGCACTGTTCCCGCCCGACGTCCTTGCCCGCCAGCACGAACAATGGGCGCAGGCCGACCGCCTCGCGCACCTGGTCTGGGAAACCGAACAGATCACCCGCGACGGGCGTCGCTTTCCCGCGAAACTGGACTGCTCGGTGATCCACGACGAGGACGGCGCGGCGCTCTACGCGATCCTCTACGCGCAGGACATCACCGAGCGCAAACGCGCCGACAGCGAACTGCGCCTGGCCGCGGTGGCCTTCCAGACCCAGGAGGCGCTGATGGTGACCGACGCCCACGGCACCATCCAGCGCGTCAACCAGGCGTTCACCCGGCTCACCGGCTATCGCCTGGACGAGGTGCGGGGGCAGCCCTCGTCGCAGGTCTGGGCGCGCCGCGACGACAACGCGCCGGCGCACGAGCACCACGAGCAGCTCGGCCCCGACGGCTTCTGGCAGGAGGAGCGCTGGATCCAGGTCAAGCACGGCCAGCCGCGGGTGGTGCGCGCGGCCACTTCGGCAGTCGCCGACGCGCAAGGCCAGGTCACCCACCGCGTCTGCACCATGGTCGACCTGACCAGCGAGCGCGAGGCCCACGCCAGCGTCGACCACATGACCTTCTTCGACCCGCTCACCGATCTGCCGAACCGGCATTTCCTGCGCAACCACCTCAAGCACCTGCTGGGTCAGGCCGAAGGTTTTCGCGCGCTGCTGCTGCTGGTCGACCTGGACCACTTCAAGCGCGTCAACGATCTGCGCGGCCACGCCGCCGGCGATCACCTGCTGACCCTGATCGCGCAGCGCCTGCGCCGGCTGCTGGAAGACGGCTGCGTACTGGCGCGATTGGGCGGCGGCACGTTCGCGCTCGCCCTGCCGTGCGAGCGGAGCAACCGCAGCGAACGCGCGCAGCGCGCCCGCGAGTGCGCCGAGTGCGTGCGCGAGGCGCTGCACGAGCCGTTCCGGCTGGCCAGCGACGCGCCGGTGACGATCACCGCCAGCATCGGCTGGTCCGAGTTGGCGGCCGGCCACGACACGCCCGAATCGGCGCTGCGCGAGGCGGAGCTGGCGATGTACAGCGCCAAGGCGGCCGGCCGCGACCAGGTATGCCGCTTCGAGCCGGAGATGCTGGCCGAACTGGCGCAGCGCGACGGCCTCGTGCACGACCTGCGCGACGCGATCGCCCAAGGCGCGATGGCACTGAACCTCCAGGCGCAGGTCGACCGCTACGGCCGCGTGCTCGGCGCCGAAGCGCTGCTGCGCTGGACGCGCCGCGGCGTGGCGATATCGCCCACCGTGTTCATCCCGGTGGCAGAGGAGAGCGGGCTGATCCTGCCGCTGGGCGACTGGGTGCTGCAGCGCGCCTGCGAGTTGCTGGTGGCCTGGTCGAGCCGGCCGGCCACGCAGTCGCTGACCCTGGCGATCAACGTCAGCGCGCGGCAGTTCGCCCAGCCGCACTTCGTGGACGGCGTGTGCCAGGCGCTGGCGGCCACCGGTGCCGATCCGTCGCGGCTGAAACTGGAAATCACCGAAACCACGATCATGGACGACCTCGCCGAGGCGGCGGTCAAGCTCACCGCGCTGCGTGCGCAAGGCATCCGCATCTCGCTGGACGACTTCGGCACCGGCTATTCCTCGCTGACCTATCTCTCGCGCCTGCCGCTGGACCAGCTGAAGATCGACCAGTCCTTCGTTGCCTGCCTGCCGGAGGACGCCAACGGCGCGATGGTGGCGCAGACCATCATCGGCATGGGCCGCGGCCTGGGCCTGGAAGTGATCGCCGAAGGCGTGGAAACCATCGCGCAACGGCAGTTCCTGCTGACCCAGGGCTGCGACGTGTTCCAGGGTTATCTGATCGGCCACCCGCTGCCGCCGGCGGAGTTCGAGGCCACGCTGGAAGCGCACCCCGCGCCGGTCTGAATCGCCGCACCGCCCGTGCTTATGCATCGCCCGCCCGCTTGAGTAACGGCGCGACGGCCCAGATGTTCCGGAGCTCCCCCTCCAGCATGTGGCCATGTTCGACATCTTCCGCAACTGGCGCGCACGGCGCACCGTCACCCGGCGCCCGATCGCCGAAGCGCTCTGGCGCGAGGCGCTGCAACGCTGCACCGCCGCGCGCCGGCTGGGCGCGTCGGACCAGGCTGCGCTGCGCGTGCTGGCCACGCTGTTCCTCGAACGCAAATCGCTGGAGCCGGTGGAAGGCTTGCCGCTGGGCGACGTCGACCGCGTGTTGCTGGCGGCGCATGCCTGCATGCCCATCCTGAAACTGGGCATGGACTGGTACGACGGCTGGCACAGCATCATCGTCTACCCGGATGCATTCATGCCGCAGCGCCAGCACGTGGACGCCGCCGGCGTGGTCCACCAGGGCCACAGCCTGCTGGCCGGCGAGGCGTGGGGCCGCGGTCCGGTCATCCTGTCGTGGGCGGAAGTGCTGGACAGCGGAAAGAAGCCCGGCCACAACGTGGTCATCCACGAGATGGCGCACAAGCTCGACATGCTCAACGGCGAGGCGAACGGCTTCCCGCCACTGCACCGGCGCATGGATGCCAGGCGGTGGTCGCAGGTGTTCTCTGACGCATGGCATCGCCTCAAGCAGGCACGCAACAACGGCGACGAGCTGCCGATCGACGCGTACGCGCTGGAAAACCCGGCCGAGTTCTTCGCCGTGTGCAGCGAGCAGTTTTTCGAGGCTCCGGCCAACCTGCGCGAGCACTTGCCGGAGGTCTACCGGCAACTCGAGCTGTTCTATCGCCAGCATCCGCTGTAGGCCGGCGCCCGCCGCTTCATGCCGGCGACAGCAACTGCTCCGGGGAAATCACCGCGCAGCCGGGGGTCATCGCCAGCGCCGACTGCAGCAATGCCTGCGCGATTCGCGGCGCCGGGACGATGCGCCAGTGTCGCGGCACGATCGGCGCCAGCGCCTGCAGCACACGCATGCCGAGCTGCTCGCGCAGCCGCCGCCGCTCGCGCTCGCCGCCGATCAGCGAGGGCCGCAGCACGGTCAGCGAGGGATAACCCAGTGCCTGCACCGCCTGCTCCACCTCGCCCTTGATGCGCAGGTAGAAGTAGCGCGATGCCACGTCGGCACCCCATGACGAGGTCAGTGCGAAGGCCTGCGCGCCACCGGCCCGCGCCAGTCGCGCAAACGTCAGCACGTAATCGAAATCCACCCGCCGGAACGCCGCGGGCGAGCCGGCATCGCGCAGCGTGGTACCCAACGTGCAGATCGCCGCATCGGCCTGCCACCACGCGGCATCGGCCGGCAGCTGCTCGAAGTCGACCACGGGGTTCACCAGTTTGGGATGCGCCGGCAGCGGCCGCCGCGTCGGCGCCACCACCCGGGTGACGGCGGCATCATCCAGCGCCATCCGCAGCACCTCGCGTCCGACCAAGCCGGTGGCACCGCACAGCAACACTCGCGACATGCATGCCTCCGGAGGACAGGAAAACGCAATGGACGACTCGGCGGACCACGCGTCGAGCGTCCCGCGCTTCAGATGTTACCCGCGCGATGCGTCGCGACCGCGCCGGCCTCCGTCAGGGCGCCAGCACCTTCGGCACCAGCGCGTGCCAGCCCGGCATGTCCCACAGCAGGTTGACGGCAACAGCCACCGGCAGGAACAGGCCAAGCCAGATCAGATAGACCCGCTGCACCGGGCGCTGCCTGACCACGTCCCACAGGAACAGCGGCGACACCGCAAGCAGCGTGTAGAGGTCGGTCGAGAACGGACCGGGATGGATCGACGGCAACCAGCCGATGCGATCGATCGCCGCCTGCAGCGGCAAGGCTATGGCCAGGAACATCATCCGCTTGTGGAAGTCCGGATCGGTGCGTCGCGCACGCAAGGCGAGCCAGATGAAAACGGCAAACAGGATGCCGGCCTGCAGCTGCAGCAAGGCGATGTTGTCGAGGAAAAGGAGCGTCTGCTGGAGCTGTTCACGCACCGGCGACGGCGCGACGTGCGCCCCGTTCCAGACCTGTCGGTAAATCGTCGGGACCAGGAGGAAACCGGTGACGATGATGGCCGGGACCAGCACGAAAGCCAAGCGCCCCAGCAGCATGTGCCGCTGGCGCCGGCCGGTCGCCATCAGCCAGGACTGGACGAGCAGCAGGACCAGAAACGAGCCCATCAACACGGCATGCACATGCAGTACCGGCGGGAACGGCGGCCTTGCCCCGGCCCGGACCATGGCGACTTTCTGCAGCGAGTCCGGCACGAATCCGGTCAGCGTGATGGCGATGAAGAATGCCGCCATGAAGACCCAGATCCAGCGGTCGACGGCCGCCATGAGGTTCGGACTGGTGGGTAGGTCAAGCGCCTGCGCGTGATTCGTGGTCATGGCATCCCCGATTGGTTCTTTCCACAACGGATGGCTCAACCGGGCTCGGCCACCGAGTGGGTCGCGGCGCCGAGAGCACAGGTGAGTCCAACGGCACAGGCGCCGGTGTCCCAGCCGGACATCCAGGCAAACGGCGGCGTTCGTGCCTGCCCCAAAACTGGTACTTCCCCTCACTACCCCATCGCACACTCATGCGGTCGAGTACGACAAGGCACTCGCGCACGTCGCGCATGGTGAGCTTTCCCGGATGGGACCGCAACAGCCGGCCGGAGAGCCAAAAAGCTGCCAGGGACAATGCGAACGTGGAAGGTATGGATGGACGTCCAATCGGCCGCAGGGGCGGTGAACCGGCCTGTGCGTGGCCTGAGAAAATCGGGCATCCATTTCCGCAAACCTCGGCTACTCTGTCCGCTGCTTCCCCCCTGTTTCCGAACCGACCATGGGAGAATCACGATGATCCGTCGATGCTTGTTCCTGCCGCTGCTGGCAGTCCTGCTGGCGGGCTGCAATCCCGCGCCGAGGGCGGCCGGCGACGCCGCATCCGCGCGCGAAACCGCTGCGCCGCCGCTGTTCGATACCTTCGGCGACCTGCACCACGACGTGGCCACCCCGGTGCCCCTGGCGCAACGCCATTTCGACCAGGGCCTGCGCATGGCGTACGGCTTCAACCACGAGGCGGCCGGGCGCAACTTCGCCGAGGCGGCGCGACTGGACCCGCAATGCGCGATGTGCGTCTGGGGCCAGGCGCTGGTGCTGGGGCCGAACATCAACCTGCCGATGGACCCGGCCCACGCGAAGGACGCCACCGCCCTCGCCGCGCGCGCGGCCAGCCTGGCCGCCACCGCACGTCCGGTCGATCGCGCGCTGATCCAGGCACTGCAACTGCGTTATGCCGACCCGGCGCCGGAAGATCGCGCACCGCTGGACCGCGCCTATGCCGAAGCGATGGCGCGCGTGGTCGCGCAATTCCCCGAGGACGACGATGCCGCCACCCTGTACGCGGAGGCGTTGATGGATCTCTCGCCCTGGGCGTACTGGGAAAAGGACGGCACCCCGGCCCGGTTCACCCCGCGCCTGCTCGGCGAACTGGAACGCGTGCTGGCGCGCAACCCGCGCCACATCGGCGCGATGCACTACTACATCCACGCCACCGAATCCTCGCCCGAGCCACAGCGCGCCGAACCCCACGCCGACGCGCTGGCCGCGCTGGCGCCCGGTTCGGGCCACCTGGTGCACATGCCCGCACACACCTACATCCGCGTCGGCCGCTACCACGACGCGACCCTGACCAACCTCGCCGCCACCACCGCCGACAAGGATTTCCTGGCGATGTGCCGCGGCAGCAACGGCGTCTATCCGCTGGGCTACGTGCCGCACAACTGGCACTTCGCCACGATGACGACAGGCCTGACCGGCTCGCGCACCCTGGCGCTGCAGGCGGCCGAGCAGACTGCACGGCGCGCCGACCGTGCCGCAATGGGCGCGGCGCCAATGGAGTTCATGCAGCAATTCGTGGTCACGCCTCTGCTCACGCAAGTCCGCTTCGGCGACTGGGACGCGATTCTTGCCGACACCGCCGCGTCACCGGAACTGCCATACCCCGCGGCGATCCGTCACTTCGCCCGCGGCATGGCACACACGCGCAAGGGCACCCTGATCGAAGCCGCTCGCGAAGCCGACGCCCTGCATGCGATCGCCGTCGATCCGGCAATGGCGAAAGTAAGCTTCTTCGACATCAACCACGCCGATGGCGTGCTGCGCGTGGCCGACGCCCTGCTGCGCGGGGAACTGCTGCGCGCACAAGGCAAGTACGCGCAGGCCATCGCCGCGCTGCACGAAGCGGCAGCCGCCGAGGATGCGCTGGCCTACAACGAACCGGCCGACTGGCCGCTCCCGGTCCGCCCCTACCTCGGCGCCGCGCTGCTCGAAACCGGCAATGCCGCGGGCGCGGCGGAAGCATTCAACCAGGACCTGAAAACCTACCCGCTCAACGGCTGGTCGCTGTTCGGCCTGGCGCAGGCCCAGCAAAAGCTCGGTCAGGTCGACGCCGCGCGCGAAACCTCGAAGCTGCAGGCGACCGCATGGCAATGGGCCGATGCGCCGCTGACGACGGCACGATACTGATAGCGAAGAGACCCCTCGCCGTCTCGTCGTGCCGTCATTCCGGCCAAGGTGCGCGGCCGTCGTCGTCGGCGCCACGGCCCCCGGAATTCCACGCCCTCGCAGGAGCCCGCTCCTGGGGTTGGGAAGTCGACGGGACCGGGGCGGCGCAACGCGTTCAACGCCGTCGTGTCGATTGTTCCGGGCCACGCTTCGCCGTGCGTACGCCATGGCCCGCACACTGCCGGGCGGCGACAAACGCTTTCCCGTCCGGTTACCCTGCCGAAGCCGCACCGGCTCCGCCGGTCGCGCGGCGCGTGCCATTCCCGGGTCTTTCGCATGTTGAGCAGCATCCGCACCACCGCACCGCTGTTGTCGAGCACCGTGTTCCTGTTGATGGGCGTCGGCCTGCTGCACACGCATATCGCGTTGCAGGGCGAGGTGCTGGGCTTCTCCGTGGCGATGATCGGCGTGCTGACCTCGGCCTATTACACCGGTTTCCTGGTCGGCACCTACACCGTGCCCCGGCTGACGCATCGCTTCGGCCATATCCGCACCTTCGCCTTCTGCACCTCGCTGCTGGCGGTGGTGGTGCTGGTGCAGGCACTGACCTCGGCCTACGCGGCATGGCTGGTGCTGCGCGTGTTGCAGGGGCTGCTGCTGGTGGGCCTGTACGCGATCATCGAGAGCTGGCTGAACACCGCCGCCGATCCGAAGCATCGCAGTTCGGTGTTCGCCGTCTACATGATGCTGAACCTCGGTGCCAGCGCGATCGCGCAGCAGTTCCTGCACATCGGCGGCGAGGGCTTCGTGTTGTTCTGCGTGGTGGCGATCCTGGTCTGCGCGGCGAACCTGCCGGTGGTGATGACCCCGCAGCCGCAGCCGTCCATCCATGCCGCGCCGCGCGTCCAGGTCGGGCGCATGTTCCGGCTGGTGCCGACCGCGCTGGTCAGCGCACTGATCTCGGGCATGGTGCTGGGCGCGTTCTGGGGCCTGCTGCCGTTGTATGCGGCCGCGCGCGGTCTCGGCGCGGCCGAAGTCGGCACCTACATGAGCGTGGCGATCGCCGGTGGCGTGGTGCTGCAACTGCCGCTGGGACGGTTGTCCGACCGCATCGACCGGCGCCTGGCGCTGGCGTTGATCAGCGCCACCGCGGCATTGGCGGCGCTGGCCAACCTGGTGTTGCCGAACGCCGGCCACACCATCGCCATGCTGCTGGTATTCGCCTTCGGCGGCATGAGCTTCGCGGTGTACCCGATCGCGGTGGCGCACCTGGTGGACTATCTGCGCCGCGACGAGCTGCTGTCCGGATCGAGCACGGTGCTGCTGGTCAACGGCATCGGCTCGGCGGTGGGGCCGCTGCTGGCGGGCACGCTGATGAGCCTGACGCGGCCGACGCTCCTGTTCGGCTGGTTCGCGGTGCTCGACAGCCTGCTGGCCGGCTACGCGCTGTACCGCTTCATGCGCCGCAAGCGCGAAGTGACGCCGGACGACAACTTCGTGCCGCTGGTGCACACCACGCCGGGCGCGATGGACATGCATCCCGATGTGCCGGAGCGATCAGCCTAGGCCGCGCTTCCTCATCATTCTTCAGCCGTGCGAGGCGTCGCTACGACGGCGGCGGCCGCGCACCCGCCGTGATCCCGCAGCGATCTTCGCTGCAAGCCTCTGCCGCGGGCGCCGCGTCTGCCATCTGCGGGCGCGACTGCTCCAGCTCTGCCAGCAACGTACCGATCTCCGCGCCGAGCAGCAGGTCATCGTGCTGGCCGAACACCTGCCGACGCAACCGCCCCTGCGCGTCGATCAGGATCGTGGTCGGCGTGCCCTGCATGGCATACGCGCGCATGGTGCACGGAATCGGATCGCCGGCCGGGCCGGGCGCATCGATGCCGACCGGAAACGCGATGCGGTATTCGTACAGGAACGCGCGCAACGACTCCGGCCCCATCGCCGCGTGGTGCTCGAACACCGTGTGCAAGCCGACCACCGCCAGCGGCGCGCCCTCGAACAGCTTCGCCACGCGCTGCGCCTGCGGAATGCCGTGCGCCACGCAACCCGGACAGAGCATCTGGAACGCGTGCAGCAGCACCACCCGCCCGCGAAAATGGCCGAGGGTCAATGGCTCGGGCGTGTTCAACCAGGCGCTGGTGCGCCACTCGGGGGCTGCTGCGGACGTCATCGCAATCTCCATCCCTGCTGCACGACCCGCGGCGCCAGCTGCCGCGGGCATCACTTCAACCACGCAGCGTACATCTTCCCTGCTTCACTGGCGGCGCACCGGACTCGACAGTCGTCCGGGGTACGGCCATCGGCGAATCGGCGCGCTGTCGTGTTTCCGGCGGGATGGCTACGGGACGCAGGCTGGCCCGTGACTCGCCGCAAACTTTCGCCCTAGCCTCCCGGCCCTGTCCAGCGACCGGCCGCCGCGTTTCCATCGCATGCGCCCTTCATTTCGGGATGCGACGCGCCATCGCCTGTGCAAAAGCCAGCAGTTCCAGCGCGGCGTCGTCATGGTCGGGATTCAGGCTGGCAATGAAATCCTCTTGCCCTCCCGCCTCTTCGAGCGAATGCGCGAAGCGAGCGTTCCACGTCACCGCCACATCCAGCGCCATCGCGTACGGCAGCAGGCTCGCCTGGAGTTCGGGATGGAGCGACGGCTTGTAGCGCGCATCCATGTCCTGCTGTTCGGCGGTGCCGAGGTACCAGCGGAAGCCGTGCAGCTTGCGCCGCAACGGCGTCTCCCGCGGCGGTTGGCGCAGCAACCACCAGCCCGCGGCGACCTGGCCGGCGAGCAGCGCGGCGCCCGTCAGCCAGTCCAGCCGGTCGCCGCCGCCCAGCAATCCGATCGCGGCGATCGCGGCCACGACGTACACCTGCGCGCGAGTGGCGCGCAGGATCGCAAGCGGGACCACGTCCATCAGCATCGCCACGACGAGCGCACCGACGAGGCTGGGAGCCGCAATCTCGCCCAGGATCACGAAACGACTGTCGATGCCGAAGAACAACAGCGTGGCGCCGGTCAGCGCGGTCAGCCAGCCGGGGATCAACAGCCAGGCGGGATCGCCTGGACGTTCGCCCGCGCAGCGATTCTCCAGCGCACGCCGGAAAGCAAGCTCGGCAAGGCCGGTGCTGTCGGCATGGGCCTCGGAGAACTCCGCCGTGGGGCCAAACGCGAACAACGCCGAACGCAGCCGGTGTTCGTCCATCGTCAAGGCCGGGGCAAGGTCACCGCCGGTTCGCGTTGCCACCCATGTGCCATCGTCCTGCCGGGCCAGCGTGAGCCCACCCTTGGCGGCGATGCCGAGCACGCCGGTGGCAAAGCATTTTTCATCCCAGGCACCGTGCCACAGCAACCGCACGGCGCCGGCGGACCAGCCGGTCGGCGGCTCGTACTCCACGATCACGGGTTTGCCGTCGCCGCCGCCGGTGAAGAAAATTTTCGCCAGGAGGTAGTACAACGCCAGCACGGCCAGCCACACGGTGCCGTTGAACATCCAGGCCGGCCCCGCCGACAAAAGGGGGGTCGATGCCTCGGCCACCTCGGGAAACGTGAGCACCGCGCCCAACACCTGCCCCGGCGCGACGGCATCGTGCCAACCCAGGTCGACCTTGGTTCCGGTGACTCGGCGATCCCCTGCCGTGACAGGCGCACCGTCGAGCTGGAACTGCGCATGGATCTGACTGGAAGGCGTTTCCTGCGGCAGCTTCACCACCAATTTCGCACGCTGCAGCGACAGTCGATCGGTGGCCGAGGTGAGCGGCCAAACGAGCTTGCCATCGTCGACCGCCTTGTACAGGACGCGGTAATCGAGTTCGAACAACTGCATCCCCACGCGACGTGTCGGATGCACGGTGATACGCACGCCATCGCCCAGCGGCGCAACCTCGGTCGTCACCCCGTCGCCGTTCTCGGCAGCCCCCATCAGGAACACGTCGCGAAGTGCGAGCTTGCGGCCCGGAAGAACCAGGTCGCGATGGAACTCCCACGGGGTCGCCGCGTTGACCTCCGTAGTCTCGCTGACCTCGATCGAGTAGTCGTGGTTGACCCAGATCGACGTATCGCGCGTCATCGTGGTGGGTTCGACACCGGACTGACCGGCGTCCTGCGCCATCGCACTGCCGGCGGCAAGCGTCACGGCAACGAGGCACAACATGCGCGAGATCCGATGCCGCACGAGACCGCCGGCAAGCCTCATGCAGGCTCCCCGAGCCTGACCTGGACATTGGCCCTGGCATCGGCGTCGGCGGCGAAGAACTCCGCGGGCCTGAAGGCGAGCGGCGCGGCGATCAGCAAGGTGGGAAACGTTTCGCGCGCCGTGTTGTACTCGCGCACCGAGCCGTTGTAGAAGCGCCGGGCGTGCTGCAAGGTGTTCTCCACCTCCACCAGCTCGTCCGAAAGCTGGCTGAAGTTCCCGCTGGCCTTGAGCTCCGGGTAAACCTCGCCCAGCGCGACCAGGCGCACCAGTTGCTGGCCCAACGCAATCTCGGGCGCGATCCGCTGCGCCGGGGTTCCGCCGCGCATCGCCGCGCTGCGCTCGGCGGCGACACGTTCCAGCAACTGCCGCTCATGGCTGGCGTAACCCTTGACCGCTTCGACCAGCATGGGCACCAGATCGTGGCGACGCTGCAACTGCACGTCGACATCGCTCCACGCGTTGCGAACCTGATTGCGCAGCCGCACCAGTCGATTGAACAGCCAGACCGCGCCGACGACGAGCAGCAGGCCCGTTGCGTAGAAAATCAAATGAGCGTCCCCTCGCGCCCGATTCGCGGGCGCTGCAATCCGACGGCACAGCCGACCGGTACATTCCCCATACCCTGTGCGACCGCCACCTGCGCCGCCGGGCCATTCTGGCGACAGCACGCGCCGGGTTCAACTGCCGCCGAAAGCGGAATGAAGGAAGTCAATCGAGGCCATGGAGGAAAAGACCATCGGCCACCTGGTGAGCTTGCGCCGTCCGAGGCCGCCGAAGCACGCGGACATCGAGCAGAGGGCACTGACTTTCTCCGCCCCGGTTTCGCTTGCCTGGTTTGACGCCCCTGAAATGCGGTGCAATTCTGCGTCACGACGATCCATGGAGGATCGAGGGGGAGACAAAGATGTTGAAGCGGGCATTGGTGGGGCTGGTGGTGTTTGGCGGCATTCTTCTCTGGCATTTCGGGAGGAACGGCCTGATGCCGACCCTCGCGCAGGAAGCGCTGCTTGCGCCGCCCGCCCAGGCCACTTCGGTCAGCTTCAAGTCTGGCGCCTGGGCTTGTACCTCCGAAGAATTCAAGCTGCAGGTGCTGGACCACAGATATTATGCAAACCCGGTGGTGATCAAGATCATCGGCGGCGCACCCGAGTTCTGCCGCGAGATCAATGCCAGGCATGACTATGCGCTGCTCGCTCCCGCCCCGGGCAACATGGCGTACGCCAGTCCCTGCCCGGATCACAGCTGCGTCGCGTTCAATGCTCACGTGGCGGTGAACGGCGAGGAAGCCGACTGGGTGCTTTACGCACCCAACAGCTTCATCGCTTCCTCTCGCTGACGCACCAAGCAATAGGCCAGACGCGGGCCGCCCCCGCAAGCTGGCAGCGGCACGCGGCGCCAGCGAAAGTCCTTCTCCACTGCGGCACCTGCCGGTATCGGCAATCATCACCAGCGTGGAAGACGCGGTTGAACCTGCCCACGACCGTCAGGCGTTCGCGCCGACTGTCCACGCGGACGCTGCCGGTTGCCGCCGTCGTACCACGAAATCACGAGCACCCCAGGAACGCCCATGACAACGGAAGCACAGAGCAGGCAGTTCGAGTTCAAGCAGGCGATCATCGAATTGCTGTGGAACGACGACACGCCCTAGGCCGCCGCCGGAGTCGTGGCGCGGTGCACCTCGCACGAGGAGCGCGAGCACGCCCTGTGGATGGCGGTGGCCCTTCAACGAGCCGCCGCGGTAACCGCGCTGCTGCAGGCAGGGATCAGCGCGCAGGCGCGGGAGGCAGCCCTGTCGCTGCTGTGCGGAGGGCTCGCGAGGGCCGGAGCGCCCAAAGCCGACACGCACGTCGCGGAGTGGGGTGCCTGGAGCGTGAATACCATCGACATACCCGTCAAGGTCGGAACATCCCCGTTCTGGTTCGAGGCGGAGAAATTGATGGACATCTACCTGGAGCAAGGTCGCATCAAGGGCGACTGGCTCGTCATGCTGCCTGCGTTGCGTGAAGGTGTCGCACCAGGCAGCCTGGAACGATTCATCCAGACGCTGAACCAGGCCGGCAGCAGGGAGATCCATATCGCGACGGCGTTGCTGCGGGCGGAGATCGATCGACAGGCGCTGCAGGGCGGGATGGGCGAGCCGCAGCCAGTGCAGGGCTAAGGCCCGAGACCGCTCGCGAGCCTCGCGACCCGGCCAATCAACGGCAGCAAAGGGGCGGAGGGCGCCGGGTTCAAGCGGCGGCCGCGCGCCGCCGTGATCTGCACCTGGATGCCAAAGCCGCCCGACAAGGCATCCTGGTCGGGGCCGTCATTCCCGGCTCAATCGAACAAGCGGCGCTCGCGTCCTTCGTGATCGAGCAGCCAGCGCTTGCGGGCCAGCCCGCCCGCGTAGCCGGTCAGCGAGCCGTTGCTGCCCAGCGCGCGGTGGCAAGGCACGAACAGCGAAATCGGGTTGCGCCCCACCGCCGCGCCCACCGGGTGGAACGCCTCGGGCCGGCCAATCGCCCGCGCCAACGCCGCGTACGTCGTCGTCTCCCCGTACGGCACCGCGCACAGCGCGCGCCACACCTGCTGCTGGAACGCGGTGCCTTCCGGCGCCAGCGGCATCTCCAGGTGCGTCAGCTCGCCGGCGAAATAGGCGTCCAGCTGCCGCCCGGCCTCGTGCAACAAGGGCGTCGCGGCCTTCCGCCACCCGGCTTCCGGCGAGATGGCCGGAAAGTACTTCTGCCCCTCGAACCAGCCGCCTTTCAGGGCTCCGTCGCGCTCGGCGACGAGGAAAACGCCCAGCGGCGTATCGACGGAAAGGTAGGCCAGGTCGTCGGGCATGAAGCAGGGGAAAGCAGATGGCTGGCGACGCAGCCGATGCGATGCACGGTACTCCCCGCGGCCGTCGAGGCGAAGCGCGTCCGTCTCACCCCCTCACCGCCACACCACGCAGTCGCGCGAATCACCTGCTTGGCGGAATACGTCGGCGGAGGGTCAGGGCGGCTGGCCGATGCGCGAGACGAGGCGCACCGCGTACGACAGAACAGCCAGCCGCCGCCCCTCCCCGATCAGCGATTGACCCTGCCCGGTCGTGACAAGTCGCCCGAGGCCACCTTGAACACGTCGACAACGCACAGCAGCGGATCGTGCACGCTGGCGTTGACGCGCAAGGCGGCGGTGACACCGTCGAAACCGGCGGCGTCGACGGCGCCGATGTCGTCGAACGGCACCCGCACCTCCAGCG
Source organism: Rhodanobacter sp. UC4448_H15 (assembly GCF_052978265.1). The sequence goes on along the minus strand of NZ_CM129665.1, from coordinate 1,689,348 downwards.
AGTGGTCGTCGAAGACGGGGCTCCAGCCGGGGCTGTCGATCAGGATCGGCAGGCCTGGCCAGGTCCTGGGCAGTCGCGGCTTGCTGCCCTCGGCGATGTCGACCACCTTCAGCGCGCCCTTGCCGCAGGCGTCGTCGGGCTGCAGCACCACCCAGTGCGAGTGCCACAGGTTGCCATCATTGCCGGGGTCGCCATCGCCGTTCTCGTCGAACAGCGGGGTGTCGTCGAAGTCGGGATGCGCAGTGACCGCGAACGCGAGAATGCCGCTGCCATGCTCGAAGCCGACCAGGTAGGGATCGAGCGTGGTCGGCCACACGTAGGAGAACACGCTGCTGCCGGCGAGCTTGCCGGTCTTCACCGGCTTGCTGTCGCCGGCCTTGCCGGATACGGCGATGTGAAACGTGGCGATGTTTCCCTCGGTGCTGACCCTGGTATGCACGATGTCGAACGGTGCCTGCACGGCTTTGGCCGGTGCGCTGGCGATGCCACCAGCGTGCGTGGTGCCGTCATGGGCGAAGCTGGCCGAACCGCCCAGCAGCAGTGCCACGGCGATGGCAAGACGCGCGCGGGTGCCGAGCGGCTGACGTGGATGCAACGGCGAGTGTGTGGACATGGCGACTCCTCATCGGGGATGTGCCGCCTTGGCGGATGCTTGGCGACGTGGGGCCAGCGTCGCCCCGGAGCGCTCTCCACAGGTGTTATTTTGTCCATGAAATACCACTGATCGTCCAGGATGCGGAAGCAAACCATGGCTACCCTCGACCGCTTGTCGTCACTGATGGAGCGCTTCCACGTGCGGGCGCACCTGTTTCATGCCGGGGCGCTGTGCGGGTTGGCGCAATTCGACGCCCGGCCGGGACGGGGTTTCCTGCACGTGTTGCGACGGGGCGAACTGGTGGTGACGCATCGCCCGCGCAGCGGTGTGCCGCGCCGCATCGAGGTGGCCGAACCGAGCCTGTTGTTCTACCCGCGCCCGCTGGCGCACAGCTTCCACAACCCGCCGGCCGAGGGTTCGGATTTCGTCTGCGCCACGCTTGATTTCGATGGCGGCGCGCGGCATCCGCTGGCGCGCGCCCTGCCGCCGCTGCTGGTGCTGCCGCTGCGGGCGGTGGACGGCCTGGAGCAGACGCTGGCGCTGCTGTTCGCGGAAGCCGAGCGGGTACGCTGCGGCCAGCGCCTGCTGGCCGACCGCCTGTTCGACGTGTTGGTGCTGCAACTGCTGCGCTGGCTGCTCGACCATCCCGCAGAGGCGAAACTGCCGCCGGGCATGCTGACCGGCCTGTCGGACCCGAAGCTGGCGCGCACACTGACCGCGATCCACGAGCAGCCCGGCGCAGACTGGTCGCTGGCCGCCATGGCCGAGACCGCCGGCATGTCGCGCAGTGCATTTGCCGCCGCCTTCAAGCAGCACGTCGGCCACACGCCGGTCGAATACCTCACGCAATGGCGCGTTGCCGTCGCGCAGGCCCTGCTTCGCCAAGGCGCTTCGCTGAAAACGGCGAGCCTGCAGCTCGGCTATCGCAACGCGTCGTCACTGTCGCGGGTTTTCACCCAGTCTGTGGGCATGTCGCCGCGCGCGTGGTTGCGGAATGGGGGAGCTGAAAAAGGCAATGAGCCACGTCTCCCTCAACCCGGTGCCGGGGGTGGACGGTGAGGCTTGAACAGCAGGGGCGACTCGTCAAAGGCAACCCAACCGAACTGATCGCACAGCCGCCGTACCAGCGGGGTGCAGTCCGAGCGACGCGAGCAGTGCGGCGCCAGTGACCGGGTCGCATGCTCACCGGGTCGGGAAAATTCCACCCGGCCCTCGCCCACTTCCCCGGATGCATCCGTAGCGGATGACCAGGTCAAGGCAGGCAGTGCCTGTTCCAGGCAGATGGAAACCTCCTCGGCATCAATGGGCAGCACCGACTCGGCACCGGGATCGGCCGCGGAAAGCGGGAGCTCCGCGGGCTTCAGGAAAATGCATGACTTCGACGTGCAATTCTCGCTCGGCACCCTGCGTGCGGTCCGAGAGGGTCAGTCAAACCCGGGCCAGCTCACCAGGTCTCCTTTGATTGGCCTCAACCTGCCATTCCGCCCCTCATCATCCGTCGCGCATTGCCCCCGACACTTTTCTCCCACTTCTTCAAACGAGCGAACGCCGAGGTTTCCCGAGCAACTCGATCAGCCGCAACTCGCACGGCGAGAAATCGTGCCCCCGGCGCTGCGAGATCACGAACGTCAGCGGGCCCATGTGCCAGGCGCGACGCTCAAGCTCGACGAGCGCTCCGCTTGCCAGATCCTCGCTGACCAGGTGCCGTGGCAAGTGTCCCCAGCCGAGGCCGGCCTTGAGCAGGTCGCGTTTGGCGCCCAGGTCGTTGACCAGCCACTGGCGCTTGCCGGCTACACCCTGCTGGCTCTCTTCGGCGCCGGGCTGGTTGTCCGTGACGATGACCTGTATGTATCGGCCAAACTCGTCCACCGGGATGGGTTTGGGTGTCGAAGCGAGCGGATAGGACGGCGCGCATACCGTCACCATCTCCTCCTCGCGCAGCCAGTGGCGTTCGATGGCTTGCGGGTTCACTTCCGGCACGTCGTTGATGGTGACGGCCAGCGCGCACACTTTTTCGAGCACCAGCTTTTCGCCGCCCTGCATGGTGGTGATGCGCAGGTTGATCGCGGCGGTCGGAAACTCTTCCTGCAGCGTGCGCAAGCCGTCGACCAGGTGGGCGCGCGGGAAGTAGGCGTCGACCGCCACCGATACCTGCGGCACGCCGGCCTTGGCGATCGCGCCGGCGCGGTTCTTCATTTCCTCCGTACGCGAGATCACCGCCCGGGCGTCCGGCAGAAGGCTGCGCCCCGCCGCGGTGAGCTGGGCCTTGCGCGTGTTGCGCTCGAACAGCTCGACGTCGAACGCACTCTCCAGCGCCTTGATCGCGTGGCTGATGGCCGACTGCGCCCGCGCGAGCTTGCGCGCGGCACCCGAGAAGCTGCCCTGGTCGCACACCGCAACGAACGCACGCAGCTGGTTGATGGTGACGTTGTCGAGCATCGGTTATCCAGAAAATAGATCGTATCAAGCGATATTTCGTCAATTGGATTGATGCGTCAAGCGACCCAGATAGGTGGGGCAACCGGCTCGAACAGGCCGGATCACTCCACTCAAGAAGGATCATCCCCATGAGCTACGCCATCATCGGTTTCGGTTCCATAGGCCAGGCCCTAGCCCGCGCGTTCGCTCGCAACGACATCGAGGTCACGGTCGCCAGTCGGCGGCCGCCCGAAGCCCTGTTGCCCCAAGCGCAGGCGATCGGCCCCAAGGTTATCCCCCGGACATTGCAGGAAGCGGTCAAGGCGGACGTGATCATCCTGGCGGTGCTGTTCGAGGCGCACCAGGACGTCGGCAAGGCGCTTCCGGACTGGAAGGGCAAGACGATCATCGACGCGATGAACACGAATGCCCCCGTCGAAACGCTCGACGGCCTCCCCTCCTCTGCCTTCGCCGCCAGGTCGTTCCCCGGCGCCAGGTTCGTCAAGGGCTTCAATCACCTGCTGGCGCGCACGCTGACCACCGACCCGAACGTCCAGGGCGGCCACCGGGTGGTGTTCCTGTCGGGCGACGACGAAGCGGCCACCGCGCAAGTGGCGGACCTTGCCAAGCGACTCGGCTTCGCCCCCGTCAACCTCGGCAGGTTCGACGAAGGCGGCACCCTGGTGCAGGCACGCGGCCGCGTCTGGGGCCCGCTGATTTTCCAGGACCTGTTCAAGCAGCAGCCCTGAGCGCGTACGGCCATCGCGACAAGGATCGCGATCGGCGCGCCATCCCCATCACTGCTTCGGCAGTTGCAACCCCATCCAGGATTCATGACATGAGCAAGTTGCATGGAAAGACCGCGGTGATCACCGGCGGCGCCACCGGCATCGGCCGCGCGGCGGCAAAGCGCTTCATCGAGGACGGCGCCTTCGTCTTCATCTACGGCCGTCGGCAGGAAGCGCTCGACGCCGCGGTGGCCGAACTCGGCCCCAACGCCCGCGCAGTGCAGGGTTCGGTCTCGGACCCGACCGATCTCGACCGGCTTTACGCAACGGTGAAGGCCGAGCGCGGAACGCTCGACATCGTGTTCGCCAACGCCGGGACGGGCAGCCTGCTTCCGCTGGGCGAGATCACCGCCGAACACATCGACGAAACCTTCGACACCAATGTGAAGGGCACGATTTTCACGGTGCAGAAGGCACTGCCGCTGATGGGCCCGGGCGGCTCGATCATCCTGACCGGATCGAGCGCCGGCACCACCGGCGCCCCGGCGTTCGGCGTCTACAGCGCGAGCAAGGCCGCCGTGCGCAACCTCGCCAAGACCTTCGCGCAGGACCTGAAGGGCACCGGCATCCGGGTCAACGTGCTGTCGCCCGGGCCGACGGCGACCGAACTGGCCAAGGCCGCGGTGGGCGAGGAAGGCATGAAGGTGTTCGCCTCGATGAACCCGCTGCAGCGCATGGCCGAACCGGCGGAGATCGGGGCGGCGGCGGCCTTTCTCGCGTCGTCGGACAGCGGCTTCATGACCGCCAGCGAGCTCGCCGTCGATGGCGGGCTGGCGCAGATCTGACGCGCCAGGCCCGGCCGGCATTCACCACGAGCTTTTCAGAAGCGCTGACGCGAGTCATCCGCCCCACTGATTTTCCACGACCTATTCGAAATTCAAGAAGGAGCCGTGAGCGATGCCGGGCGATCACGACACGATCGTGACCACCCCGCGGGCCGGATCACGGCGCGATGAACATCGACCTCTACCAAGGAACATCCCATGTCCAACCCATCCGATTTCCCGAAAGAACTTGCCGGCCGCCGTGCCCTGGTCACCGGAGGCACACGCGGCATCGGCGCGGCGATCGCGCAGCGCCTTCTCGATGCCGGCGCCAAGGTCGTGGTCGCCGCACGCAAGCGCGACGACGACATGCCCGCCGGGGCAACGTTCGTATCCGGCGACGTCGCCACTAGCGAAGGCGTGGAGGCGATCGCGACACAGGCGATCGCGGCGCTCGGCGGCCTCGACATCCTCGTGAACAACGCGGGCGGTGCGCGCGCTTTTCTGGAAGGGTCCTCGACGATTCCCGACGAGGCATGGCACGACAGCCTCGAGCTCAACCTCTTCGCCGCGATCCGCCTCACCAACGCCGTCCTCCCCGCGCTTCGGGACTCGAAGGTTGCAGCCGTCGTGAACATATCCTCGGCGGCGGCGGCAATGCCGTTCGGCGCCTTTGCTCACTACGGCGCTGCAAAGGCGGCGCTCGAGTACTACTCGCGCACGCTCGCCCTGGAAGTGGCGCCGGCAATCCGCGTGAACGTCGTGTCGCCCGGCGTCATCGCCACGCCGGGCTCCGACGAGTTCGCCAGGACGACGCCGGGATTTTCCACGGACGCGTGGCTGCAGCTTCTGCCGCTTGGCCGCATCGGCGCCACCGAGGACATCGCCGAAGTCGTGGCGCTGCTCGTGTCGGATCGCGGCAAGTTCCTGACCGGCGCGAATTACCGCGTGGATGGCGGCATGACCGCGCGCTGACGCATCTGGCTTCCCGCCGGATTCGGTGCGCCCGCGGCGACCCGATCGAATGGCTGCCGGCCGGCAAGACGATGAGGCCCGGCATCCACGCGGCCTGTCTGTCGCGCAAGCCTTTGCCGATCGAGGCATGAGGTTGGAGGATTTTCACGAAGCCGCATACGCCACCCATCCCTTGAACGTGAAAGCCGCATAGAACAGCTCATGTCGCTCGAAGCCGGCCTGCTCCAGCAAGTCGACCTCGGCTTCGGGGGGAAGCAGCGGGAGACGGCTGGCCATCGCTTCGATCGTGGCGGCCGGGGTTGCCACCGGCATGCCGTTTGAAGTCATGAAAGCCACGTGCCTGCCAAGCCAGCGCAGCTTTTCGTCCCGTGCATCGGGAACGCTGTGGTGTGCCATGACGAGCGGGGCGCCGGGTTTCAATCGGCGCCTCAGCTCGCGCAGCGCATGCAAGCGTTCGTCGACGGACAGGAAGTGCATGGTCAGCAGGCAAACCGCGCCGTCGAATTCGATGGCCGGAGCCGCATCGATGGTGCCCTCCAGCAACTCCACCCGCGGCGCCAGCGGCCCCAGCGTCTGGACGGCCAATTCCAGCATCGGCGCCGACGGGTCGACGCCGAGCAGACGCCAGTGCGGGTAGGTCTCGGCAAAGGCCTTGAGCTCAAGACCTCCACCGGCGCCGAGCACCAGCACGCGCCCATCGGAGGGCACGTGCTCGTGCAGGAGCAGGCCGGTCATCTGGTGGAGCGCATGCAATCCGGGCACCTGGCGCAGCGGCCCGTCCGTGTATCGCGCCACCGCCTGGGGATCGTTGAAAGAAGACATGCTGCCCTCGCCCGCTTGACATGGAGGCACTAACGTAACATCGTTTGTTACATGAAACGAGACAGCCGACTTTCCGCCGTACTCCATGCCTTGCTGCACATGGCCGAGTGCGATGCGCCGATGACGTCCGATGCGCTGGCGCAGTGCCTTGGCACGCATCCGGTGGTGGTCCGCCGCACCATGGGCCTGCTGCGCGAGGCCGGCCTGGTCACGGCGGATCGCGGACACGCCGGCGGCTGGCGCATTTCGGCGGATCTCTCCAAGGTCACGCTGCGCCAGTTGCACGAAGCGCTGGGCGAGCCTGCACTGTTCGCCGTGGGCAACCGGAATGAACATCCCGAATGCCTCGTCGAGCAGGCGATCAATGCGGCGCTGGACACCGCCTTCGCCGACGCCGAGGCACTGCTGCTGCAGCGGTTCGAGTCGGTCACCCTGGCCGCGCTGGCCGCGGATTTCGCGCGCCGCCATGGCGCCCGTCGGTCGAGGCACCGGCATGAAGCATGACGTGATCATCATCGGCGGCAGCTACTCGGGCATGGCCGCGGCCCTGCAGCTGCTGCGGGCGCGCCGCAGCGTGCTCATCATCGACGGCGGCAAGCGACGCAATCGCAGCGCCAGTCATTCCCACGGATTCCTGGGCCAGGACGGCATCGATCCCGCCGCACTGGCCCGCGTTGCCCGCGAGCAACTGCACGCGTATCCCACGCTGACCTGGCTGGATGGCGAGGTCGAGCAAGCAACCGGCACGAGGGACGACTTCCAGGTGGCCTGTGGCGGCACCACGTATTCAGCCAGGCGTTTGCTGCTGGCGATCGGCGTGTCGGATCGGCTGCCCGAAATCCCCGGCCTGGCCGAGCGCTGGGGCAGGAGCATCTTCCACTGCCCGTATTGCCACGGCTATGAACTGGATCAGGGCCGCATCGGCGTCATCGCGACAGGGCCGATGTCGATCCATCAGGCGCAACTGCTGCCGGAGTGGGGAAACACCACGTTCTTCCCCAACGGTACGTTCGAACTCGACGAGGCTGCCGCGCGGGAACTGGCGCGCCGCGGCGTGACGGTCGAAGCGACGCGAATCGTGCGGATCGACGCAGACGCCGACGTCGTGCTCACCAACGGACGACGCGTGAGCTTCGCCGGCCTGTTCACCGCGCCGCGGAACGAACCCTCGACGCCGATCGCGGCACAGCTCGGTTGCGAACTGGTCGAGACGCCGATGGGCCTGCAGATATCCACCGGCGAAACCAGGGAGACCACCGTGCCGGGCGTGTTCGCCTGCGGTGACGCCGCGAAGATCCCGCACTCGGTTTCGCTTGCGGTGGGCGACGGCGCCTGGGCCGGCGCGCAGATTCACCGCTCGCTGGTGTGGCCGGGGTCGTAGCCAACGTCCAAACCCTGGACGGCAACTCACGAAGCGGGTTCTTCCAGCGCCCGATTGAGCCGATCCCGAGGCACGGCCTGCACATGCTCGTCGGAGACACGGACATTGCCGCCATGCCGGGCCCCGGCTTCGAGCACGGCGCGATGATCGCCCAGGACGGCCGCAACGTGCGGCCCACGCAGAACCGGAACCGCAAATACGTTCCCCGGGAATCGATCGCCCGGGTGCTGAAGCTGGAAATACGCTGAAACCCACAAAGACGGCGGTCTGAAGTCGCCGTCTTTGGCATCGGTGCCGACAACGAGGCAAACTGCACGTCTGTCCAGACGATACGCGGAACGCGCCCATGCACGGCGAATACAAGATGCCCGGCGGCAAGCTGGTGGTGGTCGACCTGGAGGTTCGCGACGGCCGGCTTGCCGGCGTGCAGGTGAGCGGGGATTTCTTCCTGGAGCCGGACAGCGCGCTGCACGCGATCAACCGGGCGCTGGAAGGCCGGCCGCAGGATGCCGACGAGGCTGCCCTCGCCACCGCCATCCAGCACGGGCTGGCGGACGATGTGATGATGTATGGCCTTTCCGCGCAGGCGATCGCGATTGCCGTGCGCCGTGCCGTGGATGGAGATGCCGCATGATGCGCAGCGAATGGCGTGACCACGACTGGCAGTTGATCCACACCACGCCGCAATCGCCCAGCCTGCACATGGCACTGGACGACGTGCTGGTGCACGAGGTGGGCGCCGGGCATCGTCCGCCGACCTTGCGCGTCTGGGAGTGGGCCTCCCCGGCGGTGGTGATCGGCCGCTTCCAGTCGCTGCGCAACGAGGTCGACATGGAAGCCGCGCGGCGCCACGGCATCGAGGTGGTGCGGCGGATCTCCGGCGGCGGCGCGATGTTCATCGAGCCGGGCAACACCATCACCTATTCGATCTGCGCGCCGCTGTCGCTGATCAAGGGCCTGTCGTTCCAGCAGGCGTATGCGTGCATGGACGAGTGGGTGATCGAGGCGCTGGCCACGCTGGGCATCAAGGCGTGGTACCAGCCGCTCAACGACATCACTTCCGCAGGCGGCAAGATCGCCGGCGCCGCGCAGGCGCATCGCGGCGGCGCGGTGCTGCACCACGTCACCATGGCTTACGACATCGACGCGGTGAAGATGCTCGACGTGCTGCGCATCGGCCGCGAGAAACTGTCCGACAAGGGCACCACCAGCGCAGCCAAGCGGGTCGACCCGTTGCGCAGCCAGACCGGCCTGCCGCGCGAGGCGGTGATCGAGCAGATGATCGCCACCTTCCGCCAGCGCCACGGACTCGCCGACGACGTCCTGCGCGCCGGCGAGCTGGCCCGCGCCGAAGCGCTGGCGCGCGAGCGGTTCTCCAGCCAGGCGTGGCTGGCCGACGTGGCGTAGACGTCGCGCCACCGGCGAGAGTCGGCGGGCAGTGCCCGCCCTACGCGCGCTTCAGAACCGGCTGAACGACCAGGATTGCATGCGGCCGTCCTTGTACGGCATCACGCCGTGGAACGGCCGCGGGTCGTCGTCGAACACCAGCGGCAGGAAATGGCGGTCGCCCTCCCACATCGGCAGCTCCAGCAGCCGCGCGCGCGCGACCCATTCCAGCGCGCCTTCGTGATTGCCCTGCAGCGGCGTGCCGCGCCACGCGTCGATCAGGAAGATGAAGCCCAGCCAGTCCTCGCCGTGCTTGCCGAAGCCGGGCCAGTTCAGAGTGCCGCGCAGGCGCATCGACTCGCACTCGATCGCGGCCTCCTCGCGGATCTCGCGCCGCATGCAGGTGGCGATGTCCTCCCCCGGCTCCATCTTGCCGCCCAGCCCGTTGTACTTGCCCAGGTGCTGGTCGTCCGGCCGCGTGTTGCGGTGGATCATCAGCACCTGCCTGCGATCCGGCGACAACACGTAACCCAGGGTGGCGACGATCGGCGTGTAGGGCATCGCGCTCTCGCGGCAAAAACCCGAGTTTAACGGCGAATGGCGACGCGCCGGACCCACGGCGGGAGAACGTTGCGCGCGCGGGGTTGCACGATCGCCGCTGCGCCGCGACCATCAGGGGATGACTTTCCGCATCCCATGCCACTCGACCGCCCGAAACCGCCGCCGCTGGATGCCGGCCGCGGTGTTGCTCGGCCTGCTGCTCACCCTGCCCGGCTGCACGTCGAAGGCGCGGGCGCTGGACAGCGACGAGGTGGCGTTTGCCGGGCAGCAGTACCGGGTCGTGCACATCAACCTCAAGCGCGAACAGTTGGGCCTGCACTGGCGCAATCCGCAGGATGGCCAGCCGTTCGGCAGCGTCGAGAGCCTGCGCCAGTGGGGCGAGGCACATGGCCAACGGTTGCTGTTCGCGGCCAATGCCGGCATCTACGACCACAAGTTTGCGCCGCTGGGCCTGTACGTGGAGGACGGCAGGACGCTGGTGCCACTGAACTTGGTCCACGGCAATCCCGCATCGGGCAATTTCTCGCTGCTGCCCAATGGCGTGTTCGCGATCTACCCGGACGGCCATGCCGCGGTGCGCACCAGCGCGGCGTTCAAGGCCGACGACAAGGCGGTGCGGACGGCGACCCAGTCCGGCCCGATGCTGCTGATCGACGGCAAGCTCAACGAGCAGTTCATCGACGACTCGGCCAGCCTCAAGTGGCGCAGCGGCGTGTGCGCGCCGTCGCCGCACGAGGTGGTATTCGCGGTGAGCGAGGCGCCGGTGAACTTCCACACGTTTGGACGGCTGTTCCGCGACAAGCTGCATTGCCGCGATGCGTTGTACCTGGACGGCAGCATCTCGCAGATCTACGTGGACGGCGCGGGCTACGCCGGCGCGCCGGCCTTCATGGTCAAGCCGTACGCCGGCATCTTTGCCGTGTTCGCCAAGCCTTGATCCGTGACCACCCACCCCATGACGACATGCCCTTGACCTCACGCTCCTGGCGCATCGCACGCGCCGTCCTGGCGAGCCTGCTGGCCTTGCTGCTGGTTGCCTTCGCCGCGGCGTGGTGGCTGCTCGCCGGCGGTCGCGCGCGGCTCGACGGCACGCGCGCGGTGGCGGCGCTGCAGGCGCCGGTGACGATCAGCCGCGACGCGCTGGGCACGGTCACCATCGAAGGCGGCAACCGCGCCGATGTCACCTGGGCGATGGGTTACGTGCACGCACAGGAGCGCTTTTTCCAGATGGACCTGATGCGCCGCGCGAGCGCGGGCGAGCTGGCCGCGCTGGTGGGGCCGGCGGCGCTGCCGGTGGATCTCGACCATCGCCGCCATCGCCTGCGCGCGGTGGTCGACGCGGCATGGGCCGCGATGCCGCCGGCGCAGAAGGACGTGCTGCGCCGCTACGCCGCCGGCGTCAACGCGGGGCTGGCCGACCTGCGCGTGCGGCCGTGGGAATACCTGCTGCTGGGCAGCCAGCCGCAGCCGTGGCAGCCGCAGGACAGCGCCCTGGTCATCGCGGCGATGTACCTGGACCTCAACAGCGGCGGGCGCAACGAGCGCGAGTTGCGCATTGCCCAGATGCGCGACGTGCTGCCGGCATCGCTGGTGGATTTCCTGCTCGCGCCCGACCCCGACTGGGAGGCGCCGCTGCGCGGGCGCTTGTCGCGTTCGCCAGTGGTGCCCGGCGCGGACGTGCTGGACCTGCGCCAGTTGCCGGCCAATGCGGCCACCGCGGGCCTGGCCGCCGCGGTGGCACCCGCGCTGGATGCGCCACGCCCCGGCAGCAACAACTTCGCCGTGGCCGGGTGGCTCACCGGCAACGGCGCGGCAATGCTGGCCAACGACATGCACCTGGCCTTGCGCGTACCCAACATCTGGTTCCGCGCCCGCTTGCGCTATCCCGACGCCGGCGCACCGCACGGCCGGCGCGACGTCAACGGCGTCAGCCTGCCCGGCACGCCGGCGATCATCGCCGGCTCCAACGGCCAGGTCGCCTGGGGCTTCACCAACAGCTACGGCGACTGGGCCGACTGGGTGCGCGTGCGGCGTGATCCGGCCGATTCCACGCGCTACAAGGTGCCTGACGGCTGGGCCACGCTGGAAACCCACGACGAGCACATCCAGGTCAAGGGCCAGCCCGACACCATCCTGAAAGTGGAGGACACCCGCTGGGGCCCGATCATGGCCACCGACACCGACGGCACGCCGCTGGCGCTGGCCTGGATCGCGCAACAGCCACGCAGCTACAACCTCGGCCTGCTGCGGATGGAGCAAGTGGCAAACGTGGCCGACGCGCTGCAGCTCGCACCCACCCTGGGCATGCCGCCGCAGAACCTGCTGGTGGCCGACAGCAGCGGCAGCATCGGCTGGACCATCGCCGGCAACAGCATCCCGCTGCGCGTGGGCATCGACCCGCTGCTGCCGTCGGACTGGTCCGCGTCCGGCATCGGCTGGCAGGGCTGGGCCGCGCCCGCGCAGTACCCGCGCATCGAGAATCCCGCCGACGGCAGACTGTGGACCGCCAACAACCGCACCGTCGACGGCGCCGCGCTGAGCCTGCTCGGCAACGGCGGGCACGATCTCGGCGCGCGCGCGCAGCAGATCCGCGACGACCTGCACGCGCGCGCCAGCTTCACCCCCGGCGACCTGCTCGACATCCAGCTCGACGACCACGCGCTGTTCCTCACCCGCTGGCAGGCGCTGCTGCAACGCACACTGGCCGACAGCCACGACCCGCTGCTGCAGCAAATGAGCCGGCTCACCCGCCACTGGCGCGGCCGCGCCGCCGTCGACAGCGTCGACTACCGGCTGGTGCGCGCTTTCCGCACACAGGTCAGCCAGGCGGTGCTGGCGCCGTTCGTCGCGCGGGTGAAACAACGCCATGCGGATTTCCGCTGGCCCGGCGAGCACAGCCCGGAAGCGGCGGTGTGGATGCTGATCCACGCGCGACCCGACTGGCTGCTCGATCCGAAGTATCCCGACTGGCCTGCCCTGCTCACCGACTCCGCGCTCCAGGTGGCGCGGCAGCTCGACCGGCAACCCGGCGGCCTCGCCGCGCGCCACTGGGGCGAGATCAATCGCAGCGACATCAGGCATCCGCTGGCCGCCGCCCTGCCCGCATGGCTGGCCCGCTTCATCGACATGCCCGACCAGCCGCTGCCCGGCGACCACAACATGCCGCGCGTGGCGGTACCGGGCTTCGGCGCCTCCGAACGGCTCGACGTCTCCCCCGGCCACGAAGACCGCGGCATTCTGGAAATGCCCGGCGGCCAGAGCGACAACCCGCTCTCGCCGTTCTTCGGCGCAGGGCACCAGGACTGGGTTCAGGGGCGTCCCACTCCGCTGCTGCCGGGCCAGGCCACGCACACGCTGACGCTGCAACCGGAAGCCGGCTGACCACGACCTCGCATGCCCGGGCGCCCGGGCCTCGCAGGTCCGGCGCGTCGCCCCCGCGGGGCGGCATGGCTCCCGCCACCCCGCCACCCGGCGCGGCGTGCCGAAAAGTGTGACGCAGTTCTCATGATTGGTGCTATGTTGCGCCGACGCACAGACCACCGACACGGTAGTGATTGAGCTGCTGCCGGCCGTCTCGACGCGGGGACAACCCGCAAGGGACTGCATGACCAGGCACGGGAGTGCCGGATGTCATGACGCAGGGCACGGGATCACCAGGGTTCCGGTATTACGCCTTCATCAGCTACAGCCACCAGGACAAGACCTGGGCCGACTGGCTCCACAAGGCGCTGGAAACCTATGCGGTGCCGAAACGCCTGGTCGGGCAGATCACCACGACCGGCCCCATCCCCAGACGCCTCACGCCGATCTTCCGCGACCGCGACGAACTGGCGAGCGCGCACGACCTCGGCCGCAAGATCATCGAGGCGCTGGAGCAATCCGCCAACCTGATCGTGATCTGCTCGCCGCATTCGGCGGCGTCGCACTGGGTGAGCGAGGAAGTGCTGGCGTACAAGCGCCTCGGTCGTGACGAGCGGATCCTTTGCCTGATCGTGGACGGCGAACCGAACGCCAGCGACCTGCCCGGCCGCGAGGCGGAGGAATGTTTCGCCCCCGCGCTGCGCTTCGAGCTCGACGCCACCGGCCTGCTCGCCACGCAACGCGCCGAGCCCATCGCCGCCGACGCCCGCCCGGACAAGGACGGCAAGGCGAACGCCAAGCTGAAACTGATCGCCGGGATGCTCGGCGTGGGCTTCGACATGCTCAAGCAGCGCGAGCTGCGGCGGCGCGCGCGGCGGATGACGATGGTGGCGGCACTGGCAGTGACCGTGATGACGGTGACCACCACGCTGGCGGTCCTCGCCATCGTTTCGCGCCACGCCGCGGTGGAGGCCAGCCAGGCCGCCCAGCGCCGGCAGAAGCAGGCCGAGGCGCTGGTCGGGTTCATGCTCGGCGATCTGAACGACAAGCTGGCGCAAGCAGCCCGGCTGGACATCATGCAGAGCGTCGACGACAAAGCGATGGCCTACTTCCAGTCGCTGCCGGCCACGGATGTCACCGACGAGACCCTGGAGCAGCGCGCCAAGGCACTGGAGAAGATCGGCAGCGTGCGCCTGGATCAAGGCAACCTGTCCGGCGCGATGGAGTCGTATCGGGCAGCCCTGCAGCTGTCCGGGCGCCTCGCCGAGGAAGCACCCGGCGACGCGGCGCGGCAGGTCGCCCATGCCCGGTCGTGGTCCTTCGTCGGCATGACCGACTGGTATCAGGGCAAGCTGGACGCCGCCTGGCGGGATTTCGAATCCGCGCAGAACGTGCTGCAGCAGGCACAGGCGCGTGCCGGCAATGACCTGTCGCTGAAGTTCGAACTGCTGAACGTCAACAGCAATATCGGTCACGTGCTGGAAGCACGCGGGCAGCCGGCCGCCGCCGCCAGCGCCTACCGGAACGCGTTGGCACTGGGTCGCGGGTTGGTCGCGGCCAATCCCGTCAACACTGATTGGTCGGCTGCATTGGGGATTGCACACAACAATCTCGGCAAGCTGGCCTTGCAGCGTGGCGATCTGGCAGAGGCGATCGCCGAGTACCACGCCGACGACGCGATCGAAACCCGGCTTGCCGCCGCCGACCCCAAGAACAATGACCAGCGCGAAAACATGCTGCGGGTGCGCGCGATCCTAGGCCGCACGCTGGCCCTGACCGGCGACGTCGACGCGGGCATCCGCGACCTCCAGCAGGCGGTCGACATCGCCGCCCAGCTGATCGCGATCGCGCCGACGCAAACCGGCTTTCAGGCAAAATCGGCGCTCTATCTCGTGCAATTGAGCCGCCTGAAACGCCTGCACGGGGACCTGCCGGCGGCACGGACGCTGGCCGCACAAGCGCTGGCCATCCTGTCCAGGCTCACTCGACAGGATCCAGCAAACGTTACATGGCAGCAGATTGACGCCGCGGCACGCAGCGAGCAGGCCGCGCAATCATTTGCCGGCGGACAGTCCGCGGCGGCGCAGGCGCAGGTGCAGGTCGCCATGAACATCCTGCAACCGTTACTCGCCAAGGAACCGGATGACCGCGGCCTGGTGCTGGATACGCTGTCCGCGAAGCTGCTGCTCGCCGACACCGCCAGCGACGCAGCAGCGACACGACGGCTGCGCGAGGAGGCATGGGAGGCGAGCCAATCGGTGAAGGACGGCAAGGACGATCCGCGCCTGCTCGCGCTGCAGGTCGAGGCGTTGCTTGGCCTGCAGAAAAATGCCGAAGCAAGGCTGCTGATCGAGCGCCTCTGGAATGCCGGTTACCGCGACCCGGCGCTGCTGGCGATCCTGCGGCGTGCCCGCGTGGATTACCCGGAAAACCCCGCCTTCGCGACGCGCATCGCGCAGATCATGCAGGTCGACGCCAGCACTCCGGCGCCCGTCACGGCAGCGGTGCGCACGCCGCACCCGAAGCCCTGAATCAAGGCGCTGCGGCCCGCCTTCCACGCCGCCCATCGATCCCTGCAGGAGTACGACATGCCCAACGTAACACTTGAGGTGACACTGAAAAACGGCAGCCTCGACGTCGACCAGTCGGGTAACGGAAACCAGATCGCCCACGGCCAGTCGGTGACGATCACCTGGCACCTGAGCGGCCCCGGCGTGAGCCCGGGATCATTCAATGCGATCAGCGATCCGACCCATCCCGGGTTCGCCTGGATCCAATCGCCTCCATCCGGCGTGTTCGGTCAGGCGCAACTCGCGAACAACGGCGACAAGATCACCATCACCGATGCCAACGACAGCACCAGCTCGAGCGGCGAGTGGATCTACCAGCTCTGCGCGACGATCAATGGCGCCCCATACTCGACCATCAGCACGCTGCCTACGGCCACCACGACGAATCCGGTGATCAAGAACCTGTAGCGCCACCATGCAGGCGCTTTGGCGCAGGGACAGCGAGGAAGCAATGCCAAGGGTACCTCGATCCGAACGGCAACATCGCATACCAGTCAAGCCTGGAGACCATCATGCCAAAGACCAGCAAAGACAATCAGAACATCCCGGCCGAACCGCAGCCAGACGACCAGACCCAGGATAGCAACCGCGACTCCGACCAGAACGTGGAACAGTTGGGCACGCTCTCGCCGAACACAACGACCAACCCACAGATCAAGAACCTCTGACACTAACCCAGTGCCTCGCATGGAACATCGATCTTGCCCCCTCGCACCTGCCAGCGTACCGCTGGTGATCGGCGTCACCAGCCACCGCAACATTCCCGCCCGCGAAGTCGACCTGGTGCGGCGCCGCGTGCGGGAATTCCTGGCGCAACTGCAGCGCGATTTTCCCGCGCTGCCGCTGGTGGTGCTGTCCGCGCTGGCCGAGGGCGGCGACCAGTTGGTGGCGGAAGAGGCGTTGGCGCTCGGCGCGCGATTGATCGCGCCGCTGCCGTTGCCGCGCGAACTCTATGTCGAGGACTTCCACCACGCGGCCACCCGCGACCGTTTCGATGCGCTCGCCGCGCGTGCCCGGGTGATCGAGCTGCCGCTGCTGCCGGACAGCACCCCCCGCGGCATCGGCAATCCTGGCCCCCAGCGCGATCGGCAGTACGGACGGGCCGGCGTGTTCATTGCGCGGCACTGCCATCTGTTGCTGGCGATCTGGGACGGCAAAGCGTCGACCCGGCTCGGCGGTACCGCCCAGGTGGCGGAGTTCTTTCTCAGCGGCGTGATGCCGGGCCTGACCGAGCGCCGCCGCGGCAGCCGTCATCACCTGCTGGGCAGCGGCGACGAGCGGCTGGTCTGCCAGATCGTCTGCTCGCGCGATACCGACGACGGCGCGCCGCTCCCGCCACTGCAGCCAGGGCAGCTGCTGTGGCGCACGCAGACCGAAGTTTCATTGCCCGACGTGCCGATGCCTGCGATGTTCCACCAGACTTTCGCGCGCATGGCCGAGTTCGACGCAGATTGCCTGAAATACCGCAGCGAGATCCACTGCAGCGCCGCTACCGATAAGGCATCGAGCGACACCGCGACGCTGGCGCGACCGGAGGCGGCCCTGTTTCGCGCAGCGGACTGGCTGGCGGTGCACTTCCGCCAGCGCGTGCTGCTGGCGATGCGGACCCTCTACACGCTGGCAGCAATCATGGCCATCGCCTTCACGATCTACGACAACCTGCCCGACCAGGACGACTTCATCTACGTATTCCTGCTGCTGTTCGCCGGCGGCGTATGGGTGGCCACGCTCGCCAGGCGCCGCGGCTGGCATCGCAAATACCTGGATTACCGGGCATTGGCGGAAGGTCTGCGCGTGCAAGGCTACTGGCGCCGCGCCGGGATCTCGCTCACCGGCGATCCCGAGTTTGCGCAGGACAGCTTCATGCAGAAACAGGACATCGAGCTTGGCTGGACGCGCAACGTGATGCGCAGCGCCGCACTCTACCGCGTGCCAGACAGCGGCAACCCGGAGAGCGAGTTGCGCGAGGTCATCAGCGAATGGGTCGGCGACGACGCGCATGGTGGCCAGGTGGACTACTTCCGCAGCAAGGCCGCGCAGCGCACGCGCCAGCATCGCTTTACCGAAATGCTGGGCTTCTCCAGCCTGCTTGCCGGCATCGGCATCAGCATCGTGCTGGCGGCGCTCGCACACCGCCTGGCCGCCGATACCAAGAACACGCTGGTGGTCATCATGGGCGTACTGTCGATCCTCGCCGCCGTGCGCGAGGCTTATGCGTTCAAGAAGGCCGACAAGGAACTCATCAAGCAATACCGCTTCATGCAACGCATCTTCGACGAGGCGCGCAAGGCGCTGGCACTGACCAGCAACGCCACCGAGCAACGCGCCATCCTCCACGCGCTGGGCGAGGCCGCCCTGGCCGAACACGCCGAATGGGCCCTGATGCATCGCCAGCGACCGCTGGAACACGGGAGAATGTAGGCGAGACCGGAGCAAACCACATGAGTCGATCCACCGAAGAATGCCGCGCCTGTTTCGACTTCGAAGTCGACTTCTCCAACGGCGGCGGCATCCAGGGCCAGGGATTCCGGCTCGACATCGACGGCGACGACATCGACGACGCGGCGCTGGCCGACTACATCGTGCGCGACATGCGGTTGCTGATGGTCGGCGCCGTGCGCATCCTCAACAAGTCGATCATCCGCGAACGTCACAAGCGCCAGCCGCAAGCCGCGCCGGGCAACGCCGTCCGGCCGGACCTGATCGACCTCGCCCACGTCGTGCACAGCGGCGAGGAGGTCTACCCCGGTCTGCCCGCGCCCCGCGTGTCGGACCATCTCAGCCACCAGGCCAGCATCGGCCGCTACGCCGAGGGCGTGACGTTCCAGATTGCGCGCATCGACATGGTGGCCAACTGCGGTACCGCGATCGACGCACCCTCCCACCGCTACCCCGGCGCCGCCGACGTCGCCCAGCTGCCGCTCGGCGACATCGCCGACGTGGATGCCGTGGTCATCCACCTGCAGGGCATGCGCGGTCGAAGCATCGACCGCGCCGCGCTCGCGGCACTGGACGTGCGCGGGCGCGCCGTACTGCTCGATACCGGCTGGGCCGCCCGTTGGGGCACCAGTGCCTACCTGCAGGCGCAACCTTTCCTCAGCCGCGACGGCGCCGAGTACCTGCGCGATCACGGCGCGGTGCTGGTCGGCATCGACGCGCTCAACATCGACGACACCGACGACCCGCAACGCCCCGCCCACTCGATCCTGCTGGCCGCCGGCATCCCGATCGTCGAGAACCTCGCCTCACTCGCCATGCTGCCCGCCGAGAAGCTGCACTTCTCCGCCGTGCCGATGCGCATGGCAGGCATGGGCACGTTCCCGGTGCGGGCGTGGGCACGCCTGGGTTGAGGTAACCGGCGGCATGCGGCAGCGCTGTGCGCCGCCGGAACTCGACTGATCGCGGAGGCACCCCGTCGCGCGGCGTGCGTCAATGCCGGCGCGACATTCGACCGCATGGGCCACCCGGGCCAAGTTGACCACAGTCAAGCGTGAGCGCGTGGCGCACGCGCATGATCCGCCCTGTCCACAAGCGGGCGCGATCCATGATCAGCTGCGACACCGTCATCATCGGCGCAGGCCCGGTCGGCCTGTTCCAGGTTTTCGAGCTGGGCCTGCTCGGGCTGGATGCGCACGTGGTCGATGCCGTGCCGCATGCCGGCGGGCAATGCATCGAGCTGTATCCGGACAAGCCGATCTACGACATCCCGGCGGTGCCGGTGTGCAGCGGGCGCGAGCTGATCGCGCGGCTGCAGCAGCAGATCCGGCCGTTCGCGCCGCAGTTCCACCTGGGCCACACCGTCACCTCGCTGGAACGCATGCAGGACGGTCGCTTCCGCCTGCAGACCAGCGGCGGGCTGGCGTTCGACGCAAGCGCGGTGATCATCGCCGGTGGCCTGGGCGCGTTCGCACCGCGCACGCTGAACCTGCCGGAAGCCGCGCCGCTGGTGGGCCGCACGCTGCACTACAAGGTGACCCGGCCGGCGCTGTTCGACGACCAGGACATCGTGATCGCCGGCGGCGGCGACGCGGCACTGGACTGGGCGCTGGAGCTGGTCGAGCGCGCGCGCAGCGTGGTGCTGGTGCATCGCTCGTCGACCTTCCGCGCGGCGCCGGCCAGCGTGGCACGCATGCAGGCCTTGTGCGACGAGGGGCGCATGCAGTTCTGCGAAGGCGACATCGTCGGCCTGGAAACGGCGAACGACGCACTGGCGCAGGTGCGCGTACGCACGCGCAGCGGCATGGTCCAGCGCATAGAGGCCTCGCACCTGCTGGTGTTCTGGGGCCTGCATCCGGCGCTGGGGCCGATCGCCGAATGGGGACTGGCGCTGGAACGCCAGCAACTGGTGGTGGACCCGGCGACCTTCCGGACCTCGGTGCCCGGCATCTTCGCGGTGGGCGACATCAACACCTACCCGGGCAAGAAGAAGCTGATCCTGTCGGGCTTCCATGAAAGCGCGCTGTGCGCGTTCGCCGTGCACGCGCACCTGCACCCCGGAGACAAGGTGAACCTGCAGTACACGACCACCAGCCCGGCCTTGCAGCGGCGCCTGGGCGTGCGCGATGCCGAGCGCGATGAGGTCGTCGCCGAGCCGCCGCCACGCGTGGCGGCCACGGCCTGACCTCGCCCGCCCGCACGCGTTCAATCACTCATCCCGGGAGACATCCCATGCACCGTCCCTCCGCTTTCGACGACCTGCGTTCGCCCGAACGCCGGCGCTGGCTGAAGCAGGCCGGCCAGCTCGCCATCGCCGGCGGCCTGCTGGCCGGCGGCGGCTGGGCGGTGCTCAAGCGCAAGCAGAACCTGTGGCAGGTGCGCCGCGAGCGCACGCTGATGCAGACCTCGGTGGCGGTGACCTGCCTGGCCGATGACGTGCAAGCCGCCGGCGTGGCGATCGAGGCGGCGTTCGCACGCATGGCCGCGACCGCCGCGCAGCTGACTCGCTTCGATCCCGCCAGCCCGCTGGCGCGGCTCAACCGCGATGGCCAGCTGGCGCAGGTGCCGGCGCAACTGGATGCGGTGCTGCGCCAGGCGCTGTCGCTGTCGCGACTGACCGACGGCGCGTTCGACCCGACCGTGCTGCCGGTGCTGCGCTACTTCGAAACGCTGCGCGGCACGGCGGCCGCCGACGCGCACGAGCAACGCGTGGCCGAAAGCCGCGACGCGCTGGTCGGCTACCGCGACCTCGCACTCGATGCGCGCGGCGCGCGGCTGCTGCGCCCGGGCATGGCGATCACCCTGGACGGCATCGCCAAGGGCCACGTGGTCGACCAGGGCATCGCCGCGCTGCGCGGCGCCGGCATCGAGTACGGCCTGATCGACGCCGGTGGCGACATCCACGCGATCTGCGGCAACGACCCCGAGCGGCACTGGAACGTCGGCATCGTCGATCCGCGCGACGTCAGCCGCGTGGCGGCGGTACTGCAGCTGCGCAACGCGGCGCTGTCCACGTCGGGCAATTACCGCGTGTTCTTCTCCGCCGACCGGCGGTTGTTCCACATCGTCAACCCGCGCACCGGCTGGTCGCCGCAAAGCTATTCCAGCGTCACCGTGATCGCGCAGCGTTCGGTGCTGGCCGACGGCATGAGCACGGCGGCGTTCTCGCTGGAGCTGCCGCGCCTGTCTGCACTGATGGACGCGCAGGACCAGCAGTGGCTGGCGTTCTCGCGCACGGGCGGGCAGCGTTGGCGCTCGCGCGACCTGCCGCTGATCGCCGGTACGGCGGAGCGCGTGTGATGCGCTTGTCACGCCCGCTCGTCACCCGCCTGCTGCTGGCGCTGTGCCTGTTGTTGCCGGCACCCGCCGCGCTGGCCGGCATCGACGCGAAGCACCCGCAGCTGCACGAGGTGTTTCCGCAGGCCACCCGCTACGGCGACATCGAGGGCACGCCGCCGGCGGCCGCGGTGTACCAGGGCGACAAGATCATCGGCTACGTGTTCGAGACGGTGATGGTGGCGCCGGTGCCGGCGTACTCGGGCGCGCCGATCAACCTGCTGGTGTCGATCGGCACCGACGGCAGCATCCGCGACGCCCGCGTGCTGGAGCAGCACGAGCCGATCCTGCTGGTCGGCATTCCGGTGCAGAAGCTGTACGACTTCGTGGCGCGCTACATCGGCCATCGCGTGGACGACCAGATCGTGGTCGGCGGCGGCGCCAGCGGCAGCGTGCGCATCGACGCGATCAGCAGCGCCACGGTGACCTCGATGGTGGTCAACGAGACGATCATGAACTCGGCGCTTAAGGTGGCCGCCTCGCGCAAGCTGATCGCCGGCGCGGCCGACACCGACGCCAAAGTCGCCGCCGTGCGCGCCGACTACTACCAGCCGGCCGACTGGGACACGCTGACCGGCAACGGCGCGATCAGCCACCTGCAGCTCAAGCGCCAGGCGATCACCGACGCCTTCAAGGGCCAGCCGGAGAGCGGCCTGGTCGATGATCCCACCGCGCCGGCGCCCGGCCACGAGGGCGATGTCTTCATCGACCTGTACTTCGCCGACGTCACCCCGCCCACGGTGGGCCGCAACCTGCTCGGCCCGACCGCCCACGCCGACCTGATGAGGCAGCTCAAGCCCGGCGACTCGGCGATCGCGGTGATGGCCAACGGCATCTATTCGTTCAAGGGCGTGGGTTATGTGCGCGGCGGCATCTTCGACCGCGTGCACGTGCTGCAGGACGGCAAGCTGGTGCTGTTCAAGGACACCGACCTGGTTCAGTTGAACGACACCCCGTTGCGTGGCAAGCCCGACTTCGTCGAGCAGGCGATCTTCATCGTGCGCAACAGCGGCAGCGGCTTCGACGCGACCCGGCCGTGGACGCTGCAACTGATGGTGAACCGCCAGGTCGGCCCGCTGCAGAGCATCTACCACACCTTCACCCGCGACTACCGCATGCCGGCGGTCTACACCACGCGGCCGGAGAGCAGCACCGACTCGCAGTCCGATGCACTGCCGGCCGACGCCGCACTGTGGCAGAAGATCTGGTACGGCCGCCGCATCGACATCGCCGTGCTGCTGGCGGGGCTGACCGTGCTGACGCTGGTCCTGCTGTTCCAGGACTGGCTGGTGACGCGGCCCGTGCTGCTCGAACGCGTGCGCACCGGTTTCCTGATCTACACGCTGGTGTTCATCGGCTGGCACGGGCTGGCGCAGCTGTCGGTGGTGAACATCTTCACCTTCATCCAGTCGGTGCTGCACGGCTTCCATTGGGAAACCTTCCTGATGGACCCGCTGATCTTCATCCTGTGGGTATTCGTCGCCGCCACCCTGCTGCTGCTCGGGCGCGGCGTTTACTGCGGATGGCTGTGCCCGTTCGGTGCGCTGCAGGTGCTGGTGAACAACGCGGCCAAGCGATTGCACGTGCCGCAGTTCGAGTTCCCGCGGGCGGTGCACGAGCGGCTGTGGGCGCTGAAGTACGTCATCCTGCTGGTGCTGTTCGGCATGTCGCTTCAGTCGCTCAACACGGCCGAGCACTACGCCGAGATCGAGCCGTTCAAGACCACGTTCACCCTGCACTTCGCGCGCTCGTGGAGCTACGTGCTCTACGCGGTGCTGCTGATCGGCGTATCCGCGTTCAACCACAAGTTCTATTGCCGCTATGTCTGCCCGCTGGGTGCCGGACTGGCCGTGTCCGGACGCTGGCGATTGTTCGAATGGCTGCGCCGACGCCCCGAGTGCGGCAGCCCCTGCCAGGTCTGCGCCAACGAGTGCGAGGTCAAGGCGATCCATGCGGATGGCCGCATCGACTTCAACGAATGCCACTACTGCCTGGATTGCCAGGTCACCCGCGTCAACGACCACAAGTGCCCACCGGTGGTACAGCAACGCAAGAAGCGCGAACGCGCCGCACGACCGTTGCCCACGCCGATCACGCTGATTACCCCGGCGAACGCGCCGGAAACCCGAGAGCCGGCGCCCGTCGCCGACTGATCCCCACCTCACCTGCCTCTGCGGATGGAAGCCATGCACGACGAATCGAAAATCAAACCCGAAGCAATCGAGGAAGGCGCCGACCCCGCGCGTCGCAACTTCATCAGGACCAGCGCGCTGGCCGGCCTGGCCGGCGCGGCGGGACTGGCACTGGCGGGCTGCGGTCGCAAGGGGGACCACGGTGGCGCGGAAGGTGCCGCCGCCGGACACGATGGCGAACGCCAGCGCGAGCACGGCGAGCACGAAGCCGCTTCCGACCACGTGCCGCCCGGCCAGCTCGACGAGTACTACGGCTTCTGGAGCGGCGGCCAGTCCGGCGAGGTGCGTCTGGTCGGCGTGCCCTCGATGCGCGAGCTGATGCGCATCCCGGTGTTCAACCCCGACTTCACCATCGGCTGGGGCGTCACCAACGAGAGCAAGCGCGTGCTCGGCCCGAACTTCCCGCCCGGCGGCGACTGCCACCACCCGCACATGAGCCAGACCGACGGCCACTACGACGGCCGCTACATCTTCATCAACGACAAGGCGCACACCCGCGTCGCGCGCATCCGCTGCGACGTGATGCGTTGCGACCGCATCACCAATGTGCCCAACGTGCAGGCGATCCACGGCCTGCGCGTGCAGCGCGCGCCGCGCACCGGCTACGTGTTCGCCAACGGCGAGTTCCTGGTCCCGGCGCCGAACGACGGGCGCGACCTGGACGATCCGAAAAAGTACCAGACCATGTTCAGCGCGCTCGACGGCGACACCATGGAGGTCGCCTGGCAGGTGCTGGTGGACGGCAACCTGGACAACACCGAGGCCGACTACGCCGGCAAGTACGCCATCTCCACCTGCTACAACAGCGAGGGCGGCATGGACCTGCCCGGCACGATGCAGGCCGAGCGCGACTGGGCGGTGGTGTTCAACATCGCGCGCATCGAGGCAGCGGTGAAGAAGGGCGAGTTCAAGACCATCGGCAGCTCCAAGGTGCCGGTGCTCGACGGCCGCCACGGCTCCTCGTTCACCCTGTACATCCCGATCCCGAAGAACCCGCACGGCATCAACGCCAGCCCCGACGGCAAGTACGTGGTGGCCAACGGCAAGCTCTCGCCCACCGTCACCGTGATGGAGTGGAGCCGCATCGACGACTGCTTCGCCGGCAAGCTCAAGGACCCGCGCGATACGGTGGTGGCCGAGCCCGAACTGGGCCTGGGTCCGTTGCACACCGCCTATGATGGTCGCGGCAACGCCTACACCACGCTGTTCATCGACAGCCAGATCGCCAAGTGGAACATCGCCGACGCGATCGCCGCCCACGACGGCAAGAAGGTCGCCTACCTGCGCCAGAAGATCGACGTGGCCTACCAGCCCGGGCACTGCCATACCTCGATGGGCGAGACGCGCGACGCCGACGGCAAGTGGCTGGTGTCGCTGAACAAGTTCTCCAAGGACCGCTTCCTGCCCACCGGCCCGCTGCATCCGGACAATGACCAGCTGATCGACATCTCCGGCGAGACCATGAAGCTGGTCGCCGACGGCCCGGTCTACGCCGAACCGCACGACGTGATCCTGCTGCACCGCCGGCAGCTGATCGACAAGGTGAAGAAGAGCTGGGACCGCGACGACCCGTTCTTCGCCGAGACGGTGGCGATGGCGAAGAAGCACGGCGTCAACGTGCTGTCCGACAGCAAGGTCATCCGCGAAGGCCGCAAGGTGTTCGTGTACATGACCTCGGCCGCGCCGATCTTCAGCATGGGCAGCTTCAAGGTGAAGAAGGGCGACGAGGTGACCGTGGTGGTGACCAACATCGACGCGGTGGAGGACGTCAGCCACGGCTTCTGCATCGTCAACTACGGCATCAACATGGAGATCAGCCCCGGCGCCACCGCCTCGGCCACCTTCACCGCCGACAAGGCGGGGGTGTTCTGGTACTACTGCACGTTCTTCTGCCATGCGATGCACATGGAGATGAGCGGGCGGATGCTGGTCGAGGCCTGAGCCGCGTCGTGCCGCCGCGCAGTGCGCGGCGGCACGAGCGGATCGCCGTTCCCATGCATGCACTTCGTTTCCTCGCGTTCCTGATGCTGGCATGGCCGCCGGCGGCGCCGGTGCATGCGCGCGAGTCGCTGGAGCAGATCGTGGCCGCGGCGCCGCCGGGTACCACCATCAGCGTGCCGACCGGCGTGCACGTGGTGCACCTGCGGCTGGACAAGCCGGTCACCCTCGTCGGCGAACCCGGCGCCGTTCTCGACGGCGGCGGCGAAGGCGACGTGGTGCGCATCGGCGCCGCGCAGGTCGCCGTGCGTGGATTGACCATCCGCCATAGCGGCACCGATCTCACCGCGATGAACGCCGGCATCTTCGTCGAGCGCCAGGCGCGCGACGTCACGCTCGAGGGCAACCGCATCGAGGAGAGCCTGTTCGGCGTCTACCTCGACGGCGCGGCCAACGTGCGCGTCGCGCACAACGTGATCCGCGGCATGCGCTCGCTGCGCGTGGCCGACCGCGGCGACGGCATCCACCTGTGGAACGACACCGGCTGCACCATCGAGGACAACGACGTGGCCGACTCGCGCGACGGCATCTACGTCTACGTCAGCCCTCACAACACCATCGCGCGCAACGTGGTGCACGAGGTGCGCTACGGCATCCACTACATGTACTCCCAGCACAACCTGCTGCGGGACAACGTCAGCCGCAGCAACCTGGCCGGGTATGCGCTGATGTCGTCCGATCACCTCAAGGTGATCGGCAACACCGCCGAGGACGACGAATCCTACGGCTTCCTGCTCAACTACATCTCGCACAGCGAGATCGCCGGCAACCTGATACGACGGATCAACGGCCAGCGCGACACCCAGGGCGGGCTGATCGACGGCACCGAAGGCAAGGGGTTGTTCGTCTACCTGTCGCAGTTCAACACCCTCCACGACAACCTCGTCGCCGACTCGCAGATCGGCATCCACGTCACCGCCGGCTCGGAGAACAACCGGTTGTGGGGCAACCATTTCCAGGACAACCGCATCCAGGTGAAGTACGTGCAGAACCTCGCCCAGGAGTGGTCGGCGCACGGCCGCGGCAATTTCTGGAGCGACTACCTCGGCTGGGACCTGGATGCCGACGGCGTCGGCGACGTGCCGTTCCGCCCCAACGACGGCGTCGACGTGCTGCTGTGGAAATACCCCTCCGCGCGCAACCTGATGTCCAGCCCCGCGGTGCTGCTGATGCGCTACGTGCAGCGCGCGTTCCCCGTGTTCACGCCGCCCTCGGTGCAGGACAGCCACCCGCTGATGAAAACTTCCCCGGCCACGCCATGAACCACCCGATCGAATGCCACGCACTGGCCAAGCGTTACGGCGACCTCGCCGCACTCGACGGCATCAGCGCCGTCGTGCCGCGCGGCCAGGTGATCGGCCTGCTCGGCCACAACGGCGCGGGCAAGTCCACGCTGATCAAACTCATTCTTGGCCTGATAGCACCCAGCGGCGGCCGGCTGGAGGTGCTTGGCCAGTCGCCGTGGCGCGCACACGCGCTGCGCCGGCGCATCGGCTACCTGCCCGAGAGCGCCACCTTCTACGGCAACCTCACCGGTCGCGAACTGCTCGACTACCTGGCGCGACTGAAGCAGGCACCACGCGCACAAATTGCCACGCTGCTCGACCGCGTCGGCCTGGCCCACGCCGCCGACCGGCGCATCGGCACATATTCGAAGGGCATGCGCCAGCGCCTTGGCCTCGCGCAGGCGCTGCTGGGTTCGCCCGATCTGGTGCTGCTGGACGAGCCGACCACCGGCCTCGACCCGCAGGCCACCCGCGAGCTGTACCGCATCGTCGGCGAGCTGCGCGCGGATGGCCGCTCCGTGCTGGTCTCCTCGCACCTGCTGGCCGAACTGGAACCGCACATCGACGGCGCACTGATCCTGCGCCAGGGCAAGTTGCTTGCCGCCGGCAGCCTGCACGCGCTGGGCGAGCAGGCCGCGCTGCCGGCGCAGGTGCTGTTGCGCACGCGTGAGCAGGCGATGCCCGAATTGCTCGCGCGCCTTGAAACCGGCGGCCTGTCGGCGCAGCCGCGCCCCGATGGCCGGCTGGAACTGCAGGTGCCGCGCGCCAGCAAGTTGCGCATGCTGCGCGAGCTGCTGGCCGACCCGGCGATCGTCGATCTCGACGTGCGCGAGCCGACGCTGGCACAACTCTACGACTGGCTCGGCGCCGGCCCGCCATCCACCGCGGAGGTGGCCGCATGAACCCGATCCTCACCGTCGCCGCCAAGGAATTCCGCGACGACTTCCGCAACCGCTGGACCATCGCGCTGACCATCCTGTTCGCGCTGCTGGCGCTGGGCATCGCCTGGTTCGGCAGTGCGGCAGCCGGACGCGTGGGCTTCACCTCGTTCGACGCCACGCTGGCCAGCCTGACCACGCTGGGCGCGTTCGTGATCCCGCTGATCGGCCTGCTGATTGCCTATGGCAGCATCGTCGGCGAGCGCGACGACGGCACCCTGCTGCTGATGCTCAGCTATCCGCTCTCGCGCGGGCAACTGGTGGCCGGCAAGTTCCTCGGCCACTGCAGTGCGCTGGCCGCCGCCACGCTGGCCGGCTTCGGGTTCGCGGTCGCGATCATGCAGTGGATGCAGCCGCCGGAGCAGACGATGCAGGCGTGGCTGCAGATCGGCCGTTTCATCCTCAGCGCATCCCTGCTCGGCGCCTGCTTCGTCGGGCTGGCCTGCCTGATCAGCGTACAGACCACCGACAAGTCGCGCGCCGCCGGACTGGCACTGGTCGGCTGGCTGGTGAGCGTGGTGCTGTTCGACCTTGCGCTGCTGGCGCTGCTGGTGGTCAGCGGCGGCAACCCGGTCGAGCGCGCGGTGTATCCGTACCTGCTGCTGTTCAACCCGGTCGACGTGTTCCGCCTGGTCAACCTCACCGCGCTGGGCGACGGCGCCGGCAACGACCTGCTGACCGGCATGACCGCCCACCACGTCTATCCGCCAGCCCTGCTCTACGCGCTGCTGCTGGGCTGGGCGGTGGCGCCGTTCGCCTGGGCGATGCTCGCGTTCCGGCGCAAGGAAATCTGAAGGAGTTCGCACATGCCCTGCTTGCCGATGACCAACCTGCGCCGCGCTGTCTTCGTGCTGGCGCTGGCCCTGCTGACCGGTTGCGGCGGCAATCCCGCACCCGCACGCCACGCCGTCGACACCCACCCGGACGATGCCTGCGCGGTGTGCGGCATGTACCTGGACGGCTCGCCCGGCCCGCGCGCCGAGGCCTGGATCAGCGGCCGCGCCAAGCCGCTGGTGTTCGATTCCACCCGCGACTTTTTCGCCTACGTGCTGCAACCGGAAAACCAGTCCGCGCTGCAGGAACTGTTCGTGCAGGACAGCGCGCGCATCGACTGGCAGCAACCCGACCACGCCGCCGCCAGCTTCATCGACGCGCGCACCGCAGTCTACGTGGCCTGGCAGCCGCTGGCCGGCTCGATGGGACCGACCCTGGCGCCGTTCACCAGCCGCGCTGTCGCGGAAACATTCGCACGCGAGCATGGCGGCGCCGTGGTCGACTTCGCCGAGATCACGCCCGCACTGGTGGCCACGCTGGACTACCGCTGCCCCGCCCGGGCCAGCGGCGCTCACGGCACGCTGCAATGCCTCGCTGCGCCCACGCCGTCGCTCGGCCTGTCGAGCCATCCGCAAGCCGCGCTTTCGCCGGCGCATCCACGCCCCCACCCATGACAGGAACCCGCAACATGCCCGGACTGGAGAGTTTCTCGCACTGGATCGTGCTGCTCGTACTGGCAGTGCTGATCTTCGGCACCGGCAAGCTGCGCAACGTCGGCCGCGACCTCGGCAGCGCCATCGCCGATTTCCGCCAGGGGCTCAAGGGCGGCCAGCCGCACGAGGCCACGCCGCCGACGGTGCGGCGGGATGCGGATGGCGAACCACGACCCTGAGGCGCTGATCCGGATGCGTTGACTTGCCTGATGCAGGCACCGCCACAGCGGTCGAGACTCGCCTGTTGAAGCGTCATCGTCAGGTCAGGCCCCGGCCAGCAACCGCTCGCACAACGCCCGATACACCGCCGGCAGTTTCTCCAGCTCCGCCACGTCCACGCACTCGTCCACCTTGTGGATGGTGGCGTTGACCGGGCCGAGCTCGACAACTTCGGCACCCATCGGGGCAATGAAGCGGCCGTCCGAGGTGCCGCCGCCGGTGCTCTGTTCGGGATCGATGCCGCACAGCTCGCGGCAGACTGCCACCACGGTTTCGCGCAACACGCCGCCGGGCGGGGTGAGGAAGGGTTCGCCGGAGAGATTCCAGTCGAGTGCGAAGTCGAGTCCATGGCGATGCAGGATCGCCTCGGTGCGCGCGCGCAGGTCGTCGGCGCGACTGGCGGTGCAGTAGCGGAAATTGATCAGCGCGACGAGTTCACCGGGGATCACGTTGTTCGCGCCGGTGCCGGCGTTGAGGTTGGAGACCTGGAACGAGGTGGGCGGGAAATCCGCGTTGCCCTCGTCCCAGCGCTCGGCGGCGAGTTCGGCCAGGGCGGGAGCGAAGGCGTGGATCGGGTTGAGCGCCTTCTCGGGATACGCCACATGGCCTTGCACGCCGCGCACCTGGAGCGTGCCGGAGAGCGAACCGCGGCGGCCGACGCGGATCAGGTCGCCGAGCCGTTCCTTGGAGGAGGGCTCGCCCACCACGCACCAGTCGATGCGCTCGCCGCGCTCGCGGAAATGTTCGACCACGCGGCGCACGCCGTCGAGATTGGTCGGGCCTTCCTCGTCGCTGGTCAGCAGCAGGCCGACGCGGCCGCGGTGTTCCGCATGCGCCGCCACGAACTGCTCCAGTGCGACCACCATCGCTGCCACCGAGCCTTTCATGTCGGCGGCGCCACGGCCGTATAGACGGCCATCGCGGATGGTCGGTTCGAACGGCGGGCTTTGCCAGGCGGCTTCCGGACCGCTGGGCACCACGTCGGTGTGGCCGAGAAAGACCAGTGTCGGACCGGCGGCGCCATGGGTGACCCACAGGTTGTCGACCTCGCCGTAGCGCAGGTGCTCGACGCGGAAGCCGACGCGTTCCAGGCGCTCGCCGATCAAGGGCAGGCAACCGGCGTCTTCCGGCGTCACCGAACGACGGCGGATGAGGTCGCGGGCAAGTTCGAGCACGTCGGACATGGGGTTCCTGCGCAGTGCCGGGGGATGCCGCAGCATACCAAGCTAGCTCAGCACCACGCCCAGCAAATGCCCCACGCCAAAAGTGATCGCGGCCGCGACACTGGTGATGACGAATTGCCGGGCGATCGAGAACAGCATGCTGCGCCCGGTGAACAGCGAGGTGCCGATGCCGATCAGCGCCAATCCGCCAGCAGTGGAAGCCACGCTGGCCAGCAATGCCGCTTGTCCGCCCAGAAAGAAATACGGCGCCACCGGAAACAGCGCGCCGCAGGCGAACAGGCAGAACGAGGAGATCGCCGCGCCGTAGGCCGAGCCGCCCAGCTCGGCCGGGTCGACGCCGAGATCCTCGCGCACCAGCATGTCCAGCGCCGCGCGCGGCGTTTCGGTCACGTGTTCGGCGAGGTGCTCGGCCGCCGCCGGTTCCAGCCCCTTGTCGCGATAGATGCCGGCGATGTGTTCGCGGCCATCTTCCGGGGCCACCGCCAGGCGTTCGGCGCGCTCGGTGATCTGCGCCTGGTAGAACTCGCGCGAGCTGTTGACCGACAGCCACTCGCCCAGGGCCATCGAGCACGCGCCTGCGACCAGGCCGGCCAGGCCGGCCAGCAGCACGGCGCGATCGCCGGTGGCGGCGCCGGCCATGCCCATCACCAGGCTGACGTTGGACACCAGCCCGTCGTTGGCGCCGAGCACGGCGGCGCGCAAGGTGTTGCCGCTCTGCGCGCGATGGCGCAACCCGTGCGGACCGGCCGGACGCGGCAACGGAAAGTGGTCGCGGTGGCCGCTGCGGTCGACCGGCGTGGCCTCATGATCCGCGTGCGCCAACCGCACCACGGTCGGCATCACGAACTCGGTGCCAAAGCGTCGCGCAAACCAGCTGAGCGCGCGCACGCGCAGGCCGATCCGCTGCCGCGGCACGGCCTCGCCCAGTTCGCGCAGGCGCGCCTCCCAGAATTGCGCATTGCCGCGCTCGCCCGCGGCGATGCGCCGGTAGGCGTGCTGAAGTTGCGGGTCGTCGGCCAGCTCGGCCAGCCGCGCGTACAGCGCGGCGTTGTCGCGCTCGATGCGCAGGTTGTTGCGGAAGCGGCGGGTGCGGCCGTGGGTCATCGTCAATCACCGAGCTCGTCGTCGCGCTGGCCGAGCCAGACCAGCGCCAGCAGCAACACGACGACGAAGCGGAATGCGCTGCCCAGCCCGTTCCACTGCGTGGACATCCACATGCCGAACCATTCGCCGCCGATCGCCATGAAGCCGCCCAGCCACAACAGCACGCCGACGCCCAGGCCGGCCACGGCGAGCTGACCGGCGCACCGGAACGCCGTCGCAGGCGCACGGCGCGCGCGCCACATGCGCCAGGCGCCGGCGCCGCACAGGACGGCGGCCAGTGCTTCGGCGGCGATGATCAGAACGTAGGCGGCATGCTGCAGCAGCGGTGCATGGATCGCGCGGTAGTGGATGGCGGCGTCGGGGAAGATCGAATCCATCGCCAGCACATGCTGCACGAAGACCAGGTTGCTGCCGTAGTCGGTGAGGTTGCCGAACGCGACCAGCGCCAGCCACAGTGCGATCGTCGCCACCAACCCGATCTTCGAAAGCCGCATCGACACGTCAGCGCCCGAACAGCTTCTTGAAGCCGTTGTCGGTGAAGCCCACGCTCACCGTGCCGTCGTCCCCCACCACCACCGGACGGCGGATCAGCGCGGGATATTCCTTCAGCAGCAGTGTCCACTCCGGGTCGCTGCCGGGGTTCTTGCGCTGCGGCAGCAGGTTGCGCCAGGTGGTGGAAGACTTGTTGACCAGCTTCTCCCAGCCGCCGAGCTGCGCCGCCCAGTCCTTCAGCGTCGACGCCGGCAGCGGGTTGGCGCGGTAGTCGACGAAATCATGCGGCACCTCGAAGCGGACCAGCCAGTTGCGCGCCTTGCGGCAGGTGTCGCAAGTGGGCAATCCATAAACAGTCGTCATCCCGATCTTCCTTCCTGTAGGAGCCCGCTCGCGGGCGATGCTCTTGCTTCTGCGAATCCCGAATCCCGATGCCCGCCAGGGCATCGACCGCGAGCGGGCTCCTATGTGGCAGCTCGCAGGAGGTCGTTGATGCTGGTCTTGCTGCGGGTTTTTTCATCCACCTGCTTGACGATGATGGCGGCGTACAGGCTGTGCGAGCCGTCTTTCGCCGGCAGGCTGCCGGCCACCACCACGCTGCCGGCCGGTACGCGGCCGTAGCTCACCTCGCCGGTCGCGCGGTTGTAGATGCGGGTGGACTGGCCCAGGAAAACCCCCATGCCGATCACGCTGCCCTTCTCCAC
This sequence comes from Rhodanobacter sp. UC4448_H15, assembly GCF_052978265.1. Next base: position 1,656,352 of record NZ_CM129665.1, on the reverse strand, counting down.
CACCACGCCCTCGACCACCTCGGAGCGCGCGCCGATGAAGCAGCCGTCCTCGATGATGGTGGGGTTGGCCTGCAACGGCTCCAGCACGCCGCCGATGCCGACGCCGCCGGACAGGTGCACGCCCGCGCCGATCTGCGCGCAGGAACCCACCGTGGCCCAGGTGTCGACCATGGTGCCGGCGCCGACGCAGGCGCCGATGTTGACGTAGCTGGGCATCAGCACCGCATCCTTCGCGATGTGCGCGCCGCGACGCACCAGTGCGCCGGGCACCACGCGCGCACCGAGCTGCTGCAGTTCGGCGTCATTGCCGTGGGCGAAGCGCAGCGGCACCTTGTCGAACGCCTGCGCCGGGCCGCCGTCGACCACGCGGTTGTCGTTGATGCGGAAGTACAGCAGCACGGCCTTCTTGAGCCACTGGTTCACCGTCCAGCCGCCGTGGCCGTCCGGCTCGGCGACGCGGCGCTCGCCGGATTCGAGCAGGTCGAGCACCTGCCCCACGGCCGGCCGCAGATGGCTTTCGATCTCGGATGGGGTGAGTGCGTGGCGACGCTCGAAGGCGTCGTCGATCAGGGTTTCGATGGATTGCATGGCGATTCGATTCGGTCGATGAAAGGCGGCCGCTGCGGCGAACGGCAAAGAGTACAGGCTGCCAGCGCGGGTGCGGCCGGGTTCATGCGCTTTTAACCCGACGGCGCAGTACATTGGCTGGACGTCCATTCTTCCACATCCCCACGAGGAGCCGAACATGAGCCAGATCAAGATTGCCGTGCTGGTAGGCAGCCTGCGCGCAGATTCGTTCAACCGCCGACTGGCCCGCGCAGTGGAGAAACTGGCACCGGGCGACCTTGCGTTCCGCCACATCCAGATCAACGACCTGCCGCTGTACTCGCAGGATTTCGACGCCGCCTACCCGGCCACCGCCACGCGGCTGAAGAAGGATATCGAAGGGGCGGACGGGCTGCTGTTCGTCACGCCCGAGTACAACCGGTCGATCCCGGGCGTGCTGAAGAACGCGATCGACATCGCCTCGCGCCCCTGGGGCACCAACTCGTTCGCCGGCAAACCGGCGGCGGTGATCGGCACCTCGATCGGCTCGACCGGCACCGCGATGGCGCAGCAGCACCTGCGCAACGTGCTGGCCTACCTGGACGTGCCCACGCTGGCCCAGCCGGAGGTATTCATCCACTTCAAGGAGGACTTGATCGCCGATGACGGCAGCGTCGCCAACGACTCCACGCGCAAGTTCCTGCAAGGTTTCGTCGATGATTACGTGGCCTGGATTCGCCGCTTTGCACGTTGATCCCGGCGTCGCCGGCCACCACGCCTGCGACTGGTTTTGCGCCGCCGATGGGCGATAATGGGGGACCATTCGACCACGGGGGGAGATCCATGGCGCGATACAATCTGGAGCCGTTGCTGGCCCCGGTATCCGACGAATCGCCGGCCGGACCGGATCTCGAGTACGACCCGGAGTTTCTCGCCCTGGAGCGCGCCGCCGCGCCCAAGGCCGAGCGCGCCGTGGGCGATGCGGTCAAGGCTGCCGAGGAGCCGGACTGGGAGAAAGTCGTCGAGCTGTCCGAGGCGATCCTGCAACGCTCCAAGGATTTGCGCCCGGCGGTGCACCTGACCACGGCCTGGATGCGCAGCTCCGGCATGCCCGGCTGGAGCGCCGGGCTGGGGCTGATCCGTGGCCTGCTGGAACAATTCTGGGACACCGTGCATCCGCAGCTGGACGCGGAGGACGACAACGACCCGACCATGCGCGTCAACGCGGTGGTGCCGCTGAACGACCTGCAGGGTGTGCTCGGTTATTTCCGCACCACGCCGTTCGTGCAGTCGCCGCGCATGGGCCGTTTCAGCCTGCGCGACCTGCGCATCGCCAACGGCACGCTGAAGGTCACCACGCCCGGCGACGGCCCCGAGCCGAGCATCACCGAGATGGAAGCGTGCTGCATGGATTGCGCGGAGGAGGAGCTGGTCCAGACCACCGCCGCGATCAGCGAGTCACTGGAGCATGCCAAGGCCATCGACGCCCTGTTCAACGACCACGTCGGCACGATGGGTCCGGACTTCAAGAACCTGCTCAGCGACATCTACGAGCTGAAGAAATTCCTCGACCCGCAGCTGGCGCGTCGACTGCCGGCCGAAGTGCAAGGCGAAGGGGCTGGCGAAGGTGGCGCGGAGGGTGGTGCACCGAACGCGGCGCGGGCCTCGGGTCCGATCGCCGGGCCGCAGGACGTGATGCGCCGGCTCGACGAGATCTGCGACTACTACACGCGCTGCGAACCCTCCAGCCCGGTACCGCTGCTGTTGCGGCGCGCACAGCGGCTGGTCGGCATGGATTTCATGGACCTGCTCAGGGATCTCGCGCCGGGCGGCATTTCCGAGCTGCGCGTGGTGTCGGGTACGCCGGAAGACGAATAGCCCGCCGCCGGGAACAAGTCCGGCGGGCGCGGCACCTCGTCAGTAAACGCCCTTGCAACTGCTGGCTGCGGGGCGAACCACGAGCTGGTGCACCGAAGGGTCCCAGCTCAGCGACAGGCCGCCCGGAAGCCCGGCCGTGATGCCGGCCGAGGCGATCTGGCTGATCGGCCCCACCGTGCTGCCGTGTCCGTCGCCGAACGTCACCGTCGCACTGATCGCGTAGCTGAGCGGATCGGCGCAACCGTCGACCGTGACGTACTTGGCCACCGTGCCCCGCCCTACACCCTCGGGCATGCTGCCGGTGACCGCCGGCATGGCGCGGCCCTGTCCGCCGCCGGGCGCCGGGCAGGTCTGGGTCAGCGCGTAGCTCACCGAGACCTTCGGCGCGGGCGCCACCTCCAGCACGGCCGAGGTGGGCGGCTGCGCCGTGCAGCCCATCAGGAACACCTTGCGCTGCGCCACCACGTTGAGCACGTAGCTGCCCGATGGCAGCGCACCGGCAGGCAATTTCAATTCGATGCGATTGGGCAACACGCCGGTCACCACCGGCTGCACCGCCTGCGGCTTGCCCTGTGCGTCGGTCGCGCTGACCACCGGGCTGGCGCACTGTGCGTCAAGCAGGTTTTCCCCGGTCAGTGCGAACGCTGCCCCGGCGCCGTCGCCATGCAGGACGAACAGCGGGCGTCGATCCAGCGTCTCCACGCCATTGATCACCGGCGGCAATTTCGACCCGCCGGAGGCAGCCGCCTTCAACGCCACGGTGCGGGCCAGTGCAGCCGCCATCGCGGCGACATCCTGGCCCAGGCAGCCCTTGCTGGCCTCCAGGAACGCCTGCGTGCGCTGCACGGCGGCTTCGGCGCGGTAGGCCTGCGCCTTCTCTTCGTTGCCCAGCATGTCGATCGGCTTGGCCAGATCCTTGCCCAGCGCCTTGCGCAAGTCCCGGCCCAGGTCGGCCAGCTTCTGGCTGGTTGCCGCGAGACTGGAGCCAGGCGACCCGGTCGCACGTGCGGCGAGGTCGTGTTGCGCCGTGTCCAGCTGCGTGATGATCAGTTCCCCGGTCAGCCGCGGCGCGATCTGCGGCGCTGCCTGGACCGCGGCGGGGCCGGTCAGGCCCAGCGCAAGCATCGCCACCGCGATGCCTGCGCCGAGTTTGCCGATGCCGGTCACTGCGGCGCTTTCGGCCATGGCATGACCATGCCCAGTGCGTCCGGGTCCTGGCAGGCGGCCTGGTCCGGCTGATCCGGATCGCAACCGCTCTGCTGGTCGGGCGGCAGGCGCACGCCGGAAGGCACGATGCCGTACGAGCGGTAGTTGGCGGTGATCACGCTCGGGTCGATGTAGGAGTCGCCGTGGTTGCCGTTCTGCGCGCTGCCCGCACCGGAGGCGGTCGGCACGTTGATGGCGAAACCACCGCCCAGCGGCAGCAGGTTGCCGGAGCTGTCCACCGCATAGAAGTAAGCGGGCGGCAGGCCGACGTTGGCGATGTTCTGCAGGCCCGTGCCCACCACGTAGATCGGCTGGGAGCTGGAACCCAGGCGCCCGGTGGAACCCCATACGCCTATGCCGTCATACAGCGGTGTCGTGCCGAGCTGGAACAGGTCGCCATGGGTCACCGACAGGTAGAACGGCGAGGTGCCCGCGTTCACCGTGAAGGCGCTGCCGGCCACCGACGCCAGTGTCAGAGTCTTGTCGTTGGTCATGCTGAAGCCGGCCAGCGAAGTGAAGTTGCCCAGCGTGTCGACCATGTTCTTGTTGGGCGAACTCGCGCTGCCCAGCACGGTCGGACCCACCGCGCTGCCGCTCAGCGTGCCGGCCGTGATGATGCCGCTGGCGCCTTCGCTGATCGCGCCGGCCGAGGTGAGCGAGGTGGCCGTTCCCTTCACCGAACCGTTGATCGCCAGATCGCCGCTGGTGGTCTTCAGCGAAGTGCTGGCGCCGCCATCCAGCGGACCGTCGACAGTGAGCGCCTGCGCACTGGTCAGGGCGAAATTGGCTGCCGTGAAGCTGCCCAGCGTGCCGATCTGGTTGGCGCCGTTGAGCGTGGTCGCGCCGACCGAACTGCCGGTCAGGGTGCCGGCCGTGATGACGCCCGCCGCGCCTTCGCTGATCGCGCCGGCCGAGGTGAGCGAGGTGGCCGTTCCCTTCACCGGACCATTGATCGCCAGATCGCCGCTGGTGGTCTTCAGCGAGGTGCTGGCGCCGCCATCCAGCGTGCCGCTGACGGCCAATGTCTGTGCGTTGGTCAAGGCGAAGCTGGCGGCCGTGAAGCCTCCCAGGGTGCCGATGCGGTTGGCGCCGTTGAGCGTGGTGGCACCGGCGGAGCTGCCGGTCAACATGCCGGCGACAATGCTGCCGCCGGCGCCTTCGGTGATTGCGCCAGCAGAGGCCAGCGTCGTGGTCGTGCCCTTCACCGTGCCGTTGATCGCCAGATTGCCGCTGGTGGTCTTAAGCGTAGTACTCGCGCCGCCGTCCACGGAGCCCGTCACCGCCAGCGCCTGCGCGTTGGTCAGCGCGAAGTTCGCCGCCGTGAAGTTGCCCAGCGTGCCGATGTGGTTGGCGCCACCGAGCGCGGTACTGCCGACCGAACTGCCAGTCAACGTGTTCGCATGGATCGCACCAGCCGTCTGGTTGATATTGCGGCCTGCACCCAAGGTAACCGTGTTGCCGGTCAGGGTGCTGGCCAGGATCAGGTCCGAGTTCGCCCCGCTGGCCGTCAGCGTAAGGTCGCCGGCACCACCATTGGCCGACGGTGCATCATTCACCGTCAAGGTCCGGATGGTGTTGAAGGCGAAGTCGCCACCGCTGACGAATGCGCCCAGGGCTGCCACCTGGTTGGCGCCGAGCAGGCTGGTGCTGCCAGCGGAGCTGCCGGTCAAGTTATCGGCGGTGATGACGCCATGGGTGCCTTCGATGATCGCACCGGCCGAGGTCAGCGTGGTGGTGGCGCCGGTCACCGTGCCATTGATGATCAGGTCGCCGGCCGTCGTGGTCAGCGCCACGACCGGGCCACCATCGAGCGGGCCTTCGACGGTCAGCGTCTGACCGTTGGTCAGGCTGAAGTCTGCGCTGAAGCCGCCCAGTATGTTGATGTGGTTGTTGCCATCGAGTGTGGTGTTTCCGATCGAATGACCGGTCAACAGGTTCGCCGTGATGCTGCCGCCGGCGCCTTCGGTGATCGCGCCCGCCGAGACCAGCGTGGTGGTGGCGCCCTTCACCAGACCGTTGATCGCCAGGTCGCCGCTCGTCGTGGTCAACGCCGTGCTGGCCCCCCCGTCGACGGTGCCGCCCACGACCAGGGTCTGCGCGTTGGTCAACGCGAAGCCCGCCGCACTGAAGCTGCCCAAGGTGCCGATGTGGTTTGCGCCGTTGAGCGCAGTCGCACCGATGGATTGACCCCTCAAGGTGCCTGCCGTGATGCTGCCACTGCCGCCTTCGCTGATCCCACCGGCGGAATTCAGCGTTGTCGTGGTGCCGCTCACTGCACCATTGATCGTCAGGTTGCCGGCGGTCGTGGTCAGCGCGGTACCCGCACCGCCACTTACCGGGCCATTCACCGTCAAGGCTTGGGCGTTGATCAACGCGAAGCCCGCCGCACTGAAGCTGCCCAGCGAGCCGATGTGATTGGTCCCGGCAAGGGTCGTCGTACCGGCCGAATGACCGGTCAGCGAAGTGGCCGTGAGGCTGCCGCCTGCGCCTTCGCTGATCGCGCCGGAAGAGGTCAGGCTGACCGCCGTGCCATTGACCGCACCAGCCAGGGTGAGATCGCCCGCACTCACCGTCAGCGCCCCGGTGTTCACCGTGCCAAGGGTCAGTGCGTTGAGGTCATTGATCTGGGTGGCACCGCCGGTGAGATTCACCGTGCCGCCGAAGTCGTTGCTGCCACCTGTCAGGGTGATCGCGTTCGAACCGCCATGGATGGTGCTCGTGCCGATAACGCTCAGCGCACCGCCTGTCTGCAAGACCGCCCCACTGGCGGTGATGTTCAGATCGCCTCCGACCGTGGTCGCGCCCAGGGTTGTGGTGGTTCCGGCGCCCGTCGTGGTGATCGTCAGCCCGTTGCTCGCATTGCCGCTGATGCCGAGGTTCGAACTCGCCGTTACCGCTGAAATTCCGGAGTTTGTACCGCCTACGCCTGTCGAGCCCGCACCGGCAAGGTTCACGTTGACCGCGGTGGTGTAGCCCGAATAGTCCAGGCTTCCGTCGATGCCGGCGTCGAGGCCGCCGGAGATGTCCCCGTCAGCGCCCGAGTGCATGAGGAAGTGGCCGGTGCCGGTGTCGATCAGATTGCCGATGCCGGAGAAGGCGCCTGCCAGATTGGTCGCCGTGCCCTGGTTGTGCCCGGTCAGGCTCCAGGTCTGGTTGCTGGCGGTCAACGTGCCGATACCCGCATCGGCAATGTTCTCGAACGAGGTCCAGCTCACGGTGCCGCTGTTGCCGGCATTGAGGCCGGTCAGATTGTAGGTCTGGCTGCTGCCGCTGATCGTGTCAGAGGCAGAACCGCCCTTCGCCGCGGTGATCCCGCTCCAGCCCCCGGTACCGGTCGCCGTGCCTCCCAGGTCCACATTCACCGCGGTCGTGTACGCACTGTAATCCAATGTGCCTGCGGCAGCGGAAGTCAGCATGCCCGACACGCCCGCACCGTTCGCGAACATGAAGGTGCCGGCACCGCTGTCGCTCAGGTTCCCGAACGACGTCCAGCTCAGCGTGCCGTTGTTGCCGGCGTCTGTGCCGGTCAGGTTGTAGGTCTGGTTGCTGCCGGCAATCGTGGCGCCGGCGCCGCTTCCGGCCAGCGTGGTGAGGTTGAAGCCGCTGTAGTCGATGCCCGAGGCGCTCGACACCTTCGTGCCGAGATCGAAGCTGCCGGTCACCCCGGTCACGCTGCCGCCGGTGCCCGTAACCGTACCGAAACCGCTGTACGCGATGCCGCTAGCTGACGAGATACGCGTGTTGTCGGCGAAGCTGCCGACCACGTTCGCGATCGAGCCGCTGCCACCCACGCTGGTGGCGTTCGCGAAGGCCATGCCCTCGCTGGTCCTGCCGTTGTCGTCGAAGCCCACGGCGCCGGTGACCGTCGTCGTGTCGGCCGCGGTGAAGCCGCTATAGCCGACACCGCCGGCATTGCCCGTCTTGGTGCCGCTCAGGTTGAACGCGGTGCCGCCCAGGTTCGTGATCGCGCCACTGCCCGCCACGCTCGTGGCGTTGGCAAAGGTCATGCCGAGACTGCTCTTGGCCGCGCTGTCGAAACCGGCGGCACCGGTGACGGACGTGGTGTCGGCCGCGGTGAAGCCGCTGTAGTTGACGCCACCGGCATTGCCGGTCTTGGTGCCGACCAGATTGAACGCGGTACCCCCAAGGTTCGTGATCGCACCGCTGCCCGCCACGCTCGTGGCATTGGCAAAGGCGATGCCCAGGCTGCTCCTGGTCGAGCTGTCAAAACCTGCGGCGCCGGTGACGGCCGTGGTGTCGGCCGCGTCGAAGCCGTTGAAGCTGGTGGTGCCTGCCGTACCTGCCATGATGCCGGTCAGGTTGAACGCCGTGCTGCCCAGGTTGGTGATCGCGCCACTGCCCGCCACGCTCGTGGCGTTGGCGAAGGCCATGCCCAGGCTGGTCTTGGCCGTGTAGTCGAAGCCCGCGGCACCGGTGACCGTAGTGGTGTCGGCTGAGGTGAAGCCGTTGTAGTCGATGCCGCCGGCGTTGCCTGCCGTGGTACCAGTCAGGTTGAACGCGGTGCTGCCCAGATTCGTGATCGCGCCACTGCCCGCCACGCTCGTGGCGTTGGCGAAGGTCATGCCGAGACTGCTCCTGGCCGAGCTGTCGAAGCCCACAGCGCCGGTGACCGTCGTCGTGTCGGCCGCGGTGAAGCCGCTATAGCCGACACCGCCGGCATTGCCCGTCTTGGTGCCGCTCAGGTTGAACGCGGTGCCGCCCAGGTTCGTGATCGCGCCACTGCCCGCCACGCTCGTGGCGTTGGCGAAGGTCATGCCGAGGCTGCTCTTGGCCGCGCTGTTGAAACCCGCGGCACCGGTGATGGTCGCCGCGTCGGCGGCCGTGAAGCCGGTGAAGGCAACACCGCCCGCCGAGCCCGCGTTGGCTCCGCTCAGGGCAAAGGTGCTGCTGCCCGTAATCGCCCCATTGCCGTTGCCCGTGACCGCCGTGACGCCCGCCCACGTCCCGCCGATGCCCGTGGTCGCGCCGCTGCCATCGGCCAGGTCGAACGTCACGGCACCGCTGTGGCTGCCGTAGTTCAGCGTCGCCGCCGTCACGTTGCCACTGACGCTGCCGCCGGTGCCGAAGGCCACCGTGCCGCTGGTATCGGCGATGTTGCCGAACCCCGTCCAGGTCACGCCACCGCTGCTGCCCTGGTCGATGACCGTGTTGTCCAGCGTGTAGGTCTGGCCGCTGCCCGCGATCGTGGCACCGGCCCCGCTGCCGGTCAGCGTGGTGACGCCGAAGCCGCTGTAGTCGAGCGTCGACGCGCTGGACACCTTCGTGCCGAGATTGAAGCTGCCGGTCACGCCGGTCACGCTGCCACCGGTGCCCGTCACCGCATCGAAGCCGCTGTAGACGATGCCGCTCGCCGACGAGGTCCCGGTGTTGTCGGCGAAGCTGCCGACCACGTTCGCGATCGTGCCGCTGCCGCCCACGCTGGTGGCGTTGACGAAGGTCATGCCCTGGCTGGTCTTGGCAATGTCGTCGAAACCTGCAGCGCCCGTGATGGTCGCCGCGTCGGCGGCCGTGAAGCCGGTGAAGGCAACACCGCCCGCCGAGCCCGCGTTGGCTCCGCTCAGGGCAAAGGTGCTGCTGCCCGTAATCGCCCCATTGCCGTTGCCCGTGACCGCCGTGACGCCCGCCCACGTCCCGCCGATGCCCGTGGTCGCGCCGCTGCCATCGGCCAGGTCGAACGTCACGGCACCGCTGTGGCTGCCGTAGTTCAGCGTCGCCGCCGTCACGTTGCCACTGACGCTGCCGCCGGTGCCGAAGGCCACCGTGCCGCTGGTATCGGCGATGTTGCCGAACCCCGTCCAGGTCACGCCACCGCTGCTGCCCTGGTCGATGACCGTGTTGTCCAGCGTGTAGGTCTGGCCGCTGCCCGCGATCGTGGCACCGGCCCCGCTGCCGGTCAGCGTGGTGACGCCGAAACCGCTGTAGTCGAGCGTCGACGCGCTGGACACCTTCGTGCCGAGATTGAAGCTGCCGGTCACGCCGGTCACGCTGCCACCGGTGCCCGTCACCGCATCGAAGCCGCTGTAGACGATGCCGCTCGCCGACGAGGCCCCGGTGTTGTCGGCGAAGCTGCCGACCACGTTCGCGATCGTGCCGCTGCCGCCCACGCTGGTGGCGTTGACGAAGGTCATGCCCTGGCTGACCTTGCTGGCATCGTCGAAACCCGCGGCGCCGGTCACCGTCGTCGTGTCGGCCGCGGTGAAGCCGCTATAGCCGACACCGCCGGCATTGCCCGTCTTGGTGCCGCTCAGGTTGAACGCGGTGCCGCCCAGGCTCGTGATCGCGCCACTGCCCGCCACGCTCGTGGCGTTGGCGAAGGTCATGCCGAGGCTGCTCTTGGCCGCGCTGTTGAAACCCGCGGCACCGGTGATGGTCGCCGCGTCGGCGGCCGTGAAGCCGGTGAAGGCAACACCGCCCGCCGAGCCCGCGTTGGCTCCGCTCAGGGCAAAGGTGCTGCTGCCCGTAATCGCCCCATTGCCGTTGCCCGTGACCGCCGTGACGCCCGCCCACGTCCCGCCGATGCCCGTGGTCGCGCCGCTGCCATCGGCCAGGTCGAACGTCACGGCACCGCTGTGGCTGCCGTAGTTCAGCGTCGCCGCCGTCACGTTGCCACTGACGCTGCCGCCGGTGCCGAAGGCCACCGTGCCGCTGGTATCGGCGATGTTGCCGAACCCCGTCCAGGTCACGCCACCGCTGCTGCCCTGGTCGATGACCGTGTTGTCCAGCGTGTAGGTCTGGCCGCTGCCCGCGATCGTGGCACCGGCCCCGCTGCCGGTCAGCGTGGTGACGCCGAAGCCGCTGTAGTCGAGCGTCGACGCGCTGGACACCTTCGTGCCGAGATTGAAGCTGCCGGTCACGCCGGTCACGCTGCCACCGGTGCCCGTCACCGCATCGAAGCCGCTGTAGACGATGCCGCTCGCCGACGAGGTCCCGGTGTTGTCGGCGAAGCTGCCGACCACGTTCGCGATCGTGCCGCTGCCGCCCACGCTGGTGGCGTTGACGAAGGTCATGCCCTGGCTGACCTTGCTGGCATCGTCGAAACCCGCAGCACCGGTGACCGCCGTGGCGTCGGCCGCGATGAAACCCGTGAAGCTGATCCCGCCGGAGGTGCCCTGGTTGGCGCCGACAAGCGCAAACGGTGACCCACCGATGCCTGTAATCGATCCGGTGCCGGCGATGCTTCCAGTACCGCTTGGCGCAGATCCGCTGAACGCCACGTTGCCGAGTCCGGCAAGCGCTCCATTGAGCGTTATGGACGTCCCTGAAGTTGCCGACAGGTCGCCGGCAACCGAACCATGGCCCAGGTCAAGCGCCCCGCCACTGCTGACCGTCAGGCTGCCTGTTTGCAAGGTACCCAGCGCCAGCGCGTTGGCATCGGTGATCTGCGTGGTGCCGCCGGTCAGGCTCACCGTACCGATGAAGTCGTTGAGCGAGGTCAGCGTGATCGCGTTGCTGCCGGCGTTGAAAGTCGATGTTCCGTTGACCGTGTAGAAACCGGCTCCCTGCGTGATCCCTCCGGCCGTGGTGGTGACCGACAACGGGCCGTTGACGGTCAGGTCGACCGCGCTGAACGTGCCGCTGTTCGTCGTCAGGCTGGTCAGTGCCGTCGTTGCGCCGACCGCGCCGCCGAAGCTGGCGGCGCCGCCGGTGTTCACCGCCAGCGTGTGCGCGCCATTCACCGTGGAGCCGAAGCCGATCGTGCCACTGCCACTGCTGGCCAGCGTTGCATTGGCACCCAGCGTCACCGAGCCGTTGTAGGCCTGGTCACCGCTGGTGCTCACGCTGGCGGTATTGAGATTCGTCGTGCCGCTGACCTGCAGCACGCCCACACCAGCCACCGCCCCTGCCAGCACCGCATTGCCGGTCACCGTCAGGTTGTTGCCGGCACCTGTCACGGCCGCCAGGCTGATCGTCGTTCCAGTCAGCATGACATTGGAACCGAGCGTCAGCGCGTCGCCCCAGCTCTGCATGCCGCTGGTGGCGACATTGCCACTCAACGTGGCGCTGCCGGCGGCATCCGTGATCAGGCTGGTCAACGCCGTCGTGCCGCCGACCGCAGCGTCGAACCTGGTGACTCCGCTGGCGTTCACGGTCAACGCATGCGCGCCGTCGACAGTCGAGGCAAAGGTGATGTCGCTACCGCTCAACACGCGGTCGCCGCCCAACACCAATGCCGTGTTGTAGGTTTGTGCTCCGCTGGTCGTCACGTTGCCGACAAGCGTGAGCGCAGCGGCATTGGTCAGACTGAAGCTTGAGGCGGTGAAACTTCCGAGATTGCCGATCTGGTTGGCCTCTCCCAACGTGGTGGCACCGGCCGAGCTGCCAGTCAGGGTGCCGACCGTGATGGTGGCTCCCCCCACTTGCGAGATGGTCCCTCCGGTATTCAGCGAGAGGGTGGTGGCGTGGGCCGGAGCGATGGCCGCCGTGATACCCAGGTCACCGCTGTTGGCGTCACCGATCACGATCGTGTTGGCGGTGATCTGATCCAGTTCGGCACTCGTCACGCCAAGCTGGGGATCTGCGGGAAACGGAGCGTCGGGGCCCAGCGAAATGAGCCGTCCCGCCGTAGCCTGCCGGATGGCCACGATACCGGCGGTGCCGGCATTGATGGTTCCGAGTATGTCGGCGTTGTCTGCAACCAGGCTGACGTTTGCGCCGGTAGCGACACCATTGGTGGTATCCACTGCGACGCCCGTGCCGATGTTGATGCGCGCGCCGCCGCCGGCGGCTCCGAGCGTCACCGCACCACCGGCGGTGACGATGCCCGAACCCACCACGCCCAGATCGCTCGTGGTGGTGGTGATGCCGACATTGCCGCTGCCGGCGGTACCGCTGACATTCACGCCATTGGCATCAACGATGTTGACCGCGCCGGTACCCTTCGCGCTGAACACGATGCTGTCGACGTCCGTCTGGATGGCACCCGATGCGCCGATCGCGCCATTGGTGCCGCCCGCCGTGAGAGTCAGGGCGCTGCCGGAAATCGTGCCCGCAGTGCGCGAGATGCTGCCTGCAGTCGCAGTCAGCGTGGCCGTGCCACCGCCCAGCGAGATATCGTTGTTGAGCGAAATGTTGCGGCCGGCGAGCAACGACAGGTTCAGCACGTCGCCGCCAAGCACCGAATCGAATATCTTGTTGTTGATGACGATGTCGTTCGCCGCATTGAACGTGAGCGAGTTGGTTCCCTTGCCGTTGTAGTCGAGGTCGGCATTGAGGGTGATGTCGCCAGCTTCGGAATTGGCGCCCCCCGTACCCGTCGTGACCGTGACGCTGGCGCCACCGGTCAAGGCGGCGGTGATCAGGTCGACGCCGAGCGACGCTCCGTCGTTGGTCGACACAAAGGGGTTGGCGGCATTGATCTTGGTATTGCCGCCGCCCGCGACGATCGTGATGTTGTTCGGATCGATCAGCCAGTTGCCGCCCAACCCGTCGGCGCTGCGCGCGAAGACCTGCGGCGTACCGGTGATGGTGAGCGCGCCGTGGCTCGACGTCTCGACGAAACCGCCGTTGCCGCCGTCAATGCCGCCGCGCGCGGACAAGCCGCCGGCGATGACCGAGTTGTCGCGCGAGAACACGGCGATGCTGCCGCCGTCGCCCTTGCCGGTTGCATCGGCGTTGAGCGACGCATCCGGCCCGATGTACGTGCGCGCGGCCACGGCGAGGCCTTCGCCTCCACGGACGCCGCCACCGATGCGAATGGCTCCGCCACCCAGGCGACCCGAAGCATCCACCGTGCCGCCGGTGACCATCACGTCATGGTCCGACAGCAATTCGATGCGCCCGCCATGGTCGCCCGTGGCGGCGACACTGCCGCTGCTCTGTACATTGCCGCCGTTGCCCACCAGCCGCACCACGCCGCCGTCGGTGCTGATGCCGCTGGCGTCGATCACGCCGGAGTTGTTGACCAGGTTGGTGAACAGATCCTTGGCTGCCGAGGCCTGCAGCACCACGGTGCCTCCTTCGGCCTTGAGGGTGCCGGAGTTGCTGACTGCCGCTTCCTTGTCGTCCAGACGCTGCTTCAGTTCGCCGGTGATCTGGATGTTGATCAGGCCGTTGCCGTCGAAGTCGAGTACGGCGTGTTCGGCGCCGTCGAGGTTGATGCTGCCGTAGTTGGCCAGGATCACGCCGTCGTTGGCCACGCTGCCGCCGACCAGTGCGACGGAGCCGCCGCTGGCGGCCTGAATCAGACCGTGGTTGACGATGCCCGCGCCCGCGCCGACCGCGTTGAGGCTGTAGTTGCCGGCAAGGAAATCCTTCGGGGTGAGGTCCAGCGTGCTGGCCATCAGGCCGCCGACATTCATCTGTGCCGTGGCGCCGAAGATGATGCCGTGGGTGTTGATCAGGAAGACCTGGCCGTTGGAGTTGATCTTGCCGAAGATCTGGCTGGGGTTCTGATCGAGGATGCGGTTGAGCGCCACTGCCGAGCGGCCGGGCTGGTTGAACAGCACCGATTCGTTGGCCTTGAGGTTGAATGTCTCCCAGTTCAGCGCCAGTCGCTGCGAGATCTGGTTGATCACCGTCTCGTTGCCGTTCTGGGTGATGCTGCCGGTGCCGCCGACCACCGTGCCGCCGGTGGGGCCGCCGGCGAAGGCGTCAGGACTGACGGCGATCGAGCCGATCGCGAGCCCGATGCACAAGCTGATCGGCCAGGTCCTGTGCAGCGGCAGGCTGCCGGAGGGCAAGCGTGCGATCCGATCCACGGAAGCGCCGTTGCGCGATTCACGCCGGGTGCTGATGTGCTTGCTCATGTCGTCGTCATCCCTCAGAACGTGAAGCTGAAGCGGGTATAGATGTGGAAACCCTTGCCGTTGGACGCGTTCTGCGAACTGGTGGTCTTGGCCGCGTCGAAGTGCAGCTCGAATTGCTTGAATCGCGGCAGGCGGAAGATGAAGCCCGCACCGGCCCCGCTCAGCTCCGCGCTGTCCGGCGTGGTCATGCGGTTGGCGCCCGCCGAGTAGCCCCTGGCGTAGTCGTAGAACACCTCGAACTCCAGCAGCTCGCGCCACGGCCTACCGTAGAACGGCGACACCTTGTCGCCGAAACCGGGAGCATCGACGTGGTATTCCAGCGCGGTGTAGAAGCCGCGGTCGCGCAGTGCGTCGGCGATCGGGTAGGAGCGCACGCTGTCCGGGCCGCCCATCGCGAACTGCTCCAGCGGCACCAGCGCGTCGCGGGTGTACTGGCTGATGAACTTGAAGTTCAGGCGCTGCGACTTGGTCAGGAACTGCAACCGGGTGTAGGAGAGCTTCGCGACGAGGAAGCTGCGGTCATGCTGCGGGCTGATCAGGTCGGGCTCGCGCGAATCGTCCCTGATCGACTTGCGCAGGGCCACCTGCATGATGTCCACGCCGTGGAAGCGGCGATCGGTATGCAGCATGCCCCAGGTGGCTTCCGCCACCGTGAACTTCTCGTCGGACAGGTGGAAGCCCAGGCTGTCGAGCTGGGAGCGTTCCCTCAGCAGGTGCAGGGTGGCCACGTGCTGCAGGTCGTCACGATTGATGTACTTCCAGTCGAGGCCGCCGTAGTAGAGCGAGCTGGGGCCTTTCACGTCGAGCGCGGCGAAGGTGCCGGTATTGATCTGCAGCTCGTTGCGCGAGGCGCCGACCACCGCCGACAACCCCGGCGTGCTCGTGAACGGCACCCGGTAGGTCAGCGCACCGTAGATGTTGTCGTTGGGGTCGAGCGCGTAATCGACGTTGGCCGTGAAGGTGTCGCCCAGGTGCAGCGGATTGGCCCATTCCACGCCGGCCTGCACGCGGTACTTGCCGGTCAGGTCGGTGCCGTAGTTGTTGGCGCCGAGAGTGAACTGAACCGGCCGCTTCTCGTGGGCGATCATGATCAGGTCGGTGTCGCCGGTCTGCTCGCCGGGCTGGAAGGTCGAGGCCACGGTGACGCCGGGAAGGTCGCGCGCATACAGCAAGGCGGAATCGACGTCGCTCTTCAGCAGGGGCTTGCCGCGCAATTCCTGCGCCGCCGCCGAGATCACGTCCGGCCGATAGCGCTTGGTGCCCTTGACGATGATCTTGCCGATCTGCCCTTCCAGCACCTGGATGCCGACGACCTGGTCGGAGCCGATGGTCTGCGCCGGCAGGAACGCGTTGGAGACGATGAAGCCGGCGGTGCGATAACGCTCGGTGATCTTGTCGGCGACGCCCTGCATCTGGGCGAAGCTCAACTCGGCCGTGCCCGCGCCTGCGGCCAGCTCGCGGAACTGCGCATCGGCCAGTGCCTGGATGCTGGCCGGCGTGATGCCGAGTTGCGCATGGCTGCCGACGCCGCTGACGCGAAAGCCGCGTACCGCGACCGTCTGCACGGCCGCCGCATCGCGATCGCGTACCGGCGGAACGACGCCGCCCGGCGGCGGCGATGGCGTCGTCTGCGCGGGAGTCGAAGTGGGTGCGGGTGAAGACTGACCTGGCGCAGCCGTTGCTGCTTCCTGGGCGTGAACCACGCCGCCGGTGAATGCCAAGGCCGATGTCAACGCTGCGGCGAGACGGACAATTCGCACGATACACTCCCCCGGCTGCATCATCTTTCCATTGACGGCACGCCTGGACATCGAAGGCACGCCAGCTGCGAAATCGAAGCCCCCCACGGATCGGGCAATTGCTGCCCCCGGGCTTGGATCGTCCGATCAGGATACACCCTCGTCGCGCTGCGGAACCAGTCACCGCAGGCCTGCACGCGACGGTTTGGCGGGCGATTTTCCGCCCTCCGTCCCGCCCTCGTGACGCGCCGCAGCAGCCGATGCCGGAACCGGCAAGCCCGGCGCAAGCTAGCCGCGCAACAACCAGTAGGCGAGCGCACCCAACGCGATGACGAGCAGCAGCACGCCGCCCGCCACCGACTTCCAGCGCGTGGCCGGTCGCATCGCCAGCAGGCTGGTCAGGGCATGGCTGGCCGAGTCGGCGGAGGCATCGTCACGCGGTGCCGCCGGCGCCCTGCGCGGTCGCGGGGTGGTGGTGGCCGTCGGCGGCACCAGGGTGTTGCGGGCGGTGACCACCGCACTGGGGTCGTACAGGCTTTCCAGCAATCGCCGGCGACGCGCGCGATACTCGGCGCGGGTGATCCGGCCAAGACGATGGGCGTCGTCGAGCACACGCAGATCCTGGTTCACGGCACGCCCGCGTTCAGCGAAATCGATCATTTCACCTCCCTGAGGATGCGGAAGCCGACGTCGCGCTGCGGCGAGCCGCCATCGCTGCGCTGGGTGCCCACGCTGCAATCGGACCAATAGCTGGTGTAGCTGCCGCCGCGCACGGCCACGCTGCCACCGCTGACGACCCATTCCCAGGCGTTGCCGGTCATGTTGACCAGACCCCAGGGATTGCGCGAACGCCCGCGGGCGGAAACCAGCGCGCCGCTGCCGTCGCCGCCGCCAGCCGAAGGCGGCACGCAGTTGCTGTCCTCGGCCTGCTTGAAGCGGCCGCCGGCGCTGGCGGCATTGAGCCATTCGGCATCCGTCGGCAGGCGATAGCTGAAGCCGCTGACATCGCTGAGCCACCGCGCATAAGCCTGCGCCTGGCCGAGCGGGATGTTGGTGATCGGCGCATTGCCGAGATCCGGATCGCTGACCGACTTGGCTGCGCACTTGCCGGATGCGCGGCAGAACGCGTTGAACTCGTTGATCGATACCTCCGCACGCGACATCGCATACGGCCGTCCACCGCCCGCGCCAGGCACCACCACCATGAAGGGGCCATACGACGTCCCGAAGCTGTCGCGGCAGAACTTGCCGGTCCCGGCCATCCCGGCTTTGGCGCACGGATCGGGGCCGCTCGGCCCGCTCGGCACATTGGCGACCTTGCCCGGCTGCGCCGGTGTCGGTGCGCCGGGCCGGGGGATCGGCACGGGCCGCCCCGGCAGGGCGCCCTGCTCCGCGGCCGGCGTCGGCTCAACGGGCGTGGCGGGTGCGGGTGCCGGCGCCGGTGCCGCCGCGGCACTCGGCTTGACCCGGTCGAGTTGCTCCTCCAGCGTCTTGCCGGTCAGCTGGCCACGAATGCGCATGTCCGACTCGAGCGCGGCCAGCGCCTTCGGATCGTTGCGCCGCACGCTCGCCAGCTGCTGCTTCAACCGTGCGTAATCGGCCGTGCTGGTCGGCTGCCGGGCCGCGGCCATGATCGCCGCCACCACGTCGTAGCGTGCCTTCGCGCCACGCAACTGGGCATTGCCGCCGAGCACCTGCAGGCCTTGGCCAAGCACCTCGGCGGCCTTTTCGTAGCGCCCCTTCTGGAACGTTTCCTGGCCCAGGCGGAGATAGGCATCGGCCAGCAGCTTCGGACCCTCGTTCTGCAGGAACGGGTTGTCCGGCTGCAGCGCCTTGATCCGCGCCAGCGACTGACTCGCCTTGCCGACGTCCGCCGCGGCCGCCGCGCTGCGCATCGACTCGATGCGCGACTTCACTTCCGCATCCGCGCTGTCGCGCGCCGCCTTGGCCTGGAGGTCGGCCTGCAGCGCATCCAGCTTGGCACTCTCGGCCAGCAAGCGTGGCGACTTCGGCACATACTTCAGCCCGAAGTCCACCGCCAGGCGCGCCTGCGGCAGATGCTGCGGATCAGCCTGCGAGGCGGCCACGTCGGCAATCGAGGTGGCCAACGCACCGACCGTGCGGGTGGTTTCCGGCGAGGTATCGCCCTTGAGTGAGGCCATCGCGCTGGCCACGGCCTGCTGCCAGTCGGGCGTGAGCAACGGCTTGGCGGCGAGCCCGGCCAGGGTGGCGCGAGCAGCGGCAATGGCTTGCACCTGCTGTTGCTGCTGGCGCGCCTGCGCGGCGCTGCGGGCCGCACCGACCTCGGCCAGCACGGTGGCGTAGCCGGCTTCGGCCGGGTCCATTCGCTGACCGGCCTGGACGATGCGCTGGGCTTCATCGAGATCACCAGCGGCGATCCGCTCGCGCGCCAGCTTGATCAGGCTGGCATCGACGTTGCCGCGCACCTCGGCGTAAGCCGGTGCGCCGACACCCATCTGCTCGCGCGCGGTACCCAGCGCGCTGCTGACGTCCTGCAACCACACGGCCGTGCCCAGCGGCTTGGCCAGCAGGTCGTCGACGCGGCGCTTGGCCAGCGCATTGCGTTGGGCTTCGCTGGCGGCCTTCTGCGCCAGCTGGTTCTGCTGCTCCAGCAGTTTCTGGCGAGTCGAGGACAGATCGGCATCGCCGGGAAACAGGTTGACGCCGAAACCGGCGATGGCGATGGCGCCGTCGAGATCGCCGGCGCCCTGGCGTTCGGTGGCCTGGGCGGCCAGCGCCTGCTTGAGGCGCTCGGCCTGCGCCGGCAGGCGGGCGTCGTCGGCCAGCAGCTTGGCGGCGCCCTGGTAGGCAGTGGCGGCGCGGTTGCGCCAGTCGTCGCTGTTGTCGGGATGATCGAGCAGGCCACTGAGCGAGAGCAGGCTCTGCTCGCGCTGCTGCTGCAACTGCGCGGCCTGCTGTTGCGCCAGTTGCTGCGCGGCGAGCGCCTTGCCCAGCTCATCCAGTTGCGCGCCGCGCTGCTTGATCCGCGTGGAATCGGGGAACAGGCGGCTGGCCAGCTTGAATTCGGTCGCGGCCTGGTCGACCTGCCCGGCATCCAGCGACTTGCCGATCGCCGCGTCGTACTTGAGTTCCAGCTCGGTGTTCTTCAGCAGCGCGCTGGTCGGGTCGATGGCGCGGATCTTGTCCAGCGTGGCGACCACGTTGTCCGGCTGGTTCTCGAAGATCGCCCCGGCACCGATCTGCTGGCTGAGTTGTGTGTCGAGCGCGTTGAGCAGGTCGTTGCGCTGCTTCTCGATCTCGCTGCGCTTGATGTCCAGCGCGGGCGAATACAGTTTCAGGTCGTCGCGCAGCGTGAACACCTTCTGCGTACCGGCGTAGTCGTAGCGACCCTCGGTCGGGTTCCAGTACGCGTCGATCCGACTGAGCAGGAACTTCTGGATCAGGTCGCTCTGGTCGACCACGATGCGCTTGCGGTCGTCGTCGCTGAGCGTGTCCAGTGCCTGCAGCGCCTGCGACTCGCTGGCGTAGCGATCCGGCCGGGTCAACGTGAAACGCTGGATCACTTCGTTGACGTGATGGTCGTGGCGCCAGGTGACCCAGCCCCACACGCCGCCGGCGACGATCAGCACCGCCGGCACGCCGTAGATCAGGAACGGCAGCGCGCGCTCGCGCAAGCCCACGTCGCGCAGGCCGTCCACCAGCTCGGTGGCGCTCTTCAGGCGGTCCTCGGCGCGGAACGCCACGCTGGCGCACAGCGTCTTGTACTGCTGCTTGGTCAGGCCCTTCACCGGCGGCGGCTTGCGCCCTTCGCGCATCGCCACCTCGGCACTGACCTTGCCGTAGGGATGGGTGCCGGTAAGCAGTTCGAACGCCACGCAGCCGAGCGCGTAGACATCGTCGCTGGGTACCGGGTCCTTGCCCTGGATCATCTCCAGGCTGGCGTAGGCCGGGGTCAGCGCGCCGAGCGTGCCGGCGTCGAACACGGTCTGCTCGCCCACCGCATCGCCCATGTGCTTGCCAGCGCGGGCGATGCCGAAGTCGAACACCTTGGGCACGCCCTCGCGGGTGACCATCACGTTGGCGGGCTTGAAATCCGAATGCACCACGCCGGCCGCATGCGCGCGACTGAGCGCGCGGGCCATGCCTTCGATCAGCGGGCGCGCCTGCTCCAGCGGCATGCCGTTGTAGGCCTTTTCGCGGATCAGTTGCTTGAGGTCGGAGCCGTCGACGTACTCCATCGTCATGAAGACGATGGTGCGATCCTTGTCGAAATCGTAGACGCGCACGATGTTGTCGTGCGCCAGCTGCTGCGAGCGGCGCGACTCGCGCTGCAGCGAGATCAGCGAATCGGGGTGACGGCGGAACTCGTCGTTCAGCACCTTGACCGCGACGTACGGATCGCGATCGCGCGCCTCCACCTTGCGTTCGTCGCGCGCCTTGTACACCACGCCCATGCCGCCGCGACCGATCTCGCGTTCGAGATAGAAGCGACCCTTGAGCAGCGAGCCGACCGCGACGAAATCGGCGGCCTCCGCATCGCCGATGTGCTGCCAACTGGACTGGCTGCCCATGCTGGAGCTGGTGCCGGTCATGCCCTGACGCGTGCCCTGGGTGCCGGTATGGCTGGTGATCTGTCCCTCGCGCGGCGGCAGCGGCGCGCTGGACACCGGTTTGACGATGGTGGCCTCGTCGGTCGGCGGCTGCGGTGGCCGCGAGGCCGGCTTGACCACGGTGGCCTCGTCCAGCGGCGGCGCCGGCGGGCGCGAGGGCGGCGCCACGCGGGTGGCCTCGTCGTCCGCGGACGGCGGTGGCGGTCGCCGGGTGGTCGGCTTGACCATGGTGACGTCTTCGTCCGGGCTCGCCGGGCCCGGCTGCAGTGTCGCCAGTTTGGCCAGCAAGGCCTTGGCGATCAGCGGATCGATCCGGCCCGCCGCCTGCTCCTGGCCGATCCATTCGACGCCGGCACGATGCTCGTCGGCGGACAACGACGGCAGCGCGCCCAGCGCTTCGAACAGCGCGGGCAGCTTGATTTTTTCGGCCTGGTAGGCGCTGACCAGTTCGGCAATGGAATTCATGGATTGGTTGCTGTCTTCATGCTTGCAGGCCGACGACGACGGCCGAAATGTTGTCGCGCCCGGCGCGGCCCATGGCCAGCTCGAACAGGCTCTCGACCAGATCCTGGGGCTGCGGATGCACGCGGCACTGTTCGTGAAGCTCGCTGTCGGACATCTCCTTGTTGATGCCGTCGGAGCAAAGCACGAACGTGGTGCCGGGCTGGCTGCCCGCCACCACCCAGTCGACGAACAACTGGTCCTCGGCACCCACGGCGCGGGTCAGCACGCCCGAACCGGCAGCCGGCGGCGGTGCGGCACCAAAATGAGTGACGTCGACGTCGCCGCCATGCACGTGGTCGCGGGTGATCTGGCGCAGGCGGTCGTTCTCGTAGCAATAGGCGCGGCTGTCGCCGACCCAGCCGCACAGCGTGAAATCGGTGTCGCGCACCAGCACCACCACGGTCGAGCCGATCAGGTCGACGCCGCGTGAGGCCGCGGTCTGCAGCAGCTCCGCATTGATCCCGACCAGCGTGTCCTCGATCGACTCGATGAAATCGAACACGCTGCCGGCACGCGGCAACGCGCCGAGGCGTTCGACGATCATGTTGCTGGCGTAGTCGCCGGCAGCGTGCCCGCCCAACCCGTCGGCCACCACCCACAGGCCGACTTCATCGCGCACCAGGATCGCGTCCTCGTTGTGCTTGCGCACCTTGCCGGTCACCGTGCGGCCGGCGGAAACATAACGGGTGGTCATGCGTGCACCTCAATGACCGCCAACGGCCAGTGGTCGGGACTGGCGCCCAGTCCGGCAGCCGCCGCGATGCGTGCGCGCGCATCGCAGCAGGTGCCTGCGGCCAGGCTGCGCGCCAGCAAGTCCGGCGGCAGCTGCAGCAAGGGGTGCGAGGCCATCAGCAGCAGCCGGTCGCCGGCCTGCAGCGCGCAGCTGACTTCGCCGCAAGTCGGCTGCGCGGTCGCGCCCAGGCCGGGCGCAGCCAGCGACACGGGACTGAACAGCAGGTCGTCGAGGTCGTCGCTGCTGTTGCTCGCGCTGGCGGCCGGTGGCGCATCGCTGCGCGCGAAGAACGGTTGCAGCCGGCCGTGCCGCCAATGCCAGCCTGCCGCCGCGCCGATACGCAGCAATGCGGCCTGGCCGTCGGCCACGTGCGCGGCGATCACCGCGCAATCCTCCGGCACCGGGTCGACGAGATCCTCGCCGAACTGCCGCAGTTGCGGGTTCAACGCCATGATGCGCGTGCGCAGCACCTGCATGCCGCCGATCAGTTCGGCGCCGAGCATGTCGCCGGCAATCGCCGCCACTGCCGCCACGGCCTGCTGGCGCGGATCGGCCACGCCGACCTCGGCGGCGACCAGGCTCAGGCCGACCTCCGGCCGTTGCAGCACGGCGAGGGCGGCGACCGGCGTGTTCGCTGCCGCGGCGACATCCGCCGCGAGGGTCACGTCGCCGAGCGGCATGGCCGTGGATGCGGCGGGCGAGCTGCCGCCCAGGTCGGCAAGCAGGTCGAGATCGTCCGGCAGCCAGGAGTTGATGGAGGCCACCGGTGGTGGCGCGTCCATCGTCAGTGGCGCGGTTGCGCGCGGAGTTGCAAGCTCGAAGCTGCCCAGCGTCTGCCACGCGGCCGTGCCCTGCCCGGCGTCGAGCAAGCCGGCGTAAGCCTCGGCGCCGGGCAAGCCATCGGTCGCCAGCACACTGGCCGGGACGCGCCCCGCGCCATCGGTCCACCACAGACACCAGCGCCCGGGGACGGCGCCGAGGCGCTTCCACAGATCAGCCAAGGCTGTCGCACCGCCATGCGCAGGCAACGGCAGGCGCCAGTGGCTGGCCGCTGTCCAGTCCACCTCACGCCACGGATCGGGCCGCGTCTGGCCGGCATCGAGCGGGCTGCCCAGGGCCGCGACCTGCGCGTCGAAGTCGTCCACGCCGATGCCCGCATCGGCCTGCGCCGCGCGGTGCAACTGCTCGGCGCGTTCGAACCATTCCGCGCCATCGCCGATGGCTGCAGCAACGTCGGAGAGCGGCGCAGCGATCACCATCGGAAAACAGCGACCCACGCGATCGGCGCCCGGCCCCATGACGCCAACCCACGCCGCCTCGCCGCATACGCCCGGCGCGAGTGCGAAACGCCACGCCGGGCTGGCGTGGAACGCCTCGTGCCAGGTATCGCCCAACGCGTCGCGGCTGTGCGCCACGGCTGTCTCGAAGTGCCGGTCCCAGGCATCGACGAAGCTGGCCGGCAGCCGTCGCTGCACGAAGTCTCCCGCGCAGGGCAGCTTGCCGAAGAAGCCTGCGGCCGCGGACGGCACGCGCTCAGCCTCCGCACCGGAAGCTGGACAGGGCGTTGCTGAGGAACGGATTCTTCAGGTTGTTGGCTTGCAGCGTCACCTTCGCCACGTGGCCGCCGAAATTGAAACTGGCCACGAAGCGCAGGTCGGACTGCTTCTGCAGGTTGGCCGCCTGCAGTGCGCGGAAGAACGCCCAGTCGCCGCGATAGTCGAACGTGGTGAGCAGGTTGCCGGCGGTGTCGTAGGCGGAGATGGAGACGCGGCCCGGCTGCGGTCCGGGCCATTTCATGCTGACGTTGGTCGCGCCACCCGGCTGGTATTCGTATTTCTGCCCGTCGACGTCGATCACCAGCTTGCCGATGCCGGCATCAAGCACCGGCGTGAGCCAGGTGAAATCGACTTCCGGCAGGTTGCCGCTGCGGAAGAACATCTGCTTGATCCGGTCGGCGCCCTGCAACTGACCCAGCATTCCGGCCGAGCCGCTGATCGCGCCGGGCCCGGTCTTCCATTGCCAGTTGCGGCCACTGGCGTCGATCAGCTTGCCGGCGGTCTGGTTGTAGAAGCTGTCGAAGCGACCGCCATAGCCGAACAGCTCGCCGAAGTTCTGCAGCGGGATGTCGTTGTTGCTCGACGGCGAGAACGGGTAGCGTCCGCGGGTGAAGTCGGCGCAGTCCTTGCCGACGGCCTGCTGGTACTGGTCGTCCAGCGCGCTCTTGGTGCCGCTGGCCACCAGCGCCTGGCTCTTGCCGGTGAGTGCGGCAAACCAGTTGGAGGCCGGCGGCGGGAGTTGCGCCGCAGCCTGCTGGGCCAGCAGCAACTGCGGGTTGGGCTGGCCGGCCGCGTTGCTGAAATCGCCCATGGTCAGCAAGGTCTTGCTGAGGTCGTCCAGCGTCTTCAGGGTCTGGTCGATCGGCTGCGCGCCGGGCGCGCCCTCGGTGAGCTTGTCGATCTCGGCGAAATGGTCACTGATGACCTTGCCCGGTTTCTCGCTGGCTGCATCGCCACCCGCCGCACCGGTGGCCCCGGCCTGCGCCAGCGCCCGCGCCAGCGCAGTTTGCGTGGCACGCTTTTGCGCCAGCTTCTTGGCCACGTCCTCGGCCTTGTCGGCGGCATCGCCGGGCGGCGCGCGCATCAGGTCGCTGGTGTTGTCGCGCACCACCTTGAGCAGCAGCTTCAGCGGCGAGTTGGGGCCGGCCAGCTTGGCGGCGATGGCGCTGGCGTCCTGGATGTTGTTGATCGGCTGCAGTTGCAGGTCGGCGAGAACATCGTCCCAGGCCTTGATGTAGTCCTGCTCGTAAAGCCCGAGCACCTGTTGCGCGAGCTGAGCCTTCTGCACCGCGTCGATCTTGGTGGCGCCGAAGACCCAGTCGTCCGCGGCGAACTGCGCCACCGACTGTTCGATGCCCTTGTCCACCTCATGCTTGAACACCGGCTGGGTGAACAACGCCGGGATCGGATCGGACAGCGGTTTGCCGCTGCGCCGCTGGTACACGTTGCCGAGCAGGCCCAGTTCCTTGTCCAGCCGCAGCGGCGGGTAGTTGCCGCTGCCGGCGGTGAGCTTGAGGTTTCCGTAGATCAGCGTGGCAAGGTCCGCGGTGCGCAGCGTGCTGCGCGCCTGCTCGACCAGGTTGTCGTCCAGGCTCAGCGGGCGCAGGCGCCCCTCGTGCGCGACCAGTGCGTCGAAGTGCTTGCTCAGCGCCTTCTGCAGCACCGGGTCGTTCGGAAACAGGCGCTGCCACTCGACCCCGGCCAGCGCCACGATCTGGTCGTGGTCCAGATGCTTGGGCTCGCCCAGCATCAGGTAACCCTTCAGGTAGTAATAAAGCATCTGCGGGTCGCCGGCGTTGGCGGCCAGCCCGGCGCGGAACTGCGAGGCCACGCCGGGCAGCAGGATCGCGTTGAGCTCGCGGTAGTACGCATCGCGCACCTCGTCGCCCACCGCGTTGCCCTGGTACAGGCCCAGGCGCATCGACAGCGGCACGTCGCCCTGGTGCTGGTCGGCCACGTCGACCGCCGCGGACAGCGCTTCCAGCCGCTCCAGCACCAGCGCGAAATACGCCTGCTGGTTCGGCGCCAGCGAGAGATCGCTCTGCGCCGGATACTTGGCCAGCGCCGTGTGCACGTCGGCCAGATAATTGCCGTTGCGCCGATAGCTGGTGGCCAGGCCGAACACCAGCAGGCCGCAGGCCAGCAGCACGCCGATGTAGCAGGCCGCCTGCAGCAGCACCTTCTGGCGCTCCAGCTTGGGATCGGTGCCGGCGAAGCCCGATTCGCGGAACAGCACGTCCTTGAGCAGACGCTCGACGAAGAAAGTGCGGCTCTGCGCGCCGGGCACGTGCAGGCGCGAGGCGTCCAGCCCGAAGGTGCGCGCCACCGCGCCCATCATGCGGTCGATCGGCGTGCCTTCCTGCGTGCCGGAGGTGAAATACGCGCCACGCAGCAGCAGCGGCGCGTCGTACTGATGGCCCGTGAACACGCCTTCGACGAACTGCCGGGTGATCTCGCGCAAGGCGCCCAGCTGCTGCGGAAACGACAGGATCGCCGCGCGCCGCTGGCGGTCGCGCTCGCGATGCAGGCGATCGAGGATGCGCGTGTTGAGCCGCTCCAGCAGCAGGTTGAACTCCGCCAGGAACTGTTTGGCCGCGGTGCCGGCCATGGTCTGGTCGACCGGGAACGACATGCCCCAGACCTGGCTGCGCAGCTCCGGCGTGAGGTCGTCGAAGAACTCGGTGAAGCCGGCCACCAGGTCGCACTTGGTGAACACCAGGTAGGCCGGCACCCCGATGCGCAGGTGCTTGGCCAGCTCGTCCAGCCGCTGCCGCACCGCCATGATGTGCTGCTGCCGCCCGGCCTCATCCAGGGTGAGCAGGTCCGACAGGCTCATCGCCACGATCACGCCGTTGATCGGCCGCCGCTTGCGGTACTTGCGCAGCAGGTTGAGGAACTCCGTCCACGCCGACGCATCCGCGCCGCGGTCGGAGTCCTGGGTGGTGTAGCGTCCGGCGGTATCCAGGAACACCGCCTCGTCGGTGAACCACCAGTCGCAGTTGCGGGTGCCGCCGACGCCGCGGATCGCTTCCTTGCCGAACTTGTTCGACAGCGGGAAGTTGAGGCCGGAGTTCTGCAGCAGGGTGCTCTTGCCCGAACCCGGCGGGCCGATCACCACGTACCAGGGCAGCGCGTACAGGTTGGTGCCGCCGCTGCGGTTCTTGCGCAAGGTGTCCACCGCTTCCTGGAAGCGCCCCTGCAATTGCGCGCGTTCGTTGGCGGCGCGATCGTCGATGCCCGCAGTCGCCGGCGCACCCTGCTCGCTGAGGTCACTGGCCATCTGCCGCGCCTTGCCGCGCACGCGCATCTGCCGCACCTGCAGCCACACCGCCCAGATCACCACGATCACCAGGATCACCAGCAGCCGCACGACCTGGCTTTCCAGCGGATGCGACTCGCCGAAACCGAGGTAGGGGCCGCCGAACCAGATCAGCAAACCCAGCAGCAGCAGGCCGACGAGGGTGATGAACAGGCGGGATTTGAACAGCGCAAGAAGCTTGCCCACGATGTTCAGTCCTCCGGGCTGTAGAGAATTTCGACGCGACGGTTGCGCGCCCGGTTGGCTGGCAGGTCCGGCGGCAGCGCGATCGGCTGCGACGAACCGGCACCGCTGGATTCGAGCCGCCCGGCGTTGTCGATGCCCTCGCTGAGGATCTGCACCACGGAACGCGCGCGCGCCGCCGACAACGCGTAGTTGTCCTTGAACTTCAGCGAGTGAACCGGCTGGTCGTCGGTATGGCCAACCACCACCACCCGGCCCGGTACCTGGTTCAGCGCCGCGGTGATCGCGTGCAGCATCGGGATCTGCCGCGCTGTAACCTCGGTACCGCCGGAGGCGAACATCGCCGGTGCATCGAGCCGCACCAGCGCCGAGCCGTCGGGCTTCTCCTCCACGGTCAGCGCGCCGGCCTGCTCCTGCGGCGCCAGCAGCTGCTTGAGACTCTTGCGCTCGACCTTGGGCTGGGTCTGGCGCAGCCGCGACTCGTCCGGCGGCACCGCGCTGCGCAAGCCGATCTGCGCCACCTGCGCGCTGACCGGCGAGGACAACTCGTTCAGGCGGGTGTAGAAGTACAGGAACGCGCCCAGCAGGATGCAGGCGCCGGCCGCCACGATCACCCACAGCGGCACGTAACGCACCAGCGGGTTGCGCCGGTCCTCGATGCCCTTCCAGTGCGGTGCCAGTTCGTCCGCCGCCGGCGGACGCTGCGCCTTGATGCGCCGGTAGAGCTCCTCCTGGATGTCGGCCAGCTTGGCGCGGCCGTCGGCCTCGATCTGGTAACGCCCGCCGAAACCGAGCGTGAGGCAGATGTACATCAGTTCGATCAGGTCGATGTGGCGCGAGAAATCCGCGCACAGGCGATCCAGGATCAGGAAGAACTTCTCGCCACCGTACGATTCGCCGTGGAAGGCCACCAGCAGCGTCTTGGCCGCCCAGCCGCTCTGCCCGCCCCACGGCGTGTTCATCACCGCCTCGTCGAGCGTGGTGCACAGCACGTAACGCGCGGCGGTGATGGTTTGCGCCGCAATGCCGGCGGCTTGCGCGTTGCTCTCGAACTGGCGCACCTGGGCGATGACCTGCTCGCGCAGGCGCGCCGCATCGGGCTGTGACGCGCTGTTGCGCAACTGCACCGACAACAGCAGCAAGGGGCTGGCCGCCTGAACCAGGGTATTGAGCCCGGCCCCCAGGAAATCGCCGATTGCAGCCGCGGGAACCTGCACGTGACCCGCCGCCGGCCGTGCCGGCGCGGCAGTCGGCCGGGTAGCGGGAGGCGCTGCGGGAACAGGAGCGGGCGCGGGGGTCGGCGCAGCCGGTGCAGGTGCGCCGCGCGGGCGGACTATGGTCCGGTCCTGCTGCGGATCGTCGTCGTGGGGACCATTGCTGCTCATGCGCTCAACCTCGGATCGCCCAGAGTTGCAGGTCGAGACCGGCGAACTCGCCGCCAAAATGGAACGCGATGCCGCCCGACGTCTTCAGGCTCCGCCACATCGGCGAATTCTTGTCGAACTCGAAATACAGGTAGCCGGAGTTGTACGGAATCTGCCGCGGCGCCACCGGCATCGGCGCCACCGGGATGCCCGGCAGCTGCAGGTTCACCAGGTCGCGGATCTTCTCCACCGGACCGATCTTCGACTGCGCCGGCAGCTGGCGGCGCAAGTCTTCGGACTTCAGGTCCGCCTTCGCCGCCAGCACGAAGGCTGCGGTATCGATCAGGCTCAGGTCCGGCACCACCGCCACCCACACGCCGAACTTGCGCTGCTGCATCGGGATCGGGATCGCAGTCTGCTCCATCACCGCGCTGAGGCTGGTGCGCAGCGCCGCGATCAGCGGCTCGAAGCTCGCGTACAGCGCCTCATGGCGGTACGCCGGAAATGCCGGTGGACGCTTGCCGGCAGCAGTGAAAGTGGCCAGCTCGCCGGCCATCTCGGCCAGCACCCGGTAGAAATCCTCCGGATGCAGGATCGGCGCGGCACAGAGGTGCGCGATCAGCGGCTGATAGCGGTTGACCACCTGCAGCAGCAGGAAGTCGGCGATCTCGGCGGCGCCGCCGCGATCGGTGACCGCCACGCGGCTGGCCAGCGCCTCGCCGCGCTGGTGCAGCAGGCCCAGCAGTTCGGACAGAAACGTGCTCAACCGCGACGCGGCCTGGCAGCTCAGCACCGTCGGCATGAACGCCTCTTCCAGGATCACCCGCCGATCGGAGCGGCATTCGACGATGCGCGCCACCGGAATCTGCGCCAGCCCTTCGAGCGGTTGCGACTGCGGCAACAGCCGGCTGTTGAGCCCGCCCACCTCCAGCACGGTGAGCCCGTCGACGCTGCCGGAGGCGTCGCGCACCTCGGTCTCGCGCACACGATAACGGAACAGCTTTTCCGCCGGCGCCTCGGGCCGGCCGCTGTCCGGCTGCGCCGGCGAGCGCAGCGGCAGGGTCAGGAAGACGGTCTGGTCGCGCCAGTTGTCGTTGACGTCCAGCGCCAGCGGCAGCGGATCGTCGCCGGGCATGTCGAACGGCGTGCCATCGGGAAACACACCACGCGCGCGCTTGATGCCGAGCTTGCCGATCGCCAGCAGGTCGGTTTCCAGCTCCAGTTCGGAGAAGCCCCAGGTGTAAGGACGCAGGCTGCCGGCGCGCAGTTCGACGAAACGCTCCAGGTAACGCTCCTGCTGCTGCAGGTGCTGCGGGCGCAGGAACAGCCCCTCACTCCACACAACCTTGTTGTTTTCCATGCGTCGCGCTGCCCCTGTCAGAAGTTCCCCCGGCTGCGCTGCCGGGATATGCCGCGTCGACCCGCTGTCGCCGACCGATGCTGCATGGAAAAACATCCGCGTCCGTGGCGCCCCCGGCGCCCGGAAATCCGTCGAGAAAGAGCAGCCCTGCCCTTCCTGCACCCCATCGAACGCGGCGCGTCCGCAATCGCCATGTACCCGCTAGCGATGCGTTGCCTGCCGCATTCTCCGCGCCGATTTCAGGCGTGACAACTGTTCTTCGTACGCACGCGCGAACTCGTCGCCGAACAGGCGCCGGAAACAATCGTCCGGGTCCTTGTTCAAGCCTTCGAAATGCTCGCGATATCTTTCCCAGTACTTGCCCTTGCCGGCGAACGCCGAACGCTTGGAGCCGCCATCGGCCTCCTGCTCGAAGCGATCCGGGTTGAAATGCACCAGCAACGACTCGAATGCCGCCCGCACGCCTGCCAGCATCGCCATCTGGTGACAGCGGATGTCGTCGAAGGCATCCTCGAACGCCGCGGTGCCGGACATGAAGGCGCCGCCGCTGGGCGCCATGATCTTCTGCAGCGCCTCCTCCGGGTTGGGCGCGAACTTCAGCGGGTTGTTCTCCGAGCGCTGGATGATGGTGACCGGCAGCCGGAACGTGTTCTTGATCTCGGCGCGCGCACGCAGCACGTCCATCACGCCGTCGACCACGACGCGGAAGATCTCGTCCACGCCGGTCGGCAAGGCGTGCGGCCCGGTGGCCTCGGCGCGATCGACCGCGGCCATCGGCATCGGCGCGGCGGGCATCACGCGCGGCGCCGCGGCGACCGGCGCCGCCGCCACAGGCGGCACCGGCGCGGAGAAGTCGCCCATGGTCAGGTCCCAGTTCTCCGGGAGCTGGTTGGCCTGCCGCTGCTCGTTGGTCATCGGCGGGTGGAAATGATCCTGCGTGCTGGCGGTGTGGTTCCAGCTGGCGCTGGCATTGCCGGTGGTGGCACCGGACAGCAGTTCGGAAGCGGGATCGCCCGGGCCGAGGAAACTCAACGGGTCCAGCGCACCACCGACACCGACCGCACCGGGGATCAGGTCGGCATCGGCCGGAATCGTGTTCGGCGAGGGCTGCGGCGGCAGCGACGCCATCGGCGAAGACAGCCCGAAATCCAGCGGGTCGATGTCGGCACCGATCGCGGCGGAGGTCGGCGGCGCCAGCAGGTCGGGCGGCGGGATCGTGGCGCCGGCATCGCCCAGGTGCACTTCCACCTCGAAGGTGTCGATCAGCAGGCGATCGCCGTCGGTCAGCGCGGAGGGTTCGCCCTTCACCAGCGGCGCACCGTTGAGCAACATGCCGTTGGTGCTGCGATCCTCGATGAAGTAGATGCCGTTGAGGTAGCGCACCATCGCGTGCACGCGCGACACGCCCGAGGCGCCGAGCACCCAGTCGCAATCCTCGGAACGACCGATGCTGCCGCCGACGCCCGCGAACGTCCCGCTGCTGCGGCTGCCGAATTGGGCAGCCTGATGACCGGCAACGGCGAGGATCAGGCTCTGCGACATCGGTTTGCTCGAGTGTTCCCTGGTCAAGGTGAATCAGCCGGCGCCGCGCACGATGGATTCCATCCACGTCCCGACCGGGCTCGCCGTCCGGCCTGGCTGCTGACTGTTCGCGAAAAACCGCGGCTCCGTGGATCGGTCGCCGCCACGCGCGAAGCGCGTGATCGGAACTGCCGGCATGGCCTGACTGACGCGCGGAAACCGTCCGCGCCATCGTATCGTCCCGAGGTGCAGCGGGCAAGCCGCGAACGCGCGCGACCGGCCTCAGGCTCCCGCCGCGCCGTCGCCGTTGAGCAGGCTCAAGGCCGGCTTGATGAAGGCGGCGCGACGCGCGGCGAAGGTATCGACATCCAGCGCCGCCAGCATGTTGATCGCGGCCACCACCGCGCATGCCGTGAGATGGTCGGCCGGCGGCACCGGCGCCTCCTGCGTGGCGGGCGCGAGACTGCCGCCGGACCAGCCCGCGGCAGCGGCGACCCAGGCGCCGGCGGACTTGTAACCGCCTGCGGTGGCGAACTCGAACGCCGCGCGGCGATTGCTCTCGTTCGGCTCGCGCACCCACTTCTCGGCCAGCGAGGCGCCGGCGCGGTCTTCCGCATCGAGCGTCTGGTCGCGTGCGCACTGGCACAGCCATGCCACGGCGTAGCGCTTGGGCAGCATCCGCGCCAGCAGTTTCAGCGCATCCTGCACCTGGCCGGCCTCGACCAGCGCCTGCACCGCCGCGTGCGCGGTCATCTCCGGCCGCAGCAGCGCACTGGCCGGCTCGGACAACTCCATCTGGATCGATGCCTGCATCACGGATGACATCTGTGCGCCCTCTAGCCGATCATGATGATGCCGCCGGACAACTGCGCCATGGCGTCGCCCTTGAGCGACAGCATGGTGCCCTTGACCGTGGTCGCACCGCTGCTGGAAAACTCCGCCGAGGCACCGGCCTTGGCCGCCACCGTGGCGTCGCCGTCGATCTTGACGCTCACGCCCTTGATGCTGACGTTCACGCCCTTGATGTCGATGGCGCCGGATGACTTCATCACGATGCTCGCCGCACCGGTCACCAGCTCGATCTCGGTGCCCGCGCTGAGCTTGAACTTCTGCCCGATGGTGGTCGTGCCGTTGCCGGTGACGTCAAGCTTGTCGTCCTTGCCCACGGTGGTCGTGCGCTTGCCCGTGACGTCCTCGGTCTGGTCGTTCTTGACGGTCATCTTCTCGTCGTGGTCCACCGTCACGACACGGTCGTTCTCCACTTCCACATGCATGTCCTTCTGCGCATGCATGAAGAAGTCTTCGCTGCCCTTCTTGTCCTCGAAGCGAAGCTCGTTGAAATCCTCCGCGCCGCCGCCCTTGTGGCTGCGGCTCTTGATGCCGCTCTGGGTCATGTTGTCGGGCAGCGTGTACGGCGGCATGTTGTCGGCGTTGTAGACGCTGCCGATGACCAGCGGCCGGTCCGGATCGCCTTCGAGGAAGCTCACCACCACTTCCTGGCCGACGCGCGGAATGCTCACCGCGCCCCAGTTCTTGCCGGCCCACGAGGAGGCCACGCGCACCGGACAGGAGATGTGGAAGTTTTCCTTGTCCGGCTTGTTCCAGTGGAACGTGACCTGGATGCGGCCGTACTTGTCCACCGAGATGTCTTCGGCGGTGTCGCTGCCGGAGACCACCGCGGTCTGCAGGCCGACGATGCCGGGCTTGACCGCGGTCGGCATGCTGCGAAACGGCTGGCGACTCTGGATCGCCGAGAAATGGCAGAAGAACTGGTTGCTGCCCTGCACGCCGGAGACCTCGGCGGCATTCTCGATGTGCACGGTGGAGCCGACCACGAGGTATTCCTGGTTCAACTCCGCGCGCGGGAACTTGGTCAGCTTGAACAGCGCGCCGGTCAGCACGCCGCAGACGTTGGTCGCGCCGGTGCAAAGCGACTGCGCGACGTTGATCGCCTCCAGCCGAACCTGCGCGTAATGCTTGCCGGCGGCGGCGGTCAGGTGGTCGCCGGGGTAGTCGAACGAATCGAGCTTGGGCACCCGATGGTTGCCGTCGGCGTTGCTGATCGACTCGAACCCCAGCAGCGACTTCTTCGGGTCCAGCGGGTCGTAGTCGGTCAGCGAATACTTGATCGTCTGCACCGAACGCGCGGTGCTGAACTCGGTGATCGCCGGCTCGCTTGACGCCTTGCTGGTGCCGGTCTGCGGCCGATACGGCAATTCGTCGAAGCCGCCGGTGGCTCCGTGCGCACCGAGCGAATCGGCCAGCACCATCGTGTGCACGCCATCACGGTGCTGGAAGAAATAGTAGATGCCCTCCTGCTCCATCAGTCGGCTGATGAAGTTGAAGTAGCTCTCGCGGTACTGCACGCAGTAATCGCGCTCCGGGTAGTCGCCACTCAGGCTCAGCTTGACGTCGCTGTAGCCGATTTCGGCGAGCACGTCCTTGACGATCGTCGGCACGGACTTCTTGAGATAGATGCGGCAATCGATCTTGTGCAGCAGCAACCAGGGCTTCGGCACCAGGGTCAACGCGTACTCCGCCTGGCGCTTGCCGGAAAAGCTCTCGAACCCCGTCTGCGAAATCTCCGCCACGATGCCATTGAAATGCCGGGTGTAGTCGCCGGTGTCGAACGTGACCGTCATCGAGCTGCCCAGCAACGGCAGCAGCGCAACTTCGCCATCCTTGCTGAGTACTTTGAGGTTGTACGAAAACAGCTGCCCCAGTTGTTCGCTGCCGGAAAAGCTGGCTGGTTGCAGCTTGTCACCGAGATCTGACTTCAGTGTCATTTGATGCGGCATGTCCGTCCTCCCCCAACGGTCCCGACGGCATGGGCCGGCAAACCAGTCCGGGTATCATACGTCTGGCCTGTTTGGGGAGTCCATTGGCGCCCTGCGGCGCTTGCGCGCCCCTTCAATTGCCGTTCGCGGCGGGCTTTTGCGCAAGCACCACCCAGCCGGCCACCGGCCTGCCCAACTCCTTGCGCAGCGAATCCGCGCTGATCGACGGATCGGGAAATCCGGCGGCGGACAGCACACGTTCGACGCACCCGCGCGTGTGCCGATAACGTCCGCTGGCGGACAGCTCCAGACGATCGCCTTCGCCGTCCAGCACTTCGAGCGTGAAGGCCAGCCAGCCGCCCGGGCGCAACGCGTGGTGGGCGGCCGACAGCACCGGCACCAGGTCACCGAAATAGATCAGGGTGTCGGCGGACAGCACGACATCCCAGACGGGCGGGCTCGCGCGCAGCCACCCGGCCAGTTCCGCCTCCACCAGCTCGTCGTAACCACCGCGCTGGCGCGCCTTTTCCAGCATGCCGCCGGACAGGTCCACGCCCACCAGGCGCTGCGCATGCGGTCCGATCAGCGGCCCGCACAGACCGGTGCCGCAACCGGCATCGAGCACGTCCAGCATGGCCTGCGGCGCACCGAGACGATCCGCCAGCGCGCCCACGAGCACCTGCGGCGCGCGATAGTTGAGGTTCTTCAGCAGCATCTCGTCGAAGCTTGCGGCGAAGCCGTCGAACACCTGGCGGACATAAGCGTCCTCCGCGCGTGCAGGCGCCGCCTCGCCGCCGCACGCGGCCAGCATGTGCCGCGGCACCGGGTTGTCGGGCTCGCGCGCCATCCAGTCGCGGTAGACCTCGATCGCCTCGCCGCTGCGGCCGAGCATGTACAGCGACACGCCGAGCGCATCACGCGCGCGCAGGTTCTGCGGATCAAGCTGCGATGCACGCGTGAAGCAGCGCACCGCTTCCTCCACGTCTTCGATCTGGTTGATGTGCCGACGGCGGAACATGCCCATCAGGTAGTGCGCGTGGCCCAGTTGCGGCTCCTGCGCCAGGAAGCGGGCGTAGATCTCGCCAGCGTCGTCCACGCGGCCCTGCGCCTCAAGCACCAGGGCCAGATTGCTCAGCGCGTCGTGGTGCCGCGGCTGGTGGCCGAGCGCGCGCCGGTA
Organism: Rhodanobacter sp. UC4448_H15; assembly: GCF_052978265.1. The sequence goes on along the minus strand of NZ_CM129665.1, from coordinate 1,621,131 downwards.
GCAGGCCTCGGCCTCGGCCAGCTGGCCGCACTCCTTGTGGATGTTGCCCAGGTTGTTGTGCGCATCGGCATGCTGCGGGGTCGCGCGCAGCGCCATGCGGATCAGCCGGATGCCTTCCTCGCTGCGGTTGCGCTGGTGGCACAGCACGCCGAGGAAATGCAGGGCATCGGGTTGCCCGGATTGTCGCTGCAGGACCTTGCCGTAGAGCGCCTCCGCCGCGTCGAGCTGGCCGTCGCGATGCGCGGCGATCGCGTCGCCCAGGGTGGCCAGCACACCGGCAGCCAGCGCACTGCCGTGCGGCCGGCGTCGGCTTCGATCCGACGAAACACGCTTCAAGTCGCCCCCTTGCCACGCGCAGTCGCGTCCGGCACAAGCCCCGTCCGCCGCGGACGGGATACCGGAACCGAACGACGTCTAGTTGATGATGACGGTGAAGCAGCCGAGCACGATGGTGCCGCCGTGTGCGGTGCTGTCGCCCATGCGCGCCGCAGGCAGGCCTCCGATCAACACCTTGGGTGCGCCCATGACGATGGTGTCCGGCGGGCCCACGCAGGTGACCATGTCGCTCACCCGTGCGGCCGGCAAGCCGCCGATCAACACGGTGGGCGCGCCCGGCGCGACGATAGGGCCGCCGACGTGCGGCACCACGCCGGTCACCATCGGGCACACGTGCATGTCGGTGAGGCGTGCGGCGGGAGGCATGGCGAACTCCGTGGCTCGATGGCGTGACCCGGCGATGGTACGCCAGTTCGGCGCACGGAGTCAGCCGCGTCGCATGCCCGGATTACGAGGCCGTGCCGCCCACCGTCATCGAATCGATCTTCAGTGTCGGCTGGCCCACGCCCACCGGCACGCTCTGGCCGTCCTTGCCGCACACACCCACACCCTCGTCCAGCGCCAGGTTGTTGCCGATCATCGAGACGCGGTTGAGCACGTCGGGGCCGGAGCCGATCAGCGTGGCGCCCTTCACCGGGCGGGTGATTTTCCCGTCCTCGATCAGGTAGGCCTCGGAGGCGGAGAAGGTGAACTTGCCGTTGGTGATGTCGACCTGGCCGCCGCCGAAGTTCGGCGCGTACAGGCCCTTCTTCACCGAGCGGATGATTTCGGCCGGATCGTGCGATCCGGCCCGCATGTAGGTATTGGTCATGCGCGGCATCGGCAGCGCGGTGAACGATTCGCGGCGGCCGTTGCCGGTCGGCGCCATGCCCATCAGGCGCGCGTTGAGCTTGTCCTGCATGTAGCCTTTCAGAATGCCATCCTCGATCAGGGTGGTGCATTCGGTCGGCGTGCCTTCGTCGTCGATGCTGAGCGAGCCGCGGCGGCCGGCCAGGGTGCCGTCGTCGACGATGGTGACGCCTTTCGCGGCCACGCGCTGGCCGATGCGACCGGAGAACGCGGAGCTGCCCTTGCGGTTGAAGTCGCCTTCCAGGCCGTGGCCGATTGCCTCGTGCAGCAGCACGCCGGGCCAGCCGGGGCCGAGCACCACGGTCATCTGGCCGGCGGGCGCGTCGGTTGAATCGAGGTTCACCAGCGCCTGGCGCACGGCCTCGTCGGCGAAACGCAGCGCACGTCCGTTCTCGAGCAATTCGCGATAACCGTAACGGCCGCCACCGCCGGAATAGCCCTGCTCGCGGCGACCGCTGGCTTCGGCGATCACCTGCACGTTGATGCGCACCAGCGGGCGCACGTCGGCGGCCAGGGTGCCGTCGGAGGCAGCGATCAGGATGGTGTCCATGGTCGCGGCGAGGCTGACGATGACCTGCTTGATGCGCGGGTCGCGCGAGCGCGCGTAGGCGTCGACCTCGCGCAGCAGCGCGATCTTGTCGGGATTGGGCAGGCTCTCCACCGGATCGATCGCCGGATACAGCGCGCGCGCGTCGTGCAGTGCCAGCGGCTTGCCGGCGCCGTTGCCGCCGTGCGCGATCGCGCGGGCTGCCCTGGACGCCTCCAGCAGTTGCGGCAGCACGATCTCGTCGGAATAGGCGAAGCCGGTCTTCTCGCCCGAGATCGCGCGCACGCCCACGCCCTGCTCGATCGAGTGGCTGCCGTCCTTGACGATGCCCTCCTCCAGCGTCCACGACTCGCTGCGCGAATGCTGGAAGTACAAGTCGGCGGCGTCGATCGACGGACCCATCAGCTGGCCGAACACGCGGTCGAGGTCGCCGGTGGCGATGCCGCCGGGGGACAGCAGCTTGCTTTCGGCGAGATTGATCAGTGAATCCATGGGTCAGCGTGCCTGTGGTCGATCCGGAACTACCCCACATGGGGCTGGCGGGGGCGGCTTTAAAGCTTCACGGCCCCGACGAACCGGCGCTGGCCGGAGCAGGCACGGACCCGGTCGGCGCGATGCCGCCGGACGAAGCCGGCGCGGGTTCGAGCAACAGGCTCGGCGGCACCACCACGTCGTGCTTCTCGACCAGGGTCATCTTCGGGTCGTCCCAGCTCCCGGTGATCCGGTAGCGCGCGCTGGCCGCCTTGTTCAGCCCCTTGCCGAGCAGGCCTTGCACCGCGAAACCGGCCGCCGCGCCGAGCGGGCCGCCGACCACCGCGCCGACCACCGGCAGGCTGTTGCCGACGTGCGGCACCACCACCATCTGCTGGTCGTAATCGCGGGCGCGCAGGCCGGTGCGACCGGTGACGCTGATGTTGGCCGCCGGCCCCTTGATGATCAGGTTGTCGGTAGTGGCGTTGCCGTCGGCCAGGCGGAAATCGCCGCTGATCGTGTCGAAGCCCAGCCCCTTGCCGAACACGTCGCCGAAATCCAGCGTGAGCCGGCGCGGCAGGTCGGCCAGCGAGACCAGGCCGAGCAGGCGCCCCACGCCGGGCGAGCTTGCCTCGGGAATACGGCCATCGTTGACCTGCACCTTGAGCGTGCCGTCCATCGTGGCCAGCGACAGCGCGGTGGGGCTGCCGGGCCAGCTGGCATCGAGTTCGTCGCGGGTCCGGCCGCCATCGACCAGGCCGTCGTAGCCGAATGCAGAGAGCATCGCGCCGAGATCTTCGGCGGAGAAGCTGATCCGCATGTGGGTGCGGCTGTCGGTGGCGGTGCCGTCCCAATCACCGCTGGCGGTGACCTGCACGCGCTCGGACAGCGCGCGCAGCTGTTCGATGTGCATGCCCTTGGGCGTGGGCCACGTCTCCAGCCGCGCTTCGCCCAGTCTGGCATCGCCCAGGCGCAGGTCGCGCACCCACAGATGCAGTGGCGGCAGCGCCGCGGGATTGATGCCGGTGTTCGCCGGGTCATCGACGATTGCCGCCGGTGCCGGCCCGGGGGCGGCCGCGGTCGCCGCGACGGCAGGCGCACTCGCCGCCGTGGCCGACGCGGCGGGCTGCCGTGGCCAGTGCAGATGTTCCATGCGCGCAGTGACGCCACGCTTGTCCAGTTCGTCGGTGGGCACCTTGATGTTGCCGGCCATGGCGGGGCCATCCACGTCCACGCTGAGCAAGCCGGGCTGGGGCGCGGCACGCACGGTCAGCGCACCGAGGGGGCGCTCGAAACCGATCGCCTGGTCGGTGCTGACGTCGATGCTTTCCAGCGCCGGGCCGTCGCCGCCCGCACCCGCCACCGCACGCTGGACCCAGCCGGCGACATCCAGCCGGGCCGCATGGCCGCGGATGCGCAAGCCTTTCGAGGGAAGCGCCGGCGGCATCTGCCTGCCGAATGCCAAGGTGCCGGCCAGCGGTCGTCCGGCGGCGTCATCGGCCAGCCGCAGGTGGCCGCGCAGCACCTGGCCCAGCTCCAGTTGCACGTCGCTTCCGGCGGTCGGCAGGCTCATCTGCAGATGCAGCGGAAGGTTGCCCGCGGCGGGCTTGTCCAGCGGCGCGGGTAGCGCCAGCGCGATGCCGCTGAGCGGCGAATCGATGCTGAGCGTCTGCGCGAGTTCCTCGCTGCCCGGCGGATGGGCGAGCGTGAAGCCGATGCTGAACGGGCCACGCCCGTGCGCCAGGTCCGCCAGCCATGCCAGCGAGGGATAACCCTGCACCAGCTCGGCGACCTGGTAATTGCCCTGGAGGGTCGCCGAGAACACCGTGTCCGGCGCGGCGTTGGCGCCGGCAATCGCCAGCTGCAACTGCGCGGGTTGGCCATGGAACACGGTATCCAGCGGCCCGCCCTGCAGGCCGTGCAGGTCGAAGCGCAGCGGACCGGCAATGCCGGCCAATGCCAGTTGCCAGTCCGGTGCCGCGAGGTCGGCATCATGCAACTGCGCGGTGCCGTCGAGCTGCGCATCGGCAATGTGCGTCAACGGCAGGCTGAGATGGAACTCGAACGTGCCGCGGCCACCAAGCGTGAGCTTGGCCAGCGTATCGGACGCGCGGCGGGCGACCGGGCTCCTGCGGGAGAAGTTCAGCAGGCTCGCACCGCTGCCGCCACCGCGCACGTTGAGGTCAAGCAGGGGCTGGCCGAAGTCCGGGATCAGCGCCACCGCGCTGTCCACTTTCACGCCCAGCGAATGGCCGGCGCCGGCTTGCACCAGCATGCCGCCGTTGACGAAGCTGGCCACCGCATCGACGCCTTCGGCCTGCGGCCACTCGTCGCCGTAGTCGAGGGTCAGGCCGTGGATCTCGGCCCGCGCTTCGAAGCGACCCTCGTTGTGGTGGAAGGGCCAGTCCGCCAGATCGCCGCGCACCAGCACCTGCGCCTGCTCGACGGTGCCGGCCACCAGCGCGCGGTCCAGCCATGCCACGGTCGCCGGCGGCATCACGTTGACCGGCCAGAACAGTTTCGCCGCGGGAACCTCGGCGTGGTCGATCGACGCGTACAGACCCAGCCACGGCGCGCCGCCGCCGGCAGGCAGCACCGCCTCGCCGCGCGCGCTGCCGGCATAGCCGGCGCCGACGAATTCCAGACTGTCGGCACCGATGTGCCAGTCGCCATCCTGCGGCCAGAACGCCAGCGTGCCGGACAGGTTCGACAACGCGAACGGGTGGCGGAACACCTGCGCAAACGTCACCGTGGTGGCTTGCGCCGGCAGCTCCAGCGAGAAGGCTTCGGCGTCCCCACGCAGCGTGCCGCGCAGGTTGCTCAAGCCTGGCGACTTGTCCACCGGATCGATGCCGAGCCGATCGAACGCCACTGCCAGGCGCTGCAATCCGCCGGCCCGCGTCCAGTGCAGCGCGAGCCGCTCGAGTTCGCCACGCGGATGCCCGCGACCGAGCCAGCGCGCCAGGCCCGGGGGCAGATCCGGCTTCAACGCCAGCCATGGCAGCAGCGGTGCCAACTGCAGCTTGTGCGCGGCGGCCTCCACGCGCAATTGCGGCGTGCCCGGCTGATCCAGTTCCACCACCGCGGCACTGCCGTCGTCGCCGGCCCAGCGCAGCGCGTAACCGGCACCCTCGGCATGGATGCCGGCCAAGCCATGCAGCGTCGCCACCTCGGCCACGCCGCCGGCGGGTCCGCGCACCGACAGCGTGTCAAGGTCGACACGCACCACGCTGTCGCCCAGTTGACCCTGGCGCCAGTCGAGCCATGCGCTGAGGCGGCCGGTGCCGTGTTCGATCCCGTAACCTTTCAGGTCGAGGCCGTCGAGCAAGGGTTTCAGATGGGCCGCATCGGCGCTGACCCACAGCTTGCCGGAGCGTTCGTCCTGGCGCAGGTCGCCTACCGCGCGCACGCTGGCCTCGGCCACGCCCTCGCGCCGCAGGCTGCCGCCGAAGCGGATGCGGTCACCCTGCAAGCTGATCCGCAACTGCCGCGACAGCAAGGCGTAGTGCTCGCCCAGCGTGGCATCGGTCACTACCACGCGCAGGTCATCCAGCCACAGATCCAGCGACAGGTGGCGCAGGGAGAGCGCCGGCTGGTCCGCGCCGGCGGCGGTGCCAAGCCCGCTGACGCGCCAGCCGCTGGCGTCGTGCAGCAGATCCAGTTGCAAGCCGCGCAGGTACACGTTGAACAGATGCCGTGACGGCAGCAGCCAACCACCCAGGTCCAGTTTCAGGCGAGACTCCGGCAACTGCAGTGCCGCGCCATTCGTCCCGGCGGCCGGGCCGATGCGCACGTCATGCAGCACGAATTCCGGACCGCCCGCCGTCCATCGCCCCGCCATCGAGGCGATACCCACCGGCCGCTGCAGGCGCTGGCTCAGTTGCGCGGCCACCCATTCGGGATGGCGCGCCAGCAGCGGCAACAGCAACTGCGCCAGCGCCGTCAGCACGGCGAACAGGATCACCAGCACGCCCGCGACCCAACCCAGGCCGCGCGCGCCACCGTGCAATCGACGACGCCACACCTTGTTCATGCGCCGTGGGCCGGCGTCGACTTACAGCAAGACCACATCGAACTGTTCCTGCGAGTAATGCTCTTCCGCCTGGAAGCGTATGCTTTTGGAGATGAACTCCTCCAGCTCGGCGACCGCCGCGGACTCCTCCTCCAGGATGCGGTTCACCACGGAGGGGCTGGCCATCACCAGCAGTTTCTCCGCGTTGAACTGGCGCACGGCACGGGTGATCTCGCGGAAGATCTCGTAGGTCACCGTCTCGGCGGTCTTCAGCGCGCCGCGGCCGTTGCAGGCCGGGCAAGGCTCGCACAGCTGGCGGGCCAGGCTCTCGGTGGTGCGCTTGCGGGTCATCTCGACCAGGCCCAGCGCCGACATCGGGTACACCGTGGTCTTGGCATGGTCGCGCGCCAGCCCCTTGCCGAGCATGCGCAGCACCTGGCGCTTGTGCTCCTCATCGGTCATGTCGATGAAGTCGATGATGATGATGCCGCCCAGGTTGCGCAGGCGCAGCTGGCGCGCCGCCGCCTGCGCGGCTTCCAGATTGGTGCGGTAGACGGTTTCCTCGAGGTTGCGCGTGCCGAGATAGGCGCCGGTGTTGACGTCGATGGTGGTCATCGCCTCGGTCTGGTCGACGATCAGGTAGCCGCCGGATTTCAGCGGCACGTCCTTCTTCAGCGCTCGCTGCATTTCGTCCTCGACGCCGTACAGGTCGAAGATCGGTCGCTCGCCATCGTAGTGCTCGACGCGATCGTCCAGCTGCGGCATGAACTTGTGCACGAACCGGGCCACCCGCTCGAAGGTCTCGCGCGAATCGACGCGCACCTTCTCGATGTCCTCGTTGAGCATGTCGCGCAGGCTGCGCAGCGGCAGCGACAACTCCTCGTAGACCCGCTCGCCCACGCGCGCCTTGGCGATGTTCTCCTGCACCACGCGCCACACCTTGCCCAGGTAGGTCACGTCGAATGCCAGCGACTCCGCGCCCTGGCCCTCGGCATTGGTGCGCACGATGTAGCCGAGGCGGTTGCCATCGGTTGCATCGGCACCGATCAGCGTGCCGAGTACCTCGCGCAGGCGCTGGCGCTCGACTTCATCCTCGATGCGGGCCGAGATGCCCAGCGTGCGCGAATGCGGCAGCAGCACCAGGTAGCGCGAGGGAATCGACAGGTGCGCCGACAGCCGCGCGCCCTTGGTGCTGATCGGGTCCTTCACCACCTGCACCACGATCTCCTGGCCCTCGTGCACCAGTTCGCTGATCGAGGGCAGGTGGCCGTTGCCGTTGCTGCCGGCATCGTCATCCTCGACCGCCGACAGCGCCGGGCGCACGATGTCCGAGGCATGCAGGAACGCGGCGCGCTCCAGCCCGATCTCGACAAACGCCGCCTGCATGCCCGGCATCACGCGCTGCACGCGGCCCTTGTAGATGTTGCCGACGTAGCCGCGCCGCGAGGCCCGTTCGACGTGCACCTCCTGCAACATGCCGTTCTCGACCACGCCGACCCGGGTTTCACGCGGTGTCACGTTGATCAGGATTTCTTCACTCACCGCACACCCCCAGGATACAAGCCATCTTTATAGCCGTTGGCCATGCAGGCTGTCGATGAACGGCGCGCGGAAATCGACCCGGCCGCACCGATACTGCAAAATGGGTCCGTTTTCGTCTCGCTTCCGGCGCGAGACGTTCCCGCCCCTCTGGAGCCAGTCGCGCATGACCACCCCGATTCTGCTGGCCTGGAGCGGCGGCAAGGATTGCCTGCTGGCGCTGCAGCGGCTGCAGGCCGATCCGGCCTGGCAGGTGGTCGGCCTGCTGACCACGCTCAACCGCAACTATCAGCGCGTGGCGATGCACGGCGTCCATCGCGAAGTGCTGCTGGCGCAGACCGCCGCGCTCGGCCTGCCGCTGGTCGAAGTCCTGCTGGACTGGCCCGGCAGCAACGAAGCCTACGAGGAAGCCCACGCCCGCGCGCTGGTCGAGGCCCGCATGCGCTGGCCCGGCATCCGCCACTGCGCGTTCGGCGACCTGTTCCTGGAGGACGTGCGCGACTACCGCGTGCGCCAGCTCGGCCGCGAGAACTGGCGCGCGGTGTTCCCGCTGTGGGGCGAGGACACGGCGGCGTTGTCGCGCCGCTTCGTGGGCGAGGGCCACCGCGCCGTGCTGTGCTGCGTGGACACCGGGCAACTGGACGCCGGCTTCTGCGGCCGCGACTACGATGCGGGCCTGCTCGACGCCCTGCCGGCCGGCGTGGATCCCTGCGGCGAACACGGCGAGTTCCACACGCTGAGCTACGCCGGACCGCTGTTCCGCCACCCGCTGCGGCTGCGCCGGGGCGAGTCGGTGCTGCGCGACGGGCGCTTCCAGTACACCGATTTCCTGCTCGATGAGCATGCCGGCCCGGCCTGACACCATCCTGCCCGACCTGCTGGCACCCGGATTGCGCCTGGTGTTCTGCGGCACCGCCGCCAGTGCGCGCTCGGCTGCCGAAGGAGCCTACTACGCGCATCCCGGCAACCTGTTCTGGCGCGCATTGTTCGACGCCGGGCTCACCCCGCGCCTGTTTGCGCCGGCCGAGTTCAGGCACCTGCTGCCGCTCGGCATCGGCCTCACCGACCTGGCCAAACACCACAGCGGCAACGACGCCGCACTGCCCCGCGACGCCTTCGACGCCGCCGCGCTGCGCCGCAAGATCCGGCGCTGTCGACCGCGCCTGCTCGCCTTCACCAGCAAGAACGCCGCCCGCGCGGTGCTGGGTGGCGCGCTCGACTACGGCATGCAGGAGGAAACCTTCGGCGCCACGCGCTTGTTCGTGCTGCCTTCGCCCTCCGGCCAGGCTCGCGGACACTGGAACCTGCAGCCGTGGCTGGCACTGGGTGCGTTGTACCGGGGCGATGGCGCGCGCTGACGCGTCCGCAGCTTCAGTTGACCGTCGTGGCCGGCGGTGCCGCTTCGATCGCCGCATCCAGCACCCCGCAATGCAGCGGCGGTTTCACCGAACCGGCCGGCAGCGCATGGGTATCGGTCGGCAGTTCACGGTTGGCCAGCGCGGCGGCGACCGCGCTGATGTCCGGCTCGCTCAACCGGCTGGCGACCTCGGCCATGCAGTCCGGCGCCACCGTGGCGCGGGTGTGCGTGCGCCATGAACCCAGTTGCGCGCTGACATAGTCGTAAGGCAGACCGACCAGCCCGGGAATCGACGGTTCCACGCCGGTCAACTGGCTGCCGTGGCAGCTGCTGCAGGCGGGAATGCGTCGCGACGGATCGCCCTTGTCCAGCAATTGTGCACCACGCTGCAACACCGCGGCGGGCACGGCAGGCGTCGGCGAGCGCGCGAACGGTACGCGCTGCACGGCGAAGTACTCGGCGATTTCCTGCATGTACGTCGGCGTCAGCTCGCGCACGGTGTATTCCATCGGAGCGTACTTGCGCAGACCGTCCTGGAAATCCTGCAGCTGCCGCGCCAGGTAGGCCGCCGGCTTGCCGGCCAGGCGCGGGAAATATCCGCTGGCCGCACGCCCCTCGCCCTGCTTCCCATGGCAGGTGGTGCAGGCGGCGATGCGCTGCTGCAAGGTATCGGGAATCGGGAGTCGGTCGGCGGCGCAACTGGCGGCGCCGTACCCGAGGGCGGCCGCAAACAGCATGGCGACACCGAACGGCTTGGCGTGACGCAGGCTGAGGTTCGTGATCATCCGACGATTGTACGCTGACGGCCGCAGCGCCCAAACCGCAACGGCGCTAAGCTGGCCGGGCGACCACACGCCGTGTCCCGAAATCGGGGGTTACCGTGAACCGTCCAGCCGTCCGTATCGCCGCACTGACCATCGCCTTGCTCCCGGGCCTCGCGTTGGCCACGGAAGCCACGTCGCCGGATGTCGCCTACGCGTCGATCGACCAACTCCAGCAACGCATGGATGCCGGCGCGCTGGACAGCCGCCAGCTGGCCCGCGCGTTGCTCGATCGCGTCCAGCGGATCGATCGCTCCGGCCCCACCCTGCGCGCAGTGATCGAGACGAACCCCGACGTGCTGCCGCTGGCCGACGCGCTCGACGCCAAGCGCACGAGATCCCACGGCCCGTTGTACGGCATCCCGGTGTTGCTCAAGGACAACATCGAGACCGGCGACCACATGCTCACCACCGCCGGCTCGCTCGCACTGATCGATGCACCGGCCGCACGCGACGCCAGCCTGGTCGAGCGGCTGCGCAAGGCCGGTGCGCTGATCCTCGGCAAGACCAACCTGAGCGAATGGGCGAACTTCCGTTCCAGTCACGCCAGCAGCGGCTGGAGCGGGCGCGGCGGGCAGACGAAGAACCCGTACGTGCTCGATCGCAATCCCTGCGGTTCCAGCGCCGGTTCCGCCGTCGCGGTGGCGGCCGGGCTCGCCACGGTGGCGATCGGCACCGAAACCGACGGCTCGATCATCTGCCCCGCGGCAATGAACGGCATCGTCGGCATCAAGCCCACCCTGGGCCTGGTCAGCCGCCGCGGCATCGTGCCGATCAGTCACAACCAGGACACCGCCGGCCCGATGGCGCGCAGCGTCGCCGACGCTGCGACCCTGCTCAGCGTGATCGCCGGCAGCGACCCGCGCGACCCGGCCACCCTGGAGGCCGACCGGCACGCCACTGACTACACGAAGTTCCTCGACCCGAACGGACTCAGGGGCAAGCGCATCGGCGTGGTGCGTCAGCTCGCCGGCGCCGAGCCGAACGCCGACCGCGTGCTGGCGCAGTCGATCGCATTGATGAAAGCGCAGGGCGCCATCGTCGTCGATCCGGTCACGCTGCCGCACCTGGCCGAACTCGGCGACCGGGAATTCACCGTGCTGCTGTACGACTTCAAGCACGACGTCAACGCCTATCTGGCCAACCGCCGCGGACTGAAGGTGCATACGCTGGCCGACCTGATCGCGTTCAACCAGGCGCATGCCGCCGAAGAAATGCCGTGGTTCGGTCAGGAATTGTTCGAAAAGGCCGAGCAGAAGGGGCCGCTCACGGATAAGGCCTATGCGGACGCGCTGGCCACGGCGAAGCGCCTGTCCGGGCCGGAAGGCATCGACGCGGCGCTCCAATCGCAGCAGTTGGACGCGCTGCTGGCGCCGTCGTGGGGCCCGGCTTTCGTCACCGACCCGGTGTTGGGCGATCACATCGTCAGCGGTGATCCGACCGTGGGCGGCGCCTCGCAACCGGCAGCCGTGGCCGGCTACCCGTCGATCACCGTGCCCGCCGGCTTCGCCCACGGCCTGCCGGTCGGCATCGTGCTGTTCGGCGCGAAGTGGAGCGAACCGGTGCTGATCTCGATCGCCTACGGTTTCGAGCAGCACGCCAAGGCATGGCAAGCGCCGCAGTTTCTGCCCACCGTGGGCGATCCGCCCGCGGCGTCCCCGCGCTGAGCATGCAGTGCGTCAGCCCGCCCCGCCGGTCGACTTGCGCACGATAAGCATCGCCAGCTCCAGCGACTGTTCGTAGTTCAGGCGCGGATCGACCATCGACCTGTAGGCGCGATCCAGGTCGCCCTCCTTGAGGTCGCGCGCGCCGCCGATGCACTCGGTCACGTCTTCGCCGGTCAGCTCCAGGTGCACGCCACCCAGCCGCGTGCCAGCCGCCGCGTGGATGTCGAAGGCTCGATCCAGTTCGCCACGGATGTTGTCGAAGCGGCGCGTCTTGTGGCCGTTCGAGGTGCTCTCGGTGTTGCCGTGCATGGGGTCCGCCACCCACAGCACGCGTCGACCTTCGCGCTTCACCGCGTCCAGCAGCGGCGGCAGCGCATCGGCGATCTTCGCCTGGCCCATCCGGTGGATCAGGGTCAGCCGGCCCGGCTCGGCGTGCGGATCGAGTGCGTCGATCAGCGGCAGCAGTTGATCGGGAGTCACCGAGGGGCCGATCTTGACCGCCACCGGATTGCGGATGCCTCGGAAGTACTCCACGTGCGCGCCATCCAGTGCAGCGGTGCGCATGCCGATCCACGGGAAATGCGTGGACAGGTTGAACCAGCCCGGATTGCGAGGTACCTGGCGAGTCAGGGCCTGTTCGTAATGCAGCAGCAGCGCCTCGTGCGAGGTGAAGAAATCCACCTTGGAGAAGCCGGCGATCGGGCCGGCCAGCGTCTCCATGAAGTGCAGCGAATCGCTGATCGCGGCGACCATCTGCCGGTACTCGGCGGCCAGCGGCGAATGCTCGACCCAGGCCAGGTCCCAATATTCGGGATGGCGCAGGTCGGCAAAACCGCCGTCTATCAACGCGCGCACGAAGTTCATCGTCAACGCCGAATGCGCATGCGCCTGGATCAACCGCTGCGGATCGGGACGCCGCGCGGCGGCGGTGAACTCCTGGCTGTTGACCACGTCGCCGCGAAAACTCGGCAGGCTCACGCCGTGGCGCGTTTCGCTATCGGCCGAACGCGGCTTGGCGTACTGCCCGGCAAAGCGCCCCACCCGCAGCACCGGCTTCTTCAGCCCGTGCACCAGCACCAGGCTCATCTGCAGCAGCACCTTCAGCCGGTTGGAAATCACCGGGCTGGTGCAGTCGGCGAAGCTCTCCGCGCAATCGCCACCCTGCAACAGGAAGCGCTTCCCTTCCTGCGCCTCGGCCACCGCCTCCTTGAGCGCCAGGATCTCCCACGAGGTGACCAGCGGCGGCAATCGGGCCAGGAGCGCACCTGCCTTGGCCAGCTCGACCGGGTCGTCGTAGCTCGGTTGCTGCAGGGCCGGACGACGCTGCCAGGAATCCGGCGTCCACGGCGCCGTGCCGGCACAAGCCACATCAGCAGCCACGACGCCGACGCCGGAATCCCGCAGCTTGTTCATGCGTGCGACGTCCGGCGGCGCACCGCCACCACCGTCAGCACGGCGAGCAGCACGAACCAAAGCAGCGTCCACGCCGGCATCGGCAAGCCCAGGATCGGCTCGACCGCCGCGCATTCGCCGGAACCGGTAAACACCATGCGCAACACCTTGGCAAACGGGAACGCGCTGAACATGTAATCGAGCGGCGGCCCGCAGGACGGAATCTGGTCGGCGGGCAGCGACTGGATCCACAGGTGCCGCGCCGCCACCACGATGCCGAACACCGCACCGATCCACACGCCCGCGGCATAGATCCAGCGCAGCCCGCCGCGCGGCGCATGCAAGGCGCCAAGCAGAAAGAACACGCCCATCACGATGAAGCCGACGCGCTGGAAGATGCACAGCGGGCACGGCGTCATTTCCCAGGCATATTCGGCATACAGCGCGAAGCCCATGAGGGCGGCGCACACCAGGAAACCGACGGCGAAACTGAAGCGGTACGACCAGCGCAATGGGTTCATAGGGGCTTTGCTGCGATGCGAAACGATGACATTACCCGTTCGGCGCAGCGCTGTCAGCACGCAATGCTGCAGCAACCGCGAAGACGGACCGGCGTCGGGCCGAAAACGCAAAACCCGGCACCAGGCCGGGTTTGCATGACGCTGCAGGCGACCGTCAGGTCGTCCGGCCGGCATCTCACTCCGCGTCGACGGACTCGACCTGCGGACGGCCCACCAGCTCGACGTACGCCATCGGCGCGTTGTCGCCGTCGCGGAAGCCGCACTTGAGAATGCGCAGGTAACCGCCGGGACGCTCCTTGTAACGCGGGCCCAGCTCGACGAACAGCTTGCCCACCGCTTCCTTGTCGCGCAGACGCGAGAACGCAAGGCGGCGATTGGCGACGCCATCGGTCTTGGCCATCGTGATCAGCGGCTCGGCGACGCGGCGAAGTTCCTTCGCCTTCGGCAGGGTGGTGCGGATCAGCTCATGCTTGAACAGCGACGAGGCCATGTTCTTGAACATCGCTTCGCGGTGGCTGCTGGTGCGGTTGAGCTTGCGTCCGGATTTCTGGTGGCGCATGACGGAATACTCTCTGTAGGTCTGTTGTTATGAAGTGTCGGCGCTTGTGTCCGACACCCCGCGGTTACCCGCTTTTATGTGAGCCCCATCGGAGCAGGCTCTTGTGAAAAGTGCGGCCATGGATGGCCGCTTCTGCTGCATGGCCAAGGTGCTGTACACACCCCGGCCAATATCCGGCTACAACAGCGATCAAGGAGGATCGCCCTAGCCCAGCTGCATGCCGTGCGAAAGCCCCGGCGGCGGCCAGTTTTCCAGCTTGGTGCCGAGGGACAGGCTGCGCCCGCCCAGGACATCCTTGATTTCGGTCAGCGACTTCTTGCCCAGGTTCGGCGTCTTCAACAGCTCGACCTCGGTCTTCTGCACCAGGTCGCCGATGTAGTAGATGCTCTCGGCCTTCAGGCAGTTCGCCGAACGCACGGTCAGCTCCAGATCGTCGATCGGACGCAGCAGCAGCGGCTCGAAGCCGCTCTTCTCGGCCTTGTCCGTGGCACTTTCGCGACGCGAGAAGTCACCGAACACCGACAGCTGGTCGTTGATGATCTCGGCGGCCTTGCGCACCGCGTCCTCGGCGTCGATGGTGCCGTTGGTCTCGATGTCCAGCACCAGCTTGTCAAGGTTGGTGCGCTGCTCGACACGCGCGGCGTCCACCTCGTAGGCCACCCGCAACACGGGCGCGAACGAGGCATCCAGCTGCAGGCGGCCGATCGGGCGCGCCTCGTCGTCAGGATGCTGGCGCGCGCTGGCCGGCTGGTAGCCGACGCCGCGACGCACCTTGAGGCGCATGTTGAGCGCGATGTCCTTGGTCAGGTGGCACAGGACATGCTCGGGGTTGACGATCTCCACCGTATGGTCGACCACGATGTCGCCGGCGGTCACCACGCCCTTGCCCTTCTTGGACAAGGTCAGGGTCACTTCATCGCCCGAATGCTGCCGGATCGCCACGTCCTTGAGGTTCAGCAGGACTTCGATGACGTCCTCCTGCAGGCCTTCAAGCGTGGTGTATTCGTGCAGCACGCCGTCGATTTCCACCTCGACGATGGCGCTGCCGGGGATCGAGGAGAGCAGCACGCGGCGCAGCGCGTTGCCCAGGGTATGGCCAAAGCCACGCTCGAGCGGCTCGACCACCACCTTGGCGCGGTTGGCTCCGAGCTGTTCGACGCTGAGGCCACGTGGCCGCAGCACACTAGTTGACGAAACTGCCATGCAGAGCTCCGGTTAATTACTTCGAGTAAAGCTCGATGATCAATGCTTCATTGATGTCGGACGGCAGGTCGCCGCGATCCGGCACCGACTTGAACGTGCCTTCGAACTTCTTGGAATCCACTTCGACCCAGACCGGGCGCAGGTCCATGGTGTCGAACACGGTGGCCGCTTCCTGCACGCGCAGCTGGCTGCGCGCCTTCTCGGTCAGCGCGATCGCGTCGCCCGGGCGCACCTGGTAGGAAGGAATGTTCACCTTCTTGCCGTTGACCAGCACCGCCTTGTGGGCAACCAGCTGGCGGGCCTGGGCGCGGGTGACCGCGAAGCCCATGCGGAACACGACGTTGTCCAGGCGGCTCTCGAGCAGACGCAGCAAGTTCTCGCCGGTATTGCCCTTGAGCGTGGTCGCCTTGGTGTAGTAGTTGCTGAACTGGCGCTCGAGCACGCCGTAGATACGCTTGACCTTCTGCTTCTCACGCAGCTGGACGGCGTAGTCGGACATGCGCATGCGCTTGTTCGCGCCATGCTGGCCGGGCTTGTTTTCCAGTTTGCACTTTGAATCCAGCGCACGCGCCGGGCTCTTCAGGCTGAGATCCGCACCTTCGCGCCGGGCGAGTTTGCAGGTAGCTCCACGATAACGGGCCATGTTTCTTCTCTTTCAGATAGTCCGGCCGCGGCCGGTGCTTGATTCTCGCGATCGAAGACGACCGCCCTCAGACACGCCGCTTCTTGGGGGGACGGCAGCCGTTGTGCGGGATCGGCGTGACGTCGATGATGTTGAGCACCTTGTAGCCCAGCGCATTCAGCGAACGCACCGCCGACTCGCGGCCCGGGCCGGGACCCTTGATGCGCACTTCCACCGTCTTCACGCCGTAGTCGCCCGCGGCGCGGCCGGCCTTCTCGGCGGCGACCTGTGCAGCGAACGGGGTGGACTTGCGCGAGCCGCGGAAACCGGCACCGCCGGCGGTCGCCCACGACAGGGCATTGCCCTGGCGATCGGTGATGGTAACGATGGTGTTGTTGAAGGAGGCCTGCACGTGGGCCACGGCATCCGTGACAACGCGCTTGATCTTCTTCTTGGTCTTGACCGGCTTAGCCATGGTTTGAAGGCTCTTCTCGATGAGTGCGGCCACGGATGGCCGCTTTTTTGATCTTCGCGGTCATCGGTGACCGCACAAATCCGCAGGCAATCACTTCTTGATTGCGCGACGCGGACCCTTGCGGGTACGCGCATTGGTACGGGTACGCTGCCCGCGAACCGGCAGGCCGCGACGATGACGCAGGCCGCGGTAGCAGCCAAGGTCCATCAGCCGCTTGATCGCCATGCCCACCTCGCGGCGCAGATCGCCTTCGACGGTGTACTTGGCGATCTCCAGGCGAATCTTTTCCACTTCGCCTTCGCTCAGCGACTTGATCTGGGTGGTGGGGACCACGCCCGCGTCCACGCAAACCTGCTTGGCGCGGCTGCGGCCGATACCATAAATGCTCTGCAGACCGACCCAGACGTGTTTCTGAACCGGCAAATTGACACCCGCAATGCGCGCCATGAGTACTCTCTCCGAATGCGTTTCGTGCGCGGTAAACGCGCAATTTTAACCTGAATTACCCGAACAGGAAAGCCCTGCGGCGCCAAGGCACCGCAACTCTCCGACCTGGAGCGTCCCTCGCCGCGTCAACTGCGACGGAGGTTGGCTTTCTTGAGCAAACTTTCGTACTGGTGACTGACCAGATGCGCCTGGATCTGCGCCGTGAAATCCATCACCACCACCACCACGATCAGCAGCGAGGTGCCGCCGAAATAGAACGGTACGTGCCACGCCTGCTGCATGAACGACGGCACCAGGCACACCAGCACCAGGTAGATCGCGCCGACCGCCGTCAGGCGTGTCATCACCGCGTCGATGTAGCTGCCCGTGGCCTTGCCCGGACGAATGCCGGGAATCAGGGCGCCGGAGCGCTTCAGGTTGTCCGCCGTCTCTTCCGCGTTGAACACGATCGCGGTGTAGAAGAATGCAAAACCGATCACCAGTACCGAAAAGGTGATTTCATACAACGGGTTGCCTGGACTCAGCGACTGCGTCAGATCCTGCACCCAGCGCGACGAATGACCCGTGCTGAACCAGCTCACCGCGGTGGCCGGGAACATCAGCAAGCTCGACGCAAAGATCGGCGGAATCACGCCCGACATGTTGATCTTCAGCGGCAGGCTGGAGCTCTGGTTCTGGTAGGCCTTCTGTCCGCCCGAACGTCGTGCGTAGTTCACCGTGATGCGCCGCTGGGCGCGCTCCACGAACACCACGAAGGCGGTCACGGCCAGCACCAGCCCGAACACCACCAGCAGCATGAGCAGCGACAGCTCACCGTTGTTGGCCATGCCCAGCGTGTGCACCACCGCGCCGGGCAAGCCGGCCACGATGCCGGCGAAGATCAGCAGCGAGATGCCGTTGCCGATGCCGCGCTCGGTCATCTGTTCGCCCAGCCACATCAGGAACATGGTGCCGGCGGTCAGGCCGACCACGGACGAGAACACGAAGCCGAAGCCCGGCGTGTACACCACCGGCGCGCCGCCCGCGGCCACCTGGCCCTGCAAGGCAACCGCAATGCCGAAGGACTGGAACGCCGCCAGCAGCACCGTGGCATAACGGGTGTACGCCGTCATCTTGCGCTTGCCGGCCTCGCCTTCCTTGCGCAGGGCCTGCAGGCTCGGCACCACCGCGCCCATCATCTGGAACACGATCGACGCCGAGATGTACGGAATCACGCCGAGCGCGAAGACCGAGAACCGCTCCAGCGCGCCGCCCGAGAACATGTTGAACATGTCCATCAGACCGTTGCCGTTGACCAGGTTCGTCATCGCCTCCGGGTTGACGCCCGGAACCGGAATGAACGAGCCGAGACGGAACACCATCAACGCACCCACCACGAACAGGATGCGCTGACGAAGCTCCGTCAGCTTGCCGAGTTTGCCCAGTGCGTTGCCCTTGGCTACGGCCACCGTCTTACTCCACGCTTCCGCCGGCCGCCTCGATGGCCGCCTTCGCGCCCGCCGTGGCCAGCAGACCGGACAGCTTCACCGCGCGACCGATCTCGCCCTTCAGCACTACCTTGACCTTCTTGGCGCGGCTGTCGATCAGGCCAGCCTGATGCAGCGCGACCACGTCGATCACGTCGCCCTTGAGGTTGGCCAGCTGATACAGGAAGACTTCCTGGCTCTGCGCCTTCAGCTTCGAGCGGAAGCCGACCTTCGGCAACCGGCGGTTCAGCGGCATTTGGCCGCCTTCGAAACCGAACTTGTGGGTGCCACCCGCGCGGGCATGCTGACCCTTGTGGCCGCGACCGGCCGTCTTGCCCAGGCCCGAACCGATGCCGCGACCCACGCGCAGGCGGGTCTTGCGGGAACCGGCGGCCGGCTTGATGTCATTCAGACGCATGATGATTACTCCTCGACCCGGACCAGGTAGTAGACCGTGTTGATCAGCCCACGCACCTGCGGGCTGTCCTTCAGCTCGCGCACGTCGTTGACCTTGCCCAGACCCAGCGCCTTGACGCTGAGGCGATGGCGCGCCTGCACGCCGCGCAGGCCCTTGACCAGGCGCACGCGCACGGTGGCAGCGGATTCGTTCTTCTTAGCCATTGCCCAGCACCTCTTCCAGACTCTTGCCCCGCTTGGCGGCGATCTTCTTGGGCGAGGCAACCGCCTGCAGGCCCTTGATGGTGGCGCGCACCAGGTTGATCGGATTGCGCGAACCGACGGCCTTGGCCAGCACGTTCTTGACGCCGACCACTTCCAGCACCGCACGCATGGCGCCGCCGGCGATCACGCCGGTACCTTCGGAAGCCGGCTGCATGTACACGCGGGCCGCACCATGGTTCGCCTTGATGGCGTACCACAGGGTGCCGTTGTTCAGTTCGATGTTGACCATCTGGCGGCGGGCACGCTCCATCGCCTTGGAAATGGCCACCGGCACTTCACGCGCCTTGCCATAGCCGAAGCCGACCTTGCCCTCGCCGTCACCGACCACGGTCAGTGCGGTGAAGCTCATCTGGCGGCCACCCTTGACGGTCTTGGCCACCCGGTTGACGGCAATCAGCTTCTCGAGCAGGCCGTCCGAATTTTCGCGATCGTTAGAAGACATGTTCTATTCCGTGTGCCCGGACCATCCGGGACTTTTGCTTGCGGCTTGGCCGCTTGTAGTTGTATGTGCTGCCAGGATCAGCAACCGGATTGGCGACTCGCGGAAGCGGGCTCTTTCGAATCCCGAATCCCGCGCCCCGCATCCCGGCGCCTCAGAACTTCAGGCCCGCCTCGCGCGCCGCCTCGGCAAGCGCCTTGATGCGGCCGTGATAGCGGAAACCGGAGCGGTCGAACGCCACCGACTCCACACCGGCAGCCTTCGCGCGCTCGGCCACAGCCTTGCCCACGGCCGCCGCAGCAGCCAGGTTCTTGGTGCCCTTCAGGCCTTCGGCGACCGACTTTTGCACGGTGGAGGCAGCCGCTACCACGTTCTTGCCGGAGGCGTCGAACACCTGCGCATAAAGATGCTGCCCGGTGCGATGCACCGACAGGCGGGCCACGCCCAGCTTGCGGATGTGGCTGCGGGTGGACTTGGCGCGGCGCAGGCGATTTTCGTTCTTGTTCATCTCTCAATTCCTCGAAAGCGGATCGGCTCGGATGGCTGTCATCTGCTCTTTGTGAAAAGTCCGGCCATGGATGACCGGTCTCTACGCGCAGGGACAGCGCATTTACGCCTTCTTGGCTTCCTTCAGGGTGATCTTCTCGCCGGCATAGCGCACGCCCTTGCCCTTGTAGGGTTCGGGTGGGCGGAAGCCGCGAATCTTGGCTGCGACCTGGCCGACGACCTGCTTGTCGGTGCCCTTGATCAGCACTTCGGTCTGGGTCGGCGTTTCGATGCTGATGCCCTCGGGCGCGTCGAACACCACCGGGTGGGAGAAGCCCAGGCTGAGGCTCAGCGCCTTGCCCTGCATGGCGGCGCGATAACCGACGCCGACCAGCTCAAGCTTGCGCTCGTAACCCTGCGAGACGCCGGTGACCATGTTGGCGATCAGCGCACGCGCCGTACCGCCGAACTTGTCGTCCACGCCTTCGCCCAGCGTGACATTCGCCACGCCGCCGTCGACGGCGACCGTGACGCCCGGCAGCTGATGCACGGACAAGGTGCCCTTCGGGCCCTTCACCGAAATGTTGCCTCCGGCGATCGTCAGCTCGACGCCCTTCGGCAGGGAAATGGGTTGTTTGGCTACACGTGACATTGAAAGACTCCTTATGCCACTTGGCCGATGACTTCGCCGCCCAGGCCCTTGGCACGGGCCTGCGCATCGGTCAACAGACCAGCGGAAGTCGAGATGATCGAAATGCCCAAGCCGCCGAGGACCTTCGGCAGCTCGTCCTTGCCGCGGTAAACGCGCAGGCCGGAACGGCTGACACGGGAAATGTTCTCGATGGCGGGCTGACCGTCGAAATACTTGAGCTTGATCTCGAGCACCGGCTTGCCTTCCTCGACGGAAGTCTTGGCGTCGAGGATGTAGCCCTCGTTCTTGAGAAGGTCGGCGATGGCCACCTTCAGTTTCGACGACGGCATACGCACGACCGGCTTGCCCGTGGCCTGGGCATTGCGGACGCGCGTGAACAGATCGGCGATGGGATCAGTCATGCTCATGAAAACATCCTTCAGAGTGCACCGATATCCGATAAAACCGGAAATCAATCAGATTGTGAGCCGGCAAAGAAGCCAGCCTGCGTTGCGCAGACCGCCGACTATAGCAGCAATTTCGGGTTTTGGCGAACATCGGATGCGTTAGTCGCATCCACCGGTGGCATGCGGTGCCGCCGGTCGGATCGGTGCGCCGGAACAGCCGACGCGCCGATCCTGCAGGTTGTGAATTACCAGCTGGCCTTGCGCAGGCCCGGCACGTCGCCGCGCATGGTGGCTTCGCGCAGCTTGTTGCGACCCAGGCCGAACTTCGCGTAGACGGCGCGCGGACGACCGGTCAGGGCGCAACGCGTCCGCACGCGAACCGGGCTGGCATCGCGCGGAAGCTTCTGCAGGCTCGCCTGCGCTTCCATCTTCTCGTCGTACGAAGCCGTCGGGTTGAGCACGATCGCTTTCAGTTCGGCGCGCTTGGCGGCGTACTTCTTGATCAGCTTGGCCCGCTTGACGTCGCGGTTCACCATTGATTTCTTGGCCATAATTTATCGCTGCTCTTTCAAAGAGTCCGGCCGCGGACGGCCGGGTTCGTCAAGGATGACCGCTCAGTTCCGGAACGGGAAGCTGAAGGCCGTCAACAGGGCCTTCGCCTCGTTGTCGGTTCGCGCCGTCGTGGTGATGGAGATATCCATGCCGCGCAGAGCATCCACCTGGTCGAAATCGATCTCGGGGAAGATGATCTGTTCCTTGATGCCGAAGTTGTAGTTGCCGCGACCGTCGAACGCCTTGGCCGAAACACCGCGGAAGTCGCGCACGCGCGGCAGCGAGATGTTGATCAGGCGATCGAGGAACTCCCACATCTGCGCACGGCGCAACGTGACCTTGCAGCCGATCGGCCAGCCGTCGCGGATCTTGAACGAAGCCACCGAAACGCGGGCCTTCGTGGTGATCGGCTTCTGGCCGGCGATCTTGGCCATGTCGGCCACGGCGTTCTCGAGCACTTTCTTGTTGCCCGCCGCTTCGCCCACGCCCATGTTCAGCGTGATCTTGGTGATGCGGGGAACCTGCATCACGTTCTGGTAGCCGAACTGCTCGGTGAGCTTGCCGATTACCTGGTCTTTATAGAATTTTTCAAGGCGCGTCATGATCGTGTTCCTTACGCGTCCACGACCTCGCCATTCGAACGGAACACGCGGACCTTGCGCCCATCAGCGAGCGTTTTGGAACCGACGCGTTCACCCTTGTTCGTGGCGGGGTTGAACAGCTGCACATTGGAGAGATGGATCGAGGCTTCACGCTCGACGATACCGCCAGCCTGGTTGGCCTGCGGGTTCGGCTTGGTGTGACGCTTGACCAGATTCACGTTGGAGACGAATACGCGATCGCCTGCAACACGCAGCACGTCGCCGCGCTGACCCTTGTTCTTGCCGGTGATCACGAGGACCTGATCACCCTTGCGGATACGGTTCATTGTCTTGACTCCGCTTCAGAGCACTTCGGGCGCGAGCGAGACGATCTTCATGAACTTCTCGTTGCGCAGCTCGCGGGTAACCGGCCCGAAGATACGGGTACCGATCGGCTCGAGCTTGTTGTTGAGGAGGACAGCCGCATTGCCGTCGAAACGGATCAGCGAACCGTCGGGACGGCGCACGCCCTTGGCAGTACGCACCACCACTGCGTTGTACACCTCGCCCTTCTTCACCTTGCCGCGGGGAATGGCATCCTTCACGGTGACCTTGATCACGTCACCGATCGAGGCGTAACGGCGCTTGGAGCCGCCGAGCACCTTGATGCACATCACTTCCTTGGCGCCGCTGTTGTCCGCTGCGGAAAGCGTGCTTTGCATCTGGATCATGGCTGCACCCTCCCTTTAGACGTTGGCGCGCGTGATGATTTCAACCACGCGGTGATGTTTGGTCTTGGACAACGGACGGCACTCGGCGATACGCACGAGATCACCCTCGTTCGCGCCCAGGTCGTCCTGCGCATGCAGCTTGGTCGACCGACGAATGGTCTTGCCCAGCAGCCAATGCTGCTCCTGGCGCTCGACCAGGACGGTGACCGTCTTGTCCATCTTGTTGCTGGTGACGCGACCCTCGAGGGTGCGTGCCTTCTTCTGGTTCTCGCTCATCTCGGCCGTCCCTTACTTCTTGCTGCCGAGCACGAATTTCGTGCGGGCGATGTCACGCCGAACGCGGCGAAGCTGGTGCGGCTGGGTGAGCTGGCCGGAACCTTTTTGCATGCGCAGGTTGAACTGCTCCTTGCGCAGGTCCAGCAGATGCTGGTTCAGCTCGTCGGCCGACTGGTTGTTGATATCTTTGCTGGCCATCACATCACCGCCCGTGTCACAAACTGGGTCTGCACCGAGAGCTTGGCGGCGGCCAGGCGGAACGCCTCGCGTGCCGTCGTCTCGTCGACGCCCTCGATTTCATACAGCATGCGGCCGGGCTGGATCGGGGCGACCCAGAACTCGACGCCGCCCTTGCCCGCGCCCATGCGCACTTCGATCGGCTTCTTGGTGATCGGCTTGTCCGGGAACACGCGGATCCACAGTTTGCCGCCACGCTTGACAAAGCGGGTGATGCAACGACGAGCCGCCTCGATCTGGCGCGCGGTGAGCGCACCATGCGTGGTCGCCTTCAGGCCGTACTCGCCGAAGCTGACGAGGTTGGAGCACTGGGCCAGACCGTCGTTGCGGCCTTTGAACTGCTTGCGGTACTTGGTTCGCTTGGGTTGCAACATGGCAACTCTCCCTTACTTCGCAGACCGCTCGCGACGGCCTTCACCGGCCTCGCGACGCGAATCATTACGACGGCCTTCGCCACCTTCACGGCGCGACGGCGACGGTTCGTCCTTCGACTCCTGGCTGGCAGCGGCCAGATCGAAGATCTCGCCCTTGTACACCCAGACCTTGATGCCGATGATGCCGTAGGTGGTGCTCGCCTCGGCGAAACCGTAGTCGATGTCGGCGCGCAGCGTATGCAGCGGCACGCGACCCTCGCGGCTCCACTCGGAGCGGGCGATCTCGGCGCCGTTCAAGCGGCCGGAGACGTTGATCTTGATGCCCAGGGCGCCCAGGCGCATCGCGTTGCCGACCGAGCGCTTCATCGCGCGGCGGAACATGATGCGGCGCTCCAGCTGCTGCGCGATGGACTCTGCCACCAGCTGCGCGTCCAGCTCGGGCTTGCGCACCTCGTTGACGTTGATGTGCGTCGGGACGCCCATCATGTCGCTGACTTCCTTGCGCAGCTTCTCGATGTCCTCGCCCTTCTTGCCGATCACCACGCCCGGGCGGGCAGTGTGGATCGTCACGCGCGCGGTCTTGGCCGGGCGCTCGATCTGGATCTTCGAGATGCCGGCGGCGGCCAGCTTCTTCTTCAGCATGTCGCGGACCTTGATGTCGGCCACGAGATACTTGGCGTAATCGCCCTTGTTGGCGAACCACTTCGCGTTCCAGTCCTTGGCAATGCCGAGGCGGATACCGGTGGGATGAACTTTATGACCCATCGTCTATATCCTCAGTCAGTTGCCGACAACCACAGTGATGTGGCTGGTACGTTTCAGGATGCGCGAACCGCGGCCCTTGGCGCGGGCGTACATGCGCTTCATCGCCGGACCTTCGTCGACGAAGATGCTGGACACCTTCAGCTCGTCGACGTCGGCACCGAGATTGTTCTCGGCGTTGGCGACGGCCGACAGCAGCACCTTGCGAACCAGGTGCGCAGCCTTCTTGTTGGTATAGGTGAGCACGTCGCTGGCCCGGCCCACGGGAAGCCCGCGGACGAGGTCGGCCACCAGGCGTGCCTTTTGCGCCGAAATGCGGGCGCCGCGCAGGATCGCTTTGGCTTCAGTGCTCATCACTTGCCCTTCTTGTCGCCGACATGGCCTTTGAACGTGCGGGTCACCGCGAACTCGCCGAGCTTGTGCCCGACCATGTTCTCGTTGATCAGGACGGGCACGTGCTGACGGCCGTTGTGGATGGCGATGGTCAAGCCGACCATTTCCGGCAGGATCATCGAGCGGCGCGACCAGGTCTTGATCGGGCGCTTGTTGTTGGCGGAAACCGCAGCTTCCACCTTCTTCGCGAGGTGAAGGTCTACGAAGGGACCTTTCTTCAAAGAGCGAGGCATGTCGGCTTCCTGTTACTTGGTACGACGACGCACGATGAAGTGCTGCGTGCGCTTGTTGTTGCGGGTCTTGTAGCCCTTGGCCGGCGTGCCCCACGGGCTGACCGGATGACGACCGCCGGAGGTCTTGCCTTCGCCGCCACCGTGCGGGTGGTCGACCGGGTTCATCACCACGCCGCGGACGGTCGGGCGAATACCTACCCAGCGCTTGGCGCCGGCCTTGCCCAGCTTCTTCAGGCTGTGCTCGCCGTTGCCGACTTCGCCGATGGTGGCGCGGCAATCGACCGAGACGCGACGCATCTCGCCGGAGCGAAGGCGCAACGTGGCGTAACCGGACTCGCGGGCAACCAACTGCACCGAGGCGCCGGCGCTGCGGGCGATCTGCGCGCCCTTGCCGGGACGCAGCTCCACGCAGTGGATCGTGCTGCCCATCGGGATGTTGCGCAGCTGCAGGCAGTTGCCGGCCTTGATCGGCGCCTCGCGACCCGACACCAGGCGATCGTCCACCTGCACGCCCTTGGGCGCGATGATGTAGCGACGCTCGCCATCGGCGTAGCACAGCAGCGCGATGTGCGCGGTGCGGTTGGGATCGTATTCGATGCGCTCGACGCGGGCGGCGATGCCTTCCTTGTCACGCTTGAAGTCGATGATGCGGTAATGCTGCTTGTGACCGCCGCCACGATGACGCGTGGTGATCCGGCCATGATGGTTGCGGCCGCCGGTACGGGATTGCGCCTCGGTCAAAGGAGCGTAGGGCGCGCCCTTGTACAGGCCTTCCGTGCGGACGCTGACTGCGTCGCGGCGACCCGGCGAGGTCGGCTTGTGGTTGATTAGTGCCATTTCACAGAACTCCTGGCTCAGGCCTTGGCGGACACGTCGATGGCCTGGCCATCGGCAAGACGCACGTAGGCCTTGCGCTTGCCCTGGCGATTGCCAGCGCGGAAACGGAAGGACTTGACCTTGCCCTTGACGTTGACGAGGTTCACCTGCTCGACCTTGACGTCGAACAGCTTTTCCACCGCAGCGCGGACATCGGCCTTGGTCGCCGCGGGGGCGACCAGGAACACATACTGGTTGTGCTCGGCAAGACGCGCCGACTTCTCGGAGATATGCGGCGCACGCAGCGTATCGAGAATGCGTTCGTTGCTCATGCCAGCCACTCCTCGATCTTCTTCACCGCATCGACCGTGACCACCACGTGGTCGGAGCCGACGAGGCTGACGGGGTTCAGGCCCATGACATCCAGCACATGGATGTAGGGGATGTTGCGCGCAGCCAGGAACACGGATTCGGAGGCATCCTCGGACACCAGCAACACGCGACCGGACACGTCCAGCTCGGCCAGCTTGGCGACCATCGCGGAGGTCTTCGGCGTCTCGATGCCGAAGCTCTCGACCACCTTCAGGCGACCCTGGCGAACCAGCTCGGAAAAGATCGAGCGGATCGCGACGCGATAAGCCTTGCGGTTGACCTTCTGCTCGTAGCTGCGCGGCTTGGCGGCGAACGTGACACCACCACCGACGAAGATCGGGGCACGGTAGTCACCGTGGCGGGCGCCGCCGCCCTTCTGCTTCTTGAACTTCTTGGTGGTGCCGGACATTTCGCCGCGGGATAGCTGCGCCTTGGTACCGGCGCGGCCAGCGGCCTGATAGGCAACCACGACCTGGTGCACCAGGGCCTTCTTGTACTCGCCGCCGAACACTTCGTCCGACACGCTGAGCGGCTTGGCACCCATGACATTGAGTTCCATGGTGTCTCTCCTCAGCTCTTGGTCGTCGGGCGGATGACGACGTCGCTACCGGTGGCACCCGGTACCGCACCCTTGACCGCGATCAGATGACGCTCGGCGTCGACCTTGACCACTTCCAGGCCCTGCTGGGTACGATTCACGTTGCCCATCTGGCCGGCCATCTTCTTGCCGGGGAACACGCGACCCGGGGTCTGGCGCTGACCGATCGAGCCCGGTGCGCGATGCGACAGCGAGTTGCCGTGGGTAGCGTCGCCCATCTTGAAGTTCCAGCGCTTGATCGTGCCCTGGAAGCCCTTGCCCTTCGACACGCCGGCGACATCCACGATCTGGCCGACGGAGAACACGTCGTCCGCCTTGATCTCCGAGCCCACCGCGTACTTGCCGAGATCCTCGGCAGCAACGCGGAACTCCCACAGACCGCGACCCGGCTCGACCTTCGCCTTCGCGTAGTGGCCCTTCAGCGGCTGCGTCAGCAGGTTCGCACGCTTGCTGCCTGCGGAAACCTGGACGGCGCTGTAGCCATCGTTGTCGTCCGTCTTCACCTGGGTCACGCGGTTCGGCGTCGCTTCAATCAGCGTCACCGGAATCGAGCGGCCGTCTTCAGTGAAGAGTCGGCTCATGCCGCATTTGCGGCCAACCAATCCGATACTCATCTTCGTATCCTGTCTGTCGCTCAACCGAGCTTGATCTGAACATCGACGCCAGCGGCGAGATCAAGCTTCATGAGCGCGTCCACGGTCTTGTCGTTCGGGTCGACGATGTCGAGTACACGCTTGTGCGTACGGGTCTCGTACTGGTCGCGTGCATCCTTGTCGACGTGCGGCGACGTCAGAATGGTGTAACGCTCGATCTTGGTCGGGAGGGGAATCGGGCCGAGTACCGTGGCACCCGTGCGCTTAGCCGTCTCGACGATCTCGCTGGCGGAGCGGTCGATCAGTCGATGATCGTATGCCTTCAGCCGAATGCGAATCTTCTGGTTCGCCATAACCGTGTCCTGTTGTCGAAAGAACGTTCTGTGATGCCGGAGCGGCTTCTCACCACTCCGCACTGCCCTTTTGCCACTTGTCCGGGGCCCTCGATGATCTGCCGGCCCCTTTGAAAAACACCAGGCGAGCATCGATCCGCTCGCCTGGCACAATCCGAATCTCGCGCAAAACGACGTGTCAACAGGGCTAGCCCCGCGATCACGTCGACTTGCGAAGGCCGATCCACGGCCAGCGAACTCGAAGCACGTCCTGTGCCTCATTTCGCGGTTGGTCGTCCAGAAACACGTCTGTCCGACAAGTGAGCTGCGAAGTATACCGGTAAATCCGGGATTAGTGAAGAGGTGCGAAACAACTTCGCCCTCGACTCGCCCCGGCGTGAACCGGCGCGGCGCAGCCGCGGCCGGTTCAACGGCGGGAGTTGTCCCGGCAGCGCGTGGTTCCGTTCGTCCCGCGACCTCGTGACCTTTACTTCAGCCATCCTCCCTGATGGCAAAGATCAAACCGGCATCCATGCCGGAATTCCCGCAAGAACCGTTACTTGATGACCTTGGCCACCACGCCGGCGCCGACGGTGCGACCGCCTTCGCGGATGGCGAAACGCAGGCCTTCGTCCATCGCGATCGGGTGGATCAGGCTCACCACCATCTTCACGTTGTCGCCCGGCATCACCATTTCCACGCCTTCCGGCAGGGTCACGGCACCGGTCACGTCGGTCGTGCGGAAGTAGAACTGCGGGCGATAGCCCTTGAAGAACGGCGTGTGACGGCCACCCTCGTCCTTCGACAGCACATACACTTCGGCCTCGAAGTCCGTGTGCGGGGTGATCGTGCCCGGCTTGGCCAGCACCTGGCCACGCTCCAC
This sequence comes from Rhodanobacter sp. UC4448_H15, assembly GCF_052978265.1. The sequence goes on along the minus strand of NZ_CM129665.1, from coordinate 1,592,470 downwards.
GTCGTCGCGCTTCAGGCCGCGCAGCAGCAGGCCGGCATTGTCGCCCGCCTGGCCCTGGTCCAGCAGCTTGCGGAACATCTCCACGCCGGTGACCGTGGTCTTCTGCGTGTCGCGGATGCCGACCACTTCGATTTCGTCGCCCACCTTGATCACGCCGCGCTCGATACGACCGGTCACCACGGTGCCGCGGCCGGAGATTGAGAACACGTCTTCCACCGGCATCAGGAACGGCTTGTCGATCGTGCGCACCGGCTCGGGAATGTAGCTGTCCAGCGCGTCCACCAGCTTGATGATCGCCGGCACGCCGATTTCGCTCTGGTCGCCTTCCAGCGCCTTCAGCGCCGAACCATGAATGATCGGGGTGTCGTCGCCCGGGAAGTCGTACTTGCTCAGCAGCTCGCGCACTTCCATCTCGACCAGTTCGAGCAGCTCGGCGTCATCGACCATGTCCGCCTTGTTCAGGAACACCACGATGTACGGCACGCCGACCTGGCGCGACAGCAGGATGTGCTCGCGCGTCTGCGGCATCGGGCCGTCCGCGGCCGAGCACACCAGGATCGCGCCGTCCATCTGCGCCGCACCGGTGATCATGTTCTTCACGTAGTCCGCGTGGCCGGGGCAGTCGACGTGCGCGTAGTGACGGGTCGGCGACTCGTATTCCACGTGCGCGGTCGAGATCGTGATGCCGCGCGCCTTCTCTTCCGGCGCCGCGTCGATCGCGCTGTAGTCCTTGAATTCTCCACCGAAACGCTCGGCACCGACCTTCGTCAGCGCCGCCGTCAGCGTCGTCTTGCCGTGATCCACGTGACCAATCGTGCCGACGTTGACGTGCGGCTTGGTGCGTTCGAATTTACCCTTTGCCATGACTTGAGACCTCTAGCTGGAACGTTCGTCAGTGCGGCGTCCGCCGCGTCGCTTTCAATCTACGCGACCCGTCGAAGGTCGCACTGCTTTTCTTGAAGAGTACGGCCATGGATGGCCGCTGTTTGATCTTGCTCTTGCGATCAGGACGATCGCGCCAATCAGGCCTTCTTGATCACCTGCTCGGCGATGTTGTTCGGTGCCTCGGCGTAGTGGTCGAATTCCATCGTGAAGGTTGCACGGCCCTGGGTCAGCGAGCGGATGGTGGTCGCATAGCCGAACATCTCGCCCAGCGGAACCATCGCGTCGATGGTCTTGCCCGACGGCGTGTCGTCCTGGCCCTGAAGCAGGCCGCGACGGCGGCTCATGTCGCCCATCACGTCACCGACATATTCCTCCGGAGTCACCACCTCGACCTTCATGATCGGCTCGAGCAGCACCGGATTGGCCTTGTTGAAGCCCTGCTTGAACGCCATCGAGGCGGCCAGCTTGAACGCCATTTCCGACGAGTCGACGTCGTGGTACGAACCGAACACCAGCTTCACCTTGACGCCCACCACCGGGAACCCGGCAAGCGGACCGCTGGTGATGGTCTCGCGCAGGCCCTTCTCGACCGAGGGGATGAACTCCTTCGGGATCACGCCGCCGGTGATCTCGTTGACGAACAGGAAATCGTCCTTGACGTCCGGGCTCTTGCGCTCCTCTTCCGTCATCGGCGACAGCTCGATCACGACGTGGCCGTACTGACCCTTGCCGCCCGACTGCTTGGCGTGCTTGTAGTCCGACTTGACGTCCGAAGCGCGGATCGTCTCGCGGTAAGCCACCTGCGGCTTGCCGACATTGGCCTCGACGTTGAACTCGCGGCGCATGCGATCGACCAGGATGTCCAGGTGCAGCTCGCCCATGCCGGAGATGATGGTCTGACCGGATTCCTCGTCGGTACGGACGCGGAACGACGGATCTTCGGCAGCCAGGCGACCCAGCGCGATGCCCATCTTTTCCTGGTCCGACTTGGTCTTCGGCTCGACCGCCATCGAAATCACCGGCTCCGGGAACGTCATCCGCTCCAGGGTAATCACGTGATCCTGCGCGCACAGCGTGTCGCCGGTGGTCACGTCCTTGAGGCCGACCGCGGCGGCGATGTCGCCGGCACGCACTTCCTTCAGCTCGTGACGCTCGTTCGCGTGCATCTGCAGGATGCGGCCGATGCGCTCCTTCTTGCTCTTGACCGGGTTGTACACGGCGTCGCCCGAGTTCAGCGTGCCCGAGTAGACACGGAAGAACGTCAGCGAGCCCACGAACGGGTCGGTCATGATCTTGAACGCCAGCGCGGAGAACGGCGCGGCGTCATCGGCCTTGCGCGTGGCCGCCTGCTCGTTCTCGTCGATACCGGCCACCGGTGGGCGGTCGGCCGGCGACGGCAACAGCTGCACCACGGCGTCGAGCATCGCCTGCACGCCCTTGTTCTTGAACGCGGTACCGCAGAACACGGGAATGATCTCGTTGGCGAGCGTGCGCTGACGCAGGCCGGCAATGATCTCCTCGGTGGAGAGGTCGCCGCCTTCGAGGTACTTGTTCATCAGTTCTTCGGTGGCTTCCGCAGCGGATTCCACCATGAAGGAATGCGCCTCGGCCGCCTTGTCGGCCAGCTCGGCGGGGATGTCGTTCAGCTCGAACTTCATGCCCTGGGTTTCCATGTCCCAGCTGATCGCCTTCATGCGCAACAGGTCGATCACGCCGGTGAAGTTGTCCTCGGCACCGATCGGCACCTGCATCGGCACCGGGTGGGCACCGAGGCGCGACTTCAGCTGGCCGACGACCTTCTCGAAATTGGCGCCGGTGCGATCCATCTTGTTGACGAACGCAAGGCGCGGCACCTTGTACTTGTTGGCCTGGCGCCACACGGTCTCGGACTGCGGCTGCACGCCACCGACCGCGCACAGCACGAATACGGCGCCGTCGAGCACGCGCAGCGAGCGCTCCACCTCGATGGTGAAGTCGACGTGTCCGGGGGTGTCGATGATGTTGAAGCGATGCTGCTCCATCGAACCATCCATGCCCTTCCAGAAGGCCGTGGTAGCCGCGGAGGTGATGGTGATGCCGCGCTCCTGCTCCTGCTCCATCCAGTCCATGGTGGCCGCGCCGTCATGCACCTCGCCGATCTTGTGGCTGACGCCGGTGTAGAACAGGATGCGCTCCGTGGTCGTGGTCTTGCCGGCATCGATGTGGGCCATGATGCCGAAGTTGCGGTAGCGGTCGAGGGGAGTGTTGCGTGCCATGGATGATTACCTTTGCCGGGCAGCCCTGCCCCATGTCTGGACGCGGCCGTCCGGGCCGAGAGCTTGTGAGAAATCCGCCCTTGAAGGCGGCTTGCTTTTGGCCGCCATTGAAGCGGCCCGGTATCCCTGGTCCGCCATGGACGGCGGCTTTTGTCGCTCGCCGCCACTGTTTGGCGGCAAGCGCAACTTCAATTACCAGCGATAGTGCGAGAAGGCCTTGTTGGCCTCGGCCATGCGGTGCGTCTCTTCACGCTTCTTGGCGGCGCCGCCGCGGCTTTCGGAGGCCTCCAGCAGCTCGGCAGCCAGCTTGCGCGGCATCGAGGTTTCGCCACGCTTGCGGGCAGCATCGATGACCCAGCGCATCGCCAGCGCCATGCGACGGCCCGGACGCACCTCGACCGGCACCTGGTAGGTGGCACCACCCACGCGGCGGGACTTCACCTCGACCGCCGGGGCGATGTTGTTCAGTGCCTTCTCGACCAGGGCCACCGGCTCGGCATTCTTTTCGCCGATGTGCTGCAGCGCACCGTAAACGATGCTCTCAGCCACGGACTTCTTGCCGCTCTTCATCACCATGTTGATGAAGCGGGCAATCAGCTGGCTGCCATGCTTGGGATCCGGCAGAACCAGACGGGCGGGATGTGAACCTTTGCGCGACATGTTTGTTGTCCGTTGTTTTCGCAGGCAACCCTGCCCGCACGAAAAGCAGCCGTTATGGCCGCATCGATGTTTTTGCAGGCATCCCGCCTGCGAAGCCAAAGCGCCCGTCCATGGCCGCACTTTCCAGATGTCTCACTCTTGCAGGTGCCCGACCCGGCAACCCGGGCGGTCGACCCTGCCCGCCTGCCTGGCAGGCCCGGGCGTTACTTCTTCGGGCGCTTGGCGCCGTACTTGGAACGCGACTGGCGGCGCTTGGTCACGCCGGCGCAATCGAGGCTGCCGCGCACCGTGTGGTAGCGCACACCCGGCAGGTCCTTGACACGGCCGCCGCGGATCAGCACCACGGAGTGCTCCTGCAGGTTGTGCCCTTCACCGCCGATGTAGCTGATGACCTCGAAACCGTTGGTCAGGCGCACCTTGGCGACCTTGCGCAGGGCCGAGTTCGGCTTTTTCGGGGTGGTGGTGTAAACGCGCGTGCAGACGCCGCGGCGCTGCGGGCTGCTCTGCAAGGCCGGCGAACCGCTCTTGTAGGTCTTGGGACTGCGGTTCTTGCGCACCAACTGGTTGACTGTCGTCATGCGTAGCTGTTCCTGAAAACATAAAGGCAGCCCGATCAAGCTCGGTCTGCCAAGAAGCGGGAATTTAACATGAGCCGCTTGCCATGGGCAAGCTGACGCCCTGCCGTCCTTGACCCGAACACGAGGCGCGTCCCTGCGCCTCATTTCGTATGTCAGCGAGTGAAGCCTCGAACGGGCTTACTCGGCACCACCATCTGCACCGGTCACCTCTGCGACCGGGGTCGCAGGCGTGGTTCCGGAAAGCGTCTCGAGCTCCGTGGCGGTCAAACCGCCCTGGCGACGACGCAATGCGTGGTACGCCAAGCCCGTGCCTGCCGGAATGAGACGGCCGACAATAACATTTTCCTTCAGGCCCCGCAAGGTATCACGGGTGCCGCGCACCGCAGCTTCGGTCAACACGCGGGTGGTTTCCTGGAACGAGGCGGCCGAAATGAACGACTCGGTCGCCAGCGAAGCCTTGGTGATGCCAAGCAGGATCGACTGGTATTCGGCCGGTCGCTCGCCCTTGGCCACGGCCCGCTCGTTCTCGGCGTTGATCCGCACGCGCTCGATCTGCTCTCCGCGCAGGTAATGGCTGTCGCCCGGCTCGACGATCTCGATCTTGCGCAGCATCTGGCGAATGATCGCCTCGATGTGCTTGTCGTTGATCTTCACGCCCTGCAGGCGATACACGTCCTGGATCTCCTTGACCAGGTAACCGGCCAGCGGCTCCACGCCCAGCAGGCGCAGGATGTCATGCGGACTCGGCTCGCCGTCGACGACGGTTTCGCCCTTCTCCACATGCTCGCCCTCGAACACGATGACCTGACGCCACTTCGGAATCAGTTCCTCGTGCTCGTTGCCGTCGACGTCCTTGATGACCAGGCGCTGCTTGCCCTTGGTGTCCTTGCCGAAGCTGACGATGCCCGAACGCTCGGCCAGGATCGCCGGCTCCTTCGGCTTGCGCGCCTCGAACAGGTCGGCCACGCGCGGCAGACCGCCGGTGATGTCGCGGGTCTTCGAGCTCTCCTGCGGAATGCGCGCGATCACGTCGCCCACGCCCACCTCGGCGCCGTTCTGGATCGACACGATGGCACCGGCCGGCAGGAAGTACTGCGCGGCAATGTCGGTGCCCGGCAGCTTCAGCTCGCGGCCCTTGGCGTCTTCCAGGCGCACGATCGGACGCAGGTCCTTCGCCTGTGCGCCGCGGCGCTTCGGATCGGTGACCACCGCCGACTCCAGGCCGGTGAGTTCGTCGGTCTGGCTCTGCACGGTGACGCCGTCGAGGAAGTCGATGAAGCGCACCACGCCGGCCACCTCGGTGACGATCGGGTGGGTATGCGGGTCCCAGTTGGCCACGGTCTGGCCCGGCTTGACCGCCGCACCGTCCTTGACCGCGATGGTGGCGCCGTACGGCACCTTGTAGCGCTCGCGCTCGCGGCCGCTGGCGTCGATCACGCTCAGTTCGCCGGAACGCGACACCGCCACCAGATGGCCCTGCTTGTGCTGCACCGACTTCAGGTTGTTGTACTTCAGCGAACCGGTGGTTTTCACCGTCACGTTGTCCACCGCCGCCGCACGCGAAGCCGCACCGCCGATGTGGAAGGTGCGCATGGTCAGCTGGGTGCCGGGCTCGCCGATCGACTGCGCGGCCACCACGCCCACGGCCTCGCCCATGTTGACCAGATGGCCACGGGCCAGATCGCGGCCGTAGCACAGCTTGCACACGCCATGTTCGGCTTCGCAGGTGATCGGCGAACGCACCTTGATGATCTGCACGCCGGCCTTGTCCAGCTTCTCGACCAGTGCCTCGTTGAGCAGGGTGTCGCGGGTGACGATCGGCTGGTCGTCGTCGCCCGGGGCGTAGACGTCCTCGACCACCACGCGGCCGAGCACGCGGTCGCGCAACGGCTCGACCACGTCGCCGCCTTCGACGATCGGCTGCATGGTGATGCCGTCCTCGGTGCCGCAGTCGTCCATGGTGATGACCACGTCCTGCGCCACGTCGACCAGGCGACGGGTCAGGTAACCGGAGTTGGCGGTCTTCAGCGCGGTATCGGCCAGGCCCTTGCGGGCGCCGTGGGTCGAGTTGAAGTACTGCAGCACGTTCAGGCCTTCGCGGAAGTTGGCCTTGATCGGGGTCTCGATGATCGAGCCGTCCGGGCGCGCCATCAGGCCGCGCATGCCGGCCAGCTGGCGAATCTGCGCCACCGAGCCACGCGCGCCGGAGTCGGCCATGATGTACAGCGAGTTCATCGACTTCTGGTTGACCGTCTTGCCGTCGGCATCGACCACCTTCTCGGTGCCGATGCCGTCGATCATCGCCTTGGCCACCAGCTCGCTGGTGCGCGACCAGATGTCGACCACCTTGTTGTAGCGCTCGCCGGCGGTGACCAGACCGGACTGGTACTGCTGCTGGATCTCGACGACTTCCTTCTCGGCCTCTTCCAGGATCGGCTTTTTCTCGGCCGGAATCAGCATGTCGTCGATGCCGATCGAGATGCCCGAACGAGTCGCGTAGCGATAGCCGGCATACATCAGCTGATCGGCGAACACGACCGTGTCCTTCAGGCCCAGCAGACGGTAGCTGGAGTTGATCAGACGCGAGATGTTCTTCTTCGTCAGCTCGGTGTTGGCCAGCTCGAACGGGAGGCCCTCGGGCATGATCTCGGCCAGCAAGGCGCGACCGACCGTCGTATCGACGATCCTGGTCTGCTGCGTGCGGGTACCGTCTTCGGCGATGTGCACCAGCTTCATGCGCACCTTGACCTTGGCGTGCAACTCGACTGCGCGGTTGTCGTATGCGCGACGTGCCTCGCCAATGCCGGAGAACACCATGCCGGTGCCCTTGGCGTTGATCAGCTCACGGGTCAGGTAATACAGGCCCAGCACGACGTCCTGGGTCGGCACGATGATCGGCTCGCCGTTCGCCGGCGACAGGATGTTGTTGGTCGACATCATCAAGGTGCGCGCTTCCAGCTGCGCCTCGATCGACAGCGGCACGTGGACAGCCATCTGGTCGCCGTCGAAGTCGGCGTTGAACGCGGTGCAGACCAGCGGATGCAGCTGGATCGCCTTGCCTTCGATCAGCTTCGGCTCGAACGCCTGGATGCCGAGGCGATGCAGGGTCGGCGCACGGTTCAGCAGTACCGGATGTTCGCGGATCACCTCTTCGAGGATGTCCCACACCTGGGCCTCTTCGCGCTCGACCAGCTTCTTTGCCGCCTTGATGGTGGTGGCTTCGCCACGCGCCTGCAGCTTGGCGAAGATGAATGGCTTGAACAGCTCCAGCGCCATCTTCTTCGGCAGACCGCACTGGTGCAGGCGCAGGGTCGGGCCGACCACGATCACCGAACGACCGGAGTAGTCAACGCGCTTGCCCAGCAGGTTCTGGCGGAAGCGGCCCTGCTTGCCCTTGATCATGTCGGCCAGCGACTTCAGCGCGCGCTTGTTGGTGCCGGTGATGGCACGGCCGCGGCGGCCGTTGTCGAGCAGCGCATCGACCGATTCCTGCAGCATGCGCTTCTCGTTGCGCACGATGATGTCCGGCGCATTGAGCTCGAGCAGCCGCTTCAGACGGTTGTTGCGGTTGATGACGCGGCGGTACAGGTCGTTCAGGTCGGAGGTCGCGAAGCGGCCGCCATCCAGCGGCACCAGCGGACGCAGATCCGGCGGCAGCACGGGAAGAACGGTCAGCACCATCCACTCCGGCTTGTTGCCGGATTCCAGGAACGCCTCGATCAGCTTGACGCGCTTGGTCAGCCGCTTCAGCTTGGTCTCGGAATTGGTGGAGGCGATCTCTTCCTTCAGGCGGATGACTTCGCCCGGCAGGTCGAGCGACTTCAGCAGGTGGAATACCGCCTCGGCACCCATCCGCGCGTCGAACTCGTCGCCGTGTTCCTCGGTCGCCTCCAGGTACTGGTCCTCGCTGAGCAGCTGGCCGCGCTCCAGCGCGGTCATGCCCGGGTCGATCACCACGAAGGCCTCAAAGTACAGGATGCGCTCGATGTCGCGCAGGGTCATGTCCAGCATCAGGCCGATGCGCGAGGGCAGCGACTTGAGAAACCAGATGTGGGCGGTCGGGCTGGCCAGCTCGATATGGCCCATGCGCTCGCGACGCACCTTGGCCAGCGTCACTTCCGTGCCGCACTTCTCGCAGACCACGCCGCGGTGCTTCATGCGCTTGTACTTGCCGCACAGGCACTCGTAGTCCTTCACCGGACCGAAGATGGCCGCGCAGAACAGGCCGTCACGCTCCGGCTTGAAGGTACGGTAGTTGATCGTCTCCGGCTTCTTCACTTCACCGTACGACCACGAGCGGATCAGCTCCGGCGACGCGAGCGCAATCTTGATCGCGTCGAAATCCGGCGTCGCACGCTGCTGGTTGAAGAGGTTGAGCAAGTCTTTCATTTGAATCTCCGGTCGGAGCAAATTCTTGGGTCGAGGTCCGCAGTTCGAACAAGATCAGGTTCGCCGGATCCGGGGCCGGGACCGGGTTTGCTTTTGCAAATCCCGGCTTTTAACAGACGAATGTCTGGTAATCCCGTATCCCGAACCCCGTCGATCACTTGACCTCTTCCAGGTCGATGTTGATGGCGAGCGAGCGGATTTCCTTCACCAGCACATTGAAGGACTCCGGCATGCCTGCCGACATCTCGTGGTTGCCGTCGACGATGTTCTTGTACATCTGGTTGCGGCCCTGCACGTCATCGGACTTCACCGTCAGCATTTCCTGCAGGGTGTAGGCCGCGCCGTAGGCTTCCAGCGCCCAGACTTCCATTTCGCCGAAGCGCTGGCCGCCGAACTGCGCCTTGCCGCCCAGCGGCTGCTGGGTGACCAGCGAGTACGGGCCGGTGGAGCGTGCGTGCATCTTGTCGTCAACCAGGTGGTTGAGCTTCAGGTAATGCATGTAGCCCACGGTGACCGGGCGATCGAACGCCTCGCCGGTGCGACCGTCGTACAGCGTGGTCTGGCCCGACTCGGGCAGATCCGCCAGCTTCAGCATCGCCTTGATCTCGGTCTCCTCGGCGCCGTCGAACACCGGCGTCGCCATCGGCACGCCTTCCTGCAGGTTGGTGGCGAGCGCCAGGATCTCCTTGTCGGTGAGCGACTTCAGGTCGACGTGCTGCACCGCGCCGGCGACGTGGGTGTTGTAGATCTGGTCGAGGAACTTGCGGATCTCGACCACCTTCTCCTGCGCCTCGAGCATCTTCTGGATCTTCTTGCCCAGGCCCTTGGCGGCCCAGCCCAGATGCACTTCCAGAATCTGGCCGATGTTCATGCGCGAAGGCACGCCCAGCGGGTTGAGGCAGATATCCACCGCCTCGCCGTTGGCCATGTACGGCATGTCCTCGACTGGCACCACGTTGGAAACCACGCCCTTGTTGCCGTGGCGGCCGGCCATCTTGTCGCCCGGCTGGATGCGGCGCTTCACGGCCAGGAACACCTTGACCATCTTCAGCACGCCCGGCGCGAGGTCGTCGCCCTGGGTGATCTTGCCCTGCTTCTCCTTGAAGCGCTTGTCGAACTCTTCCTTGTGGCGCTTGATCTGGTCGGCGGCACGCTCGAGGAACTCGGTGACGTCCTCGTCCTTGACGTTGATCTTGAACCAGTCGTCCTTCTTCAGGCCGTCGAGGTAGGCGTCGGTGATCTCGGTGCCGCGCTTGAGGCCGCCCGGACCGCTCTGTGCGGTCTTGCCGACCAGCTGGGTGCGCATGCGGCTGTAGATCGCGCCTTCCAGGATGCGGAACTGGTCGTCCAGATCCTTGCGCACCCGCTTGACCTCGGTTTCCTCGATCTGCTTGGCGCGCTTGTCCTTCTCGATGCCGTCACGGGTGAACACCTGCACGTCAATGACGGTGCCGTCCATGCCCGGCGGCACGCGCAGCGAGCTGTCCTTCACGTCGGATGCCTTCTCGCCGAAGATCGCGCGCAGCAGCTTCTCTTCCGGGGTCAGCTGGCTCTCGCCTTTCGGCGTGACCTTGCCGACCATGATGTCGCCGGCCTTCACCTCGGCACCGATGTAGACGATGCCCGACTCGTCCAGGCGCGCCAGCGCCTGCTCGCCCACGTTCGGGATGTCGGCGGTGATTTCCTCGGCGCCCAGCTTGGTGTCGCGCGCGATGCAGGACAGCTCCTCGATGTGGATCGAGGTGTAGCGGTCTTCCTGCACGACACGCTCGGAGAGCAGGATCGAGTCTTCGAAGTTGTAGCCGTTCCACGGCATGAACGCGATCAGCATGTTCTGGCCGAGCGCGAGCTCGCCCAGGTCGGTCGACGAGCCGTCGGCCAGCGTGTCGCCCTTTGCCACCACGTCACCGACGTTGACCAGCGGACGCTGGTTGAGGTTGGTGTTCTGGTTGGAGCGGGTGTACTTGGTCAGCGTGTAGATGTCGACGCCGGCGTCGTTGTCGCCCACCTCGTCCTCGTTCACGCGCACCACGATGCGCGCCGCGTCGACCTGGTCGATCACGCCGCCGCGCTTGGCCGAGACGATGACGCCGGAGTCGCGCGCCACGGCGCGCTCGACGCCGGTGCCGACCAGCGGGGTCTGCGAACGCAGGGTCGGTACCGCCTGACGCTGCATGTTCGCGCCCATCAGTGCGCGGTTCGCGTCGTCGTGCTCCAGGAACGGCACCAGCGCCGCGGCGACCGACACGGTCTGCATCGGCGAGACGTCCATGTAGTCCACTTCGGACGCCGGGCGCAGCTCGGATTCACCGCGGAAGCGGCAGGACACGAAGTCCTCGATGAAGGCGCCATGCTTGTCCAGCGGCGAGTTCGCCTGCGCGATCACGTGGTCGCCCTCCTCGATCGCCGACAGGTAATCGACCGTGTCGGTGACCTTGCCGCCGGCCACCTTGCGGTACGGCGTCTCGAGGAAGCCGTAGGCGTTGGTGCGCGCGTAAACGGCCAGCGAGTTGATCAGGCCGATGTTCGGGCCTTCCGGCGTTTCGATGGTGCAGACGCGGCCGTAATGGGTCGGATGCACGTCGCGCACCTCGAAGCCAGCGCGTTCGCGGGTAAGGCCACCCGGCCCGAGCGCGGAGACGCGGCGCTTGTGGGTGACTTCCGACAGCGGGTTGTTCTGGTCCATGAACTGCGACAGCTGCGAGGAACCGAAGAACTCCTTCACCGCCGCCGCGACCGGCTTGGCATTGATCAGGTCCTGCGGGGTCAGGCCATCGGCTTCGGCCAGGCTGAGGCGTTCGCGAACCGCACGCTCCACGCGCACCAGGCCGATGCGGAAGGTGTTCTCCGCCATTTCGCCCACCGAACGCACGCGGCGGTTGCCCAGGTGGTCGATGTCGTCCACGGTGCCGTGGCCGTTCTTGATGTCGATCAGCACCTTCAGCACGTCGAGGATGTCGGAGCTCTCGCCCTGCTCGGCGACCAGTCGCTGCGACTCCTCTTCCTTGCGCTCGCTGAAGTACTTGTAGTCGTACAGCACGCCCGGGCCGAGGATTTCCTTGCGGCCCACGCGGCGGTTGAACTTCATCCGGCCCACGCTCGACAGGTCGTAACGGTCGAAGGTGAAGAACAGGTTGAAGAACAGGTTCTGCGCGGCGTCCTTGGTCGGCGGCTCGCCCGGACGCATCATGCGGTAGATCTCCACCAGCGCCTCCAGCGGCGTCGTGGTGTTGTCGATGCGCAGGGTGTGCGAGATGTAGGCGCCGCGGTCCAGGTCGTTGACGTACAACGTCGGCACGATCTCGATGCCGGCCTTGCGGAAGTTCTCCAACTGCTCGGCGGTGATCTCGTCGTTCGCCGAGGCCAGCAGCTCGCCGGTCTTGCTGTCGACGATGTCCTTCGCCACGATGCGGCCGACCGGATAGTCATCCGGTACTTCCAGCGCGGTGATGTTCTCGGCCGCCAGCTGGCGCACGTGGCGCGCGGTGATGCGCTTGCCGGCTTCCACCAGCACCTTGCCGCCGATGGCCAGGTCGAAGCTCAGCGTCTCGCCGCGAAGGCGCTCGGCAACCAGCTCCAGCGTGGTGCCGCCCTTCTTGCCCAGGTGGAACACGTTGTGCTCGAAGAAGATGCCCAGCATCTCTTCGTTGTTGTAGCCGAGCGCACGCAGCAGCACCGTCACCGGCAACTTGCGGCGACGATCGATGCGGGTGAACAGCGCGTCCTTCGGGTCGAACTCGAAGTCCAGCCATGAGCCGCGGTAGGGGATCACGCGAGCCGAGAACAGCAGCTTGCCCGAGCTGTGCGTCTTGCCGCGGTCGTGGTCGAAGAACACGCCCGGCGAACGATGCAGCTGCGAGACGATCACGCGCTCGGTGCCGTTGATGATGAAGGTGCCGGTGTCGGTCATGAGCGGAATCTCGCCCATGTAGACCTCCTGCTCCTTGATGTACTTGACCACCTTCTTGGAGGCCGGGCTGTCCTTGTCGTAGATGACCAGACGCACGGTGGTGCGCAGCGGCGCGCCGAAGGTCATGCCGCGGTTGCGGCATTCGCGCTCGTCGAACGCCGGCTCGCCGAGGCGGTAGTCGACATACTCGAGTGCGGCATTGCCCGAATAGCTGGAGATCGGGAACACCGACTTCAACGCGGCATGCAAACCCTTCTCGCCGCGTTGCTTCGGCGCGACGTGCTCCTGCAGGAACTCACGGTAGGAATCGGTCTGGATGGTCAGCAGGTTGGGCACGCCCAGTACGGGCGGACGCTTGCCAAAGTCTTTGCGGATGCGTTTCTTCTCGGTAAACGAGTAGGCCATGATCGGTAGCGCCTCGGTTCGCAGTGACGCCGGCGGTGCACACACCGGCTGAAGGGATGATTTGTCTTTGCCGGACGGCCAACGCCATCCGGGCCGGGGATTCGGGAATCGAGAATGGGGAATCGGTCAAGGCCCGAAGGCCGTTACTGACGATTCGCCATTCTCCATTCCCCATTCCCGTTCAAACGGGCAAAGCCCGGGAGCTTTCGCTCCCAGGCTCGCTTGACATCAAGTCGAAGCAGCGGCGTACAAACGCCGATTACTTCAATTCGACGGTGGCGCCGGCAGCTTCCAGATCCTTCTTGAACTTGTCGGCGTCTTCCTTCGACACGGCTTCCTTCAGGACGCCGCCGGCCTCGGTGAGGTCCTTGGCTTCCTTCAGGCCCAGGCCGGTGATCGCGCGGACAGCCTTGATCACGTCGACCTTCTTGGCACCGGCGCTCTTCAGGATCACGTCGAACTCGGTCTGCGCTTCGGCAGCCGGGCCGGCAGCAGCCGGGCCGGCAGCGACCATCACCGGGGCGGCGGCGGTCACGCCAAACTTCTCTTCGATCGCCTTCACCAGGTCCATCACTTCCATCAGCGACTTGGCGGCGACGGCTTCAACGATCTGTTCGTTGGTCAGGGACATTGCATTTACCTCTGGATATATTTCGGTTCGGTTTGATGAGACGCAGATCGATCAGGCCGGTTCGGCTTCAGCCGGGGCTTCGGCGGCGACTTCGCCACCACCCTGCTGGTCGGCCACCGCCTTGACGACGCGGGCGAACATCGTGGCCGGCTCGGCCAGCACGCGGGCCAGCATGGCCAGCGCCTGTTCGCGGGTCGGCAGCGAGGCCAGCACGTCGACGTGCGAGGCCGGCAGCAGCTTGCCTTCGACCGAGACGAGCTTCGCCTGCAGCTTGTCGTTGTCCTTGGCGAACTCCTTGATCAGACGCCCGGCAGCGCCGGGTTCTTCCGTCGAGAATGCGTACAGCAGCGGACCGACCAGGGCGTCCTTGACGACCTCGAACTCGGTACCGGCCACGGCGCGCGACGCCAGCGTGTTCTTGACGACTCGCAAGTACACACCGGATTCGCGGGCCTTCTTGCGCATCGCGGTCATCTGAGCGACCGTGGTGCCCGCATACTCGGCAGCGACCAGGGAGTGAGCCTTCGCGGCAACTTCAGCCAGCTCTGCGACTACTTCTTGCTTCTGAGACAGATTGAGAGCCATTGCACTCCTCCAAATGAACTCCGCTCGCGGCTCCTGCCGCTTGCGGTCCTGGGCGACGCCGTCCCTGGCGCCGGGGACACCTCGTGCCCCGGGTGTTGGCCTTTCCAGAACTGAACAACGAACCGTTCCAGTAGGGGCAGCACCATCTGCGCAGGCCGGATCGTGGCGACTCCGATTAAGCAACCCCGTTGGCGACGCGGCGATTCCCTGCCAGGTTCGAGCTCCCTGCCCGTCGTCGTCGCGCGTTGGTTGCGCCTGCGGTCTTTGACAGCGATCCCGGCTTCGCGAACGGGCCGGGACTGCCCTCAAAAACTGCCCGCGTCGACTTCGAGGTCGACGCGGGGCTTGATTACTTGGCGGCGATCGTCAGCGACGAGGTATCGACGGCAACGCCGACGCCCATCGTGCTGGACAACGCCACTTTCTGCAGGAACACGCCCTTGGCCGTCGACGGCTTGGCCTTGATCACATCGGCGATCAGCGCGTTGAGGTTGTCCGCCAGCTGGGCGGCCTCGAAGCTGGCCTTGCCGATGGTGGCGTGGACGATGCCAGCCTTGTCGTTGCGGAACTTCACCTGGCCGGCCTTGGCGTTCTTCACCGCGGTGGCGACGTCGGCGGTGACCGAGCCGTCCTTCGGGTTCGGCATCAGGCCGCGCGGGCCGAGCAACTGGCCGAGCTTGCCGACCACGCGCATCGCGTCCGGCGTGGCGATCACGCGACCGAAGTCGAGATCACCGCCCTGCATGCGCTCGGCCAGGTCGTCCATGCCGACCGCGTCGGCACCGGCGGCCTTGGCCGCCTCGGCCTTCTCGCCAGGCGGGCAGAACACGGCGACCTTGACGGTCTTGCCGGTGCCATGCGGCAGCAGCGAGGAGCCACGCACGCCCTGGTCCGACTTCTTTGCGTCGATACCCAGGCGCACCGCCACGTCCACCGACTCGGCGAACTTCGCCTTGGCGTTGTCCTTGACGATCTTCAGGGCCTCTTCCAGGCCGTAGAACTTGCCCGGCTGCACCGCGGCCTGCGCGGCTTTCATGCGCTTCGTGAGCTTTGCCATGTCTTAACCCTCCACCACAAGGCCCATGCTGCGGGCGCTACCGGCAATGGTGCGCACCGCGGCGTCGAGATCGGCAGCCGTCAGATCCGGCTCCTTCTGCTTGGCAATGTCTTCCAGCTGCTTGCGGGTGACCTTGCCGACCTTGTCGGTGTTCGGCTTCTGCGAACCCTTGGCGACGCCGGTGGCCTTCTTCAGAAGGATGGTGGCGGGCGGGGTCTTGGTGATGAAGGTGAAGCTGCGGTCGGAATAGGCCGTGATGATGGTCGGGATCGGCAGACCCGGCTCCAGCTTCTGCGTGGCGGCATTGAACGCCTTGCAGAACTCCATGATGTTCAGGCCGCGCTGACCGAGGGCGGGACCGACCGGCGGCGAGGGGTTGGCCTGACCGGCCTTGACCTGCAGCTTGATGTAACCGACAACTTTCTTTGCCATGGGATTTTCCTCGCGAGTCCAGGCGCCTTGCGGCTCCTCGCTGTTCACCGCTCCGTGGATGGAAGGAAGACCTGCCTCGTGCAGATCCGAAACGCGGACACGCCGGGCCAAAAAGACCCCGCGTGAACCGCGCAGTATAGAGATTTACCGGATCATCAGCAAGCCCCGTGCCAGTTGCGGCACCAAGACCGAAATCGGAAGCGGAGAGTGTCGGCCTGACCGGCGCTACCCTCCCCCGCCAGCGGAGGAAAAGACGAAGATGCCGAGCGAGTGCGCTCCGGGCAATCTTTTCTCTGGACTCAGGCCTTTTCGACCTGACCGAACTCCAGTTCCACCGGGGTCGAACGCCCGAAGATCAACACGGCCACGCGCAGGCGGCTCTTCTCGTAGTTGACTTCCTCGACCACGCCGTTGAAATCGTTGAACGGGCCCTCGGTGACGCGCACCATCTCGCCCGGCTCGAACAGCACCTTCGGCTTGGGCTTCTCGACGCCCTCGCGCACGCGACTGAGAATGGCGTCGGCTTCGCTGTCCTTGATCGGCAACGGGCGATCGGCGGTGCCGCCGATGAACCCCATGACCTTGGGGGTTTCCTTGATCAGGTGCCAGCACTCGTCGTCGATGCGCGGCGCCTTGCCCTCGGTGCTGCACTCGATCTGCACCAGCACGTAGCCGGGGAAGAACTTGCGATCGCTGCGGCGCTTCTGCCCGCCGCGCATCTCGATGACTTCCTCGGTCGGCACCAGCACTTCGCCGAACTTCTCTTCCATCCCGGCGCGCTTGATGCGCTCCTCGAGAGAACGCTTGACCTGGTTCTCGAAGCCCGAATAGGCGTGCACCACGTACCAGCGCTTGCTCATGCTCATCTCAACCACCCAGCTTCAACAGCCAGTCGAGGATGACCGACTTCAGGATCAGGTCGATCAACCCCAGCAGCAGCGACAGGACGATCACTACCAGCAGGATGACGCCGGTCGTCTTGATCGTCTCGTCGCGCGTGGGCCAGACCACCTTGCGCATCTCGAACTGCGATTCGGCCAGGAAATTCCTGACCCGCCGCCCCAGCCCGGTGAACGCGGCGATCGCCACGGCGATCACCAGCGCGGCGAGCACGCCCAGCAGGCGCATCGACACGGGGACGCTGCCGTCACGACCGAACCAGGAATAGGCAAAGATGCCCGCTGCCAGCACCAGCCCCGCCAGTATCAGCTTGCCGATGTCGCCAGCGTTGGTGCCCTTGGGCTGTTCTGCCTTGGTAATCATGTGCGCTTGTCGAGTGGCGGCAGCACGCCGAGCCTTGCGGTCGACCCTGCCATCGTCACCCGTCCGAATCCTCGGGAAAAGTGGCACGCCAGGAGGGACTTGAACCCCCAACCTGCGGTTTTGGAGACCGCTGCTCTGCCAATTGAGCTACTGGCGTAAAAACGGGAACAGGGAATAGAGAATCGGGAATGGTAAACGATCCGGAGCGTGTCGTGCTTCGCTCCAGCGATTCCCGATTCCCGATTCCCTACTCCCGATGTATTTTACTTGATGACCTTGGCCACCACGCCGGCGCCGACGGTGCGGCCGCCTTCGCGGATGGCGAAACGCAGGCCTTCGTCCATCGCGATCGGGTGGATCAGGCTCACCACCATCTTCACGTTGTCGCCCGGCATCACCATTTCCACGCCTTCCGGCAGGGTCACGGCACCGGTCACGTCGGTCGTGCGGAAGTAGAACTGCGGGCGGTAGCCCTTGAAGAACGGCGTGTGACGGCCACCCTCGTCCTTCGACAGCACATACACTTCGGCCTCGAAATCCGTGTGCGGGGTGATCGTGCCCGGCTTGGCCAGCACCTGGCCACGCTCCACGTCGTCGCGCTTCAGGCCGCGCAGCAGCAGGCCGGCATTGTCGCCCGCCTGGCCCTGGTCCAGCAGCTTGCGGAACATCTCCACGCCGGTGACCGTGGTCTTCTGCGTGTCGCGGATGCCGACCACTTCGATTTCGTCGCCCACCTTGATCACGCCGCGCTCGATACGACCGGTCACCACGGTGCCGCGGCCGGAGATCGAGAACACGTCTTCCACCGGCATCAGGAACGGCTTGTCGATCGTGCGCACCGGCTCGGGGATGTAGCTGTCCAGCGCGTCCACCAGCTTGATGATCGCCGGCACGCCGATTTCGCTCTGGTCGCCTTCCAGCGCCTTCAGCGCCGAACCATGGATGATCGGGGTGTCGTCGCCCGGGAAGTCGTACTTGCTCAGCAGCTCGCGCACTTCCATCTCGACCAGTTCGAGCAGCTCGGCGTCATCGACCATGTCCGCCTTGTTCAGGAACACCACGATGTACGGCACGCCGACCTGGCGCGACAGCAGGATGTGCTCGCGCGTCTGCGGCATCGGGCCGTCCGCGGCCGAGCACACCAGGATCGCGCCGTCCATCTGCGCCGCACCGGTGATCATGTTCTTCACGTAGTCCGCGTGGCCGGGGCAGTCGACGTGCGCGTAGTGACGGGTCGGTGACTCGTATTCCACGTGCGCGGTCGAGATCGTGATGCCGCGCGCCTTCTCTTCCGGCGCCGCGTCGATCGCGCTGTAGTCCTTGAATTCTCCACCGAAACGCTCGGCACCGACCTTCGTCAGCGCCGCCGTCAGCGTCGTCTTGCCGTGATCCACGTGACCAATCGTGCCGACGTTGACGTGCGGCTTGGTGCGTTCGAATTTACCCTTTGCCATGCGCGCTAAACCCCGATGGAGTCAATCAATTGTAGAAAAGAACAGCCCGTTTACGGGCTGGCCGTGAAGGCCGGAAGCTGGTGCTCATGACAGGAATCGAACCTGTGACCTCTTCCTTACCAAGGAAGTGCTCTACCGACTGAGCTACATGAGCGTGTATTTCAGCCGTCCTCCATGACGGCAAAGACAAGACCGACATCCTGTCGGACTCTTCATAACTTCAGCCATCCTCCATGATGACGAAGAACAGACCGGCGTCCTGCCGGATGATTCGAAACTTATGCCGCGATCGCGTCGATCAACAGCTTCTGACACTTGCAGTGCAATGGAGCGGGAGACGGGGATCGAACCCGCATCATCAGCTTGGAAGGCTGAGGTTCTACCATTGAACTACTCCCGCCCTGCGCGGAAATCGTGTCTTGCGCGCCGCTTTCGCGTCGCTTGTTGCTGGTGGAGGGAGGTGGATTCGAACCACCGAAGGCGTAAGCCAGCAGATTTACAGTCTGCCCCCGTTGGCCGCTTGGGTATCCCTCCAACAAAGAACGCGTATTGTGTGGATCGTGCCGGGAACTGTCAACACCTCATGGCACGCATATCGCATGTCGGCGCGCCATCCGGCCGTGCCCGTCAGGTGTCGGCAAGGTCTTGCGGATCGACCAACTGCTCCATCCCCCGGGACAACTCGAGCAGTTGCCGGGCCTTGGCCTGCAGGCGCCGGTCGGCCTCGTTGCGCGGCTCCCAGCATGGCACCGGGGTGGGCTTGCCATCGGCGCCGTCCAGCGCCACAAACACCATCACGCAGCTGGTCGCCAGGCGCTGGTCGCCCTTGCGCAAGTCGCTGGCCATCACGTCGACGGCCAGATGCATGCTGCTGCGGCCCGTATGGATCAGGCGCGCCCTCACCGTGACGAGGTCGCCGATCAGGATCGGCGCCACGAACTGGATGCCGCTGACCGAGGCCGTGACGCAATACGCTCCACTCCAGGCAACCGCGCAGGCATAACCGGCCTGGTCGATCCACTTCATCGCCATGCCGCCGTGCACCTTGCCGCCGAAGTTGACGTCGGTGGGCTGGGCGAGAAAACGGAAACTGACTTCCTGCTGTTTTCCGGGCATGGCGGGTCCGCGAAAGCAAGATCGGAAGGGCGATTATGCCCGCTTCACCCACTCACCACGATCGCTACGCCGGCAACCGGCGTCGCCATGCGCGCGCCGAAGCCAGCTAACGTGCCGGCGTCGCGGCCGGCACGGCATCGCCGTGCAACTCAAGCTTGCCGTCGCGCACGTCAGCGGTGACCTCGAACGCCGGGCGTTGCACGCTCAGATCGCGCAGGTCGATCCGACTGTGCGGGCCGATGCCGGTCACGCGAATGCCCCGATAGTCCAGCGGCTGGCCGGCAACAACCCGCGCCGGCGGACCCGCGGGGCGCACCAGCCAGGCGAAACCGTCGTTCAGGGTGACCAGATGCCCTTGTCCATCGGCCTCCACGCACAACGCGGCATCCTCATCCACGCCCAGGCCGATCACGTCGGCATGCCCCTCGTGGCGCAACCGGGCGATGAACGCAACCAACCGGCCCAGCCGCTTGCGCGCATGGAAGTGGGTGTCGGTGATGACGTGCCGCAGGTACGGCAGATGCAGGAAACCTTCGACCACGGTCACCGCCTTGCCCAGCGGATCGGCCAGCGCTTCATCCGAGGTGATGCTGCCGCCGTCCAGCGCGCCATAGGCAAAGCGGCCGAGGATCGCCAGGCCGGCACTGGTGCCGCCCAGCGGCTTGCCCTGCGCCACATGGCGTTCCAGCAAGGCGTTCAACGGCGTGCCTTTCCAGAACCGCACATAGTTGGCCTGGTCGCCGCCGGCGATGAAGATGCCGTCGGCCGAACGCACGATCTCCAGCACGCGCGGATCGCTGGCCGCCGCGCGGTCGTGGAACACCAGGGTCTGCACCGAGGCCACGCCGCCGATGTCTTCGTACAGCTCCTTCTGCAATTCATCGGCACCGGAGGCGCGCAGGACCACGAAATGCCCGTGCCCGCCCCTGGCGGCGAACCATGCGAACGCCGCCGGCGGCCAGTCACCACCGCCCATCAGCAGCAGCGCCGGCTCGGTGGTTCCGGGGCGCGCGGCGTCGAGCTTGCCGATCCGGTAATAGTCGTAGCCTGCACCCGACGGCTTGGCCACGCTGCCGGGCCCGAAGCCCGCCAACAGCAGGCAGCACGCCAGCCACAGCCAGCGGAAAGTTGGTCGGAACGTTTTCATCGGCACTTCCCCGGGCCATGACAGAGCGGGCGCATGCCCGTCCGTGGTTATCGTCCGGGACGAGCGGCCCGCGGATATCCCCCACGTTCGCCCCGCTGTCCAGCCGCCCCGGATTGGCGCTAAGGTCGCCACGTGGACAATTCCCTCAACAGCTGGTTTGCCCGCGAAATCCTCGTCCACGAGGGCGCCCTGATGCGCTATCTGCGGCGCAGCTGGTTCCGTCGCGAGGAGGTCCACGACCTGCGCCAGGAGATCTACGTTCGCGTCTACGAAGCCGCGGCACGGTCGCGCCCGACCCAACCCAAGTCGTTCATGTTCACCACGGCGCGCCACCTGATGACCGACCGCCTGCGCCGCGAACGGGTGGTCTCGATCGAGGCCGTGGGTGATATCGACGCGTTGAACGTCTCGGTGGACGAGGTCACGCCGGACCGCCGGCTGGACGCACACCAGGAGTTGAAACGCCTCGCCGACGCGTTCGACCGCCTGCCCGACCGCTGCCGCGAGGTGGTCTGGCTGCGCCGCGTCGAGCAGTTGTCGCAGAAACAGGTCGCCGCCCGCATGGGCATCAGCGAGAAGACCGTGGAGAAGCAGATCGCCAAGGGCGCGCGGCTGATCGCTCAGTATGTGCACGGCGATCGCCACGCCCATCGCCACACCCGTGCAGGCGAACAGGAAACCGCCATCGAGCTTGGTCATGACCAGTAGCAGGGAGATCGAACACATCGCCGCGAGCTGGCTGGCCCGACGCGACGGCGAGCACTGGAACGAGCGCGACCAGCGCCGGCTGGACGCGTGGCTGGATGCGTCAACCGCGCACCGGGTGGCCTACGTGCGGCTCGACGCGGCGTGGCAGCAAAGCGGCCGGCTGCAGGCGCTGGGTGCCGGCTGGCGCGCCGGCGGCGTGCCGCCGCGTGGCAGTTGGGCGACGCCGCACACCGGTGCACCTGCGCTGGCGCAACCGCACCCTGCCGCGACTCCGCGCGGCTGGCGGGCAGCCACGCGACGCCGATCCTGGCCGCACGCCCGGCTGCTGGCGGTCGCCGCTTCGCTGCTGGCGGTCGTGACGCTGGCGCTGGCCTGGCATGGGTACGGCGCGGTGGAGCAGGCGTCCTATCGAACCGCCGTCGGCGAGCTGCGCGAGGTGCAACTGGCGGACGGCTCGGTGGCCACGCTCAGCAGCGACAGCCGCATCCGGCTGACCTGGTCGCGCCGCGAACGCCACGTCGATCTCGAGCAAGGCGAGGCGTTCTTCAGCGTGGCCAAGGATCGCGCACGACCGTTCGTGGTCAGCGCCGACGCGCGCCGGGTGATCGCCGTCGGCACACGCTTCGCGGTGCGCCGTGACGTGGCGGATCTGCGCGTGGTGGTCACCCAGGGCCTGGTGCGGCTGGAATCCGACGGTCGTCCCGACGGCCCGCACCAGGCCACCACCCTGTTGCCGGCCGGCAGCGTGGCCATCGCCAGCGACGGCGGCGTGGTCGTGCATTCGGGAACCGTGCAGCAGGCGCAGGAATACCTGAGCTGGCGCAACGGTTTCGTCAGCTTCCACGACACCCCGCTGGCCACCGCCGTGGCCGAGTTCAACCGCTACAACCAGCGCAAGATCGTGATCGACGATGTACGGGTCGGCGCCATGCGCGTGGGCGGCAACTTCCGCTGGTCCAACACCGACGCCTTCGTGCGGCTGCTGACGCGCGGCTTCCCGGTCAAGGCCGCCGCGCGCGGGAACACTATCGTGTTGAGTCCGCGCTGAGCGGAGCGGTGCCTGGGGGGATTTTCCGCGTCCGCTCGTCATGGCATCTACGCGGTGCGCATCGTGCGCGCCTGCCCGGGGAGAACTGCACATGACTCGTTCGCTACGCGGCGCGCTGTTGATCCTTGCTTGCTCGGCACCGGCCCTCGCCGCCGCACAGGCCCCGGCGACGCGGCCGGTCGACATCCCGGCCGGTGACCTGGTCACCGCGCTGGATACGCTGGCCCGCCAGTCCGGCGCGCAGTTCATCTACCAGGCCGACCAGCTGCGCGGACTGCGCACCGCCGGCGTGCGCGGCACGCTGTCGACGGACGAGGCGCTGCGGCGGTTGCTGGCCGGCAGCGGCTTCACCACGCAGCACGACGAGTCCGGCGCGGTAGTGATCGTCAAGGCGGCCCGCCGAACCGCGCCGCCAACCGCACCCGCGCCTGCCGGCAGCGGCTCCGCCGAACCGGACCCGGAACAGGCCACACGGCTGGACGAAGTGCAGGTCACCGGCTCGCGCATTCCGCGGGTGCAGGTCGAGGGCCCGGCGCCAGTCACCGTGGTCACCGCGCAGGAGATCAAGGCCGCCGGCTTCGCCAGCGTGCCCGACGTGATGCGCGCGATCACCCAGAACAGCGGCGAGACGCAGAGCCAGCAATCCTCCAGCGGCGCCGACTTTTCGCCGGGCGCCGAGGAAGTCGACTTGCGCGGGCTCGGCCCCAACCACACCCTGGTACTGGTCAACGGCCGGCGCATCGCCGATTTTCCGCTGCCGTTCAAGGGCCGCAGCAACTTCACCGACATCTCCAACATTCCGATCGGCATGATCGACCGCATCGAGGTGCTCACCGGCAGCGCCTCGGCGGTGTACGGTTCGGATGCGATCTCCGGCGTGGTGAACTTCATCCTGAAGGACCACGCCGACGGCACCACCATCGACCTGCGCTACGGCGACACCACCCGCGGCGGCGGCGCGTCGACCAAGCTGAACTTCTCCACCGGCTTCTCGCAGGGTGACTTCAACCTGGTGTTCGGCGCCGAGCTGATCGACCAGAAGCCGCTGTGGGCCTACGACCGCAAGATCCAGGACTCCACCGCCGACGCGCCCACCGCGCGCTCGCAGGTGCCGCGCCGCACCTTCCTCAACGGCGACTGGAACGACGACTACATCGACCCCGGCCAGGCCACCTGCGACGCGCTGTCGTACCTCAACGGCGGCACCACGGTGTATGCGAACCGGCCGCGCTACGGCAATTTCTGTGGCAGCGCCGAGTCGATCGGCTACGGCACCATCCTCAGCCAGCGCCGCGGCATCAACACCTACACCTCGGCCAACTTCAAGATCAACGACAACCTGAGCTGGTTCGGCGACATGCAGCTGGGCTGGAGCAAGGTCGAGCTGTTCCGCGACGTCGAGCAATGGAACTACCAGGCGCCCGACGGCAACGAGGACGGCTACTTCTACAACGCGCACAGCGGCGGCATCGAGAACTGGTATCGCCAGTTCACGCCCGAGGAAATGGGCGGCCTCGGCCGCGGCATGATCGAGAACACGCAGAAGACCTTCAGCCTCACCACCGGCTTCAAGGGCACGTTCGGCCAGGCCTGGGATTACGAGGCCTCGCTCAGCCACTCGCAGTACAAGGCGCTGATCAGCTGGCCGCAAACCGTCGCCGCGAAGGCCAACGATCTCTACCTCGGCCCGCAACTGGGCGTGGACCCGGACAGCGGCCTGCCGATCTTCGACGCCGATCCCGTCCGCCTGTACACGCCGCTGACCCGCGCCGAGTACGACGCGATCACCGCGCGCACCAACTACCACCCCGAATCGCGCAGCGACACGCTGGCGTTCACCCTGACCAACACCGCCTTGTTCAACCTGCCCGCCGGGCCGGCGGGTTTCGCCGGCGTGGTCGAGTTCGGCAACCAGGCCTACGACCTCAACCCCGACCCGCTGGCCACCCAGTACTACTACTACAGCTGGAAGGATTCCGACGGCCACGGCAGCCGCAACCGCTGGGCTACCGCCGGCGAGCTGCGCCTGCCGCTGCTGGAATCGCTCAACCTCAGCCTGGCCGGCCGCTACGACCAGTACCGCTTCTCCGGCCACAAGACCGGCAAGCTGACCTACAGCACCGGGCTGGAATGGCGCCCGCTCGACAGCCTGCTGCTGCGCGGCTCCTACGGCACCGCGTTCCGTGCGCCGGACCTGCACTACGTCTACGCCGGCATCGGCAACGACGAGACCTCCGGCAACGACTACTACCGCTGCCGCACCGAGGAGCCGGATGAGGACATCACCGACTGCTCGTATTCCGACGAAGGTCTGATCCGCACGCGCCAGGGCAACCGCGACCTGAACTCCGAGACCAGCACCTCCTGGACCGGCGGCTTCGTGTGGTCACCGACGCCGAACCTGGATCTGTCGGTGGACTATTTCAACATCCGCATGCAGAACCAGGTGCAGGACCTCAGCACCGACCGCATCCTGCAACTGGAAGCCGATTGCCGCATCGGCAAGGACGTCAACGGCAATCCGGTCGACCCGAACTCGCCCAGTTGCATCGACGCGGTGGCGCGCGTCACCCGCACCGCTGGTACGGGTCGCTTGTACGGCATCTTTGTCAACCCGATCAACGTCGCCAACGAGCGCACCAGCGGCATCGACGCCAGCGCGCACTACAAGCTGGAAACCGCGATCGGCACCTTCCGTTTCGCCGGCAACTACACCTGGACCCGCAACCACCTGTTCCAGCAATACCCCGGTGACCCGACCCGGGATGAACTGGCGGTCAACAGCGGCTTCGACATCCCGCGTGAAAAGACCAGCGCCAGCATCTCGTGGGAGCGCAAGGCCTGGTCGGCCACCTTGTTCGGCACCCGCCTGGGCCGCCTGCCAAACTCGTGGTCGTACGATCAGGTCGTCGACACCTCGGCCGGCGATCCCGCCTGGGTTCACGCCACTTACCGCTACAACGCCACCTTGCAGTACAAGTTCAGCGACCACGCCCAGCTGTCGCTGGCAGTGGACAACCTGTTCGACAAGATGCCCCCGCGCGACCCCACCTATACGTCGTATCCGTACTACGACATCTCATGGTTCGACGCTGCCGGCCGCAGCTACTTCGTGCAGTTCACCTACAAGTTCGGCGGCAGCGCGCTGTAGGCGACTCTTTGCGGCGAGGTAGGGCGGGCACTGCCCGCCGGCGCTTCAACGCACCCATCGGGAGCGGCGGGCAGTGCCCGCCCTACGCGCCGGTCAGACGTTGAACAGGAAGTGCAGCACGTCGCCGTCCTTGACGATGTATTCCTTGCCTTCCTTGCGCAGACGCCCGGCGGCGGCGGCGCCGGCTTCGCCCTTGTACTGGATGAAGTCGTCGTAGGAGACGGTTTCGGCGCGGATGAAGCCTTTCTCGAAATCGCTGTGGATCACGCCGGCAGCCTGTGGCCCGGTGGCGCCGCGCTTCACCTGCCACGCGCGCACTTCCTTCACGCCGGCGGTGAAATAGGTCTGCAGGTCGAGCAGCTTGTAGCCGGCGCGGATCACCCGGTTCAGGCCCGGCTCGTCCAGGCCCATGTCCTTCAGGAACTCGTCGCGGTCGGCTTCGTCGAGTTGCGCCAGTTCCTCCTCGATGGCCGCACACACCGGCACCACCTCGGCACCCTCGGCGACGGCGCGCTCGCGCACGGCGTCCAGCAACGGGTTGTTCTCGAAGCCGTCGTCGGCGACGTTGGCGATGTACATCAGCGGCTTCAGGGTGAGCAGGAACAGGTCGCGCACCAGCGCCTTCTCTTCCTCGTCCAGGCCGAGGCTGCGCGCGGACTTGCCTTCGTTGAGCCCGGCAGCCAGCTTCTGCAGCACCGGCTTCTTCGCCAACGCATCCTTGTCGTTCGCCTTGGCCGCGCGCTCGGCGCGGTTCAGCGCCTTGTCCACCGACTCCAGGTCGGCCAGCGCCAGCTCGGTGTCGATGGTCTCGATGTCGGCGATCGGATCGACCTTGCCGGCGACGTGGATCACGTCGCCCTCGAAGCAGCGCACCACGTGGGCGATCGCGTCGACCTCGCGGATGTGGGCCAGGAACTTGTTGCCCAGGCCCTCGCCCTTCGACGCGCCG
This sequence comes from Rhodanobacter sp. UC4448_H15, assembly GCF_052978265.1. The sequence goes on along the minus strand of NZ_CM129665.1, from coordinate 1,565,847 downwards.
GCGACCAGGCCGGCGATGTCGACGAACTCCACCGCGGTCGGCACCACCTTCTGCGGGTTGACGATCGCCGCCAGCGCATTCAGCCGCGGGTCCGGCACCGGCACCACGCCCACGTTCGGCTCGATCGTGCAGAACGGAAAATTGGCCGCCGCGATGCCGGCCTTGGTCAGCGCGTTGAACAGGGTGGACTTGCCGACGTTGGGCAGTCCGACGATGCCGCATTTGATGCCCATGGATTTGATTCCGGGAATAGGGAATAGGGAATGGGGAATAGGAAAAGCGGGGGTCGGGATGCTCTTGCGACTCCCTATTCCCCATTCCCTATTCCCTCGTCGTGTGCAACTGCTGCATCGCCTTGTCGAACTGCCCATCCACCGCCAGCGGCAGCACGTCCAGGGCGCGCGCGACGCCGTCCAGGATGGCGGTTTCGTCCGTGGCGGAAGGCCGGCCCAGCACCCACGGCGTGACCTGATCCTTGTGGCCGGGGTGGCCGATGCCCACGCGCAAGCGATGGAACTTGCCGTGGCCGAGGTGGCCCATGATGTCGCGCAGGCCGTTCTGCCCACCGTGGCCGCCGTCGAACTTCAGGCGCACGGTACCGGGCGGCAGGTCCAGGTCGTCATGCGCGACCAGACATTGTTCGGGTTCGATCTTGTAATAGCGCAGCGCCGAAACCACGGCGATGCCGCTCTTGTTCATGAAGGTGGCGGGCTTGAGCAGCCAGACCGGTTCGCCGCCAAGGCGCACGCGGCAGCTCTCGCCATGCAGCTTGCCGTCGAAGGCGAACCGCTCGCCCTGGCCGCCGGCAAGGGCGTCCACCAGCCAGAACCCGGCATTGTGCCGGGTTCTGAGGTATTCGGCGCCGGGATTGCCCAGCCCGACGATGAGTTTCAATCCAGCCATTGCGCAGCCAGCCATGCATGGCCCCGCGCCGGTCGGGCGCGGGGCCGCACGACTTACTTCTTGTCGGCAGCCGGCTTGGCGTCGGACTTCGCACCCGGCTTGGCAGCCGCGGCCTTGGTCGCTTCGGCCTCGGCTTCGGCAGCGTCTTCCGCGACATCCGCGGCGCTTTCCTTGACCGCGTTCACGGTCACCACGGCGACGTCGTGGGCTTCACCCAGCAGCAAAGCCGGCAGTTCCACGTTCGCCGGCAGCTTCAGCTGCGACAGGTGGATGATGTCGCCGGCCTGCAGCGCGCCCAGATCCAGCTCGATGAACGCCGGCAGATCCTTCGGCAGGCAGCTGACTTCCACTTCGGTCAGGTTGTGCGAGATCACCACGCCGGACATCTTGCCGGCCGGCGACAGTTCCTTGTTCAGGAAATGCAGCGGCACGTTGGCGCGCAGCCTGGCGTTCTCGTCGATGCGCTGGAAATCCATGTGCATCATCAGCTGCTTGAACGGATGCTTCTGCCAGTCGCGCACCAGCACCTTCTGCACCCTGCCATCGACGTTCAGGTCGAGGATCGAGGAGAAGAACCATTCGTTCTTGGCGGCGAGCAGGATGGTGTTGTGCTCGATCTGGATGCTTTCCGGCGGCTGGCTGCCACCGTAGACGACGGCCGGCACGAAGCTCGCGCGACGCAGGCGGCGGCTCGCACCTTTCCCCTCGTCCTTGCGGCTCTGCGCCTTGATTTCATGAGTCTGGGTCATTGTTTTATTACCTTGGGTTGCGTTTTCCGCCTTGCGACGGATGGGTGACTCTCCCGCGACCAGGAGAGCCCTTGGAGGGGAATAGGGAATGGAGAATTAGGGAATAGGAAAAGCGTGGGTGCGGCTCTTCGATTCCCTATTCCCTACTCCCTATTCCCGGATTCAATCCACGTACAGCGAACTCACCGACTCGCCGAAGGCGATGCGGCGAATGGTTTCAGCCAGCAGTTCGGCGACGGAGAGCTGGCGGATCTTGCTGCAGGCCTGGACTTCGGGGCGCAGCGGCAAGGTGTTGGTGACCACCAGCCGGTCGAGCTGGGAGCCTTCGATGTTGCTGATCGCCGCGCCGGACAGCACCGGATGCACGCAGTAGGCGACCACCTTGCGGGCGCCACGCTCCTTGAGAGCTGCAGCGGCCGCGCACAAGGTGCCGGCGGTATCGACGATGTCGTCGACCATGACGCAGGTCTTGCCTTCGACGTCGCCGATGATGTTCATCACGGTGGAGACGTTGGCGCGCGGACGGCGCTTGTCGATGATCGCCAGGTCGGCGTCGTCCAGCCGCTTGGCGATCGCCCGGGCACGCACCACGCCGCCCACGTCCGGGCTGACCACGATCAGGTCTTCCATGCTGTACTTGCGCCAGATGTCGGCCAGCAGCACCGGTGAGGCGTACACGTTGTCGACCGGGATGTCGAAGAAGCCCTGGATCTGGTCGGCATGCAGGTCCACCGTCAGCACCCGGTCCACGCCCGCGGCGCCGATCATGCGGGCGGCCAGCTTGGCGGTGATCGGCACCCGCGCCGAGCGCGGCCGGCGATCCTGCCGGGCGTAGCCGAAGTACGGGATCACCGCCGTGACGCTGGCCGCCGAGGCGCGCTTGAGCGCGTCGGTGAGCGCCAGCAGCTCGAACAGGTTCACCGCGCTGGGCGCACCGGTCGGCTGGATCACGAACACTTCCTGACGGCGCACGTTCTCCTCGATCTCGATCTGCACCTCGCCGTCGCTGAAGGTGCCGACCAGGGCCTTGCCCAGCGGCACGCCCAGGCGGTGGGCGACATCCTCGGCCAATGCGCGATGCGCATTGCCGGTGAACAGCATCATCGGGGTGGACGTGTCCACGGTGCTACCTCGAAAACTCAGCCAACAATGAAGTGGCTGGGGCGGCAGGATTCGAACCTGCGAATGCGGGAATCAAAATCCCGTGCCTTAACCAGCTTGGCGACGCCCCAGTGTCTTGGTGTATTCGGTCGTGCCTTTGCCTGAAATCCGTCAACTTGCGCGTTGCCGCGCCAGCGCCTGATGCAGCGGCGAGACATCCATCCCGCTCGCCACGTGTACCCTGAATGTCGCCGGACAACGTTCTGCGATGGCGTGGGCACGCGCGAGCGAGCGCAGCTCCAGGAACACGCAGCCGCCGGTACCCGAAAGCCTCGCCGTGCCGAAACCGCCCAGCCACGCCAGCGCCGCCGCGACCCGCGGGTAACGCGCCCGCACGACCGGCTCGAAGGCGTTCTCGACCGTTGCGCCGGAAACAAAGGACGAAATTGTCGCCCGCGGCGCATTTCGTGTCAATTCAGGCGCTTGAAAGAGCGCTGCAGTAGGCACCTGCTCGCGCGGGTCGAGCACCACGTAATGCCTTCGCGGCAGATGGATCGGACTGAGCCGCTCGCCGACACCCTCGGCCCAGGCCGAACGCCCGCGCACGAATACCGGCACGTCGGCACCGAGCTGGCCGCCCAGCGCGGCCAGGCTGTCCTCGTCCAGATCCAGCCGCCACAGGTGATTGAGCGCCACCAGCACGGTGGCCGCGTCGGAACTGCCGCCGCCGAGGCCGCCGCCCATCGGGATGCGCTTGTCGACGGCGAGATCCGCGCCCAGCGCACAACCGGCATGCTGCTGCAGCAAGCAGGCCGCGCGCACGACCAGGTCGTCCGACTCGGCCACCCCCCGCGCGCCGTTCAGGCGCTTCACTTCGCCATCGTCGCGCACTCGCAGGCGCACTTCGTCACCCCAGTCCAGCAGGCGGAACACGGTCTGCAGTTCGTGGTAGCCGTCGGCACGGCGACCGGTGATGCGCAGGAACAGGTTCAGCTTGGCCGGCGCGGGCCATGCGGTCCATTCACCGCGCGCCGGCGTGGCCAGCGGGCGGCTCATGAAGACGCGCAGGTCGTCGGGAAAACCGTGCTCGCGATCGCGCTGGCGGGCGTTGGCGAACGCCGGGGCGTTCTTGTCGACCACCGCGAAACCATGCCGTGCGTAGAACGGCGCGTTCCACGGCACGTCGGCAAGGGTGCCCAGATCCACCCGCCGATAGCCCGCCTCGCGCGCCCAGTTGCAGGCGTGTTCGAGCAGGGCCGCGCCGATGCCGCGGCGACCATGCCCGGGCAGCACGTCGATCTCGGCGACGCCGATCGCACCGTCGCCCGGCTCCTCGTCCAGCCAGATGAAGCCGAGCGGATCGCCCGCTTCATCCGGCGCCACCCAGACCAGGCCGCGCTCGACAGCCTGCCGCAGCAGTTCGACCGGCATCGACACCGCCGCGTACGCCGGCCACGCCGGATGGCCGCGAAACATCTGCACGGCCTTGCGTTCGATCGCACACAGGGCGGCGACATGGCCCGGCTGGGCACGGTCGATGTGGACGTTCATGGATGGCAGCGGCGCACCGTCGGCAGGGCGCAAAGCCTAACCCAACCGATGGCGCTTACCGAAACTGCCAGGATTCGATCGACAGCCGCACCTTGTACGGCGGTCGCGCGGCGTAGACCTTGGTCGGCAACGGCGGATCGCGGGTTTCGTCCCAGCTGCGGTATTCCACCGACCAGCCGTCCTGCCGCAGCAGCGACGGCAGCCGGTTTTCGCCGAAGCGGATTTCCGCCGGGCCGCCAGCGGCACGCAGGCCCAGCACCCACGCGCGCAACTCGCGCAGCGGCACTTCCCAGCCCAGTGCCTTGCGCATCAGCGCCTCGGCGTCGTTGCCGCGCAGCGGCCCGCCGTCCAGCCCTTCGAGCAAGGCATCGTGCGCATCGCCGCTGAGCCGGAAACTCTTGCCGGTCACCGGCGCGCGCAGCACGAACTCGTAACGCGCGCCGTCCTGGCTCCAGCTGAAGCTGCCGCTGCCGCCTTCGTGGCCATCCGATACACCCAGCCGGCCTTGCAGCGACCAGTGCCCGGCGTCGGACAGCGCGTGTTCGCGCGCGCGCTGGGCGGCAAGCAGGCCGGCGTCGCCGGGCATGCGTACCGCCGGCGCGCAGGCAGTCAGCAGCAACGGCAGCAGCAATGCCGCGCCGTACGCGGTGATCCGGCTCAAGGATGCGCTCCGACCGGCAGCAGGCGCTTCAGGGCATCGCGCAGGGCGAGGCTGTGCGGGTCGAGCTTGCGCACCTCGTCGAACACCTGCTGCGCATCGTGGCGACGGCCCTGCTTCCACAGCACTTCGCCCAGATGCACGCCGACATCGGCGTCCTTGCGCGCCAGCCAGGCGCCGCGCAGGGTTTGCTCGGCCTGCGCCAGATGGCCGAGGCGATATTGCAGCCAACCCCACGAATCGGCGATGGCCGGATCGTCGGGCTTGGCCGCGCGCGCGACCTGCAGCAGCTTCTTCGCCTCGGCCAGGTCGCGATTGGCGTCGGCCAGGGTGTAGCCCAGCGCGTTGCTGGCGTCGATGTCGCCGGGCTTGATCTTCAGCAGGTGCTGGAAATCCTTCACCGCCAGGTCGATCTGGCCGGCTTGGGCATAGGCCAGGCCGCGACCGTAGAGCAGGCCGGGATCGTCGGGCATCACCTGCAGGGCGCGGCCGAACGCGGTTTCCGCCTGCGCGTAGTCCTGCTCGCGCAGGTACAGCTCGGCATCGGCCTGCAAGGCCTGACTCAGTTGCTCGGGCTGTTCGAGGTAGTCGATTTCCAGCTGGGCGAGCAACTGATGCGCCTGTTCGTGCTTGCCCTGCGTGTGCAGGATCAGCGCACTGCGTATCGCGGCGTCGAACGCATGCGGATCGTCGTCGCCGACCTGCTCGTACCAGTCCAGCGCCTCGGCCTCGCGATGCTGCATCTCGGCCAGCTGACCGAGCAGGTAGCTGCTCTGCACGCGCACGTCGGGCGCGGCCTGCTGCAACTGGCGGTACAGCGTGGCCAGGGCCTTCGCGTCCTGGTGGCGGGCGGCCAGCCCCGCGCGCATGGCGTAGGTGTCGGCGTTCTGCGTGCCGTGCGCGAGCAGCCGGCGGGCGGCCGCGTCGTCACCCGACGCGCTGAGCAGGCCGGCGTAGGCCAGGCGCAGGCGCGTATCGGACGGTGCCTGTGCCAGCGCCTTGCGCAACAGTTCCTGCGCGCCGGCACGGTCGCCGTCCTTGGCTTTCATTTGCGCGGCCCAGGCGTAGGTCTCGGCGTTGTGGAAGCGCTGCACCGCCGCCGTGGCGATCTGCTGCGCATAGGCATGGCGGCCGAGCTTGTCGCCCAGTTCGCTCATCGCCAGCCAGGCCTTGGGGTCGGCCGGCAATCGCGCAGGCACGGCCAGCGCCTCCAACAGGCGCGCCGCCTGCGCCTGGTCGCGCGCGCCCAGCAGCACGCGGCCGAACTGGCGCCAGGCATCCTTGTCGCCGCTGGTGACCAGGCGTTCCAGCTGCTGTTCCGCCTCGGTCGCATTGCCCTGGTCGAGTGCCAGCTCGGCGCGCGCGCGGGCAATGGATGCGGGCTTGGCGCCCAAGACCTGCCAGCGGTCCAGCGCGCGGCCGGCCGCCTCGCCGTGATGCACGGCGATGGCCAGCTCCGCTGCCCGCTCGGCAACGGCGGGATCGGTGCTGAGGGCCATCGCCTTGTCGTAATGAGCCGACGCGGCGGGCAGATCGGTGTTTCCCAACGCCATTTCGCCGGCCAGCAACTGGGCCAGCAAGTCGTGGTCGGCATCCGGCGTGGCCACCACCAGGTGCGCCAGCGGCTGCGGCGTCGGCGCGGCCTGCGGACGCAGCGGCGCCGTGGTGCAGGCGCCCAGCGCGAGCGCCATTGCGGCCAGTGCCGTAAAATGCCGCAGTTGCTTGAACTTGTTCGACCCGCTCCGCACACTGTTCTCCGTCAACCGACCTGCTGCAGCCGTATCCGCGATGATCGGCGCTCGCGCCAAGCTTAGCCTACGCCGCCAAACTCCTGCCGCCGAGATATCCGCCATCCCATGCCACTGATCGCCCTCGGGCTCAATCACCTCACCGCGCCGGTCAGCCTGCGCGAGCAGGTGGCGTTCGATGAGGACGCCGCCAGCGCAGCGCTGCGCGAGCTGGCCAGCGAGCCGGGCATCGAGGAGGCGATGATCCTGTCCACCTGCAACCGCACCGAGCTGTACGTGGGCGTGGCCGAAGGTGCCGAGGACATCCCGCAGGTGTGGTTGAACCGTCATCATCATCTGACCCCCGGCAAACTCGATGAGTTCCTTTATCGGCATGAGGAACGCGATGCGGTACGCCACGTGTTCCGCGTCGCCACCGGGCTGGATTCGATGGTGCTGGGCGAGCCGCAGATCCTGGGTCAGGTGAAGGACGCCTACCAGCAGGCGCGCCTGGCGCATGCGCTGAAGGCGCCCATGGATCGCCTGCTGCAGCACACCTTCGCGGTGGCCAAGCGGGTGCGCACCGACACCCGCATCGGCGCGCACACGGTGTCGGTGGCATTCACCGCGGTGCGCCTGGCCGAGCAGGTATTCACCGACCTGGAACAGGCCTGCATACTGCTGATCGGCGCCGGCGACACCATCGAGCTGGCCGCGCGCCACCTGACCGAACGCCACGCCCGCCGCCTGATCGTGGCCAACCGCACGCTGGAAACCGCGCAGGATCTGGCCGGCCGCTACGGCGGCTACGCGGTGGCACTGGCCGACCTGCCGCAACACCTGGCCGAGGCGGACATCGTGATCTCCTCCACTGCGGCGCGGCAGCCGATCGTCACCCGCGCGATGGTCGGGCAGGCAATGGCGAGCCGCCGGCGCAAGCCGATGTTCATGGTGGACATCGCGGTGCCGCGCGACATCGAGGAATCCGTCGCCGAACTGCCGGACGTCTATCTCTACGGCATCGACGACCTGCGCCAGGTGATCGACGACAACCGCCGCTCGCGCGAAACGGCCGCCCGCGAGGCGGATGCGATCATCGACCTGCAAGTCGACCGCTACATGGCCTGGCGCCGCGCGTTGACCACGAAGAACCCCGCCCTGGACATGCGCCAGCACGCCGAGGTCTACCGCGACGAGGTGCTGGGCAAGGCCCGCGCGATGCTCGCCCACGGCAAGTCGCCGGACGAGGCACTGGCCTTTCTCGCCAACACGCTGACCAACAAGCTGCTGCACCATCCCAGCGCGCGCTTGCGCGAAGCCGCCCTGAGCGGCGATCTCGACCTGCTGCACGCCGCGGGGCGGCTGTACGGGCTTGATTCAGAAGCGAGTGAAGATAAGTGAGAAGTGAGAGAAAGCATCGCTCCGGTCCTCTCTTTTCTCACTCCTCTCCACTCACTTCTCGCCGCTCCCCATGACCCCCTCGATCCGCCGCAAGCTCGAAGCACTCGCCGAGCGCCACCAGGAAATCGGCCTGCTGCTGTCGCAGCCCGAGGTGCTGGCCGACAACAGCCGCTTTCGCGAGCTGTCGCAGGAGTACGCCCAGCTGGAACCGATCGCCGGTTCGCTGCGCGAGCACGAGCGCGCCGAGCGCGATCTGGCCGAATCGCGCGCGATGCTGGACGATCCCGAATTGCGAGAGATGGCCGTCGACGACGTCGCCCGCCTGGAGCGTCGCCTGCAGGATCTCGACGGCGAACTGCAGCTGCTGCTGCTGCCGAAGGACCCGCGCGACGAGGCCAATCTCTATCTGGAAGTGCGCGCCGGCACCGGTGGCGACGAGGCGGCGATTTTCGCCGGCGACCTGTTCCGCATGTACGTGCGCTACGCCGAGAGCCGCCGCTGGCACGTCGAGGTGCTCAGCGAGCACGCCGGCGAGCACGGCGGCTACAAGGAGATCGTGGCGCGCATCGAGGGCAAGGGCGCGTACTCGCAACTGAAGTTCGAATCGGGCACGCACCGCGTGCAGCGCGTGCCGGAAACCGAATCGCAGGGCCGCATCCATACCTCGGCCGCGACCGTCGCGATCCTGCCGGAGCTGGACGAGATCGACGAGATCGAGATCAACCCGGCCGACCTGAAAGTGGACACCTTCCGCGCCTCCGGCGCCGGCGGCCAGCACGTCAACAAGACCGACTCGGCAATCCGCATCACCCACCTGCCCTCCGGCACCGTGGTGGAGTGCCAGGACGAACGCAGTCAGCACAAGAACCGCGCGCGCGCGATGAGCCTGCTGAAGGCGCGCCTGCTCGACGAGGCGCAAGGCAAGCAGGCCGCCGCGCAGGCGCAGGAACGGCGCCTGCAGGTGGGCTCCGGCGACCGCAGCCAGCGCATCCGCACCTACAACTACCCGCAGGGCCGCATCACCGACCACCGCATCAACCTCACCCTCTACCGCCTGCCCGAGATCATGCAGGGCGACCTGGGCGAACTGATCGACACGCTCACCCGTGAGCACCAGGCCGACCAGCTCCAGGCTCTCGGCGGCGCCTCGTAGGGCGGGCACGGCCCGCCACCGTCGCGCCTCGAAGCCGCCGGCGGGCAGTGCCCGCCCTACGCGCTGAAGTCCACCTACCGCAGAAACAGTCATGCCGCAGGGTTCGGGCGACCTCAGGCGGTGTGGAAACCCTGCAACTGCCGGTCGGAAAGGTCCTCGCGCCTGACCGCGGTCACGGCGGCGGCTGGCGGACCTTGCCACAACCACCGCCCCAGCGCGTCGAGCGCTTCGGCATTGCCGCTGGCCAGCACTTCGACGCGTCCGTCATCCAGGTTCCTCGCGTGACCGGCAATGCCCAGCGCCAGCGCCTGCTCGCGGGTGCTGGCGCGAAAGAACACGCCCTGCACGCGACCGTCCACGAGAAACCGCGCCGTCGGCATCAGTCCGCCCCGATCCACTGCTTGAGCAGGGCCTCGGTGACCGGCCCCAGCTTCCGCTGCGCCACCTTGCCCTGCGGGTCGATCAGGTAGGTCATCGGCAGGCCGCGCGGCGCGTCGAAATCCTTCAGCGGCTTGTCCACGGTGACCTGGGCGATCGGATAGACCACCGGGTGCCTGGCCAGGAACGCCTTGATGTCGGCCGTGTCGCTGTCCTCGTAGGCCAGCCCGATCGCGCGCACGTTCTGGTGCGCGGCGACGAAGTGCGAGATGTCCGGCATTTCCTTGATGCACGGCACGCACCAGGTCGCCCAGTAGTTGACGATGACCCAGTGCCCGCGCTGCGCGGCCAGGTCGAAGCTCTTGCCATCGAGCGTGCTGACCTTGAGCGTTGGCTGCTCCGGCATCGCGGCCTGCAACGGAGTGACGAAAGCCAGCGCCAGGGCGACGGCGGCGAAACGGCTCAGCAACATCATGCGGGGAGTTCCTCGGTGTCGGCGGCCGGGTCGGCGGCCGGGGGATAGATCTGGTCGAGCCGGGTGCCCAGCTTCGAATGCAACGCGGCGGCCACCTCGTCGAGCAGCAGCAGCAGCTCCGCCGGCAACACCACGTTCATCGCCGCGGCTTCCTCGCGCGGCTGCAGCGGCAGGCGGTGATGAGTGCAACGATACAGCCGCAGCAGGTCGGTGCTGTCCAGGCTGCGACAGAGCAGCCAGCCGCCCGCCTCCCCGCGCTGGATCAGATCGGCGTCCTGCAGGTCGTCGAAATAGCCGGCGACCGCACCTGCGCTGAGGCTCGGCGCGCCCAGGCGCACCTCGGCCACGTCCACGCACGCACCCTTGCGCTGCGCGTCGACGAACACCCCCAGCACCACCAGCAGGCCCAGGAACTCGGCCCCTGCCGGCAGGGTTGCGGAGGGCGGCACGTACTCGTAGGCGGAGATCGACGCCGCCACCGAGGCGGCCAGGATCACGATCACCCACGACAGGTAGATCCACAGCAGGAAGATCGGGATCGTCGCCAGCACGCCGTAGATCTGCTGGTAGGTCTGCGCGTGCCCCACGAACTGGCCGAAGCCCCAGCGCGCGATCTCGAACAGTACCGCGCCCAGCAGCGCGCCGATCGCCGCGTCGCGACGCGACACCCGCGTGTTGGGGATCACTGCGTACATCAGCCACAACGTGCAGAAGGTCACCAGGAACGGCAGCGTCGCCAGCAGGCTGGCGCCGATCGAGTGGATCTGGCCGGCCGCCACGCTGAGGAACGGCATCGCGGTGACGTACGACGTGGTGGCGATGCCGCCGCCGACCAGGATCGGCCCCAGCGTCAGCGCGGCCCAGTACAGCAGCAGGCGCGAACTCCAGCGACGCGCCTGGTGCACGCGCCAGATCCGGTTGAGCCGGTCCTCGATGCTGATCATCATCGACAGCGCGCTGAACAGCATCACCAGGATGCTGACGCCGGTGAGCCCTTTGGCGTTGTCGGCGAAACTCTGCAGCGCCGCCTGCACCTTTTCGCCGGCCGTCGGCACGAAATTGTTGAAGACGAAATTGAGCAGCGTGTCGCGCGCGCCCGCGAACACCGGGAACACCGCGAACATCGCCAGCACCGCCACCGTCAGCGGCACCAGCGACACCAGCGTGGTGTAGGACAGCGCGCCGGCCGTCTCGAAGCACTTGTCGTCGATGAAGCGCTGCCACACGAAGCGGCGGAAATAGCGCATGCGATCGGGATCGAAGCGGCGGGCCATCGCTATCCTCGGGTTGTCGCGGCAGCCTGCCGCTTCCGGTGTTCGGGGTATCGGCCGGTACACTAGCCCATTGCCCGTGAACGCCTCAACGCGTGGAATCGCCGCATGGCCCGAGAAATCCTGGTGTTGTATTACAGCCGCAGCGGACACACCGCCCAACTGGCGCGCCTGATCGCGCGTGGTATCGAGGAGGTACCCGGCATGCGCGCGCGCCTGCGCCAGGTGCCGCCGGTGGCGCCGGTGACCGACATCGCGCAGCCGCCGGAACCGGAGGACGGCGCGCCATACGTGACCAAGCAGGATCTGCTCGACTGCGTCGCACTCGCCATGGGCAGCCCCACCCGCTTCGGCAACATGGCCGCGCCGCTGAAATATTTCCTCGACACCACCGGCGCCGAATGGGCCAGCGGCGCGCTGGCCGGCAAGCCGGCGGCGCTGTTCACCTCCACCAGCACCATGCACGGCGGCCAGGAATCCACCCTGCTCTCGATGGCGCTGCCGCTGCTGCATCACGGCATGCTGATCGTCGGCGTGCCGTACACCGAGCCGGCGCTGACGAGCACGCAGAGCGGCGGCACCCCCTACGGTGCCAGCCACGTCGCCGGCGCCAAGGGCGACAACCCGATCAGCGAACACGAGCGCGAGCTGGCCCGCGCGCTGGGCCGCCGCTTGGCCGACGTGGCCAGCCGCCTGGCGGATACGCCATGACCGCCGCCACGCACGCGCCCATCCTGCCCGTCTATCGCGTCGGCCTGGCCGCCTGGGCCTTGCTCGTCGTGCTGCAGCTCGTCTGGCATGCCTGGCTGGTGCCATCGCAAACCCTGTCCGCCTGGCTGGTGCTGGCGATCACCGTGATTCCCTTGCTGCTGCCGCTGCTGGCGATCCGCAACGTGCGCCGCGCCCTGCTCTGGGTCGGCATCCTCAGCCTGTTCTATTTCTGCCACGGCGTGGCCGAGGCATGGAGCGCGCCGGGCGAACGCGTGCTGGCATGGGCGGAGATCGTGCTGACGGTCGGCCTGATCGCCGTGCTGGGCGCCGGCGTCAAGCGGCGAAGCACGCCGCACTGATCGTCACGCGCGCCGGATCACCCGCACCACCGATTCGCGGTAATCGACGAAGCCCATGCTCCGATACAGCGCGCGGGCCCCTTCATTGGCGCGCATCACGTGCAGGAACGGCGTTTCGCCACGCAGCAGCTGGCGTCGGATCAGCCTGGCCGTGAGCTGGCGGGCCAGCCCGTGCCCCTGCGCGTCGGGATGGGTACAGATGCCACTCACCTCGCGCCAGCCGCCAGCGAAGGCACGCTCGCCGGCCATGGCGATCAGCCGCGCGCCGTCGAACACGCCGAAGTAATCGCCCAGCTCCAGCGTGCGGGGGCCGAACGGCCCCGGCTTGGTCAGCGCCGCCAGTGCCATGGCCTGCTCCGCATGCTGCGGCTCCAGCGGCAACGCCTCCGGCGCATCGTCCCGCGCGGGCAGCTCGCCGGCCCAGCGCATCTTGAACATGGTCGATTCCAGTTCGATGCTCCACCCGACCGGCGCCGGCCCCGACCAGCCATCGGTGTAGAACGATTCGCCCGACGCGCAGAACGGCTGCAGTTCGCCGAATGCCGGTTCGGCCGGATCGGCAAAGCCGAGGATCGGCGAGAACCCCGGCGCGAACCGCCGCGCACCGCCCGCACCCTGGGCAAAGCCCGCCTGCGGCCCGCTGAGCGCATGCCAGAAGATGTTGTCGAGGATGGCTGGCACCGGTGATCCCGCGACCACTACAGCTCGCGACTCATGAACACGCTGTATGGATCGGCGACGTAATCCGCAAACGGTTCGCAGCGCACGAAGCCGAAGCTGGCGTACAGGCGATGGGCCGGCGCGAACGCCGCGGCTGATCCGGTTTCCAGGCACAGTCGACGGCAGCCGCGTCGCCGCGCCTCGTCGATGATGTGCCGCAGCAGCGCCGCGGCGACGCCCTTGCGCAGATGGCGCGCGGCGGTGCGCATCGACTTGACCTCCGCCTCCTGCGCATCGAGCTGCTTCAGCGCACCGCAACCCAGCAGTTCGCCCTCCTCCCACGCCGTCCAGAAGCTGATTTCCGGCCGGCGCAATGCGTCGACGTCGAGCGCATGGATGCTCTCCGGCGGCGAGTGCAACGCCACGCCCTGCAGGTGCTCGCGCAGCAGGTCGATGACGGCAGGCGCGGTGAGATCGTCGGGTCGGATATCCATGTGCGCGGATGGTAGCGCAGCCAAGTCCGCGAGCGGGATCGCCTCCTGATCGCTGCGCCTGTACTCGAACTCCCCGCTTCGCCTCGCCGAGGATGCCATGGCCTTTCGGCAGGACGCCCCGCGACTCGCCCCTCAATGCGGCAACCGCCTGGCTACTGGCGCTGCTCGATGGCGTGCTTCCGGCGCAATGGCGCGCGGTAAAAGCGTGGTCAGGCTTGCTTAATCCCGTCCGGATTGAGTGGGTAAGTGAACCTGACCCCGTTCGGCGGTAGACCCCGTTCGGCGGTAGCGAGTGGTGGTTCGGGGGCCTGGCTTGGGCATGGAACGCTCCTGAAATGTTAGTTCAGGGTGTCCACTAAAGCGTAGGAACTATCCCGTCCGCCTTGAACGAATTGTTAGGGCGCATACGTCACCCTAACCATCTCAATGATGCGCCATGCCACGAACAGAGCAACTCCAAGCGCGAGGAGCCGGAACTGGAGTCTCTGGTAGGTACGTGCGCGATTGGTGTTGCGCTCCACAGCTGACCGAGTGCCGTCCGCTGCAGCTTGTGCTGCCTGAGGATGGGCAGGTTGCTCAGGGTGAAGTCCGTGCTTGAGTTGAAGCAATGCATAGTTTGCGTAGATAGCGGAATGCACCCAAGTTATGCGCTTGCAACCGCAAAAGAAGCTCGCGAGCCAAAATGCTAGTGCCAGTAATCCAGGGGCAACCCACCAGGAGATAGGAAGTCCATCGAGCTTTTGCAATCCGTAGCCGAGAGCTGCACCAGTAGCGGCGAGCAAGAAGTACACGTACTTGGACTGGCCGTCCGAATGAAGCCGATAGAGTTCACGGAGATCTGATTGGTCGGTCATGAGCCCTAACGCTGGAGTTAAGCGGCGGCGAAGCCGTCCGCCTTGAACGAGTTGTTAGCTACTTTCCACATGGAAACGTTGACTTCAGTCCATCTAGCAACACTATGTCGACGAAGGCCATGCTTTTGTGTCCTGATCTATCAACCATCTGCTTGTAAGCTGATCGGTGATTTGCAGATTCTGCTTTGAATATTTCCAGGTATCTGTTTCCATTGATGTGCAAGTTAGCTGGCACACAGAACAGCGGTGCGTCACCTCTTTGCACAAGTGAAACATTCGCCCAGCCGTATGCCTCACTGGCACCAATGACGTAAATACCAAGCGCCATGCGCTGCTGCGCTGTTAGCGAGTCATAGTCGAGATAATTAGGCCCAGCCGCATTCGCATAGCTGATAGTAGACGCCATTGCGATCACGAGAACCAACGCTACCCTGTACATTTGCATCCCCTCGTAGCTAACGCTTGAGTTGAGCGGCGGCGTAGCCGTCCGCCTCGAACGAGTGGTTAGAGGTCACTGCGCGCCAGACCCCAAGAGAAAACGGCACGGGGTATCGCCGAAGGAGTTAGAGAAATATGGACGGTAGGGCGCGTACTGAGTGTAAGCCTTGTAGGGTTTGTACTGTTTATATGCTTTGTACGGCTCATATTCGGTGGACTGCAAGACCTCTTTGACGGCACAGGACGCAGTGCCGTCGTGGCTCCAGACGATGCCTTTGAGGAACCAGCCAAGATGCTGTCCGTTGAAGCCATAGACATCGTAGCCGCCCGCACTATCTTCTTTGAGGTACGCAACGGGCTTGCCGCTCCACAAGTAAATGGTGAGCTCGTCATCGACGGCGATGTACGCCTCTGGCTTGCCCGCGCCGTTGAAAAGCGTGACCTCGTCTTGCGCCAATGCCGGGAACGCCGCGATGAGCAGAAAAAGCGCAGTGAAAACTCCTCTCGCCATCGCGGACATGTTGTGACCTCTAACGCTAGAATTGAGCGGCGGCGTAGCCGTCCGCCTCGAATGAGATGTTAGACCGCATGCTACACGGCCAAAAGCGCGGGGTCGTACCAGACCTCAGTTTGCTCTGGCGCGAGGAGAACACGCCAGCCAGGAGCAAGGGCCAGGAACGGGACTAAGGAGGGAGCGTGTGCAACAAGATGATGGACATGCAGCGATTGAAAGAACTCAGGATCGTCACACAACTCGCCGCCCCAGATATACCAGCCACATGACCCATTCTGCGGAGGATGACGAAGCGCATTCAGTGGAAGCTGCGAGAGTGTGGCAAGCGCAACACCTAATCGCTGATCTGCGCTGGGAGGCTCGAACAACGAGCCGAACTGCGCACAGATTTCCGGTTGAGACGTGAGCTGCATCATGCGGCCTAACGCTTGAGTTAAGCGGCGGCGAAGCCGTCCGCCTTGAACGAGTGGTTAGGCACCACATCCGCAACCTCCACCGCGTCGCACTTGAAGGTGCCGCACAAACCGTAGCAGCCCTCGATTGTAACGACAGTAGGAGATTCGGAAGAGATGCTTAGGACGTCGACAATGTTCTCGGAGCGGAGCTCAGAGAGATCTACGTCGGTAACGCCCGAGAACCGAAGGCTGACAAAAGCTGCCTTTTGGATGTTGGAGTCGACGTAGGAAATTGTGAGGCAGATGATGCCAGGCCACACGAACGAGAAGAGCTCGATGCGGCCATCAGCGAACTCGGGCCAGTACCCAAAGATGGACTCGACGGTTTCGGCGTGCGAAATCATTTCTAAGGCGCCTAACGCTGGAGTTAAGCGGCGGCGAAGCCGTCCGCCTTGAACGAGATGTTAGACGGTTGCGACGACCTACGCTTGGGCCAGCTATTAATCTTCACTCGCCTTGACGCCAATCTTGGGAAAGAAAAACATCCGACTCAAGCCGGTGAGGAAGTACACCGCCAGAAAAAATAGCGCCGTAGTCGCTATAACAAGAAAGATAGGTGGATTGGGGTGGTATGGAATTAGGCTTCCAGCAGCAACCGTCACGAACAAGTAAGGCAAAATGCAAGCAACAATGTCACGCATCTTTGACACGGTTATTTTCTGTTTGCAGCGAGGGCACTGCATCGACCAGACCTTGGAGCCCCGCATGGTTACGCGACACAGCCCCAAGTATCGAAGCTCAATGAAGTGCTTGCAATGTGGGCAGTGCATGTATTTACCCATACTTTTCTACGTCTAACGCTATGTAGATTACGAAATGAAGTGTAACCCCGCAGCCTATCCCGCGCTCGTCACCCTACACGACCGGGCTCAGGCCTAAACAGATCAACGAGTTGCTGCGCTTGGTGCAGCCTAATCCCGCCGCCTAATCCCGCCGTGTTTCCACGCGCACGATCCAGGCGCGAACGCCGTACCCGAATCACCCCACCTCACCCAAACACCACCATACTCTGCCGGCTCAACGCCACCGCCTCCCCGCCCGGCCCCCACAGCATCACGCTCTGGTTGGTGTAGCCGTCGCGGGCGGCGATGAGGTTGGCGTCGACGCGCCAGTCGTCCAAGCCGAGGTCGTCGTAGCGGTCGCGCAGCAGTTCGAGCATCCAGGTGAGCGAGCTGCCGGGGGTGGGCGCGGCGAACATCGACAGGGCGATCGGCGGGATGAAGTCGGCGAAGGCGAGCACGTGGGTTTCGTCGGGCGGGCCGTCGTCGTGCAGGGAAAGCTGCAGCACGCTGTCGCGCTGGTGGCCGCCGCTGAACGGCAGGTCGCCGCGCAGCCAGTTGGCGCGGAAGTGCTGGGTGAAGGCGGGCATGCGGCCTTCGACGTAGTGCAGTTCCTGCGGCGCCGGCGCCTCGACGTGAGGTTGTTCGGGCTGGAAGTCCAGCACCGAGGGGCGCGCGCTACCGAATACGCCGAGCAGCCGGCACAGCGTCTGCTCGCCGTCGCACAGGCTGGCCTCGACCTGGATGACGCTGCGCCCTGTGCGCAGGCATCGCGCGCGGATGGCCACGCTGCCGGCCGGCACCGGCGCGATGAACGTCACCTGCAGGGTGCGCAGCGGCATGTCCGCCGGCACCAACTCGCGCATCGCACGCAGGGCCAGCGCCGCCTGCAGTCCGCCGAAGGCGCTGCGCCCCTGCAGCCAGTCCTCGCTGACCGTGGCCTGCCAGCCATCGCCATGGCGCGTGACCGTAGGCATCGCTTCGGAAAATCGCATGGAAGGCGCCTGCGCCGGGGAATGGCTTTCGATGATGCCAGCGCCACGCGCCGAATGCCCGCATGCCTATACTCGACACCTCGACTCTGGACGGAGCGTGCCATGGCCTTCCTGCAGGATTCACCGCAACTGCCGCACCCGTATCGCAGCGACCGCGTTCTGCTGGCCCTGCTCGATCGTGCGCTGCCGGCCGAGCGCCGCGCCGCGCTGGACGCCGACCTCGACGCGCTGGGCGACTACGCGTTGATGGCCTGGCAGCGCGCATGCACCACGACGCGGCGCAAGCCGGTACTGACCCAGTGGGACGCGTGGGGACAACGGGTGGACCGCATCGAGTTGACACCGGCGTGGCAGGAAGGCGCGGCGATGACGACGCGGCATGCGGTGCTCGCCGCCGGCCATGCGGACAGCGAGCACGCGCGGCTGGAGGAATTCGCCCGCGTCTACCTGTACCACCTCGCCAGCGGGTTCTACACCTGCCCGCTGGCGATGACCGACGGTGCCGCCACCGCGATCAAGGCCTCCGGCAACCGCGAACTGATCGCGCGCGTGCTGCCGCGTTTCCTCAGTCGCGACCCGGCCACGTTCTGGCTCAGCGGCCAGTGGATGACCGAGACCGCCGGCGGCTCCGACGTGGGCAATACCGAGACAATCGCGCGCCAGGACGCAGACGGCCAATGGCGCTTGTACGGCCGCAAGTGGTTCAGCTCGGCAGTGGTCGGCGAGGCAGCGCTGGCGTTGGCACGGCCGGAAGGCGCCAGCGGCGGCACCGGCGCGCTGGCGCTGTTCTACGTGGAGACGATGGACGGCGCGCGACGCAAGAGCGAACTGGTGATCGATCGCTTGAAGGACAAGCTCGGCACGCAGGAACTGCCCACCGCGGAAATCCATCTCGACGGCCTGCCCGCCTGGCCGCTGGGCGAGCTTGCCCACGGCGTGCGCCAGGTGGCGCCGATGCTCAATGTCACCCGCAGCTGGAACGCGATCTGCGCGGTGGCCAGCATGGCTCGCGCGATCAGCCTGGCGCGGGATTTCGCTACCCGCCGCCGCGCGTTTGGCCGTCCGTTGATCGAGCAGCCGCTGCATGCGCAGACGCTGGCCGACATGCAGGCGGATTTCGAGGCCGCATTCGCGCTGGCCTTCGAGGTCGCCCACCTGCTCGGCCGCGTCGAGCACGGTGCGGCCAGCGCGGAAGAAGCCGCGGTGCTGCGCCTGCTCACGCCGCTGGCCAAACTGTGGACGGGCAAGCTGGCGGTGAAGGCCTGCTCCGAAACGCTGGAATGCTTTGGCGGCGCCGGCTACATCGAGGACACCGGCTTGCCGCAGCTGCTGCGCGACGCGCAGGTCTACGCGATCTGGGAAGGCACCACGAATGTCCTTTCGCTGGACAGCCTGCGCGCGCTGGCCGGCGACAGCCTCGGCGCCCTGCGCCATGCGACCGGCCGCTGGCTGGACGGCAACGACGACATGCACGCGGCCAGCGCGATCCGGCAGACGCTGGACGCCGCCGCGCGCTGGCTCGACCAGCACGCGTCCGCGCGCGACACGCTGGAAGCCGGCGCACGCGGCCTCGCCTTCACCCTCGCGCGTTGCGCCGCCGCGGCGCTGCTGGCGCGCCAGGCCACATGGTCGAAAGGTCGCGGCGAGCCGCGCCCCGCCGCAGCCTTGCACCGCTTCGTCGGCCGCGGCCTCGACCGGCTGGTCGCACCCGATGCCGGCAACACCGCGTCGCTGCTGAGCTGACGCAGGGCGGGCGCCGCGCGCCGGCACCAAGAGCGGCGGGCAGTGCCCGCCCTACCCTGAAGCGCCTCGCCGTAGGAGCGCACCCTGTGCGCGATGTTCTTGCGAATCCCGAATCCCGAATCCCGAATCCCGAATCCCGAATCCCCGCAGCAAGAGAATCGCGCACAGGGTGCGCTCCTACCGGGACGTCGGGGCGGCACGGATCGCCCAGGTACGCTCCCGCGGGCGCGCCTGGCCGGCGCGGGCTAAAATGCGGCGATTCCCTCCCTGGCGCACCGACATGCAGCACCTGACCATCGTCACCACCGGCGGCACCATCGACAAGGTCTATTTCGACGACAAGTCGGATTACAAGATCGGCGCGCCGCAGATCGGCGAGATCCTGGGCCACCTCGGCGTGGCGTTCGAGTTCGACGTGATCCCGATCCTGCGCAAGGACAGCCTGCACATGGGCGCCGAGGACCGCGCGCTGGTGCGCTCGACGATCGAGGCGCAGCCGCACCGCCACGTGCTGGTCACCCACGGCACCGACACCATGGTCGAGACCGCGCGCGAGCTGGCCAGCATCAAGGGCAAGGTGATCGTGCTGACCGGCGCGCTGAACCCGGCGCGCTTCCAGGGCTCCGACGCGGTGTTCAACATCGGCTGCGCGGTGGCCGCGGTGCAGACCCTGCCCGATGGCGTCTACATCGCCATGAACGGCCGCGTGTGGGATCCGGCCAAGGTGCGCAAGAACCGCGCGGAGAACCGCTTCGAGGAAGCGAAGCCCTCCTGATCCCCCGGCAGCCGGGCCGGCCGGACGCCATTGAGGTGGCGATCACGCTTGCCGCACCCGCGGCTTGGCTATAGTGCCGACAGGCAGGGGCCATCCGGGGAATCAATGAGTGACAGCAAGCAAGAACCGTCTCGCCATTCCGGCAAGCGATCTTCCGGGCCGCAAGGCACCCGCTTCTTCTCGACCGAGGCCTTGCGGCAATACGCCAGCGATGCCGCGAACGGGCGGGACAGCGAAGTCAGCGCGCGCACGCCGGTGCTGGAAGGCAGCAGCCCCGGCATCGAAGGGCGTCGCTTCGTCATCCGCCCCGGCCGGCAGGCGATCGGCCGCCGGCTCGACAACGACATCGTCGTCGACGACCTGAGCGTGTCCGGCTGCCATGCGTGGATCACCCAGCAGCATGGCCGCTGCATCATCATGAATACGCTGTCCACCAACGGCACCTTCGTCAACGACCGGCGCATCCACGAAGTGGCCTTGCGCCACGGCGACCACATCCGCCTCGGTCAGGCGGAGTTCGTGTTCCTCACCCGCGAACACGGCCAGCCGAGGCACTCGTACGGGCGCTGGATCGGCGGCGCCGTGGCGCTGTTGCTGGTTGCCGGTGCCGTGGCCTGGTGGTGGCTGCGTTCGCCGTGAGCGCGCGCGCACTGCCGCCCAGGGTCGGCCGCTATCGCGTCGAGGGCGTGCTCGGCGAAGGCGCGATGGCGGTGGTCTATGCCGGTTTCGACCCGGAGATCCAGCGCAATGTCGCGATCAAGTGCCTGCACCAGGAGGTCGCTGCCGACCCCGCGTACCGGCGCCGGTTCCTGGTCGAGGCCCGCGCCGCCGGCCACCTGACCCACCCGCACATCGTCACCATCTTCGACGTCGGCGAGACCGACGACGGCCGTTCGTACATCGCGATGGAGCGACTGCCGGGCGAGACGCTGGCCGGCAAGGTCAGCCGCGAGGGATTCCCGCCGCTGCCGGCGATCATCGACCTGATCGGCCAGCTCGCCGCCGCGCTCGACTACGCGCATGCGCGCGGCGTGCTGCACCACGACATCAAGCCCGAGAACATCATGCTGCTCGACGGCTGGAGCTACGCCAAGATCAGCGATTTCGGCATCGCCGAACGCCGCGCCTCGCCCCGCGACACGCCGCGGCGAGCGAAGGAAGTCGGCGGCACGCCGGCCTACATGGCGCCGGAGCGCCTGCGCGGCGAACGCAGCGATGCGCGCAGCGACCTGTTCTCGCTGGGCGTGGTGCTGTACTGGCTGCTCACCGGCAAGCTGCCGTGGCCGGAGCCGGGCAATGTGCAGCAGCTGATGCGCAAGCGGCTGCGCTCGCCGCTGCCGCCGATCCGCCCGCGCGACCCGGCCACGCCGTCGATGCTGATCAGCATCGCGCGCACGCTGCTGGCGAGCGCGGCCGAGTCGCGCTACCAGCGCGGCGCGGAGGTCATCGACGACCTGCGCCTGGCCGCACGCGAGTACGAACGCGAACGCGAAAAGCCGCTGGCCAAGCGCATCATCTCGCTGCGACTGCGCTGGGCCAGCAGCCTCGGCGCGATCCTGAGCCTGGTGCTGGTGCTGGGGCTGGCCGCGATCTACGCCAAGCAGCATGCCGCGGTGACCGGCCTGGCGCTGGATTTCGGCAGTTCGATGGGGCGCATGATCGCCGGCGAATCGGCCGAGAACCTGCTGCTCGGCGACCACGCCGCCACCCGCGCGCTGGTTACCGATGTCTCGCGCAACCGGCAGATCCACTACCTGGCGATCGCCGACCGCAGCGGCGAAGTCATCGCCAGCACGCAGCAGGCCGAGGTCGGCCGCAAGCTGCCCGCTGCGGAGCGGCAAGGCGACATGCTGCTGTTCGAGGTGCCGATCCAGTACCAGACCAAGACCATCGGCAGCCTGCGCCTGGGCATCAGCAATGCGGGACTGCGCGCGGCACAGAAGACCACGCTGTGGGTGATCGCGCTGGTGCTGGCGCTGACCCTGGCTGCCGTGGTCGGCGCGGCATACTGGTTGTTCCGCCGCCCGCTGATGATGCTGGGCCTGCTCGGCGACGCCCTGCTGCGCGTGGCCCGCGGCGACTTTGGCCACCGCATCCGCCTGGTGCGGCGCGACGAATTCGGCCGCCTGTTCGCCACCTTCAACCTGATGAACAGCACCCTGCAGGCCCGCCGGCGCCGCACCGCCGAAGCCGCACCGCCAGCCGGCGAGGCGGACGTCACCCGCCCGACCCGCATCATGTCGACGGTAGCGGCCGAGGTCACCCTCACGCCCGTTCCGCCCGCACCACCGTAGGAGCCCGCTCGCGGGCGATGCTTTTCTTTTGCCGAGTACCGACACAAGAGCATCGCCCGCGAGCGGGCTCCTGCGGTGGCGTGAATCAGTATTGTTTCAGCCGCTGCTTGAGCTCGAGCGCACGCGCGCGGTAGGCGACGGCCGGCTCGTAGTTCGGGGCGATCGCCAACACGCGGTTCCACAGCGCGATGGCCTTGTCCAGTTGCTGGTCGCGGTACAGCACCACGGCCTGCTCGTGGTACGAGTCCAGCAGGCGACTGCGCAGACTGGCAGCTTCGGCGCCGGCCGGTTGCAGCCGCGGATCGAGGCGCAACGCCTCGTCCATGCGGGCAAGCGCCTGCTGCGCATGGCCCTGGTCGAACAGCGACACGCTCTCGTCCTGCAAGCGGCGCGCCTTAGCCACCGACGATTCGGCGACGGCCTGGCCGGCAGGCGCCGCGCTGCTGGCCGCCGCTCCCGCCGCCGGTGATGCGCCTCGCGCCGACAACGGGATGCGCAGCGTCTGGCCGGTGCGCAGCAGCGACGGATTGGTGGAGTGGTTGTAGCGCGCGAGGATCAGAAAGAGGTTGGCGTCGCCCAGATAGCGCGCCGCCAGCGTGCTGTACGACTCGCCCGACTGCACCACATGCGCCCGCGAGCGGCTGCCGAGCCAACGCTCCGGATCGGCAGTGAGCTGGCGCAACATGCCGCGCGCGGCGCGATCCTGCGGATGCTGCTCCACGTACAGCCGCAGCGCCTGCTCGCCTTCGGCGTAGTGGCCAGGCTGCAGCTGGTGCTTGACGATCGAGGCCAGCGACGGTGCCGGGGCTGTCGCCGCGGGCACGGCCGGTGTCGGCGGCGCCGACGATTGCGCCGGGGTGACCACGGCCGAGGAATAGCCGCCCAACGAACGGCAGCCGGACACGCACACGGCGGCCAGTGCGGCGAGAATCAGCGTCGTCGCCGGCCGCCAAGGCAGGCGAACGTGGCGTGTCGAGGCCAGGCGATGCGCATGGCTCATGCCCATTGATTCGTCAGCCCATCACGCGCCGGCCACGACCAGTGGCGGCTTCGGCGTGCGCGCTCGTGCCCGGCGCGGCAAGCGCGGGTGGCGACACGCGGAAATCCAAGGTGTTCGAACATCATCCGGCAGTCCCCCTGCGCCGCATCCGTCCCGGGGACGGGCCATGCGTTCGGCGAAGGCCATTATAGCGGCGGGCGCCCGGATTGCCGCGGCGCGGGGCCGCGACGAATGTTCGTGAACTCCCGTCATGCCGCCAGCGGCGGTTCCAGGACAAGGCAAGGAAGGCCTGCTCGAACCAGCCAGGCCTGCCTTGCAGGTACTTCTCCCCCGATCAGTACAACGGGCTGTCCATGGCCCGTCCAGGCTGATGAAGAAAGCCGCTTCCTGCGGCCTTCTTCGATCGCGAGCCCGGCACACGTCCGGACGCGCTCAGGCGCATCATGCAGTGGCGCACCCATCGCGCCCGCCTATCGGGCAACTGCCCGAAGCGTTGCCTCAACTCGGGCATCCTTGCCCTCGCCATGTCCCTGCCGGGCTTCGAGGTGGAAAAATCCACCAACCCTCAGTTCATCGTTTCCGTCAAGGTCACGCCGGAGAACGTCTTGTACGCCCGCACCTTGATGTAATAGGTGGTGGTCGTCGACGGCTTGAAGGTGCAGCTCTCGCTGTTGCCGGTCTTGTAGGGGCGGCAGCTGTAGGAGCTGGTGGTCGGTTCCGCGCCCGCCCGCACATACAAGTCCGCATCACCGCTACCGCCGGAGATCGCGAAGGTCGCGGTGTGGCCGGCCTGCACCGTCTCGCTGTAGGTGGCCGACCAGTTGCCCGTGCTTACCGTCGGCAGGCTCACCGAGTCGGAGCTGCCACCACCACCGCCACCGCCGGTGGAATAGGAAGCCTTGACGGTTACCCCGGAGTACGACGAGTAGCCGTGCACCTTGATGTAGTACTTGCCGGCGGCGGGCGAGGCCACGCTGCAGCTTTCCGAGTTGCCGGCCTTGTACGGGCGGCAATCGTAGCTGCTGGTGGTCGGCGCGCTGCCGAACTTGGTGTACAGGTCGGCGTCGCCGGTGCCGCCGGAGATCGACATCACCAGGTTGCTGGCGCCGGTCGGCACGGTGATGAAATAGTCGTTGTCGGCACCGGCGGCACCCGACACGCCGGTGACGCCGACGTTGTTCTGCAGCTCGGTGGTGCTGCCGCCGCCACCGCCGCCGGTACCCGGGCAAGCCACGCCCACGCCGTTGAACGCGGCGATCACCGCATTCTTGTCGTAGCCCAGGTCGGTCGCGGCCGACTCCACGCCGCAGGCGCCGGAGTTGAACGTGGACGTGGCCGTCCAGTACACCTTGTTGGCCAGCGCGTAGACCTGGAACGCCTTCTTCACGTCCCAGCCCGTGGTCTTGGCCAGCAGGCAGAACGACTTGTTGTAGACGCCGCTGGAGTAGTGCACGTCGAGGCTGGAGGTGTAGTCGGCCGCGTTGTCGATCGAGCCGCCGTCCTGCGGCGGGTTGCACATGTAGCGCAGCGCGTCGCCGATGCCGGCGCTGGCCTTGACGATGTCCGCGCCGACCAGGAAATCGGCCGAGCCGCGATCGAAGTATTCAGCCGCCTCGCCGGCGATGTCGGAGTACGCCTCGTTCATGCCGCCGGACTGGCCGCTGTATTCCAGGCCGGAGTTCTGCTCGGTGTAGCCGTGGCTGATCTCGTGGCTGGTCACGTCCAGCGACACCAGCGGGTAGAACGTGCTGGCGCCGTCACCGAAGTACATCGCCGAACCGTCCCAGAACGCGTTCTCGTAGTTGGACTGGTAGTGCACCTTCATCAGCAGCTGGATGCTCAGCGGCGGCGCACCGGTGTAGGACTGGTACATGTCGTGCACCACGCCGCCGAAGTGATGGGCGTCGTTGACCGGCGAATAGGCGCCGTTGATCGCGTCGGTGTTGCTGGTCGGGCAGGTGAAGCTGACCACCGAACCGCCGCTGCTGGCGTGGTTGAGGTTGTAGGTCTTGACGTTGGTGTTCTGCAGCGTGCAAGTGCTGCCCGACTGGGTGACGTCGAGCGCCGCGTAGTCGGTGCCGTAGGTGTACATGCCGGTCTTCTGGTTGCCGCCCGGGCCGTTGGCCGAGGCATCGGTGAGACCGTTCCAGCTCTTGATCACCGCGCCGGTGTTGGCGTCGACGATGGCGGTGGGGCGCGTCGGGTTGGCGCCGTTGACGAAGTACGAGACACGATAGACCAGTCGCGGCGCCGCACCTTCCTGCGGATACACGAACAGGTCGGCGCGGGCGTTCTCCATCGCCGTACCGGCGACCAGCACGGTGTGCGCGTGCGCCTTCAGCGCCGCGATAGCGCGCGCGGCATTCAGCCGGGGGCGCACCGAGATCTGCTGCTGGCCCTGCTGCATCAGCTCGCCGGTGGCGCGCAAGGCGTTGCCCTGGGCGTCCTGCACCACGGCGATGCTGCGGCCGTACACCGGCACGCCCTGGTACATCTGCTGCTGGCGCACCACGCGGTGCTGGCCGGCGAGCGCCACGGCGCCGTGCGGCGCCAGCGTCATGCCCGGGCCCAGGTTCAACTGGGTGGCGAGCGAGGCGACGGGTACGGCGCCCAGGTTCTGTGCGCGCAGGGATTGCGTGTTGGCGGCGGTGGCAGCCGTGGCGGTGGCCATGCCGATGGCGGCCACCAGCAATTTCAGGCGGGATGGATAGGGCATGTAATGAGCTCCTGGAAAAATTGGGGACAAACGCGCCCGATGCGGCCGCAAAGCCCCATGCAAGAATTTCCGTGCGAGACACGGCGTTGGTATTCGTCAGCGGTCCGGCGATCCCGAACTACGTCCGCCGGTGGCTGCCTTCCCCCTGAGGTTCCCTGCAGGGACAGCACATGGACGCGTAACTGCAAGACGACAAAGGCGTCGCCACGGGATCATCCCCCAGCCTCCCAGATGGTGGACCCGGCGACGTTATTACTTGCGATACCGCCTGACAATCCGACTTTTTCCTACGCCGGGTGATCGCGGTCACGTCCTGCCGGATGCGCGCACGACATCGACGCCGCAGCGTCGCGGATGCTTCGGAAGCTTTCGGATGGCTTGTCCGTGGTCACTTTCGCGAACGCGAAAGTCCATCGACGAGCGCTGCGGGCGCGATGGTACCGAACTGTTCCTGCGCGTCAGCGCGACGCAAGATTTTCCGACACCGACCTCGCGCCGTTCAGAGCATGCCGGTTTCCAGCTTCGCCTCGTCGGACATCATCGAGTGGTTCCACGGCGGGTCGAACACCAGGTCCACGTCGGCCTCGGAGATGGTGGGGATCATCTCCAGCTTGGTGCGCGCGTCGTCCACCAGGATGTCGCCCATGCCGCAACCGGGCGCGGTGAGGGTGAGCTTGACGTAGACCTTGCGTTCGCCGGATTCGCCGTGCTCCATGCTCAGGTCGTAGACCAGCCCGAGATCGACCACGTTGACCGGGATCTCCGGGTCGAACACCGTGCGCAACTGGTCCCAGGCAAGCTTCTCCACGTCGGCATCGGTGGCGTCCGGCGGCACTTCGATCGGCACCGGCCGATCCTTGCCCAGCGCATCGGCATCGTCGCCGGCCACGCGGAACAGGTTGCCCTCGACGTAGACGGTGAAACTGCCGCCGAGGGCCTGGGTTATGTAGCCGATCTGGCCCGCGGGCAACGTCACCACCTCGCCCTGCGGCACCATCACGGCGCTGCAATCGCGCACCAGGGTGACCGGTTCGCTGCTCAGACTGAAACCACTCATGCCAACGACTTTCCCGTATCCACAGGCGCGGCCACATGCCGTACCGAAGTGCCCATTATGCCGCCCGCGACGCGCGACCGCTTGTTCCAGATCAGCCCGGCGGGAGATGAGGCGACGTTTTGCCCGCCCGTCCCGGCGCACAACGCACGGTATGATGGCCGCTTTGCCGACGGATCAAGCGATGCCTTGCACCCACCTGGCGGGACGCCACCAATGAGGGCGCGCAGCGTGCCGGCCCTGCTGTTTGCGCTGTTCAGCGCCGCCATGCTGGGGCTTGCCGCCGGCGCCGCGTGGATGGTGGTGGCGCTGTACTCGCGCCATCCCCTGCCCTGGCTGGTGGTGCCGATCGGCGTCATGCTGGCGTGGGTCATCCGCGCCGGCGTGCATCGCCCCGGCATCGGCGCGCTGCTGCTGGCCGCCGGCGCCACCGCGTTGTCGGCGATCTACGTCAACCTGCTGATCGCCGGCGTGAAGGTCGCGGGCAGCATGGGCCTGGACCTGATCGAGGCGATGCGCACCGCCGGCATCGGCATGCTGTGGCAGCTGGCGCGCATGGGCCTGACCCCCGCCGATTTCATCTGGACCTTGCTGGCCATGCTGCTGGCCGGGTGGCTGGCCTCCCGCCAACGGCGTTCACTCCCACCCGTGAAGAACACCTAGGGCGGGCACCGCCCGCCGCCTTTCATTCCGCGAAGCAAGAGCCGGCGGGCCGTGCCCGTTACGGCATGCAGCGAGGCGGCCTCAGCCGTCGATCGCCTTCACCTCGTTGACCAGCTCGCCCACCGCCGCCTGGCCGTCGCCGTACAGCATGCGGGTGTTGTCGGCGTAGAACAGCGCGTTCTCGATGCCGGCGAAGCCGGTGCCCTTGCCGCGCTTGATCACGATCACCTGCTTCGCGTTCACCACGTCCAGGATCGGCATGCCGTAGATCGGCGAGGCCGGGTCGGTCTTGGCTACCGGATTGACCACGTCGTTGGCACCGATCACCAGCGCCACGTCGGTGGTGGCGAACTCCGGGTTGATGTCGTCCATGTCGGCGATCAGGTCGTACGGCACGCCGGCCTCGGCCAGCAGCACGTTCATGTGGCCGGGCATGCGACCGGCGACCGGGTGGATCGCGAACTTCACCTTCACGCCACGCTTCATCAGGAGTTGCGCGAACTCCCACACCTTGTGCTGCGCCTGCGCCACCGCCAGGCCGTAGCCGGGCACGATCACCACGCGCTCGGCGTAGGCCATCATCACTGCCGCGTCGGCGGCGTCGATCGGCTTCTGCGCGCCCTCGATCGCCTGCGCCTCGCCGCCGGCCGCGCCGAAGCTGCCGAACAGCACGTTGCCGATCGAGCGGTTCATTGCCTTGGCCATCAACTGGGTCAGCAAGGTACCCGCCGCGCCGACCACCATGCCGGCAATGATCATCGCCTCGTTGCCCAGCACGAAACCCTCGAAGGACACCGCCAGGCCGGTGAACGCGTTGTACAGCGAGATCACCACCGGCATGTCGGCGCCGCCGATCGGCAGCGTCATCATCAGGCCGAAGGCGAGCGCCAGCGCGAAGAACGCCGCGATCAGCGCCGGGCTGGCATGCCCGGTGGCGAGCAGCACGCCGACCACCACCGCCGCGGCGAGCAGCAACAGATTCACCGCGCGCTGGCCGGGAAACACGAAGCGCTTGTCCATCCAGCCCTGCAGCTTGGCGAACGCGACCAGCGAACCGGAGAAGCTCACCGCGCCGATCAGCGCACCGAGCACGCCCAGCGCCAGTTCGGTCGGCGACAGCGCCGGCGGCAGGCCGTTCACCGCCCAGGCTTCGGGCCGCAGCGGCGAGGTATCCGGCACCGCGTGCAGCAGTCCCGACGAACGCGCGTAGCCGATCAGCTCGACCGCGCCGATCGCCGCCGCCGCGCCGCCGCCCATGCCGTTGTACAGCGCCACCATCTGCGGCATCGCGGTCATTGCCACGCGGCGGCCGGTCCACCACGCGGCGCTGACGCCGATCAGCACCGCGGCAAGGATCAGCCCGCGGTTGTGCATGTCCGGCAGGAAGAACGTGGCCAGCACCGCCAGCACCATGCCGTAACCGGCCCACACGATGCCGCCACGCGCGGTGCGCGGCGAACTCATGCGTTTCAGGCCCAGGATGAACAGCAGCGCGGCGAGGAAGTAGCAGGCCTTGATGACGGTGGGCAGCCAGCTCATCACTTGGCCCCCTTGCCGGCGTCCGGCTTGCTGGACTTGAACATTTCCAGCATCCGCTCGGTCACCACGTAGCCGCCGGCGGCGTTGCCCGCACCAAGCAGTACGCCGATGAAGCCGATCGCGATCTCGAACGGTGTGTTCGCGTGGCCTAGCGCAATCATCGCCCCGACCAGCACAATGCCGTGCACGAAGTTGGAACCGGACATCAGCGGCGTATGCAGGATCACCGGCACCCGCGCGATGATTTCATAGCCGGTAAAGGCGGCCAGCATGAAGATGTACAGCGCCAGGAAACCGTCGATCATGAGCCCATCCCCCGTGAGAGCCGCCCGCCAGGATGCATCCGAACCTGCATCATACGGGAAGCCCGGCGTGCGTCGAGGCCGGGCCGCCGATCGGCGCACGGCGCCGCGCGACTCGCGCAGGCGGTCAACCCTGGCGGGCCTGCCGCGTTGAACAGGCAGGAACCACCGATGGAGCCCGTCGATGACATCACCGATGGCAGCGGAGCGTCGGCCGTGAATGCCGCC
Source organism: Rhodanobacter sp. UC4448_H15 (assembly GCF_052978265.1). The sequence goes on along the minus strand of NZ_CM129665.1, from coordinate 1,535,907 downwards.
GCCGGCATGCTCGAGGCCGACCTGCTCGCCGCGGGCGAGCCGGGCGCTGCGCGCGCGGTGCCGGCCACGCTGGATGCGTTCCTGGCCGACGTGGAGCGCCGCGCGTTCCGCATGGCCGAGCTGCAGTTGCGCCATCGCGAGGACGCCATGGACGCGGTGCAGGACGCCATGCTGCGACTGGTACGGCATTATCGCGACAAGCCGGCCGCGGAATGGGCGCCGCTGTTCTGGGGCATCCTGCGTCGACGCATCGTGGACCTGCAGCGCCGGCGCAAGGTGCGCTCGATCGTGGTCGGCTGGCTCGGCGGCGGGCATGACGACGGCGGCGACGAGCTGCCCGTGTGGGAGCCGGCCGACCCGGGCAAGGACCCGCTGGGCCGGCTGCACGACGCGCAGTCGTACGCGGACATGGCCGCGGCGGTGCAGCGCTTGCCCAGGCGCCAGCGCGAGGCGTTCATCCTGCGCATGCTGGAAGGGCTTGACGTGGCGGAGACCGCACGCGCCATGGGCTGCGGCGAAGGCAGCGTGAAAACCCATCTGTCGCGCGCCATGCATCAGCTGCGCGACCAACTGGAGGATTGGCGATGAACTCGCCCGAGCACGAGCACGAACCGATCGAACGGCGCGCGCACAAGCTGTGGCGCGAGGCCGCACACCATCTTGACGCGAGCACGACCGCGCGGCTGCGCGCCGCCCGTCGCGAAGCGCTGCAGCCGTCAACCGCACCGCAGCGTCAGGCGGTGCGCTGGCTGATCCCCACCGGCGCGCTGGCGGCCATGGCGTTGGCGGTAATGATGGTGTGGCAACCGCTGCCGCACGCGCACGCGCCATCGGCGAACCAGGCGGCCAGCAGCGCCCCGCAGGACGTGGACAACGAGCTGCCGCCCGACGCCGAGCAGGTCGATCCGGGCCTGTACCAGAACCTCGATTTCTACGCCTGGCTCGCCGCCAACGACCGGCACCCGACCTCACGCTGACCCCATGAACAAGCCGCTGCCTTCCCTTTTGTCGCTGTTGCTTGCCGCCCTGCTCGGGGTCGCGGCCACGCCGCTGTGCGCGCAAACGCCCACGCCGCCACCGGCGAGCGCGGACGCGCCTGCACGCACCCCGTGGAACGGCCTGGCACCGAGCCAGCGCGAGATGCTGGCGCCGCTCAAGGACGAATGGGATCAGCTGTCGCCACGCAAGCAGGCGCACCTGCTGCACCGCACCCGGTACTGGACCACGCTGCCACCCGAGCGCCGCGAGGAGATCCGCCAGCGCATCGTCCACTGGCAGCAGATGACGCCGGAGCAGCGCCGTCAGGCGCGCGCCAACGAGCACCGGTTCCGCGAGATGTCGCCGGCAGAACGCCAGCGCGTGCACCGCAGCTTCGAGCGCTTCCAGAGCCTGCCTCCCGCGCAGCGCGAACAGCTGAAACGCGAATGGCGCCAGCTGTCGCCCGAGCAGCGGCAGCAGCGAATCCAGCAGCACGACCGCGACGGCGGCACCGGCACCGGGCATCCGCCCCGGTAACTCACGCCGGGCCGCGGATGACCGCGGCCATCAGCCCTGGAAGCGGGTCTCCCCGGCGTGCGCCAGGCAGCTCCTGGCGAGCAGCTCGTCGTCGAAATCCGGTTTCAGCGCACCGTCGTGCAGCAGCAGCTCGACGAAGTTGTACACGTTGCGCGCGTACATCTCCGAGGCATGCAGCGGCGCGCCGGCCGGCAGGTTCAGCGGCCCGATGATCGTCACGCCGCCATGCTCGACGTGCTCGCCGGGACGGGTCAGCTCGCAGTTGCCGCCGCCCTCGGCGGCGAGGTCGACGATCAGGGCGCCGGGCTTCATGCCCTCGACCATCGCGGTGGTGAGGATCTTCGGTGCCGGCCGACCTGGCACCGCCGCGGTGCTCACCACCACGTCGAACGACTTCAGGTGATTCGCCAGCGCCTGCTGCTGCGCGGCGCGTTCCTCCGCCGACAGCTCGCGTGCATAGCCGCCACTGCCGGCGGCACTGACACCCAGGTCGAGGAACTTCGCGCCCAGCGATTCCACCTGCTCGCGCGTTTCCGGGCGCACGTCGTAACCCTCGATCTGCGCGCCGAGCCGGCGCGCGGTGGCGATCGCCTGCAGCCCAGCCACGCCGGCGCCGATCACCAGCACCTTCGACGGCCGGATCGTGCCGGCCGCGGTGGTCAGCATCGGAAAGAACTTCGGCGACGCCTCGGCCGCGATCAGCATGGCCCGATAACCGGCCACCGCCGCCTGCGAACTGAGCACGTCCATCGCCTGCGCACGCGTGGTGCGCGGCAGCAGCTCCAGCGAGAACGCGGTCAGCTTGCGCGCGGTCAGCGCGGCGATGCGCTCGGCGGCGCCGTACGGCCGCAACTGGCCGACGACCACGCTGCCCTCGCGCAGGCTGGAGAACACCGCGTCCTCGGGCGGCAACACGCACGCCAGCACGTCGGCCTGCGCCAGCACGTCGCTGGCATCGGCAAACTCGGCGTCGGCATAGGCCTGGTCGGGAAAGCCGGCCGCGCGCCCGACGTCGTGCTCCAGCAGCACGCGCAGCCCCTTGCCGCGCAGCTTCTTCGCCATCTCCGGAGTGATCGCCACGCGCCGCTCACCGGCGGCAGTCTCTCGCAAGGCGGCAATGGTGACAGGCATGGTGCGATCCCCGTGGAATGTTCCTGCCATCTTAGCGGCAGTTGGCTTTGATCCGGGCGCGCGCACGAGAGTAAGCTGGCCCGCCGGATCGCGCTGCACGCAGCGCCGGGGTCATCACCGGAGATCACGATGCCCGCAAGCCCCCCCGCCCTGGATGACCTGCTCACGCTGGCGCGCGCCGCGCGCGAACACGCCTACGCGCCGTATTCCCGCTTCCACGTGGGTGCCGCGGTACTGACCCGTGACGGCCGGACGTTCGGCGGGTGCAACGTGGAGAACGCCGCCTACGGCCTGTGCAACTGCGCCGAACGCACGGCCCTGTTCAGTGCGGTCGCCGCCGGTTGCCGACCCGGCGATTTCGCTGCCATCGCGGTGGTCGCCGATACCCCGGAGGCAGTCACGCCCTGCGGCGCCTGCCGCCAGGTGATGGCCGAATTGTGTGACGAGGCTACCCCGGTGCTGCTGGCCAACCTCACCGGCGCCATCCGCGAAACCAGCGTGGCCGCGCTGCTGCCCGGCTCGTTCAAGCTGCCGCTGCGAGCTTGAGAGGTTGTGTGGAAATAGCGTAGGGCGGGCACTGCCCGCCGCTTCCCGTCACGCCGTCGCGAAGCAGAATGCCGGCGGGCAGTGCCCGCCCTACGTTCGACGGTTCGCACCTTGGCGACCCGCCAGCTAGGATGGAGCGTTCCGCCCCGTCGAACCACCCCATGACCAACGCGCTTTCCCTGCTGCAGCAACGCCATTCCGTCCCCGCACGCCAGCTCGGCGAGCCGGCGCCGGATGACGCCACGCTGCACACCCTGCTCGAAGCGGCCATCCGCGTGCCCGATCACGGCAAGCTGGTGCCGTTCCGGCTGATTCTGCTGCGCGACGAGGCCAAGCTGGCGTTCGGCGAACAGGTGACCGCGATCGGTATCCGCAACAACCCGGCGATGATCGGCGCCAAGCTGGAGAAGGAGCGCCACCGCTACACCTTCGCGCCGCTGGTGGTGGCCGTGGTCGCACGCATCGACCCCGACAGCAAGGTGCCGGAAATCGAGCAGAAGCTGTGCACCGGCAACGTGGCCTACAACATCCTGCTCGGTGCCTTCGCGCTTGGCTACGGCGCGCAATGGCTGACCGGCTGGGCCGCCTACGACCGCGAAGTCGCCGCACTGCTGGGCCTGGACGCCGACGAGCACGTGGTCGGCTTCGTCCACCTGGGCACGCCGCAGGTCGAGGTTCCCGACCGCGACCGACCGGCGCTGGCCGACCTGCTCACCACATGGACGCCATGACCAGCTCGCCAGACGGACGTCCGGACGTCCATCTTCCCACTGCCCATCTCGTCGACGGCAGCCTGTACGTGTTCCGCGCCTGGCACTCGATGCCGGACGAGTTCCACGACGTCGACGGTCATCCGGTAAACGCCGTGCACGGCTATGCGCGCTTCCTGTGCGAGCTGCTGGAGCGGGCGCGACCGGAGCATGTCGCGGTGGCGTTCGACGCCTCGCTGACCAGCTCGTTCCGCAACACGATCTACCCGGCCTACAAGGCCAACCGCGAGCTGCCGCCGCCGGACCTGGAACGGCAGTTCGTGCAGTGCCGGGCGCTCACCGAAGCGCTCGGCGTGCACCTGATGATCGACCACGAATACGAGGCCGACGACCTGATCGGCAGCACGGTGTGGAACCTGCGCGCGCTGGGTTGGCGCAGCGTGATCGTGTCGGCGGACAAGGACTTCGGCCAACTGCTGGGCGAGCACGACGAGCAGTGGGATTACGCCCGCAACCTGCGCTGGGGGCCGGCCGGCGTCCACGACAAGCTTGGCGTGCATCCGCACCAGGTCGCCGACTATCTCGCGCTGTGCGGCGACGCGGTGGACAACATCCCCGGCGTGCCCGGCATCGGCGCCAAGACCGCCGCGGCCCTGCTCGCCCACTTCGGCAGCCTGGATGCCCTGCTCGAACGCATCGACGAAGTGGCCTTCCTGCGCCTTCGTGGCGCGGCCAGTTGCGCGGCGCGGCTGCGCCAGCATGCCGAACAGGCACGCATGTGCCGCCGGCTGACCCGGATCGCGCTGGACGCTCCCGGCGCCGGCGAAGTCGACCTCCTGCAGCGCCGGCCTCGCCCGGTCGATCAGCTCGATGCGTTGTGCGAGCAGTTGCGCTTCGGCCCGCTGACCCGCAGCCGCCTGCGCGCGCTGGCGATCTGAGCTGATCGCTTGTCGCGGCACGCCCGACGGGCCACCATGGATGTTTCAGCCCGGACCTGCGAGCACCGATGAACGACACCGCCCACCCCATTCCCGCCGACGCCGGCGCACCGGTGGAAACCCTGTACGAGGGTCGCTGGCTGAGTCTGCGCAAACGCGGCCGCTGGGAGTACGCCGAGCGCAACAATCCGGCGGGCGCGGTGATCATCGTGGCGGTGACTCCGGAAGACCGCGTGCTGTTCGTCGAGCAGTACCGCGTGTCGATCCTGCAGAACACGATCGAGATGCCGGCCGGCCTGGTCGGCGACCTGGCCGACCAGGCCGACGAAAGCGCGCTGGTGGCGGCGCAACGCGAACTGGAGGAGGAGACCGGCTACCGCTGCGCCAGCGTGGAGTTCATCCACCGCGGCCCGTCGTCGTCGGGCATGAGCACCGAGATGATCGCCTTCGTGCGCGCGCGCGACCTGCAGAAGATCGGCCCTGGTGGCGGCGACGAGACGGAGAACATCGTGGTGCACGAGGTGCCGCGGCGCGAGGCCGGCGCCTGGCTGTTCGCGCGCGCGGCCGAGGGCTACTCGATCGACCCGAAGCTGTTCGCGGGGCTGTGGTTCATCGAGCACGACGGTGCAGAAAAGCAGTCCGTGATGTCCGACCGCTCGCGCTGAGCGTAGCCCGCGCAGCGGGCGGAGTCGAAGCGGCGCCTATCGGGAAGCCCGTCGCCGGCGTGCCTTTCGACTTCCTCGCTCCTCAGGACTGTGGCTGTCCATGGCCATTCTCCGCGTGCGGCCTTCGGCCTGCGCCCAGGGTGAACGGGTCCAAGTCAGTGATCTTGCCGGCGCAGACACCAGACCGACAGCGCCACGCCGACCAGGGTCACCACCACCCAGCCGCCCAGCACGTGGGCGTTCTCGCCCCCCAGCCACAACACGCTGGCGACGGCGCCCACGCCGATCGAACCCAGGCCCAGCGCCAGCAGCGGGTCACGGCGGCGCCCCTGGGCCGCGAGCAGCGCCAGTGCGCCCAGCGCCGCCAGCAGCACGGAGAGAACCCGCCACAGCGTCACGTGTTGCGGCGGCACCGGCAGGTCGGGAAACAGCGCCAGCAAGGGCACGTCGCCGACCTGCACCTGGTAGCCCTTGCCGTCGGGAGCATCGGCGGCCGCTTCCAGCCGGGCGCCATCCAGGCGTGCCACGATGGTGACCTGCTGCAGCGGCACGGCGCTCCAGCTCACCCGCAGGTCGCCCAGGCGCGGATCGCCGGGATGGGCGCTGGTCACCAGGTAATCCTGATAACGGCTGAAGGTGACGGCAAGGTTCTGCGGCAGCGCCGCCGGGTCGGGTTCGATCAGTTCCGAACCGGGCAAGGCGTGCACCAGCACGCGGCCGAGCTTGAAGCCGCCCATCTGCACCAATCCAGCGTCGAACTGCTTGCTTTCGATCGGGAAACGGCCGGGATTGGCGTGCCCGCGGGCGTCGCGGAACCGACTGGAATCCACCGGCTGGTCGACCCAGTCCAGTTCGTAGTGGACGCTGCCGCCGATGCTGATCTCCCGCCACTGGAACATCTCGACATGCCGCACCAGCACGGGTGTATTGGCGGTCTGGTTGAACTCCGGGTCGTGCGGCGCCTCGACCACGCGTGGCGTCCCGGCCAGGCGTGCCATGTAGCCGTGCTGGCCGGGTTGCGGCAGCGCATCCGCGCCCAGTTCGATCGCCTCGCCGCCGTGCCGGACGGACGCCTGGCGGAAATCGATCAGGCTGCTGGCGTTGAGCGCCTCCAGGCCGATGCCGGCGATCACCAGCAGGGCGCCGATGACGTTCAATGCCAGCAGGCGCCAGGACATGCCCTTGCCCAGCTCCATCAGGCGCACCGCACCGGCGGCGACGGGCAGGCGGGATGCAAGGCGGAATGCTCCATGCCGGCGCCTACTGCACTTGGCCCAGGCCCGACGGTCGGCGCGGGTCGCTGGCAGCGTCGAGCTGGTTGGTCTTGCGATCCCAGGTGACCACGTTCATGAACCCCCACGGCTCGCGCTGTTTCAGGACGTAGCCCATTTTCGTCAAGGCCGCCTCGGTGCCCGCATCGAATGCCTGCGGCTCGGTCATGACCACGTCGGGCAGGTACTGATGATGGAAGCGCTTGTGCGCCACGATCTGCTGCGCGCCCTGCCCGTCGATGAAATGCAAGATGCCTTCGAGCACCTGGGTGATGATGGTGGAGCCGCCGGGCGAGCCGATCACCATGGTGCGCTCCGGCCCGATCACGATGCTGGGCGACATCGACGACAACATGCGCTTGCCGCCCACCGGCGCATTTGCCTTGCTCCCGAGCAGACCGTAGACGTTCGGCTTGTTCGGCACCAGAGCGAAGTCGTCCATCTCGTTGTTGAGCAGCACGCCGGTGCCGGCGGCGACGAACTTCGAGCCCAACGTGGTGTTGACGGTGAGCGTCACCGCGGCCATGTTGCCGTCGGCGTCGATGATGGAGAAATGCGTGGTGTGCATGCCCGCATCGGCCGGCTCGGCGCGCGGCAGCATCGAGGAGGGCGTCGCGCGGTCGGGCAGGATGCTCTGGCGCAGGCCGTCGGCGTAGTACGGCGACAGCAGCATGTCCAGCGGCATCTTCACGAAATCCGGGTCGCCCAGGTAATCGTTGTGGTCGCGGAACGCCCGCCGCATCGCCTCGACGACGTAATGCACGCGCGTGGCGGCATCCATCTTCGTCAGGTCGTAGCCGGACAGGATGTTGAGGATCTCGGCGATCGCCACGCCGCCGGAAGACGGCGGCGGCGCAGTGATGACCTGGTAGCCGCGGTAGTCGACGCTGATCGGCGTGCGCTCTTTCGCCTGGTACGCGGCCAGGTCGGCCAGCGTCCAGTTGCCGCCGGCCGCACGCACCGCGTCGACCAGCTTGCGCGCGGTCTCGCCGCGATAGAAACCATCGTGGCCATGGCGCGCGAGCGCCTCCAGCGTGCGGGCCTGGTCCGGATCGCGCCAGGTGGCGCCCTCGGCCGGCGGCTGCCCGTTCACCAGGTACTTCGCGGCCGAGGCGGGCCAGCGCGCGAGCGATTTCTGCTCGGAGACGATCGCGCCATGCAGGCGCGGATCGGGAACGAAGCCGTCGCGCGCGATGCGGATCGCCGGCGCCAGCGACTGCTGCAGCGACAACCGCCCGTAATCCTTCGCGAGCAGCGCCAGCCCGGCCGGCTCGCCGGGGATGCCGGCGGACAGCGGGCCGGTCAATGCGGTATCGCGGTTGGGGCTGCCGTCGGGTTTCAGGTAATCCTTCGGATCGACCGCCGCCGGCGCCGTCTCGCGGGCGTCGATGAACAGGTTGCGGCCATCGCTGGCGCGGTGCAGCACGGCCATGAAACCGCCGCCGATGCCCGAGCTCTCCGGTTCCACCACCGACAACGTGGAAGCCACCGCCACCGCCGCATCGAACGCGTTGCCGCCCTTGCGCAACACCTCCAGGCCGGCGCGCGTGGCCAGGAAATTCGCGCTGGCGATCGCCGCATGGCCCGGCCGCTGCGCGGCGGGCGCGGCCGGCGGCGCCTGCTTCGCCGAAGCCGCCGGCGCAAGGCCGGCGGTACCGCTCAGCAACAGACCCAGCGCCAGCGCGCGCCAATCGAAGGAGATGCTCATGCCACGGACTCCTTGCTCATCAGGTGTCGATACTTCAACTCAAGCTGGGCCGGAGATTCGACATGGTCGGGGTCGCCGATGATGCACTCCACCGGGCACACCTCCACGCACTGCGGCTCGTCGTGATGGCCCACGCACTCGGTGCACAGCGCCGGGTCGATCACGTAGTACTCCTCGCCCAGCGAAATTGCCTGATTGGGGCACGCCGGTACGCAAACGTCGCAATTGACGCAGGAGTCGAGGATCTTGAGCGACATGAGGGCAAGCCAGGAGTGAGTGAAGAGGAGTGCCAAACGAGAGAAGGCAGGACCTCGCCATGCTCTCTCTCATTTCTCACTCCTCGTTTCTCACTCCCGCCTCATCACATTTCGACGAAACGGAATGTCGCCCCGGTGGGCTTCAGCGCGTCGGTCACTTTCTGCTCGTCGGCCTTGTCGCCGATGAACACCACGATCACGTCCTTGAACGAGCCGGGGTTGGCGTTCTTGAACGCGTCGATCACGAACTCGGAGGTCGCCGCGGAACTGGGGCCGCCGAAGGCAAGCAGGTTGCCCGGCAGCACGCCGCGGGCGACGGTGTCCTGCACGCCCTGCAACTGCCGCGCGTTCTGCGCCTGCTGGTCCTCAGTCAGGCCGGGGGTGACCATGTAGGCATACGGCTGCGGCGCCTTCATGCCCTGCAGGTTGGCCTGCACCAACTGGCCGAGATAGGCATTCCAGCCCTTGGCGTCATTGACGTCGGTGGGCTTGGGCGCCTTCTGCACCTGTTCCTGGGCCTGCTGGTCGTCGCCCTGCTTGTTGCAGGCACTCAGGCCCAGGCAAGCGCTCAGCGCGACAACCGCAATGAGAACGAATTTACGCATGGTCATCACCTTCTGCTTCGGGTTGCTGGTTGGATGGATGAAGCGACTTCTGCCAGCGCTGGCGCATCGCCTGTTGCACGGCCGGATGCACGAAGCCGGAGATGTCCCCGCCGAGGCGGCCGATTTCGCGCACCAGTGACGAGGAGATGAAACTGTATTCTTCGGCCGGCGTCAGGAACAAGGTCTCCGCCTGCGGGATCAGATGCCGATTCATGCTGGCCAGCTGGAATTCGTACTCGAAATCCGACACCGCCCGCAGCCCGCGGATGATCACCCCGGCACCCACCTGCCCGATGAAGGTCGCCAGCAGGCAATCGAAGCCGCGCACCTCCACGTTGGGCAGGTCGGCCAGCGCCAGCCGCGCCAGCGCCACCCGCTCGCCGATGCTGAAGTGCGGCCCCTTGGTGGAACTGTCCGCCACTGCCACGATCACCCGGTCGAACAGCGACGCGGCGCGCGTCACCAGATCGGCATGGCCGTTGGTGATCGGGTCGAAAGTGCCCGGATAGATGGCCAGGCGGGGATTCCCCAGATTTTTTCTCACGGAAGGCATGCAGTCGCCGACGACGGTGTGACCCTTAGCTTAACGGAAGCGAACGCCGATAGAGCGCAAAACGTACCTCGCCGGCCTGTCCCTCGCGATGCAACGACCAGTTCGGCGGCAGCCCGGGGACACCGGCGCGGGGCGATTCGACGTAGATCAGTGCCTGCGCCGCCAGCCAGCCGCCCGCTTCCAACTGCGCGGCCAACGGTGCCCACAGGTCGAGCGCGAACGGCGGGTCGAGGAAGACCAGATCGCAAGGCTGCGCCGGACCGCGCAGGAAAGTCGCCGCCTCCGCGGTGGTGACCACCGCGGACGTCAGCTTGAGCCGCGCCAGGTTCGCGCGCAGCGCCTGCGCCGCCTGCGCGTCGCGCTCCACGAACTGCACGCTGGCTGCGCCGCGCGAATACGCCTCGATGCCCAGCGCGCCGGTGCCGGCGCACAGGTCCAGGCAGCGCGCACCGGCGATCATCGGCGCCAGCCAATTGAACACGGTCTCGCGCACGCGCGCCGGGGTCGGCCGCAAGCCGGGCAGTTCCGGCACCCGCAGGCGCGAATTGCGCAGGTTGCCGCCGATGATGCGCACCTGGCCAGGCGACGGTTTTCGCCCGCCACTCACGCGCGCGGGCCCTCAGCTGGGAGTACGGGTCGGGGTGTTAGCATGCCGGCCATTGTCTTTGAATCGCCCCGGCCATGCTCAAGTTCTGGAAGAAAAAATCCGCCGAGACGGATGCCCACGGCAAGGAAGTGCCGCCTGCCGCGCCGGATGCGGCGGTCGACGCGGGCCTGCCGGAAGCCGTGGCATCGGGCCTGCGCGAGGCGCTGGCGGAAATGCCCTCGGCCGAGGACATCCGCCGCGACACCGAGCGCTTCGTGGCGCCGGCGGAAGAACCCGCCCAAGCGCCGCCGAAGCGCAGTTGGCGCGAACGCCTGTCCGGCAGCGTGTTTTCGCGCAGCCTCGGTTCGCTGTTCGTGCGCAACCCGAAGCTCGACGACGACCTGCTCGACGAGCTGGAAACCGTGCTGATCACCGCCGACGTCGGCGTCGAAGCCAGCAGCGCGCTGGTCGATGGCCTGCGCAAGCGCATGCACAAACGCGAGTTCGCCGACGCCGCGGCCTTGCTGGCGGCCTTGCGCCAGGCGCTGATCGAGCTGCTCAAGCCGGTCGAGCAGCCGCTGGACGTACGCGACAGACAACCCTTCGTGGTGCTGGTCGTCGGCATCAACGGCGCCGGCAAGACCACCACCATCGGCAAGCTGGCCCGCAGGTGGCGCGACGAAAAGCACGCGGTGATGCTGGCTGCCGGCGACACCTTCCGCGCCGCCGCGGTCGAGCAGCTCAAGACCTGGGGCGAGCGCAACGCGGTGCCGGTGATCTCGCAGGGCCAGGACGCCGATTCGGCCAGCGTGATCTTCGACGCCCTGCAGGCCGCGCGTTCGCGCCACATGGATGTGCTGATCGCCGACACCGCCGGACGGCTGCACACCCAGGGTGGCCTGATGGACGAACTGGGCAAGATCGCCCGCGTGCTGAAGAAACTCGACGCCGACGCACCGCATGAAGTGCTGATGGTGATCGACGGCACCACCGGACAGAACGCGGTCAACCAGGTGCGCCAGTTCCGCCAGATCGTGGGCGTCACCGGCCTGGTGGTGACCAAGCTCGACGGCACCGCGAAGGGCGGCGTGGTGTTTGCGCTGGCGCGCGAGTTCGGCCTGCCGATCCGTTTCGTGGGCCTGGGCGAAAGCGCCACCGACCTGCGCGCGTTCGAGGCCGAAGCCTTCGTCGACGGCCTGCTGCCCGCCAACCTCGGCCAGGTTCGAGACCATGGCTGACGCCGGCTGGCGGGGCTGATCCGGTGTCGCGCCGACTGCGCCTGATCGCAACGGTGCTCGGCGGTGTGGTCGTGGCGGCCACGCTCGTCGTGGTGGCCGCCGTCTACCTGCTGCTGCAGCCCGACCGCTTCACCGCCATGCTGCAGAGCCAGGCGCGCGCCGCCGGGCTGGAGTTGAACCTGGCCAGCCCCGCCAGCCCCAGCCTGTTCCCGCGGCCGGCGCTGGACCTGCGTGGTATCACGCTCAACGCCCAAGGCGCCAGCGCACCGATCCTGCTCGCCGCGCGCGGCCGGCTGGTGCTGCCGTGGCACACCCTGTTCGGCGGGCCCGCCGTGATCTCGCAACTGGAGATCGACTCGCCGCGCGTCGACCTCGATGCCCTGCAGGCATGGATGGCCGCGCTGCCGGCGCAGACACAGCAGGCGCCGCTCAACATCCCGCGCATCGACACCGGCGTGGAAATCACCCACGGCAGCGTGGTGCGCGGCAATGAAGTCTTGCTGGACAACGTCTCGATCAGGGCCGGCAGCCTCGTTTCCGGGCAGCCGTTTCCGCTCAGCATCAACGCCTTCGTCGCCGGCAAGCCGTGGCAGCTGCACCTGTCGGCGACGCCGCGCATCCAGGGCAACGCCCTGCAACTGGACAACATCAGCCTGCACCTGGCGCAGGAAGATGCGGTGACGCTGGCGCTGAACGGCCGCGCGCACTGGCACGGCGCAGCCGATGCCGCGGCCAGCCTGGCCGGCAAGCTCGACCGCACCGGCGCGGGCCAGTACGACCTGTCACTGACGCTCACGCCCGCCAACCAGGACAACCCGCTGCTGCTGGCGCTGAAACTCGACGGCCCCGGCAACCACGCCGACCTGCGCTTGCCGCCGCTGGCACTGGCGCGCTGGTGGGGTCGCCTGGGCGATCCGCAGGCACCGCAACTCGGTGTGCCGCCCGGCAGCGGACACGCCGAGTTCGACAGCATCGACGCCGGTGGCGTGCGCGTGGAAGGGCTGACCCTGCGGGCCGGCGACAACGTGCCGGCGACCGTGTCCAGCAGCGCGACGCCTGCCGCCGCGACCGCGAAGTAGATCAGGGTCCATGGCGAATACCGACGTGGCCGCACGCCTGCTGCACTGGTTCGACCGGCACGGCCGCAAGGATCTGCCGTGGCAGTCGGAGACTTCGCCGGGCCAGCGCGACGCCTACCGCGTGTGGCTGTCCGAAGTGATGCTGCAACAGACCCAGGTCGCCACCGTGCTTGCCTACTTCGAGCGCTTCGTGGCCGCCCTGCCGACCTTGCGCGACCTGGCCAACGCCGACGAGGACACCGTGCTCGCGCTGTGGTCGGGCCTCGGCTACTACCGTCGCGCGCGCTTCCTGCATCGCGCCGCGCAGATCTGCGTGGCGCAACACGACAGCGAACTGCCGCGCGACTTCGCCGCCCTCGCCGCCCTGCCCGGCATCGGCCGCTCCACGGCCGGTGCGATCCTGGCGCAGGCGCACGGGCTGCGCTTTCCCATCCTCGACGGCAACGTCAAGCGGGTGCTGACGCGCTACCACGGCGTCCACGGCGACCCCGGCACCGGCGCGGTCGAGAGGCAACTGTGGTTGCATGCCGAGGCGCATACACCCGTGCGCCGCGTGGCCGATTACACCCAGGCCATCATGGATCTCGGCGCCACCGTCTGCGTGCGCAGCAACCCGCGTTGCGATGCCTGTCCGCTGGCTGGCGATTGCGTTGCCTTCCGCGAAGGCCGCACTGCGCAATTGCCCACGCGCAAGGCGGGCAAATCCGTCCCCACCCGCGCCACGGTCATGCTGGTGCTGCGTGACACGCGGCAACGCATCCTGCTGGAGCGGCGTGGTCCCCAAGGTGTGTGGTCAGGCATGTGGAGCCTCCCCGAAGCCGCCGATGCCGATGGCGCCTGGCGCATCGCCCAGCAACTCGCACGCATCGACGACGCCCAGGCGCTCGCGCCATTCACCCACGTGTTCAGCCATTACCGATTGAATATCGAGCCGCTGCTGTTCGACCAGGCAACCGCGCGGCAGCGTGTTGCCGACGAAGCGCAACTGCGCTGGTGCAGCACCAGCGACCTCGACACCCTCGGCCTGCCCGCCCCCGTGCGCAAGCTGCTCCAACGCCTCGTCACCGACGAACCTGCCCATCCCGTGTAACCATCGCGCACACGGTGCGCCCCTACAAAAAATGCGGCTCGATCGTAGGGCGGGCACTGCCCGCCATCGGCGTGCCGCGACGTCACCGGCGGGCATTGCCCGCCCTACGGTGCTTACTTCGCCGCGCCGGACGGTGCGTCCGTGCCAACGAGCCTGTCAAACCTGTGTAGGAGCGCACCCTGTGCGCGATGCTCTTCGTCACGTGATGGAAGGCATCGCGCACTACAAAAGCGAAGCGAAGCGTGGGGCGGGCAGTGCCCGCCCATCGGCGTACCGGGGAACCGTCGGCGGGCAGTGCCCGCCCTACGACGCTACTTCGACGCGCCCGATGGTGCGTCCTTTGCCGTCCACTGCTTCAACCACGCGTTCACCGTGTCATGCCACTGCACGCTGTTGTGCGGCTTCAGCACCCAGTGGTTTTCATCCGGGAAGGTGAGGAACTCGCTGGGGATGCCGCGGCGCTGCAGCGCGGTGAAGGCGCCCAGGCCCTGGGTGATCGGGATGCGGAAATCCTTGCCCGAATGCACCACCAGCATCGGCACGCGCCAGTCCTTGACGTGGTCGATCGGGTTGAACTTCTCGTAGTTCTGCGGCACGTCGTATTGCGTGCCGCCGTTCTCGCGCTCCTCGAACCACAGCTCCTCGGTGGCGTAATACATCATGCGCGCGTCGAACACGCCGTCGTGGTCGACCAGGCATTTCCACGGCTGGTTCCACACGCCGGCGATCCAGTACACCATGTAGCCGCCGTAGCTGGCGCCGAGCGCGCAGGCGCGGTCGCCGTCGAGGAACTTGTACTTGTCCAGCGCGGCCTTCCAGCCCAGTTTCAGATCCTCCAGCGGCTTGCCGCCCCAGTCGCCGGAGATCGAGTCGGTGAACTTCTGGCCGTAGCCGGTGGAACCGTGGAAGTTGATGGTGACCACCGCAAAGCCCTGGCCGGCATAGGTCTGCGGGTTCCAGCGGTAGCTCCAGCCGTTGCTCATCGCGCCCTGCGGGCCTCCGTGAATGATGAAGGCCACCGGATAGGTCTTGCCCTTCTGGTAGTCGACCGGCTTGACCACGTAGCCCTGCACGGTTTCATCGTTCCAGCCCGGGAACTGGAAGAACTCGAAGTCGCCGACCCTGGCGTTCTTCAGAGCCTCGGCGTTGAAATGGGTAACCTGCTTCGGGCCGCGCCCGTCGGCCTTGGCCAGGTACAAATCAGCGGGGCGCTTCAGGTCGTCGCGCGCGAACAGCAGCTTGCCCGCCGCCAGCGAAAACGCGTTCACGTCACCGGCGCCGGACAGGCTGCGCACCTCGCCGTTGGCCGGGTCGATCGCGAACAACGGGCGCTGGCCTTCGTCGTCCGCAATGGCATACAGGGTCTTGCCGTCGGCGGAAATGGCCAGGCCGCCGGGCGAACGATCCCAGCGCGGATCGACTTCGTGCTTCGCGCCGGTGGCCAGGTCCATCGCCGTGATGGCGAAGCGGTCGGCTTCGAAGCCCGGCGTTTTCATCGCCAGGTAATAAAGCGTCTTGCCGTCCGGCGAGGGCACCGGGTAGGCATCCCACGCCTTGTTGTCGGCGGTGAGGTTGACGGGCGCGGCCGAGCCATCCACCGGCACGCGATAAACGTCGAAATTGGTCGACCACGGCTCGGTGGTGCCGGCGATGCGCACGTCGAAATACACGCTCTTGCCATCCGGCGCGAAGGCGAACTCGCTGGCATCGCCGAACGGCTTGCTGGGAATGTCGCCGTCGATACCGCGGCTCAGCAGCGTCGGCTCCGCCGGCAGCTGGCCATCGGCGTTGAACGCTGCCACGTACAACTGGTTGCGCCGGCCGTCGGCCCAGGTATCCCAGTGCCGCACGAACAGCTTGTTGTACAAGGTGCCGCTGGCCTTGTCCTGCGCGCGCTTCTCGATGCGCTGCTCGGTGCACGCCAGTGTGGCGCAATCGGTGAACACCTCGTAAGAGAGCAGCACCTGCTTGCCGTCGGGGCCCAGCTTGTAATCGACGATGTCCAGCGGCGCATGGCTGACCTGCACCGGCGCCGCCGGGTGGGACAGGTCCGCACCCAGGTCCACGCGCCACAGTTGCGCCACGTCCTTCGCCGGCGCCACGAAATACAGGCTCTTGCCATCGGCCGACCAGCGCGCCGACGAGCCCTTGTCCACCACCTTCACCGGCTGCGCACCCTTGCGCTCCAGGTCCAGCACGTAGATCGCGGTGACGCCCTTGTTCGCCGCGTAATCCGTGCTGCGCACACTGAACGCCGCATGGCGCCCATCCGGCGACAGCTGCGGGTCGCTGACCCGATCCATCATCACCAGGTCACGCACGTTGAAGGCGTGCGGACCCTGGGCCTTGGCAAAGGTGGTGTCGACGACATCGCCCGCCAGGGCAGGGGACGCGGCCAGGGCGAGAAGCAACGCAGCTATCAGGGGTTTCATGGGGGGTCCTTGCAGGCGGGCGGAAACGTTGACGGTAAGTCGCAGGCGGGCGGCAGGCAAGCCCTGGCTTGGTTGCGCACGCCCTCGTGCAGCCGCGCAGGGCAGCGCCCGGCGCATGGTATGAAGTCCTGTGACTGACCATGGAGGTATCGCGCTTTACACCCTCCGTTGCACGGCATATGCTTGGCATATGTCAGCGACAATGAGGGTGCCCCATGGAAAGCCAACGTCACGTGCGCCTGTTTCGAAATGGCCGCAATCAGGCTCTGCGCATCCCGCGCGAGTTCGAGCTGCCGGGTGATGAGGCGATTCTGCGCAAGGAAGGCGGACGGCTGGTGATCGAGCCCATCGCCCGACGCCGCGATTTGCGTGAGCTGCTGCCCACACTGCTGCCACTCAATGAGTCTTTCCCGCCTATCGAGGACATGCCAAGCACGGACGAGGACATCTTCTGAGATGCCCTCGCTGCGCTACATGCTCGACACCAACATCATCTCGGCCGTAATCAGGCAGCCCGGCTGTGACGTCTCCCGCCAATTGGCCGCGATGCCGCGAGAGGTGTTCTGCACCAGCATCGTTGTCGCCGCCGAATTGCGCTTCGGCGTTTGCCGAAAACACTCGGCCAGGCTGGCAACGCAGGTCGAAACCGTCCTGGAAGGAATTGACATCCTGCCGCTGGAAGAACCCGTCGACCAGCATTACGGGAGCATCCGCGCGGAACTGGCGCGACTGGGGCAACCGATCGGCCAGAATGACCTGTTCATTGCTGCGCACGCCCGTGCGCTGGGCTTGGTGCTGGTAACCGACAACACCGCAGAGTTCGAACGAGTACCCGGGCTCGTCATCGAGAACTGGATAGCCCGCTGAAACCGCCCCTCCCACATGCAGTCGCATCCCGGAACTGCCGGCGGGCGGTGCCCGCCCCCGGGTCGAGTCCGGGACAGGCTCTACACGCGGGGCCTTTCGGCGCGCTGGCGAAGAGCATCGCGCACAACGCAAGCAAACCGCAGAGTGGCAATGCCCGCCATCGCCATACCGCGAAACTGTGCGGTGAAACAGCCACGGCAAGGCGCAGCTTCGCAACAGCAGGTCCGGCGCGCAGGGGAGCGAGGTCAACGCAGCGACAGCATTCACGAGAGCGTGTTCCTGAATGACCGTGGCAACAACATACACGACCGGCCTACTTGAACAGTATCATTATTGATACTATATTGCTCGCATGGACAAGATCACGGATCTGATCGAACGGATGCGCCAGGCACCGAAAAACGTGGCCTATACCGACCTCTGCAAGGTTTGCGACCACCATTTCGGAAAAGCGAGGCAGGAAGGCACAAGCCATCGCGTATACAAGACGCCCTGGCATGGCGATCCCCGCGTAAACATCCAGAAAGGTGACGCCGGGAAGGCCAAGCCGTACCAGGTACGGCAAGTGCTGCAAGCAATCAAGAAGCTGGAGGACAAATGATGGACGCTCGTCACTACACCTACCGCGTCATCTGGTCCCCGGAAGACGCCGAATACGTAGGCCTGTGCGCCGAGTTCCCGGGCCTGTCATGGCTGCACGGCAACCAGGCGAAGGCGCTGGCGGGCATCGTGCGTCTGGTGGATGAAACCGTCAGCGACATGGAAGCCAATGGCGAAACACCGCCGGAGCCGATAAGCGCCAAGTCCTATTCGGGCAAGTTCCAGGTTCGCATCCCGCCCGAGCGCCACAAAGCGCTCGCCATGCAGGCAGCGGAACAAGGCATCAGCCTCAACCGATACGTCACGGACAAGCTTTGCGCGTGAACGAGGCCCGCGCAGGCCCGCCCATAACCCGTAGGAGCGCACCCTGTGCGCTGTGCGCGATGCCCTCCGTCACGTCGCGAAAGGCATCGCGCACAAGGTGCGCTCCTACAAAAAAAGCGACGTGGCCGTGGGTTTCCGCAACATCGCCGTGCACAGCTACAACGCCATCGACTGGGCCATCGTCCACGCGATCGCCACCTGCCACCTCGGTGACTTCGAGGATTTCGCTCGCCTTATAGATCAAGGCAGGCGTTGATCGAAACCGCGACGCCTTGGCCTGGAAACGTACAAACGACCCGCGCCGGCGGGTCGATACGGAACCGTGACCGGCAGCACATCGTCGTCCTCGACTTCGGTACAAAACGTGCTTGATCCACTGGCGACTTCCAGGGGGAATCCACCAATGTCACGCCAGCGCCTGTCCGCCGGTTTCACCTTGATCGAACTGATGATCGTCGTGGCGATCATCGCCATTCTTGCCGCCATCGCCATCCCGGCGTATCAGGACTATCTGATCCGGGCACAGGTCTCCGAAGGGTTCGTTCTGGCGGGCGGCGCCAAGGCTGCTGATTGGGATTTCGTTTCCAACACGGGGCGTTTTCCACCGAACAACGAATCCGCCGGCCTCGCAAGGAACGTATCGATCAAGGGCCAATACGTATCAAGCGTGGATGTCACCAACGGTGTCATCAAAGTGTTGTTCAATGGCCCAAAGGCCAACGATGCCATCCGGCCTAGCACCAAGTACGTGATGCTGTCGCCCGTCACTCAAGCAGGCAGCATCTTGTGGACATGCGCGCCCAGCACGGTGGACCGAAAGTATCTTCCGACTTCCTGCCGTACATAGGTGCTTGTCGGCCCATGGACGTCCACGAACTGACCCAATTGGTCACAATTTGACGTATCACGCCAACCACTGAGACGACATGACACAGGATGGACGAATCCCTGCAAGCCGAGATTCAGCAACGCTTGCGGCCATACGTGACGAAAGGCACAATCTCGATGCCCGTGATATGCGGGAATACACCAGCGGCGCAAGTGGCACACAACCTGCTTCGCTTCGCCGCGAGCTTCCTGGTCGTTCCTGACCACGAGATGGGGTCCGATCCTGCCTAGGGGGATCCAGGACTGGGGCTCAGGGGGCATCACCGGTTAGCTAACCAATCGCAAAAGAGGAACCACCATGAAGAGCATGCAGAAAGGCTTTACCCTGATCGAACTGATGATCGTGGTTGCGATCATCGCGATCCTCGCCGCCATCGCCATCCCGGCCTACCAGGATTACCTGGTTCGCTCGCAGGTGTCGGAAGGCTCCGTTCTCGCGGATGGTGCCAAGACGGCGATGGCCGAGTTCTACAGCAACACTGGCCATTTCCCCTCCAACAATGGTTCCGCCGGTCTCGCCAGCGCAACCAGTATCAAGGGGCAGTACGTTAGCCAGGTGAACGTGGCGACGGCGGTGGGCAAAATTACCGTGTCTTACGGTGGTGTCAAAGCCAACTCCGCGATCAGCACTGGCCCCAAGACGCTGATCTTCTCCGCCGTCACCAACAGTGGCAGCATTGAGTGGCATTGCACGGGCGGTACCGTCCCTAGCAAGTACCTGCCGACGTCTTGCCGCCAGTAATTTTGGTATCGCTTCAAACAGAAAGGGCCGCCCTGTGCGGCCCTTTCTTTTGCAGACCACCCGGATGACCAGATATCCCAACCTGACCGCGTTGATTGGCCTGTCGATCTTGGCCATGGTTTGGGCGTGCTATCACGAAGGGTTGCACGGACCGTTTCTGTTCGACGATTACAGCAATCTACCGGCGCTGGGCGCCACCGGCCCCGTCGACACGTGGCCGACCTTTTGGCGCTACCTCACTTCCGGTACGGCCGACCCCACCGGACGGCCCCTGACCCTGCTGATGTTTCTTCTTGACGCGCACGACTGGCCCGCTGATCCCTATCCGTTCAAGCGCACCAACCTGATCCTCCACCTGCTCAACGGCGCGCTGCTGGCGCTGTTGCTACGCCGGTTGGGTCGCACGGTTTTCAGCACCGCCGACCAACGTCGCGTCGATCTCGCCGCCGCCATCGGCGCCGGCATGTGGTTGCTGCATCCTCTATTCGTCTCCACCACGCTTTACATAGTTCAGCGCGAAGCGATGCTGCCAGCGACCTTCACGCTCCTTGGCCTGCTGGCATGGCTGCACGGCCGGGCGCGCATCGCGAGCGGTGATGTCTGGCGGGGGTTGGTGTGGATCGCTGCGGGCTTGGGTGGCTGCACCGTACTCGGCGTGCTGAGCAAGGCCAATGGCATCCTTCTGCCTGCGTTGGTTTTGGTGGTGGAATATGTGCTGCTGCGGTCGCCAGAACACCCCACCACGCCGATGGAACAGCACCGGCGATACATCTACCGTCGCAGCATGTGGTTGTTCGGCTGGCTACCGACGGCAATAGTGGCCGGCTACCTGCTGGAACAAGGCTGGAGCGGGCTCACTCGCGGCATCTCATCGGTACGTCCTTGGACGCTGGGCCAACGCCTGTTGACCGAACCGCGCGTGCTGCTGGATTACCTGGAACTGTTGTGGTTGCCGCGACCGTTCACGCCGGGTCTGTTCAACGACCACATCCAGGCGTCGACTTCCTGGTTGTCTCCGGTGACAACGCTGCCTGCCATCCTCGCGTTAGTTGGCCTGATCATCGGTGCGTGGCTGTTGCGCCGCCGCTGGCCCGCGCTGGCTGTGGCCGTATTGTTCTATTTCGTGGGCCAGTCGCTGGAATCCAGCACCGTGGCGCTGGAGCTCTATTTCGAACACCGCAACTACCTGCCGGCGATGTTGATGTTCTGGCCATTGGCACTGTGGTTGTGCGACGTGCGCACTCGTCCGGATGCGGCACTTGTTGAGAGTCCCATCGCACCTGAAAGCGCTCCTACGAGAAATGTCGAAGAATCAGTCGTGACGTCATTCCCGCGAAAGCAGGAATCCATTTTGATCTCACGGAACAACAATTTGGATTCCCGCGTTCGCGGGAATGACGGCCAAAGAAGCCGCTATTTGACAAGCAATGCAACCGGTACGAATAGAGCAGTACGCGTGGCCAAGCTCGCACTGGCTGCAGTCATCCTGCTGGGGCTTGGGTTGATGACCCACGCACGCGCCAACCTGTGGGGCAACAGCCATGACCAGGCGTTGATGTGGGCCCGTCTGAACCCCGACTCCCCGCGCGCCCAGGCCAATGCAGCGCAGGTCGAGTCGAGCGCCGGTCATCCAGAGCGGGCGGTCGACCGGCTGCTCGGCCCGCTGACCAGGGCGCCCGACCAGGTGCAGCTGGCGCTCAACCTGTTCGGCGCGGAATGCCTGTTGGGCAACATTGATGAATCGACGCTGGCTGCATCGCGCACCGCCCTGCTTACCACGCGCGACCCGGGCACCCTGTTGACGAGCTGGTTCGAGCGCGCGATGGAGCAGGTGGTCCATCCGTCGTGTCCACAATTGAGCTATGCCACCCTGCACGGTCTGCTGCAGGCGGCGCTGGCCAATCCCCACCTCGCCAGCAATCCCGGCCGGCAGCAAGATATCCATTACCTGCTGGGGCGTCTCGCCCTCCACCAGGGTGACGCAGACACGGCCTTGGCCGAGTTCAACCAGGCGCTGGATCTGCAGGTACGTACATCGGCCGCGCTGAAGCAGGCCGCGTTGCTCGGTGCGAACGGTTTCCCACGCCAAGGCTTGGCGCATCTGGATCATCTGGCTGCCGAACCCGAACAGGCCTACCAACCCGGCTTCGGCATGCCGCGAGTGCATGCGTGGGTTTTGCGACGACAACAATACTGGCCCAAGGAGCTGGCGCACCTGCGCGCTACACTGCGCGATGACGCCACCAAGCAAGCGCCTGTCACCGATGACACCCACTCCGCCCGATAACGCCGCCACGACCAAACGCCTGGGCTGGTGGCTGTTGCTGGCCGCCTTCGCAATCACCGTGGTGGTGTACTGGCCCGGCCTGTCCGGCGGTTTCCTGTTTGACGACTACCCCAACATCGTCGACAACCACGGCGTGCAGCCAACCAATGGCAGCTTCTCCTCCCTGGTGGGCGCCGCGCTTTCCTCCCCCTCCAGTGAATTCAAGCGACCGCTGGCCTCGCTGAGTTTCGCCGCGAACTACCTGATCAGCGGGCTCGATCCGTACTGGATGAAGCTGACCAACGTGGTGCTTCATCTGCTCAACGGACTGCTGATATTCCTGCTCACTCGCGCCCTGCTGCAAGCCCTTGTAGGAGCGCACCCTGTGCGCGAACGCTCTTCCTCCAGGTTGAATGGCAGGCCTTCGCGCACAGGGTGCGCTCCTACAAGGGCCCGCACGGGGATGATTGCCGCCCTGATCGCCGGTGGCTGGATGCTGCTGCCGATCAACCTTACCGGCGTGCTCTACGTGGTGCAGCGCATGGAGAGTATGGCCAACCTGTTCGTGCTGCTGGGCCTGCTTGGTTATGTCGCCGGGCGCCAGCGCATGCTGGGGGATGCTCACTACGGCCCCAGTGGCCTCTCGGACGTGCCCGCCTCCCGCTGGTCGCCCAGCCTTCGCGGATTCCTGCTTTGCACCGCAAGCCTCGTGGCCTGCACCGGCATGGGCGTGCTGGCCAAGGAAACCGCGGTGATGCTGCCGCTGTATGCGGTGCTGATTGAATGGCTGGTATTCGGTTTCCGCTCGCCTGCCGGCCGACGCGACAGACGCCTCATCGGCCTGTTTGTCGTGCTGCTGCTGTTGCCGATGATCGTGGGTCTGATCTGGCTGCTGCCGCAGGTGTTCAACCCAGGCTACTGGTCGACACGCGACTTTGGCCTGCGCACGCGCCTGCTCAGCGAAGCGCGCATCGTGGTCGACTACATCCGCTGGACGCTGCTGCCGACACCGGATGCGTTGTCGTTCTACCACGACGACTTCCGCACCTCGCAAGGCCTGCTTTCGCCGTGGACGACGCTTGCCAGTATCGTGGCTCTCGGTGCCTTGGTCGCGCTGATGATCTGGCTGCGCAAGCACCAGCCGCTGGCCGCGCTGGGCATCGGCCTGTTCCTGGGCTGCCAGCTGCTCACCGGTACCATCCTGCCGCTGGAACTGATCTACGAACATCGCAACTACTTCGCCAGCTTCGGCCTGATGTTGGCGATCGTGCCGTTGCTCGCTGCATCACGAGGCGAAGCGTTTGCCTTGCCGCGCCACGTTCTCCTTGGCGCGTTGCTGGCGTGCTGGACCGCGCTGACCGCGCTCACCGCCTATGCCTGGGGCAACCCGCTGCGATTGGCCGAAGACCTGGCCAGCCGTGCCCCGCAATCCCCACGCGCCCAATACGAACTGGGCCGCACCTACATCATCTACTCCCATTACGACCCGGCCTCGCCCTTCACCAAATTGGCCTATGCGCCGCTCGAGCAGGCAGCCGCCCTGCCCGAGGCCTCGATCCTTCCCGAGCAGGCGCTGATCTTCATGAACTCGCGCATGCACCAGCCCATCAAGGATGCTTGGTGGGACAGCCTGATCGCCAAACTCGAGGCCCGCCGCCCCGGCGTGCAAGATGAAAGCTCGCTTGGAGCGCTGACCCAATGCGCGCGCGAAGGTCGCTGCGATCTGTCGAAGCAGCGCATGGTCGGGGCTTATCTGGCCGCATTGTCCCACCCGGATCCCA
The DNA here is from genome assembly GCF_052978265.1 of Rhodanobacter sp. UC4448_H15. The sequence continues at coordinate 1,512,115 of NZ_CM129665.1, read as the reverse complement.
GTGCCCGACTTTTGGCGATGTACGGTGACTATGCCTGGAACGTCTTGGACGACCACGATCTCGGCGAGCGTATGACGGCCGATGCTGTGAAGACCGCACCGAATGAGCCCGCATACCGCATCACTCACGTTCGCATGTTGGCCGCGCAGGGACGCAAGGCCGAGGCCAATGCCGCACTGCAAGGTCTGCGATCGCTGGATATCGGCGGGCGGCTGGACAGCAGCCTGAAGGAGTTGCAAGCACTCCCCGGCCTGCATTGATAGTTGATATCCGCTCTACAAGCTTGCGTAGCGTTTAAACTACCCGCCCATAGGTTATTCGAGGGGACAAGTACCAAGTGAAGCGTGCACTTATTTCGGGAATCACCGGCCAAGATGGAGCCTATCTGGCAGAGTTTCTTCTGGCTAAGGGCTACGAAGTGCATGGCATCAAGCGCCGCGCCTCTTCGTTCAACACTGCGCGTATCGACCATCTGTATCAGGATCCGCACGATCCAGATCGCCGGCTATTCCTGCACTATGGCGACCTGACTGACGCCACCAACCTGATCCGCATCATCCAACAAGTGCAGCCGGATGAGATCTACAACCTTGGTGCGCAAAGTCATGTGCAAGTGTCTTTCGAGACCCCCGAGTACACCGCCAACGCCGACGGCATGGGCACACTGCGATTGCTAGAAGCAATTCGCATTCTTGGTCTTGAAAGCAAGACGCGGTTCTACCAGGCGTCAACATCAGAATTGTATGGTCAGGTGGTAGAGACGCCGCAAACCGAATGCACCCCATTTCACCCACGCTCGCCCTACGGCGTAGCCAAACTGTATGCGTACTGGATCACCGCCAACTATCGGGAGGCTTACGGCCTGTATGCCTGCAACGGCATCTTGTTCAACCATGAGTCGCCCATGCGCGGCGAAACCTTTGTCACACGCAAGATCACCCGGGCGCTAGCCCGTATCCACCTCGGACTGCAGGATTGTCTCTATCTCGGAAACCTCGACGCTCGGCGTGACTGGGGCCACGCGCGCGACTACGTTGAGATGCAGTGGTTGATGCTGCAACAACCTAGTGCCGAGGATTATGTGATCGCCACGGGTGTGCAGCACTCGGTTCGCGAATTTGTCGAACACAGCGCAGGTGAACTGGGTATTACCTTGGCGTGGCAGGGATCTGGCGCAAATGAATGTGCACTCATCGCGACCGCACCGGATCACTCCGCGGCAAAACCAGGACAACATGTTGTGGGCGTTGACTCGCGTTATTACCGACCTGCCGAAGTAGACACGCTGCTCGGCGACCCAAGCAAGGCGCGCGAAATCCTCGGCTGGACTCCCCGCACGAGCTTTGCCGAACTGGTACGCGAGATGACGCAAAATGACTTGGCGCTTGCGCAACGTGATGCGCTGATGATCAACGCCGGCTTCAACGCGCACTCGCCACAGGAATGAAGTGATGAATCTCGACGCACGCATCTATGTTGCCGGCCATCGTGGTCTGGTCGGCAGCGCCATTGTCCGACGACTGCAGGCCGATGGCGCAACCAATCTCATCCTGCGTACGCACCACGAACTCGATCTGGTCGATCAAGCGGCCGTCGAAACATTCTTTGCCACTGAACGCCCTGAATACGTTTTCCTGGCGGCAGCCAAAGTCGGGGGCATCCGCGCCAACAGCACCTATCCCGCCGAGTTCATCCACGACAACCTTGCCATCCAAACCAACGTGATCCACAACGCATGGAAGCACAGCGCAAGAAAGTTGCTGTTCCTCGGCTCATCGTGTATCTACCCTCGCGATTGCCCGCAGCCGATCAAAGAGGAATACCTGCTGACCGGGCCACTGGAACCCACCAATGAGTGGTATGCCATTGCCAAGATTTCCGGGGTCAAGATGTGTCAGGCATACCTTAAACAGTACGGGTTCGATGCGATCTGTGCCATGCCAACCAATCTGTACGGACCAGGCGATAACTACGACCCTGAAAACGCCCACGTCGTACCTGGATTGATCCGCCGTGTCCGCCAGGCACAAGCCACCAATGCGCCCACGGTTTCAATTTGGGGAAGCGGCGAGCCGCTGCGCGAATTCCTGCATGTCGACGACCTCGCCGATGCAGCGTTGTTTCTAATGCGTAGTTACAGCCATAGGGACCCGATCAATGTGGGTTCCGGCCGGGAGATAACCATTGCCGCACTGGCAAGTACAATTGCGCGAGCGGTCGGCTACGCGGGCGAACTCGTGTTTGATACAACCAAGCCGGATGGCACCCCGCGCAAACTACTAGACACCGCCCGAATGGATGCGCTCGGGTGGAAAGCACAGATCGGACTGGAGCAAGGATTGAAGCAAACGGTCGATGCGTTCTCGCTTGTGTCCCCATGAGCAATGACGACCCGACCACCCCGGTCGACGTGATGTCCCGGTGGGTCGGCATACGTGGTCGACGTATCATTCATACCGGTGCGTGGTCGATGGTAGCGAAAGCATCCGCCGCAGCCAACCTGTTCCTGACCGTACCGTTCGTCTTGCATGCTTTAGGGCCAGCACTCTTCGGCGTTTGGGTGACCTTGGTCTCGCTGGTAACCTTTGCAGGTTTTCTAGACTTCGGTCTCGGCAATGGCACCATGAACCTCATCGCTGCTGCGCACGGGCGCGGCGCACATGACGAGGTTGGCCGTATACTTTACGAAGGGCGTCGTACGTTGCTTTGGCTTGCCCTGTGGTTGGCTGTCGCCGCCTCGATTGCAGTACCGCTGATCCCATGGCAACGATTGCTTGGACTTCCAGAGCAAATGGCAGCCACCAGCCGCGCGGCCGTCGCCGCGATATTTTTTGCCGTCGTACTCGCGGTTCCGCTAAACCTCGCGAACCGAGTACAACTCGGATTAGGGCATGGTGATCGCGCTTTTAAATGGCAAGCACTGGGCCAACTACTAACCCTTGTGACCGTGATCACGCTCGCAAAATCAGGTGCGCCGCTTCCATTTCTCGTGTTAGCGGCTGTCGCCACCCCCCTGCTTAGCTCCGTCGCCAACACTTGGTTGTTATGGCTCGACCCTCAGATGGCTACCCCGACCCAGCAGCGATATCCTGCAATCGCCGCCCACATCCGCAAGGAAGGATTACTATTCTTCATCCTCCAGTTGGCTGCAGCGCTCGCTTATTCAACCGACCTTCCCTTAATTTCCACCCTTAAGGGATCCACAGAGGCTGGCACCTACGCAATCGTCCAGCGCCTGTTCTCAGTCATTCCTCTCGCCCTTGGCTTAGTCTGGGTGCCACTATGGCCGATCTACCGGCAGGCGCTCGCGATTGGCGACCATGGATGGGTCAAGCGAACGTTGCGACGCTCCGTGCTGTTGGCAGTAGTCGCTGCAATGAGTACAGGCTTCGCTCTGGCACTGGGCTTTCACCACATCGCCGAACTCTGGGTGCACCAACCCTTAGCCGTTGGTGGAACCCTGCTGGCAGGATTTGCAGTGTGGTTGACCATAGACGCTCTGGGAACTGCTGTTGCCACCTTTCTCAATGCGGCGAGCATCATGCGATTTCAGGTAATCACGGCCTCCATCTTCGCGATCATATGCTTTGGATTGAAGGCCTGGGCAATCAGCCATCTCGGGATTTGGATCGTTCCTTGGATAACAGCGGCTACGTTCTTGTGCCTTAATTTAATTCCAACCCTCCTTTTGTGGCCACGCATCATCGCGTTCACTCACTCGAAACTTTATTGACAGCTTTGCGCCGATGAACAATTGCTACGGATTCCAACTACAATGACGACCAACCCCAATTACGAATTCCCGCTTGTAGATTCAAGCTACGACAACCAGGAAATCCTGCGTTGCATGGAAACGTTGCTCAGCGGTCAACTTACCATGGGACAGCGAGTGCATGATTTCGAGGTTGCATTTGCGGAGCACATAGGGGCTCCCTATGCAGTCATGGTGAACTCTGGGTCGTCTGCCAACCTTTTGGCTGCGTCCGCGATCATTAACCCTCTGCGGTCGAAGCGGTTAGACATCGGCGACTATGTGGCGGTGCCAGCCGTCTGCTGGTCGACATCGATTTGGCCTCTCGTGCAGCTCGGCTTGAAGCCTGTACTAATAGATGTGGACCCTTCTACGTTGAATTTGTCCATAGCTTCCCTACACGAGGCGATGCGCCGACTTCCGATTAAAGCGATCATGATGGTGCATGTACTTGGCAACAGCACCGATTTGCAACAACTGCTGGATATCGTAGATGACAAGGGACTGCTGTTAATAGAGGATACGTGCGAGTCCCTGGGCACAACGTTCCAACAACGGCATCTGGGAACTCTGGGGGATTTCGGCACTTATAGTTTTTACTTTTCGCACCATATGACGACCATTGAGGGTGGTATGGTCGTCGCGCGAACTCTCGAGGATTACGACCTGCTTCGATGCCTGCGCTCTCATGGCTGGAGCCGTGAGCAAAGTAATCGTAGTGAATTGGAGGCCGAAAACTCGGCCATCGATCCGCGATTCCTGTTCGTCAACGTCGGTTATAACGTTCGGCCGATGGAAATCCAAGCAGCATTTGGCATCGAACAATTGGGAAGGCTGAACGAAATGAATAGCCACAGAAAGCAGAACGCCATCCTGATGCGCAAATCCTTTGAGCACAGCACGAAATGGCGATCGCAGCTCCAATTTCCGACTGCCCCTGCAGGCGTAGATGCATGTTGGTTTGGCTTTCCATTCCTAGTCAATCCCGAACTTTCAATAGATTACAAGCGCTTCACCGAGCTGCTGATGGATGCCCATATTGACACACGTCCTATTGTTTCGGGAAACATGGATCTGCAGCCTGCGACTCGCCTATTCAACATCGAACGCTCGCTGGCACCATTCGCCGGGGCCCAACAAGTACATGACCACGGAGTTTTCATAGGTGTTCATGCCAAGCCGATCGAAGCCGATCGTATGACATGGCTGGCCGAAACTGTTCTGGATGCCCTCACGGCCGCATGCAAGTGAACCTCTCCTCCCTCGTTCCCCGACCCCAATTCCTGCCGAGCTTCCGCGCTTGGAATACGCTGGAAGGGTCACGTATTGCTGTTACGGGGCACCGTGGAGTTCTAGGCTCTCTGCTCGCTCACCGCTTGCGGGATCATGCCATCCACGTAGACACATATCCGGGAGACGTCTGTGACATCGCCGGCATCACGCGGTGGATCGATCTAACCCGACCAACAGCCATATTTCACCTCGCAGCTATTGTTCCTCTACCAAAGGTTGAAGCCGATCCTTTCGCTGCCATGAAAGTGAATGCGACGGCGTTGGTGGCAATTCAAGAAGCGGTCGCCAAATTCATTCCTGACAGTTGGTTATTCCTCGGATCTACGAGCCACGTCTACGCCGCAACCGCAAGTCTGCGGGGAAACTGTCGACGAGTCTCCGAAAAGTCTGCCGTCGAACCCCTAAGTCTGTATGGTGCTACGAAGCTTGCGGGCGAACGTGTTCTTGAGCCGTTGGCACGACATTCAAGGACACAACTTTGCATTGGGCGAATTTTTAGCTACTTCCACGAACAACAGCCATCCTCCTTCCTCGTCCCCGGGTTGCTTTCGCGAATCAACGATGCAGACGACGGCTCCGTGATCGAAGTAAGAGATGCTGACGCCATCCGCGACTTCCTGTACGCAGACATGGTCGTCGACGCCATGTTGCTCCTCTGCGCGCGGCGCGCAACCACTACGGTGAACATCGGATCGGGCCAAGCGACTAGTATTGGGGAAATCGCTGACCGAGTCCGTTTTTTCTCACGGAAAAATATTTCGCTCCAATATCTACCTGCGGCGAATCCAGGGGGACTTGTCGCCAATACCTCAAAGTTGCGTAAATTGATATCGACAGGGCTCACTGTATGACGTCTACTTCAGTCTCTATCATAATACCTGTCTACAATCGTGCCCATCTTGTTCACCGCGCGATTGACAGCGCCCTCGACCAAACGATCGCGTGCGAAGTACTTTTGGTCGACCACGGAAGTACTGACGATATTTCCACAGTGGTCAAGAGGTACGGCACTCGCATTCGCTACATACGTCGCGACGACGATCGAGGCCCTATTGAAGCGTGGCGCGATGGCGCGGAGTGCGCGACGGGCAAGTACCTGCATTTCACCTACGACGACGACTGGTTGGAGCCACAATTTATAGAAAAGTGCCTTGATCGGTTCAGCGATGACGTCGCTTTTGTCTACTCGCGGGCGGCGCTACATGACCTCAGCGCTGGCAAACAAGGCGTATTGCTGCGTCACCCATCGGGAAAAAATGCGATCAAGGACTTGGTGCAATATCTGCTGCTGTCACCACTGACCATCAGCCCCGGTTGTGCGATATTTCGGCGTGCGGACGTTTTGGAGAACCTATTGCTCGAAGTTCCAGGAGCGACCGGTCAATACGGAAAGAAGTCCGGCGTTGGGGAAGATTTACTGCTGTTCCTGCTCACGTCGTTAAGCTACAGCCAGTACGCGCACGTGGCGGAGCCACTTGCAGACTTCCTCGCGCATCCCGGAAGCATTACTGTCAATGCGCAGCGCACGGGTCAAAGCGTCGCACTGGCCGAATCGTATGGTGTAGCGAAGGCGTTCTACTTAGCTCAACCTGGCGCACACCAGACCATGAGCGGTACTCGCAAAATGTTATTCCAGCTTCGTTGGGCGCTCAGATCATTCTTCTAATGGAAGCACAGCGATTCTAGTGGCCCCCTAAGGATGGCCTGATCTCTTCTCCGTTTGAGGCATTATGGCGACAAGCCCCAAGAAGCCCACCCCCGACACACCGAGCATATGAAGTCCACCGTTCGCTCCAAGGTGGAACACCTTGGATGGTTAAGAACTGATGGATCTAATGGGAAGGGCATTGCATGACTAGATACCGTTGTGAACTATCTTCGCTTTCTCCAGGTGCGCCAGACACGCCATGGATGAAGTAGCCCATTAACAAATACCACGGCCATTTGATAAAAAGGTCGCACGTGAAAAATGCCGAGCTTCCAGTTGATATATACGGACTCGGAGACCATCCGCAGACGGTTTCTCGGTTGTGAGCTAATGCCACCGGCGTCGAAGCGTGCCACCATGAGATCGAGCTTCGCGCCACGTCCGGCCAGTAGTTCTCCCAGAAGCGGCTCAGCATCGGCGCAAATATGGCACCGCTCGTCAAAGCGAAACCCCCGGAACACAGTCGCACGCTGGAAGACGCCTTGATGGCATGGCATCCACGGCCGAGCGCCCCCCCAAGGTCCAAGCAAGCCCCGCCACTCCGGGCTGCGCGCGCATAGATCGATACCTGAAGCTGCATCAAATACGATGGTACCACCGTAAGCGGTAGTGATTTCCAGTGGCAGCTTATCAAGTGCGTCAGCGGCTTTGGCCAGCGTATCGACGTCGTACAGAACATCACCAGCGCCCAAAAACAATACCCATTCCCCGCGCGAATGAGGCAGCATTTTGTTCCAAGCGTTGTAGACCCCTGTGTCCGGCTCAGACATCAAGATGGTCACAAGTTCGCCGAGCCCACGTGCCGCAGCCAGCGTACCGTCAGTCGACGCACCATCGGTGATGAGCCACTCGAAGCTCTTGCAAGTCTGCGCCTCCAGCGAGCGGGAGGTAATCAGCAGCGCGTCGCACGCATTGAAGGTTGCTGTGATGATGCTGAATCGCGGTGCTGGAGACGCATCATCTTTCGTTCCGGCGCCAGTTCGGCAATGCGCCGCAGTACGTTGAACTTGCTTAGTTTGCTGTAGATGGAAGTTTTTCATTGCGAGAAAATAGTAACCTAGTAGCGAAATGATGACACCATTGGCTCGGTTGATGTACACCCGGGGAATTTGACGATGTCGAGCGCGCAGGCGCCATCTTACGAGCGAATTTGCAGTGGCCCGCCAACATTGGTGCTTCGCGACCGACGGTTGTGGTAGGTAGGTGGGCATTTCTGGAACGTGTTTCCAAAACAAAGACTCAACCGACGGCTTCACCTGAAATACTGGAGCAGTTCATGGATCCGGCATCCCCGCAGCCTGTTTGTGTCAGTGACAGACCTTCCGTCTCAGTGATCATCGCAACCTACAATGGGGCAAGTTTTCTTCCCAAATCGATAGCCTCTGCACTTGAACAATCGCTACCGGCACTCGAGATTTTGATCATTGATGACGGCTCCACGGACGGAACTGCGGCGTTAGTTAAAAATTTGGCGCTAGTGGACGGACGGGTTCGCCTCATCAAGCTTCCCCATAACCTTGGCCCGTCAACGGCTCGTAACGTCGGTTTGGATCAAGCGCGAGGCGACTGGATTGCCATTCTGGACGCTGATGACCTATGCCTGCCAGATCGTTTCGCCCGACAAGTTCAGTTTCTACAAGAGGCCGGCCTGGATCTGTGTGGCAGCTGGTTTGTGGAATTCGGACAGGGTCCAGCGCGTACAGCGCGCTGGCCACATACTGAGCCGGCACTCCGCGCAGCGATGTTGTTCCAGAGCACCATTTGCCACCCAACGGTCATGGCTCGCCGTGAAGTATTCGACCGTTACCGCTATCGTGAGGAGTATCGATTGGCCGAGGATTACGATCTGTTCGCTCGAGCAATGGCTGATTTCCGGATGGCGAACGTTCCAGAGGTGCTCCTGCGTTATCGTCGCCATTCAAATCAGGCTACCCAGACACAACGTAAAGCGATGGAGGAGGTGACCAGAGGTATCCGGCTTGAAATATTGGCCAACCAAGGGATCAACGCATCCAATGAAGAACGGCGCCTGCACAACTTGATCCGCGCGCCCCAGTCCATAAGCAAACGCGAAGACTTGGATGGTATCGAAGCGTGGCTGCTGAGACTTGTTTCATTTTACGAGAGTCCTGAAGCAAAGCAGATCATCGCGTCGCAATGGATTCGCGCATGCGTACGCGCAGCACCACTAGGCATGCGTATGTTGAGTGCTTATCGAACTTCACCATTACGCATACTCGCAGATGCGGGAACACGTACGTCGATCGATCTTTTCATATTGGCGACCATGAAGCTCGACTATCAGTCCTCACTTTTTGCTGCCTTACGTCGCCTCGGCCTGAGTGCTTGACCAAATTGACTAAGATTCATGCCAGTTTCCTCATCGTCGGCGCCGGCTACGCCGGCAGCGTCATGGCGCGCGAACTCGCCGATGCCGGCCACCGCGTGCACGTCATCGACAGGCGCCCGCATATCGCCGGCAATGCCTACGACGAACTGGACGAGCACGGCGTGCTGGTGCATCGCTACGGACCGCACATCTTCCATACCAATGGCGAGCGGATCTTCAAGTATCTGTCGCGCTTCACGGAGTGGCGCCCGTATGAGCACCGGGTCCGCGGCGTGGTGGGTGGAGTGCGCTATCCATTTCCCATCAATCGCGACACCCTGAACCAGCTGTACGGGCTGGACCTGGATGAGGCAGGTGCGGCAGCGTATTTCGACCGGGTACGCGAACCACGCGAGCCAACCTTGACCAGCGAAGATGTGGTGCTGAACTCGGTGGGACGCGACCTATACGAGAAGTTTTTTCTCAATTACACACGCAAGCAGTGGGGCCTGGATCCATCGGAACTGAAGGCGGGCGTGGCCGCGCGTATTCCGGTGCGCACCAATACGGACGACCGGTACTTCACCGACACCTTTCAGGCGATGCCGCTGCACGGCTACACGAAGATGTTCGAGGCCATGCTGGATCATCCGAACATCAGGGTGGAGCTGGGCGTCGATTTCGCCGATGCGCGCGGGCGTGACACGTACGGCCACGTGGTCTATACGGGGCCCATCGACGCCTACTTCGATTTCCGTTTCGGCCGCCTGCCCTATCGCTCGCTGCGCTTCGAGCACGAGCACCTGCCCGCTGTCGACCGGTACCAGGAAGTGGGCACCGTGAACTACCCGAACGACCACGCCTACACCCGCATCACCGAGTTCAAGCATCTGACCGGCCAACAACATGCAGGCACGTCGATCGTACGCGAATATCCACAGGCCGATGGCGACCCCTACTACCCGGTGCCGCGCGAGGAAAACGAAGCGTTGTTCAAACGCTACGCGGCACTGGCCAGGGAGGAAAAGGGAGTCACTTTCGTCGGCAGGCTGGCGCAGTACCGCTACTACAACATGGACCAGGTGGTGGGAGCCGCACTAGTGGCGGCCAAGCGATTCCTGGGCAAGGGCGACGATGTTTGAACAGTACCGATTTCCGTACTAAACTTGTTCCAAGCCCACTCAACCTCCTGCATTGCCATGGAAAACACGCTGACCGTCGCTGAACTCAAGCGCCGTGGTGCCGCCGCCATCGAGGACGGCCTTGAGCATGGCCCTATCCACTTGCTCAAACACAACAAGACGGCGGCAGTGGTGCTTTCGGAAGCCGAATACCGGCGCCTGGCTGGCGAACAACGCAAGAAAGTACCTGGCTTGACTGCCATGCAGTGGTTGCTGGCGCATCCGGGCACCGGGCGACTGGGCAAGCGGGAGATCAACCGTCGCCTGCGTAACGACCGCGACTGGTGATCGCCTTTCTTGACTCCAGCGCAATCATCTACCTCGTCGAAGGCAAGAAGCCTTTTGTCGACAAGGTTCGCCGACAACTGCAGACGCTGACGCTCGCCGAACCGGCGTTGCGCACCGCCGTCAGCCGGCTTGCGTGGCTGGAGTGCCGGACGGGACCGATGAAAGCCGGAGACGTTGAAACGCTGGCCACCTATGACGAATTTTTCGCGCGGGCGGATCTGATCTGTGTGGAAATGGGCGCCGATGTCGTCGACCTGGCCACGGCAATCCGCGCCCGGCATGGACTGAAGACGCCAGACGCCCTGCAGGCGGCTTGCTGCCTCCAGCTTGGCAAGGATCATGTATTTCTTACCGGCGACACCGGCTTCCGCCGCGTGGCGGGGCTGAACACCCGAATACTTGGTTGACGATGCGCATCGCCTTTCTGTGCAAACGCCGTTACATGGGCAAGGACGTGATCCTCGATCGCTATGCGCGGCTGTACGAGATTCCCTTCCAGTTGGCGCGGCTTGGTCACGACGTGCGGGGCTTCTGCCTGAGCTACCAGGGCCACGACGATGGCGAATGGGAGCATGAGGGCGAGCCAGGCAAGTTGCATTGGGGGTCGCACTCGCTGGGCCGGTTTGTGCTGCCTGCACTGGCGGGCTATCCACGGCATCTGCTGCGGCAGTTGCACAGCTGGACACCCGACGTGCTGATTGGCGCTTCGGACATTCCCCACGTTGCTCTTGCGGGATGGTTGGCCAAGCGTCTCGGTGCGCCGTATGCCGCCGATCTCTACGACAATTTCGAAGGCTTCGGCCAGGCGCGCATTCCGGGCATGGTGACGGCGCTTCGCCACGCCGTGCGGGGGGCCGCGCTGGTGACCACCACGAGCGAGCCGTTGAAGGAACTGGTCGTGGATACCTACCGCGCACGTGGCGAGGTCCTTGCCATGCCGAGCACTGTGGACAAGAGTGTGTTCCATCCCCGGGATCGCACTGCCTGTCGCCGTGCGTTGGACTTGCCAGAGGACGCCCTACTGGTCGGCACGGCGGGCGGGTTGCATCGGGACAAGGGCGTGGATGCGTTGTACGCGGCGTGGCCCACGATCGCCTCACGACATCCCGACGCGCACCTGGTGCTGGCCGGCCCTTTCGATACGGGCTTTCCACCACCGGCCTATCCGCGTGTGCACTACTTGGGCCAGCTGCCGCATGCGCGCACCGCCGAACTGTTCAACGCTCTCGATGTCGGCGTGATCTACTTGCGCGACACCCCGTTCGGTCGCTACTGCTTTCCGCAGAAGGCCTACGAAATGCTGGCGTGCAGCCTGCCGATTGCTTCGGCACGAGTCGGCGTGATGCCGGAATTGCTCGCTTCGGCACCGGAAGGACTGTACGCGGCAGACAATCCGGCCGACCTTGCGCGGGCAGTGCTGGATCTGCTTGACCGCCCTGCCGTGGCCACCGTGCCGATCGACGATTGGGCACATCTCGTGGGGGTGATGGAACAGCGGCTTGGGCAGATCATGGAAGGCTTCCCTTCCCCCGGTGCATCCCGAGAGTGAAGAGCCGGGTTTGCCGACCGATCAACCCGATCGCTTGATGCCGCAAGCCACGTAACCGTCACCCAGGTCCCGGGTGTAGAACCAGCGCTGCGCTACGCAAAACGGCAGGACCAGCTTGTCGCTCAGCAATGACAACGTGCGATTGATCGCCTTGGGTTTCGCCTGGGCACTGCGGATGCTGCGCTGTTCGGCGCTCAGACCGTCGTAACTGCTGTCGTTGCGCACGATGCGATTGGACAGGCGCCGGGTAAGTTCGGTGATCGGGTAGCCGTAGTTGATGATGCGGACGTCATCAACACCTCCATCGCGCATCAGCTGGTGAAGCTGATCCTTTTCGTACCGCCTCACGTGCCCGACGAGTTCGTCGGAACGGCCGTACTTCCTGGAATGCGCCGGCACGGAGAGCAGGACCCTGCCGCCGGGCTTGAGGTAGCGCATCCATTCGCGGAACACGTCCAGGTCGTTCTCGATGTGTTCAAGCACCTCGAAAGCAAACAGATAGTCGAACTCCTCGGGCAGAAGCTCGGACAACTCGTCGACCACCCGCATGCGCTCTCCGGCATCGGCCAGGTTGCGGCGGATCAGCTTCCGGCTGTCCTCGCCCAAGTCGTGACACGCGCCGGAGAACCCTCGCTCAAGGAAGAGTCGCGTCATGTGACCGGTTCCGGCGCCCATCTCGACGAACCGTCCCGTCGGCCATGAACGGCTTACGTCCCGAATGGTACTTTCTCGCAGGATCAGCTTGGGTTGCTTCTGCATGGATGCCCCGGAACCTTCGATCATTCCCGCCCGGACGGATACGCCGCGCGACGAGCGGTCGTGCCCGCACCATCGACGCATTGCTGCAATTGCCGTGCATAGCCGTCGGCGATGTTCTGCCAGTCGATGCGCTCTGCAGCAGCCTTGCGGATGGCGGCGGCACGCAGGCGTGCCTGCTCCGGATTGCCAAGTGAGGCGACAATCGCAATGGCCAGCGCGTGGCTGTCACCGGGCCTCACGCAGACATCGGCACGAGTCTCGCCCAGCAGATCCCCGATGCCGGCAACGTCACCCACGAGAACTGGGCACCCGCAGCCGATGGCCTCCATCAGCACTACCGGCAATCCTTCCTGGTTGCCCGAATCATCGCGTACGAACGGCGCCACGAAAAGGCTCGCGCCTCGATAGAGTGCGGGCAACGCGGATTGAGCTGTGGCACCGAGAAACTTCACGCTCGCCGCGATGCCCAGCCGGCTCGCCTGTGCTTTCAGCGCGTCCTCTTCCGGGCCGAACCCCGCGATGGTCAGGGTCGTGGCAGGCCGCTGCGCGAGGACTGCAGGCATGGCATCAAGCAAGTGGACGAGGCCCTTCTTTGGCACCAACCGCCCGACGAACAACAGTTCGTCATTGCCCCGCTGGATCGTCGGATCGGGTATGAACCGCTCACGCATGTCCACGCCCATCGGAAGCACGGTCATGCGCGGCGGGTGCAGGCCCACACGCGCCGCCTCTTCGCACATGGCACTGCTGACGACGGTCATCGCCGAGGAAGCAGCAGCCACACGACGCTTGAGTGTATTCAACGTACGGCCCCGCAGGCCGAAAAGGTCGCCGCCATGCGAGGTCACCAGGTAGGGAATACCGGCAACACGCTTGAGCCGGTGTGCGATCAGCCCTTGTGGCAGCAGCCAGTGCGCATGGATCACGTCCACGCGGTGGCGCTTCAGCAATTGCCGGGCCGCCACGTACTGGCCGATGAGGAAGCCGGGAACCAGCAGCCATTTCCACCGGCTACGGCGCAGGTTGGTCGCGATGCCGCCGTGATTCACCAGCGTCTCTAGGCGACGGGGCGCATAGCGATACCGCACCACGTCGACGCCATCTAGCTCGCCGCTGGCGTCGGCACCCGGCGCATCCGGAACCAAGGCGATGACACGGAAGCGGCCGGCCAGTCGACGGCACAACTCGTGCACGAAGCCCGGTTCCGGATCATCACGCCAACGCGGATAGGTCGAAGCCAGCACCAGTACAGTGGGCCTGGGGTATTCAGTCATGGCGCCGGTAGGTCAGTCCCGTGATCTGCTCTGAAACCAGCCCGATCAGAAACACGATCACGCACGCGCTCCACATCAACATGCTGCCGTTGGTGAGCCGGCCGTAATGGCTGTAGGTCCACGCGTAATTCGCGCACCCCAGTAGGAAAAACACCGCACTCGCCGGCACGAACAGCTTCAGGGGCGAATACAGCGTGGCAATCTTGAAGATGATCAGCAGGAAGCGAATGCCGTCGCGCAGGGGTCGGATGTGGCTGGTGCCGACGCGCTGGGCGGCCTTGATCGGGATGTACGCGACCGCGTAGGCGCTGCGGAAGAACGCCATGGTGCTGGTAGTGGGGTAGCTGAAGCCGTTAGGCAGCAGGTGCAGGAATTCGCGGAACTTGTCGGCGCGCACGGCGCGGAAGCCGGAGGTGAGGTCGAGTACGGGGTGGCCGGTCATCTTGGTGGCGAGCCAGTTGTACAAGGTGTTGGCGATGCCCCGACCGACACCGGCCTGGCTGCTCCAGTCGCGGGCGCCCACCACCATGTCGTAGCCGCGGTTCAACTGGTCGAGCAGGCGGGCGACGTCGGCGGGATCATGCTGGCCGTCGCCATCCATGAACACCAGGATGTCGCCCGTGGCGGCGCGGGTGCCGCGCTTGATCGCCGCGCCGTTTCCCATCGAGTACGGCGAGGACAGGCATTGCACGCCGTGGCTTTCGCAGATGCTGCGGGTGTCGTCGGTGGAACCGTCGTCGACCACGATGATCTCGGCCTGCGGCTGCGCCGCGCGCAGTTGCGGCAACAAGACCGCGAGCGCGGGCGCCTCGTTCTTGGCAGGCAGGATGATGCTGAGCTGGTTCAAGATCGGGCTCCCCGGGAAAAAGGGATCATAGCGTGAAGGCCAATTGGTGGTCGGCGGCGGCACATTTCGAAACAGGCACTACCCCGTACCACGTGCGGAGAACGGGGCCTTGTTCAAGCAGTACGCGGAGTTGGCGAAGGACAAACCGCACGTGACTTTCGTGGAGCGGCTACTACAACCTGGATCAGTTGGTTGGGGCCGCGTTGGCGGCGGCGAAAAAGTTGCTGACGACAACTCCCGCTGATTCCCCTTCGAGCAGGTGTGACGCGCCGCCCGCCCTGAGCTGTCAGCTCGCGCAGGCTGTGTTGCCGCACACGACCTTGTGCCTATCGCGCCACTTTATGTGGCGCAATAGCTCTTTCCGCCTGTATCGCGCCACTGTATATGGCGCAATAGCCCTTTCCGCTTGCATCGCGCCACTTTATATGGCGCAATCGTGGCCATGATGCCGATTGCGCCACTTCTTGCGAGAGACACCGGTCATGCCAAAAACCTTGCCTGCGGCAGAACTGGACGCCTTGGTCGCCGCCATCGAAGACGGCGGCCACGGCGCATCCATAGACATGTTGGGTCGGCGCTTTCCGAACCTGCCCCGGCGAACCCTGCAACGCAGGCTGGCTCGACTGGTGCGGGACGGGCGGCTACGAGCGGAGGGCAAGGGACCGGCCCGGCGTTACCACCCCCCCCTGCCATCCTCGGCACTGGATATTCGCGACAGCAGCGGCACGAATCCATCGGGCATCGACGACGACATTCCCCTTTCCCCTGAAGGGAGCGAGCTGCGCACCCTGATGCGCCGCCCCCTGTTCCAGCGCACGCCGGTCGGCTACCAGCGAAAATTTCTCGACGATTACCAGCCCAACCACAGCTTCTACCTGGCGCGTGACCTGCGTGCACATCTGCATGAACTCGGCCGTTCGCAAGCTGATCTGCAACCGGCCGGAACGTACGCACGCCAAGTCATGGATCGCCTGCTGGTCGATCTTTCGTGGTCATCGAGCCGCCTGGAAGGCAACACCTATTCACGGCTGGACACGCAGAACCTGGTCGAGTTCGGCCGCTATGCCGCGGGAAAGGATCGCCTGGAAGCCCAGATGATCCTGAACCACAAGGCTGCCATCGAGATGCTGGTGGGCCAAGCGGATCTGATCGGGTTCAACCGTTACACCCTGCAGAACCTGCACGCCCTGCTGGCGGAGAACCTGCTGACGGACACTGGGGCCGGTGGACGCTTGCGCGGGATCGACATCGGCATCACGGGTACGGTTTACCACCCTGTCGCCATTCCTCAGCAGATCGTCGACGGCTTCGATACCTTGCTGGCCAAGGCAACCGCCATCGAGGATGCTTTTGAACAAGCGTTTTTCGTGATGGTGCAACTGCCTTATCTGCAACCTTTCGTTGACGTCAACAAACGCGTGTCCCGGCTCGCGGCGAACATCCCCTTGATCAAGCAAAACCTGGCGCCGCTGTCGTTCGTGGATGTCCCCAAGGCCGCGTATGTCGATGGCACGTTGGCCGTGTATGAACTCAACCGCGTCGAATTGTTGCGCGATGTTTTTGCCTGGGCCTACGAACGCTCGTGCCGCCGCTACACCCTGATCAAGCAGGCGCTGCCCGAACCCGATCCACTGCGCCTGCGCTATCGCGACGAGCTGTTGCGAGTCGTCGGCCGAGTGGTTCGTGACGGCCTCGCCGCCACAGCCGAGGTGATCCAGCCCCTGGCTGGCGATAACGTGGCCGCCGAGGACAGGGAAGCTTTCGTTGCCATGGCCCTCAATGAGTTGCTGCAATTGCACGAAGGCAATATTGCGCGGTATCAATTGCGCCCTTCGGAGTTCGCTGCCTGGAAAGCCGGGGGACACCCATGATGCGATTCGATCACACGGCGTGCCGATGCGGTTCGATTCTTGCTTGTCCATTCGGCAAGCCGTCCGACGCCTGCGCCAAGCCTGGCGCGGCTGCCGGCTTGTGCGCTGCATCACCCTATCGGATCGAAGCGCAGGCAAAGGATGACCTGAGCGCCAGACTGCGGTAGATTCAACCACATACGGGGAAAGGGTCACGTAAGTTATGTCATCGCAACCGCAACCGTCGCTCGCAGGCCTGACCGGCATGGCGCGCCGCCTGGTGTCCGAAGGGCTGCTGCCCGAGGATGACGTTCGCAAGGCGATGGTCGACAGCACGCAACGCAAGGTGTCGCTGGGCGCGTGGCTGCTGGATCACAACCTGGTCGAGAACGCGCAGCTGACGCGGGTGCTTTCGCTCGAGTTCGGCATGCCGATGATGGACGTGACCTCGCTCAACCCGACCACGATGCCGCTGGACCTGATCAGCGAGGCGCTGATGACCAAGCATCAGGCGCTGCCGCTGTTCCGGCGCGGCAAGCGCCTGTTCGTGGGCATCGCCGACCCGACCCAGTCGCACGCGCTGGACGAGATCAAGTTCCATTCCAATTGCCTGGTCGAGCCGATCCTGGTCGAGCGCAGTTCGCTGCAGCGGACGATCGAGAACCTGCTGAACTCCATGCGCGACAACATGCCGGACATGGATACCGGCGAGTTCGACGAGCTGGATCTGGAGGTGGGCAGCGACGAGGCCGAATCCACCGGCATCGACGCCAATGCCACGGACGACGCCCCGGTGGTGAAGTTCGTCAACAAGATCCTGGTCGACGCGATTCGCCGCGGCGCCTCGGACATCCATTTCGAACCGTTCGAAACCCAGTACCGGGTGCGCCTGCGCATGGACGGCATGTTGAAGGCCGTGGCCAGCCCGCCGATGAAGATGGCCAACCGGATCTCCTCGCGCCTGAAGGTGATGGCGCAGCTGGACATCGCCGAGAAGCGCGTGCCGCAGGACGGCCGCATCAAGCTCAACCTCTCCAAGACCCGCGCGATCGACTTTCGCGTCAGCTCGCTGCCGACGCTGTTCGGCGAGAAGATCGTGCTGCGTATCCTCGACGGTTCGGCGGCCAAGATCGGCATCGAGAAACTGGGCTACGAGCCGGAGCAGCAGAAGCTCTACGTCGATGCGATCCACAAGCCTTACGGCATGGTGCTGGTCACCGGCCCCACCGGCTCGGGCAAGACGGTGTCGCTGTACACCGGCCTGAACATGCTCAACACCGCCGAGCGCAACATCTCCACGGTGGAGGACCCGGTCGAAATCCGCGTCGAGGGCATCAACCAGGTGCAGCAGAACGCCAAGCGCGGCATGACCTTCGCCAGCGCATTGCGTTCGTTCCTTCGCCAGGACCCGGACGTGATCATGGTCGGCGAAATCCGTGACCTGGAAACCGCCGAGATCGCGATCAAGGCCGCGCAGACCGGCCACATGGTGCTGTCCACCCTGCACACCAACGACGCGGCGCAGACGATCGCGCGCCTGATGAACATGGGCATCGCGCCCTACAACATCACCTCGTCGGTGACCCTGATCATCGCCCAGCGCCTGGCCCGGCGCCTGCACGAATGCAAGAAGCCGATCGAGCTGCCGCCGAAGGTGCTGCTGGATGCCGGCTTCAGCCAGGCCGACATCGACGCCGGCCTGACCATCTACCAGGCCGTGGGTTGCGAGGGCTGCAACGAGGGCTACAAGGGCCGCGTGGGCATCTACCAGGTGATGCCGATGCTGGAGGATATCCAGAAGATCATCCTGCAGGGCGGCAATGCGATGCAGATCGCCGAAGTGGCCAAGGCCGCCGGAGTCAACGACCTGCGCGCCTCGGCCCTGCTCAAGGTGAAGCAGGGGCTGACCAGTCTCACCGAGATCGACCGGGTGACCAAGGAATGACGCCCGGCGGGGCTGCAGCGCTGCGGAACTTGCGCAAGGCGCCACGGTTTGCAGCGCCGAAAATGACCTAAGCTGTAGAAAATGACTTGCCAGCCGGCCCGCGCGCCGGCTTCGAGATCGAACCATCGGGGGAAGATGCGCATGGCCACGGCTACCGCAACCGCAAAAGCAAGGGCAGACAAGACGCGTGCGCTCGGCGCCCAGCGGGCCGAGGTCAGTCAACTGACCACTTACGAATGGGTGGCGCTGGACAAGCGCGGCAAGCGCATGAAGGGCGACATGCCCGCCAAGAACGCCTCGCTGGTCAAGGCTGAATTGCGCCGCCAGGGCATGAACCCGCAAACCGTGCGCGAACGGGCCAAGCCGCTGTTCGGCGCCTCCGGCAGCACGATCAAGCCGGGCGACGTGGCGATCTTCAGCCGCCAGATCGCCACCATGATGGCTTCCGGCGTGCCGATGGTGCAGTCCTTCGACATCATCGCCGACGGTCAGAAGAACGTCCGCTTCAAGAACGTGCTGCTCGACGTCAAGCAGAACATCGAGGGCGGCGCCTCGCTGCACGAGGCGCTGGGCCGCTACCCGGTGCAGTTCGACGAGCTGTACTGCAACCTGGTGCATGCCGGCGAAACCTCGGGCGTGCTGGACACCGTGCTGGACACGGTGGCCACCTACAAGGAACGCACCGAGGCGATCAAGAAGAAGATCAAGAAGGCGCTGTTCTACCCGATGATGGTGCTGGCGGTGGTGTTCATCGTCATCCTGATCATGCTGCTGTTCGTGGTGCCGGTGTTCGCCAAGACCTTCCAGGACGCGGGTGCGCAGTTGCCCGCGCCGACCCAGTTCCTGGTCGACGCCTCGGAGTTCATGCAGGGCTACTGGTACATCGTGGTGGGCATCATCGTCGGCAGCATCGCCGCCATCGTCATCGGCAAGAAGCGCTCGCCGAAGTTCGCCCACTTCCTGGATCGCCTTGCGCTGAAAATGCCCGTGATGGGCGACATCGTGCGCAACTCCGCGATCGCCCGCTTCGCCCGCACGCTGGGCGTCACCTTCCGCGCCGGCGTGCCGCTGGTGGAAGCCCTGGATGCCGTGGCCGGTGCCACCGGCAGCATCGTCTACGGCGACGCCGTGCGACAGATGCGCGACGACATCTCGGTCGGCCACCAGTTGCAGCTGGCCATGAAACAGACCGGCCTGTTCCCCAACATGGTGGTACAGATGACCGGCATCGGCGAGGAGTCCGGCTCGCTGGACAGCATGCTGTTCAAGGTCGCCGAGTTCTACGAGGAAGAGGTCAGCAACGCGGTGGACACCCTCTCCACCCTGCTCGAACCCCTCATCATGGTGGTGCTGGGCACCCTGGTCGGCGGCATCGTGATCGCGCTGTACCTGCCGATCTTCAAGCTGGCCGGCACGTTCTAGAGCGCTCGAAACAAAAAGCGGCGGGCAGTGCCCGCCCTACGGCGTGATATCTCGTAGGGCGGGCACTGCCCGCCGCTTTCGTTTGTGGGCGGCGCCCCGGCACCGTACCCTTGAACCCTGCCCCGCCCGGGGACCATGAACGCACAAGGCCGACGCATGCCCGAACTACCCCTCGCCGTCTGGATCGCCCTCGCCGCCGTGCTCGGCCTGCTGGTGGGCAGTTTCCTCAACGTGGTGATCCTGCGCCTGCCCGAGCGCATGACCGCAAGCTGGCGCCGGGAGGCGCGCGAGGTGCTGGAGTTGCCGGCGGATGACGCGCCGCTGCCGCCGGGTATCGTGCGCGAGCCTTCGCACTGCCCGCATTGCAAGCATCCGTTGTCGGCGGCCGACAACATTCCGCTGTTCGGCTGGCTGCTGCTGCGCGGACGCTGCCGCTATTGCAAGGCGAAGATCTCGATCCAGTATCCGCTGGTGGAACTGTTCAGCGGCGTGCTGAGCGCGCTGGTGGTCTGGAAATTCGGACCGTCCTGGACCGCGCTGGCAGGATTGGTGTTCACCTGGGTGCTGATCGCCGCGGCCGGCATCGACTTCCGCACGCAGTTGCTGCCGGACCAGTTGACCCTGCCGCTGCTGTGGCTGGGCATGGTGCTGTCGCTGATCCCGCTGTTCGCCAGCGCGCCTTCGGCGATCATCGGTGCGGCGATCGGCTACCTGAGCCTGTGGAGCGTCTACTGGGCGTTCAAGCTGCTCACCGGCAAGGAAGGCATGGGCCACGGCGACTTCAAGTTGCTGGCGGCGCTGGGCGCGTGGATGGGGCCGGTGGCCCTGCTGCCGGTGATCCTGCTGTCCTCGCTGATCGGCGCCCTGGTGGGCGGCAGCCT
Source organism: Rhodanobacter sp. UC4448_H15 (assembly GCF_052978265.1). The sequence continues at coordinate 1,491,038 of NZ_CM129665.1, read as the reverse complement.
GATCGCGTTGCGCAGGCACGGGCGCGAAATCCCGATGCCGTTCGGACCGTTCCTGGCCGCCGCCGGCTGGGTGTGGTTCATGGCCGGTCCCCAGTTGCTGCAGGGCTACATGCACTTCACCGGCCTGCGATGAGCGGCGGGCCGCGCCTCGTGGTGGCGTTGACCGGCGGCGTGGCCGCCGGCAAGAGCGCGGTGACGCGGCGCTTCGAGGCGCTGGGCGTGCCGGTGCATGACGCCGACGTGGCTGCCCGCGAGGTGATCGCACCCGGCAGCGAAGGCCTTGCCGAGGTGGTTGCCACATTCGGGGCGGACGTGCTGGACGACCGCGGCGAGCTGGATCGTCCCTCGATGCGCCGGCGCGTCTTCGCCGATCCCGCCGCGCGACGCAGGCTGGAAGCCATCATCCACCCGCGCGTGCGTGCCTGGTTGCGCGAACGCGCGCAGAGCGGGAGCGCGCCGTATTGCCTGCTGGCGATCCCGCTGCTGGCGGAGAACATCGCGCAGTACCGCTGGGTCGACCGCGTACTGGTGGTCGACGTCCCCGAGTCGGTGCAACTGGCTCGCCTGATCGCCCGCGACGGCGTCGACGAGGCCCTGGCCCGGCGCATGATCGAGCAGCAAGCCACTCGCGCCGAGCGCCTCGCCCTCGCGGACGACGTGATCGACAACAGCGGCGACGAAAGCGCGCTGGATCAGCCCGTGGCCGAACTGCACCAGCGGTACCTGGCACTGGCCACCGCGTAGGGCGGGCAACGCCCACCGACCTCGTGCGAAGGAGCGGCGGGCGGTGCCCGCCCTACAGGATCGCCGTGTAGGGCGGGCACCGCCCGCCAACCTTGGCCGCAACCCCCGACAACATCCATGGTCGCGCGCCGACGTTGCCCCCACACGCCGGCCGGTTAGCCTCATGTACATGCCGAACTATCGACGAGCCCGGGTCAACGGCGCCACCTGGTTCTTCACCGTGGTCACTGCGCAGCGACGCCGTTTTCTGGCGAATGAACACTCGGCGTCCATCTTGCGCCAAAGCGTAGCCGCGGTACTTCGACGGATGCCGTTCCACATCGATGCCTGGGTGATCCTGCCCGACCATATGCATGCCATCTGGACGTTGCCGGCTGGCGACCAGGATTTTTCCACTCGCTGGGGCCTCATCAAGGCGAGCTTCTCCAGACACTCGGATCTGCCGCACGCAACCGGTCCACGTCGCGACAGCGGCTTGTGGCAACCCCGGTTCTGGGAGCACAGGATTCGCAATATCCGCGATTACCACGCCCATATGGATTACACACACTACAACCCGGCCAAACATGGGCTCGTGGCGCAGGTGAAAGATTGGCCATACTCCAGTTTTCACCGCGCGGTTCGAGAAGGTATCTATCCCCCAGACTGGGGTTGCGTCGAACCGCGCCACTCGGGAGGGCGCAACTTCGGCGAGTAGGGCGGACACCGCCCGCTGGCTGCTGTGCAGAAAAGCGGCGGGCGGTGCCCGCCCTACCCGAGCGCAGCCAGAATCACCCGGTCCGCGGGAGCGAGGATCATCGGGTCGACGCTTGCCGGCAGCATCCACTGCAACGGCTGTGCTTCGAGCGAACGGGGTTCCCCGCGCCACGACGAGACGCGCCAGGCATCGAGCAGCAGCTCCCGATCCTCGTATCGCCACGGCAAGCAGACCAAGGGCTCGGCGTCGCGCACGTGGATGCCCAGCTCTTCCAGCAGTTCACGCGCCAGTGCCGCCAGCGGTGTCTCGCCGGCTTCGAGCTTGCCGCCGGGGAACTCCCAGAATCCCGCCAGATGCTTGCCTGCCGGGCGCTGCGCCAGCAGCACGCAACCATTGTCGTCCAGCAGGACGCCAGCCATCACGTGCATGACCGTTGCGGGCATCACGCGTTGCGCAGGTACTCGACCATGTCGAAGTCGTAGGCGTGCTCGGCATCGGCCTTGTGGTGCACGCGCGAGACTTCAGTCCAATCGCTGAAGTGCACGCCGGGGAAGAACGTGTCGGCGCCGTCGATTGCCGCGCTGACCCAGGTCAGGTACATCCGCCGCGCGTTGGGCAGCGCCTCGGCAAACACCATGCCGCCACCGATCACGAACAGGCCGGTGTTGCTGCAACGCGCCTGCGCCTCCTCGATCGAGCGCACGGTGATCTGGCCGGGAAACGGCGCCTCATGGCGGCGGGTGAGCACCATGTTGACCCGGTCCGGCAGCGCGCGGCCGATCGAGACGGCGGTGTTGTAGCCCATCAGCACATTCTTGCCGACGGTCAGCTGCTTGAACCAGCGCAGATCGTCCGGCAGGTGCCATGGCAGTTGGCCCTTGCGGCCGATCGCGAAGTTTTCATCGAGTGCGGCAATGAGCGAGATGGCCATGGGAAATCCTTGCAATCGTGATCATCGAAAAGGCGGCCACTCGGGCGCCGCGGGATGTCTGGAATCTTAGCAGGCCGCGCCGCGCACGGAATCAGACCGCCACCGCGGCCTTGATCGCCGGGTGCGATTGGTAGCCTTCGATCGCGATGTCCTCGCAACGGAAATCGAACACCGAGCGCACCTCGGGATTGAGCACCAGCCGCGGCAGCGGCAGCGGCTCGCGACTCAGCTGCAAGCGTGCCTGCTCGACATGGTTGTCGTACAAATGGGCGTCACCCAGGGTATGCACGAAATCGCCCACGGCCAGGCCGCAGACCTGCGCAATCATGTGCGTGAGCAACGCGTAACTCGCGATGTTGAACGGCACGCCGAGAAAGATGTCGCCCGAACGCTGGTAGAGCTGGCAGCTGAGCCTGGCAGCCTGTCCCGGGCCCGACGAAGGGGCCACGTAGAACTGGAACAGCGTGTGGCACGGCATCAGCGCCATCTTCGGCAACTCGCCGACGTTCCAGGCACTGACGATCAACCGCCGCGAATCGGGGTTGCGCCTGATTTCGTCCACCACCCAGGAAATCTGGTCGATCGTGCCGCCGTCGATCGTCGGCCACGCGCGCCACTGCTGACCATAGACCGGGCCGAGATCGCCGTTGGCGTCGGCCCACTCGTCCCAGATGCGCACACCGTGTTCCTTGAGGTAGGCGATGTTGGTGTCGCCGCGCAGGAACCAGATCAGCTCGTGCACGATCGACTTGATGTGCAGCTTCTTGGTGGTGACCAGCGGAAAACCCTGCGCAAGGTCGAACCGCATCTGCCAGCCGAACACGCTGCGCGTGCCGGTGCCGGTGCGGTCGGCCTTGGGGGTGCCGTGGTCGAGGACGTGGCGGAGCAGGTCGAGGTATGGATGCATCGGCCAAGTATAGGCAGGAGCGCACCCTGTGCGCGATGCTCTTCGAGGCACGGCACAAGAGCATCGCGCACAAGGTGCACTCCTGCAGGGGCCACGGCTAGACTCTGGCTTTTCCGCACGGAGACGGTCATGGCAGCGTGGTTTTTCAGCTACGGCAAGAATACCGAACGCGTCGGCCCGCTGGATGACGCCGCCGCGATGGCGCAGGCCCGGCGCCAGCCGGACGGCTATTGCTGGCGCGAAGGTTTCACCGAGTGGAAGGCGATCCGCAGCGTGGCCGAACTGGGCGCGGCGATGGGTCCGCCGCCGGTGCCGGCGACGCTGGGCAGCGGACGCGCCGACGAGATCGACTACACGATCGTGGGCACGGACATGCAGTTCGTCGAGATCGAACTCGATCCGGGCGAAAGCGCGATCGCCGAGGCCGGCGCGCTGATGTACAAGGAGGCCGGCGTGCAGATGGATACCGTGTTCGGCGACGGCTCCAGCGGCGGCCAGAGCGGCGGCGGCCTGATGGACAAGCTGCTCTCCGCCGGCAAGCGCGTGATCACCGGCGAGAGCCTGTTCACCACGGTGTTCACCCACCGCGGCCAGGGCAAGGCCAGGGTCGCCTTCGCCGCGCCCTACCCCGGCACCGTGCTGGCGATGAAACTCTCCGACCACGGCGGCCGGCTGATCTGCCAGAAGGACGCGTTCCTGGCCGGCGCGCGCGGCGTGCAACTGGGCATCTTCTTCCAGCGCAAGATCCTCACCGGCCTGTTCGGCGGCGAAGGCTTCATCATGCAGAAGCTCGAAGGCGACGGCTGGGTATTCGTGCATGCCGGCGGCACCATGATCAAACGCGAGCTGGCCGCCGGCGAACGGCTGGACGTGGACACCGGCTGCGTGGTGGCTTTCCACGACACCGTGGACATGGACGTGAAAGCGGTCGGCGGCATCAAGAGCATGCTGTTCGGCGGCGAGGGCGTGTTCCTGGCCACGCTGACCGGCCCGGGCACGGTGTGGCTGCAATCACTGCCGTTCTCGCGACTGGCCGGTCGCATGCTGGCAGCCGCGCCGCAGGGCGGCGGGCAACGTCGCGGCGAGGGCTCGATCCTCGGCGGCCTGGGCGACATCCTGGGCGGCGACCGCAACTTCTGACGTCGCCCGCAGTTCGGGCGATGCCACCATTGCCGTGCCGGGAACGGCCGGCGGGCGGTGCCTGCCCTACGAGGGGCCGGCCAGTTTGTAGGGCGGGCAATGCCCGCCGCACGTACGTCAGGAACTTGGCGGGCAGTGCCCGCCCTACGCCGGATTCGCCAGTGCCAAGGTGGGCGCGCGGCGGGACATGGCGATCAGCACCAGCCCGACCGCGATCAGCGGCAGCGACTGCATCTGTCCCATCGTCACCCAGTCGGTGCCGAACAGATAGCCCAGTTGCGCGTCGGGCACGCGCACGAACTCCACCGCGAAACGGAACACGCCGTACAGCAGCGCGAACAAACCCGACACCAGGTAACGCGGCCGCGGTTTCATCGACACCAGCCACAGCACCACGAACATCACCACGCCTTCAAGGCACAGTTCGTAGAGCTGCGAGGGATGTCGGGTCAGCCCGCCGAACTGCTGCAGCTGCGGCAGCCAGGCCGGGTGCGCCGTGGCCCAGGCGATGTCCTCGGCCTGTGCGCCGGGGAAAATCATCGCCCATGCATGGTGCGCGGGTTTGCCCCACAGTTCGCCGTTGATGAAGTTGCCGAGCCGTCCCAGGCCCAGTCCGAGCGGCACCAGCGGAGCCACGAAATCGACCGTGTCGAAGAAGTGCAGCGCGTTGCGCCGCGACCACCACCAGCCTGCGGCGAGCACGCCGAGCAGACCGCCGTGGAAACTCATGCCGCCATCCCACACCTTGAAAAGCACCAGCGGCTCGCGCCAGATCCAGCCGATGCCGCCCTCGTAATAGAACAGCATGTACCAGATGCGCCCGCCCACGATGACGCCCAGCATGCCGTAGAACAGCAAGTCGCCCAGCGCGTCGCGGCTCACCGGCAGGCGTCCGCGGCGGCGCCGGTATTCGCCCAGCACGGCGACGAAGAGGAAGCCCAGCAGATACATCAGGCCGTACCAGTGCACCTGCACCGGGCCGACATGGAAGGCGACCGGATCGAATTGGGCGACAAAAGGCTGCGACATGCGGAAGGGGCCGATCGGGCAAAGGCCAAGTGTAGCGTCACGCAAGGATTCGGAAAGATGCCGCGGGCGCAGGCACGCAGCCCGCTCGCGGGCGATGCTCTTGTCTCGGACCAGGGACCTGCAAAAACGTCGCCCGCGAGCGGGCTCCTACGAGTGCCGGTCTGGCCACGGGACACGCCCGCGCGCGTTCACAGCAACACCGGCCGATCCGGCAGCTCGTCGGGATTGGCCTTGTCGTGGGCGGGAAAGTGCTGCAGCAGCAGGGCGTGGGTGGCGGCGATGCCGCCCAGGCTGCCTTCGCGCCATTCGCCGTTTGCGTAGTGGTTGCGCATGGTGGTGCAGATGCCGGCCCATGCCGCCGGCGACACGCGTGCGGCAATGCCGCGGTCGACAATGATCTCGATGCGATGCTCGGCCAGCAGCACGTACAGCAGCACGCCGCTGTTGTGCTCGGTGTCCCACACGCGCAGCTGGCTGAACAGCTGGCGCGCGCGGATGGCTGCGTCAAGTCCGCCCAGTACGGCCAGCGGGTGGAGTCGCGATTCGATGGCCACGCGCACTTCGCCGTGGTGACCGCGTTCGCCGGCGGCGATGGCAGCCGTGATCTCGTCCAGCAAGCTGGCGGGAAAACGCCGCCGCAGCTGGAACCAGCCCTCGAACATGTTTGCCAGCACTCGTTGCATGCGCGTCATGTCACCAGCTCCCCGAGGCACCGCCGCCGCCGAAGCTGCCGCCGCCTCCGCTGAAACCTCCGCCGCCGAAACCTCCGCCGCCGAAGCCGCCGCCGCCGAAGCCACCGAAACCGCCCCAGCCGCCACCGCCGATCGAGCGCCCGCCGCCGGAAGGCAGCAGCATCACGATGCCGCCCACCACCGCGCCGAGCACGCCGGCGCCGACGGAAACCAGCAGCCACAACAGGCCGCCAATCAGCGCGCCGCCCAGCGGCACCCGTACCAGCGCATGCGCCCGGCCCAGCACGCCGCGCAGGAAGATCGCGGCGAACAACGCAATCATCAACATGCCTTGCAGCCCGAGGCCGCGATCCTCGCGCGGCGCCCCTTCCACCGGTGGCGGCAATGGCTCGCCGTCAATCAGCTGGGTCAGCGCGCCGACGGCGTCGTGGATGCCGCCGAAATAGTCGCCCGTGCGGAACTTCGGCGCGATGTACTCGCGGATGATGCGCGCGTTGGCGGCGTCGGGGATCGCGCCCTCCAGGCCATAACCGACCTCGATGCGCACGCGCCGGTCGTTCTTGGCGACGAGCAGCAGGACGCCGTCATCGGTGCCCTTGCGGCCGATCTTGTTGGCTTCGGCGACCGCCAGCGAGTACTCCTCGATTGGCTGCTCGCCGGTGCTGCCCACCATCAGCACCACCAGTTGCGCACCCTTGGCCTTTTCCAGCGCCACCAGTTGCGCGTCGAGCTGGTCGACCTGGGCCGCGTTGAGCGTGCCGGTGAGATCGGTCACGTGCCGCGCCAGTTGCGGCACCGCCGCCTGCAGCGCCGCCGGCAGGCACAGCAGCAACGCCAGCAGCGGCAGCAGGCGGCGGATCACTTCAGTGCGCCGAAGTCGCGGGCGCTGGCGCACTGGTGCCGAAATCCACCCTGGGCGCGGTGGAGATGGCCTTCTCGTTGTCCACGCTGAAGTTCGGCTTGACCTTGTAGCCGAACATCTTGGCGGTCATGTTGTTGGGGAAGGTGCGGATCATCGCGTTGTACTGCTGCACCGCCTGCACGTAGCGGTTGCGCGCCACGGTGACGCGGTTCTCGGTGCCTTCCAGCTGCGCCTGCAGGTTCTGGAACAGGCCGTCGGCCTTCAGCTGCGGATAGTTTTCGCTGACCACCATCAGCCGTGACAACGCGCTGCCCAGCTCGCCTTGTGCGGCCTGGAACTGCTGCAGCTTCTGCGGATCGTTGATGGTGTCGGCGTTGACCTGCAGGCTGCCCACCTTGGCGCGCGCGTTGGTCACCTCCACGAAGACCTTCTCCTCGTGCTGGGCATAGCCCTTGACCGTGTTGACCAGGTTCGGCACCAGGTCGGCGCGGCGCTGGTACTGGTTCAGCACTTCGGACCAGGCTGCCTTGACCGCCTCGTCCTGACGCTGCATGGCGTTGTAGCCGCAGCCGGACATCAAGCCGACCAGCAGCAGAATCATCAAGGTACGCAAGATTTTCATGGCATCGCTCCTGAGCGGACGGATCTGCATTGCAGCATCCGGCCTGTCCCGGCGCAATGAGCACGACCGGGAGCTAAAACCAGCGCGGCAGCAGGATCAGGCCCCAGCTCAACGCCACCAGCACCAGCAGCACGAACACGGCCGCCGAACCCATGTCCTTGGCGCGGCCGGCCAGCTCGTTGAAATCGGGGCTGACCTTGTCCACCACTGCCTCGATCGCCGAATTGAGCAGCTCCGCCGACAGCACCAGCAGCGGCGCGAGGACAAGCAGGAGCTTTTCCACGCCACCCTCGCCCAGCCACAGGCCGAGCGGAATCAGCACCACCGCCAGCATCGCCTCCAGCCGAAACGAGGCCTCGTGGCGCCAGGCGGCGCGCAGCCCCTTCATCGACCAGCGAAACGCGTTCCAGACCTGGCGCGGACCCCGAAAACCCTCGGCCGGCATGCTGCGCCTCCGCTTCAGGCCGACACCGGCGACGCGGCGCCGGTGCGGGAGGAAACGCGGACGCGCGCGGTCCGGGGAAAGCTTGCCTGGGGCATGGCGAACGGGCTCCTGTCGCGCCGCGGAACGCGGGCACGCCATGATGCCACAGCCGTTCCTCCGCCCCATCGGGCGCACACAGCGCAAGCACGCAGCGCACGAATTGTCATGCGGCGGTGCAGCTATGACCTTTGGGGGGATGCGCTACCCTTGCCCGGTTGTGATCCGTTCAGGGTCCAGCGGCACCGGTGCGTGTGCGCACGCCACCAGGATTTGAACCAATGCCCGGGGAAAACATGGCCACCCAGAACCCAGCCGTCTCGCAGACGAAGTCCTTCAGCACCGTCTTCCTGATCGAAATGTGGGAGCGCTTCGGCTACTACGGTATGCAGGCGCTCATCGTCTACTACATGGTCCAGCGCCTGGGCTTCCCCGATGAGCAGGCCAACCTGGTGTGGAGCGCCGCGGCGGCGCTGATCTACGTGGCACCGGCGATCGGCGGCTGGGTGGGCGACAAGATCCTCGGCACGCGGCGCACCATGCTGCTGGGCGCCACCATCCTGGCGGTCGGCTACGGGCTGATGGCCGTACCGACCGAAAGCGTCTGGTTCCTGTATTGCTCGCTGGGCGTGATCGTGGTCGGCAACGGCCTGTTCAAGCCGAACGCCGGCAACCTGGTGCGCAAGATCTACGAGGGCGACGACTCCAAGATCGACAGCGCGTTCACCATCTACTACATGGCGGTGAACATCGGCTCGACGTTCTCGATGCTGCTCACGCCGTGGATCAAGGATTACGTGAACCTGCACTACGGCAACGAGCTGGGCTGGCATGCCGCGTTCGCGGTGTGCTCGTTCGGCCTGCTGGTGGGCCTGGCCAACTACCTGGTGATGCGCCACACGCTGAACCACGTCGGTTCGGCGCCGGACGAACAGCCGATGCACGTGGGCAAGCTGCTGGCCGTGCTGGGCGTCGGCGTGCTGACCGTGTTCGCCTCGGCCTACGTGCTGGCCCATGAAGAAGTGGCGCGCATCTTCGTCTATGTGGCCGCCGCGGTGGTGCTGGGCATCTTCGCCTGGCTGATCGGCACCAGCGAGCGCTCCGAGCGCGCCGGCCTGATCGCCGCGCTGGTGCTCACCGTGCAGACGGTGTTCTTCTTCATCTTCTACCAGCAGATGTCGACCTCGCTGAACCTGTTCGCGCTGCGCAACGTGAACCCGAGCTTCGACGTATTCGGCGTCCACCTGTGGAACTGGGCGCCGGCGCAGTTCCAGTCGTTCAACCCGATCTGGATCTTCATCCTGAGCCCGATCCTGGCGCTGCTCTACAACGCCGCCGGGCGCAGCGGCAAGGACATCTCCATCGCCACCAAGTTCGCGCTCGGCTTCGCCGCGGTGGCGCTGGGCTTCTTCATCTACAGTTGGGCCGCGCACTTCGCGGTGGATGGCAAGACCAGCTCGTGGGTGATGGTGTGGGGCTACGGCGCCTCGTCGCTGGGCGAGCTGCTGGTCAGCGGCCTGGGCCTGGCGATGATCGCGCGCTACGTGCCCGAGCGCATGGGCGGCTTCATGATGGGCGCGTACTTCGTCGCCTCGGGCGTGTCGCAGTACCTGGGCGGCATCGTGGCCAACTTCGCCAGCATTCCGGAGAACATCACCGACCCGCTGCAGACCATGCCGATCTACACCAGCCTGTTCAGCAAGCTGGGCTGGGCCGGCATCGCCTGCACCGTGATCGCGCTGGCCGTGCTGCCGCTGATGCGCAAGCTGTCGGCACAGCATCACGCGCACAACAACCCGGCGCCGCTGCCGACGATCGGTTCGGAGCAGTAAGCCCGGCGGCGATCAGGCGACCCGCCGACCCGGCGGGTCGCGACACCGCGCAACACATTGCCTGCCATGCCACAGCAGATCGTCATCCGACAGGTAGGACCCCACGCACTGACCCGCGCGCTGGCGTGGCTGCGGCTGTGCGCGATCGCCGGCCAGAGCACCGCGGTGCTGGTGTGCGCATGGTGGATGGATCTGCAGATTCCGCTGCTGCCGCTGCTGCTGGGCATCGGCGTGCTGGCGGTGTTCGCCGTGTTTGCCGCCTGGCGGCTGGCGCAACCGTGGCCGCTGCGCGAGTGGGAAGCGGTCTGTCACATCGCGTTCGACACGCTGGTGCTGGGTTACCTGCTGTATTTCACCGGCGGCGCCAGCAACCCGTTCATCACCCTGCTGCTGGTGCCGATAGCGCTCACCGCGGCGGCGTTGCCCGGGCGCTCGGTGCTGGCGGTGTCGGCGCTGGCCGGCGTGGCCTACGTGATCCTGCTCTACGCGCATGTTCCGTTGCCGCTGCCCCCGCATGGCAGCGCGCCCGGGCGGTTCTCGCTGCACGTGGCGGGGATGGGCGTGAACTTCGTCATCATGGCGCTGCTGCTCAGCTTCTTCATCAGCCGCCTGGCGCGGGTGCTGCGCGAGCAGCAGAAAGAGGTGCAGCGCGTGCGCGAACGCGCGTTGCGCGGCGAGGGCATCCTGGCCATCGCCACCCAGGCGGCCGGGGCCGCGCATGAGCTGAACACGCCGCTGTCGACCATGCGCACGCTGCTGCCGGAGCTGCGCCGCGAACACGCCGGCAACCCGCTGCTGGACGAGGATCTGGCGCTGCTGGAGGACCAGGTGGATCGCTGCCGCACGATCCTGCGCGAGATGATCGCCTTCGGCAAGGCGCAGCTGTCGCAGGACCCCGAGCGCATCCGCGTGGACAAGTTCATCCACGGTTGCCTGGAGCGCTTCCAGCTGTTGCGGCCCGAAGCGGAGCTTGCCCTGAGCCTCGACGAGACGCTGGCGGCGCTGGTGCTGCGCACGCCGGCCGGGCTGCGCCATGCGCTGATCAACCTGCTCAACAATGCCGCCGACGCCTCGGCGGCCAACGGCTCCAATGCCGTGTCGCTGCGCATCACCCGCGACGACCGCTGGCTGGAGCTGAGCGTGTCCGACCGCGGCCCGGGTTTCGACACCGCCGACGAACTGACCCGGCTCGGCTATTCGCGCAAGCAGAGCGGGCTCGGCATCGGCCTGGCGCTGGCCGAGGCCACGGCCGAGCGCCTGAGCGGCGAACTGGTGGCGCGCAACGTCGAACAGGGCGCCGAGATGTGCCTGCGGCTGCCGCTGGCGGTGATCGCCGAACCGGTCGATACCGGGCGCTGACGCGCCAGGCGTGCAACCGGCGCCGCTTCCGGCAAGAATGGACGCCTGCCCGAGTGAAGGAAACCGAACCATGACCGAGTCGCCCCTTGCCGATCCGGTGCGCCCCTTGCTGCTGGTCGACGACGATGCCACGTTCCTGCGCGTGCTGGCCCGCGCGCTCGGCTCGCGCGGCTTCGAGGTCATCACCGCCAGCAATTTCGACGAGGCACGCGCGCTGACCCGCCGCCATCGCCCGCGCTACTGCGTGCTGGACCTGAAACTCGGCGAGGAGAACGGCCTGCGACTGATCCCCGAGCTGCATACCCTGGTGCCGGACCTGCGCGTGCTGCTGCTGACCGGCTATGCCTCGATCGCCACCGCGGTGGAGGCGATCAAGCGAGGTGCGCACGACTACCTCGCCAAGCCGGTGGACGCCGACGCGGTGGTGCGCGCCCTGCTCGACGGCGATGCCGCCGCGCCCGAAGACAACGAGCCGCCGGACGCCCCCGAACAGCCGCTGGCCCTGCGCCGGCTCGAGTGGGAGCACATCCAGCGCGTGCTCACCGAATGCGACGGCAACATTTCCGAGACCGCGCGCCGGCTCGGCATGCACCGCCGCACGCTGCAGCGCAAGCTCGGCAAGCACCCGGTGCGCGAGCGCCCCGGCGAGGAGTGAGGTTCGGCGCCGGCACCTTTTGGTGCCGCGCGCATCCCATGCACGCTCCATGCTGCGACAAGTTGCCGTCTGTCGCACCGCGTGCAGCGGACTATGATTGAACCTTGGACCCCCATCCAGAGTTTCACTTTGAAACGCCTCCCCTCCGGCTTTTGCGCACTTGCGCTCGTGTTGTGTGCCAGCCCCGCGCTGGCCTCCGATCCCACCCACCCGGTGACGCTGTCGCCGGTCTCGGTACACGCCAGCGACACCATGGTCACCGAGACGCCCGCCGTGCAGGTGCGCGTGACGCGCCTGCAACTGCAGCGGCAGAACAGCACCGACAGCGCCGATGCACTGAAGTACGTGCCGAACATGCAGGTGCGCAAGCGCTACATCGGCGATCCGAACGCCGTCATCAGCGGCCGCAACGCCGGCACCCTGCAGAGCGCGCGCAGCCTGGTCTATGCCGACGGGCTGCTGCTCTCCAACCTGATGACCAACGGCTGGGATGGCGCACCGCGCTGGGGCATGGTCGCGCCCGGCGAGATCGGCGCGGTCGACATCCTGTACGGACCGTATTCCGCGCTGTATCCGGGCAACTCGCTGGGCACCACGGTGCTGATCCACACCGTGCTGCCGCAGCAGTTCACCGCCAGCGTCGACGCGAGGTTCTTCAGCCAGGACTATGCCGACGATTACGGCGCCGGCGGCCACTACGACGGCCACCAGGCCGCGTTCACCCTGGGCGACAAGCGGGGGCGTTTCAGCTGGCTGCTGGAATACAGCCGCCTCGACAACCACGGCCAACCGATGCAGTACGCCACCGCCCGGGCCGGCGGCGATCCGGCGCTCGCGGTGCCGGTGACCGGTGCCACCGCCGACCGCAACCCGAACGGTTCGCCGCGGCTGGTCTACGGCGCCAACAGCATCGAGCACACCGTGCAGGACCAGGCCAAGCTGAAGCTCGGCTTCGACCTCGGCGAGCATGTCGCGGCGCTGGCCACCGTGGGCTGGTGGCACAACCGCGCCGAGGATCGCACCCGCAGCCTGATCCGCGATGCCGACGGCACCCTGGTCAGCGGCGGCGTGATCGACGCGGCCGGCAAAACCTGGACCTTGCCCGCCAGCGGCCTGGCGCCGTCGAATGCGCGCGACACCCACCTGCTGTACGGGCTCGAACTGAACGGCACGCTGGACAACGACTGGCGCTGGACCGCCGTCGCCAGCCACTACGATTTCCGGCATTCGCGACTGCACAGCGCCAGCCTGGCCGAGCCCGGCAGGCCACGCGGCGGCCCCGGCACCGTGGCGAGCAAGGATGGTTCGGGCTGGGACACGTTCGACCTGCGCAGCTCCGGCCCGCTCGGCGAGCGCCACCTGTTGTACGCCGGCGTGCACGGCGACCGCTACGTGCTGACGACGCGCGTGCGCGATGCCAGCGACTGGCGCAGCGGCGCCGACGGAGCATTGCGCAGCGTCTACGCCGGCCGCACCCAGACCCGCGCCGCCTACCTGCAGGACGTGTGGAGCTTCACCGACACCTGGACGCTGACCCTCGGCGGTCGGCTGGAGCAATGGCGCGCCTACCGCGGCGTGCTCGCCAACGCCGTCGACACGCTGCGCTACGCCGACCGCAAGCGCACCGATTTCTCGCCCAAGGCTGCGCTGACCTGGGACTTCGCACAGAACTGGGAGCTGCGACTGGCCTGGGGCAAGGCGGTGCGCTACCCCACCGCGTCCGAACTGTTCCAGGGCAGCATCTCGGCCGGCGCCATCGTCAACAACAATCCCGCGCTCGCGCCGGAAGTCGACCGCTCCACCGACCTCACCCTGACCCGCCACACGGGCAACGGCCACTGGCGCGTCTCGCTGTACCAGGACCTGATCGCCGATTCGCTGTACACGCAGACGGACATCACCGTCAGCCCCAGCGTGACCAGCGTGCAGAACATCGACCGCATGCGCGGACGCGGCATCGAAGGCGCGTTCGACTTCCACGACGTCTGGCTCGACGGGCTCGACCTGTCCGCCAGCCTCGCCTTCAACGATGCCCGCACGCTGCGCGATCGCCAGTACCCGCTGGCCGAGGGCAAGGTATTTCCGCGCATCCCGAAGCTGCGCGCCAGCGTGTTCGCGGATTACCGGTTCGCGCCACAGTGGGACGCCTCGCTGGGCATCCGCCACTCCGGCCGCCAGTACGGCAGCCTGGACAACAGCGACCACGTCGACAGCTACGGCGCGGTGAGCCGTTTCACCGTCGCCGACGCAAAGCTGCGCTGGAAATTCGCGCCGGCCTGGACTGCCGCGCTGGGCGTGGACAACATCGGCAATACACATTACTGGGTCTACCATCCCTACGCCGGTCGTACCTGGTTCGGCGAGCTGCGCTGGGAGTTGTGACATCCACTCCCGCCCTCCCCTTGCGGGCAGGGGAAGCAAGGCCGAAAACCCGAGGAACACTCCATGCGCCACCTGCTGATCGCCCTGCTCTGCCTGCTCTCGGCCGTCGCCTTCGCCCACGACGGCATGCACATGGAGATGCCGAAAAGCCCCGCGCTGGGCGCCAGCGCGGCGTTCGACAGCCATGGCGGCCTGTACGTCGTGGACGCGGCCGATGGCCACGTGCGGCTGCGCCGCTCCGACGACGACGGTCGCACGCTGAGCGCGCCGATGCCGGTGAACGCGGTCGCCGAACGCATCTACAGCGAAGGCGAGAACCGGCCGAAGATCGCCTTCGGTCCGCACGACGAGCTCTACGTGAGCTGGTCGCAGCCGCGCGCCGCGCCGTGGACCGGCTTCGTGCGGTTCGCCCGTTCGGTGGACGGCGGCGAACACTTCAGCACGCCGATCACCGTGCACCACGACCGCGCCGAGATCACCCATCGCTTCGATGCGCTGGCCGTGGATGGCCACGGCCGCATCGTGGTCGCCTGGATCGACAAGCGTGATCTCGAGGCCGCAAAGGCAGCCGGCCGGCCGTACGAAGGTGCCGCGGTGTACTACAGCTGGTCCGACGATGGCGGCAAGAGCTTCGTGCCGGAACGCAGGCTGGTCGACCACAGTTGCGAATGCTGCCGCATCGCGCTGGCGCGCATGCCCGACGGCGAGGTCGCCGCGTTCTTCCGCGGCATTTATGGCGACAACATCCGCGACCACGCGTTTGCCGTGCTGCACACCGACGGCCGTGCACCCCATGTCGAGCGTGCGACCTTCAGCGACTGGCACATCGCCGGCTGCCCGCACCATGGTCCGGGCTTGGGCGTCGGCGCCGACGGCGTGCGTCACGCGGTGTGGTACGAGGCCGGCCACGGTCCCGCAATCTGGTACGGCCAGCTCGATCCCGGCCAGCGGCCGCAGCAGTTGCTGAAGCTCGCCGGGGCCGGCGCCAGCCACGCCGACGTGGCAGTGCATGGCCGCACTGTCTGGGTGACCTGGAACCAGGTCGATGCGGATGGCTATCGCCTGATGCTGCGCCGATCGACCGACAACGGCGCACACTTCGACGCTGCCCGCGAGATCGCGAGCAGCGCCGGCGCCGCCGGCTCGCCGCAGTTGTTGCAGAAGGACGGCCACGCCTTCGTCGCATGGAACACGGCCCAAGGCTTTCGCCTGATCCGGGTGACGCCATGAAGCGACTGGTGCTGATCGTGGCCCTGTTGTTCCCCGTGCTGGCCATGGCCGGCACGCTGCAACCGCTGGCCGCCGGCGACATCGCCGCGCTGCTGAAGCCGCCGACGCACGGCGAGCGGATCATCGCGCTGTGGGCGCTGGACTGTGCCTATTGCGAGCCCAATCTGGAGGCGCTGGCCAAACTGCAGCGCACCCACCCGCGCGACATCGAACTGGTGATCGTCACCACCGACAGCATCGAACGCCGCCGGGCGATCGAGGCACGGCTGCAGCACATGAAAGTGGACGGCCTCCCGAATCGCGCCTACGCCGAAGCCATGCCCGAGCGCCTCAACTTCCTGCTCGATCCGACCTGGGGCGGCGAGACCCCGCGCGTACTGGTGATTCGCGCCGACGGCAGTCGCCTGGGCATCAGCGGCGAACTCACTCCCGCGCAGATGCGCAAAATCAGGTAGGACTCGCGCTGCCCGCCGGCTCTTCCGTGCACCGCGGCCGGGAGCGGCGGACGGTGTCCGCCCAGCGCGTCAGGGTTGGGCGTCGCTCTCGGCGGGAACCGGCTCCGGGATTTCCGTGGTGCCGTCATCCTCGTCACCGTAGATCGCCACGTGCGGCACGCCGTCGGCGCCGATCCAGCCACGATACATGCCGTCGGTGTTGAACGGGATCGCGATGTGGCCCTCCGCGTCCAGCGCGATGGCGCCGCCGTTGCCGCCCATCGACGGGATCTGCTGGTTGATCACCTCGGCGGCGGCGCGTTTCAGCGGCACGCGCATCTGGGTCACTTTCATGCAGATCGAATGTGCCGCGACGGCACGGATGTAGAACTCGCCCCAGCCCGTGCCGGAGACCGCGCAGCTCTCGTTGGCGTAGGTGCCGGCGCCGATGATCGGCGAATCGCCGATGCGGCCCCAGCGCTTGTCGGTCATGCCGCCGGTGGAGGTGCCGGCGGCCAGGTGGCCGCGCGCGTCCAGCGCCACCGCACCCACCGTGCCGAAGTGTTTGGCCGTCTCGACGTCCGCATGCGGCTGCTTTGCCGCATCCTCCTTCAGCGCCCGCTGCAATTGCTGCCAGCGCGCATCGGTGCGGAAATACGCGGCATCGACCAGGGTGATGCCCTGCTCCTTCGCGAACTCTTCGGCACCGGCGCCGGACAGCATCACGTGCGGCGAATGCTCCATCACCGCGCGCGCCAGCAGGATCGGATTCTTCACGTGCTCGACTCCGGCCACCGCGCCGGCACGCAAGGTGTAGCCATCCATGATCGCCGCGTCGAGCTCGTTTCTCCCGTCATGGGTGAACACCGCGCCCTTGCCCGCGTTGAAGTTCGGATCGTCCTCCAGCACGGTGATCGCCGCAGTCACCGCGTCCAGCGCGCTGTCGCCGGCCTTGAGCCGGGCATGACCCTGCTGCAGCGCCTGGGTCATCGCCGCACGCACGGCGTGCTCCTTCGCCGGCGTCATGTCACGCACGACCACGCCGGCGCCGCCATGGATGACCAGCACGGGCGAAACGGCGGCATGGCTCATGGCGGTGATTCCGAGGGTGGCAAGGGCAACAAGCAGATGACGCGGCTTCACGACGCTCTCCGAAATAGTGATCGGATGAGTATAGCCAGCTTGCTCGGTCACTTATCCACGAAACGCACCTGCTTGCCCTCAATCACTGCCTGCTTGCCTTCGATCATTCCGATCATATGGAGGGCTGCCTCAGCCGATATCTCGGCGTAATCAAAAGTCATCTGGCGCTCATCCAGCACCTCCGGATCGACCAGTACAAACCCTACTTTGGCCGCGACATATTCAGCGGCAGCCCGCGCGGAAACATTCTTGAGCTTCAGACTGATCGTGCCTGGCTGGGCCGCGGCAGAAGACAGCGATTCACCATCGCAGCCCATGCTTGGCGTGAGCGCGATGTTGATGGTGTTGTCTTCGAGCTTCCCACTTTGCTGGGGTCCACCGTCAACGACCTGGCCGAACACGATGCTCGCCTGCTGGCCAGGCATGGTCCGCACGATCGGCTTGGCCGACTGCGTTCGCACATTGCCGCCACCGCGATCAAAACGGGTATCGACCTCCGCACTGATTTCCAGTTGACCGCTGGCCTCCGGCGACACCGCGAAACGGCCCTGCCACGACAGCTTGCTGGCGTCGGTTCCGCTCAGCTCGGCGTATTCGCCCGGCTTCAGGCAGCGGATGAAATGCATCGAGTCGGAATGGCCTGCCATGGCGACGTCGATCTTCAGCGTGTAGCGATCACTGATGCCGCCGCCGACATTTGCCTGTGGCGAAGGTGTCGAGGCGTAGACGGCACCGGCCACGCCGATGGCGAGAACGGCGAGGAGAACGCCACCGGCACGCCGGCGGAATAGATCAGGCTGTTGCATTTTCAACATGGCGATTCGCTCCGTGATGGGATGACGGGGTGACCAGGGGCAACCCACCGGTAATGCGAGCGCGGCCGACTGGGTCTTCAACATCGCATTCGCATAACTGCGCCGCTGCGTGCCATGCGCGCGCAACACCGCGGCATCGCAGGCCAGTTCCTGGTCATGGCGTAACGCGGCGAGTGCCCACCAGGCCAGAGGATGGAACCAGAACAACGCGACAACGAGTTGCGCCAGCAAGCACCACCAGCCATCGCGGCGGCGCGCGTGGGTAGTTTCATGGGCGAGGATCAGCATCTGCTCGGTGGGGTCGTAGCGACATTCGAAATCGGCCGGAAGCACGATGCGACTGCGCCAGGCACCGACCAGGGCGGGGCCGATATCCGAGCCGGGCGCGCGCAGCATCGGCCAGTGCGAGTGCTCGTCAACGATACGGGTGGCACCACGCAACCGCGCGCGGTAACGCGATTGCGCGAGCGCCGCCAGCAGCAGACTTAGCACGCTACCAAGCAGCCATGCCAGCACGACCCATGTGCGCCAGTCGATGACAGCCGACCCGGCGGCTTGTACCGGCAACGCGGCGGCCGAGGTGATTGCGGATATCACCGGCGACCACACCACGACCGGAGCAACTGCCGCATGCGGCAGTTGGCTAGCCAGCACCGCCAGCGGCGGCAACAGCCACAGCTGGAACGCGAGTCCGGTGCCGAACAGACGGCGGCAGGGCCTGCGCACGGCGGCGACGACCAGCACGGCAGCGGTGAATGCCAGCAGTGCCAGCCAGCCGCGGGCGGTCCATGCGGTCACCAGCGCATCAATGCTGCTCATCGTCGAGCTCCTTCAGCAGTTTGCGCAGTTCGGCGATGTCCTTCTTCGACAGCTTGCGCTGCTCGGAGAAGTGCGCCACCAAGGGCGCCACGCGGCCGCCGAACAGGCGATCGAGCAGGCCCTTGCTCTCCTGCTGCACGTATTGCTCGCGCGCCAGCAGCGGCGTGTAGAGGTAGCGGCGGCCGTCGCGTTCGGCCTGCACGGCCTTTTTCTTCAGCAGGCGGTTGAGCAGGGACTTCACCGTGCCCTCCTGCCAGCCCTGCGCGGGCCCGACCTCGGCCAGGATCTCCTCGGCCGTGCGCGGGGCCTCGCGCCAGAGCACGTCCATCACCACCGCTTCGGCTTCGCTGATCGCCATGAGTCACCGTTTACGCGTGTAAGTGAATCCATGTTTACATGCGTAATTGTTCGCGTCAAGCCATGTGCCTGCCTGTCTGCGACCTTGGTACAAGGCCGGCCGGCGCGATTCCGTCGTATCCTTGGCAGCTGACTCTCCATGAGGAAGGCACGGCAATGGACAAGGTTTACCCGAGCGCGACGAAAGCCCTTGAGGGCGTGTTGTTCGACGGCATGACGATCGCCGCCGGCGGTTTCGGCCTGTGCGGCATCCCCGAGAACCTGATCGGCGGCCTGCTGCAGGCGGGCACCAGGGACCTGACCATCGTGGGCAACAACGCCGGCGTGGACGATTTCGGCATGGGCCCGCTGCTCAAGACCCACCAGGTCAAGCGCGTGTACGCCTCGTACGTGGGCGAGAACAAGGAGTTCGAGCGGCAGACGCTGGCCGGCGAACTGGAGCTGCACCTGACGCCGCAGGGCACGCTGGCCGAGAAGCTGCGCGCCGGCGGCGCCGGCATCCCCGGCTTCTACACGCGCACCGCGTTCGGCACCAAGCTGGCCGAGGGCAAGGAGACCAAGGTATTCAACGGCAAGGAGTACGTGCTGGAGGAATCCATCACCGCCGACCTGTCCATCGTCAAGGCGTGGAAGGGCGACGCGATGGGCAACCTGGTGTTCCGCGAGACGGCGCGCAACTTCAACCCGATGATCGCCACCTGCGGCAAGGTCTGCGTGGCCGAGGTGGAGCACCTGGTGCCGGTCGGCGAGCTGGACCCGAACAACATCCACGTGCCGGGCATCTACGTCGACCGTATCGTGCAGGGCGAGAAGTACGAGAAGCGCATCGAGATCCGCACCCTCGCCGGCGCCAACACCGGCAAGGAAAACCCGACGCGCACCGCGATGGCACAGCGCGCCGCGAAGGAATTGCGCGACGGTTACTACGTGAACCTCGGCATCGGCATCCCCACCCTGGTGGCCAACCACATCCCGGCCGGCGTGAACGTGGTGCTGCAGTCGGAGAACGGCCTGCTCGGCATCGGCCCGTTCCCCACCGAGGATCAGGTCGACCCCGACCTGATCAACGCCGGCAAGCAGACCATCACCACCCTGCCCGGCTCGGCGTTCTTCTCCAGCGCCGATTCCTTCGCGATGATCCGCGGCGGCCACATCGACCTGTCGATCCTCGGCGGCATGGAGGTCTCCGCCACCGGCGATCTCGCCAACTGGATGGTGCCCGGCAAGATGGTCAAGGGCCCGGGCGGCGCGATGGACCTGGTCAGCGGCGTGCGCCGCGTGGTGGTGTTGATGGAGCACTGCGCGAAGGACGGCTCGCCGAAGATCAAGCAGCAATGCGAGTTGCCGATCACCGGCAAGGAATGCGTGGACCTCGTCATCACCGACCTGTGCGTGTTCTCGGTGGAGAAGGGCAAGGGCCTGACCCTGATCGAGCTCAACGACGGCGTGAGCCTGGGCGACGTGAAGGCGAAGACCGGCTGCGCGTTCGCCGTGGCGCCGGCGCTGCAAGCGGGCTGATTGATGGTAGGGCGGGCACTGTCCGCCGTTTTGCTCCGGAACCGAAAGAGCCGGCGGGCAGTGCCCGCCCTACGGAGCGGGTCGCGACGTGGCGTCGGCCGGCAGGGCGTCGGGAAAACGGATGCGCGCGATGCTTTCGCCTCCTGCATGCGTCTGCAGCTCCAGCGGCCAGCCGAAGCGGTCGCTGATCTGCCGCGCGATCGCCAGCTCGAATCCGTGCCGATCGGCACCGGGCGCGCCCGCATCGGCAACGGCATCGGCATCGCCAACGCCAGCGCCTTTCGCCGGGGCGAGGTTGCGCACGCTTACCATGCCGGGTTCGACGCTGACCACCACGCTGCCGCGCTCGGCCTGCTGGCAGGCATTGCGCAGCAACTGCCAGCACAGCACCGAGAACACCCGTGGCGAGCTGTCCAGCGCAAAGGTCGCCGGCTGTTCCAGGCGCAACTCGATCGGCCGGCCGCAGAGCATTTCGCGCGCGGCCTGAAGTTCGCCCTGCAGCACGTCGTTCACCACGAAGCGCTCGGTATCCACCGGCGTGCCGGCGTCGCGTGCGAGCACCAGCAGCGCCTCGACCAGCATTTCCAGTTCGCGCGAGGCACGCTTGATCCGGCGCACCGAGCGCGAGCCGAAATCGCTCAGGCCCTGCTCGTCGACCAGCATGTCGACCGACATGCGGATCACCGTCAGCGGACTGCGCAGTTCGTGGCTGGCGTCGCGGGTGAAGTTGCGCTCGCGCTGACCGTAACCGGCGATGCGCGTGGCGAAGCCGTGCAGGCCGCGCGCCAGCGACGCCACGTCCGCATCCGTGCGGCGTGACAGGCGTTGCGGGTGGAACGCTTCCGGGTCGGGCCGGGCATCGTTCCAGCCGGCCATCAATCGCGCCAGCGAGCGGATCTGCACCCACTCGTGCTGGGCGGCCAGGCACGCCAGCACGGTGGTGATGAGGATCAGCACGATCACCGCTTCCCACGGCGCGACGTTGAAAATGCCCATCGCGCCGATGATCAGCAGGGCCACGAACTGCAAGCCGAACACCCAGGCGATGCGTCGCTTGAAGGCTCCCGTGCGGAATGTGATCGCGTTCGACACCCTGCTGTTCATTGCCCTCGCCGCCTCGCCATCACGCAGGTTGCTGCGCCGACGCCATTTCCGATTCCAGGTCGGCCAGCCGGTAGCCAGCGGAATGGATGGTATGTAGCAAAGGTCGTGCGAAGGGTTTGTCGATGACGCGACGCAAGTTGTACAGGTGCGAGCGCAGCGTGTCCGAATCGGGCAGCGTGTCGCCCCAGATCTCGCGCTCGATGTCGCGCCGGCTGACCACGCGCGGCGATTCGCGCATCAGGATCGCGAGCAGTTTCAGGCCGATCGGCGACACCACCAGATCCTGGCCCTCGCGGGTCAGCCGCAGCGTGGCGGTGTCCAGCGTCATGTCGCCCACGGTGAGCACTTCGGTGGATACCTGGCGGCGGTCGCGGCGGATCAGCGCGCGCAGCCGCGCCACCAGTTCGCGCACCTCGAACGGCTTGACCAGGTAGTCATCGGCGCCGGCCTCCAGGCCGACCAGCTTGTCTTCCAGCGTGTCGCGCGCGGTGAGCATCAGCACGGGCGTGGACTTCTTCGCCTCCTTGCGCAGCTTGCGGCACAGCTCCAGGCCGTCCAGTCCGGGCAGCATCAGGTCCAGCACGATCACGTCGTAACTGTTGGATACGGCCAAGTGCAACCCGCTCACGCCGTCGGCCGCGTAATCGACGGAATAACCCCGCATTTCAAGGAACTCGCCCACCATCTCGGCGATCTGGCGGTTGTCTTCAACCAGCAGGATCAGGCCCGCTTGCTCGTCATGAGTCGTCATGTCTTGCCTCGCTGTGGTCCGGTTTCACATTTGTGAAGGTATACCCGGAGCCACGGTGACGACGGCGTGAACTGGCCGCGGCGCCGTTCAGTGGACGTTGGGCGCTTGCAGCAGCGGTTGCAGCACCTTCCACACGTTTTCCAGCACGCGCGGCTCGGCGGCGGCCACCGGGTGCAGGCCGTCGGCCTGCATGAGGCCGGGGTCCAGCGCGACGCCGTCGAGCAGGAACGGCAGCAGCGCGACCTTCCGCTGGCGCGCCAGGTCGGCGTAGATCGCACGCAAGCCGTCGCGGTACTGCGGGCCGTAGTTCACCGGCAGCTCGATGCCCAGCAGCAGCACGCGTGTCTTGTGCTTTTGCGCCAGCTCGATCATCGCCGTCAGGTTGTCGCGCAAGGCCGGCAGCGGCAACCCGCGCAGGCCGTCATTGGCGCCCAGTTCGATCACCAGCACCGCCGGCTGGTAGGTCTGCAGCAAGGCGGGCAAGCGGTGTCGGCCGCTCAGCGAGGTTTCGCCGCTGATGCTGGCATTGACCGCACGCCACTTCGGCACCATCTTGCCCAGACGGACATCCAGCAGATGCACCCAGCCGGCTTCGACCGGAATGTTGTGCGCGGCGGACAGCGAGTCGCCCAGCACCAGGACGGTCTTCGGCGCCGCCGCGTGGGCGACGCCGAAACCGCAGAGCAGAACCAGCAACCACAGGCAGCGCCGCATGAATGATTCTTCCCGTCCCGTCCTCGAAGCCCGTGATGTTAGCAAGTCGGTCAACGGCCCCGAGGGGCGGCTCGACATCCTCGACGGCGTGGACCTGCGCGTGATGCCCGGCGAGAGCTTCGCCATCGTGGGCGCTTCCGGCTCGGGCAAGACCACCCTGCTCGGCCTGCTGGCCGGGCTGGACACGCCCGACCGCGGCAGCATCTCCCTCGACGGCCACGCGCTGGAGCAGCTGGACGAGGAAGCCCGCGCCGAACTGCGGCGGCGACTGGTCGGCTTCGTGTTCCAGTCGTTCCACCTGCTGCCGGCGCTCACTGCCGAGGAGAACGTGATGCTGCCGCTGGAACTGGAGGGCAGCAGCGCGGCGCGCAGCCGTGCGCGGGAGGCGCTCGAGGCGGTGGGCCTGAGCGCGCGGCGGCGGCACTACCCCGCGCAGCTTTCCGGCGGCGAGCAGCAACGCGTGGCGATCGCCCGCGCCTTCGTGCACGGCCCGCGCGTGCTGTTCGCCGACGAGCCCACCGGCAACCTCGACCAGCGCACCGGCCACCACATCTGCGACCTGCTGTTCGCGCTCAACCGCGACCACCGCACCACCCTGGTGCTGGTCACCCACGACGCCGGCCTGGCCGCGCGCTGCGATCGCCGCATCGAGCTGGAGGAAGGGCGCGTGGCGTCGACCGACGCGGGCGTGCCGGCATGAGCCTGCTGCGCTTGTCGCTGCGCAGCCTGCGTCGCGAATGGCACCTGCCTGAACTGCGCACGCTGGCCGCCTCGCTGGTGCTGGCGGTGGTGGCGCTGGGCGTGGTCGCCACGCTGGCGAGCCGGATCGAGCGTGGCATGCTGGCCAGCGCCGCGGAGTTGATCGGCGGGGACATCGGCGTATCCGCGCCGCAGGCCCTGCCTGCCGCCTTCGCCGACAAGGCACGCCAGGACGGCCTGCAGCTGACGCGCACCGCCGGCTTTCCCAGCGTGGCGTTCGCCCACGAACGCACCCAACTGCTCGACGTGCAGGCAGTGGATGCGCACTATCCGCTGCGCGGCACGCTGGAGCTGCGCGATCGCAACGGCCATGCGCTGCCGCCGAGCCGCGCGCCGGTCGCCGGCGAGGTCTATCTGGATCATCGCGCGCTGGTCGCGCTGGGCCTCGCGGTGGGCGACCGCCTGCAACTGGGCGGGCGCACGCTCACCATCGGCGCCGAACTGCTGCGCCAGCCCGACGGCGGCGAATTGCTCGCGCTGGCGCCGCGCGCGCTGATGAGCCTGGCCGATGCCGAGCAGGCCGGCCTGCTCGGGCGCGGCAGCCGCGCGCGTCACCGGCTGCTGCTGGCCGGCGCGCCGGATGCGGTGCGCGCCTGGCGCGACTGGGCGGCGGCGACCGAGCTGCCCGCGGGCGCACAGCTGATCACGCCGGAGCAGACCCAGGAACGCATGCGCAATGCCTTCGACCGCGCCGGCTCGTTCCTGTGGCTGACCGCGCTGCTGTCCGCCCTGCTAGCCGGCATTGCCATCGCCCTTTCCGCCCAGCGCTATGCCCGGCGCAAGACCGCCGAAGTGGCCTTGCTGCGCGCGCTGGGCACCTCGCGCCCGCGCGTGCTGGGCCTGCTGCTGGGCACCCTGGGCGCGCTGGCCCTGCCGGCGGCCGCGCTGGGCATCGCGCTGGCGCTGGGCCTGGCGCAGCTGGCGTGGCTGCTGGCCAGCCAGCTGTTCGGCAACGTGCCCACGGTGCTGCCGCTGGCGCCGGCGTTCGCCGCGGCCGCGATGGGCATCGCGGTGCTGGTCGGCTTCGCGCTGCCGCCGCTGGCGCGGCTGGCCGAGGTACCTCCGGTGGCGGTGTTCCGGCAGAGCCTGTCGCGCCGCGTGCGGCGCTTCGATGCGCTGTACCTGATCCCCGTCCTGGTGGCGCTGGGCCTGATCTGGGGCCAGAGCGGCTCGCTGCAGCTGGCCGGTATCCTCGCCGGCAGCCTGCTCGGCGTGAGCGTGCTCGCGGCGCTGCTGGCCGGCGCGCTGCTGTGGCTGGCCCGGCGCATTGCGCCGGGCGCGCATCCGGCGTTGCGGCTGGGCCTGGCCGCACTGGCGCGACGACCGGCGCTGAGCGTGATCCAGGCGACCGCGCTCAGCCTGGGTCTGTGCGCGTTGTTGCTGCTTGCGGTGGTGGCACCGGCGTTGCTGCAGGGCTGGCGCCAGGAATTGCCGGCGGATACGCCCAACTGGTTCGCCCTGAACCTGCAAAGCAACCAGCGCGCCGGCTTTTCGCAATCGCTGGCGCGGATCGGCGCCGACCAGCTCAACATGCTGCCGCTGGCGGTAGGCAAGCTCACCGCGATCAACGGCCACGCCATCGACCGACTGCAGTTCGCGGACCCGCGCGCCAAGGAGTGGACCGATCGCCAGCTGCGGCTGTCGTGGTCCGCCGCGCTGCCGCCGGCGAACGAGGTGGTGGCCGGCCACTGGCATGGGGCTGCGCCGGATCGGCCCGAGGTGTCGATCGACACCATGTGGCGCGACATGTTCGGCCTGAAGCTCGGCGACACGATGCGCTTCGACGTCGGCGAAGGGAGCCTGGAGGCGCGGGTGGGCAGCATCCGCAAGGTCGACTGGAGCTCGTTCCGGGTCAACTTCTTCCTGCTGCTCGACCCGGCCCACGCCAGCGAGCTGCCGCACACCTGGCTGGCCAGCTTCCACCTGTCGTCCGGACACGCGGCGGAACTGGCGCAACTGTCGCGCGAATACGGCAACCTCAGCCTGGTCGACGTCGACTCGCTGCTCGATCGGGTGCGCGAGATCATCGACCGCGTGGGCAGCGCGGTGCGCTGGATCCTCGGCTTCAGCCTGCTGGCCGGCATCCTGGTGCTGGCCGCGGCGCTGGCCGCCAGCGCGGCCGAGCGGCGCCACGAGGCCGCGCTGCTGCGCACGCTGGGCGCGCGCCGTGCACAGCTGCGCGTGGCCGCCGCCTGCGAATTCGCCATGCTGGGCCTGGTCGCCGGCCTGACCGCCGCGCTGGGTGCCGCCGGCGGCGGCTGGTGGCTGGGTCGGGCGGTATTCCACATCGAGGGCTTCGTGCCGCCGGCGTGGCCGCTGGTCGCCAGCGCGGCCGCCGCCGCGCTGGTGGTGATGCTGCTGGGACTGGCCGGCACGCGCCGGGTCAGCCGCACGCCACCGATGCGCCTGCTGCGCGAGGGCTGAGCGCGCGTGGAACCTGCCGCGTCGTCACCCGCCACCGGCTGGCGCAAACGCCTGCAGCACGAATGGCTGCTGCTGGTGTTCGCCGCGCTGGTGCTGTTGCTGGCGCTGCTCGATCCGCGTCCGGTCGACGATTATCGGCACTGGCTGCAACTGCCCACGCTGGCCGGCCTGACCGGCCTGCTGATCGCGATCCAGGGCATCCGCGACAGCGGCCTGGTGCAGCACGCAGCGGCCGCTTCGCTGGCGCGGGCGCACTCGCTGCGCGGCCTGGGGCTGTTGCTGGTGGCCGCCAGCGCGCTGCTCTCGATGGTGCTGACCAACGACGTGAGCCTGTTCCTGATCGTGCCGCTGACCGTGTCCATCGGCGCGATCTCCAACCTGCCGGTGCTGCGCATGGTGGTGCTGGAGGCGCTAGCGGTGAACGCCGGCTCCACGCTCAGCCCGATCGGCAACCCGCAGAACCTGCTGTTGTGGCAGCACTCGCGGCTGTCGTTCCTCGATTTCGCGCTGGCGATGCTGCCGGCCGCGGCCGTCATGCTGGCACTGGTGGCGGCGTTCACCTGGTACTGGCTGCCGCGCGATCGGGTGGCATTGGGCCCCCGGCACATCGACGGCGCGGTGCACTCGGGCCGCCTCGGCGCGTGGTCGATGATTGCGCTGATCGGCATGGTGGTGGCGATGGAATACGATCTGGCGCCGCTGGGCGCCGTGGCGCTGCTGGTGCTGTTCGGGGCGCTGGCCCGCGCCTCGCTGGTGCGGATCGACTGGCTGTTGCTGCTCACCTTCGCCGCGATCTTCCTCGGCCTCGGCCACTTCGCCGAGCTGCCGCTGATGCAGCGCGTGCTCGACGGGCTCCATCTCGATCAACCGATGGTGCTGTTCGCCAGCGGCATTGTCGCCGCGCAGCTGATCAGCAACGTGCCGGCGACCGTGCTGCTGCTCGAGCGAGCGCCGGATGCCATCGCGCTGGCGGTGGCGGTCAATGTGGGCGGCTTCGGCGTGGCGATCGGTTCGCTGGCCAACCTGATCGCCCTGCGCCTGGCAGGGCAGCCGCACGGCCTGCGGCAACTGCACCGGGTGTCGATTCCGTTCCTGCTGGTGTGCGCGCCGCTGGTGTATCTGGTCTGGCGCGGAATTCAGCCGTAGACGCACCGAAGTGCCCGATGTTGTTCGCTCCAGCTTCGTAGGGCGGGCACTGCCCGCCATGCCTTTCGGTGATGCACGCGATCAAGAGCGGCGGGCAGTGCCCGCCCTACGGGATGCCGGCTTGTGGCGGAATCAATCGTCGTCGTGCGGCACGCTGACCTTGCCCTTGATGCCGGAGTGGTCGACATCGCCGCTGCCCTTGGCGCCGAGCGTGAGATCGCCGCCGACATCGTGCACGGTGAGGTCGCCGGAGCCCAGCGTGTCGGCGTGCACGCTGCCGCCGACGTTGCGCAGCGTGACGTCGCCCGAGCCAATGCTGCCGATGCTGGCGTCGCCCTTGACGCCATCGATCTTGAAATCACCCGAGCCCACCGAACCCAGCTGCAGGCTGCCGACATCGCTGGCGTCGACATCGCCCGAGCCCACGCTGGTGGCGAACTTGCCGGCGATCTGGCGCACGTGCAGGTCGCCGGAACCGACCGTGCTGCGCAGCTCCTGCACGCCGCGCACGTCGGCGTCGCCGGAGCCCACGCGCACGGTGACCGGCACGTTCGCCGGCAGGTTCACGGTGACGTCCAGGCTCATGCTGACGTTGCCGCCGAACAGGTTGAAATTGAAACCCTGGTGGTCGCCGCCGATGTCGATCAACAGCTGGTCGCCGTCGCGTCGCTGGGTGACCGTGAGCTTGTCCAGCGCGGCTTTCTTCGACGCACAGGCGCGTCCGACCAGGGTCAGGCCCCTGGTGTCGGCGCCGCCGATCAGGTGCAGGTCGTGGCTGTTGACGTCGATCTGCACGCTGCGGACGCCAGCCAGGTCCAGTTGCAGGTTGCGCGGGGCCTCGAACTCGCACGATCCGGCGGCAAACGCGGCGAACGGGGCACACAGCATGGCGGCGATGAAAAGACGGCGCATGGGACTCTCCTCGGTAGTCGGTCAGGCTTGGATGCAGCGGATCGCAAAAGGGTTGCAAGGATGACAGCAGTCTGCACACCGCAGTCAACTCCTGCGCGGCCGGCGCGTTGATCATCCCACTACCCACGGAGACAGCCCATGCAACGCAAGACCCTCCTCGCTTCCGCCCTCGTCGCCCTGCTGGCCGGGTCGGCCACGTTCGCGATGGCCCAGAACGCGCCGGCGTCGCCCGCCAATCCGCACATGGTCGTCACCAAGCAGGCACGCATCCTTCCCGGCGACCGCGACCACGGCATGGCGGGCCATCACATGCACCACCAGCGCAGCGGCGTGATCGGCGACCTGCGCGCGCTGGAACGGCTGTACCAGCAGGCCGGCCGCAGCAAGGACATGGCGGCGGTCTACAACGACGTGCTGGCCAAGTCGCAGGACCCGCGCGTGCGCGACTACGTCTACCAGCGACTGGCCCGCCTGCAGGCACAGCCGACCAATGTCGACCAGGCGATCGCCACGCTGCGCAAGGGGCTGGACGAAAACCTGGCCAACGAGGCGAAGATGCGCGCCGAGCGCGAGAAGATGCGTGCGGCATGGCAGCCGCGCGCCGCCAGCGACGCGACAGCTCCAGCGAAGTAGTCGCGACAGCAAAAACGGGACGACGCGGCGGCCACGGCCGCCGCGTCTGTCAGTGGCCGGCCTCGTCCTGCTTGGCGCGCCGCCACAACTGTTCCTGCTCCTCCAGCGTGCGCCCGGCAAACGCCGCGCCATCGGCCGCAGCCAGTTGCTCCATGCGGCGGAAGCGCCGTTCGAACTTCGCGTTGGCATGCCGCAGCGCCTGCGAGAAATCGACGCCGGCATGGCGTGCGAGGTTCACCATCACGAACAGCACGTCGCCGATCTCGTCCTCGAGGCGCGCCGGGTCGGCCCCGTGGGTGAACTCGACGCGCACCTCCTCCACTTCCTCGGCCAGCTTCTCCAGCACCGGCTGCGGGCCGGGCCACTCGAAACCGGTGGCGGCAGCGCGCTGCTGCAGCTTGTGGGCGCGTTTCCACTCCGGCAGCCCGGTGGAGACGCCGGCCAGCGCGCTGTCATCGGCGGTCCGGCCCTTCGCCACGCGCTCGGCGGACTTGATCTGCTCCCACGCCTGCATCTGCTCGGTCAGGTCGGCGTAACGCGTGTCGCCGAACACGTGCGGATGGCGGCGCACCATCTTCGCGCTGATGGCGTGGGCGACGTCGGCGAATTCGAACAGGCCCTGCTCGGCGGCCATCTGCGCGTGGAACACCACCTGCAGCAGCAGGTCGCCGAGTTCGTCGCACAGGTCGGTCCAGTCGCGCCGGTCGATCGCATCGGCGACCTCGTACGCCTCTTCGATCGTGTAGGCGGCGATCGAGGAAAAATCCTGCCGCACGTCCCACGGGCAGCCATGCTGCGGATCGCGCAGGCGCGCCATGATGGCGAGGAGGTCGTCGAGACTGTGTCGGGTCATAAAGTGGAGAGGAGTGAGAAGTGAGAGAAAGCAGAAGCGTGCGCGGGTGGAGCGGGCGGAGGACGAACCCCTCTCATCTCTCACTCCTCTTCACTCACTCCTCGCTCCTGGTCAGTCGCACGGTCCAGTCGATCGAGAGGTCGCCGACCGCGACGAACTCCGGATTCAGCAGGGACTCGCCGCGGTTGTAGCGGAACGGCCGGCCGGCGAGATCGAGCACCGCGCCCCCGGCTTCGTCCAGCACGCATTGCGCCGCGGCCGTGTCCCATTCGCTGGTGAGGCCAAGGCGCAGGTAGATGTCCGCCTCGCCGCGCGCGATCAGGCAGAACTTCAGCGAGGAGCCGAGCGGCACATGGTCGTAGTCGTTGCCGATCAATTGTTCGAGCAGCCCACCCTGCGCGCCGCCATGCGAACGGCTGCCGACCACCCGCGGCGGAGAGCCCAGCGGCCGCGTGCGGATGCGCCGCCACGGGCCACCCTCGCGCTCCTGCAGCCACGCACCCTGGCCCTGAGCGGCGGCGTACAGCTCGCCGGTGACCGGGGCCAGCACCACGCCCAGCACGCTGCGGTGGTCGTCGATGAGCGCGATGTTGACGGTGAACTCGCCATTGCGCTTGACGAACTCGCGGGTGCCGTCGAGCGGGTCGACCAGCCAGTAGCGCGTCCAGTGCCGGCGCTCGGACCAGGGCAGGGCCTTGGCCTCTTCCGACAGCACCGGCAGTTGCTCCTGCAGCGTGGCCAGGCCGGCCACGATCACCCGCTGCGCGGCGAGATCGGCGGCGGTCAACGGCGAGTCGTCGCCCTTGGTCTGCACGGCGAAGTCGCCGTGGTACACCTGCAGGATCGCCGCCGCCGCCGCGCGGGCAATCGCGCCCACCTGCCGTGCCAATTCGGGGGGCAAGCTCAGGTCCTCTGGAAGCGCCCGGCGAGGTATTCGCGGGCCATGAACAACGCAGCGATCGAGCGCCCCTCGGTGACGTCGTCGCGACCGAGCAGGGTGTGCAGCTCGGACATCTTCCACGGCACCACTTCGAGTTCCTCCGGTTCGTCGCCGGCGAGTTTCTCCGGATACAGATCCTGCGCCAGCACCACGTGCGCCATGTGCGTCATGTACGACGGCGACAGCGACAGGTTGTGCAGGATCTTCAGCTTGCGTGCACCGTAGCCGATTTCTTCCTTCATCTCGCGCTCGGCGCCCTGCTCGGCGGTTTCGTCCTGGTCGAGCCGGCCCTTGGGCAGGCCCAGCTCGTAGCGACCGACGCCGCCGCCGTACTCGCGCACCAGCAGCACGGTCTCGTCATCGAGCATCGGCACGATGATCACGGCGCCCAGGCCGCTGCCCTTGAGTCGTTCGTAGGTGCGCCGCACGCCGTTGGAGAATTCCAGGTCCAGCTGCTCGACCTGCAGGAATCGGCTGTCGGTGACGTCGCGGATGGCGTGGATGATCGGCAGTTTGCGCATCCGGCGATTCTAACCTTTGCGCCTCAGCGCCGCAGGCGTTGCAAGGCCTGCGCGTGGAGCGCCGGCGTGCCGGCCAGCACACTGGTGGTATCCAGCGTCGGCGGGGCGCCGTCGAGATCGGTGAACACACCGCCGGCCTCGCGCACGATTACCGCGAGCGCGGCGATGTCCAGGATGTTCACGTCCGACTCGATCACCAGGTCCAGGCTGCCGCGCGCCAGCAGGTGGTAGTGGCAGAAATCGCCGTAGCCGCGGATGCGGTTGCTGTCACGGATCAGCCCGCCCAGCGCCGCCCAGCGGGCATCGCCGGCGAGCGTCCTGATGTTGCCGGTCGAGATCGCCGCCTGCGCCATGTCGGTGGTGTCCGCCACGCGCACGCGTTCGCCCTCGAACCAGGCGCCGCCGCCGGCGCTGGCCCACATCGTCTCGCCGTAGATCGGCGCACTGGATACGCCCAGCACCAGTTCGTGGCGGTCCATCAACGCGATCTGGGTGGAAAAGAACGGCGTGCGGCGCACGAAGCTCTTGGTGCCATCGAGCGGATCGACCAGCCACAGCAAAGCGTCTCGTTCGCCCTCCAGGCCAAACTCCTCGCCGTAGATCGCCGCCTGCGGCAGCGCGGCCTGCAGCACGCGGCGAATCGCCTGCTCGGCCTCGCGATCGGCCACCGTCACCGGCGTGGCATCGGCCTTCAGCTCCACCTCGACGCCGCGACGCCAGTAGTGCGTGATGATTTCGGCGGCGGCGGCGGCAGCCTCGCGTGCCGCGGCCAGCGCGACGGCGGTAGTCTCGGGGTTCATGGCAGCGTGGCGTCCTGGCGGTTCGATGGAGGGTTGGCGGCCAGGCCACCGGCCTGCCGGATGTGCACGCTGCCGTCCGGCGCGACCGGCCCGAGCCGGGCCAGCCAGCGCTGCAACGCCGGATCGCCATGGCGGGCGCGCAGCGTGCTGTCCAGACGCCAGCCCAGCGGGCTCAGCTGCAATTCGCCGCGCACCTGCAGCGGCCCGTCGCCCTGATCGTGCCATTGCGCGTGGATCACGCCGCCCTGCGCCTGCGCGCTTCCCTGCAATTCACCCAGCGCCAGCTCGCCTTCGGTCGTGTGCACGGCGGCCCGCTGCCACCGGCCCTGCGCCTGCAACTGCAGCGGCCAGCCGCCTTGCAGCAGTACATGATCGACCGTCAGTTGCAGCTCGCCCAGCGGCGCGCCCCAGTCGACCGGAAGCGGAACATCCGTCGCGGCGAGATCGGCATGCAGCCGCCAGCCTTCGCCCTCGACGCGACCCTGCGCCGTGCGCCGCACGGTTCCGGAGAAATCCGCCTGCGGTCCGTCGAAGGCCAGCTGCATCTGCAGCCGGCCGAGCAGCGCGCGGCGCGACAACTGCCAGCGCACCTGTCCCAACCGTCGCCCATCGGCATCCAAGACGTTACCGGCAGCACCGTTCCAAACCGTGCCTTGCACCTGCTGCAGCCGCAGCCCGTGCAACTGCGGCTCGACCCACGGCATCACCCAGCGCGCCGGCAGAAACCACGCCAGCACCAGCACGACTGCCGCGAGCACCGCCAGGGCGACGAGAATTTTTCGAAGTCGAATCAAGCGTCCAGTTCCGAATGTCCCGCGCACCGCTTGAGCATCCCGGGCGCAGCGTCGATCATAGCCGGATGACCATTCCCGCAAACAACAACGCCGCGCTTGCCGAGCGCGATCTCAGGCACGTCTGGCATCCATGCACGCAGATGCACGACCACGGCGAAGGCGCGGTGCCGATGCTGCCGATCGTGCGCGGCGAAGGCGCCTGGCTGGTCGATGCCGAGGGCCGGCGCTATCTCGACGGCGTCAGCTCGTGGTGGGTCAACCTGTTCGGCCACGCCAATGCGCGCATTGCCGCCGCACTGGCCGACCAGGCCCGCACGCTGGAACAGGTGATCTTTGCCGGTTTCACCCACGAACCGGCGATCCGGCTGGCCGAGGAACTGGTGCGCATCACGCCGCCCGGACTGGAGCGCGTGTTCTACGCCGACAACGGCTCGTCCGCGATCGAAGTGGCGCTGAAGATGAGCTTCCACTACTGGCTCAACCGCGGTCATGGCGAGAAGACCCGCTTCATCGCGCTCAGCGGCAGCTATCACGGCGAAACCCTGGGTGCGCTGTCGGTCAGCGACGTGGCGCTGTATCGCAAGACCTACGCACCGCTGCTGCTGACCCCGCTGCTGGCGCCCTCGCCGGACACCTATGAAGGCGAACCGGGCGAGACACCGGCACAGATAGCGGCGCGCCGGCTCGCCGAGCTGCGCACGCTGCTGGAACGCCACGCCCGCGAAACCTGCGCGGTGATCGTCGAGCCGCTGGTGCAGTGCGCCGGCGGCATGCGCATGTATCACCCGGATTACCTGACCGGACTGCGCGCCTTGTGCGACGAGTTCGCGGTGCACTTCATCGCCGACGAGATCGCGGTGGGCTTCGGCCGCACCGGCACGCTGTTCGCCTGCGAGCAGGGCCACGTGTCGCCGGACTTCATGTGCCTGTCCAAGGGACTCACCGCCGGCTTCATGCCGCTGTCGGCGGTGCTCACCACCGACGAGGTCTATGCCGCGTTCTACGCCGAGTACCGTGCCGGCAAGGCCTTCCTGCATTCGCACAGCTACACCGGCAATCCGCTGGGCTGCCGGGTGGCGCTGGAGACGCTGGCGATCTTCCGCGACGAGCCGGTACTGGAACGCAACCGGCAGCTGGCCACGCACCTGGCGCGCCGGCTGGCGCCGCTGCGCGAGCATCCGCAGGTCGCCGACGTGCGCCAGACCGGCATGATCGCGGCCGTCGAGCTGGTCGCCGACAAGGCCAGCCGACGCCCGTACCCCGCGGACGAGCGGCGCGGCCTGCGCGTCTACCTGCACGGCCTGCAGCACGGCGTGCTGCTGCGCCCGCTGGGCAATGTCGTCTATTTCATGCCGCCGTACGTGGTCACCGAGCAGGAGATCGACCTGCTGGTGGATACCGCCATCCAGGGCATCAAGCACGCCGTGGCCGGTTGACCGACACCGTCCACGCGCTCCGTTATGCTTGGATTTTTGCGGCCCTGACGCATGCGCACCATCCGATTCCACGCCGACCTGCCGCTTGCCGTGGGCGCCGACCTGGTGCTGCCGCCCGACGCGGCCGAGCACGCCACGCGGGTGCTGCGGCTGCCCGCAGGCGCGCCGGTGGTGCTGTTCAACGGCGACGGCTGCGACTACGCGGCCACCATCGGCAGCATCGACAAGCGCGCGGTGCGGGTAC
This sequence comes from Rhodanobacter sp. UC4448_H15, assembly GCF_052978265.1. The sequence continues at coordinate 1,456,358 of NZ_CM129665.1, read as the reverse complement.
AGGTGACGGCGTGCAGCCCCGTGTACAACGAGTCGCCACTGCCGCTGCTGCTCGCCCAGGGCATCGCGCGCGGCGACAAGATGGACCTGATCGTGCAGAAGGCCACCGAGCTGGGCGCGACCGGCATCGTGCCGCTGCTGACCGAACGATCGGAAGTGCGCCTGGACGCGGAACGGGCCGCCAAGCGGCTGGCGCATTGGCAGTCGGTGGCGGTCAGCGCCTGCGAGCAGAGCGGCCGCGCACGCATTCCGCGCATCGCGCCGATCCAGCCGCTGGCGGCATGGCTGGGCGGGTTGGCTGACGATGGCGCGCTGCGACTGGCCTTGCTGCCGGGCGCCGAGAAGACGATCGGCGCGCTGCGCTTCGGTGCCGCCGGCGGCGTGCTGGTGATCGGGCCGGAAGGTGGCCTGGGTGAAGCCGACACCCGCGCACTGGCGCAGCACGGCTTCCTCGGCCTGCGCCTGGGCCCACGCATCCTGCGCACCGAGACGGCAGGCCTGGCGGCGCTCAGCGCCTTGCAGGCCTGCCACGGCGATCTGGCGATCGACGGCGCGTGAGCCGCGCTACAAGGCGTAGTTGACGCCGAGCAGCACGGTGCGGCCCCAGGTGTCGTACTCCAGCGGACGCGCGACTTCCACGCCGTTGGGCAGGCCGCTGACCTGTTCCGACTCGAACGGTTCGTTGGTCAGGTTGGACACCTGCAGCAGCAGCGACAAACCCTTCAGCCGTCCGTCCGGAAACTCGTAGCTGGCCTGCAGGTCGGTCTCCTTGTTGGCGCGGATGCGCGTGTAGCCGATCTGGTCGAACAGCGCCACGGCCTCGCCAGTGAAACTGGAGCGGTAGCGCTCGGCCACCCGCAGCGCGAAACCGTGGGCCTCGTAGTAGATCTGCAGGTTGGCGGTCTTGCGCGACAGGCCCGGCAGCGATTTCGGCCCACCTGGAATGTTCGAGATGGTGCTGTCGGGGATGGTGCTGTTGGTCAGCGCGAAATTGGCCTGCACGCCGAACCCGGCCAGTGCCGGCGACAGCCGCGCCCCGGACAGCGCCCCTTCCAGCTCGACGCCCTGCATGCGGCCGCCGGTGCCGTTCTGCGGGGTGGAGAACGTACCGATATTGCTGCTCGGCGTCAGCAGCGGGTTGTTGTTGGTGTAGCCGCTGAAATCGTAATCGGCCACGGTGCGGGTGTAGATGTAATTGAGGATGTTCTTGTTGAACACGTCGATGCCGACATAGGTGGCGTCATCGAAATACTTCTCCCACGCCAGGTCGGTGCCGACGGCGATGTACGGGCGCAGCTTCGGGTTGCCGCCGCTGCCCGACCAGCGCACCTGGCCGGCACCCGGACCGTTCTGGACTTCGGAGACCGAGGCGGACGAAGCCACCTTTTCGTCGTCGATGCGCCCGCGGGTCAGCGTCTTGGCGAAGCCGAAGCGCAGGTACTGCTTGTCGCCCAGCTCGGCCACCAGGTTGAGGCTGGGCAGCACCTTGGTGTACGTGGCGCCGCCGGTGAGCGTGCCGACCTTGTCGTCACCGGTGGTCTGGAATGCCTGCGAGGATTGTTCGGTGCGCACCACCTGCACGCCCGCGTTGCCGCGCAGGGGAATGCTGCCCAGCGTGGTGTCCAGGTTGAACTTCAGGTAGGCCACCGGCACTTTCTCGCGTACCGTGTAGTTGCGGTCGTAGTCGCCAGCGCCGTTGCGCTGGGTAAGGTAGAACTGCCGCTCCAGCGCGGCCAGCACGTCGTAGTCCACGATCGGGCCGATGCCGCCATAGCCAAGCGAGGTGCTGCCGCGCAGCACCGCCGGGTCGATCGGCACGCCGTAGGCGTGGTCGTAGGTGCCGGGGTCGGAACCGTTGCCGTTGAGGTAGGCGAAGAACACGTCGGCCTGCTTGGTCTTCTCGCGGTCGGACCAGGCGATGCCGGCCTCGACGCTGGAGAAGATCCAGCCCAGCGGATGGGAGATCGCCAGCCGCGCGGATTTCAGGTGGTCCTTCTGCCGGTCGAATTCCTGGCGGCCGTTGTAGCTGTAGTTGTCCGGGTCGGTGAACACCAGGCTGGCCGGGTCACCGGGGTTGAACGAGGTGCGGAAGTCGGGGAAACCGAAATCGCGCGGCGTGGTGAACTGCACGTCGCCGAGCGCACCGCCGGGCAGGCCGGTGAAGGTGTAGGCATCGAGCAGCTTCACCCGCGCCGAGGAATAGGCCACGTCGCCGCTGACGACCCAGTCATCGCCGAAATGGATCTGGTTGCTCCAGTCCGCGGAGAACAGATAATCCCGCTCGCGGTTGTAGCCGTTCTGCAGGATCGGCGCGATGCCCATGAGGGTGCCCGAGGTAACCAGCGGATAGGGCTGCAGCGGCACGGTGCCGACGTTGGCGTAGGACACGTTGTCGTACGGGCTGCTGGACCACTGCAGGCCGTTCTTGTACGAGCGCTTGTCGAAGCGGGAGTAGAACAGATTCAGCGTCGAGTAGTAGGTGTCGTTCGGCGCCCACTCCAGCACGCCCATCACGCCGTCGCGCACCTGGTCCTGCGACAGCGCGCGCAACTGCATGCCTTCCTGCGAGATCACGTTGTCGGGCATGCCCGGCGTATGCGGCCCGCCCCAGTTCTGGTCGATGCCGGCCGTGCCGTTGTCCACGCTCCACCACCACGCCTGGTACTGCCGCTGCTGGATCGGCGCGTCCTCGCGCGCCGCGCCGAGCGCGATGCCCAGCGTGTGGTCGAAGAACTGGTCGATCCAGGACAGGCTGAAGCGGTTCCCCCAGTCGCCCACGCCGGAGCCGGGGTTGAGCGAGCCGTTGCTGCCGCGTTGCCCGCGCAGGTTCGCGGCCAGCTTCATGCCATCGAAGTCCAGCGGCTTGATGGTGTGCATGTCGACGGTGCCGGCCAGCCCCTGGCCCAGCAGGCTGGCATCGGGTGTCTTGTAGACCACCACCTGGTTGATCAGCTCGGCCGGATACTGGTTGAATTCCACGCCGCGGTTCTCGCCCGTCGAGGCCTGTTCATGGCCGTTCAACAGCGTGGCGGTGAAGTCCGGCGACAGGCCGCGAATCGAGATCTGGTTGGCCTGCCCGTCCAGCCCGCGCTGGGTGGCCAGGCCGGACAGGCGCGACAGGCTGTCGGCGATGCTCGGGTCGGGCAGCTTGCCGATGTCCTCGGCCGAGACGACCTCCACGATCTCGTTGGACTGCTGCTTGACCTGCAGCGATTTCTCGATGCTGCCGCGAATGCCGGTGACGACGACGCGCTGCAGGTTCTTCACCGGCAGGCGCGGGTTCGTCGCATCCGCCGGTGGCGGCGTGCTCGATGCGCTGGCCGGCCCGGCGCTGTCCTGCGGCGTCGCGGCGCCGGCAGGCAGTGGCGTCAGCGCGAAGGTCAAGGCCGCCAAAAGCAGGCCCGCCGGGTGACGGCGGGCCAGACGCAAAGCAGCAGGAAACGACAGGCACGAACTCGGCATGGCAACGGCTCCTCGAAGTGGACCCCACAGGCGAGCCCCCTGCCCGGTGGCCCGAGCAAGTTCGCCGGGGCGAACGATCACCCCAACAAGGTGCACAACGCGTCAAATTTCGCCATCCGGATGTTGCGGGCCGGGATGTACACGGCCCGCCACCGACGCGCAGTCGCGCCGATGCCGTGGACTCAGTGCAGGATGTCGGCCGCGCCGGGTGCGTCCGGCGGCATCTCGCCGGCGGCAGCGTCATCCTGGCCGGCATCGAGCAGGTCGAGCAGATGCGCCTCGATCCACTCCAGATCGGGGATCATCGCCACGTCGTCGCGTACCAGCACGTGCGCGCGCACGCCGTCGGGCAAGCCCTTGCCGTCGTGGGTGGGGATGATCAGCTCGGCATTGAGCGTGGTCAGGCGCGGGAAACCCTGGGTCTGCACCGCGATGAACGGCAGGCGCGGATCGCCGCCCAGCGCCTTGAGCACGGCCACGCGCACCACCAGCTCGCTGTCGCCCTCGGCGGTGCCGGCGAGCTGCGTGAACGACACCAGCGGCACGCGCCAGCCACGCCAGGCGATGCGGCCAAGCAGCCAGTGCGGCGCGCCCTCGACCGGCTCGGGCGCGCTGTACGTCACCACCTCCGCGATCGTGGCATTGGGCAGCAGCATGCGCGCTTCGCCGACCGGCACCAGCACGCAGCGGATTTCACGCGGCAACGGATCACTCATGGAAACACCTCGATCAGGTGCGCCGCCAGTTCGGACGGCGTACCGGAGAAACTGACCAGTCGCTCGGCGAAGATCCCGCTGACCATGTCGGCGAAATGATCCCCGGACGACGATTCGACCCAGACCTGGCCGCCTCGATCATGGATCGCCTGTGAGCCGGCGATCGCGTCGTTGCCGCGCCCGGCAAAGACGATCGCCACCGCATCGCGGCCGAAGCCGTTCGCGGCCATGCTCAGGCTGGCGTCGATCGACGGTTCCGGCGCGGCGTCGGCAAGCAGCTCCACGCTGCCGTCGCGACGCAGGCGAACCTGTTGGCCGGCGGGCACCATCAGCACCTCGCCCATGCCGACGCGACGGCCGGCTTCGGCCACGCGTACCGGCAGCGGGCTCTTTTCGGCGAGCCGCGCGAGCATTTCCTGCTCGGTGTGGCTGCCCAGGTGCTGGGTCAGCAGGAACGTCAGGCGAGTGCTGGCGGGCAAGCTGCGCATGAACTCGCACACCGAGTCGACGCCATCGACCGCCGCGCCGAGCAACACGATCCGGCTCAGCGCCGAGCCGAGTTCGTCCAGCACCATCTCGTGATCCGGCACGAAGGCCTGCGGCGCAATCGCCTCCTCCATCGAGACCAGTTCCAGGCTCATGGTCGGCTGCAGATCGGCGGCGACCGGCTCCACGTCGGGCGCCAGGAATTCCGCGGCGCTGAGTTTCTCGATGCCGAACACGGCGGCGTCAGGCTTGTCATTTGATTCGACCGGCGCCTCCTCGTCGAGCAAGGCCCAGTTGTCCGGCGCGCGCACCGGCGTCTCGGGTGCGGCGGGCACGACCGACGCGGCGGCATCCATCGCCTCGGCGGTCAGCTCCGGGGCATCCAGCGCCGAAAAGTCCAGCTCATCGACCGCGGATGACGGCGCGCTTTCGTCCAGTGCGATGCGGTCGTCGTCGGAATCGGCCAGTTCCACCACGCCGAAGTCGCCGTCGTGCAACGGCGGCAGTTCCTCGTCGCCGGTGAAGCGCAAGCCCGCGCCGACCGTCTGCTCGTCCTCTTCGTCAGGCAATTCGCCGGAGGCGAGCAGCGCCTCGAGTTCGGCAGCCAGGTCATCCGATTCGGCGGTGATGCCGGGGTCGGCCGCCGGCTCGATCTCGTCATCGAACGGAATGCCGGCGTGCGCATCGAACGCAGCGCCGGGAGCGTCGTCTTCGCTGGCCGCGGTCTGCAGCGGCTCGTCGGCGGGCAGGTCCGGCGGCGGCTCGTCTGCCGTCACCGGCGTCGCCGCGTCCTGCGCGATCGGCGCTGCCAGATCGTCTTCTGCCGGCGTGGCGAAGATCGCGGATTCGTCGACCGCGTCGCGATCAAGGGCCTCCGTCACCACCGGCACAACCGGCACAACCGGTGCGACCACCGCAGGCGCGACCTGCACCTCGCGCGCATCCTCGGGCCGCGGCGGGTCGATGTCGCCCATCGCCAGAACTTTCACCGCCAGGTGGCGCGCCCAGCGCGCACGATCCCAGCCGGACAGCGCGCGGCTGGCCTGGGCATCGTTGAACACCACCCGCGGCCGGTCGCCGTCGATGATGTCGTACAACTGGTCGAGCGCATCGTCGGCGTCGTCGTCCAGGTTGATCACCAGTACGTCCGCGCCCACCTGCTGCAGCAGTTCGCGGTTCAGCCCGGCCACGCCGCCCTCGTGGACGATCCGCGCGCCGCGCTCGTGCAGCGCATCGCGCAAATGCCCACCGAGTTCGCTGTCGTCGAACAGCAGCGCGACCGCGGGTGGCGTATCAGTCATGAATCGGCTCCGCGGCACGTTGCTCCAGCACCTCGGCGATCTGCAGCAGCAATTCCGCCTCCTGGTACGGCTTGCCGAGGTAGCGATCCACGCCGATGTCGAAGGCCCGCTGGCGATGCTTGTCGCCGCTGCGCGAGGTGATCATGATGATCGGCACGTCGCGCAGCCGCGGGTCCGCCTTCATCTGGGTGGCCAGCTCGTAGCCGTCCATGCGCGGCATCTCGATGTCCAGCAGCATCAGGTCGGGCACGCGCTCGTGCAGTTTCTCCAGTGCGTCGACACCGTCCTTGGCGGTGCTCACCTCGTACTCGTGGCGTTCCAGCACGCGGCCGGTGACCTTGCGCATGGTGATCGAGTCGTCGACCACCATCACCAGCGGACGCACCTGCACCTCCTCGACGACCGGCGCTTCCACCGCGCTGAGGCCTTCGGCCAGGCGCTGCTCGCGGCGGATCATGCCGTGGCGCACCAGCGGCGCCAGGTCGAGAATGATCAGCACCGAACCGTCGCCCATGATGGTGGCGCCGAGCAGGCCGGGCACCGAACTGATCTGCGGGCCGACCGACTTGACCACGATCTCGCGCGAACCCAGCACGGCGTCGATGCGGATCGCCGCGCGCAGGTCGCCCGCGCGGGTCAGCAGCAGCGGTTGCTGCTCGTCCTCGGTGGCGAGTCCGGGCGGCAGGCCGAGCAGTTCGGCCAGGTCGTGGATGCCGTAGTCCTCGTTGCCGTGCTGGAACGAGGGCTCGTCGGCGGCCAGCAGCGCGGCGAGTTCTTCCGGGTTGACCCGCGCCACGCCCTGCACCGAGGTCATCGGGATGGCGAAGGTCGCCTCGCCGATGCGCACCAGGATGGCCTGCGTGACGGCGAGGGTGAACGGCAGGCGCAGCACGAAGGTGGTGCCCTGGCCTTCCTCCGACTCGATCGACAGCGAGCCGCCCAGCTGCTTGATCTCGTTGGCGACCACATCCATGCCGACGCCGCGACCGGCCAGCTGGGTGACCTGGCTGGCGGTGGAGAAGCCGGGCTGGGTGATCAGCGACAGCAGCTGGTTGTCGGTGGGCCGCGTCTCGGGACGCAGCATGCCGCGTTCGATGCCGCGCTTGCGGATCGCCTCGCGATTGAGGCCGCGACCATCGTCGCTGACCCGCACCACCACCTCGGTCGCCTCGCGCGCCACCTTGATCCGCACCGCGCCCTCGGCCGGCTTGCCCAGCTTGCGGCGCTCGGCCGGGCTTTCGATGCCGTGCGCGATGGCGTTGCGCAGCATGTGCTCGAACGGCGCCTTGATGCGATCGAGCAGGTTGCGGTCCATTTCGCCGTGCGCGCCGTCGACGTAGAGCTGTGCCTGCTTGTGCTCTTCCTGAGCGGCCTGGCGCAGGGTGCGGCGCAGGTTGGGCACCATGGTGTCGAACGGCAGCATGCGCGTGCGCAGCAGGCCGTCCTGCAGTTCGGTACTGACACGCGATTGCTGGATCAGCAGGGTTTCGGCCTGGCGGGTCAGCTCGTCCAGCATGTTCTGGATGGACACCAGATCGGATACCGACTCGGCCAGCGCTCGCGAGTACTGCTGCAGCTGCGAGTAGCGGTCGAGCTCGAGCGGATCGAACGCGGTCAGGCCCGCCTCGCGATGCTCGCGCTGGAAGCGCGCGATGATCTGCGCCTCGGTTTCGATCTCCAGCATGCGCAGCTGGCTGCGCAGGCGCGCCACGGTCTGTTCCAGCTCGACCAGGTTGAAGCGGTAGCCCGCCACCTGCTGTTCCAGCCGCGAGCGGTAGATCGCCACTTCGCCGGCGTGGTTGACGAGGTTGTCGAGCAGATCGGCGCGGACACGGATCTGTTCCTGCGGCGAGCGCGATTCCGGCGCCGTCTCGGGCAGCAACTCCGGCAAGCCGCGCGCGTCGTCGCCGTGGGCGGCGGGCTGCGGCGCCTCGGCCACCGGCGCCTGCGCGCTCCCGGGCGTATCGTCGCCGTCGCCGACCAGGGCCGTGGCACCGGCCAGTTCCAGCAGGCGGTCGATCGTGGCCTGCGGGTAATCCGGCATGTGTCCCTGCGACACCCGCTGCACCATCGCGTTGAGCTGATCGAAGCTCGATTCGAGCGCGCCGATCAGCTCGCCGGTCTTGCCGGGGTCGCGGATCGGCTTCTCCAGCACCGTCTCGATGGCATGGGCGAGATCGCCCACCGAAGCCAGGCCGGCGATGCGTGCGCCGCCCTTGAGCGTATGCAGGTCGCGCTGGAGTTCGCCGACGTAGGAAAGCTCGCCGGGTTCGGCATGCCACTTGGCCAGCACGCCATCGGCGCTGTCGAGGATCTCGCGCGCCTCGTCGATGAACACCTCCAGCAGGTCCGCGTCGATGCGGCTGCCATCGGGGAGCACGAACGCGGGCGCCGGTTCCACGCGGGTGGCAGTGGCCCTGGCGGCTTCCTCGGCCGCAGCCTTCTCCGCCGCAGCCTGCTCCGCGGCGGCTCGCTCCGCCGCAGCCTGCTCCGCTGCAGCTCGCTCCGCTGCCGCCTGCTCCGCCGCAGCCTGCTCCGCCGCAGCCTGCTCCGCTGCCGCCTGCTCCGCTGCAGCTCGCTCTGCTGCCGCCTGCTCTGCCGCTGCCCGCTCTGCCGCCGCCTGCTCCGCGGCGGCCTGTTCGGCTGCCGCCTGCTCGATGGCAGCCTGACGGGCCGCCTCCTCGGCAGCCTTGGCCGCGGCAACGGCGGAGTCGATCTCGAACGCATGCAGCGCCGCCGTCATCTCGGCGGCGGCATCGAGGTGATCGTCCTGTCCCGCCCCGGCGGCCGCATCCGGCTGCTCCGACGCAGACAGCGACATGGCTGCCGCGCCCGCCTCGTCGGTGGCCGTGTCGGCCTCGTCGAACTCCTCGTTCGCCGCGCCTTCGCCCGCCTGCGGCTCGAACACCACGTGCGCGACCTGCGACTCGGGATAGTCGTCGCGCATCTCGGTGATCTGCGCGGTGAGCGCGTCGACGTCGGGCAGCTGCGACACCGGAGCGTCGAACTGGGTCATCACCAGGTCGACCACGTCGGCGGCCTGTCCCAGCAGGCGCACGCCCAACGGGGACAGCGGCTCGCTGGAGGCGCGCAAGCGCTTGAACAGCCCCTCCAGCGGCGACAGCAACTGGGTCAGCAGCGGGATGTCGACCATCGCGATCGCACCGTGCAGGGTGTGCACGGCGCGCAGCAGCTCCTCGCTGACCGGCAAGGCACCCTCGCTGCGCTGGGTCGCCGCACGGATGGTCTGCAGGTACTGGGCCACCTCGCTGCGAAGGATCTCCAGCAGCACCGGGTCTATCGGCGGCATCGCCGGCATGTCCACGAGGGATTCCGGCTCGCCAGCCACGGGCTCGGCCGTCACGGAAGCGCTGGCCACGTCGGCATCGGTGAGGCTGGCCCGCGGCACGTCGGCCGCCTCGACGGCGGCGCGCGGCACCCGGCGTACCACGGTGCGGGTCACCGTCTCGGTACCCCGCGACATGAAGTCTTCCACGCGGGCCGGCTGGCCCGACGCGAGCCGTTCGGCGGCCTGCATGATCGCGCTGAGCGGTGCCTGCGGATCGCCCTCGCCCTTGAGCGCGGCCAGCAGCTGCGGCAGCGCGTCGATGGCGTGGCGAACCACGTCCTGCACGTTCTGGTCCGGCTCGATGGTGTGGTCGAGGACGCGGTTGAGCATGTCCTCCACCTTCCATGCGAACTCGCCCAGCACACCGGCGCCGACCAGGCGGCCGGAGCCCTTCAGGGTGTGGAACGAGCGGCGGATGCCGACCAGCGCCGGCGTCTGCGCCGGGTCGGCCAGCCAATCCTTCTGGGCCACCGCGAGGTTGTCGATCTCCTCCTGCATTTCCTCCAGGAAGATGTCGCGGATGTCGTCGTCGATGCCTTCGGCATCGGCGTTGAAGCGGGTGTTTGCCGCCAGCGGATCGGCGACGGGCACCTGTTCGGTGACCTGCTCCTCGATCTCGACCCAGTCCTCGCCGACGGCGCTGGCCGGGCTCGCCGGTGCGCCGGTCTCCGCCAGTCGCAGCCCGTCGAGGTCATGCGTGGGTTCGGGCGAAGCCTGCGCGTCGCCGACGAACAGGCTGCCGAGATCGGCGCCGGGCAGCAGGCTGACGGACTCGGAGAGGTCGGGGTGCTGCTCGGCTTCGAGCGAAACGGAAGCCGGTGCCTCGGCGACCGGCGCGGGCTCCTCCACGGCCGCGCGCTGCGCCGGGACCGGCCAGTAGCCAAGCTGGGCCAGGCTGTGCTCGGCCACGTCGAGGATGTGTTCGAGGCCGCCACGGTGCTCGCGCGCCGCCTCCAGGTAGTACTCCAGCGCGGCCAGCGCGTCGGCCAGGTGATCCATCTGCGCACCGCTGGGCACGCGACGGTCCTGCAGCAATTCGTAGTCGATGAACCGGCCCACGCCCTGGGCCAGTTCGGCCGGGCGCGGCGAGGACAGCATGCGCATGGCGCCGGCCACCTCGTCCATCAACGGCGGCGCACCGGCCAGGCGATCGTGCTGCCAGCCCGACTCCACGAAGGCAACGATCGCGTCCTTCACCTTGCCGGTGTTGCCGATCGCTTCCTGCATCAGGGTGGAGACCACGCCGAGCGCTTCGCTGCGCGGCAGCCCCTGCGTGGGGTCGGCGGCAGCGGCAGGTTCGCCTTCGGAGCCGAGGCTCTCGATGTGGTCGTCCAACGACGCCTCCACGTAGAGCAGCGCGCCGGCGACATCCAGCAGCGTTTCCTCGTCGGCAGGACGCAGGCGGTTGGCGATTTCGTCGAGCACGCGGCGCTGCTCGCCGACCACGCGGCGCGGCACCGCCAGCGCCAGCATGCCCAGCGTGTCGCCGACCCGTTCGAGCACTTCGCCCTGGGCGGCAAGCTGGGCCGGATCGCCGTCCTGCTCGCGCAGGAACAGGTCCAGCGCTTCCTTGACGCGCAGCAGGTCGTCCTTGAGCGCGCGCGACACCGAATCGAGCAGGGCGCGGTTGTGCCCGGCCATCGAGCCGCGGGCGTGTTCCAGTTCACCGGCATCGGGCAGCAGGCTGTCCAGCGCGTAGGTGCTGCGCAACAGCTCCATGTGCGGGCTGCGCTGCTTGGCCTGGGCCACGATGTAGAGCAGCTTGCAGGCCACCTCGTCGGCATCGCTCGCGCGCAGGCTGTTCTCGCCATGTTCGATCAGCAGGCGGATGTTACGATCCACCTTGCCGATCAGCTGGCGCACTTCGGGGGCGTGCCCCCTGAGCATGCCTTGTTCGAGACCTTCCAGCACCCCGGCGGCGATCCACCACAGGCGCCGGCCATGCACGTGATAACAACGCGCAGTGATCGCCAGCAGGGTCTTGCGCATGGCGACCAGTTGCTGGGCCGCATCCTGGCCGCGGAACCACGCCAGCAACTGCTGCTGGAAACGCAGGCGCAAACCGGCCAGCTCCACGCGGTGCGCCGCGGCATAAGCCTCGCTCATCGCCGCCGGAGCCTGCTCCGGCAGGAAGGCGTCGAGGTTCGGATGGAACATCGACGACTCGGGCAGCGGCTCCAGCCCGCGGGTGGCACGCAGATCGTTCAGCAGCGGCAGCAGCACCACCGGCACGTCGCGATGGCCGCTGGACAGCCGTTCCAGGTAGTCCGGCAGCTGCATCAAGCCACGCATCAGGGCGGCGTAGGCTTCCTCGCGCTGGAGCACCTGGTCGTTCAACAGCGCGCCGACCAGGGCCTCCATCTCCGCGGTGACCGCCGCCGCGCCGTACAGCTCGACCATCTTCAGCGTGCCGTGCACCTGATGCAGATGATCCGTGCAGGTGCGCATGAAATCGCGCTTCCCCGGATTGTCGACGTACGACTCCAGTGCCTCGCGGGCGATCGACAAGGTGTCGTCGAGTTCCGGCTTGACCCACTGCAGCGTGGTGAAATCGATGTGGTCTTGAAGTCTCATGCGCCTCTCTCAGCGGTCACGCCATGCGGGCATTGCGAAACCAGCGAGACTGCCCCCCGTACTGTGCGTGTATTCATCCGGCTGCTGCCCACGTCGAGCAAAATCATCCCGGCAGCTTGAAGTGGGCCACGGAACGCCGCAGGTCGCTTGCCAGTTGCGCCAAGGTACCGATCGAGTCGGCCGTCTGGCTCGCGCCCTGCGAGGTCTGCGAGGTAATTTCCTGGATCGCGTTCATCGACACCGAGATATCGGTTGCCGCCGCGGACTGCTCGCGCGCCGCGGTGGAGATGTTCTGAATCAGCGCGGACAGATCGTGCGAGACGCGCTCGATGTCGCCCAGCGCGCTGCCGGCGTCCTCGGCCAGTCGCGCACCGGCGACCACCTCGGCGGTGGTCTGCTCCATCGAGTTCACCGCTTCGTTGGTATCGGACTGAATCGTCTGCACCAGCGTCTCGATGCGCTTGGTCGCGCTGGTGGAGCGTTCGGCCAGTCGCTGCACTTCGTCCGCCACGACCGCGAAACCGCGACCCGCCTCGCCGGCCGAGGCCGCCTGGATGGCCGCGTTCAAGGCCAGGATGTTGGTCTGCTCGGCGATGTCATTGATCAGTTCCACGATCGAGCCGATCTCCTGCGAGGATTCGCCCAGGCGCTTGATGCGCTTGGAGGTCTCCTGGATCTGGTCGCGGATGGAGTCCATGCCGGAGATCGTCTCGCGCACCACCTCGGCGCCGCGCGAGGCGATCTTCACCGAGCGCTCGGCCACGTCGGCCGATTCGGCGGAATCCTTGGACACCACGTCCATCGAGCTCACGATCTGGTTGATCGCCGAGGTCGCCGAGGTGATCTGCTGCGCCTGCTGCTCGGCCGCGTTGGCCAGGTGACGGGCGGTGGTCTGGGTTTCCTGCGCCGAGGACGACACCTGCTCGGAAGTCTCGTTGATGGTGGTCACCAGCGATCGCAGCTCGTCGATGGCGTAGTTCACCGAGTCGGCGATCGCGCCGGTGATGTCCTCCGACACCGTGGTCTTCACGGTCAGGTCGCCTTCGGCCAGCGACCCCATCTCGTCCAGCAGGCGCATGATCGCCTCCTGGTTGCGCTGGTTCAGCTCGGTACTCTGGGCGAAACGCTTGCGCTGGTCGGTGACCAGGGCGATGACCAGCAGCAGGGCGAAGGCGACCGCGGCGATGGCGCCGAACAGACCCCACCACACGTTCGGGAACAACCGGCGCAGCGGCAGCTTGCCGATCTGGTCGGACAGGTCGTTGGCGCGCAGCAGGACGGTCTGCGAATCCAGCGAGGCCTGGTTGCCGGCGCGCTTCACGTCGGCGATGTTGGCGGCAGCGGCGGACAGCTTGGCCACCGGGTCGGCCAGCTTCGTCCAGCTGGCGTCCATCTCGGTAAGGATCTTGCGCGCATTGGCGTCGGAGATCGGCCGCACGCCGCTGTCCGGGTTGCCCTCGATCAGGCCCTTGAGCACGCTGCCGTACAACTGCGCGTCGCGCGACAGACCGTCGGCCGCGGACTGGGCGTTGTCGCCGCCCTGCAGCACCTCCTGCACGCGGCGGATGATGCGGTCGGCGGACAGCATCTGGCGCGAGGTACCGAGCATCTGTTCGGAACTGCCGTTGCGCTGCTGCAGGATGTTGACCACCTGCTCCATGCTGGAGTTGAGCAGCGGCATCTGCTGCGAAATCGTCGCCGCGCGCTGGCCCGAGTCGAGCACCACCGCCTTGTTCGAAAGGATCTTGCCGATATCGGCGTCGAGCTGCGCCCAGGCCGCGTCCAGCGCGGTCACGGCACGGCCGGCCGGCGACTTGTTGCCGTCGGCATAGGCTTGCATGCCGCTGTCGGGGTCACCCTTGTCCAGTCGCTTGACCGCCGAGTCGATGGCATTGCGGGTGGACTCGAGTTCCTTGAAGGAGTCCACGTTGCCGTCGGCGGATTCCAGCGCGAACTTCGCCGTCTGCTGCGACAGCACCTGGATCTGCGTGGTCAGCGCGACCGCCTGGCGATCCTCGCCGTTCTTCTGGTTGAGCATGAAGAAGTCGAGTGCCGCGAAACCGATCGCGATCAGCAGCAGGACAATGAGTGCGGTATATCCGCGTTCCCGGCTGACGCCCCCTGTAGTACTCATGTTCACCTCATCGGTCTAACTGATATGTGCCGCCCATACGCACCGGCCCCTGCCGCGCTGCCCCGAAGCGGGTGCCGGCCTTCCGGTCTCCCCGCTCCAACCGCACGGCATCCCCTGCCGGCTTCACCCGGTCGTCAGGCAGCCGCCTGACGGAAATCCGGTGCACGCACGAGCCGGTTCATGCTGAAAATCGCCAGTTGCTGCTCGCCCACCCGGTTGTCCACGAAACGCGCCAGCCGCGGATCGGCTTCTTCCTGCGCCTGCTGGCGCTGCTCCGCGTCCACCGTGCGCTGGCCGAGCACCTCGTCCACCAGCAAGGCGACGCTGCCGCCGCCCTGGCGCACCACCAGCAACCGGCTCCGATCGGAATGCTGGGTGCGTTCGCCGAACAGGAAGCGCCCGATGTCCACCACCGGCACCAGGTTGCCGCGCACGTTGGCCACGCCGAGCAGCCATGGCTGGGTGCCAGGCACCGGGGTCAGCACCGGCACGGCGAGCAGCTCGTTGATCTCGTCGATGCCGCTGACCAGCAGCCTGGAACCGACCCGGAAACCGATGCCGCGCCACAGGCCCGGTGCCTCGAACTTGTCCTGGGTATCGGAGGCATGCGCCAGCGACAGCCGCTCGTAGCGCGCCAGAATCTCGAACGGGGTACGGTTGGCGCTCTGGTTCATGAGCCGCTCGACAGCAGATCGTTGATGCAGGCCAGCAGGTCTTTTTCGTTCACCGGCTTGGTGATGAAGGCGCGCGCGCCCTGGCGCATGCCCCAGACGCGATCGGTTTCCATCGACTTGGTGGTGATCATCACCACCGGCACGTGCTGGGTCTTGGGGTCGCGGGTGAGCGTACGGGTGGCCTGGAAGCCGTTCATGCCGGGCATGATGACGTCCATGATGACCAGGTCAGGCTGTTCGGCGCGCACGCGCTCGATGCCCTCCTCGGCCGTGCTCACGGCTGCCACGTGGTGCCCGGCCCGCTCCAGCAGCGTGGTGAACACGCGTACGTCGGTGGGTGAGTCGTCGATGATGAGAATGTTTGCCACAGCTCCCCCTCAGGGTCTGCAGTCAGTGACTTGCTGCAGTACTGACATGTCGATGGATTGCGCCAAGCAGCTCGTCACGGGTGAACGGCTTGGTCAGGTATTGTTCGGCGCCGACGATGCGGCCGCGCGCCTTGTCGAAGAGTCCGTCCTTGGAGCTGAGCATGATCACGGGCGTGGCGCGGAACTCGGGGTTGTTCTTGATCAGGGCGCAGGTCTGATAGCCGTCGAGGCGGGGCATCATGATGTCGACGAAGATGATCGCCGGCTTCTGGTCGGAAATCTTGGCCAGCGCCTCGAACCCGTCGACCGCGGTCAGCACCTCGCAGCCCTCTTTCTTCAGCAGGGTCTCGGCGGTGCGGCGGATGGTCTTGGAGTCATCGATCACCATGACCTTGAGGCCCGCCAAATCGGTAACGCTCACGTTCAAATTCACTCACTCCCCCCTGTGGCTCGCCACGAGCTCAGGACAAGTATCAGGACATGCAACTGTTGTGCCCAATGGTACGCGTGTGGAAATCCCGGTGATCCGGCTGCTGCAAACCCGCACCGTGGCGGCATCCCCGAAGCTTTGCTGTTTACTGCCTGCCCGTCGAAACTGTCAAGCGACCGCCGCGACGCGATGCCCGCCGATCGCACTAATTGACGCATATTGGCACCTCATGCCGCGCGCACCACGACCGGCACAATCATGAACGACGCGGCTAGTATAGCCGGCAGTCGTCGCGCCCCTGCCGGCGCGACCGCACAAACCCGGCAATCCGCGGAGCACCCCGCATGACCTTCTCCGTCGGCGTCCTGATGGACCCCATCGACGCCATCAAAGTGGCCAAGGACACCACCCTGGCGATGCTGCTGGAGGCCGCCCGACGCGGCCACGCCCTGCATTATTTCGAACAGGGCGACCTCGCCCTGCGCGACGGCGCGCCGTGGGTGCGCAGCGCCCCGCTTGAGGTGCGCGACGATCCGCGCGACTGGTACACGCTGGGCCAGCCGCGCTGGCACGACCTGCGCGAGCTGGACATGGTGCTGATGCGCAAGGACCCGCCGGTCGACGCGCAGTTCGTCTACGACACCATGGTGCTGGAAGCGGCCCAGCGCGGCGGCGTGCTGGTGGTGAACGATCCGCGTTCGCTGCGCGACTGCAACGAGAAGCTGTTCGCGCTCGAGTTTCCGCAGTGCATCGCGCCCACCCTGGTGGCACGCGACCCGGCCGAACTGCGCCGGTTCGCCGCCGAACACGGCGAGGTGGTGCTCAAGCCGCTCGACGGCATGGGCGGGCGCGGCATCTTCCGCGTGCGCCACGGCGACAGCAACCTGAACTCGATGCTGGAAACCCTGCTCGGTGGCGACGGCCATGGCGCGCACCGGCAACTGACGATCGCCCAGAAATACCTGCCGGAGATCAGCGCCGGCGACAAGCGCATCCTCGTCGTGGACGGCGAACCGGTGCCGTACGCGCTCGCGCGCATTCCGCAGGGCAGCGATTTTCGCGGCAACCTCGCCGCCGGCGGTCGCGGCGAGGGCGTGCCGCTGTCCGACCGCGACCGCTGGATCGTGGCACAGGTGGCACCGGAACTGCGTCGCCGCGGACTGCTGTTCACCGGCCTGGACGTGATCGGCGACTACCTGACCGAGATCAACGTCACATCCCCGACCTGCGTCCGTGAACTCGACGCACAGTTCGGGCTTAACATTGCAGGCCAGCTGTTCGACGTCATCGAGCGGCACGCCAGTGGAAATCGTCCTGCGTGAGTGCAACCGCAACCGTTACCGCCCGACCCGAGCCGATCGGCGCCACCATGCTGTTCTCGCTGCTGCTGCACGGCGTGCTGCTGCTGGGCATCACCTTCCACTTTGCCAAGCCTGATCCAAGCCTGCCCACGCTCGACGTCGCGCTGGTCAACGTGGCCAACCAGGAGGCGCCGGACAAGGCCGATTTCCTGGCCCAGGCCAACAACCGCGGCGGCGGCCAGAGTGACCGTGCCGCGCGCCCCTCGCAGCTGTTCTCCGGCGCGTTGCCCCGACCTGATCCCGGGGTCGCGGCGCAACCGGTGCAGGAATCCACGCCGCTGCCGCACCCGGCCACCCCCGCGCGCATGGTCACCACCAGCGGCCGCAGCGATTTCAGCGTCGCCAGCGATACCGCGCAGACCGAAGTCGACCCGCAACACGCCACGCCCACCGCGGCCGAACTGAAGCGCCAGCAGGCGATCGCCCAGCTCGCCGCCGAACTGCGCCGCAAGAAGGTGGATTACGCCAAGCGGCCGAAGGTGAAATACCTCACCGCCAGCACCCGTGAATACGCCTATGCCGCCTACATGCGCGGATGGTCGGATCGGGTGGAGCGGGTCGGCAACCTGAACTATCCCGAGGAGGCGCGTCGCCGCGGCCTGCACGGCAACGTGCTGCTCACCGTGGTGCTCAACCTCGACGGCAGCATCAAGAGCATCGACGTGATCCAGAGTTCCGGCCAGCCGGTGCTCGACGCCGCGGCCGAACGCATCGTGCGCCTGGCCGCACCGTTTCCGCCGGCACCGCGGGCCGGCGAGCACGTCGACGAGCTGAACATCACCCGCACCTGGCAGTTCCAGCCCAACAACGTGCTGCAGACGCGCTAGGAGCGCCGCGATTCGGCTGCGACTACAATGGCGCCATGGCTGCCATGCAACCCGCGACCCTCACCGGTCACTTCCTGATCGCCATGCCGGGCCTGGCCGAGCCGCCGTTCTCGCGCGGCGTGGCGCTGCTGTGCCAGCACGACGAGGACGGCGCGGTCGGCTTGCTGGTGAACCAGCTGTCCGAATACCGCTTCGGCGACGTGCTGGCGCAGATGAAGCTCGAATGCGCCGACGCCGACCTGGCTGACGCACCGGTGCTGATCGGCGGCCCGGTACAGCAGGAGCGCGGCTTCGTGCTGCACCACGAACCGGGCGACTGGGAATCGACCTACCGCATCAACGCCGAGTGGTCGGTGACGACCTCGCGTGACATCCTGGTGGCAATGGCCGCCGGCGAAGGCCCGCGCCAGGCCATCATGGTGCTCGGCTACGCCGGCTGGGATGCCGGCCAGCTGGAACAGGAACTGATGGCCAACGCCTGGCTCACCGCCGAAGCCAACGGCCGGGTCGTCTTCGACACGCCGCTGGAGGAGCGCTGGAGCGCCGCCGCCGGCCTGGTCGGGGTGGACCCGCGCCAGTTGTCCGGCTACGCGGGCCACGCATGAGCTGTGTGCTCGGCTTCGATGTCGGCAGTCGCCTCACCGGCGTGGCCATCGGCAACCGCCTGACCGCCACCGCGCGCGCGCTCGCCGTGGTCGCCGTCCGCGACGATCAGCCCGACTGGGACCGGCTCGACGCCCTGCAGCGCGAGTGGCAGCCCGACACCCTGGTGGTCGGCCTGCCCTTGACCCTCGATGGCGCCGAACAACCCGCCAGTCGGCGCGCACGCGCCTTCGCCGGCAAGCTGACCGAGCGCTACCGCCTGCCGGTGGTGCTGGTCGACGAACGCCACAGCTCGCACGAAGCTGCCGAACGTTTCGCCGCCGGACGCGCCGCCGGCCTGCGGCGACGCCGCGAAGGCGCCGCCATCGACGCCGAGGCGGCGGCAGTGATCCTCGAACGCTGGCTGCTCGAGGCCGCCGTGATCCCGCACGACGCCACCCCGCACTGATCAGCACCTTCCTCCCCAATCCGCGAACCCCCATGAGCCCTCGCCTGCGCCACCTGACCACCCTGGAAAACCTGCCGCGCGAGACCATCGAGCGCCTGCTCGACCGCGCCGAGGCGCTGCGCGATGCCTGCGCCCACGGCACCCGCAAGCTGGACGTGCTGGCCGGGCGCACCGTGCTGAACCTGTTCTTCGAACCGTCCACGCGCACCCGCACCTCGTTCGAACTGGCGGCGCGGCGGCTCGGTGCGGACGTGGTCAACTTCGACATCGGGCTGTCCTCCACCAGCAAGGGCGAGGAGCTGTTCGACACCCTGCATACGCTCGAGGCGATGCACCTGGACGCGATCATCGTGCGCCACAAGCAGTCCGGCACGCCGGACGAACTGGTACGCCATGCAATGAGCGGCGTGTCGGTGATCAACGCCGGCGACGGCAACCACGCGCATCCCACCCAGGGCCTGCTGGATGCGCTCACCATTCGCCAACACCGGCCCGATTTCGAGAATCTGACGGTGGTGATCTGCGGCGACATCAGCCACTCGCGGGTGGCCCGCTCGGACGTCAATGCCTTCACCGCGCTGGGCGTGAAGGAGATCCGCCTGTGCGCCCCGCCCGAGCTGATGCCGGCCACCGACGAAGTCGTCGAAGGCCAGCGCTTCACCGACTTCGACCAGGCCATCGAAGGCGCCGATGCGGTGGTGATGCTGCGCCTGCAGAAGGAGCGCATGGCGCGCATCGAACTGCCCGACGAGGCCGCCTACTTCACCCGCTACGGGCTGGACCGTCGCCGCCTGGCGCGCGCGGCCAAGGGTTGCCTGGTCATGCATCCGGGGCCGATCAACCGGGGCATCGAGATCGCCTCTGAGGTGGCCGACGGCGCGCAGTCACGCATCCTCGAACAGGTCGGCAACGGGGTGTTCGTGCGCATGGCCGTGCTCAACGAGGTGCTTGCGCGCTGAATGCCCGCTGCAGCGCCGGCGCCGCGCCCGCCACGGACGCAACCCGGGAGCGACGGCGCAGATCTTCCGGGCTGCAAAAGCGGCTGCGCGGTCCGCATTCGACCAGCTTCGCTGTTGTAAAGCGCTTCGCCGCTTCTTGAGCCATGGAACCACCATGGGTCGGCGAACCGTCGATACCCCGTCCTCGCGCAGCTTTTTTTCGTCTCCGAAGTTTCTGCCGCCCACGCTCCCAGCGGGCATAATGGCCGCTGCTGCTCACCACGGGGATCAACATGCGCGCGACAACCCGCTATCTCGCGATGGGACTGGCCAGCGTCCTGCTGGCTGCCTGTTCGCACAAGGACAAGGATGCACCGCTGGCGTTCGTGCCGGCCGATACGCCGTACGTCGTGGCCAACCTGGACGTGCTCGACGACGACACCCGCAAGGCTCTCCTGGCCCAGGCCGACGCCCAGTTGCCGTCGCAACTGGAACAGATGGACGCCGCGGCCGACCGGCTCGCCGAGAAGGACCCTGACGGCGCCCGCCTGCTGCGCGCGCTGCGCGCCGAGTTCAACGGCAAGACGGTGGAGGGCTTCGCCCAGTCCGCCGGCCTCGACCTGAAGGGCTACTCGGCCCTCTACGGCCTGGGCCTGGCGCCCGTGCTGCGCTTCCAGCTCGCCGACGCGGCCGCCTTCGACGCGTTCGTGGGCCGCCTGGAGACCGCCTACGGCAAGAAGTTCGAGGTGGCCAGCGAAGGCAAGCAGAGCTACCGCCGCTACGCGTCCACCGAATCGGGCGCCGAGGTGATCCTGGCCACGGTGGACAAGCAGGCGGTGGCAGCGCTGCTGCCGATCGACGCGCCGAAAACCATGCTGCGCGAGGCGCTGGGACTGGATCGGCCGCAGAAGAGCATGCAGGACGACGGTCGCCTGGCCGACCTGGCCAAGGCCAACGGTTACAAGAAGTGGCTGGTCGGCGAACTCGACCTGACCCGCGTGCTGCCGCTGGCAATCGGCGGCACGGACGCACTGGCCAATGCGATGCGCAAGGCGCACGCGGTAGCCGAGTCGGCCAAGACCGGCGAGCCGGTGGCCAATCAGTTGCAGGTCCCGCCGTCGTGCAGCACCGATGCCGCTCGCATCGCCGCACGGGTGCCGACGATCAGCTTCGGCTACACCCGGCTCGACGCCGGTCATCAGGACGGCCGCCTCGACATCGCGCTGGCCGAGGACATCAGCAAGGCGTTCTCCGGGCTCAAGGTCGAACTGCCCGGGCTGGGTCAGGCCGGTACCGCGCCATTCGACGTGAGCCTGGCGCTGCCGATCGCGAACCTGCGCACGTTCTGGATGGCCCAGGCCGATGCAGTGGCGGCCAAGCCGTTCACCTGCCCGGCGCTGAGCGATCTCAACGAGGGCTTCGCCAAGCTCGGCCCGGCCACGCAGAAAGCCGCGATCCCGCCGTTCGGCGACCTGCTGGGCGTGCGCCTGGCGCTGGATACGCTCACTGACAACCCCACCTCCAGCCTGCCCACCTTCAGCGGCCGGCTGGTGCTGGCCACCAGCAACCCGACCGGCCTGCTGGCGATGGGCCAGATGATGGTGCCCGCGCTGGCGCAGCTGAAGCTGACCAATGACGGCAAGCCGGTGGCGCTGCCGCAGCAGATGGCCGGCATGCTCGGCCAGCCCGGCTGGGTGGCGATGAGCGACAAGGCGCTGGCGCTGGGCGTGGGCGCCGGCGAGGACGCCAAGCTGGCCGACACCCTGAAGGAAGCCGGCGGCAACGCGGGCCAGATGGCGCGGATGCACCTGAGCGGAGCGATGTACCTGTCCTGGGTGCAGCTGATGCAGGACAAGGT
This sequence comes from Rhodanobacter sp. UC4448_H15, assembly GCF_052978265.1. Next base: position 1,434,830 of record NZ_CM129665.1, on the reverse strand, counting down.
CGACGCGCTCACCGCCGCGGCCAGCGCGATGAACAACAGCGGTGATGCATCGGCGGACAAGCCCGACGACAGCGCCGCCCAGGCGGCAGAGGCGGCGGCGCGTTCCAAGGCGCAGTTCGAGGCGATGAAGCAGCAGGCGCAGCGCGTGGAAGACATCCACGCCGAGATGCATGTCGAGGCCGGCGGCATGGTGATCACCAGCCAGACGACGCTGAAGTGACATAAGCGACGCCAGGGCAGGTCGTTCCACTCCAGGCCGGGGCGCCGCGCGCACCCCGGCCTTTTTTTGCGCACGCAACGTACCGCCAACATGCTCGTGACCTCGCCTTCGCAAACCGTGGCGGCACCTGAATCGCGGCGGCGCCTGCGCACATGGCGTTCACTCCGCCGCTGCTGTCATGGCCACAAGGATCGCAAACCCGGCGACCCCGTTGTCACCACCGACAACCCCTTCTCCAAGGAGATTGCCATGCACAACCATCCCGTGATTCGCCGCAGCATGATCGCCGCCGCCCTGACGCTCGCCTTCGCCGCCGTGCCACTCAGCCAAGCCGTGGCAGCGCAGAGCAGCGAGGCCGCCGCGCAGGCATCGGACAACCAGACGGTGCCGGACAAGGCCGCCGACGCATGGATCACCACCAAGGTGAAGACCGAATTCGGCACCACCAAGGGCGTGAGCGCCACCGACATCAACGTGACCACCAACGATGGCGTGGTAACCCTGACCGGCAACGTCGGCAGCGCCAGCGAGAAGATGAACGCGGTGCGCGTGGCGCAGGGCGTCAAGGGAGTGAAGAGCGTCGACGCCTCCGCGCTGGCGATCACCCCCGCCGCCACGAAACACCACGACCGGCCCTCGTCCAGCATGAGCAGCCACTGATCGATCGCGACAACCCGTGAACGGAAAAAGGAGCCGCGAGGCTCCTTTTTCCTTGCCGCAGGATCTGCTCAGCGGTTGAGCAGGTTGCTGCCGCCGAAGCTCTTGTCGTTGGGGTCTTCTTCCAGTTCGACGCCGTCCAGCCCCTGCGACAAGGTGTGCGCGTCGCCACCCTGGGCCAGCTTGATACGCAGGCGCACCTCGTTGGAGCTGTCCGCGTAGCGCAGCGCATCCTCGTAGCTGATCTCGCCGGCGTGGTAGAGCTCGACCAGCGCCTGGTCGAAGGTCTTCATGCCGAGCAGGGTCGACTCCTTCATCAGCTCCTTCAGCTTGTGGATCTCGCCCTGGCGGATGTAGTCCTGCGCCAGCGGCGTGCCCAGCAGCACTTCCACCGCGACCCGACGCGCCTTGCCGTCCGGCGTCGGAATCAGCATCTGCGCCACGATGCCCTTGAGGTTCAGCGACAGGTCCATCAGCAACTGCTGGCGGCGATCCTCCGGGAAGAAATGCAGGATGCGGTCCATCGCCTGGTTGGCGTTGTTCGCATGCAGCGTGCACAGCACCAGGTGGCCGGTCTCGGCGAACGCGATGGCGTGGTCCATGCCCTCGCGGGTGCGGATTTCGCCGATCATGATCACGTCGGGTGCCTGGCGCAGGGTGTTTTTCAGGGCAGCGTCCCAGCTGTCGGTGTCGATGCCGACCTCGCGCTGGGTGATGATGCAGCCCTCGTGCTTGTGCACGTACTCGATCGGGTCCTCGATCGTGATGATGTGCCCTGTCGAGTTGAGGTTGCGGTAGCCGACCATCGCCGCCAGCGAGGTCGATTTGCCCGAACCGGTGGCGCCGACGAAGATGATGATGCCGCGCTTGGTCATCGCCAGCTGCTTGATCACCGGCGGCAGGTTCAGCTCCTCGGTGGTGGGGATCTTCGACTCGATCCGGCGCAACACCATGCCCACGCAGTTGCGCTGGTAGAAGCACGACACGCGGAAACGGCCCACGCCCTGCGCGGAAATCGCGAACTGGCACTCGTGGGTCTTCTCGAACTCCTCGCGCTGGCCCGGCGTCATCACGTTGAGCACCATGTCGCGCGCCTGCTGCACGCTGAGCGGGCTCTGCGTGATCGGCACGATGCGCCCCTGTACCTTCATCGACGGCGCCACGCCGGCCGTGATGAAAAGATCCGATGCCTTCTTGTGCACCATCAGTTTCAGGAACGAGGTGAAATCGAAGTCGCTCATGGCTTTGGGTCCGGGAATAGGGAATGGGGAATAGGGAATAGGGGTTTGAGGCACGCTGCAAATCCGCCGCGGGAAGCCGAGACGTTCAAGCCGAGAGCCGGTGCCGCTGTGCGCTTCTCAACCATTCCCGATTCCCGATTCCCGGCCTCACTTGAAACTGTCCTTGTTCTTGGCGTAGCCCTGCGCCTGCTGGCGCGTCACGACGCCACGCTTGACCAGGTCCAGCAGGCACTGGTCCAGGGTCTGCATGCCGAACTGCTGGCCGGTCTGGATCGACGAGTACATCTGCGCCACCTTGTCCTCGCGGATCAGGTTGCGGATGGCCGGGATGCCGACCATGATCTCGTGCGCCGCGATGCGGCCGCCGCCGACCTTCTTCAGCAGCGACTGCGAAATCACCGCGCGCAGGCTTTCGGACAGCATCGAGCGCACCATCGGCTTCTCGCCGGCGGGGAACACGTCGATGATGCGGTCGATGGTCTTGGCCGCCGAACTTGTATGCACGGTGGCGAACACCAGATGGCCGGTTTCCGCGGCGGTCAGCGCCAGGCGGATGGTTTCCAGGTCGCGCAGCTCGCCGACCAGGATGTAGTCCGGGTCCTCGCGCAGCGCCGAGCGCAGCGCCTCGTTGAAACCATGCGTGTCGCGATGCACCTCGCGCTGGTTGACCAGGCACTTCTGCGAGGTGTGCACGAACTCGATCGGGTCCTCGATCGTGAGCATGTGCCCGTATTCGTTCTTGTTGATGTGGTCGACCATCGCCGCCAGCGTGGTCGACTTGCCCGAGCCGGTCGGGCCGGTCACCAGGATCAGGCCTTGCGGCTGCTCGATCAGCTCCTTGAACACGCGCGGCGCGCCCAGGTCTTCCAGCGTCAGCACCTCGGACGGAATCGTGCGGAACACTGCGCCGGCGCCGCGGTTCTGGGTGAACGCGTTGACGCGGAAGCGCGCCAGGCCGGGGATCTCGAACGAGAAATCGGTCTCGAAGAACTCCTCGTAGTCGCGCCGCTGCTTGTCCGACATGATGTCGTAGATCAGCGAGTGCACCTGCTTGTGCTCGAGCGCGGGGATGTTGATCCGGCGGACGTCGCCGTCGACGCGGATCATCGGCGGCAGGCCGGCGGACAGGTGCAAATCCGAGGCCTTGTTCTTTACCGAGAAGGCAAGCAGTTCGGCAATGTCCATGAAGTCGTTTCCCCTCAACCGATCGTCTGGTGGCATGAATGCGGATGCACAGGGGTCCGGACCGTCGCCGCCAGCCGCCGCCCGGGCACGCAACCGCTGCCCCTGGAACCCTGCGGACCGGCAACCCGAATCCCCCTGTAGCCGCGTCGATACTACTCGCGCAAGCGGCTGTGCGGCCAGCCTTTCCCGCCTATCATGCCGCAACCGCAACGGGGATTTGCGCATCCCGTCGAAAAACGCGAGGTTGCCCCGCCGTCGGCCTCGTCGCGGCGGCGGCGGCGCGTCGTCCGCGCGCCGGCGCGCCGGCTTCCGGTAAGGTAGGCGGCTGCAACGATCAAGGAGTCCTGCATGACACGATTAGCCTTCATCGGCGGCGGCAACATGGCGCGCAGCCTGATCGGCGGCCTGCTGAAGACGGGCGTCGCCTCCGCCACGATCAGCGTCGCCGAGCCCCGCGCCGAGGGGCGCCAGGAGCTGGGCCGCGATTTCGGCATCGCCTGCTACGCGGAGAACCGGCTGGCGGCGGCCGAGGCCGAGGTGATCGTGCTGGCGGTCAAGCCGCAGGTGCTGCCCTCCGTCCATGGCGAGTTGCAGGACATCCTGCAGCGCCAGCGCCCGTTGCTGATCTCGATCGCCGCCGGCGTGCGGCTGGACCAGCTCGAACGCTGGTTCGGCGCGAGCCTGCCGATCGTGCGCTGCATGCCGAACACGCCTGCGCTGATCGGCGCCGGCGCCACGGGTCTGTGCGCCAACGCGCGCGTCAGCCCCGCGCAGAAGGCGCAGGCGCAGCACATTCTGGACGCTGCCGGACTCACCCGCTGGATCGACGACGAAGCCCTGATGGACACCGTCACCGCGATCTCCGGTTCGGCGCCGGCTTATTTTTTCGCCCTGGTGGAAGCGCTGGAAGAAGCCGCCGTGGCCCAGGGCCTGCCGCGCGACACCGCGCGCGCACTGGCCGCGCAGACCTGTTTCGGCGCCGGCCGCATGCTCACCGAGAGCGGCGACGACCCGGCCGTGCTGCGCCAGCGCGTCACCTCGCCGCACGGCACCACCCAGGCCGCGCTGGAGAGCTTCGGCGCGGACGGACTGCCGCGCATCGTGGCCAGAGCCGTGGCCGCGGCCACCCGCCGCGGCGCCGAGCTCGCCGCCGAACTGGACGCGCAGCCGTGAGCTATCTGTTCAACGCACTCTCGATGCTGATCGGCCTGGCGTTCGACGCCGTGGTGATCCTGTTCCTGCTGCGGGTGACTGCCGAAGCCTGCCGCGCCGATTTCAACAACCCGCTGAGCCAGTTCATCTACCGCACCACCAACCCGGTGCTGGCGCCGATCCGCCGCGTGGTGCCGAACTGGGGCAGGATCAACCTTGCCGGCCTGCTGCTGGCGTGGCTGGCGATGCTGCTCAAGCGCCTGCTGCTGTTCGCGCTGGTCGGGGCGATGCCCAACCTTGCCGGTCTGCTGGTGCTGTCGCTTGCCGAGCTGTTCGACTTCGTGCTGCTGTTCTACATCGTGCTCATCTTCGGCTGGTCGCTGCTGAGCATGTTTTCCGTCGATCGCCGCCAGCCGATGCTGCGACTGGTGGAGAAGATCGTCGCCCCGCTGCTGCGTCCGCTGGACGACAAGCTGGTGTTCGGCCAGATCGACTTCGCGCCGATGGCGGTGATCATCGTGCTGTTTCTCGCCCGCATGCTGATCGCCGCGCCGCTGCTGGATCTTGGCGCCGGGCTGGCCGTGGGCGGCTGAGACAAGGGCGGCGGGCAGTGCCCGCCCTACGCTGCCCGTCGTCCGCGAAGGGTTCCCCTCGGCTGTAGGGCGGGCACTGCCCGCCGGCTCTTGTTCGTCCATGCGGGCAACGGCCACACGACACATCACGCCCCAAGGCGGCCCCACCATCTTTGGCCGGCCCCTGCCGGCACCGTACAATCACGGCTTTACCCCACAACAAAAGCGCGCCCCTGCGCGCCAGCGAGCGTTTCCCGATGGAAAAGAGTTTCGAGCCGGCCCGGATCGAGTCGAAGTGGTACGAGCGCTGGGAAGCCAGCGGCGCGTTCAAGCCGAGCGGCCAGGGCGAGCCGTACTGCATCCTGCTGCCGCCGCCGAACGTCACCGGCACGCTGCACATGGGGCATGCGTTCCAGCAGACGGTGATGGACATGCTGGTGCGCTACCAGCGCATGCGCGGCATGAACACGCTGTGGCAGGTCGGCACCGATCACGCCGGCATCGCGACCCAGAAGATCGTGGAGAACCAGCTCGCCGTCGAGGAAAAGACCCGGCATGACCTGGGCCGCGATGCGTTCATCCAGCGGGTCTGGCAGTGGAAGGAGGAGTCCGGCTCCACCATCACCCACCAGATGCGCCGCATCGGCGCCGCGGCCGACTGGTCGCGCGAACGCTTCACCATGGACGAAGGCCTGTCGGCCGCGGTGCGCAAGGTGTTCATCGACTGGTATCGCGCGGGCCTGATCTATCGCGGCAACCGGCTGGTGAACTGGGACCCGGTGCTGGGCACGGCGGTGTCGGATCTCGAAGTGAACAACGTCGAGCGCGACGGCCACATGTGGTCGATCCGCTACATGACCACCGACGGCGCCGCGTCGCTGGTGGTCGCCACCACGCGTCCGGAGACCATGCTGGGCGACGTCGCCGTGGCCGTGCATCCGGAGGACGAGCGTTATGCGCACCTGATCGGCCAGACGCTGCATTTGCCGCTCACCGGCCGGCAGATTCCGGTAATCGCCGACGACTACGTCGACAAGGATTTCGGCACCGGCTGCGTGAAAATCACTCCGGCGCATGACTTCAACGACTACGCCATCGGCCAGCGGCACAAGCTGCCGCCGATCACCATCTTCACGCTGGACGCGAAGGTCAGCGACAACGCGCCGGAGAAGTATCGCGGACTCGATCGCTACGACGCGCGCAAGGCCGTGCTGGCCGATCTCGAAGCCGCCGGCCTGCTGGTCGAAACGAAGGCGCACAAGCTGCAGGTACCGGTGAGCCAGCGTTCCGACGCGGTGATCGAGCCGATGCTGACCGACCAGTGGTTCGTCGACCTCACTTCGGACGTCCAGGCGGATGGCCGCCCGGGCGGCCGCAAGGCGATCACCGAGCCGGCGCTCGATGCCGTGCGTTCGGGCGATATCAGGTTCGTGCCGGAAAACTGGGCGAACACGTATACACAATGGCTGGACAACATCCAGGACTGGTGCATCAGCCGCCAGCTGTGGTGGGGCCATCGCATCCCGGCGTGGTACGACGAGGCCGGCAACATCTTCGTGGGCGAGGACGAGGCCGACGCACGCGCACATGCCGCGACCGTGCCGGTCGGCGCCCTGCGTCAGGACGACGACGTGCTGGACACCTGGTTTTCCTCCGCGCTGTGGCCGTTCTCCACGCTGGGCTGGCCGGCCGATGGCCCGGTGAAGAACGAGCGCGGCGAGGTCGTGGCGAACTGGGCGCAGGACAAGATCTTCCTGCCCAGCGCGGTGCTGGTCACCGGCTTCGACATCATCTTCTTCTGGGTCGCCCGGATGGTGATGACCACGAAGTACTTCACCGGCCAGATACCGTTCCGCGAGGTCTACATCAACGCCATCGTGCGCGATGCGGAAGGCCAGAAGATGTCCAAGTCCAAGGGCAACACGCTGGACCCGCTGGACCTGATCGACGGCATCGCGCTGGAACCGCTGGTGGAGAAATCCACCAAGTCACTGCTGATTCCGCAGGTGCGCGCCAAGGTCGAGAAGCGCATCCGCAAGGACTACCCCGACGGCATCCCGGCGATCGGCACCGATGCGCTGCGTTTCACCTTCGCCGCGCTGGCCAGCTACAGCCGCACGATCAACTTCGACATCAAGCGGGCCGAGGGCTACAAGGCGTTCTGCAACAAGCTGTGGAATGCGGCGCGGTTTGTTCTTTTGAACGCGGGGAACGGGGAATCGGGAATCGGGAATCGGAGAGATCAAAAGCCGGTGACCGAGGCGGAGCGGTGGATTCTGACGCGGCTCAAGCAGACGCTGGACGAGGTCGAGCGGCACTTTGTCAGCTATCGTTTCGATCATCTGGCGCAAGCGCTGTACGAGTTCGTCTGGAACGAGTACTGCGACTGGTTCCTGGAACTGGCCAAGCCGGCGCTCAACGGCGACGACGCGGCGGCTGCCGCGTCCACCCGCCACACCTTGCTGGTGGTGCTGGAAAGCGTGCTGCGTGCGCTGCATCCGGTGATCCCGTTCATCACCGAGGAAATATGGGCGTCAGTGGCGCCGGTGCTCGGCCTCAGCGAAAGCAGCCTGCTGCAACGACCCTGGCCACGCGCCGAAGACATCACCGCCGACGATGCGGCCACGACCGAGATCGAATGGTTCAAGAACGTGCTCTCCGGCATCCGCCGGATCCGTTCGGAGATGAATATCCCGCCCGGCAAGACGATCCCGCTGTTGCTCGCAGACGGCGACTCCGGCGATCGTGCGCGGGTGGCAAAGTTTGCCGCACAAATCGCCTTCCTCGCCCGCGTCGAGACTCCGCAGTGGATCGCTGCTGGCGCCGACGAACCCGCCGCCGCGGCCGCCGTGGTCGGCACGTTGCGCGTGCTGATCCCGCTGGCCGGGCTGATCGACGTGGCCGCCGAGAAAGCGCGCCTGGCCAAGGAAATCGGCCGCATCGAGGTCGAGATCAGGAAATGCGAAGGCAAGCTCGGCAACGCGAACTTCGTCGCCAATGCGCCGGCCGAGGTCGTGGCACAAGAGCGCCAGCGCATCGCCGACTGGAACACCACGCTGGGCGCGCTGCGCGAGCAGGCCGGCAAGCTGTAGCGCGGGCACCGCCGCACGCCGCCTCGGGCTTTTTGGCGATCGGGTTCTTGCCTATTTCTCGATATGGCCTGCGGCCATATCGAGCGCCATCACGATCGCGTCCTCGCGTCCGTCGCGTGCCGGGTAATAGCGCGGGCGCCTTCCGATTTCGTGGAAGCCCACCGACTCGTACAAGGCTTTCGCGCCCGGGTTGGACGGGCGCACTTCGAGGAAGAGTCGCTCGGCCCGGTTCCAGCGCGCCACGTCGAGCAGGCGCATCAGCAGATGCCGGCCGAGACCGCGGCCGCGATGCTCCGGGCCGATGCACAAATTGAGCAAGTGCGCCTCGCCGGCGCCGGTCGAGAGAATGCCGTAGCCGGCCACGCTGCCATCCACGCACAGAACCCAGCACGAATGCCCTGCCCGCACGCAATCGCCGAAGATGCCGGGCGACCACGGGAATTCGTACGAGGCGTTCTCCAGCGCGCTGACTGCGGCCAGATCATCCAGGTACATGCCGCGCACCTGGATCGCCGCCTTCGGCACGGCGACCATCGTTCAGGCTCCCGCGCTGGCCAGGGCACGGCGCACGCTGCGCAGCGCGTTCCACAGCCGACGCTTGGCCGTCGCGTCGGCCAGCACCAGCTTCGGCTCATCGGCAAGCACAATCAGCGCCTGGCTCATCACTGCCGCCGGCAAGGCGCGGCCGAGTGCATGCGCCTGCGCATCGCCGAACACCAGGTAGGCGCGCGCCGCCGGCACCGATGACGCCAGTTGGCCACCTTGCACGCTGATGCGCGCCGCGCGCGCCAGCGCCGCACCGCCGGCATGCAGCGCGCGGCCCAGCAGGTCGAGCTCGCGGGCGTTGCACGACGCCGGCAGGATCACCACGCAGGCCACGTCGGCGTCGCCCAGCTCCGGCTCGGCCATGGCCGGCACAACTTTCGCCACGCGGCGAACCCACGGCGTCAGCCCCAGCGCGTGCAGGACGCGGGCGCGGTGGGCGGCAGGCATGGGCGCGTTCATCTGGCGGAGTGCCGTGCACGGCGCCGATGCGCGATCCGCGCCGCGATGGTCCACACCGGCCCGGACAACAGGTACACGGTGAAACCCGCCAGCAGCACCCGCGCCGGCGCCAGATACAGCAAGGCAAGCAGCAGCACCGCCACCACCATCCAGGCGAACGGCACGTTGCCGCGCTCGCCCATCGGCAGCGACTTGAAACTGAAATAGCGGAAGCGGCTGACCATCAGCAGGCCGGTGACCACCACGATCGCCGCGCTGGCGAAGGCCAGCTCGGCGCCGCTCCAGCCGGCCTTCTCCATGGTCCACACGAACGACATGTTCACCGCCGCCGCGGCCGGACTGGCCAGGCCCTGGAAATAGCGCTTGTCGGCCACCCCTGCCTGGGTATTGAAGCGCGCCAGCCGCAGCGCGGCGCAGGCGGCATAGATGAACGCGCACGCCCAGCCCAGCTTGCCCCACAGCGGCCCCACGTCGCGCAGCGCCGACAGCGACCACGTGTACATCACCAGCGCCGGCGCGAGGCCGAAGCTGACCAGGTCCGACAAGGAGTCGTACTGCACGCCGAACTCGGTCTGCGTGCCGGTCATGCGCGCCACGCGCCCATCCATGCCGTCGAGCACCGCCGCCAGGAACACCGCGATGGCCGCCTCGACGTAATGGCCGCCGATGCTGGAAATGATCGCGTAGAACCCGGCGAACATCGCCGCCGTGGTGAACAGGTTCGGCAACAGGTAAATGCCGCGGTGCCGGGGCGGTTGAACGGGCATGGGTGGACTCATGAAGCAGGATCGTGACGGAGTAGGCGCAGTGTAAACCATTGCCTGCTTGAGTCCGGGGCGCCGGAGTGATAACAAGGAACGACTGATTTTCCCCTGTCCGGAGACCCCCATGCGCCGTTCGCTGATTGTCGTGGCACTGCTGCTGTTTGCCCCGTTGTGTGCCGCGCAGGTCTACAAGTGGACCGACGCCAGCGGCACCGTGCACTACTCCGAGGCGCCGCCGACGCAGGGGGTCAAGTACAGCAAGGTCACCACGACCGGCACGGTGGAGCCGCTGGTCAAGCCGGCCGAACGAAGCAATCCGGAGGACGTCGCGGGCGGCAGCAACGAGCCCGCCGTCGCGCCGAAGACCATGGCCGACACCCCGGAGAACCGCAAATCGCTGTGCGCCTCGCTGCAGTCCAACCTGGCGACCCTGCAGGGCAGCGGTCCAGTGGTGATGGAGAAGGATGGCAAGCCCAACGCACTGGACGCCTCGCAACGCCAGCAACAGATCGCCACCGCCCAGGCCCAGTACGACCAGTACTGCCAGGGCAAGTAAGCCCCCGGGCCGCACTCCGGCGGCGGTGGCGCCGCTACAATGGGCGCTTTACACGCCGGAATCGCCCGCATGCGCCTCAGCCAATTCCACCTGGCCACCGTCAAGGAAGTCCCTGCCGACGCCGAGATCGCCAGCCATCGCCTGATGCTGCGCGCCGGCATGATCCGCCGGCTGGCTTCCGGCCTGTACACCTGGAGTCCGCTGGGCCTGCGCGTGTTGCGCAAGGTCGAGCGCATCGTGCGCGAGGAAATGGATCGCGCCGGCGCGATCGAATTGCTGATGCCGACCATCCAGCCGCGTGAACTCTGGGAGGAAACCGGTCGCTGGGCGAAATTCGGCCCGCAGCTGCTGAAGATCCGCGACCGCAAGGAGCAGGAATTCTGCTATGCGCCGACCGCCGAGGAAGTGATTACCGATTACGCCCGCAACGAGCTGAAAAGCTACAAGCAGCTGCCGGTCAATTTCTACCAGATCCAGACCAAGTTCCGCGACGAGATCCGCCCGCGTTTCGGCGTGATGCGCGCGCGCGAATTCCTTATGAAGGATGCCTATTCATTCCATCTCGGGCAGGAGTCGCTGGCGGAAACCTACGCCGCGATGTACCAGGCCTATGTGCGCATTTTCACCCGCCTCGGCCTGAGCTTCCGCGCGGTGCAGGCCGACACCGGCGCCATCGGCGGCAATGCCAGCCATGAATTCCAGGTGCTGGCCGATTCGGGCGAGGACGCGATCGCGTTTTCCGACGGCTCCGACTATGCCGCCAACCTCGAGAAAGCCGAAGCGCTGCCCCCGTCCGTCGAACGCCCTGCGCCCGCCGCCGGCCTGCAGCGCGCGGACACGCCGACCCAGAAAACCATCGCCGACGTCGCCGCCTTCCTGAAAGTGGAACCGCGGCAATGCGTGAAGACCCTGCTGGTGCGCGGCGTCGAAGGGCTGGTCGCGCTGTGCCTGCGCGGCGACCACGAACTCAACGAGGTCAAGGCCGGCAAGCTGGCCGAGCTGCCGGGCGAGATGGTGCTCGCCGGCGAAGAGGAAATCCGCGCCGCCTGCGGCACGCGCCCCGGGTTCATCGGCCCGGTCGGCCTGCCCGATTCCATCCCCGTGATCGTCGATCGCGACGCCGCCGTACTGGCCGACTTCGTCTGCGGCGGCAATGCCGACGGCGTGCACTGCACCGGCGCCAACTGGGAGCGCGACGCGCGCATCAGCCGCATCGCCGACCTGCGCAACGTGGTCGAGGGCGATGCCTCGCCCGACGGCCACGGCGAACTGCACCTGGCCCGCGGCATCGAAGTGGGCCACGTGTTCCAGCTGGGGACGAAGTATGCCGACGCCCTGCGCGCCACCGTGATCGACGAAGGCGGCAAGGCCCAGGTGATGGCCATGGGTTGCTACGGCATCGGGATCAGCCGCATCGTCGCCGCCGCCATCGAGCAGCGCCATGACGACGCGGGCATCATCTGGCCCGAGGCGATGGCGCCGTGGCGGGTGGCGGTGTGCGTGATCAACCCGAAGAACGCCTCCGCCGCGGTCAACGAGGCCGCCGAGGCGCTGTACCAGGCACTCGTCCAGCGCGGCATCGAAACCGTGCTGGACGATCGCGGCCTGCGTCCCGGCAACATGTTCGCCGACATGGAGTTGATCGGCATCCCCCATCGCGTGGTGGTGAGCGAACGCGGGCTGGCCGCCGGCACGCTGGAATATCGCGGCCGCGAGGACAGCGAGAGCCGCACGTTGAGCCAGGATGAGTTGTTCGCACTGCTGGCCTGATTAATGAAACCGGCGGGTTTCGAATATCGGTACATTTGCCCTTGCAACCCTGTTTCATAATCGTTTCGAATATGAACTGTGACGCGCGTCGGGGAGTTTGGCGCTTTACAAATGTTTGTCCGATCATGGAGAATCCCCACTGGCCGGCATTCACCATGCCCGCATTGCCTCGATAATGGGGCATGATTCGTCACCCTCACCGGAGTCCGTCCATGGCCGTCGATATCAAGAATCTCAACCACAATCAGCTCAACGATCTCATCAGCAAGGCACAAATCCGTCAGGACGAATTGCGCAAGGAGAAGGTCGTCAAGCTGCGCGAGAAGGTCCACGCGCTGATCAAGGCCGAGGGTTATTCGTTCGAGGACATTTTCGGCGGTGCCCGCAAGAGCAAGCGCGCCGGCGCCAAGGTTGCCCCGAAGTATCGCAACCCGGCCAACCCGGCGCAGACCTGGTCCGGCCGCGGCAAGCGTCCGCACTGGTTCAACGACGCGCTGAAGGCGGGCAAGAAGGAAAAGGACCTGACGATCTGATCGCCGTCCCCACGCCATGGAAACAGCGCCGGCCTCGCGCCGGCGCTTTTTTTTGGCTTGAACTATGCGACGTCCATTCGCCGCGCAAGGCTCATGCGGACGCAACGCAAAGGTAGGTCAGGAAGGCGCGGCTCTTGATCTTGCCGGGGCCAGGAGCACCCTCCTCAATCCTCCCCTGCTTCAAAGGGGAGGAGGCGAAGGTGCCGCGCGGGTTCGTCTCCCGTGATGAACCGGGTGGCGTGAAGTCCGGCTAGCCCGGTCGCTTTTGTTTTACAGAGAGCGCCGCGGCGAAATCAGCAAGTCGCCGAACATCAGCCCCGCCACCAGCGACACCAGCAGGGTGACCAGCAGCAAGCCGGCGTCCAGGCCGAGCGAGGTGTCGCGTTCGAGCAGGAACGACATGCTGCGGAAGCCCACGCTGCCCGGCACCAGCAACAGGATGCCCGGTTCGCGGATTACCGCGCCGGGCCGATGCGCATAGCGCGCGTAGACGTTGGCCAGCGCGCCCAGCAGCAAGCCGCCCAGGAACACGCCTACCGGCGCGCCCGGCAACGAGGTGGAGATCTCGCCACCCCAGCGCGTGGCCAGATAACCCACCACCACCGCCGCGATCACTGCCGGCCAGTCGCGCCGGGCGGCGCGGAACAGGATCGCGAAGGCGATCGCGGCGACCAGCAGCACCGGGTAATCGGTCCATGATGGCAGCGGCGGCAAGGCGAAATCGCGCGCAGTGATGCCGAGTGCGCTGCACAACTCGGTCGCGGCGATGACCCCGAAAGTGAGCTTGAGCAGGGTCGCCATCGCGCCGCCCATGCGCGCCATGCCGGAAACCAGGTGCTGGCTGGAGATCTCGCGCACGGCGGTGGTCAGCGACATGCCGGGGATCAGGATGATCAGGCTGGCCAGCACCACCGACTTGATCGCCAGCGGCACGATGAAGGCGCTGACCAGGATCGCCACCATGGTCGCCACCAGCGCACTGATTGCATCGCTGGCCGCCGCCAGCTGCGGCCGCACGGCAGCCGCCAGGGTGATGCAGCCGATGATCGTGCCGATCACCGCCGCGACCACCAGGTCCACCCACGAGCTGTGCAGGAACAGCGCCGCAATCGAAGCCGCGGACAAGCCGTAGCTGGCGATCAGGCCGATTTTCTCGCGTCGGCTGTCCGGCCGACCCAGCTCGCGCAGCAGGCGAAAGCCTTCGCGCAGGCCCAGCTCGCCGGCGATCGCGCGGTCGGCGATGTCGTCGGCCTGGCACAGCCGTTCCAGGTTCACCTCGCCCGGCGGCAGCCGCACCACCTGGGTGGTCGTCGCCACGCGCTCCTCGCCCTGGGCGAGGTCGGCGAAGGAAATGATGACCGCGGTAGGGCTGGACCACACGTCGGCGGACAAGCCCAGCCGCTGCGCCACGCCGGCCACGGCCATCTCCAGTCGCGGCGCGGTGGTGCCGTACTGGTGCAGGCGCCGCGCCAGCTCCAGCACGAACGCCATGCGCGTGTTCAGCGCGGTGGTGGCGAATTGCTGCTGGCTGATGGTGCCGCTCATGCCACCGCGCGCACCTGCAGGGTGGAACCATCGACGGCAACCACTTCCACGATGGCGCCCAACGGCAGGTCCGGCCCGTTGACCAGCCACTGGCCGTCGCCCACGCGGGCCTTGCCGCGACCATTGACGATCGCCTCGATCAGCTCATAACGCTGGCCGATCATCTGCTCGGCGCGACGGTTGAGGCGTTCGCTGCCCGGCACGCGACGCTCCAGCTTCGGCCGCAGCCAGCGCGCGTAGGCCACGCAGAAGGCGAATGCGAGCAGGCCGAACACGATCGCCTGCGCCAGCAGGCCCAGCGTCGGCACGGCCCACAGCAGCACGCCCATCGCCGCCGCGGCCAGGCCGATCCACAGCAGGAAATAGCCCGGCAGCAGCAGCTCGCCGGCAATCAGCAGCAGCGCCAGGATCCACCACAGGTAATGCACGGCAAGTTGCCACATGGTCGAGGACTCCACTCAGCGCAGCGGCGGCACCGGCGCGGCCGCCGGGCGCTGCTGCTGGGTGAGGGATTCCTTGGCCAGTTCGGCGATGCCGGCCATCGCGCCGATCACGCCGGTGGCCTCGATCGGCAGCAGCAGCATCTTCTGGTTGGGCGAATTGGCCATTTCCTTCAGCGCGCCGATGTAGTTGTTGGCGACGAAATAGTTCAGCGCATTGATGTTGCCGCCGGCGATCGCGTCGGAGACCATCGTGGTGGCCTTGGCCTCGGCCTCGGCGGTGCGCTCACGCGCCTCGGCGGCGCGGAACGCGGCCTCCTTCTCACCCTCGGCAGAGAGGATCGCCGATTGCTTCTCGCCCTCGGCCTTGAGAATCGCCGCCTGGCGGAAGCCCTCGGCGTCGAGGATGTTGGCGCGCTTCTCGCGCTCGGCCTTCATCTGCCGTGCCATCGCGTCGATCAGGTCGCGCGGCGGCGAGATGTCCTTGATCTCGATGCGGTTGACCTTGACGCCCCACGGGTGGGTCGCCTCGTCCACCACGCGCAGCAGGCGGGCGTTGATCTCGTCGCGCTTGCTCAGGCTTTCGTCCAGGTCCATCGAGCCGAGCACGGTGCGGATGTTGGTCATCACCAGCGCCAGCGAGGCCTGCTCCAGATTGGCCACTTCATAGGCCGCCTTGGCCGCATCCAGCACCTGGTAGAACACCACGCCGTCGACACGCACCACCGCGTTGTCCTTGGTGATGACGTCCTGCGAGGGCACGTCCAGCACCTGCTCCATCATGTTCATCTTGTGCCCGATCGCCTGGTAGATCGGGATCAGGAAATGCAGCCCCGGGCTCAACGTGCCGGTGTACTTGCCGAACGTCTCCACCGTCCATTCGTAACCCTGCGGCACGATGCGCACCAGCTTGACGATGCCGATGACGACCACGACCAGGATGACCAGCGCCAGCAGTTGTGCGATACCCATGAAGCTCTCCCCTTTCCGTGAAGATGTCAGTATAGGCGAGCGCAGCGCCGTCGAGCGGGCCGGACCATGGCGTCATGGAACGATCATCACGACCGCGGCCGGGCAGCCCGGCGCTGTCATCGTCGCGTAACATGGCCGTGATTCCATGGCGCCGGCTGCCACTGGGCATATGCATGCAAAAACGCATCCTGATCATCGAAGACGAGGCGCCGATCCGCGACATGGTGGCGTTCGCGCTGCGCCGCGCAGAGATGCTGCCGGTCTGCGCCGCCGATGCCGGTGAAGCGCAGCTGGCCATCGCCGAGGCGGTGCCCGACCTGATCCTGCTCGACTGGATGCTGCCGGGCATCAGCGGCATGGACCTGGCCCGGCGCCTGCGCCGCGAGGAGCTGACCCGCGACCTGCCGATCATCATGCTGACCGCCCGCGGCGAGGAGACCGACCGCGTGGCCGGCCTGGATGCCGGCGTGGACGACTACGTGGTCAAGCCGTTTTCCACCCGCGAGCTGGTGGCGCGGATCAAGGCGGTGCTGCGCCGCAGCCAGGGCGAGGACGGCGCCGGCATGATCGAGCTGGGCGGGCTGCGTCTGGACGGCCAGGCGCACCGGGTGTTCGCCGGCGACGAGCCGGTGCACCTGGGCCCCACCGAATACCGCCTGTTGCACTTCTTCATGAGCCACAGCGAGCGCGTGTATTCCCGCGCGCAACTGCTCGATCATGTCTGGGGCGGCAGCGTCTACGTGGAGGAGCGCACCGTCGACGTGCACATCCGGCGCCTGCGCAAGACCCTGGAAGCATGGGGCCTGGATGCCCTGATCCAGACAGTGCGCGGCACCGGTTACCGCTTCTCCGCCCAGCCCGCACCCGTGCGGCCCTGAGCAGCTCCGGCCGGCGCATGCGCAGCATCCGCACCTCCTTCGACACCGGCTTCCTCGTCATCGTGATCGGCTCGATGACCGGCGCGATCGTCGCCGCGCTGTGGGCGTCGCCATGGTGGGCGCTCGGCGTCGCCCTGGGCGGTGAAGCCGTCGCGCTGGGGTGGTGGCTGCGCGCACGCCGTGCACGCCGGACGCGACCCGATACACCTGGCCAACTCCGCGCCGCACGCGCCTTGCGCCAGTCGCGCCTGCGCGCGCAGTTGCACGACGTGCGCGACGCGGTGGGCGCACTGGCCGATGCCGTGGTGCTGTTCGACGATCAGGGGCGCGTGCGCTGGTTCAACGCGGCCGCTACCCGTCTGCTCGGCGTGCGGCGCGAACACGTCGGGCAGCCGCTCGCGCAATGGCTCGACGGCAGCGAGCTGGGCACGTGGCTGCGCACGAATGCCACGCAGCCGGCCGCCGACCTGCCGGCGCCGGCGGATGCGTCGCTGCGCCTGGCCGCGACGATCATCCCCTTCGGCCAGCAGCTGAAGGTGCTGCTGGCGCGTGACATCAGCACGCTGATCCGGCTGGAGCAGGTGCGCCGCGATTTCGTGGCCAACGTCTCGCATGAGCTGCGCACGCCGCTGACAGTGATCCACGGCTATCTGGAACTGCTGGACCCCGTGGACGTGCCCGAGCTGGCGCCGGTGCTCGGCGAGATGCGCATGCAGTCGCAGCGGATGCAGCAGATCGTCGAGGATCTGCTGACCCTGTCACGGCTGGAAACGCGCGAGGCCCTGCCGGACGAGGAAGTGGCCATGATTCCGCTGCTGGAGACGCTGCGCCGCGAGGCGGTGGCGCTCAGCCAGGGCCGGCACCGCATCAGCGTGGAGGCGACCACTGCGGTGCGCCTGCGCGGCTCGATCCATCACCTGCACAGCGCGTTCTCCAACCTGACCAGCAACGCCGTGCGCTATACGCCCAGCGGCGGCGAGATCGTGATCGGCTGGCGGCAGACCGCCGATGGCGGCGCGATCTTCTCCGTGCGCGACAGCGGGCTGGGCATCTCCGCCGAACACCTGGTGCGACTCACCGAGCGCTTCTACCGCGTGTCGTCCAGCCGCTCGCGCGAGTCCGGCGGCACCGGCCTGGGCCTGTCCATCGTCAAGCACGTGCTGAACCTGCACCAGGGGCGCCTGGTGATCGAGAGCGAGCCCGGCCGCGGCTCGACCTTCTCCTGCGTGATGGAAGCCTCGCGCGTGTTGCCGCCGGACCGCGGCGGCATCTTCCGCGCCGAGACGCCGACGAACTGAGCGGCGCCTGCGCGCAACTCCTTGTCGCAAAAAAAACGGCACGGAGAAAGTCCGCGCCGGGAGCCGATTCAGGAGGAGAGCGGCATCTCGAAGATGCCTGCCATGGAGGGGAGTGCCTGGCAGGCGCAGGCATTATCGCGACGCCGCGTGACAGGCCGATGACACGCGAGGCGGGTCCGGTCTTCTCGTCTGGCGACGGAGCGCACCGCGCGTTGCACTGCCGAAAGCCGTCGACGACGGCCGTGCGCGCTGCCTCCCGGCGCGCAGGACACCAGCGCACAAGCGTCATGCAGCCGTCGCCCGCGTGCAACAGGGCCGCGCCACGATCGTTGCCAGTTCCGATCGGAGAGCAGCGATGCGCGTCAGCTTCGTCACGGAAACCTGGCCGCCCCAGGTCAATGGTGTCGCCCTCACCGTGCGTTCGCTTGCCACCGGCCTGGCGGCACGCGGGCTCGGCGTCGACGTGATACGCCCCGGTCATGGGGGCCGCGACGGCAAGGTCGAGCTGGTGGGCGCACGCGGCGTGGCGCTGCCGCGCTACCCGGGCATGCAGTTCGGCCTGCCCGCCGGCAGTGCGCTGCGCCGGCGCTGGCATGCGAAGCGGCCCGATGCGGTGTACATCGCCACGGAAGGTCCGCTGGGCGCGTCGGCGCTGCGCGTGGCCAACGCGCTGCAGGTCCCGGTGGTGAGCGGGTTCCACACGCGCTTCCACGACTACGCCGCCCACTATGGCGTCGGCCTGCTGGCGCCGCTGGTACGCAACCACCTGCTCGGCTTCCACCGTCGCGCGCAGATGACCCTGGTGCCGACCAACGCGCTGCACGCCGAGCTGACGGATGCCGGTGTCGACCACGTGCGCAAGCTGCGCCGCGGCGTCGATGTCCGGCTGTTCTCGCCGGAGCGGCGCGATCCGGCGCTGCGCCGCAGCTGGGGCGTGGATGACGAGACGCCGGTGCTGCTGTGCGTCGGACGGATCGCTGCGGAGAAAAACCTGGGCCTCGCCGTGCAGGCTTTCCGCGCGTTGCAGGCACGCACGCCCGCCGCGCGCCTGGTGATGGTCGGCGACGGTCCGCAACGCGCGGCGCTCGCCAGCGCCTGCCCCGAGGCCCTGTTCGTCGGCACCAGGCACGGCGCGGATCTGGCCGCGCACTACGCCAGCGCGGACGTGTTCCTGTTCCCGAGCCTGTCGGAAACCTTCGGCAACGTGGTACTGGAAGCGATGGCCTCGGGGCTGGCGCTGGTCGCGTTCGACCATGCCGCGGCGCAGGAGCACGTCGTCGACGGCATCTCCGGGCGCATTGTGCCGCCCTCGGACGCGCGCAGTTTCATCACCTCGGCCTATCAGCTCGGCGTCGACCCGACGACCCGCCGCAGGCTCGGCGCCCATGCGCGGCGCGCCGCGCTGCGGTGCCCGCCGGACATGGTGATCGCGGAATTCGAGACTTTGCTGGTCTCGCTGCTGCATGGCCATCCCGATGACCGTCTCCGCGCCGTCGCCTGAACCGGCAACTCTGTCGCTGGACGCGCTGCTGTGTCGCGCGGCCAGCCGCTGGGGCGCGCGTCGCGCGGTGCAACGGATCTTCGGCGCGGCCAGCCGCCTCGGCGATGGCTGGCTCTGGTACGGCCTGATCGCCGCGTTGGCCATCGGCGGCAGTGACCGCGGTCGGCACGCCGCACTGCAGATGGCCGGCACCGGCATCGTGGCGTGGTTGCTCTACCGCACGCTGAAGCGCCGCACGCGTCGCCCGCGGCCGTTCCGCGTGCACCGCGAAGTGATCGCGCGCGCACCGCCGCTGGACGAGTTCAGCTTCCCGTCGGGACATACGCTGCACGCGGTGAGCTTCGGCATCGTCGCCGCCGGCTGGTTTCCCGTGCTGGCCCTTCCGCTGGCGCTGTTCGCCGTGCTGGTGGCGATGTCGCGAGTGGTGCTGGGCCTGCACTACCCCAGCGACGTGCTCGCCGGTGCCGCACTCGGCGCGCTGCTCGGCCTCGGCTCGCGCGGGCTCGACGCCGCACTCGTCGGCACCCTGGCGGGTTGAACCGCCCTCACCCGCCGACCCTCCGCCCATGACCATCGCAAGCGCGCCGCAGCACGTCGAGCCGGAGCCGGCCAGCGTCGGTTTCCGCGCGGCGAACCTCTGCCTCAACCACGAACTTTCGGCGCTCCAATTCAATGCCCGCGTGCTGGCCCAGGCGCGCGACGCCACGGTACCGCTGCTGGAACGGCTGCACTTCCTGTGCATCTCGGTGCGCAACCTCGACGAGTTTTTCGAGGTGCGCGTGGCCAGCCTCAGGCACTGGATCGCCTACGGCGACGCGCGCCCAGGCCCGGACGGCATGCCCCTGGCCGAGGTGCTCGCGCAGGTGCGCGACAACGCCACCCGGCTGATGCACACCCAGTACGAAACGTGGCATGACGAGCTGCGCCCGGCGCTGGCGCGCGAGGGCATCGTGTTCATCGACGGCACGCCCTGGTCGCCCGCACAGACGCGCTGGGCGCGCACGCACTTCGAGCGCGAGATCCTGCCGGTGCTCTCGCCGCTGGGCTTGAACTCGGCCCACCCGTTCCCGCGGATACTCAACAAGAGCCTCAATGTCGCGGTGGTGCTGGACGGCGAGGACGCCTTCGGTCGCGAGGGCCATGTCGCGGTCGTGCGCGCGCCGCGCTCGCTGCCGCGCGTGATCCGCCTGCCGCCGGAGGTCGCCGGCGCGCCACACCAGTTCGTGTTCCTCTCCACGCTGCTGGAGCGCTTCGCCGACGCGATGTTCCCCGGCATGACGATCCGCGGCGCCTGCCAGTTCCGCGTGACGCGCGATTCCGAACTGGAGCTGGAAGAAGGCGACACCGAGAACCTGGCGCGCGTGCTGAGCATGGAACTGCGCGAGCGGGCTTACGCCGACGCGGTGCGGCTGGAACTCGGCGAGGGCTGCACGCCCGAGGTGCGGCAGATGCTGCTGGTGAACTTCGGCCTGACCGATGCCGACGTGTACCTGTGCAGCGGCCCGGTCAACCTGCATCGCGCGTCGGCGGTCTATGACATGGTCGATCGCCCGGATCTGAAATATCCGCCGTTCGTGCCGGCCGTGCCTCGCGCCTTCACGGCGGACGCCGGCATGTTCGATACCATCAGCCAGGGCGACCTGCTGCTGCATCACCCGTTCGATTCGTTCACGCCCGTGCTCGAACTGCTGCGCCAGGCCAGCACGGACGCCGACGTACTGGCGATCCGGCAGACGCTGTACCGGGTCGGCGAGGACTCGCCGCTGGTCGGCTACCTTGCCGATGCGGCCCGCTCCGGCAAGGAGGTGACGGCGGTCATCGAGTTGCGCGCCCGCTTCGACGAGGAGGCGAACATCCGCCTGGCCGACCGTCTGCAGGAGGCCGGCGTGCAGGTCGTGTACGGCGTCGTCGGCTACAAGACCCACGCCAAGATGCTGCTGATCGTGCGCCGCGAACGGGGCGTGCTGTGCCGCTACGCGCACCTGTCCACCGGCAACTACCACCTGGCCACCAGCCGGCTCTACACCGACATCGGCCTGATGACCCGCGACCCGGGCATCTGCGCCGACGTGGGCCGGATCTTCCAGCAGCTGTGCAGCCTCGGACCGGCAGTCGAGCTGGAGCACGTGCTGCAGTCGCCCTTCAGCCTGCACCGCGGCCTGCTCGCCCTGGTCGAGCGCGAGATCACGCACGCATGCGCCGGCAAGCCGGCGCGGATCATCGCGCGCATGAACGCGCTGAACGAACCTTCCATGGTCGCCGCGCTCTACCGCGCCTCCTGCGCCGGCGTCGAGATCGACTTGATCGTGCGCGGCGCATGCATCCTGCGCCCGGGCCTGCCCGGGGTCTCCGAGCGCATCCGCGTGCGGTCGGTGCTGGGCCGCTTTCTCGAGCACAGCCGCGTGTACTGGTTCGCCAACGACGGCTGCGCCGAGATCTACGGCTCCTCGGCCGACTGGATGGAGCGCAATCTGCTGCGCCGGGTCGAGGCATGCTTCCCGATACGCGACCCGCGCATCGCGGCGCGTGTCTTCCGCGAGACGCTGCAGAACTACCTGGACGACAACGTGCAGGCCTGGCTGCTGGACGCCGATGGGCACTATCGCCGCGCCACGCCGGGCGACGCACCGGCGCATGCGGCGCAGGGCTGGCTGCTGGACCGGTACAAGACCTGACGCCTCGGCGGACGCGCGCGCAGCGTCATCGCCATCATCCGCGCAAAAAAAAGAAACGGCGGGCATCCTGGCCCGCCGCTCTCCATCCCTGGGTGGAACTCCCTCACGATAACCGTTTGCCCCGCCGCGCCGCCGCGGACTGCCGCGGCGGCACGGGGTTCAGAAGCGCACTTCGCCGAACACGCCGATCTCGTTGGTCTTCACGTTGCGCACGTGCGGCGGTACCGGCGTGCTGACGGACTTGTCGGCCTTCTCGTGCTTCCACACGCCGGCCAGCTTGAAGCCCTTGGTCACCTGGTACTCGACGCCGGCGTTGTAGTAGACGTTCTTGTTGGCGCCATCCAGCGTCTTGCTGAGCTTGGCGTTGTCGTAGCGGGCGAACAGGCTCACGTCGTCGGCCACCGCCACGCTGCCCCACAGCGAGTAACCGTCGGCCTTGTCGGTGGCCGTGGTGAGCACGTTGTTCCAGTTCTTCGCCGTGAAGTACTCGGCGCCGAGACGGAACGCGTCGCTGGCATAGGCGACCATGATGTCGCCGCGCTCGGCCGTGTTCACGGCGTTGACGTTCTCGGTCTCCTGGCCGCGATGGCCGCGGTAGCCGCCGATCGCCACCACCATGTTCTCGAACGGCACGAAGCCGAGGCGGCCCTCGACATCCACGCCCTTGCTGCGGCCCGGATTCTTGTAGCCGTTGCCGTTGACCACCGACACCGCGTAGTTGAACGACTTGCCGGCGCCCAGCTCGCCACCCAGGTGCAGGCCCCAGTCCGCCGAGTTGCCGTACTTCAGGCGGTCGGTGATGGTGTTCTCGACGTAGCGGAAACCGTAGTACTGCTCGGCGAACGGAATCCACGGCATGTCGGTCGAACCGATGCGCAGCACCGCCGCGTCGTCGAACTTGCCCTGCACGTAGGCCTTCTTGACGAACAGGCTGGTCTGGCCGTCGCTGCTGGAATAGTTGAAATCGGTGGTCAGGTTCATCGACCAGATGTCGTTGAACTTGTGGTCGACGCCGAGGTAGAAGCGCTTGACGTCCATGCCGATGCCGGACTTGTCGGTCTTGCCGCTGTCGCTGTCCTTCTGGTCGATGTTGGTGAAGTCGAAGTACATGCGGCCGGACAACTTGGTGTTGTTGACCAGCTTCTCCAGCGACTCGAGTTTCTTGTCGCTGGCGGTGGTCACCGCCGTCGCCTTCTCCACCGCCTGGCCGGTGCTGACGTTGATGTCGGACTGCGCATCGGTGCGCTGTTCCAGTTCGTTCACCTTGGCCTGCAGTGCGGCGAGCTGGGCCTTCAGCGACTCGACCTCGGCGCTGGTGGTCGCCGACGTCCGGTTCTGCGGCGCGGCCGCGGCCGTGAAGCTGGCAACCCCGAGGCCGGCGGCAATCGCCACCGCAATCAGTTTGGAACGCATGTCTTTCTCCGCAAGTGGGTGGGAAATCGCTGGGTCGCCGCCCGAACCGGAGGGGCCTGGCCGGCGATTGGTTAAAAGTTTGCAGACGGACTTTTACGGCTGGATGCCACTGACATGACAGATTCGAGACACTCCCGCGCGCGGCCCGCCGGCACTGTCGCAGGGGCTGTCATCTTGCTGCAACATTCATTTCATTCAATGGCAACACGAAAAGCCTGAAATGGCGGGGTCGCATCCGACCCTACTCGAAAGGAGCTTCCATGTTGACCCTCCGCAAACTGCCAGTCCGGCTCGCCGCCGTCGCCACGTTCGCCGTGACCTCGACCTTCGGCGTGGCCGCCCACGCCACCGACATCACCGGCGCCGGTTCCAGCTTCGTCTACCCGGTCATGTCCAAGTGGTCGGCCGCGTATGCCGAGAAGACCGGCAACCGCCTCAACTACCAGTCGATCGGTTCCGGCGCCGGCATCGCGCAGATCAAGGAAGGCACCATCGACTTCGGCGCCTCCGACGCGCCGATGAAGGCCGAGGACCTGAAGAAGTACGGCCTGGGCCAGTTCCCGATCGTGGTCGGCGGCATCGTGCCGGTGGTCAACATCGCCGGCGTGCAGACCGGCCAGATCAAGCTGGACGGCGCCACCCTGGCCGACATCTTCCTGGGCAAGATCAGGAACTGGAACGATCCGAAGATCGCCGCGCTGAACGCGGGCCTGGCCCTGCCGGCCGGCAAGATCACCGTGGTGCATCGCTCGGACGGTTCGGGCACCTCGTTCAACTTCACCAACTACCTGTCCAAGGTCAGCCCGGAGTGGGCCGGCAAGGTCAAGTTCGGCACCGCCGTGGAATGGCCGACCGGCGTGGGCGGCAAGGGCAACGAGGGCGTGTCGCAGTACGTGCGCCAGATCAAGGGCTCGATCGGCTACGTCGAATACGCCTAC
Source organism: Rhodanobacter sp. UC4448_H15 (assembly GCF_052978265.1). The sequence goes on along the minus strand of NZ_CM129665.1, from coordinate 1,410,423 downwards.
GCGGTGAAGAACAAGATCAGCTGGGTGAACATGAAGAACGCCGCCGGCAACGTGATTGCGCCGGAAGCGGAGAGCTTCGCGGCCGCCGCAGCTACCGCCGACTGGGCCAGCGCCAAGGACTTCAACCTGATCATGACCAACGCGCCGGGCGCCAAGGCGTGGCCGATCACCGCCACCACCTGGATCATCATGTACAAGTCGCCGAAGAACGCGGGCAACAGCAAGGTCGCCTTCGACTTCTTCAAGTACGCGCTGGAGCATGGCCAGCAAGCCGCCAGCGAACTCGACTACGTGCCGCTGCCGGCGTCGCTTGTCAGCCAGATCGAGGCGTACTGGACGTCCGAGTTCAAGCATTGATGGCTTGATCGAAGCCGCCGCCCGCCCCGTTCGCCCCGAGCGCGTGGCGCAGGGTCGGAGCCGAAGGAGACTGCCCTTCGGCTCCGCTGCGCTACGCTCGGGGCGAACGGGGTTTGTTCAATCACAAGCCGGTCACCGAGTCCCGCATGACGACAGCCATCACCACCGACATCCTGGAACAGCGCAGCCGCCGTGACGCCCGTCACGAGCGGCTGTTCCGCTGGCTGTTGAAGGCCTGCGCGCTGCTGGTGCTGGCATCCCTGCTCGGCGCCGCCGCGGCCACCCTGTGGGGCGGGCGCGACGCGTTCGCCACCTTCGGCTGGCACTTCCTGGTCAGCTCCGAATGGGACCCGGGCAACGAGGTCTACGGTGCCCTGGTGCCGGTGTACGGCACCCTGGCCACCTCCTTCATCGCCTTGCTGATCGCCGTGCCGGTGAGTTTCGGCATCGCGGTCTATCTCTCCGAAGTGGCGCCGGCCTGGCTGCGCACGCCGGTGGCCTCGGCCATCGAACTGCTGGCCGGCATCCCCTCGATCATCTACGGCATGTGGGGGCTTTTCATCTTCGCCCCGTTCTTCGCCGAACACGTCAAGCCGTGGCTGACCAACAACCTCGGCAACCAGCCCGACGACGGCCAGCTGTCGTGGGTGGCCGAGCACGTGCCCTTCGTGGGCAAGCTGTTCGGCAGCAGCTATCCGTTCGGCGCCAGCATCCTGGTCGCCGGCATCGTGCTGGCGATCATGATCATCCCGTTCATCTCCTCGGTGATGCGCGAGGTGTTCCAGACCGTGCCGACGCGGCTGAAGGAATCGGCCTATGCGCTGGGTTCCAGCACCTGGGAGGTATCGTGGGACATCGTGCTGCCGTACACCCGCTCGGCGGTGATCGGCGGCATCTTCCTCGGCCTCGGCCGCGCGCTGGGCGAGACGATGGCGGTGACCTTCGTGCTGGGCAACGCGATGCAGCTGTCGGCCTCGCTGCTCGACCCCGGCACCTCGATTGCCTCGACCATCGCCAACCAGTTCAGCGAAGCCGCCGGCCTGCAGAAGTCCGCACTGATGGCGCTGGCCTTCCTGTTGTTCGTGGTCACCTTCATCGTGCTGCTGATCGCCCGCCTGATGCTGCGCCGCCTGGCGAGCAAGGAGGGTCGTTGATGAACGCGCTCTACCTGCGCCGGCGGATCACCAATGCGCTGGCCATGACCATGAGCATGCTGGCCACGCTGGTGGGGCTGGCCTTCCTCGCCTGGATTCTCTGGGAAACGCTGCGCCAGGGCATCAGCGCGCTGGACCTGAAGCTGTTCACGAAAATCACCGCCTACGGCGAGGACGGCGGCCTGCTGAACTCGATGGTCGGCAGCCTGGTGATCAACTTCATCGGCATCGGCATCGCCACGCCGATCGGCGTGCTGGCCGGCACCTGGCTGGCCGAGTACGCCAACCGCACGAAGCTGGGGGAGTCGATCCGCTTCCTCAACGACATCCTGCTGTCGGCGCCGTCGATCGTGATGGGCCTGTTCGTCTACACCATCATCGTGCTGCCCAGCACGGCGCTGACCCACGGCAACACCACCTTCTCCGGCTTCGCCGGCGGCGTGGCGCTGGCGCTGATCGCGTTGCCGGTGATCGTGCGCACCACCGACGAGATGTTGCGGCTGGTGCCCTCCACCTTGCGCGAAGCCGCGCTGTCGCTGGGCGTGCCGCAGTGGAAGCTGACCGTGCAGATCCTGATCCGCGCGGCGCGCTCGGGCATCATCACCGGCGTGCTGCTGGCGCTGGCGCGGATCAGCGGCGAGACCGCGCCGCTGCTGTTCACCGCGTTCGGCAACAACTACATGGCCATCAACCCGATGGAGAAGATGTCCAGCCTGCCGCAGATCATCTACCAGTACGCCAACGACCCGGGCGAATCGATGCACGCGCTGGCGTGGGCCGGCGCGTTCGTGATCACCATGTTCGTGCTGCTGCTGAGCCTGGCCTCGCGCCTGATCCTTTCCCGCACCAAGGTGTCCCATGACTGATCCCGCCCTCGCCGCCCGGCCGTTGCCGGTGGCGTCGCCCAAGTTCACCGTGCGCGACCTGCACTTCCACTACGGCGATTTCCATGCGCTGAAAGGCATCGACATGGATATCCCCGAGAAGCAGGTCACTGCGATCATCGGGCCGTCCGGTTGCGGCAAGTCCACCTTGCTGCGCATCTTCAACCGCATCTACGCCATCTATCCGAAGCTGCGGGCCACCGGCTCGATCCTGCTCGACGGCGAGAACATCCTCGACCCGCGCTATTCGATGAACCGCCTGCGCAGCAAGATCGGCATGGTGTTCCAGAAGCCGGTGCCGTTCCCGATGACGATCTTCGAGAACGTCGCCTACGGCATCCGCCACCACGAGAAGCTGTCCAGGTCCGACATGGAAGGCCGCGTCGAGCAGGCACTGCGAAGCTCGGCGCTGTGGGACGAGGTGAAGGACAAGCTCAAGCACAACGCGCTCGGCCTCTCCGGCGGCCAGCAGCAGCGCCTGTGCATCGCCCGCGCGATCGCGCTGAAACCCGAAGTGCTGTTGCTGGACGAACCCACCTCGGCGCTCGACCCGATCGCCACCGGCCGCATCGAGCAATTGGTGGAGGAACTGAAAAGCCAGTTCACCATCGTCATCGTCACCCACAACATGCAGCAGGCAGCCCGCGTCTCCGACCTCACCGCCTTCATGTACCTGGGCGAGCTGATCGAGTTCGACAAGACCGAGAAAATCTTCACCAAGCCGGACAAGAAGCAGACCGAGGATTACATCACCGGGCGATTCGGCTGATCGACTGAAAGCCCCTCTCCCCATGGGAGAGGGGTTGGGGTGAGGGTCCGGGCGAAGCGCGATGCTTCGCTCCGCCCCGCACCCTCATCCGCCCCTTCGGGGCACCTTCTCCCAAAGGCAGAAGGAACAAGCAGAGGCACATCATGAGCACTGGCACAGACCACATCATCAAGAGCTACGACACCGAACTGAGCCGGCTCACCGCCGAGATCGTGCGCATGGGCGAGTTGTCGGTGAAACAGCTGGAGGCGGCGATCGACGTGGTCGAGCGGCGCGACGAGCGCGCCGCCCAGCGCGTGGTCGACAACGACGACACGATCGACCAGATGGAGCACGACATCAGCCACGACGTGGTGCGTCTGCTGGCATTGCGCGCGCCGATGGCCGGCGACCTGCGCAACGTGTTCGCGGCGCTGCGCACGGCGGCCGACATCGAGCGCATCGGCGATTACGCCGCCAACGTGGCCAAACGCTCGATCCCCCTGTCGATGGTGGCCCCGGTGCAGCCGGCCAGGGGCCTGGAACACCTGGCGCGGCTGGCGGCCACCGGCGTGCGCGAGGTGCTCGCGGCCTACCAGGAGCGCGATGCCGAGCGCGCGCACGCGGTGTGGAAGAACGACACCGTGCTGGACGAGGCCTATACCGGCTACTTCCGCCAGCTGCTGACCTACATGATGGAAGACCCGCGCAACATCACCCCATGCACGCACCTGCTGTTCATGGCCAAGAACATCGAGCGCATCGGCGACCATGCCACCAACATCGCCGAGAACGTGTGGTTCCAGGTCACCGGCGAACCGCTGCAATCGCAGCGCAGGAAACTCGACCAGACCTCCAGCGCGGACTTCTCCGGGCTGGCCGGACCTGGAGACAAGCCCGCGCGCCCTTGATCAGCCGCGCGGCGGCGCCTTGGCGGTCGGCAACAGCAAGGTCACGCGCAGGCCGCCGCCCTCGCGGTTGGCCAGCAACACGCGCCCGCCGTGCGCCTCGGCGATCTCGCGCGCCAGCGCCAGGCCCAGGCCGGTGCCGGAGCGCTTGGTCGAATAGAACGGCAGCAGCGCCTGCGCCAGCACCGTTTCGCTCATGCCCGGGCCACGGTCGGCCACCTCCACGCGCATCTCGGCGCCGACATCGTGGATCGACAGCGTGACCTCGTCGTCCGGGCCGCCGGCTTCGTGCGCGTTCTTGATGAGGTTGATCAACACCTGCTCGACCTGCGCGGCGTCGAACCAGCCCGGCCGCTCCGGAACGGCCGAGGCCAGACGATAGCGGCAGTGCAGCGACAGGCCTTCCAGAAAGGCCGCCCACTCCACCGCGACCGGTCGCGGTGTCGGCAGCTTGGCGAAGCTGGCATAGCCGGCGATGAAGCCGTGCAGGTGGCGGGCACGTTCGCCGATGGTGGCGAACACGCTGGGCAGGCGATCGACGTCGCCGCGCCGCGCCAGCTCCGCGCCAGAGTGCGCCAGCGAGGAGATCGGCGCCAGCGAGTTGTTGAGCTCGTGGCTGATCACCCGGATCACCCGCTTCCAGGTCGCCACCTCCTGCCGCGAGAGCTCGCGCGTCATGCGCCGGAACGAATGCAGGCGATGCGGCCGCCCCTGCAGGCGGAACGCACGCTGCGACAGGTGGAAGGTTTCGTCGCTGCCGTCCATGTCCACCGTGAGCAGCGCATCCTCGCCGCTCTCCACCGCCTGGCGCAGCACCTGCGGCGCCTCTGCCAGCAGTTCGGCGAAATCCAGCCCGGCCAGGCTGCGCCCCTCATTGAACAGGTGCCTTGAGGCGATGTTGGCGTAGGCCACGCGGCCCGCGGCATCGGTGAGCACCAGCGCCACCGGCGTGTTCTGCACCACCGTGTCCAGCAGCAGCTCGCGTTGCGCCAGGTGCTGGCGCTGCTCACGCAAGGTGTGGCCCAGCTCGTTGTGCATGCGGATCAGCTTGCCCAGTTCGTCGCGGCGGTTGGCTGCGATGGAGAAGCTGAAATCACCGTCGCGATAACTGGCCACCGCGCCTTCCAGCGCCCGCAGCAGGCGGCTCACCGGGTCCAGCGCGCGCCCGGCCAGCCAGATCGCGGCCAGCATCAGCAACACCAGCCCCACGGCCAGTGCGATGTAGACATCCTGCGGCGGCGTCGCGGTGACCGCGGCCGATGCCGCCTCGCCGGCGCCGGCCGCGCCGCCATGCAACCACGCGAGCAGTTGCGGCAGTGGCCAGCGGGTGACGCCGACGAGGATCAGTGCGCCGACCACGCCGGCGGCGACCAGCAGCAGACTCAGCCGCGCGCGCAGCGAGTTCAGCAGTTGCCACATGGGGCGCCGCTCCGGCCGCTGCGCACGGCGGCAGGCACCGACCCCGGCCCGCGCGTCCACCGCATCAGCGGCATCCCGGCGCCCTCGGATGCATCGCGCAATCGAGTGGCGGCCGGCCGTTCTGCCACGGCCGCGACTTGCCCATCACGGCGGCCTTGTCGTTGGCCTGCGGCGGCGGCTCATAGGCGGGGCCCTGATGCTTCGCCTGCCTGAACTGGAACACGCCATGGGCGTCGTTGCCGGGCAGCACCGGTACGCTGCGGTAATTCGTCGAGCCGGCCGCCGGCGGTGCGGCATCCCAGCGATCGTCGCGGGAGTCGCTCTGCGGCGCGGCCGACTGCGCGGCCACGGCGCCGGCCAGCAACATCGCGCAAGGGATCAACAGACCTCGAAACTTCATCGCACACCTCCGCCTTCTCGATCGCGCATCTTTGTCCGCCGCACGCGCGGCGGCAAGCCCGCTCCGGTCAGCCCGAGGTGGCCAGCCCGTAGCGCTCCATCCGCCGATACAGCGCCTGGCGCGACAGGCCAAGCTGCTGCGCGGCGCGACTGACCACGCCGCCGGCATGCTGCAAGGCGTCCTCCACGGCGTCGCGGCTGGGTTCGTCCAGGTTGCGGTTGCTCGCTGCCGCATGTTGCGGCAGGTTGAGCAGCTCCGGCGTGATCGGGTTGCCGCCCGCCAGCAGGGCGGCGCGCTCGATCGCGTTCTTCAGCTCGCGCACGTTGCCCGGCCACGGATAGCTCTGCATCGCCTCGCGCGCGGCGTCGCCCAGTTCCGCGCGGCCGTCGAGGAAGAATTCCGCCAGCGGCAGGATGTCGTCGGTGCGCTCGGTGAGCGGCGGCAGGTTCACTTCGATCACGTTGAGCCGGTAGTACAGGTCCTCGCGAAAGGTACCGGCCTGGATCATCGCCTTGAGGTCGGCGTTGGTGGCGCTGAGCACGCGCACCTTGGCGTGGCGCGTCTTGCCCGAACCGAGCCGCTCGAACTGGCCGGTTTCCAGCACGCGCAGCAGCTTCATCTGGCCGGGCAGCGGCAGGTTGCCGATCTCGTCGAGGAACAGGGTCCCGCCGTCGGCCAGCTCGAAGCGGCCCTCGCGCGCCTTGTTGGCGCCGGTATAGGCGCCGGCCTCGGCACCGAACAGCTCGGCTTCGATCAGCTCGCCCGGCAGTGCGCCGCAATTGACCGCCACGAACGGCCCGCGCTTCACCGCGGAGTTCGCGTGCACGATCGCCGCGATGCGCTCCTTGCCGGTGCCGTTGGGGCCGGTGATCAGCACCGGCACGTCGGAGCGGGCGACCTGGCAGGCCAGGTTGAGCGTGCGCCCCATTGCCTCGGAAGCGAATACCAGCCCGTCGAGGTCGTACTTGCTGCGCAGGTGCTCGCGCCGCTGGCGCCGCTCGCGCCGGCTGCGGGTCAGCTCGCGGCTGGATTCGGACAACTCCAGCAGGTTCTCCACCGTGGCCAGCAGCTTGTGGTCGTCCCAGGGCTTGGCCAGGTAATCGGCCGCGCCGGCCTTGACCAGCTCCACCGCGGTTTCCAGGTGCGTCCAGGCGGTGAGCAGGATCACCGGCAGGTCGGGATGGCGCTCGCGGATGGCGCGGAACAGCTCCACGCCCTCCTCGCCCGAGGTGGTGTCGGCGGTGAAGTTCATGTCCTGGATCACCACGTCGACGGTGTCGCGCTCCAGCATGGCCAGGCCGTCTTCCGGGGTCAGCGCGGTCAGCGGGAGGATCTCGTGCAGCGACAGCGCCAGCGAGAGCGCCTCGCCCACGGCGGGATTGTCGTCGATGATGAGTACGGTTCGGGTCATTCGTTTTCTGCACATGCGGACATGGATGCCGCTCGTGTCCGCAAGGTTGCCATGACCATCGGGCTATGCAAGCCCCGATGGCGTCATCGACCGGCCCGGCTAGCGTGTAGGGCGGGCACCGCCCGCCGGCTATTCCACAGCGGGACGATGGCGGGCGGTGCCCGCCCTACAAGGGGCCAACCGGCTAGATCGCCGCCGGATGCGCCGGCGCCTTGCCGGCCTTCACCGCGGCGATCCAGTCGTTGACGCGGTCCTCCAGCACGTCCAGCGGCAGCGCGCCGCCGCCGAGGATCTCGTCGTGGAAGGCGCGGATGTCGAACTGGTCGCCCAACGCCTGCTTGGCTCGCGCGCGCAACGCCAGGATCTTCAGCTCGCCGGTCTTGTACGCCAGCGCCTGCCCGGGCCAGGTGATGTAGCGGTCGGTCTCGGCCTGCACGTCCGGCTCGTCCTCGCTGGAATGGGCGTGGAAGAAATCGACCATCTGCTGGCGCGTCCAGTGCTTGTAGTGCACACCGGTGTCGAGCACCAGGCGATCGGCGCGCAGCAGCTCATCGGACAGGCGGCCGTAGTCGGACAGCGGGTCCTTGTAGAAGCCCACCTCCTTGCCCAGCTGCTCGGCGTACAGCGCCCAGCCCTCGACATAGGCGGTGTAGCCGGCCTGCTGGCGGAACGGCGGCAGCTTGGGCAGGCTCTGCGCGATCGAGATCTGCAGGTGATGGCCCGGGATGCCCTCGTGGTAGGCGGTGGATTCGATGGTCAGCACGCTGCGGTTGGCGAAATCGCCGGTGTTGACGAAGATCTGCCCGGGCCGCGAGCCGTCCGGCGTGCCCTGATGGTATTCGGCCGCCGCGGCCTCCTTCTCGCGGAACTTCTCCACCGGCTTGACCACCACCTCGGTCTTGGGCAGGCGCCCGAACAGTTTGGGCAGCTCCGGCTCCATGCCGGCGATGTAGCCGCGATAGCGATTGAGGATGTCCTCGCGCGAGGTGGCGTGCGTCTTCGGGTTGGTCTTCAGCGAGGCGCGGAAACTGGCCAGGTCCTTGAAGCCCTGCGCGTGGGCGATCTTCGTCATTTCGCCCTCGATGCGCTTGACCTCGGCCAGGCCGATCTCGTGGATCTGCTGCGGGGTTTCCCTGGTAGTGGTCATCTGCTCGACCTGGAAGCGGTAGATCGCCTCGCCGTTGGGCAGATCCCACACGCCGGGCTGGCTGCGCCCGTGCGGGGCGTAGTCGTCGGCCACGAACTTGCCCAGCTTTGCGTAGGCCGGGCGCACGTCGTGGTCGATCGCGGCGACGATGGAGTCATGCAGGCGCTTCTGGTCGGCCGCCGAGACCGACTTGGGAAAATGCTTCAGCGGCTCGGCGAACACGCTGTCCATGCCGGCCGGCTGCTCGATGCTGGCGATCTGCTTGACCACTTTTTCCAGCAGGTACTTCGGCGGCATCATCTTGTCGGCCATGCCCTGCCGCGCCACCGCGGTGACCTGGTCGAACAGCTTCGGCACTGCCTTCAGGCGCGCCAGGTAGTCGTCGTATTCCCTGGTGCTGTTGAACGGGATCGAGCTGACGAAGCCGGCCAGCGCGATGTGCACGCCGCTCATCTGGTCCAGCGGCATCTCGTAGAGCTTGAGGTCGTAGGAACGCAGCGAATCCTTCAGCTGGCGCACCATCAACTGCTGGTTGAGCTTGTCGCTGTCGGGGAAACCGCTGGTGTCGATCGCCTCGAAGCGCTTGAGGAAATCGGCCGTCGCCTGATGGTCCGCGCGCATGTGCGCCAGCGAGACATCGCTCCAATGATCGTTGTAGCGCAAGTCGCCCAGGATGGTGGCGAACTCGGGGCTGTTCTTCAGCGTGTACTCCCATTGCTCCGCCAGCAGCGCGTTGAGCGCCTGCACGCGACTGGCCACGTCGCCCTTGGCGACGGACTGCGCCGCGGGCGCCGCCTGCAGCGGAGCGGCCAGGGTCACCGAGCCCGCGAGGGCCAGACAGATCAACAACGGCAGGGTTTTCATCGGCAGCGTCCTTTGGGTCGTGGTGAATCGATACGGTGGATTGTGATCGCGTCGAGGGGCGGTCAGCCCGTGCCGGAATGCACGGAGCCTGGAAGGGGGAATTGGGGAATCGCAAGGCCGTGACGCTTCACGCTCTGGTCTTTCCCGTTTCCCATTGCCGACCCTCCATTCCCGGCACCGCTATCCCCTCGTCGCCACCACCGGCGGCACGGCCGCGGCGCGCAACGCGGGGCCGAGCACGGCGAGCTGGCCGAGCAGCCACAGTGCGACGGCGCCGATCGGCAGGTAGGCCAGCGGCAGGCGCGGCAGTTCGTAGTGCGTCATCAGCAACAGATTGAGTGCATAGGCCAGCACCATGCCCAGCACGATGCCGAAGCTGACGATCAGGAAGTTCTCGGTCTGGAAGTAGTGCAGGATGTCGCGGCGGGTGGCGCCGATGGCGCGGCGGATGCCGATCTGCCGGCGCCGCTGCGCCACCCAGAAACTGGCCAGGCCGACGATGCCCAGGGCGGTGACCAGCAGCAGCGCCACGATCACGCCCACCAGCATGCCGATCATCGCGCGGTCCTTCTGGAAACTGCGGGTGCGCAGGTCGCCGAGGGTCTGCGTGCCGTCCTGGTCGAGCACGGCATCCGGGGCGATCTTCGCGATCGCGGCGCGGGCATCGCGCAACACCCGCGGCAGGTCCGTCGGCGCGGCGCGCAGCAGGTAGCTGCCGGAGAGATAGACGCTCGACTGCGCCGGCACGAACACCGACCAGTCGCGGCTGTCGCCGGGCCAGCCGCCCGGGTCGGGTCGCACCAGGTGGTCGATCACGCCGACCACGCGAAAGTGCGACTTGTCCAGCCAGAACTCCTTGCCCAGCGGATCGGCGCCCGGCCACAGGTGCTCGGCCAGTGCCCGCGTCACCTGCACCGAGGCGTCGTCCGGCATCAAGGCGGTGAACGGACGGAAATCGTCGGGCTGCGGATTGCGCCCGGCAACCAGCCGCGTGCCCAATGCCGAAAGGCTGCCCGGGCCACCGACGTAGAACTCGACCACGCCGCCGAAGTGCTTGCCGGCCATGTCCGTGGTGACGCCCGCGGTGCCGCGGCGCGCGCCGAACGGGATGGAGTTGAGCAGGCTCACCGACTGCACGCCCGCAATGCTGCCCAGCCCGGCCAGCACCCGGGCGTTGAGGTCGACCGCGTGCGCGTTCTCGTAGCCGGCCAGTTGCACCGTCGCCAGCGAGGCCTCGTCGACGCCGCTGTCGACCTGGATCGCGTCGATCCGGCCGGCGATCAGGAAACAGGCGTTGCACAGCACCGCGCAGGCCAGCGCGATTTCCAGCGCGATCAGCACGGTGGCCATGCGATGGCGGCGCAACGCGGCGAGGATGGGTCGAATCTGCATGTCTCGTTACCTGATGCCTGGTGAAAACGGTGCCTGTCTGAGATGTCCGGCCAGGGATGGCCGGGCTCCTGCGCAGGAACAGCGCACTACAAAGTCTTTAGCTGAAGTCCCGGCGCCACCCGGCTGGCGCGGAGCGCCGGCAGGACCCCGGCCAGCAGGCTGGCGGCGATCGCGGTGACGAAGGTGGCGACGAACATCGACACGTCCAGGTGCGCAAGATCGGCGTACGCCACCGGCTGCCGGCGAACCAGCCACAGGCCGAGCAGGGTCAGGCCCAAGCCACCGATGCCGCCGATCAGGCCGACCAGCCCGGCCTCCACCAGGCATTGCGCGAACACCGCGCCGCGGCTGGCGCCGAGCGCGCGACGCACGCCGATCTCGCCGCTGCGGCGCAGGAACTTCGCCAGCAGCAGGCCGATCATGTTGAACAGGCAGATGGCGAGAAACGCAAACGCCAGCCAGGTCTGCAGCCGCACGTCGCCGGGCACCACGCCGTTGTAGTCCAGCCATTGCATCAGGCTGCGCAGGCGCGTGTTCTGCGGCCGCACGATGCGTCCCAGCGCGGCCTGCTGCGCCGCGTAGCCATCCAGGAACTGCTTGTACGCGGCGACCTTGCCGGCGTCGCCAAGCTGCACCCACAGGCGCACCCACGCACACGGCGAGTTCTGCAGATGGCCCGGCCGCTCGGGCATGTGCCAGCAGGTGAACTGCTGGAAGTTGCCGTCGTTGAGTTCGAGACCGGTGAAGAACGGCGTGAACACGTCCTGCGTCTTGCCGTAGAAGTCCGCGGTGTCGCCATTGGCAAAGCGGCCGCCGGCCACGGTGTAGAACACCGGCGACGGGCGCCATGGACGCAGCACGCCGACGATGCGCACGTCCGTGTCGCGCAGGCGCAGCACCTGGCCGACACTGTCGCGGCCGCCGAACAGCTTGTGGTTGAGATCGTCGGAGATCACCGCCACCCGCGCGTGCCGGGCATCGTCATCCGCGCTCCAGCCGCTGCCGTAGCGGAACGGCACGTCGAACATCGGAAAGAAGTCGCTGGTGGTGGACAGCATGCTCGGCATCAAGGTCGGCAGGTTGACCCCCGGCGCGCTCAGCCGCACCGGGCTGTCCACCACCAGCGTCTGGGCATCGGCCCGATGCGCGCCCCACAGGTCCACTGCCGACTGGTAATCCATCACGTCCAGCGGCTGCTTGAAATCGCCGGGCGTCGGGTTGCCGTCCACCTGCGGATAGAACAGCGTGCCGCTGCGCGTGGGCACCGGGTCGCCGGAGAGCAGATGCATCACCGTCAACGTGGTCATGCTGGCGCCAATGCCCACCGCGATGGCGATGACCATCAGCGCGGTGAGCACCTTGTTGCGCTTGAGGCTGCGCAGGGCGAGATCGAGGTAATAGGTGAACACGTCCGAATTACTCCTGTTGACTCGTTCTTTCGCAGGAGCCCGCTCGCGGGCGATGCTCCTGCTCAAATGCGCGACGCAGATCAAATCAAGGGCATCGCCCGCGAGCGGGCTCCTGCGTCACACCGACCTCGTTGCCACGACAGGCGGCACCGCCGCGGCGCGCAGCGCCGGACCGAGCACGGCGAGCTGGCCGATCAGCCACAGCGCGATCGCGCCCACCGGGAAATAGATCGCCGGCAATCGCGGCAGCTCGTAGTGCAGCATCAGGAACAGGTTGATGGCGTAGGCCAGCACCATGCCGAGCACGATGCCGATCGTGGCCAGCAGCAGGTTCTCGGTCTGGAAATAATTGAGGATGTTGCGGCGCGTGGCGCCCAGCGCACGGCGCACACCGATCGTGCGCCGCCGCTGCGCGACCCAGAAGCTGGCCAGGCCGACGATGCCCAGCGCGGTGACGATCAGCAGCGCGGCGATCGCGCCCACCAGGATGCCGGCCATCGAGCGGTCGTTCTCGAAGAACTTGTCGCGCACTTCGTCGTAGGTGCGCTGCTCGGTCACCACCCGCCGCGGGTCGGCTTTCTTCAGCGCCGCCACGGCGGCTTTCAGCACGGCCTGGCGATCCTGCGGGCGCGTGCGGATCAGGTAGCTCTGGTCCTTGCCGGCGCCCATGAACATCGGCAGGATCATCGAGTAGTGCGCGGTCGCGTCATCGTAGGCATTGGCGCGCGCCAGGTCGGCGATCACGCCGACCACGCGCACGCCGACCGGGCCGACGTAGATCGTCTTGCCGAGCGCGTCGGCGCCCGGCCACAGCCGTTGCGCCATGGCCTGCGTGATGACCGTGACCGGTGCGATGACCTTGGTGTCGCCGGTGGCCAGCGCCTTGAGCACCACGTCGGCGTCGAGCACCTCGTCGGGCTGCAGGTGGCGCCCCGCCAGCAGGCGCAGACCCATCGTCTGCGCCAGGTTCCCGCCGAAATAGGTGCCGGCGCTGAGGGTCGGCTGGCGTTGCTCCGGGTCCAGCTTGATGCTGGCATTGGACGAGGAGCCGCCCAGCGGCAACTGGTTGACCAGCGCCACGTCCAGCACGCCGGGCACTTGCCGGATCACGGCAAGATCCTCCCTTGCCCGCGCGTAGATGTCCGGCGATGGCGTCACCTCGGCCAGCTGGATCTGCACCAGCGCATGTTCGTCGATGCCGGTGGGCATCTCCATGTGCTGCAGGCGGTGGTTGATCATGAACACCGCGTTGCACACGATCGCGCAGGTCAGCGCGATCTCCAGGATCAGCAGCCAGGCGGTGGTCTTGTGCCGCCGCAGCGTGGAGAGGATCGGTCGCAGTTCCATGTCGGTAACCCTCAGTTGCTCTTGAGCTGCAGGGCCGGCGGCACCTGGCAGGCGCGCCACGCCGGCAGCATGCCGGCCAGCAGGGTCGAACCCAGCGCCAGCGCGAAGGTGGTCGCCAGCATCGTGCCGTCCAGGTGCGCCAACGCGGCATAGCTGGAAGGACGCTGGCGCACCACCCACAAGCCCAGTCCTGCCAGCAACAGGCCGCCCACGCCGCCCACCACGCCGATCACGCCGGACTCGACCAGCAGTTGTCCGAACAGCGAGCGTTTGGAGGCGCCCAGCGCGCGCCGCACGCCGAGGTCGCCGGCGCGCCGCATGAACTTGGCCAGCATCAGCCCGACCGTGTTGACCAGGCACACCAGCAGGAAGCCGAACGCCAGACCGGTCTGCAGGCGCACGTCGTCGGGCACCACCCGTTCATGGGCCAGCCACTGCATCACGTTGCGCAGTCGCACGTTCGGCGCCTTCGCGAAACGCCCCAGCGCCTTCTGCTCCTGCGAGTAATGCACCAGGAACTGCTGGTAGTCGGCCGCCTTGGACGAGCTGTCCAGCTGCACCCAGAACTGCAGCCACACGCAGCTTTCCGAAGGGTAGATCCGGCCTACGCCACCGGCGCCCCTGCCCCAGCAGTCGTTTGAGCCGTTGTGCTCCATCTTCAGATCCAGCGCCGTCTGCAACGGCACGAATACCTGCTCGGCGCGGCCGTAGGAGCCGGTGTTGAGATCGTAGAAGTGCGGGTTGGGCTCCCAGTCGTCGAGCACGCCGACGATGCGGAAGCTGGCGTCGGCGATGCGCAGGTTGCGGCCCACGCTGTCGGCGCCGCCGAACAGGCGCTCGTTGAGCTCGCCGTTGATCACCACCTCGCGCGCCTTGGCCTCGTCGTCGGCGGCGTTCCAGCCGCGGCCATAGCGAAACCGCGTGCCGAACATCGGGAAGAAGTCGGCAGTGGTGTAACGCGACTCCACGTAGAACGGGTCCACGGCCGAGGAGTCGGGCTGGATCGGCACGGAGCCGCCGGTCATCAGCGCCTGGCGATCGGCGCGCCCGGCGTGCAGCAGGTTCAGGCCATCGATCAGGGTGACCTGCTCCGGCGGCTCGACCCCGGGCAGCTGGCCACTGTTGTCGCGCGGGTCGATCTGCGGGTAGTACAGCGTGCCGCTGCGCCCCGGCAGCGGGTCGCCCGACAGCACGTGCAGCACCGTGAGCGTGGTCATCGACGCACCGATGCCCAGCGCGATCGCCAGCACCATCAGCGCGGTGAGCGCCTTGTTGCTCTTGAGGCTGCGCAGGGCCAGGTCGAGGTAGTAGGCAAGCACGTTCGGTGTCTCCTTCGGAGGAGGGAATAGGGAATGGAGAATGGGGAATAGGAAGCACCAAAGCGCGCGGCTTTTGCCTTTGACGATTCCCTGTTCCCGATTCCCGATTCCCGGCTTCAAGCCGCCCGCGTCGCCGACACCGGCGGCACGTTGGACGCGCGCCGCGCGGGCACGAACACGGCGGCCTGGCCGATCACCAGCATGGCCAGCACGCCGACGAGCACGTAGGACACCGGCAGGCGGGTCATCTCGTAGCGCGTCATCAGCCACAGGTTCAGGGCTATCGCCAGCGCGATGCCGAGCAGTACGCCGATGCCGGCAATCAGCAGGTTCTCGATCTGGAAGTAATGCAGGATGTCGATCTTGCGTGCGCCCAGCGCGCGGCGCACGCCGATCTGGCGATGACGCTGGCCGACCCAGAAGCTGGTCAGACCCACGATGCCGGCGGCAGTGACCGCGACCAGGATCAGGCAGATCACCCCCATCAGGATCGCCATGCCCACGTCGGCGCGATACGCCTTGGCGCGGATCTCGCTGAAGGGCCTGACGCTGTCGTCATCGAGCACGCGCAGCGGGTTGACCTTGTACAGCAGCGGCGTCACCGCGCGCATCGCCGTGTCGAGCTGGCCCGGCCGCGTACGCACGGCGTAGCGGGCAAAGTTGGCGTCGAGCCGGGTCGGGATCAGGGTCGAGTACCACGCGAAATCGTTGCCCCAGCTGCCGCTGGCGGGCGTCTGCATGCGCTCGACCACGCCGATGATGGTGGTCGGCGCATTGCTGCCGTCGCTGTAGATCACCTTGCCCACCGCGCCGCCGTTCGGGAACAGCTTGTCGGCCAGCGCCTTGGTGATGATCGCGATGGGACGCGGCGGCTGGTCGCGAAAGCCCTGGTGCTGCACGTCGCCGGCGGTGAACGCGCGGCCGGCCACCAGCTTCAGGCCCAACGTATCCAGCGCCTGGTCGTCGGTGAAGTAGTACGCCGTGCGGGTGTTGTCCTTGCCGCCGAGCTTGGCGCCCGGATCGTGCGACATCGAGCCCGTCCACGACGAGTTGAGCAGCGGCAGCGAATTGATCGGCGCCACCGACGTCACGCCGGGCAGGTTGCGCAACGCGGCGAGATCCTCGCGCTGCATCGCGTCGAGCTTCTCCACGCCGTCGGCGGTGTCGGCGCTGGGCGCGCCCACCCATTGCTGGGTGACCAGGAACAGGTTGCTCTCGTCCAGCCCGGTGGGCCGGTTCACCCGCTCGATGCGCTGGCCGATGATGAAGATCGCATTGCACACGATCGCCAGGGTCAGCGCGATCTGCAGCGAGATGAGCACGGTGCCGGCCTTGTGCTTGCGCAGGGCGGCGAGGATGGGATGCAGTTTCATGATGTAGTTCCTTGTCGCACCGTCAAATGGAACGGGTTTCCTTGAGGAGTGCGGCCATGGATGGCCGCTTTCTCGCGCAGGGAGAGCGCATTAGTTGCTCTTCAGTTGCCAGGCGGGCTGCACCCGCGAAGCCCGATAGGTGGGATACAGGCCGGCCAGCATCGTGGCGACCACCGCCACCAGCAGGGTCAGCACCAGCAGCGACACGTCGATCCGCGCCAGCGAGGCGATGTCGCGCGGCAACACCCAGCCCACGCTGGCCACGCCGGCGCCGGTCAGCAGCAAGCCGAGCACGCCGCCGGCCGCACCCACGATGCCCGCCTCGACCAGGAACTGCGTGTAGATCGCCGCACGCGGCGCGCCGAGTGCGCGACGCACGCCGATCTCGCTGCTGCGGCGCAGGAACTTGGCCAGCAGCAGGCCCACCGTATTGACCAGGCACACCAGCAGCAGGCCGAGTGCCACCAGCAACAACACCCTGGTGTCGCTGGGCACCACGTGCTGGTTTTCCAGCCACGCCGGCACGTCGCGCAGGCAGTTGTTCGGCGCCCAGCGGAAGCGCCCGGCGGACTGCTGATCCTTGGCATAGCCGTCGAGATAGGCGCGATACGCCGTCACCGCCGCGGCATCGTCCAGTTCGGCCATGAACGCGATCCACGCGCAGGGCGAATGCTGCAGGCCGACGAAGCCCGGTTCGTCCGGCACCGCGTTGCAGTTGGTATTGCCGTCGTTGGTGATGCCCGTCTGGATCGCGGTCTGGAACGGCAGGAACACGTCGGCGTCGGTGGTGGAGAAGCCACCGCTGTTGACCACGTCGTAGAAGCGCGGCTGCGGGTTCCACTGGTCGAGCACGCCAACCACCCGGTAATCGCGGCCTTCGACATTGACGATGCGGCCGACGCTGTCGATACCGCCGAACAGCTTCTGGTTGAGCTTGCTGCTGATCACCACGACCTGCGCGCGGTTGCTGTCGTCGCTGGCGCTCCAGCCGCGGCCATACCGGAACGGCACGTCCAGCATCGGAAAGAACTCGCCATACACGGCATGCCCGCTGACGTTGAGCGGATGTTTGCTGGCGTCGGTCGGCACGATCGAGGGCGAGATCTGGTACATCGCCGACTGCCGCTTGGCGCGGTGATCGCGCATCAGGGCGACCGCGTCGGTGTAGTCCATCGCGTTCGGCGGCTCGCCGTCGGGACTGCGGCCGTTCGGCCCCCACATGTCGATCTGCGGCACGAAGAGTTTGGACGACTTCCACGGAATCGGGTCGCCCGACACCGCACGGAACACCGACCACGAGGTCATCGACGCAGCCACGCCGAAGCCGATCGCCAGCACCATCAGTATGGTGAGGCCAGGGCTGCGTTTCAGGCTGCGCATCGCCAGTTCGAGGTAGTAGGCAAACATTCTGTCTCTCCGTCGTTTGAGCCCCTCTCCCGTCGGGAGAGGGGAAAAATCACACGCTCCGCGTCGCCTCCACCGGCGACACGCGCGAGGCGCGCAGCGCCGGCGCCAGCGTGGCGGCCTGGCCGAGCAGCACCAGCACCAGCACGCCCGCGCCCACGTAGGCCAGCGACATCCGGTCCATCGCGAAGCGGGTCACCGTCCACAAGTTGAAGGCGAAGCCCAGCACGATGCCCAGCACCGTGCCCGACACGCTGATCAGGAAGTTCTCGGTGAGGAAATAGGCGAGGATGTCGCGCTGCCGGGCACCCAGGGCGCGGCGCACGCCGATCTGCTTGCGGCGCTGGCCGACCCAGAAGCTGGTCAGGCCCACGATGCCGGCCGCGGTGATCGCCAGCAGCACCACGCTGATGATGCCCATCAGGATCGCCATGCCACGGTCGCGGTCGTAGACCTTGTGACGGATGGTGGCGTAGTCCTGGATGCCGTCCTTCGAATCGATGATGCGCAGGCGATTCTGCGCGTACAGCGCCTTGGGCGCCTCGCGCATGGCGTCGGCAAGCTGGCCGGGCCTGGCGCGCACGATGTAGAACACGCCGCGCGAATCATCCGCCCGCAACGGCCAGATCAGCGCCTGGCCGGCATAGCCGTTGCTCCACGAGTCCACGCCCTGCCGGTGCAGCGGATCGACGATGCCGACAATGGTGGTCGGCGTGGCGCCCATCGCATAGAAACTCTTGCCCAGCGCGTCGCCGTCGGGAAACAGGCGATCGGCCAGCACCTTGCTCACGATCACCGTCGGCGGGGTGACGGCTTCCTGGGTGCCCATCACCATCACCTCATCGGGGCGGAAGTTGCGGCCCGCGACGAGATTCAGGCCCAGCGTGTCGATGAAGTGGTCGTCGCCGGTGTACACCGCGGCATCCGTGGTCGGCTTGACCTGCTCGGGCGTCATGGTGACGAAGTTGTCCCAGCCGCCGCCCCTGAGCGGATACCCGCTGGCCGGCGTGGCGTCGCGCACGGCGGGCAACTGCCGCAGCGCGATCAGGTCCGCGCGCACCTGCGCATCGACCTGGGACGTCGACTGGCCCATGTCGGCCCACATGTTGGTGATGACGAACACGTTGGCCTCGTCCACGCCGCTGCTCGCGGAGAGGTTGCCCAGTCGCTGGTGGATGATGAACAGCGCGTTGCACACGATGGCCAGCGTCAACGCGATCTGCAGCGCGATCAGCAAGGTGCCTGCCTTGTGCTGGCGCAGCGCGGTGAGGATGGGCCTGACCTGAAAATTCATGGCGCTCTCCTCAGCTCGATTTCAGTTGCCAGGCGGGTTGCACGTGTGCCGCGCGCCACGCCGGGTAGAACGCCGCCAGCACGGTGGCGATGATGGCGACGACGAACGTCAGGCCCACCAGTGAGAGATCGAGCCGGGCCAGCCGGGCGATCTCCGGCTGGAACAGGATGCCCACGCCGGACACGCCCGCGGCCGTGAGCAGCAAGCCCAGCACGCCACCGGCCAGGCCTACCGTGGCGGCCTCGATCAGGTATTGCGCGTAGATCTCGCGCCGGGTCGCGCCCAGGGCGCGGCGCACGCCGATCTCGCCGGCGCGGCGCATGAACTTCGCCAGCAGCAGGCCGATGGTGTTGACCAGGCAGATCAGGAAAAAGCCCAGCGCCACCGCCAGCGAGATGCGGCTTTCCGGCGGCACCACGTGTTCGTATTCGAGCCACTGCATCACGTCGCGCAGACGCACGTTGGCGGCCCAGCCGAAGCGACCGGCGCGCTGCTGGTCGGCGGCATAGTTGGTGAGGAAACGGCGATAGGCGGCGACTTCGGCGGCGCTGTCCAGTTCCACCCACGGCGTGATCCACACGCAGTTGCTCTGCAGATAACCCTGCCAGCTCGTGTAGGTGATCGAACCGCGGCAACTGTTGCGGCCGCCCGAGCGCATCTGCAAGTCCAGTGCACGGTTGAACACCATGTAGATGTCCGGCTCGTCGGCAAACCCGCTGGTGCTGAACAGGTCGTAGAAACGCGGGCGCGGATTCCAGTGGCTGGTGACGCCCACCACGTGGTAGTCATGCCCGCCAAGGTTGAACGTGCGCCCCACGCTGTTGGCGCCGCCGAACAGCTTCCGGTTGAGTTCGCCGCTGATGACGACGGCGCTGGCTCGCGCGTCGTCGTCCTGCGCACTCCAGCCGCTGCCGAAGCGGAACGGCACCTCGAACATGGTGAAGAAGTCGGCGGTGACGGCATAGCCGCTGGCGTTCAGGGGAAGGTCGCGGTTGCCGCCCGGCATCACCGAGAGTTGCACCGGATACAACAGGGTCTGGCGCTTCGCCTCGTGCGCCCGCATCAGCGCCATCGCGTCGATGTAAGCCAGTGCTTCGGCCGGCTCGCCCTTCAGGTTCTGCTGCGGCCCCCAGCCGTCCACCTGCGGCGTGAACAGCTGCGCCGACTTGCCAGGTATCGGGTTGCCGGACACGGCCCGGAACACGGAGTACGTGATCATCGACGCGGCCACGCCGAAACCGATCGCCATCACCATCAGCGCGGTGAGGGCGGGGTTGCGGCGCAGGCTGCGCAGTCCGAGCTGGAGGTAGTAGGCAAACATCTCTGGTTCCGGGATACGGGATTCGTAATTCGCGATTCGGAAAGGCCGATGCCCTTCCGATTCCCTATTCCCTACTCCCTATTCCCTGCCTTCACGGCATGGAAGCGCGGCTCCTCGGCCAGATCCACCACCTGGCCGTCGATGATGTGCACGTTGCGCTGGGCGCGGGCGGCCAGCTCCGGATCATGCGTGACCATCACGATGGTGGCGCCATCGCGGTGGATCTCCTCCAGCAGCTCCATCACGCCGCGGGCCATCTGGGTGTCGAGGTTGCCGGTGGGCTCGTCCGCCAGCAGCAGACGCGGCGAGCCGGCCAGCGCGCGGGCGATCGCCACGCGCTGCTGCTGGCCGCCGGAGAGTTCGGCGGGGTAGTGCTTGGCGCGCGAGGCCAGGCCCACGCGTTCCAGCGAGTCCATGATCCGCTGCTTGCGCTCGGCCGACTTCATGCCGCGATAGCGCAGCGGCACCTCGATGTTGTCGAACACGTTGAGGTCGGGGATCAGGTTGAACGCCTGGAAAATGAAGCCGATCTTCTCGTTGCGGATCTTCGAGCGGGCGTTGTCGTTGAGGTTGCTCACCTCCACGCCGTCGAGGTGGTACTCGCCGCCGGTGAACGTCTCCAGCAGGCCGGCGATGGTCAGGAAGGTGGTCTTGCCCGAACCGGACGGCCCGGTCACGGCCACGAACTCGCCCTCCTTCACGTCGATGTTGAAATCGCGCAGCGCATAGGTCTCCACCACTTCGGTGCGGTAGACCTTGGACAGGTGGGTCATCTTGAGCATGCTGGTTCCTCGGTGGTTGGTGTAGTGGGAATAGGGAATAGAGAATCGGGAATAGAGAGCAGCGGCGTGGGATCGCGAGTTTTTCCGATTCCCTATTCCCTATTCCCTATTCCCGGCTGCCATCTCGCTATTGCGAGATGGCAACCTTCGCCGCGCCCTTGAAGCTGTCGGTGCCGGAGATCACGATCTTGTCGCCTTCCTTCAGGCCTTCGAGGATCTCCACCTTGTCGATGCTGGAGGCGCCGATGCGGATCGGGGTTTTCGTGGCGATGCCGTCGTGCACCAGGTAGGCGTAGCTGCCGCCGGATTCGTCGACGAAGGAGCCGCGCTGCACGGTGAGCACGTTGTCGCGCTTGTCCAGCAGCACGCGCACCGACAGGCGCTGGTTCTGGCGCAGCTGGTTCGGCGTGGTGCCGTCGAAGCGCAGCCGCGCGGCGACCTGGCCGTTGACCACTTCGGGCGAGATCGCGCTGACGATGCCCTTCCAGGTGTGGCCGTTGCCGCTGATCTCGCCGGTCATGCCGATGCCGAGGTCGCGGGCGAAACTCTCCGGCACCTGCATCTCCACCTGCAGTGCGGACAGGTCGACCACGCTGAGCAGCTGCGCATCCTTGGCCACGGTGGCCTTTTCGGCGATGAACAGCTGGCCGACCTGGCCATCCACCGGCGACTTCACATGGAGGTCGTCGACCTGGCGCTTGAGGTCGGCCACCAGCAGCAGCTGGCGGTCATGCGCCAGCTTCTTGGACTGGATGTCGAAGTTGAGACTGGCGTTGTCCATGCCCAGGTCGCTGCGCGCGTGTTCCAGGGCGATGTTGGCCTTGTCCAGGGTGTCCTTGGCGCGGTCGACGTCCATGCTGGGCACGGCACCGCGGGCGAACGCCTTCTGGTAGCGGGCGAGATCGCGCTGCGCGGTCTGCAGGTCGATCTTGGCGTTGTCGTACGCCTTCTGCAGGGCGGAGCGCTGCTTGCGCGCGTCGACCTGAGCACGCAGGTAGTCGACCTGCATCGCGTCGGCGTTGCTCTGTTCCTGCGCCAGCTTGTTGGTCAGCTCGGGGCTGTCGATGGTGGCCAGCACCTGGCCTTTCTTCACCGTGTCGCCGGCGTGCACCTGCAGCGTCACCGCGCCGCCGGAGGTCGCGTACAAGGTGGGGCTGACCGCGGCCACCACCTTGCCCTCGGCGGCGATGTCGCGCACGAACGGGCCGCGCTCGACGGTGGCGAACGACAGCCGCGAGGCGCTCACCGAACCGGAGGCGGAGAACAGCCGGCCGATCCCCGGCGCCAGCCAGGCCAGCAGGCCGATCACGAGCACGCCGACGGCAGCGAGGATCAGCTGCCGCTTGCGATTGGGTTTGACCTCTACCAGTTTGTCCTGTGCCGATGTGTCGCGAATCATCGTGTCGTTCCCGGCCGCGTGCAGGGCGGCTACGCAGGAGACAGAGCAATCCGCATGCCATCGAGGCGATGCCGCGAAAACACCGTTTTTTCAATGTGTTGCGACGCACCCGTGGCGGTTGTGCAGTGTCCGCGGACAGTGCACGGACAGCCGGACGCCGCCACTGGCGACGACCGGCGGGTTCAGCGGAGCGTGGCCGCGTCGCGGGCGATGCGCGCTGCCACGTCGCGCCCCAGCGGCGAGGCGGACGCCACGGCATCTGCGCCCAGCAATTTCAGGCCGGCGGCGAAGCGGCGCAATCGGAAACGCAGCACCCGCACCGCGGCCGGCGGCGATGCGAACGCGTCCGCGCGAGCGCCGGCCGCCGCGATGTCGGCACCGGCGCACAAGGCGTCCCAGGCCAGATAGTCGGTATCCGGCAACAGGTAGAGCCGGGCGAGCAGGCACTCTTGCGCATCGCGGCATTCCATCCACTCGCGCGGGCCATCGGCAGTGACTGCGCTGGCGAACGCCAGGGTGCGCGTATGCAGCAACGGCGCGAGATCGGCGGATTCGACCAGCAAGCCCGGCAACGGCCTGCCGCGCAACATGCAGGGCATCACACTCGGCGCATACAACACGTTGCCCAGCGCCGGCAGTCCGGCCAGCCATCGCGCGGTGGACAAGCACAACCGCGACCTGCACGTGGCGGCGGCCTCCTCCGATCCATAGATGCCGGTTCGCCTGCCTGTGGCGAACTGCGCCGTCATCCGCCGCAACAGGGCGGCACGATCCAGCCGCATGCCCATGGCTATTTGGTCAGGATCAGTTTGTCGTTGCGGGTCAGGCGCAGGTGGTACTCGCTGCCCTGATGCTGGATCACCAGCTCGCGCCCGCCGGCCAGGAGCAGATCGCTGGCGACCCGGCGCGTGGCGGTGGCGAGCCGCGGCGCCGCGCCGTGGTGCACGGCAGAAGGGGGAAACGGGGACGGACGCAAGGAGAGGACGGGCATCGGAGTTCCTGCGGTGGCGGGTACTCAAATAATAATCATTCTCATTTGAGAGTCAACCACCCTCGCGGACTCCACGCGCGACGGGTCAGCCGCCCACCGCCTGCCGCATGCGCCCGGCGAGCGCCGCATCCAGTCGCGGCAGCAGCTCCAGCGCGTCCAGGTTCTGCGCCAGCTGCTCGCGCTTGCTCGCACCCAGCATCACGGTGGATACGTGCGGGTTCAGCAGGCACCAGGCGATCGCCAGTTGCGCCAGGCTGGTGCCCAACTCGTCGGCTATCGGATGCAGCGCGCGCACCTGCACCAGGCGCTCGTCGCCCTCGCCCAGCACGCTCTTGCGCAACCATTCGTAGCCCGGCTGCGCGAGCCGCGAGTCGGCGGGGATGCCCCGGTCGTACTTGCCGCTCAGCAGGCCCGAAGCCAGCGGCGACCAGATCGTGGTGCCCATGCCGTACTTCTCGTACAGCGGCGCATATTCGCGCTCCACCCGCTCGCGGTGCAGCAGGTTGTACTGGGGCTGCTCCATCACCGGCGCGTAGAAATGATTCTCGCGCGCCACCCGATGGGCCTCTTCGATCGCCTCGGCCGGCCATTCGCTGGTGCCCCAGTACAGCACCTTGCCCTGGCGAATCAGCGTATCCATCGCCGCCACGGTTTCGTCGACCGGCGTGTCCGGATCGGGACGATGGCAGAAATACAGGTCCAGATAGTCCACGCGCAGGCGCTGCATGGCCTGGTGGCAGGCCTCGATCACGTGTTTGCGCGACAAGCCGCGCTGGGTCGGCAGCGGCTCGTCCACGGCCCCGAAGAACACCTTGCTGGATACGCAGTAGCTGTCGCGTGGAAAGCGCAGATCGGCCAGCACGTCGCCCATCACCTGCTCGGCCACGCCGTTGTTGTAGGTCTCGGCGTTGTCGAAGTAGTTCACCCCGCGATCGTGCGCCAGCGCCAGCATGTCGCGCGCCTCGCTGCGCCCGACCTGCCTGCCGAAGGTGACCCAGGCGCCGAACGACAACGCGGACAACTGCAGGCCGGATCGGCCGAGGCGACGGTATTGCATGGGATGACTCCTTAGATCAGGAACGGAATGAGCGGGAAATACCCGAGCATGGCATGGCGGACGTCACGGCAAGGTCGGCAACGATGCCTGTCATGCCAAGTCCGTATTCTCGCGCGCTGGCGGCAATGCGGCTGCGCCGCAACGTGCCACGCGTTGCAGCCGGGAAATCGAGCGTATAACATACGTTATAACCATTCCGGAGGCCGCCATGAAACTGAAGATCACCACCATCGGCAACTCCGCCGGCGTCATCCTGCCGCGCGAACTGCTGGCCCGCCTGCGGCTGGAGAAAGGCGACGAGCTGTTTGCGCTGGAAACCCCCGACGGCATCCGCCTCACTACCTACGACCCCGCCTTGGCCAGGCAGATGGAGGTGGCGGAGGAGGTCATGCGCAAGGACCGCAACGTCCTGCACAAGCTGGCGCAATAGGTGGCAGCCATGATCGTCTGGATCGAAAGGCCGCTCGCCATCGCCATCCACGAACGCCAGTTGGCCGAACATGGCGGCGGCACCGGCGTGCGCGACGACCATCTGCTGGATTCAGCACTTGCACGCCCCCGACAATTGCATGCCTACGTCGGTCCGCCACCGGACCTTGCCGACCTCGCCGCCAGCCTCGCCTACGGGCTGGCACACAACCATCCCTTCGTCGACGGTAACAAACGCACGGCGCATGTCTGCTACCGGGTCTTCCTTGCACTCAACGACGCCGATCTCGTCGCCAGTGACGAAGACAAGTACGTCGCCATGATCGCCCTCGCCGAAGGCAGCCTGGCCGAAGCCGAGTTCGCCGCCTGGCTGCGCCAGCACATCAAGCTCGACGGCAAGAAGCGCGTGAACGAGCCGCGTACGCGCTACGCGCGCTGAAGCCCCGCTTTTCCGTCATTCCCGCGAAAGTGGGAATCCGATGTCCTCGGTCATTCTCAGGTCGAACCGAAACACTGTCCCAGCTTGTCCAGCCTCGTTGTCGAACAACTCGCGGGGATGACTGCGCCCAGGTGTCACCTGCCCTCGGCAGTATTTCAGAACGCCCCGACACCGACTCGGCGAATCGCCGCTCGCCGATCGGCGCGGGCCAGTCAGGCCGAAAGGCCAGCCCTTGTACACATCCGCCGTGCCACGGACGGCCATCGTGAATTCCCGGCTCCCGCCCCTCTGCATCGGTTTCCCCCGCGCAGGTCATCCATGAAACATGCGCAGCGGGTCGAATGGCAGACGCCTGCAGACGCGACAAGTCGACCGATGCCTTTCGCGACATGCCACGCGGTTGGTGGACCGGCTCAGTCGATGCCCAGGCCTTCGATGCCGGTGATGGCCACATCGAACCCGGCGAGCGCGGCGAAGCGACGGCCGCGTTCGGCGTAGTCCTTGAACTGGTCGAAGCTCGGCGCGCCCGGAGAGAGCAGGATCACGCCACCACGCGGGGTGTGCGTCTTCGCCTCGGCGACGGCGCCGGCGAGGTCGTCGACAGGCAGGATCGGACAACGTACTTCCGCCTCGCGCAGCGCCGCCTCGATGCGCGCGCCGTTGGCGCCCATGCAGACGATCGCGTGCGCGGGCGCGCTGCGCATCGCCTCGACGAACGGCGTCCAGTCCAGCCCGCGATCGTGGCCGCCGACCAGCACGGTCACCGTGCGGCCGTGCAGGCTTTCCAGCGCGGCCAGCGTGGCCAGCGGCGTGGTGCTGATCGAGTCGTTGACCCAGTGCCAGCCGTCGTGTTCGCCCAGCGGCTGCAGGCGGTGCGGCAGCGGGCGGAAGGTGGCCAGTGCCGGCGCGGCGGCGAGCGCGTCCATGCCGATCGTTTCCAGCGCGGCCAGCGCGGCGCAGGCGTTGAGCGCGTTGTGCAGGCCGGGCGCCGCCAGCGCGACGCTGTCGAATACCGGCTGCGCACCGCGGCAGACCATGCCATCGCGCACGTGCCAGCCTTCCGGCGTGCCGAACACCAGGCGATGCGGATGCGCGGCGGTGTACTGCAGCAGATTCGGCTGCAGGCCGTTGACCAGCAGCGTGCGCGACACGTCGGCCAGCTTCAGCTTGTCGGCCACGTAGCGCTCGCGCGAGCCGTGCCAGTCCAGGTGTTCCTCGTACAGGCTGGTGACCACGCCCAGTTCCAGCGGACCGGCTTCACCGGTCTGGAAGCTGGACAGTTCGATCACCCACAGGTCCGCGTGCTGGTCGAGCAGCTCCGGCAACGGCAGGCCGATGTTGCCGGCCAGTGCGGTGCGCACGCCGAGTGCGCGCGCCAGGTGCGCGAGCAGCGCGCTGGTGGTGCTCTTGCCCTTGGTGCCGGTGACCGCGATCACGCGCGCATCCGGATGCTCGCCAAACCAAAGCGCGGTACCGGAAGTGAACCGCGTGCCCTGCGCCTGCGCGGCCAGCAACGCCGGCTTGTAGGCGGAGATGCCGGGCGACTTCACCACCACGTCGAAGCGGGCCAGCGCCACCGCATCCGGCTCGCCGACGACGATGTCCAGCGCCGCGTCGAACGCACGCGCGGCCTCGACTTCGGCGGCGCTGCAGAACAAGGTCAGCGCCTGTTCCGGCAGGCGCGTGCGCAAGGCCTTGATCACCGCATGGCCCTCCCGGCCGAAACCCCAGATCGCCACGCGGCGATCGCGAAGCTCGTCGAAGCGCATCAACCGATCGCCGCCAGCGCCGCCTGCAGGCGTGCCGGCACGCGGTGTTCGGGCGACGGCTGCAGCCACGGCTCCAGCGCCAGCTGCGTTGCGTCGAGCTGCGGCAGGATTTCGCTGCGGAAGCGTTCGACCAGCGCATCTTCCTGCCACTCCGGCCGCTGGCTCAGCGCATGCATCGCCGCGCGCGCCTCGGCGCCCTCGCCCACGCACTCGAACGGCTTGTGGTCCTGGTATTCCAGCAGCGCGTCGAAGCCGGCGGCCTGGTTTTCGTCATCCAGCAGGTTGCGGCCGAAGATCGCCAGCAGCCGCGGCTTGGGCAGGAACGGCGCCAGCGCGAGGAACACGAAGTGGCATTTCGGGCACTGCCCGCACCAGCGGTCCACCGGCTTCGGGCCGAGCAGCTTGAAGTTGCGGTTGCAGCTGGAGAACACGTCGAAGTACGGCGTCAGCTTCGCGAACGCATGGGTGATCGCCAGCTCAGAGTACGGCCGCAGCAGCGAGCAGTAGTCGAGGTCGCTGGCCACGTGCGTGTGCAGCCAGTCGCCCAGCAGCGTCTCGAACGCGAGGCTCTTGCTCCACTGGTGGTTCACCTGCTGGCCGTCGTATTCCAAGGTGGCAGCCGAGGCGGAACGCTCGTTGGCGAACGCGATCGAATCGTAGCCGTACAGGACCGCGGCGACGGCGAGGATCGCCGAATTCACCGCGGTCACCGGAATGTGCCCGTTCCACGCGCCGAGCCGGTTCAGCTCGAACAGGCCCGGCGCCAGTTCGCGCTGGATGTTCAAGGTGGGCAGGCCGGTCCGCTCGGCGCAGCCGGCGATCAGCGCGGAGCTGCCGACCCATACCGCAGTCGCCTCGCCGCCGATGGACTTGATCGCCTCCACCGCCACCAGCGAATCCTTGCCGCCGCCGATCGGCACCAGGGTGCGTTTGGGCAACTCCAGCGCGCCGACCGTGGGCGTGCTGCCGCCACGCGGGAAGTTGATCCGCCCGCGCAGGTCCAGCCCGTTGCGATAGGCGAACTCGGCCAGCCCGTGCAGGTACAGCTGTTCCAGCAGTTCGGCGGTGGCATCGTCGAGCGGACCATCGGCCAGCTCGATCTTCGGCGGCACGCCGGCCTTGTAGTAGCTGACGCCGGCGACCAGGTGCAGCAGTTTCAGCGCCGCATCGAACGCCGCGCGCCGCTCGGCGGGAACCGCCGGCGCCTGCGGAAAGCGGATCGTCTCGACCAACTCCTCGCCGTCGTCGAACGCATACGCCAGCTCGGCCACGCCATCGGCGTAGCTCGCACGCACGAAGCGGAAGACCCGGGTGAGGCGCGGTTGCATCGTGTTGCTCACATCTTTCTCCATCGCCCGCATCGTCGGGAGCGAACAGGCTGATTCTAGCTTCAGGCGGTGCCCGTTCGATGGCTTTCGCCGGCCAAAGAGCGGGACAGGCGCGCTCCGGATCAGTCGTCGATCACCACCTCGTCGGCCTCGTCGCGCAGGTTGTAATGCGAGGACATCACCTTGCCGTAGGCACCGGCCTGCGCGATCAGGATCACGTCGCCCTCGGCCGCCTCCTGCAGTCGGCGGTCGGTGCCCAGCACGTCGCCCGACTCGCAGATCGGGCCGACCACCTGGTAAAGCGCGGTGGCCGGTTCGCCAAGCCGGGTGAGGTTGACGATCTTGTGCCAGGCGTCGTACAGCGCGGGGCGGATCAGGCTGTTCATGCCGGTGTCCACGCCGAGGTAGCGGAAGCCGCCCTTGTCCTTCAGCTGGGTCACCCGCGTCAGCAGCACGCCGGCGTCGGCGACCAGGTAACGGCCCGGCTCCATCCACAGCTGGTATTGCGGATAGGCCGCCTTGACCTCGCGCAGCGCACGGTCGAGCGCGGCGATGTCCAGCGGCGCCTCGCCCGGGTGCGCCGGCACGCCGAGGCCACCGCCGATGTTGAGGAACACCACGCTGGCGATGCGCTCGGCCAGGCTGGCCAACTGCGCATACACCTCGCCCCAATGCGCGGCGTCGAGCACGCCCGAGCCAAGATGCGCGTGCAGGCCGCGCACGGCCACGCCATGCGCATCGGCCAGCTGCAGGAATGTCGGCAACTGATCCAGCGGCAGGCCGAACTTGCTGGCGCTGCCACCGGTACGCACTTTTTCGTGGTGGCCCAGGCCGCGGCCCAGGTCGACCCGCAACACGATCTCGCGACCGCGGAACAGCTCGCCCCAGTGCTGCAGCGGATGCAACGCGTCCAGCGTGACGCTGGCGCGGGTGCCCAGCGCATGGACGTAATCCTCGCGCGGCGCGAAGTTCGGCGTGAACAGCAGCGGCACCGATTCCGCCACCACCGCGGCGACCGCTTTCAGTTCACCCGGCGACACGCACTCGAACGCGAAGCCCTCCGCCGCCAGCGCGCGCAGGATCGCCGGATGCGTGTTCGCCTTCACCGCGTAGTGCAGCCGATCCACCGCCGCCAGCGATTTCAGCTCGCGCGCCTGCTGGCGCACCGTGGGCAGGTGGTAGACGTAGCGCGGCGTGGCTTCGGCGGCCAGTTCCAGCAGGCGCGGACGCTGCGCCTGGCGCCACCATGCCGGCACGGCGGGAACGATTTCGCCGCCGCCATACAGCATCTGCCAGCTGGGGCCGAACAGCGCGCTGTCGTCCGTGCGCAGGGCGCCGGCGCCAATCAGCAAGTCGTGCAGATGCGGCAGCAGCGCATCAACCACTTCCTCGTCCACCACGAACGTCAGGTTCAGGTTGTTCGACGACTGCGAAATCATGTGCACGCGCAGCTGGCCGAACTCGGCCAGCACGCCGGACAAGGTGTGCAGCAGCGAGCGCATGCCGCGGCCGACCAGGGTGATCGCCGCGCACGGCGCGATCACCTTGACCCGGCACACCTTGGCCAGGTCGCTGGCCAGCGCGGCGATCGCGTCGGAGTCGAGCAGGTTCTCGGTGGGATCGAGCGACACGGTGACGTTGGTCTCGGCCGAACCGATCAGGTCCACCGACAGGCCGTGCTGCTTGAAATGCGCGAACACGTCGGCGAGGAAGCCGACCTGTTGCCACATGCCGACCGACTCCATCGAGACCAGGGTGATGCCCTTGCGCGCGCTGATCGCCTTGACGCTGGGTGCATGCGCGCGCACCTCCGGGCCGATCACGGTGCCGTCGAGTTCGGGCCGGTTGGTGTCCTTGATCAGCAGCGGCACACGCGGCTCGCGCAGCGGCGACAGGCAGCGCGGATGCAGCACCTTGGCGCCGGTGGAGGCGATTTCCTGCGCCTCCTCGTAATCCAGTCGCTGCAGCAGGCGCGCGCCCGGCACCTGGCGCGGGTTGGCGGTGAACATGCCGGCCACGTCGGTCCAGATCTCCACCCGCGCCGCCTTCAGCAGCGCGCCGAAGTACGCCGCCGAGGTATCCGAACCGCCCCGCCCGAGCAGCACGGTGCGGCCATGCGTTTCGCGCGCGATGAAGCCCTGGGTGATGAACACCTCGCCGAGCGCGGCCAGGCGCGCGTTCAAGGTCGGGTCGGGCTTCGCCTCGACCATGGCCGACAGCAGCCGGGTGCGCTCGTTCTGGTTCGGCAACGCCACCGCCGCCAGGCAGTCGCGCGCGTCCAGCCACTGCGTGGGCAGGCCGCTATGGCTGAGGAAGGCGGCGCCGAGCGCGCTGGACATCAGCTCGCCGTGCGCCTGCACCTGCGCCTGCCAGGCCAGCTCGCCGCGCGCCGCGGGGCCGTCCTCGGCCAGCCGCGCCAGCTCGCCCAGCCGCTCGCCGAGCGTGTCCGGCAACGCCAGCTGCATATGCTCCAGCAGGTCGTAGTGGCGTTGCGCGATCGCGCCGGCCGCCGCCTTGCGCTTGTCCTGCCCGCCCTCGCCGCACAGTTGTTTCAGCGCGTCGGTGATGCCGGTCAGCGCGGAAACGACGACCAGCACGCGCGCGCCTTCGGCGCGGCGGCTGGCGACCAGCTCACGGATGTTCTGCCAGCGAGGAAGCGTGGCGACGCTGGTGCCGCCGAACTTCATCACGATCCAGGGAGCGTCGGCGGGCAGCGGCGCGGAGGTTGGCGAGGTCACGGGAGTTCGCTGTCAGGGGATGGTTATTCGACCAGTGTTGCGCTGCGGCATTGGAATTGCAAATGGTTTTTCGAGGACGACTCGTTTGGACGTCTAGACTGCTGTTTGCCGTATGCGGGCAGTGCCCTCCGGCCCTTCCTTTGCCTTGTGCGGGGCGGCGGGCAGTGCCCGCCCTGCGGGGTGTTCGGGTTTTCGATGGAGAGCTGAGGTGATCCTGAAACTCCCTCTCCTCAATCCTCCCCCGGAGGGGGAGGAGGCAAACGCGTGCGCTCGCGCACTGCTTTTACTGCATGAAGACGGGGATCTTGCCGATCCTCGCCTGCCACTCGCGCGGACCGGTCTGGTGCACCGAGCTGCCGCCCGAGTCGACGGCCACGGTGACCGGCATGTCCTCGACGGTGAATTCGTAGATCGCTTCCATGCCCAGGTCGGCGAAGCCGACGACGCGCGAGGCCTTGATCGCCTTGGAGACCAGGTACGCGGCGCCACCCACCGCCATCAGGTACACCGACCGGTGCTTCCTGATCGCCTCGATCGCGGCGGGGCCGCGCTCGGCCTTTCCGACCATGCCGAGCAGGCCGGTCTGCGCCAGTACCTGTTCGGTGAACTTGTCCATGCGCGTGGCGGTGGTGGGGCCGGCCGGGCCGACCACTTCCTCGCGCACCGGATCGACCGGGCCGACGTAGTAGATGAAGCGGCCGCTGAAATCCACCGGCAGCGGCTCGCCCCGGTTGAGCATCTCGACCATGCGCTTGTGCGCGGCGTCGCGGCCGGTGAGCAGCTTGCCGTTGAGCAGCAGGGTCTCGCCCGGCTTCCAGCTGGCGACCTCGTCGCGGGTCACCGTGTCGAGGTTCACCCGGCGGCCCTTGGAGGCGTCGTAGGTGAGCTTCGGCCAGTCTTCCAGCGACGGCGGGTCGAGCATCACCGGGCCGGAGCCGTCCAGCACGAAGTGCGCGTGGCGGGTGGCGGCGCAGTTCGGGATCAGCGCCACCGGCAGGTTCGCCGCGTGGGTCGGGAAATCCTTCACCTTGACGTCGAGCACGGTGGTCAGGCCGCCCAGGCCCTGCGCGCCGATGCCCAGCGCGTTGACCTTCTCGAACAGCTCGATGCGCAGCTCCTCGGCGCGATTGGCGGGGCCGCGCGCGATCAGTTCCTGGATGTCGATCGACTCCATCAGCGCCTCCTTCGCCATCAGCATCGCCTTCTCGGCGGTGCCGCCGATGCCGATGCCGAGCATGCCCGGCGGACACCAGCCGGCGCCCATCGTGGGCACGGTCTTCAGCACCCAGTCGACGATCGAGTCGGACGGATTGAGCATGGCGAACTTCGACTTCGCCTCGGAGCCGCCGCCCTTGGCCGCCACGATCACCTCGACGGTGTCGCCGGGCACGATCGACATGTTGACCACCGACGGCGTGTTGTCCTTCGTGTTGATGCGCTTGCCGGCCGGGTCGGCCAGCACGCTGGCGCGCAGCTTGTTGTCCGGGTCCAGGTACGCGCGGCGCACGCCCTCGTTGGCCATGTCCTCCAGCGACATGGTGGCGTCGTCCCAGCGCACGTTCATGCCCACCTTGAGGAACACGGTGACGATGCCGGTGTCCTGGCACAGCGGCCGGTGGCCTTCGGCGGCCATGCGCGAGTTGATCAGGATCTGCGCCATGGCGTCCTTCGCGGCGGGCGACTCCTCGCGCTCGTACGCGGCGGCCAGGCTCTTGATGTAGTCGACCGGGTGGTAGTAGCTGATGTACTGCAGCGCGTCGGCGACGGACTGGATCAGGTCTTCTTGCTTGATGGAGGCCATGGATTCGCTGTGGGCAGACCGGGAAAACCGCCATTGTGCCGCACCGGCCACCGGCGGCAAAACCCGACCGGGTGCAGTGCGGGCCGGCCTGCCGACGAAGGCACCCGGGCGTCTTTATCTCGGCAGGCACTTGGTACTAATCTCGCGCGAGCGGCGCAACGCCGGTCGTCAGGGGGAACTGACGACGTCGCTGGGGAAGTTGCAATTCGCACGTGAAACGCAGGGCTGAGCTTCAAAGCGCCGCCACCTTCCGTTCGTTGCCTGCCGAAAGTGCATCCGCTTTCCAGCCAGCCCTGTCCACTCCAGGGAGAAGCACTCATGCACTTCAAATTGCGCAGGAAAGTTCTCGCCATCAGCCTCGCGACCATGCTGGCCGGTGTGGCCACCTCGGTCTCCGCCGCGGGTTTGCAGGCCGTCACCGACCAGGGCCTGGCACCCACCGACCAGAGCGTCACCGTCAGCCTCGTGCTGCGATTGCGCCACGAGGCCGAGCTTGAAAACTACGTTCGTCAGACGGCCACGCCCGGCAGCGCGAACTTCCAGAAGTTCCTCACCACGGCGCAGTTCGCCGAGCGCTACGGCGCCACCGATGCGCAAATCGCCAAAGTGCAGGGCTACCTGAGCCAGCATGGGCTGCAGGGCGAGCTGCTGGACAGCCACCTGGTAATCAGTGTGCGCGGCACGATCGGCCAGTTCAGCCAGCTGTTCGGCACGCCGGTGCACAACTACGTGTCGCGCAAGACGGGCCAGCGCTTCCATCGCCCGGCGCGTCCGCTGGTGATGCCGGTCGGCCTGGGCGACAACGTGATCCTGGCCAGCGGCCTCAGCAACGAGTGGCACTACGTGCCGCACCACACGTCGAAGCTGCCGGTGACCAACCTGCGGCTGGCCAACCCGCCGACCACGCTGTCGGCGCAGGCGCGTGCGGCAGCGACCGGCAACCCCACCGCCACCGGGGTGCCTGGCCAGTACACCGTGGGCGACGTGGCCAACCTGTACAACATCAACCCGCTGTACCGGCGCGGCATCACCGGCAAGGGTTCGACCCTGGCGATCGTCACCCTGGCCACCTTCGACCCGTCTGACGCGGAGGATTACTGGACCGCGATCGGGCTGGACACCAAGCCGAACCGCATCACCCAGGTGCATGTCGATGGCGGCGGCGGCACCAACGGCGCGGACGAGACCACGCTCGACGTGCAGCAGGCCGGCGGGCTGGCGCCGCAGGCCAACATCATCGTCTACGACGCGCCGAACGCCGGCTCCGGCTTCGTCGACGCGTTCGCCCGCGCGGTCTCCGACAACCGGGCGGACAGCATCTCGGCCAGTTGGGGTCTGGGCGAGATCTTCAACTTCGCGGCGCTGAACGTGGACGGCGCGCGCAACACCGACACCACCGACGTCGGCGACCTGCGTGCCTATCACCAGATTTTCCTGGAGGCGGCCGCGCAGGGGCAGTCGATGTTCGCCGCCAGCGGCGACTCCGGCGCCTACGACACGGTACGCGCCCTCGGCACCGGTGACGGACCGGGCGAGTTCAGCGCACCGCTCACCGTCGATGCCCCGGCGTCTGATCCGTACATCACCGCTGCCGGCGGCACCACGGTGCCGGTGAAGTTCGTCAACTCCTCCGGCCAGGTGGTGCTGTCGATCGACCAGGAGAGCGTGTGGGGCTGGGATTACCTGCTGCCGTTCGTGCCCAGCCGTGACTATGTGTTCTCGGTCGGCGGCGGCGGTGGCGTCAGCGTCTACTGGCGCCAGCCGATGTACCAGCTCTTCACCAGCGGCATGGAGCGCAGCGAGAAAAACCAGGAGCTGACCTACAACGATCCGGCCACCGGCCCGTACACCTACCTGAAGCTGCCCGGCAACTTCAAGGGTCGCAACCTGCCGGACATCTCGCTCAACGCGGATCCGGAAACCGGCTACCTGCTGGTGTTCCAGGGCGGCCTGTACAGCTCCGGCGGCACCAGCTTCGTCGCACCGCAGTTGAACGGCATCACCGCGCTGTTGCGGCAGAGCACGGGCCATCGCATCGGCCTGTGGAACCCGCACATGTACCTGCTGCAGAACCTCTTCGGCTACGGCAAGTGGTCGGCGTTCAACCGCATCAGTGCCGGCGACAACTGGTTCTACGCCGGCAATGGCCGTTACAACCCGGGCGCCGGCATCGGCACCCTGGACGTGGCCAATTTCGACACGTTCCTGCGCGTGGGCTTCTGAGCGAACGCCCCGGCCCGCGCCGAATGCGCGGGCCGGTTCGCCGGCTTGTCGGCGAACGCCATCAATGCGATCTTCCGGCGACTCCCTCCCCCCGGAACCGCCATGCCAGCACGCCGTTTCCTGCAACTGGACGTTTTCGCCGACCGCCTGCTAAACGGCAACCCGCTGGCCGTCGTGGTGGACGCCGAGGGGCTGGATGGCGCAGCGATGCAGCGCATCGCGCGCTGGACCAACCTCTCTGAAACCAGTTTCCTGCTGCCGCCTACCGAGCCGCAGGCGGACTACCGCGTGCGCATCTTCACGCCGCGCCAGGAGTTGCCGTTCGCCGGCCACCCCAGTGTGGGCAGCGCGTATGCAGCGATCGAGGCAGGGCTGGTCGATGCCGGCAAGCGCAGACTGACCCAGCAGTGCGAGGCCGGCCTGCTGCCGGTGCAGGTGGTCGGCGACGGCCCGACACGGATCATCCACGTGCAGGCGCCGCCGGCCCGGTTGGGCGAGATCGATGATGCCCTGCGCGCGCAGCTCGCATCTGCATTGCGGGTGGAACTTGCGCGCGACGACGTCGTCCTGGTCGACAACGGACCGCACTGGATCCTGTGCAACCTGGGCGAGGCGGCACCGGTGCGCGCGCTGCTGCCGGACATGGCGGCGCTGGCGGCGCTGTGCCTCCGGCACGACGCGGTCGGCGTCAGTGTGTTCGGGCATGAACGTTCCGATGTCGCGGCCATGGCGGTGCGCGCCTTCTGTCCCGCCGACGGCATCCCGGAGGACCCGGTCACCGGCAGCGCCAATGCGGCGATCATGGCCTGGCTCGGCGCGCGCGGCGATCGTGACGGCCATGGCCTGAACTATCGCGCCAGCCAGGGGCGCGAGGTGGGTCGCGACGGCCTGGTCGATGTGGCGCGCGACGACGCCACCGGCGCCGTCACCATCGGCGGAGCCTGCGTCATCGGCGTGCGCGGCGAACTGCTGTTTCCGGCCGCGGACTGATCACCGCCGCCTTGCCGAACGCGCGGCGCGCCGCCATGCTGTCGCGCCGCCATCCACATGACCCGACCGATGCCCTCAGCCCATCCCTCCGGCAGCTACCTGCGCAGCCTGCGCCCATGGGACGCCGCGCTGATCGTGGTCGGCGGCATCATCGGCGGCGGGATCTTCCTCAACCCCGGCATCGTGGCGCAGCGCACCGAGTCGGGGCTGGCGCTGCTGCTGATGTGGGTGGCCGCCGGCGTGCTCACCCTGATCGGCGCGCTGTGCTACGCCGAGCTCGGCGCGCGCCGGCCGCACGCGGGCGGCACCTACGTCTACCTGCGCGAGGCGTTCGGGCCGCTGGCCGGCTTCCTGTTCGGCTGGACCATGCTGCTGGTGATCTACTCCGGCTCCAGCGCGGCGGTGGCGACGATCTTCGCCAGCTACGCCGCTTCGCTGTTCGGGCTGCCGCCGGCCTGGGCGCTGCCGCTGACCGTCGGCGCGCTGGTCTTCGTCGGCGGCATCAACCTGTTCGGCATCCGCCTCGGCGCGCAGATCCAGAACCTGTTCGCCCTGCTCAAGCTGCTGGCGGTGGCGGTGCTGGTGGTGTGTGGCCTGTTCCTCGCCGGCGCCGGCCACGGCCAGGTGCTGGCCGTCGATCCGGCGCGCCACGGCGTCGGCTTCATGGGCGCGGCGCTGCCGGTGCTGTTCGCGTACTCCGGCTTCACCTACCTCAACAACCTGGCCGGCGAAGTGCGCGACCCGCAGCGCACGCTGCCGCGCGCGCTGACCCTGGGCATGCTGCTGGTGATCGGCGCCTACGCGCTGGTCAACGTGGCCTACCTCGCCGTGCTCGGTCACGCCGGGCTCGCCGCCAGCAGTGCGCCGGCGGCGGACGTGATGCAGCAGGTGGCCGGCCCGGTCGGCGCGAAGGTGATCGCGCTGGGCGTGGCGATCTCCACCCTCGGCTTCTGCAATATCACCCTGGTTGCCGGTGCGCGGGTGCTGCAGGTGATGGGCGAGGACGGGCTGTTCTTCCGCGCGGTGGCGCGGCTGCATCCGCGCTGGCGCACGCCGAACACCGCGCTGCTGCTGCTGACCGGCTGGGCCATCGTGCTGGCCCTTTCGGGCGGCTACGGCCAGTTGCTGGACTACGCCACCTTCGGCGACTGGCTGGCCTGCGCGGTGGGCGTGGCCACGCTGTTCTGGTATCGCCGGCACGATCCGGCCAACCCCGGCTTCCGCGTGCCCGGCTACCCGTGGCTGCCGTGGCTGTTCATCGCGACGGTTGGCGCGGTGGTGGTGGCCACCCTGCTCGACAACCCGCGCAACGCGGGCATGGGCCTGCTGATCATGGCCGCGGGCATCCCGGTGTACGGCATCTGGCGCCGCCTGGGCAAGCAGCACCGCGGCGCGTGACGCCGGCCCGGCGCACCGCTCGCCGCCGTCGACGATGAACGGCATGTGGCTGCGGGGCTGCTGCGGCCACACGGCAATGCCACAATAGGCAGACGATCCGCGGAGAAGTCCCGATGCTCCAATCCCACATCCTGCCGGCCGAACCGGCCAGCGCCATCGTGCCGGAGAAGGCACGCGAGGGCATCGATGTGCAGATCAACGGCGAGCATTACCGGCACACCGGCGACCCGCAGATGCCGCTGCTGTGGTACCTGCGCGACGTGTTGCGGCTGACCGGCACCAAGTACGGCGGCGCGCACGGCGAGAACGGCGCCGACCTCGTGCTGGTGGCGGACGCGGCGGTTTCCGCGGTCACGGCGCCGATGCAGACGCTGGCCGGCAAGTCGATCACCACGGTGGAGGGGCTGGCCGGCGGCGACGACAGCCTGCATCCGCTGCAGCAGGCCTTCATCGACGAGGACGCGATCGGCTGCGGCTACTGCACGCCGGGCTGGCTGATCGCCGGCGTGGCGCTGCTGCGGCGCAAGCCCAAGCCGAGCGACGACGACATCGACCAGTTGCCCAATCTGTGCCGCTGCGGCTGCCAGACCCGCGTGCGCCGCGCGATCAAGCGGGCGGCGGCCGGCAAGGCGGGCCAGTCGTGAGCAGCGAGGGCGGCAACTCCACGATCCGCCTCGATCGCCGTCGATTCCTGCAGGTGCTGGCCGGCACCGCCGGTGCGCTGGTGGTCGGCATCCGCCTGGCCGACGCCGCCGACGCTCCGTTGCCGCCAGCGCTGCTCGGCAACGATTTCCACGACCTCGGCGCCTATGTGCGCATCGACGCCGACGGCCTGGTGCTGATCGGTGCGCGCGACCCGGATACCGGCACCGGCGTGGCCACGGCCTTGCCGCGGATCATCGCCGACGAACTCGACGCCGACTGGGAGCGGGTCCGCGTGGTTGCGTTGGGGCTGGGCGTCAGCAACGACAACGGCCGGCCGAAGTGGACCTACGGCCACCAGGTGGGCGGTACCGGCAATTCCATCCCGGCCGCGTGGCGCGACCTGCGCCAGGTCGGCGCGCTGGCGCGCTGGCTGCTGTTGCAGGCGGCGGCGCGAC
Organism: Rhodanobacter sp. UC4448_H15; assembly: GCF_052978265.1. The sequence goes on along the minus strand of NZ_CM129665.1, from coordinate 1,371,828 downwards.
GGCTCGGCGTTTCCGCCAGCCGGCTGCGCTGCGATGCGGGCACCGTGATCGCGCCCGACGGGCGCCGGGCCACCTACGGCAGTCTCGCCGCCGACGCCAGCCAGGTCGCGCTGCCCACGCAGGCGCCGCCGGTGAAGGCCGCCAGCAGCTACCAGCTGATCGGCCGGCCCGCTGGCGACGTGGACGCGCATGCCATCGTCACCGGCCAGGCGCGCTACGCGATCGACGAGCATCTCGGCGATGCACTGGTCGCCGTGCTGGTGCACTGCCCGTGGCCGGACGGCACGCTGGCGCGCATCGACACCGGCGACGCGCTGGCGCAGCCCGGCGTGGTCAAGGTGATCCAGCTCAAGCCCGAGCCGGGCCAGCCGCGCGGCATGACGGTGATCGCCCCGGCCGTCGCCGTGCTGGCCACCGACACCTGGGCTGCGCTGCGGGGCCGCGCCAAGCTCAAGCTCGAATGGAAGCCCGGCGCAGGCGGCGGGGAGAGCAGCAGCGCGCTGGAGCAACAGGCGCTGGCCACGCTCGCCGGCACCGATGCGCCGACCACGCGCGTGCGCGACGACGGCGACGTCGACGCCGCCGGCAAGAAAGCCGCGCGCCGCCTGCAGGCCACCTACGTGCAGCCGTGGCTGGCGCACGCCACCGCCGAGCCGATGAACTGCCTGGTGCGGCTGGACAAGGATCGCGCCAGCCTGGTGGTGCCAACCCAGGCGCCGCAGAAAGCCTGGGCGGTGGTGCAGCGCCTGACCGGGCTGCAGCCGGCGCAGATCGACATCCGCGTGCCGCGCGTGGGCGGCGGTTACGGTCGCCGGCTGGACCACGATTTCGTCGCCGAGGCGGTGATCCTGGCGCAGGCGGTCGGCAAGCCGATACGCCTGCTGTGGACCCGCGACGAGGATTTCAGCCACGACTTCTACCGCTCCGGCTGCGTGCACCAGCTAAACGCCGTCGTCGACCGCAAGCGCCGGCTGATCGGCTGGAACCAGCGCATGGTCAGCGCCTCGGCGGCGAGCCTGCGCGGCGTGCCGGAAGATCGACTGTGGCGCTCCGAGCTGCGCGCCGACCAGTTGCCCGCCGGCCTGGTGCCGAACTACCGCAGCGACTGGTACGCGCAGGCCTCCGCGATGCCGCGCGGACCGTTCCGCGGCATGCCGCATCTCAGCAACGCGTTCGCGGTGGAAAGCTTCATCGACGAGATCGCCCACCAGCTGCGCGAAGATCCGCTGAAGACGCGGCTGCGCATCCTCGGCGAACCGCGCCAGCTGCCGTTGGGCGGCGACGCCGTGCTCGACGTCGGCCGCCTTCGCAACGTGCTGCAACTGGTCGCCGACCGCATCGTGTGGAAGAACTGGCTGCACAGCATCAACGGCCTGGGCCTCGCCTGCTGGCACGTCGACGGCGCCTACGTGGCGCATGCCATCGAGGTCGCTCTGCAAGGCCAGACGCTGGTGGTCCGCCGTGTGGCGTGCGCCGTCGACGTGGGTCGCGTGGTGAATCCGCTGGGCCTGGAAGGACAGATCGCCGGCGCCACGCTGGACGCCTTGTCGCTCGCGCTGCACCCGGCGATCACCTTCAAGGATGGCCAGGTCCAGCAGCACGGCTACAAGGATTACCCGCTGGCCACCATGACCGAGCTGCCGCGCGAGGTGGAAGTGATCACCGTGCCCGGCGACCGCGACCCCAGTGGCGCGAGCTTCCTGGCGATGCCCAGCGTCGCGCCCGCGCTGGCCAATGCCGTGTTCCGCGCCAGCGCCGTGCGCGTGCGCCGGTTGCCGCTGATGAAGGAACTGATGCGGCTGCTCTGAGCGAGATCAGTCCGTCGGCATGCCCGTCACGGTCACCACCACCCGGCGCCGGTGCGCGGCGTGGCGGTGTTCCCACAGGTAGATGCCCTGCCAGGTGCCGAGCGTCGGCGCGGCGTTGCGCACCGGCACGCCGAGGCTGACCCCGGTGAGGATCGAGCGCACGTGCGCGGGCATGTCGTCGGGGCCTTCGGCGTCATGCCGGAAGAGCGGATCGCCGTCCGGCACCGCGCGGGCGAACCAGCGCTCGAGGTCGGCGCGCACGGCGGGGTCGGCATTCTCGCCGAGCAGCAGCGAGCAACTGGTGTGCGGCGTGAACACCAGCGCGGTGCCGATGCGCACCGCGCTGGCCGCGACCGCATCGGCGACTTCGGCGGTGATGTCGTGGAAGCCGCGGCCGCGGGTGTCGACCACGAACTCGCGCTGCGCCACCACCACCGCCGACGCGCTCACGGGTACAGCATCCGGGACGTCCAGGTCTGCCCGTGGCGGCTCCAGCGCACGCGCTCGTGCAGGCGGAACTCGGCGCCATACCAGAACTCGATCATGTCCGGCTCCACCAGGTAACCGCCCCAGTGCGGCGGCCGGCTGACGTTGCGCCCGGCGAACTCCTCCTCGTAGTGCTGCACGCGCCGCTCGAAGGTCTCGCGGTCGGGCAGGGTCTGCGACTGCAGCGAGGCCCAGGCGCCGATCTGGCTGCCGCGCGGGCGGCTGGCGAAGTAGGCGTCGGACTCCTCCTCCTGCAGTTTCCGCGCGACTCCCTCGACGCGCACCTGCACGCCCTGGCGCACGTGTTTCCAGTGGAAGCACAGCGCGACCTGCGCGTGCGCCTCCAATTGGCCGCCCTTGTCGCTCTGGTAGTTGCTGAAAAAGCGAAAGCCGCGCTCGTCGACGCCCTTCAGGAGCACGATGCGCGAGGCGACCCGGCCGGCGCTTTCCGCGGTGGCCAGGTTCATCGCCGTGGGTTCGGGGTCGCCGCTGGCCTTGGCCTCGTCCAGCAGCCGGATGAAAGTGTCCAGGATTTCAGGTTTGAGCATGATGTGTGAAACTTCCCTTTTGCGTCGTGGCCAAAGCGCGCCATCATGGAGCGAATGAAACTGTCCGATGATAGTGCAATGATCCCCGCACCCCGCATCCCGCCCCCGGCGGCAACGGCGCGATGCTTCTCCACGCAAGGTGAAAATGGCGGCAATGGCCATGCGCCAGCCTGCCGTCGTGCCGGCCCGGGCCAGGCCGGGAGTCGCCGCCGATGATGTCGCTGGCGCAGCAGCAGAACGAGGCGCTGGCCGGACACCTTCTGGACCAGTACGCCGGGCGCATTGCGCGCTCGCGCAGGCCCTACATCCTGGGCCTGTCGGGCCTGCAGGGCAGCGGCAAGAGCACCCTGGCGCGAGTCATGAAGGCGCAGGCCAAGGCGCGCGGCTGGGACACCGAGGTGCTCTCGCTGGACGATTTCTACTACGCCCGCAGCGAGCGCGAGGCGCTGGCGCGCGACGTGCACCCGCTGCTGCGTTCGCGCGGCGTGCCGGGCACCCACGAGATCGAGCTGCTGCTGTCGGTGCTGGCGGCGGTGCCGCACGCCTCCGCCCGGCTGGCGGTGACCCATCCGCGCTTCGACAAGGGCCGCGACACGCGCCTGCCGCCCTCGCGCTGGCCGCGGATCACCAAGCGACCCGCGCTGGTGATCGTGGAGGGTTGGGCGCTGGGCATCCGGCCGCAGCCGCTGACGGCGCTGGCCCGGCCGATCAATGCACTGGAACGCGACGAGGACCCGGACGGCGCCTGGCGGCGCTGGGTCAACAAGCAGTTGCGCGGCTACCAGCCGCTATGGCGCAAGTTCGACGCGCTGATCGTGCTGCAGGCACCGAACTGGGACATCGTGCGCCGCTGGCGCGGCGAGCAGGAGGAGGAACTGGTCGCACGCCACGCCCCGCTGGCGATGGACGCGGCCAGCATGGGCCGCTTCCTGATGCACTTCGAACGCCTCAGCCGCCACGCATTGGCGACGCTGCCGGCGCTGGCCGACACGGTGGTGGAGTACGACGACGACCGCCACGTGACCGGACTCACGCACGGCTGACAGGGCAGCGTCGAGGCGCCGCCCTGACGCCGCGCGCCCTCAGTCGACGACGAAGTTGACCTTCATGTTGACGCGCCACTCGGTGACGCTGCCGTCGTCGGCGGTGACCACCTTGATCTCGTTGATCCAGGCTCCCTTGATCTTCTTCACCGATTCCCCGGCCTTGCGCAACCCGTGCTGCACGGCATCCTCGATGCCCTGCTTCGACGACGCGTTGATCTCGATGACCTTGGCTACTGACATGGCGTGAACCTCCCGTCCGGGCGTGCAAGCGGCACGCGGCGCTCCCTGTCCCGAAGCCCGAGTCTGGCCCGCACGCACGACGCGGCACAAGCCGCACCGCGTCATGCGTTCAGGCGGGCTGCACCTGCACGGCGGTGCCATAGGCCAGCACTTCGGTGACGCCCTGGGCCACGTCGTTGGCGTCGTAGCGCATCGCCACCACGGCGTTGGCGCCCATCGCGGCGGCATGCTGCAGCATCAGTTCGAAGGCTTCCTCGCGCGCCTTCTCGCACAGTTCCGTGTAGATGGAGATATTGCCGCCGACGATGGTCTGCAGCGCGGCGCCGAGGTTGCCGACCACGCTGCGCGAACGCACGGTAATGCCGCGCACGATGCCGAACGAGCGCACGATGCGGCAACCGGGGATGTCGTTGCCGGTGCTGACCTGGTGATGCGGGATGGATGCAGTCATGGCGCTCTCCTGGATGGCGGGTGGAACGAAGATCAGCTGTCGAGCAGCGCGGCGTAGCCGAGGCGCGCATCCGGCCAGCGCGGCGCGAAGCCGCTGGCGCGCAGCCGCGCATTGCTCAGCCGCTTGCTGCCGATGCCCGGCGGCGGCGCGCCGGCGGCCGGCGGGGGTACGCCGAGCAGTCGCGCCAGATGATCGTGTAGCACGTCGAGCGGCAGCGGCGTGTCGTCCACGCCGAGATAGCACGCCTGCGGATCGGGCAGCGCCAGCAAGTGCGCGATCGCCGCGGCCGCATCGTCCACATGGATGCGATTGGCCCAGTGCGGCGCGGCCCGCGGCACCTGCACCGTGCCGGCGCGCAGGCGCTCGAACAGCTGGGTTCGCCCCGGCCCGTACAGCCCGGCCAGGCGCAGCACCACCGAGCACACCGGTTGCGCGGCCAGCCAGCGCTCCGCCTCGAGCAAGGTGGCGCCGTTGAAACCGGGTGGGGCGGGCGGCGTGTCCTCGTCCACCCAGTCGCCGTCGTGCGCGCCGTACACCGCGCTGGAGGAAACCAGCAGCACACGCTGCAACCTGCCATCGTCGAGCGCGGCCAGCAGATGGCGCAGCCCGTCGACGAAAGTCGCGCGATAGGCTGCCGCGTCGCGGTGGTCCGGCGTGGGCAGGTAAACCAGCTGCGTGAATGCGCGCGGCAAGGCGGCGAGGCTGTCCGGCCGGGTGAGGTCCGCCTGCAGCCAGCGGATGTCCGGGCCCCCTGCCACAGGCGGGTGCCGGCGCAATGCCCATACCTCGTCACCGCGCCCGCGCAGCTGCTGCGCCACGCGCAGGCCGAGATCGCCGCAACCGGCCAGCAGTACCCGCTCGCTCACCGCAACCCTCCTTCGGCGCCTGTTAGCATCACGCCATGAATCCGTCGTGCAACCTGTTCATCGTCGGTCCGACCGGTGCCGGCAAGACCTCGGTCGGCAGGCGGCTCGCCGTGCATTATGGGCTCTCGTTCGTCGATCTCGACCAGCAGGTCGAGCAGCATTGCGGCGTGGACGTGGGCACGGTGTTCGAGCTCGAGGGCGAAGCCGGCTTCCGCCAGCGCGAGAGCGCGCAGCTGGACGCGCTGAGCCGGCGCTGCGGCATGCTGCTGGCGACCGGCGCGGGCGCCGTGCTGGCGAGCGACAATCGCCGCTGGCTGAGCCAGCGCGGTTTCGTGGTGTGGCTGCAGGCCAGCGTCGAGCAACAGCTTGAACGACTCGAACGCGACCATCGCCGCCCGCTGCTGGCCGTGCCCGATCGCCTCGCACGCCTGCAGGCGATGGCCGCGGTGCGCGAGCCGATCTACCGCGACCTTGCCGACCTCGTCGTGCCCGGCCACCATGGCAGCGTCGGCGCCGCCAGCGAACGATGCATCGAACTGATCGACGCGCACTGGCAACGCGACCCTTCTTCCCGTCCCGCGCAGCACGCATGAACAAGCCCCCCTTGCACAGCATCAACGTCGCGCTCGGCCTGCGCAGCTACCCGGTATGGATCGGCAGCGGCCTGCTCGACGATCCGGCGCGCTGGCGCCCGCTGCTGCGCGGGCGCCATGCGTTGGTGGTCAGCAACACCACGGTGGCGCCGCTGTACCTGGAGCGGGTCGAGGCGGGGCTGGAGGGCTTGCACTGGTCGTCGTTCCTGCTGGACGACGGCGAGGTGCACAAGAGTTTCGCCAATGTCGGCCGCGTGCTGGACGCGCTGGGCCAGCTCGGCGCCACCCGCGACGCCTGCGTGATCGCCCTGGGCGGCGGCGTGGTCGGCGACCTCGCCGGCTTCAGCGCCGCGTGCTGGATGCGCGGCATCGACTTCATCCAGATGCCGACCACCTTGCTGGCGATGGTCGACTCCTCGGTCGGCGGCAAGACCGGGGTGAACCTGCCGGTGGGCAAGAACCTGGCCGGAGCCTTCCACCAGCCGCGCGCGGTGATCGCCGACATCGACACACTCGCCACCCTGCCCGCGCGCGAATACCGCGCCGGGCTCGCCGAGGTGGTCAAGGGCGCAGCGATCGGCGACGAGACGTTCTTCGTGTGGCTGGAGCAGCACGCCGACGCGCTGGCCGCGCGCGACGTCGACACCGTGCTGGAAGCCATCGCGCGCAAGGTGCAGTACAAGGCCGGCGTGGTGGCGCGCGACGAGACCGAGCAGGGTGAACGCGCCCTGCTCAACTTCGGCCACACCTTCGGCCACGCACTGGAAACCGCGGGCCACTACGCCAGCCTGCTGCACGGCGAGGCGGTGGCGATCGGCATGCTGCTGGCCGCGCAATTGTCCGAACGCTCCGGCATGAGCGAACCCGGCGATACCGCGCGGCTGGAACGGTTGCTGCGCACGCTCGGCCTGCCGCTGGCGATCCCGGCGGGGATGGACACGGCGCGGCTGCTGCAATGGATGCGGCTGGACAAGAAGAACGCCGCCGGCCAGTTGCGCCTGATCCTGTGGCGCGGCATCGGTCGCGCGGAGATCGTCGCCGCGGTGCCGGAATCCGCCGTCGCGGCGACACTCGATGCCGCCGCGCGCGGGCCAGGGGTTCCGGCCGCCTGACCGGGCCGGAACCCGGCGCGCCGGTTACTGGACGCTGATGCTGCCCTTCATCAGGGCCGAGTGGCCCGGGAAGCTGCAGAAGAACACGTACGGACCGTCACCCTGGATCTTGCTGACCGGGAAACTCACCGAGGTGGTCTCGCCACCGCCGATCAGCTTGGTGTGGGCGATCACGCGCGAGTCGTCCGCCTTGACGTAGCCGGCGGCCGCGCCCGCGGCAACGCCGTCGGCATCCACGGCCTGCATGTCGGACTGTTTGGTGATCACCACGTCATGGCCCATCGCGGTGACCGGCATGGTGCCGGTGTGCTTGAGCGTGATCTTGAAGTCCTTGCACGAGGAAGGCACCACGATGGAGGACACGTTGTACTGCATCGCGTCCGAACCCTCGATCTCGGTGGCGCAATCGGTGACCACCGCGGTGCCCTTGCTGGTGTCCATGGCCGACCCGGCAGGCGCGTTGGCCATGCCGGCGGCGGTCGTCGCCGGAGCGGGCGTCATCGCCACCGGAGCCTGGGCCGGGGTCGTGGTGGCGGACGGGGCCGGCGCCGACTCGGATGTCGCCGGCGACGACGAGTTGTCGCTGCAGGCGGCCAGCGCCAGCGCACAGGCGGCAGCAAGCAGACTCGGTTTGATGTTCATCGATCGTCCTCCTGGGTGGCAAAGCCGCATCATCGAACAGCGATGCTCTGCATCCCGTGAAGACGCCCCGCCCAAGCATGCCGCAGGGGCGGGCGGCGCCGGCACCTGCGTGCTGCCGGACCATTTCTCCGCGAACGCCCCGTGTGCATCCATAGGCTGGCTGGCAACGTACAACACCCATGGCCCGCCGGTGGCGTGCGTGGCCGCGTCTTGACGTTGTGGACCTGCCGGGAGAGTTGGAGATGACGACTGAATTGCAGATGCTGGGCTGGTCGGTGCTGCTCGGGATCGTTTACGTGCTGTTCGCTGCCGCGCTGGGCACATGGCAGCGTGGCCTGCGCTGGAATGTCGGCAACCGCGACGGCGACCCCGAGCCGCTTCGCGGGCCCGCCGCACGCGCCGCCCGCGCCAGCCACAATTTCCTCGAGACTTTCGCCTTCTTCGCCGCGGCGACCTTGGCGGTCGTGGCGACGCAGCAGACCGATGCGCATACCGCGATCGGGGCGCAGGTCTACTTCTGGGCGCGACTCGCGTACTTGCCGATCTATGTGGTGGGTATCCCCTACCTGCGTACGGCCGTGTGGGCCGCCAGCCTGTGGGGCATCCTGCAGATGGTGGAACCCTTGCTGCGCTGAACCCGGCAAAACCCCGGACCACTGCATGGAGACGCTCCGAGCGTGCGGCCAGCTGCTTGTCGTCCCGGCGAGATGAGGCATCCAGCGTCCGACAGACCTGGAGTCCCGGCTTGCGCCGGGACGACGAGCGGCTTCAGGCGATGCCGCGGCAGCAGACGTCAGAAGCTGTAGCCGACGCTGATGCCGTAGATCCAGGGATCGACATTGGCTTTGCCGATGCCTGCTCCGTTGAGCCTGACGTCGCTGCTCCAGTCGAAGTACTTTGCGTCGGCGCGCACGAACACGTTCGGCGTGGCGTGGAAATCCAGGCCCAGCTGTCCGACGAAGCCGCTGCCGTCCTTCACGTCCAGGTTCGTGCCCGCGATGGGTCCCGTGGTGCGTTCGTCGCTCACGTTCACCCAGCCATAGCCCAGGCCGACGAAAGGCTGCCACGCCTGGTCGGCGAGGAAGTGGTACTGGGCGGTGAGCAGCAGCGGCATGTGCTTGATGGTGGCGGACTTCGCGCCATCGAGCTTCACGTCGTGCTCGAACTTCACGAGCGGCAGCCACAGCTCGGCGCCCCAGTTCGGCGCGAAGCGATAGCCCAGCGTGAGGGTCGGCTCCCAGTCATCGCCGATGCTGGAGCGGAACGCGCCCGCCAGGACGCCGTTGCTGCTTTTGGGCGCGACACCGTTGTAACCCACCGCGCCGTAGAAGCCTGGCGCGCTGTAATCCTGGGCCCGGGCAGTACCGGCACCGGCAACAGCCAGAGCGCAACCGGCGACAATCAAGGGCAAAACTTTCATGTTGGCATCTCCAATGAGGTGACAGACTGGTTCGAGACTCTCGAGGAAGGAGTCCTGCTTCGCGCTGGGAAATGCCCCTACGCGAATGCCTGTACGGTCACCCGCAAGTTTTGGACTGAATTCGTGCTGAACCGAAGCCCGGCCATGCGGCAGGCCATGAACCGCCGTCGCCACGCACGGGGCCAGCGGCACGCATCCATCGCCAGCTGCTGGCCGGGTTGGCGCGGCAATCGCAACCTGCACATCGATCGCAGACCGGCCCGGGTTTTCCTGATGGCGGCGAAGACGTTGCCGGCCTGGTCGAATGATCCGGCGCAGGCGTCGTCCCGGTCACGGATTGCAGCAATCGCAGAAACCCGGGTCCGCCCAGGCCTCCCGCGCGAACTGCTCGCGGCGAAATCCACACCCTGCGCACACCTCGATCATGGCGCGGGTTGCGGCCGTGGCCGCATGACAGGACGCGCAAGGCAGGCCGGCGATGCGTTCCGTGGCCACGAAGCCGCGTCGTCCGCAGCGCGGGCAACAGGATCTGCAGCGCCGCACGAGATCGATGGCCGCACGCCTGATGGCGCGCATCCGGGTCGGGTTGCGGCATGCGCGCATGTCCGTCTCCACGCAGGCTGCGCCACTGATGGCAATCGCATCGGCAACGTTGGCCAGCAGTTCCTCCGGGCTCATGTTGTCCTTGCGCAGCAACACCGCTGGATCGGGCTTGCCATCGACTGCCGCCGTCACGATCACTCCGTGCGCGGGAAAGCCGATGCCTTCGGCAAACTCCACGGCGGAGCGCGCATCCACCACGACGCGCTGGGCGTAATTGGTGCGCGGCGTGGTGTGCGTTCCGACGATCTCGACACCGTCGCGACGGTCCAGCAGCATCACCAGCTCGGTGTCCAGAGGCACGAACGGCACGTGCGGATGGGGACCGAAGCTGCCCTCGCTGGCAACACCTGCATGCATCTCAGGCATGCATTCCAGGGCAGCGGCGATCTTGGCTCGGGCCGTTGCGAGCGGAGTATCCCGGCGAGGAATGTCACGACTGAAGGTACCGAACCGATCGGTGTCGAAGCCGGCCAGCAGTTGCGGTTGCAGGCCCAGGGCGCCCCTAAGCAGAGGGCCGATCACGGCCTCCTTGCCGTGCATGGTGGCGATCACGACACGATCCAGTGGCATCAGAAATAGCCCTCGCGCTTGTGCCTCTCCAGACTTCCGCTTGAATCCCGGTCGACCAGCCGACCCTGGCGTTCGGACAAGCGTGACGCGATGGTCTCTGTCAACACGGCCTCGAGGTCCGCCGCATCGGACTCCATGGCCCCGGTCACCGGCCAGCAACCCAGGGTGCGGAAACGCACGCGGCGAAGACCTGCCCTCTCGCCGGGCCGAAAGCGCATGCGCTCGGGCTCGTCCACCACGATGAGCGCACCATCGCGCCGAACCACCGGCCGCCACGCCGCAAAGTACAGGGGCGCCAGCTCGATCTTCCTCAGCATCGCGTACTGCCAGATGTCGAACTCCGTCCAGTTGGACAACGGGTAGACGCGCAACGACTGCCCGTTGGCCATGTCGGTGTTGAACAGCTTCCACAGTTCCGGTCGCTGCCGGCGAGGGTTCCATGCGTGTCCTCGCTCGCGCAGCGAGAACACGCGCTCCTTCGCACGCGACTTCTCCTCATCGCGACGCGCGCCACCGAACACCACGTCGTAACCGCCTGTGTCCAGGGCCTGCTTCAGCGCATCCGTGCGCATGGCCGTGGTGTAGGCATCGCCATGATCGAAGGGATTCACGCCGGCCGCCCTGCCCTGCTCGTTGGCGTGGACAAGCAACCGGAAACGATGCTTGCGGGCGAAGCGATCGCGAAACATGAGCACGTCGCGGAACTCCCAGGTGGAGTCCACGTGGAGCAGCGGCAGCGGGGGCGCTGCGGGGTGGAAGGCGCGCGCCGCGAGACAGGCGAGCGCGGTGGAATCCTTGCCGCCGGAAAACAGCAGTACGGGCTTTCGCGCCTGGGCCACGGCCTCGCGCAGGATGAAGACAGCCTCGTTCTCCAGGTCCGCCAGATGACCGGTTGCCAGGGCAGGCGCGCTGGTCATGCGAGCGCATGGCCAAGACCCGCCGCCCGCCACAAGCGGTCGCGCAGGGCATGGTTCAGTCCGCGGCCATCCGGCGGCACCACGATCAGTACGGCGAGATCCAGGTCATCGGCTTCGCGCAGGCGCCGGTACAACTGCTGCGCCTGCTGGTCCGGGGAGTGCCCCATGGACAACCACGGCACGTGGGCCGGCCAGCTGCCGGCACGCCGCTCGGAGAGCACGCCCACGCGAGCGCTGAGCGCGGTGTATTCGGCGATGCGTTCGGGCACCTGTTCCATCGATGCCAGCACCACGCGGGCGTTGGGGGCGTAGTGAAGCTTCATGCGGCCGGGGCTGCGTATCGACGTGTCGATGGGCGACTCGACCGGCTTGCCGGTCACCCGCTCCAGGTCCTCCCCGGTGATCGCACCGGGCCGGAGCAGCCGCGGCAGGCCGGTGGAAAGATCGACGATGGTCGACTCGATGCCCACGCGGCAGGGGCCGCCATCCAGCAGCACCTCGACCGCATCGCCAAGCTCTTCCCGGACGTGCCGGGCGGTGGTCGGACTGATCTTCTTGTGCCGGTTGGCAGAGGGCGCAGCGATCCCCCCGCCGAACGCTTCCAGCACGTCCAGCGCCAGCGGGTGTGCGGGCACGCGCAGCGCCACCGTATCCAGGCCGCCCGTCACGCCGTCGCTCACCGTGGCGGCGCGGGGCAACACCAGCGTGAGCGGGCCAGGCCAGAAGGCTTCGGCAAGGCTCCATGCGAGCGCGGGAATGTCCCGCGCCCACTGCGCCAACTGGGCGGCCCGATGCAGGTGCACGATGAGCGGATGGTCTGCCGGGCGCTGCTTGGCCGCGAAGATCTTCGCGACCGCGGCGGGGTTGCCGGCATCCGCGCCCAGTCCGTAGACCGTCTCGGTCGGCAGGCCGATCAAGGCGCCGCGGCGCAGCGCATCCACCGCGTCGCGCACGCCAGCACTCCCGGAGAGCCTGATGTCTTCCCGATCCTTGATGTTCATGCCGCGTCCTCCCAGGTCAGATGGCCGGTGTAGCGATGCATGGACCCTGGCTTGTCGCCGAAGGCGAACAGGTGGGCCCAGCCGTGGTCGAACAGGTGCCGCACGGCTTCATGCCTGGCGACGATGGCGTTGATGGCGTCCAGCGGAGCGGCGATGACGACGGACAGCCGCAGCGGCTCATGGACATAGCGCTTGCCGTCATGCAGCGACTGCCATGGCAAGCCGGTGCGCAGGTCGCCGCCATTGCCCTCCAGCACGCCCAGCTTGCCGACCACGTTGTGGAGCGTCTTGTTGCCGCTTCCGAAGACCCGGTTGTCCACCGCCGAGCCGTAATACTGCAGGCTGATCCACGCGCCCACGATCATCGGCGCGGTCATGATGGATTCCAGGGTCTTGAAGCCGTCATCGCGCTGCCAGTCGTAGGAATTGAGGAAGGCACGCCCCGCCAGGTCGAGGCCCGCGGTGCGGCTGCGCGGGGCGATGATGTATGAGGCGCAACCCGCCAGGCCCCACTCCGGCCGTACCTCGCTCCAATCCCTGCTGCGCGCCAGGACCTGGTTCTCGATCGAGCGCCGGTCGTGCAAGGTGAGGATGGCGGCACGTTCCTGCCGGGTCACCCGGCCGGCCTCGGCCAGCGCTGCCTGCAGTCGGGCCAGGTCGTCGGCATGCGTCGCCGGCAAGCCGTCGGTGTCGAAGATCGTCACCTGGTCGGTGGTGGTGTCGTGCAGCGCGCCGAGGAAATGTGTCTCGTCGGGAATCACCGTGCCGCGTTCTGCCAGGGCCTGGCGCACCTGGCGGTCGTTCAGCACCGCAGCCGCCACCCGCGCATTGGCGTCGCCCGCGTGCCCACCGCAAGCCCCGCAATCCAGGCCGCTGGCATGCGGGTTGTTGACCGAGCTGGCGCCGTGCCCGACGAACAGCACCACGCGCGCGAACTGCTGCCGCAGCGACATGGCGCGCAGGGCGCCCTCTGCCAGCGCGACCCTGGTTTCCAGCGGCATGCCGGTGGCGCGGTCGTTCGCGGTCGAGGGCGTGATGTCCGGCGCCAGTCGCGTGAGTGCAGCGGCGTCGATACCGCGCTCCGCCGGGTGCGCTTCGGGCCGGGTGAAGCCCAGGCTGTCGGCGATGAGCTTGCCGGCGAATTTCCATCCCATCGCTTCGACGAAGGTGAACGACGACACCGCGGCCAGCTTGAACCAGCGCCATTGGCCGATGGCGCGAAGCCGCCGCCGCCGCCGCGTGGCGATGTCGGCCTGCTGCTGCGCCGTCGCACCCCCGACTGTCTCGTGCACCGTCAGGCCGGGTGCCAGCAGCACCGGGCAGCGGGGACCACCCTGGCCCCGGGCGAGCGGCACATATTCCATCGGCATGCCGAAGAATCCGGCCATGCCCAGCGTCTCCACGCCGGGCGCCACCTTCTCCAGCGCACGCCGGAAGGTTTCGGAGCGCACGTCGATGCAGAACACGGCCTGCACCGCCGGGCGCATGGCGATCACGGATGGCCGCGGTGCGGCGAGCTTGGCGAGGAAGCATCGCTGCCAGGCGATTTCGTAGGCGTCCTGCAGGATTTCTTCCAGCGTCGGCGCGGCCGGCTCGTTTTCGCGGGCCGATGCAGCGAAACAGGCGCGGGCCTGCTCCCATCCGGCCGCCAGTGCGGCGACCGGCTGGCACGTTTCCAGCAGCGCCACCTCGAAAGCCAGCCGTATCGCCAGCAGTTCGAGCAAGGTGTCGTCGCGCCGCCCCGCCAGCTCGCTTTGCCAGACCTGGTAGCGGGCGTAGCCGGCCCAGCCGCCCACGCTCATCAGCAGCCGGTGGAAATAATCGGCAAGGCCCGGTTCGTCCATCTTCAGGCGGGCCGCTCCATGGGCGATCATCGCTTCGGCAGTGGCAGGAAGCGCGCCGATCGTGCGGTGGAATCCGGCGAGCCCCATGACCTGGGGCGTGCGATCGATGGCGGCCTCCTCACGCCAGGCCGCATAAGGGCCCAGGTGCCGTGTCGACGCTGGCCACAGCGCCTGCCCCGCGTCGAAGTAGCCGGCCGCCCACAGCGAGACCCGCTCGCCGGCAAAGCTGGCCCAGTCCCGTCCGGTCAGCTTGCCGGCGACGTCGGCAACGGTCGGCAGCGGCGCATGCGTTGCCACATCCTCGGTTTGCAGTTGGCGGCGCAGCGCCGCGACGTCGAGGGTGCGAGGGGCGGCACTTCCCTTGCGCAGCAGGGCCTGGCCAAGATCCCGGTCGGTGATGCGACCCTGGGCGATGGCGTCGCGGTAGAACGCGCGCGGCATGGTCATGCGGGCGCCTGCCACCTCGGCCATGACGCGCGCGACCTCGCCGAAGCGGCGGTCGGCCATGCCGAGGAAGGGATTGACGGCCACGAAATTCTTCAGCGGCCACAGTGGCGCGATGCGTCCACACGCGCGCTGCGCGGCTTCACATGCACGCCCTGCCCCGATGTCGGAGGAAGGTGGGATGGGATCGGCTTGTTCCCTGATCTTCAATGCGATGGCGTTCATGGGCGGCTCCTCAGGCGATGGTCCGGGCGTGATGGCGCGCGTCTTCCCGACGCAAGGCACCCACCAGGCGATTGAAGATGGCGTTGACGTAGAGGCCGTTGGCCAGGTGGACGCGTGCCGCCCGCCAGAGCGGCCGCTGGTTCCACAGCACGACCAGGCTTTGCAGCACGGTGACCGCGGTGAACGATGCGATGGCCAGCCCCATGATCAGCAGGCCCGTGCCGTCGGGCCGGGGAATCGCCGGCAGGCTGCCGGCGGTCAGCCGCGTGAAGGCGGTTTCCAGGATGAAATAGGCCAGCGTGGTTCCGGCGGCCCCGAGCAGGGTCTGCACAACCAGGCGGGTAGTAGTGGCCCCTTGCAGTGACGATGCCAGCAGCATGCTGACGCCCATCACCAGGATCGCGCCCAGGGTCAGCACGGCAGGCTCCGCCCGCACGAAGGTTCCGAATACCCAGGCAAACAGCACGTAGATCGCGGTCGCCAGCAACAGGCTCAGCAGGACGGGGCGCAGGCGCGGCCTGGCGAAACGCGGCAGCGTCTCGGTTTCCACCACGCCCCCGGCCGAGAGGAAGGCGTGGGCCTTGTACAGCGAATGGGCGACCAGGTGAAGCAGCGCGATCGCGAACGCGCCGAGCCCGCATTGCAGTGTCATGAAACCCATCTGCGCCACGGTCGAGAAAGCCAGCGATCCTTTCACGCTGGTCTGGGTCAGCATCACCACGCCGCCGAACAAGGCGGTGAAGCCGCCCACGATGGCAACGCCGTGCAGCGTCGGCATCGAGAGCACCATCACGTCGGCAAAGCGGATCAACAGGAATCCACCCGCATTGATGATGCCCGCATGCAACAGGGCCGACACCGGCGTCGGCGTGTCCATCACCTCCGGCAGCCAGCCGTGGGTGGGGAACTGCGCCGACTTCATGAGCGCCGCGACACCCAGCAGCAAGGCCGCCAGCGAGAGTGCGGGCGGCGCGGCGTCGGCGGCGATGGCCTGCGCCCGGGCCAGCACGGTGGCCAGGTCGGTCGTGCCGAACGTGGTCACCAGCAGGGCGGCGGCACCGAGCATGCACGCATCACCGAGGCGGGCGGCGAGGAACTTCTTGCGGGCGGCGATCCTTGCGGGTCGGCGCTCCGGGTAGAACACCAGCAAGCGGTGCAGGGAGAGGCTCATCGCCACCCACGCAACCACCAGCTGCACGAGGTTGCCCGCGAAGACCAGCAGCGTCACGGCTGCCAGCGTCCGGCACAGGCCGGCCATGAAGGCGCCCTGGCGCGGCTCGCCGTCCATGTAGTTGCGGCTGTACTGGACCACGACGACGCCGACGAAGGCGACCAGCAGGAACATGGTGCAACTGATGGCATCCAGCCTGACCGACAAGCCGATGCCATTGTCTCCCAGCAACCCGCTGGTGGCCGGGCCTTCCCACGCGGTCAGCAGGCAGGCCAGCACCGCGAGCACCAGGCAAAACCACGTCGCCAGGCGGCTTGCGAGAAGCATGGCGTGCGGCCGACGAGGTCCCGGCCGTGAAGGAAACAGGGTCGCCAACAACAGGCTGGCGGGGGCAAGCAGAAACAGCGTCGCAAGGGCAGGCAACATCAATCACTCCGCGGTCAGGTGAGCCGCGGCAAGCCTACGCTTCGCGCATCATTCTAAAAAATTCATTTAACGAAACCTGTCGATATACAAAATAGAATGATTGCATGGCCGCACTGAACTACAACCACCTGCGCTACTTCTGGGCAGTCGCCCGCGAGGGAAACCTCACCCGCGCCGCGGAGAAGCTGCTGATCTCGCAGTCGGCGCTGTCGATCCAGATCAGGAAGCTCGAGGGTCAGCTGGGACAGGACCTGTTCGAACGCAGCGGGCGGCAACTCGTGCTGACCGAGGCCGGGCGCATCGCCTTCGACCACGCGGAATCGATCTTCGCCACCGGCGGCGACCTGCTCGCCACGCTCAAGCAGCGCTCCGGCGGCCGGCGTTCGATACTCAGGGTCGGGGCCTTGGCCACGCTGTCGCGCAATTTCCAGATCGGCTTCCTGCGCCCATTGCTGGGACGCCGGAATGTCGAGGTCATCGTTCGCTCGGGGACCACCGCGTTCCTCTTGCAAAGCCTGGAAGCCCATCGGCTGGACGTGGCGCTGGTCAATGTCGCGCCCGCCCGCGATGCGGCCACTCCCTGGGTTTCCCACGCCATTGCCGAACAACCCGTCAGCCTGATCGGAACGCCGAAACGCATCGGCAAGGGCGGCACGCTGAAGACACTGCTGACCAGGCAACCCCTCGTGCTGCCGACGATGGAGAGCAGCGTACGCATCGGATTCGACGCGCTGGTCGAACGCATGGGCTGGAAAGTGCGGGTGGCGGCGGAGATCGACGACATGGCGATGCTGCGACTGATCGCCCGGGAGGACGTCGGCCTGGCGGTGGTTCCGCCGATCGTGGTCAAGGATGAATTGAGCAGCGGCCGCCTGGTGGAGGTTCACCAGTTGCCGCAGCTCAGCGAGACCTTTTTTGCCGTCACCATGAAGCGGCGTTTTCCCAATCCGCTGTTGCGCGAGCTGATCCGTCCACGTACGGCGCTTGAGCTCGCCGATTAGCGCGGGCGTCCGCCGGGCGACCCGAGGGACATCGACCGCCACGCCGTCGTGCATGTGCCGCCATCCGCCGGCAACGGAATCTGTTCGGCCTCAGAAGGCGTAGACGAAACCCGCCAGCACGGTGCTTGCCGAGGAGCGCTCCACCAGCGGACTGTCGGTGATCGCGCGAGGCAGCCGCTGGTACTTCAGGGCACTCCAGAACGTCCAGCGGCGACCCATCGGAGCCACCGCGCCGAGGCTGGCTTCCGGCACCAGCACGCCGGGAACGGCATAGGGCCCCGGTGCGCCGTTGGCTGCCTCGGAGGGGCGGATGCCGTAGTAGTAGTCGGCGAGCCGGGGCGACCACCAGCGCACACCCAGGCCGGGCGTGACGCGCCATTTGCCGAACCGCAGCGGGTAGCCGTACTGCATGGCGAGCTCTTGCCCGCGGCTTCGCGACAAGGCATCGGTCAGCACGGTCAGCTGCAGGTTTCCCAGCCTGCCGGAGCGGGTCAACACGGCGCCGACATCCATGCTCCGGCGCCGGTCCCGAAGACCGTCCAGGGGAATGTCGTCGGCATCGAATCCGTCGAGCCGTGCCTGCGCCACCAGGTCCAGCCGCCAGTCGTCGCGTTGCCAGGCATGCCAGCCGAGTTGCAGGCCGCGCAGGAAGGCGTGCTCGCCTTCGTAAGCCGCCGCGGGAACCACCAGCTGGCGACGGGAGGAACCGGCATAGCCACCGTTGCTGACCAGCGCGATGGCACCGGCTTGCCAGCCTCGCTGTACCCGGCGCGAGGCCGTCTCCCCGGCGGCGAAGGCCTCCGAGCAGCACGCGCAGAGCAACCCGGCAACAACGATCCAGAGGAAGGGGGGAAGCATGGGTCGGCACTCCGGTCGGATGGGGAAGGCAACGCTCGCCTGCAGACGTTGCCACGCAGAAGGGCATATCCATCCATACGGAGCGCGTCCACCGGCGGATGCGCATTCACCGGCGATGAAGGACGTCCGCGACGCTGATCGTTCCCCGTGCTTCTCCGCCGGCGCTGCCGAAAGCCTTGCATCCATTCGCACCGGATCTCCGTACCTGTAATCAGGCACCCACAGGCTCTGGCCATGTCCTCATCCATACTCATCTACGGCGCCACCGGCGGCGTCGGCGCATGCCTGGCCCGGCTACTCGCCGATACGGGATCGCAGTTGCACCTGGTGGCGCGCCATGAGGAGACGTTGCGACCATTGGCGCAATCCCTGGGGGCGACATGGACGGTGGCCGACGTACTGGATGAAGCATCCTTTGCGGCGGTGACCGAGGCTGCGCCCGCGAGCCTCGACGGCCTGGTCTATGCGGTCGGCAACATCGCGGTGAAGCCGATCTCGCGCGTCTCCGAAGCTGACCTGGCCCACGATTACCGGCTGAACGCGATCGGCGCCGCGCTGGCCGTCCGGGCGGCCCTGCCGTCGCTGCGCAAAAGCACCACCGGTGCGTCCGTGGTGCTGTTTTCCTCCGTAGCAGCATCGCGCGGCTTTCCGTCGCATGCGTCCATCGCCATGGCCAAGGCGGCGGTAGAGGGTCTGACCCGGTCGCTTGCCGCCGAACTGGCACCCGCGGTGCGGGTCAACGCGATTGCGCCATCGCTCATCCGGACGCCGCTGGCCGCACGCATGGTGGCCAACCCGAAGCTTCGCGAGGCGTTCGCCGCCGCCCATCCCCTGGGCCGCCTGGGAGAACCCGAAGACATCGCCCAACTTGCTGCCCACCTGCTCTGGCCACGCTCCGGCTGGATGACCGGGCAAGTGATCGGCGTGGATGGCGGGCGCGCGGCCATCGCCGGAAAGTGACCGGAGCAGGCAGCGCAATGCGCAGCAATCGCGAGTTGCCTGGCAAGCCTGGCGTGCACCCTCGCCGCGGTGTCCACGGGTGCGGAAGATGGGCACGCGGGCCGGCCGGGGTGGAATACTGGTCCAGGCGCTGTCGATGGCGGGCCTGCCCGGGAGGTCACCCATGAAGATACTGCTGGTCGGAGCGAGCGGACTGGTCGGACAAGGCGTCCTCAAGGTGCTGCTGCAGGACGCCGAGCGGCCCGGGGTGACGTTGCTGGTCCGCCGCCGGTCGCCAGACGTGCCGCAGGGAGTGCGCGTGCTGCAAGTACCGGAACTCCGCGACAAGGCACTGGAAGGACTCGACCTTGGCGGCATCGATGCCTGCCTGTACTGCGCCGGGCCATTGCCCCTGCTTCTCTCGGAAGCGGCCTATCGCGAGGCGACGGTGGCCACCCTCGAGTGTGTGTCGCGGGCCTTTGCGCGCGCCAATCCGCGAGGACGGATGATCTATGTCTCCGGCGCCGGCGCCGACATCCGCAGCCGCTTGATGCCGTTGCGGATCAAGGGCGAGGCCGAGCAGGTGCCCGGCCGCTTCGCGCTGGCCACCACGGTACTGCGGCCCGGTGCCATCTGCCCCGTGCAGGGCGAGCGGTCTCCGCATCGCGCGCGGCGGGCACTCTATGCGCTGGCCGGTCCCGTGCTGTCCGTGGCGGTGCGCCTGATGCCCGGCAGCTTCACCACGAGCGCGGCCGTGGGAAGGTGCATGCTGGCCATGGCGAGGGCCGAGACCTCAGGGACCGGGATGGTCGTGGTCGAGAACAGGCAGATCAACACATTCGCCGCGCCCTGATCGGGTCCGGGGTGGTTTGCGCGGAGCGCCCGGCAAGTTTCGTGCAGCCGGGCGGCCATGCACGACGGCGAGGCTCAAGCCCTGCGCTCGGCCAACAGGCTCAGGAATTCCTTCCGCAACGAGGTGTCCTCGAGGAAGGATCCGCGCATCACGCTGTTCACCATCCTGGCACCATCGTCTTTCACGCCGCGCCAGTGCATGCAGTAGTGGTCCGCCTCCAGCACCACGGCGAGGCCGTCGGGCCGCAGGCGTGTTTCGAGCAGGTCGGCGATCTGCACCACCGCTTCCTCCTGGATCTGCGGCCGGCTCATCACCCAGTCGATCAGTCGCGCGTACTTGGACAAGCCGATCAGGTTGGATGCGGCATGGGGCATCACGCCCACCCACACGCGCCCCATGATCGGGCACAGGTGGTGCGAGCAGGCGCTGCGCACGCGCATCGGCCCGACGATCATCAGCTCGTTCAGATGCTGCACGTTGGGAAACTCGGTGACCTCGGGCGCGGCCCGATAGCGGCCCGCGAAGACCTCGCGCACGAACATCTTGGCCAGCCGCTTTGCGGTCTCGCGGGTGTTGTGGTCGTGCTCGACGTCGATCACCAGGGCGCGCAGCAGCGCGTCCGCCTTGTCGGCCACCTCCCGTTGCAGTTCGTCCAGCTCGCCGGGCCGGATGAACTCCGCCACGTTGTCGTTGGCGTGGAACCGTGCGCCGGCCTCGCGCAGGCGGTGGCGGATGCGGTCCGAGATGGCGGTGGCATCGGCATGGCGAATGGATGCCACATCGGAGGGTGCTGTTTGCATGATCAGGCCTTTGGCAGCGGCGGATGGCGTCGTGCGCTGTCGAACCCGAATGCCCGGCATGCACCATCAGCTCATACGCAGCACCGGGCCATCCGGATGCATGCTTGCCGTCCATCGACGGATTCAGGCGGCCAGGGGTTTGCCCGAAGGCTGTCGGGAGAGCGCCGCGACGGCATCGACCCACTGTGGCTGGTCATTGAGGCACGGGATCAGGGTGAGCTCCTCGCCGCCGGCGGCGAGGAAGGTTTCGCGTCCGCGGATCCCGATCTCCTCCAGGGTCTCGATGCAATCGGCCACGAACGCCGGGCAGGCCACGAGCAATCGGCGTACGCCCTGCGCAGCCAGCTCCTTGAGCACGACGTCGGTATGCGGTTCGATCCACTTCGCGCGGCCCAGCCGCGACTGGAACGCCAGCGACCAGCGCTCGTGCGGGACGCCGAGTGCGGCGGTCAGGCGCTCGCTGGTGCGCACGCATTGGGCGCGATAGCAGCGCTCCAGCACGTTTGCCGGAGGCTCTAGGCAGCACGACGGACCGCACAGGCAGTGCCGGCCGGTCGGGTCCGCCTTGCGGATGTGACGCTCGGGCAGGCCGTGATAGCTCAGCAGCAGATGGTCGTGCGGCTGCGCCAGATAGGGCCGCATGCTGGCGCCGAGCGCGGACAGGTACTCCGGCCGGTCATGGAACGGCGCAACCAGATCCAGCTGCAGCCGCAGGCGATGGCGCTGCAGGGTCTGCCGCGCCTCTTCCAGGACCGTGGTGACGGTGCTGTCGGCAAACTGCGGATACAGCGGCAGCAGGGTCGCGCGTTGGATGCCGCGGCGGGCGAGGTCGCACAGCACCTTCTCGATGGAGGGTTCGCCGTAGCGCATCGCCAGTTCCACCGGCGCGCCGTGCCAGCGTTCGGCCACCCGCGCCTGCAGGCGTCGACCGATCACCAGCAGCGGCGAGCCTTCGTCCCACCAGATCGAGCGATAGGCCGCGGCCGATGCCGCCGGACGCGTGCGCAACACCAGCGAGACGATCAGCCGGCGCAGCGGCCACGGCACGTCGATGACGTGGCGATCCATCAGGAACTGGTCGAGATAACGCCGCACGTCGGCGACGTCGGTGGAGGGCGTGGAGCCGAGGTTCACCAGGATCAGGGCTTGGTCGGGCATCGATGGTTTTCCGGTGGAGGCAGGAAGCGGGTGCGAGGTGCGTTGCCGGTCACAAGGCGTCGAGATCGCCGAGCACGGCCTCGGCCCGCCGCTGCACTTCGGCGCGTTGCGTGGACGGCATGCGCTCGAGCTGGCGCAGGGCCATGCCGAGGCGCGGATGGGATGCCAGTGCGCGGTGATGGCGTGCCAGGAAATCCCAGTACAACGCGTTGAACGGACAGGCGCGTTCGCCGGTGCGCTGATCGTGCCGGTAGCGGCAGCCGGCGCAGTAATCGCTCATCCTGTGGATGTAGTTCGCCGACGAAACGTAGGGCTTGGTGGCCAGCAGGCCACCATCGGCGAACTGGCTCATGCCCAGCGTGTTGGGCAACTCCACCCACTCGAAGGCATCGACGTAGATGCCGAGATACCAGCGGTGCACCTGTCCGGGGTCCAGGCCGGCCAGCAGCGCGAAGTTGCCGATCACCATCAACCGCTGGATGTGGTGCGCGTGGGCATGCTCCAGCGACTGCGTGATGGCCTGGTGCAGGCAGTTCATGCCGGTGGCGCCGGTCCAGAACCAGGCCGGCAGATCGCGCCGGTGGCCGAAGAAGTTGGCCTCGGCATATGCGGGCATGCGCGCCCAGTACACGCCGCGCACGTACTCGCGCCAGCCGAGGATCTGGCGGATGAAACCCTCGACCGCCGCCAGCGGCGCGCGACCCTCGCGCCAGCACGCTTCGGCGCGTTCGATCACCTCGCCTGGCGAAAGCATCTTGACGTTGAGCGCGAACGAGATCAGCGAATGGAACAGGCGCGGCGCCTGCGTGCTCATCGCGTCCTGGTAGTCGCCGAAATCGGCGAGCCCGTCGCGCAGGAAGGCATCGAGCTGGCGCAGCGCCTCGTCCCGGTTGAGCGGCCAGCGAAACGCTCCGGCTTCGGGCGCCCCGAAGCTTTGCACGCCGGCGGCCGCGATGCGCCGCCACAGCGCGCGGTGGTCGTGCGACGGTCGCGCATCGGCCGGTTCGGACGGCGCGCCTGGCCAGCGCCTGCGATTGTCGGCATCGAAGTTCCATCGGCCGCCCACCGGCCGCCCCTGCATGTCCAGCAACACGCGGTGCTTCGCGCGCATGTGCCGGTAGAACAGCTCCATCTTCCAGCGCCGTCGACCGGCAAAGAATGTCGCGACGTCGTCGCGGCGGGTCAGGAAGTGCTCGCTGTCCACCTTCCGTGCGGGGATGCGCAAGTGCTGCGCGTACTCCGCCAGCTGCCGGTCCAGGCGCCACTCGTCCGGTGCCTGGTACTCGAACGTGCGCACGCGGTACTCCCGGATCAGCTGGTCGAGGTTGGCGGTGATCGACTGACGGTTGGCGACGTCGTCGATCGCGAAGTAGCGCACGCGATGGCCGCTCGCCTCCAGCCCGCGGGCGAAGTCGCGCATGGCGGCGAAGATCGCCAGGATCTTCTGCGCGTGGTGGAGGGCGTAATCCGTTTCCTGGCGGACTTCCATCAGCACGTAAAGCACGTCGGGATCGCTGGCCGCGAACCAGGAATGTCCGGGGTCGAGCTGGTCTCCCAGCAGCAGACGCAGCATGGTCATGGGGCGTGGCCGTCCGGTTCAGCGCGCCGTGGGCGAAGTCGCCGCCCGGCGCTGGCGCAGCGTCGAGACCAGCGACACCAGGAGCACCGCCACGGCCAGCAGCAGGGCCACGCTGGCGGCCGCATCCGCGCCGGCCAGGCCGGCGCTGCGCTGTTTCACGCATACCCCCAGCAGGCCCCACAGCGCCGCCAGCGCATACCAGGGATTGCCGCGCATGCGCACGATCATGGTCAGTACCAGCGCCGCCGCCAGCGCGAACAGCACCAGCGTCCACGCCAGCATGTCCGCCACCGGCAACAGGCGGAACGCCACGATCACCTGGGCCAGGTTGAGGAACACCGCCAGCGACACCCAGCCGGCGTGCAGCGACAGCGGGATCCACTGCCACCACGGCCCGCGCGCGTGGCCGGCGGTGTGCGACGCCTGCCAGGCGGCTGCGAGCAGGCACGCCAGGCTGGCCCAGATGACGAACAGCGCGAGCCAGAACCACTGCTGCGAGAACACGATCATCCATGCCGAGGTCAGCGCGAAGCCGGCCGCCGTCAACCCCCGGATGCGGCGCAGCGCCGCCGTGGCGTGCCGCTCGAACAGCTGTCGCGTGCCGAAGATCGCGTCCAGCACGAAGATCGGCCCCCAGATGGCGAACGCGTAGCCGGCGGCCACGATCAGGGTGGGATAGCGATCCGAGATTTCGCCATTGGTCGGCCCGAACGCGCCGGTGTTGGACAGCCAGGCGACGACGGGCATCGCCCAGGCGAGAAAGGCGACGAGGTATTTCACGGGCATTCTCCAGCAAAGCGATCGCGGTCTGCGCCAAGCTCGGGCCAGCGCTGGGGCACCCGGCGGATCGCGGTCGGGTCATACCCCATGGCGGACGCCCGATCGAGCATGGCGGCGTAGTCGGCCTCCGACACGGTGGGCGTACGGGAAAGGAACCAGAGATAGTCGCGCGCATCGCGCACCACCATCGCCTGGGTGCCGTCGGCCTTCAGCCAGCCGACCAGATACCGGGCGCTCAGGAAGGCGAAGAAGCGTACGCGCCATTCGCCATGGCCGCTGCCCTCGACCACGCTCGCAGTCGACTTGAACAGCCTTGCCGGCGCGTCGAAACCCCCGTGGCGCTGGCGCAGCCAGATGCAGAGTGAGCCGTCGTCGTTGCGCCGGAAGGTTTCCACCGCGTTGTAGCTGTCGCGCTCGAAACGGGGCGTGATGGCAGCGAGGACATGCCAGCGCCCCAGGTAGCGACCCACATCCGCGGTGTGCACCGGCCGGATCGGGTCGAACTGACGCGCACGCGCCGCCGGCGTGGGCAGCACCCACACGGCGAGGAGCGTCAGGATGAGCAAGCGTTTCACCCGGGGCAACCTCGTCTGCTGCGATCAGGACCGCTACATGCAGCTCATACGGCGCACGTTCGCATTTGGATGCCCTGTCGCCACCAGGCGCGGCGTCGGCGGCCTAGGAGCCGATATCGCTCCGGTGCCGCCCCGCTCCCCTTGCCATGCTGGCGAACACGCCATCGCGGCGTATCCAGGCGTGGTACAGCGCCGCCGCCAGATGCATGAGCACGACGGCGAACAGCAGCAGCGCCAGCCAGGTATGGGCCGTGCGCAGCACGGCGTACACCGTCGGGTCGTGCGGTGCGATCGCCGGCAGGCTGACCCCGCCGGGCATGGTCACCGGATAGCCGCCAGCCGAGACCATGGCCCAGCCCACCAGCGGCATGGCGAACATCAAGGCGTACAGCAGGATGTGCGAGGCCCCGGCTGCAGCCTTCTGGATGGCCGGCAGGTCGGCCGGCAACGCCGGTGGCGGATGGCGCAGGCGATTGGCCAGGCGCACCACCGCCAGCAGGAGGATCGCGATGCCCAGCGGGCGATGCAGGCTCACCAGGGCGGGACGCAGGCTCAGCGAGGCGACCATGCCGACGCCGACGAAGAGCATCGCCAGGATCGCCAGCGCCATCGTCCAGTGCAGCACGCGGGCGAGCAGGTTGAAATGGGCGGAGCTGCCGGCGCGGTTCATCGGTCCGACTCCGGTGTCGCGGCGTGGCCGGTGGCGGCGCCGGCCTCGCCGCTGGCGATGTCGTGCTCGCGGCGGTTGAACGACACCGAATAGACGGCCGAACGCGCCGCCAGGATCGGATCGTCGGAAGCCTCCACGCCGGTGGGCAGCACCAGCGGATCGTAGTTGATGTCGCGGCAGGCGCCGGTGGCCTGCGCGCTGCTGCTCTCCACCACCACGGTGCCGACCGTGACCCGCGGGCGATCCTCCGGCCAGCTCTGCGAGGGGTTCACCGGATCGTCGGCTTGCGCCAGCGTCACCACCATGTCCCAGCGCAGTTCGCCCTTCGCCAGACGCGCCGCAAGATCCTCGGCCAGGTAATCGGCATCGGCCTGCTCGCGTTGTTCCGGCGTCATCCCGGCAAACGGGGTTTGCGGCTGCATCGACCAGCGCACGTTGCGCACGTTGCCGGCGCGGTTGACGAAGCGGAAGGTGTCGACGCCGTTGAACGTGGTGTTCGCCCAACTGGTGGACCACGGCGCGTGGGCGGCCCAATCGGCGAAGCGGGCGAATTCCGGATGCGCCTTGGCAAACGCCGCCTGGCGCGCCGGATCGGGCTTGCCGGTGGCCGGATCGGGCGTGTTGGCGCGGGTCTGCTCATAGAAGGCCTCGACCGAGGACACGCCGAAGAACGGAAAGCTGTTCATCGCCATGCGCCATTGCTGGCCGTCGCCGCCGTCGAGCTTCAGCGCCATGCTGCGCACGCGCGCCTTGGCGTCCAGGCCGTAGGGCGAGCCGCCGCCGATCGACAACCTGCCGACGAACGGCGTGCGCACCGGCGCGAACAATCGCGCGCTCGACAGCGCCGTTCCCTGCCCGTTGCCCTCGAAGTAGCCGGCCACGCAGACGCCCTTGGCGTGAGCCCGGCGAAACCCGCGCCAGACCTGGCCGTTGGCGGTTTCGATCGCGTTGGTGAAACGTTGCGACGTGAGACGGCTGGAACCCAGCCAGCCGCCGACCCATGCGAACGCAAGGGCGACGGCGGCGACGATCAGCGCGATGGCAAGCCATGCCAAGGTCGCACGCCGACGGCTGGCGGGAATGGCGGCGGGATCGGAATCAAGCATGGAGCCTCCGGTCAATGGAGATGAAACGAGGGTGCCTGGTTCCTTTCGCTGGTACGACGGCCGCGGTTACCCCGATGCGCCGCCGGCGCCGGCCGGAGACGCCGCGTACGCGTCCGGCGCCTGCTGCCGCGACTGCCCCTGATCGACCATCGACGCCGGCTAACCGCCGTGCCGGAGCATTGCTTCGTCCCATGCGCACGCGGTTGTGCATCCCGGCCCGGGCCGAATGCCCGAGGCCGGCGGGACTCAGGCCAGGATGCGCAGCAGCGCGGCCAGCGCGATCGCGGCGAACACGCCGGCGATCACGTCGTCGATCATGACGCCGAAACCGCCCTTCACGCGCCGGTCCAGCCAGCGGATCGGCCATGGCTTCCAGACGTCGAACAGGCGGAACAGCGCGAAACCGGCCACCGGCATCCACCACGCGAGGCCATCGGCGGGAAGCAGCACGCCCAGCAGCGGCAGCAGCGCCAGCCACTGGCCGATGAACTCGTCCCAGACCAGGCTGCGATGATCGTCCACGCCCAGCGCGCGGCCGGCGATGTCGCAGGCACGCACGCCGACCGCGAAGCCCGTCAGCAGCACCAGCACGTAGCCCCACGCGGGCAGGCCGCGCAGGACCAGCCACGGCAGCAGCGCGGCCAGCGAACCGAACGTGCCCTGCGCCAGCGGCGCCAGGCCGGAACCAAACCCGCAGGCGAGCCAGCCCCACGGCGTGGCCAGCAGGGCACGCCTTTGCGTGGCGCTCAGGCGCTTTCTGTCATTCACGCGAAATGCTCCCAGCCCGGCGTGCCGGGCTCCATCCAGCCACCGTCGTGACCACGTACGCGCACCCCGGTGCCGGCCACGATCCGGCCGATGCGAGTGGCACCGCAGCCGAGCCGCGACAGGTCGGCCTGCACCTGGCTCAACCGATCGGGCGGCACGCAGAAGCACAACTCGTAATCGTCGCCGCCGCCCAGCGCAAAGTGCAGCGCGGTGGCGTCGTCGTAGAGGCCCAAGAGCGCCGACGAGCGCGGCAGCAGCGCGGCGTCGATCTCGGCTCCCACGCCGCTGGCGGCGCAGATGTGGCCCAGGTCGGCGAGCAGGCCGTCGGAAACGTCGACGCAGGCATGCGCCTGCCCACGCAGCGCGACACCGGCGGCCAGCCGCGGCGTCGGCCGGTTCAGCCGTTCGACGAGGTAGTCGCGCAACTGGCCGCGATCATCCTCCTCGCGGCGCCATTGCTGCAGCACGTTCAGGCCGGCGGCGGCATCGCCCAGCGTGCCGGTGACCAGCACCGCGTCGCCCACGCGCGCACCGGCCCGGGTCAGCGCCTTGCCCGGCGGCACGAAGCCGTGCACCGCGACGCTCACGGTCAGCGGGCCGCGCGTGGTATCGCCACCGACCAGCGCCAGCCGGTGCACAGCGGCCAGCCGCGAAAATCCGTCGACGAAGCCTTCTACGAAGGCGCGATCCGCCTGCGGCAGGGTCAGCCCCAGCAGCGCCCAGGCCGGCGTGGCACCCATCGCCGCCAGGTCGGAGAGGTTCACCGCCAGCGCCTTCCAGCCGATGTCGGCCGGATCGGTACCGCGCGGAAAATGCACGCCTTCGACCAGCGTGTCGATCGCCACCGCCAGCTCCTGCCCGGCGGGCACGGCGAGCACGGCCGCGTCGTCGCCGATGCCCAGCCGCACGTCGTCGCGCGCCTGCACGGTGCGCTGCCGGATCAGCTCGATCAGGTCGAATTCCATCAGCGTCGCTCGCCTCTGTTGCCGGGCCCGTCAGCGCGTGAACAGCAGCACCGGGTCGCCCATGTAGGTGGTCTGCTGGCGCAGCGCAAAGCCGGCCTTTTCGGCAAGGCGGATCGAGGCGGCGTTGTCCGGATCGATGATGCATACCGCGGTGTGGTCGCCCAGATGCGCCTGGCCCCAGGCCAGCACCGCCGCCAGCGCTTCGCTGGCGTAACCCTTGCCGTGACTGTCCGCGGCCAGCACCCAGCCGAGTTCGGGCATGCCTTCGAGCGAGGGTTCGATCTCGCGCCGGAAATCGGCGTAGCCGATGTCGCCGATGCAGCGACCGCTGGATTTCTCCTCGATCGCCCAGTAGCCGTAGCCGAGCACGCACCACAGGCCCGGATAGCGCAGCAGCCGCAACCAGGCTTCCTGCCGCGTGGACGGGCGACCGCCGATGTAACGCACCACGACCGGATCGGACCAGATCGCCAGCAGGGCGTCGTGGTCGTCGGCGCGATGGCCGCGCAGGCGCAGGCGCGCGGTTTCGAGCGGAGGCACCGGATCGATGCCCGCAGGCACGACGGCGGGCTGCATCAAGCGCCCTTCTCGAGCGCGCGCAACTCGGCGGCCAGCTTGTCCAGCACGCCGTTGACGTAGCTGTGACCGTGATCGGCGCCGAAGCGCTTGGTCACTTCGATCGCCTCGTTCAGCACCACGCGGTAAGGCACGTCGGGCCGATGCTTCAGTTCGTAGGCGGCCAGCCGCAGCGCGGCGCGTTCGATCGGATCGACCTGCGCCACCTCGCGATCCAGGTGCGGACGCAGGCAGGCATCGAGCTCGTCGACGTGCTGCTCGACGCCGTGCAGCAGGTCCTCGAAATACTCCAGGTCGGCCACTTCCATGTCCTGTTCGTGGCGGAACTGCTCGATCACCGCATTCATGTGGCTGCCGCTGAGCTGCCATGCGTACAGCGCCTGCAAAGCACGGCGGCGTGCCCGCGAGCGCGCCTGCAGGTCGAGGCCGTGGACGCGCGCGCTCATCCGAGTTTCCGGTAGAGGTTGGCCATCTCCAGCGCCGCCAAGGCGGCGTCGGCGCCCTTGTTGCCGGCCTTGGTGCCGGCGCGCTCGATCGCCTGTTCGATGGAGTCGGTGGTGAGCACGCCGAACGCCACCGGCACGCCGGAGCCGAGCGCGGCCGAGGCCAGGCCCTTGGCGCATTCGCCGGCGACGAAATCGAAATGGGGGGTGGCGCCGCGGATCACCGCGCCGAGCGCGATCACCGCCGCGTACTCACCCGAATGCGCCAGCTTGTGCGCGACCAGCGCGATTTCCCAGGCGCCGGGCACGCGCACCAGCTCGATCGCGTCATCCGCCACGCCATGGCGCAGCAGCGCGTCGCGGGCGCCGGCAACCAGCGGCTCGACCACGAAACCGTTGAAGCGTCCGGCGACGATGGCAAAGCGGCCGTGGGGCGTGGCGAAATCGCCTTCGATGGTCTTCATGGTCTGTTCCTGGGAGCAAGCCCGTGCGGGCCGGCCATTTTACGGCTTTTCGGGCGGGCCGGCCGGGTTGGCGCAATCGAGGTGGGGATAGCCGCCGATTTCCAGCCGCGCGCGGCCGTCCTCGACGCGCAGGCGCGCAGGCGCGCCGAACGGCAACGTGAGCTGTTCGGCGCCATGGCCGTGCGGCAGGCCGTCGACCAGCGGCACGCCGGCCACGGCGCGGATCTGGGCGAACGCGTCGCGCAATTCGTAGCCGTTGTCGCGATGGCCGGGCGCGCACTGGCTGAAGCCACCCAGCAGCAACGCCTGCTGCCGCCCCAGCACGCCGGACAGATGCAGTTGGTACAACATGCGCTCCACCCGGTACGGCGCCTCGCCGACGTCCTCGACGAACAGGATGCCGTCGTCGATGACGGGGAAGTACGGCGTGCCGAGCAGGCTGCACAGCATCGCCAGGTTGCCGCCCCACAGCGGGCCGTGCAGGTCGAGCCCGGCGCGGGCGAAAGTCGCCCAGGACACCTGCGCCGTCGGCGCGGTCAGCGTGGCCCAGAACTGGCGCCAGCTGAAGTCATCCGGCACCTCGGCGCCGAGGTCGGCCAGCAGCGGGCCACTGAACGTGCACAGGCCGCTCTTCGCATGCAGGGCCAGTTGCAGCGCGGTGAAATCGCTGTGGCCGACCAGCGCGATCGGTGCGCCGTGCAGGCGCTCGCGCAGCGCAGGGTAGTCGAGCTGCGGCAACAAGCGCGCCGCGCCGTAGCCACCGCGCGTGGTCAGCGCGATGTCCGGCAGCACCGCCGCCGTCGCCAGCGCGTTGATGTCGGCCGCCCGATCGGCGTCGCTGCCGGCGAAACGCTGCGCGAAACGCGCCAGCACCTCCTCGCCGTCGACCGTGCAGCCCGCCTCGCGCAGGCGCGCCACGCCGCGCGCCATGGCGACAGGATCATGCGCATGGCCCGAGGGGGCGATCAGGCGGATGTGGGCGGGATGCATCGCAAGCTCTCGGCGACCGGAATGCCGGCAAGTATCCCGCGCACGACCGGGCGACGCAGGGGCAACCGCAGGGCGGTTCGGCGGTTCGGGCGCACGCCGCTCAGCAGGGTACGGCCAGCGGATCGTCGGGCATCTCGTCGATCGCGTGGCGGGCTTCGCCCAGCACCGCCTCGACCTCTCGCACCACGTCCTGCGCCCGTGCCAGCCCCGCTTCCGGCACCATCACCGCGATGAAATCCATCGCCGGCAACTGGCCGACGCCGCCGGTGAGGTACTCGCCGGCGATGAACGCCGGAATCTCGGCCGCCTCCAGCGCATCCTTGACCAGATGGGCGTCGAACAGGTTCTGCGCGCGGTAGACGGTGTGCATGAGCGGCAAGCTACCCCGCGGCGCGGCGCGGGGCAAGGCCACGGCGTTCTTCGCCCGGTCCGGGCGACGGGGTAAACTTTGCGGTTTCCACCACCGCGCGCGAGCGTCACTCGATGCCGACCGACCACCCCGCCCCCATCCCCGCCTCCGCGCCGCAGGACTTCATCCGGCAGATCGTGCGCGACGACCTGGCCTCGGGCAAGCACGTGGAGATCCATACCCGCTTTCCACCGGAGCCCAACGGCTACCTGCACATCGGCCACGCGAAGGCGATCTGCCTCTCCTTCGGTATCGCCCGCGAGTTCGACGGCTGGTGCAACCTGCGCCTGGACGACACTAACCCCGGCAGGGAAGACCCCGAGTTCGTCGAAGGCATCAAGGAGGACGTGCGCTGGCTCGGCTTCCGGTGGCACGAGCTGCGCCACGCGTCGGACTACTTCGACGTGTTCTATCGCGGCGCGCTCAAGCTGATCGAGGACGGCAAGGCCTACGTCGACGACCTCGACGCCGAGCAGGTGCGTGCCTATCGCGGCACGCTGACCGAGCCGGGCCGCGACTCGCCGTATCGCACGCGCTCGATCGAAGAGAATCTCGACCTGTTCAAGCGCATGCGCGCCGGCGAATTCGCCGACGGCAGCAAGACCCTGCGCGCGAAGATCGACATGGCCGCCGGCAACATCAACCTGCGCGATCCCGCGCTTTACCGCATCCGCAAGATCGCCCACCAGAACACCGGCGACGCGTGGCCGATCTACCCGATGTACGACTACGCGCACGCGCTGTCCGACGCGATGGAAGGCATCACCCACTCGCTGTGCACGCTGGAGTTCGAGGATCACCGGCCGCTGTACGACTGGTGCGTGGACAACGTCGACCTGCCCGCGAACCCGTCGCTGTGGCAGTCGGTGGTCGAGGCCGGGCTGGAGGCGAAGCCGGCCAAGCCGCGGCAGATCGAGTTTTCCCGGCTCAACCTCAGCTACTGCATCACCAGCAAGCGCAAGCTGGCGCAGCTGGTCAGCGAGAACTTCGTCGACGGCTGGGACGACCCGCGCATGAACACCTTGCGCGGCCTGCGCCGGCGCGGCTTCACCCCGGCCGGGCTGCGCCTGCTGGTCGAGCGCGTGGGCGTCTCCAAGCAGAACAGCGTGATCGACTACGCCGTGCTGGAAGGTTGCATCCGCGAGGACCTGGACGCCACGGCCGCGCGGCGCATGGCGGTGCTCGACCCGCTCAAGCTGGTGCTGACCAACCTGCCCGCGGGCCATGAGGAAACCCTGACCTTCCCCAACCATCCCAAGGACGAAAGCTTCGGCACCCGTCTGGTGCCGTTCGCGCGCGAAGTGTGGATCGAGCGCGACGATTTCGCCGAGGTGCCGCCGAAGGGCTTCCACCGGCTGAAGCCGGACGGCGAGGTGCGCCTGCGCGGCGTCGGCATCGTCAAGTGCACCGAAGTCGTCAAGGATGCCGCGGGCAACGTGATCGAACTGCACGGCACGCTCGATCCGGACACGCGCCACGGCCTGCCCGGCGCGGACCGCAAGGTGAAGGGCACGATCCACTGGGTCAGTGCAAAGCACGCGGTGGCCGCCGAGGTGCGCCTGTACGACCGCCTGTTCAGCGTGCCCGCGCCCGATGGCGAGGACGATGGCAAGAGCTGGCTGGAGCACATCAACCCCGAGGCCAAGCGCGTGGTCAGCGGCTGGCTGGAGCCGGCCGCCGCGAACGTCGACCCCGAGCAACGTTTCCAGTTCGAGCGGCTGGGCTACTTCGTCGCCGATCGCCACGACCACCGCGCCGACGCGCCGGTGTTCAACCGCACCGTGACCCTGCGCGACGTCTGGGCGCGCGCGGCCGGCCAGTAGGAAGACCGCGATGCTGCCGCTGCAGATCCACCTGACCCTGCCGCCCTGGATCGGCGACGTGGCCGATACCAACAAGCGCTACCACAGCGACGAGGAGCGCGTGGGGCTGGCGATCGAGCTGTCCCGGCAGAACGTGGAGCGCGGCGGCGGCGGGCCGTTCGGCGCGGCCGTGTTCAACAACCACAGCGGGCGGCTGGTCGCCGTCGGCGTCAACCGCGTGGTGCCGCAAGGCTGCTCGGTCGCCCACGCCGAGATGATGGCGATCATGATCGCCCAGCAGCGGCTCAGCCGGCACCGCCTCAACGAGGACGGAAGCCAATACGCGCTGGCCACCAGCTCGCAGCCGTGCTGCCAGTGCTACGGCGCCAGCGTGTGGGCAGGCATCGACGAGTTGCTGATCGGCGCACGCGCGGAAGACGTGGAGGAGCTCACCCAGTTCGACGAAGGCCCGCTGCCGGCGGACTGGATCGGCGAACTGGCCCGCCGCCACATCGCCGTGCGCCGCGACATCCTGCGCGACCAGGCCCGTGACGTGCTCGCCAGCTACGGCGCCACCGGCACGCCGTATTGAGCCGCTGGCGCGCCGCGCTGCCGCTGGCCCTGCTGTTGCTGGCAGGCGTGCTGCTGTTCGCCTCGGGCTCGCTGCACGCGCTGACCCCGCGCCAGTTGCTGGCCCACCAGGCCGAGCTGCACGCCCTGATCGAGCATCACCCGTGGCTGGCCCGGCTGGCCTACGTCGGCCTGCTGACCCTCGGCGTGGCTACCGGCATCCCCGGCACCATCGTGATCATCCTGGCCGGCGGCTTCGCCTTCGGCGTGGTCGACGCGACACTGACCTCGTCGCTTGGGCTCACCCTTGGCGCGCTGATCCTGTATCTCGCCAGCCGCCAGGCGTTCGGCCCGGGCAGCGCGCAGCAGCCGCCGCTGGTCGCGCGGCTGCACCACGGCTTCGAACGCCATCCGGTCAGCTACACCCTGTTCCTGCGCTTCGTGCCGGTACTGCCGTTCGGCGCGGTCACCGTGGCACTGGCCTGGCTGCGCTGTCCGCTGTGGCTGTTCCTCGGCGCCAGCTGGCTGGGCGGCACGGTGTCGCTGGTGTTCGAGACGTCGGTTGGCGCCGGCCTGGCCGACGCGATGAGCGAGAGCGACCGCATCGGCCTGGGCCTGTTCATGCACCGCGAAGTCCTGCTGCCGCTGGGCGCGATCGCCCTGCTCGCCCTGCTGCCGCTGCTGTTCGAGCGGCTGGCCCGCCGCCGGCGTCGCCGCACGGGGGAGTAAGCGCGCGCCGGCGCTTCCCTTTGCGCGGGGTTGCGCTACATTCCCGGCAACGGCGCCCGGCGTGCACGACGCATCCCGCGGCGGTACCGGGGTATCGGCGGGGTGTTCCGACGGGGCGGGCAGACGATGGATCTGGCGGGCAACTCGTGGCTGGCAAGGTTGTGGCACCACACGTCGCTGGTCCAGCGCATGGCCTTCGTGGCGCTGGTGCCCACCCTGATCACGGCTGCATTGCTGGTGACCCTGCTCACCCAGCGGCAACTGGACACCCTGCATCAGATGGCGCGCGGCAACGCCAACGCCATCGCCACCCAGACCGCGTCGGTGTGCGTGCAGCCTCTGCGGACGATGCGGCTGCGCGAACTGCTGCGCATCGCCGATTCGATCGGTGAACTGCCCCATGTGACACGCGTGCAGATCCGCACCGCGGACGGCCAGATCCTGGCCGATCATCGCGCCGCCGACGACGGCCACGACGTCACCAGCGTGGTGCGCGAGGTCGTCGACACCGCGCAGGCGACGCCCCAGGTGCTGGGCTCGGTACTGGTCAACGTGAGCCTGCGCGACGCCGTCGCCGCGCAACGGGCCACGCTGCGCCACGCCTTGATCGCGCTGCTGCTGAGCCTGCTGGTGGCCGGCGTGATCGGCTGGCAGGCGGCGCGCTGGATCAGCGCACCGCTGCGGCGCCTGGCCGGCGCGGTGGGGCAACTGGGTCGGGACGACCAGCCCGCCAGCGTGCCGGTGACCGATCACACCGAGATCGGCGAGCTGCAGCGGGGCTTCAACCACGCTGCCGCCGCGCTGTTCGAGAGTCGCCGCGGCCTGCGCGAGCGCATCGAGGAGGCCACGCTCGAACTGGAACACAAGAATGCCGCGCTGGAAGCGGCCAGCGAGGCCCGTTCGCGTTTCCTCGCCGCCGCCGCGCACGACCTGCGCCAGCCGCTGTACGCGCTGACCCTGTTCTCGGCCGCGCTGGCGCTCGACGAACACGACCCGCAGCGGCTGGACCGCATCGCACACATCCAGGAATGCGTGCACTCGCTCGACCATCTGTTCGGCGAGCTGCTGGACCTGTCGCGGCTGGAAGCCGGCGCGGTGCAGGTCGAGATCAGCGAATTTCCGCTCAACCAGGTGTTCGCCGCGGTCAGCCGCACCTTCAGCATGGTGGCCGAGCAACGCGGGCTGGTGCTGCGCCTCCACCCCGTGCGCGACTGGGTACGCAGCGACCGCACGATGCTCACGCGCATGCTCAACAATCTGGTCAGCAACGCCTTGCGCTTCACCCACCGCGGCGGCGCCCTGATCGGTGCGCGCCGCTGCGGCGGCGATCGCCTGCGCATCGAGGTGTGGGATACCGGCAGCGGCATCGCCGCCGAACACCTGGCGCACGTGTTCGACGAGTTCTACCGCATCGACGACCACAGCGACCCCGGGCTCGCCGACGGCTCCCAGTCGGGCCTCGGCCTGGGCCTGGCCACGGTACAGCGCCTGGCGCAACTGCTCGACACCGTGGTCGGGGTGGACTCGCGCCCCGGCCGCGGAAGCATGTTCCACTTCGAGCTGCCGCTGGCCAGCGCGCAGATGTTGCCGCCGCCGACGGAGGCGGAGGAAGAGCCCGCCGGCGACCTGGCGGGCCGCCGGGTGCTGGTGCTCGACGACGATCCGGCGATCCTCTCCGGCATCCGCTTCCTGCTGCGCAGCTGGGGCTGCGACGTGGCGGTGGCCGAAGACCATCAGCAGGCGCAGGAGGCGATCGAGAACTGGCCGGCGCCGGTCGACATCGTGATCTGCGACCTGCACCTGCGCTCGGGCGAGCGCGGCATCGACCTGTTCGCGGAACTCGACCGCCTCTACCAACGCGACGGCGAAGCGCGCTTCGCGCGTCTGCTGGTGACCGGCGAGACGCGCGCCGAGCGCCTGCAGGAGGTGCTCGCCGACAAGCTGACGGTGCTGTACAAACCGGTCTCGCCGCAGCGCTTGCGCAGTGCGATGCTGGCCGCGCTGGCCGCCCGTGACGGGGCGTGACGCCGCCTGGATTCGCGAACGGCGGCGCGTGGGGAGTTGGTGGGTCGTCCGGGATTCGAACCCGGGACCAATAGATTAAAAGTCTACTGCTCTACCAACTGAGCTAACGACCCGTGCAAGCGCCCGGCCGTGGCCGGGCAAGCCTTCGATTTTACGGTGTGCTCCATGATGGCACAAGCAAACGCGCGCTCAGGCGTAGCGCGTGGGATCGGCCATGTCCGCTTCGCGGAAGCCCTGCGCGCGCAGCCGGCAGGCGTCGCAGTGGCCGCAGGCGCGACC
This sequence comes from Rhodanobacter sp. UC4448_H15, assembly GCF_052978265.1. The sequence goes on along the minus strand of NZ_CM129665.1, from coordinate 1,335,076 downwards.
CTCGTCATCGGCGCGGTAGCAGCTGACCGTGGCCGAAAAGTCGACGCCGAGGCGACGACCTTCGCGCGCGATGTCGGCCTTGCTCATGTGCATCAGCGGCGCGTGCACGCGGATACCCGCCCCCTCGACCCCGGCCTTCGTGGCCACGTTGGCCAGCGCTTCGAACGCCGCGACGAAGGCAGGCCGGCAATCCGGATAGCCCGAGTAGTCGACCGCGTTGACGCCACACCAGATGTCGCTGGAGCCGAGCACCTCGGCCCAGCCCAGCGCGATCGACAGCATGATCGTGTTGCGTGCCGGCACGTAGGTCACCGGGATCTCGCTGCTGTCGCCCGCATCCAGCGGCACCTCGATGTCGGCGGTGAGGGCCGACCCGCCGATGCTGCGCAGGTCGACCGCCACGGTCTTGTGCTCGACCGCACCGAGCATGCTCGCCACCCGATCGGATGCCGCCAGCTCGGAACGGTGGCGCTGGCCATAGGCCACGCTCAACGCGTGCACCTGGTAGCCCTGCTCGCGGGCGATCGCGATGGTGACGGCCGAATCCATGCCGCCGGAAACGAGTACGACGGCCTTGCGGGATTGTGGGTCAGGCATGGTTTGCATCCATGGAAAAAGAAAAACGGCGAGAAGCGAGTGAAGAGGAGTGAGAAGTAGGAAAAGGCGTTGCTCGCCGCTGTTCTCTCACTTCTCGCTTCCTCTACTTGCCTTTCGCGTCGTTCCACAGCAGCTTGTGCAGCTGCAGCTGGAACCGCACGTCGAGCTTGTCGGCGAGGATCCACTCGGCCAGTTCGCGCGGTTCGACCGCGCCGTGCACCGGGGAGAACAGCACCATGCAGCGACCGGTCAGGGCGTGCTCGGTCAGCATGGCGCGCGCCCACTCGTAGTCACCGCGGCTGGCGAGCACGATCTTGATCTGGTCGTGCGGCAGCAGATGATCCAGGTTGGACCACAGGTTGCGGCCGCTCTCGCCGGAATCGGGCGCCTTCAGGTCCATCACCTTGTGCACGCGCGCGTCCACGGCGGACACGTCCAGCGCGCCGGAAGTCTCCAGCGACACCTCATAGCCGGCGTCGCACAGCTTGCGCAGCAGGATCAGGCAGCGCTTCTGCGCCAGCGGCTCGCCGCCGGTGACGCAGACATGCTTCGCGCCGTGCCGCGCGACCTCGGCCATGATGTCGTCGATCGCGTGCCAGTCGCCGCCGTGGAACGAATACTCGGTGTCGCACCACACGCAGCGCAGCGGGCAACCGGTGAGGCGCACGAACACGGTGCGCCAGCCGATGGCGTCGGCTTCGCCCTGGATCGAGTGGAAGATCTCGGTGATGCGCAGGCGCTCGGCAACTGCCGTCGCAGGCGTGGCGGAGGCCACGCGCGTATCGTCACCACTCACCGCCGCCTCAACCGCCGGCTTGGACTTGCAGGCGCTGCAGGCGCTCCTGCGCCAGGCTCGCCGAGTCCGATCCGGGATACTTGGCAATGACCTGCTTCAGCGTGGTCTTGGCCGCGTCGACCTGCTTCAACTCGATCTGGCAATAGCCGATCTTGAGCAGCGCGTCGGGGGTCTTGTCGCTCTGCGGGAACTGCCCGACCAGTTGCTTGAACGCATCCAGCGCCACGCCGTAGTTGGTGGTGACGAAATACGATTGCCCCAGCCAGTACCAGGCATTGGGCACCAGCGCATGGTTCGGATACTGCTGGATGAAGGCACGGAACTGCCGCGAGGCCGCCGCGTAATTGCCACCGCGGATCGACTGGAATGCCGTGTCGTAAGCTGCCTGTGCCGCGGCCGGATCGGCCGTGGCAGCGCTGCTCGATGCCGGCGCTGGCGCGCTCGACGCGCTGGCGGAAGTCGCCGCTGTCGTCGCCGCTGCCGCTGCCGGGGTGCCGGATGGCGCCGGCGGATTGCCCGCACCGCCGCCTTCGAGGCGCGCCAGGCGCGCGTCGAGGTCGCCGTACTGGGCCTTGTTCTTGTCCTCGAGCACCTGCAACTGATGCTGCAGCTCCTCGATCTGACCTTGCATCTGGCGTACCTGCGAGCTCAGTTGCTGGATCTGGTTGACCAGGCCGGTGCCGCTCTGGTCGCGATTCTGCGTCTGCTGCTCCAGCCGGCTGACACGATCCGCCAGGCTGAGCCGGGCGTCCTGGGCCAGTACCGGGAACGCGAACAGCATGGCGGACGCCAAGGCGCCCGCCATGCTGATCCTGGCCGAAAAACCCTTAGCCAGTCGCTTCATCATTACTGCGCCGTGTAGACGATCTCGACGCGGCGGTTCTTGCTCCAGCAGTCTTCATTGTGCTCGCGGCAGACCGGCTTTTCCTTGCCGTAGCTGATGACCGTCATCTGGCTGGCCGAGGCACCGTTGGCCTGCAGCGCGCTGTCGACGGCATTGGCACGACGCTCGCCGAGGCCCAGGTTGTACTCGCGGGTGCCGCGCTCGTCGGTGTTGCCTTCCAGACGCAGCTGGGCGCTCGGGCGATCCTGCAGGTACTTGGCGTGGCACGCCATGATCTGCTGGAACTCCGGCTTGATCTCGGACTTGTCGAAGTCGAAGTACACGACGCGCTGACGCAGGCAGGCATCGGTATCGAGGTCGGCGGGGGTGTACTTGCCATCGGACGCGGGCGCGGTCGGCGCCGGTGCGGTCTGCTCGACCGGCGGCTGCGGCTTGACTTCCTGCTTCTTGCTGCACGCTGCTGCACCCACGCAGAGCAAGGCAACCAGGGCAATGCGAACGGTTTTGTTCATGGTGACGTTCCTTATAACGAGTTGAGTTCCGACAAACAGATGACGAGGAGGTTACAAACGCTGGCCGCCGGTTGACCGGCTGTTATTTTCACATGCGAAAGATCGACGATGCGTGACGCTGCATGCCGCTCTGCCCGGCGGGTCCGCAACTGCGTCCCACCCGAAACCGAAACGCGCCGATGGCGCCGTCCGGGCCCGTTCCATGGGCATCATGCCGCCGTGCGGCTGACCGCACGGCGACATGAAAATTCAAGGTTCCCGATAAGGCCCCCAGGCGGGTTCCTGCACGTTGCCCTCGGCGAGGCGCAGGCGATCACGCACCATGCCGTCGCTGGACACGGAATACAGGACTCCACGACTACCTTCGGTGGCTGAATACAGCAGCATGCTGGCATTGGGTGCGAAGCTGACCGAGTCGTCCAGCGGGCCCGGCGAAATGAACCGCTGCTGCCCGCCCAGACTCTGATCCTGAATGACAATACGATACACGTTCCCGCCGCCCTGCACCATCGCGATCTGCTTGCCGTCGTAGCTCACCGAGGCCTTGGCGTTGTACTGCCCCTGGAAGGTGATCCGCTGCGGCGTGCCCCCGGCGACCGGGACCTGGTAGATCTGCGGCCGACCGGACCGGTCGGAGGTGAAATAGATGCTCTGGCCGTCCGGCGCCCAGACCGGCTCGGTGTCGATCGACAGGCTGTTGGTCAACCGGGTGGCTTGGTGGCTGGCCAGGTCGATCACGAAGATTTCCGGGTTGCCGACATAGGACAGCGAGACCGCCAGCTTCTTGCCGTCCGGCGACCACGACGGCGCGCCGTTGATGCCCTTGCGGGCCGATACCAGCTGGCGCGCGCCGGTGAGGATGTTCTGGATGCGGATCGAGGAGTTGCCGTCCTCGAACGAGACATAGGCGATGCTGGAGCCGTCCGGCGACCACGCCGGCGACAGCAGCGACTCGCGCGAGCGCACCGCCACCTGCGGGTTGTAGCCATCCGAATCGGCGACGATCAGCGAATAGGTCGTGCTGTTGCCCAGCCCCACCGAGGTGACGTAGGCGATGCGCGTCCAGAACGCGCCGCGCACGCCGGTGATCTTCTCGTAGACCTTGTCGGCCATCCGGTGCGCCACGCCGCGCAGGTCGCCGGCCGGCGTGGTGAAGGTGCCGCCGAGCAACTCCTGCTGCTTGTTGACGTCCCACAGCTCGTAGGTGACGGTGAGCGTGCCGTTGCCGGCATCCGCGATACGCCCCACCACGATGTAGTCCTGCTTGAGCAGCCGCCAGGTGGCGAACTTGATCTCCGAACCCTGCGCCGGCGTCTCCACGATGTCGCTCCTGGCCAGCGAGCGGAACTTGCCGGAGCGGTTGAAATCGCTGCGCATCACGTCGGCCACGTCGGTCGACAGCGGCACACCGCCCTGCTGGGCGAACGGCACCACCACGATCGGCGTGGCGGTCTTGACGCCGCCGATGATGTCCACCGTCAGCGGCGACTGGGCCACCACCGGGCCGGCAAACAGCGCGGCCGCGGCCACCATGAGTAGGGCGATGCCTAGGCTGAACTTTCGCGTGGGCTTGGTCATTGCGGCCTGAAGGTGAAGGTGAGATTGCGCCGGAACACTTTTTCGAAACCCTTGTACGGCAAGGTCTTGGTGCGGAGCACGGCGTTTTCCACCGAGCGCCTTCCGGCCTCGTCGTACGGGCAGCTGGAGTCGACTGTGGCGCTCAGGACGTCACCACCGGGTGATTGCACGATGTGAACATCGCAGGGAGCCTCGGGCATGTTATCCGGACGCAGCCAGTTCGGTGTGACCGCATTCTGAATGGCCGCTGCGTACTCGCTGCTCAGATCGCTGTCCGGACTGTTGTTGCCGCTCTGCAGCTGGTCGGTGGCCGGCAGGTCGGGACGGGCGTTGTCCTGGGCGTTTTTCAGGTCGGCCAGCTGCTGCTGGGCCTGTTTGGCCTTGTTGTCCAGCTGCCGGGTCTGCGCCGAGGCGGCCGCCATCTTGGCGAAGATCGCGTCGAGCTTCTTGCGCTCCTCCTCCTTCTTTTTGGCCGCCTGGGCGTCCAGTTCGGCCTGGCGCTGGCGCTCCTTCTCCTCCTGCACTTTCTTTGCCTCTTCGGCCTTCAGTGCGGCGTCCTCGACCACGCGCTCCTGGTCGACCGTGTCCGGGTGCTTCGGCGGCGGCGGCAACTGGCTGACCGCCGGCTTCTCCGGCGTCGGCTTGGGCGGGGTCACGGTGGGCGGCGGCGGGACCGTGTTGGGCACCGGCTTGACCTTGACCGCCTTCGGCGGCGGGCTGCCGGTGGGGCCGATCAGGGTGGCCTCGATGATCGGGCCCTGCAGCTTCAACGGCACCGTGCAGGTGATCGGGTTCATCCACGACGGCAGGTGCAACGCGTTGAAGAAGCTCTCGTACGACGCGCACGGCAGCACGGCGAGGAACAGGAACCCCACGATGCCGATATGCAATACGGCGGACAGCACGACCGCCTTCGGCGTCGCCCTACTTTCGTCCATCGGACGCGCCCTTGCCTGGCTCGTTCGCGGGGCCCGGCTGGCCCATCAGGCCGACCTTGGCCACGCCGGCGGCCTGCAGGTCGGCCAGCACCTTGAACACGCCGCCATAGCTCCCGCGCTCGTCGCCGCCGACCAGCACGTTCACCTGCGGATTTTCACGCACGAAGGCGCCGACCTTGAGCTTGAGCGTGTCCTCGTCCACCAGCTCCTTCTTCGCCCCGCTCAGGGTCAGGTAGAGCTGGCCGTCCTGCAGCACCGACACCAGCACCGGGTCCTTCTTCTGCTGCAGCGACTTGGCATCGGACTGCGGCAGCTGGACGTCGACGCTGTTGTTGAGCATCGGCGTGGTGACCATGAAGATGATGAGCAGCACCAGCATCACGTCGATGTAGGGCACGACGTTGATCTCGGACTTCAGCTTGTAGCGCTTGTGGCGCCCGGAGGTTCGCATGATCGCTCTCCGCTCAGGCTGCGTCGTCGGTCTGGATCTGCCGCTGCAGCACGGAGGAGAACTCCTCCTGGAATACGTCGTAGCGCGAGGCAATGCGCTCGACCTTGGTGGCGTAGCGGTTGTACGCCCACTGCGCCGGAATCGCGGCGAACAGGCCCATGGCGGTGGCGATCAGCGCCTCGGAGATGTGCGGCGCCACCACGGCGATGGTCACGTCCTTCATGTCGCCCAGGCCCTGGAACGCGCCCATGATGCCCCACACCGTGCCGAACAGGCCCACGTACGGGCTGATCGAGCCGACGTTGGCGAGAAACTCCAGGTTGCGCTCGAGCAGGCCGATCTCGCGGGTGCCGGCCACCTGCATCGCGCGCTCGGAGCCCTCGATCGCCGCGCGCGCGTCGTGCGTCTTGCGCTGGCGCTGGCGGGCGAACTCGCGGAAACCCGATTCGAAGATGTTCTCGATGCCGCCGCTGTCGCCGCGGTTGCTGACCTCGCGGAACAGCTGGGCCAGGTCGCCGCCGGACCAGAAGCGCTCCTCGAACGCCTCGGCGTCTTCCAGCGCTGCCTTGGTCTGGGTGTACTTGCGGATGATGATCACCCACGACAGGAACGAGAACACCAGCAGGATAAGCAGCACCAGTTGCACCGGCAGGCTCGAATCGGCCACCAGCGTGAAAATGTTCAGTCCACCATTCATGGCTTGCAGGTACTCCGCGGATTTCGACGAGGGACGGGTGTCAGGCTTCGGGTTGCGGGATCAGATCCGGCGGTATCGCCGCCGGCCGCATGCGTTCCAGCTCCACGCACGCCACGCGCACGCTGGCGCGAACCAGGCACTTGCCGTCCGCCTTCATGATCGTCTGGGCGAACAGGATACTGGCAGCGCGGCGTTCTTTGACTTCCACCGTTACCGACAGTTCATCATCCAGCAGGGCGGGACGGAGGAAGTCGATGTGCATGTCGCGCACCATGAAGGCCAGCCCGGTAGCCTGCTTGTAGGCCATCTGGTCCACGCCCAGCGCGCGCATCCACTCGCTGCGGGCGCGTTCCATGAAACGCAGGTAGCCGGCGTGGTAGACCACGCCGCCGGCGTCGGTGTCTTCCCAATAGACGCGCACCTTCCAGCTGAAGGGGGGCTCCGCGGCAAGCTCAGGCATCGTCGGTCCCGCCGTCGAACAGGTCGGCCGCCTGCGCCTGCCGCGGCGGCGGGGCCAGCCCCAGATGGCGCCAGCCCCGGGCGCTGACCATGCGGCCGCGGGCGGTGCGTACCAGGTAGCCTTGCTGGATCAGGTACGGCTCGACCACGTCTTCCAGCGTGCCGCGGTCCTCGCTCAGGGCGGCGGCCAGCGATTCCACCCCGACCGGGCCGCCGTCGAAGTTCTCGATGATCAGGGCAAGCAGGCGTCGGTCCAGTTCGTCGAAACCCTGCGGATCGATCTTCAGCATGTCCAGCGCCGCCTGCGCCGCTGCCAGGGTGATCTCGCCACCGGCGCGCACCTCGGCGTAGTCGCGCACCCGACGCAGCAGGCGGTTGGCGATGCGCGGCGTGCCGCGCGACCGGCGGGCGATCTCCTGCGCGCCGTCCGCCGCGCACACGATGCCGAGAATTCTCGCCGCCCGCCGCACGATCGCGGTGAGCTCGTCGGTGGTGTAGAACTCCAGCCGCTGCACGATACCGAAGCGATCGCGCAGCGGGGCGGTGAGCATGCCGGCGCGGGTGGTGGCGCCGATCAGGGTGAACGGCGGCAGGTCGAGCTTGATCGAGCGCGCGGCGGGGCCTTCGCCGATCATGATGTCGATCTGGAAATCCTCCATCGCCGGATAGAGTACCTCCTCGACCACCGGCGACAGGCGGTGGATCTCGTCGACGAACAGCACGTCGTTCGCCTCCAGGTTGGTCAGCAGCGCGGCGAGGTCGCCGGCGCGTTCCAGCACCGGGCCGGAGGTGGAGCGCAGGTTCACGCCCAGCTCGTTGGCGATCACGTGGCTCAGCGTGGTCTTGCCCAGGCCCGGCGGACCGAACACCAGCACGTGGTCCAGCGCGCCGCCGCGCTTCTTCGCCGCCTCGATGTAGATCGAGAGCTGCTCGCGCACCGCCTGCTGGCCCAGGTATTCGGCCAGCCGCCTGGGGCGGATGGTCGCCTCCAGCGCTTCGTCGTCGAGCTGGGCGGCGGCGGTGATGATGCGCGCTTCGGTCATGCGGGGATTATGGCAGGCTCACACCGGGTATGTAGGAGCGCACCTTGTGCCCGGTGCCCCTCTTCACGGCGCGCAAAAGCTTCGCGCACACAGGGCGCTGTCCTGCAGCTTCAGATTTCCACCTGAGCGCCCAGCTCGATCAGCCGGTTGCCGGGGATCTGGAAGAAGGCGGTGGCGGGCAGCGCATTGCGCGCCATGAAGGCGAACAGCTTGTCGCGCCACGGCGCCATGCCCGGGCGCCGCTCGCTGGAAACGATGCTCTCGCGCGACAGGAAGAAGGTGGTATCCATCATGTCGAAACCGAGCCCTTCGCGGGTGCAGCGCGACAGTGCCAGCGGGATGTTGGGGTCCTCGGCGAAACCGAAGCGCAGCTCCAGGCTGTAGAAATCGTCGCTCAGCCGGCTGATGTGGATGCGCTCCTCGGCATCGGCCACCGGCGTCTCCAGGATTGCCACGGTGAGCAGCACGTTGCGCTCATGCAGCACCTTGTTGTGCTTCAGGTTGTGCAGCAGCGCATGCGGCACGGCCTCCTGGTTGGCGGTCAGGAACACCGCCGTGCCCGGCACCCGCATCGGCGGATGCTCGGTCATGTTCTCGATGAACGGCGCCAGCGCCAGGCCGCCCTGCTTGATCTCGCGCACCACCAGCTCGCGGCCGCGGCGCCAGGTGGTCATCACGGTGAACAACAGCACGCCGAGCACCAGCGGGAACCAGCCGCCGTCGGGAATCTTCAGCGTGTTGGCGCCGAAGTAGCTCAGGTCGATCACCAGCAGCAGCAGGCCGGTGAGGATCACCACGGTGCGGCTCCAGTGCCACATGCGGCGCGCCACGATCATGGTCAGCACGGTGTCGATCGCCATGGTGCCGGTCACCGCGATGCCGTAGGCGCCAGCCAGGGCGTTGGAGGAGCCGAAACCAATCACGGTGGCGATCACCGCCACCATCAGGCCGCGGTTGACCCACGGCAGGAAGATCTGCCCGATCGCCTCGCGCGAGGTGTGCACCACCTGCATGCGTGGCAGGAAGCCGAGCTGGATCGCCTGCCGGCACACGGTGAACGCGCCGGAGATCACCGCCTGCGAGGCGATCACGGTAGCCAGCGTGGCCAGCCCGATCATCGGGTACAACGCCCAGCCCGGCACCGAATGGTAGAACGGGTTGGCGATCGCCTCGGGGTGGTTGAGCAGCAAGCCACCCTGCCCGTAGTAGTTCAGCAGCAGCGCCGGCATCACGAAACCGAACCACGCCGCGCGGATCGGGTAGCGGCCGAAGTGGCCCATGTCGGTATACAGCGCCTCGGCGCCGGTCACGCACAGCACCACCGAACCCAGCGCCAGGAACGACGCCGCCCCATGGCTCATGAAGAACTGCACCGCATGGTACGGATTGAGTGCCCACAGCACGCCCGGCGCCTTGATGATGTTGTGCACGCCGATCACCGCCAGCGCCAGGAACCACAACACCATGATCGGCCCGAACAGCACCCCGATGCGCGCGGTGCCGTGGCGCTGCAGCCAGAACAGGCCGAGCAGGATCGCCACCGTGATCGGCACCACGTAGTGCGACAGCGCCGGCGCGGCCACCTGCAGGCCCTCGACCGCCGAGAGCACCGAGATCGACGGCGTGATCACGCCATCGCCGAAGAACAGCGCGGCGCCGAGCAAGGCCATCAGCATGATCGCCCGCCGTGCACGCACCGACTTGCCGGCCGCGCGCTGGGCCAGGGTCATCAACGCCATGATGCCGCCCTCGCCCTTGTTGTCGGCGCGCATCACCAGGCTGACGTACTTCACCGCCACCACCATGATCAACGACCAGGTGACCAGCGACAGGATGCCCAGCACCGTGCTCGGGTGCGGGTGCAGGCCGTGGTCGGGCAGGAAGGTCTCGTGCATCGTGTACAGCGGGCTGGTGCCGATGTCGCCGAACACCACGCCCAGCGCCCCGAGGATCAAGGCCGACTTGGCGCCGTGGCCGTTGTCGGTGCCGCTGGAAGCGGGCGCCTGGTCGTGCACTTGTTCGCTCATGGAAATCCTGACGGCCTAGTTGCCCAACGCAGCGCGCAAGGCCTTGCGGATGATGGCCTCGGCGCTGTCGCCGTCGGCGGCGACCTTCTGCACCAGCCGGCTCACCTCGGCCGGCTTGTAGCCGAGCTGCTGCAGCGCCACCGTGGCCTCGCCCGCCGCGTCCAGCGCCGCGGCGGCACCGGGCAGGGATACGCCGCCGGGAGTGGACAAGCCGTCGACGCGGTCGCGCAGCTCCACCACGATGCGCTCGGCGGTCTTCTTGCCGATGCCGGGGATCTTGGTCAGCGCCACTACGTCGCCGGCATGCACCAGCCGGGCGAAGTGATCGGTGGAAACCCCCGACAGCACCGCCAGCGCGATCTTCGCGCCGATGCCGCTGACCTTGAGCAGGCTGCGGAACAGCGTGCGCTCGTTCTCGCGCAGGAAACCGTACAGCGCGACGCTGTCCTCCTTCACCGCGTGATGGATCAGCAAGGTCACTTCGGTGCCGGTGGCGGGCAGGTCGTAGATCGTGGACATCGGCGCCTCGACCTCGTAGCCGACGCCGGCCACCTCCACCAGCAGCGAGGGCGGCTGGCGGGAAACCAGGGTGCCACGCAGTCGGCCGATCACCGGCGCCGCCTCCACGCCGTGCGCGGGATGCCGACGCGGGCCAGGCTGGCGCGGGTGTGCGCGTGCGCCACCGCGATGGCCAATGCATCGGCGGCGTCGGCCTGCAGCGGGCCCTTGAGGCCGAGCAGCACGCCGATCATGTGCTGCACCTGCGCCTTGTCGGCGCGGCCACTGCCGACCACGGACTGCTTGACCTCGGTTGCCGCGTATTCGTGCACCACGATCCCCCGACTGACCACCGCGCAGATCGCGGCGCCGCGTGCCTGCCCCAGTTTCAGCGCGGAATCCGCATTGCGCGCCATGAACACGCGCTCGATGCCGCACTCGACCGGGTGATGGGCGGCGATGATGTCACACAGTTCGTCAAAGATGCGTTTCAGGCGCAGCGGGAAGCTGGCCTCGCCGGCCACCGCCAGCGCGCCATGGAAGACATGGGCGAGCCGGCCCGCCTCGTCCACGTCGATGATGCCCACGCCGGTGCGCTGGCTGCCGGGATCGATGCCGATGATGCGGATCATCACGATGCGATGCGAAGGCGCGAGGCCTCCGACTTATTCGGCCGTCCCGGCGGGCAGCAGGGCGTTGTGCGAGACCTCGCTCACGTCGTCCAGCGCATCGAGCTTCTCGAGCAGGTCGAGCAGCGGCTCCAGCGCTTCCGCCGGCACCTCGACGCGATTGTTCGGGCGCATCACCACGCCGGCGTGCACGGCGTTGAGGCCGGCGTCGATCAGGGCCTGCTGCACCGCCTCGAAGTGCTCCGGCGCGCACAGCACGATGCTCTCGCCGTGCTCGTTGATCACGTCGTCGGCGCCGGCCTCCAGTGCAGAATCGAGCACGAACTCCTCGGCGCTGGCGTCGTTGCCGGTGGCGAATACCAGTTCGCCGCAGCGGGTGAACTGGAACGCGACCGAACCGGACGTGCCCAGGTTGCCGCCGTGCTTGGTCAGCGCGTAACGCACGTCGGCGACGGTGCGGGTGGGGTTGTCGGTGAAGCAGTCGATGATCAGCGCGATGCCGGCCGGGCCGTAGCCCTCGTAGCGCAGCTCCTGCATGTCGGCGCCGCCGTCGGCACCGGAGCCGCGCTTGATCGCGCGCTCGATGGTGTCCTTGGTCATGTTGGCCGACAGCGCCTTGTCCACCGCCGCGCGCAGGCGCGGGTTGCCGCCAGGATCCGCGACGCCCGCGCGGGTAGCCACGGTGATCTCGCGGATCAGCTTGGTGAACACCTTGGCGCGCTTGGCGTCCTCGGCGTTCTTGCGACCTTCGATGGACGGGCCTCTACCCATGGCGATTCCTGCATGAAGCGATTGGACAAGCGGGCAATTTTACCTGAAATCGGCAGGTGTGCCGGCGCCCGGCTCCGCGGCAAATCGCCCCTCGCGCAGGAAACAGGCCACCCGCCGCGCCACCTCCGGCGAGAACAGCAGACTGGTGTGGCTCGATTCGACCACGCAATGGTCGGCCAACCCCGGCAGGCGCGTCTCGGCCACCGCCACGGTGCCGTCGTGCTCGCCCTCCAGCTGACCCAGCACGGCGCCCAGCCCCAGCGCGACGCGGCCGGCGATCACGCCCACCTCGCGCTCGCCATCCCAGCGCTCGAAACCTTCTTCCAGCAGTTGGCGGTTGTGTCCCAGCAACAGCTCGCCGCCGCGACCCCAGCGGGCAAAACCGCGCGCGGCGGCACTGCCGCGCAGTGGCGAGCCGAGGCAGACGATGCGTCCCGGCGGCAGCGCCTTGCCGTCGCTGCAGGCCCGCAGCGCGAGCAGCCCGCCCAGGCTGTGGCCGACCAGGTGCACCGCGTCGGCCTCGCCGGCCAGCGTGGCGATGCGCTGGTGCAGGCGATCCAGGATGTGCTGCTGGCTGGCGGCCACGCTCAGGTAATCGAAGCGGTGCACGCGAAAGCCGGCCTCCATCAACCGGTGATGCAGCATGGACAGCGCGAACCCGCGCATCCACAGGCCGTGCAGCAGGATCACGTGGGCCTGCAGCCGGGACTCGGGATCGGGATTTCGGGATTCGGTCATCACGCGTCTCGCCACCACCGGCTGTCGGCGAGGGTACGCGCCTCGCGCCTCAGGGCTTGCCCTCGACGGTCGCCACCGACAACTCCTTCAGCTGGGCGGCGGATACCGGCGACGGTGCGTCGGTCATCAAGTCCTGCGCGCTGGTGGTCTTGGGGAAGGCGATCACGTCGCGGATCGACTCGGTGCCGGCCATCAACGCGGCGATGCGGTCGATGCCGAAGGCGATGCCGCCGTGCGGCGGCGCGCCGAACTTCAGTGCCTTGAGCAGGAAGCCGAACTTGGCCTCCGCTTCGTCGGCGCCGATGCCCAGCAGGCCGAACACCGCGCTCTGCATCTCCGGGCGATGGATGCGGATCGAGCCGCCGCCGATCTCGTTGCCGTTGAGCACCATGTCGTAGCCGCGGCTGACGGCAGTGGCTGCATGGCTCTTCAGGTCGGCGATGTCGTCGATCTTCGGCGCGGTGAACGGATGATGCAGGGCCACGTAGCGCTGCTCGCCCTCGTCGTACTCGAACATCGGGAAGTCGGTAACCCACAGCGGCTTCCAGCCCTCCTCGACCAGGGAACGATCCTTGCCGACCTTGAGCCGCAGCGCGCCCATGAAGTCGGTGACGGTCTTCCACTTGCCCGCGCCGACGAACACGATGTCGCCGGATTGCGCGCCGGTCGCATCGAGCACGGCATCGAGCGCCATGTCATCGAGGAACTTGGCCACCGGCGAGCTGATGCCCTCGCGGCCCTTCGCGCGATCCTCGACCTTGATCCAGGCCAGCCCCCTGGCGCCGTAGCGGGCGACGTACTCGGTGAGCCCGTCGATGTCCTTGCGCGACAGCAACGCAGCGCCGGGCACGCGCAGCGCGGCCACGCGGCCGGCCGGATCGTTGGCCGGTTCGGCGAACACCTTGAACTCCACGCCCTTCAGCGCATCGGCCACGTCGACCAGTTCCAGAGCGATGCGCAGGTCCGGCTTGTCCGAACCGAAGCGGCGCATGGCTTCGGCCCAGGTCATGCGCGGGAAGCTCGCATCGAGCTCCACGCCCTGCACCTCGCGGAACACGTGGCGGATCAGGTCCTCCACCATGTCCTGCACGTCCTTCTCCTCGACGAAGGCGAACTCCATGTCGAGCTGGGTGAATTCCGGCTGGCGATCGGCGCGCAGGTCCTCGTCGCGGAAGCAGCGCGCGATCTGGTAGTAGCGGTCGAAGCCGGCCATCATCAGGATCTGCTTGAACAGCTGCGGCGACTGCGGCAGCGCGTAGAACTGGCCCGGATGCACGCGGCTGGGCACCAGGTAGTCGCGCGCGCCCTCGGGCGTGGCCTTGGTCAGGATCGGCGTCTCGATGTCCTGGAAACCGCGCGCGTCGAGGTAGCGCCGCAGCGTCTGCACCAGACGTGTGCGCTTGCGCAGCATCGCCTGCATCTCGGGGCGGCGCAGGTCGAGGTAGCGGTAGGTCATCCGCATGTCCTCGTTGGGATTCTCGTGCAGCGCGAACGGCAGGTCCTTCGCCGCGTTGAGGATCTCCACGCGGTCGGCGAGCAGTTCGACCGTGCCGGTCTTGAGCTTGTCGTTCGCCGCCAGCCGGCGACGCAGCGTGCCGGTGACACGCAGGCAGTACTCATTGCCGATCTCGCCGGCGATGGCGAACGCCGCGGCGTTGTCGCGCTCGATCACCACCTGCGCCACGCCCTCGTGGTCACGCAGGTCGACGAAGGCCACGTGCGCCTGCAGGCGGATCGTGTTGACCCAGCCGCAGAGGGTGACGGTCTGGTCGATCAGGGCCTCGTTGACGAGGCCGCAGTAATGCGTGCGCATGCGCTGGAAACTCCGGGCCGACTGGCGGCATGAACGGGGGAAAAGACCCGGAATCTTAGCATCGCCGGCCTTCCGGCAAACGCCGGGCCGCCGCGGCTGGAGCCGAACGGGAGGACGCGCGGGCGGACTCAATCCGCCGCCGCGGCCGCCTTGGCGGGTGCAGCGGGCTTGGCGGTGGACGCCTCCGGCGCCGCCGCCGGCTTGCCTTCCGGGGCCGGCTTGCTGCCCTCGCCCGCCGTGGTGCCGGCGAGATTGTGCTTCTTCTCGCCGTCCTTCTTGAAATCGGTCTCGTACCAGCCGCTGCCGGCCAGGCGGAATGCCGGCGCACTGACCCGGCGGTGCAGTTTGGCTGCCGCGCAGGCGGGGCAGACGGTGGGATCGGCATCGGACAGCTTCTGCAGGCGATCAAAACGATGGCCGCAGCCGCTGCATTCAAATTCGTAGATGGGCATGGTGGTTTCTGGACTCCGGACCAGGATGGAGCGGGACTGGTCGCAATATCGGGTGGGCCGGCGCCGATTTCAACGCGGGCGGCGCGACCGGGCCGCGGGGCCGGCACGCACAGGGCGTCATCGTAGCGGCGCCACCGGGTGGTCGCCAGATCCGCGGGCGGCGGCGGTTCCCGGCGGCCGCGGGAGGGGCGACGACCTGGCCGGCGGAATCCCGCGGACAGGGTTTCACGGCCGGCGCCTACACGTCCACGGCGCGCCACGCTTGAACAGGGAGCCGAAAAACGGCCACTATGGCCTGCGCCGCACGCGGTGCAGCCGGGTGGGCGCCGCCACGGCGTCGGCCACGCCGTCGGCGCCGCGGCTTGCCGGCGCGAGGGCCGGCAATCAGGGGGTTATCAGCGCTCCATCAAGCGGAGGGGACAACGATGAAACGAACACGACGATTTGCCACCGGCACCATGCTGGCGCTTGCCGTGCTGGCGAGTGGCGCCGCCATGGCCCGCGAAGCACCGACCTTGACCGTCGCGGTGGTCGACTTCACCAACAACAGTGACTCCGTCGCCTGGTGGCACGGCGGCGTCGGCTCGCAACTGGCTGACGTGCTCAGCAACGAACTCAGCGCCACCGGCGACTTCAAGGTGATCGAGCGGCAGAAGATCAACGCCGTGCTGGCCGAGCAGGATCTGGCCAGCTCCTACCGCATGCGCCCGGGCAGCAGTCCGCACACCGGCAACATCACCGGTGCGCAGTACCTGATCACCGGCAGCGTCGCCTCGTACACGGAAGACACCTCCAACACCGGCGGCGGCCTCAGCTTCGCCGGCTTCCACGTCGGCGGCGGCCAGGCCAAGGCCTATGTGGCGATCGACCTGCGCGTGATCGACGCGGAAACCTCGGAGGTCGTGTTCTCGCGCACGGTGGAAGGGCGCAGCACCGACAAGGCGATTCGCCTGAGCGGCTACACCCGCGGCGTCGGCGGCGACTTCGGCCACAAGGAGAAGACGCCGGCCAGCAAGGCGGTGCGCGCCGCGCTGATCGAGGCCACCGATTATCTCGACTGCGCCATGGTCAAGCGCGACGGCTGCGAGGCCCGCTACGAGCAGAAGGAACAGAAGCGTCGCCAGGGCGACCGCGATTCGCTGGATCTCGACTGAAGATGTCGCCGGGTTCTCGATGTCGAAGCCCGGCCGCGCACCACCGGATGCGGATCGGGCACACCGGTGCCCGATCCGCGCGAGCGCAGCCACGCCTGCATCATGTCGCCGTTTGCGTGGCGCCGATGGCGCCATGATGCGTTCGCGAGGCGCTCGTGCGGAGGATGGCGCAAGCCCCTCGCAAGTTCCTTCGCCGCGCCGACGGCGCCGCGCTTGACAGGTCATTCTGCAGCAACCTAAGTTCGAGCCCGTCAGGGACGCACGACACCACATCCCCGAGCGAATGCGCGTGCCAGGTCGCAGTCATGGACCCGCCGACTACATGCTCGCCATTGCCCGGGGTTCGCGCATGCAAGCCAAATCATTCCCGATCCGGGGCGGCCTCGCCGCCGCCATCGCCCTCGTCCTGTCCTCGTTTTCCCTCTCCCTGCCCGCGCGCGCCCAGGACCCCGGCGCCGCGCCGGACAAGCCTGCCGCCAAGGATGTCACCGCACTGCAGGCGGTGGTGGTCACCGGCACCCGCGTGTTCGACCGCACCGAAGCCACCTCGCTGGCGCCGATCGACGTGCTGACGCCGAAGGACCTGGTCGGCACCGGTGCCACCGACCTGGCCACCGCGCTGCGCGTGCTGCTGCCCTCGTTCAACTTTCCGCAGCCCTCGGTGACTGACGCCACCGACGCGATCCAGCCCGCGCAACTGCGCGGGCTCTCGCCGGACCAGACGCTGGTGCTGATCAACGGCAAGCGCCAGCACACCACCGCGATCGTCAACGTCAACGGCTCACTGGGCCGCGGCTCCTCGCCGGTGGACATCAACGCGATCCCGGTCAACGCGATCGAGCGCGTCGAGGTACTGCGCGACGGCGCCGCGGCGCAATACGGTTCGGACGCGATCGCCGGCGTGATCAACATCATCCTCAAGGGTGGCGCGCAACACGGCTCGCTCAGCCTCACCGGCGGCCAGTACAGCAAGGGTGACGGCACCACCTGGCAGGGCGGCGCCGATGGCGGCTTCAAACTCGGCGACAAGGGCTGGGTGCACCTGAGCGCGAACGCCAGCCACCAGGACCCGACCAATCGTGCCGGTGCCGACGTGCGCTACCCGGGTGATCCCAGCTACGGGCAAGTCACCTTCCACTACGGCATCCCGCTGGTGCGGGCCAGGCAGGCGGCGATCAACCTGCAGTACGACTTCACCCCGAACGCGCAGCTCTACGCCTTCAGCCTGTTCAACAAGCGCGACGTCAGCGCCGGCGGCTTCTTCCGTTCGCTGTCGACCTATGCCAGCAGCTACCCCGGCGCGGCGGCGGTCTATCCGGACGGCTATCTGCCGATCGAGAACAGCGCGATCCGCGACGACAGCGAAGTGCTCGGCTTGCGCGGCACGGTGGCCGGCTGGCATTACGACCTCAGCGCCAACACCGGCGGCAACCACTGGAAGCTGCACACCAGCGACACCTACAACTACTCGCTGGACCCGGATTCGCCCACCGGCTTCTACATCGGCACCCTGACCAACCGGCAGGATGTCTACAACGCCGACTTCAGCCGCGACTTCCAGCCCGCCATGCTGCCGAACGGATTGTCCGTGGCCTGGGGCCTGGAATACCGCCGCGAGGAGTTCACCCTCAAGCAGGGCGACGCGGCCTCGTACGCCGGCTCCGGCGCGCAGGTGTTCCCCGGCTACCAGCCCGGCGACGCCGGCTCGCACTCGCGCAAAAGCCGCGCGCTTTACGTGGACCTGGAGAGCGACCTCACCGACAAGCTCTCTGCCGGGCTGGCGGTGCGCCGCGAGCATTACAGCGATTTCGGCGGCACCACCTCGGCCAAGTTGTCCGGGCGTTTCGCGTTGACCGACACGCTGGCCCTGCGCGGCACCGTGTCGAACGGTTTCCGCGCGCCGTCGCTGCAGCAGGAGTACTACTCCAGCACCGCGATCAACTTCGTCGCCGACGGCAGCGGCAACCTGATCCCGTACACGATCCGTACCTTCCCGGTCAGCAACCCCGCCGCGCAGGCGCTGGGTGCGCAGGCACTGAAGCCGGAGAAATCGCGCAACTACAGCCTCGGCCTGGTGCTGACCCCTTCCAGCGGCTTGTACACCACACTGGATTTCTACCAGATCGACATCGACCACCGGATCATCCTCAGCGGCAACCTGGTCGGAACGCCCGTGCAGGATTACCTCACCTCGGTGGGCATTCCGTTCGTCAGCGGCGGCCGCTTCTTCACCAACGCGGTCGACACGCGCACGCGCGGCGTCGACCTGGTGGCCACCTGGCCGCTGCAGTTGGAACACTCCGCGCTGAAGTTCACCGGCGGAGTGAACTACAACAAGACCGACATCCGCGCGATCGCGCCGAACCCGCCGCAACTGGGCCTGGTCGGGCTGACCTTGCCGATCATCGACCGCACCGAACAGGGCCGCATCACCAAGGGTGCCCCGCGCACCAAGGCGTTCCTCGCCACCGACTGGAACGTCGGCAACTGGAGCTTCCACGGCCAGCTGACCCGCTACGGCCAGTTCACCACGCTGGGCAACAACCCGGCCACGGACCAGACCTACGGCGCACGCTTCGTGCTCGATGCCAACGCGAACTACGCCTGGAACAACTGGACCTTCGCCGTGGGCGCCAACGACCTCAACAACGCCTACCCCGAACGCAGCAGCGCCGCCAACAACTTCCACGGCATCCTGACCTACTCGGGCTCGTCGCCGTTCGGCTTCAGCGGCGCGTACTACTACGGCACGGTGGCCTATCACTGGTGAGCTGATCGGCTGGGGCGAGGTCGACGCGCGGGATCTGCGCTGCGGCCTCCACACGGGAACCGACACCGAACCCGGCGCGCCGGAAGCATCCGCCGCGCCGGGTTGACCCGCGGCTACCGGAACACCAGCTGGCCGCCGGCGGTCGACACGTGGATGGTGTCGCCGCCCTGGAAACGACCCTCCAGGATCTGCCGCGCGAGCGGATTCTCCAGTTGCTGCTGGATCGCCCGCTTCAGCGGCCGTGCGCCGTAGACCGGATCGAAGCCGACGTTGCCGAGCAGGGTCAGCGCGTCGTCGCCCACGTCCAGCTTGAGCTGCCGCTCGGCCAGGCGCTTCTCCAGGTATTCGAGCTGGATCTTCGCGATGGCGCGGATCTGGTTCTTGTCCAGCGGCCGGAACACCACGATCTCGTCGAGCCGGTTGATGAACTCGGGGCGGAAGTGCGCCTGCACCACGCCCATCACCGAGGCCTTCATCTGGGTGTACTGCTCCTCCGCGTCGCCGCCGCTTTCCGCCGCGTCCTGGATCATCTGCGAGCCGAGGTTCGAGGTCATCACGATGACGGTGTTGCGGAAGTCCACGGTGCGGCCCTGGCCGTCGGTGAGGCGGCCGTCGTCCAGCACCTGCAGCAGGATGTTGAACACGTCCGGGTGCGCCTTCTCCACCTCGTCGAGCAGGATCACGCTGTACGGCCGGCGCCGCACGGCTTCGGTCAGATAGCCGCCTTCCTCGTAGCCGACGTAGCCCGGGGGCGCGCCGACCAGGCGCGAGACGGAGTGTTTCTCCATGAACTCGCTCATGTCGATGCGCACCATCGCGTCGGTGGTGTCGAACATGAATTCGGCCAGCGCCTTGCACAGCTCGGTCTTGCCCACGCCGGTGGGGCCCAGGAACAGGAACGAGCCGTTCGGCCGGTTCGGATCGGACAGGCCGGCGCGCGAGCGGCGGATCGCGTCGGCCACGGCGTGCACGGCCTCGTCCTGGCCGACCACGCGCTTGTGCAGCTCGTCTTCCATCTTCAACAGCTTGTCGCGCTCGCCTTCCAGCATCTTGCTGACCGGGATGCCCGTCCAGCGCGACACCACTTCGGCGATTTCGTCGGCGGTGACGCGCGTCTGCACCAGCTTGAAATCCTGCGTCTCGGCGGCCTGCGCCGCGGCGAGCTGCTTTTCCAGTTCGGGCAACTTGCCGTACTGGATCTCGCTCATCCGCGCGTAATCCTGCGCGCGCCGCGCCGCTTCCAGATCCTGGTTGGCCTGTTCGATCTGCTCCTTGACCTTGGTCGTGCCCTGCAGCGCGGCCTTCTCGGATTTCCACACCTCGTTGAGGTCGGAGAACTCGCGTTCGAGCTTCTCGATGTCGGCTTCCAGGTCGGCCAGGCGCTGCTTCGATTCGCTGTCCTTCTCCTTCTTCAGCATCTCGCGCTGGATCTTGAGCTGGATCAGCCGACGTTCGAGCCGGTCCAGTTCCTCCGGCTTGGAGTCGATCTCCATGCGAATGCGGCTGGCGGCCTCGTCCATCAGGTCGATCGCCTTGTCCGGCAGCTGGCGGTCGGCAATGTAGCGGTTCGACAAGGTCGCGGCGGCGACGATCGCCGGGTCGGTGATCTCCACCCCGTGGTGCACGGCATAGCGCTCCTTCAGGCCACGCAGGATCGCGATGGTGTCCTCCACCGATGGCTCGCCCACGAACACCTTCTGGAAGCGCCGCTCCAGCGCGGCGTCCTTCTCGATGTACTGGCGGTATTCGTCCAGCGTGGTGGCGCCGATGCAGTGCAGCTCGCCGCGCGCCAGGGCCGGCTTGAGCATGTTGCCGGCATCCATCGCGCCCTCACCCTTGCCGGCGCCGACCATGGTGTGCAATTCGTCGATGAACAGGATCACCCGGCCTTCCTGCTTGGCCAGGTCGTTGAGCACGGCCTTGAGCCGTTCCTCGAACTCGCCGCGGAATTTGGCGCCGGCGATCAGCGCACCCATGTCCAGCGCCAGCACCCGGCGACCGCGCAAGCCCTCGGGCACTTCGTCCTTGATGATGCGCTGGGCCAGGCCTTCGACGATCGCGGTCTTGCCCACGCCGGGCTCGCCGATCAGCACCGGGTTGTTCTTGGTGCGCCGCTGCAGCACCTGGATGGTGCGGCGGATCTCCTCGTCGCGGCCGATCACCGGGTCGAGCTTGTTGCGCTCGGCGCGCTCGGTGAGGTCGATGCAGTACTTCTCCAGCGCCTGGCGCTGCTCCTCGGCGTTCTCGCTCTGCACCTTCTCGCCGCCGCGCAGCTTCTCGATGGCGGCCTCGAGATTCGCCTTGTTCGCGCCGGCCGCCTTCAGCGCCGCGCCCAGCTCGCCCTTGTCCTCCAGCGCCGCCAGCACGAACAGCTCGCTGGCGATGAACTGGTCGCCGCGCTGCTGCGCCAGCTTGTCGGTGAGGTTGAGCAGCCGGTTGAGGTCGTTGCCGAGGTTGATGTTGCCCTCCTGCCCGCGGACCTGCGGCAGGCGATCGAGCAACTCGTTCACGCGCTGCATGAGCATCGGCACGTTGACCTGCGCCTGGGTCAGCAGCGGGCCGGTCGAGCCACCCTGCTGGTTGAGCAGCGCGGCCATCACGTGCGCCGGTTCGAGCATGTTGTTGTCGCGGCCCACGGCCAGCGACTGCGCGTCGGCCAGCGCCTGCTGGAACCGCGAGGTGAGTTTGTCCATTCGCATGTCGAGAATCCCCGCATCGGTAGGGCGGCAATCGCCACGGCGCAGACGTGTGGCCGGAATGCACCGATTCAAGCTGGCCCGGTCCGCCGATCGCCGTTCACCGTGGCCGCACGCGGCGCATGGCCGGCTCTTCACATTCACCCTGTTACGGTGCGGCCCGATGTCCACGCCACACCCCGCCAACGCCACGACCCACGCGCCGCTTCCCCCTCCGCCGCTGCCCACCGCAGACACTGCCTGGGCGCTGTTGCTGGACGTGGACGGCACCTTGCTCGACTTCGCTGATGACCCGCATGCGGTGCGTGTGGACAACGAGCTGCTCGCCCTGCTCGACGCGCTGCACGGGGCGACCGACGGCGCGCTGGCGCTGGTCAGCGGGCGCCGGCTGGACGACATCGACCGCCTGTTCGAGCGCCCGCACCGGGCCGCCATCGGCCTGCACGGAGTGGAGCTGCGTGCGGCTACCGGCGAACTGCGCCGCCACGTGGTGATGCCGCTGCAACAGGCGCGCATGCAACACGAGGCGCAGGCGCTGGCCGCGCGCTTTGCCGGCGTGCAGCTGGAAAACAAGCAGCAGGCGGTTGCGCTGCACTGCCGCGGGTCGTCGGACGAGTGGCAACAGTTGCGCGAGGCGGCCATCGGCGCGATCGCCCATCTGCCCGGCTACGAACTGCAGGCCGGTCGCCGCGTGCTGGAGTTCAAGCCCGGCGGCATGGACAAGGGCCGCGCCGTCGCCGAACTGCTGCAAGGCGAACCGTTCAAGGGCCGGCTGCCGGTCTACCTCGGCGACGACCTCACCGACGAGCACGCCTTCGACGCGGTCAATCGCGCGCACGGACTCAGTGTCCGCGTCGGTGACCGCCATCCCAGCGCCGCGCGCTTCACCCTGCCCGATCCGGTCGCCACGATCGCCTGGCTGACCCGCGTCCTGGGCGCACTGATGCAAGGAGCCCCCACCCATGCCCGACCATCCGAACGAGAAACCTCGCGCCAGTCTTGAACTGGGCGTGATCGGCAACGGCAGCGTGGCCGCGCTGGTCGACAGCCACGCGCGCATCGTCTGGTGTTGTCTGCCGCGGTTCGATGCCGACGCCAGCTTCTGCAGCCTGCTCTCGCCGACCCTCCCCGGCGGGGACTGGGCCATCGAGCTGGAGCACTTCGACCATGCCGAGCAGTTCTACCTGCGCAACACCGCGGTGCTGGTCACGCGGCTGTTCGACCGCCAGGGCGGCGCGATCGAGATCACCGACTTCGCCCCGCGCCACCGCGCCTCCGGCCGGCTCTACCATCCCGAAATGCTGGCGCGGCGCGTGGCGCCGATCTCCGGTTCGCCGCGCATCCGCGTCCGCATGCGCCCGCTGTGCGACTACGGCGCGCGCACGCCGCAGACCACCTCCGGCAGCAACCACATCCGCTACCTGCTGAGCGACACCATCCAGCGACTGACCTGCGACGTGGCGCCGCTGATGGTCGAACGCGGCCTGCCATTCGGCCTGGAGCAGCCCGCGCACTTCCTGTTCGGTCCGGATGAGACGCTGGAAGGCAACGTGTCGGACTTCATCCACCTGGCACTGGAACGCACGCTGGACTACTGGCGCGAATGGACCCGCTACCTGTCCATCCCGTTCGAGTGGCAGGAGGCGGTGATCCGCGCCGCGATCACGCTGAAGCTGTGCCAGTACGAGGCCACCGGCGCGATCGTGGCGGCGTTGACCACCTCGATCCCGGAGTCGCCCGGCAGCGGGCGCACCTGGGATTACCGCTACTGCTGGCTGCGCGACGCCGCCTTCACCGTGCGCGGCCTCAACCGGCTGGGCGCCACGCGCTCGATGGAGGAGTACATCCGCTACGCCTTCAACCTGGTCGCCAACCGCGGGCAGGCCGAACTCGGCCCGGTGTTCGGGATCACCTTTGCCGAGCAATTGCCCGAGCGGCAGGTCGACACGCTGGCCGGCTACCGCGGCGACGGGCCGGTACGCGTGGGCAACGACGCATGGCAGCAGCGCCAGAACGATGTCTACGGCTCGGTGCTGCTGGCCTCGGCACAACTGTTCTTCGACCAGCGCCTGCAGCATCGCGGCGACAAGGTGACGTTCGAGCGGCTGGAGCAGCTGGGCAAGACCGCACTGCGCATGGCCGAAGAGCCCGATGCCGGCCTGTGGGAGTACCGCGGGCGCATGGCCGTGCACACCTACTCGGCGGCGATGTGCTGGGCCGCGTGCGACCGTCTGGCGCACATCGCCACCGAGCTGGGGCTGGAGGACCGCGCGCGCTGGTGGCATGACGAGGCGGCCGCGCTGCACGGGCGCATCGAAGCGCGCACCTGGAACGAAAAGCTTGGCCATTTCGTCGACGCCTACGACGGAGAGCGGCTGGACGCCAGCCTGCTGCTGCTGGCCGACATCGGGTTCGTCCAGGCGAGCGACCCCCGCTTCGTCGCCACCGTCGACGCGATCGGCGACAAGCTCGGCCATGGCGACTACATGTTCCGCTACATCGCGCCGGACGACTTCGGCGCGCCGGAAACCAGCTTCAACATCTGCACGTTCTGGTACATCGACGCGCTTGCCGCCACCGGCCGCGAGAAGCGCGCCCGCACCACCTTCGAGAACATGCTCGCCCAGCGCACCACGCTGGGCCTGCTCTCGGAGGACATCGCGCCGAAGACCGGCGAGCCGTGGGGCAACTTCCCGCAGACCTATTCGCTGGTGGGGCTGATCCAGTCGGCGATGCGCCTCTCCCGCCGCTGGGAGGACGCCATGTGATGGCGCGCAAGACTCCCGGCCGGCTCATCGTGGTCTCCAACCGCGTCGCACTGCCCCACCAGACCGCCGCTGGCGGTCTCGCCTCGGCCCTGCGCGCGGCGCTGGCCGAAAACGGCGGGCTGTGGTTCGGCTGGAGCGGCAAGGTGAGCGCCGCCGAGACCGGCGCCGAACTGCACCAGGCCAGCGACCACGGCATCGACTACGCCACCGTGGACTTCTCGCGCGCCGACCACGACGCGTTCTACGCCGGCTTTTCCAATGGCGCGCTATGGCCGCTGCTGCACTACCGGCCGGACCTGGTCGACTACCAGCGCAGCCATCTGGACGGCTATCTGCGGGTCAACCGGATCTTCGCCGAGCGCCTGCGTCCGCTGATCGGCCCGGACGACACGATCTGGGTCCACGACTACCACCTGATCCCGCTGGCCGCCATGCTGCGCAAGCTCGGCGTGAAGAACCGCATCGGCTTCTTCCTGCATACGCCGCTGCCCGCCGCCGGCCTGCTGATTGCCCTGCCCAACCACCACGAGCTGCTGGAAACACTGGCCAGTTACGACCTGATCGGCGTGCACACCCATCGCGACCTGCGCGCGCTGGAGGATTATTTCCTGCACGAGGCCGGTGCGGTGATGCGCCTGGGCGGGCGCATGCGCATGCCCGGCGGGCGCGAATTCCGCGCCGGCGCCTTCCCGATCAGCATCGACACCGAACACATCGCCGGGATCGCGCAGAAGGCCGTGGGGCTGAAGGAAATCGTGCAGCTGCGCGAAAGCACCCGCGGCATCGCGCTGATCATCGGGGTCGACCGGCTGGACTATTCAAAGGGCCTGCCGCATCGCTTCCAGGGCTACGCGCGGCTGCTCGAACGCGACCCGGAGCTGCACCGCCACGTCACCTTCATGCAGATCGCGCCGCCCTCGCGTGGCGCGGTGCTGGAGTACCGCGCGATCCGCCGCGAGCTGGAGCGCAGCGCCGGCCACATCAACGGCAAGTACGCCGCGCCGGACTGGGTGCCGATCCGCTACATCAACAAGTCGTTCCCGCACCGCCTGCTCGCCGGCTACTACCGCAGCGCGCGCGTGGGCCTGGTCACGCCGCTGCGCGACGGCATGAACCTGGTGGCGAAGGAGTACGTGGCCTGCCAGGACCCGGAAGACCCCGGCGTGCTGGTGCTCTCGCGTTTCGCCGGAGCCGCGCTGGAGCTGGGCGATGCCTTGCTGGTCAACCCGGCCGACACCGAAGAGGTCGCCGACGCCCTGGAGCAGGCGCTGCACATGCCGCTGACCGAACGGCGCCGGCGCTGGAAGGCGATGATGCGGGTACTGCGCCACAACGACATCACGCATTGGCGCACCAGTTTCCTGGAGGCGTTGCGCGCGCCCGGGAAACCCGCGCCGGATCAGCCCTGAGCGAGCCAGATCAGGCTGGCGAAGCGGCCGCTGGCGGCGCCGTCGCGCCGGTACGAGTAGAAACGCGGGTCGGCATGGGTATCGTCGCCGCCGCCGTAGACGCGCGTCACGCCCGCGCGCGCCAGGCGCTGCCGCGCCAGTGCGACCAGGTCGCAGCGCCAGTGGCCCGGGCGCGTGGCCTCGAAGCACGCCGCGGCAGCCGCGTCGCGCGCGACGAACGCGGCGCGCACTTCCTCGCCCACCTCGTACGACGGCGCGCCGATGCACGGGCCCAGCCACGCCAGCACGCGCGCCGGCGGGCTGACCATCTGCGCCAGGGTGGCCTCCAGCACGCCGGCGGCGAGGCCGCGCCAGCCGGCATGGGCCGCACCGATCTCGCCGCCATCCTCGCTGCACAAAAGCACCGGCAGGCAATCGGCGGTGAGGATCGCCAGCACCGTGCCGGGAATGTGCGAGACCGCCGCATCCGCCTGCGGCTCGTGTGCGCTGGGCAGCGGGCCGAGTTCGGCCACGCCGCAACCGTGCACCTGATGCAACCAGCGCGGCGCGGCCGGCAGTCGCAGCGCCTGCTGCAGCGCGCCGCGGTTCGCCATCACGGCCTCGGCCGCATCACCGCTGCGCAGGCCGAGGTTGAAGCGCTCGAACGGCGCGGAAGACACGCCCGGTCCCAGCCGCGTGGTGACGGCCGCGTGGACTTGCGGCGGCGCGGGCCAGTCGGGAAAGATCCAGCTTTCAGTCATGGGGGCCGGGATTGGAGATCGGGGATCGGGGATTCCCCAAGCATCGCACGGCTGGCGGCGGCGCGTACCGACCCATCAATACGGGTCCGGACCGTGTTCGGCCAGATCCGCACGCAGCGCCTCGATCAGGGCCAATTGATCGGCGGGGCGCTCGGCCGTGAACGACAGCGCCTCGCCGGTGACCGGATGCACGAACGAGAGTTTCTCCGCGTGCAGCGCCTGCCGGCGGAAGCCGCGCAAGGCGGCGACCAGGCCGTCACTGGCGCCCTTGGGCAACTTGAGGCCGCCGCCGTACAACGGGTCGCCGATCAGCGGGTGGCCGATGTGCGCCAGGTGCACGCGGATCTGGTGGGTGCGGCCGGTTTCCAGCTGGCATTGCAGCAGGCTGTGCGCGCGGAAGCGCTCGCGCACGCGGTAATGGGTCACCGCGCGCTTGCCGTCCTCCTCGTCACGCACGGCCTGGCGCAGGCGGTCGCCCATGCTGCGGCCGATCGGCTGGTCCACCGTGCCGCCGGCCACCATCGTGCCCATCACCACGGCCTCGTACTGGCGTTCCACTTCGTGCCGCGAGAGCAGATCGACCAGCGCGGTATGGGTGGACAGCGTCCTGGCCACCACCATCAGGCCGGAGGTGTCCTTGTCCAGCCGATGCACGATGCCGGCGCGCGGCAGCTCGGCCAGCTGCGGGTCGTGGTGCAGCAAGCCGTTGAGCAGCGTGCCGGCCGGGTTGCCGGCGCCGGGATGCACCACCAGTCCGGCGGGCTTGTCCAGCACCAGCAGGTCGGCATCCTCGTACACGATCGTCAGCGCAATCGCCTCGGGCTGGCTGTGCACTTCCGTTTCCAGTTCGACATCCAGCTCGACCCGCTCGCCGCCGCGCAGCAGTTGCCGCGGCGCAGCCGGGGCGCCATCCAGGGTCGCCGCGCCGGCCTTGATCCAGCCGCTGAGCCGCGAACGCGAATAGGCGGGGAACATCTCGGCCAAAGCCTGGTCGAAGCGACGGCCTGCTGCACTCAGCGGAACCTCCGCCTGCTGCCGTATGGTGGTCATGCCAGCCCCCGCGGGCGGCAACCGGTTTCAGTTATCATGCCTGTTCGTTCCGACATCCGAATTCATTCCTATGCGCCCATCCAGTGGCTCGACCACGCCATCGTTGTTCCCGCTGCACGCCGCCAGGCTGCTCGCCGTGGTCGCCCTGGTGGCCGTGCTTGGCGCCTGTTCGATGTTCGGCCGCAAGGGCAACACCATCGACACGATGCCGCTGGAGCCGCTGTACAACCGCTCCCACAGCTTCCTGGAGGCGGGCAATTACTCCGGCGCGGTGCGGGCGTTCCAGCGCCTGATCGCGCGCTTCCCGTCCGGTCCGTACAGCGAGCAGGCCCAGCTTGAGCTGGCCTATGCGCAGTACAAGGACAACCAGCCGGACGAGGCATTGTCCACCATCAACCGCTTCATCAAGACCTATCCGGCCAACAAACACGTCGATTATGCCTATTACCTGCGCGGCCTGATCAATTTCGACCGCACCAGCGGCTTCATCGAGCGCTTCACCAAGCGCGCCGGCGGGCTGACTCGCCGCGACCAGGGCTACAACCTGCAGGCGTTCGACGATTTCTCCGAACTGTCGCGGCGCTTCCCCGACAGCGCCTACACCGCCGACGCGCGCCAGCGCATGATCTACCTGCGCAACCTGCTGGCGCAGTACGAGATCAACGTGGCCGAGTTCTACCTGCAGAACAAGGCCTACATCGCGGCGGCCGACCGCTCGCAGTACGTGATCGAGCACTACCAGCAGGCGCCGCAGACCGGCGATGCGCTGGCCATCCTCGCCCGCAGCTACCTGGCGCTGGACCGCAAGGAACTGGCTGCGCAGACCCGCGAAGTGCTGGCGCTGAACTATCCGAACCACCCCTATCTCACCGATCCCAAGTGGCCGCACGCACCCTCGCTGGTGCGCAAGATGATTCCGTTCTCCGGGCATCATTGAGTTTGGCCGCTGCGCGGCCGGGAATGGGGAATGGGGAATAGGAAAAGCAGGCGCAGGAGCGTCGGGCGCCCCCCCGGAGTCCCGATTCAACGCCACCCTGACGTGATCGGGTAACGGCGTTCGCGGCCGAAGGCGCGCGTGGTGACGCGGGGGCCGGGGGCGGACTGGCGGCGTTTGAACTCGTTGAGCAACACCAGCCGCGCCACCCGCTGCACCGTCGCGGCATCGTGGCCCACGGCCACGATCTCCGCCTGCGACTGCTCACCCTCGATGAAGCGTTCGAGAATCGCATCCAGCTCGTCGTACGGCGGCAGCGAATCCTGGTCGACCTGGTTGTCGCGCAGCTCGGCCGAGGGTGGACGGGCGATGACCTCGGGGGGAATCGGCAATCGGGAATCGCGCATCGTCGAAGAGCCGGATGTCGGCGAGGACATGCGTTCCCGGTTACCGGCTCCATTGCGCCACCGCGCCAGCCGATACACCACCGTCTTGTACACGTCCTTGAGCGGCGCGTAGGCGCCGCACATGTCGCCGTACAGGGTGGCGTAACCCACGGCCATTTCACTCTTGTTGCCGGTGGCGAGCAGCAGGCGGCCGTGCTTGTTGGACAGCGCCATCAGCATCACGCCGCGCGTGCGCGACTGCAGGTTCTCCTCGGTGGTGTCGGCGGCCTTGCCGGCGAAGGCGGGAGTGAGCGCATCCATGAACGACTGATACGTCGCCTGGATCGGGATCACGTGGTAGTCCACGCCCAGCTGCTCGGCCTGCGCGCGGGCACCGTCGAGCGAGAGCTGCGAGGTGTAGCGGGTGGGCATCATCACCGCGGTGACGCGCCGGGCGCCCAGCGCGTCGACCGCCAGCGCCAGCGTCAGCGCCGAGTCGATGCCGCCGGAAAGGCCCAGCAGCACGCCGTCGAAGCGGTTCTTGTCGATGTAGTCGCGCACGCCGCGGACCAGCGCCGCGTACAGCGTCGCCTCCATCGACGAGTCGGCCGGCACCGGCCAGTCGATCGCCGCGAGCGTGCGCGTGGCCGGGTCGAACTCGGCCCACAGCAGCGCGTCGACGAAGGCCGGCGCCCGTGCCGCTATCGACCCGTCGCCGTTGACCAGGATCGAAGCGCCGTCGTAGACCACCTCGTCCTGGCCGCCGACCAGGTTGAGGTAGGCGATCGCGCAGCCGGTTTCGCGCGCCCGCGCCGCCAGCACGACCTCGCGCTCGGCCTGCTTGCGGTCGTCCCACGGCGACGCATTGATCACCACGATCAGCTGCGCGCCCGCAGCCGCGGCCTGCGCGGCCGGCTCGGGCTGCCACACGTCCTCGCAGATCAGCAGGCCCACGCTCACGCCCTCGATCACGCGCGTCGTGGTGCCGTTGCCGGGGCGGAAATAGCGCAGGTCGTCGAACACGCCATAGTTGGGCAGCGCCTGCTTGTGCGCGGTGCACTCGATCCGCCCCTCGCGCAGCAGGCTGGCGCCGTTGTAGACCTCGCCGGCGCTGTGCGGATGGCCGACCAGCGCCGCGACGCCCTGCGCCGCGCAGGCCAGCGCGCACAGCTCGCGCTCGCAGGCGGCGAGAAAGCTCGGCCGCAGCAGCAGATCCTCCGGCGGATAGCCGCTCAGGGTCAGCTCGGGAAAGGCCACCAGCGCGGCGCCGCCTTCGCGCGCCTGCGCCATCAGTCCTGCCGCCTTGGCGGCATTGGCCGCCACCGCGCCGACGGCAAAATCGTGTTGGGCCAGCGCCAGTCGCAGCTTTGCCATGGACGCAGCATTCCTTGGATTCAATCGGCGAATGGTAGTGGAATGCCGCGCCGGGTGGCCCGTCCACGCGGGCGCTGCATTCAGATCCGCCGATCGTGCGGCGGATCGTTGCCGGCGCGTGACGGCGCCGAAGCCAAAAAAAAGGCCGCGCAATGCGCGGCCCTTGTTCTCCTGCGCCAACGCCTACTTCATCAGCTTGGCGAGCGCCTTGCCCAGGTCGGCCGGCGACTTCACCGTGGTGACGCCGGCCTTCTCCAGCGCGGCGAACTTCGCCGCGGCGGTGCCCTTGCCGCCGGAGATGATCGCGCCGGCATGACCCATGCGCTTGCCCGCCGGAGCCGAGGCGCCGGCGATGAACGAGACCACCGGCTTCTTCACGTATTCGCCGATGAACTCGGCGGCGTCTTCCTCGGCGCTGCCGCCGATCTCGCCGACCATGATGATGCCTTCGGTCTGCGGATCGTCCTGGAACAGCTTGAGGCAGTCGATGAAGTTCAGGCCGTTGATCGGGTCGCCGCCGATGCCGATCACCGTGCTCTGGCCGAGGCCTTCGTTGGTGGTCTGGAACACCGCCTCATAGGTGAGCGTGCCGGAGCGCGAGACCACGCCGACCCTGCCCTTGCTGTGGATGTGGCCGGGCATGATGCCGATCTTGCATTCGCCGGGGGTGATGATGCCGGGGCAGTTCGGCCCGATCAGCACGATCTCCGGATGCTGCTGCAGCACGTTCTTCACGCGCAGCATGTCCAGCACCGGGATGCCTTCGGTGATCGCCACGATGGTCTTGATGCCGGCGTCGATCGCTTCGAGGATCGAGTCGGCCGCGAACGGCGGCGGCACGAAGATGACGGAGGCGTCGGCGCCGGTTTCCAGCACCGCTTCATCGACCGAGTTGAACACGGGCAGGCCGATGTGCTCCGAACCGCCCTTGCCCGGAGTCACGCCACCGACGACTTTGGTGCCGTAGTCGATGCACTGCTGTGCGTGGAAGGTGCCCTGCTGGCCGGTGAAGCCCTGCACCAGCACCTTGGTGTCTTTGTTTACGAGAACGCTCATGTTTCGATTGCTCCTCAGGCCTTGGCCGCAGCCACGGCTTTCTGCGCCGCGTCGTTGAGATCATCCGCCGGCGTGATCGCCAGGCCGGAGTTGGCCAGCAGTTCGCGGCCCTGATCGACATTGGTGCCCTGCAGGCGCACCACCACGGGAATCTTCAGGCCCACTTCCTTGACCGCGGCGATGATGCCCTCGGCGATCATGTCGCAGCGGACGATGCCGCCGAAGATGTTGACCAGGATGCAGTTGACCTTGTCCGAGGAGGTGATCAGCTTGAACGCCTCGGTCACCCGCTCCTTGGTGGCGCCACCGCCGACGTCGAGGAAGTTGGCCGGCTCGCCGCCCGCCAGCTTGATCACGTCCATGGTGGCCATCGCCAGGCCGGCGCCGTTGACCATGCAGCCGATGTTGCCGTCCATCGTCACGTAGTTGAGGTTGCTCTGCTGCGCGGCGGCTTCGGCGGCGTCTTCCTGGGTCAGGTCGCGCATCGCGGCCAGGTTCGGATGACGGAACTCCGCGTTGTCGTCGGAGTTGACCTTGCCATCCAGCGCAGCGAGGTTGCCGTCTTCCAGCACGGCCAGCGGGTTCAGCTCGACCAGGGCCAGGTCCTGCTCGTTGAACAGCTTGTACAGGCCCAGCATGATCTTGGTCAGCTGGTTGACCTGCTTGTTGTTGAGGTCCATCGCGAAGCCGAGCTGGCGGCACTGGTACGGCTGCAGCCCTTCGACGAAATCGACCACGATGGTGTGGATGTCTTCGGGCGTGTCGCGCGCCACCTGCTCGATGTCCACGCCGCCATGCTTGGAGGCGATGAACGAGATGGCCTTGGAATCGCGGTCCACCAGGATCGACAGGTACAGCTCGCGGGCGATGTCGGTGGCGTCGGTCACCAGCACCAGGTTCACCGGCAGCGCACGCCCGGCCGACTGGTAGGTTGCCATGTTGGTGCCGAGCATGCCCTTGGCGGCGGCGCGCACGTCGTCGAAGCTCTTGCAGAACTTGACGCCGCCGGACTTGCCGCGGCCGCCGGCGTGGATCTGCGCCTTGACCATCCATTGCGTGCCACCGAGCGCCTTGGCGGCATCGACGGCGGCGTCGGGGGAGTTGGCGACCTTGCCCGGCGGCACGGCGATGCCGTACTGCGCGAACAGTTCTTTGGCCTGGTATTCGTGGAAATTCATTCGATACCTCGAGCGAACGGAGAAACGATGACGGCCGCACGCATGAAGAAAGGCGTGGGTCAGGGGATCGGCGGTGGAATCACACACGACCCGGTCGCGGCACAAGGGCCGGACACGGGCCGAACCGCAGCAAACGGCCGCCCATTTTCGCGGAAGCGGGCCGCAATGGAAAGGGCGCGGCCGCATCGCGACCGGCCGGGCGGCGATTTTCCGGCCTCCACGAAGGTGGCGCGGCCCCCGCCCGGGCTTGCCCGGGGCGTCATATACTCGACCGCAACCGCACCGGAATCGCAGCCTACGTGTCTACCTTAGCTACGTTAAACGATCCGCGCGCAGGGACGGCCACGATCCGCCACGAGCTGTCGTTCCTCAATGTTTTCAGGCTGGTGCAGGCGCTGGTGTACGTCGCCCTGGCATTCAGCCCGCCCGGCATGGGCTGGCCGCAGCTGGCCGCGCCGGGCTTCGCGCGCACGCTGGCCACGCTGTACCTGATCTTCGCGCTGCTGGCGCTGCTGCTGAACCGGCGCAGCATGGCCCACGCAAAGACCGCCGTGGCCGCCACCCTGGTGGTCGACGTCGTCGCCGCGGTGCTGGCGATCGTGGCGATGCACGATGCGCGCATCGGTATCGCGATGATGCTGGCGGTCAACCTCTGCGCCGGCGCGCTGATCCTGCCGCTGCGCATGTCCGGCTTCTTCGCCGCGCTGGCGACGCTGGGCATGCTGGGCATCTCGCTGTTCGGCTGGTCGCTGTCGCCCCACGCCGGTGACCGCGACCTGCTCGAAGCGGCGCTGTTCGGCCTGGCCTATTTCGCCACCACCGCCCTGTGCAGCGTGCTGGGCCAGCAGCTGCGCGCCACCGAGGCGCTGGCCGAGCAGCGCAGCACCGACCTGGCCAACCTGTCGCAGATCAACGAACTGATCATCCGCCGCATGAAGACCGGCGTGCTGCTGGTGGACGACGCCAACCGCATCCACCAGATCAACGAATCGGCCTGGATGCTGCTGGGCAATCCCGGCGCCGACCAGCGCGACCTCGGGCTGCTGGCGCCGGAACTGTCGCGCCGGCTGTACCACTGGATGACCTCGGGCAAGCTCGACGAAACCGCCACCCAGCTCGCCGACGGCGTCCCGGAAGTGGTGCCGCGCTTCACCCGGCTGGCGCCGAACGACGACTCGCACGTATTGATCTTCCTCGACGACACCTCGCTGCTGTCGCGCCGCGCGGAGGAGCTCACGCTCAGCTCGCTCGGCCGGCTGTCGGCCTCGATCGCCCACGAGATCCGCAACCCGCTGGCGGCGATCCGCTACTCGGCGCAGCTGCTGGCCGAATCGCGCACCATGGACGGCGCCGACCAGCGCATGGTCGAGATCATCAACAACCACTGCGTGCGGCTCAACGAGATCATCGAGAACATCCTGCAGCTGTCGCGCCGCGAGCGTTCGCGCCCGGAAGCGCTGGACCTGGGCGACTGGGCGCAGGATTTCGTGGAGGAATACCGCCAGGGCAACGACCTCGGCGCCGACTCGCTGCGCGCGATCGCCAGCACCGGCGTGGCGGTGGTCGCGCTGGCCGATCCGCAGCAGCTGCAACAGGTGGTGTGGAACCTGGTGCAGAACGCGCTGCGCTACGGCCGCCTGCCCGGCGAGCCGGCGCGGGTGATGGTGGTCGCACGCCAGGGCGAGCATGGCGTGCCGATCCTCGAGGTGATCGACCGCGGCCCCGGCATCGCGCCCAAGGTGGCCGCACAGATCTTCGAGCCGTTCTACACCACCCACGAATACGGCACCGGCCTGGGCCTGTACCTGGCCAAGCAGATGAGCGAGGCCAACCAGGCCGCGCTGGAGTACGTGCGCGTGGCCGGCGGTGGCAGCTGCTTCCGGCTTACCCTGACGCCGGCGCAGATGAACCGCGGCGCCGGCGACGGCGAGCCCGAAGCCTGAACGCTCCGGCAGGCCGCCGACGCCGCGCGCCGGCTTTGCTCTTGACTTGGGCCGCGGTTATTCTTGAGCCACCCTCCCCTCGCGACATGCCATGAGCCTCCAGACCGTCCTGGTCATCGACGATGAACGCGATATCCGCGAGCTGCTCACCATCACCCTCGGGCGCATGGACCTGCAGGTCGAAGCCGTCGGCACCGTCGCCGACGCCCGCCGCGCGCTGAGCGAAAACAGCTACGACCTCTGCTTCACCGACATGCGCCTGCCCGACGGCAACGGCCAGGAGATCATCGAGCTGATCGCCGAAACCTGCCCGGACACGCCGGTGGCGATGATTACCGCCTACGGCAACGTCGACGCGGCGGTGAACGCGCTCAAGGCCGGCGCGTTCGACTTCGTCTCCAAGCCGGTCGACATCCAGATGCTGCGCGGCCTGGTGCGCACCGCGCTGCGGCTGGCCGAGGAGAAGCGCGAAGGCGGCGGCGCCGCCAAGGCCGGCGGCTCCGGCGACCGCCTGATCGGCGACTCGCCGGCGATGGAACAGGTGCGCGCCACCATCGCCAAGCTGGCACGCAACCAGGCGCCGGTCTACATCGCCGGTGAATCGGGCGTAGGCAAGGAGCTGGTCGCGCGGCTGATCCACGAGCGCGGTCCGCGCGCGGGCGGCCCGTTCGTGCCGGTCAACTGCGGCGCGATCCCGTCCGAGCTGATGGAAAGCGAGTTCTTCGGTCATCGCAAGGGCAGTTTCACCGGCGCCAGCGCGGACAAGGAAGGCCTGTTCCAGGCCGCCCAGGGCGGCACGCTGTTCCTCGACGAGGTGGCCGAACTGCCGCTGCACATGCAGGTCAAGCTGCTGCGCGCGATCCAGGAAAAAGCGGTGCGCCCGATCGGCGGCCGCGACGAGATCCCGGTGGACGTGCGCATCCTCTCGGCCACCCACAAGAACCTCGGCCAACTGGTCGAGCAGGGCCAGTTCCGCCAGGACCTGTTCTACCGCATCAACGTGATCGAGCTGCGCGTGCCGCCGCTGCGCGAACGCCGCGGCGACGTGCCGCAGCTGGCCGCGTTCATCCTCAAGTCGCTGGCCGGCAAGAGCGGCCAGGAAGTCGGGCGGCTGACGCCGGCCGCGCTCGATGCGCTGGAAGCCTACGACTTCCCCGGCAACGTGCGCGAGCTGGAGAACATCCTCGAACGCGCCATGGCGATGAGCGACGGCGCCAGCATCGAGGCCTCCGACCTGATGCTGCCCCAGCGCGGCGCGCGCCCGGCGCCGACGGAGGTCGCCGCCACTGCCGGCGCTCCGGCCGCTGCCGCTGCCGCGGCACCCAGCGCCGATGGCGGGCTGGACGACTACATCAGCAACATCGAGCGCACCGCCATCGTCAAGGCGCTGGAAGAATCGCGCTACAACAAGACCGCCGCCGCCCGCAAACTCGGCATCACCTTCCGCGCCCTGCGCTACAAGCTGAAGAAGCTCGGCATCGACTGAAGGCGCAACCCGACGCCTACCCGCGCGCGACGGCTTTCCGCCGCGCAACGAGGGAAGGCGTTCGCACGGGGAATGTCCCGCGACCGCCGCGCAGGGCGGCAACCGCCTGCTCCGGCCACGCGGACCGCAAAGCGGCGCGCCGTGCCTGGGCTACGCGGAGTCGTCGCCCTCCAATCCCTTGCGCAGCGCGCGCAGGAGGGCCGCGGTGCTGACCGGCTTGTCCACGATTTGCAGGTTGTCCAGCGGGGGCAGTTCCTGCGGGTCCGGTGGCGCGTCCGGGCGGGCGAGCAGCACGACGCCGCCCTGGTAACCCTGTTCGACCAGCGCGGCCAGCGTGCGCACGCCGGTGAAAAGGTTCATGTCGGCGTCGAGCAGCACCAGGTCGGGCAGGCCGCCGGCCTCGATCCACTGCAGCGCGGCGGTGCCGCTCTGGCTGGCGTGCGCCTGGTAGCCGTAGGCATCGAGCGTATCGGACAGCAGCGACAGCTGGCCGGCCTCCTCCACCACCACCAGCACGCGTTCGGCGGCGCCTTCAAGGCTCTGCATGTCGTCCATCGCCTCGGCGTCGGCTTCCATTTCGTCCAGCGGGATGTAGAGGTCGAAACGGGTGCCGCTGCCGGGTTTGCTGTCCACCCGCATCACGCCGCCGTGGCTGGCCACGATGCGCTTGCACGAGATCAGGCCCAGGCCGGTGCCGGCGTCCTTGGTGGTGAAGAACGGTTCGAACAGGTGCTCCAGCACGGCCTGGTCCATGCCTGGCCCGGAGTCGATCACGCTGATGCGCAGGTAGCAGCCGGTGTGCGGCACCTCCTCGGGCAGGAAGAAGTCGTCGGCCAGCCGCTGCTGGCTGGTCTCGATGCGCAGGTTGCCGCCGTCGGGCATCGCCTGGATCGCGTTGAGGCAGAGGTTGAGCAGGCATTGCTGCAGCTCGGTGTGGTTGCCCTCGAAGGCCAGCTCGGGGTCGTCGATGGCCAGGTCCATCACCACCGAACGGGGCACGCTGCCCTGCATCAGCAGGCCGAACGCGCTCATCAGGGTGCCCACGCGCACGCGCTCGGCGCGGCGGGCGCCGCGCGCGAAGGAAAGCATCGAGTGCACCATCTCCAGCCCGCGCTTGCCGCAATCGCGCACCAGGTTGCCCAGCCGCATCAGCCGCGGGTCGTCCTGGTAGTCGCGCAGGCTGTCACCGGCCAGCAACAGCGGCTGCAGCAGGTTGCGCAGGTCGTGGCTGAGGCCGCCGGCGAGCATCGCCAGGCTCTCGAAACGCTGCGCGCGGATCAGGTCGGCCTCGGCGCGGCG
Source organism: Rhodanobacter sp. UC4448_H15 (assembly GCF_052978265.1). The sequence continues at coordinate 1,297,990 of NZ_CM129665.1, read as the reverse complement.
GTTGGCCTTGCGCGCATCCGCCTCGACCAGCGCCCGACGCACCGCACTGGCCAGGCGCACGGGGTTCTGCTTGAGGATGTAGTCGGTCGCGCCGTTGCGCAGCGCCTCGATGGCGGCATCCTCGCCCAGCGTCGCGGAAACGAAGATGAAGGGCAGGTCCTCGTCGCGCTCGCGCAGCAGCTCCAGCGCGCGCTGCCCGGAGAAACCCGGCACGCTCAGGTCGGACAGCACGATATGCGGGGCGAACTCGTCCAGCGCGGCCAGGTAGCCGGCTTCATCGTCGACCAGCCGCGCCTCGTGCGGGATGCCGTCGGCGTCCAGCTCGGCCAGCACCAGCTCGGCGTCGAGCTCGCTGTCCTCCACTTGCAGCACCCGTATCGTCGGCATCGACTTGATCTGCCGGTTGGGCATGGGGTTCTCCGTCACTGGCCGTGCGGCCATCGTTGTCTACACCGCGGGCGACCGCCCGGGCGCGTCTGTTCATGCGTCAATTCGCCTCGGGCGCCTCGTTCAGCACCGCCCAGAACCGGCCCAGCGTGCGCACGGCCTCGAAGAACTGGTCCACGTCCACCGGCTTGATCACGTAGGCGTTGGCGCCGAGGTCCCAACTGCGCGCCAGGTCGCTCTCCTCGCGCGAGGAGGACAGGATCACCACCGGTACGCGCCGCAGGTGCTCGTCGTGGCGCATGCGGGTGAGCACTTCCAGTCCGTCCATGCGCGGCATCTTGATGTCCAGCAGCACCACCGCCGGGTCGCCCGGATCGCGCCCGGCCCAGGCGCCGGTGCAATGCAGGTAGTCGAGGCATTCCACGCCATCCTCGACGTGCACCACCGGATTGGCCAGGTGGGCTTCGGCCAGCGCGTCCATCGCCATCTCGGCGTCCGCCAGGCTGTCCTCGACCAGCAGCACGGTGCGCAGTTCTTTCTTGTTCATGCCGCTGACTCTCCGTTTTGCGCCCCGGCCACGTCGATGGCCGGCAGCGAGAAGTGGAACGTGGCGCCCTGGTCCGGTACGGCCTCGGCCCAGACCTTGCCGCCGTGGCGCGTGATGATGCGCCGCACGTTGGCCAGGCCGATGCCGTTGCCCGGGAAATCCGAGGCGCGGTGCAGGCGCTGGAACACGCCGAACAGCTTGTCCGCGTACTGCATGTCGAAGCCGGCGCCGTTGTCGGCCACTTCGAACTCGTAATCGCCGCGGCTGCTGCGCCCGGCGCTGACCTCGATGCGCGCCACCTCACGGCGCCCGGTGTATTTCACCGCGTTGCCGAGCAGGTTCTGCCACACCGTGCGCAACATGTTGGCGTCGCCGATGACCATCGGCAAGGGCCCGATCGTCCACACGATGCGCCGGCCCTCCGCCGAGGATTCGGCCAGTGCCCGTGCCTCCTCCACCAGCGACTGCATGTCCACCGCCTGCAACCGCAGCGGGCCGCGGCCCAGGCGCGAGAACACCAGCAGGTCGTCGATCAGCAACGCCATGCGCTGGGCCGCGCTGTCGATCACGCCGATGTAGTGGCTGGCCTTGTCGTCGAGCTGGCCGGCCAGGTGGTGCTCCAGCTTGCGCACGAAGCCCGCCACGTGGCGCAGCGGCGCGCGCAGGTCATGCGAGACGGAGTAGCTGAACGCCTCCAGCTCGCGGTTGATGTCGGAGATCTGGTTGATCTTGCCCTCGAGCTGGCGATTGAGCTCGATCACCTTCTCCTCGGTCAGCGCGCGCACGGTGACGTCGCTGACCGTGAGCAGCAGCGCCGGTTCGTCGGTGAGATCCTGCTGCAGCCTGCGCGCGTTGACCACGATGTGGCGCTGCTCGCCGTCGGCGGTGCGCTGCACCAGGTCGTAGTCCCACAGCTCGCGGTCGCTCAGCAGCACGTCGCGGAAACGCTGCAGCAGTGCGCTGTCGTTCCACACGCCGCCGCCGATCTCGACGAGCGTGCGCGACGGTTGCTGCGGGTCCTCGCCGTACAGGTCGCCGAAAGCGTTGTTCACCAGCAGGCTGTTGAGGTTGGCGTCGAACAGCGCGATCGGCTCGCGCACCGATTGCAGGATCAGCCGCGAACGCAGCACCGCGCGGCCCTCGCGCGTCTCGGCCCGGCGCCGCTGGCGAATCTGCCGTTCCGAGGCGATCACGATGATCGCCAGCAGCACCAACTGCGCCAGCGCGGTAATGCCCTGCACCAGCTGGCCGTTGAACTCGCGGTGGTGGGCGGCCTGCTTGCGGGCGGTCAGCAACTCATCCTCGTTGGCGACGATGCCGTCGATCTTGGTGGCGAACGGAAACAGGTCGGTGGCCTCGCCCATCGCTTGTCCGGCGCGGCCCACGTCGCCGCGCCGCTGCAGCTCGCGCGCACGAGCCATCAGGGTGAGGCGACCGGTAACGCTGTTTTCCAGCGCGCCGATCAGGGCCTGCTGGGCCGGGTTGTCGCGGGTCATCGCACGCAGCCGCTGCAGCAGTTGCGGCACCTGTGCCGCGGCGCTCTCGGCCTCGGCGCGCGTCTCGGCGCCGACGTCCCCGACCAGCATGCGGTAGGTCGCCGCCTCGCTGCTGCGGATCAGGTAGGCGATGCGATAGGCGACCGAGCGCACTTCGGTCGAGTGGGTGACCCAGCTGTTGGCCAGCACGGTGTCCTGCGTGTTCAGCCGGGTCACCACGTACGGCAGGCCGACGATGATCAGCATGGCCGACAGCAGTCCGGCGACCCGCCAACTCATGAAGCTGCGGAAATTCATTCGATCCAGCCCTCCGCGACGGCCAGCATCAACGCCCGCCCCATTCTGGCACGACCCGGCGAATCATCATCCCTGCGGCGGGGCGCCCACGCCCCAGTGGCGGTTGGGCGTGGCCTGCATGCGGAAGTGCAGCTCGCCACCGGCGAGGATCTGCGCGTGATGCAGGAAGGGGGCGGCCAGCGGCTTGCCGTTGAGCGTGGCCTCGCCGACGTAAGGGTGCGCGTCATCCAGCGGCGCGGCGCTGACGGTGAAGTCCTTGCCGTCGGTCAGGTGCAGCGTGGCACGCCCGACGAACGGCCGACCGATGGCGTAGACGTCGCTGGCCGGCGTGACCGGGTAAAAGCCCAGCGCGGTGAACACGTACCAGGCCGACATCTGGCCCAGGTCGTCGTTGCCCGAGAGTCCGTCCGGCCGCGCGGCGTACTGGCTGTCCATGATCTGCTTCAGCCTCTCCTGCGTCTTCCACGGCGCGCCGGCGTAGTCGTAGAGATAGGCGATGTGGTGGCTGGGCTCGTTGCCGTGCGCGTACCAGCCGATCAGGCCGGTGATGTCCTCGACGTGCTTGAAGTGCGCCGGGTCGACCTTCGCGTCGAACAACGCGTCCAGCTTCGCCACGAACTTCGCGGCTCCGCCCATCGCCTCGATCAGGCCCGGCACGTCCTGCGGCACGTACCACGAATACTGCCAGGCGTTGCCTTCGGTGAAGTCGCTGCCGTAGCCGGCGGCGGTGGGGTCGAACGGTTCGCGGAACGCGCCGTTGGCCAGCCGCGCGCGCATGAAACCGGTCTTCGGGTCCCACGCGTTCTTCCAGTTGCCGGCGCGCCTGCCGAAGGTGGCGGCAACGTCGTTCTTGCCCATCGCCTTCGCCATCTGCGCCAGCGACCAGTCGTCGTAGGCGTATTCGAGCGTCTTGGAGGCGCCCTCCGGCTCCTTGTCGATCGGCACGTAGCCGAGCTTCATGTAGTCGGCCAGGTCGCCGTAGGGCGCGTAGGTGGCGCTGGCGACCATGGCCTGCAGCGCCTTGTCCGCGTCGAAGCCGCGCACACCCTTGATGTACGCGTCGGCGATCACCGGCACGGCGTGGTAGCCGATCATGCACCAGGTCTCCAGGCCCTGGTACGCCCACACCGGCAGGATGCCGAACGGGCTCGCCTCGCGCGCGGCGATCAGCGAGCGGATGAAGTCGGTGCTGCGTTCGGGATTGAGCAGCACCATCAGCGGCTGCTGCGCGCGGTAGACGTCCCACAGCGACCAGGTCGAGTAGAACTCGTAGCCGTCCGCCTTGTGCACGGCATGGTCGGGGCCACGGTATTCGCCATTGACGTCCATGCTCAACGTGGGCGACAGCATGGCGTGGTAGAGCGCGGTGTAGAACTGCTTGCGCACGGTGGCGGAGGCATCGACGTCGACCACCGCCAGCGCCCGATCCCACGCGGCCCTTGCCTGCGCGCGGCGGGCGTCGAAATCCCAGCCCTTGCCATCGGCATCGAGATTGGCCACCGCGTTGGCGGCGCTGACCGGCGAGATCGCCACCTTCACCTCCAGCGGCTGCTTCAGCGCACCGAAGTCGAACACGCCGACCAGCGCGCGGCCGTTCTGCGCGTCGTGGTCCACCGGCTGGTTGCCGGGGCCCTTGAAGCCCTTGTAGAGGACGTCGCTCTCGCGGTCGTACAACGTGCGCGACGTCATCGGCTGGTTGAAGCGCATGGCGAAGCACAGCTCGCGTCCCGGCGCCCAGCCGCGGGTGGTGCGGCAACCGGTGACGGTGCCGTCGTCGGCCACCTGCAGCTTCGACCACAGCACCTTGCCGGGGTAGTCGTAGATGCTCGGGCGCAGGTCGAGCAGCAGGTGCGCGGGCTTGTCCTTCGGAAAGGTGTAGCGATGCCAGCCCACGCGGCGGCCGGCGGTGAGTTCGGCGCGGATGCCGTAGTCGCTCAACGTCACCGCGTAATAGCCGGCCTGCACCACTTCGCTGTCGTGCGAGAAGCGCGAGCGATAACCGCTGCCCGGTGTGGCCGGGTCGCCCGGTTCCAGCCGCACGTCGCCGGCGATCGGCATCACCAGCACGTCGCCCAGGTCCGAATGCCCGGAGCCGGAGAAATGCGTGTGCGAGAAACCCATGATGCTGCTGTCGCCGTACTGGTAGCCGGCGGCCCACTTGTAGGCGTGCTTGAAGTCCGGCATCGCGGTGTCGGGCGAGAGCTGGATCATGCCGAAGGGCACGGTGGCGCCGGGGAAGGTGTGGCCGTCGCCGCCGGTGCCGATGCGGGGATCGACACTGCCGGCGTGGCCGCTGGCGGCCAGTGCGGACGGACAGGCGGCACAGGCCAGCAGGGCGAACAACATCGGGATGCGGAGGGTCATGGCGATCTCGGCGCAGCGGGGCAAGCTGCGAAAGTAGCACCCGCGCGGGCATGTTGCAGCGCGTGATCGGTCGGCGCATGGAAACGGTTACATTGCCCCGGTTGCTTGCCCGCCGAGCGACACACGCCCGACCGCCTCCCGTACCGGAATCGCCATGGCCCCTGTCGTTACGCCGCCCCGCCCCACTCCCCTCGCGCCGGACCACGGTGCGCCCCGCGCGCCCTACACCAGCAGCTGGCTGGCGCTGGGCGTGCTCACCACGATCTTCTTCATGTGGGGCTTCCTCACCTGCCTCAACGACATCCTGATCCCGCACCTGAAGTCGATCTTCCAGCTCAACTACGCGCAGGCGATCCTGGTGCAGTTCACCTTTTTCGGCGCGTATTTCCTGATGGGCATGCCGGCCGGGCGCATGGTGGCGGCACTCGGCTACAAGAAGGGCATCGTGGCCGGGCTGGCGATCGCCGGCATCGGCGCGCTGGGCTTCTGGCCGGCCGCGGCGCTGCACCTCTACTCCGCCTTTCTCGGCGCGCTGTTCGTGCTGGCCACCGGCATCACCGTGCTGCAGGTGGCCGCCAACCCGTACGTGGCCCTGCTCGGCCCGGAGAAGACCAGCTCCAGCCGGCTCACCCTGGCACAGGCGCTGAACTCGCTCGGCACCACGCTGGCGCCGCTGTTCGGCGGCCTGCTGATTCTCTCCAACGTGGTCAAGAACCCGGAGGAACTCGCCGCGCTGGAACCGGCGCAACGCCTGCTCTACGACACCCAGCAGGCGCAGGCGGTGCAGTTCCCGTACATCGGGCTGGCGGTGGTGCTGTTCCTGCTGGCGCTGTTCGTGTGGATGTTCCGGCTGCCGGCATTGACCGAGTCCACCGACAAGGACGATCACGGCCGCCATGGCTTCGCCGACGTGCTGCGCCACCCGCACGTGCTGTTCGGCGTGCTGGGCATCTTCTTCTACGTCGGCGCCGAGGTGTCGATCGGCAGCTTCATGGTCAACTACCTGTCGATGCCCGACATCGGCCACATGAGCGAGCAGCAGGCGGCGAAGTACGTCTCGTGGTACTGGGGCGGTGCCATGCTCGGCCGTTTCGTCGGCTCGGCGTTGATGGCCAGGATCTCGCCGCGCAAGCTGCTGGCCACGTTCGCCGCGATCAACGCGCTGCTGGTGCTGACCACCATGCTGAGCAGCGGCACCACGGCGATGTACAGCATCATCGCGATCGGCCTGTTCAACTCGATCATGTTCCCGACCATCTTCGCGCTCGGCATCGAGCGGCTTGGCCCGATGACCAGCAAGGCATCGAGCCTGCTGATCATGGCCATCGTCGGCGGCGCGGTGATCCCGCAGCTGCAGGGTGTGCTGGCCGACCACATCGGCCTGCAGCACGCGTTCTTCCTGCCGCTGCTGTGCTACCTGTACATCGTGTTCTATGGCATCAGCGGCTCGAAGATCCGCAGCAGTGTCGACTGATCCCGCCCCGCCCCGGCCGATCCTCTGTTTCGGCGAGGCGCTGATCGACCTGCACGCCAGCGGCGTCGACGCGCACGGCTTCGCCGCCAGCTTCGTTCCGTTCGCCGGCGGCGCGCCGGCGAACGTCGCGGTGGCGGTGGCGCGCCTGGGCGGCAACGCGCGCTTCGCCGGGATGCTCTCTACCGACCGCTTCGGCGACTTCCTGCTGGATGGCCTGCAACGCGCCGGCGTGGGCACGGCGGACGTGTCACGCACGGCCGCACCCACCGCGCTCGCGCTGGTCACGCTGGATGCCGCGGGCGAGCGCAGCTTCATCTTCCATCGCGAGCGCACGGCCGATCTGCAATTCCGCGTTGCCGATTTCCGCACCGGGGCATTCGACGACGTGGCGGTGTTCCACGTCTGCTCCAACTGCCTGACCGGGCCGGCCATCGCCGACGCGACTCGCGAAGGCATGCAGCGCGCGCACGGCGCCGGCGCGCTGGTCAGCATGGACCTCAACCTGCGCCCTGCGTTGTGGCCGGCCGGCGCCGATGCACTGACGCAGGTGTGGCCGGCGCTGCATCTGGCCGACGTGGTGAAACTCTCGGCCGAGGAATTCGCGTGGCTGGCACCGGACGGCGAGCAGGCCGCGCTGGACCGCCTGTGGCGCGGTCGCGCCCGGCTGCTGGTGGTCACCGACGGCACGCGGCCCATGCGCTGGTTCCATCCGGATGCCGAAGGGGAGCTGCCGGGCTACGCCGTGACCGTGGTCGACAGCACCGCCGCCGGCGACGCCTTCGTCGGCGGCCTGCTGTGCCGCCTGGCCGAACTCGACGCGACGCCCGACCGGCTCGACCACCTGGTGAGCCAGCTGCCGCGGCTGCACGCGATGCTGCGTTTCGCCGCCGCCTGCGGCGCGCTCACGGTCACCCGCCAGGGCTCGTTCGCCGCGATGCCCAGTGGCGCCGAGGTGCTCGACTTCATGGAGAAGCAGGCATGACTGCCGCACCCGATTTCCGCTCGCCTGACTTCCTGCGCAGCCACATCGCGCAGACGATGGCGTTCTACCATCCGCGCGCGATCGATCCGGAAGGCGGCTTCTTCCACTACTTCAAGGACGACGGCACGATCTACGACCGCAGTCATCGCCACCTGGTCAGCAGCACGCGCTTCGTCTTCAACTACGCGATGGCATGGCTGGCCTTCGGCAACCCCGAATACCTGGAGGCCACGCGGCACGGCCTGCGCTACCTGCGCGAGGTCCATCGCAACCCCGCCAACGGCGGCTATCACTGGACCATCCGCGACGGCCGGCCGGAAGACAGCTCCAACCAGGCCTACGGCGTCGCCTTCGTGCTGCTGGCCTATGCCACCGCGCTGAAGGCCGGCATCGAGGAAGCCCGCGGCTGGATGGACGAGACCTGGAACCTGCTCGAGCAACGCTACTGGGAGGCCGACGCGCGGCTGTACCGCGACGAGGCCGATGCCGACTGGCATTTCAGCGATTACCGCGGCCAGAACGCCAACATGCACATGTGCGAGGCGATGATCGCCGCCTACCAGGCCACCCGTGAGCCGCGCTACCTCGATCGCGCGTTCACCCTCGCTGACCGCATGACCCGCGACCAGGCCGCCAAGGCCGATGGCCTGGTATGGGAACACTACGATCGCCACTGGAACATCGACCGCGAATTCAACCGCGACGACCCGAAGAACCTGTTCAAGCCGTGGGGCTTCCAGCCCGGCCACCAGACCGAATGGGCCAAGCTGCTGCTGATCATGGAGCCGCTGCTGGCTGCGCGCGGCACGCCGCAGGACTGGCTGCTGCCGCGCGCGAAGGAACTGTTCGACCGCGCCCTGGCCCACGCCTGGGACGACGAACACGGTGGCATCTGCTACGGCTTCGCGCCGGATGGCAGCATCTGCGACGACGAAAAATATTTCTGGGTGCAGGCCGAGTCGCTGGCCGCCGCCGCCCTGCTGCACGCGCGTACCGGCGAGGCCGTCTATGACGACTGGTACAGGCGCCTGTGGACCTACGCGTGGGAGCATTTCGTGGATCACCGGCATGGCGCCTGGTACCGCATCCTCACCCCCGACAACCGCAAGATCAGCGACGAGAAAAGCCCGGCCGGCAAGACCGACTACCACACCATGGGTGCCTGCCACGAACTGCTGGCGCTGCATCGTCGCCGCGAACACACCACGCCCCCTTCCCAAGGCCGCGCATGAACAAACTCACCTGCACCCTCGCCGCCACGCTTGCCGCCTTGCTGGTGTCGCCCGCCTTCGCCGCCGACACGGCTGCACCTGCGTTCAACCCGCTGCAGACCTTCGCCCCGTACACCTACCCGCAGCCGGCCAACGCCATGCGCGATGCCAGCGGCAAGCCCGGCCCGGCGTTCTGGCAGAACCGCGCCGACTACCGCATCGAGGCGACGCTGGATCCGTCGACGCGCAAGCTCAGCGGCAGCGAAGTGATCAGCTACACCAACCACAGCCCCGACACGCTGGACGTGCTGTGGCTGCAGATCGAACAGAACCGCTACCGCAAGGATGCGCGCGGCGCGTTCGGCGGCGGCAAGTTCCCCACCGAGTTCACCAGCGGCGAGCACATCCGCTCGGTCGAGGTGGAAGACGCCGGCGGCCACAGGCAGAAGGCGCACTGGGTGATCAGCGACACCCGCATGCAGGTCACCCTGCCCACCGCGCTCAAGGGTCACGGCGGCCGGCTCAAGCTGCACATCAGCTGGGATTACACCGTGCCCGGCGAGTTCGGCGGGCGCACCGACGTCAACGCCAACAGGCAGGGCGAGATCTTCGAGATGGCGCAGTGGTACCCGCGCATGGCCGTCTATGACGACCTGCGCGGCTGGGACACCCAGCCCTACCTCAACAGCGAGTTCTACCTCGAATACGGCGACTTCGACTATCGCGTCACCGTGCCCGCGGACATGCTGGTGGTCGGCTCCGGCGAACTGCTCAACCCGCAGGACGTGCTGACCGCCACCGAGCGCAGGCGCCTGGACCAGGCCCGCCACAGCGACGCGACGGTGATGATCCGTAGCGCCGCCGAAGTCGGCGACCCGGCCAGCCGCCCGAAACAGGGCGGCACGCTGACCTGGCACTTCGCCATGAAGAACACCCGCGACGTGGCCTTCGGCGCGTCCAAGGCGTACATCTGGGACGCTGCGCGCATCAACCTGCCCGACGGCAAGACCGCGCTGGCGATGTCGGCCTATCCGGTGGAAAGCGCCGGCGACCAGGCCTGGGGCGTGGCCACGCAGAACCTGAAAAAGTCGGTCGAGTTCTTCTCGCGCACCTACTACCCGTATCCGTACCCCGTCGCCATCAACGAAGCCGGCACCGCCGGCGGCATGGAATACCCGGGCATCACCTTCGACCACAAGAAGGCCGCGGGCAAGAACCTGCAGATGCTGATCGCCCACGAGATCGGCCACAGCTGGTTCCCGATGATCGTGGGCAGCAACGAGCGCCGCGACGCGTGGATGGACGAAGGCTTCAACACCTTCGTCGACGTGTACGAAGCCGAGGCCTTCGACGGCGGCAAGTACGCGCCCAAGCGCGACAGCGAATACGCTCCCGGCAAGGGCACCCCGGCCGAACAGATCGCCGCCATCCTGAAGGATGCCGACGCGCCGCCGCCGCTGACCTACGCCGACGCGATCGCCGAGAAATACCGCCACCCGATCACCTACTTCAAGGCCGCTTTCGGCCTGGTGCTGCTGCGCGAGCAGATCATCGGCCCGGACCGCTTCGACCCCGCCTTCCGCCGCTACATCGCCACCTGGGCGTACAAGCATCCCAGCCCGTCCGACTTCTTCCGCTTCATGGAAAGCGACACCGGCGAAGACCTCGGCTGGTTCTGGCGCGGCTGGTTCGAGCACAACTGGCAGTTCGACATGGCCGTGCAGAAAGCCGCCTACACCGACGGCGACTACCGCAAGGGCGTCGACGTCACCGTGGCCAACCTCGACCAACTGGTGCTGCCCGCCACCCTGCAACTCGTCTACGACGACGGCAGCAAGCAGGACGTGCGCGTGCCGTGGGAAACCTGGATGCAGCACCGCAGCTACGTGATCCACGTCGACGGCATGCGCAAGCTGAAATCCGCCACGATCGACCCGGACCTGGCGTTGCCCGACAGCAATCGCGGCAACAATAGTTTCGCGATGCCGTGAGCGGAAGGTGTTGGAGGCAGCTTTCTCTGTGGCAGCCACGGATTGCCCCTGACGCCATTTCCGGTTTTGTAGGTGGCTCGACATAGTGTCTCGATCCGGTTCACGATCGTCCAATGACACCGGCTTCGATCCGCTGGTCAGGCATTTGGCGGTTGAGTCACCAATCGCATACGGGAACAGCCGATAGCTTCAGCCGCAGGCAGCCTGGCCCACAAGGTCATGAATCCGACAGTCCTAGGGACCAATTGGACAAGCAGCGCCGATGTTCACGGCGTTCCCGATTCCTACCATGGCGCAAGTCAAGCAAACCCACGATTACGGGTCTGCTTGCACGACACGACAGGAATCCGACATGGCCATAGACCTCGACCGCCCCTACCCGCTCACGGCGCAGCAGATCGCCGACTATCGGCGTGACGGCTTCATCAGGCTCAAGCAGGTGTTCAATGCCGCGGAGCTGGCGCATTACGGCGCGGAGATCACGCGCCTCACCATTGCGCTGAACACGCAGACCAGGCCGCTGGAGGAGCGCAGCACCTATGACCGCGCGTTCCTGCAGGTGATGAACCTGTGGTGCGAGAGCGAGACGGTGCGCGAGTTCGTGTTCGGCAAGCGCCTCGCCGGTCTTGCCGCCGCGCTGATGGATGTGGATGGCGTGCGGCTGTACCACGACCAGTCGCTGTACAAGGAGCCGGCCGGCGGGATCACGCCGGCGCATGCCGACCAGTATTACTGGCCGCTGGCCAGCAACCGCACCATCACCGCCTGGGTGCCGCTGCAGGCGGTGCCGCAGGACATGGGGCCGCTGGCGTTCTTCGCCGGCAGCCAGCACGTGGAGTTCGGTCGCGACCTGGGCATCTCGGACGAGAGCGAGCACGCGATCACCGCCAACATGGAGGCGCACGGCTTTCGCGTGGTGGACGAACCGTTCGATCTCGGCGAGGTGAGCTTCCACTCCGGCTGGACCTTCCACCGCGCCGGCCCCAACCGCTCCACGCGGCCGCGCGCGGTGATGACGGTGATCTACATGGATCGCGACATGCGCCTGAAGGCGCCGGACAACCCCATGCAGCAGACCGACCGGGAACGCTGGTGCACGGGCGCGGTGATCGGCGAGGTCATCGACACGCCGGGGAATCCCATATTGTTCGAGGCCAAGGTGGCCACCGCGTGACGGCCGACGTACTCCGAGGCAGCGGCTTCCGGCGCGAGCGGCAACGTGCTGTCCACCACCGGAGACGATCCATGAACCTCGCGCGCTCGCTCATCGCCATCCTTGCCGTCGCCGTGCTCGCCGGCATGGCTTCGCCGACGGCGCGCGCCGCCGCACCGGCAGCCGTCCAGCCGCAGGGCCAGGTGTTCTACCAGATCTTCTTCCGCAGCTTTCGCGATTCCGACGGCGATCGCATCGGCGACCTCAAGGGGCTGACCGCGAAGCTCGGCTACATCAGGCAACTCGGTGCCACCACCGTGCTGCTCACGCCGCTGCAGCCCTCGCCGTACTACCACAACTATTTCGCCACCGCGTTCAAGGCGATCGACCCGGCCTACGGCACGCTGGACGACTACTTCGCCTTCGTCCGCGCCGCGCATGCGCAGGGCCTCAAGGTCTACCTCGACCAGGAGTTCCAGTACGTCGCCGAGGGCCACCCGTGGTGGCGCGACTCGATCTGCAAGCCGCACGCGAAGCATGCCGATTACCTGCTGTGGAAGGACAAGCAGCACTGCGTGGCCGAGCCCTTCCTCGGCAAGGCGAAGTGGGCCGGCTACGACGGCCGCGACATCGGCATCGCGATGGTGAACCTCGAAAACCCCGCGGTGCGCGACTACTTCCGCGACCTGCTGCTGTACTGGGCCGACCCGCACGGCGACGGCAGCGGCCGCGACGGCGTGGACGGCTTCCGCATCGACCACATGATGGACGACCTCGACCACAAGGGCCTGGACACGAACCTGTTCGACGGCTTCTGGACGCCGATCTTCCACGCGCTGAAAACGCGCCGGCCTGAGCTGCGCATCCTCGCCGAACAGGCCGACTGGGGCTACGGCGGTAAATGGCTGCGCAACGGCCACGCCGACATGGTGTTCGCCTTCCCGCTGCGCGGCGCGCTGGTGTCGCTGGACAAGGCGACCATCGTGGAGAACATCCGCGCCACCGACGCCGCCACGCCGCCAGGCAAGCGCCAGCTGGTTTTCCTGGAGAACCACGACACCGACCGCTACATGTCCGAGGTGCACGGCGATCCGGCGAAGGCGCGTGCCGGCGCTGCCATCGCGCTGATGCTCAAGGGCGACCCGCTGATCTACTACGGGCAGGAACTGGGCATGCGCGGCGTGCAGCCGAAGAACTTCGGCAAGTCCGGCGGCATCCCGCTCACCGACGCGGTGGGCATCCCGGTGCGCGAGGCGTTCCGCTGGGACGCGAACCTGGAAGCCCCGGGCTCGGCCATCTGGTACCGCGGCGACCAGTGGTTCTGGAAGGACCGCTTCAACCGCTCCCACGACGGTGTCTCGCTGCGCGAAGAACAGGCACGGCCGGATTCGCTCTACCACTGGTACAAGCAGCTGCTCGCGCTGCGCCATGCGCGAGCGGAAATCTCCGCGGGCAGCCAGCGCATCCTGTGCGACGACGACAGTGCGGTGCTGTGCATCCTGCGCGGGGAAGGCACGCAGCGGACGTTGCTGCTGGTGAACCTGGGCAAGGTCGACGCAAAGCCGCGACTCGATCCTGGGCTCCTCGCCGGCAGCACCTGGGGCGACCTGCTGGACCACGGCGCGCCCGCCTCGCCCGGCGCCACCCTGCATCCGATGCAGGTGCGCATCGTGGGTACGCCCGCGCGCTGAGAACTCTCGCCACCGTTCACCCTGGGCGCAGGCCGGAAGGACGAAGTCGAAGGGTCCACCAGCAGCGAGACGTTTCGACTTCGCCCGCTGCGCGGGCTACGCTCAACCCGAACGGTGGACGAGAGCCCGCCCCTCTTGCCCGGCCCCGACAACCCTTCCCGCCGTCATCCCCGCGCAAGCGGGGATCCAGCGTCTTTTCGTCCGACTGGAAAGCTGGAGTCACTGGATTCCCGCTTGCGCGGGAATGACGACTCTTGAGTATTAGCCTTGAGTGAGTGCCATTCGCCTCCGACACCGTTCACCCAGAGCGTAGGCCTGGAAGGCCGGAGTTGAAGGGCTCCCAGAAGCCATGGGCCGGACATATTTTCGCTGCACATCCGAAGTGCGATTCCGGCCTTCGCCGGAATGACGACTTGAGAGTTCGGCGTGCACGACGGCGCAAGCCCACGCGACGCCCCAGCCGATGGGCGACAATCCTCCCATGGCGCTGCCCCATCTCGACCGTCCCATCTGCGAACCCGTCGAACTGCCGCCGGGTGCGCCGCTGCGCGTCGAGCGCGTGCGCCAGGATGCGAGGGCCGCGGCCAGCGAGCCGTTCGTGCACTTCCACGACGTGCACGAGCTGGTGCTGTTCGGTCGCGTGGCGGGCCATTTCGATGTCGAGGATCGTCGCTACGCGCTGATGCCCGGCTGCATCGCCTTCATTCCCTCGATGCACCAGCACGATTTCGCGCTGGACGCCGGGCCGCGCGACTGGGTGCTGCTGCAGATCGAGGCGGCCGCCGGGGAATCGCTGGCGCGCCTGGCCGAACTGGAGCGGCTGCGCAAACCGTTCTGCGCCAGGCCCGGCCGGACCCTCGGCCGCCGCCTGCAGCAGCTCGCCGACTGGCTGGCCGGGCTCGATGCACGCGATCCCCTGGCCCTGCCGCTGGCCGAACTGCTGCTGCGCGCGGCGGCACTTGCACCGCCGGTCGCCGCCGAGAAATTTGCCATCGACATGCGCGGCCTGCAGCGCCTGCGCCCGGCCATCGACCGCCTGCGCCGTCGCCCCGCGGATGCCCCCGGCGCGGAACAGGCCGCGGTGCTGTGCGCGATGTCGGCCGCCTATTTCAGCCGGCGCTTCAAGCAGCAGGTCGGCATGAGTTGGAGCGACTACGTGCGCACGCACCGCCTGCACCTGGCCAGCCGGCGCCTGCTGGAAACGCCGCAGAGCATCGCCGCCATCGCGGCAGGCCTGGGCTTCGCCACGCCCTCTCACTTCGGCGAGCTGTTCCTGCACCGCTACGGCATGACGCCCGGCGAATACCGGCGCGCAGGGCGCAGGCGAACCGCCACGCCGCGCGATTGAACCCGCGCCGGAGCGGCCGCCACCCCGGTCAGGTGTTCAGGGCGCCTTGCCGGCCCGCAGCCGCTGCACGATCGCCAGCGACTTCTTTACGTGCTCGTCCGGGCGCAGGTGGTCGGTTTCGGAAGAGAAGGTGGCGACGATCTTGCCGTCGCCGGCGATCACGAACGTGGTGCGCGGGATGAACGCATGGTCGATGGCCACGCCGCGCACGTCCTTCATGCCCGGGCGAGCCTTAATCGCCTCCAGGCCGTAGGAAAGCGCGATCTTGACCTCGGCATCCGAGGCGACGGGGAACTTGCCCGCGCAGTACTTCGGGTCCGCCGAAAACTCGTCCAGCCGTTCGATGCTGTCGGCCGACACGCCGATGATGGTCGCACCGGCGGCATCGAACTTGTCGCGGTTGACCGCGAAGGTATGCGCTTCCAGATCGCAGCCGTCGGTATAGGCCGACGGGTAGAAGTACACCACCACCGGCCCCTTCCCGAGCGCGTCGGCCAGCGAGAAGGTGAACTGCTTGCCGGCCTGGCTGGCCTGGGCGGTGAAGGTGGGCGCGGTGGTGCCGGGCGCGAGTGCGGCGGCCACCGACGCCGACGAAGCCAGCGCCAGCAGCGCAACCAATGCCATGGATCCTGCAAAACGCATTTTCATTGCCGTGACCCTCGTGAGGGAGCATCGCACCGGCCTGGAACGCCAGGCCGACCGTGCCCGTTGGACGGAGAAACGTGAAACCGGGAAACCCCAGCTTACTTCGCCTGCGCCACAAGGGGGTTACCTCCGGCGCGGTCGTGGCTCGCGCACCCTTCACGAAAACAGCCCGCCGAAGGGCGGGCTGTCGGGAAACACGGTCGCCGTCGGCGTGAGTGCTAGAACGGGATCTCGTCGTCGGTGAAACCGTTGTCGGCCGGAGCCGGCGAGGATGGGCGCGAGGAGCCGCGGTCGTCGCTGCCACGGGACTGGCCGCCATAGCTGCCGCCGCCCTGGCGCTGGCCGCCCTGCGGACGCTCGCGCTGGTAGCCGCCGCCACCGCCGCCTTCATTGCTGCCGAGCATCTGCATCTCGTTGGCGATGATGTCGGTGAAATACTTTTCCACGCCATCCTTGCCGGTGAACTTGTCGGTGCGGATGGAGCCTTCAATATAGACTTGGCGGCCCTTTTTCAGGTACTCGCCGGCGATCTCGCCGAGGCGGCCGAAGATCTTGATGCGGTGCCACTCGGTGCGTTCCTGCTTTTCGCCGCTCTGCTTGTCGGTCCACGACTCGGAGGTGGCCAGGCTGAAGCTGCATACGGTAGTACCGCTGCCGGTGCTGCGTACCTCGGGGTCCGAGCCCAGGTTGCCGATCAGGATGACTTTGTTGACGCCACGTGCCATGGATGTGTCCTCGGTTGAGCCGGTCGCAAATTCTGCGAGGGGTTGCGACCGGAGTGGTGAAACTGGCTGGCTATCATAACCGCGAGAGGGGCTCAGTCCAGCGGCCGGGAGCGGAAACGAGCGTGGGTATCGGCCCGGTCTGCCGTGCGTACCTGTCGACGCCTCAGGCCAGCGTACCTGCCGCCTGCCGGTCCACCGCATCGCCCGCGACCGGCACGTGTTCGACGCCGTAGCCGGCGGCGTCCCATGCCTCCAGTCCGCCGAGCAGCGGCCGCACCCGGCGGTAACCCTGGGCGATCAGTACCTTTGCCGCGCGCGCGGCGGATACCTCGTTCGGGCAGTTGCAGTAGAGCACCAGCTCGCGGTCGAGCGGGATGTCGTGGACGGTGCGATCGATGCCTTGCGCATCGACCAGCAGCGCGCCGGGCACGACGCGGGTGTCGAGCTGGCGCGAGGCCTCGGGCCGCACGTCGACCACCACCGGGGCGCGCTCGGTACGCATCGCCTGGTGCAATTCGTCGACCGTGATGCGCGCCATCCGCAATGTGTGCAGCAGCCGGCGCCGTTGCCACCAGCGCGCCAGCACGTACAGGACCAGCAGCGCCAGCAGCAGCTGGATCGCCAGCGTGCCGGCGCTGGCGACAGCGGACAGCACGCGGTCGACGCTCGCGGCAAAGGTGTAGCCCAGCCCGGTCCACAGCGCGGCCCACAGCAGCGACCCCAGCCCGTCGAACAGCATGAACGCAGGCCAGCGCAGCCTCATCGCACCCACCAGCGACGACCCCACGGTCGACAGCCCCGGCACGAACTTGGCGACCAGCAACACCTGCCCGCGCCAGCGCTGGAAACGCAGTTCCGAGCGTTGCACGCAGGAGTCCGGCGACAGCGAGATGCGGCACAGCAGGCGCATCACCCCGGCACCGTAGCGCCGGCCGGCGACGTACCAGAACGAATCGCCGAGCAGGCAGCCCGCCACCACCGCGGCCATCGTGCCGGCCAGCGCCAGCGGCCCGCCGGCGGCCGCCAGCGAACCGGCCACCACCAGCGTGGGCACGGCCGGCAGCGGCGCGCCCAACTGGGTCACCAGCACGTTGAGGAATACCAGCAGCACGCCGTACTGCGCCATCAGCGCGATGATTTCGTGAGCCATCGGAGCCGTACTCGATGCAGCGAAGCCGCCGAGTCCCCATCATTGGCCCGCCCATCGGCGAATGCAAACCCCGGCGCGAGTCCATCGCGTAGGGCGGGCACCGCCCGCCGTTTGCCGGATCACGAAGAGCTGGCGGGCGGTGCCCGCTCTACGCGATCTGGGCTTCGCCGGCGGCCTGGCGACCGATCCGGCGCGAGCCGACGATCACCAGCGGCAACCACAGCAAGGTGAACGCGGCGGCGCAGGCAAACACGCCATCCGGGCCGAGCCGCCCCAGTGCAATGCCGCCGAGCGCGCCGCCGACGAAGGCGCCGATGAACTGGCTGGTCGAATACGCGCCCATCGCCGCGCCGCGCAGATGCCCCGGCGCCAGCCGCGAGACCAGGCTGGGCAGCGCGGCCTCCAGCAGGTTGAAGGCGGAGAAGAACACCGCCGCGGCCACGCCGAACGCGGCCAGGTGGCTGCCGGACAGCGCAAAGCCGAGCAGCGCCAGCCCGATCGCCACCACGCAGACCGTCACGATGCGCAGGCTCTGCGCCACCTCGCGCATGTGGTGCAGGCTCGCGCCCATCACGAACGCGGCGACCGTCATCACCGGCAGGTACAGCTCCCAGTGCCGGTTCACCGGCAGGTGCAAGGTGTTCGCCAGCAGCAGCGGCAGGCCGACGAAGCTGGCGGTGAGCAGCGCGTGCAGGAAGAACACCGAACCGTTCAACACCAGCATGCGGCCGTCGCGCAGCATGGCCAGCACGGCCCCGAAACCCGCCGCCGCCGGCGCCTGGGCGCGCGCCGGCGTGGGCACGATCAGCCACAGCAGCGCCAGCGAAACCAGCGCCAGGATCGAGGTGGCGGCGAACAGCCCGGGCAAGCCGGCGACCGCCTCCAGCGGCGGCCCCAGGATCAGCGCCAGCAGGAACGCCAGGCCGATCGACACGCCGATGATGCCCATCGCCTTGCCGCGGTTTTCCTCGGCGGTGAGGTCCGCCGCCAGCGCGATGCCGGCGCCGGCCACCGCGCCCATGCCCTGCACCGCGCGGCCGACCACGATGCCGGCCAGCGTATGCGACATGGCCGCGATCAGTCCGCCGATGGCGAACAGGATCAAGCCGATGGTGATCGCCGGCTTGCGCCCGATCCGGTCCGACAGCAGCCCCAGCGGAATCTGCAGCAGCACCTGGCCGATGCCGTAGACGCCCAGCGCCAGGCCGATCATGAAGCCGGTCGCGTCGGGCATCGCTTTCGCGTACAGCGAAAACACCGGCATGATCAGGAACAGCCCGAACAGGCGCAGGCTGATCACGCAGGCCAGCGTCAACGCACTGCGTCGTTCGAGGCTGGAGAGTTTGCTCACCGGGAAAGAGGTGTCGGGACGGGCATGGCCCGCATTATAGGGGCGAGTCCCGCGCTGCCGTTTGCGGCGACATGTCGCGGCGCAAGTTCCTGCAGACCCTATAATCGCGCCTTACGCCGCTGCGATGCACCCATGAATTCGATGCCTGCCGACGCCAACCGCCCCGCCGACTTCGCCCAGGTGCGCGACCTCGCCGCCGCCGACATGCAGCGCGTCGACGCACTGATTCGCCGCCGGCTGTCCTCCGATGTGGTGCTGATCAACCAGATCGCCGACCACATCATCGCCTCCGGCGGCAAGCGGCTGCGCCCGATGCTGCACGTGCTGGCCGCCGGTGCCGCCGGCTACCGCGGCGAGCACCACATCAAGCTCGCCGCGATCATCGAGTTCATCCACACCTCCACCCTGCTGCACGACGACGTGGTCGACGAGTCCGACCTGCGTCGCGGCCGCAAGACCGCCAACGCGCTGTGGGGCAACGCCGCCAGCGTGCTGGTCGGCGACTTCCTCTACTCGCGCTCGTTCCAGCTGATGGTGGAACTGGACGACATGCGCATCATGCGCATCCTCGCCGACACCACCAACACCATCGCCGAAGGCGAAGTGCTGCAGCTGCTCAACATCGGCAACGCCGACGTCAGCGAGGCGGCCTATCTCGCCGTGATCGAACGCAAGACCGCCGTGCTGTTCGCCGCCGCCACCGAACTGGGCGGCATCCTCGGCGGCCTGCCCGAGGACCAGGTGGCCGCGCTGCGCCACTACGGCATGGAACTGGGCTACGCGTTCCAGATCGCCGACGACCTGCTCGACTACACCAGCGACGCCGGCACTCTGGGCAAGAACATCGGCGACGACCTCGCCGAGGGCAAGCCGACCCTGCCGCTGATCTATGCGCTGGAGAGAGCCAGCCCGGAACAGGCGCAGTCGCTGCGCCACGCGATCGAACACGGCGGACTCGACTCGCTGGAACGCATCATCGCCTCGATCCGCGACTCCGGCGCCCTGGAACGCACCGGCGACCGCGCCCTGCGCCACGCCCGCGCTGCGCGCGAGGCCCTCGCCACCCTGCCGCCTTCGGCGCATCGCGACGCACTGGCCACGCTGGCCGACTACTCGGTGCAGCGCACGTTCTGAACGTTTTGCCCTTGGCGCGGACGTGGCCGTCCGCGCGTATGTGCAGGAGCGGGCGAGCAAAAGCCCAAGCTCAAAAGGGAGCAGAGGTCGAGATCAACCGCTCCTCATTGAATCAACCACGGAAACCCACCGTTCAGCCCCCGGCGCTGGCAGTCGGGCCGTCGATCGGCCAGACTTCGGCGCATGTTCCGTCTGCCTCCAACCCGCTGGCTGTGGAGTCTCGCGGCAATGCTGTTGCCGCTGGCAGCGGCGCATGCGGCCGAGAACACCTGGCGCTACGACACCGTGCACAGCCAGATCGTCTTCAGCATCAGCCACAACGGCTACTCGCGGCCGTTCGGGCGGCTGCACATCGCGCGTGGCTGGTTGCGCTTCGACCCCGATGACTGGAGCACGGCGGCGACCGAACTGGACATCGACCTGGCCAGCCTCGACATGGGCGACGCCGACTGGAACAAGGCCGTATGCAAGCCGGCGCTGCTCGACTGCACCACGCATCGCTACGCGCACTTCCGCAGCACCGGCGTGACGGGCAACGACGAGCACCACGGCGTGCTGCACGGCGAGCTGACCCTGCGCGGCGTCACCCGCCCGGTGGACCTGGCCTTCACTTTCAACCGCGCCGCCCGGACCATCTACGAACTGCACGAGGTGGCCGGTTTCTCGGCCACGACCAGCCTGGATCGCAACGACTTCGGCATCACCGCCTTCCCCAACTCCATCGGCGCCCATGTCAGCGTGTGGCTGGAGCTGGAAGCCGCCCGCGAGCAACCGTCGACCAAGGATCAGCCATGAGCCTGCGCAACAACGATCGTCAATGGGGCGCGGTCAGCAAGTTCTTCCATTGGGTCATCGCGCTGGCGATCATCGGCAACGGCATCTTCGGCCTGATGATGGACCTGGCCGGCTCGCCGATGCGCAAGCTCAACTGGCTGGCGCTGCACAAGTCGATCGGACTCACCGTGCTGGCGCTGGTGCTGTTGCGCATCGTGTGGCGCGCCTTCGACCGCCGCCCGCCGGACGAACCGATGCCGCGCTGGCAGGCGCTGGCGGCGCACGCGATGCATGCCGTGCTGTACGTGGTGATCCTGGCAATCCCGCTCAGCGGCTGGTGGTTCAACTCGGTCACCGGCAAGCCGCTGCAATGGTTCAAGCAGTTCAACCTGCCGGCGCTGGCGGAAAAGAACGATGCGCTGCGCCACTTCGCGCACGGCGTTCACGAGTACCTGTTCTGGTTTCTCGTCCTGCTGCTGCTGGCCCACGTCGGCGGCGCGCTGAAGCATCATGTGTTCGACCAGGACAACGTGCTGCGCCGGATGCTTCCGTTCGGCCGACTGCGCGCGAACCCGCCCGAAGGAGACCGCCGATGAAACGCCTCGCCACTCTTCTGCTTGCCCTCGCCCTGCCCGGCCTGGCCGCCGCGGCGGACTACACCGTGCAGCCGGCGTCGAGCACGCTCGGCTTCAGCAGCACCTTCCAGGGCGAAACGTTCCAGGGCCATTTCGGCCAGTGGAGCGCCGCGATCAGCTACGACCCGGCCAACCTGGCCGCATCGAAATTCGACGTGACCGTGCACACGGCCAGCGTGCAGACCGGCGACAGCGACCGCGATTCGGCGCTACCCGGCGAGGCGTTTTTCGACGTGGCGAAGTATCCCGATGCCCATTTCGTCACCACCGGCTTCCGCAAGAGCGGCAACCAGGTAGTCGCCGACGGCACGCTCACCTTGCGCGGCGTGAGCAAGCCGGTGAGCCTGCAGGTGAACTTCGCTCCGCACGGGAGCGGCGCCACGCTGGACGTGAGCGGCACGGTGCAGCGGCTTGATTTCGGCGTGGGCTCGGGCGAGTACGCCGACACCTCGGTGATCGGTGCCGAGGTGAAGATCACCGCGCACCTGCAGTTGGCCGCGAAGTAGACCCCTCGATGAGCGACGCGTCCTGGTGGCGGCGCCTGCGCAGCCGGCTCCGGCACGAACCGGCGCGCGGGACCGCACCCACCGCACGCGTCGATGACGGTTCCAGCCGCGTCGCCGACAGCCTGCGCAGCCTGCTCGACGACCCGGCGATCCCGCCTTCGGTGCGCAGCGAGCTGGCCGGCGAATTCCGCCGCATCGAAAGCATGCTGGCCCGGCTCGAACGCGGCGAGCTGCACGTGGCGGTGTTCGGTCGCGTCTCCGCCGGCAAGTCGGCGCTGGGCAACGCCCTGCTCGGGCGCGAGGCGTTCCGCGTCGGCGTCCTGCACGGCACCACCACGGACGCCGAACACGCCGTGCTCGACGAGGCGCAGCACGACGGCCTGGTGCTGATCGACACGCCCGGTATCAACGAGCTCGACGGCGAGGCGCGCGAGAAGCTGGCTTTCGACGTCGCCGAGGTCAGCGACCTGGTGATCTTCGTCTGCGACGGCGACCTCACCCGCGAGGAACTCGACGCGCTGAAGACGCTGGCCGCCACCCAGCGTCCGCTGCTGCTGGCGCTGAACAAGGCCGATCGCTACGGCGCCGACGAACGCGACGGCCTGCTCGACCACCTGCGCCAGCGCACCGCCGGCCTCGTCCGCACCGAGGACGTGCTGGCCGTCGCCGCGCACCCGACCCCGCAGCGTGTGGTGGAAGTCGACGCGCGCGGCCAGGAGCACGTCCACGAACAACCCCGCGTGGCGGATGTCGCGGTGCTGCGCGAACGCCTGCTGGCGATCGCCGCACGCGAAGGCAAGGCGCTCTCGGCGATCAATGCCGGCCTCTACGCCGGCCGCCTCACCGACCAGGTCAGCGCGCGCATCGCGCAGACCCGCAAGGCCGTGGCGGCGAAACTGATCCACAACTACTGCATCGCCAAGGGCGTCGCCGTGGCGCTCAACCCGATCCCGGTGGCCGACCTGCTCGCCGCCGCCGGGCTGGACGCGGCGATGGTGGTGCAGCTCTCGCGCATCTACGGCCTGCCGCTGACCCGCGCCGAGTCCGGCCGGCTGGTGGCGGTGATCTCGGCGCAGCTGGCCGCACTGATGGGCGCGATCTGGGGCATGCAGCTGGTCGCTTCCGCACTGAAGGGCATCAGCGCCGGCCTCTCCGTGGTGGTCACCGCCGCCGCGCAGGGCGCGCTGGGCTGGTATGCCACCGTGCTGATCGGCCGCGCCGCCGAACGCTACCTGGTCGGCGGCAAGTCCTGGGGCGAAGCCGGCGCCAAGCGCGCCGTCGCCGATGTCGTCGCCAGCCTGGATCGCGATTCGATCCTGCGCGAGGCGCGCGAGGAAATCCTCAAGCGGTTGAAGTCACGCTCCCGCTGATCGCAACAACGGGGCACCCTACGGACCGCGTAGGGCGGGCACTGCCCGCCGCCCTTGCCCAACCTTGCACCCTGTCGAAAAGCCGGCGGGCGGTGCCCACCCTACGGCAGACCCAGGAACGCGCGCACTGCCGCGGCATCGAACGGCCAATCCAGCTCGCGCCCGTCGCGCGCATCGCGCAATACCGGCACGCGGGTGCCGTAGCGCTGCTCGAGCTCGGGCGAATCGTCCACCCACTCGCTGTCGAAATCCGGCGCGTGCGCCTCGGCCATCACGGCGAGGGCCTTGTCGCACAGGTGGCAGTAATCGCGCTGGTAGAGGATGAGGTCGGACATGCTGCTGCGAATGGATCGGGGCGCCGCGTAGAATAGCTGGTTCAATCCTTCACCTCGCAGCGCATCCATGGCCGTCAGCGTATTCGACCTGTTCAAGATCGGCATCGGTCCGTCCTCCTCGCACACGGTGGGCCCGATGCGCGCCGCCGCGCGCTTCGCCGAACGCTGGCTGGAGGAAAAGGGCGTGCTCGACCGCGTCGCCCGCGTGCGTGCCGAGCTGTACGGCTCGCTGGCGATGACCGGCCGCGGCCACGGCACCGACAAGGCGGTGCTGCTGGGCCTGGAAGGCCAGCACCCGGACACCGTCGATCCCGACCGGATCCCCGCCACGCTCGAACGCATCCGCGGCACCGGCCGCATCCTTCTGCTCGGCAAGCGCGAGATCGCGTTCGACGAAAAGGCCGACCTGGTCTTCAACAAGCGCCAGAAGCTGCCGTTCCACACCAACGGCATGCGTTTTTCCGCGTACGACGCCGACGGCAACGAGCTGGCCAGCCGCGACTACTACTCGGTCGGCGGCGGCTTCGTGGTCAACACCGACGAGGCGGCGGAGGATCGCATCGTCGCCGACACCACCGAGCAACCTTATGCCTTCACCACCGGCGACCAGATGCTGGCGCTGTGCAAGCAGCACGGGCTGACCATCGCGCAGTTGATGATGGCGAACGAAAGCGTGTGGCGCCCCGAGGCCGAGACCCGCGCCGGCCTGCTGACCATCTGGAAGGCCATGCAGGACTGCGTCACCCGCGGCCTGCGCTCGCCCGGCACCCTGCCCGGTGGCCTGAAGGTAGCGCGCCGCGCTCCGGCGATGCTCGAGGATCTGCGCAACCAGCCCGAAGCCGCACTGAAGGACCCGCTGACCATCCTCGACTGGGTGAACCTCTATGCGCTGGCGGTGAACGAGGAAAACGCCGCCGGCGGCCGCGTGGTCACCGCGCCCACCAACGGCGCCGCCGGCATCGTGCCCGCGGTCGGCCACTACTACCTGCGCTTCTGCCCGAAGGCGGACGACGAAGGCATCATCGAGTACCTGCTCACCGCCGCCGCCATCGGCATCCTGTACAAGGAAAACGCCTCGATCTCCGGCGCCGAAGTCGGCTGCCAGGGCGAAGTCGGCGTGGCCTGCTCGATGGCCGCCGGCGGCCTCACCGCCGCGCTCGGCGGCAACGTGATGCAGGTCGAGAACGCCGCTGAGATCGGCATGGAACACAACCTCGGCCTCACCTGCGACCCGATCGGCGGCCTGGTGCAGATCCCCTGCATCGAACGCAACGCGATGGGCTCGGTGAAAGCCATCAACGCCAGTCGCATGGCGCTGAAGAGCGACGGCAAGCACCGCGTCAGCCTCGACAAGGTCATCAAGACCATGCGCGACACCGGCCGCGACATGAAGGACAAGTACAAGGAAACCTCGCGCGGCGGCCTCGCAGTCAACGTCATCGAGTGCTGAGCACGGGGGGCGGAATTTGCGCCGATGAAAGCACCTGATGCATAAATGCGTCAGGGAGGCGCGCGCCGCGACGACGTCTCCGGCGATCTTTGCGACGATCCGCCCCAGGGCAGGGAGCGTTTTTGACCACGTTCAACGAAGATTCGCGAGTCAAGATCCCGGCCCTGCTGCATCTGTCGCGGCTGGGCTACGACTACCTGTCGCTGAAGCAGGCGCGTCGCGATGAGCGCAGCAATATTTTTCCGGAGATTCTCGAAGCAGCCCTGCTGCGCATCAACCCCGACCTGCATCGCCAGGACCTGTCCAGCCTGCTCGATGAAATCCGCCTGGACCTGCAGAACGAAGACCTCGGCAAGGCCTTCCACAAGCGCCTCACCGCACGCTCGGGCGTACGCCTGATCGACTTCGACAATCCCGACAACAACAGCTGGCATGCCGTCACCGAACTGCCGTTCGAGAACGGCGAGGACAACTTCCGCCCCGACATCACCCTGCTGGTCAACGGCCTGCCGCTGGCGATCATCGAGGTGAAGAAGCGCATGAATCCCGGCGGCGTGCTCGAAGAGCGCCGGCGCATGGATCGCCGCCACGCCAACCGCAAGTTCCGCCACTTCTTCAACCTGATCCAGTTGCAGGTGTTCTCCAACAACATGGAGTACGACGAGGCGGCCATCGATCCCGTGCAGGGCGCGTTCTACGCCGCATCCACCTATGGCGACGCGCACTTCAATTACTTCCGCGAAGAGCGTCAGGCCGAGCTTGCCGGCCTCATCGCGCCGCTGTCCGAAGCCACCGAAGACGCCATCCTCACCGACACCAACCTGGTCAGCATCAAGGGCGCGCCGGAGTTCGAGCGCAACAAGGCCGCCGACACGCCGACCCACCGTCTGCTCACCTCGCTGTTCAGTCGCCAGCGGCTCGCCTTCATCCTGCAATACGCCTTCGCCTGGCTGGACGAGGAAGAGGGCATCCAGAAGCACGTGATGCGCTACCCGCAGCTGTTCGCCACGCTGGCCATCGCCGAGCGCCTGGCGGCGGGCGTGCGCAAGGGCATCATCTGGCACACCCAGGGCAGCGGCAAGACTGCGCTGGCCTACTACAACGTGCGCTTCCTCACCGACTGGTTCCGGCAGACCGGGCAGGTGCCGCGCTTCTATTTCATCGTCGACCGGCTCGATCTGCTCAAGCAGGCGCGCGACGAATTCCGCCTGCGCGGCCTCACCGTGCACGTGATCGACAGCCGCGACGTGTTCGCCCGCGACATCAAACAGGGCGGAGCCGCCCGCAACGACCGGGGCGCGGCCGAGATCACCGTGGTCAACATCCAGAAGTTCAAGGACGACCCGGACGTCGCCGCCGCGCAGGATTACAACCTTGCCGTGCAGCGCGTGTATTTCCTCGACGAAGTGCACCGCAGCTACAACCCGAAAGGCAGCTTCCTCGCCAACCTGGAACAGTCTGATCGCAGCGCGATCAAGATCGGCCTCACCGGCACGCCGCTGATCGGCGAGCAGTTGCAGTCCAAGGCGCTGTTCGGCGACTACATCCACAAGTACTACTACAACGCTTCGATCGCCGATGGCTACACGCTGCGCCTGATCCGCGAGGAAATCGCCACCCGCTACAAGATGCAGCTGCAGCAGGCGCTAGCGCACATCGAAGTGCAACAGGGCGGCATCGAGCGCAAGGCGCTGTACGCCCACAAGCACTTCGTCGGCGCCATGCTCGACTACATCCTGCGTGACTTCGTGCAGTCCCGGATCACCTTCGGCGACGACAGCATCGGCGGCATGGTGATCTGCGACAGCGCCGAGCAGGCGCGCGAGCTGCACCGCCAGTTCCAGCAGCTCATGCAACGGGAGGCGCGGCCCAGCGTGGCCGAGGCGGCCAACGACGACGCCTACCGGCAGGGTCGCGTGGCCGAGGATGCCGCCCATTACGCCAGGCAGCCGCTCAGCGCCGCGCTGATCCTGCACGACGAGGGCGACAAGCAGTCGCGCGAAGACCAGGTCAAGGCCTACAAGAAGGGCCGGATCGACCTGCTGTTCGTCTACAACATGCTGCTCACCGGCTTCGACGCGCCGCGGCTCAAGAAGCTCTACTTCGGCCGCGTCATCAAGAACCACAACCTGCTGCAGGCGCTCACCCGGGTCAACCGCCGCTACGGCAAGTTCCGCTACGGTTACGTGGTGGATTTTGCCGACATCCAGGCCGAATTCGACAAGGCCAACCGCGACTACTACGACGAGCTCACCGCCGAACTGGGCGACGAGATCGAGCACTACAGCCAGCTGTTCATGAGCGAGGCCGAGATCCGCGCCAGCGTCGAGGCCATCCGCGAGGCGCTGTTCGCCTTTTCGCTGGACGACGCCGAGCTGTTCTCGCAGCAGGTCGGCCAGATCCATGACCGCCAGCAACTGCTCGCCATCGTCAAGGCGCTCACCCAGGCACGCGAGCTGTACAACCTGATCCGCCTCGGCGGCCACGGGGAACTCGCCGGCGTGCTCGATTTCCGCAAGCTGCGCCTTCTGCACATCGAAGCGCAGAACGCGCTGGCCGCGCTCAATCTCAAGCACCAACTGGAGCACGCCGACGACACCTCCGGCCTGCTCAACCAGGCGCTGGAGGACGTGATCTTCAAGTTCGAGAAAATCGGCGAGGCAGAACTGAAGCTGGCCGACGAGCTGAAGGACATCCTGCGCCGCACCCGCGAAACCCTGGCTTCCACCCAGGACCCGCAGGACCCGGCGTGGATCAGCCTCAAGGACGAGCTGGAGCGCCTGTTCAAGGCCAAGAAACTCAGCGAAGTGAGCCAGCAGGAGATGCAGGCGAACATCACTGCGCTGCGCGACATCGAACAGCACGCCCGCGCACTCAACCAGGCCAACGCCAACCTGGCCGCCCGCTACGGCGGCGACGGCAAGCTGATGCGCGTGCACAAGCGCCTGCTGGATTCGCACCGCCTGGGCGACAACCAGACCCGCCTGCACGCTGCGCTGGTCGGCATCAAGCGCGACATGGACGGCGCGGTGCTGGGCAACCGCGAACTGCTGGGCAACCCGGCGTTTTTCGAGCGCAGCGTGATGCCCATCGTGATGCGTCACTTCCAGGACAAGCCGCCCGAGCCGGATGCCGATACCCGCCGCCTGATCCAGCGGCTGCTGGTGGGCGAATACCTGGGCGAATCCCAAGGGCGCCTGCCGTTCGAGCGGGGATGAACCCCCGTTTCTGGCGGCCCGGCGTCGACCGTGCTAGGGTTGCATCGCAAATGCTATGCAAGAGGATGCCGCCATGAAAACCGCCACCTTGCCGCCCCTGCGTGTCGCTCCCGAGCTGCGCCAGGCAGCCGAATCCGTGCTGCGCGAGGGCGAGACCTTGTCCAGTTTCATGGAACAGTCCCTGCGCGACGAGGTGAATCGCCGCCACATGCAAGCCGAGTTCATCGCCCGCGGTCTGGCGGCGCGGGAAGACGCCAAGCGCACAGGTGGGTACTTCACGGTCAATGAATCGCTCGCGGGCCTGGATGCCATTCTCGCCAAGCACAAGCCCGACGCCCAGTGAGTTTCCGGGTCCGGATCAGTCAGGCCGCGCAGCACGATCTCGAGCGCCTGCTGGATTTCCTCGCACCCGTGGACTACCCCGCGGCCTTGCGCGCACGCGCGGCGATCGAGCGCGGCTACGCGTTTCTGGCGGACATGCCGTTTTCCTGCCGCAAGGTGGACGACGCCAACCCCTTCCTGCGCGAGCTGGTCATCCCTTTCGGCTACGCCGGCTACGTCGCCTTGTTCGACATCGAAGACGAGCACACCCTCACCATCCTCGCCGTCCGCCACCAGCGCGAAGACGACTACCACTGAAACCGAACCTTCGACATTCCCGGACCCGATGAATCCCAGCTACCAGCAACAAACCCGCGACCTGATCGATGGCCTCAAGGCCGTGTGCGCCAGCGCCGGCCTCGGCAACGACGGCAACGAATACAAGATCATCGTGCAGACCTTTCTGTACAAGCTGCTGTGCGACAAGTTCGCCTACGAGATGAAGCGCGCTTGCCCGGCGCTGGCCGGCGTGGATGACTGGATCGTCGGTTGGCAGGCACTGCCCGAAGAGGCGCAGCAAGACCTGCAAGACATGCTGCCTGCGGAAACCCCGCGCCTCACCGCCGACCAATTGATCCCCAGCCTGTTCAACCGCCAGAGCGAACCCGGCTTCGCCAGGCTGTGGGACGACACCCTGATCGCCATCGCCGTGGCCAACAACGACATCTTCGCGGTGCAGACCGACGACGGCGAAAAGGTGCCGCTGTTCGACCGCCTCAGCGAATACGTCACCGGCAGCTTGGAGAAGCGCGACGGCTTCGTCCGCGCGCTGTTCAACAAGCTGGTGGGGGTGAGCTTCGAGCGCCTGTTCGAGCAGAAGTACGACTTCTACGCCGCCCTGTTCGAATACCTGATCAAGGACTACAACAAGGACAACGGCGGCAAGTACGCCGAGTACTACACCCCGCACGCGGTGGCCACCATCATGGCCGACATCCTGGTGCCCGAAGACAAGCGCGGCGCGGTGAAGAACGCCGCCTGCTACGACCCGGCCTCGGGCTCGGGCACCCTGCTGATGGCGCTGGCCCATGCCATCGGCGAAGACCATTGCAGCATCTGGTCGCAGGACATCTCGCAGAAATCCTCCAGCCTGCTGCGCCTGAACCTGGTACTCAACAAGCTGGTGCACTCCATCCCGCACATCACCCAGGGCAACACCATCCTGCACCCGGTGCACCGCGACCCGAACGCACCCAGCAAGCTACGCCAGTTCGACTACATCGTGTCCAACCCGCCGTTCAAGATGGATTTTTCCGATTTCCGCGACGACCTGGAATCGGACGCCAACGCCAGCCGCTTCTTCGCCGGCATCCCCAAGGTGCCGAACAAGGCCAAGGACAAGATGGCGATCTACCTCTTGTTCATCCAGCACATCATCGCCAGCCTGAAACCCGGCGGCAAAGCCGCCGTGGTCGTGCCGACCGGCTTCATCACCGCCAGCAGCGGCATCGAGCTGCGCATCCGCCAGAAACTGGTGGACGAAAAGATGATCGCAGGCGTGGTCTCCATGCCCAGCAACATCTTCGCCACGACCGGCACCAACGTATCCATCCTGTTCCTCGACACCACGAACCGCGACGGCGTGGTGCTGATCGACGCCTCCGCGCTGGGCACCAAGGTCAAGGAAGGCAAGAACCAGAAGACCCTGCTTAGCCATACCGAAGAGCAGCGGATTGTCGACACCTTCAACGCCCGAGAGGCGGTGGAGGATTTTTCGGTGGTGGTGGATCACGCGGCGATCGCGGCGAAGAATTATTCGCTGAGTGCGGGGCAGTATTTCGAGGTGAGGATCGATTACGAGGACCTGACGCCGGAGCAATTTGCGGCGAAGGTGGCGGCGTATCAGGCGAATCTGGCAGGGATGTTCGAGCAGTCGCGGGAGCTAGAGGGTGAGATTGCCGAAGCCATCGGAGGCTTGCGGTATGGGTGATTTCATCATCCCAACAATTTCGCAGATTGGCGAAACGATTACCGGGAAAACGCCATCCTCGGAGTCGCCCGGAGACTTCGGTAACGCCACACCGTTTGTTACCCCTTCGGACTCATTCGATCAGAAGTTCATCACGCACACCGAGCGATCGCTGTCTGCTGCCGGCGTCGCGAAACTTAGAGGCAAGCTCCTGCCACCCAACAGCGTGCTGGTAACTTGCATCGGCTCCGCCATGGGTAAGGTCGCGATGTGCAAGGTCGCTAGCATCTCGAACCAGCAAATTAATTCCATCGTCGTTCGTGACGACTACTCCGCCGACTACATCTATTACGCGCTCACGAACAACTATCGTTCTTTGCGAAATGCAGCGACGGGGAGCACTGCGCTCCCCCTGCTGAACAAGGGGGACTTCGACGCGCTGAAATTTCAAATTCACAGCAACAAGGCAGAGCAGAAAAAAATAGCCGCCGTTCTCTCCGCCCTCGACGCCAAGATCGACCTCAACCAGCGCATCAACGCCGAGCTGGAGGCGCTGGCGAAGACGATCTACGACTACTGGTTCGTGCAGTTCGACTTCCCCGACGCCCACGGCCGCCCTTACAAATCCAGCGGCGGCGCGATGGTCTGGAACGACACCCTCAAGCGCGAGATTCCCATGGGCTGGAAGGCGCAACCGCTATCCGAACTTGGCAGTTTCCGTAACGGCATCAACTACGATCCTTCCATCGGAGGTGATTCCGTCGCGCGCATTGTCAACGTACGTAACGTTTCAGCCACTTCCATCTTTCTGAATAGTGACGATCTGGACGAGTTGGAGTTGGATCAGGCCGACATAGACAAGTACCTAGTTACGGCCGACTCAATCTTGATTGCCCGAAGTGGCATTCCCGGCGCGACCCGCATGATGCAGCCGTGCCCGACTAACACAATCTACTGCGGATTCATTATTTGCCTGAAAGTTGCGAACGCTGAAAACAAGCTGCTGCTTTTCTTCCGACTGAAGCAGCTGGAGCAGTCGCTGCTTTCCCAATCAAGCGGCTCTATCCTTAAGAATGTGAGTCAAGACACTCTTAAGGACATCAGTTTGGCTGTGCCGAGAGAGAGATCAGTCATTGAGAAATTCAACGCAGCAATTGCGCCGTTGTTTGAGAAGATCAGCGCAAACAATCTGGAGAACGTCGAACTCACCCAACTCCGCGACTGGCTGCTCCCCCTGCTGATGAACGGCCAGGTGCGCGTGGCATGACCCTCCTGCGCTGCACCGCCAAGCTGCTCAAGCGCCTGAAGCAGCCGGCCAAGCCGCCGGAACCCGCGCCCGAGGCGAACCCGCTGGGCGAGTGGTATGCGGACATCGACTTCTGGCGCCGGCAGCCGTTCGTGGTGCTGCTCAATGCCGTCACCGGTGCGGTGCTGGTCCTGCCGGGCAATGCGGCGAACCTGCGCGTGCTGCACGAGCGCGCGCTGCTGCAGTTCGCCGCCATCGCCGAACATCACGGCTTGCGCGGGCCGGGCGTCGATGCGGAGCTGCACGGCTTCGACGCCGGCTTCGCCTTCGCCGCCACCCGTGACCGCAACCTGCTGGCCTCGCTCAACCAGCGCAAGTTCGAGCTGTGGATGACGCTGGAACACAGCGACCGCTCCCTCCCCGAAGCCGCAGCACGCGACTGGGATGGCCTGTTCAAGCACCCTGCGCTGGGCCGCAACACGCGCCACAACATGGAATACCACCGCCCGCTCGACCTGCTGCGCCAGCATCTGCTGCCGGCCGCGCAAGTCCTTCCGTTCGGCCGAGCGTCGTGACCGGTACGCGAGGAAGGGACAGCCGCAACGGCTGCATGACCGCCGGCAGGTGACAGCTGCGGCCCGATTCTGCAACCATCGGCCCCTTCACGGCGCGCTTCGCGCCGCTACGGGAACCTCGCATGACCCAAGAACGCGCGATCCGCCGCGATGTCGGCCCGTTCGCCCTGATGCTTACCGGCCTGGGCTCGATCATCGGCTCGGGCTGGTTGTTCGGCGCATGGCGCGCGGCGCAGATCGCAGGACCGGGGGCGATCTGGGCGTGGGTGATCGGCGCGGTGGTCATCATGGCGATCGCGCTGACCTACGCCGAGTTGGGCGCGATGTTTCCCGAATCCGGCGGCATGGTGCGCTACGGGCACTACTCGCACGGCTCGCTGGTCGGCTTCATCGCGGCGTGGGCGAACTGGATCGCGATCGTCTCGGTGATCTCGGTCGAAGCGGAAGCGTCGGCGCAGTACATGTCGTCGTGGAAGTGGGATTGGGCGAAGGATCTCTATCACCAGGTTCCTGGCAGCCATGGCGAGCTGAGTACCACCGGCCTGCTGATCGCCGCAGCGCTGGTGATCGTGTACTTCCTGTTCAACTTCTGGAGCGTGAAACTGTTCGCGCGCTCCAACACCGCGATCACGCTGTTCAAGCTGGTGATCCCCGCGCTCACCGCGGTGCTGCTGATGATGAGCGGCTTCCATCCGGAGAACTTCTCCGTCGGCATCCACGGCGAACTGCACAAGACGGACTTCCCCTCGATCCTCACCGCGGTGGCGATCGCCGGCATCGTGTTCAGCTTCAACGGTTTCCAGAGCCCGGTGAACCTGGCCGGCGAGGCGCGCAACCCCGGCCGCAGCATCCCGTTCGCGATCGTCTGCGCGATCGCGCTGGCCACGATCGTCTACGTGCTGCTGCAGGTCGCGTTCATCGGCGCGGTGCCGCGCGAGATGCTGGCCAACGTGGGCTGGCACGGCATCGACTTCTCGTCGCCGTTCGCCGACCTGGCGATCATTCTCGGCCTGCAATGGCTGGCCACGCTGCTGTTCATCGACGCGGTGATCAGCCCGAGCGGCACCGGCATGACCTACACCGCCACCACCGCGCGCATGCTGTATGGCATGGAGCGCAACGGCACCTTGCCGAAGATCCTCGGTACCGTGCATCCGAAGTGGGGCGTGCCGCGGCCTGCGATGTGGGTGAACCTGGCGGTGTCGTTCCTGTTCCTGTTCTTCTTCCGCGGCTGGGGCGCGCTGGCGGCGGTGATCTCGGTGGCCACGATCATCTCCTACCTCACCGGCCCGGTCAGCGTGATGACCTTGCGCCGCACCGCGCCGGAATTGAATCGCCCGTTCCGGCTGGCCGGCCTGCCGGTACTCGCCGGGGTTGCCTTCATCATGTCCACCGAGTTGCTGTACTGGGCGAAGTGGCCGCTGACCGGCGAGATCATCGTGCTGATGGTGGTCGCGTTGCCGGTGTACTTCTACTACCAGGCCAAGGCCGGCTGGCATGATTTCGGTCGGCAGATGAAGGGCGCCTGGTGGCTGGTCTGCTACCTGCCCACGCTGGCGCTGGTGTCGTGGGCCGGCAGCCCGATGTTCGGCGGCAAGGGCTACCTTGCCTACGGCTGGGATCTGGCGCTGGTGGCGGTGATCGGCCTGGCGTTCTACCTGTGGGGCGTGAAATCCGGCTGGCGCACGCCGTCGGTGGAAGCGATCCGGATCGAGGCGCACGAGCATCCGGGCGAACTGCAGGTGCCGCCGGACGAAGAGAGCGCCGAGCGCATCACCGGCCGCTGAGCGCGCCCCATTCGATCGACGAGACGCACGGCCCAGGCCGTGCGTTTTCGTTCATGCGTGCCTGGCCGTGTCGATAACGCGGAGGCCCGTTCGTCGCCCGGACATGCATCCATCTTCGGCTGCGCATTTCGAACGGGAGTCGCCCATGTTTTCCAACCGCACCGCCGTCGCCACCACCGTGTTCCTGCTCGCCGCCAGCGGCAGCGCCCTCGCCGCCGCCACGACGTACCGGATCGATCCGGATCACACCTACCCCAGCTTCGAGGCCGATCACATGGGCGGGCTGTCGGTATGGCGCGGCAAGTTCAACCACACTCGCGGCACGGTGACGCTGGACAAGGCGGCCGGCCTCGGCACGGTGGACGTCACCGTCGACATGACCAGCGCCGATTTCGGTCAGGAGCAACTCAACAAGGGCGCGCGGGGCAAGGATTTGTTCGAGACGGCGAAGTATCCGCAGGCCCGGTACACCGGCAAGCTCGTCGACTTCGTCAATGGAGCGCCGACCCGGGTCACAGGCAAGCTGACCCTGCACGGCGTTACGCATCCGCTGGACCTGAAGATCGACAGCTTCAAGTGCATGCAGCACCCGGTGTTCAAGCGCGAAGTCTGTGGCGCCGATGCGCTGGCCACGTTCCGGCGCGACACCTTCGGCATCGATGCCGGCAAGGATTACGGCTTCGGCATGGACGTGACGCTGCGCATCCAGGTCGAGGCGATTGCGGCCAAGTGAGACGCGCCCTCACCCCAGCGCCAGCACATCCCCCAGCAACGCCTGCGCTGTCACTTCCGGGCCGGCGCCCGGGCCCTGGATCACCAGCGGCTGGGTGTTGTAGCGGGTGGTGGTGAGGGCGAACTGGTTGTCGGTGCCGTACAGGCGCGCGGCCGGATGGGTCAGCGGCACTTCGGCCAGGCCCACGCGAGCCAGGCCGCGCTGGTTGAGTCGGGCGAGGAAGCGCAGCACGCAACCGCGCGAGGCGGCGGCCGCGTGACGCGCGGCGAGCGGCGCATCCAGCTCGCCCAGTCGCGCCAGGAACGTGTCGGCATCGAGCGCACGCAGCGCCTCGGGCACCAGGCCTTCCACCTGCACCTCGTCGCTGCCCAGCGAGAAGCCGGCGTTGCGCGCGAGGATCAGCAGCTTGCGCGCCACGTCCTCGCCGGACAGGTCCGAGCGTGGATCGGGCTCGGTGTAGCCCAGCCGACGCGCCTCGCGCAGCAGCTCGGAAAACGGCCGGCTGCCGTCGTACTGGTTGAACAACCACGACAGCGAGCCGGAGAACACGCCCTCCAGCGTGAGCAGGTGATCGCCGCATGCGCGCAGCCGACGCAGCGTGGACAGCACCGGCAGGCCCGCGCCGACCGTCGCCGAATCACCATAACTGCCGCCACTGCCCAGCGCCGCCTGCAGCGCGCGCCAGCCGGAGAGTTCACCGCCGGCCAGCGCCTTGTTCGCGGTGACCACGTGGTAGCCGTGCGCCAGCCACTCGGCGTGGCGCGCGGCCAGCGTCGCGCTGGCGGTGGCGTCGACGATCACTTTCGTCGCCGCCTCGCTGGCGTCCAGTGCCGCGAGCAGGCTGGCGTTGTCGCGCGGCGCGCCGTGCTGGTTGAGCTGCTCGCGCAGGCCGCGCCGGGCCAGCCGGTCCGGATCGGTCTGCTGGCGCCGCGAGTTCGCCGCACCGACCAGGCGCAGCGAACGGGCCGCGTCGGTGTTGAGCAGCTTCAGCAAGGCACCACCCACCACGCCGGTGCCGAGCAGCACGATCGCCGTGGTCGACGCCGCCGCGCCGCGCGCGTGGAGCGCGCGCTCGGCCAGCACCGCGCTCATGCGGGCACCCGGCGTTTGGACGTCCGTACCGCTTCGGCGCGGGCCAGTGCGGCGTCGACGTCGCGCAGCAGGTCGTCGCCGTCCTCGATGCCCACCGACATGCGCAGCAGGCTGTCGGAAATGCCCGCCGTGCGCCGCGCCTTCGGCGCCATCGAGGCGTGCGTCATGGTCGCCGGGTGCGCAATCAGGCTTTCCACGCCGCCCAGCGATTCGGCCAGCGAGAAATATTCCAGTCCATCGACGAAGGCCTCGATCTGCGGCACGTCGCCGTCCAGTTCGAAGCTGAGCATGGCGCCGAAGCCGAGCTGCTGGCGCGCCGCCAGCACATGGCCGGGGTGGCCGGCCAGGCCCGGGTAGTAGACCTTGCGCACGGCAGCATGGCCGTCCAGCCGCTCGGCCAGGCGCGCCGCGTTCTCCTGATGCTGGCGCAGGCGCACGCCCAGCGTGCGCAGGCCGCGCAGGGTGAGGTAGCTGTCGAACGGCGCGCCGGTGAGCCCGGTGCAGTTGGCCCACCACTTCAGCTGCTCGGCCACCGCCGCGTCGCGCGCCACCACAGCGCCGCCGACCACGTCGCTGTGGCCGTTGATGTACTTGGTGGTCGAGTGCACCACCACGTCCGCGCCGAGCAGCAAGGGCTGCTGCAGCGCCGGCGACAGGAAGGTGTTGTCGACCACCAGCAGCGCGCCGGCCGCATGCGCGGCTTGCGCGACGTGGCGGATGTCGGTGATCCGCAGCAGCGGATTGGATGGCGTCTCCACCCATACCAGCGCCGGCTTGCGCGCCAGCGCCGCGGCCAGTGCCACGTTGTCGGTGAGGTCGGCGAACTCGACCGCGAAGCGCCCCTTCTTTGCCCACGCATCCAGCAGGCGCCAGCTGCCGCCGTAGCAATCGTGCGCCGCCAGCACGGTGGCGCCGGGCGGCACCAGTTCCAGCGCCAGCGCCACCGCCGACATGCCGCTGGAAGTGACCACTGCGCCGGCGCCCTGCTCCAGCTCCGCCAGCGCCTCGGCCAGCAGATCGCGGGTGGGATTGCCGCTGCGCGAATAGTCGTATGCGCGCTTGCGACCGAAGCCCTCGAAGCTGTAGTTGGTCGACAGGTGCAGCGCCGGCACCACCGCGCCGTGCTGGGTATCGCTTTCGATGCCGGCGCGCACGGCGCGGGTACAGGGGGCGGGGGTGGCGCTCATGTCGTTCTCCGGATCGTCTTCGTCATGTCTTCTGGTCGTAGGGCGGGCACCGCCCGCCGCCGGTGCCGGGCGAATGGCGGGCAGTGCCCGCCCTACAGGGCTAGCGCCTCGCGCAGCAGCGGCGCGAGTTGTTCGGGTTCCTTCAGGAAGGCGTCGTGGCCGTAGGGCGACTCGACCACTTCGAGCGTGGCCGGGCCGCGCAGGCGGCGCTGCAACTCGCACAGGTCGGCCAGCGGCACCAGCCGGTCGGACGGAAAGCCGATCAGCGTCGCCGGCGCGGCCACCTGCTCGGGCTCGACCTGGTGCAGGTCGATCGATTCGGACAGGGCGAGGAAGCGATCGGCATCGAAGCGCTCGACGAAACGCCGGCCCTGGTGCTCCAGGTAATCCTCGACCGGGAAATGGAAGCGTTCCGCGCGCTGCTCGGGCGCGCCGGCGAAGCGGCGACCGAATTCGGCGCTACCGCGATAGGTGGTGATCGCCAGCTGCCGCGCCAGCGCCAGCGCCTCGTCGACATGGCCGCTGGCCTGGCCCAGCCGCACGATGCCGCGCTGCACGCTGCGCTGGGCGGTGCTGAGCGGGTGCGGCCGGTGGGCACCGGCCAGCAGCACGAGTCGGTCTGCCGCACGCGGATGGCGGGCGGCGAAGGCCAGCGCCACCATCGCACCGTAGGACGAGCCGACGAAGGCATGCGCGCGGGCGATGCCCAGCACGCGCAGCAGGCCAGCCAGCGCATCGGCCTGGTCCTCGCTGGAGACTGCCTCGGCGCCGAGTTGCGCGCTATCCAGCCAGTCGATCGACAGCACCCGGCAACGCGTCAGGTCGATCGCCGCGCCGTCGTTGGCCAACTCCCGCCACCAGCCGGCCGCACCGCTCACATCGCAATCGGCCGAGATGCCGCCCTGCACGATCACCGTGGGTCCCCCCACCGCGCCGTGCCACGCGTAGCCAACCTCGACTTCGCGCGGGCCGCTGCCGTACTTCGGCTGCAGGATCAGCCGGCGGCTGTCGCGCCGGGCGGCCAGGCGCAGGCACGGTTCCCCCGACGGCACGAACGCGTCGTGCGGGGTGTCGATACATCGGGCTTGGGACTGCAAGGTCATGCCAGTGGCTCCGGTCGGCATCGCCCCGCGGGGGACCGGAGTGGCCGCCGCCCGTGACTCGGCGGCGCAGGCCGCGAAACGGGTGACGCCCATCTACCGGCAGGTGCACCGCGCACCTCCGCAGGAGTTGGCACCTTGACGGAAACGCTCCGCAGGTTGCCCCGGCTTCAAAGGGCCTGTCCCTCAGCCGGTCTCGATGAGTGGACGGATGGTGGCGCCTGGAACGCCTTGTGTCAATAGACGTCTAAACATCTAAACGTTTATATGGGTGGGTGACATTCCGTTGCATTTTCGAGCGATGGCGGCGGGCAGTGCCCGCCCTACGGGTTGCGCGATCGGCGCACTGTCCGGCTGCGGGGGATGCTGCTACCGTGTCGCCCCATGACTCCCCCTCTCGACCGCCCCGCCTTGCAGGCCCGCCTGCATCGCGACGGCTTCGCCTTCGTCACCGCCGAACACATGCGCCAGTTGCTGCCGATGCCGGAGATGGACGACTGGCCGGCCTTTCGCGCCAGCTGGAACGACTTGGCACCCGACACCTACCTGGCGGCGGTAGGTCGGCATCGCAGCCGGCGCCACGCCACGTTCGCGATCGAGCCGGACGGCACGCTGCAGCGCCAGCCGCACCAGCCGCACTGGCAGAGCGCGCGCTACAACCCGTTGCAGGGCGACATCCAGCGCTGGTTCCTGCCGATCCGGCCGGCGCTGGCCGGTGGCGCCAGCATGCGCTGCATCCTGCAGTTTGCGCATGCGCTGTTCGCCCCGATGGCGGCCGGCGGGCCGCGCCGCTGGCATGTCGAGACGCACCAGTTCCGCATCGAGGCGCGCGCCGACGAGCCTGGCGAGCCCACCCCGGAGGGCGTCCACCACGACGGCGTCGACTACGTGCTGGTGCTGCTGATCGACCGCCAGAACATCGAGAGCGGCACCACCACCATCCACGCCGATGACGGCGCGCTGCTGGGCAGTTTCACCCTGGCCCATCCGCTGGACGCGGCCATGGTCATCGACGCCCGCGTCAGCCATGGCGTCACCGCGGTCACCCCGATCGACCCGGCGCAAGCGTCGCATCGCGACGTGCTGGTGGTGACCTTTCGCGCTGCGGCGCCGGCGTCCCCCGGCGCCTGAGCGCACCTCGCCGGCGGCCATTTGCGCCATCGAATCGGCCGCTGCGACAATCACCGAACGGCCTCATCGCGAGCACGCCATGCCCCTCGTCGCCAACCTCCTGATCGTCCTGATCGCGCTGCTGCACCTGTGGTTCCTGATCCTCGAGATGTTCCTGTGGACGCGACCTTCCGGTCGCCGCGCGTTCGGCCTCAGCGAGGAGTTCGCCGAACAGTCGCGTGCGCTGGCGGCCAACCAGGGGCTGTACAACGGCTTCCTCGTCGCCGGGCTGATCTGGGGCGTGTGGCTGGGTCCGGACGGGTTCGCCATCAAGGTGTTCTTCCTTGGCTGCGTGCTCGCCGCGGGCGTGTTCGGCGGGCTCACCGCGGCGCGCAAGATCCTCTGGTTCCAGGCACTGCCGGCCGCGGTCGCGTTGCTGCTGGTGCTCGCTTGAGCCGCGCGCAGGGCACCACCCGGGAAGCGGTGGGGGCGCGCTTTGATCCGGCGCTGATGCTGCGCGCCCGCGAGCGCAGCTGGGCGGCGCTGCAGGCGATTCGCGCGCGCATGCAGCCGGGCATCAGCGAACCCGAGGCGGTGGCGCTCGCCCACGAGGTGTTCGCCGAACTCGGCAGCGAGCGGTTGTGGCACCGGCCGCTGATCCGCATCGGCCGCAACACCACCAAGGGGTTCCGCGAACCTTCCGAGCCGGGCGTGCGGCTGGGCGAGAACGACAGCTACTTCATCGACCTCGGACTGGTCTTCGACGGCCACGAAGGCGACGTGGGCGATACCTTCGTGGTCGGTCACGCGCCGCAACGCCAAGCCTGCGCCGACGCGGCGCGCGCCCTGTTCCGGCAGGTGGCCGACGCCTGGCGCCACGACGGCCTGAGCGGCCGCGCCCTGTACGCCTTCGCCGCCCAACGCGCCGCGGCCATGGGCTGGCGTTTCAACCAGGCGATCAAGGGCCACCGGGTCAGCGATTTTCCGCATGCGATCCACCACGGCGGCGACCTCGGCGACCTCGACCGCGTGCCGGCCAGCGGCCTGTGGATACTGGAGATCCAGCTCGCCCACCCGAGCGAACCCTTCGGCGCCTTCCACGAAGACCTGCTCGAGGGCAACCGCCTGAGCTGAGGGTCGCGCCGGTCACAAGCTGACGCATCGCGTCGCTGGCCGCCGGCAGCGCGACCGGCCGAGGCAGGCGCAGCCTGGGCCGGCGCTGCCCGCGCTGGCGCGGCCGGCGGCGTGGACAAGACTTTTGGCACCGCTCGTGCATGAGCCAAGGCAGGCAACGCGACGCGCCCCATTCGCCGGGTCGTCGCCACTGGGGAACGAGGACACGCACATGCTGGCCACTACAACCGACTCCGCCGATACGTCAGATCGACACGACCAGACCGTGCGCCGCTTCATGGAGCACGCCCGCGCGGTCGCCGCCGGCGAAGCCGAGGGCGACGTGTTCACCTGGTTCCTGGCCGGCGAATACCAGTGGGAAATGGAAGCCGCCGGCACCTGGCTGGTGGAATCGCCGGCAAGCCGGTTGTCCGTGACGGAGAAGGACACCATGCGCCACTTCATGTCGTGCATGCCGGCGATCCGCGACGCCATCCTGGACGGCCGCAAGGCCGCCGCACGGCGCAACGACAGCTCACTCGCGCCCGAATGGACCGACTGGCTGGAACTGGCCGCGCTGCCGAGCTGGAACGACTTCACCATCCGCACCGCGATCCTGCTCAGCCAACTGGGCGAACCGGCGCGCAACGACCCGCACTACGGCATCGTCGCGGGCTGAGCCTGCGCCCCCTCCCCGGCTTGCGGGGGAGGGTCGGGTGGCTCGCTCCCGGCAAACGAGGAGCGAGAACAAGAACCTCATCCCCTCACCCTCCCCATCCCCGGGGGAGCGGCAGCGCGTGGCGCACCGCCACCCGTGCCCGGCCACGCCCTGATCCCTGCACGTCCCTCCTCGCTACAATGGGCGGATCGCCGGTCGCATCCTGCGCTTCCGGCCCTCTCCAATGGACGCGCGTCATGGCTCGCAGCAAACCTCTGCAACGTTTCCGCAACATCGGCATCATCGCGCACATCGACGCGGGCAAGACCACCACGACCGAGCGCGTGCTGTACTACACCGGCCGCAAGCACCAGATCGTCAACACGCACGAGACCAAGGACGGCAAGGGCTCCACCACCACCGACTACATGGAGCAGGAGCGCAAGCGCGGCATCACGATCCAGTCGGCGGCGGTGACCACGGAGTGGAAGGGCCATCAGATCAACCTGATCGATACCCCGGGCCACGTCGATTTCACCATCGAGGTGAACCGCTCGCTGCGCGTGCTGGACGGCGCCGTGGTCGTGTTCGACGGCGTCGCCGGCGTGGAGCCGCAGACCGAGACCAACTGGCGCCTGGCCGACCAGTACCACGTGCCGCGGCTGTGCTACGTCAA
Organism: Rhodanobacter sp. UC4448_H15; assembly: GCF_052978265.1. Next base: position 1,256,189 of record NZ_CM129665.1, on the reverse strand, counting down.
CAAGATGGACCGCATCGGCGCCAACTTCGCGCACTGCGTGAAGGGCATCCGCGAACGCCTGAACGCGCCGGCGCTGCTGTGCCAGGTGCCGCTGGGCAGCAGCGACGAGTTCTGCGGCATGGCCGACCTGGTCGCCGGCGTGGCGCTGATCTGGCAGTCCGACGACAAGGACAGCAAGTGGGAGACGGTCTCCTTCGAGGAGGCGCAGCAGCGCCTGAAGTTCGCCACGGCCGCCGACAACGAGTGGCTCTCGCAACTGCCCGCGCTGCGCCAGGAGCTGCTCGAACACGCGCTGGCGATGGACGATGACGCCTTCGAGCGCCTGATCGAAACCGGCGAGCACGACCCGGAAGTGCTGAAGAAGTGCATCCGCACGGGCTGCGTCAGCGGCAAGCTGGTGCCGGTGCTGTGCGGCTCCTCGTACAAGAACAAGGGCGTGCAGCAGCTGCTGGATGCCGTGGTCGACTACATGCCCTACCCGGGCGAGAACGGCGGCATCTCCATCGTCGACGAGGACGGCAACGCCATCGGCGAACAGCCGGTCACCGACGATGCGCCCGCGCGCGCGCTGGCGTTCAAGGTCATCAACGACCAGTTCGGCACGCTGACCTTCTGCCGCATCTACTCCGGCGTGATCCGGAAGGGCGACACCCTGCTCAACGTCACCCGCGGCAAGAAGGAGCGCGTGGGCCGCATCGTCGAGGTGCAGGCCGACCACACCCGCGAGATCGACGAGACCCGCGCCGGCGACATCTGCGCCTTCGTCTCGATGAAGGAGACCGAGACCGGCGACTCGCTGAGCGACCCGGCGCACCCGGCCCTGCTCGAACGCATGCGCTTCCCCGACCCGGTGATCAGCGTGTCGGTGGAGCCGAAGAACCGCAACGACGTCGACAAGCTCTCCACCGCGCTCTACAAGATGGTCAAGGCCGACCCCTCGCTGCGCATGGAGGTGGACCAGGAAACCGGCCAGACCGTGCTCAAGGGCATGGGCGAGCTGCACCTGGAAATCACCATCGACCGCATGCGCACCGAGCTGGGAGTGGAAGCGAACATGGGCAAGCCCAAGGTCAGCTTCCGCGAGGCGTTCGGGCAGACGGTGGAGCACACCTACACGCACAAGAAGCAGTCCGGCGGCTCCGGCCAGTTCGCCGAGGTCACGATCATCTTCGAGCCGGGCGAGCCGGGCTCGGGCGTGGTGTTCTCCGACGAGGTGGTCGGCGGCCGGGTGCCGCGCGAATACATCCCCGCGGTGCAGCACGCGATCGAGGTCGAATCGCGCCAGGGCCAGGTGGCCGGCTACGAGGTGGTGGATTTCAAGGCGCGCCTGATCGACGGCAAATACCACGACGTGGACTCCTCCGCACTGGCCTTCGAGATCGCCGGGCGCGCCTGCTTCCGCGAGGCGCAGAAGCTCAGCAAGCCGAAACTGCTCGAACCGATCATGAGCCTGGAGGTGGTCACCGAGGCGAGCTACCTCGGCGACATCATCGGCGACATCAACCGTCGCCGCGGCAGCATCTCCGACCAGGGCCAGAAAGGCACGTCAGCCTTCGTGCAGGGTTTCGTGCCGCTGTCGGAGATGTTCGGCTACATCAACTTCCTGCGCTCGGCCACCAGCGGCCGCGGCAACTTCAGCATGATCTTCGACCACTACCAGGAAGTGCCCGCCAGCATGGTGGAGAAGCTGATGGAGAAGGAGGCGAAGTAGGTCCGACAGCCGCTGCGGCGAGAACCACCGCGACACATGGAGCAGGCCCGGGAGCTGGCATCCCGGGCCTTTTCGTTGGTGGCTGCTCGCGGCGACCACGGCAATTTTTACGCGAATTTTATGCCGTCAGCGCGTGGCGCTATGCCGCTGTTACGGCCCGACGCCCAGACTGCGCGCCTGATCCATTCCAGGCAGTGCAGATGTTTCACCTCGTCGTTCTTCCCGTCGCACCGGCATCCGCCGGGCCCATCGCCATCGGCCATGGCGCATGAACAACCCGTCGCAAAGGCGCCGGCTCGCCGCCCTGGCACTGGGCGCCGTGGGCGTGGTCTACGGCGACATCGGCACCAGCCCGCTCTACACGTTGAAGGAAGTGTTCGGCGAGCATGGCGTACCGGTCACGCCGGCGAACGTGCTGGGCGCGCTGAGCCTGGTGTTCTGGTCGCTGATCATCGTGGTGTCGATCAAGTACGTGCTGTTCATCATGCGCGCCGACAACAACGGCGAAGGCGGCATCATGGCCTTGCTGGCGCTGGCCCAGCGCAGCGCGCGCGACGTGCCGTATCTGCGCATGGGCCTGATCGTGCTCGGCCTGTTCGGTGCCGCCCTGTTCTATGGTGATGGCGTGATCACGCCGGCGATATCGGTACTGTCGGCGGTCGAGGGGCTGAAGGTCGCCGCACCGGGGCTGGAGCCCTGGGTGCTGCCGATCACCGTCGGGGTGATCATCGGGCTGCTCTGGCTGCAGAAGCACGGCACGCATCGGATCGGCGCCGTGTTCGGCCCGGTCTGCGTGATCTGGTTCATCAGCATCGCCGGCCTCGGCGTGCTGGGCATCGCGCGCCATCCGGAGGTTCTGCGGGCGCTCAGCCCGACCTACGGCATCGACTTCTTCCTGCGCAACCACGCCGAGGCGTTCTTCGCGCTCGGGGCAGTGGTGCTGGCGGTTACCGGCACCGAGGCGCTGTATGCGGACATGGGCCACTTCGGCAGGCGCCCGATCCAGTTGGCCTGGTTCAACTTCGTGCTGCCGGCGCTGGTGCTGAACTACTTCGGCCAGGGCGCGCTGATCCTGCACGACCCCGCCGCGGTGGCCAATCCGTTCTATCACCTGGTGCCGCGCTTCATGCTGTATCCGATGATCGCGCTGGCCACGACCGCCACCGTGGTTGCCTCGCAGGCGGTGATCTCCGGCGCGTTTTCGATGACGCGCGAGGCGATGCAGCTGGGCTACATGCCGCGCATGCGGGTGGTGCACACCTCGTCGGAGATGGCCGGCCAGATCTATGTGCCGTGGATCAACCGAATCCTGTTGATCCTGATCGTGGCGGCCGTGCTCGGCTTCCGCTCGTCGGACAACCTGGGCGCTGCCTATGGCATCGCCGTCACCGGCACCATGGTCACCACCACCCTGCTGGCACTGGTGGTGGCGCGCTACCAGTGGCGCTGGCGCCTGCCGGCCGTGATCGCCACGGGCACTGCCCTTCTCACGGTGGACGTCGCCTTCTTCAGCGCCAACCTGGTCAAGGTGGAACACGGCGGCTGGTTTCCGCTGGCGCTGGGCCTGTGCGTGTTCGCGGTGATGACGACCTGGCGCCGCGGACGCGAACTGGTGGTACGGGAAATCCAGCAAGGCGGCGTGGCGTTGGCGCCGTTCATCCGCAACCTGGCGGATCATCCGCTGGTGCGCGTGCCGGGCACCGCGGTGTTCCTGACCGCCAATGCCGAGGCGATTCCCAGCTCGTTGCTGCACAATCTCAAACACAACAAGGTGCTGCACGAGCGCAATGTGCTGCTTACCGTCGAGACACTGGATACGCCCCGGGCCGAACCTCCGGAACGACTTGAATGGACTGCGCTGGGCCAGGGCTTCACCCGGTTGCGCCTGCGTTTCGGTTTCAGCGAGGACCCGGACATGCCGCTGCGACTGGCACAGTGCGGCCATCACGGCCTGCCGTTCGACATGATGGATACCACCTTCTTCCTGTCCCGCGAGACCGTCGTGGCCGGCCGGCATGCCCACGGCATGGCGGCTTGGCGTGACCGCCTGTTCGCCTTCATGGCGCACAATGCGCTGTCCGCGACCGCGTTCTTCCGGATTCCCGGCAACCGGCGCATCGAACTGGGATCGGAGGTGGAGATATGACACCACATCGGCCATCGACCCATCGCCGGGAACACCCGTCGCATGCATGAGCCGGCGCCACGCCGCCCGCACGACGCGGCCGCGGCCGCGGCCGACTACCTTTTCGCCACCGCGGTCACGCTGGCGGCTTTTGCGCTGACTTTCGTTGCCGACCGCTACCTGTCGATCGCCAATCTCTCGCTGATCCTTCTGACCGGCGTGCTCGCCGTCGCGGTACGCAAGCGCATGGCGGTAGCCGTCTATACGGCCGTATTGTGTTTCCTCGGCTACAACTTCTTCTTCACCCGCCCGCGGTACACGCTGGCCATCGCCAACGGCGACGACGTGCTGGCGATCGTGCTGTTCCTGATCGTCGCGCTCGTCTGCAGCCGCATGGCCACCCGGCTCTCCGACCAGATCGCCTCCCTGCGAACCGCGCAGCAGCGCACGCGCACGCTGTTGCAGCTGGGCAGGCAACTGGCCACCGCCGCCGGTGCCGCGGCGATTCGCGAGGTCGGCGCTCGCGCATTGACGCAGGCGGTCGGCGCAACCGCCCACATCAACCCTGACGAGCAAGCATCCGCCGTCGATCGGAACGGTGAGTCCGGCGGCGAGTGGGTGGTTCCGTTGACCGTCGGCGCCCACGGCCACGGCACGGTGGTGTTTGCCACGCGGGGTTCGGACGAACCCGATGCCGAGCGGCGCGAGCTGGCCCTCGCGATGGGCCAGGACATCGCCCTGGCACTGGAACGCGCCCGCCTGGGGCACGAGCTCGAGCAGGCCCGCGTGCAGGGCGAAACCGAGCGGCTGCGCAATGCCCTGCTCTCCTCCGTCTCGCACGACCTGCGCTCGCCGCTGGCTTCGATGATCGGTGCCGCCGACACCCTAGCCATGTACGAAACGCAGCTGCCGCGGGACGAACGGCAGGAGCTGCTGCAGTCGATCGTGCATGAGGGCCAGCGGCTGGACCGCTACATCCAGAACCTGCTGGACATGACCCGGCTCGGCCATGGCGCGCTCAAGCTGCATCGCGACTGGGTCGATGCGACCGAAGTGCTGGTGACCGCCACCGACAGGCTGCGCCGGTTATTCCCGGCGCTCGCCGTGCAGACCGCGCTGCCGCAGGAGACGGTACTGCTCTATGTGCACCCGGCGCTGATCGAGCAGGCGCTGTTCAACGTGCTGGAAAACGCCGCACACTTCTCGCCGCCCGACGAGGCCGTGCGCCTGGAGGCGGCGGTGATCGGCGAACAGCTGCAGATCGAGGTGATCGATCACGGGCCGGGCATTCCGCCGGATGAGCGGGCGCGCATCTTCGACATGTTCCATTCGGTCTCGCGTGGCGATCGCGGCAACAACGGCACCGGGTTGGGCCTGTCGATCTGTCGCGGCATGATCGGCGCGCACGGCGGCAGCGTGGAAGCGCTGGCCACCGCTGGCGGCGGCACCACCATCCGCATCACCCTGCCCCTGCCACCCGCACCGGAGAGCAGCGCTTGAACACTTCCGCGCCACGCGTGCTGGTGATAGACGACGAGATGCAGATCCGTCGCTTCCTCGACATCGGCCTGCGTGCCGGGGGTTATCAGGTACTGCAGGCGGCCAACGCTGCCGAAGGCCTGGCCCTGGCCGCTACCCAATCGCCCGATCTGGTCATCCTCGACCTGGGCCTGCCCGACCGCGAAGGCCATGAAGTGCTGGCCGAATTGCGCCAATGGAGCTCGGTGCCGGTGCTGATGCTGTCCGTGCGCAGCGCCGAGAGCGAGAAGGTGCGCGCGCTGGACAACGGCGCCAACGACTACGTGACCAAGCCGTTCGGCATGCAGGAACTGATGGCCAGGCTGCGTGCCCTGCTGCGCCACCATCCCGCCACCGGCGCGGCCGACGTGCCGCCGCGGTATGACGACGGCCATCTGGCGATCGACCTGGCCCGTCGCGAAGTCAGCCTCGATGGCAAACAGATCGCGCTGACCCGCAAGGAGTACGCCGTGCTCTCCCTGCTGCTGCGCCATGCCGGCCGCGTGATCAGCCAGCAGCAATTGCTGCGCGAGGTGTGGGGGGCGACGCATGTGCAGGACACGCATTACCTGCGCATCGTGCTGGGCCGCCTGCGCCAGAAGCTGGGCGATGATCCCGCCGCGCCACGCTGGCTGAAGACCGAGCCGGGCATAGGCTACCGTTTCCTGGACGGCAGCGGCGACGAATCCGCACCCAGCTGAAATCCTTGCCGCCACTGGCTGATGGGCGTGCACTGGCGGATATACTCGGCGTTCAACGCCACTGCCTGGAATGCCGCCATGTCGATGCGCCACTTGTTGCCCTGTGTTGGCCTCGCGTTGGCGCTTGTGCAACCTTCCAGCGCAGGCGCCGAAACCACCGCACAGCTGATGCCCGAAACCATGGCCATGCTGCGCCATGCCATCGCCGCGCAGACGGTGGAAGGCAAGGGCCAGGTGCCGGCATTCGCGCGCTATCTCGCCGGCAAGCTGGAATCGGCCGGCTTCGCCAAGTCGGACATCGAGGTCATCCCGGTCGGCGAGACCGCCGCGCTGGTCGCGCACTACCGCGGCAGCGGCAAGGGCAAGCCGATCCTGCTCTCGGCGCACATGGACGTGGTGGCGGCCAACCCGAAGGACTGGAGCCGCGACCCGTTCACGCTGATCGAGGAGAACGGCTACCTGTACGGCCGCGGCACCTCCGACATGAAGACCAACCTCGTCACCCTGGTCGCCACGATGATGCGCTTCAAGCGCGAGGGCTTCGTGCCCGGCCACGAGATGATCCTGGTGTTCTCCGGCGACGAGGAGACCGCGATGGCTTCCACCCGCGAGCTGGCCAGGCGCTACCACGACGCCGAGTTCCTGCTCAACGCGGATGCCGGCGGCGGCACCTTCGACGACCAGCTGAAGCCGGTGGACTATGAAATCCAGGCCGCCGAGAAGACCTATGCGGACTTCCTGCTCACCGTCACCTCGCCCGGCGGCCATTCCAGCGAACCGACGCCCGACAACGCGATCTACCGGCTGGCCCAGGCGCTCGATCGCGTCGCCGGCTACGCCTTCCCGGTGCAGCACAACGAGATCACCCTGGCCTCGCTGAAGGCGGTGGGCGAACACAGCCACGGCCCGCTGGCGCAGGCCATGCTGCAGTTCAGCGCCCACCCCGACGACGCCCGGGCCGCGGCGGTCATCTCGGCCGACCCCGCCTACGTCGGCCAGCTGCGCACCACCTGCGTGGCGACCATGCTCGACGGCGGCCACGCACTCAACGCCTTGCCGCAACGCGCCAGCGCCAACATCAACTGCCGCATCTTCCCCGGCACCAGCGTCGCCGCCGTCGAGGCCACGCTCCACCAGGTGGTGGCCGACCCCAGCGTGAAGATCACCGTGCAACAACCGCCGCCCGTGCAAAGCCCGGCTTCGCCGCTGCGCGAGGACATCGTGGCCGCCGTCACCGCCACCGTGCACGAGCGCTTCCCGGGGCTGGACGTGGTGCCCGGCATGTCCGCCGGCGCCTCCGACAGCCTGCACTTCCGCAACGCCGGCGTGCCCAGCTACGGCGTCTCGCCCAACTTCGGCAAACCCGGCGACAGCTTCGCCCACGGCCTCAACGAAAAACTGCTGGCCTCCGAGGTCCCGGCCGCGCTGGATTTCTGGCACAGCCTGCTGACGAAGCTGGCGAAGTAAGCCGCTCGGCGCGACCGTGCCAGCGGGGTGGGCGTCGCCTCACCCGGCCAGGTGCTCGTACAAAATCACCACGCCCACCCCGATCAGGATGAAACCGCCGATCATCTCCGCGCGCTTGCCCACCACCTCGCCCAGCGCGCGACCAAGCATGATGCCCAGCGTGACCATGCTGAAGGTGCACAGGCCGATCACCACCGCGACCACCGCGATCGGCGTATCGACGAAGGCCAGCCCCACGCCCACCGCCAGCGCGTCGATGCTGGTGGACAGGCCGGTGATGGCCAGCCCGACGAAACCGTGCCGCTTCGCTTCATCGACCGGCTCGTCCGGCTCGGGCTTGAGCCCGTTCCAGATCATGTGCAGGCCCAGTGCCAGCAGCAGGCCAAACGCGGCCCAGTGGTCCCAGGCCTCGATGTAGCGCGAAGCGCCCTTGCCCAGCAGCCAGCCGACGACCGGTGTGATCGCCTCGATCACGCCGAAGATCGCGCCGGCACGCAGCGCCTGGGACAGCCGCGGGCGCGCCATCGCCGCGCCCTTGCCGATCGCCGCGGCAAACGCATCGGTGGACATGGCAAAGCCAAGCAACAGGATGGAGACGGGGTTCATGAGCAGCCATTCGGTCGGGCCAGGCGCAACGGCACCACGACGCGCCCGACCTTCGTTGCGCCGTGAGCCGTTGGTCTCGCCAACCAGGATCGGTGTCTTCGCCACGGCGGATGGACGCCGAGCATGTTGACGAAGACGCCTCGCCGCAGCGAGGCAGGCTACTCCCCAAGGGGTAATGCGCCGCCGATGGCACCAGCCGCGCGGCGGCAAGCTTAGCACGATGGCGCGGGCACCCAGGCGGCAGATGCACGCGCGCGGGCCGCCGCGCATACTCGGTGCTTCGTTCATGACGTCGACAGGGGATCTCGCATGAAGGGACCACGAGCACTCGGACCCGCCGCGGCCACGCTGGTTTTCTGCGCCGGCATCGGCATGGCCCATGCCGGCAGCGCCGCCGAGGCACAGCCCGAAACCATGGCCATGCTGAAACACGCCATCGGCATCCACACCGTCGAAGGGCAGCACCAGGTGCCGGTGCTGGCCGCGTATCTGGCGGACAAGCTCAAGGCCGCCGGTTTCCCCGCCGGCGACGTCGAGATCATCCCGGTGGGCGAAACCGCCGCGCTGGTCGCACGCTACCGCGGCACCGGCGAAGGCAAGCCGATCCTGCTGTCCGGGCACATGGACGTGGTGGCGGCGAACCGCAAGGACTGGACCCGCGACCCGTTCACCCTGATCGAGGAAAACGGCTACCTCTACGGCCGCGGCACCGCCGACATGAAGACCGCGGTGGTGGTGCTGGTCGAGACGCTGATCCGGCTCAAGCGCGAAGGCTTCCAGCCGCGCCACGACCTGATCCTGCTGCTGTCCGGCGACGAAGAGACCGCGATGGCCTCGACCCGCGAACTGGCCAGGCGCTATCACGACGCCGAATTCCTGCTCAACGCCGACGCCGGCGGCGGCACCCTCGACGCCGAGACCGGCAAGCCCTTGCTGTACCAGATCCAGGCCGCCGAGAAGACTTATGCGGACTTCCAGATCGCCCTGACCTCGCCCGGCGGGCACTCCAGCGAACCCGGCGCGGACAACGCGATCTACCGGCTGGCGCGCATCATCGACCGCGTCGCCGCCCACCAGTTTCCGACGGAAAGCAACGAGATCACGCTCGCCTCGCTGCGTGCCCTCGGCGCCCACATCCCCGGCCCATTGGGCGCGGCGATGACCCGCTTCGCCGCCCATCCCGACGATGCCGCCGCGGCGGCCACCATCTCCGCCGACCCCGCCTACGTCGGCCAGATCCGCACCACCTGCGTGGCAACCATGCTCAACGGCGGCCACGCGCTCAACGCGCTGCCGCAGCGCGCCAGCGTCAACATCAACTGCCGCATCTTCCCAGGCACCTCGGTCGACAGCATGCGCGACACCCTGGTCAAGGTGATCGACGACAAGTCCGCCAGCGTGACCCGGCAGTCGTCCACGCCGGTGGCCAACTCCGCCTCGCCGTTGCGCCCGGACGTGATCGCCGCCGTCACCGCCGCCGTGCACCAGCGTTTCCCGGGCGTGGACGTGGTGCCGAGCATGTCCGCCGGCGCCACCGACAGCAAGCACTTCCGCAACGCCGGCGTCCCCAGCTACGGCATCGATGCCGCCTTCACCAAGCCCGACGACACGTTTGCGCATGGACTCAACGAAAGGCTGCCGGCTTCGGAGGTCGAGGCGGGGCTGGAGTTCTGGCATCGGGTGCTGACGCAGCTGGCGAAATGAGGTAGATAGCAGAGCTGGCGTAATGTCGGCTCCCGACCGTAGCGAACACTCGAAAATTCACCCTGACCCGGGTTTCTGACCCGGGTTTCTCACAGCAACTGCCAGAGGATTTCTTCAACGAAGTCGACCGCGTACTTGAGGAAATGAAGTCATGAAAAAGCTGGTCATCGGCATCGCCTCCCAGCAAGCCATCCGCGCCCGCGCACTGGCCGTTGCACGCGGCGATCATCGGCCACGCCCCGGCGAGCCGAAGGTCTGGTTCACCTCCATGCGCTCGCTGGCCGAAGTGTTGTCCGACGACAACCGCGCGTTGCTGCGTGTCATCCGGGAACAGAAGCCCGCGTCACTGAGCCAGCTCGCGGAACTCACCGGCCGCGCACCCAGCAATCTTTCGCGAACGCTCAAGACGATGGAACGCTACGGCCTGGTCGAGATGCGCCGTACGCTGCGCAACGTGCAGCCTGTAGCCACGGCCAGCGAGTTCGTGATTCAGGCCGCGTGAGGTCGACGATTTAAATGAACTTGACCTCTTTGTTTGGCCGACCTTGTTTTCAGAGCCTAAGCAGGACGATTACTGATCGACTTTTCTACAGCTAGGTTAGCTACCAATAAGGGAGAAGGTATTGTCCACAATTACTGTTCGATCAGAAACCCAACGCAATGCAGTTGCCAACGAGGTTTCTGCACTAATCGCCGTCGTGCGCCCGATTTTAGAAGGCTTACTCCATAGCCTTAAAGAAGATGTGACTGAAGAAGTCGGCGGCCTCAACGACGTTAAGCTGAAATTGCTTCCCCGACTATATCGCGCCGGTGACGGAGACTGCGGAATCTGCTTTGAATACGCGGTCCACGACGCCGTAATGAGGAGAGATGCGGACGTCCTGCAGCGTGTCGAAGACGCCTTGAAGCAATGTCGTGTTCCCGGCACTGCTTACCAGTCAATACTTTTCGGGGCCGAGAAGAAGGGGGCTAGCCAGCTCATTGCTACAGCCGAAGAACTATTGACTGATGACTCACGTCTTCTCACTGGCAAACGCTCACAGCCACCGAAGTTGAAGGGTTATCTGAACACTCTTGCTGCCGCATTTCGCCGCCCAACGACTCGTTTATCGCTCCCAACGAGTATCAACGGACTCTGGAAGGCAGACCTTTTTTAGGCACAAGTGACGGTGATAGATACGTAGGAACCACCGTCAAGATCAATCAAGCACAGTTAGAGGCTGCAAACGGCTTGCGCGTCGGCATTGTCCCGGCGAGCCAAGGCGGATCAGATCGCATCAGAAAAGATGAAAAGCGAAATCTAATTGTCTGCCCGCTCCCTTACGACCAGTCATTTATGGAGGTATTTTTCAGCGCGTGGGGGATAGTCCAGCAGTTCGTTCATGCAGATGCTCAGATGCCCAAGGATGTGGCGCTACCCATCCCTTCACACCGACAGGTTTGTCGAGAACTAGTGACTCGCCGCGAATTTCCGGTCGTTGACGTGATCCAAGCTCTTCTGCCGCTTGCGCAACCGGAGTTGCTTATTACAGACAAAAGTACGCAGAAGCAGACGGTGATTGGCTCCGGCGCTCTGCTTCTGGATGGTCTTATTTCACCAGTACCGCGGCGCGTCAGCTGATAGTTAGTAATTTAAGCGGGATCTCGACTAAAAACTCGGGCCAGTGTCTTTTGAGCAGCTGCTTTTGACCGAGCTGAAACACTCGCACACTGGCGAATGGTGCTCAAAGCATGGGCTCTGCCGCTCGGCTCTTCCGCCAACGCGCAGCGGTGGCGCGCCGCTCTACCCGGGGCCCCTGTGCGGCGGTGAGGCGGGGTCGACAGGCCGCGTAGCGGGCGAGGCCATGGACGGCCTCGCCTTTTCGCGCGGGCAGGAGCCCGCTCGAAAAGCCCGGCCCCGACTCACGGACTTGCCGCCCATGGATGGGCGGCAAGCGCCAAGCGGGGTGGCCTTTCTCTTTGGTTACTTTCTCTTTGGCCACGCAAAGAGAAAGTAACTCGGGCGCCGCAGGCGCACGAAAGCTCTTCGCTTTGCATCATCAGACCAAAAGGCAACAGCATCGCCCGCGAGCGGGCTCCTACAATGGAGCCGCGGGCTGGTTGCCGCTGCAAAGGAGCCGAGCCGCACCCCCGATCCACGCTACAATTACCGGTTCGCGCTCCAGCCGACCCGCCTCCATGCTCTCGCATCTCCAAGAAACCCGCCGCCGCCGCACCTTCGCCATCGTCAGCCATCCTGACGCGGGCAAGACCACGCTGACCGAGAAACTTCTGCTGTTCGGTGGCGCGATCCAGATGGCCGGCTCGGTGAAGAGTCGCAAGACGTCGCGCAGCGCCACCTCGGACTGGATGGCGCTGGAGAAGGAGCGCGGGATTTCGGTGACCTCGTCGGTGATGCAGTTCCCGTACGACGGCAAGATCGTCAACCTGCTCGATACGCCGGGACACGCGGATTTCTCCGAGGACACCTACCGCGTGCTGACCGCGGTGGATTCGGCGCTGATGGTGATCGACTGCGCCAAGGGCGTGGAGGAGCGCACGATCAAGCTGATGGAAGTGTGCCGGCTGCGCGACACGCCGATCATGACCTTCATCAACAAGCTCGACCGCGAAGGCCGCTCGCCGATCGAACTGCTGGACGAGGTGGAGTCGGTGCTGGGCATCGCCTGCGCGCCGCTGACCTGGCCGATCGGCATGGGCAAGCGGCTGAAGGGCGTGTACCACCTGGCGCTGGACGAGGTGCACATCTTCGAGCAGGGCAAGAATTTCACGCGGCAGGATTCGACCATCTTCAGGGGCCTGGATGCGCCTGGGCTGGAAGAGAAGATCGGTGCCGAGGCGATGCGCGAGCTGCGCGAGGAACTGGAGCTGGTGCAGGGCGCCGCGCCCTCGTTCGACCTCGACGAGTACCTCGCCGGCCGGCAGACGCCGGTGTTCTTCGGCTCGGCGGTGAACAACTTCGGCGTGCAGCTGCTGCTGGATTTCTTCGTCGAGCATGCGCCGTCGCCGCGACCGCGCGCCACCACCTCGCGCGAGATCGAGCCGGAGGAGGAGAAGCTCTCCGGCTTCGTGTTCAAGATCCAGGCCAACATGGACCCGGCGCACCGCGACCGCGTGGCCTTCATGCGCGTGTGCTCGGGCACCTATACGGCCGGCATGAAGATGATCCAGACCCGCACCAACAAGGAGGTGCGCATCGCCAACGCGATGACCTTCATGGCCAGCGACCGCGAGATCGTCGAGACGGCCTACCCGGGCGACGTGATCGGCCTGCACAACCACGGCACCATCACCATCGGCGACACCTTCACCGAGGGCGAGCTGGTCACCTTCACCGGCATCCCGAACTTCGCGCCGGAGCTGTTCCGCCGCGCGCGGCTGCGCGACCCGCTGAAGATGAAGGCGCTGCACAAGGGCCTGGCGCAGCTCTCCGAGGAAGGCGCCACCCAGTTCTTCCGTCCGCTGATGTCGAACGACCTGATCCTCGGCGCGGTCGGCGTGCTGCAGTTCGAAGTCGTCGCCTACCGGCTGAAGGACGAGTACAACGTCGACGCCAGCTTCGAGCCGGTCGGCGTGAGCACCGCGCGCTGGGTGCACTGCGACGACGAGAAGAAGATGGAAGAGTTCCGCGAGAAGAACGCGATGCACCTGGCCATCGACGGCGCAGGCGAGTTGGTCTACATCGCGCCGACCCAGGTCAACCTGCAGCTCGCGCAGGAGCGCTGGCCGCAGGTGCGCTTCGCCGCCACGCGCGAGCACGCCGCCTCCGTGGAAGCCTGAGCAGCCCACTGGCCAGCACGCCGGCGCGCCGCTACCGTGGGCGCTCGCACGAGGGGAGGCTGCATGCAGCAACAGACACTGGCGTTTTCCACACCGGTCGCGGCACCACGATGGCAGCGCTGGCTGCTGTTTTCCCCGCCGGCGCGGATCGCGATCTTCGTGGCCTGGCTGGTGGGCTTCATGATTGCGGTGCAGTTCGTCTTCTTCGCGCTGGGCCTGGGCAAGGACACGCCGGTGCTGCGCGACCTCGCGCAGTTCGCCGCGCGCGCGCTGGTGCCGCTGGCGGCGTACCTGATCCTGGTGAAGCAGATCGAACGCCGGCCGCTGATCGAGCTGGCGCCGCGCACGCTGCTGCCGCAAGGCCTGCTTGGCGTGCTGATCGGGCTGGTCCTGTTCAGCGCCGTGGTGGCGGCCTTGTGGCTCGCCGGCAGCTACCGCGTGGAGGCCATCCGCGCGGATGCACCCTGGCTGGGCGCGCTGCTGGTGGTGGGCCTGGGCGCCGGCATCGGCGAGGAGATCGTGTTCCGCGGCGTGCTGTTCCGCATCGTCGAGGAAGGCCTGGGCACATGGTGGGCGCTGGCCGTGTCGGCCCTGCTGTTCGGCGCGGTGCATATCGCCAACCCCGGCGCCACGCTGTGGAGCTCGGCGGCGATCGCCATCGAGGCGGGCCTGCTGTTCGGCCTGCTTTACCACGTGACCCGCTCGCTGCCGGTGTGCATGGGCGTGCACGCGGCATGGAACTTCGCCCAGGGCACCATCTACGGCATCCCGGTGTCGGGGTCGCGGGCGGAAGGCTGGCTGGTGTCCACCCGCAGCGGCCCGGACTGGCTGAGCGGCGGCGTGTTCGGCGCCGAGGCCTCGGTGGTGGCACTGGGCCTGTGCCTGGCGTGCGCGATCGGACTGCTGTACGTGGCGCGGCGGCACGGCTCGATCGTGCCGCCGATCTGGCGTCGACGCTGAGCCGGTGACCGCCGCGCGCCAGCGCTCACTCCGGACATGCGGCAGACGCCGCGGCGAACTGCGATGATTCACGCATGCCCATGACCCGCTCGCCGCACACCTGGCTGGCCGACCGGCCGCTGCAACACAAGATCATGCTGGCCATCGGGCTGCTGCTGGGCTTGTTCCTGCTGTCCGCAGCGATCAGCCTGCGCTCGCTGCGGCAGCAGGAGGTCGAGCGCGGCTGGGCGATCCACACCTACAAGGTGCTGCTGCAGCTCGATCACGTGCTGCAGTCGGTGCAGGCCGGCCAGGTCGGCGCGCGCGGCTATCTGCTGACCCGCGACACCGCGCAGCGCGAAGCGTTCGACAGCGCCACCCGCGAACTGCGGGCCGCCCTCGCCCGGCTGCGCGAGCTGGTGCCGGACAACCGCCTGCAGCTGTCGCGCATCGACCAGGTGGAAGCCATGACGGCGCTGTGGCAACGCGAGTTCCGCAGCAAGGTCCTCGACGCCCCGGCCGGCTCGCCGACGAACGATCCCGCGCAGGCGGCGCTGCCGCGGCTGCGTGCCCAGTCCGACTACCTGCAGCAGCGCAGCATCGGCATGCGGGAGGTCAAGAGCGTCATCGCGCAGATGACGCTGGACGAGGAACGCCTGCTGTCCACCCGCAGCCGGCGCCTGGACAAGTCCATCGCGGTCACCCGCACGGTCAATGTCGTGGCGGCGTTGCTCGCCATCGTGCTCGGCCTGGCGGTGATCGTGCTGACCCTGCGCCTGATCACCCGCCCGCTACGCAGCCTCACCAGCCAGCTGACCCGGCTGGCGAACCACGACCACGATTTCGAGATCCACCGGCTCGATCGCCGCGACGAGATCGGCGAGATCACCCGCGCGCTGCAGGTGTTCAGGCAGATGTCGATGGACACCCAGGCGCAGAGCTGGATCAAGGAGCAGGTGTCGGCGATCTCCCACCTGCTGCTGCAGGCCACCACGCACAAGGAGTTCGCGCAGTGGCTGACCCGCGCCCTGCTGCCGCTGTGCAAGGCCGACGTGGGCCTGTTCTATTCGTACGACGACGCGCGCCGCCGGCTCGATCTGATCGGCAGCTGCGGGTTGCGCCCGAACCACCGCGTGGCCGAGCAATACCTGCCTGGCGAGGGCCTGGTCGGGCAATGCGCGAGCGAGCGCCAGGCGATCGTGCGCGACGACGTGACGGCCGCCGAGCTGTACCTCGGCGCCGGCGACGGCGAGGCGCCTTCCACTCACCTGGCGATCCTGCCGGTGCTTTATCGCGACACCCTGATCGGTGTGCTGGAGCTGGCCAGCTCCGGTCCGCTGACGCCGCTGGCGCGACAGATGCTGGAGGAGCTGCTGCCGCTGGTGGCGCTGAGCCTGGAGAACCTCAATCGCACGATCAACGTGGAGGACCTGCTGCTGCGCACGCAGGAGCAGGCCGACGACCTGCGCGTGTCGGAGCTGGTGATGCGCCAGCAGAAGGAGGTGCTGCGCATCAACAACGACGCGCTGCAGGCGAAGACGGTGGAACTGGAGGAACAATCCCGGCGGCTGATCGCTTCGAAGGAGGAACTGCGCCTGCAGGCCGGCGCGCTGCAGGCGTCCAACGAGGAACTGCGCGCGACGACCGCCAGCCTGAACCGGCAGAAATACGTGCTGGAGGATCTGCAGCAGGAAACCGCCGACAAGGCCGCCGAGCTGGCGCGGGCCAGCCAGTACAAGTCCGAGTTCCTCGCCAACATGTCGCACGAGCTGCGCACGCCGCTGAACAGCCTGCTGATCCTGTCGCGCGACCTGGCCGACAACGCCGGCGGCAACCTGGACGCGGAACAGGTCGAGTCGGCGCGGGTCATCCACGACGCCGGCAACAGCCTGCTGCATCTAATCAACGACATCCTCGACCTGTCCAAGATCGAGGCCGGCAAGATGGAGCTGGTGATCGACGAGTTGCCGCTGGCCGAGCTGGCGCAGCGGCTGCGGCGCACCTTCGGCCACGTCGCCGCGCAGAAGTCGCTGGGATTCGCGCTGGAGATCGCGCCGGACCTGCCGGTCATCCTGCGCACCGATGGCGCGCGGCTCGAACAGATCGCCAACAACCTGCTCGGCAACGCCTTCAAGTTCACCGCCGCGGGCGCGGTGACGCTGCGCATCGGTCGTCCCGACGAGGCGATCGGGATTCCCGAACCGCTGCGCGGCCAACCGCTGCTCGCACTGAGCGTCGAGGACAGCGGCATCGGCATTCCCGCCGACAAGCTCGAGCGCATCTTCAACGCCTTCGAGCAGGTGGACGCCGGCACCAGCCGGCAGTTCGGCGGCACCGGCCTGGGCCTGGCCATTTCGCGGCGGATGGCGCGGATGCTGGGCGGCGACCTGCTCGTGCGCAGCGAGCCGGGCCGCGGCAGCCGCTTCACCCTGTTGCTGCCGGAACAACCGCCGGCACTCGCGCCGGCCGCCGCGACGGACGATGCGGCCGCGTCGCGGCCACCGGCACCCGCGCCTCGCGCCGCGGGCAGTCGCGCGCCGGCGCACGGCAACGAACTCACCGGCCACCGCGTGCTGCTGGTGGACGACGACATGCGCAACCTGTTCGCGCTGTCCAAGGTGCTGCGCGGCTGGGGCATGCAGGTGAGCCTGGCGCAGGATGGCGCCAAGGCGCTGCGCATGCTGGCCGAGGATTCCGCGCCGGAACTGCTGCTGATCGACATCATGATGCCGGACATGGACGGCTACGAAATGATCCGCGCGCTCCGCGCCCAGCCGCACCACGGCGCCTTGCCGATCATCGCGCTGACGGCCAAGGCGATGCAGGGCGACCGCGAGAAATGCCTGGTGATGGGCGCCAGCGATTACCTGTCCAAGCCGATCGACCTCGACCTGCTGGCGACGACTCTGCTGGCGTGGCTGCGGCGCTGAAGCAGCGCCCCTCGCGAGCCCGCGGCGACTGGCAGCCCGGGGAAACGCAGGCGCCGGATTCGACCGTCTTCACACCGGTGGCCAGGCGCAAGGGGTAAGGTAGGCGCATGACCATCCGTCGGGGGAGCACGATGCTGCCGAAGATCCTGGTCGTCGACGACACCGTCGCCAACCTGGTCGCCATGCGCCGCCTGCTCGCCCACAGCGGCGCCGAGCTGTTCGAGGCACGCAGCGGCAACGAGGCGCTGGCGCTGTGCCTGGATCACGAATTCGCGCTGATCCTGCTCGACGTCAACATGCCCGGCATGGACGGCTTCGAGGTGGCCAGCCTGCTCGGCGAAGCCGAGCACCTGCGCGAAACCCCGATCATCTTCGTCACCGCCGCCTACGTCGACGACATGAACCGGCTCAAGGGCTACCGCTCCGGCGCGGTGGATTACATCGCCAAGCCGATCAGCGACGTGATCCTGCAGTCGAAGGTGCGCGTGTTCCTGGAGCTGCATGCGTCGCGCACGAAGCTGAAGCAGGCGCTGGCCGAACTGGCCGAGCGCAATCGCCAGCTCGACCGCGAAATCGCCGAGCGGCAGCTGATCGAGGAGACGGTGCGCCACCAGGCCAGCCACAATCCGCTCACCGGCCTGCCCAACCGCATCCTGTTCCGCGACCGCCTGCACGGCGCGATCCAGCGCGCCAACCGCCACCACCGCCAGTTCGCGCTGGCCTGTGTCGACATCGACGGCTTCAAGGGCGTCAACGACGGCCACGGCCACGCCGCCGGCGACGCCCTGCTGCAGGAGATCGCCGCGCGACTGTCGAACCGCCTGCGCAGCAACGACACCGTGGCCCGGCTGGGCGGCGACGAGTTCGCGCTGGTACTGGAGGACATCGAGGACAGCCGGCCCGCGCTGCAACTGTGCGAGGAGCTTTGTTGCGCGCTGGGCGAACCCTACACGCTGCGCCTCAACGGCCACCCGATCGAGGTGCGCGTCGGCGCCAGCATCGGCATCGCGGCCTACCGCGCCGGCGCCGCCCCCGAAGCCGACACCGATGCCGCGGAACGATTGATGCAGGCCGCCGACCACGCCATGTACACGGCCAAGCGCGGCGGCAAGAACCGTTGCGTGCTGGCGGACTGACGGCGCGCGGGTGGCCGTTCAATCGCGCTTGCGCGGCGATACCCACATCAGCACGCGCGCACGGAAGACCGTCTCGCCCGCATCATCCACCACCTCCACCCTGACCGGCCATTCGTGACTGCCATCGGCGACGGGCATGGCCAGCTCGGGCGTGGCGACGCCGTGCATCGTGCCTGTCGCCTTCTTCAGGTACTCGACGCTCATGCCCTTGGGAATCCAGCGCATGTCCGCCGGCACGGTCGCCTCGGCCATCACGCCGGCGCCGAGTTCGGCCAGGCTGCACAGCGCGATCGCATGCACCGTGCCGATATGGTTGTGCACGCGACGGCGATCGGCGATGCGTATCTCGCAGCGACCAGGTTCCAACGCCACGAAACGCGGGGCGATGGTGGCGAAGTACGGCGCCTTGAGGCAGATCAGGCGTCCGAACAGCCACTTGCCGCCAGGCCGGCGGGACAGTTTGCGCCACAGCGCCAATGCCGTGCTCATGCGGCCAGCCCCGGAACCAGCGGCAGTGCGAACAGCACGGCGCCGAGCACGAACGAGGCCGTCAACGCATGCACCAGCAGGATGTTGTGGCGCAGGAACACGAACTGCTCCACCAGCCGCCCGACCCAGAACAGCGACATGCCTCCCAGCAGCGCGTGGCCCAGCGGCGTGCCCAGCAGATCCCGCGGCATCGCGAAACACAGGGTCGCCACGCCGAGGAACACGTAGATCAGGCGCAGGTTGAGGATCTGCGTGACGGCTCGTGTGCCCACGCCGGCCTGCTGCAGTGCGCCGGGCCAGCCGAACAGTTTCCAGAACGCCAGGTGGAACAGCGCGAATGCCAGGCTGTGCACGCCGCACAGGTAGACGATGACCTCGCCGCGCATGGCCTAGCCGCCCTGCTTCGCGCCCGCCGACGTGTCGGCGCGCGTCCTGAACGCACGCATCTCGTCGGTATCGAAATCGTCGACCGAGATGAACTCGAACACGCCCTCGCGCACGCGCCTGAGCAGCTCCGCCTCCGCTTCGGAAATCACCCCGGCCTGCTGTGCTTCGACGAGCTGGTCAAGATAGTCGTGCGAGCTGAACTGACCGGACTTGAGCGCCTTGCCGAACTTGCGGTCGACCGGCTCGGCGGCGATCACGTCCGGCAGCAGCGCCTTCATGCGGCCGATCGTGTTGTTCGGCGTGGGCGTGGTGTAGACCCAGTCGGTGAGGCGGTCGAGCGCCTCGTTCGGCGCGGTGAGCAGCGCGGCGACGCGGCGGCCGAGACGATCGGACGGCGGCACCTCGCGGCGGCCCAGTGGGAACACCAGGACGCGCAGCAGCCACGCCACCGGGCGCACCGGGAAATTGCGGATCGCGCCGTCCAGCGCATTCTGGATCAGCCACATGCACTCGTGGAAACCCCAGGCCAGGAACGGGCGGTCGGCTTCCGGCCGGCCGTTGTCCTCGTACTGCTTGAGCATGGCGCTGGCGATGTACAGGTAGCTCAGCACGTCGCCCAGGCGGGCCGACAGTTTCTCCTTGAACTTCAGCTTGCCGCCGAGCACGCCCATGAACACGTCGGCGCACAGCGCCAGCGCGGCGGAGTAGCGATCGAGCTTGCGATAGTAGCGGCGGGTGTAGGCATCGCCGGCGGCCTCGCCGATGCGCGCGCCGGAGAGGCCCATCGCGAAGCTGCGCACCGCGTTGGAGATGCCGAAGCCGAGGTGGCCGAACAGCAACCGGTCGAACGTCTTCAGCTGCTCGCCGCGGTCGGCGATCGACAGCGCCTGCATTTCCTTCAGCACGTACGGATGGCAGCGGATCGCGCCCTGGCCGAAGATCATCAGGCTGCGCGTCATGATGTTGGCGCCTTCCACCGTGATCGCGATCGGCACCGCCGACCAGCCGCGGCCGGCGTAGTTCTTCGGCCCGAGCTGCACCGCCTTGCCGCCGTGCACGTCCATCGTGTCGGCCGCCACCTGGCGCGCCCACTCGGTGGCGTGGTACTTGGCAATCGCCGAGGTGACCGCCGGCTTCTCGCCGCGATCGACCGCCGCCGCCGTGGCGCGCGACAGCGCGGCGGTGGCGTAAGCCAGGCCGCCGATGCGCGCCAGCGCCTCCTCGACACCCTCGAAGCGCGCCACCGCCAGGCCGAACTGCTTGCGCATGCGCGCGTAGGTGCCGGTGGCCAGCGCCGAGGCGCGCATGCCACCGGTGGCGTTGGACGGCAGCGAGATCGCGCGGCCCACCGACAGCACCTCGACCAGCATGCGCCAGCCGTGGCCGGCCATCTTCGGTCCGCCGATCAGCACCGACAGCGGCGCGAACACATCCTTGCCGTGCACCGGGCCGTTCTGGAACGGAATGTTCAGCGGGAAATGGCGGCGGCCGATTTGCAGCCCCGGCGTCGAGCGCGGCAGCAGCGCCAGGCTGATGCCCAGATCCTCTTCTTCACCCAGCAGGTGCTCGGGGTCGTACATGCGGAAGGCGAGGCCGACCACCGTGGCGATCGGCGCCAGCGTGATGTAGCGCTTGTCGAAGGTGAGCTTGAGTCCCAGCGTTTCCACGCCGTCGACCATCTGCTTGCAGACGATGCCCACGTCGGGAATCGAGGTGGCATCAGAGCCCGCATACGGCCCGGTCAGCGCGAAACAGGGGATTTCCTCGCCGACGGCGAGGCGCGGCAGGTAGTGGTTTTTCTGCTCGTCGGTGCCGTAGTGCAGCAGCAGCTCGGCCGGGCCCAGCGAGTTCGGCACCGCCACGGTCGAAGACACCGTGGCCGACATCGTGGACAGCTTCTGCAGCACCGCCGAGTGCGCCAGCGCGGAGAACTGCAGGCCGCCGTACTGCTTGGGGATGATCATGCCGAAGAACTTGTTCTTCTTGATGAACTCCCACACGTTCGGCGGCAGGTCGGCCAGTTCGTGCGTGATCTGCCAGTCGTCGATCATCGCGCACAGCTGTTCCACCGGGCCGTCCATGAAGGCCTGCTCCTCCACGGAGAGCTCGGGCCTGGGCTGCTTCAGCAGTTCATGCCAGTCCGGCTTGCCGGAGAACAGCTCGCCCTCGAAACCCACGGTGCCGGCTTCCAGCGCGGTCTGTTCCGTTTCGGAAAGCTTCGGCGTGACTTTCGCGAACATTTTCAGCAGCGGCGCGCTGATCTGCTTGCGGCGGAAGTCCACCATCAGCAGCGGCAGCGCGATCGCCAGCTCGATGAGGAGCAGGATCACCATCGTGGCCGGCGCGCGCACCAGCAGACCCACCACGAGAGTGGCGACGACGGTGACGATGGCCCAGGTACGCAGGCTGGTGCGGTGATAGGCGCAGACGCCGGAGGCAATCAACGCCGCCAGCAAGGTAAGCAACACGGACATCTCGACACCTCTCAGGGTCAGGGGGCGGCGCCGGCGGTACGCGGCGTCACGGGGATTTCAAGGTGGTGCACGTAGTGGATCACTTCATTGGCAAAGGCGTCATTGGCGTCGCCGGCCACCATGTGCGTGGCGTGCGCCAGCTCGACATGGCGCGCCTGCGGCACCAGTTGCAGGAACTCGTCCACGGTGCCGCGCGAGACGACGTCGCTGCGGCCGCCGGACAGCAGCAGCACCGGCACGTCGATGTTCGCCGCCGCGGCCAGCAGGCGCGGCTGGTAGCGCTCGCTCTCCTGCACCAGGTCGCCGGCCAGCAACGCCGGGTCCCAATGCCAGCGCAGCCGGCCGTCGGCACCCTCGCGCAGCAGCGGCCGCAATTGCTCGGCGCTCTTGCGTTCGCGCCGCTGCGGCAGGTAGGCGGCTACCTGCTCGGCCGCGTCGGCATAGTTGGCGAAGCCGTCCGGGTGTGCCTGCATGAAGGCCAGGATGCGTTGCACGCCTGCGGTTTCCCAGCGCGGCGTGATGTCGACCAGCACCAGCGCACGGAACGGTGAGGGTCGCCGTTCGCCGGCCAGCACGATGCCGAGCAGGCCACCCATCGAGGCGCCCACCAGGATCGGTGGCTGCGGCTGCGCGGCGGCCAGGCGCAACAGGTCGTCGGCGAACTGGTCCATGTGATAGCCGGTCGCGGCGTCCACGCGATCGCTCTCGCCATGACCGCGGGCGTCGAACGTGACGCAGCGGCAACCCGTCCGGGCGAGCGCCGCGGCGGCGGCGTTCCACGCCCCGCGGGTCTGGCCGAAGCCGTGCGCGAACAGCAGGCCCGGCGTCCCCTGCGGGTTCCAGGTTTCCACCGCCAGGCGCAGGTCGCCTGCAGCGACGCGTTCGACGGTATGGGGCATCGGGATCGGATTGACCATACGGGAGAGTATGGATTGCCTGTGCGATGGCCGTCAACCGCTCGCCGGGCCGCGGCGCACGCCGATGGACGCCGCCCCATTACAAATGCCCGGGCTGTCGCTACCATACGGACATGAATGTCAGCAGCAAGCCGGAACGCACGCGCCTGTCGGCCGAAGATTGGGAACTGGCCGCCCTGCAGATGATCGCCGACCAGGGCGTCGGAGCTTTGGCAGTGGAAGCCCTCGCGCGCCAGCTCGGGGTGACCAAGGGCAGCTTCTACTGGCATTTCCGTACCCGCGAAGCGCTGCTCAATGCGGCCATGGAACGCTGGGAACAGTACGGCGAACGCGAGATCATCGGCCAGATCGAGCAGATCGCCGACCCGCGCCAGCGCCTGCCCGAGCTGTTCCGCCGGGTCGCGCACGAATTGCAGCCGCATCGCGTCTATGCCGCGCTGCTCAAGGCACTGGACCATCCGCAGGTGGTGCCGGTGATGGCCCGCGTCTCGCAGCGACGCATGGAGTTCCTCACCACCGTGTATCGCGAGGCCGGCCTGCCGCCGGCGCAGGCACTGAACCGCGCGCGGCTGACCTATGCCGCCTACGTCGGCTTCCTGCAACTGAACTTCACCCTGGGCCTGCCGCGCCTGAGTCACGAGGAGTTCGACGCCTACGTCGAACACATGATCGCCACGCTCACCCCGGTGTAGCCCTGCGCAAACGGCCACGCGGCGCCCTCCGGCGCTGCCGTTGCTGCGCCCATCCTTGCAATACCAGTGCACGCAAACTACCGTGCCGCTTCCGTTTTTCAACAAGCCTTTCGAGGGACATGATGACCAGCAAGCTGGAAGCGCTTACCCAATGGGTCGACCAGGTGGCGGCACTGACCCGCCCGGCGCGGATTCACTGGTGTGACGGGTCGCAGGACGAATATCAGTCGCTGGTGCAGCAGATGCTGGCCGACGGCACCCTGATCGAACTGAACCAGACCACCCATCCGGGGTGCTACCTGCACCGCTCCGATCCGAAGGACGTGGCCCGCGTCGAGCAGCTGACCCTGGTCTGCCACCCCAAGCGCGAGGACGCCGGCCCGAACAACCACTGGATGGACCCGGCCGAGGCGCACGCCAAGATCGACGCGCTGTTCGACGGCTGCATGGAAGGCCGCACGATGTACGTGATCCCGTATTGCATGGGCCCGATCGACTCGCCGCTGTCGCGTTGCGGGGTGGAGATCACCGACAGCCCGTACGTGGTCGCCAACATGAAGATCATGACCCGCATGGGCGCCGCCGCGCAGGCGCGGATCGAGCGCGAAGGTACGTTCGTGAAGGGGCTGCATTCGGTCGGTGAGCTCGATCCCGAGCGTCGCTGGATCATGCACTTCCCCGCCGAACTCTCGATCAAGTCCTACGGCTCCGGCTACGGCGGCAACGCGCTGCTGGGCAAGAAGTGCCACGCGCTGCGCATCGCCAGCAACCAGGCGCGCACGGAAGGCTGGCTGGCCGAACACATGCTGATCGTCGGCATCGAGAACCCGCGCGGCGAGACGCACTACGTCGCCGCCGCGTTCCCCTCCGCCTGCGGCAAGACCAACCTGTCGATGCTGATTCCGCCGGAAGGCTACCGGC
Source organism: Rhodanobacter sp. UC4448_H15 (assembly GCF_052978265.1). Next base: position 1,231,692 of record NZ_CM129665.1, on the reverse strand, counting down.
GAGACGGCTGGAAGGTGTGGACGGTGGGCGACGACATCTGCTGGATGCACCCCGGCGCGGACGGGCGGCTGTACGCGATCAACCCGGAAGCCGGCTTCTTCGGCGTGGCGCCGGGCACCAGCGACGCCACCAACCACAATGCCATGCAGAGCATCTCGCACGACACCATCTTCACCAATGTCGCCGTCACCGCCGACAACCAGCCGTGGTGGGAAGGCCTGCCCGGCACCCCGGTCACCGACTGGCAGGGACGTCCGTACGACCCGGCCAACGGCCCGGCCGCGCACCCGAACTCGCGCTTCACGGTCAGCGCGAAGCAGTGCCCGACCTGGTCGGAGCAGGCCGAGGCGCCGCAAGGCGTGCCGATCAGCGCGATCGTGTTCGGCGGCCGCCGCCCCTCGCTGCTGCCGCTGGTGATGGAGGCGCGCGACTGGAGCCACGGCGTGCTGATGGGCGCCGCGATGGGCTCGGAAACCACCGCCGCCGCCACCGGAGCGGTCGGCGTGCTGCGTCGCGACTCGATGGCGATGAAGCCGTTCTGCGGCTATCACTACGGCGACTACTTCGCGCACTGGCTGTCGTTCGACCAGCCCGGCGCGAAGCTGCCGAAGGTGTTCCACGTCAACTGGTTCCGCAAGGGCGCCGACGGCAAGTTCCTGTGGCCGGGCTTCGGCGAGAACCTGCGCGTGCTGGAGTGGATGATCGACCGCGCCGAAGGCCATGTCCAAGGCGTCGAGACCCCGATCGGCATCGTGCCGGCGGCCGGCGAACTGAAGCTGGAAGGACTGGCGCTGGAGCCTGCGCGACTGGACGAATTGCTCGCGGTCGACGTAGCCGGATGGCAGGCGGAGCTGGAAGCCATCGACACCTACCTGCAAACCTTCGCGCCGCGCCTGCCGGAGCGGTTGCGCCGCGAGCAGCAACGCGTGACGCAGGCGCTGCAGACCGATACCGCCAAGCCGGCGCGGCGGGCCGCCGTGTCCTGATGCACGCGCGAGTCCGGGCACGTACCGGACTCGCGACCGGGAAAACAACGCTCGTGGTTTTCCTCGCCGCTCCCGAAGGACGGGCCCGCGCGGCCCGTCCGCTTCAAACCCTTTCGCACCCCGCGGCATCCAAGCTGGCAAGATGATCGCCGCCTGCCCTGCCTCCGGAAGCCTGATGCCGCCTGTCTCCAGCGCCGCGCATGACGGCGACGACGTGCGCGCCGCAGCCGCGGGCGACCGTCGCGCCTTCCAGCGCCTGTACGCGCTGCACGTCGGCCGCGTCTACGGCGCGCTGCACCGGCTGGCCGGCTACGACCACGCGCGGGCGGAGGATCTCACCCAGGACGCCTTCATCCGCGCCTGGCAGAAATTGCCCGGCTTCCGCCACGAAAGCTCCTTCGGCACCTGGCTGTATCGCCTGGCGGTCAACGTGGCGCTGATGGACATCCGCGCGCGCGGCGCCGATCCGGTGCGCGTAGTGGACGACGAGCACCTGCCCGACAGTGGCGAGACGCCGTTCTGCGCGGCCGAGCGACACGAACTGGAACAAGCCATCGGCAGGCTGCCGCCGCGCGCCCGCGCCGTACTGGTACTGCACGACATCGAAGGCTGGCGGCACGAGGACATCGGCGACGAACTGGGCATGGCGGTGGGCACCTCGAAGGCTCAACTGCATCGCGCACGCCAGCTGCTGCGCAAGACGCTGGGAGAAAACGCATGAACGAATTCGAATGGCGCCGCCAGATGCGCGAGCTGCAGCAACCGCATGTGCCGCGCCGCGACCTGTGGCCGGCGATCGACGCGGCGCTGGACCAGGCCGTCGCCGATCCGCCCGCCCGGGCGACATGGCGGCGCATGCTGGCGGGCGCTGCCGTGGCGGCATCGCTGCTGCTGGTCGTGGGTATGGCTTGGCATCAGTGGTTCACACCCACCGCACCTGCCGAATCGGCCGGCACGACCCGCCAGGCCAGCTGGAAGCCCGCCGATCCGCGCCTGGCCGGCGCCGCCATCGAACTGGACGCCGCCCGCCTCGAACTGCAGCTGGCGATCGAACAGGCACCGGATTCCGCGGCACTGCAACGGCTCCTGCGCCACACCGAACGACAACAGGCGCAATTGCGCCAGCTGGCCGACCGCGCCGGCTGATGACCATCCGAGGAGAACCCATGAAAACCGCCCACTGCCTGCCCCTGCTGTTGTGCCTGTGCATCGGCGATGCACTGGCCGGCACGCCGATCCAACTGCAGCACGCCGCCAGCGCCAATACGCGGATCAGCATCAGCAATATCGCCGGCTCGGTGAATGTCACCGCCTGGGATCGCAACGAAGTCCAGGTCGGCGGCGAACTCGGCGACGGCGCCAAGCCGCTGCAGATCACCGGCGACAACGACCGGCTGTCGATCAAGGTCGAGCCGCGCGGCGGTTCGGGCTCGGGCTGGTTCAACTTCGGCGGCGACAGCCGCATGGCGCCCACCACGCTGGAACTGCACGTGCCGCGCGGCGCATCGCTGGACGTCAAGGTGATCAGCGCGCCGCTGGTGATCGACGGCCTTGCCGGCGGCGACATCAAGGTCAACACGATCAGCGGCAACGCCCGCATCCACGCGAACACGCCTGCGCTGGACGTCGACAGTGTCAGCGGCGGCATCGAGCTTTCCGGACAGGCCGACAAGGCCGCACTGCAAACCGTGAGCGGCGAGATCCTGGCCCCGGCCCTGGGCCGCACGGCCAAGCTGGAAACCATCTCCGGCCACATCCAGGCCGGCGGCGGGCCGTGGCAGACGATCACCCTGAGCACCGTCTCCGGCGACGTGCAGCTGTCCGGCAAGCTGGCCGCCGGCGGCAGCATCGACATCGACAGCATGAGCGGCGATGTGCAGTTGCGCCTGCCGGCCGACACCTCGGCCAAACTGCACGCCAGCAGTTTCAGCGGCGACCTGCGCAGCGACTTCGGCAAGCCGGTCGAAGCCGAGCGCGGCCCCGGCAGTTCGCTCGACACGAGCATCGGCGCCGGCGACGGCAAGATCCACCTCGAGACCTTCAGCGGCGACCTGCGCGTCAAGAAGCAGGAGTGAGCGGATAGGAGTGAGGAGTGAGATGAAGAGCTGCAGCTTGCGCGCATTTCTCTCGTTTCTCACTCCTCTCCGCTCACTCCTGCCTCAGAGATCCTGGTGATATTGCACGTAAGGCGTGCGCGACTGGTCCGGCTCCGGGCCGACCGGCGTGTTCGCCGGCGTGCCGGACGACCACAGGTTCTGCGCGCCGACGCTCAACGAGCCGCGCCACGGCAGGCGCCAGGTCACGCCCAGGTCGATGCTGTTCCAGCGCCGATCGCCGTACAGGCTACCGGGCACGCCGGCTTCGGGCTGCATGGTGCGACCGGTGAGCATGCCGCTCAACGGGCCGTGGTCGACGCCGAAACTCAGCGCCTTCTGGTCGAGCACGTTGACACCCAGCAGGTTGCCCGGCAGCAGATGCACACGGCCCACGCTGGCGCCGAGGTCGATGCCGGTCTGCTTGCCCAGGGCCAGCCGGCCCCGTGCATTGAGCTGGTTGCTGCTGTCGAAACTGTACAGGCCGCCCGGCGCCGCACCCGGCAACACGCGCGGCAGCGGCGCATTGCGGTGGGGCGTGCTGGTGGCGCCCACGCTCACGCCGACGCTGTAATCGCCGGCGTCGTAGGTGGCACCCACTTCGCTGCCGAACACCCGCGTGCCGTGGTTGAGCCACGAGCGCTGGCTGACCTGCGCATGCGCCTGCAACGGGCCGACGCCGTACTGCAGGCCGGCGGCTATCGCGTTGCCGGCATCGAGCGGCTGCAGCAACAGCGGCGAATACAGGGACGTGGCGGAGTCGTTCGTGGTGCCGCGATCGGCCTTGAGCATCAGCATGCGGCCATGGCTGTCACGCCACAACGGGACGTTCACGCCGGAACTGGCCGGGTCGGCATTCGTCAACTGCGCCCCGTTCTGCGGCTGCGCCAGCAACTGCGCGGCCTGCGCCGCATCGCCGCCCACGGATTGCCCGGCGGCCGCAAGCGGCAGCAGGAAAATCGACAGCATGGCAGGCAGGCGACGCATGGCTTTTGAACGAAACTCCAGGACTGATGGAACCATCATCCGAACACGGCTCGCGTTGATGATGTCGTGCGATCGGGATGGTAGCGCATTTTACGTTTTGCTAACAGCCCAAAACCCGCCCCAGCGCACAGTTGCATGGGTTGCTGTGTCAAGCTTTGACCCGTTCGACCGGGCCAGGTTCCCGCTATGATCCCGCTGGCAGGAGCGGCGGCCCACCCTGTATAAAGGCCTTTTGACGTCGACGCGTCAAATCGTTCCGGAATCGACCACCAGCCATGAGCGCCAGCCCGACGATCCGACCCTCCCAGCCGCCGCACGCGGCCCGGGATGTCGCGACCCTGAACGGCGCCGTGGAACGCCTGTTCGAGGCAGTCGACGCCACCGGGGTGATGGAAATCTGCGAGCTGATGCTGGACCAGCTCGGCATCCGCGGCCGCCTGCACTGGCGCGCCCGGGACGAGGATGGCGCCCCCGACGAGAAATGGCTGGACCTGGCCGAAGACCCGCAGGCCACGCGCACCTTGTCGATGACATGGGACGAGACCCCGCCGTCTCCCGCTGCGCGCGACTCGCTGCTATGGCTGGGCCGCCTGGCGGACATCCGCCTGCGCCAGCTGGCCGAGACCAGCCGCCTGTACGAGGCGATCTCCCGCCTGGCGCTGGCCGAACGCCTGCAGCGCGCGCTGTACGCGATCGCCGACCAGGCCAGCGCCGAGCACGACATGCCGCAGATGATGCGCTCGCTGCACGCGATCGTCAGCAGCCTGATGTACGCGGAAAACTTCTACATCGTGCTGTACGACCCGGCCACCGACCAGATCCGCTTCACCTACTGCGTGGACATCGTCGACACCGACCTTCCCGTGCTCAACCAGCCGATGCCGCTGCAGGAGATGGAATACAGCCTGACCTGGAACCTGCTGCGCCAAGGGCGTCCGATGATGGGTTCGCTCGACGACCTGGTACAGCAGATCGGCGATCGTTTCCGCCTGTTCGGCGCGCGCTGCGAGGACTGGCTGGGCGTGCCCATGCTGCGCGACGGGCACGTGGCGGGCGGCATCGTGGTGCAGAGCTACCGCTCGGACACGCATTACTCGCGGCACGACATGGAGCTGCTCAACTACGTGGCGCAACACGTGCAGACCGCACTGGAACGGCGCGAGGCGCACCTGGAGCTGGGCCGCCGCGTCACCGACCGCACCGCGGCACTGCGCGAGGCCAATCGCGTGCTGCGCCAGCAGGTGCTGCAGCGCCAGCGCGGCGAGCGCCTGCAGGCGGCACTGTTTCGCATCGCCGAACTGGCCAGCACCTCGGAAAGCCTGGACAAGTTCTACGCCGCCGTGCACCAGGTCATCAGCGGCCTGCTGTACGCGCGCAACTTCTACATCGCGCTGCTGGACGAGGAGACCGACCAGCTGACGTTCCCCTATTCGGTCGACGAGGTCGATCGCGTGCGCCCGGCGCGCGTGCACGGCCGCGGCGCCACCGAGTACGTATTGCGCACCGCCCGCCCGCTGCTGGCCACCCCCGAGCTGATCGACAAGCTGCACGCCGCAGGCGAGATCGCCCACTTCGGCGCGCCATCGGTGTGCTGGCTGGGCGTGCCGCTGATCTGGGGCGGCAAGGCCAAGGGCGTGCTTACCCTGCAGAGCTATTCGCCGGCGCACAACTACAGCGAGCGCGACCAGGAGCTGCTGACCTTCGTCAGCTACCACGTGGCCAACGCGCTGCAGCGCAAGCAGGCGGCCCATTCGCTCAAGCAGGCCAACGCCGGGCTCGAGCGCCGCGTCACCGAGCGCACCCGCGCGCTGGCGCTGGCCAACCGCGACCTGCGCGAACAGATCGCCGAACGCGAGCGGGTCGAGCGCCGGCTGAAGTACGAGACCCTGCACGACTCGCTTACCGGCCTGCCCAATCGCACCTTGCTGCTGCAGCGGCTGGAACAGGCGATGCAGCGCTACGCGGCCAACCGTGACGAGCGGTTCGCGGTGCTGTTCATCGACCTGGACCGCTTCAAGGTCATCAACGACTCGGTCGGCCATCTGATCGGCGACGACCTGCTGTTCCAGGTCGGCGGCCGCATCCGCGCCTGCCTGAAGACCCGCGACGTGGTCGCGCGGCTGGGCGGGGACGAGTTTGCCGTGCTGCTGGAGGGCATTACCGAGACCGACAAGGCCTCGCTGATCGCCGAACGCATCATCCACGAGCTGCAGACGCCGTTCCGGCTGGGCACCAAGGAGATCTTCACCTCCGCCTCGATCGGCATCGCGCTTGCCGCCCCGCACTATCGCCAGCCGGAGGAACTGCTGCGCGACGCCGACGCGGCGATGTACAACGCCAAGGACGGTGGCCGCCATCGCGCGGCGATGTTCGACGACCGCCTGCGCCGCGAGGCACTGTCCCTGCTGGACATGGAGAGCGACCTGCGCCACGCGCTGGGCCGCAACGAGTTCGAGCCGTACTACCAGCCGATCGTCGAGCTCTCCGACGGCCGCATCGTCGGCTACGAGGCGCTGCTGCGCTGGCACCATCCGCAGCGCGGCCTGCTGCCGCCGCACGACTTCCTGCTGATCGCCGAGGAATGCGGCTGCGCCGAGGCGATCGACTGGCAGATCTTCGAGCAGGTGTGCATCCAGGCGGTGCGCCTGATCGGCACCGAGGGTTTCATCAGCATCAACGTGTCCGGGCGGCACTTCCGTTCGGTCGACCTCGACCAGCGCCTGCTCGCGCTGTTCGACCAGTACGCCGTGCCCAGCCATTGCATCCGCATCGAAGTCACCGAGCATGCGCTGCTGGAAAACCCCACCCAGGTGAAGCGCATCCTGAAAAACCTGCGCAACCACGGCGTGGGCATCGCGCTGGACGATTTCGGCACCGGCTATTCCTCGCTGAGCTATCTCCACCAGTACCCGTTCGAGAGCCTGAAGATCGACCGCTCCTTCATCGTCGAGCTGCCGCCGGACGACAGCGACACCCAGGGCCTGGCCCTGGTGCGCGCCATCCAGGTGCTGGCCGATTCGCTGCACATGAAGGTGATCGCCGAGGGCATCGAGCAGGAGTCGCAGCGCCAGGCGCTGCTGCGGGTCGGCTGCCGCTACGGCCAGGGTTTCCTGTTCGCCTCGCCGCAGCCGGCCAGCACCTGGCTGGCCGCCAACAGCCCGCTGCTGCCGGCCTGAGCGGAGTCCTTACTGCGCCGTGCCCGGCGCGCCGGGGGCGGCGCTGTCGCTCAGCAGGTGCTCGGCGTCGATGCGGTCGAACGCATAGCGCTGCGCGCAGAACTCGCAGACCACCTCGATCTCGCCGTCACGCGCGGCCAGCGCGGCTTCCACTTCGTCGCGCCCGAGCGAACGCAGCATGGCGCTGACCCGTTCGCGGCTGCAGCTGCAACCGAACGCCAGCGCGCGCCTTTCGAGCAGGCGCGCGGACTCCTCGTGGTACAGGCGAAACAGCAGCGGCTCGGCCGGGGTGGCCAGCAGCTCGTCGACGCCCAGCGTCGCGGTCAGCTGCAGCACGCGGTTCCAGGCGTCCTCGTCGATGTCCGCGGCGTGGCCGCCCTCGTCGGGCATCTTCTGCAGCATCAGGCCGACCGCCTGCGTCGCATCGCAGGCCAGCAGGAATCGCGCGGGCAACTGTTCGGACTGCCGGAAGTAGTTCTCCAGCGACGCGGCCAGGCCGGCGTCGCGCAGTTCGACCAGGCCCTGGTAACGCTGGCCGCGCTCGACGTTGCCCATGGTGATCGCCATGATCGCCTCGGCCAGGTCGTTCAGCGCCAGCGGCTGGGGCAGCGGCTCGCGCCAGCGTGCCAGCCCGCGCAGGCGTCCGGCGTCGTCGCACTCGGCGAACAGCAGGCGCAGTGCGGACGCGCTCTTCAATTCGATCGACAACGCGCCATCGAGCTTGATGTTGCCGGTGAGCAGCGCGCTGGCCACCAGCGTCTCGCCCAGCAGCGCCCGCAACGTCGTCGGATAGTCGGCACGGCCCGCCACCTCGCGCCATGACGCGCCCAGGCGCACCAGCGCGCCGCGCACACCGGCACGCGGCAGCAGGAAGCGGTACATCACGTCGTCGTCGGACGGCACGGGCATGATCGGTTCTCGCGGAGGCAGGCAGGGAAACGGCACAGATGGGGTCGGCACGGCACCGGTACAACGCCTCGTATACTGCAGCCATGTCTTCACCGTCACGCCGACTCCGATGGCGCAAGCTGCTTCGCTGGCTGGGCATCCTCGCCATGGCGTGGCTGGGATCGACCTGGCTGGCGGTGCTGATCCTGCGCTTCGTGCCGCCGCTGACCTCGGCGGTGATGGTCGAGCGCCAAGTCGGCGCATGGCTGCACGGGGACATGAGTTTCCGCCTGCGCCAGCACTGGGTGCCGTGGAAGCGGGTCTCGCCCTGGGTGCCGCTGGCGATGGTGGCCGGCGAGGACCAGAAGTTTCCCTACCACCACGGTTTCGATTTCGACTCCATCAACAAGGCGATCGACGCGGCCGACGACGGCAAGCGCCTGCGCGGCGCCAGCACGATCAGCCAGCAGACCGCCAAGAACCTGTTCCTGTGGAACGGCCGCAGCTTCGTGCGCAAGGGACTGGAGGCGTACTTCACCGTGCTGATCGAGCTGACCTGGCCGAAGCGGCGCATCCTCGAGGTGTACATGAACATCGCCGAGCTGGGCAACGGCATCTACGGCGTGGGCGCGGCCAGCGAGGCTTACTACCATACCTCGCCCGCGCGCCTGGGGCCGGCGCAGGCCGCACGCCTGGCGGCGGTGCTGCCCAGCCCGCGCCGGCTGCATGTCGACCGCCCGAGCGCGTACGTGCAGCGCCGCACCGCATGGATCGAGCAGCAGATGCAGCAACTGGGCGGGCCGGACTACCTCGACGCGCCGCCGCCGAAATAGCGCCAGGGCCCGTCACTACACGCCAACGCCGCCGCGCGATAGACTCGACCCGGACAACCGAAGGCCACCGCCAGGAGACCCGAGATGAGTCAAGTCAGGCACCTGCTGCAAACCAAGGGCAGCACCATCTTCAGCGTGGCACCCGATGCCCCGGTGCTGGAGGCGATCAAGCAGATGGCCGAACACCGCATCGGCGCGTTGCTGGTGCTGGCCAACGGCGAACTGGTCGGCGTGGTCTCCGAACGCGATTACGCGCGCAAGGTGATCCTGCAGGGCAAGTCCTCCTCGCAGACCGCCGTGTCGGACATCATGTCCGGCACGCCGATCACGGTCGGCCCGGACACCGACGTGTTCGACTGCATGCGCCTGTGCACCGACCGTCGCATCCGCCACCTGCCGGTGGTCGAGGACGGCAAGCTGGTCGGCGTGATCTCGATCGGCGATCTGGTCAAGGCGGTGATCGACGCGCAGGCCGAGCAGATCGAACACCTGGAACGCTACATCACGGGCTGAGAGCCGGGATCCGGCCCTTCGACAAGCTCAGGGGCTGCGGATTTTCGGGAAAGCATCAAGCCGGTGCTTTCTCCGCATTGTCCGAGGAGGCATGTTCGTCCGGCGCCAGATCCGGCGACCAACCGGCGCGCCTGGCCACCACCGCAGCCAGCGTGGCCACACCGACACCGGCCAGAGCCAGCCCGCCGACGCCCCAACCCAGCATGCGCAGGCCGCTCACCGCGCTGGTGACCACGACGTCGCCGAAACGCCACACCGCCGTCTCGACGAAATTCTTGCCCTTGTAGCGCGTCTCGCGCGGCACGCGCGTATACAGCGCGTCCACCGCGGGCTTGGTCATGCCATAGGCGAAACCGCGCGTGATCACCTGCATCACTCCCAGGACGGGCACGCCATAACCGAACACGGCCAGCTCGCCGCCGCCGATCAGCGCCACCGCGCCCAGAAGCGCCACGTTTACCAGAGCGGGCAGCAGCAGACCCCAGCCCGCGCCATGGCGAATCAACAGCCAGCGGGTCAAGCTCAATTGCATGACCGCACCGAACAAGTTCGTGGCCAGATCGAGGTTGCTGTAGAACGCCGTGCGCGCCACCGCGTCGACGAAATGCGCCTTGGCGTAGTCGGCCATCAGCGCATAGACCAGCGTGCCGATGCCATCGCCGAACAACATCAGCAAGGCCATGTAACGCAGGAACGGACGCGACCACAACTCCCTGAGCCCGGCCCACAACGAACCGCCGATCGCTGCCTCACCGGCGCGGCCCAACCGCTGATCGTGTTGCGCGGAAAGCCGCAGCAAAAATGCCAGCGAGAGAGCCAGCGCGCACGCAGAGACCACCAGCAACGGTGCTACCCCGATCAGCCGTACCAGCAGCTTGGTCACCAGCGGACCGAAGACCGCGCCAGCCATGCCACCCAAGGCGATCAGCGAAAACACCCGCCGTGCCTGACTGCTGGAGAAGATGTCGGCCATGAAGCTCCAGAACAGCGACACGACAAACAGGTTGAACACGCTGGCCCAGACGAAGAACACCACGCCCAGCTCGCGCGCGCCGATGCGATCCTGCGCCATGAACGCCGGCACGAACGCGAGCAGGCACAAGATGAAAAAGCTGTAGCTCCAGCCCAGCAATTGCCTGCGCGGGAAGCGCGCCACCAGCATGCCGAACACCGGCGTCAGCAGCAGCATCACCACGAACACCGCGCCGTAGAACAGCGGCAGCGACTGCGAGCCGACCGCACCGCCCAGCTGGCCCATGACTGGCCGGATGATGTAGTACGACGTCATCACGAAGAAGAACGCCAGCGCGGACAGCAGCGGCGCGGCGGCTTGTTCCACAACGGCTTGGCGGGGCAAACTCACGGGCACATCCAGCGTGGGGCGCGGCAAGCCTAGCATGCGATCGCGCATCGCCAGGCAGGCGCAGGGGGAAGACTTGGACCATTACGACTTCATCATCGCCGGCGCCGGTTCGGCCGGTTGCGTACTGGCCAACCGGCTCAGCGCCGACCCGGGCAAGCGCGTGCTGCTGCTGGAAGCCGGGCCGACGGACTGGCACCCGCTGATCCACATGCCGGCAGGCATCGCGCGGCTGGCCAACAACCGCGCCTTGAACTGGAACTACCGCACCGAACCGGAGCCCGCGCTCAACCAGCGCCGCTTGTGGTGGCCGCGCGGCAAGACCCTCGGCGGTTCCAGTTCGATCAATGCGATGTGCTACATCCGCGGCGTGGCAGCCGACTACGACGGCTGGGCCGAAGCCAGCGGCGATCCGCGCTGGTCGTGGCGCGAGGTGCTGCCGTGGTTCCTGCGCAGCGAGGACAACAGCCGCGGCGCCAGCGAGTTGCACGGAACCGGCGGCCCGCTGGGGGTGTCCGATCTGCGCCATCGCAACGAGTTGTCCATCGCGCTGATCGATGCGGCGGGCAGCGCCGGCTATCCGCGCAACGACGACTTCAACGGCGAGCAGTTGGCCGGCTTCGGCCTGTACCAGGTGACCCAGCGCAACGGCGCGCGCTGCTCGAGTGCCGCGGCGTTCCTGAAACCGGTGCGCCAGCGGACGAACCTGCATGTGCGTACCGGCGTGCTGGTCGAGCGCGTGCTGCTGGACCATGGACGCGCGGTCGGCGTGCAACTGCGCCAGGGCCGGCACGAAGCGGAGCGGATCGAAGCTGGCGAGGTGATCCTGGCCGCCGGTGCGATCAATTCGCCGCAGCTGCTGATGCTGTCAGGCGTCGGCCCCGCCGATCACCTGCGCGAGCACGGCATCGCGGTGCACGCCGACCTGCCCGGCGTCGGCGCCAACCTGCAGGATCACCTGGATATCTGCACGCTGGACGGCAACCCCGGCAAGCTCAGCTACGACCATCTCAACGAACTGTCCGCCGGCTGGCGCTGGCTGCGCCACCGCGACGGACCGGGCAGCTCCAACGTGGCCGAGGCCGGCGGCTTCGTGCGCAGCCGCTTCGCCGTCGACGCGCGCTGCGACCTGCAGTTCCATTTCGTGCCGGCGTTGCTCGACGACCATGGCCGCCACCGCCTGCCCGGCTACGGCTACACGTTGCATGCATGCCATCTGCACCCGCGCAGCCGCGGCCGACTGCGCCTGCACTCGGCCGATCCCGCACAACCGATCGCGATCCACGCCAACTACCTCGGCGACGCGGAAGGCCACGATCTGAAAATGATGATCGAGGCAGCACGGCTGTCGCGCGAGATCCTCGACCAGCCGGCGTTCGCCGCGCACCGCGGCGCGCCGGTGTTCCCCGAGCGACGCATCCACACCGACGAGGAATACGCCGACTTCATCCGGCGCAAGGCCGAAACCATCTACCACCCGGTCGGTACCTGCCGCATGGGCAAGGACGATCGCGCCGTGGTCGACAGCGAGCTGCGCGTGCGCGGCGTGGATGGGTTGCGCGTGGTCGACGCCTCGGTGATGCCCACCCTGCCGACCGGCAACACCAACGCACCCACCATCATGATCGCCGAGCGCGCCAGCGCGTTGATCCTCCGCTGAGCACTGCAGGAGCGCGCTTGTGCGCGATGCTTTCCGTCACGTGACGAAGGGCATCGCGCGCAAGCGCGCTCCTGCAAAGGCAACGGGCATCGCGCGCGTCGGCGCGTCCCTACAACGGCAGCGGGCAATGCAGGCTGGCGCAGATCACCCGCAGCAGTTCCGCCTCCTCCACGCTGATCTGGCCGTCGGCATGGACCGCGCGCAGCAAGGCCTGGATCACCAGTTCCTTGGCCATCGGGCTCAGGCCGTCCAGATCGTCCAGCGCGCGCTCGAACGACGCCTGCCAGGCCGCCGGTGGCGGCACCCACTCGATCGCCTCGCCGGGAAACGCCTGCTGCATCGCGAACAGCCACGCGCGCCTTGCGCCGGCCTCGTCCGAGCAGCCGGCTGCGGCGACAACGGTGCACACCAGGATCACGCTGTCACGCGCGGCCGGCAGTTTCTTCACGCCATCGACCGGCGCGCTGCGCGGCGCGCGTGCCTCGCTCAGCTGAATGCGCAGCAGCCGCGCCAGGCAGTACTCGTTGATGTCGACACGGCCATCCACCTTGACCAGATCGTCGAGCGTGCGCACCAGGGTCTGCTGGCGCCCGTCGGGCAGTTGCCTGAGCGCGGGAAACGCCAGCGAAACCAGCGGCAGGCGGGCGATCGGCGCCAGTGCGGCCACGGCGGAAGCCTGCGCCTGCACGGCGCGCTGTACGTCATCGCCGAACGCATCGGCGACGATCCGGCGCTGCGCGGGCTGCAACTCGGCCGCTGGTGACAGCGCCAGCGCCAGCATCACCGCGAGCGCGGATTCCGGCTGCTGCACGGCATCGTTCAAACTCGCCGGCATCGCCTGCTGCACGGCCGCGGCACGCTGGAAGGCCGGAGCAGCCGCCGCCACGCCGCCGGCCAGCACGCCGGTCAGCACCGGCGGCAACGACAACCCCGGCACGCCCGAGGCGGCGGTCGGTGCGCTCGCCGGCGGCGACGCCGCTTCGCGCTGCATCCCCGCCGCCATGCGCGCCAGGTCGGCCTCCTTGAAGCCTGGTTCCAGCGCGCGGATGCGCTCGAGCAGCGGCGGATGGGTGGCGAACAGCGCGTTGAAACTGCCGGCCTCGCCGAACAGCATGTGCGCCACCTCCTGCTTGTTGGCTGCCTGCAGTTGCGAACCCTCGCTGAGGATCGCGATCTTTTTCAGCGCGCCGGCGATGCCGTCGGCCTGGCGGGTGAACTGCACGGCCGATGCGTCGGCCAGCGACTCGCGCGAGCGCGCCACCGCGGCCTGGATCAGCCGCCCGAAGAAATAACCGATGTAGCCGACCACGATCAGCGCCAGGCCGATCATCCACACCTGTCCGCCACCGCGACGATTGCTGCGGCCACCGCCGAACCAGATCACCCGGCGCCCCACGACCGCCAATACCAGGATGCCGAACAGCAAGCCCATCAGGCGGATGTTCAGCCGCATGTCGCCATTGAGCACGTGGCTGAACTCGTGCGCGATCACGCCCTGCAGTTCGTCACGCGTGAGGTTGTCCAGGCAACCCTGCGTCACGCACACCGCCGCATCGGAGGCGGAGTAGCCTGCAGCGAAGGCGTTGATGCCCGGCTCGTCGGCCATCAGGTAGATGTCCGGCACCGGCACGCCGGCGGCGATGGCCACTTCCTCTATCACGTTGCGCAGCCGGCGCAGCGCGGGATCAGACGTGTCCGGCGGCACCACCGTCGCGCCCATGCTTTCGGCCACGCTCTTGCCGCCACCCGACAGGCTCATGATGCGGAACAGCGAACTGAGCCCGATGCCGGCCAGCACGATCACGCTGCTGCCCAGCAGCAGGTTCAGGTTGGACGCGGGCGGCTCACCGGGCGCCGGATGCTGACCAAGCGCAAACCAGACCACCGCGTCGATCGCCACCACGATGGCGATCACCGCCAGCACGAACAGGATCACCAGCCGCCGGCTGCTGCCGCGCACGCGCGCCTGTTGGGCGAAGAAATCCATGGAGGCTCCGACGGACGGTCAGCGGCGTCGCGGCCGCGATGCCGCGACGATCAGCTGAACGACACCTTCGGCACTTCGCGCACGGCGGGGTCTTCGATCTTCAGCGGCTCGGCGGCGGCAAACCCGAAGCTGTTGGCCACGAACGACGCAGGGAACACCTCGCGCTTGTTGTTGTAGGTCAGCACCGAATCGTTGTACGCCTGTCGCGCGAACGCCACGCGGTTCTCCGTCGAGGTGAGTTCCTCGGAGAGTTGCATCATGGTCTGGTTGGCCTTCAGGTCCGGATAGGCCTCCTGCAAGGCGAACAGATGGCCCAGGGTCTGGGTCAGCGCGTTCTCGCTGCTGGCCAGTTGCTGCATCGCCGCCGGATCGCCGGGATTGGCCTTGGCGCCGGCCAGGCCGTTGACCGCCGCATTGCGAGCTTGCACCACCGCCTCGAGCGTGCCGCGCTCGTGCGCGAGATAGCCCTTGGCGGTCTCGACCAGGTTCGGGATCAGGTCGTGCCGGCGGGTCAACTGCACGTCGATCTGCGCGAAGGCGTTCTTGTAGCTGTTGCGCGAGGTAACCAGTCCGTTGTAGATCGCCACGAAGTACAAGACAATCAGGACGACGACAACCAGAAAAATGATCAGGCCCATCGACAAGTTCTCCACCCAGAGGCGTATCCCCACGCCGGAACACCGCCAGAATACCATGCCGTTTCGCAAGATCTTCCTCGTGATCGCCGGCGGCCTCGGCCTGTCCTGCGCGCTCTTCTGCCGCCCGCTCACCGCCATGCCCGCCACCGCGCCGGCGCCATCGGCGGGCACGACGACGCTGCCGCCGGCACGCATCCGGAAAACCCTGGACGACTACAAGCGGTGGCTAAATCTGCTGGGCCAGCGCGACGCCGTCGCCGGCCTGGTCACCGCCGTGGTGGTCGACGACAAAGTGGTGTTCGAAGGCACCGTCGGCTACGCCGATGCCGCCACGCGCGAACCGGTGACGCCGACCACGGTGTTCCGACTGGCCTCGCTGTCCAAGGCCTTCGCCACCGCGATCACCGGCCTGCTGGTGGACGACGGCAAGCTCGATTGGGACACCCGCCTGATCGACGTGCTGCCCTACTTCAAGCTCAAGAACATGCAGGAGGCTGACCAGGCCACGGTCAGCGACATTCTCGGGCAGAAGATCGGCCTGCCGCGCAACACCTTCGACAACATGCTCGAGGGTGACATTCCCTACCAGGAACTGGTGCGCAAGCTGGACGAGGTGGACATGACCTGCGGCGTCGGCCAATGCTACGGCTACCAGAACGTGGCCTTCAGCATGATCGGCGACGTGGTGCTCGCGCGCACCGGCGACTTCTTTTACCACCTGGTCGACAAACGCCTGTTCTACCCGTTGGGCATGACCACGGCCACCTACGGTCGCGCCGGACTGGAGTCGAGCAAGAGCTGGGCGCGTCCACACCATGCGTCGCGCCACGGCTGGGTACCGTTCGAACCGAACGAAACCTACTACCGCGTGGCGCCGGCGGCCGGCGTCAACGCCAGCCTGCGCGACATGGAGAAATGGCTGATCGCGCAGATGGGCGGGCGACCGGACGTGCTGCCTGGCTCGCTGCTCGACGTGCTGCACGCACCCGGCGTCAGCACGCCCAGCGAACTGCACTCCTCCCCGTGGCGCCGCGCGCGGCTGACCGACGCGCACTACGCGCTCGGCTGGCGCGTCTACCGCTACGGCGGCGAAACCCTGATCTATCACGCCGGTGCAGTGGCCGGTTATCGCACCATGATCGGCTTCTTCCCGAAGTACAACGTCGGCGTGGTCACCCTGTGGAACTCCACCGGCCCGACGCCCAGCGGCCTGATGCCGATGGTGTTCGACGATCTGCTCGGCCTGCCGCACGTGGACTGGGCGCAGATCGAGAGCCCGCCGAAGAAAGCCACGCCGCGCAGGAAGGTTCGCAAGGCGACGCACCGGCGGCACTGAATCACGTCAGGCAGGCAGCGCATCGCGTCGAGCGCGCCCGACCGCGCAGGGCAACTCACGTCCTGAAGCTTGTGTCCCTCTCATGCTCGCCGGGGAGAATCCGGATGGGGTCGCTCCGACCAGGCCAGGAACTACGACCAGGCCAGCAACAAGGACAAGAGCTTTGCCCTCACACGGGGAACTTCCCTCGGTCGCCAGGCTCCCCCTGCAAGCAGGGGGAGGAGCTGTGCTCGCGCGTGTGACGCCCGGCTTCGAGGCTGAAAGGCTTGCCGCCTCTCAGAGCTTGAATTCGATCCGCTGCGTACGCTGGCTGGCCACCGGCACGCCATTTCTCATCGCCGGCGTGAACTGGTAGCGCGCCACGGCTTCCATGGCCGCCCGGTCGAAGATGCGCCGCGGTTCGGAGTCGACCACCTTGATGTCGCTGGTGGTGCCATCCGCATCGATCTGGAACGCCACCACGACCCAACCTTGCTGCCGCGCACGCACGGCCGAAGGTGGATAGTGCGGGGCGATGGCCTTCACCAGCACTGCTTCGGAGGTCTGGCCCGTGGGCGCCGCTGCGGCCGTCTCCGCCGAGGCGTTGTTGCTCGACGGCGCCGTGCCTGGCGCCGGCTTGGCCTGTGTCGTCTGCGCTGCCTGTTGCTGGGCCGCCTGGGCTGCCTGCTGCTGCGCGAGCTGCTCGGCGGCGGCCTTGTCGGCGGCGGCCTTCTGCGCCGCCAGCGCGGCAGCCTTCTGCTGATCCAGCGCCTGCTGCTGTTGCTGATCCAGCGTCTTGCGCTGGGCGTCGAGCTTGGAGCGCAGGATGGTCAGCGTGAAGTTGGTCGGATCGGCCTTGGAGAGCAGATCGATCTCGCGCTGCGCTTCGCCGAAGTCGCGCGAGTTGATCGCCTGCTCGGCCTGGTTGGCCGCGAACGGGAAGGTCTCGCGCAGCGCATCGGAGGCCACCTTGTTGCCCGGGTCCTTCTCCAGCACACGCAGGTAGAACTCGAATGCGTTGTTGCCGGCCGGCGCCAGATAACGCTGCTGGCCCATGGCCGAACGCGCTTCATCCACCAGCTGGTTGATGTCCATCCCCGCCACGTTGACCGGCGGCGGCGTCGCCCGCGTCACTGCGGTGACCGGCGTCGACGGATGCCCGCCCGAATCGGCCAGCATCAGTTCCTGATGCGGCTTGAGGATGAGAAACCACGCGCCGATGGCCAGCAGCACAAAGACGGCAATGATCGCGATGTAGGTCGGCCGGACGGCCCCACGCGCGCGCCGGCGCGTCTGAAGTGAATATCGGGTATCCATGGTCTCTCACTGAGTGTCGACAGATACCCGCGCTTTTTCCCCCTGTAGGAGCGGCGATCCCCCGGATACGCCGCGGCGCGGATGTGCAGAAGGTAACTCCAATGGCGCAGCACGGCAATGCCGCGTCCCCGGGCGGGCGCGCGTCGGCGCGGCGAAGATGGCAGGGGCGGCGACACGGTCACCCGCCTCATTGCGTACCCCGGAAATGAAGCGTCCCGGCCAGGCCGGGACGAACTTTCTCGAAGTGCTCCCCCCGCGCTGGGCACCGCGGGGGGAGAAGTCGATGGCATATCTTGTTGTGGGTGTCGCCTTGTTGCGTGTTGCGTGTGGCTTACTTCTTGGTCTTGGCCTTCGGCTTTGCGGTCTTGGTGGCCTTGACCACCTTCGCCGCCGCAGCCTTCTTCGGTGCAGCTTTCTTCGCCGGCTTCTTGGCGACCTTCTTCACCGCGACCTTCTTCACCGCGGCTTTCTTGGCAGCCGCCGGCTTGCGGACGGCCTTCTTCGCGGCAGCCTTCTTGGCGGCCGGCTTCTTGGCCGCCGGCTTCTTGGCCGCCGGCTTCTTGGCGGCAACCTTCTTGGCGGCCGGTTTCTTGGCAGCGGCCTTCTTGGCAGCCGGTTTCTTTGCAGCGGATTTCTTGGCAGTGGCCATGGTTCGTCTCAGCTCCTCATCAGTTGGCAGTGGTTGCCCAGTAAAAGCATGCAGGAACGCTTCAACCAGCAAGTCGCTGTTCGTCGCGTGCCGAAGATTGTTCACCTGTCGGTGGGTGCGCAAATCAGAAAGCCGTCGCAGGACATGCAGCGGAATCGAGACAGTGATCTTGCGAACTGCATTGGCTTTTTCACCGTGCTCGACATAGGGCTTGATGAATTTCGTTGTCGCCATAAAACGCATTCCCCGTGATCTGCTGCGAAAGCTATCCCCGAAGATTTCAACTGTCAATTGATTTTCGCCACGCGTCGGCGGCATCCCGAACGGCCATGGCCGCGGCAGGCCGCAGCCGGCAAGGCCGCGCCGACAGGGACCATATTCAACGTCGGACGTCTAGACGTCCATTCATTCAATCGCTCATTTCAAGAAACACGCTTCAAACCGCGTGAAACAGGCGATATTTGCAAATCGCGGCGTTATCTGCCGAATGCACTGCGCCGACGAACGCAGTGCCGCCAAGGCACTCGATTGCCACCCGACCCGGCCGTCTCCGGCAAATGAACGGAACACGACCGAGGGGAGCCCGGCGGTGGCGCCGATGACCGCGATCGCGGCGATCGCCGCGCCGAAGCGCGACGGGCGAAGACGAAACGCATCGACCGATGCTCGCGACGGGCGACGCGAAGGCGAGCTCATCCGCTCGCCCGAAAACACGATCCGACAGTTCGATGCATCGCCCGAAAGAGCACTCCATCGACATCACCGAACGCCGAGGCGAGCTCCAGAAATGCAACCGGCCGCACATGGCGGCCGGAGCATTCGACGCGGTTCGAAGCGGACGGGTCAGTGATCGTCGTTCTCGATCAGTTCCTGGTAATCGTTGGCATCGAGCAACTCGTCCAGTTCGGCACGATCGCTGGGACGCACGAGGAAGATCCAGCCGTCGCCGAAGGCGTCCTCGTTGATCGTCTCGGGCT
Source organism: Rhodanobacter sp. UC4448_H15 (assembly GCF_052978265.1). Next base: position 1,212,313 of record NZ_CM129665.1, on the reverse strand, counting down.
TGTCGTTGAGCAGCTCGTTGACTTCGACGATCTCGCCCGACACCGGCGAATAGATGTCCGAAGCGGCCTTGACCGATTCCACCACGGCGGTGCCGGTGCCGGCCTTCACCGCGGCGCCGATCTCCGGCAGCTCCACGTAGACCAGGTCGCCCAACTGGCCCTGGGCATGGTCGGAAATGCCCACCCGGACCAGGCCGTCATCTTCCACGCGGGCCCATTCGTGGGATTTGAGGAACTTCAGATCGCCGGGAATCTCGCTCATGGTCGGGTCCAGTGGTTGGGTGGAAATGCGGTTACGGGTGGGGATTCTAGCGGCATTCGCCGTAAGGGAAAGGGCAACGCGCGATCAGATGCCGTCGCAGGGCTTGCCGTCGCGCACGAAGGGATATTTCACCTGGCGCACCGCCACCTCGCGGCCGCGGATGTCCACGTGCAGCGCGCCGCTGTCGCCGGCCGGCACGCGTGCGAAGGCAATCGCCTTGTCCAGGGTGGGGGCGAAGCTGCCGGAGAGGATCTCGCCCTCGCCGTTCGCCGCCAGCACCTTCTGGCCGTGGCGCAGCACGCCCTTCTCGTCGAGCACCACGCCGATCATCACGCGCGGCACGCCGGCGGCCTGCTGCTGCTCCAGTGCGGTGCGGCCGATGAAGTCGCGGCCCTCGTCCAGCGACACCGTCCAGCCCAGGTTGGCCTCCCACGGCGTCACGTCCTCGTCCATGTCCTGGCCGTACAGGTTCATGCCCGCTTCCAGGCGCAGGGTGTCGCGCGCGCCCAGCCCGGCCGGCTTCACGCCGGCGGCGAGCAACGCTTCCCACAGCGCCACTGCATGCTCTGCCGGCAGCATGATCTCGAACCCGTCCTCGCCGGTGTAGCCGGTGCGCGCCACGAACAACGGCATGCCGCCGGGGCCCTGCGCCGCGGCCGCGGCGAACTTGCCCAGCTTCTCGATGCGCGGGCGGTCGACCTCATGCAGCAGGCCGAGCACCTTCGCGCGCGCCTGCGGCCCCTGCACGGCGATCATCGCGAAGTCGGGGCGCTCCTTCACCTGCACGTCGAACGCCTTTGCCTGGCGCTCGATCCAGGCCAGGTCCTTGGCGCGGGTGGCGGCATTGACGACCAGCCGGAAGAACTCCTCGCCGAGGTAGTACACGATCAGGTCGTCGATCACCCCGCCGCGCTCGTTGAGCATGCACGAGTACAACGCCTTGCCGTGCACCTTCAGCTTGCCGACGTTGTTCGCCAGCAGGTGGCGCAGGAATTCGCGCGTGCGGGCGCCGTGCAGGTCGACCACGGTCATGTGCGAGACGTCGAACATGCCGGCGTCGCGGCGCACGGCGTGATGCTCCTCGATCTGCGAGCCGTAGTTGATCGGCATGTCCCAGCCGCCGAAATCGACCATCCGCGCGCCGAGCGCGCGATGGGTGGCGTTGAGTACGGTCTTCTCGGTCATCGCGGCGGCGCCCTGCTGATTGGGGAATGGGCCATTATCGCCGTCGGCACAGGGCAATCCAAGCCGTGCGGCAAAACGCTCAGTCGCCGGCGCCGCTGCGGTCGATGCCCGCCAGCAGTTCCGCGGTGAGCTGCTCGGCTAGTTGTTCGGCGCGCTGGCCGCCGCTGAGCAGGTGCACATCCGGCGACAGCGGGGGCTCGTACGGTGCGTCGACACCGGTGAAGTTGCGGATCTCGCCAGCGCGCGCCTTGCGGTAGAGACCTTTCGGGTCGCGCCGCTCGCACTCCTCCAGCGGCGCGTCGACGAACACCTCGACGAACTCCCCGCTGCCGAACAGCTCGCGCGCCGAGCGCCGCTCGCTGCGGTACGGCGAGATCGCGCTGACCAGCACGATCAGCCCGGCATCCACCATCAGGTGGGCGACCTCGGCGATGCGCCGGATGTTCTCGACACGGTCGGCGGGGGTGAAGCCCAGGTCCTTGTTGATGCCGTGGCGCACGTTGTCGCCGTCCAGCAGGTAGGTGTGGTAACCCAGCGCGTGCAGCTTGCGCTCGACCAGGTTGGCGATGGTGGACTTGCCGGCGCCGGACAGGCCGGTGAACCAAAGACACAGGGGGTGCTGCCCCTTGCTGGCGGCGCGCACGCGCTTGTCGATGTCCACGTGCTGCCAGTGCACGTTGCTGGAGCGGCCCAGCGCGAAGTCGAGCATGCCGCAGGCCACGGTGGCGTTGCTCTGGCGATCGATCAGGATGAAGCCGCCGAGATCGCGATTGGTCGCATACGACTCGAACGCGACCGCGTCGTCCAGGCCCACGGTGCAGTAACCGACCTCGTTGAGTTCGAGATGACGTGCCGCCAGCTGCGCCTGGCTGTTCACGTCGACCTTGTGCTTGATCGACATGATCCGCGCGTTGACCGTGCGCGTGCCGATCTTCAGCCGGTAGGTGCGGTTGGGCAGCAGGTTGCCGTCGCCCATCCACAAGAGGTGGCAGGTGAACTGGTCGGCCACCGGCGCCGGGCGCAGCGCGTCGGCGATCACGTCGCCGCGGCTGGCGTCGAGTTCGCGATCCAGGCACAGCGTCACCGCCTGGCCTTCGTCGGCACGCTCCAGGTCGCCGTCGAAGGTCACGATGCGCTCGATGCGCGCGCGCTGCACGCCCGGCTGCACCACGATCTCGTCGCCGCGCGCCACGCTGCCGCCGCAGATGGTACCGGCGTAGCCGCGGAACGACTGGTCCGGGCGGTTCACCCATTGCACCGGCATGCGGAAGTCGGCGGCGCGGAAGCGCGCGACTTCTGCGGTCTCCAGCCGCTCCAGCAGGCTGCCGCCGTCGTACCAGGGCATGCGCGGCGAGCGGCTGCCGACGTTGTCGCCATTCAGCGCGGACACCGGCAGGCAATGCACGTGTTCGATGCCCAGGCTGCGGGCCAGCTCGCGATACTCGGCGGCGATCGCCTCGTGCACGTCCTGGCGGTAATCGACCAGATCCATCTTGTTGACCGCCAGCAGCACGTGGCGGATGCCGAGCAGGCCGCATATATAAGTGTGCCGGCGCGTCTGCGTCAGCACGCCCTTGCGCGCGTCGACCAGCACCACCGCCAGCTCCGCGTTGGAGGCGCCGGTGGCCATGTTGCGGGTGTACTGCTCGTGGCCCGGGCAGTCGGCCACGATGAAGCTGCGCCGCGCGGTGTGGAAATAGCGGTAGGCCACGTCGATGGTGATGCCCTGCTCGCGCTCGGCGTCCAGGCCATCGGTGAGCAGGGCGAAATCGAGCACGCCCTCGTCGGCATCGGCATGCAGCCGGCGGCTTTCACGCGCCAGCGCCGCCAGCTGGTCGTCCGGCAGCATGCCGGCGTCATACAGCAGGCGACCGAGCAGGGTGCTCTTGCCGTCGTCCACGCTGCCGCAGGTGATGAAGCGCAGCAGTCCCTTCTCCGGTGCGGTCATCAGAAGTAACCCTCCTGCTTCTTGTGCTCCATCGACGCGGAGGGATCGTGGTCGATCACCCGGCCCTGCCGCTCGGAGGTGCGCGAGGCGGCCATCTCGTCGATGATCTTCTGCAAGGTGTCGGCGGACGACTCCACCGCGCCGGTCAGCGGGTAGCAGCCCAGCGTGCGAAAGCGCACCTCGCGCATTCGCACGCTCTCGCCCTCGCGCAGGGTGAAGCGGTCGTCGTCGACCATGATCAGCGCGCCGTCGCGCTCCACCACCGGGCGGGGTTTGGCGAAGTACAGCGGCACCAGCGGGATGCTTTCGCGCTGGATGTACAGCCACACGTCCATCTCGGTCCAGTTGGACAGCGGAAACACGCGCACGCTCTCGCCCTGGCGCACGAAGGTGTTGTAGTTGCGCCACAGCTCCGGCCGCTGGTTCTTCGGGTCCCAGCGATGCTGCGCGTTGCGGAAGGAGAACACGCGCTCCTTCGCCCGCGACTTCTCCTCGTCGCGGCGCGCGCCGCCGATGGCGGCGTCGAAACCGTGCTGGTCCAGCGCCTGCTTCAGCGACTGGGTCTTCATCACGTCGGTATGCACGGCCGCGCCGTGGGTGAGCGGCGAGATGCCCTGGCGCACGCCATCCTGGTTGATGTGCACCAGCACCTCCACGTCACCCGCCGCAGCCACCTGCTCGCGGAACGCGATCATCTCGCGGAACTTCCAGGTGGTGTCGACGTGCAGCAGCGGCATCGGCGGCTTCGCCGGATGGAACGCCTTGCGCAACAGGTGCAGCAGCACCGAGGAATCCTTGCCGATCGAATACAGCATCACCGGATGACGGAACGCCGCCTGCACTTCGCGGAAGATGTGGATGCTTTCGGCCTCGAGATCGTCGAGATGGGAACGCGGTGCAGTAGCCGTCATGGGGTAGCGAACTCGGCAGCAGGCAGGGCTGAAACGACGTCGCCCGCCGGGCGAACGACATCCTGGAAACTCGCAGTATAGATCGCGCGAACGCCGGTCCCCTGACGAACGGCCAAAGGAGTTCGCATATCGACATGGCGTGCCGGCCATACCCCTGAGGTACAGCGCCCCTGCATTAGTTGTAGGGCGGGCACTGCCCGCCGGCCACGGACGGCAAATGGCGGGCAGTGCCCGCCCTACCCGCGCGTCACTCCAGCACCGGGTAGGCCGGCTCGGCATCCAGCGTTGCGGCGCAGGCGGCGGCCAGCTCCAGCAGGCGCAGGTCGGAGCCGCGCGGGCCGACCAATTGGAGGCCCACCGGCAGGCCATCGGAGAGCTTGCCCATCGGCAGGCTCACCGCCGGACAACCGGCGAGGCTGGCGAAGCTGGTGAGGTCGGCGGCTGAATCCGGAGGCGGGCCATCCAGCGGAAACGCGCCTTGCGGCGTGGTCGGCAGCACCAGCACGTCGACCTGGGCGAACAGCCGGCGCATCTTCAACGTGGCCGCGTCCAGCACGCGGTCGGCCGTGGCGTAATCCGCGGCGCTCTTGCCGGCGGCGTAGCCGAGCATGCGCCGGAAGCGGTCGGACACGGGATGCTTCGCGTCAGGCGAAAGATCCTCGGCGAACGTGCCGAGCATTTCCGCCTCCATCAGCAGCAAGCCGGCGCGGCGGGTGCGGGCGAAGTTCCAGTCGTCGAAGTCGACCGTGCGGCGGTCGCTCAGCGCGTGCGGCAACCGGGCCAGCGCGGACTCGAACAGCTCGACCACCTCCGGCTGCACGCCGACCGCCGCCAGATCCGGCAGCAGGCCCGCGCGCAGGTGGCCCGGGTCCCAGTCCGGCAACGCGAACGCCACGCGGCGGCGACGCGAGCGCGCATCGTCGGCGTCGTAACCGGCGAGCACCTGCAGCAGTACGGTGAGGTCCTCGACGCTGCGCGCCAGCAGGCCCACCGAATCGAGCCGACGCGCAGCCGGCACCAAGCCGCGGGCGGAGATCTCGCCGTGCGTGGGCTTCAGCCCGTAGATACCGCAGTAACTCGCCGGGATGCGGATGGAGCCGAGGCTGTCCGAACCCACCGCCGCCACCGCCAGGCCCGCGGCCACCGCCGCGGCAGCGCCGCCGGAAGAGCCGCCCGCACTGTAGCCATGGCGATGCGGGTTGTGCGTGGCGCCGAAATGCGGGTTGTCGGTGGCCGCGCCCAGCGCGCCCTCGTCCATGTTGGTCTTGCCGATCACCACCGCGCCGGACGCGCGCAACCGTGCCACCACGTGGGCATCGTTCGCCGCCGGCTTGCGCCGCCCGGGCAGGCCGGCGCGAGTCGGCCAGCCGGCCATGTCGAGGTTGTCCTTCAGCGCCAGCGGGATGCCGTCGAGCCGGCCGATCACGCCGTCGCGGCGACGCCGATCGGCCATGTGCGCCTGTTCCTGCATCAGCCCGGGGCGCTGGTCGACGTAGCAGTTGAGCCGGGGATCGAGCCGCTCGATGGCCTGCTGGTAGACATCGGCCAGGGCTTCCGGCCGTACCCTGCCCGTGGCGAGCCAGTGCAGCAGTTGGCACAGCGATGCGCGGCGCAGGTCGATATCGGCGATCGGCGGCATCGAATTCATGAACTCTCCTAGGAGCGTGGGTGGTAGAAACTTCCGAGACGAAAAAGTGGATGCGCAAGGACGGATTTTCGACGGTTCGCGGGCCCATGGTGGTTCCATGGGTCAAGAACCGGCGGAAATACGGACCACGCAGCCGCTTTTGCAGCCCGGAAGATTTCTGCCACCCACGCTCCTTGGCAATACGGTTGCGATTATCACCGCCCGACCCGCGACGATTGCAAGCGGTGGCGCAGCACGCGTTGCTCTGCATGGCCCGAACCCGGACAATGCGGCAGGGTATCGTGCGTCGATGACGCATCTAAGACGCCACCCTTTCCCGCACTGCAGGAGTTCGCCATGAGCGAGCGCGAAACCATGGAATACGACGTCGTCGTGGTCGGCGCCGGCCCTGCCGGCCTGGCATTCGCGATCCGCCTGAAGCAGCTGAAGCCGGACACGAGCGTGTGCGTGATCGAGAAGTCATCGACCATCGGCGCGCAGATCCTCTCCGGCGCGGTGATCGAGCCGCAGCCGCTGGATGCCCTGCTGCCCGGCTGGCGCGACCGGCCACCACCCATTTGCGTGCCGGCCGGCAAGGACGAGTTCTGGCTGCTGTCGAAAACCGGCGGCACCCGGCTGCCGGTGCCGCCCGGCATGCGCAACCACGGCAACTTCATCGTCTCGCTGGGCGCGCTGTGCGCGTGGCTGGCCCCGCAGGCCGAGGCGCTGGGCGTGGACGTGTTCCCCGGCTTCGCCGCCGCCGACAACATCTACAACGACGACGGTTCTGTCGCCGGCGTGCGCATCGGCGACATGGGCGTGGCGAAGGACGGCACGCACAAGCCCGGCTACACCGAGGGCATCGACATCAAGGCCAAGCTCACCGTGCTGGCCGAAGGCGCCCGCGGCAGCCTTACCAAGCAGCTGGTCAAGCGCTTCGGGCTCGATGCCGGCAGCGATCCGCAGGGCTATTCGATCGGCATCAAGGAGCTGTGGCAGCTACCCGCCGGGCGCGTCACGCCCGGCAAGATCGTGCACAGCATCGGCTGGCCCGCCGACACGCATACCTATGGCGGCAGCTTCCTCTACCACCTGGACAAGGACCGCATCGCGCTGGGCTACATCAGCGGCCTCGACTACAGCGACCCGAAGTACCAGCCGTGGGAAGCGTTCCAGCAATGGAAGAACCACCCGAGCGTGAAATCGCTGCTGGAAGGCGGCACCATCCTCTCGGCCGGTGCGCGCGCCATCGTCACCGGCGGCTGGCAGTCGCTGCCGAAGTGCGAGATGCCGGGCGCCATCCTGATCGGCGACACCGCCGGCCTGCTCAACGTGCCGAAGATCAAGGGTACCCACCAGGCGCTGAAGAGCGGCATGCTGGCCGCCGAACACCTCGCCGCCAGCGGTCTCGACGCCACCGGCTTCGACGCGAAACTGCGCGACTCCGAGGTGATGGCCGAGCTGAAGAAAGTGCGCAACGTCAAGCCCGGCTTCAAGAAGGGCCTGTGGTTCGGCCTGCTCAACGCCGCCTGGGAAACCGTCACCGCCGGCCTGTCGCCGTGGACGCTGAAGAACAAGGCCGACTGGTCCAGCCTGCACAAGCTGGGCGAATGCGAAGAGCCCAAGCGCGACTACGTGCAGCGCACACTGCCGCCGCGCGACCGCCTCGCCAGCGTCTACTTCGCGGCCACCGAACACGACGAAGATCAGCCGATCCATCTGCACGTGGCCGACACCGACATCTGCGCCACGCGCTGCGTAGAGGAATACGACAACCCCTGCACCCGCTTCTGTCCCGCCAACGTCTACGAGATGGTGGCCGACGAAACCCAGCCGCACGGCAAGCGCCTGCAGATCAACTCCGCCAACTGCGTGCACTGCAAGACCTGCGACATCAAGGACCCGTACGAGATCATCACCTGGGTCACGCCGGAGGGCGGCTCGGGGCCGAATTACCAGAACCTGTAGGCGCGGACCCGGGGGTAATCCGGTCGCACCCGATCAGAAGAGCCGGCGGGCAGTGCCCGCCCTACGGCGATCACGATATAAGGCCGCGCGACAATCGTAGGGCGGGCACGGCCCGCCGCTCTTGTCTCGACATTCGATCAAGAGCCGACAACACACGGGATCAGCCAGGAAGGTCGGCCGGTGCTTCGCCTTGACGACCGCGCATGCCGTCGACCAAGCCGCGCAGCATGCAATGCAGATTGCGCCGACGCGGTCCGATCAACACGCCGAAAAGAAACAGCTTGACCAGCACCCGCGGCACGTCCTGCGCGACCCACGCGCGCGGCGTGTGCGCCATCCGGTACAGCCGCACCCGGTTGCGCATCATGTAATACAGGCGCAGCGGCCCATGCACCACCACCTGGCCCAGCCCGAGCGGCAAGGCGCGGCGGGTGTCGCCGAGGCGATGGCGCATGGTCGACGCGCAAACGCCGTGCAACGAGTAGCCCCGCGCCCGCGCACGAAAGCTCCATTCCAGGTCGACATTGTCGATGAACAGGCCCGCATCCATCGCGCCGATCCGGTCGAACACGGCCAGCGGAATCAGCGTGCCCGAGCTGATCAGAAAATCGCAGGCGATGGTTGGCGTCGAACCATCGCACCACAGCTTGCGATTGAACGGAAACCCGATGCGCACGAACGGCGCGGCGCGACGCTCGCGCATGTCGTGGAAGCGCGGCCCCACCGCCGCCACCGGTCCGGCCAACGACAACTCCTGCAGCGCGCGCAGCAGCGCGACCACCATCCCTTCAGCCGGCTCGCTGTCCTGATCCAGCAGCAAGACGTGGCGAAAACCGTGATCGCGCGCCCACGCGATGCCGACGTTCTGCGCGGCGGCGAGACCGAGGTTGCGCGACTGGCTCAGCATCGCTCCGCCTTGCGCAGACAAGCGCCGGCCCAGCACCTGGTTCCAGTCCCCATCACTGGCGTTGTCGACCAGAACCACCGCACCGACCTGCGGCATAACCGCGTCTACCAGTCGCACCATCGCGTCCGGTTCAGGGCGGTAGCTCACCACCACCGCGCACACGTCGCCGACGGTCGCATCAGTCATGGCGCAGCAGATCCCGCAGCACCGATCGGATGCCGGTGCCGTAACGACGATAAAAACCGCCTCGCGCCTCGCGCAGCACGGGCAACCACCGACGCCAGCGCGGCAAGCGGCCGATCGCCACCCTCCGTTCGAAGTGGGTTCGCTTGTCACGCACCTGCGCGGCGCGGTCGCGACTGCCGTGAAACCCCGCCTGCAGGAAGAAGTCCTCCAGCAAGCGCAGCCGCTTCGCTTCATCAGCCAGCGGCTGCACACGCGGCCGCAGCAGATCCCGCCATTTCATCGCCAGGTTGCGCTTGCGCATTCCGATCTGGTTGGCGCCATGCTGGCGGTAGTCGATCAGGGGCAGATCGATAAAATCGACCCGACCAATCGCCGCAGCCACCGCCGCCAGCCACTCGTCATGTATCCAGCCGGGAGCCACCGGCAATGCCCTTACCACCAGCTCTTGCCGCAATGCCGCCGTCGCACCAGTCACGAAACTGCGGCGTAGAATCACGTCGAACGCGCGCCCATCGTGGATGGTCGTCTGTTCCTGCGGCGTCATCTGCAGCACGTCGAACAGCGAACACCCCAATGAACGACCCCCGGCATCCACCAGCCGCGCATCGCCATGCAGCAACAGCAAGGACGAATCCTGCTCGAACCGCTCGGCCATCAGCGCCAGCTTGTCGGCCCGCCACACATCGTCCTGGTCGCACAGGAACAGCACATCGCCCTGCGCCGCACGCAGTCCCGCCGAGAAATTGTCGACGTAACCCAGGTTCTCCCGGTGGCACAATAGCTGCACCTCGATGCCGGCATCCCGCGCCCGCGCCGCAAATGCCTGCAGCATGGCCACGCTGGTATCGGTCGAACCGTCGTCGCCGATCACGATCTCGTCGGGCAGGCGCGTCTGTGCCAACAGGCTGTCCAACTGCGGCTGCAGATAGACGGCGCCGTTGTAGGTGCAAAGCACGATGGAAAGTCGCAATCGCGTCATGGTCGCTCGTTGGCGCGGAAAGCCAGGCGGACAGCGAAAGCGATGCCGCGTTGCGAGCACCTTCATTGCCGGCAGGCCCACAGCCCGGGGATACATGCATTCTATAGTGTCGATGCGCCGCGATCTTTCATGAGCCTCGCCCGGCTCCACGGGCGGGCTGCGTGGTTCACGGAGCAAGGCATAACCCGCCCATTCCGTACGCTGCCGCATGGATAGCCCGGACAGGTTAGAATGCGGGACTGATCCATCGCGCCCGGCGTCTCGGCGCCCTGCAATTCAAAGGAACAGCTGATGAAAATTCTGGTGGGCTACAAGCGCGTCGTGGATTACAACGTGCGCATCCAGGTCAAACCCGACGGCAGCGGCGTGGTCACCGACGGCGTCAAGTTGTCCGCCAACCCGTTCGACGACATCGCGCTGGAAGAGGCGCTGCGCCTGCGCGAGAAAGGCGTGGCCGAGGAAGTCATCGTGGTCGGCATCGGCCCGGCCGATCTCACCGCGCACCTGCGCAACGGCCTGGCGATGGGCGCGAACCGCGCCATCCACGTGGTCACCGGCGACGCCGTGCAGCCGCTGACCGCCGCGCGCGTGTTCCTCAAGCTGATCGAGAAGGAGCAGCCGGGGCTGGTGATCCTGGGCAAGCAGGCGATCGACGACGACGCCAACCAGACCGGCCAGATGCTCGCCGCGCTGTGGGATCGCCCGCAGGCCACCTTCGCCAGCAAGGTGGAGATCACGCTGGATAACGGCGGCGCCGGCAAGGCCACGGTGACCCGCGAGGTCGATGCGGGCCTGGAAGTGATCGAGGCCGAGTTGCCCGCGGTGATCACCACCGACCTGCGCCTCAACGAGCCGCGCTTCATCAAGCTGCCCGACATCATGAAGGCGAAGTCCAAGCCGATCGACACGATCGAGTTCGGCTCGCTCGGCGTGGAAGCGAACGACCACCTGAAGACCACGCGCTACGCCGCGCCGGCCAAGCGCAGCAAGGGCGTGATGGTGAAGGACGCGGCCGAGCTGGTCGCCGCGCTGAAGCAGAAAGGACTGCTGTGACGCGTAGGGCGGGCACCGCCCGCCATCGCGCCGCAAAGACGAAAATCCGGCGGGCATTGCCCGCCCTACAAGAACGGTAGGAGCCCGCTTGCGGGCGATGCCCCTTCTTTCGAGACGCAGAGCAGAAGCATCGCCCGCAAGCGGGCTCCTACAAAAGAGCTTCGGAGACACACATGAGCAAGATCCTCGTCATCGCCGAACACCTCGGCGGCAAACTCAACTCCTCCACCGCGCGCGCCGTAAGCGCCGCCGCTGCGGTGAAAGGCGAAGCGATCGACGTGCTGGTACTGGCCGACAGCGTCGACGCGATCGCCGCCGAGGCGGCGAAGATTGACGGCGTCAGCCGCGTACTCACCGTCGCCCGCGCCGAGAACGCACACCCGCTGGCCGCCGTGCTGGCGCCGCAGATCGCCAAGGCCGCCGCCGGCTACAGTCACGTGTTCGTGCCCTCCACCACCTTCGGCAAGGATCTCGCGCCGCGCGTGGCCGCCCTGCTCGGCGTGGCCCAGGTCAGCGATGTGATGAGCGTGGAAGCCCCGCACACCTTCAAGCGGCCGATCTACGCGGGCAACGCGATCATCACGGTCGAAGCCGACCCGGCACACACCGTGGTCGCCACCATCCGCACCGCGTCGTGGTCCGCCGCTGTCAGCGCCAGCAACAGTGCGCCGGTCGAGGCCATCACCGTCGACACCGCGCTGCCCACCCACACCCGCTTCGTCGAACTGCAGCAGGGCAAGAGCGACCGCCCCGACCTGCAGAGCGCCCGCAAGGTCGTGTCCGGTGGCCGCGGCGTGGGCTCGAAGGAAAACTTCGACATCATCTACAAGTTCGCCGACAGGATCGGCGCCGCCGTGGGCGCCTCGCGTGCCGCCGTCGATGCAGGCTACTGCCCCAACGAAATGCAGGTCGGCCAGACCGGCAAGATCATCGCCCCCGAGCTGTACATGGCCATCGGCATCTCCGGCGCCATCCAGCACCTCACCGGCATCAAGGACGCCGGCACCATCGTGGCGATCAACAAGGATGGCGAGGCGCCGATCTTCGAGGTGGCGGATTTCGGACTCGTCGGTGATCTGTTCAAGATCATTCCGGAGCTCGAAGGGGCCCTGCATTAATTGACAACGTGGTTTCCTTCAGCATCGGGTGCACGGGCTGACGGGGCTCCGCCGCGACGTCGAAGCTCAACCACGACAAAAACAGCTGTACCCCGATGATCATCGGTAGCGCAGCAAGCATGACGGTCCCAGCGGTCGACGCAACATTGTCGGCGACTGAATGCCACCAATGGAATACGCCGAAGACCACGCCAAACAGGAACAGCGGGATACCAAGCAATAATTCCAAGGTGGCTGCAGAGAAGCCGCGCAGAAAATAGCTGTAGAGGAGTCGACGGCCAAAATTGCGCAGATTGCCACGCAAGAATGGCCCAATCATCCTCATCGGCTGCAGGCTGGAGGTTTCATCTGAATAGATTGCCTTCATCGGCATATCCACCACCACTGCACGAAGCTGGTTGAGATGGTAGAGCAAGTCTGACTCGAAGAAATACCGCTTGGCAATACGATCCAGATCCAGCTCATGTAGCAAGGTGCGGTGGATCGCCGTGAAACCATTGGTGGGATCAAACAACTGCCAATAACCTGAGGACAACTTGGTCAGGAATGACAACATCGCGTTGCCAAAGAGCCGGATCGCCGGCATCCCAGCCACATTTGACAACCGATAGAATCTATTGCCTTTCGCGTAATCTGCACGACCGCGCAACAACGGGACGACCAGCGCCGGGATGAGATCTGGGTCCATTTGTCCATCGCCGTCCAGCTTCACCACCACCTCGGCCGGCAACCCACGCGCCGCGAGGTAACCCGTCATCACGGCACCACCAACTCCCTGGTTATCAGCATGTCTAAGCACGGTTACCCGGGGATCATGGCAGCCTCCCTCGATAACATCGCCACTGTGTTCGGGGCATGCGTCATCCACCGCAATGATCCAGCCCACTTCTGGCCCGATGCGCTCAATAACCGCCAGCACGTTGGCGGCGACGCGATAGCAGGGGATGACCACTGCGATACGTGGTTCGGATATTTGACTCATGTCAGCGATAGACCCAGTGGCGAGAAAGAAAGAAGCTCAAGACTGCCATTCCTGCCTCGACCGCCGGCTTGGCCAACCACGCGATCTTCAGATTGAGCTGTTCAGCTAGTCCGGCAACCACCCCCGTGCTGAGCAACGTGAGCGCCACCCACACAACCAAATAGCGCACCAATCGACGCTGCCCCAAGCGAGGAGACCCGGGCGTAGAAAACGTAACAGTGCCGTTTGCCCAGAAACCTACCAGCGCACCGGCAACGCGTCCTGCGACATTGGCCGTAACGGGCAGCACGTCAATCGTCGTCAACGCAACGAAGACTGCCCAATCGAGCACGATGAGACAGCAACCTACAATGAAGAAATACATACCTTGGCGTGCGATGCTCATAGTCCAACTGGCTTTCTTTGCAATAGGCATTGTGGCGCGATTACTGTGACGCCGGTCATGCGTCGTTCTTCGTGCGGCGGGACATTGGAACCGGCTGTGGGGGAGTCTCGCGTCCTGCGGAAATCCCCAAGTACAACTTCGAGTATGCCAGTCGGTGGCCCGGATATACCATGTCAAGGACCACCCCCGCAGACCGAACGCGGAAGTCAGAGATACCAGTAACAGTCAGGCAGAAGACAGAAGCGGTCTCACGATCTATCCAGTCGACAACCACATCCGAACCAGCCAGAACGGGCATCAACAAGTTAAGGTCGAACCGGCCAGCGCGGTGGCAATCGCCACCGCGCTCAAGCCCATTCGCCGCGCACTCTCGAATCTAATACAAGGCAGAGCTGCGTGCATAACAGTGCACTTCATTCAACACTATCTTTTGTCAGCCGCACATTCATCGCGTTGTTGATCAAGCCGTAATTCAGAATAACAACTGCAAAGCCGATCGTACTCAGTACCACCACTGGATAGAGATATCGAACATCACAAGCAATGGAGGTAGGGACAAAGGTCAAAAGGTAGATCCAAGCAGAGCACGAAATACCAAGCCCTACCAACTTGCCGACTCCCTGAGCCCAAAAAATTACAACGACAGAAGATATTACAAGAAGAAGCACATAGAACCAGTTTCGGAACACTGTCGTGTCTCGCAAAATTCGCTCACCATGTTTAAGCAGTCTCGCCCTATCATCGTATGACTCCTGTCCGCCGGACGCAGCCGCATCATCTGGCAGGGTGTACTTGCCCACGTATATCGGCACACACAACTCTACGTCGTGTATGCCGAGCAACCACGAAAAAGCATCCGCCTTATGACGAAGATAAGCTCCCGGATGCGATTTCAACGCGCGTATCCAAACCTCGCGGAGATCCTTTGCCGTCACGGAGTTCAAATATTGAGACACAACAGGGTCGGCCATCATCATATCTACGCGCTGCGCACTGTAGCTAGTCCTAAAATGACTGGAGACCAGTTCAGGAAGGGGGAACTGCTGCACCTCTCCCTCGGGAATGTCCGCCAGGACACCAGCAATGTCGTACGCCATGATCAGGGAGAGTCCCTGCGAAACATCTCTGTTACCTGATCCGGATATTGTGCTCGTCGTCCACAGCTGGACAACCTTGTAGACTCCAAAGCTGGAAATCAGAAGAACTCCAAAAAGTAACGCCCGAATTAGCTGCTTTGGATGAATATCACGAACGAAGAGATAGGAGCCGATAACGGCAAAAACTGGCGCGATGAGGATGCCTTGCTGCCTCATCAGCGGAAGCACTGATGCAAGTAGGATCGAAAGCGCAAGGAAACCATAGCGCCATTTATCTGAGCGCTGGGTCGCGGAAATCATCAGGGCCACCAGCGCAACAAGAGCGGTACCGATTAGCACGTCCTTCCACACTATTCCGACATAGTAGAAAAATATCGGATTAACAAAAAAAATCACACCAACAATCGCTCGCCAAGGCGAAAGCTTCTTCTCGAAAGTCAAACAGCTAAGAATCGCGGCAAAACCGCAATACGTCACCAAGGAGTTAATGGCTATAAAGAGCGAGCTAGCTACCACTCCTCCGCCAAGAAAACGGAGCCAAGCTGACATGAACGGTGGATTCCAACTTAGCGAGCGCCCGACTGCTGCTTCGTGGAGCTGCCTACCCGAGTCTATAGAAATCTCCCCAGGCGAATGCAAAGACAAGGCAAAAGCCGCGATCAGAAGGAAGAATATAAAATAATTTCGGCTCGATGCATGACTTGTCATTCGACGTTCTCCTGCGCACGACTGGCTATTTTGGCGTGATATTTAGCGATGACGGCTTGGAATTGAGCCGAAGCAGGATGTCCGAACGGTCATGCAATGCCCGGAATTCACCACGCCTAGGTGCCACGGAGCCGCGCGGGTCAGATTTGATTTGCGATACCCACCACATAGCGCCCATCATGGCTTCACAATCAAATGATGGCCCAATTACTCGCTAACAGCCGATAGTGTTTGCCAAGCCACCGACAGGTCATCGGCCGCCACACCTAAAATTGCGGTGACATGACCTAGCAATAGAGTTCGAGCACAGGTTCTGTCCGGGCGTGACATGCAATATCAACTGAGGCGGAGGGGCAAGCGAGTGCGAGCTCAGTTGGGTTTCGCTAAGCCAGATGCAAAGACGTCGGCATTTACCTGCGGGCATAATAAAGCCACGCTAAAAAACCGTCACACTCTTCTTGGTTTCGCAAGCATAGGGAACGTCCCCAGACTGCGTTACCAAAAGTACCTCATACACGCCCGCGGGCACGGATTCCAGCGTCGTGGAAAAGTTGAACCCCGACGAGCTTAGATTCGCATCTTTCAGATAGCTGGCGACATCCGGTCGCTCGGTGCCAAGGTTCGCTACGGCTGAGAAATTCTCGGTGCCCTTCAGTACGAATTTGACGTCCTTCACTACGTGCATGTTTTCGGCCAACGCCCACCCTCGAAAAGTGTGGGAACTGGACCGATTGAGCTTCGCTTCGGTTTTGGAATAATTTCCATCGACGGAGTCAAACGAACAAGGGGCCGTTCCCGGCTTTAGTTCGGCCAAGGCTTGGGCGCTCATCGGCTGGATGGCATTCCCCGACAAAGACTCCGTCGCCTCCTCCACGGGGGAAGTGCTCTCGCTTTTCGCGGTAGCGTTCGCTCCAGGTGCTTGGTCACCGGCCGACTGCCCGCATCCCACCAATGCGACCATCACTACTAACATAGGTGCGATCAACACTTTCCTCTTCATGCCTTGTATCCTCTTGTCATATCGTTGTGGCCACTGCGGGTAGAGGGATTGCGCGCCTTGCACATCTCTACTTATCTTTTTTACGGTGGCGGTATTTAGATAGTACTTTCCTGATAATACAGAGAAATCGCGACATCCTTGGGTGACGCGTCAAAAAGGCATCCACAGCGTGGTACCGCGAACGCCAGTATTGCAATTCATCATACAGTCCAAATCTGTGCTCGAACAGCATGTCAGCATGGGCGGCGTAAAAATCTATATTGGAGCGAAAAATCTCCGCGTAGGTTTCAACCACCTTCGCCCTGTGATCCTGGAATGAAATGGTTCTTGAACTTTCCTGTATCCGGTAATTGAACAGATAATCGTCAAGCTGCACAACATCGCGGCCGAGATGAACGATCTTTACCCAGAAGTCATAGTCCTCCACTCCATGACGCAGCTTCTCGTTGTAGCCACCGACGCTCTCCCAATCCGCCTTTCTATACAGCGACGTCACAAAAATGACATTATCGATGACCAATTCGCGCAAAGTATAGGGAGGCAAGTTCCACGGCCCTCGCTCAGCCCCGAACTTCCTCGCCTTGCAATAGACGCAACCCACATCCGGCCGATCTTCGAGGACAGCAACCGCCTTCTCAATATAGGTTGGCTCAATCCTATCGTCAGCATCCAACGGCAGGATGTAACATCCGTACGCTTCGCGTACCGCGTGATTCCTCGCGGCTGCCGGACCCGCATTCTGCTGATGGAAAATGCGCGTACGCGGCCACGGCACCTTCTTGAGAAGATCCAAAGTTGACGGATCCGTCGACCCGTCATCTACGATGACCACCTCAAGATTCTGCCAAGTCTGTGCCAAAGCCGACCTGACCGCCTCATCCAGATATTTTCCTGCGTTGTAACAGGGAATGACCACCGAAACCTTATTCACATCCTTGGCCCCTTGTTCCTTGCCATCGTACAACTCACTTCGATGCTTTCGCTCGTGTCACTTTCCTGATTGCTTTCAGCATGGTCGGCCCGACGCCGACAGCCCGCACCGAAGCCGTCACCCGATCGAGCACACTCGGAGGCGACGCCGGGTCCGCCCCGGCGGGCTGCTGCGCCTGAGCTACTTCGGTTCCAGCCGGGTTCGCCAGCGAGAGGATATTCCGATCCGAAGAGCCGAAAGGCGAAGGGATAGCATCCCACAATTCCCGGGCGCGGTAGGCAACTCGCGCCTCATTGCTGATCTTGCGGCCGTCCGAGTAATTCGCGTACGTCCACGGCAATTTGCCGAGCGTTTCCTGTCCGTGCTCTATGAGTAGCTGCTTGTATTCGTTATACAACTTCACAAACGTTTCGCGATTGTTGTCCGTCAACCACCAACCGATGGCTTTATCGATAGTGCCGGAGTCCAAGCCGGAAAAATGGATAAAGCGCAGCGGATCGCCGTTGACTTGATACACCTCTCCTTCCTGGCGAAGATCGCTGTTCAGCAGGGACCAGGTAGCAAAGTCGTAGCCATGATGCTTCAGCACCGAAACATCAAAGAAACACGGAGCAAGATCGATCCAGCGTTGATCGGTAAAAATGCCTCTATTGATATCGTCATAACAAAACTGAAAAAGGCGTTCGGCCCACCAGGCCAGGAATGCGTGCGAATTAGGTGCCCTCGAAATACCGAGAAACCCGAGGTTATAGCAACCGTGTGCAAGTGAACTTATTTCCATGTCGATGTTGCCCGGACGCAGCAAGTGAGGACACAGCACGACTGACTGGTGGTCCAGCAATTGCTCGAGTTCTACGAGTTCGCTGTAGACGAGCACATCGGGGTCCAGATACACAAACTTCGACTCGGCGGGAAAACGCTCGAGAAGGTTCAACATGAACTGTGCCTTGACCGCTGTGGAAGCTTCCACGATGGCGTGCCTGAACATGAAGCGGTCAAAATTGACCCATCCCGCATTCTTGGCAAGCACGACCTCGTCGAAATGCTCGTACGAAGCAGCGACTTCCGATACGTCGCGTTCGACGAGGCAAAGCACGAATTTCGCATCGGCGCAGTGCCGCTTGACCGATTCTGCCAGCGTCATCGCCTTGGGCAGATAGTTTGCGCATATCGAAGTAAAGAAGATCACGGTAATTTCCTTGTTGAACTACTGGCCGGCCCAGTCTTGAGTTTGATGTATCCGGTCACTGACCGCCACGGCTTCGTCATTCTCCACGATGTGGAAGCATAGACGTTCCGGAGCTCCGTAGCCAACGCCACCCCCGCGGTACGCGCCCGTTCGAGCTCATCCGAAATCCGGCTGCGTTCATGGATCGCATCATCCAGTGCCGACGTCAGCTCCGTACGGGTTTGCGTTGCTTCGGCTTCCGATCTCGCCAAATGTAGGGACAGACCACGAATACTCTGTTGCGCTCTTTCCAGATCGCGCTCCAGTCGTCCGCATTTTTCTTCATAGCGAAGTTGCCGCGCTGCCAGATCTGCGTGCTGGGCCACTAGGGCGTCGTGCCGCACCTGGGCCTCGTCAGATTGACGGGCTTTCGCGATCAACTCGGACGAAAGCTCCGCACACCTGACCAGCAGCGCATCGCATTTCGCCTGGACCTCTTCGACGCGGCGAACCTGCGTATCCAACTTCGACGACAGTTCCGCCTTCTCCAGCTGCAGCATCTCTTGCCGCGCCCGCGCTTCTTCTGACCAGCGCACTTGCGCCGTCAGCTTCGACAAAGTCTCGACAGCCTCTGCTTGCAACGATTCTAATCTCGCCCGCGCATCTTCCGACCAGCGAACTTGCGCGGTCAGTTTCGATGAGAGCTCAGCATTCTCCTGGATCAAAGCCTCGCACTTCGCCTGACTCTCTTCAATGATCCGAGATTGCATGCTCGAAGTTGAATACAGCTCAGCATGCTCGACTTGCAACGACTCACGCTCCGCTTGAGCTTCGTCCGACCATCGAATCTGGGCAGTCAGCTTCGATGACAGCTCGGCTGTTTGCGCTTGCAGTAATTCAAACCTCTCTTGCGCATCTTCCGACCAGCGAATCTGCGCGGTCAGCGCGGAACTGAGCCGCACATTCTCAGTTTCTGCCGCTCGAAGTCTCAATTCGATTCGAGCTGCCATATCGGCCACCGCATCGGTACAAGCTCCGCTTTGACTCCACTCCCTATCAAAATCCAATACGACCTTCTCGACCTTCTTCCAGTCATTGTCGCCGTGGGCAACGGCAACCAACGATTCATAGAGGCTTTCTGCAATCGCATCGATTTTTGTAGCTGGTTCCTCGGGACCAAGGCTGACGTGATGCCGGTCGGAAACATCGACAAAACCGGCGATGGCTTCACGTTGTCGTGCCGAAGCCCATTCCCCCACGTCGATCCCGAGTTTGGCGAGCGCACCCAACACCGTAGCAAGCGGATCATCCAGCAGGTCGTCATACAAGAGAACTTCACGCGGCAATGCCGAACTTGCCGTGATGGCTTCCGTCATGTAACGCAGCCATAGCAACTTTCCAACCAGCGGCTGCCAGTGATTGCGGGCCTCAATGGAGGCCGACACCTCACGTGGCCTGCGCACCATGAACAACACGACCGGCCGGACATACCTCTTTTGCAACACTTCGAACCACAAGGGCAGCACTCGGCAAAGCCGCGGATCTTTGACCGCCCACATCGGGCATTCGGAAAAGTCTGAGGAAATGATGTCACTGATGGCAAGGGCGGCTTCCCGGGCCACCTCTCGTTCCTGCCAATTTTCCGGAAACGCACGAACGTCGTCCCATCGCGACCCAAGACCCGCCAACAGGCGCTCATGCACCGAGACAACTTCCCGGTGTTCCCAGTACCCCTTGGGGTTGTCGCTGCCGGGCTCCAGCATATGGTCGCCCAAGGGCACCCCGAGCTTGCCGACGAGCCCGGCTAAGGCGGACGTCCCGCTTCGGTGCATGCCGACGATCAGGATTGCGGTTGACGGCGAAGTGTTCATCAGACGACTTCCATCTGTGGCCCATCGTCAAGCAAGTCGACGAACCCCGTCGCCAGCCGCGTCAGAGACGGCATGACACGGAACATCACCGCGTCGATGCGACGATCCACGTATTCCTCGCCTTCCCCGATAGAAGCCAGAACTCCCGCATTCAGAAAGTACACGCCGGGATGCAACAGGCACCGAAAAGCGAAGCGGACGACGATATTCTCACCGGCTCTGAGCAGGGGAACGGCCGATGACGGCGTGGAAGTGGCTGCGCCGCCAATCTCCACCCCGGTCATGGACCGAATCATCATGCCGCACCGAATGCGGGCCAGTGTCTGATCGAGAGCAACCTTGTACGTATAGACATACGTGCGACCGGGCGTCAGGACATTTACCTTGCGCCCATCCAGGGTTTCGACATGGGGGTTTTCAATGCACGCACCCCGCCTCTCATACTCCACCGTGCTGCTCGACAGCATCCCCTCCTCCCAATAGGCGGGATCACTGTCGGGGATGGGACGATCAACCGAGAGCCCCACGTTATCTGACCCAAGATGCTGGCAACCGTTCACAGGGAGCGCGGACACAGCGGAGCCACTCCGATAAGTGGAAATGATCTCCTGCCGAACCTGCTCCGCCCGATCTGCCGGGGCGTAAAGCAATTTCTGATAGGTGGTAACCACGTCTTTCGGCGTGCCCTGCATCAACATTTCGCCCTTGTCCAGCAAGATGGCGCGGTCGCAGAGCTCGACGACCGTGCCCGCCGAATGGGATACGAACAGTACCGTTGCGCCGGCATCCCGAATCGCTTCGATGCGGGCAAGGCATTTTCGCTGAAATGCCTCATCACCCACCGCCAAGGCCTCATCGACGACGAGAATGTCCGGAGAGACGCTGATCGCAACAGCAAAGGCCAATCGCACGTACATGCCGCTTGAATATGTCTTTACGGGCTGATCGATGAACTGGCCGATGCCCGAAAAATCGAGTATCTCGTCATACTTGGCGCGAATCTCGGCTTCGGAAATTCCGTACACGAGACCACTCAGCAGGACGTTCTCTCTGCCAGTGAATTCCGGATTGAACCCTGCACCCAATTCGAGCAGCGCGGATATACGTCCATCAATCATCAAATTACCGAGCGTCGGCCTGATCGTGCCGCATATCATCTGCAGCAGGGTCGACTTGCCCGATCCATTGCGACCAACGATTCCCACTGTCTCGCCGTGAAACACATCGAAACTCACGCCACGCAGGGCCCAGAACTCATTGAAGTAGGCCTTCGGCGTGCGCCGGGCCATACGATGCAGCCTGGGGAAAATCATCTGCTTGAGCCGATCGGAAGGCTGCGAATACATTTCGTAACGCTTGGCCAACCCGTCAACCCGGATTCGAACTGGTTTAGAGGACATCCGCGAACCCCTTTTTCGTCTGTTCGAACCAGGCGAATGATCCCCAGGCAAAAATGCTGGACACCAACGTATACGCGGCCAGATGAGACCACACCGGCGGCTTTCCCCAAAGCAGAACGTCTTGTGAAGCTTCGGCGATGACCGTCAGAGGATTGAGGTACAGCAGGTAGCGGTAATTCTCTGGAATCATTTCCTTCGGGTACAGGATCGGAGCGAGAAACATCAACGCAACCGTGATCAGGCTGACGACCTGCCTGATATCCCTGAGATAGACAGCCAATGATGCCAGAAGCCAGATGGCACCAGCCATGAAGGGTAGAAAACAAGTGACCACCACGGGGAAAAACACCACCGTCCATGGTATGTGCTGATTGATGATCAAGGAGAGAGTCAGCAGTGCCACTGTCGAAACAATCAGGTGGAATAGGGCGGCACCGAGCGTGCTCCAGGACAACGCCTCGAGTGGAAACAATACCCGCTTGACGTAGTTCGCGTTTTCCTCGATGAGCGTGGTCGCCCGGTTGGCGCACTCCGAGAAGACCGCATTTATGTTCAAGCCGGCGAAAAGCACGATGGCATACTGGAAATGGCCAGTGACACGATCGTTCCAACGCCCGTTGAAGATCACGCCAAAAACGAACGTGTAGATGACGAGCATCAGCATCGGATTGAAGAACGTCCAGAACAGGCCGGCAAATGACCCCCTGTAGCGCTTCGCCACATCGCGTCGCGCGATCTGCACTATCAGGGAGAAATGCCTTGACAGTGCGCGGTACGGCGAGGAGGGGTCTGCCAGGCGATAGGCCACATTCATAAAATTTCCGACAGTTTCTTTCTTTTGATGCTGACAAGTCCGCAGCTGTTGCAGAATCTTGACATCTGAACAGTCATTGGTCTTTCCCCGGCTGCGATGTTGCTTGAGCAACCTAAGAGGGATTCGAATCAATCAAGCGCCGTCTGTAATTCGTTTCGCAGGTCATCCAGATCCTCCACCCCCACCGACAACCGCACCAAGCCGTCGCTGATGCCAAGCCGCTTGCGGTTGGCAACCGGTACCGAGGCATGGGTCATGATGGCCGGGTGCTCGATCAGACTTTCAACGCCGCCGAGTGACTCGGCCAGCGCGAACAGTTCGCAGCGTTCGAGCATGCGGCGGGCCTTCTTCAGGCCGCCCTTCACCTCGATGGTCACGATGCCGCCGAAGCCATGCATTTGGCGCTTGGCCAGCGCGTGTTGCGGGTGACTTTTCAGGCCGGGGTAGATCACCCGCTCGACGGCCGGGTGCTTCTGCAACCAGGTGGCCAACTCCAGTGCGCTGGCGCAGTGCTGGCGCATGCGCAGGTGCAAGGTCTTCAGGCCACGCATGGCGAGGAAGGCGTCGAACGGGCCGGCCACCGCGCCCACCGAGTTCTGCAGGAAGCCCATCTGTTGAGCCAGTTCCTTGCTGTTGGCGACGACGATGCCGCCGACCATGTCGGAATGGCCGTTGATGTACTTGGTGGCCGAATGCAGCACCAGGTCGGCGCCGTATTCCAGCGGCCGCTGCACCATCGGCGAGCAGAAGGTGTTGTCCACCATCAGGATCAGGCCGTGCTTCTTCGCGAACACGGCGACCTTGGCCAGGTCGACCAGCTTCAGCATTGGGTTGGTCGGGGTTTCGGCCCAGATCATCCGCGTGTTCGGCTTCAGGGCCGCTTTCAGCGCCCCCGTGTCGTTCAGGTCGACGAAGCTGAAGTCCAATCCGGCCGAACGCCGGCGTACCCGCTCGAACAGGCGATAGGTGCCGCCGTAGAGGTCGTCCATCGCGATCACGTGGCTGCCCGAGTCGAGCAGGTCCAGCACGGTCGCCGCCGCCGCCAAGCCTGAGGCGAACGCGAAGCCGGCCACGCCGCCTTCCAGGTCAGCCACGCAGCGTTCGTAGGCCATTCGCGTCGGATTCTGCGTGCGCGAATACTCGTAGCCCTTGTGCTTGCCCGGACTCTCCTGCACGTAGGTCGAGGTGGCGTAGATCGGCGTCATGATGGCGCCGGTGCTGGGGTCGGGATGCTGGCCGGCGTGGATCGCACGCGTTCCGAGTCCGTGGTGGGTGGCAGGCGTCTTCTTGGGCATGGCAGGCATCGCAGGCAGGGCGACATCGGTGAAGACCGGCGCCGCGTGAGGGATCGCGTATTGTACCCGTGCAGCCGTGCTTTGCCTTAACGTTGACTGCTGCGTGGCCAGCCAGTCGCTACGCGAATTGCCGGCTGAAGCAGCCGGCGTGACACAATAGAGGTTTACTCACCCAAGGAATGAGTGACTCATGAAGACCATTCTGGTCACCGGCGGTGCCGGTTTCATCGGTGCGAATTTCGTGCTGCAGGCCGTGGCCGACGACCTGCACGTGGTCAACCTGGACAAGCTCACCTACGCCGGCAACCTCGACACGCTGGCCTCGCTGCAAGGTGATGCGCGTCACGTTTTCGCACACGGCGACATCGGCGACCGTACCTTGGTGGCGCGGCTGCTGAACGAGCACAAGCCCGCCGCCATCGTGAACTTCGCCGCCGAGTCGCACGTGGACCGCTCCATCGACGGCCCGGCCGAGTTCGTGCAGACCAACGTGGTCGGCACGCTGGGACTGCTGGAATGCGCGCGCGATTACTGGCGCAGCCTCGAAGGCGCCGCCCGCGAGGCCTTTCGCTTCCTGCACGTGTCGACCGACGAGGTCTACGGCTCGCTCGGGGCCGAGGGCAAGTTCACCGAGACCACGCCGTACGCACCGAATTCACCGTACTCCGCGTCGAAGGCCGCCTCCGACCACCTGGTGCGTGCGTTCCACCATACCTACGGCCTGCCGGTGCTCACCACCAACTGCTCGAACAATTACGGGCCGTACCAATTCCCGGAAAAGCTGATCCCGCTGGTGATCGCAAAGGCGCTGGCCGGCGAATCGCTGCCGGTCTACGGCGACGGCTTGAACATCCGCGATTGGCTGTTCGTGGGCGACCACTGCAGTGCGATCCGCCGTGTGCTGGAAGCCGGTCGGGTGGGCGAAACCTACAACGTGGGCGGCAATGCCGAACGCGAGAACATCACCGTGGTGAAGACGATCTGCGCCCTGCTCGACGCACGCCGGCCACTGGCCGACGGTCGTGCGCGCGAGTCCCTGATTACCTTCGTCAAGGATCGCCCCGGCCACGACCGCCGCTACGCGATCGATTCCAGCAAGCTGCAGACCGAGCTGGGCTGGAGGCCCTCGCAGACCTTCGAAAGCGGCATCGCGCAGACGGTCGACTGGTATCTCTCGCATCAGCCATGGGTACAGCGCGTACTCGACGGCAGCTACCGCATGGAGCGACTTGGCGCATGAGCACAACGCAGAAAGGCATCATTCTCGCCGGCGGTTCCGGCACCCGGCTGCACCCGATCACCCGCGCGGTGAGCAAGCAGCTGCTGCCGGTGTACGACAAGCCGATGATCTACTACCCGCTAGCCACCCTGATGCTGGCCGGCATTCGCGAAGTGCTGATCATCAACACGCCGCACGAGCAGGACATGTTCCGGCGTCTGCTCGGCGATGGCTCGCAGTGGGGCATTGACATCCAGTATGCGGTACAGCCCTCGCCCGACGGCCTGGCGCAGGCGTTCACCATCGGCCGGGACTTCATCGACGGCAAGCCGAGCTGCCTGGTGCTTGGAGACAATATCTTCTACGGCCACGGCTTCACCGATCGGCTCAAGCGCGCCGCTGCACGCGAGCGTGGCGCCACCGTATTCGGCTATTGGGTGAAGGACCCGGAGCGGTACGGCGTGGCCGAGTTCGACGCCACCGGCAAGGTCGTCGGTTTGGAGGAGAAGCCGACTGCGCCGAAGTCGCACTACGCGGTTACCGGCCTGTATTTCTACGATAAGCGCGTCTGTGATTACGCCGCGGCACTGAAACCTTCGCCGCGCGGCGAGCTGGAGATCACCGACCTCAATCGCTGCTACCTCGACGATAGTTCGCTGCATCTGGAGCAACTCGGCCGCGGCTTCGCGTGGCTGGACACCGGTACGCACGAGTCGCTGATGGAGGCGGGCAACTACATCGAGACGATCGAGAACCGGCAGGGTCTCAAAGTGTGCTGCCCGGAAGAGATCGCCTACCTCAACGGCTGGATAGACGCCGAGCAGTTGCTGGCGCTGGCCGCACCGCTGGCCAAGACCGGCTATGGACAGTACCTGCAACAGCTGACACAACAGGGCTTGGCGCGATGAAGGTCATTGAAACGGCACTACCCGGTGCGCTGGTACTCGAACCACAGGTATTCGGCGATGCCCGCGGCTTCTTCTACGAAAGCTACAACGAAGCGAAGTACCGCGCGGCCGGCGTCGACCACCGCTTCGTGCAATCCAACGTCTCGCGCTCGGCCCGCGGCGTGCTGCGCGGCCTGCACTACCAGTGGCCGAATCCGCAGGGCAAGCTGGTCAGTGTGCTCGAGGGCGAGGTCTACGACGTGGCGGTGGACATCCGCCGCGGCTCGCCCACGTTCGGACAATCGGTCGGCGTGATGCTCACCGCCGACAACCACCGCCACTTCTGGATACCGGAAGGTTTCGCGCACGGCTTCTGCGTGGTCTCCGACTTCGCCACATTCACCTATCAGTGCACCGCGCTGTACGACCCGAAGGCCGACGCCGGCATCCGCTGGAACGATGCGGCGCTGGCCATCGACTGGCCGGTCAGCGCGCCCTTGCTGTCGGACAAGGACGGCAAGACGCCGCTGCTTGCCGATGTGCCGCCGGAGCGGTTGCCAGTCTACGTGTCATGAAGATTCTGCTGCTCGGCGCCAACGGCCAGTTGGGCCGTACGTTCCTCGATCAAGGCGGTTTGGCCGCGCGCGGCGAGCTGGCCGCGGCATGCCGTGATGGCGTGTTGACGACCGGCGGCCTCGGCAAGATCGCCGACCTGTCGGACCCCGCATCGCTCCCCGCCGTGCTCGACCGCCTGCGCCCTGACGTCATCGTCAACGCCGCGGCCTATACCGCGGTGGATCGTGCCGAACAGGAAGAAGCGCTGGCCACTCGCGTCAACGGCGAGGCGGTCGGCGTGCTCGGCAGCTGGGCGGCAGCGCATGGTGCGCTGGTGATCCACTACTCCACCGACTACGTGTTCGACGGCCACCAGTCGCAACCCTACGCCGTCGACGCGCCCGCCGGCCCGCTCGGCGCCTACGGCCGCAGCAAGCTGGCGGGCGAACGGGCGTTGCAGGAAAGCGGTGCCGACCATTTCATCTTCCGCACCGCGTGGGTCTACGCGGCGCACGGGCACAATTTCCTGCGCACCATGCTGCGCCTCGGAGCCGAGCGCGACGAGCTGCGCGTGGTTGCCGACCAGCACGGCGCACCGACCGATACCGGGCTGATCGTCGACGGCACGCTCGCCGCGCTGGATCGCTGGATGACGTCGGATCACGCGGCACGTGAATCGCTCATCGGCACGCATCATCTGGTCGCCAGCGGCGCGACGACATGGCACGGTTTCGCCAGTGCAATCTTCGACGCAGCGCGAGTACGCGGGCTGCTTCCAAATCCGCCGCGCGTAGTGGCGATCGCCACCACCGACTACCCGACGCCGGCGGTGCGTCCGGCGTGGTCGTTGCTGGACAACACCGATTTTCAGCGGCGGTTTGCCTCGCCGCTGCCAGACTGGCGCGACGGCATGCTCCGGGTGATGGATCAGCTCGGCAGCAAGTTCGACGGTCCCCGGTCGCCGTAATCCGATTGCTGTCGCGCGTTGTCGCGTAGGGCGGACATTGTCCGCCGCTTTCGCGCAGGCCCGCGAAGGCCTGCCGGCGGGCAGTGTCCGCCCTACGCGGCGGGAACGTTGCGGCATAATGAGCAATCCGCACAGCTCTCCCTGCGTAGGGGCGCATCCTGTGCGCGACGCTTTTCGTGACGTGATGAAGATACATCGCGCACAGGGTGCGCTCCTACACGTAACATCCGGCCAGGAACGTCGAACTCATGTTGATCCCCCTCATCCTCAGCGGCGGCAGCGGCACCCGGTTGTGGCCGGTGTCGCGCAGGAACCTGCCCAAGCAGTTCCTCGAACTGGCCGGCAAGGGCACGTTGTTCCAGCAGACCGTCGCGCGCACCCGCGCGCTGCCGGAGGTGGCCGCGCCGATCGTGGTGGCCAGCGAGGATCACCGCTTTCTCGCCGCCGACCAGTTGCTGGAAGCAGGCATCGAAGGCGCCACGATCGTGCTGGAACCGCTGGCACGGAACACCGCGCCGGCGATCGCGCTGGGCGCGCTGCAGGCACTGCAGCACGATCCCGACGCATTGCTGCTGGTGCTGCCGGCCGATCATCTGATCGGCGACACTACCGCATTCACCGCGGCGGTGGCGCAGGCAATGCCATTGGCGAAGGACGGCTGGCTGGCCACGTTCGGCATCCGCCCGGATCGCCCGGAGACCGGCTTCGGCTACATCCGCCGTGCCGAGGCGATCGACGGGCATGGTTTCCGCGTCGGGCAGTTCGTCGAAAAGCCCAGTCTCGCAAAGGCGGAGTCCTACCTCGCCGACGGCGGCTACGACTGGAACTCGGGCATGTTCCTGTTCAGGGCGTCACGCTATCTGGAGGAGTTGGCCACACACGCGCCGGCGATGCTGGAGGCCGTGCGCGCAGCACATGCCAAGGCCACGGTCGATCTCGACTTCGTGCGCATCGATCGCGACGCGTTCGCACAGGTGCCGGACAATTCGATCGACTACGCGGTGATGGAAAAGACCGCGCGCGCCGCCGTGGTACCGGTCAGCTGCGGATGGAGCGACATCGGCTCGTGGTCGGCGCTGTGGCTCACCGGCGACAAGGACGCCGCGGGCAACCTGCGCGAGGGCGACACGCTGACCGTGGACACGCGCAACTCGCTGCTCCGCTCGCACGATCGCCACTTGCTTGCCACCGTCGGTGTCGACGACCTGATCGTGGTGACCACGCCGGACGCCACCCTGGTGGCGCACCGTGACGCGGCGCAGGACGTGAAGAAGATCGTCGAACAGCTCAAGGCCGCCGGCCGCAGCGAGCATTCGCTGCATCGCGTGGTGCATCGCCCGTGGGGCAATTACGACTCGCTGGAGGCTGGCGAGCGCTTCCAGGTCAAGCGCATCCAGGTCAAGCCCGGCGCCTCGCTGAGCCTGCAAAAGCACCACCATCGCGCCGAACACTGGATCGTGGTCTCCGGCACTGCCGAGGTCACCTGCGACGACAAGGTGTTCCTGCTCGGCGAAAACCAGAGCACCTACATTCCGCTGGGCAGCAAGCACCGTCTGCGCAATCCGGGCAAGGTGACGCTGGAACTGATCGAGGTGCAATCCGGCAGTTATCTCGGCGAAGACGACATCGTGCGCTACGACGATGTCTACGGCCGGGCGTGAGGGCACCCAGGACCCTGCAGGAGCGCACCTTGTGCGCGATGCTCCTCGTCACGTGCGCAAAGGCAACGCGCACAAAGTGCGCCCCTATGTCTCTGCGACGTGGAAGTGCCGCTTGAACGGGACGCCGGCGGCAACAGGTTCTTCCAGTTCGCGCGCGTAGCGGTGGCCGGCGTAGACCGCATGGGCGATCAGGCCGGGGGCCTCGGCGTCGCCGATGCAGCGCAGCGAGTGCAGCCCGGTGGCGGGCCATTCCGCTTCGCGTTCCAGCAGTTGCTGGTACAGCGCATCGTCCGGCATGCGGGCGGTCACGGTGACGATGGCGTCGCAGGCCAGGTCGCAGTGCCGGTGGTCCCACACGTTTTCGACGCTGAGCGTGCAGCCGGCGTAGCCGACGATGTCGTGCGACACGATCGCCTCGATGCCGAGTTTGGCCATCCGTTTGCGGATATGCCGGTAGTCCAGCGTGTGCTGGCTCCACGGCGCGACGCTGTCTTCCGGCGTCAGATACGTCACCTCGCAACCGCGCAGGCGCAAGGTTTCGGCGGCGATGCCCGCGTAATAGAAACCGTCGTCGTCGAACACCACCACGCGGCCCTCGGGCAGACGGCCGTCCATCAGGTCGTCGGGCGTGAACACGCGCGGGTTGTCGGGGAAGCCGTCGATGACCGCGCCGTGGCTGCGGCCGTAGCCGTCGCGGCGCCAGTGGCAGCCGGTGGCCAGCACCACGTGGTCGGCGCCGAAGTCGAGCACGTCTTGCGCCGTGAGTGCGGAATCGAGATAGACGGCCACATTCGCCAGCTTGCGGATCTGGCCGACGCGCCAGTCGCGCACGCGCGCCCATTCGGCCAGGCCCGGCATGCGCGATTCGCGGGTGACGCGGCCGCCGAGTTCCTTGCGCGCCTCGGCCAGGCTCACCTCGTAGCCGCGCTGGCCCAGCGCACGCGCCGCTTCCAGCCCGGCAGGGCCGGCGCCGACCACCAGCACGCGCGCCGCC
The DNA here is from genome assembly GCF_052978265.1 of Rhodanobacter sp. UC4448_H15. The sequence goes on along the minus strand of NZ_CM129665.1, from coordinate 1,182,235 downwards.
GAGCGTTTCGGCGCGATGCGTTCCGGGTGCCAGTCCTTGCGCCACTCCTCGCCCATGGTCGGATTCTGCGTGCAGCGGATCGGCGAGATGGTCATGTCGCCGGAGACGCAGATGTTGCAGCCGATGCATTCGCGGATATCGTCGACGCGACCTTCCTCGATCTTGCGCGGCAGGAACGGGTCGGCGATCGACGGGCGCGCGCAGCCGATCAGGTCCAGCACGCCGCGCTTGAGTTGCGACACCATGGTGTCGGGGGAAGTGAAGCGGCCCACGCCCACCACCGGCTTGCTGGTGGTTTGCTTCACGAAGTCGATGAACGGCTCCTGCGCGCCCTCCGCGGCAAAGCGCGAGGGCACCGAGTCGTTGTACCAGGCGGCAAGGTTCACGTCCCACAGGTCGGGCAGCTCGGCCAGCATGGCGACGATCTCCTTCGCCTCGGCCAGTTCGACGCCGCCCGGCCCCAGCAGTTCCTCGGTGGCGAAGCGCAGCGCCACGGCGCAGGTGTCGCCGACCGCTTCCTTCGTATCCACCAGCACTTCGCGCAGCAGCCGTACGCGGTTCTCCAGCGAGCCACCGTATGCGTCGCTGCGCTGGTTGCGCCGGCGCTGCAGGAAGTGCATCGCCAGCGACAGGTCGTGCGCGGCGTAGACGTAGATGATGTCCATGCCCGCGCGCTTGCCGCGGATCGCCGCCTCGCGATGCCAGCGACGGTACTCGCGGATGTCGTGTTGCGTCATCGCCCGCGCCTGGTGCGGGTAGCCGTACTTGGTCGGCTGGTGCGACGGCGCGATCAGCACCTCGCGCGAATAGAGGTTGGAGGCGGTGGGTCCGTTGTGGGTGAGTTCCAGCGCGGCCAGCGCGCCGTGCGCATGCACCTTGTCGCACATCAGCGCCAGCGCGGGGATGTCGCGGTCGTCCCACAGCCGCGCCTCGACGTACGGGGTGAGATCGCCGCTGGGGTGGATCTCGCACTCCTCGGTGGAGACCACCGCCCAGCCGCCCTCGGCCTTCACCTCGCGCATCGCCGCATGCGCCAGCGGCATCGCGTGGCCCATGCCGTTGCAATGCGGCACCTGGAAGAAGCGGTTCTTCGCGGTCACCGGACCGATCTTGAGCGGGGTGAACAGGAGGTCGTAACGCGGGTCGCGCATGGGTTCAGGCCTTGGTCGCCGCGGTCGCGCCACGACGTCGCATGAAGAAATACAGGGGCAACCCGGCCGCGATCAGGCCGAGGGCGTAGACGAACGGCGCCCCGCCGATGCCGATGAAGGCATAGACCACGTACAGCGTGGCGATCACGGCGACCAGCAGCACGCCACGCCCGCGGCACGGCGCGGCACCACGCCGCCACAACACCGCGAGCGCCAGCGCGCAGGCCAGGTACAGCGGCAGGTTCGCTGCGGTCACCAGCAGCGTGATGAAGGTGAACGCGGCCACCAGCGAACTGCTGTAGCTCATCCACACCATCACGGAGGCAAGCACGCCGGTGACCACCAGCGCGGTCGTCGGCGCACCGTGCCGGTTGCCGCGCATGAGCAGCGACGGCAGCACGCCGTTGGCAGCCATGGTGCGGGTCAGCTGGCCGGCCAGCAGGGTCCATCCGTTCAGCGCACCGAGCCCGCTGACCACCACGAACAGTGCCAGCCAGCGGCCGGAGCCGGCCGCGCCGAACTGTTCCATCAACAACGCGAACGGCGCGCCGGCGCTGGCCAGCACGTCCTGCCGGATCAGCAGCAGCGGCACCGCGCAGACCACCAGGTAGATTGCCGCGACCACCACCGCGCCGGCCATCGTCGCGCGCGGAATCGTGCGACCGGGGTCGTCGACGCGCTCGGCCGGAATGCTGGCCGATTCGATGCCGAGCATCGCGAACAGCGCGATGGTGGAGGCCGCCATCACGCCGCCGAAGCTTACCGGCGTGGTCGGCGGATGCGCCACGTAGCTGCCCGGCGAGCTGAGCAGCACCCAGCCGCCGAGCGCGGCGATCGCCAGCATCGGCAGCAATTTCAGCGCCGTGGTGACGATCTGCACCACGCCGCCGGTGCGCACGCCGAGCAGGTTGACCAGCACGAACAGCCACACCAGCGCCAGTGCGAACGCCATCGACGGCACCTCCGCGAGGCCGGGCACCACCACGGTGAGGTAGCCGACCACGCCGGTGGCCAGCGCGGCATTGGTCAGCCACAGCGAAACCCAGTAGGCCCACATCGCCATGTAGGCTGGCAGGTCCCCGAGCGTCTCGCGCACGTAGCCGTAGGGACCGTCCGCGCCCGGCAGCGCCGCGGAAAGGTGCGCGAACACCCGCGCCAGGGTGAGACAACCGAGCAGGGTGATGCCCCAGCCGATCAGCGCGTTGAACCCGTACGGCGCCAGCGAGGACGGCAGCAGGAAGATGCCCATGCCGATCACGTTGCCGACCACCAGCGCGGTGCAGGTCCAGAAGCCGATCCGCTGGCGATCGTGCATGGCGGCTAGCTGCTCCATCCCGCCACCGCCACGGCCGGCGCGCTCATGCCGACTCGCCGGCCGGTCCCGCGTATGCCGCGCGCAACAGGTTCTGGAAATGCCACACGCCGCTCTCGCGCTTCGGGTTGAGCCGGCCCGGACGGTAGGCGCCGGAAGCCAGCCCGCGCTGCACCGCTTCGCAGATGCCGATGTCCTCGTTCTGCACCTCGTCGCTGAAGCTGCGGTCGGCCTCCATGCGCGCCTGCGCCGCGGCGTCCTGCGCGTAGTAGTAGTCGAACACGATGCGGCAGCGATCCGGACCCAGCGGCAGGATGCGGTTGGTCTGCAGCCGGCCGGGCATGATGTTGAGCATCACGTTGGGGTAGACGAAGTAATAGAACGCCTCGCCGTCGCCGTAGATGTCGGTGCTGTTGCGCAATGGCGAGGACTGCAGCGAGTGCCACGCGAACAGCTCGGTGTCGTAGGCGCGATAGTCCAGCACCTTCGACAGGCCCGGATGCACGTGCGGCAGGTGGTAACCCTCGAGGAAGTTGTCGACATAGACCTTCCAGTTGCAGTCGATGTCGTAGGTGTCGCGGCGCAGGTAGCGCATCGCCGCCAGGTCGATCGGCGCGATGCGCTCGGCGATGCCGCCGTAGACCTGCTCGAACGGCGGCACCTCCTCGTCCAGCGCGACGAACACCAGCCCCTGCCACTCGTGCACGCGGTACGGCGGCAGGCGGATGTCCTCCACGCGGAAATCGGCGGCGCCCTGCATTTCCGGCGCGCTGCGCAGCTGGCCGTCGAGGGTGTAGGTCCAGCCGTGGTACTTGCAGTGCAGCGCCCGCGCGCCCTTGCCGTCGCACAGCGCCAGCGGACCGGCGCGGTGGCGGCAGACATTGGGGAAGGCACGCAGCACGCCGTCCTCGCCGCGCACCAGCAGCAACGGCACGCCGGCGACCTGTTCGACCGCGTGGTCACCGGGCCCGGCCAGCTGCCCCTGCTGCGCGACCAGTTGCCAGCTGCGCGCGAACACCGCGCGCAGCTCCATCGCCAGCATCGCCTCCCCCGCGTAGTAGCGCGCGGGCAAGGCGTGCGCGCGGTCGAGCGGTTCAGCGACGGTGTCGGTGTGCATGGATTGCTGTCCCCGGTTGGATGGCCGCAAACAACCCGGCCGGCGCCGCCCGCCCGTCCCGGCAGGGGCGCCCCGCTGAGCCTAGCGCTTGTGCCGAACCGGCGGCAACCGCACTGACGCCCGGCCGGCCGGTACGATCCGGCACCCCTATCTACCGGCCGGATTCGGTTGTAGATTGCGGTGAAACCTGCGAGAAGCCGCTGCCGTCCATGCCAGGCGCCGTACTGCTGTCGCCACTTCGCCCCATCGCACCGCGTGGGCCGTTTTCGTCGCCGCGACGAGGCGACGCATGATCGCGGCGTCGGCCAGCGGCACGCTGGAACAGGCGCTGGCGCACGCGGAGCGGCTGCTGCAACGCGACCCCGCGCTGGCAGTGGAGCAGTTGGAGGAGATCCTGCAAGTGGCCGGCGCGCATCCGTTGGCGCTGCAACTGCTGGCAGCCGCGCACTTGCGCCAGGGCGATGCCCAGGCCGCGCTCGACATCCTGCTTCCGCTGGCGCCGTCGCAACCGACATGGGCGGCGCTGCAGCTCGACCTGGGCGTGGTGCTGGGCCGGCTCGGCCGCGGCGAGGAGGCGATCGCCGCGCTGCGCCGCGCGGTCGCCCTGAAACCCGACCTGCCGCAAGCCTGGCGCGAACTCGGCGACCACCTGATGGCAGCCGGCGAGCAGGACGCGGCCGACGCCGCCTACGCCCGGCACGTGCTGCATTCCACCCACGACCCGCGCCTGATGGGCGCCGCCGTGGCGCTCGCCGAAGGCCGCATCCCGCAGGCCGAGGCGCTGCTGCGCGAGCATCTCAAACAGGCGCCCACCGACGTCGCGGCGATCCGCATGTTCGCCGAAGTCGCCGCCCGCGTGGGCCGCAACGAGGATGCGCTGAACCTGCTCGCACGCTGCCTCGAACTGGCCCCCGGTTTCGACGCCGCACGTCAGCACTACGCCATGGTCCTGCATCGCAGCAACCAGCCCGAGCAGGCACTGGCGCAGATCGAACACCTGCTGGCGAACGACCCGCAGCACCCGGCCTACCGCAACCTCAAGGCGGTGGTGTTGTGCCGCATCGGCGATTACGAGCCGGCCATCGCGATCTACGCCGACCTGGTGCAGCGCTACCCCGACAACCCGCGCCTGTGGATGAGCTACGGCCACGCGCTGAAGACCGCCGGCTTCGGCGACCGCGCGATCGCCGCCTACCGGCACAGCGTGGAACGCCTGCCCTCCTTCGGCGAAGTCTGGTGGAGCCTGGCCAACCTCAAGACCTTCCGCTTCAGCGCGGCCGACCTCGCCACCATGAGCGACCAGCTGGCGCGCAGCGACCTGTCGGACGAGGACCGCCTGCACCTGGAGTTCGCCATGGGCAAGGCGCGCGAGGACGCCGACGCCTGCGCGGAGTCGTTCGCCCACTACGCCCGCGGCAACGCGATCCGCCGCGCGCAACTGCACTACAGCGCGGACGAGACCAGCGCACGGGTGACCCGCGCCTGCGCGCACTACACCGGCGAGTTCTTTGCCACGCGCGCGGGCATGGGTTGCCCGGCGCGCGATCCGATCTTCGTGGTCGGGCTGCCGCGCGCCGGCTCCACCCTGATCGAGCAGATCCTGTCCAGCCACAGCCAGGTCGAAGGCACGATGGAGCTGCCCGAAGTCGCCTCGATCTCCCGCAGCCTGCGCCGGCAGAGCGAGGTCGACAGCGCGACGCCCTACCACGATGCGCTGGCCGCGCTCGACGCCGACGCGCTGCGCGCGCTCGGCGAGCACTACCTCGCGCACACCCGCATCCAGCGCAAGACCGCGGCACCGCTGTTCATCGACAAGATGCCGAACAACTTCATGCACGTCGGCCTGATCCACCTCATGCTGCCGAATGCAAAGATCATCGACGCGCGCCGGCATCCGCTGGCGTGCTGCTTCTCGGCGTTCAAGCAGCACTTCGCGCGCGGGCAGAGTTTCAGCTACGACCTCGAGGATGTCGGGCGCTACTACCGCGACTATGTCCGCCTGATGGCGCACTTCGACACGGTGCTGCCCGGGCGCATCCACCGCGTGTTCTACGAGCGCATGGTGGCGGACACCGAGGGCGAGGTTCGCCGCCTGCTCGATTATTGCGGCCTGCCGTTCGAGGACGCGTGCCTGCGCTTCTTCGAGAACCCGCGGCCGGTGCACACCGCCAGTTCGGAGCAGGTGCGCCGACCGATCTATCGCGAAGGCGTGGACCACTGGCGCCGGTTTGCGCCGTGGCTGGGGCCGCTGGAACGCGCTCTCGGGCCGGTGCTGCACAGCTATCCCGAGGTGCCAGGGTTCATCTGAAAGGTTGGGGGTTTGGTTGGTTTGCCGTTCACCGGACAAGGGGAGATCGCATGCACACAAGCAGGTCCAGACAGGTCATGAACGCCCGGCGGGCAACGTTGATCCGGTTGCCGCTGGCAGCCGCCATCTGCCTCGCCATGGCGGCACCCGCCGTGGCGCAGGACACCGGGCAGTCCACGCCGCCCGACACCACGTCATCGGCAAAACAGAAAACCACCACGCTCGGCGTGGTCACGGTGACCGCGCAGAAGCGCACAGAGAACCTGCAGAAGGTGCCGATCAGCATGGACGTGCTGGCCACCGACCAGCTCGAAGCGCTGCACGTGAAGAGCTTCGACGACTACGTGAAGTACTTGCCCAGCGTGACGTTCCAGCAGGGCGGCGGCGGCATCGCCACCGGCCCCGGCTTCGTCTCGATCTACATGCGCGGCGTGACCAGCGGCGGCAATACCAACCACTCCGGCTCGCAGCCGAGCGTGGGCGTGTACCTCGACGACCAGCCGGTGACGACGATCCAGGGTCCGCTCGACATCCACATGTACGACATCGCCCGCATCGAGGTGCTGGCCGGCCCGCAGGGCACGCTGTACGGCGCCAGCGCCGAGGCCGGCGCCTTGCGCATCATCACCAACAAGCCCGACCCCAGCGGTTACGCGGCCGGCTACAGCCTGGGCGTGGACACGCTCGCGCACGGCGGCATCGGCTACACGGCCGAGGGCATGCTCAACCTGCCGATCAACTCGAAGGCTGCGATCCGCCTGGTCGGCTGGCGCGAGCACGACGCCGGCTACATCGACAACAAGGCCGGCTCGCGCACCTTCCCCACCTCGGGCATCACCATCAGCAACGCGCCCGACTGCACGGCGAGCGGAACCTCGCCCTCGTCGGCGTTCCAGTGCGTCGGCCATGCCAAGGACAATTACAACGACGCCAACATCACCGGCGCGCGCGCCGCGCTGAAGGTCGACCTCGACGACAACTGGTCGATCACGCCGATGCTGATGGGGCAGCAGACCATCTCGCACGGCAACTTCGCCAGCGACCCGGCGGTGGGCGACCTGGCGGTCACGCACTTCTACCCCGAGCGCGTCAACGACCGCTGGTGGCAGGGTGCGCTGACCGTGCAGGGCAAGATCGGCAACTTCGACCTGACCTATGCCTACGCGCACCTCAAGCGCAACCAGGAGGAACAGACCGACTACAGCGACTACGGCTTCTGGTACGACGCGCTGTACGGCTCCGGCGCGTCCTTCTATGACAACAACGGCGCGCTGGTCAATCCTTCGCAGCACATCAGCGACCGCGACGGCTACACCAACAGCAGCCACGAGCTGCGCCTGGTCTCGCCGGCGGACGATCGCCTGCGCCTGGTCGCCGGCGCCTTCTGGCAGAAGCAGAAGCACGACATCCTGCAGAACTACCAGGTCGACGGCCTGGCCGACGCGATCTCCGTCACCGGCTGGAACGACACCATCTGGCTGACCCGGCAGATGCGTTACGACCGCGACGAGGCGCTGTTCGGCGAACTGTCGTGGGATTTCATCCCCGACGTGCTCACCGGCACCGTCGGCGAACGCTACTACCGCACCAGCAACCAGCTGTACGGCTACTTCGGCTACGGCGCGGGCTTCTCCTCCAGCCAGGGCGAGGCCGCCTGCGTGTCGCCCGAGCCGTTCATGGGCGCGCCGTGCCTGGACTTCGACAAGCGGGTGAAGGAGAGCGGCAACCTCACCAAGTTCAACCTGACCTGGAACATCAGCGACACCAAGATGATCTACGCCACCCGCTCGGAAGGCTTCCGCCCCGGCGGCGTCAACCGGCGCGGCACCCTGCTGCCGTACCATGCCGATTTCCTGATCAACCAGGAGCTGGGCTGGAAGACCTCGTGGCTGGACAACCGGGTGTCCTTCAACGGTGCGGTGTTCCGCGAAACCTGGAACGATTTCCAGTTCCCGATCCTGGGCGCGAACGGCCTCACCGAAATCAAGAACGCCAACTCCGCGCGCATCGAAGGCCTCGAGTCGCAACTGAACTGGCAGGCCACCTACAACCTGCAGCTGACCGCCGGCTGGGCGCTGTACCGCGCGCGACTCACCGCCAACTACTGCGGCTTCACCGACGCCAGCGGACGCCCGATCACCGACTGCCCGCCCGGCTCGCTCAACCCGCAGGACGGCAGCGTGGTGTCCGGGCCACTGGCGCCCAAGGGCACCCAGCTGCCGATCACGCCGAAGTTCAAGGGCAACCTGATCGCGCACTACAGCTTCACCCTCGGTGACAGCGATGCGTTCGTGCAGGCGGCGCTGGTCCACGTCGGCAAGCGCACGACCGACCTTCGCCTGAGCGAACGCGCGCTGCTCGGCGACCTGCCCGCGTACAACACGCTGGACCTGTCCGCCGGCGTGCAGAAAGGCAGCTGGTCGGCCGACGTCTACATCAACAACGCCTTCGACAAGCGCGCCGCGCAATACAAGTACACCGAGTGCGGCGTCGACGTCTGCGGCGCGCACGGCGTGGTGGCGCAGTACCCGAACGGCCAAGTCTACACCGGCTACAGCCTGCCGCGCACCATCGGCATCCGCTTCAAGCAGGACTTCTAGCCGTCCGCGACACGCCGCTGCCTGCTCATGCGGGCAGCGGCCATGCCGTCGCGCGTGATGTGACGCAGAATCGAATCAGGCGCTCCGCGAGCGCGCTAAAGTGGCGTGGACGGCATCGTTCACCTGCCCGCGCCGCGCGCGCGAGGATCTTGCCGGGCGATGGTCCACGCGATGAGGCTTTCCCATGGTTCGTATCCGCTGCCCGTGGTTTTTCTCCCTGCCCCTGCTGCTGGCCTGCGCCGGCAGCGCCCCCGCCGCCGATACCGGCCCCTCGCCAGCGCATCAGGCGCCGGTCGCCGACGCCCCGCCCGGCCCGACCCATTACCGGGACTGGCCGTCGATACGCGGCCCGTCGGGTGCCGACCCGGCGCTGGAGCAGCGCGTGCGCGCGATCGTGGCCGGCATGACGCTGGCGCAGAAGATCGGCCAGATGACCCAGGCCGAGATCAAGTCGATCACGCCGGCGCAGGTGAAGCAGTACTACATCGGCTCGGTGCTCAACGGCGGCGGTTCCTGGCCGGGGAAGAACAAGCACGCCGGCATCGGCGACTGGCTCGCCCTGGCCGACCGTTACCGCGACGCCTCGATGGCCACCGATGCGAAGGTGCAGATCCCGGTGGTCTGGGGCACCGACGCGGTGCATGGCGACAACAACGTGTTCGGCGCCACCCTGTTCCCGCACAACATCGGCCTGGGCGCGGCGCACGACCCGGCGCTGGTCGAGGCGATCGGCCGGGCCACCGCCAGGGCGGTGCGCGCCACCGGCATCGACTGGGCCTTCGCGCCGACCCTGGCGGTGGCGCAGAACGTGCGCTGGGGCCGCACCTACGAGAGCTTTTCCAGCGAGGCGCCGCTGGTGCGCGAGTACGCGCGCGCCTATGTCACCGGGCTGCAGGGCGACTTCGACGATCACCACGTGATGGCCACCGCCAAGCACTTCATCGGCGACGGCGCCACCTGGAACGGCGTCGACGAGGGCCAGGCCCGGGTCAGCCGGCAGGACATGATCAACGTGCACGGCGCCGGCTACTTCGGCGCGCTGCGCGCCGGCGTGCTCAGCGTGATGGCGTCCTACAACAGCTGGGACGACGTGGCCGACGGGATCGACTACGGCAAGATGTCCGGCGCCCGCGCGCTGCTCACCGGCGTGCTCAAGGAGAAGATGGGCTTCGACGGCTTCGTGGTATCCGACTGGAACGCGATCGGCCAGCTGCCCGGCTGCAACAACGCCAGCTGCGCGCAGGCGATCAACGCCGGCATCGACATGGTGATGGTGCCCGACGACTGGCAGGCCTTCATCTCCAACACCACCCGGCAGGTCGAGGACGGCCAGATCCCGATCAGCCGCATCGACGACGCGGTCAGCCGGATCGTGCGCGCCAAGCTGCGCATGGGCCTGTTCGGCAAGCGGCCCTCGCAGCGACAAGGCGCCGGCGACGCCACCGCCCTGCAGCATCGCGAGCTGGCGCGCCGCGCGGTACGCGAGTCGCTGGTGCTGCTGAAGAACAACCACCGCGCGCTGCCGCTGCGGGCCGGCGCGAAGATCCTGGTGGTCGGCAAGAGCGCCGACAGCCTGCCGAATCAGGCCGGCGGCTGGTCGCTGAGCTGGCAGGGCAACGACAACGGCAACGCCGACTTCCCGCACGGCGAGACGATCCTGGCCGGCATCCGCGCCGCCGACGGCGCCGCGAACGTCAGCTACAGCCCGACCGCCGCCGGCATCGACCTTGCACCTTTCGACGCCATCGTGGCGGTGATCGGGGAAACCCCGTACGCGGAGATGAAAGGCGACATCACGTTGCCGGCCACGCTGCGCCACAGCGATCGCTACCCGGAGGATCTCGCCGTGCTGCAGGCCGTGGCCAAGGCGCACAAGCCGGTGGTGACGGTGTTCGTGTCCGGGCGACCGCTGTTCGTCAACGACCTGCTCAACCTGTCCGATGCCTTCGTCGCAGCGTGGCTGCCGGGCACCGAAGGCGGCGGCGTGGCGGACGTGCTGTTCGCCCACGCCGGTGGCGCAGGGCCGCACGATTTCCACGGCACGCTGCCGATGCCCTGGCCCGGCCTGCCCTGCCCGTACCAGAGCGCCGACCACGACCGGGCCTGGCTGTTCGCTCCCGGCTACGGGCTGCGCTACGCGGCGGCGCACGAGGTGGAAACGCTGCCCACCTGGTCGGCGATCCACGCCTGTGCCAAGCCGGGCACGCCGTGACGACCGGCGTCTCCCCCATGCCGCCCCAGACCACGCCTCCGGCCGGCATGCTGCATGGATGACGCTCGCGGTGTCCCGCGCTGGTTCGCCATCGCGTCGTTCGCGCTGATCTCGCTGCTGGCGCTGCTCGCGCTGCGGGTGGCGCAGCGCCCGGCAGCGCCGATCGTCCTCCCCGCCGCGCCGGTCGCGCAACCGAGCGGCCCCGGCATCGAGCTGTGGCTGAGCACGCAGGATCGCCGCCTGCGGCTGGCGCGGCAGGCCGACGTGCCGGCCAGCGACGCGACATCGACGCCTGCCGACGTGGTCATCGACACCAGCAAGACCTACCAGTCCATCGTCGGCTTCGGCGCGGCACTGACCGACGCCTCGGCCTGGCTGCTGCAGAACAAGCTGAGCGCACCGGCGCGCCACGCGCTGCTGCTCGAACTGTTCGGCCCGCCGCCCGGGCTCGATTTCAACATGGTCCGGCTGACCATCGGCGCCTCGGATTTCTCGCTGCAACCGTACACGCTGGACGACATGCCCGCCGGCGAGGTCGACCCCGAGCTGCAGCATTTCAACGTCGCGGCCAACGTGCCCTACCTCATCCCCACCGTGCAGGAGACGCTGGCGATCGACCCGCAGCTGCGCATCATCGCCTCGCCGTGGAGCGCGCCGGCGTGGATGAAGACCAGCGCCAACCTGATCGGCGGCAGCCTGCTCGAAGAGTACGAGGCGGCCTATGCGCAGTACCTGGTGAAGTACGTCGACACCTACCGCAGCTACGGCATCCCGATCTTCGCGCTGACCCTGCAGAACGAGCCCGGCTTCGTGCCGCTGACCTACCCCGGCATGCTGCTCTCCGCCGGGCAGCGCGCGCGCATCATCGCGCAGTACCTGGGCCCCGCACTGGCCGGGCGCAAGCCGCCCACGCACATCTTCGGCTGGGACCACAACTGGGACGAACCGCAGCAACCGCTGGACGTGCTCTACGACGCCGAGGCCGCGCGCTACCTGGACGGCATCGCCTGGCACTGCTACCGCGGCACGCCCGGCGCGCAGAGCGACGTGCACCACTCCTTTCCGCGCAAGGACGCCTACATCACCGAGTGTTCCGGCGGCGACTGGGAATCCAGCAAGCACGGCGAACTGCTCTGGTTCGCGCGCGACCTGCTGCTCGGCGGCCTGCGCAACTGGGCGCGCGGCGTGGTGTACTGGAACCTTGCGCTGGACGAAAACTACGGCCCGCACTTCGGCGGCTGCGACACCTGCAAGGGCATCGTCACGATCGACTCGCGCAGCGGCGCGGTGAGCCGCAACGACGAGTACTACGCGTTCGCCCATTACAGCCGCTTCATCCACCCCGGCGCCGTGCGCATCTGGTCCACCGACACCGGCAACGACATCAAGAACGTCGCCTTCCGCAACCCAGACGGCGGATCGATCGTGCTGATACTGGTCAACGGCAAGACCGTGCCGCACGAAGTCTCCGTGCAGCAGGGCGGGCTCGACTTCCGCTACACCATGCCGGCGGAAAGCGTGGCGACCTTCGTGTGGCAACCGGGAGCCGTCGCGGCCAAGCCGGCCACGGCTGCCACGATCACGCCACCCGCCACGCCGGGCAGCGCCGGCGGATCGGGCCCTACTCCACGGTGACCGACTTGGCCAGGTTGCGCGGTTGATCCACGTCCGTGCCGCGCAGCACGGCGACGTGGTAGGCGAGCAGTTGCAGCGGCACGGTGAACACGGCGGGGGCGATGAAGTTGCCGCCGGATTCCACGCGCAGGGTCACGCCGTTGCCGGCGGTGTCGTCCATGCCGGCGGAGCCGTCGGCGAACACGATCAGGCGACCGCCGCGGGCGCGTACTTCCTGCAGGTTGGATTTCAGCTTGTCCAGCAGCGGTCCGTTCGGCGCCACCGCCACCACCGGCATGTTCTCGTCGACCAGCGCCAGCGGGCCGTGCTTGAGCTCGCCGGCGGGGTAGGCCTCGGCGTGGATGTAGGAGATTTCCTTGAGCTTGAGCGAACCTTCCAGCGCCACCGGGTAGTGCGCGCCGCGGCCGAGGAACAGCGCATGCTGGCGATGGATGAAATCGCCGGCCAGGTCGATGATCGCCGGCTCCAGCTTCAGTGCGTTCTCGATCGCGCGCGGCAGGCGCTGCAGCTCCTCGCACAGCGCCGCATAGCGCGACGCGTCGAGGCCGTTGCGGCGCGCCAGCTCCAGCGCCAATAGCGCCAGGCCGGCCAGCTGCGTGGTGAACGCCTTGGTCGAGGCCACGCCGATCTCGGGGCCGGCGCGGGTCATCAGCTTGAGGTCGGCCTCGCGCACCAGCGACGACTCCGGCGAGTTGCAGATGACCAGGGTGCCGAGGTAGCCGCGTCGGCGCGACTCGCGCATCGCGGCCAGCGTGTCGGCGGTTTCGCCCGACTGCGAGATTGCCAGGAACAGCGTGCCGGGCGGCACCACGGTCTCGCGGTAGCGGTACTCGCTGGCCACCTCCACCGCGACCGGCAGGCGCGCGAATTCCTCGATCCAGTACTTGGCGACGAGGCCGGCGTGGTAGCTGGTGCCGCAGGCGATGATGTGCACGCCGCGGGTGGCGGCGAGCAGCGCCTCGCTGTCGATGCCGAAGATGTTCGGCAGCACGCCGTGCGGGCCGATGCGCGCTTCAAGCGTGTCGGCCACCGCGCGCGGCTGCTCGAAGATCTCCTTCTGCATGTAGTGGCGGTACTCGCCGCGCTCGACCGCGTCGGTGGAAAGCTCGCTCTCGTACACCTTGCGCTCGACCGGCGTGCCGTCCAGCGCGAACACCTGCACGCTGTCGCGGGTGATTTCCACCACGTCGTCCTCGTCCAGGTGCAGCATCTTGTTGGTGACCTGGATCAGCGCCTGCGCGTCGGAGCCGAGGAAGTTCTCGCCGATGCCGAGGCCGACCAGCAGCGGGGCGCCGCGGCGCGCGCCGACCACGCGATCGGGCTCGTCGCTGCTGAGCACCGCGATCGCGTAGGCGCCTTCCAGCTCGCGCACGGTGGCCAGCACCGCCTCGCGCAGGTTCTGGCCCTGGCCGATGCGTCGGTCGATCAGCGCGGCCATCACCTCGGTGTCGGTTTCCGAAGTGAACACGTGGCCGGCGGCCTGCAGCTCGGCGCGCAGGCCGGCGTAGTTCTCGATGATGCCGTTGTGCACGATCGCCACCCGGCCGGCGATGTGCGGGTGCGCGTTCGCCTCGTTCGGCACGCCATGCGTGGCCCAGCGGGTATGCGCGATGCCGGTGCCGCCGGACAGCGGGTCGGCCAGGTACAGCGCCTCCATCTCGCGCACCTTGCCCTTGGCGCGCACGCGGCGGATCGCGCCGTGGTCGAGCACGGCCACGCCGGAGGAGTCGTAGCCCCGGTATTCGAGCGCTTTCAGGCCGGCGATAAGCAGCGGGGCGACATCGCGTTGGGCTACGGCGGCAACGATTCCACACATGGCGAAGCTTCCTTCGGTTCTGGCCCGGGTCGCCCCGGGCTGTTTTGAAAGTGCCTGGCGCGGCCGGTCAATTCACCTTGCGGCGCAGCCAGTTCAGCAGGTCGATGCGGGTGATCAGGCCGAGGAAATCGTCGCCGTCGACCACGATGGCCACGTGGCCGCGCTCGAACACCGGCAGCAGCGATTCGATCGGCGAGCGCACGTCGAGCCGGTGCAGGTCGGCGATCATCGCGGTGGACACCGGGTCGCGGAAGCGCGTCTCGTCGGCGTGCACGTGCATCAGCACGTCGGACTCGTCGACGATGCCGACCAGCTTGCGGCCGTCCATCACCGGCAACTGCGACACGTCGTACAGCTTCATGCGGTTGTAGGCGGTGATCAGCAGCTCGTTGGGGCCGACCACCACGGTGTCGCGCTGGGCGAACGGGCGCAGCAGAAGGTCGCGCAGGTCGCCGTGCTGCTCGCGCTCGATGAAGCCGTTGTCGAGCATCCAGTAGTCGTTGTAGAGCTTGGACAGATACTTGTTGCCGGTGTCGCAGACCAGGGTCACCACGCGTTTCGGGGTGGTCTGTTCGCGGCAGTAGCGCAGCGCCGCGGCAAGCAGGGTGCCGGTCGACGAGCCGCCCAGGATGCCTTCCTTCGCCAGCAGCTCGCGCGCGGTCAGGAAGCTCTCCTTGTCGGAGATCGCGTAGGCCTTCTTCACCCGGGTGAAGTCGCTGATCGAGGGCAGGAAATCCTCGCCGATGCCTTCGACCATCCAGCTCGCCGACTTGGTCGAGAGCGTGCCCTCGTTGATGTACTGCGCCAGGATCGAGCCGACCGGATCGGCCAGGATCAGCTCGGTCTGCGGCGAGTGTTCGGCGAAGAACTTCGACAGCCCGCTCAGCGTGCCGGACGAGCCGCAGCCGACCACCACCGCATCCACCTTGCCGTCCATCTGTTCGAGGATTTCCGGCCCGGTGCTGGCGATGTGCGCGGCCGGGTTGTCGGGGTTGCCGAACTGGTTGATGAAGTACGCGCCGGGCGTTTCGCGGGCGATCCGCTCGGCCATGTCCTGGTAGTACTCGGGGTGTCCCTTGGCCACGTCGGAGCGGGTCAGCACCACTTCGGCGCCCATCGCCTTGAGGTTGAAGATCTTCTCGCGGCTCATCTTGTCCGGCACCACCAGGATCAGCCGGTAGCCTTTCTGCTGCGCGACCAGGGCCAGGCCCAGGCCGGTGTTGCCGGCGGTGCCCTCGACCAGGATGTCGCCCGGGCGGATGCGGCCGTCCTTCTCGGCGCCCTCGATCATCGACAGGCCGATGCGGTCCTTGATCGAGCCGCCGGGGTTGGCGCTCTCGAGTTTCAGGAACAATTCGCACGCACCCGTATCGAGGCGCCTCGCGCGAACCATCGGGGTGTGTCCGATCAGTTCGAGGACACTCTGGTGAACCGTCATGGGGGCTCCGTCGCTGGCGTGGCGGCGTCGGCGCAAAGCCGTGGCCGCAGAACCCCCATGATAACCGAGCCGCCGGATACGCTGCGGCCCCGGCAATCTTCCCGATGACTGTTTCAGGGAAGACCCGGGGCCGCGCCAGCGAACCGTTGCGTCAGTGGATGAGGTGCGCCCTGTCGGCCCACATGCGTTCAAGCCGCGCCTTGGCCAGCAGTTTCTCCTTCTTCATGCCGGCGAGGGTGGCGTCGTCGATGGGAAGCACGCCGATATCGGCGTCGTGCACCTTGCTGTCGAGCTCCCGATGGTGCTGATAAAGCCGGCGGAACTCCGCGTCCGCCTTCATCAATGCCTCGACATCATCGCGCTGCTGGTTTTCGAACATGATCCGACCTCCTGCGAGTGAACGGACGGTTGCCGCCACGTTGGCGGACCGCCGACAGCTGAATCGGCGCACACCCGCGACCCACGCCGGTCAACCGGAACGCAGGTGGGGATCTGAACGTGGGATGGGCGCATGATTCAGGTCGTTGACCCCGGTGGCCTGGATGCCTCCCGGGGCTTTGACCCTACTCCGCCGATCTGGCCGGTGCAAGGCGTCGGATCACACTTCGGCCGGTGCATTAAATACCTGTCAAAACAGTGTTTTGCAGGCATTGGGCGGCGGCTGGCCGCAGCCCGTGGAGGCGCCGCGGCAAAGCGCCGCCCGGCGCCGTTTCAGTGCCCCGCGGAGTGCTTGCGGGTGGGCTTTTTCTGCTCGGCGGGAGCCGGTGGCGGGGTATTTCCATCGTCCATCTGCGCGCGCATCGCCTTGGCCGCCTGCGCCGCCAGCGCCGCCTCGCGGCGGGCCGCCCGCGCCACCTTGCTCTGTGCCGCGGCCAGCTTCTTGGCCCGCTCGGCTTCGGCCCGCGCCTGCTCGGCCTGCTGCGAATATTCGATGCCCTGCTGCTGCAGGCGCGCGGCCTCCTCCTGCGCCAACTGGTTCTGCAGGCGCTGCCGGGCCAGCTCCAGCCGGGCCATGTCCGCCTCGCGGCGGCTGTTGGCGAGCAGGATCTGGTCGTGTTCGCGATCGAGCTGGTTCAGCTTGACCTGGGCGTCCTGCAACTGCGCGGCGGTCTTGGCCAGGTCGACGCGGCGCTCGGCGAGGTACAAGGCATGCGGCCGGTCGCCACGTCCGGCCTCCTCCAGCGCGCGGATCGCCTCGCGGGCTCGCGCCTGTTCGGACAGGGCGTAATGGCCGAGGCCGGGATCGTTGGCAAGCTGGTCCAGGCTGCCGCGCAGGCGGTTGATGTCGATGTCGTCCTGGCGTGCCTGCGCGGCACCGACCAGGGCCAGCGCCAGGCCTGCGCCAGCGAGCAGTTGGGCAAGGCGCTTCATGGCTGGCCTCCGGGAATGCTGCTGGCGGCCGCGGGATCGTCATTGCCGGGGATCGGCGTGCCGTCGACCGGCGCGGAGAGCACCGAGGCCGAAGGCGCCGGCATGTCGCCCACCGGCAACGGCGCGGAAGAGTCGGCGGCGGGTGCCGGGATCGCCTGTTCCATCTGCTGCTGCCGGGCGGCCAGTTGCTCGCCCTCGCTGCGCAGGCGGGTGTTTTCCTGCAGCTTGCCCTGCATCTCGGCACGGGCCGCGCCCAGCCGCGCCTTGACCCGCGCCAGCTCGGCATCGGCGCCGGATTCCTCGGCGAGGTTCGCGGCATCGGCAAACTTGCGCGCCGCCATCGCCTCCTGCGCCTGCTGGAACTTGTCCTGCGCGAAACCGAGGTCGACCGGCGCGTAATCCGCCGCGCCGGCGTCACGGGCGGCCTGCAGCTGGTATTGGGCCAGGTTCATCGCGTCATTCGGCGGCGGCGCCGTGGCGCAACCGGCCACGGCCAGGGTCAGCGCCAGCATGGTGGCCGCCGCGCGCATGCGGCGCGCGAGCGCGGCCGATGGGGAAAAGAAGTACATCACAGTCCTCATGGTGTGTTGCAGCGTATTGTGGGCAGGCATAATCGTGCAATGCAATGTACATCGGGAACCCAGGGGTAAAACGTGGACATCGGCTACTTCCTCAAGCTCATGGTAGACAAGGGCGCGTCGGACATGTTCCTGTCCACCGGTGCCCCGGTGAACATCAAGGTCGAGGGCAAGCTTTATCCGCTGGGCAATACCGGCCTGCCGAGCGGCATGGTCAAGAAGATCGCCTATTCGCTGATGGACGAGGGCCAAGTGCCGCAGTTCGAGCGCAACCTCGAACTGAACATGGCATTGGCGGTGAAGGAAGCCGGCCGCTTCCGCATCAACGTCTTCAAGCAGCGCGGCGAAGTGGGCATGGTGATCCGCGCGATCAAGAGCGAGATCCCCTCGATCGAGCAGCTGCAGCTGCCGCCGATCTTCCGCGACCTGATCATGGAGCCGCGCGGACTGATCCTGGTGGTGGGCGCCACCGGCTCGGGCAAGTCGACCACGCTGGCGGCGATGATCGACCAGCGCAACTCGCAGTCGCCCGGGCACATCCTCACCATCGAGGACCCGATCGAATACCTGCACCGGCACAAGCGCTCGATCGTCAACCAGCGCGAGGTCGGGCTGGACACGCACAGCTACCACGAGGCGCTGAAGAACGCGATGCGCGAGGCGCCGGACGTGATCATGATCGGCGAGATCCGCGACACCGACACGATGGAGGCGGCCATTGCCTTCTCCGAGACCGGCCACCTGTGCCTGGCCACGCTGCACTCCAACAACTCCGACCAGACGCTGGAGCGCATCCTCAACTTCTTCCCCGAATCGGCGCACAAGAACGTGCTGATGAACCTGGCGCTGAACCTGCGCGCGGTGATCAGCCAGCGCCTGGTGATCGGCAAGGACGGCCGCCGCATCCCGGCCGCCGAGGTGCTGCTGAACACGCCGCTGATCCGCGACATGATTCGCCGCGGCCAGATCCACGAGATCAAGGACGCCATGGATCGCAGCCTGCAGGAAGGCATGCAGACCTTCGACCAGTCGCTGTACAAGCTGTACAAGGAAGGCCGCGTGGAACTGGACGAGGCCCTCAGCAAATCCGACTCCCGCGATGGCCTCGCCCTCAAGATCCGCCTCGCCGAAGGCGGCAACAGCAGCGCCGAACTGGCCGGCAACGACCCGTACGGGATGGGGTTCTGAAGGGCCGGGAATAGGGAATAGGGAATCGGGAATCGGGAATCGGGAATCGGGAATCGGAAAAACCAAGCGCGGAGCGCGGCTCCTGCTCTTGCAGTTCCTATTCCCTATTCCCCATTCCCTATTCCCGGCTTACGGTGCGTCGGGTTGCGCCTCCGGCGCCGCACGCTGAAACGCTTCCAGCTCGTTGCAGGCGGCGTGGATGCGCGTAATGGTGGGGTAGTCGTCGAGCGGCAGTTTCCAGCGAATGGCGTTGTAGACCTGCGGGATCAGGCAGGCATCGGCCATGCTCGGGGTTTCGCCGTGGCAGTAGCGGCCGGTGGCGGCGCTCTCCGCCAGCATGGCCTCGATCGCCTTGAAGCCGGCATCGATCCAGTGCCGCGACCAGGCTGCCCGCTGCTCCTCGCTGGCGCCGAACTCCTTCTCCAGATGCTGCAGCACGCGCAGGTTGCCCAGCGGGTGAATGTCGCAGCACACCGCCATGGCCAGCGCGCGCACCTGGGCGCGGCCGCGGGCGTCGACCGGCAGCAGCGCGGTTTCCAGCTCCGGGTGCATCTCGTCCAGATATTCCATGATCGCCAGCGACTGGGTCAGCACGCGGTCGCCGTCGCACAGCACCGGCACGGATTCGAGCGGGTTCAGCGCCTGGTATTGCGCCGTGTGCTGCTCGCCGCCGTCGCGCACGAGGTGCACCGGACGCGTCTCGTAGTCCAGGCCCTTGAGGTTCAGCGCGATGCGCACGCGATAGGCAGCACTGGAACGCCAGTAGCTGTAGAGCACCAAGCCGGTCGCCATGAGCGGTCCCCCCCTGCGTGGATAGCCTGCAGTTTAGCCACAAGTGCAGCCGTTGCGCGCGCCCGCGTGTCGTCGGCCCGGCGTGCCTCGCCAGGCCGCGTTTGCATCACTGCCGCGGCCACCGGACAATAGGCGGTTGCAGCCGGTTCTGGCTAGCCCCCACCATCCAACGGAGTTGTGCCGTGTCCGTCATCCGCATGAGCGACCTCGACCTGCGCAACCAGCGCGTGCTGATCCGCGAAGATCTCAACGTGCCGATCGACGAACAGGGCCGGATCACCTCGACCCAGCGCCTCGACGCCGCCCTCCCGACGATCCTGGCCGCCCGCGACGCCGGCGCGAAGGTGATGGTGATGTCGCACCTGGGCCGGCCCAAGGAAGGCCAGTTCGACGCCGAATCCTCGCTGGCGCCGGTGGCGCTGTGGCTGAGCAGCAAACTCGACCAGCCGGTGCGGCTGGTGGCCGACTACCTGGTCAACGGGGTGGAGGTGGCCGCCGGCGAGGTGGTGCTGCTGGAAAACTGCCGCATGAACGTCGGCGAGGGCAAGGACGACGACACGCTGGCGAAGAAATATGCCGCGCTGTGCGACATCTTCGTGATGGACGCGTTCGGCACCGCGCATCGCGCACAAGCCTCGACCCACGGCGTGATCAGGTACGCCCCGGTCGCCGCCGCCGGCCCGTTGCTGTGCGCCGAGCTGGATGCGCTGGGCAAGGCGCTGGAGCACCCGGCGCATCCGCTGCTGGCGATCGTGGCCGGCTCCAAGGTGTCGACCAAGCTGACCCTGCTGGACAACCTGATCGGCAAGGTCGACCAGCTCATCGTCGGCGGCGGCATCGCCAACACCTTCATCGCCGCGATGGGACACTCGGTCGGCAACTCGCTGGTGGAGATGGATCTGCTCGACGCGGCGAAGAAGGTGCTGGCCGACGCCAAACGACGCGGCGCCGAAGTGCCGATGCCGATCGACGTGGTGGTGGCGCCGGCGTTCTCCGCGCAGGCCCCGGCCACGATCAAGCCGGTCGACCAGGTCGGTGCGGACGAGATGATCCTCGACATCGGCCCGCAGACCGCCGAACTCTACGCCGCCCTGATCGCCAAGGCCGGCACCGTGGTGTGGAACGGCCCGGTCGGCGTGTTCGAGTTCGACGCGTTCGGCAAGGGCACCGAAACGCTGGCGCGCGCGATCGCGGCGTCGAACGCGTTCTCGATCGCCGGCGGCGGCGACACCCTGGCCGCGGTCGACAAGTACGGCATCGCCGACCAGGTCTCCTACATCTCCACCGGCGGCGGCGCGTTCCTGGAATTCCTCGAAGGCAAGGAACTGCCGGCGGTCACCGCACTGAAGGCGCGAGCCGCGAAGTAATGCTCTGCCTGTTCGACCTCGACGGCACCCTGATCGATTCCGAGCACGGCATCACCGCCTGCGTGAAGCATGCGCTGGCGCGGCTGGACGTGCCGGCGCCGGCACATGCGGAACTGCGCCGCTGGATCGGCCCGCCGCTGCGGCACAGCTTCGCGCCGCTCCTGGACCACGACGCCGAACGCATCGAGGCGGCGGTGGCGTACTACCACGAGCGCTTCAACACGCTCGGCTGGCGCGAGCACGAGATCTATCCGGGCATCGAGCTGCTGATCGAGCGGCTGCGCGGCGCCGGCCACCAGCTCGCCGTGGTCACCAGCAAGCCGCACCGCCACGCCGCGCCGATCCTCGCCCACCTGCCGTTCGGCGACGCGTTCCTGCGCCTGTACGGCCCGCACCCGGACAGCGCGCACAGCGAGAAGGCCACGATGATCAGCGAGGCACTGGCCGACTTCGGCGCCGACCCGGCCGACACGGTGATGATCGGCGACCGCCACTTCGACATCGACGGCGCCGTCGCCAACCGCGTGCGTGGCTTCGGTGTGCTCTGGGGCTTCGGCAGCCGCGCGGAACTGGAACAGGCCGGCGCCCACGCCATTGCGGCAACGCCGGACGAACTGGCCGCCTTGCTGGAAATCCCGGCGGCCGCTCCGTAGGGCGGGCACCGCCCGCCGGCTTTTGTTTCGGTCGCTGGATAAGGCAGAACGGCGGGCAGTGCCCGCCCTACCGAATGAGGCGCTCGCACAGGCATTCCCGCGATCACCGGGAGGCGACCGCGAGTAGCCTTATTTGACGACGCGCTTCACCGCGTCGACCACGTGCGCCACGGTGAAGCCGAAGTGCTCGAACAGCTGCGGCGCCGGCGCCGAGGCGCCGAACGTGGTCATGCCGACCACTTCGCCGTCCAGGCCCACGTACTTGCGCCAGAAATCGGCGGTGGCCGCTTCCACCGCCACGCGCGCGCGGCACCAGAGCGGCAGCACGCCTTCGCGGTATTCCAGCGGCTGCGCGTCGAACACCTCGGTGCACGGCATCGACACCACGCGCACGGCCACGCCCTGCTGCGCCAGCGCGCGCGACGCCTCCATCGCCAGTTCCACTTCCGAACCGGTGGCGATCAGGATCGCCTGGAACTTCGTGTCCAGCGGATCGGACAGCACGTAGCCGCCGCGCAGGATGTCGGCCACCTGCTGTGCGCTGCGCTGCTGGTGCCTGAGGTTCTGCCGCGAGAAGATCAGGCACGACGGCGCGCCCTTGCGCTCGATCGCCGCCTTCCACGACGCCGCCGATTCCACCGCATCGCACGGACGCCACAGCTGGTTGTTCGGGATGTAGCGCAGGCTCGCCATGTGCTCCACCGGCTGATGGGTCGGGCCGTCCTCGCCCAGGCCGATCGAGTCGTGCGTGTAAACGTGGATCGCATGGGCCGGGATCAGCGCACTCATGCGCACCGCATTGCGCGCGTAGTCGGAGAACACCAGGAACGTCGCGTCGTACGGGATGAAGCCGCCATGCAGCGCCACGCCGTTGGCGATCGCGGTCATGCCGAACTCGCGCACGCCGTAATAGACGTAGTTGCCCTTGCCGTCCGCGCTGTCGCCGGTGGCGGCGTCGAGGCTGCCCTTCCACTTGGTCAGGTTGGAGCCGGCCAGGTCGGCCGAGCCGCCGATCAGCTCCGGCAGCAGCGGCGCGAACGCTTCGATGCTCATCTGCGAAGCCTTGCGCGAGGCCACTTCGGGACCGTCGGCCTGCAGCTTGTCGATGAACGCCTGCGACTTCGCGGCCCAGTCGGCCGGCAGCTCGCCGCTCATGCGGCGGTCGAATTCGGCAGCCAGCTCCGGATGGGCGGAGGCGTACCTCGCGAACACGTCGTTCCACGCCTGCTCCGCGGCGGCGCCCTTGGCCTTGTGATCCCAACCGGCATAGATCTCGGCCGGGATCTCGAACGGTGCGTACTTCCAGCCCAGCTGCTCGCGCGCGGCGGCGATCTCGTCCTTGCCCAGCGGCGCGCCGTGGCTTTCCTCCTTGCCCTGCTTGTGCGGCGCACCGAAGCCGATGACGGTTTTCGCGCAGATCAGGGTGGGCTTGTCGTGCTGCGTGGTGGCCTTGGCGATCGCCTGTTTGATCGCCTCGGCATCGTGCCCGTCCACGCCGCGGATCACGTTCCAGCCGTACGCCTCGAAGCGCGCCGGGGTGTCGTCGGTGAACCAGCCGTGCACTTCGCCGTCGATCGAGATGCCGTTGTCGTCGTAGATCGCCACCAGCTTGCCCAAGCCCCAGGTGCCGGCCAGCGAGGCAGCTTCGTGCGAGATGCCTTCCATCAGGCAGCCGTCGCCGAGGAAGGCGTAGGTGTGGTGATCGACCACATCGTGGCCCGGACGGTTGAAATGCGCCGCCAGTACCTTCTCGGCCAGCGCGAAGCCGACCGCATTCGCCAGGCCCTGGCCGAGCGGACCGGTGGTGGTCTCCACGCCCGGCGTTTCGCTGGCTTCCGGGTGGCCGGCGGTCTTCGAATGCAGCTGGCGGAAGCGCTTGAGCTGGTCCATCGGCAGGTCGAAGCCGGTCAGGTGCAGCAGCGCGTACTGCAGCATCGAGCCGTGGCCGTTGGACAGCACGAAGCGGTCGCGGTTGGGCCACTTCGGGTTGGCCGGATTGAACTGCAGGAAGTCGTTCCACAGCACCTCGGCGAGGTCGGCCATGCCCATCGGCATGCCCGGATGACCGGACTTGGCCGCTTCCACGGCGTCCATGGCAAGGGCTCGCACGGCGTTGGCGAGTTCGCGGCGGGTGGTCATCAGGCGTCTCCGGAGGGTGCAAAAGCGTCCATTGTCGCCGATCCGGTCGCGCGGTGTCGCGCGCCGGACACGGCCCTGGGCACGGCCCGCATTCGGCCGGCTTAATCTGCGCTTAATACTGAACTAATGAGTATTGAATCTTTCGGGGCACCACCCATCTAAGTCTTCGTGTCGCCGCCCGTCTTGGGCGGGGCGCATTCGACAAACGGCCCTCCCCATCCGGGGCCAACTGTCCTGACCATTGGAGCCTCATCCATGAAAACCAAGAAAACACTGCTCGCCCTCGCTCTCGTCTCTGCCGGCCTGGTGGCCGTCCCCGCCGCCTTCGCGCAGAACGCGCCCGCCGACAACGCCGGCTGGTTCGTCAACGGCAACATCGGCCGCACCGCGATCAACCATGGGCCGTACGACGGCCATGACACCGGCTATGCCCTGAACGGCGGCTACCGTTGGTCGCTGGCGCCGAACTTCGCGCTGGGCGCCGAGGTGGGCTACAACGACCTGGGCAACATCCACGCCAAGAACATCTTCAACAGCGACCCGGTGATCGCCGACAACAAGTCGCAGCTGCACGGCTGGACGGTGGGCGCCAACGCCCGGCTGGACATGACCCCGAACTGGTACCTCAGCGGTCGCGCGGGCCTGTACAGCTGGACCGGTCACGGCATGAACAACGACGTGAACCCGATCCGCAAGAGCCTGGACGACAACAGCTGGTACGCCGGCGCAGGCATCGGCTACAACATCACCCCGCAGCTCAGCGTGGGCGTGAACTACGACTACTTCGACGCCAGCAAGGACCACGTGAACCTCAGCACGGACATGGTCTCGGCCAGCGCCGAATACCGCTTCTGATCCGCAGAGGTTGATTCCGACATCGCGTCGGGATGTTCACCTACAAGAAGAGGGCGCCTGAGGGCGCTCTCTTTCTTTATGCGAACTGCGCCACATATAAAATACGTGGTTGGCGCCTTGCGTCCCGACGCGCAGGACTGCGACAGGAAAGATCGGGAAACACCACAACAGGGGATTTCAAATGAAAAACTCACTCTTGACGCTGGCCGCTCTGGCCGGTGCGACGTTGGCCACGGCCAGCGTGCAGGCAAAGGATCTCACCGGCGGTTTCGTCAACCTCGGCGCCGGTCGCGTGAGCTACCACGCCACGTTGGACAACTACGACCTCGGCAGCGAACACGGCACGGCCGTCATTCTCAACGCCGGCTACCGCACCCAGTTCATCGGCTTCGAGGCGGGCTACACCGACCTCGGCAGCATCAGCAGCCGCGATGGCACCACCTACGCCAAACTCTCGGGTGACGGCTGGACCGCAGGCATCAACGGTCACTTCAACCCGACCGACGCCTGGTACATCTCCGCGCGCGGCGGCGCCTTCATGTGGAAGCTGCACGCCAAGTTGCAGTCCAGCGACCCGGCCGACCCCTTCAACGAGAAGGCCAGCAAGCAGTCGCTGGGCTGGTACGCAGGCGTGGGCACTGGCTACGACATCAACAAGAGCTGGAGCATCGGCGCCAACTTCGATTACTACAGCATCTCCAAGCAGGGCTTGGACATCGGTAACCGCATCTACACGGTGAGCGCCGAGTACCGCTTCTGAACTCCATCGCGTGACGCAAAAAAGGGCGCCGCAAGGCGCCCTTTTCTTCTCTGCCGATTCCCTGTTCCCTATTCCCTATTCCCCGCCTGAAAGGCAATCAGCCGTTCCACTGCCCCAGCGCCGCCAGGCCATTGTCCCTGGCGCGGGCGTGAACGATCTTCTGCGCGTCGGCGACATTGCCCTTCAGGTCCTTCGACCACAACTGCAGCGCGGCCTGCTGCATCGCGCGGCCGTAGGAGAACGACAGCGGCCAAGGGTGCGGGCCGATCTGGTTCATCGCGTTGAGGTGTGCAGTGGACTGCTGGTCGCTCTGGCCACCGGAAAGGAACACGATGCCCGGCAGCGCTGCCGGCACGGTGGACTTGAGCACGCGCACGGTGGCCTCGGCTACTTCACCGACCTCGGCCTGCTCCTCGCAATCCTTGCCGGGGATGACCATGCTGACCTTCAGGATGGTGCCTTCCAGCATCACGTTCTGCTCGTACAGCGCATTGAACAGGCTACGCAGCACGGCTTCGTGCACTTCGTAGCTGACTTCGATGGTGTGGTCGCCGTCCATGATCACTTCGGGCTCGACCATCGGCACCAGGCCGGCCTCCTGGCACAGCGCGGCGTAACGAGCCAGCACGTGGCAGTTCGCCTCGATCGCGGTGGAGCTGGGGTTTTCCTCGGAGATGTTGATCACCGCGCGCCACTTGGCGAACTGGGCGCCCAGCTTCGCGTATTCCTGCAGGCGTTCGCGCAGGCCGTCGAGGCCTTCGGTGACCACGTCGCCGGGGAAACCGGCCAGCGGCTGCGGGCCCTTGTCGACCTTGATGCCGGGGATGATGCCGTTCTTCTTCATCACCTGGGTGAACGGCACGCCGTCCTTGGTGGACTGGCGGATCGTCTCGTCGAACAGGATCGCGCCGGAGATGTGCTCGGACAGGCCCGGCGTGGTCAGCAGCAACTCGCGGTAGGCGCGCCGGTTCTCCTCGGTGTTCTCGATGCCGACGGCCTCGAAGCGCTTGCGGATGGTGTTGGTCGACTCGTCGATCGCGATGATGCCCTTGCCGGGCGCAACCATCGCCAGGGCGACGCTTTCGAGATCTTCAATGCTCATTGGTGACTCCGCGATGGTGGGGGCGATGCCCGGCCACCCATGGTGGGCGCCGCCTCGAGAACGAAGCGGCATGGTGAAAAACGCCGATTATAGGCCAGATCGGGGCCACGACGGGCCGAAACGACGCCGCACCCCGCAGGCACTGCCGGCTCAGCTCAGGCCGGGTAGCCGGGCAGCTTGCACGGGGCCATCAGCTGGGCGCGCGCGGCCGGGTCCTTGGGACCGTTGAACACCACGATGTAATACGTGGCCACCGGCTGGTGGATGTTGTTGTTCAGCGACGGGCCGTAGCGGAAATTGGCCACTGCGCTGCGCGCCATCGGGCCGAGGTCGCTCTTCGGCTCCACCTTGGCCACCTGCACGTCCATCGGCACGCCATCGGAACCGATGGTGTAGGTCACCGCCACGCAACCGGGCTTGTCCAGGTTGAGGCCGCTGTTGGGCGCATCCATCTGCACCTGGGTGTTGAGCAGGATCCAGTAGCGGTACAAGTCCTGCTGGTCGATCTTGACCGTCTGCGCCAGCACCGGCGCGGCGGCGCCCAGGGCGAGCGCGAACAGCACGCCGCGGCACACGGAGGAAAACGGGGTGTTCATGGCAGGCTCCGGCAACGTGTCGATGGCCACAGTGTAGCTGCCTGCACGCCGCGCCAGCGTCAACGATGTCGCGGCGACGCGGCCGGTTCAGGCTTCACAGGTCGCGCAGGCTGTCGATGGTGCCGTCGGGGCCGACTGCGAGCAGCTTCAGCGTGTTGGTGCCGCCGACGTGGCCGACGCGGTCGCCGTAGGTGATCACCACGCTGTCACCCTGGACCAGCCTGTCCTGTTCGAACAGCAGGCGCACCGCGGCGCGGGTGGAAGCGGCCATGCTCTGCTTCTCGCCGTGGCTGAACTCCACCGGCTGCACGTCGCGCAGCAGCTGCATGCGCCGCCGTGCGGAGGCCGACGGCGACATGCCGTAGATCGGCACCGCGCTGCGGTAGCGCGACAGCCATTGCGCGGTGGCGCCGGATTCGGTCAATGCCACGATCGCCCGCACGCCGAGCTGGCCGGCCAGCATCATCGCGGCCAGCGCGATCGCCTGGTCGGTGCGGTCGAGCCGGTGGCCGCCGGCGGAGAGGTCGTCCTTGGGCTCGAACTGGCGCTCGGCGCCGAGGCAGATCCGCGTCATCGCGGCCACCGCCTTGTCCGGATGCGCGCCGGCGGCGGTTTCCTCCGACAGCATCACCGCATCGGTGCCGTCGATCACGGCATTGGCCACGTCGAGCACTTCGGCGCGGGTCGGGATCGGCGAGCGCACCATCGACTGCAGCATCTGGGTGGCGGTGATCACCGCGCGATTGCGCTGCACTGCCTCGCGGATGATCTTCTTCTGCAGGCCGGGCAGCTCGGCATCGCCGATCTCCACGCCCAGGTCGCCGCGCGCCACCATCACCACGTCGGAGGCGTCGATGATCTCGCCCAGTACCGGGATGGCGTCGGCGCGCTCGATCTTGGCCACCAGCGCGGCACGCCCGCCGGCCAGCTTGAGCAGGCGGCGGGCCTGGTGCATGTCGTCGGCCGAACGCACGAAGGACACGGCGAGGAAATCCGCGCCGATCTCGGCGGCCAGCTGGATGTCCGCCTTGTCCTTGTCCGACAGCGCGTCGACGGAAAGCCCGCCGCCCTGCCGGTTGAGCCCCTTGCGGTTGGACAGCTTGCCGGCCACCAGCACCTCGCAGCGCACTTCGCTGCCGACCACCTCGCGCACGGTGAGCCCCACCAGGCCGTCGTCCAGCAACAGCACGTCACCGGCGCTCACGTCATCGGGCAAGCCGTAATAGCTCACGCCCACGCGGGTGGCGTCGCCGGGCGGCACGCCGGGGCGGCAATCGAGCACGAAGCTGGCACCTTCGACCAGCTGCACCGGGCCGTCGGCGAAGGTCTCGATGCGGATCTTCGGCCCCTGCAGATCGGCCAGCACGCCGACCTCGCGGCCCGCAGCCTCGGCCGCTTCGCGCACCGCCCGCGCGCGGGCGCGGTGATCATCGGGCGCGCCGTGCGAGAGGTTGAGGCGCACGACGTCGACGCCTTCGTCGATGAGCTTGCGCAGCGCGCCCGGTGCGTCAGTGGCCGGGCCGAGGGTGGCGACGATCTTGGTGCGGCGGATTTTGGAAATGAGCATCAGCTGAGCCTAGCAGAATCGTCACGCCGCGCCGCCGGTCCACGCTCAACGCGCAGCGGAACCGGCGCCGAGCGCCAGGTTGAGCACTTGCGCGAGGCGACGGCCGGCTTCGCGCAGGCGGCGGTCGGCCACAGGCAGCCAGGTCGACACGTAGCCCGGGGTGATCTTGTGGCCGACGGGGTAGAAGCCGGCCTCGGCGGAGATCCGGCACGACTCCTGCGCCCACTGCGCGTAGGGGTTGTCCAGCGGCGCACTCGGCGCCGGCAACGGCACCGGCACCGCCGAATCCAGGCGCTGCGCGTACTGCTGCCAATCCAGACCACGGGTGTAGAGCATGCCGGAGTCCCACACCCGGTGCAGGTTGCTGCCCTTGCCGTCGAACTGCACCTGATAGGTGTTGCCGCCCTTGTCCTCGCGATAGCCGGCATGCAAGGGCTGGTGGACGTCGCCGACGAAATGCACCACGAACTTCAGCGCCCGGCGGCGCACGGCGTCCGGCTTGCTGCGGTCGCCCAGCACACCCACGTAGTACTGCAGCGCCGCCACCACGCAGCGACCGTCGCGGCAATCGCGCGGCGGCACGTAGTCGCACGAGGGGCCACCGCGGAAATTGATGTAGTGCTGGCTGCGTGTCTGCTTCCACAGATTCGCCATGGCCGGATCGTCCTGCATCTGGTCGGCCCAGTTGGCGACGTCGCCCAGCGAATCGGTATGCTCCGGCGCCAGCAGGCGCTGGACCTCGGCTTCCGCAGCGGGGCTCAAGTGCCGCTGCGCCAGCTCGGCGACCACGCTGTGGCCGAGCGGCCCCCACGCCAGCGCCGGCGTAACCAGCAGGCAGGCGAGCACGGCGGTGGTGGCGCGACGGGCGAAGCTCATGCGAGTCATTCCGGCAAGGGAGGGATGGCCGCAGTCTGCCACAGAGCACTGCGGCTTTTTGCCGCCGCCGGCGCGCACCACGGCCCGCGGGGCAGGCAGGCACCCGGAAATGGCGGTAAAATCGGCGTTCTTTCCGCCGCGCTCGCGGCATCCTTCAGGAGGACGTTCCCTCATGACCATCAAGGTCGGCATCAACGGCTTCGGCCGCATCGGTCGCAACGTGCTGCGCGCCGCCGTGGAGAACTTCGGCAACGACATCGAGATCGTGGCGATCAACGACCTGCTGGAGCCCGATTACCTGGCCTACATGCTGAAGCACGACTCCGTGCACGGCCGCTTCGATGGCGACGTGGAGGTCGACGGCAACCACCTGGTGGTCAACGGCAAGCGCATCCGCCTGACCCAGGAGCGCGACCCGGCCAACCTGAAGTGGAACGAGGTGAACGCCGAAGTGGTGATCGAATCCACCGGCCTGTTCCTGACCAAGGAATCGGCGCAGAAACACATCGACGCCGGCGCGAAGAAGGTGATCCTGTCCGCGCCGTCGAAGGACGCCACGCCGATGTTCGTCTACGGCGTCAACGACAAGACCTACAAGGGCGAGGCGATCATCTCCAACGCCAGCTGCACCACCAACTGCCTGGCGCCGGTGGCCAAGGTGCTCAACGACAAATGGGGTATCAAGCGCGGCCTGATGACCACCGTGCACGCCGCCACCGCGACGCAGAAGACCGTCGACGGCCCGAGCAACAAGGACTGGCGCGGCGGCCGCGGCATCCTGGAGAACATCATCCCTTCCTCCACCGGCGCGGCCAAGGCGGTCGGCGTGGTGATCCCCGAGCTCAACAAGAAGCTCACCGGCATGAGCTTCCGCGTGCCGACCTCCGACGTGTCGGTGGTCGATCTCACGGTGGAGCTGGAGAAGCCGGCGACCTACGAGGAAATCAAGGCCGAGATGAAGGCGCAGAGCGAAGGCGCGCTGAAGGGCATCCTGGGCTACACCGAGGAGAAGGTGGTGGCCACCGATTTCCGCGGCGACGCGCGCACCTCGATCTTCGACGCCGACGCCGGCATCGCGCTGGACGACAGCTTCGTCAAGCTGGTCAGCTGGTACGACAACGAGTGGGGCTACTCCAACAAGTGCCTGGAGATGGTGCGCGTCGTCGCGAAGTAGTCGCCTCCCACGCAATCCGCGAGGCCCGCGCCGACATCGTCGGCGCGGGCTTTTTCATGTGCGGCGGCGGCTCAGCGCGCTTGTGCCCGGGCGTCCGCCCGCACGCCGAGCCAGCCCTTGACCGAGGCGATCACCAGCGGAATCGCGCCGAAGCCGATGAAGATCAGGTCGCCGGGCAGGCGCAGCCACTCCACCAGGTGCGAACGCGACGTGGCCATGTACTCCACGCTGCGCGCGTGCCAGTAGCCGTGCTCGACCACGTCCCACAGCTGCATCACCCCGCTTGGGAACAGGCTCATCAGGATCATCAGCATCAGGCCGATATTGGTC
The DNA here is from genome assembly GCF_052978265.1 of Rhodanobacter sp. UC4448_H15. The sequence continues at coordinate 1,151,298 of NZ_CM129665.1, read as the reverse complement.
CCCCAGAAGGCCACCTTGACGTACTTCTCGATGCCCGGCCAGCGCGCGTCGCTGCTGACCTGGCGCAGGCAGAACACCATCAGCGCGATCGCCAGCATGCCGAACACGCCCATCAGTGCCGCATGGCCATGGGTCGGCGTGACCTGGGTGCCCACTTCGTAGTAGCTGACGATCGGCAGGTTGAGGAAGAAGCCGAACATGCCCGCGCCGACGAAGTTCCAGAAGCCCACCGCCATCAGGAAGTAGAACGTCCACTTGTGCGGCACCCTGACCGACTTGCCGCACACGGCGCAGTCGCCGCGGGTGGTACGCACGAAATCCCAGGCATCCAGCGTCAGCAGGGTCAACGGCACCACCTCGAGCACCGAGAACAGGGCCGACAAGGCCATGTTGAAGTTCGTGTGGCCGGTGAAGTACCAGTGGTGCCCGGTGCCGATCAGGCCGCCGAGGAAATACAGGATCGCGTCCAGGTAGATCACCCGCAGCGCCACGTTGCGTCGGGTCAGGCCCAGTTGGTAGAAGGTCAGCGCCACCACCGTGGTGGCGAAGAACTCGAAGAAGCCTTCCACCCACAGGTGGATGATCCAGAAGCGCCAGGTATCGACCACCGTGTAGTTGGTCTTCGCGCCGAAGAACAGCGCCGGCACGTAGAACACCGGAATGGCGACGGCCGCGAACATGAACATCTTCGCCAGCGGGCGTGCCGCCTCGTTGGCCACCGCACGCGGGCGTGCCAGCATCCACAGGATGACGAACCAGGCCAACAGGCCGACCACCAGCAGGTACTGCCAGAACCGGCCCAGTTCCAGGTACTCCCAGCCCTGGTCGCCGAACCAGAACCACAGATGGCCCAGCTTCTGTTCGATGCCGGCCCAGACGCCGAGCAGGCTGCCGCCGATCACCACCACGAAGGCGGCAAACAGCAGGTGCACCCAGCCGGCGAGCCAGCGCGGCTCGTCATCCGGCGCACGCAGCGAGCGGCCGAGGAACAGGGCGGCGGCGACATACGCGGTGGCGATCCAGAAGATCGCCGTCTGCAGATGCCAGGTGCGCAGCAGGTTGCTGGGAAAGATGTTCTCCAGCTGGAAGCCGTAGAAACTGCCCGGGTCGGCGCGGAAGTGGGCCACGCCGCCGCCGACCAGGGTCTGCATCAGGAACAGCAAGGCCACCACCACGAAGAACTTCATCAGCGCCCGCTGGCCCGCGCCGACCTGCCCCGGCAACAGCTGCGGGTGCACGTGGTGGCCGCGGCTGATCCAGCCCAGGTAGTCGAACTTGCCGAACGCCAGCAGCACGGTCGCGATGCCGGCCAGCAGCACCAGCAGGCTCAGCGCGCTCCACAGCAAGGCACTGCCGGTGGCCACGTTGCCGACGCTGGGGTCGTAGGGGAAGTTGTTGGTATACGACGCCTCCGTGCCCGGCCGCGTCGCCACCGAGGCCCACGCCGCCCAGGTCACGAAGGCGGTGAACTGGTGCAACTCCACCGGATCGCTGATCAGGCCCGGCTTGAGTCCCCCGTTTTTCGTCGGGTCCTTGAAATAGTCCGTCCAGTAGCCGATCTGCTGCCGGTAGGCGACGGCTTCGGCATCGGTCAGCTGCAGCACGCCGGTTTGCGCATCGTAGCGGTTGGTCTTCAGGACCACCGCCGTCTGCCCACGCACCGCGGCCTGCTGCTGCGCATCCAGCTCGCCCGGAGGCTTGCCGTACTGCTTGCCGGCGATCGCCGCCGCGGTGTCCACGCCCAGCCGGTGCAGTGCCTCGGCGGAGTAATCCGGCCCGAGGTACGCGCCATGTCCCCAGATGCTGCCGTTGTCCATCAGGCCGTATTTGAGAAAGACCGCCTGGCCGTCGCGGATGTCGTCACCGCTGAACAGGGCCGTGCCCTGGGCATCGACCACCTGCGCGGGAATCGGTGGCGCGTTGCGATAGGCCAGCGAGGTGATCGCCAGCAATCCGGCAAAGCCGAACACCAGCACGATCGCCACCGTTCGCAGCCACCATGGTGACAGTTCGGTATCGTCGTCGGTCAAGGGTTGCGCTGCCTCGTTCATCGTCGCTCCTCCGGCAAGATGAGTGCGCGCAAGCCTGTGGCGCAACAAGGCGGCGAAACGCTCCCGCCCTGCGTGTCGAACCGGCTCGCGCGGATCGATGCGGTGGTTCTGGTTCCCCCGTCAACGCATCGCCCGCCTACCATAAACCTTTTTGCTCCCCCGCAGCAGGGCGACGTGCCGGGTGGACTCAGCGCTTGAGCAGCGGCAGCTTGTTCGGTACGCCGTCCCACTTGTCGGCGTCTTCCATCGACGGGATCTTGCTGGTCAGCACCGGCCATTCCTTCGCCAGCTCCGCATTGATCGACATGTAGATCTCCTGCCCGGCCGGTACGTCGAGCTCGGGGAAGATCGCGCCGACCGGACACTCCTCCACGCACAACGTGCAGTCGATGCATTCGTCGGGATCGATCACCAGGAAATTGGGCCCGGCGTGGAAGCAATCGACCGGGCACACCTCGACGCAGTCGGTGTGCTTGCAGTTGATGCAGTTGTCGGTGACGACGTGCGTCATCATGCCTCCTTCCGCAGCCTCGCCGCGGTAACTACAGTGTCCGCGGCAACTGCTGCCGTGACCATGATCCAGATCAGTGTGCCACGCTCGCTGCCCACGCAGAATCCTTCCGTTCTCTCATCTTCCCCAAGGAGCGACACCATGCGCAAACTGATTGCCGTTGCCCTGCTCGGGCTGCTCTCCACTCCGCTGATGGCTGCCGAGTGCGCCACCACCATCGAGGGCAGCGATGCGATGCAGTTCAACAAGAAGACCATCACCGTGCCGAGTACCTGCAAGACCTTCAAGGTCACGCTCAAGCACACCGGCAAGCTGCCGGTCACCGCGATGGGCCACAACTGGGTGCTGTCGCACGCCTCGGATGAAGCCGGCGTGGTCGCCGACGGCATGAAGGCCGGCGCGGCCAACAGCTACGAGAAGCCCGGTGACAGCCGTATCATCGCCCACACCAAGCTGATCGGCGCCGGCGAGAGCGACACCGCCACGATCAACGTGGCCAAGCTCAAGGCCGGCGAGCAGTACGCGTTCTTCTGCACCTTCCCCGGCCATGCCGCCCTGATGAAGGGCACGCTGAGCCTCGGCAAGTAAGCTTTGCCGCAACGGCAGCGCGCCCGGCCGAGATGGCCGGGTGCGCCTTTTCTGCGTCATGCGTCCGTTTCGTGCACCCTGCCCCGACATGAGCCCAGCCGAGCCCTTCAACGAAACCGCCATCGCCACGCTGGTCGACCACTTCTACGAGAAGGTGCGGCGCGATCCGGAGATCGGCCCGGTGTTCAATGCAGCCGTGCACGACTGGGACGAGCACAAGCGCCTGCTGACCTCGTTCTGGTGTTCGGTGGCGCTGCGTGCGGGCAGCTATCGCGGCAACCCGATGGCAGCACACCGCCCGCACCCGATCCGCGCCGAGCATTTCGATCGCTGGCTGGCACTGTGGCGTGAAACCTGCGGCGAGGAACTCGATCCGGTCCACGCCGAGCACATGCTGGAGTACGCCCAGCGCATCGGCCGCAGCCTGAAGTACGGCCTGGGCCTGCATCCCGAAGCGAAGCCGTTCGGTGTGCCTGTGATCGGCATCCATCGCTGATCGGCCACACCCCGATTCGCGCAAGGCCATTGCAGGAGCGCACCCTCTGCGCGACGTCTACCAGGAGCATCGCGCACAGGGTGCGCTACAGCATTCAGCGTAGGGCGGGCATTGCCCGCCGGCTCTTCGACAAGATGCGCGGCCAGCCTCGGCGGGCAGTGCCCGCCCTACTCACAGGCAAGCGAAAGTCCTGCTCAGCCCAGCGCTTTCAGCGCGGCGGCGTAATCCGGCTCGTCGCCGATCTCGCCCACCAGCTCGGTGTGCAGCACCTTGTCGTGCTCGTCCAGCACCACCACTGCCCGGGCGGCAAGGCCGGCCAGCGGGCCGTCGGCGATCGCCACGCCGTAATCGGCGAGGAATGCGCGGCCGCGCATCATCGACAGGTTGACCACCTGGTCCAGCCCTTCCGCGCCGCAGAACCGCTTCTGCGCAAACGGCAGGTCGGCGGAAATGCACAGCACAACGGTGTTGTCGAGCTTGCCCGCGGCCTCGTTGAAGTGGCGCACCGAGGCCGCGCAGGTCGGCGTGTCGACGCTGGGGAAGATGTTGAGCACCTTGCGCTTGCCGGCGAAACGCGACAGCCCGGCGTCGGAAAGGTCGCCCGCCACCAGCGAAAACGCCGGTGCGGCCGCGCCGACCGCGGGAAAGCTGCCGTCGACGCGAACCGGCTTGCCGTGGAGGGTAACTGTGGACATGGTGCGACTCCTGCTTTGTGAAAGGCTACAAGTAGAACATGGTCTTGGCCAGAAACACGATGCCGACCATCAGCGCCAGCACGATGCGGTGGGTGTGCTTGAACCGGCAGACATCCATCTTCCCGTGGCGCATGGCCCACATCGCGTTGACGAACACGCCCAGTACGCCAAACGCCAGTACCACCTTGAGCAGCAGCCAGTTGCCGAAGCGCGAGCCGACGCAGGCAAAGCCGTCGCAGCGGATGTCGAACAGCATGAAACCGCTGGCGAACAGCAGCACTACCACCACCGGCATGTAGCGCCGTACCCGCGCCATCACCGCCTGCTCGATGCGCTGCATGGTGACGATGTCGAAGTGCTTGTGCAGCGACTCCACCACGATCACCTCGAACGCCACCGCACCGACGAACACGATGGCGCAGGCCAGGTGCAGCAGGACGATCCACGGATACCAGGCAAGCATGCGCGTTGGCCATGAGAAAGAACCAACGCCCAGCATCCGCCGCCCAGGCGGCGCCGGCCATGACCTGCATCAACCGGTGCCGGCGGCGCAGCCGCTGCACCGGTCTGTGACAATCCGCCCCGCGTCGCCGCCATCGCGGTTGACCTGCATCAGGGCCGCCGCCGCGCGCCGCCGCGAGCATGTCCCCTGCCGATTGTCGGCATTCGCGTTCTTTCGCCACCCATGGCAAGTCGAGGCTCCGCGTGAACAGTGTCGTCCCGCTCATCCATCCGTTGCGCCACGCCGGGCGGCGCTGGGTCCACGAAGCGCTCGAGTGCCTGGCCCAGGAAGCCGCGCGCTCGGCCGATACGCACCTGCTGAAACTCAACTTCCCTGGCTTCCACGGCATCGACTTCTACTTCAAGGACGAGGCGAGCCATCCCAGCGGCAGCCTCAAGCACCGGCTGGCGCGCTCGCTGTACCTGTACGCGCTGTGCAACGGCCGGCTCGGCCCGGACCAGACGGTGGTCGACGCCTCCTCCGGCAGCACCGCGATCTCCGAGGCCTGGTTCGCGCGCCTGCTCGGCCTGCGTTTCGTCGCGGTGATGCCGGCGTGCACCGCGCCGGGGAAAATCCGCGACGTGCAGGCGCTGGGCGGCGAGGTCGACCTGGTGGACGACCCCGCCAAGGTGCATGCGCGCGCCGCCGAGCACGCGGCGCGCGGCGCCTGTCACCTGGATCAGTTCGGCCTGGCCGAGCGCGCCACCGACTGGCGCGGCAACAACAACATCGCCGAGTCGATCATTGGCCAGCTCGCCCGTGAGCGCTCGCCCGAGCCGCACTGGATCGTCTGCGGTGCCGGCACCGGCGGCACCTCGGCCACCATCGGCCGCTACCTGCGCTATCGCCGTCTGCACACCCGGCTGTGCATCGCCGACCCCGTCGGCAGCGGTTTCGTGTGCGGCTGGCAAAGCAACGACCGCAGCGCCGTGGCCAGCCGCCCCACCCTGATCGAAGGCATCGGCCGGCCGCGGGTCGAGCCGGGCTTCGTGTTCGAGGTGGTGGACCACGTGATCGGCGTGCCGGACGAAGCCTCCATCGCCGGCGCGTGGCTGCTCGGCGAGCTGTTCGGGCATCGCTACGGCGGCTCCTCGGGCACCAACTTCGTCGCCTGCCTGACCCTGGCGGCCACGATGCGCGCCGAAGGCCAGCGCGGCAGCATCGTCAGCCTGCTGTGCGATCGCGGCGAGCGCTACGCCGAAACCCTGTTCGACCCGCACTGGTTGACCGCGCACGGCATCGACCGCTCGCACAGCGAGGCGTCGCTGCGCCACAGCATCGAGACCGGCTGCGCGCCGCTGCGCCGGACAGCCTCCGCCTGACGCCGCGCCAATCCGCCGCAGGCACCGCCGGGCCGATTTGACCATGGTCAACACCGGCCACCCGCAGCCGGCCCATGCTGGCTTCCATATTTCACGGGAGACACGGCGATGGGCAGACTGAGCGGCAAGGTGGCACTGGTGACCGGCGCCGCCGTGGGCATCGGCGCCGCCTGCGCGCGCCGGCTGCTGGAAGCCGGCGCGAAAGTGGCGCTGGTCGACATGCAGGACGGGCCGGGCCAGCAGCTGGCCGCGGAACTCGGCGAGGGCGCGCGCTATTTCCACGCCGACGTGGCGGTAGAGGCCGCGGTGGCCGCGGCGATAGCCGGCACGGTCGCCGCGTTTGGACGTCTGGACGTCCTGGTCAACAACGCCGGCATCGCCGGCGCGAACAAGCCGACTCACGAAATCACCGAAGCCGAGTGGGACCGGGTGCAGGCGATCAACGTGAAGGGCGTGTTCTTCTGCACCAAGCACGCGATCGCGCCGCTGCGCGCGGCCGGCGGCGGCAGCATCATCAACCTGTCGTCGATCTACGGCCTGGTCGGCGCGCCGGATTCACCGCCCTACCACGCGTCCAAGGGCGCGGTGCGGCTGATGAGCAAGACCGACGCGATGCTGTACGCTGCCGACCGCATCCGGGTCAACTCGATCCATCCCGGCTTCATCTGGACGCCGATGGTGGAGCAGCACATCGCCTCGATGGGCGGCGACCCGGCCGAACACCGGCGCGAGGTCGGCGCGCTGCACCCGCTGGGCCACATGGGCGAGCCGGACGACATCGCCTGGGGCGTGGTCTACCTGGCGTCCGACGAATCGAAATTCGTGACCGGCAGCGAGCTGGTCATCGACGGCGGCTACACCTGCCACTGACCATCCACTGCTGGAGGACTCCACCATGTTCAAGCACATTTTGCTGCCCACCGACGGGTCCGAGCTGTCGCTGCGGGCGGTCGACACCGGTATCGAACTGGCTGCCAGACTCGGCGCCCGCGTATACGCATTCCACGTCATCGCGCCCTTCCCCGCCTCGGTCTACTTCGCCGAGTTCGTCGTGGCCAACGAGCCGGGCTATACCCGCGAGGCGATCGCCAACGCCGAACGCTACCTGGCCGACGTGCGCGGGCGGGCGCAGGCCGCCGGCGTTGCCTGCGAAGGCAGCCACGAAATCGATGCGCGTCCCTACTCGGCCATCGTCGGCGCCGCGCGCAAGCAGCAGTGCGACCTGATCGTGATGGCCTCGCACGGCTGGCGCGGCTTCGACCGGCTGTTGCTGGGCAGCGAGACGCACAAGGTGATCTTGAACGGCGACGTGCCGGTGCTGGTTTGCCGTTGAGCAACGGCCGGCGGGCCGCGGCGTGAACGGGAAGACAGCGCCGCCCGCCCGCAGCGGCCTCGACCCGGCCGAGGCGGCGCGCCGATTGGCGGCACACGGCCCGAACCTGCTGCCGGGCAGCGCCCCCAGGAGCATGCTCGCGATCGTCGGCGGCGTGCTGACCGAGCCGATGTTCCTGATGCTGCTGGTTGCCGGCGGCCTGTATCTGGCGTTGGGCGACCGCGCCGAGGCGGCGTTCCTGCTGTCGTTCGTGTTCGTGGTGATCGGCATCACGCTGGCGCAGGAGCGCAAGACCCAGCGGGCGCTGGAGTCGTTGCGCGAGCTGTCCGCGCCGCGCGCACTGGTGATCCGCGGCGGCGAGGAAAAGCGCATTCCCGGCCGCGAAGTGGTGGTAGGCGACTTGCTGGTGCTGCACGAGGGCGATCGCATCGCCGCCGACGCGGTGCTGCTGGACGGCCATCTCGACGTCAACGAATCGCTGCTCACCGGCGAGGCGGTGCCGGTCACCAAGCTCCCCGGCGAGGATACCGGCCAGCTGTTCGCCAGCACCGTGGCGACCAAGGGCGTCGGCGTCGCCGAGGTCCGCGCCATCGCCAGTGCCACCGCAGTCGGCCGCATCGGTCAGGCGCTGGCTGACACCGTCGAACCGGTGTCCGGCCTGCAACAGGCCTCGCGCCGGCTGATCCGCAACCTCACCGTCGGCGGCCTGCTGCTGGCCGCGGCGTACGCGTTGCTCGGCTGGCTGTGGGACGGCCACGGCCTGCTCCAGAGCGTGCTCGCCGGCATCGCGCTGACCATGGCGATCCTGCCGGAAGAGATCCCGGTGATCCTCACCGTGTTCCTGGCGCTGGGCGCGTGGCGGATCTCCAGGCACAAGGTGCTGACGCGCCGCGTGCCCGCGGTGGAAGCGCTGGGCGCGATCTCGGTGCTGGCGGTGGACAAGACCGGCACGCTGACCCAGAACCGCATGCAGGTCGCCGAACTGCGCCTGGTCGACGGCAGCACGCACGACCAGGACGCGCACGAGCTGCCCGAGCCGTTTCATGCGCTGGTCGAGTTCGCCATGCTGGCGACGCCGGCCGACCCGTTCGACCCGATGGAGAAGGCGATCCAGCAGTTCGGGCTGCACTGGCTCACCGATACCGAGCACGTGCACGCCGAGTGGGCGCCGGAATTCGAGTACGCGCTGTCGCCGGAGATCCTGGCGATGACTCACGTGTTCCGCGGCGACGCGCGCGGCACGCACCTGCTGGCGACCAAGGGCGCGCCGGAAGCGGTGATCGACCTGTGCCATCTGGCCGCCACTGACGCGGCGGTCATCCTGCACCAGGTCGAGGGGATGGCCGAGCGCGGCCTGCGCGTGCTCGGCGTGGCCCGCGGCGAGTGGCACGGCGAAGCGTGGCCGCAAAGCCAGCACGACTTCGATTTCCGCTTCCTCGGCCTGCTCGGCTTCGTCGACCCGCCACGGCCGGAAGTGCCGGCGGCGATCGCCGAATGCCGCAGCGCCGGCATCCGCATCATCATGATGACCGGCGACCACCCGGCCACCGCGCGGGCGATTGCGCGCGAGGTGGGCTTGAGCGAGCGCGCCGAGGTCGTCACCGGCGTGGAAATGGCTGCACTGGACGACGCCGCGTTGCGCGAACGCCTGCATTGCGTCGACCTGTGCGCGCGGCTCAAGCCCGAGCAGAAACTGCGCCTGGTGCAGCTGCTGCGCGAAGGCGGCGAGGTGGTGGCGATGACCGGCGACGGCGTCAACGACGCACCCGCGCTGAAGGCCGCCGACGTCGGCATCGCGATGGGCGAGCGCGGCACCGACGTGGCGCGCGAGGCGGCCGCGCTGGTGCTGCTGGACGACAGCTTCGCCAGCATCGTCGGCGCGATCCGCCAGGGCCGGCGCATCTACGACAACATCACCAAGGCCACCCGCTTCGTGTTCGCCGTGCACATGCCGATCATCGCGCTGGCGCTGGTGCCGACCCTGCTGCACTGGCCGGTGTTGCTGATGCCGGTGCACATCGTGCTGCTGGAACTGCTGATCGACCCGGCCTGCTCGGTGGTGTACGAGGCCGAGCCCGCCGCCGACGACATCATGCGACGACCGCCGCGCGCACCGTCGGACTCCCCGTTCGCCGTTGCCAACCTGCGCTACGCGGTGATCCAGGGACTCGGCTTCGCCGGCATCCTGCTGCTCGGCTACGGCCTGCTGCTGAGCCAGGGCCTGGACGCAGCCTCCTGCCGCAGCGCGGTGTTCGTCGCGCTGGTGGTCGGGCTGTTCCTGCTGACCCTGGCCAACCGCGACCTGTCCCGCCCGACGCTGAGCCGCATGCCGGCGCGCAACCCCTGGCTGCCGCGGATGTTCGGTGCCGTGGCGCTGATGCTGGCGAGCGTGATCGGCGTGCCGTTCTTCCGCGGCGTGATGGGGTTGGCGGCACCAGGCGTCCCCATGCTGCTCGCCAGTGCCGCCATGCTGGCCGCCACCATTGCCTGGCTGGAACTGCTGCGTCGCACGGCGCGCGGAAGGCTGCGCCAGACAGCGGTGCGCTGAAGCGGACGCTTGCGCCCGGCGTCGCCAACGGCCGAACTCCGCTCGCCATCGCCAGCCTCCGGATCGCCGGCACGCGATGCGCCGGCGGTCCGCCGCAAGGCCGCCACCCCGGCAAACACTCAAGCCGCGAAGCCCGCATCGACACCGCTTGACAACGATTCCGGCTCTAATAAGATAGTAATTACTCACTTACTTTTGGCAAGCCAGCACGATGGACATTCAGCGCAAGCACCTGCCTGCCGACGAGCGCCGCGCAGTCACCGTCGAGGCGGTCATCAAGCTGGCGGCCGAGCAGAACCCCAGCGAGATCACCACCGCGGCGATCGCCAGCTCGATGAAGCTGACCCAGGGTGCGCTGTTCCGCCACTTCCCGAACAAGGACGCGATTTGGCAGGCGGCGATGGAGTGGGTGGCCGACCACCTGCTGGCACGGGTCGAGCGCGCCGCGCGCAACGCGGCCAGCCCGCTGGCCGCGCTGGAAGCCATGTTCATGGCGCATATCGCGTTCGTCGCCGAACACGCCGGCGTGCCGCGCATGCTGTTCGGCGAACTGCAGCGGGCCGAGAGCACCGCCGCCAAGCGCATGGTCCAGACCATGATCCGCCGCTACGGCGAGCGCCTGCGTGCCCTGATCGAGGATGGCCAAGCCGCCGGCGAACTGGATCCGCAGTTGGACCCGGCCGCGGCGGCCACGCTGTTCATCGGCAGCATCCAGGGCCTGGTGATGCAGGCCCTGCTGGCCGGCGACACCCGCCACATGCGCAAGGAAGCGGCGGGCGCGTTTGCGATCTACCGCCGCGGCATCGCGCGCGCCGACCGAGGCGATCCCCCTCCTGCAAGCGGACGCTCCCCCACGAACCGAGAGCCATGACCATGACTACCCACCAGCACCGCGGCATCTGGACCTGGCTGCTTTCCCTGCTCGCCATCGGCTTCGGCCTGTTGACCCTCAGGGAAGGTGCGGCAGTGCTGTTCGTCGACGGCGCCGCGCGCCAGGCCGCCGGCCACTACGTGCCGTTCGTGCTCTGGTTCAATTTCCTGGCCGGGTTTGCCTACGTCGTCGCCGGGATCGGACTGTGGCGATGCCGGCGCTGGGCGGCATGGCTGGCGCTCGCCATCGCGCTGGCGACGGCGCTGGTCTTCCTCGCTTTCGGCTTGCATGTGGCCCTGGGCGGCGCGTGGGAGCGTCGCACACCGGTCGCCATGACCTTGCGCACGCTGGTGTGGCTCGGCATTGCGGTGCTGGCCCGGCGTCTGTCGGTGAGCGCGGCGCCGGTGGCGCACGCGCACTGAACACCTCTTCTCACGTGGAAAAACCGTCGCGATGAAAACTCCGAGCCTTCCCACTGGAAAAACCCGCTGGATCGCCATCGCCGTCATGGTGATCGCGCTGGGCGGCATCCTGGCGTTCTGGCTGCTGCGCGACCGCGGCAATCCGAACGTGCTGCGCCTGTACGGCAACGTCGACATCCGCGAGGTGGAGCTGGCCTTTCGTCAGTCCGGCCGCCTGACCCACATGGCCTTCGACGAAGGCGACACGGTTGCCGCCGGCGCGGTGATGGCGCAGCTCGACGCCACGCCTTACCGCGAGAAGCTGGCGGCGGCCGAAGCCGAGCTCCAGGCCGCGCAGGCCCAGCTGGACAAGCTGCACCGCGGCAACCGCCCGCAGGAAATCGCCCAGGCGCGCGAGCACGTGCGCCAGGCGCAGGCAAGCGCCACCGAGGCCGAGCGCAACTTCAAGCGCCAGGACACCTTGCTCAAGTCTGGCGCCAGCAGCCAGCGCGCCGCTGACGCCGCGCGCGCCGCGCGCGACCAGTCCGCCGCCAGCCTGGCCGCGGCGCAGGCTGCGCTGTCGCTGGCCAGCGCCGGCTTCCGCAGCGAGGACATCGCCGCTGGCAAGGCACGCGTCGCCGCGGCCGAGGCCGCCCTGACCCAGGCGCGCACCGCAGTGGCCGATGCGACGTTGGTCACGCCCAGCAACGGCGTCGTGATTGCCCGCGTGCGCGAACCGGGCAGCATGGTGGCCAGCGGCATGCCGGTGTACAGCCTGAGCCTGCGCGATCCGGTGTACCTGCGCGCGTATGTCGGCGAAGCGGACCTGGGCCGTATCGCACCGGGCACCAAGGTGCGCGTGCACACCGATTCCTCGGCCACCGTCTATCACGGCCAGGTCGGCTTCATCTCGCCGCGTGCGGAATTCACCCCGAAGACGGTGGAGACCGCCGACCTGCGCACCGACCTGGTCTACCGCCTGCGCGTGGTGGTGTCCGACGCCGACGAGGGCCTGCGCCAAGGCATGCCGGTGACGGTCGACGTCGACACCGCCAGCCAGCCCGCGCGGGGGCACTGAGAATGGGTCCGCAGCCTGCCAGCGTTGCCTCGCAACCCGGCAAGCACGATGCCGCGGTGGTGATCGACGGCGTCGGCAAGCGCTTCGGCGAGGTCCAGGCGCTGCGCGGCCTCAGCGCCACGATCCGCTACGGCCGCCTCACCGGCCTGGTCGGCCCCGACGGCGCCGGCAAGACCACGCTGATGCGGATCATGACCGGCCTGCTGGTCCCCGACGCCGGCAGCGTCGCCCTGGCCGGCTTCGACGTGGTGAAGGACAACGACGCCATCCACGTCGCCAGCGGCTACATGCCGCAGCGCTTCGGCCTGTACGAAGACCTCTCGGTGATGGAGAACATGCGCCTGTACGCGCGGCTGCGCGGCATGGACGCAGACCGCCACACCGACCTGTTCGCCGAACTGCTCGAGTTCACCCGACTCGGGCCCTTCACCACGCGTCTGGCCGGCAAGCTCTCCGGTGGCATGAAGCAGAAGCTCGGCCTGGCCTGCGCGCTGATGGCGCGGCCCAAGGTGCTGCTGCTGGACGAGCCGGGGGTGGGCGTCGACCCGGTCAGCCGGCAGGATCTGTGGCGCATGGTGCAGGCGCTGACCGACGAGGGCATGGCGGTGGTCTGGTCCACCGCCTACCTCGACGAGGCAGAGCGCTGCGAGAGCGTGCTGCTGCTGAACCAGGGACAGCTGCTGTTCGACGGGCCGCCGCAGGAACTGACCGCGCAGCTCGAAGGTCGCAGCTTCCGCCTCGAGAACGTCGGCGCCGAGCGCCGCGCGGTACTGACCGAGGCGCTCGACCTGCCCAGCGTGAGCGATGGCGTGATCCAGGGCGCCGGCGTGCGCGTGGTGCTGCGCGCAGGCGCCGGCGCGCAGCAGGTGCAGGCGCTGGCCGAGCGCTCGTGGGTGGAACTGGCGCCGGTACCGGCGCGCTTCGAGGACGCCTTCATCGACCTGCTCGGCGGCGGCCCCGGCGGCACCTCGACCTTGGCCGAGCGGCTGCCGCCGGTCGAACTGGGCTCCGACATAGCCGTCTCCTGCCGCCACCTCACCAAGCGCTTCGGCGCCTTCACCGCCACCGACGACGTCAGCTTCGAGGTGCACAAGGGCGAGATCTTCGGCCTGCTCGGTCCCAACGGCGCCGGCAAATCGACCACCTTCAAGATGCTGTGCGGCCTGCTCAAGCCGAGCGCGGGCGAGGCGCACGTGGTGGGCCTCGACCTGCGCCGCGCCACCGGCGCGGCCAAGAGCCGCCTCGGCTACATGGCGCAGAAGTTCTCGCTCTACGGCCTGCTCTCGGTACGGCAGAACCTGGAGTTCTCGGCCGGCGTGTACCAGCTGGAAGGCGACACGCGACGCCAGCGCATCGAGGAGATGATTGCCACCTTCGATCTCGGCGGCTGGCTGTCCGCCACGCCCGACTCGCTGCCGCTCGGGCACAAGCAGCGCCTGGCGCTGGCCTGTTCGCTGATGCACCGCCCGCCCGTGCTGTTCCTGGACGAGCCCACCTCGGGCGTGGACCCGATCACCCGGCGCGAGTTCTGGACCCACATCAACGGGCTGGCACGCAAAGGCGTGACCATCATGGTCACCACCCACTTCATGGACGAGGCCGAATACTGCGACCGGGTGGCCATGCTCTCGCGTGCGCGCCTGATCGCGCTGGACACGCCCGACGCGCTCAAGCGCATGGCGATCACCCCGCAGCGGCCGGACCCGACCATGGAGGATGCCTTCATCCATCTGGTGGAATCGGCCGAACGCGAAACGGAGGCGGCCGCATGAACGCCGCCAGGCACAAACTCGGGGATGGCGCGCTGCCGGCCGGCTCGCGGCGTTTCGACCGGCGGCGGCTGATGGCCCTGGTGGTCAAGGAAAGCCATCAGGCCTTGCGCGACCCCTCGACGCTGCTGATCGCGTTCGTGCTGCCGGTGGTGCTGCTGTTGCTGTTCGCCTATGCGGTGTCGCTGGACGCCAAACAGGTGCGCGTCGGCGTGGTGCTGGAATCTCCCGGCGCCTCCGCGCAGTCCCTGGCCGCGGCTTTTTCGGGCACCCGTTTCCTCGACGTGCATTTCGCGCACGACCGGCGCGAGGTGGCCGACCAGCTGGTCTCCGGCGCGCTGCGCGGCTACGTGGTGATCCCGCAGGATTTCGAGCAGCGCCTGGCCCGGCGCGGCCGCGAGCCGCTGGTGCAGATCATCACCGACGGCTCCTACCCCAACACCGCCAACTACGTGGAGAACTACGCCCGTGGCGTGGTGCAGTCGTGGCGCGCCGGGCGCGGCGCCGCCTCGCCCGCGCAGGCCGTGGCGCTGGAGCCGCGCTACTGGTTCAACCCCGAGCTGGAAAGCCGCCGCGCGCTGATCCCCGGCGCCATCGCCATCGTCATGACCATCATCGGCACCATGCTCACGGCGCTGGTGGTGGCGCGCGAGTGGGAGCGCGGCACGATGGAGGCGGTGCTGTCCACGCCCGCGTCGGTGGTCGAGATCCTGATCGGCAAGCTCCTGCCCTATTTCGTGCTCGGCATGCTGTCCACGCTGGGCGCCGCGGCGCTGGCGGTGTACGCCTTCGGTGTGCCGCTGCGCGGCTCGCTGGCGGCGTTGCTGCTGTTGTCGGCGGTGTTCATGGTGCCGGCGCTGGGGCAGGGTCTGCTGATCTCGTCGCTGGCGCGCAACCAGTTCCTGGCGGCACAGATTGCACTGTTCACCGGCTTCCTGCCGGCCTTCATGCTGTCGGGCTTTTTGTACGAGATCGACGCCATGCCGGCGCCGATCCGCGCCGTCACCCATCTGATCCCGGCGCGCTATTTCGTCGAATCGCTGAAGACGGTGTTCCTCGCCGGCGACATCTGGGCGGTATTCGTGCCCAACCTGCTGGCCATGGCGGCCATCGGCGCGGTGTTCTTCGTGCTGGCCAAGCGCGCCACGCGCAAGAACCTGGAGTAGCGCCCATGTCCGGCTCCCTGCTCAGCTTCACCCGCCTGCGCGCGCAGTTCGTCAAGGAAATCCTGAGCATCCTGCGCGACCCGCGCAGCCGCATGGTGGTATTCGTGCCGCCGATCCTGCAGCTGCTGGTGTTCGCCTTCGCCGCCACGCTCGAAGTGCGCAACGTCGATATCGCCGTCTACAACCAGGACGCCGGCCGCTGGTCGCTCGAGCTGATGCAGCGGCTGGACAGCGCCCGCTTCATCAGCCACGTCCGGCACGCGGACAGCCAGCGGCAGCTGCACGAACTGATCGACCGCGGCGAGATCATCGCGGCGCTGGCCATCCCGGCGGATTTCTCGCGCACGATCGCCGCCGGCGGCAGCGGCCGTGCGCAGGTGCTGGTCGACGGCCGGCGCAGCAACTCCGGCCAGATCACCGTGGCCTATCTCTCGACCATCGCCGCCGAAGTCGGCGCCGCCGTCGTGCCGGGCACGCAGGCGCCGACGCCGGTGGTCGTGCGCCACTGGTTCAACCCGAACCTGGTCTACCGCTGGTTCATCGTGCCGGGCCTGACCGGCATCCTGGCGCTGTTCAGCGCGCTCTTGATCACCTCGCTGTCGATCGCGCGCGAGCGCGAGCTGGGCACGTTCGACCAGTTGCTGGTATCGCCCACTTCGACGCCGGAAATCATCATTTCCAAATCGCTGCCGGCACTGGCGATCGGCACCTTGCTCGGCCTGTTCATGATCAGCGCCGGCGTGTTCCTGTTCGGCATCCCCTTTACCGGCTCGTTCGCCCTGCTGCTGGCGAGCCTGATGCTGTTCATCCTGTCGGTGGTCGGCATCGGACTGATGATTTCCGCGGTCAGCGCGACGCAGCAGCAGGCCATCCTCGGCGCCTTCGCCATCGGCGTGCCGGCGGTGCTGATGTCGGGCTTCGCCACGCCGGTGGAGAACATGCCGGTGGCGCTGCAATGGATGGCGCAGGCCATCCCGCTCACCCACTTCCTGGTCATCGTCGAAGGCACCTTCCTCAAGGCGATGCCGGCGGCGGACGTCCTCGCCAACCTCTGGCCGCTGGCGGTGATCGCGCTGGTCACGCTGACCCTGGCCACGGCGCTGGTGCGCAGCCGCCTGCAGTGACCACCCCAAGCCATGCATGAAGGAGTTGCCATGACCCGCTCATCGAATCGCCGCTACGGCGCACCACGCGCGGCAGCCATCGCGCTGGGCACGCTGCTGCTCGGCGCGTGCGCGGCAGGCCCCGACTACCGCGGGCCGCCGAAGGTGGACACCGGCCGCGGCTGGACGCAGCCGGTCGCCGGCGCGCAAGCACCGACTGGCCTGTCGACCTGGTGGACGACGCTGGGCGACCCGACGCTGGACCGGCTGGTCGCCACCGCGCTGTCGGACAATCCCGACCTGCGCCAGGCGCTGGCGCGCATCGCCGAGGAACGCGCCCTGCGCGATCGCGCGGCCGGCGGTTACGCGCCGACCGTCGGCGCTGGCGCCAGCGTGACCCGGCGCCGGCAGAGCAAGAACGGTCCGCTGCCGATCGGCGCCATTCCCGGACTGGCGCGGGACCAGACCATCCACGACGCCGGCTTCGACGCCGGCTGGGAGATTGACCTTTTCGGCGCCACCCGGCGCGCCGTGCAGAGCGCCGCGGCCAGCATGCAGGCCGCGCAGGAGGATGCCGCCGGCGTACGCATCAGCGTCGCCGCGGAAGTGGCGCGCAGCTACCTTACCCTGCGCGGCGCGCAACGCGAGCTGGCCGCGCGCGAAGCTTCGGTGCAGGCGCTCGCGCAGGCGGCGGACCTGGTCGGCCAACGCTTCCGTGCGGGCGACGCGGCGCAGGCCGATGTCGATGCCGCGCAGGCGCGGCTGGACGCCGCCTCAGCCGGCCTGCCTGCCATCCAGGCGCGCGCGCGTGCCGCGGCGCTGGGCCTGGGCGTGTTGCTGGGTGCGCCACCCGAGCGCGAGCTGGCCCTGCTCGATACCGCCGCGGCACCGATCACGCTGGCGCCGATCCCGGTCGGCCAGCGCGCCGACATCCTGCGCCGCCGGCCGGATGTGCGTGCGGCCGAGCGACGCCTGGCCGCACGCACTGCCGACATCGGCGTGGCGACGGCGGAGCTGTTCCCGAAGCTGTCGATCGGCGCCAGCGGCGGCTTCCAGGCGCTGCAGGCGGGCCAGCTGTTCGACTCGGCCAGCCAGCGCTTCTCGATCATGCCGCTGATCTCCTGGCGCGTGTTCGATGGCGGCC
The DNA here is from genome assembly GCF_052978265.1 of Rhodanobacter sp. UC4448_H15. The sequence goes on along the minus strand of NZ_CM129665.1, from coordinate 1,133,720 downwards.
GCGTGCGCGCGCAGATCCGAGCCAGCGAGGCACGCGAGCAGCAGGCCGCGCTCGCCTACGAGAAGGCCGTGCTGACCGCGCTGGGCGACGCGGAGCGCGCGCTCGGCGACTACCGGCTCGGCGTGGAGGCGGTACGGCTGCAGCGGACCGCCCTCGAGGCCGCGCGGCGCAGCTACGCCCACGCGCAGGCACGCTACGCCGCCGGCGACATCGCGCTGACCGACCTGCTGGCCGAAGAGCGCGTGCTGCGCGACGCCGAGGACGGCTATGCGCGCACGCATACCGCTGCCGCCGTCGACCTGGTGGCGCTGTTCAAGGCGCTGGGCGGCGGCTGGGACCCCGCCGCCGGCGATGCCGGCAGCCGCAGCCAGGGCAAGGCCGCGCCGCGGTCGCCGGCACGGCAGGAGGTGCCGCCCCATGGGTGACAGGCAACCGCGACACCTGCGCGGATACTGCCGGCGCCGCGACGGTGTACGCCGGACGGACGGCCATTCGCAAAGGACCCTGCTCGTGCCCTTGCTGCTCACGGCGCTGGCCGGGGCCCCGCCCTCCTTCGCGCAGGCGGTGGCCGGCGACGCGCACTACGCCGAAGCTACCGCCCGGCGCCAGCTCCAGCTCGACCACGGCCAGCGCTGGCCTGCCGATGCCGCGTTGCGCGAAGGCATGCGGCGCATCCGCGCCGTCGCACTGTGGATGCAGCAGGCGCAGGCCGAGGGTTCGCTGTCGGCCCGGCAATCCCGCGCCGCCACCGCATCGATCGAGGACAGCGTGGCCGCCATCGTCGACCACCCTCCGCGCGGCGACGGCGTGGACGCCAACCTGCGCCTGCTGCTCGGCCGCGTGCTCGCCGCCGACGGGTTGCCGCAACTGCTCGACGCGCTCGAACTGTACCCGCGCTACTTCGCGGACCCGGACTGGCAGCCGCTGACAGCCAACCCAGCCGCCGACCGGGGATCACCCGACCAGGCATCCACCCAGGCCACGCCACCCTGACCGCCCGATCGCCGGCTACCACCGGGCAGCCTTGCCGCCGGCGCGACTGAACGAATCCGGAGAACCGCCTCCATGCAGATCACCTTTCTCGGCGCCGCCCGCGAGGTCACCGGCTCATGCTTCCTGGTGGAGACCGCAACGACGAGCTTCCTGGTCGACTGCGGCATGTTCCAGGGCGGACGCGAAGCCGCCCGGCGCAACCAGCAAGCGTTCGGGTTCGAACCGTCGACGATCGATTTCGTCCTGCTGACGCACGCGCATATCGACCACAGCGGCCTGCTGCCGAAACTGACGCGCGCCGGCTTCCGCGGCACGATCCATGCCACCGCCGCCACCGCCGACCTGCTGCAGGTGATGTTGCCGGACAGCGCCCACATCCAGGAAATGGAGGCGCTGCGCGCGCAGCGTGGCGCCCGCGGCGCGCGCGACGCGCAGGCCATCGTCGCACCGCTGTACACCCTGCGCGACGCCGACGCCTGCCTGCGCCAAGTGCAGCCCCACGGCTACGGGCGCGAGTTGCGGCCACACGCGGATGTCCGCTGCCGCTTCCGCGATGCCGGCCACATCCTGGGTTCGGCGATCCTCGAGGTCTGGATCAGCGAAGGCGAGCGGACCACCAAGCTGGTGTTCAGCGGCGACCTCGGGCAACCCGGCCGGGCGATCCTGCGCGACCCGACGCCGATCGCCGAAGCGGATCTGCTGTTCGTCGAATCGACCTACGGCGACCGCCTGCACAAGGAACTTGCCGCCACCCAGGACGAGCTGGTCGGGGTGGTCGAGCGCACCCTTGCCCGCGGCAACGTGATCGTGCCGGCCTTCGCGGTGGGCCGCACCCAGGAGGTGCTCTACCACCTGCACCGGCTGAGCCGGGACGGAAGGTTGCGCGACCTGCGCATCTTCGTCGACTCGCCGATGGCCGCCGAGGCCACCCGGATCACCCGGCGACACCTGGACCTGTTCGACGAGAACGCCACCCGCCTCGCCCACTGGCACGCGCTCGGCAAGGATCTGCCCTATCTCGACTTCACCGCCAGCGTGGAGGAATCCATCGCGCTCAACCATATCCGCTCCGGCGCCATCATCATCTCCGCCAGTGGCATGTGCACCGCCGGCCGCATCAAGCACCACCTGCGGCACAACCTCGGGCGGGCCGAATGCAGCGTGCTGATCACCGGCTTCCAGGCCCAGGGCACGCTGGGCCGGCGGCTGGTAGACGGCGCCAGCCAGGTGCGGATCTTCGGCGAGGACATCCCGGTGCGCGCCTCGGTCCATACCGTCGGCGGCTTGTCCGCGCATGCCGACCGGCACGCGCTGCTGGCCTGGGCCGCCGGCTTCGCGCGGGCGCCGGCGCAGACCTTCGTGGTGCATGGCGAGGAGACGGCGGCGCAGGCGCTGGCCAGCGGGCTGCGTGTGCGCCCCGGCTGGAACGTGACCGTCCCTGCGGCGGGCCAGCAGGTGCACTGGCACGGCAGCGGAGTCCCGGCATGAACGGCAGCGACGAGAGCAAGCGGCGGCAAGAGGCGATCGTGCACGGCGAGGCCTACCGGCTGGCGCAGGAAGACGTCGCGTTCCTCGCCAGCGACGAGCTGCGCGGCGTGCGCCTGCAACTGGAACTGCTCAAGCCGGAAATCGCGCTGCACGGACACGCCATCCGTTCCACTGTCGTGGTCCTCGGCAGCTCACGCACCTGTTCGCCCGAGCAGGCCCAGGCCGACGTGGTGCGGCTCGCGGCCCACGCGCAGGCCCATCCGGACGAGCCGGAGCTGGCGCGCGAACTCGCCGCCGCCCGCCGCCGGCTGGCCGGCGCCCGCTACTACGAGGAAGCGCGCCGCTTCGCGGAAATCGTCTCGTGCCGTTTCCAGTGCGAGGGTCGCCGCGATTTCGTGGTGGTGACCGGCGGCGGGCCGGGCATCATGGAAGCGGCCAACCGCGGCGCCTGCGAGGCGGGCGCCCGCTCGATCGGACTCAACATCACGCTGCCGCACGAACAGCGGCCCAACAGCTGGATCACCCCGGAGCTGGCCTTCCGCTTCCATTATTTCGCCGTGCGCAAGATGCACTTCATGCTTCGCGCGAAGGCGCTCGTCGCTTTTCCCGGCGGCTTCGGCACGCTGGACGAATTGTTCGAAGTGCTGACCCTGGTGCAAACCGGCAAGATGCCGCGTCTGCCGATCGTGCTGGTCGGCGGCGCCTTCTGGCGCCGCGCCTGCGACCTCGAGTTCCTGGTCGAACAGGGCATGCTCGACCCCCACGACACCGAACTGCTCAGCGTGGTGGAAAACGCCGAACAGGCCGTGGCTGCCATCCATGCGTTCTACGGCGGCGAACCGCCGGCCTGAGCGCGGCCAGCGCGACCGGCGCCATGCCGATGCCCAACATCCAACCCCCGAAGGAGACCGCCCATGCCTTTCACGCCACGCACCACGATGCCCCATGCCGCCGCCGTCGCCCTGCTGGCGCTGCTGGCCGGCAGTCTGCCGCCGCCGGCCAGTGCGGCCGATACGCCGAAGCAGGCCACGCCGCTGGCGCTGACCACGATCATGCAGGACTTGGGCAAGGACATGCAGGGCGTCACCGACGGCATCGCGCGCGAGGACTGGCCGGCGGTGGCGCAACGGGCCGCGCGCATCGCCGACCATCCGCAACCGCCGCTGGCGGAGAAGCTGCGCATCCTCGCCTTCATGGGCAAGGACGCCGGCCACTTCCGCGACTACGACCGCCAGGCCCACGACGCCGCGCAGCAGCTGGCACAGGCCGCACAACGGCAGGACGGCTCTGCGACGATCGCGGCGTTCGCCAACGTGCAGGGCGCCTGCCTGGGCTGCCACCGGCAATTCCGCCAGCCGTTCCGCGAGCACTTCCACGGTCAACGCTGAGCGGCCCGCACGAGCCCTGTCCACCGCCATGCCGGCGACGCTGCTGGCCGGTTGCCCGGCCGGACCGGCCGCAGGCCGCCGACGACGCAGCAAACAGACGTCCATACGGCCGAACTCGTTACGCTGTCGACCGTGGTTGCCGCCGGCGGCACCGGGCGACCGAGCGCAGGACAACAACGGCGACGGGTCCGCGCTTCAGCCGGCCCGTCGCAGCACGCCGGCGAGACGGGTACCCGGCGCCACCGTGTTGAACACGGTGCCGTATTTGCGCACGTTGTCGTGCAGCAGAGCCAGCCGCTGCTCGCTCTCGTCGCTGTCCACCAGGATCTCGTAGTCGATCGATTCCAGCCGTGGCGGCACGTCCTGGCGCACGCCGTGCACGCGCACCTCGACCCCGCGCCACTGGAACTTCAGTATCGGCGTGACCCGCTCGATGCTCTTGATCATGCAGGCCGACAAGGCGGCCAGCAGCAGTTCGGCCGGGTTGAACGCATCGAGGCGACCGGACAGAGCCGTGTCCAGCGACAGTTCGGCGCTCTTGCAGCGGGCGACGCTGCCGTGGGCATCGAGGCGATGGGCAATGACGTGGAAGCTCAGCTTGCCAGCGGGTTCGGTCATGGGAGTTCTCCGGAATGAGACGGCCGATGGATCAAACGTAGCCGGGCGCATGCGCCGCGTCGGTTGCCACGCGCGGCAGGCTGAAACTGACTTGCGCGCCGCCCAGCGCGGAGCGGCCGAAGGCCAGCTCGCCGTGGTGCAGGCGGGCGATCGCCCAGGCGATCGACAGCCCCAGGCCGCTGCCCTCGCCGATGCTGCCTTCGGGGCGGTGGAAACGCTCGCCCAGTCGTGCCACGGCGGCGTCCGCGAAGCCGCCGCCGTTGTCGTTCACCTCCAGCGTCACCTGTTCGTCGCGTCCGCCGACACGCACGTTCACCTGGCCGTGCTCGGGCACGTGGCGCAGCGCGTTGTCCAGCAGGTTCTGCACCAGGATGTCGAGCAGGCTGCGGCTGCCCAGCACGAAATCGTTGCCGTCGTGGTCCAGCGACAGCTCGATGGAACGTGCCGCCGCGCGCTCGCTGGCGTCGCGCAAGGCCGCTTCGGCCACGCTCGCCAGGCGCAGCGGGCCGGCGTCGGCCAGCTCGGCCAGCTTCTCGACCCGCGCCAGCATCAGCAGCTGGGCCACCAGTCGCTGCATGCGGTCCAGCGCCTCCTGCGCGCGCTGCAGGTGCTGCGCGCGCGCGGGCACATCGTCGCCGCGCCCGGCCAGGTCCAGTTCCAGCCGCAGCGCTGCCAGCGGGTGGCGCAATTCGTGCGCGGCGTCGGCGGTGAAGCGGCGCTCGTGTTCCAGGCTGCGCCGCAGGCGATCGACCAGCTTGTCGATCGCCTCGGTGAACGGCGCCAGTTCGACCGGCACCCGCGCGTCGGTGAGCGAGGCGGCGGCCGGATCGGCGCCGGCGGAAAGGCCGCGCGCCAGCCGGCGCAGCGGTTTCAGCCCGCTGCGCAAACCGGCGAACACGATCGGCGGCACCAGCACCAGCAGCGCGAGCAAGGCCAGCAGCGCCGGCGCCAGCAGCTTGCGCAGCAGCTCGTCGCGCTCGTCCAGCGGCGCGCCGACCTGGACCCAGTACCGATGCTGCGCATCCCAGCGCTGGAACACCCGCCAGCGTCGGTCGTCGTGCACGACCGAATGGAAATGCGCGTCGCCCGGATCGAAACGCAGCAGCGGCAGCTCGGCGCTCTCGACCAGCAGTTCGCCGCGCGCATCGCGCAGCACGATGGCCGGGCGCTGGGCGGTGTCGTCCGAGTCGAGCAGCGGCTTGTCCGGCAGGCGCACCGCGCCGACGCGGGCGACGTCGTCGGGCATCACCGCAAACACGCTGGCGGCGGTGCGCACCAGCATCTGGTCGAAGATCTCGTCGACCTCGTGCAGGCTGCGCCAGGCCAGCCAGCCGGCGGCGGCGCACCACACCAGCACGATGCCGGCCAGCAGCCGCAGCACCAGCCGCCGGTTGAGCGAGGGGCGGATCACGCGGCGACCCCGCCGGGCGGATTGATGGCATAGCCGATGCCGCGCAAGGTGCGAATCCAGCCCGGTCCCAGCTTGTGGCGCAGGTGATGGATGTGCACTTCCACCGCGTTGCTGGCCACTTCGCGGTCCCAGCCGTACAGCGCGTCTTCCAGTTGCTCGCGGGAATACGCCCGCCCGGGATGGCGCACCAGCATTTCCAGCAACGCGTACTCGCGGGCGGTCAGCTCCAGCGGCGCGTCGGCAAGCGTGGCGCTGCGCGCGGCCGGGGTGACTTCCAGCGCGCCCACGCGGATCGCCGGCTCGACCTGGCCGTCGGCCCGCCGCAGCAAGGCGCGCAGGCGGGCGGCCAGTTCGTCCAGATGCACCGGCTTGACCACGTAATCGTCGGCGCCGGCATCCAGCCCGGCGACGCGGTCGGCCAGTTCGTCGCGCGCGGTCAGCAGCAGCACCGGGGTGGCGTCCTGGCGGCGGCGCATGTCGGCGATGATCGCCGGGCCGCTGCTGCGCGGCAGGTTCCAGTCGAGTATCGCGGCGGCATACGCGGTGTCGCTCAGGGCGGCAGCCGCCTGGGTGCCGTCGGTGATCCAGTCCACCGCATGGCCGAGCTGGCGCAGGCCGTCGGCCAGCGCCTGCCCCAGTGCCCGGTCGTCTTCGGCTAGCAGGATGCGCATGGCCTCATTCTTGTCGCGGGATCAGGCCGCTCACTTGACTTGCAGCAATTGGCGCCGCTTTTTCGCCGGCTGCGGCATCCTGCCCTATGAGCCTGTCGGGCTTTGGCTGGCCGGGCTGCAAATCCGACTGCGCGGTCCATATTTCCGTCGATTCTTGCGCCATGGAACCACCATGGCGCGGCGAACCGGCGAAAATCTGTCCTCGCGCAGCCAGATTTTCGCCTCGACCAGCCAAAGCCCGACAGGCTCATGGCGCGCGCTTGCGGCCGTGGATCATCGCGGCGACCAGGTTCTCGCCGTAATGCACGCTCTCGCCCACCGCGGCCAGCACGTGCAGCACGACCAGTCCCAGCACGCCGTAGGCCAGCGCTTCGTGCAGCTCCTCCAGCCAGCCCTCCCCGAAGAATCGGTCGGTGGTCTGCAGCCAGCCGGTGACGCCGACCAGCAGCACGCCAACGAGCAGGGCCAGGATCATCACGGCGGCCGCCGGGTTGTGCCCGAGCTGCCGCCGCGAGCGCCCGGCCAGGCGCTCGCGCAGGTAATCGCGCAGCCGGCGCGGGCCGGGCACCCAGTCGGCGAAGCGCGCGTGCCGCGTGCCGACCCAGCCCCACACGAAACGCACCGCGAGCAGGGCCAGCACGGCGTAGCCGATCCCGCGGTGGACCAGCTCGCCGTCCTCGGTGAAAAAGTTGGCGAGGAACAAGCCCGCCAGCGACCAGTGAAACAGGCGGACCAGCGGGTCCCACACTTTGACCATCGCGTTCATGGCTTGTCCTCGCTAGGGGTCAGGTGACGATCAACCGCCCTTCTTCTTGACGATGCGGCCGTCGGTGGGGTCGAAGTAGATCTCCACGTTCTTGCCGGCCTTGTCCTTGCCGTAGATCTCGTAGCAATTGCCCGAGACCTGGAACACCTTGATGGTGTAGCCCTGGTCGAGCACCTTCTGCTTCATCGCCGCTTCGGTCAGCCACTGCGCACGCGGTGCGCTGGTGCATTGCGGTGCGGCGAAGGCGGACGCCGACAGGACGGCGGCGGCGAGGAACAACGGGGCGATGACGATGCGTTTCATGGTGCGTCTCCGGTATCGGCAGGATTGCCTTGGGGAGCATTGCAACCGGGAAGGCTTACGTGGGTCTTAAGGACCCAGGGCGGCGCGCGGGTAGGTTCCTGCGCGCGACGCCGGCGGCAGCGCGAGGGCCACCACACGGTCGCGTCCCCCGCGTTTGGCATCGTAGAGCGCGGAGTCGGCGCGCCGGATCAGATCCTCCGCGGCGTCGCCAGCGACCGCCTGCGCCACGCCGATGCTGACCGTCACCTTGCGATGCGGCCACGCGAAATCGCGGAACGCGTCGAGCAGGCGCGCCGCCACCTCGCCGGCGCCGCTCAAGTCGGTACCCGGCAACAGCAGCACGAACTCCTCGCCGCCGTAGCGCGCGGCCATGTCCGCCGGGCGCAGCGCCGCGCGCAGCAGGTGGCCGGTGATGCGCAGCACCTGGTCGCCGGCCAGGTGGCCGAAGTCGTCGTTGAAGGTCTTGAAGCGGTCCAGATCGAGCATCAGCAGCGAGAACGTCGTGTCGTGCTCGCGCTGCCCGCGCAGCAGGCCGGCCAGCGCCTCGTCGAGCGCGCGCCGGTTGGGCAGCCCGGTGAGGATGTCGGTGCCGGCATCGTTGCGCAACGCGATGCTTTCGCGGCGCTGGCGTTCCAGCTTGTCGAACAGGTTGGCCACCCACCACACCAGCCCGGCCACCGCGCCGCCGCTGAACAGGGCCACGAACACGAAGGCCAGCGCTTCGGGCAGGCCCAGCCAGGACTGCAGCAACTCGAACACGAACGCGAACACCGCCGGCAGCAGCAAGGCCGGCAGCAGCAGCCGCCGCGCCAGGGCGCCGCCCAGCGTGTCGGCGGTGGCCACGCGGGTCAGCCCGAGCGTGGGCGAGGCGCACAGCCAGCCGAGCGTCGCCAGCAGCAGCAACAAAGTGGAGTGCAGCGGCATGCGCCCGAACGGCGTGGCGCCCTTGCCGGCCAGCGCAATGCCATAGGAGGCCAGCCCGCTCATCGCGATGACCAACGCGACCAGGGCCAGCGCGTCGCGCAGGCGCGGCCAGCGTTGCGCCGGCAGCAGGCCCAGCGCACCGAGCAGCACGAAGCCCGCCGCAACCGGTTCGGCCATGCGCCCGGAGTCGCGAGCCGACAGCTCGCCAAGCAGGCGATCGATACGCAAGTCGACCAGCCACAGATACTCCGCCAGAGTCGCCGCGCCGAGCGCCAGCACGCCCAACGACAGCCAGCGGCCCATGCCGGACCACGACGGCACCGGATGGTGGCTGAGCAGCAGCGAGCCTCCGCACAACACGAATCCGACCGCCGCAGTCGCGCTCATCGCCGGCTGTCCCGGCCACATCGTGGTCAGCAGCGGACGCTGCGACCACCAGCCGGCCAGCACGATCAGCGCGGCCCCGCAGACCAGCAGCGCAGATGCACGCGAGAAGCTCAGGAACCCCCGTACGACAGCGAGATCGTGATGGAACGGCACGGTGAACATCGTCACCCCCATACTCCGGCGAGCCTTCCGCAAGCTCGGCAGTACGCCGGCACCGGACCGACCATGGCATAGTCGGCAGGCACCCGATTTGACGACGATCAATCCGACGACTGGCCTGGCCTGCCAGAGTCTGCGCCAGCCGCCCGCACCGTCGAGGAAATCATGCTCATTTACAGCTGCCACGGTGCCGCCAAGCAGGTCACCGGCTCCTGCCACCTGATCACCTGCAACGATCGCCGCGTGCTGATCGACTGCGGCATGTTCCAGGGCAGCGAAGAGGTCGAGCGGGCCAATGCCGAACCGTTCGGCTTCGACCCGGCCAGCATCGACGTGCTGCTGCTGACCCACGCGCACCTGGACCATTGCGGGCGGATTCCGCTGCTGGTGTGCCGGGGCTTTCGCGGCCGCATCGTCACCACCGCCGCCACCCGCGAACTGGCCCGCGTGGTGATGCTGGATGCCGCCGGCCTGCAGGAAGAGGACGCGCGCCGCGCGCAACGCACCAACCGCCGCGGCGAGACGGTGGCGCCACCGCTGTACACCCTGGACGATGCGCTGCACGCGCTGGACTTCTTCGGCGACGACGCCGGCTACGGCGAAACCGTGCAAGTCACCGATGGCATCAGCGCACGCTTTCTCGATGCCGGCCACATCCTCGGCTCGGCCTCGATCCTGCTGCAGATCGACGACGGCGAGCAGCCCCGGCGCATGCTGTTTTCCGGCGACCTCGGCAACCCGGGGCGCCCGCTGCTGCGCGATCCAACGCCTGCCCCACCCGCCGACTACGTGGTGATGGAAAGCACCTACGGCGACCGCCCGCACCGCTCGGTGCCCGATTCGGTGGACGAGATGTACCGTGCCATCCGCGACACGGTGAACCGGCGCGGCAACGTGGTGATCCCCACCTTCGCGCTGGAACGCACCCAGGAAATCCTGTACTACCTGCACCGCGGCATCGCGGCCGGCGCGATCCCGCCGCACGTGCGGGTGTTCCTCGATTCGCCGATGGCGATTTCCGCCACCGAGATCTTCCGCCGCCACCCGGAATGCTTCGACGACGGCTTCCTGGACGAACTGCAACACGGCGACCCGTTCGCCATGCCCGGCCTGCATTTCACCCGCGGTACGGCCGAGTCGATGGCGATCAACAACGTCGACGGCGGCGCGATCATCCTGGCCGGCTCGGGCATGTGCAACGGCGGGCGCGTGCGCCACCATCTCAAGCACAACCTGTGGCGCGAGCGCTGCAGCGTGGTGTTCGTCGGCTATGCCGCGGAAGGCACGCTGGCGCGGCGGATCATCGATGGCGCGCCCAGCGTGCGCGTGTTCAACGAGGAGATTCCGGTGCGTGCCCAGGTGTGGACCATCAACGGTTTCTCCGCCCATGCCGACCAGCCCTCGCTGCTGGCCTGGCTGGGCGACGCGCCGCGGCGCAAGGTGTTGCTGGTGCACGGCGAATACGGCCGCGGCATGCAGGTGATGCGCGATGTGCTCCAAGCGCGCGGCCTTGCCTGCCAGCTGCCGGGGCTGCACGAGCCGATCAAGATCGACTGATGAGCTGACGCTCCATCGGACAACACGCTTCGTGGTTGACGTGCGTCAAATCCGCCAATCCACGCCACCCTAGACTGGTTGTGCCGCGCGAGCGGAGCCGGCTGGCACGTGCTCCGTCGCTCGCTCGGCGCCCACGGCCTCGGGAGCAACGTGTGATGAAACGGACCGCCATCCTGGACTTTCCTGCGCGGCACGACGCCGATGGCGGACGGGTCGCGTCATCGCCCTGCGATCGACCGACGTGCCGGCGCCTGTTCTGCGCGACGCTGCGCAGCGTGCCGCTGTTGCTGCTGAGCGCATGGCTGGCGCTGCTGCCGGCGCAGGACGCCTCCGCGATGCCGGAGTTCGCGCGCCGCTACAACCTCAGCTGCGCCGCCTGCCACTCCGCCTTCCCGCGCCTCAACAAGTTCGGCGAAGTGTTCATCGCGAACAACATGCGCCTGCCGAACTGGATGGAAACCGCCGACCAGCTCGGCGACGACCGCCTCGCGCTGCCCGACCACGTGCCGCTGGCCATCCGCGCCCAGGCCTATGTGCAGGCCCGCCAGGGCAAGGCGATCGACCCGGTCAGCGGCGCGCGCCAGTCCGCGCCGACCGACTTCCAGTCGCCGTACCTGCTCAAGCTGCTGTCCAGCGCGCCGCTGAGCAAGGACATCACCTACTACTTCTACGCCATCATGGCCGAGAAGGGCGGCAACGGCGAGATCGTGGTGGAGGACGCCTGGTTCCGCCACGCCGACATCTTCGGCAGCGGCATCGGCATGATGCTCGGTCAGTTCTCGCTGTCCGACGCGATGTTCCCGCGCGAGATCCGCCTGCCGTTCCAGGACTACATGGTCTACCGCATGGCCGGCATCACCTACGACCGCGGCGTGCAGTTCGACCGTGACGTCGGGCCGTTCGGCATCACCCTGGGCTTCACCAACGGCAACGGCATCACCGACAACTTCAAGATCAACGGCACCGGCTATTCGCGCCCGGACCGGATGTTCGACAACGACAACTCCAAGACCGTCTTTGCCCACGTCGGCACCGACATCGGCCCGGTGGGCGTGGGGCTGTTCGGCGCCAGCGGCAAGCAGCGCGGCGCCACCGGCCCGGCCGCCATGGACAAGAGTCAGCGCAACACCGACAAGCGCGTCGTCGGCGTGGATGCCTCCGGCGACATCGGCGCGCAGGTGCACTGGTACGCGCAATACCTGTGGAACGACTGGCGCGGTTTCCTGGACGTCGATCCGACGCGCCACTATCGCTGGAACGGCGGCTTCGCCGGCCTCGACTGGATACCCAACGACCGCTGGGCCTTCTCGGCGCTGTACAACTACGCTGGCGCCGGCGACTTCGCGCGCAGCAACACCATCTACGAAGGTATCGCCATCAACAGCCTGAGCCTGACCGCCTCCCGTTACTTCATGCGCAACGTCAAGGGCATCGTCGAGCTCAACCTCGACTTCAAGAACAAGACCACACCGACCGGCCCATACTTCACCGGCCACTTGAGCCGCGAGAACTACATCCTGTTCGGCTTCGACACGGCGTTCTGACATGCGCGCCCACTGCCTGCCGAGACGATCACGATGGCACACCGGCGCGGTCGTGCTGCTGTTTGCCGCCGGTGCCGGCGTCCACGCGCAGGCGCTGCAGGTCGGCACGCTGCGCATCGAGTCGACTCCCTCGGCGGCCGAGGTCGAGCTGATCGGCGGAGTGGCCGGCACCACGCCGCTGACCGTCAGCGAACGCGACATCTACCCGAACAACTATCCGGATGCACGCGCCGCGCTCTACGGCACGGTCACGCTGCGCCACGCCGGCTGCGAGCCGCTGCAGCACCGCGTGACACTGGGCGACCTCAAGCAGGATCTGCACCTGCGCCTGGACTGCGTCGCCGCGAAGGCGGCGCCAGTACCGCGCCCGGCACCGGCTGCGACGCCACCGGCGACGCTAGCGCCCGCGTCGCCGCAGGCCCTGCCGCAACGACGCCTGCGCCAGCTGCAGGTGCTGCAGGAGCTGCTGGACGAAGGGCTGATCAGCCCCGCGGAAGAACAGCGCGTGCGACGGCGCATCCTGCAGTCCGGCGTCGGCGGGGACGGCGCGGGGCCGGGCGACTGAAACGCGGAAGCGCAGGGCCGCCATGGCGGCGAAAGCGGGCATGACGACGGGGAGGCCGCCCTCTGCGCCCGTCCACGACCGTGCCGCACACGGCGATGGGTGACGCGGCGGGCAAAGGCCACTTTGCTTGACCTGGATCAGAGGCGCCGCCGGATGCCGTTCCTATAGTCGGCGCGACTGACGCGGATTCCTCGGGGGGAGGGACGCGCGGTGCACGGCGTTTCCCGGCAAGGCTCACTTACAGTCCAGGGGAGAATCGCATGTCGCAGCGGGCTTCGGATCTCGTGCTTTCGGTGCTGGCCTGCGTGGCAGCGTTCTGGTTGTCCTGGCCTTTCTGGCGCGATTTCGAGTATTGGGCCGAATCGCACCTCGCGTGGTGGATCTACTTCGCCGTCGGCTTCGTGCTGGCGGTGTGGGTGTTCTGCATGTTCATCGGCAGCCTGCGCATCCTGTTCCTGCACGACACCCAGGCCACGCCGCCTTCCGTCGACGACAAGGGGAGCCGGCCATGAGCTGCGGATCGGGTGACAGCAGTTGCGAAAAACCGCGGCGCCGCGCCGCGCTGGTTTTGCTGGGCCTCATGGCGCTGATCTTCATCGCCTTGTCGGTGTTCTCCTTCCTGCCCTCGCGCGGGCAGGCCACCCCCGACACGGTGAGCTTCGGCCCGTACCAGGCCAACGACGGCAAGCGCGTGTTCCAGGCCTACAACTGCATGGGCTGCCACACCATGGTCGGCAACGGCGCCTATCTTGGGCCGGACCTCACCGAGGTGTACAAGCACGCCGGACCGGCGTGGCTGGCGGCGTTCCTGCCCTCGGCCGGCGGCTGGCCGACCGAGGCGGCAGTGCGCGCCCAGCTGCTTGATCCGAACCAGCACGCCGGCACCGGCACCGACACCATCGACGCCTACCTGCAGAAGTATCCCGGCGCGGCAGCCCGCATCCAGCGACGCGGCGGCGGCACCACGCTGATGCCGAACCTGCCGCTGAGCAAGGACGAGATCGGCCAGCTGATCGCCTACCTCAAGTACACCTCGGCGATGAACACCGAGGGCTGGCCGCCGAAGGTCGAGGCCGGCACGCTGGATCGCCGCCTGCAGTTGGCGCACGGCACCGTCGCACTGGCGCAGGCCGCGCCCGCCGCGGCGGCGAAGCCGGCAGCGGCCAGCGATCCCGCCGCGCTCGGCGCGCAACTGGTCAAGGACTACGGCTGCGTGGCCTGCCACGCCAGCGACGACAAGCGACTGGTGGGGCCGGGCTGGGGCGGCCTGTACGAATCCAGCGTGAGCCTGGCCGACGGCAGCAAGGTCACCGCCGACGACGCCTACCTGGCCGAGTCGATCCGCCAGCCGAACGCGAAGATCGTGGCCGGTTATCCGCCGGGCGTGATGCCGGCCTACGACACCCTGCTCAAGACCGAAGAAGTCAACGCCATCGTGGCCTACCTCCACACGCTGGAGAAGCAGTGATGCAGACCGAATACCAGACCCAACGCCTGAGCCTGCGCTTTTTCATGCTGATGCTGGTGCTGTTCGTGGTGCAGGTGATCTACGGCATGATCCTGGCCGCGCAGCAGGTCGACCCGACCATCCTGCAAGGCTGGCTCAACTTCAACGTCGCCCGCGCCGAGCATCTCAACCTCGGCATCATGTGGATCGTCTGCGGCTTCATCGGCGCGATCCTGTTCGTGGCGCCACTGCTGGCGAAGCGCGAGCTGGTGGCGCCGTGGCTGGTCAAGTTCCTGTTCTACGCGGTCATCGGCATCGTGATCTGGAACTTTTTCACCCAGTTCCTGGCCGAGCGCGGCATCGCCGGCTGGTGGCTGGGGCAACCGTGGCTGCAGCAGGGGCTGGAGTATCTCGAAGCCGGGCGCATCGCCGGCCTGCTGATCTTGGTCGGCTTCCTGATCCTGGCCTTCGTGGTGCTGCGCACGTTCCCGCGCGTGCGCGAATGGAACGAGGTGCACTGGGGCCTGGGCCTGGGCGTCGGCGCGCTGGCGGTGGTGTGGGTGTTCGGCCTGTTCTACGTGGCGCGGCTGGACCTGCAGGAGTACTTCCGCTGGTTCGTGGTGCATTACTGGGTGGAAGGCGTGTGGGAAGTGATCCACATCAGCCTGATCGGCTACTTCCTGGTGCTGATGTTCAAGGCCGACGTGAAGTCGGTGGGCTTCGCCGTGTTCTGGGGCATCGCGCTGGTGTGGCTGTCCGGGCTGATCGGCAACGCGCACCACTACTTCTGGATCGGCACGCCGGAGTTCTGGCAGTTCTGGGGCTCGCTGTTCAGCGCGCTGGAGCCGCTGCCGCTGGTGTTCTGTTTCTGGCACATCTACCTGGACGCGCACACCAACAGGCGGCCGCTGGAAAACGCGCCGGCGTTCTACTTCCTGCTCGGCTCGACCGTGCTGGAGCTGGTCGGCGCCGGCATCCTCGGCTTCGTGATGACCTTCGCGCTGACCAACGTGTGGTCGCACGGCACCTGGGTCACCGCCGGGCACGCGCACCTGGCGCTGTTCGGCACCTTCGGCATGCTCGGCATCGCCGCGGCGTATTACGCCACGCCGATCCTGCGCAAGGTGCCGCAGTTCGATCCGCGCCTGGGCAAGCTCGGTTTCTGGCTGGTGTTCACCGGCGTGCTGGGCATGGCGTTCGCGTTCGCCATCGGCGGCACGGTGCAGGTCTATGTCTATCGCATCCTGGGGCTGGACTGGTTCGGCGGCGACGTCAACCGCGCCATGGGCACCTACAAGGTCATGCTGCCGCTGTTCGGCCTGGTGCTGAGCACCGGCGCCGGCGTGCTGGCGTACGACCTGTTCACCCTGGGCCGGCGCATGCGTCCGCAGGCTGCCGTCGACGCCGAAACGACCCCGCACCCGGCCACCGGCTGGCGGCGACCACTGACCGGATTCGAAGCCGGCATCTGGCTGCTGCTGATGTGGCTGTTCGGCACGATCATCACGCTCGGCCTGCTCAGCTTCAACCTGCCGCACGTGCGCGTGGCGGGCGACCCCACCCTGCCCTACGTGCTGGCCGGCGTGGGTTATCCGGGCCTGCTGCTGGTCACCCTGCTGTTCGTGTGGCGCTTCATCGCCTCGCTGGAAGCGCGGGCCGGCGCACCGGCCATCTCGCCGCTGCTGCGGGTACTGCCGGCGCAAAGCTGAGTCCGTCACCCGACGGCATGCAGCCGCAAACGAAAGGCCGCCGGCAACCCGGCGGCCTTTCTTCATGCGGCGAGCTTACGAGAGTTGTCGGCCATGCCGCGGCAGCATGCGCCGCAAGGTGTCGTCGCGATTCACGTAGTGGTGGACCAGCGCCGCCGCCGCGTGCAGGCCGACCAGGTAGTAGCCGATCGTGCCGATGGTTTCGTGGATCTCCTTCAGCGAATCGGCAAGTGCCTTGTCCGCACCCACCAGCGCCGGCAGCTGCAGTCCGAAGAACGGGATCGGCTTGCCCGAAGCGCTGAGGGTGAGCCAGCCGAGCAGCGGCATCGCGATCAGGAAGGCGTACAGCGCCAGGTGCATCAGCGCGGCCAGGCGCTCCTGCCACACCGGCGGTGCCGGCCGGATCGGCGGGATCGGGCCCGACACCAGGCGGATCGCCAGCCGCACGAAGACCAGCGCGAGCACGCTCAGGCCCAGCATGAAGTGCCAGGTTTTCAGTCCGTCGCGCAGGTCGCTGCCGCGCGGGTAGAACTCGCGCAGCTCGATGCAGGCGTACACGGCAACGAGCAACAGCAGCATCAGCCAGTGCATGCCGATCGACAGTGAGCCGTAACGGTCGGTGGTGTTTTTCCAGTTCACGGCGATCTCCGCAGGTGGTGTTTCGGCGGCCTCGATCCGGCCCATGCCCGCAGCCTGCGATGAACGGCGTCAGCGTGGTTTGATCCCGGTCAAATGCGCACGAAAAGCGCCACGGCAGCGGCCGATTGCCGCATGTCCGCGCGCCTGTCCAAATTGACCGCGGTCAACTCGGACCCGCACGACCCGGCGTAGAACTGATCCGGCAAGGCTGCGCCGAGTGGCCGTCCATCCGGCACGAATGAGCATCACGTTGCACCATCGGGAACCGCCCATGTCCGAGATCCGTTCCGCCGACCACCACACTGCTTCCGCCACGCCGTTCGGCGCCATCGAAGGCACCCACTGGATCGAGACCCTGAACGACGGCAGCCCGGTGCTGATCCGCCCGCTGCGCCCGGAGGATCGCCAACGCGAAACGGCTTTCATCAAGCGCCTGTCGGAACAGGCTTGCCGCTTCCGCTTCCTGGGCAAATTGAAGGAAGCCAGCCCGGCCCTGCTCGACCAGCTGATGGATGTCGACCAGCGCAGCCGCATGGCCTTCGTCGCGCTCGCCCACGACAACGGCGAACTGCGCATGGTCGGCGTCAGCCGCTACGGCGCCAGCGGCGACGAGAAGCAGTGCGAATGCGCGGTGACCGTGGCCGACGACTGGCGCCAGCGCGGCCTCGCCGTGCTGTTGATGCGGCGCCTGATCGACATCGCGCGCAAGAACGGGTTCCACACCATGTTCTCGATCGATGCCGCGGAGAACGAACCGATGCGCGAACTGGCCGGCTACCTCGGCTTCCAGCGCCGGATCGACCCGGACGACGCCACGCAGGTGATCCACACCCTGGATCTTTGAACGACGCCGAACCCGGGCCGCATCGCCATGACAAGCACCGAACAAATACCGCGCACGACGCGCCCGGGCGACATCCTCGCGCTGGTGACCGCGACCGAGCCGTGGAGCCCGGCTGCCGTCGCCGCCATCGCCATCGCCTTGCGCTGGGAGGCCAACCTGACCGGATGCTTCATCGACCCGGCGCTGCGCAAACCCACCGGCGGCAAAGCCGGCAGCGAGCCCACCGTGCTCGGCCTGCTGCTCGAACCGCGCATCGAATCCGCCGACGAGCACGCCGCCTTCGCAGCCTTTGCACGCCAGTCCGGCTTGCGCAACGCCGACTGGGTCATCGCCCGGACCGACATCGCATCCACCTTGCGCCGGCTCGGCGCACGGCACGACCTGGCGGTGATCGAGCGCGACATGGTGCACGCATCGAGCCTGCTCGACATTCTCGGCGAAGCGATCCTGTCCTGCGGCGTGCCGTGCCTGGTCCTGCCTCCGCAATGGCGGCGGGAGATCCCCTTCGAGCGCATCGTGATCGCCTGCAACGGCAGCACCGAGGCGATCCGCGCAATCCACGCCGCGCTGCCGTTCCTCAAGGTGGCGAAACAGGTGACCCTGGTCGACGGCGACCTGGGCAACGGCGACGATGCGTATCCGCGCTTCGACCCGTTCGTCTACCTGCTGCGTCACGGCATCACGCCCCGGCCCAGCTACGTCCGCGCCTCCTCGGCGATGGCCGGGGAAATCCTGCTGCAGGAAGCCGGCAACATCGACGCCGACCTGCTGGTGATGGGTGCCTACGGCCATTCGCGCATGCGTGAACGCGTGTTCGGCGGCGCCACCCGGCGCGTGCTGGAGGAAGCCACCATCCCGGTGCTGATGCAGCACTAGCCGACGTGCCGCCGCAGCGGCGCAGGCGCTATTGGTTGGCGGATGCAGCGGCCCGCCGGCGGCGATGCTCGCTCACGACCGCCAGCACGACCACGGTGACGACACTGCCCAGCAGGGCGAGGAGCATGTCCTGCTGCGCATCCCACGGATCGCCCTGGGTGCCGAGGTAGGCGACGCCCAGGTCGCCGCCGAACCACACCGCGGCAGCCCATTCGAACAGCTCGAACAAGGCGGAGCTGGCGGTGACCATGCTGACCGGCACGATCCAGCGCCACGCGCCCGGCGACACCGTGCGCGCAGCGACCAGTTCCACCACCGCCGGCGTCAGCAGCAGGCCGTAGGCGAAATGGATGGCACGGTCGAAGGGATTGCGCGACAAGCCCAACGCGTCGTGCAGCGAGAAGCCGGACAGCGCGGCAAACCAGCGATCCCACGGCACTTCGGCATAGGTGTAGTGGGCGCCGATCTCGTGCAGCACGAGGAACACGAACAGCGCCGCGTAGCTGGCATCGGAAAAGCGCAGCCGGCGGAACCCCAGCACCAGCGCCGGCAACGCCAGCATCACCAGCAGGTTCTCCAGCAACCAGTCCTGGCGATAGTGCGGCGCGATGGCAAGCGCTACCGCCACGACCAGGAAGGCGGCCAGCAGCAGCAGCGGAAAACGGGCGTCCTTCGATCCGGGTCGTTCGTTCATTGCTGTGTGCCATCCCTCCGCGTCATGCGTCGTGCCGATGATGCCACGCGCCCGGGCGCCGGCCGCGACAATTCGCGCACGGCGAGCGCTGGACCGCTTGACCTGCATCAAGAGCGATCCGGCAGCCGTCAATGAGCATGCGCGCATCTTTCAGGGAGTCGCGCAATGAGCAGTACTCGAAAACTCTGGCTGGGGTTGGCGGCCTTGCTGATCGCCTCGTTTGGCGTGCTGTTGTGGGTGGGTGACCAGGTGCACCAGTACGCACCGCCACTGCCGCAGGCGGTGGTCACCAGCGGCAACGAGACCCTGTTCACCGGCGACGACATCGAGCTGGGCAAGCAGGTCTGGCAGCGCATCGGCGGCCAGCAGCTGGGCTCGATCTGGGGCCACGGCGCGCTGCTCGCGCCGGACTGGAGCGCCGACTGGCTGCACCGCGAAGGCGTGGCCATGCTGGAATTGCTGGCGCGCGACGAAGGCGCCGGCTCCTACGCCGAACTCGACGCGCCGCAACAGGCCGCACTGCGCTCGCGCGTGCAGCGCGAGCTGCGCACCAACACCTGGGACCCGGCCAAGGGCACCATCTACGTCTCCCCGCTGCGCGCGCAGGCGATGCTGGTGGTCGGCGCGCATTACATGAGCCTGTTCAGCAACGACCCGGCCACCGCCAAGCTGCGCGAAACCTACGCGATGCGCGACAACACCATCGCCGAGCTTGACCAGCGCCGCGCAGTCACCGCGTTCTTCTGGTGGGCCAGCTGGGCCACCGCGGCCGAACGCCCGGGCAGCGCCATCAGCTACACGCAGAACTGGCCGCACGACACGCTGGCCGGCAACACGCCGACCGCGGCCAACTTCATGTGGTCGGTTTTCAGCGTGCTGTTCCTGATCCTCGGCATCGGCCTGCTCGGCTGGCACCACGCGCGCCAGGTGAGCCATGAGCCGCTGCCGCCGATCCCCGCGCGCGATCCGCTCACCGAGTTGAAACCCACGCCGTCGATGAAGGCCACCGCCAAGTATTTCTGGACGGTGATCGGCCTGTTCCTGGTGCAGATCCTGCTCGGCGCCACCACCGCGCACTACCAGGTGGAAGGCCAGCAGGCCTACGGTTTCGCGCTGGCGAATTACCTGCCCTACGCCCTCACCCGCACCTGGCATACCGAACTGGCCGTGCTGTGGATCGCCACCGCGTGGCTGGCCACCGGCCTGTACATCGCGCCGCTGATCTCCGGCCACGAGCCGAAATACCAGCGGCTCGGGGTGAACTTCCTGTGGGTGTGCCTGCTGGTCATCGTGGTCGGCTCGTTTGCCGGCCAGTGGATGGCGGTGATGGACAAGATGGACCTGTCGAAGAACTTCTGGTTCGGCCACCAGGGCTGGGAATACGTCGACCTCGGCCGCTTCTGGCAGATCTTCCTGTTCATCGGCCTGATGCTGTGGCTGTTCCTGGTCGGCCGCGCGCTGTGGCCGGCGATGCGCGGCGGCAAGGAAGGCGCCTCCATCGTGGGCCTGCTGTTTCTCTCCACCGTGGCGATCGGCCTGCTCTACGGCGCCGGCCTGATGTGGGGCGAACACACCCACATCGCGATGGTGGAGTACTGGCGCTGGTGGGTGGTGCACCTGTGGGTGGAAGGCTTCTTCGAGGTGTTCGCCACCGCGGTGATCAGCTACCTGTTCGTGCGCCTCGGCCTGTTGCGCGTGGGCACGGCGACCACCAGCGTGCTGTTCGCCACCATCGTGTTCATGGCCGGCGGCGTGCTGGGCACGCTGCACCACCTGTACTTCAGCGGCACCACCACGGCGGTGATCGCGCTCGGCGCCAGCTTCTCGGCGCTGGAAGTGGTGCCGCTGGCACTGATCGGGCTGGAAGCCTGGGACACCTGGAAGAAGCAGCACGCCGCGCCGTGGATGGCGCGCTACCGCTGGCCGATCATGTTCTTCGTGGCGGTGAGCTTCTGGAACCTGGTCGGCGCCGGCCTGCTCGGTTTCCTGGTCAACACGCCGATCGCGCTGTACTTCATGCAGGGCCTCAACCTCACCGCCGCGCACGGCCACACCGCGCTGTTCGGCGTCTACGGCATGCTCGGCATGGGCCTGATGCTGTTCTGCCTGCGCGGCATCAAGCCGCAGGCCGAATGGCGCGAGGGCTGGCTGAAGGGTTCGTTCTGGACACTCAACCTCGGCCTGGGCCTGATGGCCGTGCTGACCCTGCTGCCGCTGGGCATCCTGCAACTGAAGGCGGTGCTGGAGCACGGCTACTGGTTCGCCCGCTCGGCCGAGTTCATGGACCGTCCGCTGATCCACCTGCTGGTGTGGATGCGCGTGCCCGGCGACACCGTGTTCGCCATCGGCGCCATGCTGATCGCCGGCTTCGTCGCCTCGCTGTGGCTGTGGCCGAAACGACGGGTCGCCGCCACGCCGCTGCCGGACGCAGCGTCCGAGAGCGCATGACCCACATCAGGGCGCGCCACATGGCGCGCCCTGATGCTTGTCCAAGTCCCGAATCACGAATCCCGGCGCCGAAATGATCGAGTTCTACCCCCAGATCAAGGCCGTCCACATCCTCTGCGTGCTGCTCAGCGGCGGCCTGTTCGCGCTGCGCGGGCTGATGGCACAGACGCGGCTGGCCGGCGTGGCGCAGGGCGCGCCGTTGCGCCTGCTCAGCTACACCATCGACACCGTCTTGCTGACCGCCGCGCTGATGCTGGTATCGATCCTGCCCGGTGCGCTGTTCGCCAACGGCTGGCTCACGGTCAAGCTGATCCTGCTGCTTGCCTACGTTGCGCTGGCCATGCTGGCGATGAAGCGCGTGCATGCGCCGCGCGCCCGAATGATCTTCTACGTGGCTGCATTGGCCACCTATACCTGGATGCTCGGCGTCGCGCGCATGCACCACCCGCTGGGCTGGCTGCACGGATGGCTGGCATGAGCGCGGCCCAGCCGTTCAACCACGACGTCTCGCGCGACCACACGCTGGACGCGTGCTTCCTCGGCCCCTACGGCGAGAACGACACGCTGCTGGAGAAGATGCTGGTGGAGTTCCTGCGCGACCACGTGTACTGGCGGCGCAATTTCCACCCCGAAGATCCGCCGGCGATCGGCACCGGCGCCGCGCACCACCCGGACTACCTCGCCTTCGAATCGCGCATGCGCCGCGAGCTGCACCAGCTCTCCGCCGCGCTGAAGAAGTCGGTGCCGTTCCACAGCCCGCGCTACATCGGGCACATGGCCAGCGACCTGCTGCTGCCGGGGCTGGCCGCGCAGATGCTGACGCTGCCGTACAACCCCAACAACGTCAGCGAGGACGCCGCCCCGGTCACCGTCGACATGGAGGTGCAGGCCGGCCTGCAGCTGGCGCGCATGCTCGGCTACCCGCACGATCCGGCGCAGGACGCCTGCGCGTTCGGCCATCTCACCTCCGGCGGCACCCTGGCCAACTACCAGGCGCTGCGCCTGGCGCTGGCGCTGAAGGCATTCCCGGTGGCGCTGCGCGCGGCGCAGGTGCCGGATCTCGACCTGCCGACGGACGACTGGAGCGCCTTCAACCTCACCCAGGCCGACAGCATCGCCTTGCTGACGGCGTGGCAAGCCTGGCTCGCCGCGCAGACGCCGGCCGAACGTTCGCGCTGGCTGCGGCGCGTCGAGCGCGAGCGCATCGAACAGCGCGGCCTGGTCGGCTTCTTCGCCGCGCATGTGCAGCTGAAGGTCCCGCTGGTGCTGGCGCCGGTCACCGCGCACTACTCGTGGAGCAAGGGGCTGAAGCTGCTCGGCCTCGGCCGCGACCAGCTCGAACTGCTGCCCACCGACGGCATGCGGCTGGACGGCGCCGCCTTGTGCGACACGCTGGAACGCTGTGCGCGCGAACGCCAGAGTGTGCTGATGTGCGTGGCCGTGCTCGGCGGCACCGAGTACGGCACCATCGACCCGATCGACGCCGTGCTGGCCGCACGGCAGGCGTCACGCGGGCGCGGGCTGGACTTCGCCGTGCACGTCGACGCCGCCTGGGGCGGCTACCTAGCCACCGTGTTCCGCCACGAGGACGGCTCGTTGCGCGCACGCGATGAAGTGGCCGCCGACTACGTGCAGTTCCCCACGCCGGCAGTGCACGCCGCCTTCGCCGCGCTGGGCGATACCGACTCGGCCACCGTCGACCCGCACAAGCTCGGCTACCTGCCCTACGGCTCGGGTGCCTTCGTCTGCCGCGACCACCGCGCGATGGCGCTGCTGGCCGAGCGCGCGGATTACGTATTCCACGGCGGCACGCCGAAGGATTACCTGGCGCGTTACCGCAGCCTCGGCCAGTTCATCCCGGAAGGTTCCAAATCCGGCGCCGCGGCGGCCGCGGTGTACGTGACGCACAAGGTGCTGCCGCTGGACCATGCCCACTTCGGCGCCCTGCCGCGTGCCACCGTGCGCGCCGCCGAGACCTTCCACGCGCGTGCGCAGCGCTTCGCGCTGGAGCTGGCCGACGGCGTGCACGCGCTGGTGCCGTTCGCGCCGGACAGCAACCTGGTCTGCCTCGCGCTCAACCCGCGCGGCAACACGTCGGTGGCGACGGCCAACTCCTTCGTGCGCGCGCTGCACGACGAACTGCGCTGCGATCCGCGCCAGCCACTGCAGACCAAGGAGTTCTTCGGCTCGGTGACCAGCCTGCGCGCGGACATGCTCGGCACGGCGCAGACCGCGCGCATCTTCGCCGCACTCGGGCTGGACCCGGCCAGCTTCGTGGCCGACGACGACCGCCTGCTGATCCTGCGCCATACGCTGATGAACCCGTTCCTGATCGACCACGAGAACGGCATCAGCTACATCGACCGCTATTTCGATTTCCTCGGCCGGCGCGTGCGCCGCCTGCTGGCGACGACGGTCGCGCCGCCGTGAGCGCCGCGCTGCCGCGCGTGGCCGTGCTCGGCTACGGCCGCTTCGGCAAGGCCTTCGTCGAACTGCTGCTGCAGGCCGGCCATCCGGTGCAGGTGTTCGACCCGCAGGCGACGGTGCCGGCGGAGCTGGCGGCGCCCTCGCTGGTCGCCGCAACTGCCGACGCCAGCTGGATCGTGCTGGCCATGCCGGTGCCGCAGCTGCGCGCCGCGCTGCTGGCATTGCGCCCGTTGCTGCACGCCGGGCAGACCGTGTTTGACGTGGGCAGCGTCAAGCTGCATCCCTGCGCGCTGATGGACGAGCTGCTCGGCATGGACATCCCGCACCTCGGCACGCATCCCCTGTTCGGTCCGATCAGCCTGGCCCGTGGCGACCACCCGCGCCGCGTGGTGCTGTGCCCCGCCGCGGCGCACCCGCAAGCTGCCGCGCGCGCCGGCGAACTGTTCCGCGCGCTGGACTGCGAGGTCATCGTGCAGGACCCGGCAAGCCACGACCGCGCCATGGCCGGCACGCACGCCCTGGCGTTCTTCATCGCCAAGGGGCTGATCGACATGGGCGTGGACGAGGCCATGCCGATGGCGCCGCCGTCGTTCCAGGGCCTGCAGCGCATGCTGGAGGCGGTGCGCGGCGATGCCGGCCACCTGTTCGGCGCGATCCAGCGCGAAAATCCGTACGCCGCCGAAGCGCGCGAAAGCCTGCTGCGCGAACTGGAGCGCATCCACCGGCAGCTGCTGGTCGACGCGGACGACGGCATGGCGATCGCGGCGCGGCCCGAATGCGAATGAGGGCGATGCGCCCGCCCGACGGCAGAAGGGTTAATCTGAGCCACCCGTCGATGGACGCACGGCAGGTTCGATCCTGCTGCCACGTGTGCCGGCGGATGAGCCATTGAAGGCAGCGAGGGCGTCGAACGGCATGACATCAGATCTCGATCTTGACGAGCTCAGGCGCAACTGCGGCTACTGCGCGATCCACGATTTCCAGCTGCCGGTGGGACTCAGCGCGGGCGACCTGCACACGCTCAACGCCTCCGCGCACGACATGCTGCCGCTCGATCGCGGGCAGACGCTGTTCCCGCAGGGGCGCAAGTTCAGCGCGTTGTACGTGGTGCGTGCCGGCGCGCTTAAGACCTTCGTGGAAGGTTCCGAAGGCGACGTGCAGATCCTCGGTTTCCACCTGCCCGGCGACATCATGGGCATCGGCGGCCTCATCAACGAGCACTACCCGTGCACCGCCCAGACGCTGGAACGCTCCAGCGTGTGCGAACTACGCTACGCCCAGTTGCAGGAGGCCACCGCCAACCTGCCGGCGCTGAACCACCAGCTGATGCGGGTGATCAGCGGCGCGCTGGTCAACGAGCAGAGCCACCTGGTGCTGATGGGCAAGCAGCAGGCGCAGCGGCGGCTGGCGTTCTTCATCCGGCGCATGTCCGACCGCTATGCGCGCCTGTCGCGCGACCCGCTGGCGCTGATCCTGCCGATGTCGCGCGAGGACATCGCCAACTATCTCGGGCTGGCGCTGGAGACGGTCAGCCGGCTGTTCGGCAAGATGGAATCGGCCGGCATCCTCTCGGTGAATCGCAAGTCGGTGCAGATCCTGCGCCGCGACCTGCTCGACGAACTTTGCGGCGGCGACATCGACATGGCGTAGGCCGTCGGGTCCCGCGGCGCGCCGCCGGCCCGGTCACGCCGCTTTCGTGCCGGGGTTTGACCACGGTCAAAACCGCGCGGCGCCATCGGCCAGAGCATGCCAGCGTGCCCGGCCATCACGGCCGGTGCGGGAGAGATCGTGCTGGACATCATCGTCAACGTCGGCGGGACCTCGGACAACCCGTCGTGGCCGGGTGCGGCGCTGGCGCTGGCCAAGCGCCAAAGCGCCTTCGTCACCGGGCTGCAGGTGGTCGCGGTGTGCCCTTCGCTGATGGCGATACCGGACGTGATCGACGTGCTGGCCGCCGAGGAACAGGCGGCGCTGGCCCGACGCGACTGGTGGCTGCAGCAGTGCCGAAGCGCGGGCGTCGAGGGCGAATGGGAGGTGATGCGCGGCATCTCCGGGCAGGCGCTGGGCAAGCGCTCGCGGCTGGCCGATTTCATGATCGGCGAACTGAAGGTCAGCGATCCGGATGCCGCGCCCGGTGTCGACGATGTCACGCGCGCGCTGTTCGCCCGCGCCTCGCCGATGCTGCTGATGCCCGACATCGGCGGCGACACGCTGCAGGCCCGGCGCATCGTCATCGCATGGAACGGCTCCGGCGAAGCCGCGCAGGCGGTGAAGGCTGCGCTGCCGCTGCTGGCACAGGCGTCCGTCGTGCGGGTGCTCGATGGCGAGCGTGGCGGCCTGCCCGGCATCAGTCCGCCGCCGCTGCCGCTGCGCGGCTGGTTCGCGCGCCACGGCATCGAGGCCCAATGGCAGCCGTTCCCGGCCGAACACGACGAAGGCCCCGCGCTGCTGGCCGCCGCCCGGGCATTCGATGCCGACCTGCTGGTGATGGGCGCCTGGGGCCGCTCGCGCCTCAGCGAGCTGGCGATGGGCGGCGTCACGCGCTGGATGCTCAGGAACGCGAGCCTGCCGCTGTTTCTCGCGCACTGAATCGCCGGTCCAGGCCGGTTTGCGCGCGCCGCGCCTCTTCAGCTAGCGTCCATGCATCGGTGCCGCAAGCCGATCGTCGACGCCAAAACCCAGGGACACACCATGAGCCGCAGCCAGCCTGCCAGCACCGTTCATGCGCCGTCGGCGCAACCCGTGCTGCGCGGGGTCGAACGCCTGATTGCCCACGTGCAGGCGATGGAGCCGGTGCGCATGGCGGTCGTCCATCCCTGCGACGCACTCAGCCTCGCCGGCGCGATCGACGCGCGCGATGCCGGCATCATCCGGCCGGTGCTGGTCGCCCCGCGCGCCAGGCTGCAGGCCGCTGCCGCGGCAGCCGGGATCGACCTGGACGGCATCCAGTGCATCGACGTGCCGCACAGCCACGCCGCCGCGGCCGAAGCCGCGGCGATGGCCTGCCGCGGCGAGGTGGATGCGCTGATGAAAGGCAGCCTGCATTCGGACGAACTGATGGCCGCGATCGTTCCGACCGCCGCCGGGCTGCGCACCAAGCGGCGCATCACCCACTGCTTCGTGATGGAGACGGCCGCCTATCCGCGCCCGTTCATCATCACCGACGCGGCCATCAACATCGCGCCGACGCTGGAGGACAAGGCCGACATCGTGCGCAACGCGATCGACCTCGCCCACGTCCTCGGCGTGGCCGAGCCGAAGGTGGCGATCCTGGCCGCCGTGGAAACCGTCAACCCGCGCATGCCGTCCACGCTGGATGCGGCGGCGCTGTGCAAGATGGCCGACCGCGGCCAGATCACCGGTGGCCTGCTGGACGGGCCGCTGGCGTTCGACAACGCGGTCTCGCCCGAATCCGCGCGCGTCAAGGGCATCGTCTCAGCCGTGGCCGGGCAGGCCGACATTCTGGTGGTGCCCGATCTGGAAAGCGGCAACATGCTGGCCAAGCAGCTGGAATACATGGGCCATGCCGACAGCGCCGGCATCGTGCTGGGCGCGCGCGTGCCGATAGTGCTCACCAGCCGCTCCGATTCGCGCCGCTCGCGGCTCGCCTCGTGCGCCATCGCGCTGCTGCTGGCGCACCACTACCGCACCAGCCCGCCTTGATCCGACCGCGACCATGACGCCCCTGATCCTGGTCCTCAACTGCGGCTCGTCGAGCATCAAGTTCGCGCTGTTCGACGCGGCCGCCGTGCCGCTGCCGCGCAAGCCGGTGTGGAACGGCAAGGTGCAGGGCATCGGTGGCCCGACGCCCGACTTCGGCGAAACCGGGGTCGCGCCGTTCGCGATTGCGCTCGACCCGGCACAGCCCTGCCGCGCGGCGCTGACGCTGATCCTGCAGCGCGTGCGCGCGCGGCTGGACGGCCGACGCCTCGCCGCGGTCGCGCATCGCGTGGTGCACGGCGGCAGCCGCTACTTCGAGCCCACGCGGATCGATGCCGGCGTGCTGGCCGACCTGGCGGGCTACGTGCCGCTGGCGCCGCTGCACCAGCCGTTCGCGCTGGAGGCGATCGAGATCCTGCTGCGCGAGTCGCCCGAGCTGCCGCAGGTTGCCTGTTTCGACACCGGCTTCCATCACACCATGCCGACGGTCGAGCAGATCCTGCCGCTGCCGTGGGATGCCTGGCAGCGAGGCCTGCGCCGCTACGGTTTCCACGGCCTGTCGTATGCGTTCATGGCGACCGCGCTGGCCGAACGCCACGGCGAGGCCGCACGCGGGCGCACCATCGTCGCGCACCTGGGCAGCGGCGCCAGCCTGTGCGCGATGCGCAACCTCCGGAGCGTCGCCACCACGATGGGATTTTCCGCGCTCGACGGCTTGATGATGGGCACGCGCACCGGCGCACTCGACCCCGGCGCGCTGCTGTACCTGATGGAGATCGAGAAGCTCTCGCTCGAAGAGGTGGGCCACCTGCTCTACCACCGCAGCGGCCTGCTCGGCGTCTCCGGCGTGTCGTCCGAACCGCGCGTGATCGTGCAGCACGAAGGCGACGCGGGCGAGCCCGGCGAACGCGCACGCCTGGCGCTCGCACTCTACGTGCGCCGCATCGTCCGCGAGATCGGCGCGCTGGCGGCGGTGCTGGGCGGACTCGACCTGCTGGTGTTCACCGCCGGCGTGGGCGAGCACAACGCCTTCGTGCGCGAACGCGTGTGCCGCGATCTCGCCTTCCTCGGCGTCGCGCTGGACGAGGACCGCAACACCGCGCACGCGCCGATCGTCTCCGCCGACGGCAGTCGCGTGATCGTCGGCGTCGAGCCGACCAACGAGGAATGGATCGCCGCGCGCGATGCCGCCGCGGCGCTGGGCGGCATCGGCTGATCACGGGCGCGGCGCGATGTTCAGGGCTCGTCGTGCATCACGTGTTCGGCCGGCACCGGCTTGTCCCAGCCGGGATCGTCGAAGTACTGCGGGTAATGCGCGATCGCCGCGCGCATGTCGGCCACCGCGGACACCTTCGCCGGGTCGGCCTTCAGCGCCTGCGCGGCCGTGAGCAATGGCACCAGGATGCCGTGCAGCGCGGCATCGGGCTCGGCCGACAGCTTGCAGTTGGCAAACATGTAGGTCACCGCGCTCTCCACCTCGGTGGCGCGATCGACCGCCATCGGCGCGCTCATGTGGCCCATCTCGTAGTGGGCCAGCTCGGCCACCGCGGTGTGCGCGCGGCGCATGCCCGCGCGCAGCGGGGCATCCGGTGTCCAGCGCTGCGCCGGCACCTGCGTGGCGGCGCTGGCGGCGTGTGCCGCGTGGCTGTCGTGCTCGGCGTGGGCGTGTTGCAGACCGGCCTGCGCCGCAGTGGCAAGGCCGAGCGCACAGGCGCTGGCGAGAAGAATGCGTACAGCTTTCATGCGGATATCTCCGGCTTGGCGGCGCGGACGCCGCGGACACATGCATGCTAGCGCCCGGCGCCCGCACTCCGGCCTGACCGGGGTCAAGCCGGCGGCGCCTGCGACAATCGGCCATCCGGCCCGGCGCGCCGCTGCAGCCAGGCGTAGTACAGCAGCGGGATCACCAGCAGGGTCAGCGCGGTGGAGACCAGGATGCCGAAGATCAGCGACACCGCCAGGCCCTGGAAGATCGGATCGTCGAGGATGAAGAAGCCGCCGATCATCGCCGCCAGGCCGGTCAGCACGATCGGCTTGGCGCGCACCGCCGCGGCGTCGATCACCGCATCGCGCAACGGTTGGCCGGCGGCCAGCGCGTGGTTGATGAAGTCGATCAGCAGGATCGAGTTGCGCACGATGATGCCGGCCAGCGCGATCATGCCGATCATCGAGGTGGCGGTGTACTGCGCGCCCAGCAGGGCATGCCCGGGCATCACGCCGATCACGGTCAGCGGGATCGGCGCCATGATGATCAGCGGCACCAGGTAGCTCTTGAACTGGCCGACCACCAGCAGGTAGATCAGCAGCAGGCCCGCCGAATAGGCCAGGCCCATGTCGCGGAACGTCTCGTAGGTGATCTGCCATTCGCCGTCCCACTTCACCGCGGCATCGGTGGTATCGGTCGGCTGCGCGATGAAGTGCTGCTGCAGCAGTTGCCCCGCCACCTTGTCGTGGCCGAGCTTGCCGACCAGCGAGAACATGCCGTACAGCGGACTGTCGGTGCTGCCGGCGTCGTCGCCAGTGACGGTGGCATAGGGCAGCAGATCCTTGTGCCAGATCGCCTGCTCGCGCTGCGCCGGTTGCACGCGGACCACCTCGGAGAGGGGCACCAACGCACCGCCGGCCGCACGCACGCGCAGCGCCAGCAACTGCTCCATCGACGCCTGGTCGCCCGCGCCCAGGCGCAGGCGGATCGGCACCGCGTACTTCGCGTGGCCGTCCATCAGCCAGCTGGCGTCGTCGCCGGACAAGGCGGTGCGCAGCGCCTGCGCGATGCTTGCCTGATCCAGCCCCAGCCGCGCCGCGCGGGCGCGATCGACCACCAGCACGTCGCGCGGCGCCTGCGCTTCCACGCTGGTGTCGACGTCGACGATGTCCGGGTTGGCCTTGAAATCCTGTTCCAGCCCCAGCGCCACCTTGCGCACGGTGGCGTAGTCCGGGCCGTAGACCTCGGCCACGATCGGCGCCAACACCGGCGGCCCCGGCGGCACCTCGACCACCTTCACCGAGGCGCCGTAGCGCGCGCCGATCTGCGCCAGCGCCGGGCGCACGGCCAGCGCGATGGCGTGGCTCTGCCGCGAGCGCTCGTGCTTGTCGACCAGGTTCACCTGCAGGTCGCCCACGATCGGGCCGCTGCGCAGGTAGTACTGGCGCACCAGCCCGTTGAAGGTGATCGGCGACGCGGTGCCGGCATAGCCCTGCCAGTCCTTCACCTCGGGCAGCTTGGCCACCGCCTGCGCCAGCTCGCCGAGCAAACGGTTGGTGCGCTCCAGCGTGCTGCCCTCGGGCATGTCCACCACCACCTGGAACTCGGACTTGTTGTCGAACGGCAGCATCTTCAGCACCACCGCCTTGACCACCACCAGGCCCACCGCCCCCAGCACCAGTGCGCCCATCGCGGCGAACAGCAGGTGCCGTCGGCGCGGCGCGCGGGGGCCATCGAGGAAGGGCAGCATCAGCCGTCGGAACGTGCGGTGCAGGCGGCTGTCATTCGCACTGTCGGCGTTCCCCGGCGCGGCTTCGGCGTGGCTGTGGTGGCCGAGCAGTTTCAGCGCCAGCCACGGCGTGACCACCAGCGCGACGGCCAGCGACAGCAGCATGCCGGCCGAGGCGTTGATCGGGATCGGCCGCATGTACGGCCCCATCAGGCCGGACACGAAGGCCATCGGCAGCAGCGCGGCGATCACCGTGAAGGTGGCCAGGATGGTCGGCCCGCCGACCTCGCCGACCGCCTCGGGGATCGCCTCGCGCAAGGTGCGTCCGCCCCGAGTCGTCTCCGATCCGGCCATGTGCCGGTGGATGTTCTCCACCACCACGATGGCGTCGTCGACCAGGATGCCGATCGAGAAGATCAGCGCGAACAGCGAGACGCGGTTGATGGTGAAGCCCATCGCCCACGAGGCGAACAAGGTCAGCGCCAGGGTGACGATCACCGCGCTGCCGACCACCACCGCCGCGCGCCAGCTCAACGCCAGCAGCACCAGCAGCACCACCGACAAGGTGGCGAAGATCAGCTTGTGGATCAGCTTGTCCGCCTTGTCGGTGGCGGTCTGGCCGTAGTCGCGGGTGACCACCACGTGCACGTCGGCGGGAATCGCCACGTTGCGCAGCGCGGCCAGCCGCTGGCGGATCGCGCCGGTGATGTCGGCGGCGTTGGTGCCGGGCTTCTTCGCCACCGCGATGGTCACGGCCGGCGCGTGGCCGGTGGCCGGCCCGGCCCGGCCCGCCGGCGCGCCGAACCAGGCGTAGCTGTCGGGCAGGTCCGCGCCCGGACGAACCGTGGCCACGTCGGAGAGGAACACCGGCTGGCCGTTCTTCAGGCCGATCACCAGCTGCGACACCTCCGCCGCGTCGGCGAGGAAACGCCCGGCGGTCACCGGCACATCGCGGTCGCCGCTCACCCGGTCGCCGGCCTGGGTCACCGCGTTGGCCGCCTTCAAGGCGTTCGACAGGTCGCCCGCGGTCATGCCGTAGGCAGCCAGTTTCGCCGCGTCCAGCTGCACCACCACCGCGCGGGTCGGCGCGCCGATGGTGTAGACGTCGCGCGTGCCGGGCACGCGCTTCAATTCGGTCTCCAGAGCATGCGCCACCTCGGCCAGTTGCACCGGGCCTTGTGCGGGGTCGTCGCTCCACAGCGTGAGCGCCATCACCGGCACGTCGTCGATGCCCATCGGCCGCACCAGCGGCGGGCCGATGCCGAGGCCGGGCGGCACGAAGCCCTGGTTCTGGAACACCTGGTTGTACAGCCGCACGATCGCGGCCTGCCGCGGCACGCCGACCTGGAACTCCACCGTCATCACTGCCATGCCGGGCCGGCTCACCGAATAGACGTGCTTGACGCCCTCGATCTCGGCGAGCTTCTGCTCCAGCGGGAACGCCACCAGGTTCTCCACGTCGCGCACGTCGGCGCCGGGAAACGGTACCATCACGTTGGCCATGGTCACGTCGATCTGCGGCTCCTCCTCGCGCGGCGTGATCATCACCGCGACCAGGCCCAGCAGCAGCGCCGCGATCGCCAGGATCGGGGTCAGCGGCGAATCCTGGAACGCGCGCGCGATGCGGCCGGAGAAGCCGAGCCGAGGCCCGCTCACGGCGCGTCCCCGCGTCGCTGCGCGACCAGCCAGCGCGCCGCCGCGGCCGGATCGGTGGCGACGCGCTCGCCGTCGTCCAGCCCGGCCAGCACCTCCACGCGATCGCCGTGGCGATGGCCCAGGCGCAACTGGCGCAGCGTCACGTCATGCGCGCCCAGCACGTACGCGCCGACCAGCTCGCCACGTTGCACCAGCGCGCTCATCGGCAGCAGCAATCGCTTCGCCTCGCCACTGGCGAAGGCGACCTTCACCGTCATGCCCGGCACCAGGCCGGCACCGTCGCCGGGCAGTTCCAGTCGCACGCGGAAGCTGTGCGTCTGCGGGTCGGCATAGGGAAACACGGTGAGCTTGCCGGCCGCCACGCGGCGGCCGTCGTCGAGCACCACCTCGGCGGCGTGGTAGCGGCGGATCGCGGCGATCGCGCTCTGCGGCACCTGCACGCCGACCCGCAGATCCTGCAGCGAGGCCAGCGCAATCAGCGGCTGCGGCGCCGGCGGGCCCGACTGCACCGCCTCACCCACCTGCACGTAGCGGCGGGTGACGATGCCGTCGTACGGCGCGCGCAGCACCGTGTAATCGAGCTGCTGGCCGACCTGGCTGGACTGCGCGCGGGCCGACTGCAGCGCCGCCAGCGCGGCGTCGCGACGGGCACGCTCGGCGTCGAGCTGCGCCTTGGAAACGAAGCCTTTCTCGAATATCCCGGCGAAGCGCCGGTAGGACGTATCCGCCTCGGTATACGCCGCCTGCGCCGCGGCGATCTGCGCCTGCGCGGCGCGCCCTGCGGACTTCTGCTCGACGTCGCTGAAACGCACCAGCACGTCGCCCTTGCGCACGGCATCGCCGACGTCATGCGGCAACTCGACCACCCGCGCATTGGTCTGCGCCGAGATCACCGCCTCGTGCACCGCCTCGACCACGCCATCCCAGGCCTGCTCGTCGTGCGCCGTTTCGAGGTGCACGGTCAGCGCGGCCAGCGGCGGCGGTGCCGTGGCAGCCGGCGGCGCCGGCGTGCGCCCGCACGCGGCCAGCGCGGCCAGCGCGAGCGCAAGCATGGCCGGGCGCAGCGCGCGCATCACGACGCGACCTCGCAACGCGGGTCGGCGTGGGCGCGCGCGACACGCCAGGCGGGATGGCGGGTTTGCATCGCGTGCTTCCGTCAGCGGTTCGCGGGGAGTACTCATTCGCCGCCCGTGCCGGGCCGGATGCGCGCGATGCCCAGCGCCTTCATCACGTACTTCTCGTAGACCGGCGTGGTGTTGCCGGTGCGGATCTTGTGCATGAAGTATTTCTCGAATGCCACCTTGGCCAGATGTACCCACTTGCCCTCCTTCGCCCAGGTCAGGTTGCGCGGCGGGATCTGCGGCAGTGCCACGAACGCCGCGCCGCTGTCGCCCATGTCGGCCAGGCACACCGCGTTCCAGGTCGCTTCCGCCGTGGCCGGCCGGTGCTCGATGTCCGCCTTGATGTTCTCGGTCAGGGTGCTGACCATCGACTCGATCATGAAACCGGTCTTCGGCGCGCCGGTGGGCACCGGGGTGGCCTCCACCGGCGGGATCGCCACGCACACGCCGGCGGAGAACACGTTGCGGAAGGTGGGGTTGCGCTGGTGCTTGTCGATCAGCACGAAGCCACGCGGATTGACCAGGCCCTCGATGCCACGCACGGCGGCGACGCCGGTGAAGGCGGGGATCACCATCGCGTAGCGGAACGCGAGCGCGTGCTGCTCCTGCGCCTGGCCATGCGCGTCGGCTTCGGTGACGTGCATGCTGCCATCCTCGACCTTGTCGATCCGCGCATTGCAGATCCATTTGATGTGGCGCTGGCGCAACTGGCGCTCCAGCAGCCCGCGGGAATCGCCGATCCCGCCCAGGCCCATGTGGCCGATGTACGGCTCGCTGGTGACGAAGGTCATCGGCACGCGGTCGCGCAACTTGCGCCGGCGCAGGTCGGTGTCGAGGATCAGCGCGAACTCGTAGGCCGGGCCGAAACAGCTGGCGCCCTGCGCCGCGCCGACCACCACCGGTCCGGGGTTCTCCAGGAACTGCCGGTACGCCTGCCACGCGGCGGTCGCGTGCGGCGTGGTGCAGACCGACTGCGTGTAGCCGTCGACCGGGCCCAGCCCGGGGATCTCGTCGAACGCCAGCCGCGGGCCGGTGGTGACGACGAGGTAGTCGTACTTCAGTTCGCGGCCGTCAGCCAGCACCACGAGGTTGTCGGCCGGGCGCACCGCGCTGGCCGGCGAATCGATGAAGGCGATGTCGTGCCGTGCCATCGCCGCGGCCGCGTCGAGCTGCACGTCGGCCGGTTGCCGCCAGCCGATGCCCACCCACGGGTTGGATGGCGTGAAGGAGAACAGGCGCCCTTCGCCGACCACGGTGACGCGGTGGGCATCGCCCAGTGCAGCCTTGATCTCATAGGCGGCACTGGTGCCGCCCAGGCCCGACCCCAGGATGACGACGTCGCTCATGGTGACTAACTCCTGCATTGAAGGTGCCGACAGCGTGCGCCGGCGGCACCGCAACGGATTTGAGCCTGGTCAATTCGAGGCCGCCTCGCCGGCGCTACGCCGCCTCGGCGATGACGTCCACCAGGGTCTGCTCCACTTCGCGCGCGATCGCCGCCAGCGCGGGATCGGCGGAGAGCATGCCGAGCATCGGCGTCGGCCGGATCATGCCGATCCAGGTCTTGCCCTCCTCCGTGTAGACCGACACCCGGCACGGCAGCGCCATGTTCAGCCGCAGGTCGTTGGCCAGCACGCGGCCGGCCTGGCGCGGGTTGCACACCTCGAACACCTTGCACTCGTGGCCGAACTCCACGCCCTTGCCGCGCAAGGTGCCGCCCAGGTCGTGCACGTGCAGCACGCCGAAGCCGTGCGCGGCGACGGCGGTGGCCAGATCCGCCGCGGCCTGCTCGAAGCCCTTGGATGTCTCGACGATGTGGTACATGGCGTGGCCTCGCTCGGGTCAGGAAGGAAACGCGCAGCCGGGCTTCAGCCCCAGCTTGCGCAGGATCATCGCCAGCGGGCAGAAGCCGGTGAACGAGGACTGCAGCAGGTTGGCGCCGACGAACACCGACAGCCAGATCCAGCCCGGCGCCACGAAATGCGCCAGCGCGATACCGGCCAGCACCACGCTGCCGGCGAACCCCATCACGATGCGATCGACATTCATGTTGAACTCCTCGGTTGGCGGTTGTCCGCGAACATCGCGAATCAACAACTATTTCTAAATTAGAAATAGCTTAATTAGTATGGCGTGGTAAAGTCAAGCCGCCAAACTGCAGCGGACCCGAATCCCCATGGACACGTCTTCCCGCACCGACATGACACTGATGCAGGCCAATGCCGAGGAGGCGTCGCGCCTGCTCAAGACGCTGGGCAACGCGCAACGCCTGCGCATGCTGTGCCTGCTCGCCGACGGCGAACTGTCGGTCGGCCAGATCAACGAACAACTGCCGGAACTGAGCCAGTCGGCGCTGTCGCAGCACCTGGCCCGCCTGCGCGAGGAAGGCCTGGTCGACACCCGGCGCGAAGCGCAGACCGTGTGGTACTCGCTGCCGCCGGGCCCGGCGCAGGCGGTCATCGGCACGCTGTATGGAATCTACTGCGCCCCCGCGACGCGCAAGGCGGCGAAACGAAGCGGCACGGCGCGGCGTCGCTGAGCGCACGCCTTCGCGCGGAGGGAGAGTCGGCTCCTGCCCTCTCCCTGCTCGCAGGGAACGTTCCCTAAACCCGCGCGAACACCAGCGTGCCGTTGGTGCCGCCGAAGCCGAAGCTGTTGGACATCACCGTGTTCAGGGTGGCCGTGCGGCTTTCGCGCAGGATCGGGAAGCCTTCGGCGCGGGGGTCGAGGTCGGTGATGTGGGCCGAACCGGCGACGAAGCCTTCCTTGAGCATCAGCAGGCTGTAGATCGCCTCGTGCACGCTGGCCGCGCCGAGCGAGTGGCCGGTCAGCGCCTTGGTCGAGGACAGCGGCGGCACCGCGTCGCCGAACACGGCGCGCACGGCGTCGAGTTCCACGATGTCGCCCAGCGGCGTGGCGGTGCCATGGGTGTTGAGGTAGTCGACCGGCGCCTTGACGTCGGCCAGCGCCATCTGCATGCAGCGCACCGCGCCCTCGCCGGACGGCGCGACCATCTCGGCGCCGTCGGAGGTGACGCCGTAGCCAACCAGCTCGGCGTGGATGCGCGCACCGCGTGCCTTGGCGTGCTCGTACTCCTCCAGCACCAGCATGCCGCCGCCACCGGCGATGACGAAGCCGTCGCGGGTGGTGTCGTAGGGACGCGAGGCGCTGACCGGGGTGTCGTTGTGGTGGCTGGACAGCGCGCCCATCGCGTCGAACTGCGAGGTCATGCCCCAGTGCTCCTCTTCGCCGCCGCCGGCGAACACCACGTCCTGCGCGCCGTGGCGGATCAGGTCGGCGGCCGCGCCGATGCAGTGCGCCGAGGTGGCGCAGGCGGCGGAGATGGAATAGCTCAGGCCCAGGATGCCGAAGGTGGTGGCCAGCGTGGCCGACACCGTGGAGCACATCGTGCGCGGCACCATGTACGGGCCGATCTTGCGCACGCCCTTGTTGCGCAGCAGGTCGCCGGTCTCGATCTGCCAGCGCGGCGAACCGCCGCCGGAGCCGGCGATCGCGCCGATGCGCGGGTTGCGCACCTGATCGGCATCCAGCCCGGCATCGGCCATCGCCGAACGCATCGACACGTACGCATACGCCGCCGCGTCGCCCATGAAGCGCTTCAGCTTGCGATCGATCACCGCCTCCAGGTCGATGTTCGGCACGCCCGCCACATGGCTGCGCATGCCCAGTTCGGCATATTCGGGCATCGCGCGGATACCGCTGCGGCTGTCGCGCAAGGCGCCAGCCACCGTTTCCAGATCGTTGCCAAGGCACGAGACGATGCCCATGCCCGTCACCACCACGCGACGCATGTCAAAAACCCTCGGTGGATTGGAACAGGCCCACGCGCATGTCGCTGGCCTCGTAGATCAGGCGGTCGTCGACGAAGGTCTTGCCGTCGGCGATCACCAGCCGCAACTTGCCGCGCATCACGCGACGGATGTCGATCTCGTAGCGCACCAGCTTGGCGGTGGGCATCACCTGGCCGGAGAACTTCACGTTGCCCACGCCGAGCGCGCGGCCGCGGCCGGGTTCGCCCAGCCACGGCAGGTAGAAACCGCTGAGCTGCCACATGGCATCCAGGCCCAGGCAGCCGGGCATCACCGGGTCGCCGATGAAGTGGCAACCGAAAAACCAAAGGTCCGGATGGATGTCCATTTCGGCGCGGATGCAGCCCTTGCCGTGGCTGCCGCCCTCTTCGGAAATGTGCGTGATGCGATCGAACATCAGCATCGGCGGCGAAGGCAGCCGCGCGTTGTCGTCGCCGAACAGTTCGCCGCGCCCGCAGGCGCGCAGCTGCTCGTAGTCGAAAGAGGAAGGACGTGTCATGAAATGCTCGGGGGTGGGGGAATGCCAAGTGTGCCAGTTGGACGCCGTCCTGTCTTGACGTGCGACGCGTGCGACGGCCGTACGCCAGCGCATCGTGAAGCCTTCGCGACGACGTCCGCAGGCATCAGGACGGGCAGCCGCGATCTTCACGCCAGTGTGCGCCGAGCGAGCGTCGACGCAGGCGCATCGCGCGCAGCAGCGCCTTGGCCAGGCGTGCCTGCCAGCCGGAGTCGGCCAGCGCCGCGCCGATCCGCCAGGCGTCGCGCAATGCACCCGCCTCGCGCCGCGGACCGGCCGCGTGCCACAGCAGCGCACGCAAACCGGCAAGCTCTGCCGGCGGCAGGCTGGCGCCGCGTTCGATCACGCGCAGCGGGCCGACGCCGACGTCCGCGGCGGCAGCCGCACGCAAGCCGTGACCCAGCCGCTGTCCGCAGAGCACGCCTTCGAGCAGCGAATTGCTGGCCAGCCGGTTGGCGCCGTGCACGCCATTGCAGGCCACCTCGCCCACGGCGTACAGACCCGGCACGCTGGTGCGTCCGTCCGCATCGGTGGCCAGCCCGCCCATGTGGAAGTGCGCCGCCGGCGTCACCGGCAACGCCTGCCGGCGCGGATCGATGCCATGCGCCAGGCACGCGGCCAGCACGGTGGGAAAACGCTGCTCCCAGGCGCCCTCCACCGCCGTCGCGTCAAGCCAGGCGCGGCCACCGGCGGCCTGCGCCGCAGCCACGCGCCGCGACACCACGTCGCGCGGCGCCAGGTCGCCGAGCGGATGCACGCCGGCCATCAGCGCAGTGCCCGTATCGTCGTGCAATCGCGCACCGGCGCCGCGCAGCGCCTCGGTGAGCAGCGGCAGGCAGTGGCCGGGCACGTCGAGCGCGGTGGGATGGAATTGCACGAACTCGAGGTCGCGCGCCGCCGCGCCGGCGGCCAGGCCGAGCGCGAGGCCCGCGCCATCGGCACCCGGCGGATTGCTGGTGCGCGCGTACAGGGCGCCGATGCCGCCGGTGGCCAGCACCACCGCCGCCGCCTCGACCTGTTCGTGGCGGCCGCGCTCGTCGCACGTGCGCACGCCGACCACGCGACCGCCGCGCAGCAACAAGCCATCGACATCGACGCCGCCGCGCCACTGCACGTGGCTGGCCGCCTGCGCCTGCTCGCGCAAGGCGCAGAACACCGCCGCGCCACTGGCATCGCCGCCGGCGTGCACGATGCGGGCGGTTGCATGGCCGCCTTCGCGACCCAGTTGCAGCGCGCCATCCGCCGTCCGATCGAAGACCACGCCCTGCGCCTGCAGCCAGTCGATCGCCGCCGGTGCCGCGGCAGTCAGCCACGCGACCATCGCCGCGTCGTTGTGCTGCGCGCCGGCGGCGAGCGTGTCGGCAGCGTGGGCGGCGGCGCTGTCATGCGGATCGAGCGCCGCGGCGATGCCGCCCTGGGCCAGCGCCGTGGCGCTGCCGCAACCGTCGTGGGCGCGGCACAGCAGGCGCACCGGCGCGGGCGCCGCGGCCAGCGCGGTCGCCAGCCCGGCCACGCCGCCGCCCACCACCACGATCGGCAGGTGCGCTCGCCTCACACGCGTTCGCGCCGGCCGACGGCGAGCATGCGTTCCAGCGCCGCGCGGGCGCGCACGCTCACGTCCGCGGGAATCTCGATCGCGTGGCGCAGGTCGCGCAGGCAGGCGTAGATGTTCTGCAAGGTGATCCGCTGCATGTGCGGGCACAGGTTGCACGGCTTGATGAACTCGGTCTGCGGGAACTGCGACTTGAGGTTGTCGGCCATCGAACACTCGGTGACCATCGCCACCCGGGCCGGCTTCTCGCGCGCCAGCCACTTGCCCATGGCGGTGGTGGAGCCGACGAAGTCGGCCTCGGCCAGCACCTCGGGCGAACATTCCGGATGCGCCACCACCCGGGTGCCGAACTGCTCGCGCACGTGCCGCACTTCCTGCGCGGTGAAGCGCTCGTGCACTTCGCAGCGGCCGTGCCACAGGATGATTTCCACCGCCGTCTGTTTGGCCACGTGGCGGCCGAGGAATTCGTCAGGCAGGAAGATCACCTTCGGCGCGCCCATCGCCTCCACCACCTGCACCGCGTTCGCCGAGGTGCAGATCGCATCGGACTCCGCCTTCACCGCGGCGGAGGTATTGGCGTAGCTCACCACCGGCACGCCGGGGTGCTGCGCGCGCAATGCGCGCACGTCGGCGGCGGTGATCGAGGAGGCCAGCGAGCAGCCCGCTTCGAGATCGGGCAGCAGCACGGTCTTGTGCGGCGCCAGGATCTTCGCGGTCTCGGCCATGAAGTGCACGCCGCACAGCACGATCAGCTCGGCTTCGCACTCGGCCGCGGCCTGGGCCAGGCCGAGCGAGTCGCCGGTGATGTCGGCCACACCGTGGAAGATCTCCGGCGACTGGTAGCTGTGCGCCATGATCACCGCGCCGCGCTGCTTTTTCAGCTTGTTGATCGCGTCGATCCACGGCAGGTGCAGCGGGATCTCCAGGCACGGCACCAGCGGTTCGAGCCGCTCGGCAAGCGCGGCGTATTCGTGTTCGAGTTCATCGCGCCAGACAGGCACGGGGACGGCGGCGAGGTCGTGCATGGCGATCCGCGGTGGAGGGTGGGCGAAGTATCCGAGGGCGCAGCTGGCCGGTTCAGTCCGCCCGACGAGCCGCGATGCGCGCAAGGCAGTGCAACCCGATGTGCGGGCGCGAGGCGAACCGCGATGGCGGCGGCCGCAGGCGCGGGAGAACGGAGCAACGCAACGAGAGGCTTGGCATGATGGCGCGCATCATCGCCGGCAACCGCGCGGGCGCGCCTTGATCGAGGTCAACCGCAACCGACGCACCACCGCGATGACGTCGGACGCTTTCCGCTCACGGGTGCTGCGGCAACGCCGCCACGAATGCCTCGGCGCGCCGGTGCACGCCGCGCAACGCCGACCACGTGCCCAGCCACGCGCACGCCAGCGCCACGCCGGCCGCACGTACCAGCCACGGCGACGGCCACAGCACCGCGGCTGGCAACAGCAGCAGCGGCCATTGCGCCAGCAGCACGCCGAGCTTGTCGCTGTCGGGCAGCAACCGCTGCACGCCGGGCAACTGCAGGCCGCGGCCGCAGCGTCGGTGCAGGTCGATCCAGCCGATGAAGGGAACGATCTCCAGCGCCATGCCGGCAAGCAGCAGCGGCAGCGCGATGCCCAGCCCCAGCGTCGCCGCCAGCACGGCGGTGCGAGCGCCTCCGGTCAGCAGCACGGCGGCCAGCGCCAGCACGATCAGGCCGCCGCGCCAACTCCACAGCAAGGGTGCGCGACGCACGCGCGGCGAGCGCCACTGCAGCCACAACGCAGCGCCGGCGAACAGCGCGACGTGCACCGCCACGGTGGCGAGCAGCCAGCGGCCGTCGTCGCGGGCCCAGCGCCACCATGCCGCGGCCGGCAGCATCAGCAGCACGCTGGCCAGCCACAGGGTCTGCGCCCGCGCCGGCATCGCCGCCGTGCCCTGGAACATCGGCATCACGATCCGCGCCACGCTGGCCAGCAGCAGCACGGTCCAGCCCAGCACGCCCCAGCTGGCGTGCACGTCCACCAGCGCCGCCATCGACAGCGTCGTGCCGTCGACCAGCGCGAGCGCCAACAGCGCGCCGAGCAGCGCGGTCAGCACGCCGAAGGCGATCGCCGCGCCGATGCCCGCGCGCAGCAGCCGCTGACCCGCGGCGACACACAGGCCGGGCACGGTCATCCCGGCCAACGTCGCGAACGCCAGCGGCAACAGCACGGCACCGCCGCGCAGCGCGCCGCGCCAGCCTTCGTGCAGGCCGGCCACCAGCAACAGCACGCCGAGGTTGAACACGGCGTGCAGCAATCGCCCCAGCCGCGCGCCGCCACGCACCCGCACGCCGGCGGCGGCAGGCAGGAATTGCAGCACGCTGCCGAACATCACGTTGCCGAACACGCCCAGGGTGAACACGTGCACCAGCGCCAGCGTGGCCGGCTGCCAGCGCGTGCGCAGCGCAACGTCGCCGTCGACGAGCAGCAGCGCGCCGGCGAGCACGCCCCACAGCGGCGCACTCAGCAGGAACCGCCGCGGC
This sequence comes from Rhodanobacter sp. UC4448_H15, assembly GCF_052978265.1. Next base: position 1,091,580 of record NZ_CM129665.1, on the reverse strand, counting down.
AACGATGCCGGCGGCGCCTGGTCAAGCGCCAGTCGGGCCATCGTCGTCCGGGCGATGGATCCGCACGCGCGCGCCGCCGGCGGGCAGCATCTCCGCACGGACATGCAGACGGCGACCGGACAGCAGGTCGAGCAGCGGCGTCGGCAGCAGCGGGGTGAGCAGCTCGAGCGTCTGCCCCGGCGCCAGCGCATCGGCTGCCTCCAATGCACGCATCATCGGCTCCGGCGCCGGCAGCGCGCGCAGGTCGAGCGCGATGGTGGTGCCATCGTCGGTGGCGTGGTCGTGGTGGGCCGGCGGTGGAGAGACAGGCATGCGGCCATCTCAACGCAGCAGGGGCGCGGGCGCGCTGACCTGGGTCAACGCAGCCGCGCCAGCGACGCTCAACGCGCGCCCGCCAGCGCCTGCCGGCCGCGCCATTCCAGCTGCAGCCACACCCGCGCGTTGTCGCGACCGAGACCATCGGCGCGATAGTCGGCCAGCTTGAGCATGGCGTCGAGGCCGGCGATCAGCGGAAGGCTCAGCGATGCGTTCCACTCGCTGCCGTAGCGGCCGCCGCAATCCGCGCGGTAGTCGTGGTAGGCCACCACCCAGGCGAGCTTGCCGGCCAGCCCGCTGCGACCGAACTTGCCGGCGGCGCCGACGTAGCGATCCTCCAGGCCGCCGGCGGGCGTCACGTTGAACTGATCGTCCCAGCCGTTGAACGCGTGCAGCGTCGCCAGCGGCGTCTGCAACGCATGCTGGCCGTTGCCGCCCAGATGTTCCCAGCCCAGCTTCGCGGTGATGCCGCCCTGCGTCCAGGTCGGTTCCAGCAGCCAGTAGTTGTGCGCGAAATGCAGCGGATTGTTGGCGTAGTCGCGCTGCCGCGCCGCTTCCAGCGTCCAGCCCGCGCCGTTGCCGTCGTGCAGCGCCTTGCCGCTCCAGCGCGCGCCCCAGGTGGCGCTCGATGCGCTGGCCACGTCGCGGTCCTCGTGCAGGTAGGCATAGCCGACCCATTGCTGCGCGCCGCGGACCCATGCGGCGTTGAGCAGGTGCGTGTCCAGAGCGCGCTCGCGCGCCAGCGGATTGAGCGCGTCGCGGCCGGCCACCCGATGCACGCGATCGAGCCAGTCGTAGCGCACGGTCACGCTGTCCAGCGGTTGCCATTGCAGCGCCAGCGCATCGAAGGTCTGCTCGTGCTGGCGCCAGCCGCTGTTGCCGACCCAGCGCTGGTTGTCCAGCAGCAGTCGCTGGCGCCCCAGCGTGGCGCCGAACACGTCGCCTTGCCATGCCAGCCAGGCCTGGTCGAGTTCGCTGCCACGCGGGTCGGTGATCGCCGGATACTGCGTGCGGCCGTTCGCGCCGCTGTTGTAGTGCTCGTTGGCCGCGGCCACGCCGGCACCTTCCAGCAGCGCACTCCAGCCCTCCCCGAAGCTGGCGCGCAGGCCCAGCCGCAGGCGCAAGGTCGTGGCCGCCGCGTCGCGGCTGAAGGCGTCGTCGTCGACCTGTTCGTGGCGCAGTCGTGCATCCCATTCCAGCTGCAGCGGCGCGTTCGCCGCCGGCGGCGCGATCGCGTCGACGGCGGCCCGGGCCGCTGGTGCACCCAGCGTGGCGGCCAGCACGCAGCTGGCGGAAAGCATGTGGCGGATCGGCTTCATCGGATGTCCCCTTGTTGGATGCGCGCAGTCTGCGGACTGCCCGCCTCCGGCCAGTTGACCGCCGTCAGCTCGGCGCCATCGAAGCGGCGACTGTGACAACACGCCGCGCGGGTGCACGAAAAAGCCGCCATGACGGCGGCTTCGGCAACGGACGCATGGACGTCCACTTGGCGCACCGGCTCACGGCTTCGCCAGCGTCTCCTCGATGGCCTTCACGAACGCCGGATCGAGCCGGCCGATCAGCGTGGTGCGCGCGGCGATGCGGCCCTCGGCGTCGAGCAGGATCAGCTCGCTGGAGTGGTTGAACTCGCCATCGGGCAGCTGCCGGTATTGCAGGCCGAGCACGCCGGACAATTGCCGCACCTGCGCCGGCTCGGCGCGGGCCAGCGTCCAGATGCGCCCGTCCAGCTTGCGCTTCTCCGCATAGCTCTTCAGCGTGGCCACGTCGTCCTTAGCCGGGTCGAAGCTCACCGCGAGCAGGTCGATCTTCGCGCGCGCGGCCGGATCGAGCGCGTTGCGGGTCAGGCGCAGGCTGTCGATGATCATCGGGCAGACCATCTGGCACGAGGTGTAGAACATCGTGACCAGCTGCGGCCGCCCGCGACGCGCGGCCAGCATCTGCTGCCGGCCATCCTGCGTGGTCAGTTGCACCGGCAGGTTGTAGACCGAATCGCCGGGCAGCGGCGTGGCGGCCGCGGCAGTGCCGCCGCACAGCGCAGCGAGCAGTGCCAGTGCACCCAGAAAGTGTTTCATCGCCGCTCCTTCAGTTCGACTTCGCGCAGCGGAAGCCAAGGTTGTTGGTGGTATCGGCGGCCTTCAGCGCGGAGAGCATCGCGATGCGCATCAGCACCGCGTAGTTCTCCTTCTCCTGCAGGCTGATCGCGCCGGCGCCGCAGAACTTCAGCAGGTCGGGATCGCCCTGCTGGCGGCTGTCGCTGGCCACCATCAGCGCGTTGAAATCGTCGACCCACTCCCACACCAGGCCGTTCATGTCGCGCACCCCGTAGACGTTGGCCGTACCGCCGACGGCGGGCAGCGCGGCGTTCGATGGCCGCGAATACCAGCCCAGGATGTTCTCGCGCCAGGCCGGGTCGGCCCGCGCGTCGCGACGGCTGGCGTCCGCCGCCGCGGCAAACTCCCACTCGTACCAGCTCGGCAGCCGCGCGCCTTCGCTTTCGCAATACGCCTGCGCGGCGAACCAGCTCACCCGCGTCACCGGCTGGCGCGGGAGTGCCTGCTCGCCGAGTTCATCGGCGCCGGCCCATTGGGTGAGATAACGCGCGTCGGCGAGGATGCCGGCGACCTTGTCGCGCCGCCATTGCGGGTGCTCGCGCACGAACGCCAGGTACTCGCCATTGGTGACCAGCTCGGTGCGCAGGCGGAACGGCGCGACCTGCGCCGCGGCCGCCTTGCCGTCGGCAGGCAGCACGCTGGCGAAGGTGCCTCCCGGCAGCGCGGCGTATTCCGCCGCCGCTGCCGGGAGTGCCAGCACCAGGCCGAACCATGCCAGGGCCAGCCGCATGCGCATGCTCAGTGCCCCGGGTCCGCGTGCGGGCCGGCTTCGGCACGCGCCTTGGCCACGTCTTCCTTGCTGTACTGGCCGCCCGGGTTGTCCCAGCTGTTGATGACGTAGGTGAGGATGTTGGCCACCTCGTCGTCATTGAGCTGGCTCATCGGCGGCATCACCGAATCGTACTCGTGGCCGTTGACGGTGATCTTGCCGGTCAGGCCGTGCGTCACGATCGTCATGGCGCGTTTCGGGTCGGCGGCCAGGAAATCCGACTTGGCCAGCGGCGGGAACACGTTGGCCAGGCCTTCGCCGTTCGCCTGGTGGCAAACCGAGCAGGTGCCGGTGAACAGCTGCTTGCCCGCGGCGATCTGCTCCTCCTTGGTCAGCGTGCCGGCCGCGTGCGCCTTGGCCGCGGCGGTCACCGCCTTGAGGTTCGGCTCCGAGCGGTCGCCCAGGTAGACGTAGTCGACCTCCTTGCCCGAGTAGACCAGCTTGTTCTCCGGCCCGTCGACCTTGAGGATGCCCAGCGCGCCCTTGTTGAACGCGCGGAAGATCGAGTGGTCGACCAGCACGTAGCTGCCCGGCACGTCGGTGTGGAACTCCACCATCGCCGCGCCGCCGGCGGGGATCAGCGTGGTCTGTACGTTGTGCTGCGCCACCGTGCCGCCTTCGGGCTGCACCTTGTCGAAGATCTCGCCGATCACGTGGAAGCTGGAGACCAGGTTGGGGCCGCCGTTGCCGATGAACAGGCGCACCGTCTCGTTGGTCTTGGCGGTCAGGGCGTTGTCGCCGGTGAGTGCGCCTTCCTTGCCGTTGAACAGCACGTAGGTCGGGTGCTCGTCGATCGCCTTTTCCATGTCGAACGGCTGATGGCCCTTCTCGCGATATTTGCCGGTGGTGTAGAAGTCGCCCTGCATCACGTAGTACTCGTGGTCGACGGGCGAGAGGCCTTCCGGTGGCTCGACCAGGATCAGGCCGTACATGCCGTTGGCGATGTGCATGCCCACCGGCGCGGTGGCGCAGTGGTAGACGTAGATGCCCTGGTTCAGCGCCTTGAAGGTGAACTGCGAGGCATGCCCCGGCGCGGTGAAGCTGGACGCCGCGCCACCGCCCGGCCCGGTCACGCCATGCAGGTCGATGTTGTGCGGCATCTTGCTGTCCGGCGCGTTCTTCAGGTGGAACTCCACCGTGTCGCCCTGGCGCACGCGGATGAAGCTGCCCGGCACGGTGCCGCCGAAGGTCCAGAACGTGTAGCTGACGCCTTCGGAAATCGGCATCTCCTTCTCGATCACCTCCAGCTCGACGATGACCTTCGCCGGGTAGTTGCGATGGATCGGTGGCGGCACGTGCGGCGGGCTGGTCAGCACCGCCTTGATTGGCTCACCCTGCGGCGGACCGAAATCGCCGCGCTGGGAAGCCACCGAGGTGCTGGCCGGTGGGGTGGCCGCGGCGGGCGACGCCGGGGGCTTGTCGGAGCAGGCCGCCAGCGCGAACACGGCGAGGGCGGCGAGGACGGTGGACAGCGGACGCGACATGGGGATCTTCCCGTTGGTTGTGCCTGGCTCGAAGCATGCCCGGCAAAACCCGCCGCCATTTGACCGGCGTCAAAAGACTCCCCGAAACCCGCCCGCTGCGTCACCGCGCCACATCGGTTTCAGCCGACGCGCCTGACCCGCAAGAATCGCCATATCCACGACGGCGTCATTCACCCCACGTCGCCGCTCATCACACGGCGTCATTCCCGCAAAAGCGGGAATGACGGCGGGGAGAATTGCGGCAACCGGCGGGCGAGCGGTACGGCATGGAGAACCTGCAGAAACCGGGAAGGCTCGCCGACCTCGCGAAGCGAAGGCCGCAGCCCGCGCTCCGCCATCACCCCGCCTTGCCGTCCACCCGCGGGGTCAGGTAGATCCACGCCGAGCGCAGCACCCACGGCAGGAAGGCGAGCAGCCAGCCGTAGGCGGCGATCACCAGCCACAGGTACATGTCGCCACCCAGTTCGGCGCGAATGCGCAGCAAGGCCACCACCTGCAGCAGCACGAAGCACAGCCACGGCACCGCGCCCATCTGCAGCGGCCGGCCGGAGTGGCCCATGGTCACGCGGGTCACCATCGCCACCAGCATCGAGCCGAAGAAGCCGATGCCCAGCGCATGCAGCGGCGCGCGGCCGAGGATGAACTGGCCACTGGTGGCGTAGACCACGTCCTGCACCGCGAACAGCACGAACGCCACCGGCAGCCACGCGAATGCCAGGTGCAGCACCGCCAGCAGGCCCGGGTGCATCGCCCGCCACGGCCGCCAGGTCAGCGAGTGCCAGGCGAACACCAGCGCCAGCGGCACGTCGACCATGTACAGCCAGCCCAGCACGCCGCGCCACGACAGCACGAGGTGCGCCAGCAGCAGCATCCATACCACCGGCATGCTCCAGTCCGGGCGCACCACCGCATAGCCCTTGACCATGTTGCCGGTGAAGAACGGCAGCATGCGATGCATCACCGTGAAATAGATCGGCAGCAGCAGGCCGAAGGTGCCGATCCTGACCGCCAGCAGCGCGCACTGCGCCGGCGCGCCGAACAGGTAGGCGAGGAAGATCGCCAGCCCCAGCGTGCCGAGCGACAGCGCCGCCAGGCACGAGCGCGCATGCCCCTTGCGCTCGGCCACCGAGGCACGCAGCACGCCGGCCAGCGTCCACACGCCGATCGCGTAGCCGAGCAGCATCAGCAGCACGCCCAGCTCCAGCACGCGCGGCAGCGCCAGCAGACCCGCGTGCGCCAGCACGTAGCCGCCGAACAGGCAGCCGGCCACCGGCAGGAACCGCGTGCGCGGCAGGTCCGGGCGACCCAGCCAGCGCGGGAAGGTGGTCATCAGGAAGCCGAACATGAACAGCGGGAACAGGCCGTACTGGATCAGCACGCCGTGCGCATACAGCGGCGGGATCGACGGCTGCGGCCAGCCAGCCAGGCCGAACCGCAGCGAGGTCAGCTCCAGCGCCCACCACGCCATGCTCAACATCACCGCGACGGTGCCGGCGAGGAACAGCGGCCGGTGCGGCGCCGCCGCCAGCAGCCGGGGAATGTCGGCAAGCGGCGACGAGGTGGAGGGCTGGTCGGACATGGCGTGATCCCGCGAATGCGAATGACTTCCCATCGTGCCACAGCCATGCATGCCGGCCCCATGACCTGCATCAGCCCCGGCCCGACGCCCTCACTCGCGCTGGAACAGCGCCAGCTCCGGCCGGTGCAGGCCGAAGCCCTGCACGCGATTCACGCCCAGCGCGGTCAGCGCCTGCACGGTGGGCGTGTCGGTGACCCACTCGGCGACCACTTCCAGCCCCAGCCGGTGGCCGATGTCGGTGACCGCCTTGACCATCAGGTGGCTGACCGGATCGGTCAGCATGTCGCGCACGAAACTGCCGTCGATCTTGATGATGTCCAGCGGCAGGTGCTTCAAATAGGTGAACGAGGACATGCCGGCGCCGAAGTCGTCCAGCGCGATGCGGCAGCCGGCGGCGCGCAGCTGCGCCATGCAGCGCGCCACCGCCGAGAGGCTGCGCGCGGCCACCGTCTCGGTGATCTCGAAGCACACCTGCGCGGGCTCCACGCGGTAGCGGCGCAACCAGTCGATGATGTCCTCGACCAGGGCGGTGTCCTCGATGCTGGCGCCGGAGAGATTGATCGCCACCATCTCCATCGCGCTGCCGTCCGGATGCAGCCGGTCGAAATTCGCCAGCGTGGTCTCGATCACCCAGCGATCGACCAGCGGCATCAGTCCGTAGCGCTCGGCCGCCGGCACGAACACGCCGGGCAGTATCAGTTCGCCTGATTCCTCGCGGAAGCGCAGCAGCATCTCGATGCCCGGCCGGCCACTGCCGGGCGGCAGCGGCCACACCTCCTGGTAGGCCAGCTGCAGGCGGCGCTCGTCGATCGCCCAGCGCAGGCGGTTGGCCCAGTCCATCTCGCTGCGCCGGCGCACGGTCTGGTCGTCGCGCCCGGAGTAGAAATGCGCGCGGTTGCGGCCCATCTCCTTGGCCATGTAGCAGGCGGTGTCGGCCTGGGCGAGCAGGTCGCGGGCCGACACGCCGGAGTGGTCGATCACCACCCCGCCGATGCTGGCGCTGACCATGTAGCTGGTCTGCTCCCAGATGAACACGTAGCCGTCGATGCAGCGACGGATGCGCTCGGCGCTGCGCTCGGCCTCCTCGCGGTCGGCCACGCCGGTCAGCAGCACGCCGAACTCGTCGCCGCCGAGCCGCGCCAGCACGTCGCCCGTGCCCAGCTGCCGGCGCATCACGATCGCCAGCTGGGTGAGCAGCTGGTCGCCGGCGGGGTGGCCGGAGGTGTCGTTGACCAGCTTGAACTGATCCAGGTCCACGTACAGCAGGGCGGCGACCGGCGAGGCGAACGACCCGGCCGCCAGCAGCGCCTGCAGCTGGTGCTCGAACTCGCGGCGGTTGTACAGGTCGGTCAGCACGTCGTGGCTGGCCTGGTAGCTCAGCAACTGGTTGAGCTGGCGCTCCTCGCTGATGTCACTGGCCACCAGCAGCAGCTTGGCGTGGCCGCCCAGCTCCACCCGCGAAACCGCCACGCTGGCCCAGAAGCGCTCGCCGCCGGCGTCCCGCAACTGCGCCTCCATCCGGCCGCAGCCGCTGGTGTCGCGCGCCTGCAGTTGCCGGTGCAGGTCGTCGTCGTCGAACAGTTCGGGCAGGCGCTGATCGATGATGCGGTCGCCGAGGCGATTGCGCGACGCCTGATTGGCGTAGGTGATGCGCCCGCCGTCGGCATCGGCCAGCATCACCAGCGCCGGCAACAACTCGTTGAGCGCGCGAAAACGCTCCTCGCTCTCGCGGTAACGCCGGCTCATCTGCCAGCCCAGTTCCAGCGCGCGCTGCCGCGTGTTGACCATGGAGTACACCAGCATGGCCAGCAGCACGCTGGCCAGCACGCCCACCGGCAGCGCCGACTGGCTCCAGTCGAACGCCGTCGGGCGCATCGGGCGCGAGCGCATCACCACGTCCAGCACGCGCCCGCCATAGGCGAGCCGGCGCTCGAAGCGGAAGTCGTCGCCGGTCGCCGCCGCGGGCGCGGAATCGAACATCGGCACTGCGCGCGCCGGGTCGGTGACGTCGTGCAAGGTCAGCCGCAGCTGCCGCCCCACGTCCGGCTGCAGCACGTTGCCAAGCAGCTTGCTGATGCGGAACGACACCGCGATCGAGCCGCGCATGCGCTCGCGGCGCTGCGCCATGGTGCGCGGCGGGTCGCCCGGGCTGAACACCGGCAGGCGCATGGTGAACCCGTCCGGTGCGCCGGCGCCGGTCTGCTGTACCGGGCGGAACGGCGCGGACAACGCCACCTCGCCGCTGTCGCGCGACGCCAGCAGCCCAGCCAGGTTGCTCGGTTGCGCCGCGACGTCGAGGCTGACCACCGCCTCGTTGCCCTTGCGCGGCTGCACCCAGCTAGTGATGAAATGCTCGCCCTGCGGACCGCTCTCGCGCTGCGCGTAGGCCAGCGCCAGCAGGCCGGGGAACTGCACGTGCGGGCGCATGTTGTCGTAGAAGTTGGTGAACTCGGTCTCGCTGACTTCGTCCGAGGAGAGGAACAGCGTCTGCACCGCGCGCAGCAGCGATTCGGACTCGTGCAGGCGGTTCAGCAGGGCTGCATAGGTCTTGCCCGCCATCTCGCCACGCACCAGCGACTGCTCGGTGAGATGCCGCCGCTGCTGTTGCAGGTGGGCCGCGAAGGCCAGCGCCAGGCCCGCCAGCAAGGCGAGCAAGCTCCACCACAGGGCGCTGCGGCGCCAGCCCGAAGCTGCCACAGCCACGGGCTCGAACGCACCGCCGGTCCGGCGATCCGTTCGCGTTGGATGGAGCTCGTGGAGATCCATAAGCTGTGGCAATTCCGCTGCCATGGGGTCCAGTGTGTTCGATGCTACAGGAGCAGAATGCGCGCGCCAGATGAAAAGCGCACGGCCGCAGGGTCCCCGCCCATGTCGACCGGCGGAATCTCCCCCTTCCCGGCTATCGGCCGCAGGGGCGGATGATTGAGCTGTTGCTGGCCGGCCTCACCTTCCCCGCGGCTTGGCCCGATGCGTGGCCTGCGCCGTCCATGGATCGTCGGGCCAGGGGTGGCGGGGGTAGCGGCCCTTGAGTTCCTTTTTCACCTCGGGGTAGGTGCGTTCCCAGAAGCCGCGCAGGTCCTGGGTGACCTGGATCGGGCGGCCGGCGGGGGAGAGCAGGTGCAGGGTGACCGGGATGCGGCCGCCGCCGACGCGCGGAGTGTCGGCCAGGCCGAACAGTTCCTGCAGTTTCACGGCCAGCACCGGCGAGTCGGCGCCGGCGTATTCCAGGCGGCGTGACTGGCCGCTGGGCACCACGACTTGTTCCGGTGCCTGGGCGTCCAGCAGCTGGCGCTGCGAATGGTCGAACAGCGACGCCAGCGCCTGCGACAACTCCTCCGCGCCCAGGGCGTCGAGTCGGTGCTTGCCATGCAGGTACGGCGCCAGCCACTGTTCCAGCGTGACCAGCAGGTTTGCGTCGGACACGTCGGGCAGCCCACGCTCGGGCAGCCATGCGCGCAAGGCCTGCATGCGCGCGCGCAGGCGGCGGGCGTGGTCGCTCCACGGCAGCGCGTCCAGGCCGCGCGCGCGGATCGCCGCCAGCATGGCCGGCAAGGCATCGGCCGGGCGCACCGGCACGCTGTGGCGGCTCAGCACGATGGCGCCGAAGCGGCTTTCCTCGAACGCCTCGGCCGCGCCGCGCTGCTCGTTCCAGCGCAGCGTGCGTTCGCGGGTGAAATGCGCGGGGAAGTCGCGCTCCAGCGTGCGCGGGTCCAGCGGCGCGGCGCTGAACACCAGGCTGTCGCGCGACTCCAGCCGCAGGTCGGTCACCACCAGCCAGGGTTCGCCGAGCAGCGCCGTGTGTTCGTGCAGGCGGGCGCCGCGGCCGTTGGCCAGCACGTAGCGGCGCGGATCGTCGCCATCGCGATGGGCGACGCGGTCGGGGAAGGCGTGCGCCAGCAGGTCGCCCACGGCGTGGCTGTCGGGTACGCCGGTGGCCGCGGTTCGGACGTCCAGACGTCTGCGCCAGCCCTTGCTGGCCTGCTCGATCGCGGCCAGCGCGCCGGCGTCGACCTCGCCGCGCGGCGCGCCGCCGCGGCGGTCGCGCCAAGCGTGCAAGGCGGCCACGCGCACGCGCAGATCGTCGTTGCGCGCCTGCGCCCCGCGCAACGGCGAGCGCGCCTCCAGCAGGGCCAGCAGGTCGGCGACCACGGCGCGTTGTTCGTGCGGCGCGCGCAGCGCCGCGGCGGCCAGCCGCGGGCTGGCGCCCAGCTCCAGCATGCGCCGACCCAGCGCGGTGATGCATGCGTCGCGGTCGAGCGCATCGAGTGCCTGCAGCAGTTCGCGCGCCTGGGCCAGCGCGCCGGGCGGCGGCGGGTCGAGCCAGGCCAGGTCGCCGCCATCCGCCGCCGTGACACCCCAGGCCGCCAGCTCCAGCGCCAGGCCGGACAGCTCCGCCTGTGCGATCTCCGCGCCACGGCTGCGCTCCAGCCGGCGGCTCTGCGGCCACAGCCGATACGCCACGCCCGCCGCGACGCGACCGGCGCGGCCGGCGCGCTGATCGGCCGAGGCCTGCGAGATGGTGACCGTCTCCAGCCGGGTGAAGCCGGAGTGCGGATCGAAGCGCGGCTCGCGCGCCAGGCCGCTGTCGACCACCGCGCGGATGCCGGGCAAGGTGATGCTCGATTCGGCCACGTTGGTGGCCAGCACGATGCGGCGCGTGCCGGGTTCGGCCGGGGCCAGGGCGTATTGCTGCTCGGTGAGGGACAGCTCGCCGTGCAGGGGCACGATGTCGATTTGTTCCCCTCTCCCTCCGGGAGAGGGTGCCCCTTTAGGGGCGGGAGAGGGTACGGGCGGAGCGGGGCGCTCGGCTCCGACCGCACCCTCTCCCCCAACCCCTCCCCCGAAGGGGGAGGGGAGCATTCTCTCCAGCAGCGCCTGCGTTCGCGCGATCTCGCGCCGACCGGGCAGGAAGACCAGCACGTCGCCGTCGGTTTCATCGAGCGCCTGGCGCACGGTGCGGGCGAGATGCTGCTCGGCGCTTTCCTGCGCGCGCGCCGGCGGATGTTCGATGCGTATCGGGAAGCTGCGCCCGGGGCTGGAAAGGCGCGGCGCGTCGAGCCAGCCGGCGATGCGCTCGCCATCCAGCGTGGCCGACATCAGCAGCAGGCGCAGGTCCGGCCGCAAGGTGGCTTGCACGTCGAGCGCGAGCACGGCGCCGAGGTCGCCGGCCAGGTGGCGCTCGTGGAACTCGTCGAAGATGATCGCGCCGATGCCGGCCAGTTCGGGATCGGCCTGGATCAGCCGGGTGAGGATGCCTTCGGTGACCACCTCGACGCGGGTGGCAGCGCTCACCTTCGACTCGAAGCGAATGCGGTAGCCCACCGTCTGCCCGACCGGCTCGCCGAGCTGCGTCGCCATGAACTGCGCGGCGGCGCGCGCGGCGAGACGGCGCGGTTCCAGCATCACGATCCTGCGGCCGGCCAGCCACGGCGCATCGAGCAGGGCCAGCGGCACCTGAGTGGTCTTGCCGGCGCCGGGCGGCGCCTCCAGCACCAGCCGCGGATTTGCCGCGAGCGCGGCGCGGATCTCGGGCAGCAACGGGAGGATCGGGAAATCGGGCGCAGTCATCCGCTGCATGATAAAGGCCCGCCCCACCAGGACAGCCAGGAGCCGCTCGCGAGCGATGCTCCCGCGTCGGGATTCGGGATTCGCGAGAGCAAGGGTACTGCCCGCGAGCTGGCCTCAAGCGTGGCTTCAGGTGGCCGATGTACTGATTGGGCTAACCGCTCATGGGTCGCCACACGTTTTCATGGAACCAGGAGTATCCCGATTGTTCACCATGCCACCATCCAGCAAGGGGCGGCGCCTTCGCTTCCTGCGTTGCCTGTTTGGGGGCCTTTGGGTTTTCGCAGCCGCCGCCTGGGCCGCGCCCCCGGCGCCTGATGTCGCGCCTCTGTCCGCACGCCCGATCGGCATGCCGCTGCTGAAGAACTTCAATCCCGAGGACTACGGCGGCTACCCGCAGAACTGGGCCGTGGTGCAGGACGCACGGGGAATCATCTACGTCGGGAATGGCGACGATGGCGTGCTGGAGTTCGATGGCACCCAGTGGCGGCACATCGCGGTTCCCCGCCAGAGCACGGTGCGCTCACTGGCCACCGATGCGCGGGGACGCGTCTACGTCGGCTGCGTTGGCGATTTCGGATATCTCGCGCCGGATGCCGCGGGTCGCATGCACTACGTGTCGCTGCTCGATCGGATACCGCCGGAGGATCGCGATTTCGCCGACGTGTGGAACGTACTGCCTGGCGACGATGGAATCTACTTTGCGACCAGCAGCCGGCTGTTCCATCTGGCCTCCGGCAAGGTACGGGTGTGGAAGGCACAAACCGAGTTCCACCTCGCCTATTACCTGGATCACCAGTTGTACATCCAGCAAATGGACCAGGGGCTGGAGAAGCTGGTGGCCGGTCGGCTGGAACGGGTCGAGGGCGGCGCGCGATTCGCGACCGACAGGATCTACGCCATGGTTCCCTGGGCCGAGGCGGGAAAACCCGCGTCCATCCTGATCGGAAGCCGGCAGGCCGGATGGTCGATCTTCGACGGGCATGCCTACCGTCCCTGGTCCACCCGCAACGCCGAAGCGCTCAAAGCCGATCAGATCTACGGCGCGCAGTGGCTTGCCGATGGCCGGCTCGCCGTTGCCACGCTGCAGGGTGGCGTGATGCTGCTCGACCGCCAGGGCGACGAAGTGGGCCGTGTCGGCATGGCGGAAGGTCTCATTGGCGACACCGTCTACGGCATGATGCAGGATCGCGACGCCGGGCTCTGGCTCGCGCTGGACAATGGCCTGGCGCGGGTCGAAGTGGGTTCGCCGCTGACCCGTTTCACCCGCATGAGCGGCCTGGACGGTTCGGTCATGGCGATCCACCGCCATGGACGCACCTTGTACGCAGGCACGGCCAAGGGTCTGTTCCGACTCGACGAGACGAAGGCCCGGTTCACTCGGGTTGCGGGCATCCATGGCCAGGTCTGGGACATGCTGGACATGGATGGGTCCTTGCTGGTTGCCAGCGCGCAAGGTCTTTTCGAGGTCGATGGGAACCGTGCGGCGCGGCAACTCTCGCGAGAGTTTTCCTTCACCCTGGCGCGCGTTGCCCCGCACGATGACCGTTTGCTGGCAGGCCAGCGTGACGGTTTGCTGTCGATGCGGTTTGCATCGGGCAGGCTGGTCGACGAGGGCAAGGTCGTGGCGGGCGAAATCCATTCGCTGCTCGCGGACGCCGCCGGCACCTTGTGGATCGGCTTCATGGATGAAGGTGCGGCAAGGCTTGATCTCTCCGGACAGGCGCGGCCAGCAACATCACCCCGGATGGAAAGGCTCCAGCCGAGTGTGACCCATCCGGAGGAACCTCGTTTCGTCACTCTTGGCCTTGTCAACGGCGACATCCGATTCGGTACGGCCTCAGGCATTCAAAAACTCGACGCGAGCGGGCGCGCGCTGGTGCCGGACGAACGCTTCTCCGGGTTGTTCGGGTCCGGCACCCGGCAAGTCTGGAAGTTTGAGCAGGATGCGTTCGGCAGCGTGTGGATGTACACGGTCGACCCTGCCCGCCACCTCAAGGCGCTGGGTGTCGCCGTGGCCGACGCCCAAGGCCGCTATCACTGGCAGGAGCGCCCCTTGCAGGCGTTGTCGGGAAAGACGGTGTTCGCCCTGACGTCGGAACCGGATGGCGTGATCTGGGTGGGCACGAACGACGGTCTCTATCGCCACGATCCCCACAGGCAAAAAGACTACGCGACACCTGCCGCGACGCTGCTGCGGAACGTCGCCACGCACGGCGGGAAACTGCTCTGGGGCGGGGCCGGCAGGGTTGCCCCCGCTGAGCTGGATTGGCGCGAGAACAGCTTGCGCTTCGACTACGCGCAACCCGACTTCGAAATGGGTGCTGCCGAGCGCTACCAGGTCATGCTCGAGGGCATGGATAACACTTGGTCGGCGTGGACCAACGAAACTTATCGTGACTACACCAACCTGCCCGAGGGCTCCTATCGTTTCCGCGTTCGCGCGCGCGACGCCTATGGCGGTCTCGGCAGCGAGGCAAACTTCAGCTTTCGCGTGTTGCCGCCCTGGTATCGCAGCTGGTGGGCTTACCTGACGTGGTGCGCCCTGCTATTGCTTGTCGCCAAAGGGGCCATGCGCTGGCGTCTGCGCAACGTCGACGAAACCAGGCGCTCACAAAGCTGGTGGAGGAACGTACCGAAGCGCTGGAGTGCGCCAACTCCGCGCTGGTCGATCAGACGATTACGGATGCACTGACCGGACTCAGAAACCGGCGTTACGTCATCGACCATGTCGACAAGGACATCGCCACGGTTCAGCGCAACTACCGGAACCTCGCCCTGGGCTATGCCGATCACGCCGACGCCAACATCAATCTGCTGTTCCTGATGATGGATCTTGACCACTTCAAGGAGGTCAACGATCGCTACGGGCACGCTGCCGGCGACCGCGTCCTGGCGCAGCTGCGGGACATTCTTGTCGCGGCGACGCGCGAGACGGACACCCCGGTACGCTGGGGCGGCGAGGAGTTCCTCATCGTCGCGCGCTTCGCCAACAATGCCTTCGGCCCCGTCGTTGCCGACCGGATCCGCACCATGGTTGCCGATCATCCCTTCGACCTCGGCAACGGCTTGACGATACACCGCACATGTTCGGTCGGCTTTGCCTCGTACCCGGTGTTTGCCGCATCGAAGCACAACTTTGGCTGGGAGGACGTGGTCAACCTGGCCGATCAGTGCCTGTATCGGGCCAAACGCGATGGCCGCAACCGCTGGGTCGGGGTTGTCCCGACGGATGCGGCCTTGGCCACCGACCCAGGGGAAATCACGGTGGATCTGGACGTGCTGGTCGCCAAAGGCTACCTGTCCGTCCTGTCGCTCGATGACGTGGCCGCCCCAGGCTGATTCAACGGCGCGGCCCCCGCCAGGGGCGTTCGGCGATGTCCGCAGCAGGCGGGGGATTTTTTCACACGCTCTCAGGGCGACGGCTGGCGGCAGGCTTGCTGGCTCTGGCGTGCAGTCTGCGCACCGGCGGCATCCTGGTTGTGCTGGCGCACCTGGGCGATCACCTGCCAGTTGCGCTCGCACAGGCTGCCCTGGCGCGTGCCCTGCTGCCACGACTGCATCGCGAGGCGCTCCGCGTTCGCGTAGTCGGCCTTGCCCAGCGCAAGCTCGGCATGTTGCTGCAACTGCTCGGGCCAGCTCGGCGCGGGTGCGGCAGCCACCGGCGTCACGCTCGCGGCGCTCGCCTCGCCGCCCTGGCGCAGCGGCGCCAGCGACTCGAACTTCTCCTGGTACTCGTCGGTGACCTGCTTGGCCTCGTCGCTGTTGCGGATGATGCGCGGGGTGATCAGCACGATCAGTTCGGTGCGGTCGCGGTTGCGGTTGGTGTTGCCGAACAACCGGCCGATGACGGGGATGCGGTTGAGGCCGGGGATGCCGGTGTTGGTGACGCCCTCGTCCTGCTGGATCAGGCCGCCGAGCAGCACGGTCTGGCCGCTCTGCACCGCGACCTGGGTGGACAGCGCGCGCTGCGAGATCGACGGGTTGCCGTTGACCAATTGCTGCGAGGAATCGCGCTGGCTGACCTGCTGGCTGACGTCCATGTAGACCAGGCCGCCGGGATTGATCCGCGGGCGAACCTTGAGGATGACGCCGGTGTTGAGATAGTCCACCGAGTTGTAGCTGGTGCCCGTGCCGATACCGGTGTTGACCGTGGTCTGGTTGATCGGAATGCTGTCGCCCACCTGGATCGCGCCGACCTGGTTGTTCATCACCACCATCGAGGGTGCCGACAGCGTCTTGGTGTTGCCGCTGGTCTCCATCGCGCGCACGGCGACCTGCATGTTGGAGTTGAGGAAGGAGTAGAAGAACGGCTGGCCGCCGTACGCCGGCCCGCCCACTCCCAGCGCGCCGTACTGGCTGGCGGTGGTGGAGCCGGGGATGAAGTTGCCGTTGTTGTCGACGGTGCTGCCGACGAAACCCTTCAGGTACCACTGCACGCCGAACTGGAACGCGCCGGTGAGCCTGACTTCCAGGATGCGCGTCTCGATCTGCACCTGCAGCGGCACGTTGTCGAGCTTGTCGATCGCGCGCTTGATCTCCTCCCACTGCGAGGGGCGGGCGCGGATCAGCAACTGGTTGTTGCTGTCCACCGAGCTGATCCGCACGCTGCCGTCGCTGGAGGCATATTGCTGGCTGGTTTCCGCGTTGCCGCCGCTGTTGCCGAAGCTGGTCGCCATGCCGCCGGACATCGCGCCCGGCTGGCCGTTGCCGCTGCCGTCGCGACTCTCGCCGCCGCTGTTGAAGCCGCCGCTGCCGGCGCCGTTCATCGCGCCGCCGCCGACCGCGCCGGTGCCGGTGTTGCCGAAGCTGCCGGCGGTGCTGCCCAGCGGGTTGGCGTTGACGTTGTCGGCGCTGCCCAGCGTGCCGCTGCTCAGGCCCGGCCCGACCTGGCCGCCGTTGTCGCCACCGCTGCCGGCGCCGTTGGTGTAGATCTGCGCCAGGTAACGGGCCAGGTCGGAGGCCTTGAGATTGCGCACGTCGTAGACGAACAGCTGCGGCTGGTTGCCGCCGCCGGCATCGATCTTGGCGACCCACTCGCCCACTTCGCGCAGGTAGTCGGGCTGGGTGCTGATGACCACCAGTGCATTGGTGCGCTCGATCGGGATGAAGCGCAGCATGCCGGCCAGCGGCGTGCTGCCGTGTTCGCCGAACAACGCATCCAGCTTGGGCATCAGCTCGGCGACGCGGGCGTACTGCAGGTTGAACACGCCCACCGAGGTGCCGCGCAACCAGTCCACGTCGAAGGTGCGGATCATGCGCTCGTCGTCGGCCAGCTCCTGTGGCGTGCCGGCCAGCACGATCAGGTTGCGCGAGGGATCGACCAGCAGCACCGCATCCTTGCGCACGAACGGCTTGACCAGCTTCTGCATCTCGGTGGCGGAGATGTAGCGCAGCGGGAACAGCCGCGCCTGCAGGCCGCCGCCGGGCGCGGCCGCGCCGAGGCTGGGCACCAGGTTGCCGGCGACGGCATCCTTCTCCGGCAACACCACGTAACCGCCCGCGCGCTTGACCAGCGCGTTGTGGGTCCAGCCCAGCAGGGTTTCCAGGATCGGCAGCGCCTGCTCCTGCTCGACCGGCTCGGCGGTGGAGAAGGAGATGTTGCCCTCCACGCCCGGCACGATGGTGTAGTTCTGCTTGAGCAGGTCGCCGAGGATCGCCTTGACCACCGCCTGCACCGGCTGGTTCTCGAAGTTGAAGGTGACCGCATCCTTGCCGGTGGCGCTCTTGCGCGGCGTGACCAGCGCGGAGGGCCGCACGAACTGCCCGCTGCCGGCGCTGATGGTGGCCGCCGGCGGCGCGGCGGTGGGCGCGGCCAGGTCGCGGTTGAGCGGCAGCGGCGCGGGCACCGGGGCGTGCGTGCCGGCCATCGCTTCGCGTTGCAGCGCACCGTCGTCGCGCGGCTGCGGGAGGCTGGCGCAGCCGGCGAGTGCGACCACGGCGGCCAGGATGGCGGTGCGCGCGGTGCGCATGAGGAATCGGCGAGGCATGGGTTCAGTGCTCTCCTTCGTGGGACGCGGCAGCGCGTTCCGCACGACGTTTTTCGATGGTGCGACGCAGTTGTTCCAGCGTCGACCGGGATGGGCTGTTCGAGGCGGCCGGCGCCATGGACGAGCGGGCGGGCCCGGGACCGGATTCGAAGTGCGGTCGCGCCGAGGCATCGGGCTGCGGGTGCAGCATCGAGGCGCCCGCCGCCGGCGGTCGGTCGCGATCCGGTGCGGCGTCGCCGCGAACCTGGTCGATCGGCGCGCCGGCCGGCAGTTTCAGTTCGGTGCGGCCGGCGGCCGAATCGAACACCGCCGAACGCTGTTGCACCTCGACCAGGGTCACGCTGCCGTCGGGCAGGCTCTCGCCCTGGCGCAGGCGGATCTCGTGGTTGCCGTTTTTGTCGTGCAGCAGCGCCATGCGCAGGCTGGGGGTGATGATGATGCCGGTCAGCTCCAGGTCGCCCAGGTTGCTGCCGCCCTCGCTGGCATGCGCCACCGGCTTGCGGTCGGGATTGAACAGCGGCTTGCTCCACACCACGCTGAACTGCTGCAGCGGCACGGCTTGCGGCAGGTCGGCGCTGCCGGCCGGCGGCAGCGGCGACAGCGTGCGCGGCGCCGTCCAGCGAATGGCGCGGCCGACCCCGCCGAGCAGCATCAGCAGCAGCACGCCCAACAGCACGGCCACGCCGGCCAGCACGGGAGTGAGTCGACGTTGCTGGGCGGCGTTCATGGCGCGGCTCCGGCATCGGCATCGGCGGGCATCGGCGCGCCGGCCGAGGGGCGCACGTAACCGGAGAGCGTGAACTGCACTTCCAGCGGCGCGCCCTGCTCGCGCTGTGCGGCGACCGGGTTGCGATAGATGCTGAGGTCGTCGACGAACAGGTACGGCCGGCCCTGCTCCAGCGCCTGCAGCACCGCCGCCAGCGGTTCGATGTCGCAACTCAGGCTGATGCTGACGGCGGCCTTGCGATACGGCTCGCCGGCCGACGTCGGCGGCGTCGGCAACGGCATCTTCTGGCTCACCACGCAGCGCCCGCGCCCGGTGTTGCGGCCGACCACGTCCACCACCTGCTGCATCAGGTCGGCGGCGGCATTGTTCGGATCGCTGGCGGCGAGGAACGCGTCGCTGGCGGCCTGGCCCGCGCCCATCTCGTCCAGCCGGCGCTGCAGCGCCGGCTTCTCCGCGATCGCGGCGGCGTAGCGGCTGTGCGTGTCGCGCAGGTGCGCCATCTCCTCGTGGATCTGCCGCAGCGGCGCGACGAACCACCAGTGCAGCAGCACCAGGTAGGCCAGCGCGACCGCCAGCAGCAGCAGCGCCACCGCAACGATGCGGCGTTCACGCGGCGCGAGGGTCGGGCGCGTCATGGCGTGTCCCCGCTGCCGGCGGTCGGCGCGGGCCTGGCCGCCGCGGCTTGCCTGATGCGCGCGGTGAGGTAGAAGCGCTCCTTGCCGGTGGCGGCGTCGGGCTGGATGCTGCCCTGGAAACCGGCATCGGTGATCACGCTGGAATCCTTCAAGGCGTCGAGCAGCTTGGCCGCCTGCTGACTCTGCCCCTGCATGCCGATCTGGCCGGTGGCATCGACACTCAGGCGCTCCAGCCAGGTGCCATCGGGCAGGCGCGCGGTGGCATCGCGCAGCAGCTCCAGCATGCCGACGGTGTTCTTCTTGCGTTGGGCGAGGAAACCGGCGGCGCCGGCGTTGTCCTGCAGTTGCTGGCGCAGCGAGGCGACCTGCGCCGCCTCGCCGCGCATCGCGGCGACCTGGTCCTGCATGGTGGCCAGCGCGACCTCGCGGTTGTGCCGCCATTCGAGGCCGGCCAGCAGCAACAGCAACACCACGCCGGCAGCAAGGATCAGGTTGAGCCGTCGCCGCGGATGCGCGCGGCGCGGGCGCTGCTCCGGCGGCAACAGGTTCACGCCGAGGCGACCGTCGGCCGCGGCCACGTCCACCGCATCGACCGCGATGCCCTGCGTGCGCAGGCGCGCGAGCAGCGGATCGACGCCGGCGCGGGCCGCCGCGACCAGTTCCACCTGGCAGCGCCCGGCGGCCGTCGCGTTCAGTTCGCGCACGGCGTAATACACCTGCGCCACGCCGAACGGGGTCTGCCGATCCATCTCGAAACCGACCACCTGGTGCAGGTTGTCGCGCGCGGCCAGCGGCAACGACAGGCTGCGGCGCAGCACCTGGGCGGACGGCAGCAGCAGGGCGACGCGCAGATCCTCGCGATCGACCTGTGCCAGCGCCGCGCCGAAGCTGCGCCCGGGCAGATCCTCGACCGCCTCGTTCCACTGCGCCAGCACCTCGGCATGGCCACGCCGGCGCAGCGACCAGGTCTCGCCCTCGACCTGCAGCAGGTACCAGTCCGCGCCGCTGCCGAACCAGCTGCGCCAGCGCGGCGGCAGCAGCGCGCGCAGTTCGCCGCCCCACCAGGCAAGAAAACCCGGCAGCGGCGAGGCGCGCCACTGGCGGCGAACGCGCTCCCAACCCGGCTGCAGCGACGGCATCGCCGTACTCATTCGGACTTTCCCTCCTGCCAGCGCAATACGGCGTAAGGCTTCTCGCCAGCCTGCCCCGGCTGCATGCGGATCGTCGCGCGCAACACCGCGCTCGTCCCGTCGGCCAGGGTGGCGACGGACTCGATACTATGCGTGGTTCCGTTGTTGAGAGCCAGACTCGGATCGCTGGCGTTTTTCGCCCGGGTGGCGCGGATCGCGGCCAGTTGCTGCGGAGTCATCCCGGGAATCGCCTCCAGCGCCAGCGGCGGCGCGGTGTTCGGGTTGGGGCTGGGGCTGCCGGACCAGATCGTCAGCACCGGCGCCAGCTGGCGGTACAGCGCCGGCGTCATGCCCAGCACCAGTTGCAGCTCCTCCACGGTGACGAACGGGCCGTGGCGCGGGCCGTAGTCGCGACCGGCGGCGGCATAGGCGGCGCGCTGGCTGTCCACTTCACCGGCGAGGCTGGGCGGGCTGCGCCAGTCGACGATGTGGCGGACCAGTTCGCCGGCCTCGCGCGGCCGCAAGCCGGCGGCATGCAGCAGGCCTTGCAGCACCTCCGGCGTGGCGCTGTTGAGATCGACCTTGCCGTCCTCGTCGATCGCACGCACCACCACGCTGGCGTGGTCGTAGGTGAACGGGTAAGGCCGCCCGTCGCCGATCCAGCGCTGCTTGATGCGCGGGTCCTGCAGACCGTAGATCGCGCGCATCAGGCCGGCCTCCGCGGCGTAATGTGCCTGCGTGCCGGCGAACTGGTAGCGCGCCTGCAAGCCCTCGGTGCGCGCCAGCGCGGCGTAACCGCCGAGCAGGATCGCCAGCAAGGTGCACGCCCACAGCACCAGCAGCAGGGCGACCCCGCGCTGGCTGGACGCGTTTTCCAGACGGCCGCTCATGGCGGGGTACGTCGCAGTACGTGGATGCGCAACGGCCCACCGGCGTCGAGCGGTTCGATGCGCAGCGGGATGTCCAGCCGCGGCCAGCTGGCGCGGCCCTGCGGCTGCAGCTCGATGCGCACCACTTGCGGCAGCGAGCGGTCGGCCGTCCACTCGCCTGCCCACGGCAAGGCGCTGCCGTCGGCATCGGTGCCCAGATAGTGGAAGCCGCCTGCGCGAATGTGGTCGAACAGCACCTGCGGCTCACCCAGCGCCTGCGGCGGGCCGCCATCGGGCGGCAGCAGGGCCAGGCGCAGCTCCAGGCGCAGGCCGCCGGCGCCGTCGTCGACCAGTTGCAACTGCTGCAATTGCGGCCCGAGCTTGCCGAGGTAGCCCGGCAGCGGCGCGACATAACGCATCTCGTGCGCGTCGCCCTGGAAATAGACCGGCTCGCCACGATCGGTGCGGCTGATCGGCGCAGCCAGGCTTTGCGCCAGTTCGCGACGCAGGAACTGTTGCGCCGCGCGCAGCTGGTCCATCCGCTCGATCGCGGCGGTGCCCGAGCGCACGCTGCGACTGGCGCTGGCGATGCCCGAGTACACGCCCAGCAGCAGCAGCGCCAGCAGCACCAGCGCGGCGAGAATTTCCAGCAGGGTGAAGCCGGCGGCGCGCTTCTTCATGGCTGCGCCTGCGCCGGCTCCGCCGCGGCCAGCCGCAGGGTGCGGAAATGGGCCACCTGCGGATGGACCGCCGGACCCCAGCTGACTTCCAGATCGAGCTGATAGAGCTGCAGCGGTGCCTGCGCCGGCGTCGAGCCCGGACGCCACGGCGCCACGTTCAACTGCCAGCGAAAGCGCTGGTCGAACCGCCCGGACGTGCTGCCCGGCCGCACCGGCTCGTTGGTGAACGCCGTGTCGAGCAGGCTGCGCGCCCACAACGCCGCCTCGCTGTGGTCGGCGGCATTCTCGCTCAGGCGGATCGAGCCGCCCGCCACCCGCATCAACACGGTGAACGCGATCGCCAGCAGGGCGATCGCGGCGATCACTTCGAGGAGGGTGAAGCCGTTGGCGCGCGGAGCGCGCCGGGAATGGGGAATAGGGAATAGGGAATGGGAAGAGCAACAGCCACGGCCCCGCGGCAACTTGCTTTGCCTATTCCCTATTCCCGATTCCCTGTTCCCCGCCCTCATGGCTGATCCACCACCCGCACCTCGCCAGTCAGCCACGACACGTTGACGTGCCATTCGCGCTGGCCGGCTTTCAAGGTGATGCGGCCGCCGGTGGAGCTGCCGTCGGGAAAGAAGCGGATGCGGCCGGTATGGTCGTCGGGGCGGTCTTCCTTTGCGCTGGTGATGCTGACCTTGAGGCCCTTGGGCAGGGCGACGTCGCGATGGCTGGCACCCTGGTAGCTGTTGGCGCGGGTATCGACGTCGAAGACCTGCTCGTCGGCATGCACGATCGCCTGCGCCCGCGTCGCGCGCAACGCCCCGGCCAGTTCGCTGCTGGCCGCGCGCACCCGCGCCCCGGCCAGCCCCCGCGTCACCGACACCGACACCGCCACCGCCGCCAACCCGATCAGCACGATGACCACGAGCATTTCGAGGAGGGTGAAGCCGGTGGCGCGCTGCGCGCGCCCACGGCAGGGAATAGGGAATGGGGAATAGGGAATGGGAAGAGCGCTCGAGCACGTCGCTCTTCCCATTCCCCATTCCCTATTCCCTATTCCCGGCTTCATTGCCAGTTCCCGGCATCCGCATTCAGCCCGTCGCCGCCGGGCTTGCCATCCTCGCCGTAGAAGACGAGGTCGTATTTGCCGTGCTGGCCGGGGTACTGGTAGCCGTAGTCGTGGCCGTAGGGGTCCTTCAGCTGCGACTCCTTGGCGTACGGGCCCTGCCAGTTGGGCGCGTTGCCGGGCTTTTTCACCAGGTCGACCAGCTGCTGCGGCGGCGTGCCGTTGTCGAGCATGTAGTTGTCGATGTCCTGCGACAGCGTGCTCAACTGAATCTTGCCGGTCTTGTACTTGCCCTTGTCGAAACTGGGGATGACCTTGGTGATCACCGCCACCGCCACGATGCCGATCAGCGCGATCACGGCGAGCATTTCGAGGAGGGTGAAGCCGCCGGCGCGCTGCGTGCGCCCGCGGCTTCGCCCGGGAATAGGGAATGGGGAATAGGGAATAGGGCGCGCTCGGGAGCCTGCCGCATTCCCGCCTCCCCGCTCCCGATCTCCAACTCTCCGTTCCATCGACACCAAAGACATCACCATCACGTTCTCTCCATCACTGAATCGAAAAACCCAACTGCTTCGTACTCCCCTATTCCCTATTCCCTATTCCCCATTCCCTATTCCCTGCTCTCAATCACTGAATACTGCTGGTCATGCTCAGCAGCGGCAGCAGGATGGCGGCCATGATGATGCCCACCAGCACGGTCATCACGATGGTCAGCGCGGGTACCAGCGCGGCGAGCAGGCGGTCGATCGAGCGGCGCGATTCCAGTTCGAAGGTGTCGGCCACTTTCAGCAGCATGCCGTCGAGCTGGCCGGCTTCCTCGCCCACCTGCACCATCTGCAGCGCGAGGCGCGGGAACAGTTTCGACTGGCCCAGCGCGAGGCTCAGGCCGGCACCGCCCTTGACCTGTTCGTGCGCCGCACCGAGCGCCGCGTCCAGCGCAACGTTGCCGGTGACCTGGCGCGCGATGGTCAGCGCGCCGAGCAGCGGCACGCCGTTGCGCAGCAAGGTGCCCAGCGTGCGGGCGATGCGCGCGGTCTCGACCTTGAGCAGCAGCGGGCCGATCACGCGCAGCCCCAGCAGGCGCGTGTGCCAGGCCAGCCGCGCCGCCGGATCGCGCAGCCGCGCGCGCCACACCAGCCCGCCGCCGATCAGCAGTACCGCGATCAGCCACCACCAGTCCGCCAGCAGGTTGCCCAGCGCCAGCACGGCCGAGGTGATCCACGGGATCGGCACCTGCATGTCCTGGAAGATCGGCACGAACTGCGGCACCACGTAGGCCAGCAGCAGCACCAGCGAACCGAGCACGCCGACCATCAGGAACGCCGGATAGATCAGCGCGTTGGTGATGCTGCCGCGCAAGGCCTGCGCGCGCTCCAGGTAGTCGGCCAGCCGGCGCAGAGTTTCCTCCAGCGAACCGCCCGCCTCGCCCGCGCGCACCAGGCTGATGTAGAGGCGCGGGAACACGCCGTGCTCCTCGTCCAGCGCCGCGGACAGCGTGGTGCCGCCGCGCACGCGATCGCGTACCCGCTCGATCAGCTTCTTCGCCGATTCGCCCTCGGGCAGGTCGAGCAGAATGGTCAGCGCGCGGTCCAGCGGCTGGCCCGCGCCGAGCAGGGTCGCCAGCTGATGGGTGAACAGCGCCAGCTGATCGCCGGTGAACGGCCCGCGCTTGAACATGCCGGCCAAGCCACTGCCGGTCGCCGCGCCCTCCGCCGAGCGCGCCTCCAGCGGCGTGTGCCCCTGGTCCTGCAGCCGTGCGATCACCTCGTCGACGCTGCCCGCTTCCATCTGGCCCTGCAGCGTTTCGCCGGCGTCGTTGACGGCCTTGTAGCGGAACTGGCTCACTTGGCTGGCTCCGCCAGCCGGGAATGGGGAATAGGGAATAGGGAATGGGAAAAGCGGGTCGCCGCGAGTTTGCGGCCCCTGCTCTTCCTATTCCCTATTCCCGATTCCCGATTCTCAGCCCTCCTGCGTGACACGCATCACCTCCTCCAGCGTGGTGATGCCGGCGACGGCCTTGGCGATGCCGTCCTCGTACATGGTGCGCATGCCTTCGGCGCGGGCCTGTTTCTCGATCTCGCCCTCGCTGGCGCGCTGCATCACCAGGCGACGCAGCGGGTCGCTCATGGTGAGGAACTCCATGATCGCGCGGCGGCCGCGGTAGCCGCTGGGGTTGGTCGCGCTGGTGCCGGGTTTCCACAGGCGGATCGGGCGTTCGTCGGTGTATTTCTCCAGTTCGAACTGCGCGATCACCTCGGGCAAGGCCTCGTAGGCAATCGCGGTTTCCGGATCGAGCCGGCGCACCAGGCGCTGCGCCAGGATGCCGTTGATGGTGGAGCCGAGCAGGTAATCCTCCACGCCCATGTCGAGCAATCGGGTGACGCCGCCGGCGGCCGAGTTGGTGTGCAGCGTGGACAGCACCAGGTGGCCGGTAAGCGCGGACTGGATCGCGATGCGGCAGGTTTCCAGGTCGCGCATTTCGCCGATCATGATCACGTCCGGGTCCTGGCGCATGATCGAGCGCAGGGCGCCGGAGAAATCCAGCCCGATCTGCGGCTTCACCTGGATCTGGTTGATGCCTTCGAGCTGGTATTCGACCGGGTCCTCGACGGTGATGATCTTCACGTCGTTGGTGTTGATCTGGCTCAGCGCGGTGTACAGCGTGGTGGTCTTGCCGGAGCCCGTGGGGCCGGTGACCAGCAGGATGCCGTGCGGCTTGTTCAGCACGTCGACGAAGCGCTGCTGGAAGCTGTCGGTGAAGCCGAGCGAGGCGAAATCGAACACCACCGATTCGCGGTCCAGGATGCGCATCACCACCGATTCGCCGAAGCTGGTCGGCACGGTGGACACGCGCAGGTCCAGCTCCTTGCCCTGCACGCGCAGCTGGATGCGACCGTCCTGCGGCAGGCGGCGCTCGGCGATGTTCAGCCGCGCCATGATCTTCACGCGCGAAATCACCGCGGCGGTCGACGACGACGGCGGCGCTTCGACTTCATGCAGGACGCCGTCGATGCGGTAGCGCACCTTCAGGCGGTTCTCGAACGGCTCGATGTGCACGTCCGAGGCGCGCTGCTCCACCGCGCGCTGCAGGATCAGGTTCACCAGCCGGATCACCGGCGCCTCGGAGGCGAGGTCGCGCAGGTGCTCGACGTCGTCCTCCTCGGCGGCGCTGCCGTCGAGGTTCTCCACGATGGTGCCCATCGCCGAACGGCCGGAGCCGTAATAGCGCTCGATCAGGCCATCGATCTCCGAACGCAGCCCCACGCGCAGTGCGACAGGGCGTCCGGCGGCCAGCTCGACCGCGTGCAGCGGATACGGATCGGCCGGATCGGCCACCAGCAGGGCCAGCCCGTCGCTGCCTTCCTGCACGGGCACCACATGCTGCTGCTTGAGAAAGCGCAACGAGAGTTCCAGCTCGGCCGGCGGCAATTCCGGCGCGTCGCGCGCGGCCAGCAGCGGCACCTGCAGCAGTTCGGCCCAGGCCTCGGCCAGGTCGCGTTCGGAAACCAGCCCCAACCGCGCCATCAGCGTGGTGAGCGTACCTTCGGTGGATTCCTCGTGCAGGCGCCGTGCGCGGCCCAGGTCGGAATCCTTCAGCCGGCCGCGCGCGACCAGCCAGGCGCAGACAGCGGCCTCGCGGTCATCGCCCACGCCTGCCCCGCCACCCGCCGGCTCGATGGCTGCCGACATCCGTCACCTCACGTTCAATGCATGCCCGATACGCGGCGCCCCCCGACACCGCGCGGAAAACGCCATTGGTATCACAACGGAGCCTGCGGGGCATTACCCACCGCGAAACGGGGACGACGGGCATCAGACCGCCCGCCGTCCCCACCGTGTCACCAGCCGAAGCCGACACCCACGCCGCCGGATGCCTCGTTGCCGCTCACCGCCG
This sequence comes from Rhodanobacter sp. UC4448_H15, assembly GCF_052978265.1. Next base: position 1,064,780 of record NZ_CM129665.1, on the reverse strand, counting down.
CGCCGAAGGTCAGGTTGGCGCGCGGCGACAGCTGCCGCGAATAACCGACCGACAACGCCGCTTCACCGCGGTAGCCGCCCACACCCACGCCCAGCCGGTTGGGCGTGTTGATGCCCTGCGTGCTGAACGCCATCTGCGCCATCGCCGTGCCCATCGCGCCGACCTGGTCCATGCGCTTGTCGACGCCGTGGAAGCGGTCGTTCATCTGGTCGCGCAAGCCGTTCACGTCGGCGGTGGAGGCGACGTTGGCGAACTTGGCGTCGGCATAGGCGTTGGCGCTGCGCAGGGTCTGCTGCGCGTTGGCGTCGGTGTAGCTCTTGGCCGTCACCAGCGCCTGCTCGACCTGGCCCACGTTGGCCGCGTCGGTGGCCTGGCTGCCGGCCGCCACGTTGGTGACCTGGCGGTTGTTCGCGGCCGTGCCCACCGACACCGTGTTGGCGCGATCGGCCAGCGAACCCTGGCCCAGCGCGACGGCGCCGGAAGCGGTCACCGAGGCGCCTTCGCCCAGCGCCACCGCGTTGGTGGCGCTCGCCGCGACCGTGCTGTTGGCGCCCACGGCGGTGCTGCCGTCGGCGTTCACCCTGGCATTGCCGCCGATCGCGGTGTCGTTCGCGCCGGCGGCCAGGCTGTCACCGCCGATCGCGGTGGCATGATCGCCACCGGCGGAGGCTGCCGAACCGATCGCCAGGCCCCTGGAGCCGGCCAGCACGTTGGCGTCGTCGCTGCCGTCGCCGACCGTATCGATCGCCACCGCGCCCAGCTCCATCGTGCTCTGCCGCAGATCGCCGATCTGCCCCTCGATGGTGGTGACGCGGCCGTCCAACGCGCCGATCGCCGCGGTGTTGGTGGTGATCGCGGCGGTATTGTCGCCCAGCGCGGCGCCGGTCAGGTCGAGTTGCGCCTGCAGCGCATTGAGCTGGTCCAGATTCACCGCATCGGTGCCCTGGGTACCGGCGGCCACGTTGGTGATCTGGCGCTCGAAGCCGGCGCTGCCCACCGACACCGTGTCGGCGCGATCGGCCAGCGACTGCGCGCCCAGCGCCACCGCGTTGTCGGCGGTGGACTGCACCCACGCGCCCGAACCCAGCGCGGTGCCGTTGACCGCGTCGGCGCCGGCCAGCCAGCCGAACGCCGCGGCATAGTCGCCGGTGGCGTAACTGCCGGCGCCCAGCGCGGTCGCGCCGACGCCCGATGCCTCGGTGAAGAACTGCCCGCCGACGGCGCTGCCACCCACGGCCACGCTCTCGTCGCCGCTGGCCGCCGAGTTCTCGCCCACCGCCACGCTGCTGGCGCCACTGGCCGCTGCACCCGTGCCGCTGGCCAGGGAGTAGTCACCGATGGCCATCGAGTTGTAGCCCAGCGCCGTGCCCAGGAAGCCCGGCGCAACGCTGTAGCCGCCCAGCGCGACCGTGCCGGCATTCAGCGCGCCGCTGTCGTAGCCCAGCGCCAGCGATTGTTCGCCAATGGCGCCGCCGTAGCCGTTGCTGTCCTGCGTACCCATGCCGATCGAGAACACGCCTTCGGCATGGCTGTCTGCGCCCAGTGCCAACGCGCCTTGCGCCAGCGCGGTGGCGTTGTTGCCTACCGCGGTGGCCGCGTCGGCGCCGGTGTAGGCCGCGCCGCCGACCGAGGTTGCGCCGGCGCCCTGCGCCCAGGCACCGTTGCCGGTGGCGGTGGCGTTGTCGCCGACGCCGACGGTCTGGTAGCCCAGCGCGATCGCGCCGCGCCCTTCGGCAGCCGCCAGCGAACCGACGGCGATGGAACCCTCACCTTGGGCTTCGGTGGCGAGGAAGCCATTGGCCGGGTCCGGATCGCCGCCGCCAATCGCGATGCCGCCGCGGTCCGATGCCTGCGCGTTGGCGCCGAGCGCCACGCTGTTGTAGCCATCCGCGCCGGAGTTGGCGCCGCCGGCGAACGCGCCCTGCCCGGTGGCGTACGCCAGCGAGCCGACCGCCGTGCTGTCGATGCCGTCCGCGCCGGCGCCGGCGCCCAACGCGGTCGCGCCATAGGCACTCGCCTCGGTGCTGTAGACCGTGCCGTCGGTATCGACATAGTCGCCGCCCACCGCCGTGGCGGAACCATCGGTGGCGCTGGCGTGGGAGCCGAATGCGCTGGCGTTGTCGCCGCTGGCGACCGCATCCACGCCGCAGACGAAGGCGCCGTCGCCGGTGGGCGTGGCCGGCACCGTGGTGGTGACGCCGTCGACGGTGTAGGTGCAGCTCGCGGCTGCGGTCTGCGCGTGGATCGTCAGCGGCGCCAGCGCCAGTGCCAGCACGCCGGCGGCGACCAGGCGCAGGCGCGAACCGCCGCGACGGCCGCGCCGCGAGGCCAGCTCCGATACCACCACCACCGCGCCCAGCGCGGCATTCCAGATCTTGCTGTAGATCGTGTTCATGATTTTGAGATTCCTGTGCGGCGCCGCCCGCGCGACGATGCGCGTGGCGGTGCCTGGCGTGTGATGTGCAGCCACCCGGGCGTGCGGCTTGCGCCGGTCACGCCCGGTGGCGGATTCGGCCCGAACGGGCCGCTTCAGGGTGCGGCGCAGGCCACGTCCACTGCGTTGAAGGCAGCGGCCACGTCGGCCTCGGCATAGCCACGGTCGGTGGCGGCCTGTTCCACTCCGCAGGCGCCGCCGTCGAAGGTTTCGGCCGGGCTCCAGTACAGCGCATTGGCGTCGTGGAACACCTCGAACGCCTTGCGCGTGTTCCAGCCGCTGGTCTTGGCCAGCAGGCAGAACGCGCGGTTGTACACGCCGCTGCTGTAATGAACGTCGAGCGAGTCGTTGTAATCGCGCGCGCTGTCGATGGATGCACCATCGTTGCTCGGCGTGCACATGTCGCGCAGCGCCGCCATGCCCAGCAGCGGCACCGTGGCCGGCTTGACCATGTCCGCGCCGACCATGAAGTCGTTGCTGCCGCGGTCGAAGTACTTCACCGCCTCGCCGGCCATGTCGGAGAACGCCTCGTTCATGCCGCCGGACTGGCCGGTGTATTCCAGCCCCGAATGCTGCTCGGTGAAGCCGTGGCTGATCTCGTGCCCGGTCACGTCCAGCACCACGAAGGGGAAGAAGTACTGGTCGCCGTCGCCGAACACCATCTCGCGGCCGTCCCAGAACGCGTTCTCGTAGTTGGTGCCGTAGTGCACCCACATCGACAGCTGCATCGCCGAGCCGTCGGTGTTCTTCAGCGGTGGCTCGCCGAACCAGGTCGAGTACATGTCGTGCACCACGCCGCCGAAATGATGCGCATCATTGATCGGTGAATATGCGCCGTTGATCGCGTCGCCCTGGCTCACCCACAGCGCCGGATTGCTGCCGGCACAGCCGAACGACCACTGCGTGACGCGCTGGCCGCCGGCCAGGTTGTAGGTGGCCACGTCGGCGTCCTGCAGGTAGCACACGCTGCCGATGCGCACCGCATCGAGGCGCTCGAGACCCGGGCCGGAGTTGTCGTAGTTGTACGAGCCGGTCAGCGCGTTGCCGCCCGGGCCGGTGGCGGTGACCGCGACCGGCGTGCTGCCGCCGCCCGGCGGACGCCGGCCGTGGGCGAGCCCGTCCCACTGCTTGAGCACGGCGCCGGTGTCGGCGTCGACGATCGCGGTCGGTCGCGACGGCTGGCCGTGGTTGTCCAGCACGTAGGACACGCGATAGGTCAGCCGCGGCGCGCGACCGGCCTGCGGGTAGACGAACAGCTCGCTGTCGACATTGCGTGCCGCCAGGCCGGTATCGCCCATGTGCCGGCGCAGCGCGGCGGTAGCGGCGGCGGCCGTCAGCCGCGGCTGCGCCGAAGCGAGTTGCGCGCCGATGTCGCGCTCGGCCGAGCCCGCTACCGACAGCACCGCGCCGCGCGTGTCGCGTTCCACCACCACGCTGCGGCCGTAAACCGGCACGCCGCGCCAGGTCTGCCGCTCGCGCGATTTCAGCGTGCCGTGCGCGGTGCGCAGCTGGCGATCCGCCTGGAACGAGGCGTCCGTCCCCAGGCCCAGTCGGTTCGCCAGCGTTGCAGGCGCGATCCGACCCATCGCACCGGCGTGGATGTGCAGCGGCGTTGCGGCCATGCACGACGCGGCGGTGGCGCCACCCAGAGCCAGGACCAGGGCAGCGACGAGTTTCTTGTTGAGCATTTCCATCCCCCAAAACAGTCAGACGATCTGCCGTGGCGGTGCGCAGGCGCCGCAGCACGGTCAGCTGGATTCCGCCGCCCTCCCCGGAGCGGCGAATCGGCGACCGTAGGAGAGCGGCGCACGGCCCGTCAATTGGAAAAATTCCGAGAACCTGTCCAAACTCGTGTTCTTTCGTCGCCCATTTCCCGCTTCCCGCAGGCCTTTCATGCAGCTCATCGACATCGGCGCCAATCTCGGCCACGAGTCGTTCCGGCACGACTTCGACGCCATGCTGGCGCGTGCGCAGGAGCACGGCGTGAGCCGGATGATCGTGACCGGCGCCTCTGCCGACGGCAGCCGCCACGCGCTGGCCCTGGCACACGACCACGCCGGCCGCCTGTTCGCCACCGCCGGCGTGCATCCGCACCACGCGATCGACTTCGACGACGCCACCGAGGCGCTGCTGCGCGAGCTGGCGCGCGACCCGGCGGTGCGCGCGGTCGGTGAAACCGGGCTGGACTACAACCGCAACTACTCGCCGCGCGAGGTCCAGCTGGCCGTGTTCGAGCGCCAACTGCGGATCGCGGCGGATGTGCACAAGCCGCTGTTCCTGCATCAGCGCGATGCGCACGACGATTTCGTCGCGCTGCTGCGGCGCTGGCGCGACAAGGTGCCCGGCGCGGTGGTGCACTGCTTCACCGACACCGGCGAGGCGCTGCGCGACTACCTCGCACTGGATTGCCACATCGGGATCACCGGCTGGATCTGCGACGAACGCCGCGGCACCCACCTGCGCGAGCTGGTGCGCGAGATCCCCGCGCACCGCCTGATGATCGAGACCGACGCGCCCTACCTGCTGCCACGCACGGTGCGTCCGTCGCCGGCGCATCGGCGCAACGAGCCGATGTACCTGAGGCACATCTGCGAGGAGATCGCCCGCGACCGCGGCGAGAGTCCGGAAGTCACCGCCGCGAACAGCACGGCGACCGCCGAGGCGTTCTTCGGATTGCCGCCGCTGGCGTAGGGCGGCACTGCCCGCCGGATTCCGCGTCCCGAAGAGTGAAGAGCGGCGGGCAGCGCCCGCCCTACACCGTCAGCACGCGCGACTCGCCGGGGGCCAGGCCATCCAGCGTGTGGTCGCCGACGCGCACGCGGATCAGCCGCAAGGTCGGAAAGCCGACCGCGGCGGTCATGCGACGCACCTGACGGTTGCGGCCTTCGCGCAGGGTGAGGCTGAGCCAGCTGGTGGGGATCGCCTGGCGGAAGCGCACCGGCGGGTCGCGCGGCCACAGCCAGTCCGGTTCGGCGGCGAAGGCGGCCTCGGCCGGCAGGGTCGGGCCGTCGTTCAATCTCACGCCACGGCGCAGCGCGGCCAGCGCGGCTTCGTCGATGCAACCTTCGACCTGGGCCAGATAGGTCTTGGCCTGCTTGTGGCGCGGGTCGGTGAGCCGGTGTGCGAGTGCGCCGTCGTCGGTGAGCAGCAGCAGACCTTCGCTGTCGCGATCCAGCCGTCCAGCCGCATAGACGTCCGTTTGCGCGACGTAATCGGCCAGCGTGGCGCGGCCTTCGCGGTCGGTGAACTGGCAGAGCACGCCGTACGGCTTGTTCAGCGCCAGCAGCATGACGGGTGCAGCGACCGCCCGGATTACCGGGCGGACGTGGCGGCGGCAGTGGCGGCACTCGTCGGCGCGGTCGGCTTGACGAAGCGCAGCGTCATGCGATCCGACTCGCCGATGGCCTGGTACTTCGCCCGATCCTGCTCGCCCAGGGTGAGCGTGGGCGGCAGCGTCCACACGCCCTTGGGATGGTCGTGCGTATCCTGCGGGTTGGCGTTGACCTCGCTGCTGCCGTCGAGCACGAAACCAGCCTCGACGGCCAGCTTCACCACGTAGTCGGTGGGCAGGTAGCCGCTGCCCTTCACCGATTCGAGGCTGGCACCCGGCGCGGCGCGATGGTCGGCCACGCCCAGCACGCCGCCGGGCCGCAGCACCGCGAAGAACGCCTTGAACATGGCCGGCGCGGTACCTGCCTGGACCCAGTTGTGAACATTGCGGAAGGTCAGCACCGCGTCCGCCGAGGCGGGCGGGCCGAACACCGGCGCGTGCGGATCGAACTCGATGATTTTCGCGTTGCCGTAGTGCGCCGGATCGGCGGCGAACAGGCGATGCAGCGCGCTGTCGTCGCGGCGCGCCTCGGCGTCGCGGCGCGGCGCCGTCACCGCGGCGATGTAGTGGCCGTTGTCGTTGAGCAGCGGCGCCAGGATCTCGCTGTACCAGCCACCGCCGGGGGTGATCTCGATCACCGTCTGGTCCGGCTGCACGCCGAAGAACTGCAAGGTCGCCTTGGGATGGCGATAGACGTCACGCGCACGGTTGGCCGGCGAACGCCAGCTGCCCGCCAGCACCTGGTCCAGTTGCGAGGCGGTGAAATCGCTGGCGCTGGTCGGCGGCACCAGCGCATCGGCCGGCTGGTCCGCTTCGGTGGAGGCGCCCGGCGCCACCTGTTGCGCACATGCCGGCAGCGCCAGCGCGGCGATCAGCAGCCAGGCGAAACGCGGCCGCGATCGTGCGCGGGACGAAGAGTTGGCAGGATTCGCTTGGTTCATCGTTGACTCCCTGGCCCGCAGGCCGTCCGGACGCGATGCAGTGGTGGTTCGAATGCGCCACGCGACTGCCCGCCTCCGGCCGAGGCCGTCGCGGGGCAGGTGGAGCACAAAGCGGTTGATGGCGGCCAATATGGCGGAAAGACCGTGCAGACCAGGTGGACAGGTGGAAGCGAGCCGTGCGCCCGCCCCTCTCGCGCACCCATTCTACGGCATCCCGCAGCCCGCAAGAACGGCTCAGTAATGGATCACCGAGCGGATCACCTTGCCGCCGTGCATCAGCTCGAACGCCTCGTTGATGCGCTCCAGCGGCAGCACCTGGCTGATCATCTCGTCGATGTGGATCTCGCCAGCCAGGTAGCGGTCGACGTAGCCGGGCAGTTGCGAGCGACCCTTGACGCCGCCGAACGCCGAGCCGCGCCACACCCGGCCGGTGACCAGCTGGAACGGCCGCGTGCTGATCTCCTGGCCCGCGCCGGCCACGCCGATGATGATCGACTCGCCCCAGCCCTTGTGGCAGCACTCCAGCGCCGAGCGCATCACGTGCACGTTGCCGATGCACTCGAACGAGTAGTCCACGCCGCCATCGGTGAGCTCGACGATGACCTGCTGGATCGGCGTGTCGGGGTAGTCGGCCACGTTGATGCAGTCGGTGGCGCCGAGCGCCTTGGCCATCGCGAACTTTTCCGGGTGGCGGTCGATCGCGATGATGCGTCCGGCCTTGGCCATCACCGCGCCCTGCACCACCGACAGGCCGATGCCGCCCAGGCCGAACACCGCGACGGAGGCGCCGGGTTCCACTTTCGCCGTATTGAGCACCGCGCCGATGCCGGTGGTGATGCCGCAGCCGAGCAGGCAGACCTTTTCCAGCGGCGCGGCCTTGTTGATCTTCGCCAGCGAGATTTCCGGCAGCACGGTGTACTCGCTGAACGTGCTGGTGCCCATGTAGTGCAGCAGCGGCTTGCCGTCGAGCGAGAACCGCGAGGTGCCGTCGGGCATCAGGCCCCGGCCCTGGGTGACGCGGATCTTCTGGCACAGGTTGGTCTTGCCCGAGCGGCAGAACTTGCACTCGCCGCATTCGGGCGTGTACAGCGGAATCACGTGGTCGCCGACCTTGAGCGAGGTCACGCCCGCGCCGACTTCCTCGACGATGCCGCCGCCCTCGTGGCCGAGGATCACCGGGAACTGCCCTTCCGGATCGTCGCCGGACAAGGTGAACGCATCGGTGTGGCACACGCCGGTGGCGACGATGCGCACCAGCACCTCGCCCGCCTTCGGGCTGGCCACGTCGACCTGTTCGATGGAGAGCGGCTGGCCGGCGGCCCAGGCGACGGCGGCACGTGATTTCATGGTTCGACTCCTCGCAATGGATCGGCAACGACCCGCGATGATGGCCTGTTTTCAGCCACTTTGCGCAACTGCGTCAATCGACCGCCGGGTCGTCGGGCCGGAAGCTCGACATCTGCCCCCGGTATTCGGCCGCCTCCGCCAGCAGCCAGTCTCGGAAGCGCTGCAGGCCGCGGTGCTCCTGCGAGCGCGGCGGATACACCAGCCAATAGGCCTCCTTCACCGCCAGGTAGCTGTTGCCCAGCACCTGCAGGCGGCCGGCGTCGATCAGCGACTTCGACGTCACCATCCGCCCCAGCGCCACGCCGAGACCCTCCAGCGCCGCATGGCGCAGCGCGTCGAGGCTGTCGAACTGCGCCACGTAGCGTTTCGGCGGCGTGCCGCCGGTGCGGCCGAACCAGTCGCTCCAGCGGGTCGATTCGCCGGGCTCGCCGAGCAGCGGCCAGCGCGACAAATCGTGCGGATCGACGCCGGCCATCCGCGCGACCAGTGCGGGCGCGGCCACCGGTGCGATCCATTCGCCGAACAGCCTTTCGCAGAGGAGCTCCGGCCACTGGCCGCGGCCGTAACGCAGCGCCACGTCCACCGGTTCGCGCGCGAAGTTCACCAGGGTCGAACCGGATTGCAGGCTGAGCTCCAGCTCCGGATACGCAGCGACCAGTTTCGGCAACCGCGGCACCAGCCAGCTCGACATGATGCCGGGGCTGGCGCTGAGCGTGAGCGCGTCGTGGTGGCGCGTGCGATAGGCGCCGAGCGCGTGCTCGATGCCGTCGACGTGCTCGCCCACCGCTTCCAGCAAACAGTTGCCGTCGACGGTCAGCGTCACCCCGCGCGGCCCGCGCTCGAACAGGCGCCGATCCAGCCGCTCCTCCAGCTGTTTCATCTGATGGCTGAGCGCGCTGACGGTGAGGTTCGCCTCGCGCGCCGCGCGCGACAGATTGCCCTGGCGGGCGATCAGCACGAACTGTTGCAGCAGTCCCAGCGGCAGCTTGCCCATCTTGAATATCTCTCAAGTCTGGCTTGCGAATATATCGCTTTTTGGCGCTTGTCCGCGCGCGTATCTTGAGCACACCCCAAGCCTGACACCCTCCCGAGGAGGCACCCCATGAGCTCGATCTGGAAAGATCTGCTGTTCCTGCACGGCCACCTGCTGCACAAGGACGACCTCGAATGGCGCACGGAAACCCCGGCCGCCGACACCGCCGACACCGAGGCCGTCGAAGCACCCGTCAGCCGCGACGCCAAGGCCGCGGCACTGGCCTGCTGCGCCGCCGTGTGGCCGCGCATCGTGGCGCCGCACTAGCCATCCGCGGCTTGAATGCGGTCTGGAATGCACCATGTGAATGAAGGTGCGCGACAACCGTCGCGCGCCTTTTTCCATGCTCGTTACCAGGAGAGGCGTTCCATGCAACAGCGGTCACTCGGCGGCACCTCCCTTTCGATCGCGCCGCTCGCCTTCGGCAGCAACGTCTTCGGCTGGACGGTGGACGAGCCGCGCGCGTTCGAGCTGCTGGACGCCTTCGTCGATGGCGGCGGCAACCTGATCGACACCGCCGACGTCTACCCGGCATGGGTGCCGGGCAACCACGGCGGCGAGTCGGAGACCATCATCGGCAAGTGGCTGCGGCGCAGTGGCAAGCGCGACCAGGTGGTGATCGCCAGCAAGGTCGGCAAATGGACGCGGCACCGCGGGCTGGCGCCGGTGAACCTGCAGCAGGCGGTGGAGGGTTCGCTGCAGCGGCTGCAGACCGATCACATCGACCTGTATTTCGCGCACGAGGACGACGCCAGCGTGCTGCTGGCCGACACCCTGGGCGGCTTCGCGCGACTCATCGAGCAGGGCAAGGTGCGCGCGATCGGCGCCTCCAACTACAGCGCCGAACGCTTCGCCGACGCACTGGCCGTATCCAGGCAGCACAACCTGCCGCGCTACGACGTGCTGCAGCCGGAATACAACCTGGTCAGCCGCCGCGGCTACGAGGCCGAACTGGAGCCGCTGATCCGCCGCGAAAACATCGGCGTGATCTGCTACTACGCGTTGGCCAGCGGTTTCCTCAGCGGCAAGTACCGCCAGGCGGCCGACCTCGCCGGCCATCCGGCACGCAGCGGTGGCGTGCGCGCCCACCTCAATCCGCGCGGACTCGGCGTGCTGGCTGCGCTGGACGCGGTGGCCGCCGCCCATCACGCCACGCCGGCCCAGGTGGCGTTGGCCTGGCTGATGGCGCGCCCGGGCATCAGTGCGCCGATCGCCAGCGCCACCAGCGTGACGCAATTGAACGAACTGCTCGGCGCCTTGCAGCTCTCGCTGCGCGCCGACGAGATCGCGGCGCTGGATCAGGCCAGCGCCTGATCTGCCGCGATCACGCCATCACGCGGACAACAACCCCAGCGCCGTGTTGAGCGTGGCGCTGGGCCGCATCGCCGCGCCGGCCTTCATCCGGTCCGGGTGGTAATAGCCGCCGATGTCGACCGGCTTGCCCTGCACACGGGCGAGCTCGTCGACGATGGTCGCCTCGTTCTCCGTCAGCGCCTTGGCCAGCGGCGCGAACCTCGCCTTCAGCGCGGCGCTCACGTCCTGCGCCGCCAGCGCCTGTGCCCAGTACATGGCGAGGTAGAAGTGGCTGCCGCGGTTGTCGATGCCGCCGACCTTGCGCGAGGGCGACTTGTCGGTGTCGAGGAACTTGCCGTTGGCCTGGTCCAGCGTCTTGGCCAGCACGTCCACCTCGGCGTTGCCGTGGCGGTTGCCGAGGTGTTCCAGCGAGGCGGCCAGCGCGAGGAACTCGCCGAGCGAATCCCAGCGCAGGTAGTTCTCTTCCAGGAACTGCTGCACGTGCTTCGGTGCCGAGCCGCCGGCACCGGTCTCGAACAGGCCGCCGCCGGCCATCAGCGGCACGATCGACAGCATCTTCGCGCTGGTGCCCAGCTCCATGATCGGGAACAGGTCGGTGAGGTAGTCGCGCAGCACGTTGCCGGTGACCGAGATCGTGTCCAGACCCTGGCGGATGCGCTCGAGCGAAAACTTCGTGGCCGCCACCGGATCCATGATGCGGATGTCCAGGCCGCTGGTGTCGTGGTCCTTCAGGTAGCGCTCGACCTTGGCGATCACCTGGCGGTCGTGCGCACGCTGCGGGTCCAGCCAGAACACCGCCGGCGTGTGCCGCGCGCGGCTCACCGCCAGCTTCACCCAATCCTGGATCGGCGCATCTTTCGTCTGGCACATGCGCCAGATGTCGCCGGCTTCCACGTCATGCTGCAGCAGCACCTTGCCGGCCTCGTCGATCACCTTCACCACGCCGTCGCCAGCGATCTGGAAGGTCTTGTCGTGCGAGCCGTATTCCTCGGCCGCCTGCGCCATCAGGCCCACGTTCGGCACGCTGCCCATGGTGGCCGGATCGAACGCGCCATGCGCCTTGCAGTCCTCGATGGTGGCCTGGTAGACGCCGGCGTAGCTGCGGTCGGGGATCACCGCCACGATGTCCTGCAGCTCGCCCTTCGCGTTCCACATCTTGCCGGAGTCGCGAATCATCGCCGGCATCGAGGCGTCGATGATCACGTCGCTGGGCACGTGCAGGTTGGTGATGCCCTTGTCGGAGTTGACCATCGCCAGCGCAGGACGCTGCGCGTACTCGGCATCGAGGTCGGCCCTGATCGCCGCCTGGGTCGCCTCCGGCAGACTGCCGAGGCGCGCGTACAGATCGCCGATGCCGTTGTTCGGATTGAAGCCGGCCTGCTTCAGCGCGTCGGCATGCTTGATCAGCACGTCCTTGTAGAACTCGCCCACCGCCACGCCGAACATGATCGGGTCGGAGACCTTCATCATGGTCGCCTTGAGGTGCAGCGAGAACAATACGCCCTGCTTCTTTGCGTCGGCGATCTGCGCGTCGATGAACGCGGCCAGCGCGCGGCGCGACATCACCGCCGCGTCGATGATCTCGCCGGCGAGCAGCGTCGTCTTCGGCTTCAGCACGACCTGGCTGCCGTCCCTGCCGAACCACTCGATGCGCACGCTGCCGGCATGCTCCACGGTCACGGATTTCTCGCTGCCGTAGAAATCGCCGCCGTCCATGTGCGCCACGCGGGTCTTCGAATCTGTGCTCCACGCGCCCATCCGGTGCGGATGCTTGCGCGCGTAGTTCTTCACGGAAACCGGCGCGCGGCGGTCGGAGTTGCCCTCGCGCAGCACCGGGTTCACCGCGCTGCCCTTGACCCGGTCGTAACGCGCCTTGATGTCCTTCTCGTCGGCGTCCTTCGGCTCGTCGGGATAATCCGGCAGCGCGTAGCCTTGGCCCTGCAATTCCCTGATCGCGGCCTTCAGCTGCGGCATCGAGGCGCTGATGTTGGGCAGCTTGATGATGTTCGCCTCCGGCGTGGTGGCCAGACGGCCCAGCTCGGCGAGGTCGTCGGCGATGCGCTGGTCCTCGCGCAGGCGCTCGGGGAACAGCGCGATGATGCGCCCGGCCAGCGAGATGTCGCGCGTCTCCACCGCGATGCCGGCGGTGCCGGCGAAGGCAGCGATGATCGGCAGCAGCGACTGCGTGGCGAGGAACGGGGCTTCGTCGGTCAGCGTGTAGATGATCTTGGACGACGTGGACATGGTATGAGTGAACCTCTCTGCTGCCGCGTGGCGCGGGATGGATGTCGTTGCACGCTCGGCGTCATCGCGGCGGCGAAAGACCCGATCATCGCGCGTGCAATCTGCCCATTGTCGCGTTTTAGCGTGCCACGGGAAAGCGCGTCGCCTTCATGTCGTCATGCCCGCCGACCCTTCCACCGCAAAACGAAAGGGACGCGGCGAGCGCGTCCCTTTCGGCGGCCAGGCGCAGGGAGCGTCATGGCTTCACGGAAAAGTCCTTGCTCGCCACCGGCTGCCCGTCCAGCGAGATCTCGATCTTGTAGTCGCCCTGCGGGAAGCCCTCCGGCTGGCTGATCATGAAGGCCGTCGTTTCCGGGCCGGACGCATCGAGCTCCTTGCTGTCCTCGTGCAAGGCCTGGTCCCGCGGGCCGAGCCACCGGGCCGTCAGCGTGGCGTGGCCCGAACCCGTGGTCTCGACCGACGCGTAGATGGTGTCCTTCGGCGCGAAGCTGGTGGCCGTGGCCACGACCTTGTGGTTGGCGTCGACGCTCGAACCCACTTCAAGCGAGGTGAAGCTCACGGCCGCGACGGCGCCCTCATTGGCCAAGCCCGTGCTGGTGGCCGGGGGCGGAAATGCCGGTGGCTCCGGCGAGGTGGACGCTGCCGTTCCGCTCGGCGGCGGACTGGAGGGCACCGGCGAGGCCGGCTCACTCTTGCCGCACGCACCCAGCGCCAGTGCTGCGGCCAGCGACGCGGCAAGCATCAGGGGTTGTCGGGTAGTTTTCATGGGGGCACCTCTTTTCATCGCGGAAAGCCCGGGGTTGCACGGACCCGTCTGGCTTGGGTCCGATCCGGGTTGGGAGTTCGTCGCCAAGCGCGTCGAACACGAGACTTCACCAAGGCACTGCGGGAAGCTGGCGACCACAGGTAACGGCGGCGCGGTAAACGGCTCGTGAGCAGGCCATCAGCACCGCGGTGCGCCGTTCAGCTTGAGGCGGCCAGCTGAACGCGCGATGTCGGCGCGTCGCCTTGGCCGCGCGAGGCTCACGGTTTCGCCGGAATCTTCAGCATCTGCCCCGCCACGAGCCGACCGGGGTCGGCAATGAGGTCGCGGTTCTCGTCCAGGATCCGCCGCCAGCCGTCGGCATTGCCGTAGAAGCGACGGGCGATGCCCTGCAGGTCGTCGCCGGCGGCGACCTCGTAGATGCGGGTCCCGTCCACCGCACCGCTGGCGTGCGACGCGGTATCGGTGAAATCCGCCTTGCCCGCCGGCGACATCCCCGCCGCCTGGCGGCGCACTTCTTCGCGCTGGTCAGTGTCGTGGCCCATGGTTCTCTCCGACTCGATGGGAAGCACCATGGGTAACCAGCGCGACATCAACAGCCCGTGAGCGCGTGTGCCGCGACGTTCATGCTTGCGCGATGGCGATCATGGAAGCGGAACACCCGGCTGCCCGTTCCATCGAGACGTCCCTTCCATCGCAGCACGTGAGACACGGGGAGGCCACGGTGCGCAACGTGTACTATCGAGCCACATGGAAAGGGGAGGGATATGGACGATTTCGGCCCTACCGACCTCAAGTCAATCCTGCATTCCAAGCGCGCCAATATCTACTACCTCCAGCACTGCCGCGTGCTGGTCAACGGCGGTCGGGTCGAATACGTCACCGACGCCGGCAGGCAGTCGCTGTACTGGAACATACCCATCGCCAATACCACCACGGTGCTGCTGGGTACCGGCACTTCGATCACTCAGTCAGCGATGCGCGAGCTGGCCAAAGCTGGTGTCCTGGTCGGCTTCTGCGGTGGCGGCGGCACGCCGCTTTTTTCAGCCAATGAAATCGACGTCGAAGTCGCATGGTTGTCGCCACAAAGCGAGTATCGGCCCACGGAATACCTGCAGGCCTGGGTACGCTTCTGGTTCGACGACGACTTCCGGCTCGCAGCTGCCAAGGCCTTTCAGCACGCCCGCGCGAGACGCATTGCAGATGCGTGGCAACATCGCGCGCTGCGCGACGCGGGCTTCGCCGTGAATCCGGGCCGGCTCACCGAGCTGCTGGCCCGCACCCATCGCCTCATCGACCTTGCGCCTGACAACGCCAGCCTGTTGACTGAAGAGGCTAGGCTGACCAAGGCGCTGTTCAAACTGGCAGTGGATGCCGTGGGCTACGGCGAGTTCACCCGCGCCAAACGCGGTAGCGGCAGCGACCCGGCCAATCGCTTTCTGGATCACGGCAACTACCTGGCCTATGGCCTTGGCGCAACTGCCACCTGGGTGCTGGGCCTGCCGCATGGCTTGGCGGTGTTGCATGGCAAGACGCGCCGCGGTGGACTGGTGTTTGATGTTGCCGACCTTGTCAAGGACGCCACCATCCTGCCGCAGGCATTTCTCTCGGCAATGCGAGGCGACGAGGAGCAGGCCTTCCGCCAGAACTGCATCGAGGCACTAACCCGTAGTGAATCGCTGGACTTCATGATCGACACCTTGAAGGCCGTGGCGCTGGAAACCGCTGCATTGGCTGGCACGGCAAAAAGGGAGCAGGAATGAACGTGCTGTTGGTCAGCCAATGCGATAAACGCGCGTTGACCGAGACGCGCCGCATCCTTGACCAGTTTGCCGAACGCCGTGGCGACCGCACCTGGCAGACGCCGATCACCAAAGCCGGGCTGGACACCCTGCGCAAGCTCTTGCGCAAGACTGCACGCAAGAACACCGCCGTCGCTTGTCACTGGATACGCGGGCAGGACCACAGCGAACTTCTGTGGATCGTCGGTGACGGTCGACGTTTCAACACCGAAGGCGCCGTACCCACCAACAGCACGACCAGCGATGTGCTCCGCAAAGGCGATGAGAACGACTGGAACACTGCGCAGGACATCCGCCTGCTGGCACAACTGGCCGCGCTGCTGCACGACCTCGGCAAGGCCAGCCTCGCCTTCCAGCAACGGCTGCAAGACAAGCTCGACGAACGCAACCGCTACCGGCACGAATGGGTTTCGCTGCGCCTGTTCCTGGCCTTCGTCGGCACCGACAACGACGATGCCTGGCTGGCAAGGCTGGCAAGCGAGGATGAAGCCAGCGAAACGAACTGGACGGCTGCGGGCCGTTATCTGCGCGACGGTGTGGACGAGAATATCGAGCGCCATCCTTTTCGCCGCCTCACTGCCCAAGCGCCTCTTGCCGCCGCCATCGGATGGCTTATCGTCACCCACCATCGCCTGCCGCTCATCCCCGAGCCACGGAGAGACGGCAACGGGCAGGACTGGCTGGGGAAACGCGCGAACCGCTTCGAATCCACGTGGCTGGAGGCACCCTTGGCCAGCGTGGCCCACGACTGGAATGAAATCGACCAGCGCTGCTCGCCGATGGAGGCCCTGCCCTACTGGCAGCTGGCCGGAGCGCTTCCGGTAGTCGCATCCGCGTGGCGAACACAGGCCCGTCGTGCCGCCAAGGCACTGCTGGAACTCAAGTCGCGGCGCAACGAGGACTGGTTGAGCAATCCCTACGCGATGCACCTTTCGCGGCTGTGCCTGATGCTGGCCGACCACCATTACTCCAGCCTCGGCGTAGACAAGGAGCGCAAACCAGCGACCGAGCGCGTGCGTTTCCTGCAGCGTGACCAAGCCGTGTTCGCCAATACCCTGCGTCCCGGCGTGATGAACCAGTCACTGCTGGAACACCTCCTCGGCGTGGGCCATACCGCCAGCCTGATCGCCCACGCGCTGCCCAATTTCGAGCGCTACCTGCCGCGACTGGCCAACCATCGTGGCTTGCGCAAACGCAGCAGCGACGCACGCTTCGCCTGGCAGGACAAAGCCTTCGATGCGGCCACCGGCATGCGCGAGGCAGCACGCGAACATGGTGCCTTCATCGTCAACATGGCTTCCACCGGCTGCGGCAAGACGCTGGCCAACGCCCGCATCCTGTATGCCCTGGCCGACCCGCAACTGGGGTTGCGGGTGAGTTACGCGCTGGGTTTGCGCACGCTTACCCTGCAGACCGGGCGCAGCTATCGCCACGATCTGCACTTGAACGACGACGAGCTGGCGGTGCTGGTCGGCGGCTCCGCCAGCCGCGCCCTGTTCGAGCATTACGAAGCGAAAGCCGAGGCCAGCGGCTCGGCGTCTGTGCAGGCGCTGATCGAGGAAGACAGCCACGTGCTCTACGAGGGCAACGTGGCCGATCACCCTCTGCTGTCACGGGCGCTGGCCAACCCCGAAATCCGCAAGCTGATTTCCGCTCCGATGCTGGTGTGCACCGTCGATCACCTCGCACCGGCCACCGAATCGCTGCGCGCCGGCCGCCAGATCGCACCGATGCTGCGGCTGATGAGCAGCGACCTGGTGCTGGACGAACTGGACGACTATGACCTCGACGACCTGCCCGCACTGACCCGGCTGATGCACTGGGCCGGCCTGCTCGGAAGCCGCGTGGTGTTGTCCTCGGCCACATTGCCGCCGGCTCTGGTGGAGGGCATGTTCATGGCTTATCGCGCCGGTCGCCGCCACTACCAGCGCAACCACGGGCGCGATGGCGGTGCCGAGCGACCGGTCGAGGTGCCTTGCCTGTGGACGGACGAATTCGGCGCACAAACCGAGATCCTTGCCGACGCTGACGGCTTCGCTGCGGGCCATGCGCGCTTCGTCAGACGCCGCGTGGCCAAGCTGCAATCCGTCGAACCCTTGCGCCTCGCCGAACTGCTGCCGATCGACATCGCCGCCAAACAGCCCGAGCGCATCCATGCCGAGTTCGCCGGGCACGTACGCGACGCCTGCCTGCGCCTGCACCGCGATCACGCCCACTCCGACCCCGTCACCGGCAAGCGCGTCAGCTTCGGCCTGGTACGCATGGCCAACATCGACCCGATCTTCGACGTGGCCAGCACGCTCTACACGCAGGCCGCGCCGGAAGGTACGCGCATCCACCTGTGCGTGTATCACGCCCGCTTTCCGCTGGCACAGCGCTCGGCCATCGAAGCCATGCTGGATACCGCGTTCAATCGGCGCAGCGAAGACGCGGTATGGCAACTGCCGCAGGTCCGGCACACGTTCGACACGCATGCCGAACATGACCATCTGTTCGTCGTGCTGGCTTCGCCGGTATGCGAGGTGGGCCGCGACTGGGATGCCGACTGGGCGGTGGCCGAGCCGTCCTCGATGCGCTCGCTGATCCAGCTCGCCGGCCGCGTGCAGCGCCACCGCCGCAAGCCGCCGCAAACGCCCAACGTGCTGGTGTTCGACACCAATCTCAAAGGCATCGAACAGCGCGACGGCCGCCAGCCGGTATTCGCCCGCCCCGGCTTCGAGACGGAGCGCGACAACGGCCGCTTCCTGCTGGCTAGCCACAGCCTGCGCATGCTGTTGGCCGAGAACGAATACCGCCATCTCGACGCCCAGCCACGCATCCAGCCGCGCGCAACCGAACTGCAGCCGCGCGATCGCTGGGTGGATCTGGAGCAGGCGCGCATCCGCGCCGCCATGCTGCCGGTGCCGCCTACGCCCACCACTCATTCCACACGCCGCAGCGCCGTTCCAGCCCCGCGACTGGAACGCGACTACGCGCCCGCGGCTTGGGAACACCCACACGCCGCGCTCGCCGGCGTGCTGCCGCAACAGCAACCGTTCCGCCATGACGAGCAACCCGGCACCACGCTGGCATGGCTGCCCGATGAGGATGAAGACGATCTGCTGCCGCATCGCGTGGAAGACGCGCCGGGCAGTCGCCGCGGTGAAAAACTCTACGTCCCCGCCAGGGAGCTGCTTCACGAGGTCACGTTGAGCGTTGCGCCAGGTATCAGCTGCTGGGGCGAGTTCGACCTGCCGTCGCTGGTGGGCGAACAGGCCGAAGCGCAGGACCTGCCGCTCGATCTCGCCGCTCGCAGGTTCACCACCGTGGAAGTGCCTTCTCTCAAAGAGAACCATCAAGGCTGGCGCTGGCACCCATGGCTCGGCTTCACCAGACAACGCTGAGGAAGATCAATGCCAGGGATCAACCAGGGGAATGCCGCAACCTTCGAAATCGCGCAAGTTGCGCGTGGCCAGGGTGGCGCCGTGCGATCGTGCAATGCCGGCAATCATCACATCGGATTGGTCGACCGGACGTCCCTGGGCGCGCCGCTCCGCGGCGATGGCGGCGTGCGTATCGGCGGCCGCCTCATCGTAAGGCAGCACGCGCCCCGCCATGTCGACCGCAAAGATCGCCGCGACCTCCTGCTGCAGGCGCGTCTTGCGCTGACCGTCGGGCAGGATCAATACCCCATACAACATCTCGCCGCGCGTCACCGCTGTCGTGAACAGGTTCGAGCGCGCCTGCCGGTTCAGCCATGCCACCACGCGCTCGTCCGGCTGCGGCCGCATGAACTCCGACAGCACGTTGGTATCCAGCACGATCACTCGCCGAAGTCCGGCGGATCGCCCTGCGGCTCACGCGGCGGCAACTCCAGGTCGACGCCCCCGAACGGTTCCACGCGGGTGCGGATGGCGACATACAGCGACGCACCCGAATCTTCCTCAACACGATTGGCCAAGGCGGCGCGCAGGATGCTGCGCGCCTCCTCCTCCATCGAGCGCCCATGCCGTGCCGCCCGCACGCGCAGGCGCGCCTTCAGGTCGTCGTCCAGGTTTCGAATGGTCATGGTGGCCATGGCTGGGCCTCCATAAGTGATTGCAATGACTGCATTGTAATCACTCACTTCGGGCGATGCCACGCTCGAAAACCGTCGCAAGTACTGAGATCACCCGGGGCTAGAACTTCTTAACGATGGAAAACCGCAAAGGGAGAGGGGAATGAGCGAACTGACTGACCGAGGAAAGGCCTTCCGCGCCACCATCACCGGCTTCATCGAAGCCCGGCGCGAGGCCAAGCTGAAAGGCAAGGAAGACGATGCCGACACGGCATCGAAATACGAGTACACCACTTGGTTGGCCGATGCGGCACGACGGGTGGGCCAGATCCAGGCCGTGACCCATGTGCTCAAGGCCACCCACCCGGACGCGCGCGGCAGCAGCCTGCATGTCGCCCCGTCCGGCCTGCCGCGGCATACCGAAATCGGCAGCCACCTGCTGGGTGAGGGCTACGCAGAGGACGTGGTGGGCAATGCTGCTGCACTGGACGTGTTCAAGCTGCTCAAGCTAGAGGTGGATGGCCGCCGCCTGCTCGACTGGATGCAGGCCGGCGATACCGACCTGCAGGCCGCGCTGTCCAACGACGTCGAACAGGCTCAAGGCTGGATGAAAGCCTTCGCCTCGTTGGTGCGCGAAGAAACGCAGCCGTCCAGCCATCCCATGGCCAAGCAGCTCTATTGGCTGGTCGGCGAGGATCCGCAGGACGACGCCCACTACCACCTGCTGCAGCCGATGTTTTCCAGCTCGCTGGCCCATGCCGTCCACGCCGACATCCAGGATGCGCGCTTTGGTGAAGCCAACAAGGAAATGCGACAAGCCAGACGCGACAACAAGCCGGCCGATGTCATCTACCGCGACTACCGCGACCTCGTCGCCCGCAAGCTGGGTGGCACCAAGCCACAGAACATCTCGCAACTGAACAGCGAGCGCGGCGGCGTGAACTACCTGCTGGCTTCGTTGCCGCCACCGGCTTGGAAACCGGGTGCCGCGATGAACCTGCTCAGGCTCGATTCGGTGTTCGGGGAAAGGCATGGCGAGTTGAACCGGTTCGGCGGGATGCGCGAGTTGCTGCGCACCCTGACCGCCTTCCTCAAGGCCAACCCTGACCCCACCATGGAAACCCGCAACCATCGAGAGACCATCGAACAAGCCATCGGCCAAGAGTTGGCCATGTTCGGCGTGGCGATTCGAGGAAGCTACCCAGCCGGCTGGACGCGGGACGAGGCCTGCCAGTTACCGCTGTGCGAGCAACTCTGGCTCGACCCCGACCGCTTCGAGCTGCCGGAACGCAACGATCCATGGCATCCACACTGGCAAGAGGACGACCTCGCCTTCAAGCAAGCTTATGAGCATGGCGACTGGGCCGACGAAGTAGCGGTTCGCTTCGGCCTCTGGCTCAACGGTCAACTCCGCAAGCGTAGCGACAAACTGACCATGCTCGGCGAGGCGGAAATGCGTCACTTCGCCCGGCAGGCCATCCTCGACGTGGCCTGGCCCATCCCGTTGCAACCCCGCGCCAAGGCAGGTGCCGCATGAATACGCTTCCGCACTTCACCCATCTACTGGTGTTGCCGCATCTCAAGGTGCACAACGCCAACGCTGTCTCCAGCCCGTTGACTCACGGTTTCCCGTCCATCACTGCCTTTCTCGGGCTGATGTGGGCACTGGAACGCAAAACCCGCGCCGCCGGGCTGGATCTGGAGTTCGGTGCCGTGGGCGTGGTCTGCCACGACCGGCAGGAGCAGACCACCGAGGGTGGCTTCGTCAAAAGCTTCCGGCTCACCCGCAACCCGATTCAGCGTGATATCGAGCGGAAACTCATAGACAAGGATGGAAGAGCCGCTATGCCTGCCATCGTCGAGGAAGGTCGCATCCACCTGGACCTCAGTATGGTGCTGGCGGTGAACGCCGGGGCATGGGACAGGGACGCGCAGCAGCACGATCTGGAAACCATCCTCGACCTGTTGCAAGGCATGCGCATCGCCGGTGGCACGCTGTTGCCGGCTACGCAAGCGGCGGCTTCGCGTCATCGCCCATGGCTGGCCAACTTCACCGGCGACAGCGACGACCAAGCCAGGGAGTTCCGCAAGCTGCGCGCTCGCCTGTTGCCAGGCTCGGCATTGGTGGCCCGCGACGACCTGATCGACAGCCGGCTGGACGAGTTGCGCAAGCAGTCGCCACAAGCCACGCGTCTCGATGCGTGGCTATCGCTCTCGCGCATCAATTGGCATTACGACGCCAAGGCCAATGAAGGCAATGGTGGCTGGCAAAACGATCGCAAGAAAGGCTCGGGCTGGGTCGTGCCCATTCCCGTGGGCTACGGCGCTCTCGGAGAACTGCACGATGCGGGCACCGTGGCCCACGCGCGCGACGCCACCACGCCCTTCCGCTTCGTCGAAAGCCTGTATTCCATGGGCGAATGGATAGGCCCGCACCGCCTGCATGCACCGCAAGACCTGCTCTGGTACGCCGACAGCCGTCCCGACGAAGGACTGTACCGCTGCCGCAACAACTACCGCTCCGCCGACACCACTCTCTGACACGACAAGGAATTCCATCATGGCCAATGAACTCAAGACCGCTTCCGTCCTCGCCTTCGAGCGCAAACTCGACCCTTCCGATGCACTGATGTCCAGTGGCAACTGGAGCGCACGCACCGAGTCGCAAAACTGGACGCCCATCACGCTGCGCGCAAAATCCGTGCGCGGCACCATCTCCAACCGCCTGAAAGGTGGCGCAACAGACCCGGCCAAACTGGATGCAGCCATCCAGAACCCCAACCTGCAAACCGTAGACGTGGCCACCCTGCCCGCCGATGCCGACACGCTGAAGGTTCAGTTCACCCTGCGTGTGCTGGCCGGCACCGGGCAGCCCTCCGCCTGCAACGATGCCGCCTATCGGCAGAAACTGTTGGCCACCGTGGCGGGCTACGTCCAACAGAACGGTTTTGCCGAATTGGCCAACCGCTACGCCGCCAACCTCGCCAACGGCCGCTTCCTGTGGCGCAACCGCATCTGCGCGGAGCAGGTAGAAGTGACCGTGGCCCACATCGAGAACGGCCAGGCAAAAACCAGTTGGACCTTCGATGCACTGACCCATTCGTTGCTCGACCTCAAGGCGCCTTCCGCGGAAGCCAAGCCACTGTCCGAGCTGGCAGCACTCATCGCCAACGGCCTCGCCGGCAATAGCCATGTGCTGCTGCAGGTCACTGCCTTCGTGCGCATCGGCGCCGGGCAGGAGGTGTTCCCCTCGCAGGAGCTGATCCTGGACCGCGGCCGCAGCGACAAGAGCAAGACGCTGTACGATGTCGATGGCGTGGCCGCCATCCACTCGCAGAAGATCGGCAATGCGCTGCGCACCATCGACACCTGGTATCCCGAAGCGGCCGCGAACGGCCCCATTGCCATCGAGCCCTACGGCTCAGTCACTACCCAAGGCAAGGCATATCGCCAGCCCAAGGAAAAGACCGACTTCTACAACCTTCTCGACAACTGGATCATCAAGGACAAGGCGCCCGAACCCGACCAGCAGCATTTCGTGATCGCCACCCTGATCCGCGGCGGCGTGTTCGGCGAAGCGAACTGACGCCATGACCACGCACTACATCGACCTCAAGGTCGTTCCCGACCCTGAATCGGGACCGACACAACTCTTGGGCGCGCTCTACGACAACCTGCATCTTGCATTGGTGCAGCAGCGCCGGGACACCATCGGTATCAGCTTCCCCGACTACAGCTTGAGCCCGCGCACGCTGGGCACCACGCTTCGTCTTCATGGTAGTCAAGCCGATCTGCAACAACTGATGGCCACCGACTGGCTAAAAGGTATGCGCGATCACGTCCGCACAAAGGAGATCGCCGCTTCGCCCACCGACGCGCCGCACCGCACCGTGCAACGCAAGCAATTCAAGACCAATGCCGATCGGCTGCGACGACGGCGCATGCGCCGCAAGGACGAAACCATGGAACAGGCCAGGGATGCCATTCCCACCAGCGTGGAACGCCGCCCTGATCTGCCCTACATCCACCTACACAGCCGAAGTACCCGACAACCTTTCTGCCTGTTCATCGCGCTCGGCCCGCTCCAGCCCGAGGCCACCGCCGGTCCCTTCAACAGCCACGGACTTGGCGGCCCAGCCACCGTGCCCTGGTTCTGACCCATTTTTTTGAAACACGCAACAAGTCAGCACATTCAACCACTTGGAAGCCAGCTCTCATCAAAGGGAGCTGGCTTCCTTCTTTGCGCTTTGCCGTGGCGAGTCAGATACTTGGATGAGTTCCGCTCTAGTTCGCTGCCGCGCAGGCAGCTCAGAAAATACAGCATAGGATGACAGTACCAGGCGATTAGTTCGCTGCCGCGCAGGCAGCTCAGAAAATCGGGACGGCGGCGGCAATTTGTCTGCACAAGTTCGCTGCCGCGCAGGCAGCTCAGAAAAGAAACCGCCAGTACACCGCGAAATCGTGGGCGTTCGCTGCCGCGCAGGCAGCTCAGAAAACGTTGATCACGTCCTGCCGGCGCGCGGAGATGTTCGCTGCCGCGCAGGCAGCTCAGAAATCACGCGCTACCCGAAAGAGGTTGCGGACGTGGTTCGCTGCCGCGCAGGCAGCTCAGAAAAACCTTCATCAACGCCGATCCCTGTTAGGGGTGTTCGCTGCCGCGCAGGCAGCTCAGAAATGGCCGGCTCGCTGCGCAAAGGTCTAAACATGGTTCGCTGCCGCGCAGGCAGCTCAGAAATTGGCCGTCATCTTCAGTTCGCGGGTGATTTCGTTCGCTGCCGCGCAGGCAGCTCAGAAAAAGATCGGCGCCCGGGCGATCAATGCGCGGGCGTTCGCTGCCGCGCAGGCAGCTCAGAAATTCCGCCACGTCTCAGCATTGGCGACCGAATCGTTCGCTGCCGCGCAGGCAGCTCAGAAAAGCACAGCGTGACCTCGCTCTCACCTTCGTCAGTTCGCTGCCGCGCAGGCAGCTCAGAAAATTTATTCTTCAGGCCCATCTCAGCTCTCCTCGTTCGCTGCCGCGCAGGCAGCTCAGAAAAGCCGCCGCGAGGAGATGGCGCTCGCGTTCGAGTTCGCTGCCGCGCAGGCAGCTCAGAAAAACGAGACCGCGGCGATGAACAAGGTCATCAAGTTCGCTGCCGCGCAGGCAGCTCAGAAAACGCCGCAGCGCGCGTTGGGGTCGATGTAGCTGTTCGCTGCCGCGCAGGCAGCTCAGAAATTGGATCGACCTCGTACACGCTGACCTGGAAGGTTCGCTGCCGCGCAGGCAGCTCAGAAAAGGCGCGGAATCCGTACAGGTGGAATCCATACGTTCGCTGCCGCGCAGGCAGCTCAGAAAATCTGCGCGCGGGTTTTCAACTTCGCTGTGTAGTTCGCTGCCGCGCAGGCAGCTCAGAAAAGCCCGCCAGCGCCGCGTTGTTGCCATTCTGTGTTCGCTGCCGCGCAGGCAGCTCAGAAATTGCCTGCCGCGCTGAAAGGTTGGCATGGACAGTTCGCTGCCGCGCAGGCAGCTCAGAAAATACGCGAGAAAGGTGGCGAGATGAAATACACGTTCGCTGCCGCGCAGGCAGCTCAGAAATGAATGATCCCGTGCGATATGCCGTAGGAGTCGTTCGCTGCCGCGCAGGCAGCTCAGAAAAATTGCGCACGTAGTAGTCCCATGCACCCTGCGTTCGCTGCCGCGCAGGCAGCTCAGAAATAGGCGAGAACGGCCGAGGAAGCAGCTACCGCGTTCGCTGCCGCGCAGGCAGCTCAGAAAAGGAACGGCAGGCGCCGGCAGATAGCGGCTTCGTTCGCTGCCGCGCAGGCAGCTCAGAAAGCATCGCACCCCCTACCCACGCGCTTCCTCCCGTTCGCTGCCGCGCAGGCAGCTCAGAAAATGGTCACCTGCAGCGCGGTCAGCGGCGGGGTGTTCGCTGCCGCGCAGGCAGCTCAGAAAAACCCGCTGCCACAGCACACGTCGCAGTTCTGGTTCGCTGCCGCGCAGGCAGCTCAGAAAATTGCCAATGCCTGCCGCAGTTGTGACAACGTGTTCGCTGCCGCGCAGGCAGCTCAGAAAATGACCACAAAGGCCACTGAGGACACCTTCAAGTTCGCTGCCGCGCAGGCAGCTCAGAAAGCCAACTATGCGCCGAACACCTCCCCTGTTCTGTTCGCTGCCGCGCAGGCAGCTCAGAAATGTCGCAAGGCAAGCGCCGCCGATGCGACCAAGTTCGCTGCCGCGCAGGCAGCTCAGAAAATGCTGGAAACCCACGAGCCGTGGGTGATCCCGTTCGCTGCCGCGCAGGCAGCTCAGAAAAGAGAAAATCCGGTGACGGCATCGCCGTTGCCGTTCGCTGCCGCGCAGGCAGCTCAGAAATATCCGAGTCGGACGCCAAGCGGGGTGGGCGAGTTCGCTGCCGCGCAGGCAGCTCAGAAAAGCGACAGCGCGACCATCGCGGTCCACGCGAGGTTCGCTGCCGCGCAGGCAGCTCAGAAATGATCGGCCTCTTTCTCGATCTCGCTGGAGTCGTTCGCTGCCGCGCAGGCAGCTCAGAAATAGTCGGCAAGCCGTCCGTGGTCATCGCCGGCGTTCGCTGCCGCGCAGGCAGCTCAGAAAATCACGCGACCTCCTGCACGGCAGCCATGCAGGTTCGCTGCCGCGCAGGCAGCTCAGAAAGCCGACTGCGCGATGTAGGCCCGGCGGTTGTCGTTCGCTGCCGCGCAGGCAGCTCAGAAATGATCGCCGCCGCGCCTAAAGCGCTGGTGCTCGTTCGCTGCCGCGCAGGCAGCTCAGAAAAGGCACCGCCGCGCGCGAAAGGCGGCACGGAAGTTCGCTGCCGCGCAGGCAGCTCAGAAATGCGCGCGCTGCCTGTCCTGCCATGTCGCGTAGTTCGCTGCCGCGCAGGCAGCTCAGAAATGGTCCGTGCCGCCATAGTGGTTACTCGGCGAGTTCGCTGCCGCGCAGGCAGCTCAGAAAAACCGCCTGCGCGACATGTGGAACGGTCTGCCGTTCGCTGCCGCGCAGGCAGCTCAGAAAAAGAAGAAGGTGGAAACCCGTGCCGTGACCAAGTTCGCTGCCGCGCAGGCAGCTCAGAAACTGCCCCGAGGAAGTCGAAGCAGCACACCAGGCGTTCGCTGCCGCGCAGGCAGCTCAGAAAAAAACCCTGCACTTCTGTTGGCCCACCACTGGGTTCGCTGCCGCGCAGGCAGCTCAGAAATCTGGGAGCCATGGCGCCCGCCTGGTGCTGAGGTTCGCTGCCGCGCAGGCAGCTCAGAAATAACACATCATCCAGCGTCGATGCGTGATCCTGTTCGCTGCCGCGCAGGCAGCTCAGAAAAGTGGATGACCCCACGCGTTGCCGGCCAGCCCGTTCGCTGCCGCGCAGGCAGCTCAGAAAAAAGCTGGCTTGAACGAGGTTCAGCAGAGGACGTTCGCTGCCGCGCAGGCAGCTCAGAAATTGTACGTCAACGACAAAGCGCCAGACGGATAGTTCGCTGCCGCGCAGGCAGCTCAGAAATCGGCCGCGATCTCATCGCAACGATCTTCAATGTTCGCTGCCGCGCAGGCAGCTCAGAAAAGCGCCAGGGCGATGTCGCCGATGTGCGTGATGTTCGCTGCCGCGCAGGCAGCTCAGAAAAGGCTGCAGCGGCAGCACGTTGGCCGGCAGGTGTTCGCTGCCGCGCAGGCAGCTCAGAAACTATGAATGGCATGAGTCTGATCTTTCGCCCAGTTCGCTGCCGCGCAGGCAGCTCAGAAAAGTTCCTGCACCCGTACGCCTTCGACCTGATCGTTCGCTGCCGCGCAGGCAGCTCAGAAATAGACCCCGGTGCTGAAACGGTGAAGTCTCGCGTTCGCTGCCGCGCAGGCAGCTCAGAAAGCACGGATCGGCGCCAGCCCTAGCAGCTCATCGTTCGCTGCCGCGCAGGCAGCTCAGAAAGTTGCGATTGGCGGCCCGCGTCCGCACGGATCGTTCGCTGCCGCGCAGGCAGCTCAGAAAAGTACACGACCGAGCTCGATAGCGTCCCCGGCGTTCGCTGCCGCGCAGGCAGCTCAGAAAGTGACTTCTTCCTGACCTCCACCGAGGCCAGCGTTCGCTGCCGCGCAGGCAGCTCAGAAAGTCGAGCGCCTGAACCTGTGCCTGTACGCACAGTTCGCTGCCGCGCAGGCAGCTCAGAAAGAACAGCACGTGGTCGTTGTCCGGCGCCTCGAGTTCGCTGCCGCGCAGGCAGCTCAGAAAGCCTCGACGCGCCATTCGAAGTAGCCCGATGCGTTCGCTGCCGCGCAGGCAGCTCAGAAAATGCGGCTGGCGCCGGTGTCGCCGTTGCTGGCGTTCGCTGCCGCGCAGGCAGCTCAGAAATGCACCTGCCCGAAGGCGCCACCCTGGTGGTGGTTCGCTGCCGCGCAGGCAGCTCAGAAAGCGTGCAGCCACCGGTGCACGGGTCGGAAATCGTTCGCTGCCGCGCAGGCAGCTCAGAAATGGCACGGCCCCGGCAGCGTGCTGCTGCGCCGGTTCGCTGCCGCGCAGGCAGCTCAGAAATCCGCACGGATGCGGTCGGCCTTTTCGGTGTCGTTCGCTGCCGCGCAGGCAGCTCAGAAAATCGAAGCCCACCTTTCGGAGAACACCCATGAGTTCGCTGCCGCGCAGGCAGCTCAGAAAGTGTAGTCGGTGCCGGCGGTGAGCGTGAGCGGGTTCGCTGCCGCGCAGGCAGCTCAGAAAATGCGGTGCAGCGTCCCGCGCGAGACCCCCATGTTCGCTGCCGCGCAGGCAGCTCAGAAATCAATGCGTCGGTGGATTCGTGGGCGTGGACGGTTCGCTGCCGCGCAGGCAGCTCAGAAAATGTCAGCGCGATGGCGGCGTAGTTGCGCACCGTTCGCTGCCGCGCAGGCAGCTCAGAAATCCCGAGCGCGTCCCGGCCGACGTCGATCCCCGTTCGCTGCCGCGCAGGCAGCTCAGAAAGCGAAGTAGTCGCGCAGGGTCGCGCCGGACTCGTTCGCTGCCGCGCAGGCAGCTCAGAAAAGCCCGCGGTTCCGCAACTCGTTCAAGCAGCCGTTCGCTGCCGCGCAGGCAGCTCAGAAAACGCGCATCACGGCGCGCGCGTCGGTCAGGTCGTTCGCTGCCGCGCAGGCAGCTCAGAAAAGGATGGGGTCGGCCTGGCCGTACAAGCCGAAGTTCGCTGCCGCGCAGGCAGCTCAGAAAATCACGAACGTCCGAGTCAGCTCGAAGGCGTCGTTCGCTGCCGCGCAGGCAGCTCAGAAAAAGCTCCAGGCTGTTGCGATCGAGCAGCGCCTGTTCGCTGCCGCGCAGGCAGCTCAGAAAATGTACCGCACTGTACGAACGGACGTCGAGCGGTTCGCTGCCGCGCAGGCAGCTCAGAAAACCCGCCAGCACAGGCGGCGCAGGTCGATCCAGTTCGCTGCCGCGCAGGCAGCTCAGAAACGAACTCAACCGCGATGCGGCGCGCCTCGCTGCGTTCGCTGCCGCGCAGGCAGCTCAGAAATTACAAACTCCGAAGCCGCAGCAGCTTGAACAGTTCGCTGCCGCGCAGGCAGCTCAGAAACGATAAATCGGCTGGGGTCTTTGCGTTCAATTGTTCGCTGCCGCGCAGGCAGCTCAGAAAATACGCGAGAAAGGTGGCTAGATGAATTACACGTTCGCTGCCGCGCAGGCAGCTCAGAAAATCATGTCGCAGGCATTCGACGGGCTCTCGTCGTTCGCTGCCGCGCAGGCAGCTCAGAAAACGGGGATTCAGGCCCTGCGGCGCGCGGCCGTGTTCGCTGCCGCGCAGGCAGCTCAGAAAAGGTCGAGCTTGCCGTGCGCGCACTGGAGGCGGTTCGCTGCCGCGCAGGCAGCTCAGAAAAGAACGCGCGCCGGTACATCGCCATAATCACCGTTCGCTGCCGCGCAGGCAGCTCAGAAAAGACGCCGGAACCCATCGAGCGGAAGGTGAGGGTTCGCTGCCGCGCAGGCAGCTCAGAAAAATCGCCGGAAGTTCGGGCTGCATCTCGGCCAGTTCGCTGCCGCGCAGGCAGCTCAGAAAATAATCAGCGGTTTGCGAATAACCATACGCGAGGTTCGCTGCCGCGCAGGCAGCTCAGAAATTCCTTCACGCGGACGAGTTCGGTCAGTTCGAGTTCGCTGCCGCGCAGGCAGCTCAGAAAATTGAGAGCGAGTGGTACATCCGCGGAAGTGAGTTCGCTGCCGCGCAGGCAGCTCAGAAATGACGCCCATGACCCCCTACATCGCCGAGCTGGTTCGCTGCCGCGCAGGCAGCTCAGAAACAGCTACGGAGAAAGACATGAGCGCGGTCATCGTTCGCTGCCGCGCAGGCAGCTCAGAAATATCGCGGATCGGGGTTTCGGGCTGGGGGCAGGTTCGCTGCCGCGCAGGCAGCTCAGAAATTCGCCGGCCAGTACCAGCAGTCACCATCCACGTTCGCTGCCGCGCAGGCAGCTCAGAAAACAGCATCGGCAACAGGTATTCCGCGAACGACGTTCGCTGCCGCGCAGGCAGCTCAGAAATGAATCTTCTGCTGGATCGCTTCGACGCGCAGGTTCGCTGCCGCGCAGGCAGCTCAGAAATTTCCCACGGAGCCATGCCATGACTGTTGCACGTTCGCTGCCGCGCAGGCAGCTCAGAAAAAGTCGCGCCGGTCCTCGAAGAACTCCGCCTTGTTCGCTGCCGCGCAGGCAGCTCAGAAATGCGCGAACTTGCGGAGCTGTGGAAGGCTGGCGTTCGCTGCCGCGCAGGCAGCTCAGAAAGCTGTTCTGTGTTGCGATCTGCTGGGCAATCTTGTTCGCTGCCGCGCAGGCAGCTCAGAAAGGAGGATGCGGCTGCCCCTGCGCTGCCGGCAAGTTCGCTGCCGCGCAGGCAGCTCAGAAATTGGGCGAAGGCTTCCCGAAAGGCTTCGTCGAGTTCGCTGCCGCGCAGGCAGCTCAGAAATTTGGCTGAGCCACTCGCGAAGTACTCGCAGCGTTCGCTGCCGCGCAGGCAGCTCAGAAATGCTGTTCGGCCGCGCCCTGCATACCCTGGTGGTTCGCTGCCGCGCAGGCAGCTCAGAAAAGTCGGGCTTGCGATCGTTGTGCAGGTCGATGGTTCGCTGCCGCGCAGGCAGCTCAGAAATGCTCGGCATCGACCCGGTGCGCCTCCCGCTCGTTCGCTGCCGCGCAGGCAGCTCAAAAATTCAGGTCAATCATGGTCATCTCCTTCATGGTGTTCGCTGCCGCGCAGGCAGCTCAGAAAACGACCCGAACACCGAGACCGACACGCCGAACGTTCACTGCCGCGCAGGCAGCTCAGAAAACCAAGGCCGCGCTGCGCATCGCCATCAGCGGGCTCGCTGCCGCGCAGGCAGCTCAGAAAATGTCGCGGAACACGCTGCCCTGACGGTCGATGTTCGCTGCCGCGCAGGCAGCTCAGAAATTGTAGCCGTTGGGGGCCACGGCATACCACTTGTTCGCTGCCGCGCAGGCAGCTCAGAAAGCGTCGTTCTACGTGCAGGCCATCCGCACGGAGTTCGCTGCCGCGCAGGCAGCTCAGAAAGCATAGGTGACGCGGTTGCGCACGCGCGAGACGTTCGCTGCCGCGCAGGCAGCTCAGAAAAAGACGCGCATTGAGACCGGGCTCAGCAACGAGTTCGCTGCCGCGCAGGCAGCTCAGAAAAGGATGGCTGGCCCATGCGCTGTGGCCATCGTTCGCTGCCGCGCAGGCAGCTCAGAAATGCAGCGTAAGTGCGCCGCCGCGGCCCGCCTTGTTCGCTGCCGCGCAGGCAGCTCAGAAAAACGCGAAGCCATGCAGCGCCGCATCCGGGGCGTTCGCTGCCGCGCAGGCAGCTCAGAAAGAAATGGGCGGACAGCCGCGCGTGGAAGACGTGTTCGCTGCCGCGCAGGCAGCTCAGAAAAGATCGTGGATCTTGGCCGCCCGGACCTGGTTGTTCGCTGCCGCGCAGGCAGCTCAGAAAAGAGATGCCGCTGATCTGCAAACCCATTTCCCGTTCGCTGCCGCGCAGGCAGCTCAGAAACGCACCATCCGCGGCGAGTACCAGATCGGTCCGTTCGCTGCCGCGCAGGCAGCTCAGAAAGATAGTTAGGGCGCTGCCCTACGGAGAATGAAGTTCGCTGCCGCGCAGGCAGCTCAGAAAGCGAGGCATAACACCTGATTAGACGGCGAATCGTTCGCTGCCGCGCAGGCAGCTCAGAAAGCCCAGGCGTTCATCCTCCCGCCCGACCCCGGGTTCGCTGCCGCGCAGGCAGCTCAGAAAAGCCCCGACGCAATACCGGGAATGCGTCCTCCGTTCGCTGCCGCGCAGGCAGCTCAGAAATGCAGGCCGTTGACGGCCGTGAGCGTGGTTTCGTTCGCTGCCGCGCAGGCAGCTCAGAAAGCCAAGCCCGCCGCCACGCCGCTCGACATGGCGTTCGCTGCCGCGCAGGCAGCTCAGAAATTCGGCAATCCGTGTCAATAGGTCGCGCTGATGTTCGCTGCCGCGCAGGCGGCTCAGAAATGGACGCCGACGTGGCCGCGCGCAGCATCCGCGTTCGCTGCCGCGCAGGCAGCTCAGAAAAAGTGCTGCTGCAGGCGCTGGACAAGGCCAGCGTTCGCTGCCGCGCAGGCAGCTCAGAAATTGTCGATGTGCGACAGGTGGCTGATGCGAATGTTCGCTGCCGCGCAGGCAGCTCAGAAAACCGTATGGCGTCGCGGGCGATACCATCGTGCGTTCGCTGCCGCGCAGGCAGCTCAGAAAATCGAGAACACCGGCGCGGTGGTGCGCGTTTCTGTTCGCTGCCGCGCAGGCAGCTCAGAAATCGAAGGCCACCTGATGCGGCGACGGGATGGCGTTCGCTGCCGCGCAGGCAGCTCAGAAATGGGCAAGGTCGTCGCCGGGAAGTTCACCGAGGTTCGCTGCCGCGCAGGCAGCTCAGAAAGCGCGCAGATCTGACGCTTCGCACCATCCATGGTTCGCTGCCGCGCAGGCAGCTCAGAAAAGCACCGGCGTCGATCCGCAGCAGGCCGCGTTGTTCGCTGCCGCGCAGGCAGCTCAGAAAGAAACCCGCCGCGCCCCCGACCTTCGTGCCCAGTTCGTGGCGCGCAGGCAGCCCACCGTCCGCATTGCACAATGCAGGGGCGAAACCATCAGGTCCCGGCAACAACCTGACGACGCCGTGCCAGCTTGCGCTCGCGCCGGCGCGCGCTCCACGCCTTGCGCCGTTCGGCCAGGCAGGAGAACACCACGTACAGCGCCGGGGTGCTGAGCAGGGTGAGGCTTTGCGAGATCAGCAGGCCGCCGATCAGGGCGATGCCGAGCGGGCGGCGCAGTTCGCTGCCTTCGCCCAGGCCGATGGCGATCGGCAGCGCGGCGAGGATGGCAACCATGGTGGTCATCATGATCGGGCGGAAGCGCACCAGGCAGGCTTCGCGCACGGCCTCCAGCGGCGGCTTGTGGTGTTCGCGCTGGGCGACCAGGGCGAAGTCGATCATCATGATCGCGTTCTTCTTGACGATGCCGATCAACAGCACCAGCGCGATCTGCGCCACCACCGACAACTCGGTGTCGGTCAGCCACAGTGCCAGCAACGCGCCGACACCTGCCGCCGGCAGCGTGGAAAGGATGGTGACGGGGTGGATCAGGCTCTCGTACAGCATGCCAAGCACGATGTAGACGGTGACGATCGCGGCCAGCACCAGCCACAGCATGCCACTCTGCGACTCCTGGAAGCGGCGGAAATCCCCGCCCATGTTGAGCTTGATGTCGCCGGGCATGCGCATGTTGCCCACGGTGGCCTGGATCACCTGCATCGCCTGGCCCATGCTCACCCCGGGCGCGAGGTTGAAGCTCAGGTCCATCGTGGTGAACTGGTTCTGGTGGGTGATCTGCGACGGCGCCAGGCCGGATTCCTGGCGGGCGAACGCGGTGATCGGCACCATCTGGCCCTGGTTCGATTTCACGTATACGCGATTGAGCGCGTCCGGCGTGGCGGTCTGCGCGGGCAGCGCGTTGACCACCACGCTGTACTGGTTGATGTCCGAGTAGATGGTCGACACCTGGCGCTGGCCGAAGGCGTCGTAAAGCGCGCCGTCGATGGCGCCGATGGACACCCCGAGCCGCGCCGCGGTGTCGCGATCGATCACGATGTTCTGGCGCAGGCCGCCCTCCTCCACGTCGCTGCCGACGTCGCGCAGCAGCGGGTTCTTCTTCAGCTCGGCCACCAGTCGCGGCAGCCACAGTTGCAGCGTGGCGAGGTCGTTGCCCTGCAGCGAGACCTGGTATTGCGCGCCCTGGCTGGTGCCGCCGCCACCGCCGCTGGGCAGGTCCTGCACGGCGCGCAGGCGCAGGTGCAGGTCGGGATACTTCGCGGCCTTGGCGCTCAACCGGGCCAGCACGGTGAAGGTGTCGTCGGTGCGCCCTTCGCTGCGCGTCTTGAGGTCGATGTTGAACGAGCCGCTGGCACCCTGGCGGCTGCTGCCCAGGCGCGTGCCCACCGTGGCCACGTCCGGGTCGGCCAGCAGCATCGCGGTGAGCCGCTCCAGCCGCTGCCGGCTCTCGTCGAACGATACCGTGGCGCTGGAGGTGGCGCGGCCCCAGATCAGGCCGGTGTCCTGCTGCGGGAACAGACCGGTCTTGACCACGGTGAACAGGTAGAACGTGGCGACGATCAGCACCAGGGGCGTCAGCGAGAAGGCCAGCACGTGGCGCAGCGAGAAATCCAGCGCCCGCCGGTACACGCCGAGCATGCGGGCGTGGAAGCGGTCCAGCACGTGGCTGCGCTCGGGCCCGGCGCTGGCCTCGCGTGCGCGATGGCCGCCGAGGAAACGCCCGCACAGCGCCGGCGTGAGCGTCAGCGACACCGCGGCCGACACCACGATCGCCGCCACCAGGGTCACCGCGAACTCGTGCATGAACATGCCGGTGATGCCGCCGGCGAACAGCAGCGGGATGAACACCGCCACCAGCGAGGCGGTGATCGAGACGATGGTGAAGCCGATCTCGCGCGCGCCGGCCAGGGTGGCCTGCATGCGCGTCATGCCGTCGTCGATGTGGCGAATGATGTTCTCGATCACCACGATCGCGTCGTCCACCACGAACCCGATCGCGATCACCAGCGCCAGCAGGGTGAGGTTGTTGAGCGTGTAGTCGAGGATGTACATCGCCACGAACGCACCGGCCAGCGACAGCGGCACCGCCACCGCGGCGATCAGCGTGGGTGCGAGACGACGCAGGAACAGCGCCATGGTCAGCACCACCATCGCCAGCGAGATCAGCAAGGTCGCCTGTACCTCATGCAGCGAGGCGCGGATGGTTGGCGTGCCGTCGAAGAACGGGGTGAGCCGGGTGCCTGGCTGCAGGAACGTGCGCAGCGCCGGCAGTTGCGCCTTGACCAGGTCCACGGTGGAGATGACGTTGGCGTCGGCCTTCTTGTACACGTACATCAGCACCGCCGGCTGGCCGCCGAACCACGCCGCCTGGTAGGCGTCCTCGGTACCGGCGTAGACGTTCGCCACGTCGGCGAGGCGCACCGGCGTGCCATCGTGGCTGGCCACCACCAGTTTCGCGAAGTCCGCGGCGCTGTGCAGCGAGGTGGTGGCGGCCACCGCCATGCGCGTCTTGCCGTCGCTGAGGAAGCCTTCCGGCGAGGTCACGTTGGCCGCGCGCAAGGCGTTGCGCAGCTGGTCCGGCGACAGGCCCATCGCGTTGAGCGCGCGCAGGTTCACGTCGACGCGGATCGCCGGGGTCGAAGCGCCGGCGATCTCCACCGACGAGACACCCGGCAACTGGCGCAGGCGCTGCGCCAGCAAGGTGTCGGCGACGTTGTAGAGATCGCCCGCGGCCTGCGTGTCGGAGGTCAGCGCGAAGGCGATCACCGGGTCGTCGTTGGGATTGGCCTTCTGGTAGCTGGGCGCGCCGTTGAGGCCGCTGGGCAGGTCCGGCGCGGCCGCGTTGATCGCCGCCTGCACGTCGCGCGCGGCCGAACCCAGGTCGGTGCCGTTGCGGAACATCATGAAGACGAAGGTGCGCCCTTCCGAACTGGACGAGCGCATCGTCTCGATGCCGGGGACCTGGCCCAGGTGCCGTTCCAGCGGCGCGGCCACGGTGGAGGCCATGGTGCTGGCGTCGGCGCCGGCCTGGCTGGCCTGCACGAAGATCGCCGGGAACTGCATGTTCGGCAGCGCCGACACGCCGAGCAGGAAGTAGCAGATCATGCCGCCGACGAACAGGCCGATCGCGAGCAAGCTGGTGCCGATCGGACGGCGGATGAAGGAGCCGGAGACATTCATGCGGGAAACACGACCGTGGTGCAGGCGGCACGATGCCGGGCGGGATCCAGGCGAATCATCCCACCCTCAACGCACCAGCGGCAAAACGGTTGATCGGGACGCGAAAAGGAAAAACCCCTGCCGGCATTGCGCGGGCAGGGGCAAAGGGAAGCGATCGAGGTCACGCCGTGCCGTCGGCCCGTGCATGTTCCAGCGCACGCCGTTCCCGGCGTGCGGCGAGCCAGTCGGAGAAACGCTCCATGTACAGGTAGATCACGGGCGTGGTGTACAGCGTCACCAGCTGCGACAGCAGCAGGCCGCCGACGATCGACACGCCCAGCGGCCGGCGCAGCTCCGAGCCGATGCCGGTGCCCAGCGCCAGCGGCAAGGCGCCGAGCATCGCCGCCGCGGTGGTCATCATGATCGGGCGGAAGCGCAGCAGGCAGGCGCGGCGGATCGCGTCATGCGCGTTGAGGCCGGTGCGGCGCGCCTCGATCGCGAAGTCGATCATCATGATCGCGTTCTTCTTGACGATGCCGATCAAGAGCACGATGCCCACGATGCCGTCCACCGACAGGCTCATGCCGAACATCATCAGTGCCAGCAGCGCGCCCACGCCAGCCGGCGGCAGGGTGGAGATGATCGTCAGCGGGTGGATGTAGCTCTCGTACAGCACGCCCAGCACGATGTAGATCACCACGATCGCGGCCAGCAGCAACAGCACCTCGTCGCCCAGCGAGGAGTTGAACTCGGCGGCCTTGCCGAT
Source organism: Rhodanobacter sp. UC4448_H15 (assembly GCF_052978265.1). Next base: position 1,028,543 of record NZ_CM129665.1, on the reverse strand, counting down.
GAACTGGCCGCGCACCTGTGGCGGGAAGTTCAGCTCCGCGTTGATCTGGTGGATCGCCGACACCGCGTCGGACAGCGAATAGCCCGGCGCCACGTTGAACGACAGCGTCACCGCCGGCAGCTGCTGCTGGTGGCTGACCACCAGCGGTGCGCTGGTGACCTCGGCATTGGCCAGCGAGGACAGCGGGATGGTGCCGCCGCCGCCCAGCGCGATGCCGATGTTGCCGGTGTTGCCGATGCCGCTGGGGGTGGCCGAGTTGCTCGACTTCACCTGGCCGAAGCTGGTGGCGTTGCTGCCGGTCAGCGCGCCGGAGCCGTTGCCGCGCACGGTGAGCTTGTTGAGCAGGTCGCTGCTGTTGCGGAACTCCGGCGCCACCTCCAGCACCACGCGGTACTGGTTGAGCTGGGTGAAGATGGTGGAGATCTGGCGCTGGCCAAAGGCGTCGTACAAGGTGTCGTCGATGGTCTGCACCGGCACGCCCATGCGGCTGGCCTTCTCGCGATCGATGGTCAGCTTGAGCGCGTTGCCGCGGTCGGCCAGGTTGTTGCTGACGTCCGCCAGCTCCGGCCGCTGGCGCATGGCGCGGGTCATCTGGTCGGCGTACTTGGCCAGCTCGGCGGAGTCCACCTGGGACAGCGCGTACTGGTATTCGGTGGCCGACACGGTGCTGTCCAGGGTCACGTCCTGCACCGGTTTCAGGTACAGCGCCACGCCGGGGATGTCGGCCACGCTCTGCTGCAGCCGCGGCAGCAGCTGGTCCAAGCCGTCGCGGTCGCCGCGATCCTTCAGCACGATGCTGAGCTGGCCCTGGTTCAAGGTGGGGTTGATCGTGCCGGCGCCGATGAACGCCGCCACGCCGGCCACCGCCGGGTCCTTGCGCAACGCCTCGGCCACTGCCTTGGTGCGCTGCTCCATCGCCGGAAACGCAATGTTGTCGTCGGCCTGCACCACGCCGGTGATCAGGCCGGTGTCCTGCTCGGGCAGCAGGCCCTTGGGGATGGCGATGTACAGGAACACGGTCAGCACCACCGCGGCGCCGGCCACCAGCATGGTCAGGCGCTGGTGGTCGAGCACCCAGTCCAGCGAATTCTCGTACACGTGCACGGTGCGCGCCCACACGGTGCGCCTGCCGGCGGCGGCGTGGCGCTCGTGCGCGTCGTCGCCTTCCGGCAGCTGGTCGGGCTTGAGCAGGTAGGCGCACATCATCGGCGTCAGCGTCAGCGAGACCAGCATCGAGATGCTCACCGCGATGGTCAGCACCCAGGCGAACTCGTGGAACAACCGGCCGGTGACACCGGGCATCAGCAGCAGCGGCAGGAACACCGCCACCAGCGACACGGTCAGCGACAGCACGGTGAAGCCGATCTCCTTCGCGCCGATCTCGGCCGCCTCCTTGCCGCTCTTGCCCTGTTCGATGTAGCGCACGATGTTTTCGATCATCACGATCGCATCGTCGACCACGAAGCCGGTGGCCACCGTCAGCGCCATCAGCGAGAGATTGTCCAGCGACATGCCGGTGAAACTCATCACGCCGAACGTGCCCAGCAGCGACAGCGGCACCGCGGTGGCCGGAATGATGGTGGCCCACAGCCGGCGCAGGAACACGAAGATCACGCCCACCACCAGGAACACGGTGAGGATCAGGGTGAACTCCACGTCGTGCACCGAGGCGCGGATGGTCACCGTGCGGTCGGCGAACACGTCCAGGTGCACGTCGGCCGGCAGCGCGTTGCGCAGCTCGGGCAGGATGCGGCGGATCTGCTCCACCGTCTGCACGATGTTGGCGCCGGGCTGGCGGCGCACGTCCAGCAGTACCGCCGGCTTGCCGTTGGCCCACGCGGCGAGCTGGTCGTTCTCCACGCCGTCGACCACCCTGGCCACGTCGGACAGCCGCACCGGCGCGTTGCCGCGGTAGCTGATGATGGTGCTCTTGTACTGCTCGGCATCGGCCAACTGGTCGTTGGTGCCGATCGAGTAGCTCTGCGTCTTGCCGTTCAGCGTGCCCTTGGGCGCGTTGACGTTGGCCTGGGTCAGTGCGCTGCGCACGTCCTCCATGGTCAGGCCGAGATTGGCCAGTTGCGCCGGGTTGACCTGGATGCGCACGGCCGGGCGCACGTTGCCGGCGATCGAGACCAGGCCCACGCCCTGCACCTGCGACAGCTTCTGCGCCAGGATCGAGTCGGCCAGGTCGTTGACGTCGCGCAGCGGGCGGCTGTCCGACTGCAGCGCCAGGGTGAGGATCGGCGCATCGGCCGGATTGACCCGGTTGTACACCGGCGGATACGGCAGGTTGCCCGGCAGCGTGCCCTTGGCCTGGTTGATCGCCGCCTGCACGTCCTGCGCGGCGATGTCGATGTCGCGGCCCATGTTGAACTGCAGCACGATCGTCGACAGGCCCGCGGAGGAGTCCGAACTCATCATGCTGAGCCCGGAGATCTGCCCCAGGTTGCGCTCCAGCGGCGTGGTGATCAGCGTCGCCATGGTGGTGGCGCTGGCACCCGGATACTGCGTGGTCACCACCAGGCTGGGCGCCTCGATCTCCGGCAGCGCCGACACCGGCAACTGGCGAAAGCCCAGGATACCGAGCAGCAGCACCGCCACCATCAGCAGCGAAGTGGCGATCGGGCGGCGAATGAAGAGGGTGGAGAAGCCCATGACTATCCGTGACGAAGTGGGGCGGCAGTTGCCGCGTTCGAGACGCGCGCCAGCCCGCGGCAACGCCGCGGGCTCACGCGGACATCAGTGACGACCGCGGCCACCCTTGTTGTCCTGCCTGGACTTCTGCAATTCCGCCGCGGTGGGCGCGGCCGGCACTTCGCCCGGCTTGAGCGGGTTGACCTTGCTGCCGGGCTTGAGCCGGAACTGGCCTTCGGTCACCACCTTGTCGCCGACCTTGAGCCCGCTGCCGACCATCACGTGGCTGTCGCCGACTTCGCCGGCCACCACGATCGACTGCATCTTGACCGTGTTGTCGCCCTGCACGAGGTAGACATAATCGCCGTCCGGCCCGCGCTGCACGCCCTGCGAGGGGATCACCAGGCCGCCGTCGACGGTGTTCACCAGCAGCCGCACGTTGACGAACTGGCCCGGCCACAACTCGTCGTGCTCGTTGGAAAACTCCGACTTCAGGCGGAACGTGCCGGTGCTGGTGTCGATCTGGTTGTCGATCACCTTGAGCACGCCGCCGCTGGCGATCGGATGGGCGTCGACGCGATCGAGCGCGGTGACCTCCAGTGGCTTGCCGCCCTGCGCCGCGCTGCGCACCATGTCCAGGTTCTGCTCCGGCAAGGTAAACATCACGTTGATCGGGTGCAGCTGGGTCAGCGTGACGATCGCACTGGAGGTGGTCACCACGTTGCCCGGGTCCACCGCGCGGATACCGGCCAGGCCGTCGATCGGCGAGCGGATCTCGGTGTAGTCGAGCTGCACCTTGGCGTCGCGGATCGCGGCCTCGTCGGCCGCCACGGCCGCCTCGTACTGGGCCACGGTGTTCTTCTGCGTGACCTGGTCGATCTTGGCCACGTACTGGCTGTACTTGGGGTCCTGCGAGCGCTGGTAGTTGCTGCGCGCCGTGGCCAGCAGGGATTGATCCTGCTTGCGCCGGCTGACCGCCTGGTCATAGTTGGCCTGGAAGGTGCGCGGGTCGATGCGCGCCAGCACCTGGCCCTGCTTCACCGGCTGTCCTTCGGTGAACTCGATGCTGAGCAGCCGCCCGGACACCTGCGGGATCACCGTCACCGTGTTGAGCGCCTGCACCGTGCCCAGCGCCGTCAGGTACACCGGCACGTTCTGCTTGACCACCGGCACCACGGTCACCGGCACCGGCGGCGCGTCGCCGCCCTTGCCGTTGGCGCCCTTCGCCGCGCCATCGCCCGGCTTGTGCAACATGCGGATGCCGACCACGGCGATCACGACCACCGCCAGCACGATCAACGCGATCTTCCAAAAACGCGACATGTGGAACTCCTGGATTGAACCGGGGCGAGCAACCGGGGAAGGCCGCTGCCGCAGGCACCACGTGGGCAGACGCGCCCCCATGGACAAAGCATAGGTGGACGGCAACCGCTTTGAACAATGCCGGTCGACAGGGGTGGGGCATGACCGATGGCAGGGTTTTGCGCCCCGCCGCACATGGGACCGGGCCGTGTGCACAACGTTCCGGGCACCGCATCGGCATACACCCGATCGGTCACCCTGAAACTTGTCGGGCGCTTCGTTTATAATACCGGACTGGTCGCCAGCGCGCCCCCGAGGGCGCGATCCGGACACCGGCAGCAGGGGTTGGGGTGCATCGAGGTTTTCGACCCTGGCGGCTGCGGCGGTTTCGCGATTCCGGCGTGACGGTAAGGCAACAAGGCGGTCCAAGCCCGCCCACTGACAGGAGTACGTGCGTGAGCGGTCCCCTTAGCAAATCCGACCAGGGCTTCCTGCGTCAGTTCTCGCTGACCATCGGCGCGCTGATGGTTCTTACCGTGATCCTTGTGTTGTCCGCGCTGGCGATCAACAACAGCGAGCCCAAGGAAACCAATCCGAACCACCCGGCCACGGTCGCCGCACGGCTCGCCCCCGCCGGCGCCGTCTATGCCGGCGACACCGGCCGTGCCGCCATGCAGGCCGCCGCCGACCAGGCCGCCAAGGCCGCCGCCTCCCAGGTGGCCTACGGCGGCACCACCGACGGCAAGGAAATCTACGACCACCTGTGCACCAGTTGCCATACGGCCGGCATCGCCGGCGCGCCGAAGCTCGGCGACAAGGCCATGTGGGGCCCACGCATCAAGCAGGGCATCGACGTGCTGGTCAAGCATGCGATCGAGGGCTACCACGGCCCCGACGGCAATTTCATGCCGCCCAAGGGCGGCAATCCCGCGCTCACCGACGAGCAGGTCACCGCCGCCGTGCACTGGATCGTCGATCAGGCGAAGTAATTTCGGCTTCAATGAAGTTCAAGATAAACGCCGCCCTCCGGGCGGCGTTTTCGTTCGCCCCCTCTCCCTGCGGCGACAAAAGGGAGTCCCCTTGCGGGTGAGAGGGTTGGGGAGAGGGTTCCCGGCCCTGTGCGTACTCGCGGGTGAAGGGCCTTGAGCGTTCGACGCAGCATGAACCATCACACTCCTCACGCACCCTCATCCGCCCTCCGGGCACCTTCTCCCGAGGGGAGAAGGAAACCAGGTTTCGCTCCCACACCCCCATCACCCTGCCCCTCCATCCACCCCGCCACAAACCCCCGCAACTCCGGAAAAAACACTTCGAACCGCCGCTGCAACTCCTCCTGCCGCGCCACCAGTACCGGCAGCGCGGTATCCAGCGGATTGGTGTGCAGGGACACGGGGTTTGAGGAATCGGGACATGGCGGATTATAGCGGGATGGAACGGGACGAAAGCCAACAACGGCGCGGGTTTAGGGGCGTTTCGCCGTAGCAGTCGCGCCATATCGCAGGTTTGCGAAATGGGGCTGAAAAAAGGGCCAGAGACATTAGGTTTGCGAAATGAAGCCGGCGTGTGTGCCGGCTTCATGCGTCTTTGAGGGGCGTTTAAAAGTGTTGCCAGCAACGCTTTTGAACGTTGTCTGCAACAAGTTAGCGGGCGGGCGGCGCGCAAGGCGGATCGCAGGCGGCGTCGAGGGCCGCGCCCTGGCGGGCGAGTGTGGCGACCAGTTGCTCCAGTTGTGGCAGGTCCAGGCCCGTGATCGCCTCGCAGCCGGCCGAATAGACGAAATTCTCCAGGTGCTCCTGGAGCGAGTAGCGCGCGGCCAACAGCCTGGCGTCTGAAATGAGGCCCTTGCGCCGGACCGTGCCGAGCGGGCCGCTACGCAGCCACGCCGCGGACCTGGGCGGGGTCTGAACCGTCGCTTCCTGCAGCAGCTGACGGACCCTTGTCACTTTCCCTTCAAGCATGGTCTACCCCCTGTAGGTAGTGGAATCACGCCGCGAATGCGCGCGCGAAGTGAAGCACCCGGGCCTCCGGCAGCCCTTCGATGAGCAGTTCGTAGATCAGGGAAACGAGCTCGGCGTGCTTGGCCGGGGGCAGTTCCTTCTCGCCGAGTGCATCAGCGGCCAGCTGCAACGCCATCGTCAGCTCGTCAAGTCTCACGGACTGCGAAGCCTCGTCTGTTGACCATTGCGCGGGCGCTTCCCTGACCTCCTGGGCGTACATCTCCCCATCGCCAGTGGCGAGCCATTCCAGGCGAACGCCCTTCGCGGCGGCCAGCTTGACCAAGGGCCGGAATGACGGTGTGCCTCCCTTTTCATAGCGAGCGAGCTGGTCCGTGGACATCCCGGCCACCCTGGCCGCTTCCGCGCGGCTGTCGAACAGCTTGATCAACGCGGATATGCGGCGTTCAAGTTCCGGCGCTGGAACTTGGCTGGCGCGTTCAAGTTCGCTTCCAGCATTCAACATAACGAAATATCCATGTAAATCACTGGTTTAGTAAGAGTGCCGCGCATATGCCGCCGCGAACGAACTTGAATGCCGCGCATCCGCTTGACAGTGCCGCGGATATGCGTACTATCTACGTCGCAAATATCACCAAGGGGAAACGCGCCACATGTCCATCGCCACGGCTCAAAAAAAGCCAGTCGTAATCGACTGGCACGCTGCCGACGTCGTCGCCGCCCTCCGCAAGAAAGGCTGGTCGCTGCAGCAGCTCGCATTGTTCCACGGCTACGCCAGCCGGACCTCTCTCGCGAAGGCTCTTGCCCAACCGTACCCGAAGGCCGAGCAGCTGATCGCGGAAGCCCTGGGCATCAAGCCCCAGGTGATCTGGCCAACCCGCTACAACGCCGACGGAACCTCCAACCGGGCGCGTGGCATGAAGCCCATGCGCCCGGAACATATCCGCATCGTGTCCAAGGCTACCACCGTGGCGCGCAGCGGCAATCCACAAAACCCTTCGGGCCGCTAGACATGGCCGCCCTTTACCGCCTGGCCCGGGCAAACGGGCGGGGATCAGCCGGAGAGTGCCCCGCGTCGCGTCTCGCGAAAACCCCGTTTCCATTTCCTGCAGTGCGTGAGCTGGCTTGCCGCGTTGCGGCGGTCGCAGTGGCGCGTTGCCGCGCATCGGCGATGTCGTATCTCCCCAGCGCGAGCGCACAACCATTCCCCTTGGACGCCGTGTTGTACAACCGGCACGCCATCGGTCCAGCGGTTCGCGGCACGACATGGCGCGTGTTCTGGTGCCTCGCAGACGAGCGTTACCTGTGCTGCGATGCCACCGGCGCCATCATTGTCCGCAGGGTCGCCATGCTTTCCGATCGCAGTCGCTGGCAGCCGCTGGGAGAACTTCTGTGACTCGCCGGGCCGTAGGGGCGGCCTCCGGTGATCTGTTCGAGATCCCGCAACCTGTCGGCACCGCGCCTGGGTCTCTGGACTTCCGCCCGGTGGTCAGCGAGCTGATCTCCGCCATGCTGGCGGTCGCCCACAACTCGGGCATGGACCGCCACGAAGTGGCCGCGCGCGCCAGCCGGCTGACCGGCAAAGACGTGACCAAGAACATGCTCGACGGCTACACCGCGCCGGCCCGCGAGGAGTTCAACTGCCCGCTGTGGCTGGCACCGGTGCTGGAGATCGTCTGCAGCAGCACGCCGCTGGCCGCCTGGCACGTGGGCGTGCACGGCGGGCGCATGAGCGTCGGCGCCGAAACGATAGACGCCGAGATCGGACGGCTCATGCGCGAGCGTGACCTGGCGGACGCACGCATGCGCGACCTGAAAGAGCTGCGCCGGAGGGTCCGCTGATGGCCGACGGCACTGTCCACGAGCGCTGGTACGCCGCAGCCGACCTGGTGGGTCTGGCTGGCCTGCCGAGCACGCCGCAGAACATCACGAGTCGAGCCAAGCGCGAAGGTTGGCAGGCGCGCGCGCGCAGCGGCCGCGGCGGCGGGAACGAATACTCGTTTGCCAGCTTGCCGGCGATCACTCAAGCCGCGCTGCTCTTGCGCGAGCGTCCACCGCGCCCGGTCCGCGCCCGCAACACGCTGGCGCCGAGCGAGGCTCGCCTGGCCACCGTGTGGCAGCGCTTCGACCAGTCCAAGCAAGCCATGAAAGACGTGGCGGCCCTGCGCCTGCAGGCGCTCGACGCCGTCAGCGCGCTGGTGCGCGGCGGCACGTCGCTAATGCAGGCGCGCGAGATCATCGCCGCCCAGCTCCAGCGCGACGGCGTGCGCGGCGGCAGTGCCGCCAGCATCGGCCGCTGGCAGCAGGATGTGGCGCACGCCGACCGCAAGGATTGGCTCGCGCTGCTGTTGCCGCACTACAGCGGCCGCACCACCACCGTCGAGATCGAGCCGGACGCCTGGGAGCTGTTCAAGGCGGACTACCTGCGCCAGGAGCAGCCCACCGCCAGCAGTTGCTATGACCGCCTGCAGCGCATCGCCGACACGCGCGGCTGGGAGTTGCCGAGCCTCAAGACCTTCACCCGGCGTGTCATGCGCGAACTGCCGCGCGCCGTGCGAGTACTGGCCCGCGAGGGAGAGGAAGCGCTGGCGAAAACCTACCCGGCGCAGGAGCGCGACCGCTCCATGCTGGAGGCGCTCGAAGGCGTCAACGCCGACGGCCACCGCTGGGACATCAACGTGCGGTTCCCCGATGGCAGCATCGGTCGGCCGTGCATCCTCGGCTGGCAGGACCTGGGCCGCGGCAAGCTGCTGGCGTGGCGCCTGGGCGACCACGAAAACAGCGACATGGTGCGGCTCAGCTTCGGCGACATGGTGCGCACTTACGGCGTACCCGGCAGCGTGTACCTGGACAACGGCCGCGCGTTCGCCAGCAAGTGGATGACCGGCGGCACACCCAACCGCTACCGCTTCAAGATCCGCGAGGAAGACCCCACCGGCCTGATCACCGGCCTGGTCGGCGCCGACAACGTCCACTGGGTCACGCCGTACCACGGCCAGGCCAAGCCGATCGAGCGCATGTGGCGTGACTTCTGCGACCGCATCGCGCGCCACCCGGCGTTCGCCGGTGCCTACGTCGGCAACAACGTGGCCAACAAGCCGGAGAACTACGGTAGCCGCGCGATCGAGTGGGCCGAGTTCGAGCGCGTGGTGAACAGCGAGATCCACGCGCACAACGCGCGCACCGGCCGGCAGTTGAAATCCTGCGCCGGCCGCAGCTTTGACCAGGCGTTCGCCGAGAGCTACGCGCGCATCACCGTGCGCAAGGTCAGCGAGGAACAGCTGCGCCAGCTGCTGCTCGCCGCCGAGGCCGTTACCGCCAGCCCGATCGACGGCAGCGTGCGCCTGGCCGGTAACCGCTACTGGACCGAGGCGCTGAGCGAGCACGCCGGCCGCAAGGTCGTGCTGCGCGTGGATCCGTGGCACCTGCAGGGCGTGGCCCACGTCTACGCGCTGGACGGCACCTACATCGCCGGCGCCGAGTGCGTCGCGGCGGTCGGCTTCGCCGACGTCAATGCGGCACGCGAGCACGCCCGTGGCAAGAAGCAATACAAGCGCGCCGCCAAGGACATGCTCGCCGCCGAGCAGCTCATGGATGCCGCCGCCGTCGCGGCCCAGCTGCCGGACATGACGCCACCGGACACCGTCCCGGCCGGCGTGATCGCGCCGGTGTTCGGGCTGCATGGCAAGAAGCCGGAAGCGCCCGCGCCGCGCGCCGCGTCCACCGGCACCGAAGGGCCCAGCTCGCTGGACGTGTTGATGTTCCAGCGGGCCCAGCAAATGAAGGCGGAACAGATTTAAAGACGCCGCGGCGGTGTTACGAGCACCGCCGCGACTAGGTAGCAGCACCACCACAACCCAAGGGGCTAGATCATGAGCGATACCGCAACCGTACGATCAATCTATCAGGGCGACGCCGACCTCCGCGACCAGGTGCAGGCGTGCATGGCGCGCGACAAGCGCATGAGCCAGGTCATCGTGTCGAAGGAGGCCGGCATCAGCGCGGCCACCCTCAACCAGTGGCTGGCCGGCAAGTACCAGGGCGACAACGAAGGCATCGACGGCAAGATGCGGCTGTGGCTGGAGGCCGACATGGCCCGCCGCGCCGCCGGCAGCGCCATGCCGGTCGCGCCCGGCTACATCAGCACGCCCACCAGCGGCCGCGTGCTCGGCGCCCTGGCGTACGCACAGATGGCGGGCGACATCGCCATCGCCTACGGCAACGCCGGCGTCGGCAAGACCGCCAGTTGCCAGCACTACCGCACCAGCAGCCCCAGCGTGTGGATCGCCACCATGACGCCCAGCACGTCCGGCGTGGTCACCGCCCTGCAGGAGGTCTGCGAGGCGCTGGGGCTGGATTCCAGCGGCGGCGCGCGGGCGATGAACAAACGCATCGAGCGCCGCGTGCGCGACACCCACGGCCTGCTGATCATCGACGAGTCGCAGCACCTGTCCGTGCAGGCGCTCGACGAGCTGCGCAGCATCCACGACGCCACCGGCATCGGCCTGGCTTTCGTCGGCAATGACGGCGTGTTCGCGCGCATGGCCGGCGGGCGCAATGCCCAGCAGCTGGATCGCCTGTACAGCCGCATCGGCAAGCGCCTGCGCCTGCAGCAGAGCACCGAGGCCGACATCGTCGCGCTGATCAAGGCGTGGGGCATCGTCGACGCCAAGTGCCACGCCACCCTGATCGCCGTGGCCCGCGGCCCCGGCGCCCTGCGCACGCTCACCAAGACCCTGCGCCTGGCCAGCATGTACGCCGCCGCCGAAGGCCGCGGCGTGTGCTGCGAAGACGTGCGCGCCGCCGCTACCGAGCTTGGCTCGATGGACGGTGCCAAGTGACCGGCCTGGCCACCACCGTGCTGAGCGGTGATGCGGCGTTCCTGGTCGCTACGCAGGCCGAGCTGCTGACCAACCACAACGGCTGCGACGTCTACAAGCTCAAGACGCCGGATCTCCGCGTCGGCGTGTACGAGAGCGCCACCCGGCGCCTGGTGATCTTCGACGCGGCTGCGCTGGTGGCGCTGGCCCTGAGCGAGGTCACCGACGTACCGCAGACCGGGTTCCGCCCGATCAGCCTCGACGAGGGCGAGGCGCGCATCGAGTACCTGCATCCGGTGGCCGCCGCCGACCCGCCCAGCCGCCTGTGAGGTAGCGCCATGCAAGCCGAACTGTTCCGCAGCAACGATCTGACGCCCGACACCGTTCTGGCCGCTCTGCAGAACTGTGTCGGCGAAGCCTCCGGCGCCACCGCCGAGCAGCTGGTGCTGGCGATCACCGGCCGGCGCAGTGCCGCCGACCTACGCCGCCTGCGCACCGTGATCGAGGCGCTGCGCACGGCCGGCCACCGCATCTGCGCCAACCCGGCCCACGGCTACTACCTCGCTGCCAGCGACACCGAGCTCGACCGGACGTGCAGTTTCCTGCACGACCGGGCCATGACATCCCTCCGCCAGGTGTGCGCGATGAAGCGCGTCGCCCTGCCGGACCTGCGCGGGCAGCTGGGGCTGCCCCTGGAGCAAGCCTCATGAGCGTTTTGAACGACATTCGAGAGTCCATCCAACTGCGTTTGCGCACCCAGTCCGTCGCGGCCATGCGCGCGGTGGACAAGGCCGCCAAGGCCATCCGCTACCTGCACCTGCACGGCTGCACCGTGCAGCAGGTCACCATCCGCCCCGACCATGTCGTGATCGAGATCGACCAGCCGGGCGAATGGCTGAAAGGCTCCATGCACATCACCCGCGTGAACGGGCGGTACCGCGAGGTTGTCCGCGTCGCGCCGGTGCTGGGCTGCCAGGTGCAGTGGATCGAGCGCGAAGCGCACGTGCTGCTGCAGCGGGAGGGCTGAGCCATGCGCATCACTTTCGAGGATCACGGCCAGGACTTCCTCACCTGGCAGCTCGACAACAACGGCGTCGTGGTGGATTGCCTGCCGTTCCAGGCGACCTTCTGGTGCGGCGCCACAGTGCTGCACCCCAAGCGGCTAAAGGTGGGGTCCAAGGTGGCGTTCACGAGGGACGCCGATGCGACGACCGTCTTCACCGTCCACTATCGCGTCGCAGCGATCGAACCCGACCTGACTGCCGATGCATTCACCGCCCAGTATCCGGTCGGCACGCCATGCCGCTACTACCCGGTCGCTGGGGACAGCGAACACCTCAAGACGAAGACTCGCTCCGAAGCCTGGACGCTGGGCCACGGCGCCGTGGTCGTGAAGATCGAGGGCCGCACCGGTGGCGTCGATATCAATCACCTGGTCATGGAGGGCTGAGCCATGAAATTCGCCGTACACACCGACAAGGCCGTGTTCCATATCGAGGCCAAGACCGCGAAGGACGCCCGGGAGATCGTGCTGAAAAAGCACGGCATGCGGATCACCAAGGTGAAGGTGGTCGGCAATCAACCGCGCCAAAGCGGAGAACAGCAATGAGCCTCGTCGACGCTATCCGCACAGCGCTCAAGGACTCCGGCGCGCCGCTGACCCTGGACGATCTGATGGAGCAGCTGCCCGATACCGCCGAACGCAACGTGGTCGGCGCGGCGTGCCGCCAGCTCAAGGATCGCGGCGAGGTGGTGACTTCGGTGGAGGATGGCCGGCTGGCGTATTCCTGGGCCAGTACCGCCCCGCCGCGCGCCAAGCTGATCGGGCGCATCCGCGAGTTGCTGCGCAGCGCTTCGGAGCCACTGACCACCGCGCAGGTTTGCGCGGCGCTGCCAGATGCGAACGAGAGCAGCGTGCAGTCCATGCTATCGCAGCGCGCGCGCGCCGGTGAGTTCACCGCCTCGCGGACAGGACGCAAATTCGCCTATAGCCTCGCCGACCGCGGCGGCGTATCGGTCGCCGTGAACGTGCGCAATGTCACCACGTCCGCACCCGCCGCACCGCCACCGGCGCAGCCCCAACCGCCCGCACCGCCCGCGGCGCCCGCCACGCCCAAGTCGCCGCGCCCGCCCGCGACGAGCGAGCAGGCCGACGCGCTCGACTACGCCGTGCAGATGGCCGAGGCAGCGCGCGAGACCTACGTGCTGTCCAAGGTCGACGCCGATGTCTACACCTGGCTGCAGGCAAGCGTGCACGCCGCGCGTGCCGCCCGCGATGCCTTCAAGGCCACTGCGACATGACCGCCCGCGACAGCACGCTCCCGCCCTGCCTGGCGAACGCGCAGCGCCGGCCGCTCGACGACGAGGACGAGCTGCCGCCGTGGCTGGGCGAACGCCACCGCGACACCACGCACCACATCCACCTAGCCGCGCACGCCGCGGCGCTCGATTCCAAGGACACGCACGATGAATGACACCACCATCCCTGCCGGTCACCGCCGCGACGCCAAGGGGCGCCTGGTGCCCGAGTCGCAGATCAAGCCGATCGACCGCACCCGCGATGACCTGGTGCATGAGCTGTACGCCAAGGCCGAGGCGCTGAACCAGGCCATGCGCGAGTTCAAGCGGGCCGCGTTCGCCGACGTCGAGGCGTTCGTGGATCTGAGCGCCGAGGAGTACGGCGTGAACCTGGGCGGCACCAAGGGCAACGTATCGCTGCTCAGCTTCGACGGCGAGCTGCGCATCCAGCGCGCGATCGCCGAGCGCATCGTGTTCGACGAGCGCCTGCAGGCCGCCAAGCAACTGATCGACGAGTGCCTCACCGAATGGACCGCCGACGCCCGGCCGGAGATCGCGCTGCTGGTGCAGGACGCGTTCCGCGTCGACCAGGCCGGCAACATCCGCACCGGCAACGTGCTGGCGCTCAAGCGCCTGGCCATCGACGACGAGCGCTGGCAGCGGGCGATGGACGCCATCGGCGACGCCGTGCAAGTCGTGGGCACCAGCAGCTACGTGCGCTTCTACCGTCGCCAGGCCAACGGCAGCTACCAGGCGCTCAGCCTGGACCTTGCGGGGGTGTGACGTGGCCGAGATCCTTGGACAACGCACCACCTGCATGCTGCAGGTCAACACCAGCGGCAGTTGGCGCAACGTGCTGACGTTCGACCCGGCGCAGCGCGCCGAGATCGTCGCCAGCCTCGCCACGCTGGCCACCACGCTGGGCGACGACACCACCTGGTGCCTGCACCACCCGGACGGCAAGCGCGAGTGGCTGCACGCGGAGGACTTCGCCGCCGGCGACTGGAAGCCGATCACCGATGCCGAACCGGCGCCGCTGGTCGACGTGCTGGTTTCCGCGTACTCGCCCGACGACGGCATCCCGCACACATTCATGGCGTGGCGCGGCACGACGCCGTGCGGCTACCACGTGTGGATGATCAGCGGCGCCGAGCTTGAGCTGCGGATGCACGTCTACGCGTACCGCCCGATCATGGCGCCCGCACCCGTGCCAGCAGCGCAGCAGGTGTCGGCGTGAAGGTCCGCTATGAGATGGAAACACCGTGGCCGACCGATGTGCCCGCACCGGAGGGCATCGACGGGATCAACTGGTTCAAGCACGGCGAAATGCCCTTTGTCCCCACCATCGACATGGAGATCGACAACGGCGACGGCGACCTGCGGAAGGTGTTGAATGTCTATTGGTGCGCCGAAAATCCGCATGAAGTGACCGTCCATTTTCAAGACGATGTCGCACGCGAGTTGGGCTACTGGCGGCGCGGCGGCTGGCAATCTGATGAGTTGCTGGAGACCGCGGCCAAGGGGCGCAAACCATGAAAGCCGGCCTCCTGTTCCGCCCAGGCAGCCTCTGGATCGGCGCGCACTACTCGCCGGTCCACCGCCGCTGGTGCATCAACCTGGTGCCGTGCGTGACGCTGTGGGTTGCGCTGGCGGGTGGAGACGCGCCATGACCCGCGGCGAGCAAATGGAGCTGGAACGGCGGCTGGTGTTCCCGGGCGCGGTGGCGAAGCTCCAGTGCGACCAGTACGTTGTCGCGCTGGAAGTGCAGCGCGACAAGATGCGCATGGTCGTCATGGTGTATGTCGACGGCCACTTCAAAGGGAAGTGGATGGCCGAGGACTGCGAGGAACGCCGACGCTTCCTTCGGCCAGTGATCCGCCGGCCGAAGCCCTACACGCCCAAGCAGGTGAAGCTCCTGGGCAAGCGGTGGTGCGACGCGCAGCGCGAAAAGCACACGCACACCTACTACCTGCCGTACTGGTCGTCGGTGCGTACCCTGCTGCGCCACCTGCACAAGCACAACAGCGCGGTCGAGCTGTTCGAGCCAGCGGCCGCCTGATGCCTCGCCTCCCCAGGTATTTCGACATCGACCGCCGGGACATTGCCTGGTGGCTTGCCGAGCGCATCCTGCGCGGCCGGCCGGTGCCACTTCCCCAAGAGCTCCAAGACATCTGGGGCATGAGTAGGCCGACCGCACAACGCTGGCGCCGCTGGGCGCTCGATCGGCAACAACAACTTCAAGCACGGGACCCGGAACATGGCCACGTCAATCAGTAAACCCAAGGCGCAACGCAACCGCGAGCTGGCCGCGATCCACGTGATGGCCAGCAAGCAGCTGCGCCTGGACCGCGAGACGTACGTGGCGCTGCTGCAGCGCGTGGGCGGCGTGAACAGCTCGGCCGACCTGGACCAGCGCGGCCGCGGCAAGGTGCTGGACGAACTGCGCCGCCTGGCCGGCGAGGGCCAGAAGCAGATGCGCAACGCCGTGCACCTGCCCGCCGAACCGCAGAACGTGCGCGACGAGATCGCCGGCATGGTGGGCAAGGTCGGCGCGATCCTGGCCGAGCTGGACAAGAGCTGGAACTACGCCCACGGCACCGCCAAGCGGATGTTCAAGGTGCACCGGGTGGAGTGGTTGCGCGCGGACCAGCTGCACAAGCTGGTGGCGGCGCTGAGCTATGCGCAGAAGCGCGAACGGAAAGCCAAGGGGGAATGACATGGCAACGATGCACACCAAATACCGCTGTGACGAGTGTGGCGACATCCACGAAGATGACATCGAGGCCAGGGAGTGCTGCGCGCCGACGATCAGTGAGGTTTTTCAATGTTCGGTATGCCACGCGACGTTCGATGACGAAGACGTGGCAGAGGAGCACTGCTGGGAACACACCGACGCCGAACCGGATGTGCCCACACACGCCGAGCTCGAAGCGGCTGGCCAGCAGGTGTTGCCGCTGTGATGCACGTCACTTGCCCGCATTGCCACCAGGACTTCGCCCACCGCTCCAACGATCTGCCGTCGCGGTTCGCCATTGGCGCGCCGGTGTGGATCTACCACGGGGCCTCGCGGCGCCGCGGCACCGTGGTGGGCGTCACGTTTCGGCCGTTGACCGTCGACTACCTGGTGAGGACCGCCGCCGGTGTGGAGTGCGTCAGCAGCAGCGACGTGTCGCCGCCCGCGGAAGCGCAGCCGGTCGCCGGCAACGTCGTGCAGCTGAGCAGGGCGCCCGCATGCACGTGACCTGCCCCAGCTGCAACGAATCGTTCCCGCTGGTGGCCGGGTTCCTGGAGCCGGATGGCAAGCGCTTCGGCATGCTGCTGGCCGGCATGGAGCCGGTGCTGGGCCGCGCGACGGTGGAGTACCTGGGCCTGTTCACGCCGCCGAAGCAGAAGCTGCGCCTGGCCAGGGCGGTGAAGCTGGTCGCCGCGCTGGACGCCCTGGTGCGCGAGGGCACCGTGTGCCGCGACGAGCGCGGCGGCGTGCGCCGCCCGGCCACCGCCGCCCATTGGGCCGCTGGCATCGAGCAGATGATCGAGCAACGCGCACGGCTCACGCTGCCGCTGGCCAACCACCACTACCTGCGCGCCATCGTCTACGGCATCGCCGACCAGGCCGGCGCCGCGGCCGAGCAGGCGCGCGAAACCGCCGCCCGCTCCGGCCGGCGCGCGGTGGGCCCCAGCCCGCCCACCGTCGCCCGCGACCCGCTCGCCGAGCAGCTCGCCTACCTGGACCAGATGCGCGACTACGGCCGGCTGACCGAGCCGGAGTGGGACGCCGAGCGTGAGAAGGCATTCGCGAAGTACGGGGCCACCGCATGAGCACGCCGCTGGAAACCCTGCAGGACGTGGCGATCGACGCACCCAGCGACGTCTGGCCGAG
Source organism: Rhodanobacter sp. UC4448_H15 (assembly GCF_052978265.1). The sequence goes on along the minus strand of NZ_CM129665.1, from coordinate 1,011,654 downwards.
CATGCTGGCCGAGCTGGTGGACGTGCTGCGCGCCTCGTTCCAGCGCCGCGGCCGCAGCGAGAGCGAGGCGATCGCCGAGGCGCAGCACGCGGCGCTGGCCATCGGCGAATACCTGGGCGGGCGGCAGATCTACCTGCCGCGCGGCGACCGGCTCAAGGAATGGCTGCGCGATCGGGCGATCTACCTGGAGTACAAGGGCACCAACAAGGACGAGCTCGCGCGCCGCCACGGCCTCACCGACCGCCGCATCGAGCAGATCGCGGCGGAGCAGCGCGCGGTGTACATTCGGCGCATCCAGCCGGATCTGTTCGGCGTGACGAAAGGGGAAAGCGCATGAAGAACGTGATCGATCTGGCAGGCTTCGCCTCCAGGTGAACGCATTGCGCAACACTGCACGACATCGGTAAGCTGACCACCTACAACCCCACCACCCAGCCCCGCCCTTGTGCGGGGCTTTTATTTGAGCGAAGCGCTTCGTCCACGCTCACCGCCGCACCTCTCACATCCTGACGCCACAGCGCGTAACCCCTTGCGCGCTGTACGCCGGTGGGGCTGATCCCCTGCAGCCCCGCCGGCACCCTATTCAGGAGCGGCGCATGGGCACCAGCAAATCCCGTTTGAGCACGGCTTACCAGGCGTTTGCGGCTGCGGTGAACGACTTCGGGCGCATGGCCCTGTGGGCGCTGCTTTCCCTGCTGCTGCTGGCCGCGATCGCCGCCTGGCTCAACCCGGCCAAGGTCGGCAGCTATCTGTGGATCATCAGCAAGCTGAGCCTGGCCGCGGTGCTGGGCTACGGCTTCGACCGGGCCGCCAGCCCGGACGGCCGGCCCAGCGAGCTCGAAGGCATCGAGATGGCGATGGCGCAGACGCGCCGCGCCACGCTCATGGCCGCGGCGATCATCGCGGCGGGGTTGATGCCATGAGCGCGGTGTGCCTTCTGCTGGCCATCATCTGCTGGGTGCGCGGTTGGTGCTTGTTTCCACATCGCTCCAGCGAGGCGGCCAACCCGCTGGCGCCGTACCGCGCCATCCGTGCGTTGCTTTTCATCCTGCTGGGTTGGGGTTTCTTCCTGGCCGCGATCGGCGTGCGGGTTGTCGTGGCGGTCAGCCCATGATCGGCGGCGCGCTGCTGGTTCTGATCGGCATCTCGCTGATGGCCGGTGCCACCGGGCGCCGCATGATCGGTTTCGAGATGCCGCGCGGGTGCATGCCCCAAGGCATCCTGATGCTCTGCATCGGTTTGGCGGTGCTGGCCACCGTGGCCCGCGCCACGCCCGCCAGCGCGCCGGCAACGCCGGCGCAGGTGCGCGTGGCGCTGCCGGAGGTCAACACCATGTATCGCCGCTATGTGGAGCAGGCGGTGGCCGAGGAATGGGGCGTGGATGGATCGCCCGCGCGCCTGGCCGCGCAGTTGCACCAGGAGTCGAGCTGGAACCCCCGCGCGCGCAGCCGCGTCGGCGCGGAGGGCCTGGCGCAATTCATGCCGGCGACCGGTCGCTGGATCGCCGAGAAGTTCCCGGACCGGCTGGGCCAGTTCGATCCCTGGGATCCGCAGCAGGCCGCCCTGGCGGCGGCGATCTATGACGCCTGGCTGGTCGAGCGCAACCCGGGCACCACCGCCTGCGATAGCTGGGCCTTTGGCCTGAGCGCCTACAACGGCGGGGAGAAGCGCCTGCGCCAGGAGATGCAACTGGCCGAGCGCATGCGCGAGGATCCGGGCACCTGGTTCGGAGCCGTCAGTGCCCAGCGATCGCGCAGCGTCGCCGCGTGGCGCGAGAACCGCGGCTATGTGCGCCGCATCCTGCTGGTGCTCGAGCCGGCGTACCTCGACGCCGGCTGGTCCGGCAAGGCGGTGTGCTCGTGAAGCTCGTGGCCGGCTTGCTCGCCGTTGGCGCGATCGCGCTTGGCCTGCTGTGGGCGGGACACCACCGCGGCTATGACGACGGCGCCGCGGCAGTCCAGAAGGCAGCGCAGACGCAGATCCGCGCGGCAGCGACCGAACGCAACCAGGCAATCGGTGAGCGCGACGCATTGGCCCAGACACTGGCGCAGCTGCGCCAGACCCTGACCGATCAGAAGCGCGCGCTACAGGTCGCCAACTTCTACGCCGACGCGGCCATCGCCGAGTCCGGCACCTTGCGCAAACAACTGAGCGCGGCCACCGCCGCGCGTGAGCTCGACCTGAGGAAAGCCGCCCATGCGACGCCTGAATGTGCCGATCTGGCTCGCCTGCCTGTGTGCCCTGCCGTGGCTGAGCGGCTGTGGGGCACTGCGGCCGGCGCCCCGCCCGGCGCAAATCATTGAGGTTCCCGTGCCGGCATACCGCCCGCTGGATGCCTCGCTGACCAAGCCGCTGGCCGAACCGCCGGCGCCGCCGGCGCATTGCACCTGGGCCGTCGCGCCAGCGGTGTGCATGCTCGATGCGCTGATCTCGATCGAACAATGGCGCGGCGTGCTGCAGCAGGCCAACGCCGACCGCGCCACCGCGGCCAAGGTCAGCGCGGGGCCGCAGCCATGAGCCTATTCGACTGGACCAAGGATGCGCAGGCGCTGATCCGCGAGTGGCAGGGCGATGCCGCCGAGCAGGAGCGTGTCGCCAAGCGGCTCACCGGCGTTGAGCGCAGCGCGGCGATCGCGCACGGCAACACCAAGGCCGCCTGCGCCAGCGCCTTGCAGCGGTTGATGTGGACGCACGGCTTCGCGCCCGTACCAAAAGGAGTGAAGCCTTGAGCGACGACATCGACCGCGCCCAGGAGAGCGACGAGCAAGACCGGGCCCGCGCTACGGCGCAGACACTACAACGCATTGCCGACTCGCACGCACCGCGCAACGCCTCGATCGACGGCCTGTGCATCGATTGCGACGAACCCATCGAGCCGGCCCGGCTGGCCGCGCTGGACCACATGACAAGCCGTTGCGCCAGCTGCGCCACGGACCACGAACACCGCTTGAAAGGCTTCCGCCGATGAACGAGACCGTTGCCGCCGTGATCATCGCCCTGCTGGTGATCGACCTGATCGGCCTGTTCATGGTCGGGATCCGCATCAGCGGCCAGACCGCCGACAGCCGGCAGATGTGGGGCCGGTTGATCAAGCTGGAATCACGCGTGGACAACCTACCCACGCACCGCGACCTCACCGAGTTGCGCAGCGGGATCAGCGAGGTTGTGGAGACCATTGCCTCCATCAGCGGCCAAACGCAGGCCATGACCCAGATGCTGCGCACAATTCAGGAGCACTTGCTGGAGAACGACCGATGAGCAAGACCTTCACCGACCGCCTGCGCGAAGACCGCCGCCTGGTGTTGCTGCGCCTGCTCAGCGAGCAGCCCGGCTATCGCGCCAACAGCAGCAACCTGCACGCCGGCTTGTATAGCCTGGGGATCGCCGCCAGCCGCGACGACGTGACCACCGACCTGCACTGGCTGCGCGACCAGTCGCTGGTGCGCCTGGAAACGCTGCCGGAAGTGCCGGACCTGGCGATCGCCACCATCACCTCGCGCGGTGACGACGTGGTGAACGGCGTCGCAGTCGTGCCGGGCGTGCGCCGCCCAGGGCCGCGGTAACGCCATGCCCCGCGCATCGAGCATCAAGCGCCTGCCGGACGAGCAGCGACGGTTTCTGGAAAAGCTGATCCGGGCCGACCGCCATACGCTGGACGAGATCCTCGCGATGGCGCGCGAGCGCTTCCCCGAAGCGACCGTACCCAGTCGCAGCGCCATCGGCCGCTACAGCAAGCAAGTCAGCGAACTGGCTGGCCGCATGCGCGATATCCAGGCGGCCAGCACCGCCCTGGTCACCGAGCTGGGCGAGGATCCGAACGACCGCGCTGGCCAGCTGCTGGTGCAGGCGGTGACCACGCTGGCCACCGACGCCGCGCTCAAGGCGCAGAGCGACGGCGACGATGGCGTGTCGATCAAGCAGATCGGCGAGCTGGCGCGCGGCGCCAAGGCCGTGCTGCAGGCCCGCAAGATGAGCCTGGCCGAGCGGCAGGAGATCGCCCGGCTGGCGCGCGAGCAGCTTCAGGCCGAGCAGGAGAGCAACCTGCAGGAGGTCGCTCGCGCCCAGGGCATGGATGTCGCGCAGGTCGAGTTCTGGCGGAAGAAAGTGCTGGGCATCGGCTGATGGCTGACGGCTCCCTCCGCCCACTGAGCAGCACCCTGCGCAGCGTCGAATGGGACGAGCTGCCCGCCAGCGTGCGCGAGGTGCCGGACGGTTTCAACCCGCTGGCCGCCGGCGTGTTGATGAAGCACCAGTCGGCGTTCCTGGCCATTCATGCGTCGATCAAGGTGGCGTCGAAGGGCCGGCGCACCGGCATCACCTTTGCCGTGGCGCTGGATTGCACGATCAAGGCCGCATCGCGCAAGAGCGCCGGCGGCGACAACATTTATTACATCGGCGACACCAAGGAAAAGGGCCTGGAGTTCGTCGGCTACTGCGCCAAGTTCGCGCGCGTCATCGCGCAGGCGCAGGGCATGGGCGTGTCCAGCATCGAGGAGTTCCTGTTCGAGGACCAGGACGAGGACGGCCACACACGCAACATCACGTCGTATCGCATCCGCTTTGCCAGCGGGTTCCAGATCACGGCGCTATCGTCACGCCCCGCAAACATACGCGGCCTCCAGGGCGTGGTTGTAATCGACGAAGCGGCATTCCATCCCGACGTTCAGGGCGTGCTCGATGCCGCTACGGCGCTGCTGATTTGGGGCGGCGAGATCATCATCATTTCCAGCCACAACGGGCGCAATAACCCATTTAACCAGCTGATCAAGGACATCGAGGAAGGCCGCTACGGCGAGGACGCCAAGGTGTTCACCGTGACATTCGACGATGCGGTGGGCAATGGCATCTACGAACGCGTGTGCATGATGAAGGGCTGGACGCCCAGCGCCGAAGGCAAAGCCAAATGGTACGCCAAGATCCGCAACGGCTACGGCACCCGAAAGGCGGCAATGCGCGAGGAGCTCGATGCGATCCCGCGTGACGGCAATGGCGTATGCATCCCAGGTGTGTGGATCGACCAGGCGATGGTTCCTGGGCGCAAGGTGCTGCGCCTGGCGCTGGACAGCGACTTCACCGAAAAGTCCATGCTCGAACGCGAGTCCTATGTCGAGGATTGGATACAGCGTTACCTGAAGCCCGAGCTGGCCAAGCTGGATCCGACGCTGCGTCATGTGTTCGCGCAGGACTGGGCACGTCACCGCGACTTTTCAATTGCCGGCCCAGTCGCCATTCACCAGGACATGCGCCGCTCGGTGCCGTTCGTGATCGAGATGAACAATGTGCCGGCGCGTCAGCAGGAGCAGATCGTCTGGACGATGATCGACGGTCTTCCGCGCCGCTGTGGCGGTGCGATGGATGCCACTGGATCGGGCGAGACCTTCGCGGAATACACCGGCGACAAATACGGCGCCAGCGTGCACCAGGTCAAGCTCAGCCGGAACTGGTACGGCACCTGGATGCCCAAGCTGATCCAGGCGCACGAAGACGCCACGATCGATTATCCGGCCGATGCGGACCTGGCCAACGACGTGCGCGCAATCGAGGATGTCGACGGCATCCCGTTGATAGTCGCCACACGCCGCAAGGATCTGAAAGACCCTGACCTGCACCGACACGGCGATTTTGCCGTGTTCCTGGTGCTGGCATGGTTTGCCACGCTCAACCTGTCCGCCGAGATCGCGTGGGACGCGCTGCCGCGGCAACCGCGCGGCTTCGACAACGTGCGCGACGAGGACGGCATGCGCATGCGTGCCGACGACAGCGCCGACTTTGCCCTACCGGAATCGAAAGCATGGTGACCTCCACGATCCTTGGCCCGGATGGCCAGCCCATCCGCACGGCGGACCTGGCCGAGCCGCAGACCAGCCGCAGCATGCAGCTACGCAACGAATGGCAGGGCCACCCGAGCCGCGGGCTCACGCCATCGCGCGTGGCCGCCATCCTCGACGGCGCCGAGCAGGGTGACCTGGTCGCGCAGTGCGAGCTGTACGAGGACATGGAGGAAAAGGACGGCCATCTGGCCAGCGAGATGCTCAAGCGCCGCGGCGCCATCCGCCAGCTGGATTGGGACATCGTGCCGCCGTCCAGCCCCTACGCGGCGGAAAAGAAGAACGCCAAGGCGCTGAAGGAACTGCTCGCCGAGATCCCGGACTTCGACGAGATGCTGTTCGATGTGACCGACGCGATCGGCAAGGGCTACGTGTGCCTGGAGATCGAGTGGCACCAGCTCGACGGCTACTGGCTGCCCAAGAGCATCACGCACCGTCCTCAGAGCTGGTTCCACATCTATCGCGGCTACCGCGAGGAGGTGCGCCTGCGCGACGGCACCGCTGACGGCCAGCCGTTGAACCCGTTCGGCTGGATCACGCACACCCACAAGGCCAAGAGCGGTTACCTGGCGCGCAGCGGCATGTTCCGCGTACTGGTGTGGCCGTACCTGTTCAAGAACTACTCCGTCGCGGACCTGGCCGAGTTCCTGGAGATCTACGGCATCCCGCTGCGCGTGGGCAAATACCCGCCCGGCAGCGGCAAGGCGGAAAAGGCCACGCTGCTGCGCGCGCTGGCCGAGCTCGGCCACAACGCCGCCGGCATCATCCCGGACGGCATGACGCTGGAGTTCCACGACCCGGCCACCGGCGACCCCGACTCGTTCATGGCCATGATCGACTGGTGCGAGAAGACCCAGAGCAAGGTGGTTCTGGGCGGCACGCTCACCAGTCAGGCGGACGGCAAGACCAGCACCAACGCGCTGGGCAAGGTCCATGACGACGTGCGCAAGGATCTGCGCGACGGCGACGCCAAGCAGATCGCCGCCACGCTTACCCGCGACCTGATCTACCCGATCGCCGTGCTCAATGGCCTGGCCACCACCATCCGCCGCGCGCCGCGCTTCACCTTCCCGGTGGAGGAAACCGAAGACATCACGGCGTATTCGGAGTCCCTGCCCAAACTGGTCAACATCGGTTTCAAGATCCCGCGCCAGTGGGCGCAGGAACGCCTGGGCATCCCGGAGCCCGAAGCCGACGACGCGGATCTGCTGGTGGCGGATAAGCCGCCGGCGCCTGCTGCAACGCCCGCGCCGGCCGACGCGGCGGCCGAGGTGCCGCCGGGTACCGCGGCCGCCAGCGCGCAGATCCCCGTCGAGCCACAGGATCCGCCCGCGCGCATGGTCGACCAGTTGGACAAGGCGGTGGCGCCCGCGCTGGGCGACTGGCTGGCTCAGGTCCGCGCGTTGGCCGGCCGCGTCGATTCGCTCGATGCGCTGCGCGAGGGCATCCTGCAACTGGTGCCGGACATGAGCCTGGACCAGTACGCCGAAGCAATGGCGCAGGGCTTGGCCGCGGCGGCGCTGGCCGGCCGCTATGAGATTCTCCAAGAGGCGGGTGCGCTATGACGCAAGCAGGTTTCAAGGATCTGTGGTCGACGATCGCCCTGGGCGTCCTGGTCGGCCTGGTGCTGGTCGGTAAGCTCACCGGCGAGGAGTTCGTGAACGCGTTTACCTGGCTGGTATCGGTCTACCTGCTCGGCCAGGCGGCTGGCGTCATCGCGCAGGGCTGGATGGCGCAGTCCGTCGGCAAGGCGGTAGCCGTGCAGATCGCTGCGAAACCCCAGGGAGCGCCTGGTGGCTGACCGGGTCGCCTACGGCTCCCTGCCGTTCAAGGAGCAGATCGCGTTTTTCCGCGCCAAGCGGAACGTGCTCACCGAAGCATGGACGGATCTGTGGCTGGCCGAACACGACCACGCGTTCATGGTGGCCGGGGCCAACCGCATCGACCTGCTGGTCGACCTGCGCGCGGCGGTCGATCGCGCGATCGCGGACGGCACCGGGCTGGAGGCGTTCCGCAGCGACTTCGACCGGATCGTGGCGAAGTACGGCTGGGCTTACAACGGCGGGCGCAACTGGCGCACGCGCGTGATCTACGAGACCAACCTGCGCACCAGCTACGCGGCGGGGCGCTATTCGCAGCTGCAGGCGCTGAAGACGGTGCGGCCGTTCTGGCGCTACCGCCACAGCGATGCCGTGCAACACCCGCGGCCGATGCACCTGGCGTGGAATGGCCTGGTGCTCGATGCGGACCACCCGTGGTGGAACACGCACTTCCCGCCGAACGGCTGGGGCTGCCAGTGCACGGTCGAGGCGTTGAACGAGCGCGACCTGAAGCGGCTGGGCAAGAACGGGCCGGACACCGCCCCGCCGGTGGACATGCAGCAGGTGCTGGTGGGCAAGAACGGGCCGCATCCGCGCCAGGTGGAAACGCCGGCCGGCGTGGATCCGGGCTTTGGCTACGCGCCGGGCAAGAGCGCGTTCGAGCGTGGCGCCACGCCGCCGGTGAACCCGCTGGCCAGGCTCGCCCAGGACACGCTGCGCAAGGCCGGCCAGCTGCCGGCGCTGGCCGGCGCCGAGGCACTGGCGCAGCTGCTGGCCAACCCCCGCATCGTGCGCACGCTTAGCAGCACCTTCAGCGCGCTGCAGCTCCTGGTGCTCGGCGCGGGCTTGCTGGCGACGACCGAGGCGCCACCCGACGACGCCGCGGTGGGCGCGCTGGCGCCCGACCTGGTCCGTGCGCTGGCCGGCGCCGGCATCACGCCAGCCGCCGCCCCGATCATCGGCACGCCCGAAGCCATTGGCGCCTCGCAGTCCGCCGACGTGCCACAACTGCTGGCCGCGCCGCATGCGGTGCTGCTCGACGTGCGTGGTGGCCAGCTCCTGTACGTGGACACGCCCGCTGCCGATGGCAACGTGCATGTCGCCTGGGTGACAGCGGCCACTGGCGCGCAAACCGCCAACGTCTACGACGGCGACGACACGGTCGAGGTGTCGACCCTGCAGCAGCACCTGGACGCCGGCGAGTTCGTGCTGTTGCAGGGGGCGCTGTAATGGCTGGCGCACGCATCGAGGTCCAGGTCGACACGTCCGGCGCGGCCGCAGGGCTGGATGCCGTCGCGGCGCAGCTCAGCCCGGCCGGGCAGAAGCTGCTGTTGTCGGATATCGGCGAATACATGCTGCGCTCCACCCGCGACCGCGGCGTGGACCAGGTCGACCCCGGCGGCCACCGCTGGCGTGCACTAGAACCCTCCTATGCGCGCTGGAAGGCCAAGAAGCGCCCGGGCGTGCCCATCCTCAAGTTCGACCACCACATGCTCGGCGACCAGTTGAGCTGGCAGCTCGACGGCGAGGCGGCCGTGCTGGTCGGCACCAGTGCCATCTACGGCGCCATCCACCAGTTCGGCGCGCGCAACGGCGAGCACGGGATCCCGGCGCGCCCCTGGCTCGGCGTGAGCGCCGCCGACGAGGAGAAGATCGTGGCGCTGACGCGCGATCATCTGCTCGCCCATCTCCAGGAGGGCAAGCCCTAACGCGCGCCTGTGCGCGCCTCGCGGCCCCGCGGGGGCGGCACTGGTACGCCTTGGAGGGGCCTCGGCGTTTTTAAACGGGTTTTAAATGCCTTCAAACGCCATCGGGGCGGCTTGCCGGCACCGTGCCGGGCGGCGTAGGCTGCTGAACACGCGCAATCCGGGTGTTTTCCTCCTCGGCTGATTCAGCGAAGCGCTTCGGTCCACCCGCCCAGGGTGGCATCACGAAACTGGGCGCATGCCCCGTCGTACATCCCTCGCCATTGCCCTTGCCGCCTGCGCGTTTGCGCTGGGCCACGGCACCGACACCACCATTGACGTGCAGCTGACGCCGGCAGGCGACTTCCTGCCCAGCGACGGGCGCGAGCTGAAGGTGCCGCACTGGCACATCGACCAGGCGGTGGCCAGCCGCGTGATCGCGCGGTTCAACAACCGCAAGAACCCGGCTGTCGTCGACTACGAGCACCAGACGCTCCACAAGGAGCAGAACGGGCAGCCCGCCCCGGCCGCGGCGTGGATCACCGCGCTGTCGTGGCGCGAGGGCCAGGGCCTGTTCGCCACCGTCGAGCTCACGGCCCGCGCCCGCCAGGCGATCAACGACGGCGAGTACAAGTTCGTCAGTCCCGTTTTCAGCTACGACAGCCGCACCGGCGACGTGCTGGATGTCCAGATGGCCGCGCTCACCAATTACGCGGGCATCGATGGCATGGAGCCGCTCGCGCTCCGCGCTGCCGCCACGTTCGGCATCAACCCAGAGGAACCACCCATGAACAAGCTCTTGCTGGCGGTGTGCGCCGCGCTCGCCCTTTCCGCTGAAAGCACCACCGAAGACGCGGCCGCGGCCGCGCTCACCGCCCACTTCAAGGCGGACCCGCTGGCGGACATCCGCAAGGCGATCGGTGCCGGCGCCGACGACAAGCCCGAGGCCCTGGTGGCCGCGTGCACCGCGCTCAAGACCAAGGCGGACGCCAGCTCGGCGGATCCGGACCCGGCCAAGTTCGTGCCGGTCAGCGTGCTGGAGTCCGTCAAGGGCGACCTTGCCGCGTTGACCGCCAAGGTCCAGGGCGCCGACGTGGACGTTCTGGTCAAGGCTGGCCTGGCCGATGGCCGCCTGTTGAAGGCCCAGGAAGACTGGGCCCGCAAGCTGGGTGCGTCCGACATCGCCCAGCTCACCGCCTACCTGGACAGCGCTGCGCCCATCGCCGCGCTCAACAACAGCCAGACCAAGGGCAAGCAGCCGATCGTCGACGAGGCCAACGGCCTGAACGCCGAGCAGCTGGCGGTGTGCAGCGCCACCGGCATCGACCCCAAGGACTTCGCGGCCGCCGCCAAGGCCGCCTGACCCCACCCCGACGCGCGGCCGCAGCCGCCTGAGTCCCGAACTCCAGTCCTTGAGGAACCCGCAATGACCGCTACCACCACCGAACGCAACACCCAGCGCCGCGACGGCGTGCTGTTCAGCTTCCCGGCGGCCGCCAGCAAGTGCCTGGCCGGCACCATCGCGGTGCTCAACACCGCCGGCAACGCCGAGATGGCCACCACGGCCACCGGCAAGACCTGCGTCGGCGTGTTCGACGAGACCGTCGACAACACCGGCGGCAGCGCCGGCGGCGTGCAGGTGCAGGTGCGCCGCGGCGTGTTCCCGTTCGCCAACTCGGCCAGCACCGACGCGATCGCCAACACCGACATCGGCGCCACCTGCTACCTGGTGGACAACCAGACGGTGGCCAAGACCGACGGCTCCAGCGCCCGCTCGAAAGCCGGCGTGGTGCGCTTCGTCGACTCCTACGGGGTCTGGGTCGAGTTCTGACCTGCTGACCCGACACCTTCCGTAGCCGAGCCGTGGAACCGGCTGGCCCAGGCTAAACCCAAGAGGCTTTATTCATGATCATCAACGCAGGCAATTTGAAGACCCTGTTCATCGCCTTCAAGGCAGCCTTCGCGGCCGGCGTGGGCACGGCGGAAACGGCATACAAGCGCATCGCCACCATCGTGCCGTCCACCACGGGCAGCGAAGAGTACGGCTGGCTGGGCAATTTCCCCGGCATGCGCGAGTGGCTCGGAGAGCGCGTCGTCAATGGCGTGAAGACGCACGGCTACACCATCAAAAACAAGCCGTTCGAGCTGACCGTGTCTGTGCCGAAACCGGCGATCCAGGACGATCAGTACGGCGTGTTCACGCCCATGATGCAGGAGATGGGCCGCGCCGCCGAGGCGCACCCCGACGAGCTGACCTTTGGTCTGCTCAAGGCAGGTATCTCCTCGCTGTGCTACGACGGCCAGTATTTCTTCGACACCGATCATCCGGTGACCGGTGCGAACGGCGTCGTTGCCAGTCAGTCCAACTACGACAGCTCCGGCGGCGGCAGCACCTGGTACCTGCTGGATACCAGCCGCGCGTTGAAGCCGCTGATCTTCCAGAACCGCCAGGCGCTCAATTTTGTGAGCAAGACGGCCGAGACCGATGACAATGTGTTCGACCGCGCCGAATACGTCTACGGCGTCGATTGCCGTCGCAACGTCGGCTTCGGCTTCTGGCAGATGGCGTACGCCTCGAACCAGCCGCTGACGGAAGAGAACATCACCGCGGCTTACACCGCGATGACGGAGCGCACCGGCGACAACGGCAAGCCGCTGGGCCTCAAGCCGAACCTGCTGGTGGTGCGCCCGGGCGCCAAGTTCGCCGCGGCCAAGATCGTCAGCGCCACCACCCTGGCCAACGGCGCCGAGAACGTGATGAAGGGCGTCGTCGACGTCCTCGACACGGCTTGGATCATCTGACCGAACAACCCGCAGCCGTGAAGTGAAAGCGAACGGGCGGCGGCATCCGCCGCCCGCTTCGTCACACCGAGCCAGGAGCCCCCATGTCCGTCATCACCGTCAAATCGAAAACCGAGAGCTTCCGTCGCGCCGGCATCGAGTTCAGTCGCGCCGGCGTGGAAGTGGACAGCAACAACCTGACGCCGGCGCAGGCGCTGGCGATCTTCAGCGAGCCTCTGCTGATCTTCTTGGAAGACGGCAAAAAGCTCCCCAGGCCCAACGCCGAGCAAATCGAGGATCTGCGCGCCGCCGTCGCGCGAGACGCTGCCGAGAAGCAGGCCCCGGCTGATGCCGCGAAGGCTGCCGAGAAGCAGGCCGCGGCTGATGCCGCGAAGGCTGCCGAGAAGCAGGCCGCGGCTGATGCCGCGAAGGCAGGCGACAAGCAGGCCAGCAGCGACAAGAAAACCGTCGCCGGCAAGAAGGCCGGCAAGTAATTCCGGGAGCGCGCGTTGGCGTTCGATTCGCACGCCGAAGAAATCGGTGGCCAGGAGAGCCTGGCCACCGACCAACCAAGGAAATCCGCCATGAGCGTCCGTGCAAAGTTTCGTCTCGATACCGTCTCCACCCATAGCTGGAACACCAGCGCCCGCACGTTGAAGTTCTCGGCGCAGTACGACACCGCCATTCCGGAGGATCAGCGCTTCCAGGAAGCCACTCCGAGTGGCACGTTCGAAATGCTGTGCACGAATCCGGCGGCGAACGCGCAGTTCGAGATTGGCAAGTCGTACTACTTCGACATCACCCCGGCCGACTGACGCATGTACATCACGCCCGCCCAACTTGCCGAACGACCTGGTGCCCGCGAGCTGGCCCAGGTGGCGACGCGCGAGCGTGATGCGATCGTGGCTGATGACCTGATGGACGCCACGCTGCGCAATGCCGACCGCAGCACCTGGTCATCCGACCAGGTAGCGATTGCCGACGACGCCCTGGCGCGCATCAACGAAGCGATCACCGGCGCCGCCGGCGTGATCGACGGCTTCCTGGCGCGCCGCTACCCGCTGCCGCTGGCCACCGTGTCGCCGGTCGTGGTCGAGTGGTCGCGCTCGATCACCCGCTACCTGCTGCACAAGGACCGCATCAGCAACGACAAGGACGATCCGATCCTGCGCGACTACCGCGACGCGATGAAAATGTTGCAGCTCACCGCGGACGGCAAGTTCAGCCTGGGCGCCGACGATCCCGTGCTCGCCGACACCGAGGATGCGGACGTGCAGTTCACCGGCGATGGCCGCGTGTTCCGCCGCGACGCGGGGCGCTACCCATGAGCTTCGCGCCGTTCGACGTGCAGCCGGTTGCCGACCGCATCAAGGCCGGTGTGGCCGGGCTTCGCCTAGTGGGCCTGGCGGCGGATTACGCGGCGGTGAAGAGCCTGCGCGACTTCACCCCGCCAAGCGTGTTCGTGGTGCTGGCGCAGGAGAACTTCGACGGCGCCAAGACCGGCAACGGCCAGCGCGGTGAACAGGTGCGCACCACGCAGCGCGGCACGGTGGCGGTGGGTGTCGTGATCGTGGGGCGCAACTACCGCGAGCAGGGCGGCGCCCAACTCAGCGACGCCATGAACGCGCTCATCGGGTCCGTGCGCGGCGTGCTGGCCGGTTGGGTGCCCGACGTACCCGGTGCCCGCCCCTTCGAGATGCAACGCGGCGACTTGCTGCGGTACGACGACGCCACCGCGCTTTGGTGCGACGTGTGGAAAACCCAAACCTTCATCGGCGCAGAGGCGCAATGATCATGAAAGTCAAGCTGCTGAAAGACCATACCCATGCGGGCAAGCCGCACAAGGCCGGCGACGAGATCGACGTGGCCGATCACGACGCCACTTGGTTGGCCGATCAGAAAGTGATCGCGCCGTTGTCGTCCACCAAGCGCGGCGCCGCCGCCGAGGAGAAAGCGTAATGGACATGCAGGATTTCTCGTTCCAGGGCAAGATCTGGCTCGGCAGCCGCGGCACCGATGGCAAGCCGCTCGCGCTGGAATGGGTGGGCGACGCCCCCACGCTGCAGCTCAAGTTCTCGACCGACAAGAGCGACCGCACCGAGAGCTTCAGCGGCAACCGCGTGCAGTCGGCCCAGCTGAAGAAGGGCAAGAAGGTCGAACTCTCCATGACGCTGAACTATTTCGGCGCCAAGCAGCTCGCATTGGGCCTTTACGGCACGGTCAACCAGGTAACCAGCGGCACGGCGACCGCCGAGGCGTTCCCAGATGACCTGGTTGTCGGCAACACCATCGCGCTGGCGCATGGCAATGTCAGTTCGGTGGTGATCACGGACAGCGCCGTCGGTCCGGCTACCCTGACCCCGGACACCGACTATGCGATCGAATCCGCGCATGGTGGCCTGATCACGCTCAAGGCGCTCGGCGCCTATACCCAGCCGTTCAAGGCCGCCTACAGCTATGCCGGTGGCACCGACGTGACGATGTTCACGGGCGACATCCCCGAGCGCTACCTGTTCCTCGACGGCATCAACACCGTCGACAACTCGCGCGCGATCGTGCGGCTGTGGCGTTGCGCGTTCGACCCGATCTCGCAGCTGGACCTGATCAGCGACGACTTCGGCCAGCTGCAGCTCGGCGGCTCGGTGCTGTTCGACACGATCAACGCGGCGGACAGCGCCCTGGGCGGCTTCGGCAAGATCGAACTGCCGGGCTGACGTCATTGACTCGCCGCGCCATGCCGGCGCGACGAGTCCACGCAAGGACTATTCATGGCCCGCAAAGTCACCACCAAGAAACCCGTCAAGCGGCCCGATACGGGCCGCGATGATCTTTCGATCTCGCATCCCGATCGTGACATCGCGATCGCCGGCCGCGCCATCACAGTGCACGAATACGACCACCCAAGGGGCCTTCAGGTCCGTGCGCAAACCCGGCCGTTCCTGCTTGCGCTGGAGAAGCTCTTTCAGGACTCGGAAGGTCTGACCGACGACGTGCTGGCGGTGGTCGGCGAATACCGCGAGATCATGAATCCGGTGATCGCGCTGAGCGCGCAGGTCGAACTGGCGTGGGTGGAGGCGCTGGGCGACGCGGACAGCGATGCACTGCTGGTCACCTGGTGGGAAGTCTGCGGCCCTTTTTTTTTGCGGCAGTTGCTGCGCCGGGCGAGGGAGCGCATGCGACGTCAGGAGCTGTTCGCTGGGCAGACGTCTACGTCGAACTCACCGATGCCGGTTTCGGCACCCCCGAGCAGCTCGGCCGATACACCGAGCGCCAGCTCCGCCTCTTCCACGGCCGCCTGATGCATCTGCGCGACAAGCAACAGGCCAACCTGATCGAAGCCGTGGCCAATGGCTACGGTGGCTGCCAGAGCAAGGACGCACTCCAAAAGATGGGGGCGCTGGTGGAGGCCCTGCGAAAGGACTGATCAGCCGCGCCTGTCCGTCGCCAGGGCGATGATCAGGCACACGATGCCGCAGATGGCGAGAAACGCACCAATCAACGGCCAGGATCCGGACACGAACATGAACCCGCCCACCAACAGCAACAGCACCGACAGCACCTTCGTCGCGCCGTGCTGCCCGTTGGCGCGGCCCAGCATGGTGGTCATGCCGTCGCGCGGCCGTCCGCAGTGCGGGCAAGCCGGCGCCACATCGGAGATCTTGGCGGCGCAGTCGGGGCAGGTAACCAGTGCCATGTCGAGTCCCCTTCATGATGGGTCGGCGGGAGCATAACAGTGGCCGACCGCAACCTGGAAATCGCGCTCCGCATCAAAGCCGATCTGGAGTCGGCCCGCAAGCAATTGGATGACCTGACCAAATCCGTCAAGGCAACGGGCGACACCTCGAAGACCAGCGCGGATCTGCTGGGTGCCGCAGGCAAGCGCATCGGCGAGATGCAGGCAGAGGCGGCGAGCCTCAACAAACAGCTCGGCCAAACGCAGACGGTCATGGACGCTACCAGCACCAGCGCCAGAGGTCTGGGGCGTGAAGTGGTCAGTCTGGGCCGCAACCTCGCGAGTGGTGACATCAGCGGCGCCGCGGGCAACGTGGCGACGCTCGGTACCAACAGCCGGGCGACCCTGGGCGACATTTCGGCCTTGCGCCTGGGCATAGGGTTGACGGTAGTGACGTTGGCCGCCCTTGCCGCAGTGGCCGTCAAGGGTTACCTGGAAGCGCAGACGCTGGACCGTGCGCTGATCGCCACCGGCAATTACGCCGGCACCACCGGCACCCAGATGCGCAACCTGGCGATCGAGGTGGGCGCGACAACCGGCAGCTACGGAAACGCACGCACCGCGATCCTGTTGTTCGCTCAGTCCGGCCGTGTGACCGCGGAGAGCATGACCGACGCGACACGCGCGGCCGTGGCCATGTCGGCGCTCACCGGTCAGAGCATCGACAAGTCCGTCGCCTCGATCCTGCGCCTGCAAGGCAGCCCGGCGCAGGCAGTGAAGGCGCTGGATGACCAGTTCCACTTCCTCACCACCACCACGTACCTGCAGATCCAGGCGTTGCAGGATCACGGTCGCGAAGCCGATGCCGATGCGCTCACCATGCGCACGCTGGCCGATACACTGGAGCAACGCCAGCAGCGTGACGCCGCCAACCTGGGCATCATCCAGCAGGCCTATAAAGATCTGCACAGCGAGATTTCGCACGGCATCGCGCTGATCAAGCAATGGGGCAGCGCGGATCTCGGGCAGCAGATCGACCAGTTGTACCTGAAGATCGGTGCGGCGCAGGACCTGGCCGACAATCCGCTCACGGGAAACATTCCCGGCGTCAAGCGCCTCGCCCAGCAGCGCATCGACAGCCTGTACGCTCAGGTTTCCGCGCTCCGCGAACTGCAGTTCCAGGAACAGAAAACGGCCGAGGCGCAAGGCGCCGATAAACAGACCGACGCAGCAGGCAAAGCCGGCGCGGATGTGCTGCATGCGGCCGTTCTGCAGTACCGCAGTGCGGCGCAAAAATACGCCGACCGCGTGAAAGAGCTGAAGGATGCCGCAGCAGCGGCCATCAGGGCCGCGCCGAACGATGCGGACAAGATCAACGCAGACCTGGCCAAGGCATTGGCCGGCGCGCAGGCGCAGTTCGAGCGCACCCAACCCAAGGCCGTGGCGGCCAAGGACACCACCAACGCGCTCGCAGCCGCCCAGCAACAGCTGCAAAACCAGATTCTGTCCCTCGGCAACACGGCGCTGGGACCGGTCACGGGCATCTGGGATCAGTACACCAAGGCGATGCTGGCCGCGACGGCTGCTGGCGGCAAGGCGATCGCCGCTGGTGGCGATGTTACGGCGGTGCAGGCGCAGGTCAGCCAGGTGCAGACGTTGGCGGCTCAGGCGCGCGATCGCGCCCTGGCGGATCAGTCGCGCGGCCTCAACATCGCCTACCTCCAGGCCACCGGCCAGCAGGGCGAGGCGGCGCGGTTGCAGATCGAGGCGCAGTACGGCGAGCTGCTGGCGGATCTGCAGCGCCGTGGCGACGAGGCCGGCGTGCGCCTGGTCAAATCGCTGATCAACGTGGGCGAGGCGCGCGCGCAACTGCAGCAGCTGCAGCAACAGGTGGACCAGGTGCTGGCCGGCGCCAGCCGGCAGGAGCAGAGCATCCAGGCCGAGCAACAGGCCGGCCTGATCAGCGAGTATTCCGCGCGCAAGCAGATCCTCGATCTGCACCAGGCCACCGCCGCCCAACTCGATCAGCTCATCCCCAAGATGCGCGAACTGGTGGCCGCCACCGGCGACCCGCGCGCGGTCGAGCAGCTGAAGAACCTGGAGGCCGAGCTGGGCCGCCTCAAGCTGCAGACGAACGACCTGAAAACGGCGTTTGAAAGCGGTTTGACCAGCGGTCTGGAACAGGCTCTGGAAGGCCTGTCAACCCGCACCATGACGGTGGGCGAAGCGTTCAAGACGCTGGCCCGCACGGTGATTCAAAGCCTGGCGCAGGTCGCCGCGCGCGCATTGGCCGCCAAGGCGATCGACGCGTTGGGCAACCTGTTCGGCGGCGGCGGCGACAAGAACAAGGACATCGGCCAGGGTGCCACCAAATTGGCGGTGGCCGGCGGCGTCGTCGGCGGTGCGGCCGCGCTGCTCGGCAGCAATGCCGACAAGCTGCAGGCAGCCGCCACCACGCTGCTCATCGCCAACAGTATTGGCAGCGTCGGCGGCTTCGCGGAGGGCGGTTACACCGGCCACGGCGGCAAGTATCAGGTCGCCGGCGTGGTCCACCGCGGCGAAGGCGTGCTGAACCAACGCGAGATCGCCGCGCTCGGCGGTCCATCCGGCTTCTACGCCCTGCGTCATGCCATCGCCTACGGCTACGCCGACGGCGGCTACGTCAACCCGCTCAACGATGCGCCGCGCCTGCCGGCACCCATCGCACGCACGCGCCTGCCCACCACCGCCGCCAACGATTCGCGGCCCGGCACCCAGGTCGCGCTGCGCAACGTCAACGTCATCGACCCCGCCCTGGTCCGCGACTACCTGGACAGCGGCGATGGAGAAACCAGCGTCATGAACATCATCTCGCGCAACGAAACCAAGATCCGGCAGATCGCACGCTGATGGCCTACGAAATCGGATTCGTCGACAACACCGGCAGCGAGGGCCTCGCCCACTGGCAGATGCTGCTCAAGATCAAGACCTTCGCCGAGGCCAACGGTTGGACCACGCTGCGCTATCTCAATCCTACCGATGGCAGCAATCGCGAGCTAATCATGAAGGGCGTGGGGCTGAGCGGCACCGAGGAAATTTTCATCGGGTTCCGCAGCTATCACGATGTCATCCTCGATTACTACAACCTCTCGGTGGCGGGTTTCACCGGCTATGTCGCCGGCAACGCCTTCACGGCGCAGCCGGGCTATGCCGAATCCGGCATTCCGGCCACCAGCACCCGCATCGACTACTGGCTGGCGGTGAACGGCCAGCGCGTCGCGATGGCGTTGAAGGTCGGCAACCCGGTCTATGAAAGCGCCTACGTGGGCAAATGCCTGCCTTATGCCACGCCCTCGCAATTCCCTTACCCGCTGGTGGTGGCCGGCATGCTGGCGGGCTTGCCACCCATCCGCTTCTCCGATGTCAATCACGCCATCCCGTACCGTGGCGCGCGCGCCAATTGCCTGCTGCGCTTCCTAGACGGCAGCTGGCAGCAACCCGAATGCGCGCCGTGGAACAGCCCGATGTTCAACGGCAACGGCAGCGACGGCGTGAACACGCGCATCTGGGTGACCGATACCACCTATCAGTTGTTGCCCGTCGTATTCAACAGCGCACTGGGTGACCTCGGCGAGCTCGACGGCATCTATCAGATCACCGGCTACGGCCCCAACGCCACCGAAAATACCCTGGTGATCGACGGCGTGACATACATCGTGATCCAGGACGTC
Organism: Rhodanobacter sp. UC4448_H15; assembly: GCF_052978265.1. Next base: position 992,157 of record NZ_CM129665.1, on the reverse strand, counting down.
TGGCGCAGCGGATTCGACGCCTACTACGCAATGAGGCTCAACTGATGGCGCACGTCAGCGGCACTGCCAATACGGTCACGGATCTGCTCGCCGCATTGCGCGGCGCCTGCACTGCCAACGGCTGGACATTGAGCGGCAATGTGCTCTCCAAGAGCGGCGTCTATGTCGATGCGAAGATCGTCGACGGCGCGCCGCTGGCCGGCGGCACCAATTTCCTGTCCATTCTGGGTGGCACCGGCATCGATGGCAGCAACAACCTCACCGGCGCTGGTCCCGCCGCCTGCTATGTGGGGCCGGTGGGCAGCACGCCGTTGCTGACGTCACCGATCAACTACGACATCCACATCCATACCTCGCCTGACGAGGTCTACATGGTGGCGAGCTACTCGGTGGAGTACTACGCCTGGCTGGCTTTCGGCAAAAGCCCCGCGCCGGGGGTGCCGGGCACCGGCGTGTGGTACGGCGCCACTTCCTCGAACCAGCCGCGGTTGAATGGCAATTGCAACATCTGGATCGAGCCCACCGGCGTGACCCAGCTTGGCGGTGCGGTGGACCGCCCTACCAGCGCCGCATTGTTCTGGGGACAGGCGGCGACGGCAGTGGCTTTGTACAACTCGTTCATCCATCACGGGTGGGATGCCGGCTGGTCCGGCACCAATGACAACAGCGTGAACTCGTCGGCCGGGTCCCGCGCCAATGCCAGCGGGCAATTGCAGCCGCGCATGGGTCGCCAGCCAAACACATGGAACGGCGAATCCGTGCTGATGCCGATCCAGCCCAGCGTGGCGCGCGGGTCGGGTTGGCGCTCGATCGCCGGCAGCCTGGCGCACGCGCGCTATATCCGCATCGACAACTATGCCCCGGGCGACATCATCACCTTGGGCACGGATCGCTGGCGGATCTACCCGTGGTTCCGCAAGTTCGCCGGCGCGCGCGATGGTGGCAATAACGTCACGCATTCCGGCACGCTCGGCTGGGCCGTGCGTTACGACGGGCCATGACATGAGCGTGCTGGCCGGCAACCTCATGAGGTCGGCGCTCGGCGCGCTCGTCACGCCGGCGCTCACCAAGGCGATGCATGGATACGGCGTCGATTACTGGCCGCCGCACGCGATCGACGGCGCACAGCGTTTCGGCAATACCCTGATCAACCAGCTCCCGGTGACCGCTTCGGCACGCGTGCTTGGCGGTGGCATGCCGCCGAGCTATCTGGCGGACTTCTATTTCCGGGTGCACGTGATCCCCAGCCGCTTGGACCTGGGCAACCTCATTACCGCACAGACGCGCGAGCTGGAGGTCTGGAATGCGTGGCCGGATCGATCGCTGACGCTGACGGATCTGCTCACGCTCCGCCTCGATGGCATCACGCTCACGGGCGAGGGCGCGCTGCCGCTGAATTTCGCGTCGTTGCAGCAACGCACTTGGTCGGTTGCCATCGACACGTCCGGGCCACCGATCATCGACGCCACCTTGCGTTGGCTTTTCGCTGGTCATGATCCGGTCGAAGCCATCATCACCGGCAACCGCCTCACCGCCTGGATGATCGCGCCGGACTGGGCCAACAATCTCACCGAGACACTCAGCTGGCTCACCGACGTACAGGATGCGGCCGACGGCAGCCAGCTGCGCCAGCCATGCCGCGAGGCGCCGCGCCGCGAATGGGAGTTTGGCGTGATCGCCGAAGGCGTCGAGCGCCAGATCATGGAGAACGCACTGTACGACTGGAGCTCGCGCACCTGGGCTCTGCCTGTGTGGGTCGACATGACTTGGCTGACCGCGCCGATCGCCGCCGGCGCCAGCGTGATCGCGTTCGACACCACCGGCCTGGACTATGTCGAGGGCGGCCTCGTCGCGTTCTACCGCTCGGCATCGAGCTTCGAGCTCGCCGAAATCCTCACCCTCACCACCGCATCCATCACACTCAAGCAGCCGCTGGCCAACGGCTGGGGCAAGGGCGACCGCATTGTGCCGGTGCGCACGGCCACGCTCACCGATTTCCCCACGCTCAACCGCAAGCATGACGAACGCGTCGACGCGCAGGTGCGCTTCATGGCCGCCGAGGATTGCGCCTGGCCAGCCGTCGCGCCGGCCGCCATGTATCTCGGCATCCCGGTGCTGGAAACCCGCACCGATGAACCGCAGGACCTGGCCGCCGCCTATCGCCGGCAGATCGTCACGATCGACAACGATCTGGGTGCGCCCACCCTCGACGACATCAGCGGCCAGACATGGATCAGCCAGCCGTTTTATTGGCTGGTGCAGGGCCGCGCGGCGCGGGCCGCGTTGCGCAGTCTGCTCTACTGGTTCAACGGCCGCGGCAATGTCGCCTGGGTGCCCAGCTGGAACGCGGACATCACGCTGGCCGCACCGATGACGGCCTCGGCCACGTCGATGGTCGTGGTGGCATCGGGCATCACGCGCTTCGCCTTCGGCAAACCCGGCCGCACGCACATCCGCATCGAACTCAAGACCGGCACGGTGTATTACCGCCGACTCACCAACGCCGTCGAGGTCGACGCGCAAACCGAGCAACTCGCCATCGACACCGCGATCGGCGCGCCGATCGCGCCGGCGCAGGTGCGGCAGATCAACTGGATGATGCTGGCCGGCCTCAGCAGCGACCGCGTGGAGATCGGCCACGTACACGACAGCACGGGCACGGCCACGGCCGGCACTACTTTCGTCGGCGTGCCGAAGGAGGAGCCGTGAGCTTCATCAGCCGCTGGATCGAGTTCTACGAGTTCGCTCGCGGCGTGCAGCACTGGCGCTACGTCACCGAGAACAAGGCGTTGGTATACCTCGGCCAGCCCTACACCTACGCCAACATCAAGCGCAGCGGCCTGGCCGAAAGCGGCGACCTCACCCGTAACGTGCTCGACCTGTCCGTACCCGTGGATCTGCCACTGCTGGATCTCTACCGCGGCACCGCGCCGATGCAGGACGTGGAGATGATCCTGCGACGCCAACGCAAGAGCGATGGCGTCATCGAAACACGCTGGGTCGGCGTGATCGGCAGTGTCGAGTGGTCGACCACAAAGGCGATCATCCACGGCCTGCCGCCGATGGCCAGCCTCAAGGGCCTCGGGCTCAAGCGCAACTGGCAGAAAGGTTGTCCGTTGACCACTTATGGCGCTGGGTTGGGCGAGTGCAACGTGGATCGCGAGACCATGCGGGTGAACGCCACCATCATCTCCGTTGTCGGATTGACGGTCACGGCCGCGGCATGGGCCGACAAGCCGGATGGCTGGTTCGACGGCGGCTGGATCGAGTGGAGCGTCGACGGCGTCATCGAACGTCGGCCCATCGTCTCGCATGTTGGCACTGTGCTGACTCTGCTGCGTCCGGCACAACTCGGCGTCGGCACCGTGGTGGCCACCTACCCCGGCGACGATCACACGCTCACCACATGCGACCAGAAATTCAACAACGCGATCAACTACGGCGGCGATCCGTTTATCCCCGACAAGAACCCGATGGGCAGCGACCCCATCTATTAGGAGCCGACATGGACCCGATTACCTGGGTATACCTGATCGTCATGGTCATCTCGCTGATCCTCGCGATCGCGCTGGCCCCCAAACCGAAGAATGCCAAGCCGCCGGCACTGACCGACTTCGACGTGCCTACGGTCGAGGACGGCCGCGAAGTCGTGGACTTCGGCGGCACGGTCTGGATTGATGACCCCAACATCACCTGGTACGGCGATCTGAAGGTCTACCCGCCCATCCAGGTATCGAGCGGCAAGTAATGAGCGAGATCCGTATCACCATGCAGCATGTGCGCGCGGCCAAGCTGGGTGGCACCGGCGTGCTATGCGCCCCGAGCATCCGTGCCTGGTGCGATCGCCACCATGTGGATCTGCGCCAACTGGCCGAGGAGGGCCTGCCGATCAGCCAGGCCGAGGCCATCGACGACGCCTACGCCCAACGCGTGGTGGCGATCGCACGCGCGGAAGCGGAGGCCAACAATGGGTAAGGGCGGCAAGGTCACCATCGGCTATTGGTACCAGATGGGCATCCTGTTCGGGCTCAGCACCGGCCCGATCGATGCCCTGCGCAAAATCACCGGCGGCGGCCGCCTGGCATGGTCCGGCAACGCCACCACCAGCGGCCCGATCACGATCAACGCGCCCGAGCTCTATGGCGGCGAAAAGAAGGAGGGCGGCATCCAGGGCACCGCCGACCTGATGATGGGTGAGGCCGACCAGATGCCCAACGCCTACCTGGTCAGCCAGCTCGGCACGCCCATGCCGGCCTTCCGCGGCAAGGTGATGTTGGTGTACCGCGGCATCGTCGGTGCGCTGAACCCATACATCAAACCCTGGGGCTTCCAGGTGCAGCGCTGGACCGCCGGTTGGCGCACGCCCGTCTGGGAGCCGGGCCTGTGCCAGATCGATCAGGGCATGAACGGGGCGCATTTCATCTACCGTGCCATCACGGACCCGACTACCGGTCTGGGCCGCAACCCGGACCAGGCGCTGGACCTGGTGCGCATGAAAGCCGCGGCGCAGACGCTCCATGACGAAGGTCTCGGCCTATGCCTCAAGTGGTCACGCAGCGACGTGACCGGCAACTTCATTCGCACGGTGTGCGATCACGTGGGCGGCGACTTCGTCGACGACCCCACCACCGGCAAGCAATATCTGAAGCTCTACCGCGGCGACTACGACATCAACACGGTGCCATTGGTCGACGAATCCAACATCGTGGATCTGGTCAGCTACGAGCAGAGCGCGTTGGCCGGCTCGGTGAACCAGATCGTCGTGACCTATCACGACAGCGAGACCAACAAGGATGCGGCCACGCCCGCCATCAACAATCTGGCCAATATCCAGGCGCAGGGCCGGGTGGTCAGCCAATCCGTGCGTTACGACGGCGTCTGGAATGCAGAGCTGGCCCTGCGGCTTGGCATGCGCGACCTGCATGCCAGCAGCAGCCTGCCGGCGCGCATGAAGCTCAAAGTGTTTTCCTCGCTCGACGTGCGTAAGGGCGACGTGTTGGCGTTCAGCTGGTCGCGCCTGAACCTCTCGCGCATGCCGATCCGCGTGCTCGATATCGACCGCGGCACACCCACCATCAACACCATCACGCTCAGCTGCGCGCAAGACGTCTATGCGCTGCCCACCACCACCTATCTGGTCGCGCAGCCGCCGCTGTGGACGGCGCCTAACCTTGCGCCCCAGCCGATCACCATACAGCGCCTGGTCGAAGCCAATTATCGCGACCTGGCCGCCAACCTGCGCGCCGCCGATCTGGCTGCCGTCACGGCGCTGGCCGGCTACGTCGGTTCATTGGCTGCGCGCCCCGCCGGCGTGCCGATCAACTACGCGCTGACCACACGCATCGGCACCACCGGCGCCTTCACCGAAGTCGCCGCCGGTGACTTCGCGCCTACCGGCCTGCTGGCTGCAGCCGTGCCTGTCGGCGCCGTGCCGGTCGCCATCACGCTCACCAGCCCCAAGGATCTGGACCTGGTAGCCATCGGCAGCGAGGCGCTGATCGATGACGAGCTCTTCCGCGTCGAAGCGATCGACGCCGCCGCCGGCACCGCCACGCTCGCCCGCGGCTGCGTCGACACCGTTCCAGCCGAACATGCGCTGGGCGCGCGAGTGTGGTGCACCGACCACTTCACCGCGGCTGACCGTACCGAATACACCACTGGCGAAACCATCGAGGCCAAGCTGCTTACCAACGCCGGCAACGGCAAGCTCGATCCGGCCCTGGCCACCACGGCCAGCATCCTGCTCAACAAGCGTCAGATCCGCCCGTACCCGCCCGGCAACCTCAAGATCAATGGCGTGGCGTACCCCGCCAGCGTGCCCAGCGCGTTGGTGCTGACCTGGTCGCACCGCGACCGCGGCCTGCAGGCCGATCAGCTGATCGACACGACCGCCGCCAATGTCGGCCCGGAAATGGGGACGACGTACACCGTGCGCACCTATCTCGACGGCGTGCTCAAGTCCACTACCGCCGGCATCACCGGCACCACGCATACGCCGGCGAACCCCGGCAGTGGCATCGTGCGCATCGAGGTCGAGGCCGTGCGCGATGGCTATACCTGCTGGCAACCGCTGACGGCGACGTTCTCTTTCGGCGCCCCACAGATCACCAGCACCTTCGTGACCTTCGTCGCCGGCACCGCATCCGGCTACCAGCTCACCGAACAGTTCGGCACCGCGCCATTTACCTACAGCTCCGGGGCGCTGCCTGCTGGCGTCACGATGGATGCGGCCGGCCTGATCAGCTATGACGGCACCGGCGGCGAGATTGCCACATCGTCAGTGAGCTTCACGGTCACCGACGCCAACGGCAGCGCGTCGACGGTCAACCTCCCGATCACGGTGAGCGGCGCGCGCCGATACTGGCGCATCTACATCACCGCGAGCGATGGCAGCCCTGATGGATCGAGCATCGCCGAACTGCAACTGCGTGCGGTTTCTGGCGGAAGCACCTTGTGCGTGGGTGGGGTCGCCGCCGCCAACGCCACGTACTCGGGTACCTATATTGCGTCGAAGGCCTTCGACGCGAATGCATCCACGTTCTGGGCGAGCAGCGCCGTGCTTGGCGGCCCCTGGATACTCGCCTATCAGCTTCCCACCACGTCGCAAGTGGCCGAGGTCTCGATTCAGGTGCGTCCCGACGGCCCAACCGTTTATGGACAAGGCCCGAAGGATTTCCGAATTCAATCGAGCGCCGATAGCACCACCGGCCTCGACGGCACATGGGTCAATGAATGGGCGGTGAGCAATCAAACGGGATGGACAAATGGTATGACCCGCATCTTCACCCGGCCCTAAGCGGAGCGCCGGGCTGCGTCAACAGCCCGGCCTTTCCCCACGAGTGAGCGTGGATCAAGCGCGGCCCCTTCCGTGATCACGGCGGGGCCAGCGTACGAACCAACGATCTCAGAAGTGGAGACGCAACATGGCAAAACCGATCCTCGCCTGGCCCGGCGGAAAGCGCAGGCTGGCAAAGCACATCCTCCCGCTCTTTGACAGCCCGCATCAGTGTTACGTCGAGCCCTTCGCCGGCGGTGCCGCGCTGCTGTTCATGCGTGCCACGCCGGCGCCGGTGGAGGTGCTCAACGATATGCACTCCGAACTGGTGCACCTGTACCGTTGCGTCCGCCATCACCTGGACGAGCTGGTGCGTCAGTTCCGCTGGGCGCTGGCCAGCCGCGAGATGTTCGAGTGGGCCAAGATGGAGCGACCCGAGACCCTGACCGATATCCAGCGCGCCGCGCGGTTCCTCTACCTGCAAAAGCTGGCTTTCGGCGCCAAGGTCAGCGACCACACCTTCGGCACCTCGGCCATGCAACCGCCACGCCTCAACCTGCTACGTCTGGAGGAGGACCTGTCCGCCGCGCACCTGCGCCTGGCCAGGGTCACCATCGAGCACCTGCCGTGGCAAGACTGCATCCGCCGCTACGACCGCCCCGACACCCTGTTCTACCTCGACCCGCCATACTGGCAGACCGAGGGCTACGCGAACGCGTTCCCCTGGACGGAATACGAGCAGCTCGCCGAAGTCATGGCCAACCTGCTGGGCCGCGCCATCCTCAGCATCAATGACCACCCCGACATCCGCCGCGCGTTCGCCCGCTTCAAGCAGCGCAAACTCACCGCCACCTACACCATCGGTGGAGGCAGGAAGGCCGCCGGCGAACTGCTCATGGTCACCCGGTAGCGGAACCACGGGCGGTGGGCTGGTCGAAGTCCTCCAGGGCATGCCTGGTGGCCAGATACAGCCCTACCGTCCCGACGTCCGTGCTGTGCGTGGCTCTCACGGCCGCCAGCAGCTCGGCGTCGCTACAGCTGAAATTGCCGCACCAGTGCGCCCGGCTGAGCGGGCTGCGCAAGTCGATTCGCTCGTCCATGCCTGTATCCTGCCGGCCAGGATCAGGCAGCGGAATCATCCCCCGCAGCGGGGCCCTGTAGGCGCCGGCCGCACAAGCGTGGTTTGAACCCCCTTCAACGGCCCATTACGATGCCGTCATTCCCCCTCCGCGGCGCTCCGCAAACCAAGTGTCCCGACTTTGCAAACCAAGTGGCCGCTTACAATTGGCTCGCGTCAATCGTTGCCCGATCCCGACCAGCGCCCGCCCCAGCACTGCTCGGTCGGCGTAGCCGCCAGGCAAGTCGTTGGCTTCCATGTAACTGCGGAACCGCCGCAACGCAGGCGTCAGCAAGGCATCGCGCCGCCGCAGCAGTCCACGCAGGCCGAGCGAGTAGTCCTCCAGCGGCTGTGCGCTCCAGCGTGGAAATTCCCGGGCCAGCAAGTGATCGAACCACATGTCCAGCAGGATGCCGGCGTAGCGGCGATACGGCGGCGGCAGCTGCGCCTTGGCGGCCAGCACGGCGGGGTGGGCGTCGGTGTAACCGTCGATGGCGCGGTGCAGGCGGATGCCGCGGATCACCCGTGGCGGGAACTGCGCCGGATCGGGCTGGCCGCGCACGAAGTCGCCGAGCAGGCCGCCCAGTTGCAGCGCCTCGTCATCGCCGGCCAGCAGCGCATGCGCCAGATGGTTCATTGCCGCGGGCGGCAGTGCGGCGTCGCGGTTATCATCGTGGGCATGAAACCCGCCTCGTTCCCTGCCGACCCTGCCGGCTTTCCGGATGTCGCCGCCAGTTTCGTGCTGACCGGCCCGGTCGGCAAGCTGGAAACCGTCACCGACATCGCCGAGCCTGACGGCGCGCGCCGAGGCGTGGCGGTGATCTGCCACCCGCTGACCAGCGAAGGCGGCAGCATGCACAACAAGGTGGTGACCATGGTCGAACGCGCGCTGCGCGAGTCGGGGCTGGATACCGTACGCTTCAACTTCCGCGGGGCGGGCAGTTCCGAGGGAAGTTTCGACAAGGGCCGCGGCGAGCGCGACGATCTCGCCGCCGTGGTCGCCTGGGTGCGTCGCGTGCGACCCGACGATGCGCTGTGGCTGGCCGGTTTCTCGTTCGGCAGCGGCGTGAGCATCGCCCAGGCGGCGCCGCTGCACGCCGATGCGCTGATCAGCATCGCGCCGCCGGCGGGCCGTTACGGGCTCGATGCGATCACGCCGCCGACCTGCCCCTGGCTGGTCGTGCAGGGCGAGGCCGACGAGGTGGTCGAACCGCAGGCGGTGTTCGACTGGCTCGACAGCCTGGAACACCCGCCCGAACTGGTGCGCATGCCCGACACCAGCCACTTCTTCCATCGCCGGCTGATGGATCTGCGCGGCGCGATCAAGCACGCCGTGCGCGACTGGCTGCCGCCGACACGCCAGGCCTGACCCCCTCCATGACCGAAACGTTTTTGCTCGCGCCCAGCGCGCGTTATGCCGAAGGCGTGGCCGCCCATCGCTGGGAGTCCGACCCCGCCCAGCTGGCGCTGCTGGCCGAGTTCGACCGCATGCATGCGGCACTGTGCGCGGAACCTGCCGGCGAAGGCGGCCTGTTCGGCCGGCTGAAATCGCTGCTGGGCAACGAGCCGCCGCCGGCCGTGCCCGGACTGTACCTGTGGGGCAGCGTGGGTCGCGGCAAGACGTTCCTGATGGACCTGTTCGCCGCCAGCCTGCCGCACGGCGTGGTGCTGCGGCGGCATTTCCACCGCTTCATGGGCGAGGTGCACGACAGCCTGCGCGCCCTGGGCGAGCGGCAGAGCCCGCTGGTGGAGGTCGCTGCCGGCATTGCCGGACGCTGCCGCGTGCTGTGCCTGGACGAGTTCCTGGTCAACGACATCGGCGACGCGATGATCCTGGCCAACCTGCTCGACGCATTGTTCGAGCGCGGGGTGAGCCTGGTCACCACCTCAAATACCGCGCCGGCGAACCTGTACAAGGACGGCCTGCAGCGCGCCCGATTCCTGCCCGCGATCGCGCTGATCGAGCAGCACTGCCACGTGGTCGAGATGGTTTCCGCGCATGACTGGCGCCTGCGCGCGCTGACCCAGGCGCCGGTCTACCTCACCCCGCCGGGCGCCGAGTCGCATCGCGCACTGGAGCGCATCTTCGCCAGCCAGGCCAGTGGCGCGATCGAACTCGACGGCATGCTGCGCATCAACGGCCGCGACATCCCGTTCCACAAGCGCGCCGAGACCATCCTGTGGTTCCAGTTCGCCGCGCTGTGCGAGGGCCCGCGCGCCGTGGCCGACTACATCGCGCTGGCCAAGGCCGGCCCGGCGGTGATCGTCGCCAACGTGCCGCAGTTCACCATCTACAGCGAGGACGCGGCGAAACGCTTCGTGCAACTGGTCGACGAGTTCTACGACCGGCGCGTGAAGCTGGTGCTTTCCGCCGCCGCGCCGATCACCGAGCTCTACGACGGCGAGCGCCTGCGCGCCGAATTCGGCCGCACCGAATCGCGCCTGATCGAGATGCAGAGCGAGGAATACCTCGCGCTGGAGCATCGACCCGAATGAGCCGGCGGCGCCTGCGCGGCGCAGAGGCCGGCCATCACGTAGGCACCAGCCTGTCCAGGCGCTAGCATCGAGCGACCCCCGCCATGGAGACAGCCATGCATCGCACCGCCTTCGCCCTGGCGCTTGCCGCCCTGGTCGCCTCGCCGCTGCACGCCGCCGATACCCGCCAGACGCCGACCCGTCAGGTAGAGGCCATGGTGCAGCAGGAGCTGCCGCAGGTCACCGCGTGGCGGCGCGATATCCACCAGCACCCGGAACTGAGCAACCGCGAGGTGCGCACCTCGGCGCTCGTGGCCAGGGAGTTGAAGAAGCTGGGATTGGAAGTGCATGCGGGGATCGCCCACACCGGCGTGGTCGCGCTGTTGAAGGGGGATTTGCCCGGGCCGCGCCTGGCGCTGCGCGCGGACATGGATGCGCTGCCGGTGACCGAAGAGGTCGACCTGCCCTTCGCCTCGAAGGCGAAGGGCGAGTACCGCGGCAAGGAGACCGGCGTGATGCACGCCTGCGGCCATGACGCGCACACGGCGATGCTGCTGGGCATCGCGCAGGCGCTTGCCGGCATGAAAAGGCAACTGCACGGCTCGGTGCTGTTCGTGTTCCAGCCGGCGGAGGAAGGCGCACCGGCCGGCGAGGAGGGTGGCGCCGAGCTGATGCTGAAGGAAGGCATGTTCCGCGACTACAAGCCGGATGCGATGTTCGGCATGCACGTGGTCAGCTCGCTCAACGTGGGCACCGTCTCGGTGCGGCCGGGGCCGACCATGGCCGGCTCGGACTGGTTCAAGCTGGTCGTGCACGGGCGCCAGACCCACGGTGCCATGCCGTGGAACGGAATCGATCCGATCGTCACCGCGGCGGAGATCATCAGCGCGTCGCAGACCATCGTCAGCCGCCAGCTCGACATCAGCAAGCTTCCGGCGGTGCTCAGTTTCGGCATCGTCGATGGCGGCGCGCGCTACAACATCGTGCCCGACCAGGTGGAGTTGCAAGGCACGCTGCGCACCTTCGACCCCGCCATGCGGAAGCAGGCGCTGGACGGCCTCAAGCGCATCGCCGAAAACGTCGCCGCCGCGCATGGCGCCACGGTGGACGAGCAGATTCCCCTGCTCAGCAACCCGGTGCTGGTGAATGACGACAAGCTGGCCGCAGACGTGCGCGCCAGCCTGGTGCGCATCAACGGCGCAGCGCAGGTGCGCGAGGCGAAACCGTGGATGGCGTCGGAGGATTTCGCGCTGTTCGCCGAGGCGGTCCCCAGCGTGTATTTCTTCGTCGGCGCCACGCCGAAAGGCCAGGATGCCGCGACCGCGCCGGCCAACCATTCGCCGAAGTTCTTCCTTGACGAGGGCGCCCTGAAGGTCGGCATGCAGTCGATGCTGCAGGCAAGCCTGGACTATCTGGGAGCCGCGGGGCCGTGAAGCGCCGGGCCGCCCCGGATCACTCGACGTGCGCGGCCGCCGCCGCAGGATGCGCGCGCAGGAAGCGCCGATGGTGCACCAGCACGCCGCTGTAATAGGCGATGTAGTAACCGACCAGCAGGCCGATCACCAGCATGGTCAGCGGGCTGGACGCGTAGCCCATCGGCTGCATCGACGTGCCCGCGTCTGCCGCCGCCTGCGCGTGCTGCAGCTGCGGCCACACCACCATCAGCCGCCAGGCCAGGCGCCCGAGCAGCAGCACGGTGAGCAGGGCGCCGATCCACGGATTGGGCACGTAGCAGTCGCCCTTGGCCGGATCGACCTCGAAGCGGGTCAGCCGCAAGCCGAACAGACCGATCGCGGCGCCGATCAGCACCCCGCCGAGCAACCCTTCGGCCAACGCCAGATGATGGAAACCGCTCAGCGCCAGCAGGCCACCGATGACCGCGAAGATCACGATGCGGGCGATCATCCGCTTGCGCCGGATCGGCTGGCGACCGAACTGCCGGCTGACCCGCCGCCACACGATCCAGGCCAGCAGCGGCAGCATGATCAGATAACTGGTCAGATGGGCGGGCATGGCGTGGTCCGGTGGATGAGGGACTGGGGGCCGGGGTTCGGGAAGGCACCCGCACCGGCTGCCGGCGATTTTGCTCCTGGCGAAGCCCGAATCCCGGCTACTTCGCCTTGCCCTGGTTGGCCACCGCGGCCATCTTCGCCGCGATCGCCTCGGCGTCGCCCAGGTAGTAATGGCGCAACGGCTTCAGTTCGTCGTCGAATTCATACACCAGCGGCACGCCGTTGGGGATGTTGAGCTCGACGATCGCCTCGTCGGAGATGCCGTCCAGATATTTCACCAGCGCGCGCAGCGAGTTGCCGTGCGCGGCGACCAGCACGCGCTGGCCCGCCTTGATCGCCGGCGCCAGCACCTGGTGCCAGTACGGCAGCACGCGCGCCACGGTGTCCTTCAGGCACTCGGTATCGGGGATGTCCTTCGGGTCGAGCTTCGCGTAACGCGGATCGTGCACCGACTCGTTCGCGGCGCGCTCCAGCGGCGGCGGCGGCACGTCGTAGCTGCGCCGCCAGATCTTCACCTGCTCCTCGCCGTACTTCGCCGCGGTCTCGGCCTTGTTCAGGCCGGTGAGGCCGCCGTAGTGACGCTCGTTGAGGCGCCAGTCGGTGACCACCGGCAGCCACATCAGGCCCATCTCGTCCTGCACGCCCCACAGCGTGCGCACGGCCCGCTTGAGCACCGAGGTGTGCGCCACGTCGAAGCTGTAGCCGCCTTCGGTCAGCAGGCGGCCCGCTTCGCGCGCCTCCGCCCTGCCCTGCTCGGTGAGGTCGACGTCGGCCCAGCCGCTGAAGCGGTTGTCGAGGTTCCACTGCGATTGGCCGTGGCGGATCAGGACGAGCTTGTGCATGGGTGCGCTCAGCAAACGGGATGAACCGCGAATGGTGCAGTGCGGCTCCGGCAGCGTCAAATCCGCACCCTGCCACAGGTCATGGCAAACCTTTGCCGCGGCGGCGGCATCCTAGAGACTCCCACCGACCACGGAGCCTGCCATGCATCGCATCTCGACCATTCTTCTCCTGTGCACGTTCGCCTTGCTGCCTGCCCTGGCAGTGGCCCGCGACGGCGACATCGACAAGGTCAACGGCGCGGTACGCGTCGAGGCGGGCCAACAGGCCGGCGACGTCAGCTCGGTCAACGGCGCGGTCCATGTCGGCGATGGCGCCACCGTGCGCAAGGCCGGCACGGTCAACGGCGCGGTGGAGCTCGGCGACCGCGCCCAGGCCACCGCGGTGGACACCGTCAACGGCTCGATCACGCTGGGCGAAGCCAGCAAGGTCAGTGGTGACGTGAGCGCGGTCAACGGCAGCATCCGCCTGGCGCGCGGCGCCGAGGTCGGCGGCAAGCTGGGCAACGTCAACGGCGCCATCGTGCTGGATGCCGCCCACGTCGCCGGCGGTCTGGCCACGGTCAGCGGCGACATCAGCGTGGGCGAAAACTCGCGCGTCGAAGGCGGCATCCTGATCGACAAGCAGAACGGCTGGTTCAACTTCAACAGCCGCAAGCCGGTGGTGGTGATCGGCCCGCACGCCGTGGTGCAGGGCACGCTGGAGTTCCGCCGCGAGGTGGAACTGAAAGTCAGCGACAGCGCCACGATCGGCCCGGTGAAGGGGGCAACAGTGGAGAAATTCAGCGGGGCCACTCCGTAGGTCAGATCGTAGGGCGGGCAATGCCCGCCGCGGTCGCGACATGCTAACGGGCATCGGCGGGCGGTGCCCGCCCTACGCGCGGCTGCGTCAGACCCAGTCGCGCGGCTTCAGGTAGTCGGCGAGCTTCGCCTCGGCGGAGCCGGCTTCCGGCTGGTACGCATACTCGAAGCGCACGCGCGGCGGCAGGCTCATCAGGATCGATTCGGTGCGGCCGCCGGACTGCAGGCCGAACAAGGTGCCGCGGTCGTAGACCAGGTTGAACTCCACGTAGCGACCGCGCCGGTACAGCTGGAACTCGCGCTCGCGCTCGCCGTACGGCGTGGCCTTGCGCCGTTCGACAATCGGCAGATAGGCATCGAGGAAACCCTGGCCGACGTCACGGGTGAACGCGAAGCAGCGCTCGAAGCCGCCCTCGTTCATGTCGTCGTAGAACAGCCCGCCCACGCCGCGCGTTTCGTCGCGGTGCTTCAGGTAGAAGTACTCGTCGCACCATTGCTTGTAGCGCGGATACACGTCCGGGCCATACGGTTCGCACAGGTCGCGCGCCACGGTATGCCAGTGGCGCACGTCCTCGTCCACCGGGTAGAACGGGGTGAGGTCGAAGCCGCCGCCGAACCACCACACCGGCTCCACGCCTTCCTTGCTGGCCTCGAAGTAGCGCACGTTGGCATGCGTGGTCGGCACGTGCGGGTTCTTCGGATGCAGCACCAGCGACACGCCGGTGGCGATGAAGCTGCCGCCGGCCAGCTCGGGCCGGTGCGCGGTGGCGCTGGGTGGCAGCTGATGCCCATGCACGCGCGAGAAATTCACCCCGGCCTGCTCGAACACCGCGCCATCGCGCAGCACGCGGGTGCGCCCGCCACCGCCCGCCGCGCGGGTCCACGCATCCTCGACGAAGCGTGCGCCGCCGTCGGCCTGCTCGATCGCCGCGCAGATGCGGTCCTGCAGTTCGCGCAGGAAGGTTTCGGCAAGGTCGGCTTGTGCACTCATCGTCTGGCCCGAAAGATTCGATGGCGCCAAGCTTAGCAAGCAGCCGTGCGCGACCGGCTGCGGTGCAGCGCCGCGCCGGCCTGATCCGGCACAATTCAACTGATGCGTGCGGCCATGCGCGCGTGCCCGATCAACCGCGCCCAGCGCATGCCGATGTCGATCCACATCAGGTAGCCCGCTTCCAGCACGAGCCGGCCGAGGTAGCGCGCATGCCGCGGCAGCGTCGGTTCCGCCGCCACGGCAATGCTGTCGAAGCCGAGCCGCTGCGCCAGCAGCAGACAGCGCGCAAGGTGGTAGCGGCTGGTCACCAGCGCCACCGGCGGCAGGTGGCCTCGTTCCAGCAGCAGCCGGCGCGCATGGCGCAGGTTCTCCAGCGAGTCGATCGAATCCTGTTCGAGCTCCACGCGCACGTCGCCGGTCAGCTCGTGCTGGCGCAACCAGGCCTCGCCGGCAGCGGCCTCGCTCAGCTCGCTGCCGCTGCAACCGCCGAGCAGCAGCAGATGATCGGTCTGTTGCTGCCGTGCCAGGACCAGCGCGCGCTGCAGGCGCTGCCGGTAATCATGGCCGGGCGCGTCATGTTCCAGCCGGCGGCCGAACACCAGCACGGTCATCCGTCGCGGCGGCGACAGCGGGCTGCGCGTGGCGATGCGCCATACATGGACCAGATAGCCGAGCCAGACCAGGCCGGCACTGAGCACCACGACCAGCCCGGTGACCACTGCCGCATGCAGCACGTCGGCGTCGCGCAGGTATTTCGAGGGTTTTCGCGGGGCGGACACGCCAAGGCATCGTCGGTGCGGGAGACGCGACAGCTTAACGGTGTACGACGTTCGCGGCATCTTCATGCCGTGCTGGCCACGATCGGACTCCGCCGATGGTCGCAGGCTAGGCAAGCTGCAGGGCGACCGCTAGGCTTTCGCGATGCCTCATGTGATGACACCTCTCGCGGTCACCGCGCACACCGCCACGTCGGCACTCGGCCACGGGCTCGACGCCCAGCTCGACGCGTTGCGCGGCGAGCGCAGCGGCCTGCGTCCGAACGATTTCAGCAGTGCGCCGCTGACATGCTGGATCGGCCGCGTCGATGGCCTGGAAACCGCCGCGCTGCCCGCCGCGCTCGCGTCATGGGATTGCCGCAACAACCGGCTGGCCTGGCTCGGCCTGAATCAGGACGGCTTCCTCGACCGCGTGCGCGCCGCGCGCGCGCGCTACGGCGCCGGCCGCGTCGCCTTGCTGCTGGGCACCTCCACCGCCAGCATCGGCGCCACCGAGGAGGCGTATCGGCGGCTCGACGCCGACGGCGGTTTTCCCGACGACATGCTGCGCCCGGCGATCCACGCGCCGCATTCGCTGGCCGCCTTCGTGGCCGCGGCGCTGGCACTGGAAGGGCCGTGCCTGACCGTCTCCACCGCCTGCTCGTCCAGCGCCAAGGTGTTCGCCAGCGCCGAGCGGATGCTGCGGCTGGGCCTGATCGACGCGGCCGTGGTCGGCGGCGTGGACACCTTGTGCGACAGCGTGCTGTTCGGTTTCAACGCGCTGGAACTGGTCTCGCCCGAGCCGTGCCGGCCGTTCGACGCGGCGCGCAACGGCATCTCGATCGGCGAGGCCGCCGGCTTCGCGCTGCTGGAGCGCATCGACACCGCACCCGATGCACCCCGCCTGCTGGGCTACGGCGAATCCAGCGACGCGCACCACATGTCCACGCCGCACCCGCAAGGACTCGGTGCGGAGCTGGCACTGAACGACGCGCTGGCGCGCGCCGGGCTCGATCCTGCGCAGGTCGGCTACATCAACCTGCACGGCACCGCCAGCCAGAAGAACGACGAAGTGGAAGCGGCGCTGGTCGCGCGCGCCTTCCCGGCTACCACGCGGGCCAGCTCCACCAAGGGTTTCACCGGCCACACGCTGGGTGCCGCAGGCATCGTCGAGGCGACCATGGCGCTGCAGGCGATCGAACACGACCTGGTGCCCGGCAACCTCGGCGGCGACACGCCCGACCCGGTCTGCGGCGCGCAGTTCGCCTGGCACAACGAGCAGCAGCGCATCGACGTGGCACTCAGCAACTCGTTCGGCTTCGGCGGCAACAATGCCTGCCTGGCCTTCGCCCGCGCGGGGTTCGTCGCATGAGCGACTTGCGCGTCTACGTCGAAGGCATCGGCCTGTGGTCGCCGCAGCTGGCCGACTTCGCCGCATTGCGCAGCCTGCTCGCCGGACAGACGCCAGCGCCGCCGCCGGCGCGCCCCACTGCCGCCACGCTGCCGCCGAACGAGCGCCGGCGCGCGCCGGCCAGCGTGCTGCTGGCGATCGAGGCGGCCGGACAGGCGGTCGCGATGAGCGGCCGCGACGCCGCCACGCTGGCGTGCGTGTTCGCCTCCTCGCACGGCGACCAGACGATCACCGATTACATGTGCGCCACGCTCGCCCATGCGCCGGCCGAGCTGTCGCCGATCCGCTTCCACAACTCGGTGCACAACGCCGCCGTCGGCTACTGGACCATCGCCACCGGCTGCCACGCGCCGTCCACCGCGATCGCCGCGCAGGCAGCCAGCTTCGGTGCCGGCCTGCTCGAAGCGGCCAGCCAGGTGCTGACCGAGCAACGCGCGGTGTTGCTGGTGTGCAGCGACGGCGCCGGCAGCTGGCCACTGGCCGAAGTCACCGACTGCGACCAGCCTTTCGCCTGCGCGCTGGTGCTGGCCCCTGCGGCGGGCGCGGCCACGCTGGCCCGGCTCGACCTGCAGCTGGCCCCGCCGCAGCCCGACGATGCCCTGCCCGAGCCACTGGCCGGTTGGTGCCGGGGCAATCCATCGGCCCGCAGCCTCGCCCTGCTCGCCGTGCTGGCCAGTAATGCGGGATCATGCCGGCTGGCCGCCGCCCCCGCGCTGGGATTGCAGATCGCCATGGAGAAGGTCGCGTGAATACATCCACCGCACGCTGGTGCGTCCTGATCCCCTGTCTCAACGAGGAGGCGGCGATCCGCGCAGTGATCGAATCCGTGCTCGCGCTGGAGGCTCCGGTGATCGTGATCGACGACGGCTCGGACGATCGCACGCCGGATATCGCTGCCAGCCTGCCGGTAACCCTGCTGCGCCACGAACAACGCTGCGGCAAGGGCGAGGCGCTGCGCCGGGGCTTCCGCGAGGCGCTGCGCCTGGGCTACGACGCGGTACTGACGATGGACGGCGACGGCCAGCACCTGGCCAGCGACATCCCGCGCATCGTCGCCGCCGCCGCGCGCTACCCGCAACACATCGTGATCGGCGCGCGGCTGCTGGACAAGGCGCAGCAACCGAAGGGCCGTCGCCGGGCCAACGCGGTCGCCGACTGGGGCATCTCGTGGGCCTGCGCCCAACCGGTGGCCGACACCCAGAGCGGCCAGCGCTGGTATCCGCGCGAGGCACTGGAACTGGTCGACCTGGCCGCGGAGAACTTCGTGTTCGAGGCCGCCATCCTGATCGCCGCCTCGCGCGAGAAGAAACTCGGCATCGTCTCGGTGCCGATCGCCTCGCGCTACCACGGCACGTTCCGCCCCAGCCACCTGAAACCGGTGCGCGACGTCACCCGCATCACCACCTACACGATCGGCCGGGTGATCCACTACGGCGACATCATCGCCAGCTATCGCCGCTCGCGCGCGCGTCCGCGAGTGATCGAGGAAGCCGTGCCGGCAGCTTAGAGACACCATGGCCAAGTCCTCGCTGGAACGACGGCCTGGTCAGAACACCTTGGAACTCAGTCCGGCAGCAGCGCCTGGCCGAGCTGGCGCAGGGCATCGGGGTTGAGCAGCTCCAGTTCGCGACCCTCGATGCGGATCAGGTTCTGGCTGCGGAAGCGGCTCAGCACGCGGCTCACCGTTTCGGCGGCCAGGCGCAGGTAGTTGGCGATGTCGCCGCGCGACATGCTGAGGTGGAAGCGCGTGGCGGAGAAACCGCGCGCGGCATAGCGTCCGGCGAGATCCATCAGGAACGCCGCCATGCGCTCGTCCGCGCTGTGGTCGCCGGCCAGCAGGCTGGCGCTGCCCAGTTCCTTGCTCAACAGGCGGAACAGGTGCTTCTGCACTGCCGGTATGCGCGAGGCCAGCGCGCTCATCGCGGGGAAGGAGAAACGGCAGAAGAACGAGGTATCCAGCGCCACCGCGTCGCAGGGGAAGTGCTCGGGATAGATCGCGTTGAGGCCGATCACCTCGCCGGGCAGGTAGAAACCCAGCACCTGCTCGCGGCCCTCCTTGTCCACCATGCGGGTTTTCACCGTGCCGCTGCGCACCGCGAAGATCGCGCGGAACGGATCGCCGGTGCGGAAGATGTGCTCGCCGGCACGGAACGGCCCGACGTGCTCGACCAGGCATTGCAACTGCGCCAGCTCGGGCTTGTTGTAGCCCGCAGCGATGCAGGCACTGGAGAACGCACAGGTACCGCAGAAGTGCGCCTCGTCGCCGTCGTCGGCAATCGGATTGGGCGGCTCGGGCAGGCGCCCTGCCGGGTGCTTGGAATCCATGATGCGATCGGGTTGCCTGGTCGGAGCTGCGTGGATCAGATCACGCGCGAATAGCGCGCCGCCTGTGCCTTGTCGTCGAGATAGGCGTCAAAGCACATGGCGATGATACGCAACAGCAGACGGCCCCGCGAGGTCACCCGCACCTCGCGCGCGTCGTCTTCCACCAAACCGTCGGCCACCAGCGGCGCGAGGCGTTCGCGCGCGCGCACGAAATATTCGTCGAACAGCAGCCGATGGCGCGCACCGAACTGCTGCTTGTCGACCACCCCGTGGCACATCAGCTCGCCGATCAGCTCGCGCCGGATCAGGTCGTCCTCATCCAGCTCCAGCCCGCGCGCCACCGGCAGCCGGCCAGCGTCCAGCGCCCCGTAATAGCCCATCAGGTCGCGCGCGTTCTGGCTGTAGCTGTCGCCGATGCGGCCGATCGCGCTGACGCCCAGCCCCACGATGTCGCAGTGGCCGTGGGTCGAATAGCCCTGGAAATTGCGTTGCAGCGTGCCGGCGCGCTGCGCCAGCACCAGTTCGTCGGTGGCCTTGGCGAAATGGTCCATGCCGACATAGACGTAACCCGCCGCCGACAACTGCGCCACCGCGCGGCCGAACAGGGCCAGCCGCGTGGCGGCGTCGGGCAGGTCGGCTGCGGCGATTTGCCGCTGCGCCTTGAACATCTCCGGCAGGTGCGCGTAGCCGTAGACGGCCACGCGATCCGGGTCGAGCGACACCACCTGCTCCAGCGTGCGGCTGAAGCCCTCGACGGTCTGCAGCGGCAGGCCGTAGATCAGATCCACGCTGGTCGAGCGGAACCACGACTTGCGCGCCGCCTCGAGCACCTCGCGGGTTTGCTCGAAACTCTGGATGCGGTTGACTGCTTCCTGCACCGCCGGGTCGAAATCCTGGATGCCCACCGACATGCGGTTGAAACCCAGCTCGCCCAGGCCGTGCACATAGGCACCGTCGGCGAAGCGCGGGTCGATCTCGATGCCGAATTCGCGATCCGCCGCGCGGCTGAAGCTGAAATGCCGCGCCAGCGATTCCAGCAGTTCGCCCATCTGGCGGATGTCGAGGAAGTTGGGCGTGCCGCCGCCGAAGTGCAGCTGGCGCACCGGACGGTCGCGGTCGAACAACGGCGCGATCAGCTCGATCTCGCGGTACAGCCGTTCGAGGTAGCGATCGGCCTGACTGTGGTCGCGCGTGATGATGCGGTTGCAGCCGCAGTAGAAGCACGGGCTCATGCAGAACGGCACGTGCACGTACAGCGAGAGCGGGCGCGGGATCGGCTCCTCGTTGGACGCCCGGATCACGCCGCGCAGCACGGTTTCGTCGAATTCGGTCTTGAACTGCGGCGCCGTCGGATAGCTGGTGTAACGCGGACCGGCCACGTCGTAACGGGCAATCAGCGCAGGGTCGAAGTCGGGAGGTTCGATGGGAGTGGCCATGGGGACGAGTCTGTCCACCCCCCTGCCCGTCCGCCTTGATCCGGATCAACCCGCCGGAAGTCGCGTCAACCTGCCGCAGCGTCTTTGATGCAGGGAATGGAGAATAGGGAATCGGGAATCGGGGAAACACGCACGCCGAGGTGCTCCCGCTGGCGAAACGCTTCACACGCAGGCATCGCCCGTCCTCGGTGAAGCGCTTGGCTCGCGCGGCGTGTCGACGGGCATGATGCTCTATTCCCTATTCCCTATTCCCTATTCCCTATTCCCTATTCCCTATTCCCTATTCCCCATTCCCGGCCTTTCAGCGCTTGAGCGGTTCGACCTGCTGCTCGATGGAGCCGAAGATCGAGGCGCCGGCAGCGTCGGTGACGTCGATCTTCAGGCGGTCGCCGAACTTGAGGAACGGCGTGGACGGCTTGCCATCGCGCAGCGTTTCCACGGTGCGCTGCTCGGCCAGGCAGGAGGCGCCCTTGCCGGTGTCCTGGTTGGCGATGGTGCCGGAGCCGACGATGGTGCCGGCGGTGAGCGGACGCGTTTTCGCCACGTGGGCCACCAGCTCGGCGAAGGAGAACTGCATGTCCACGCCACACTCGGCCTCGCCGAACCAGGCGCCGTTGAGCCAGGTGCGCATCGGCAGGTGCAGCTTGTCACCCTGCCAGGCGTCGCCCAGTTCGTCCGGCGTCACCAGCACCGGCGACAGCGCGGAGCGCGGCTTGGACTGCAGGAAGCCGAAGCCCTTGGCCAGCTCGCCCGGAATCAGTCCGCGCAGGCTGACGTCGTTGACCAGGCCCACCAGCTGGATGTGTCCGGACGCCTGCGTCGGCGTCGCCGCCATCGGCACGTCGTCGGTGACCACGATCACTTCCGCTTCCAGGTCGATGCCGAAATCCTCGCTGGGCACCACCACCGGATCGCGCGGGCCGAGGAAGCCGGCGCTGGTGGCCTGGTACATCAGCGGGTCGGTGTAGAACGAGGCCGGCACCTCGGCGCCGCGCGCCTTGCGCACGCGCTCCACGTGCGGCAGGTAGGCCGAGCCGTCGACGAACTCGTAGGCGCGCGGCAGCGGCGAGGCCAGCGCGTGGACGTCCAGCGCAAAGGCGCCAGCGGCATGGCCGGCATTCAACTCTTCGGACAGCGCATTGAGCCGCGGCGCCGCGTTCGACCAGTCGTCCAGCGCCGCCTGCAGCGTCGGCGCGATGGCGTCGGCCTTCACCGCGCGGGAGAGGTCGCGGCTGACCACGATCAGCGTGCCGTCGCGGCCGCCTTCCTTGAGAGATCCGAGTTTCATCGTGTCGCCTTGTATGTGCTTCGTGGATGGATGGCCGTCACGGCGCGAAGTGCTTCGCGATGCCCTGCCAGCAGGCGTAATAGTTCTGCTGCAACTGCGGCGCGTCCAGCGCCTGCTGCGTGGGCCGGATCACCTTGCGCGTCTCGAACATGAAGGCCATGGTGGCGGTGATGACGTCAGGCTTGGACAGGTCGGCAGTCGAAGCCTTCTCGAACGTCGCCGCATCCGGGCCGTGCGCGCTCATGCAGTTGTGCAGCGAGGCGCCGCCGGGCACGAAGCCCTCGGCCTTGGCGTCGTACACGCCGGTGATCAGGCCCATGAACTCGCTGGCCACGTTGCGGTGGAACCACGGCGGCCGGAACGTGTGCTGCGCGACCAGCCAGCGCGGCGGGAAGATCGCGAAATCCACGTTTGCCGTGCCGGCGGTGTCGCTGGGCGAGGTCAGCACGGTGAAGATCGACGGATCGGGATGGTCGACGCTGATCGAGCCGATCGTGTTGAAACGGCGCAGGTCGTACTTGTACGGCGCGTAATTGCCGTGCCAGCCGACCACGTCCAGCGGCGAATGGCCGATCTTCGCCGACCACAACGCACCCTGGAATTTCGCCACCAGTTCGAACGCGCCCTCGACGTCCTCGTACGCTGCCACCGGGGTGAGGAAGTCGCGCGCGTTGGCCAGGCAATTGGAGCCGATCGGGCCGAGATCCGGCAGCCGCAGCAGCGCGCCGAAGTTCTCGCAGACGTAACCGCGCGCCTCGCCATCGAGCAGGTCCACGCGGAAGCGCACGCCACGCGGAACCACCGCGATCTCCTGCGGCTCCAGCTCGATCACGCCCAGCTCGGTGGCCAGCCGCAGCCGACCCTGTTGCGGCACGATCAGCAGCTCACCGTCGGCGTCGTGGAAGAACCGCCCCTGCATCGAGCGATTGGCCGCATACAGATGGATGCCGATGCCCGCCTGCTCCGCCGGCCCGCCATTGCCGGCCAGGGTGACCAGGCCGTCGATGAAATCCGTCGGCTGCGCCGGCAGCGGCAGCGGATCCCAGCGCAACTGGTTCGGCGTGGCCGGCGCCTCGTCGAAACGATTGTGGAAGGTGGCATGCGCCAGCGGCTGGAACGGCTCGTGCACCGCCGCCGGGCGAATCCGGTACAGCCAGCTGCGCCGGTTGCTATGACGCGGCGCGGTGAACGCGGTGCCCGACAGCTGCTCCGCATACAGTCCGTGCGCCACGCGTTGCGGCGAGTTCTGTCCTTCCGGCAGCGTGCCGGGAATGGCCTCGCTGGCGAACTCGTTGCCGAAACCCGACTGGTAACCCTTGCTGACGCCGATCGCCATGGGAACCGCTCCTCAGAGGAAACCGCGCTTCATCTGGTCGCGCTCGATCGACTCGAACAGCGCCTGGAAATTGCCTTCGCCGAAACCTTCGTTGCCCTTGCGCTGGATGATCTCGAAGAAGATCGGGCCGATGCAGTTCTGGGTGAAGATCTGCAGCAGCAGGCGCTTCTTCGTTTCCTTGTCGGCGTCGATCAGGATCTTGTTCTTCGCCAGCCGCGGCACGTCCTCGCCGTGCCCGGGGATGCGCTCGTCGATCACCTCGAAATAGGTGTCGGGGGTGTCGAGGAACTCCACGCCGGACGCGCGCATCTTCTCCACCGTGGCGTAGATGTCGTCGGTGAAGCAGGCGATGTGCTGGATGCCTTCGCCGTGGTAGGCGTCGAGGTATTCGTTGATCTGGCTCTTCGGGTCGTTCGACTCGTTCAGCGGGATGCGCACGACGCCGTCCGGCGCGGTCATCGCCTTGGAGACCAGGCCGGTCTTGGCGCCCTTGATGTCGAAGTAGCGGATCTCGCGGAAGTTGAACAGCTTCTCGTAGTAGTCCGACCACTTCTGCATGTTGCCGAAGTACAGGTTGTGGGTGAGATGGTCGATGAAGGTGAGGCCGAACCCGGTCGGGTTCTGCTCCGCCCCCGCGATCGCCACGTAATCGGCGTCGTAGATGCTGCCGAGGTTGCCGTAACGGTCGACCAGGTACAGCATGCAGTCGCCGATGCCCTTGATGACCGCCGCGTTGACCGCCTTGCTGGCTTCCTTGTGGCCGACCTGCTCGCCGCCGTTGTCGAGCACCGCCTGCAGCACCTGCGCGCCGGGCTTGCGGAAGCGGATGCCGAAACCGCAGGCGCTGGGGCCGTGTGCCTTGGCGAAATCCGCGGCGAAGGAATCGGGGTCCTCGTTGACCAGGAAGTTCACGCCGTTCTGCCGGTAGACGGTGATTGGCCGCGACTTGTGTTTCAGCACTGCCGCGAAGCCCATCCGCTTGAACAGTTCGTGCAGCTCCCCGGCACGACCG
Organism: Rhodanobacter sp. UC4448_H15; assembly: GCF_052978265.1. The sequence continues at coordinate 967,584 of NZ_CM129665.1, read as the reverse complement.
GCGGGCGCGGCGAACTCGACGAATTCGAAGCCGTCGATCCCCATCGGGTTGTCGAAGGTGCTGACCTGCATGCCAAGGTTGGGCTGGGCGTTCATGGCGCTCTCCTGATTGTCGGTGCACGATGGCCGCCCACGAGCGTGCCATCACCACTGGTAATCCTTCGTTATAGTTACAAATGAAACCAATTGCAAGGAACCCGTCCATGTCCCTCCGCCACAAGAGCACGCCGGCCCGCGCCGAGCACGCCCCGTTGCAACTGGAGCACTTCCTGCCCTACCGGCTGTCGATCCTGTCCAACACGATCAGCCAGACGATCGCCGACGACTACCAGAGCCGCCACGATCTCTCGGTGACGGAATGGCGGGTGATGGCGGTGCTGGCCCGCTTCGAAGGGCTGTCCGCGCGCGAGGTGGCCGAGCGCACGGCGATGGACAAGGTGGCGGTGAGCCGCGCGCTGGCGCGCCTGGTCGCCGCGGGCCGGGTGGATCGCACGGTGCACGACAACGACAAGCGCCGCTCGGTGCTCAAGCTCAGCGCCGCCGGCTGGGCCATCCACGACGACGTCGCCCCGATGGCCCGCGCCCGCGAACGTGAAGTGCTGGCCAAACTCGATGCCGAGGAGCGCCAGTGGCTGGAGCGGATACTGGACAAGCTGCTGGCCTGAAGGCCGAGAATGGGGAATAGGGAATCGGGAATGGGAGAGCACAGCGCCGCGGCGTGAGCTTTGACGATTCTCCATTCCCTATTCCCCATTCCCGGCCTCAACGCACCCCGTGCATCAGCCGGTTCACCAGCGGCGCGATGGCGAGCAGCAGCGCGCCGGCGCCGAGCAGCAGCCAGAAGCTGAAGGTGAAGCCGTCGAGTGCGGCGCTGGCGGTGAGGCCGTGGGTGCCGGTGATGCGGCTGGCGAACAGGCCGGACAGGTTGCCGCCCACCGCCAGTGACAGGAACCAGCCGCCCATCGCGAAGCCCACCAGCTTCGGCGGCGCCAGCTTGGTCACCATCGACAGGCCGATCGGCGACAGGCACAGCTCGCCCAGGGTCTGCATCACGTAGCACAGCACCAGCGGCCAGAACGGGATCAGCCCGTCGGTGCCCAGCAGCTGTCCCAGTGCGTACACCAGCACCAGGAAACCCAGCGCGTTGAAGACCAGGCCGAAGCCGAACTTGCGCGGGATCGAGGGCTCGCGCCGGCGCCTGTCCAGCCACGCCCACACCGCCGCCACCAGCGGCGCGAACACGATGATGGCCAGCGGGCTCACCGACTGGAACCAGCCCACCGGGAAGGTCCAGCCGCCGAACAGCCGGCGATCCACCAGGTTCTCGGCGAGGAAATTGAAGGTGGTGCCGAGCTGGTAGTAGAACATCCAGAACAGCACGTTGAAGGCGAAGATGATCAGCATCGCGATCACCCGCCGGGTCTGCACCCGGCCGTGCCGCGCCGCCTCCGTCAGCAGCATCGCCGCCACCACCACGAACAGCGCACCCAGCACCCATTGCAGGCCGCGCGCGCCGATGCCCGAGAGCAGCCAGTACATCACCGGCACCGCGGCGAACGTGCCGGCCGCCACCCACAGCACGCGCCAGCGGCTTTCCGCGCCGTTCGCAGGCCGGCCCACGCCCTTGAGCTGGCGCCGGCCGAACCAGAACCACAGCAGGCTCAGCAGCATGCCCACGCCGGCGGTGATGAACACCAGCCGGTAATTCTGCTCCAGCGGGGTGGCGGTGAACTGCGCGGCCATCCAGCCGGTAAGCAGCGGCGCAATCAGCGCGCCCGCATTGATGCCCATGTAGAACAGGGTGAAGCCGCGGTCGCGGCGCGGGTCGTCGCGGCCGTAGAGCTGGCCCACCATCGAGGAGATGTTCGGCTTGAACAGGCCGTCGCCGACGATCACCAGCGCCAGCCCGAGCAGCAGCATCACGCGGTCGGGCAGCGCCAGCACGAACAGTCCCGCCGCCATCACCGCCGCACCGAGCAGGATCGTGCGTTGATAGCCGATCAACTTGTCCGCCACCCAGCCGCCGAAGATGCCGGTGCCGTAGATCAGCGCGGTGTACGAACCGAAGATCGCGCTGGCCCACGCCTGGCCCGAACTGTCGCCGTGGTAGAACTCGGCCACGATGTACAACGCCAGCGCCCAGCTCACGCTGTAGAACGCGAAGCGCTCCCAGAACTCGGTCATGAACAGCATCCACAGCGGTCGCGGATGCCCGAGCAATGGCGGGAAATCAGGCGTCGGGACGACGTCGACGGTACCGGTCTGGCTCATGCAAGTCCTTCATCGGCATGCGTGAGGCAGCCGCAAGCGCCCAGATGTAACCGGGCGCCAAGCGTCGCGTCAATGGTTGAGAGTCAGGGAGTGGGGAATCGGGAATCGGGAATCGGAAGAGCGGGACGAGGCTTCGCGTTGCCGCTTTGACCATTCCCTATTCCCTACTCCCTATTCCCTGCCTTCACCTAACCCCGTGCATCAGCTTGTTGATCAGCGGCGCGAGCAGGAACAGCAGCACGCCGCCGCCGAGCAGGATCCAGAAGCCGGAGGTGTAGCCGGAGAGGGCCGAGTCCACGGTCATGCCGGACTCGCCGCTGACGTGGGCGGCGAACAGGCCGGCCAGGTTGTTGCCGATCGCGGTGGACAGGAACCAGCCGCCCATGCCCAGCCCGACCAGCCGCACCGGCGCCAGCTTGGTCACCATCGACAGGCCGATCGGCGACAGGCACAACTCGCCGGCGGTCTGCAGCACGTAGCACAGCACCAGCGTCCACAGCGGAATCATGCCGTTGTCGCCGACCAGGCTGGACAAGGCATACATCAGCACCGCGAAACCCAGCGCGTTGCCGATCAGGCCCAGGCCGAACTTGCGCGGGATCGACGGCTCGATGCGCCGCTTGTCCAGCCAGCCCCAGGCCAGTGCGATCAGCGGCGCCAGCAGCACGATCGCCACCGGGTTGACCGACTGGAACCAGCCGATCGGGAACATCCAGCCGCCCAGGTCGCGATCCACGATGTGCTGCGCCAGGAAGTTGAACGAGCTGCCGGCCTGTTCGAAGAACATCCAGAACAGCACGTTGAAGGTGAAGATGATCAGCATCGCGATCACCCGCTGGATCTGCACGCGGCCGGTGCGGATCGCCTCGATCACCAGCATCACGCCCACGCCCAGGAACAGCGCGGTGAGGAGCCACTGCAGCACCACCGCGCCGGCGCGATCCATCAGCAGGTACACCAGCGGGATCGCCACCAGCACGCCGATCGCCACGTACACCACGCGCATCGGGTTGGCCATCTCCGGCGAGGGCCGGCCGACCGGACCGAGCTGGCGCCGGCCGAACCAGAACCACACCAGGCTGATCAGCATGCCCACGCCGGAGGCGGCGAACACCACGTTGTAGCTGTGGTGCCCGGGCGTGCCGAACACCTTGTTGGCCAGGATGCTGGTCAGCACCGGCGCAATCAGCGCACCGGCGTTGATGCCCATGTAGAACAGCGTGAAGCCGCGGTCGCGGCGCGAGTCGCCCGGCGCGTAGAGCTGGCCGACCATCGAGGAGATGTTCGGCTTGAACAGGCCGTTGCCGACGATGATCGTGGCCAGGCCCAGCATGAACACCTCGTGGCTGGGCAGCATGATCATGAACAGGCCGGCCGCCATCACCACCGCGCCGAGCAGGATCGAGCGCTGGTAGCCGAGGATCTTGTCGGCCACGTAGCCGCCGAACACCGCGGTGGCGTAGACCAGCGCCAGGTACGCGCCGTAGGTGCGGCTGGCATCCGCCTGGCCGGCGTCGTTGCCGTCCCAGAACTGCGCCACGATGTAGAGCGTGAGCGCCCAGCGCATGCCGTAGAACGCGAAGCGCTCCCAGAACTCCGACATGAACAGCATCCACAGCGGTCGCGGGTGGCCAAGCAGTTGCGGGTATTCCGGCAGCGGCGCGGCCGTGGAGTTGCTCGTCGTCATGGGGTTTCCGTGAGAGTGATGCGCCGGCTGCGGCCGGCGTGATCGCAAGATATTGCGTCGAAGATGTAACCGGCCCACGGCGCGCCGTCAACCCGCGGCACGCCGGCGCACCGTCGCCACCGCCATGCTTCGTCGCGCGACGAAACCTCCCCGCGGCCGCCGACTTACACTGCGGGCATGCGCAAAACCGTCTGGCCCGAACACCTGTTCAAACCCGCCGCCGCACTGGCCGAACCCAGCCGCGCCGCGATGCTCGCGGCGCTGCTGGATGGCGTCGCCCTGCCTGCCGGCGAGCTGGCCCAACTGGCCGGCATCAGTGCCGCCACTGCCAGCGCGCACCTGGCGCGACTGGTCGCCGAGGGCTTCGTCGCGGTCGAGCCGCAGGGCCGCCACCGCTACTACCGGTTGGCCAATGCCGACGTGGCCGCCGCCCTGGAGGCGATGGCCAGCCTGATGCCACGACCGCCACCGCGCCAGCGGCCGGGCGATCCGTCGCTGTGGCGTGCGCGGTTGTGCTACCACCATCTGGCCGGCCAGCTCGGCGTGCTGTTGCGCGAATCGCTGCTGCAACGCGGCTGGCTGCAACTCGATGGCGACGGTTGCGGCCTCAGCCGGGCAGGACGCGACGCGCTGCAGCGGCTCGACCTGCTGGCCGCCGACAGCCCGGCCACCTTGCGCGGCCGGCTATGCCTGGACTGGACCGAACGCCGCCATCACGTCGGCGGTACGCTGGGACGCGATCTGGCGCACGGCATGATCGATCGGGTCGGCTGGCTGCGCCGGCGGCCGAGCAGCCGCGCACTGACACCTACCCCGCTGGGCGCGGCGGCGCTGGCGCGCGAGTTCGGCATCGACGCCGACGCGCTCGACGCCGTTTCCGGCTGAGCGAGTCGCCGTCGTCAGACGCCGAGTTCGGTGCGCACGTCGAGCAACTCGGGGAAAAACTCCAGGTCCAGTGCCTTCTTCAGGAAACTCACCCCGGACGAGCCGCCGGTGCCGCGGCGATGGCCGATGATGCGCTCCACCGTCTTCATGTGGCGGAAGCGCCAAAGCTGGAAGCTCTCCTCCACGTCCACCAGTTGCTCGCACAGGTGGTACTCCGGCCAGAAATCCGCACGGCCCTCGTAGATGCGCTTGAGTACCGGCAGCAGGCCCGCGTTGCGGCGGTAGGGCTGGGTCCAGTCGCGATCGAGCAGCTCGGCCGGCACCGCATGGCCGCGGCGCGACAGGTAGCGCAGGAACTCGTCGTACAGGCTGGGTGCCTCCAGCACCGCACGCAATCCGGCCTGCGCGACCGGGTCATGCGCGAACACCTTGAGCATCGCGGCATTCTTGTTGCCCAAGGTGAACTCGATCTTGCGGTACTGCAGCGACTGGAAACCCGACGATGGCCCCAGCACGCCGCGGAACTCCAGGTATTCCGACGGAGTGAGCGTCTCCAGCACCGCCCATTGCTCGAACAGTTGGCGCTGCACCTGCTTCACCCGCGCCAGGATCTTCAGGCAGGCATCGACATCATCGCGCTGCAGGTGCGCCACCGCGGCGGTGAGCTCGTGCAGCATCAGCTTCATCCACAGCTCGGCCACGTGGTGCTGCACGATGAACAGCATCTCGTCGTGATGCGGCGGATTGCTCAGCGGCTGCTGCGCCGACAGCAAGGTGTCCAGCTGCAGGTAGCCGCCGTAGGTGATCTGTCCGTTGAGGTCGGTCTGGATGCCCGCTTCGAGATCGCGCTGGTTGTCGCTCATGGTGTTCCGTCGTGTCATCGGAAACGGGCATGGTAACGGCTGGGGCGACGCATGAACCTTGATCCAGGACAGAGGCGCAGCCCTCCCCGTGCGCGATGCTTTCCGGAACGGAATCCGGGATTCGCGGAAGCATCGCGCACGGAGTGCTCTCCTGCAGGGGTTTCGGGCTCCGCAACCGCCCTTCCATACCGCCACGCATGCTGCACTGTACCTTGCAGTGCAACATGCCAGCCTGTTATCAAGCGCGGTCTTGCGCAGTCGTTTGCGGCCCGATCGCAACCGGCGGGACATGCGCCACCAGGTTTTCCTCTGTACTCACTCCGGAGCGAGTCGTGACCATCGCCGCCAAGTTTGAAATCGAATACCTGCAGTACCTCGATGCCGAAGGCAAGGAAGTCCGCAAGGATCTCCCGGCCTTCGCCAAGGACCTCGACCACATGGTCGAGCTGTACAAGCTGATGCTGTCCACCCGCGTGTTCGACGCCAAGTCGATCGCGCTGCAGCGCACCGGCAAGCTGGGCACCTACGCCAGCTGCCTCGGCCACGAGGCTGCCCATGTCGGCATCGGCAGCGCGATGAAGCCCGAAGACGTCTACGCACCGAGCTACCGCGAATACGGCGCGCAGCTGTATCGCGGCGTGCAGCCGCGCGAGGTCTACATGTACTGGGGGGGTGACGAACGCGGCAACGACTACCAGAAGGAGCCGGCGCGCCACGACTTCGCGTGGAGCGTGCCGATCGCCACGCAATGCCTGCACGCGGCCGGCTCGGCGCTGGCGTTCAAGATCCGCGGCGAGAAGCGCGTGGCGGTGTGCACCATCGGCGACGGCGGTTCGTCCAAGGGCGATTTCTACGGCGCGATCAACATCGCCGGCGCGCAGAACCTGCCGCTGGTGGCGGTGATCGTCAACAACCAGTGGGCGATCTCGGTGCCGCGCAAGATCCAGTCCGGTGCGCCGACGCTGGCACAGAAGGGCATCGCGGCCGGCCTGTTCTGCATCCAGGTCGACGGCAACGACATCATCGCGGTGCGCAAGGCGATGGAGGACGCACTCGATCGCGCGCGCAACGGCGAAGGCGGCAGCGTGCTGGAACTGGTCACCTATCGCCTGGGCGACCACACCACCGCCGACGACGCGCGTCGCTACCGCGGCAAGGACGAGGTCGACGAAGCCTGGGCCAAGGAGCCGATGAAGCGCCTGCGCAACTGGCTGGTGGCGAAGAAAGTGTGGGACGACGCGAAGGAAGAGGCGTGGAAGGCCGAATGCGACGAGTGGATGGACAACGAGGTCAACGCGTACCTGGAAACCAGGACCCAGCCGGTCTCGGCGATGTTCGACTACACCTTCGCGGAGCTGCCCGCCGACCTCGAAAAACAGCGCGACCACGTTCTCTCGCTTGACCAGAAGGCCCACTAAGCCATGGCACAAATCACTCTCATCGAAGCGGTCACCCAGGCGCTCGCCTACGAAATGGCCCATGACGAATCGGTCGTGGTGCTGGGCGAAGACGTCGGCGTCAACGGCGGCGTGTTCCGCGCCACCCAGGGCCTGCAGGAAAAATTCGGCGAACTGCGCGTGCTCGACACGCCGCTGGACGAAACCACCATCGCCGGCGTCACCGTCGGCCTCGCCGTGCAGGGCATGAAGCCGGTCGCCGAGGCGCAGTTCGAGGGCTTCATCTACCCGATGATGGAGCAGATCGCCTGCCATGCCGCACGCATGCGCAACCGCACCCGCGGCCGCCTCACCGTGCCGGCCGTGTGGCGTGCGCCGTGGGGCGGCGGCATCCGCGCACCGGAGCATCACTCCGAGGCCAACGAGCACCTGTTCACCAATATCCCCGGCCTGCGCGTGGTGCTGCCCTCCTCCCCGGCGCGCGCCTACGGCCTGCTGCTGGCCGCGATCCGCGACCCCGATCCGGTGATGTTCTTCGAGCCCAAGCGCATCTACCGCCAGTACAAGGAAGAGGTGCCGGACGATGGCGAAGCCCTGCCGCTGGACGTGTGCTTCGTGCTGCGCGACGGCAGCGACGTCACCATCGTCACGTGGGGCGCGCAGGTGAAGGAGTCGCTCGAAGCGGCCGACGCGCTGGCCGCCGAAGGCATCAGCGCCGAAGTGATCGACGTGGCCACGCTGACCCCGCTGGACTTCGACACCATCGCCGAGTCGGTGGCCAAGACCGGTCGCTGCGTGATCGTGCACGAAGCCCCCAAGACCGCCGGCTTCGGCGCCGAGATTGCCGCCCGCCTGGCCGAGGAATGCATGTACGACCTGCTTGCCCCGGTCGAACGCGTCACCGGCCCCGACACCCACATCCCGCTGTTCCGCCTGGAAATGAAATACCTGCCGAGCGTGGAACGCGTCGTCGACGCGGCGAAGCGCACGTTGGCGGCAAGCTGAGCTTGCCGCCGGGAATCGGGAATAGAGAATAGGGAATGGGCAAAGCCAAAGCGCAATGCCCGCCCGCTCTTCCGATTCCCCATTCCCTATTCCCTATTCCCGGAAAAACCAATGGCTGACATCAAGACGTTCTACCTCCCCGACCTCGGCGAAGGCCTGCCCGACGCGACCGTGGTCGAGTGGCACGTGAAGGTGGGCGACACCATCAAGCTCGACGCACCGCTGTGCTCGATGGAAACCGCCAAGGCGGTGGTCGACGTGCCCTCGCCCTACACCGGCAAGGTCGTCAAGCTGCATGGCGCACCCGGCGACATCATCGAGACCGGCGCCGCGCTGGCCGAGTTCGAACCCGATCCGAACGCCAAGCAGCGCGCCGAGGCCGAGGCCACCGGCCACCACCACGGCCCGAAAAAGCCGGCCGCCGGCGCCGGCACGCCCACGCCGAACCCGGACGACGCCGACGACCAGGTGATCGCCTCGGACGAAGGCGGCGAGATCGCGCAGACCGGCAAGGAGCGCGAAGACGAAGGCACCGTGGTCGGCGCGATGGTCAGCGGCAACACCGTGCACGTCGAGCAGGCGGCCAGCATCGGCGGCGTGAAGGCGGTGCCGGCGGTACGCGCGCTGGCGAAGAAGCTCAAGGTCGACCTCTCCCGCGTGAGCCCCAGCGGCGCCGGCGGCGTGGTCACGATGAAGGACGTCAAGGACGCCGCCGCGAACGGCACCGCCGCGCTCGGTGCCGCCCCGGCCCGCGCCGTGCCCGCTTCCGCCGGCCGCCACCTGGCGCCCGAACTGCCGCCGGCCGAGCCGCAGCGCGGACCGGTCTCGCTGGCCGGCAAGCCGGTGCGCACCGCGCCGCCGAGCGTCACCGCCACCGGCCAGCCGGAACAGTTGAAGGGCGTGCGTCGCAACATGGCCCGAGTGATGGCCGACGCCCACGCGCAGGTCGTGCCGACCACCCTGGTCGACGACGCCGACCTGCACGCCTGGATCGGCAAGCAGGACATCACCGCGCGCCTGATCCGCGCGATCGTCGCCGCGTGCAAGACGGTGCCGGCGCTGAACGCATGGTTCGACGGCAAGAACCTCACCCGCACGCTGCACCCGCAGGTGGACATCGGCATCGCGGTGGACACCGACGACGGCCTGTTCGTGCCGGCGTTGCGCAACGCCGACATGCTCGACGCGGCCGGCATCCGCACCGCGATCAAGCGCCTGCGCACGCAGGTCGAGGACCGCACCATCCCCGCCTCCGAGTTGTCCGGCTACACCATCAGCCTGAGCAACTTCGGCATGTTCGCCGGCCGCTACGCCACGCCCGTCGTGGTGCCGCCGACCGTCGCCATCATCGGCGCCGGCAAGCTCGGCCACGACGTGGTGGCGGTGATGGGCGGCATCGAAGTGCACCGGCGCATGCCGATCAGCCTGACCTTCGACCACCGCGCCGCCACCGGCGGCGAAGCAGCCCGCTTCCTCAAGGCGCTGCTGGACGATCTGTCCCTGCCGAACTGAGCGGGCGACCCCCGGCAGAAAACAGGGCGCCCGCGGGCGCCCTGTTTCTTTCACGCTCGCGGGCGGGTACGGCCCCCGTTCCCGGACAACATCCCGCGCTACCGGCGACGCGCAGTACCGCCGTACCCGATCCAGATCCGTTCGCACTTGAGGGCGAGGAAGTCGAGGCGCTGCCCTCCGACTTCGGGCGCGCAGGCCGCCGCGCGGGGAAACCGGTCGGCGGCAGCGCTCGCCGTCGTCTCCCACCGTGCCTCGGCAACCTCAAACCGCCGTCCGTCGCCTGACGTGTTCCCGGCAATGCCGCCACTGGCAACACTGCCGGGCAATGCACTCCGGAACCGGCCCGATGACTCCTCCGCCCGACGCGACGACGCCTGCCAGCGACAGCCTTTGCGCCTCCGATCCACGGATACGCAATTCACCGGCGGCGGCCTTCGCTGGCACGCGACCACCTGCGCACGGAAAATCCGTGCTGCAGGCCGCGGCGACGGGCTGGTTCGTGGTGGCCGGACTGGGCCAGCTGATCTTCGTCGCGTACCTGTTCGGCTTTTACGGCCGCACCGCGCTGCTCGGCCAATTCGACGCCTGGAACCGGATCTTTCCACGCGCCCACGTGGCGGGAGATCCGCTGCACAACGCCGCGGTGGCCGCGCACCTGGCTTTCGCGGCGCTGATCACCATCGGCGGCCTGCTTCAGTTGGCGACGGGCGTGCGGCGGCGGTTCCCGCGTTTCCATCGCTGGAACGGACGCATCTATCTCGCCTCGGCGTTCGTGATGGGCGTGGGTGGCCTGGCGATGGTATGGACGGGAACCAAGGTGGGCGGCCCATGGCAGCACGTCGCGATCAGCATCAACGCGATCCTGATCCTGTTGTGTGCGGCGATGGCGTTGCGCCACGCCATGGACCGTCGCTTCGCACTGCATCGGCGCTGGGCGCTGCGCCTGTTCCTGGCGGTGAGCGGCGTGTGGTTCTTCCGCATCGGCCTGACGTTCTGGATATTGCTGAACCAGGGGCCGGCGGGTTTCGACCCGGAGACGTTCACCGGGCCGGCGCTCACCACCCTCGCGTTCGCCCAGTACCTGCTGCCGCTGGCCGTGCTCCAGCTCTACTTCCACGCGCAGGACCGAGGCGGGTCGCGCGGACGCACGGCCATGGCCGCGAGCCTGTTTGCCGCGACGCTGCTGACGGCGGCCGGCATCTTCGCCGCGTCGATGATGCTGTGGCTGCCGCATCTGCGGTAGCGCCAGCTTGCTATCGCTGCGCCATGCCCGCCAGGGATTCACCACCCAAACCGGAAGACTTCGCGCGTGCCCGGCGGGTGGCGCCCGTTCAATAATCGCGCACGTCCAGCAACAGGAAACAGCGCGCGCTGTAGTCGCCGGCTTGCGGCCATGCGACGCTGGCGAGCGCCAGCGTGCCGGCGGTCCACAGCTCGTTGTCGAGCAGTGCCTCGCAGCGCGAATCGCCATCCGCGGCATGGCTGTGCACGAGGCGCACCCAGTGCAGTTCGGGGCTGAGCGCTTCGCGCTTCAATGCCGCCTCGATCGACGCCAGCGCCTCGGTGGGCATGCTGGCGGCATCCGCGCCGCGTGCACCGAACGGGCCGATGAACACGTCCCACGTGCGCACGCCGATCTCCCACGCGGCAATGCGCATGCGGCGGTCGTCGGTGACGTACCAGCACGCGGCCAGCAGCGGGTGGAACGCATCGTGCTCGAACGCGCGCAGCGCGTCGCGGCAACCGGTGTCGCCGCCGCCCGCTCCGGCGAAGCTCTCCTCGATGTAGCGCTCCTCGCTCAGCACCACGTCGACGTCGAGCCGGCCGGGCTCGCCCGCCGCACCCGCATGCCAGGCAGCGCGGATCGCCGGAAAGTCGCCGTCGGTGACCAGCCAGCCGTCCTCGTCCGCTTCCAGCTCGACGTCGTGGCGCTCGAACAACTGCAACAGGTATTTCTGCAACGCCGCGCTGTCCATCGTCATGCCTGCGAGGGGGTGGTGTCGTTCGACGGCAGCTCGCGCCAGGTCAGGTAGACACGCAGGTCGAACTCCAGCTGATGGTAGTCCGGCAACATGTGCGTGCACAGCTGGTAGAACGCCTTGTTGTGCTCCATCTCTTTCAGGTGCGCCAGTTCGTGCACCACGATCATCTGCAGGAACTCCGGCGCAGCGGCCTTGAACAGGCTGGCCACGCGGATCTCCTTTTTCGCCTTGAGCCGCCCGCCCTGCACGCGCGAGACCGCGGTGTGCAGGCCAAGCGCGTTGCGCAGCACGTCGAGCCTGGCGTCGTACAGCACCTTGTCGATGCCGGGTGCATTCTTCATGTGCTGCTGTTTCAAGGCAGCCACGTAGGCATACAGCGCCTTGTCGCTCTGCACGTCGTGGCGCGCCGGGTAACGCCTGGCCAGGTGCTCGCCCAGGCGCTCCTGCGCAATCAGCGCGCGCACCTTGCCCTGCAGCGTGGCGGGGTATGCCTGGAGATACTTGAGCGCGACCATGCGGCCATTCTCGCACTGCGCCGCCTCGATCCGGGTGGAGCGCCCACGGAAGTCGCGCGGATGCGACGACGCGCGCCGCTACATGTCGAAGCGGTAACTCAGCTTGACCAGCAGTTGCTCGTCGTCGCGCAACGCAAAGCTGTTGCCGAGGACATCGCCCGTGTGGCGCGCCAGGCCATCCATCGCGTAACCGCCGCGGCCGTAGACCACGTACAGGTAGGACAGCGGAGCCAGCTCGTAGCGGTAGCGGATCTGCAGGCCGAGGTTGCGCACGTTGAAGTCGTCGATCGGCTCGTCGCTGGCCTCGGCGCGGCCGCTGGCGCCGACGCGGTAGCCGCCGCGCAGGCGCGCGTCCAGGCCGATCGCCTGCAGCTTCACGCGCAGTTCCTGGCGCGGGTCGATGGCCCAGTCGAAACCGGCATCGAGTTGCAGCGTGTGCTGGTCGAAGCGGCCGATCAGGTTGTCGTGCTGCCAGACCAGCCAGTCCGGAATGCGCTGCCAGGACGGCCCGGCGTATACGCTGAAGGCGTCGTTGATGAAGTAGGTGGGCACGAACTCGATGTCGAAGGCGGCCTGCCGGTTGCCGCCGAGGCCGCCGGTGAAAACCTCCGCATCCAGCTTGAACGCCCAATCGCCGTGGCGCGGACTGATGCGCTCGTAGAAGAAATCCAGCGACGGCGGCAGGAACAGCGCGCCATGCCCGCGCGTCAGCAAGTCGTCCCAGCCGGCCGTGTTGACGTTGAGCTGTGCATCCTCGGTGGTGCCGTCGCGCAACGTGCTGGTGCGGCGGATGCGCAATTGCCGCCGCAGGCGCAGGCCGTGGTCGTTGTCCAGCGCGTCGACGCGGAAATGCCAGTCGTGCGAGCTGTAGGCCGAGTCCGCCGGCAGCGAGGCGTAGCGCTTGCGCACCTCCCAGTGGGCGTAGTTGAAATTGTTGCGTTCGAGGTAGCCGAAATCGTTGACCTGCAGCCGGTCGCCGAAGTGCATGCCCAGCCATTGCTGGCGCCAGCCGTCGCCCATTTCCAGGTCGGCGATGACGGTGCCGCCGCTGTCGCGCGTGTGCGTTCCCGATTGCAGGATGTCGCTGGCCACCACGTTGGTGGCGATGGTCAGCTGCGCGGTGGGCTGCCAGTGGTGATCGACGCCGAGCACGGTCGCCTCGCGATCCAGCCATGGCCGGTCGACGCGGGTCAGCAGCATGCCCAGGCTCTGCGTGCCGAAGTCGTGGGTCACCCGCGCAGCCCCGAAGAAGCGCCCGGCCCGACCGTCCTCGTCGGCGGCCAGCACGCCGTAGCTGGTGGTGCCGACGCTGCCGTTGAGCTTCACCGCGGCGTCGATGTCCGCCGCGCCCATGCCATCGTCCGAAGGACCACCGACGCGGCGCGTGTAGACCAGCTGGCTGTTGTCGTCGAGCAGGCTGAAATCGAAGATGCCCTGGTTCTCGGTGAAGAACGGGCGCTTGTCGCTGACGTAGGTTTCGGTGGCGCCGAAGTTGACCACCAGGTCGTCGCTCTCGACCTGGCCGAAATCCGGGTTCAACGCCGCGGTCAGCTGGAACTGGCCGTTCGGTTTCCACAGGATGTCGGCGCCCTGCTGGAAATGGCTGCGGCCGCGCACGTTGTCGTACAGGCCCGACGCATACGGCGTGATCGCAAACAGCGACTGGTGGTACTGCGGCACCTCGATCCGCTCGAACTCGGACAGGAAGCGCGGGCGCATGAAGCTGGCCACCGGCCATGCGTCGCGTTCGCCGGTGGAGCCGGTGACGCGATCGAGATAGATGCCGAGCGTGCGCTGGCCGTCCTTCGCCGCATGCATCGGCGCGGTGTACCAGGGGATCAGGATCTCCACGCTCCAGCCGGCCGCATCTTCGCTCACCGCGTGCTGCCAGCTGCCGTCCCAGTCCTTGTTGAACCGGCTCTCGTTGGTGATCACCGCATCGTTGATGCCGTTGGTCGAGCTGACCACGAAATCGTAGCCGGTGCGCCCGTCGCCGTTGAAGTCGACCATCACGTTGACGCGGTCCACCTGGTCGTCGAAATCGCGCTGCACGCGCTGGCGCGTGCGCGGCACCTCCGGTGGCTGGTCGCAGCGGAACGCCACCGCCAGCCCCTCCGGCGTCGCCAGCACCCAGGCCTCGGTATGCAGCGTGCCGGGCTGGCCGTTGAGCGGCTGGGTCTGGCGAAAATCGGTGATGTGTCGTGCGCCGGCCCACTCGGCCGGCTGGATGTGACCGTCAATCTCGACGGCGAGCGCCGGCGCCGAGGCCGCGGCCAGGGTCAGGAACAACAGGCATGCAAGGCGCATGTCGGGGAATCCACGGGGAGAGAATGCCGCGCGGCGCAGTGGAACCGGCGCGCTCGGCATGGGGTAGATGCACAGCTTGCCGCGAAGGTTTGAATTCCTCGACGGCCATTGGTCATGCAAAGGGCATGACGCAGGCGCGGCCCGCACCGCGCCGGGACACGATCAGCGCTTGCGCCCCCACCACCACTGGCGCAGCACCAGCGCCGGCACGATCACCGCGGCAAATGCGCCGTAGCCCCACAACGCGGGCAGCACCTGCTGCCAGATCGACCCGCTGACCGGGCCGAATTCGCCCGGCTCCGGCAGCACGGCCGAATCGAAACCGGCAAGCGCGGCGAGCGCGGTGGCGATGCCGGCCAGCAGCAGCACCAGCACGTCGAACGTGCGCCGGCCCGCCGTTCGCGGCAGGCTGCGCGGCCAGATCCAGTAGATCACGCACAGCACCAGCAGCCAGGGGGCCAACAACAGGATGGACAGGTAACGCACGGATATCTCCTTTCAGGGCGCGGCGGCGAGTCGGAACGACGAGAGCACCACGACCATTCAATCCTGCGTCGCGAGCTGGTCCAGCGCGAGCCGCAGGCGCGTCAGCGCCTGCTCGCGCGCGGCTTCGTCCGGATAATCCGGCGTGCTCGCCACGGCCTCGCCATCGATCTCCAGCACCAGATTCGCGCCGCGCACCTGCACCACGGCCGCGGTGGCGCCCAACTGCTTCAGGCGCTTCTGGCTTGCACCCGCCGCCTTGGGGTCGGCGAACGGCACCGACAGCAGCAGCTCCTCTCCCTCGGCCGAGAACAGGCGGAAACGAAAGCGGCCGTCGTCGTCGCGAAAACTGGCCAGCCGTGCGACGCGCTGCACCTTCGCCGGCCGCGCCGGGCCCGCCGCTGCGCCAGCCGTGCGCATCGCACGCAAACCCAGCACCTCGCGCAGGCCGGCCACTTTCGGCGTGGCGATCGCCCGCGCCTTGCGCGCGCCTTCCTGCAGGATCACCTCGATCGCGGCCGGGTCGGCCATCAGCGTGTCGTAGCGCTCGCGCATCGGCGCCACGTCGGCTTCGATGCGCTCGTACAGCACCTGCTTGGCTTCACCCCAGCCGAGCCCCTCCTCCAACGCGCGGCGGAATGCCGCCGTTTCGGTCTCGCTGGCAAAGGCGCGGAAGATGGTGAACAGCGCGCAGCTGTCCGGGTCCTTCGGCTCGCCGGGCAGGCGCGAATCCGTGACGATGCGCATGATCGCCTCGCGCAGCTGCTTCTTGCCGCCAGCGAACAGCGGGATGGTGTTGTCGTAGCTCTTGGACATCTTGCGTCCGTCGAGCCCCGGCAGCGTGGCCACCTGCTCCTCGATCAGCGCCTCGGGCAGCACGAAGAATTCGCGCCCGTGCAGATGGTTGAAACGCTGGCCGAGGTCGCGCGCCATCTCGATGTGCTGGATCTGGTCGCGCCCCACCGGCACCTGGTGCGCATCGAACGCCAGGATGTCGGCCGCCATCAGCACCGGATACATGTACAGGCCGGCGGTGATGCCGGCGTCGGCGTCCTCGCCTGCCGCGGCGTTCTTGTCCACCGCCGCCTTGTATGCGTGCGCGCGGTTGAGCATGCCCTTGGACGCGATGCAGGTCAGGAACCAGGTCAGCTCGGGGATTTCCGGGATGTCCGATTGCCGATAGAACGTCACCCGCGCCGGATCGAGCCCCGCCGCCAGCCAGCTCGCCGCAATCTCCAGCCGCGACCGCTCGATCCGCGCCGCGTCGTCGCTCTTGATCAACGCGTGGTAATCGGCCATGAAGTAGAACGCGTCCACGTCCGCCCGTCGACTGGCCGCGACGGCGGGACGGATCGCCCCGACGTAGTTGCCCAAGTGGGGGGTGCCGGTGGTGGTGATGCCGGTAAGGACTCGAGTCTGCATGCTGCGCTGCGCAAGTAAAGATTTCAGTTTACGTCATCGCCCCGCCAAGGCAATCCGGCCGCGGGCGTCACGCGATGGTTGAGTGCGACCGCGACCAATGAATGCCTCAGCGGATCAGCGTGGATTTGCCGAACAGCGACTCGATCAGATCCACCGCCAGCTTGGCGGTGGCGTTGCGGCGGTCGAAGGCGGGGTTGAGCTCGACCAGGTCGAGCGAGGCCATCCGGCCGCTGTCGGAGATCATTTCCATGCACAGCTGCGCCTCGCGGTAGCCGGGGCCGCCGCGCACGGTGGTGCCGACGCCGGGCGCGATGCTGGGGTCGAGGAAGTCGACGTCGAAGCTCACGTGCAGGTGGGTGTTGTCGTCCATGCCTTCCAGTGCCTGCTCCATCACCCGCTTCATGCCGTCCTCGTCGATCCGGCGCATGTCGAAGATGCCCACGTTGGCTTCGCGCACGAGCTGCTTCTCGCCGTAGTCGACCGAGCGGATGCCGATCTGGCGGATCACGTCGGGGGTGATCGCGGGGGTGGCGCTGCCGATGTGGGTGAGCACCCGGGGGCCGCGGCCGCACAGGCAGGCCACCGGCATGCCATGGATGTTGCCCGACGGCGTCGCCTCGGCGGTGTTGAAATCCGAATGCGCGTCGAGCCACAGCACGCGCAGCTGCTTGCCGGTTTCACGGCAGTGGTCGGCCACCGCGCTGATCGAGCCGATGGCGAGGCAATGGTCGCCGCCGAGCATGATCGGCAGGCGGCCGGACTGCAGCTCCTGGCGAACAGCCGTATAGACGGCCGTATTCCATGCGGCCACTTCGTCGAGATGGCGATAGCCGTCGACCGGCGGCAGCCACGGATTGAGCGGCCCCTGCAGGTTGCCGCGGTCGATTACCTGCAGGCCGCGCTGTTCGAGTTTGGCGGCCAGGTTGGCGACGCGCATGGCTTCCGGCCCCATCGAGGCGCCACGGTGGCCGGCGCCGATGTCGGTGGGAACGCCGATCAGTGAAACGGTTTGTGTGTTCATGAAGTTCTTGCCTGCGGTGGAGTCCGGCGCGCACGCTGACGCGGTGCACCGGCACGGTGGATCACGCGGCGTCCATGGCGCTGTACCGGGACATCGCGCAAACATGGTGCGCGGTCGTGGACGCAAGAATGCATGCGCGGCGATGACCGCCGCGCATGGTGCAAGTCTAACGGATCAGGTCGTGGGGGCCGCGTCACGCGCGATGCATGACCCACCACGCCATGACGGGCGGGTGGCCTGCGACGACAGCGGAACCCGACGCCCGTGGGCTGCCATGGCCACGCTCTGGCCCGCGCGCCGTGTGGTGGCATGACGGAAGGACAATGCCAGCCTCCGCCGGACCGACGAAGGGGCAAGCGGGCGTGTCGAGGTGGGCCACGCAACGCCCGTCTTGCGCCTTGACGCGGTGGACGTCAAGGACGGATCTGCTGCGGACAACAGCTTGCCTTCGCCGGAACGACGAGCCCGAAACCGGGTCGGGACGCCGTCAAGTCAGAGGTGCGTCGTCGCGCATGCGTTCGAGTTCATCCTCGCGGCGCGATCGCGCGCCGGCCCGCCACGTCACCAGATCGCCCGCCGCACGCGCTGTCGCGCCCGCGGTAGCTGGTTTGGCCGGTTTCCCCCACAGCATCCCTGCAAACAGCTGCAAGCCGCGCCAAAGGGCGGGCTGCACATACGGTGTTTGCATGTCGATCACTCCCGGCTACCCCTGCGTAGCCGTTGAAGCGATCGTAACAAATTTCGCGACGCACGCACGCCGCGCCGCAACGTACCGCCAAGCTTTGGGCTCAGGACACGGCGGTCATCGGGGAGCGGCGTACCTCGGCGTACTGCACCAGCGGGATGCTGAAATCGTTGCAGATCATCTCCACGCGGGCGGCGGTACCGGAGCTGGCGTGCTCCTCGCGGGCCAGGCCGCGGCCCAGGCGGATGGCATGGGCAAAGCGCAGGCGGTCGAACAGGACGTCCGGGCCGCTGCAGATGCGCCACAGGCCGTGGCGGCTTTCCTTGATGGTCAGGACCACGCTCATGGGCGCCCCCTCGGCCGAAGAATAGAGACCGATGCGCGCAGGGGCGCACCGGAGCTTGCCAAGGATGCGTCGAGGCCTGGCGCCGGGTCTGTCAGCGCAGGCCTACAGTTGCTGTGGGGAGTCGGCGCGCCGCGGACGGATGGCGCGGCGGCGGCCATGCAGGCGGATGGTGCCGGCACCAGGAATCGAACCCGGGACCTGCTGATTACAAATCAGCTGCTCTACCAACTGAGCTATGCCGGCGCAGGCGGGGATTCTAGCAGCGGGGCGCTGCGCTCGCTCAGAAGCAGCGGATGTCGTGCGTGCCGAGGTCGCTGGCGCCGAGGTACTGGCGCCAGTCGAAGGGTTGGGCGGTGGCGATGGCGAGGTCGAGCCAGTACTCCGGGACGCTTTCGCTGCGCTCGCTCATGCGCGCGGGAAAGCCGGCGGCGGCCACCTGGTCCAGGCGCTTGCGCGCATTGGCCGGGTCGCGGAACAGGCCGAGCGACACCGTGTTGGCCTGGTCGCCGGAGCCGACCACGAAATAGTCGTTGATGTTTTTCGCGGCAAGCTGGCGGGCCGTCTGCAGCGCCTGCGCACGGCTGGCGACGGCGGGCAGGTAGACCCACCACGCGCTGGGCTGGGTGGTCTGTTGCTGGCGCGAACGCATGCGCGCGACGTGCCCGTCCAGCGCCTGGCGCGCGCTGCGCAGGTCCTGCGGCGTGTCAAACGGCCCCAGCGCCATGCAACGAAAGCCTTGCGAGGCATCGACGGCCGCGGCCGGCGTTTCGGGCACCGCGATCGTGCCTTCCGCCGCGGGCAGTTCCGACAACAGTTGCAGTGGCGCCACGCCCGGGTCGGTGGCGTCGCCGACGTGCCGGTAGGGCTGGCCCAGCAGCAGCCACGCTCCGACCGCGATATTCAGCGCGCTCAACAGGACAAACAGCAGACGCAGGAACATCGAACCCCCATCAAGACCGCCAACCACTCATTCTAGTGGCTGGCCGGCGTCGGCATGTGCGCATCCGCCCACAATGCCAGGCCACGCAACACGCTGTCCTGGCCGACTTGCACGGGCAGCGACAGCAACGGCGCCAGTCGCGGCGCATCGCCGCCGTCGAGGATCAGCGCCGGTTCGCCGCCCAGGCGCGGACGCATCTGCGCATGGAAGCGCTCGATCAGTGCGGCGGCGGCCTGCCAGCAGCCGGAGGTCACCGCATCGGCGGTGTTGTCGGCCAGCTGCAGGATGTCGCCGGGTCGCTGCGGGCGCACCAGCGCAGTCGCATCGAGCAGCGAGCGCTGCATCAGCTGCACGCCCGGCGCGATCAACCCGCCCAGGTGCCGGCCATTGGCGGCCAGCGCATCGAGCACCAGCGCGGTGCCGGCGCTGGCGAGCACGCACGGCTCGCGATGGGCGGCATGCGCGGCAACCATGGCGAGGAAGCGATCCACGCCCAGCCGCTGTGGCTCGGCATAGGCATTGCGTACGCCACAGGCGCTGGCCGGGGTGCGCAGCCATTCGGGCGCGCTGTCGAATGCCTGCCGCAGCACGGCGGCAACGCGCTGCTCGCGCGCGTCGTCGACCACCGACGCGCCGACCACCTGGGTCGATCGCGGAAAACCCGCCCACGCCGCATCCGGCAGCGTGGCCAGATCCTCGCGCCACTCCAGCACGCCCTGCGCCAGCCATGCGGGCGACGGTCCCTGCAGCGCCCATTTCAGGCGCGAATTGCCCAGATCCAGCAGCAGTCTCATGCGCGGCGCACCGTGACGTCGGCGCTGTCGATGCGCCGCTCGCTGCCGTCAGGCAGTTGCACCCGCAAGGCGCCGCGCGCGTCGATGCCTGCGCCGAGTGCGTCGAACGTGCCGAGCGCTCCGCTGAGTTGCAGCGGCCGGCCGCGCAGCAGGTCGTGGCGCGCATAGTCGGCGGCGAAGGCGTGGAAGCCTTCGCGCTCGAACTCGGCCAAGCCTTGCGCCAACGCAGCGATCAGCGCCGCGGCCACGCGGTTGCGATCCGGCGGCGCGCCCGCGCACAGGCTGGCCAGGTCGGTGGCCGGCTGGCCGGCCTGGCCTTGCAGGGCCGGGGTCAGGCGCAGGTTGAGTCCGATGCCGATGATCGCCGAACACGGCCCCTGGAATTCGCCGCTGAGCTCGACCAGGATGCCCGCCAGCTTGCCGCTGCCGTCGCTGGCCAAGACATCGTTCGGCCATTTCAGCCCCGCACCGGCAACGCCCAGTTCATCCAGCGCGCGCAGCACGATCACGCCGATCGCCAGCGACAGGCCGCCCAGCGCCGCGAAGCCCGCACCGAATCGTTTCAGGCAGGAGAGATAGATGTTCAACCCCGGCGGCGACAGCCAGTCGCGACCGCGCCGGCCGCGCCCGGCACTCTGCGATTCGGCCAGCACCACGCAAAGGTCGGCTGCATCGGCAAGCCGCCGCTGCAGTTCGCTGGAGGTCGAGTCGAGCTCGTCGTGCACTTCCAGCGTACCCAGCGTGCGTGCGACATCGGCCGGCAAGGCGGCGCGGATGCGCTGCGCGTCGAGCATCTGCAGTGGCCACGGCAGGCAATAGCCGGCCCGGCCGCGGGTCTGCACCGGCACGCCCCGCGCACGCAGTGCCTCGACCTGCTTCCAGATCGCCGCCCGGGTCACCCCGCTGCGCTCGGCCAGCGCCGCGCCGGAAAGCGGTGCGCCGGGAGCCAGCAAGGCCAGCAATTGCAGCGGCTGCATCAGCGAACCCGGCGCGCGGCAGCGCGCGCCGTGGGGGCAGCGCGAGGCAGGGGAACGGTGGAGAAAAGAACCATCGAATCATTCTAGCCTGCCGCACGCTGCACTGCGGCACGCGCGCCCGCCGCTTGCACTGGCAGCAGCGCCCGGTTTCTGCGACGATCGGATTCTTCGCTTGCGGCCTGGGGAGTTTCACTGCCATGCGCGCCACCCACCGGATCATCGCTTGCATCCTGTGCCTCGCCTTCGCCGGCGCGACAGCAGCGGCCAGCCTCGATAGCCGGGGCGTGGACAGCGGCAGCCCAACCGCAAGCAACGCGTCATCGCACGATAGCGAAGACGGCATCGCCGGCGACGTGCTGGGCATGAACCGCGAGAACAGCAGCCCCGGCAGCAGCAGCACCAGCGGCGCCGTGCGCAGCAGCAACGACCGTTCCGGCGCGGCTTCGCCGGCACCGGCCCCTGCGCCCCGGCCACATCTGGGTTGGCAATCGCTGCTGCCTGGGTCGATCCAGTAAGCGTTCGGCGGCATGCCGCGCCGTTGGTGGACATCCCTGCGGGCACACTTTGAACCTGCACCGATCGCCGACCCGCTGTGGCGGCGCGCCCTGGCGGCCTGTCCGCTGGCGCGTCGGCTGGACCCCGCGCGACAACTGCAACTGCGCCAGCTCGCCGGCATCTTCCTGGCGCGCAAGCGTTTTCACGCGCTGGCCGGCGCGGTACTGGACGACTACTGGCGATTGCTGATTGCCATGCAGGCCTGCCTGCCGGCGCTGCAGCAGGGTGCGACCAGCCTGCGCGGCTGGCGCGACGTGCTGATCTACCCGGGCGAGTTCAAGGTGCGCCGCAGCCACCATGACGACCACACCGGCGTGGTCACCGAGAGCGACGAGGTGCTGATCGGCGAGGCCTGGGAGCATGGCCCGCTGGTGCTGTCCCTGGCCGACGTGCAACTGGACCTGGAGCAGCCGTGGGACGGCTACAACGTGGTTGTGCACGAGATGGCCCACAAGCTGGACATGCTCGACGGCCCGCCCGACGGCGTGCCGCCATTGCGCGAGATTCCGCGGCGGCGCTGGATCGGGGAGTTCCAGCGCGCCTACGACCGCCTGCTGGCCGCCGGCCCCGGCCACGCGCCGATCGACCACTACGCGACCGAAAGCGCCGGCGAGTATTTCGCCGTGGTCAGCGAGCTGCACTACTCGCAGCCAGCCGTATTGCGCGAAACCGAGCCGGCGGTGGCCGAACTGCTGCACGCGTTCTACGGCCCCTCGCCCGCCGACGGCGAGGAACTCGCTGGCGGGTGCCGTCGCTGAGGGAAGTGGCATGCATGGCTGCACAGCTGTCCGGATGACAGCCGCACCGCGCTGCTGCAATCCACGCGAGCGAGTGTTCCTACCGCCCCATCGCCTGCGCCGGCTGCATCGGCATCTGCGCCTGTTGCACCTGCGCCTGTTGCCTCTGCAGCATGGTCAGCTGGTCGAGCTGCCGGAACATCGCCTCCGGTGGCTGTTGCATGGCCGCGGCGTGGGTGGTCGTGGTGCAGGGCAGGAACGATGAGGAGTCGCGGGTCAGCACGCCGCTGTCCGGCCCGATGCGGCCGGTCTGCGGACCGGGCAACAGCTGCACCTGGTCCGGCTGGCGAGCGTGTACCGGCCGATCGAGCATGACGGCCGCGGTGGCGCGATCGAGCTGATCGGCGCTGCGCGCGATGCCGTACTGGGCATAGGCCGCACCGACGTGTTCGCGCATGTTGACGAATGCGGCATGGCGCGGGTGGTCCGGGCGGCGCAGGTCGCAAGGTTCGAGCGACGACGGATCGCGCGACGGCGTCTCGGCCACTCGCACTGGGGACTGGTACAGATGCGGCAGTTCGCGCCGCGACCAGTCGCGGCTGGCGTCGTCGACTGACCGGGCCACCGCGTCGAACACGCTGACCGGGGTGCGGCGCTCGACGGTAAGGTAGGTGTTCCCGGGCGCGCGCTCGTTGGTGACCAGATGCATCGCCATGGCCTTGCCTTCGCCGTGCAGCTCGACCCGCGCCGCCGGACCCAGGCGGTCGGCGCTGTGCCGGTCCAGCAGCGCGGCTGCCGCCCGCTCGCTGTGCTCGCCGTGCGCCATCCGCACTCGCTCTTCCATCGCGTGCACGTGCTGCAGCAGGGTGCCGTAGCTCGCGTGCAGAGGGTGGCCGGGATGGCGGAAGTCGTGCAGGTGCGGCGGGATGGGTGGAACGGCGGCGTGCGCCGGCGTTTGTTGCGTGGCGTGGGTTGCCGCGTGCATGGCGAAGGTCGTGGAGATCAGCTGCGCGGTGGCATCGAGCTCCGCGCGCAGGTTGCCCTCGGCCGCGTTCCGACCCCACAGCCGGCCCGGCGTGCTCCAGTGGCCCCGCGCGTCGCGGGTGTAAGCATGGCCGTCGGAGGCGTCCAAGATGTTCGTGGGCGCATGCAGTGCGTCGGTTACCGCATCGGGCAGGGGGCCGAGCTGTTGCCAGCCGCGTTGCGCGTAGATCGCCTGATAGCGCGCGGCGATGCCGCGGCGGGAGTGCGCCAGATTGTCGGCGAGGGTGGCATGCGCGGCGGCATCCAGGGCGGCGGTGCGTGACGGCGTGGCGGTTTCCACGTGCGTGCTCTTGAGGCCGTGCTCCAGTACGGCGTCGGTGACCGTGCGCGACCACGCTCCCGAGGCGGCATCGCGCTGCCATGGCGCGGGAAGCCGGCTGGATGTGTCTTGCGCACTGGCCGGCTGGGTGTACGGATCGCGCGGTGGGGCCGGGTGTGCCAGGGCCAGTTCCACCGCGGTGTTGTTGGCTTGAAACGTGAGTTGCGCAGCCAGCGCGGGATCGGCCCGGACACTGCGCCAGCCCGGCGTGGGCATGACGCCGTAGCCGACCACCGGATGGTTGGGCGCATAACCGATCTCGCCGGTGGGCACCTCGCGCGTCCAGCCGTGTTCCGGATGCTGCGGGTCGTGGTGCCAGCTGCGGCCTTGTGCATCGGTCTGGTTGTGGATTTTGTGCTGGTCGTGCCAGTCGACCAGCTTGTCGCCGGCAACCGCCCCGCCGATGCCTCCCACGCCAGCGACGATCAGATCCAGCGGGCCGGACTCGATCCCCGCCGCGCCCAGGACTTGCGCCCCCAGCAGTGCGCCGCCGAGCATGCCCAGGTTGCGCGAGCCGAAATGCTCGACCGCCGAGGCGGCGCCCGTCGGGTTGTCCTGCTGCAGCAGGGTGGCCGTGTGGCGCGCGGTGGTCGTGGCGTCCCAGGCGACGGCGGCGGCGCTGGCGAAGCCCAATCCCTTGACGACGTTCGGGTGGACCCGGGTGGTGTAGTCCACATGGGTGATCCGGGAGAGGTTGCCCTGGACGCCCTCGACCACCCTGGAGGCATCGCGCTCGATCAACAGGCGTCGGGCCGTGTCCGGTGCAACCTTCGGGTTGTCGGTGATCGCTTCGGGCAACGTCTCGTGCCACAGCCGCTGATCCTGCCAACTGCGTTTGAGGCTGCGGGTGATCGCCGGATCGTGCAGACGCGCTTCGCGCGCCTCGATCAACGCCTGTCCCGGCGAGCGGGCATCGGTGCGGCTGTCGTAAAGCTCGCGGCCTTCGCGATCGAAGAGGCGGATGGGCGTGGTCGTTTCCGCGTGGATCGTGTCCAGGCTCGTCGGCACCTTGTCGTAGATCGCGTCGCGCGCACCTTCGGGGACGTGGCGGCCGTAACCGTCGATATTGAGCTGGTCCAGAAACCGTTTGTCGACGCCCAGTTCGCTCTCCAGCTTGGGCGATGCCACCACCCGCACCTCGACGTCGTAGCCTTGGGCCTGCAGGTCGCGGATCAGCTCGGCCGACCATGACCCGTTGCTCAGCGTAGTATCGAAGATGAAGTGCTTGCGCCCGGCCACTGCCGCCTCGCGCAACTCGTCGGCCCACTGGCCGGCGTCGGCTTGCGTGTGACTTGACCAGGTGTAGGGATGGGCGGAGCGGAACTCCCGGACGCGGGGGTGGTAGTCGCGCAGTTCGTCGGGATCGATGGGGACTATGTCGCCATGAAACTCGTGAATCGCGGCTTGGGTCAGTCCACCTTTTCCTGCGCCTGGTTGCCCTCCCAAGATAATCGCCTTCGGTCGCGCATGAGGCAGCGCTTCGTCCAGTTCACTTCGAGGGACGACCGTTTCGGAAAACACGCGTGCATGAGTCAGAGGGGCGAGGATGTCGGCAGAGGAGCTCATTTTTCGAACGCTTCCTTGTTCGCCTGGAAGTACTCCCACAGCGCGTCATCGGCTATCCATCGACCTTTTGATCGGGCACGCCCCATAAGCAGATTCTTGGCTTCTGCCCTCGCGATCGCCTCCGCATCGCCACTGGCTTCAGCGGCGTGCAGTTCGGTGCCGGCTTCGTCGATGAAGGTTCCCAGTCTGCTTTCGAGCACCCAAATCGCACGATCAAACGGCCCAACGCCCGCTGAGGACGTTTCGACTACATAGTTCAGCACCTCCTGCAGTCGATCGATGTGCCCCGGATAGTCCTTGAGCATTTCCCGCAGACGCTGCGGAACCGGGGGCGGGGGCAGTTTCGGCATCGTGATGTCCTTGTCGGTCGTGTCGATCGGAAGCGCCACGCATCGCCGGCATCCTGCGCCAGGCCTTGGGCGGTTCGTCGAGCCTACCGCGAATTCCGGGACGGGTCTGTCAGATTCTCCAGCTTTCCGGCAGCCCGGCGCGGCGGCTCAGCTCGCCGCCAG
This sequence comes from Rhodanobacter sp. UC4448_H15, assembly GCF_052978265.1. The sequence goes on along the minus strand of NZ_CM129665.1, from coordinate 941,760 downwards.
CCGCACGCTGAAGCGTGCGCCGCCGAGTTCCGGCGAGCGGTCGACCACCAGTTCGCCCTGGTAGGCGTGCACGATGTCCTGCACGATCGACAGGCCGATGCCGTGGCCCTGCACGCGCTCGTCGCCGCGCACGCCGCGCTGCAGGACTTTCTCGATCTTGTCCTCGGCGATGCCGGGGCCGTCATCTTCCACGCTGATGTAGAGGCCCGGCCGCTTGCGCCCGTGCTCCGGTTGCGCCTTGACCTCCAGCAACACGCGGTGGGAGGCCCACTTGAAGGCATTCTCCAGCAGGTTGCCGAGCAGTTCGAGCAGGTCGCCCTGCTCGCCGTAGAACGCCGCGCCCTCGCCGATGTCGAACTCGCACAACACGTTCTTGGCCGCGTAGACCTTCTCCAGACCCTGCACCAGATCCTCGGCCGCGCCCGCGATCGGCACCGCGCTGGCGAAAGTCTGCCGGCCAGAGGTGGCCGCGCGGGCCAGTTGATAGGCGACCAGTTCGTCCATCCGGCGCACCTGATCGAGCACCGCCGTGCTGCGTCCGGCCAGCACCTCGCCGGTGGTGGATTCCAGTTGCGAGCGGATTACCGCCAGCGGCGTCTTCAGGCTGTGCGCGAGATCCGCCAGCGTGTGCCGGTAGCGCGTGCGCTGCTCGCGCTCGTTGGTGATGAAGGCGTTGATGCGCTCGGTCAGGCCGGTCAGTTCCAGCGGGTACTGGCTGTCCAGCTGCTCGCTGTCGCCGCGCTCGACCCGGCTCATGTCGCTGGCCACCTTGCGCAGCGGGGTGAGGCTCCAGCGCAGCAGCAATAGCTGGAGCACCATCAGCATCACGCCCAGGATCGACAGCCAGATCACCAGCGCGCGCCGGTAGGCCATGTTGCCGCCCTCGAGCTGATCCTCGGTCTGCGCCACCATCACGGTGAAGCGCACCGACTTGCCCGCCTCGGTGTCCCAGGCCACGCCGTAGCTGTAGTAGTAGAGGCGACCCATGCGCGTGTCGATCGGGCCGACGAAGCGGCTGGCGCCCGGCTCCAGCGGCACCAGGAAACTGAAGTCACGGCCGATCGCGGAGGGTGACTCCCAGCGGAAGTCCTTGTCGCCCACCGCCACCGCGTAGAGGCCGGAACCCGGGCGCGAGAAATTCGGATCCGGCGAGGTGTCCGGCGACAGGATGCGGCCGTAGCGGTTGACGTCGAAGTTGGTGATGTAGGCGATCGCGAAGTTCTGCAGGCGGTCGTGCAGCGCGCTCAGCGCACGCTCCTTGTTCGCCTGCGACAGGGTCAGGCCGACCAGGCCGAGGAAGCCGGCCAGCACGAATCCGGTGGCGATCGCCGCGCGCGCCGCCAGCGACAGCGGGCGGCGCGCGGGCGATGGCTCATTCGTCGTCGCCGTCGGTGCGCGGGATGGCAAAGCGGTATCCGCGTCCACGTACCGTCTCGATGGGTTTCAGGGTGCCTTCCGGATCGAGCTTGCGGCGCAGGCGGCCGATGAAGACTTCCAGCACGTTGGAGTCGCGGTCGAAATCCTGCTGGTAGATATGCTCGGTGAGGTCGGCCTTGGAGACCAGTTCGCCCGCGTGCAGCATCAGGTATTCGAGCACCTTGTACTCGTAGCTGGTGAGGTCGACCAGCTTGCCCTCCACCGTCACCGTCTGCGCGGTGGTGTCGAGCTTGATCACCCCGCAGGCCAGGATCGGCTTGGACCAGCCGCTGGCCCGGCGCACCAGCGCGTTGATGCGCGCCAGCAGCTCCTCGACGTGGAACGGCTTGACCAGGTAGTCGTCGGCGCCGTACTTCAGTCCCTCGACCTTGTCCTGCCAGCTGCCGCGCGCGGTGAGGATCAGGATCGGATAGCGCTGACCCGCCTCGCGCAGCGCCTTGACCAGGTCCATGCCGGACATCTTGGGCAGGCCCAGGTCGATGATGGCCAGGTCGAATGGCACCTCGCGGCCGAGATAGATGCCCTCCTCGCCGTCCTGCGCCGCATCGACGGCAAAGCCGTCGCGTTTCAGCCGGGCCGCCAGCGTCTCGCGCAACGGCGCCTCGTCTTCCACCAACAGGATGCGCATATCAATGTTTCTCCTTGCTGCCCGCATTCCGCCCGGGCGGGTTCTTGGTCGACTGGGCCGACCCCGGATTCTTGCTCGCTTCGGAGGAAATCGCCATCACCTTCACGTGGCCGTTCGGGGTGAGCACCTTGATGCGGTACTCCATCCGGCGGCCGACACCGCGCGATTCCGCCGACAACACCTTGCCACCGGTTTCCTGCTGCACCTGGAGCACCGCCTGATCCAGCGTCACCGCCGGCTTGCCCGTCTGCGCCGCCGCCACGCCCCCGAACGGGATCAGGGCGGCCAGCAGCATGCTCTTGTACCTGATCATGCGTGAATATCCTGTCCGGCGTTGAGCGAACGCCCAGCCTAAGAGGTCAGGCCTGAATACTGGCCGGACGGGGCGCGCCTGTCACGCTGCCGCCGCGCACGGCGCCATGGCCTGCTGGAGCAATGCCCAGCCTGCCCCGGGCAGATGCGCGCCCTCGCTGAGCGCGCGGCGGAATGCGCGCGCGCCAGGCTCGCCCTGGTAAAGGCCCAGCAGGTGGCGGCTGATGTGCTTGAACGCGGTGCCGCGCGCCAGCTCGGCCTCGATGTAGGGCCGCAGGCGCTGCAGCACGCTTTCCCGGGTAGGCAGCGGCTCGCCGTGCAGCGCGTGCTCGATCTGCGCCAGCAGGTACGGATCGTGGTATGCCGCACGGCCCAGCATCACCCCATCCAGCCGGGCCAGGTGGGTACGCACCTGCTCGACCGTGGTGATGCCCCCGTTGACCACCACCACGAGCTCGGGAAACTCGCGCTTGAGCCGGTACACGCGCTCGTAGTCCAGCGGCGGGATCTCGCGGTTCTCCTTCGGCGACAGGCCCTTGAGCCAGGCCTTGCGCGCGTGCACCACCAGCACGCGCACGCCCGCCTCCAGCATGGTCTCGGTGAAGTGCTGCAGGCCTGCGTAGTCATCCTGGTCGTCCACGCCGATGCGGCACTTCACCGTCACCGGCACCTCGACCGCATCGCGCATCGCCTTCACGCACTCGCCGACCAGGGCCGGTTCGCGCATCAGGCAGGCGCCGAAGCGGCCCGACTGCACCCGGTCGGAGGGGCAACCGACGTTGAGGTTGATCTCGTCGTAGCCGGCCTCGGCGCCGAAGCGCGCCGCCTGTGCCAGTTCCTGCGGCTCGCTGCCGCCCAGCTGCAACGCCAGCGGATGTTCCTGCTGGCTGTGTTCGAGCAGGCGCAGCTGCTTGCCGCGCACCAGCGCGGCGCTGGTCACCATCTCGGTGTACAGCCGCGCACGCGGCGACAGCAGCCGGTGGAAGTAGCGGCAGTGGCGGTCGGTCCAGTCCATCATGGGCGCGACGCTGAAGTGCCACGGCGAGGCGGCGGCGGAATCGTTCATGCGCGTAGTGTACGTGCTGCCGCCGCCCGCACTGGCGGCAGCCGGGCCGCATGGCGGCGGCTACGCCTTTCCGCGCGTCATCGACACCACCAGGCGCAATCGCCCCTGGAAGCCTTTCTGCGACGACAGCGGAATGAGGTAACCCCCGTCGTCCTGCGGCTCGACCAGGGTGCCCAGGCTCTCGCTGGACTGCTCGTCGACGAGCAGGTAGCGCAGGTTCCAGCCTTCGTCGGTCTGCGTGGCACGCACCACCAGCGTGTCGCGGAACAGGTATTCGCCTTCGACGTGCTTGTCCAGCCACAGTTTGTTGTCGATGGTGTAGCCGGTGGTCGATACGGTCAGCTCCACGCTGAACACGACGGTCTTGCCGGAGGTGATCTTGCTGGTGTCGAGGAAGGCCGAGAACAGCACCGGCGAGCGCGGTGCGTCCAGCCCGGCGTTGGCCGGGCGCAGCAGTTCGTCGAAGCTGCGCAGCACCGCGCTGAAAGTGTCGCGGCGGCGCTCGGTCAGGCGGTAGCTGTTGGTGCCGCGCGGCGCCACGGTGGCCTCGAAATAGTACGAGGCGCGCACCTGCTTGCCGTCGTCCTTGGCTTTCTGCACCGAGGCCGGCAGCGGCAGCGCGTCGGCCTCCAGCGTGCCGTCCACGCGCATGTCGCCGAACAGGAAGCGCACCAGGTTCTGGTAGCCCTCCTCGGAATTGACCACGCCGTACACGCCGCTGTGGCTGCGGTAGGCGAACGCGCGCGGCGCGCCGCTCACGGTGGCGTTCTCGATCTTCACCAGGCCGTCGCTCATCTCGCCGGCCAGCTTGCGCGACACGCCGAGCGCGGCTTCGTAGTCGCGGTGATTGGTGCCGACAAAGCAGAAAAACTGCTGCGGATCGAACTTGCCGTCCAGCGTGTCCACGCGCTCCGGCGTGCCCTTCAGGCCGAGGTAGCCGGCCATGGTCTTGCGGTTGAAGTTGTTCATGTCCCACAGGCCGAGCACCGCCGGCACGTTGAAGCCGGCCATCTCGATGCCGTTGTGCGGCGTGGCGTAGGTGAACACCTTGTCGACCATGGCACGGTCGGCGCCGGTGCTGATCTTGTCGTTCTGCAGGAAGCTGCGGCATACCAGTCCACCCATCGAATGGGCGACCAGGTACACGCGGAATGCCTTCTTCCGCGCCGCGTCGGCGCCGCAAACCTGGTCGCGCAACTTGCGGATCAGGTCGCGCAGGCCGGTGGCGGCCTCGACGATCGACAGCACCTTGCCGTCGCCAAGGTCGGTATCGGCCGTTTCGTAGTAACGGTAGATCACCACGCTGCGCGCCGGCAGCTCGCCGTCGATCTCGCTGCCATCGGTGTAGGTGTCGCGGTAGCCGTAGTCCTTCATCAGCCGCACCAGCGGCGATTCGAACACGTGGCGCCGCACGGTGCCGTCCCAGGCCTGGCGCACCTTGGTGGAGCCGAGATTGAAGCCCATGTACGGCGTGGCGACGGTGTCGGCGATCTCGTTCGCCGTCATCGCGTAGCCGCGGACGTAGATGATCGGGAAGTAGGGGGCGGTCAGCGGATCCATGGGGCCGTTTCCTCTTTGATGTTCTCGGGCGGAAAAGACATCGGCACGACGATGCTCAGGCCGGGCCGGCGGGTTTCACCGGCTTGCGGGCTCGCTTGCGCCTGGCACCACCCGCCACCGTGGACTTGGCCGCGCCGGCCGTGGGCGCGGCGAACAACGTGTGCGTAGTCGTGCCGGGCGTGGCCTTGGTCGAGGCACGCAGCATCTCGCACAGGCTGTCGAAGCGGCAGCAGCATTCGTCGTAGCCGCCGTTGTCGCCGCTGACGCCGAGCACCGCGTGGTGATGCAATCCGCGCGGCGGCAGCGCGGCGGGCGCCGTACCCGTCATCGGCCAGTCGAGCTGGCCGTTGCCGGCCACCCGCGCGGGAATCAGCCAGTAGTCGCCGGTGGCATACAACCCGCCCTGTTCGAAGCTGACCTGGATGCCGTCCTCCAGCGCGATCGGCGCGCCCTCGGCCACGGCCAGCACGCCTTGCGCACTCACCGCATCGTGCTGGTCCCAGCGGCGCAGCAGCGGATGCCGGCGCGGGTCGTCGTCCAGCGGCCACGGCGTGGTGTTCTTCGGCACATTCAGGGTGACGCTGCAGCTTGCCAGGTCGATCGCGATCACCTGCAGCAGCGGATACGCGCGTTGCCCCAGCGTGTAGCGGTCGTCGACCAGCTCCACCCAGTCGTTCGCCGCCAGCCCGAGCCGGGCATCGCGACCGAGCCGGGCCAGCGTCACCGTGAGCGGCGCACTGCCGTCATCGGCCGCCGCGCCGAGGTCGCTGCGCATGACCGGAAACACCACCGAGCCGTTCTCGCGCGACCACTTGAAGCTGGCCGTGCCGGCCGGCCCACCCTGGTGGATCTCGACCCGGTACAGCTGGTTCTCGCAGCCGCGGTAGCGCGCGTCGGCGGCGATCACGCAGGGATCGTCATCGGACTCCTGCGGAGCCAGCTCCGCGCGCAATCGCGGCAACGCGTACGCCGCACGCGCGCCGAGCAGCTGGCGCAGCAACGCGCAGGGCGAGGCGTTGGTCTGGTTGCCGCCGTCGAGACCCTTGCGCAACTGCGCCACCTCGGCGAGCTGCTGCTTGATCGCGGCGGCGTCGGCAGAACTGCCGGCGGCCTGCTGGCGCGTCTTCAGTGCCGCGGTGACGTCGTCGAGCTGCTGCTGCGCCCACGGCTGGTCGAGCAGGCGCAGCTGCCATACCACCTGCGCGCGCGACGCGGTGTCGACGCCGTCCAGCGCCACGTCGGCGATGCGCGGCGCTTCCACCGCGCACAGGTGCCGCTCCCACACGTCCAGCCACAGCGCAAAACCCGCCGGCGGATTCTCGAAACCGCTCTTCCCGTCGGCCACACCATAGTCGGGGGTCGGCGCGTTCGGTTGCTGCGCCAGCGTGCACGCGGCCTCGTTCACGCACAGGATGCCGTCGACGTAGAAATGCCCCGGCGCCAGCTGCCAGTCGGTCAGCGGCAACGGCTTGCTGCTGCCATCGGCCTTGGTGGTGCTGTCGGTGATGGCGAAGCCGCCACCCGCCGCCCAGCACGGGCCGACCAGGTCGCGCACCAGGCTGCGCAGCAGGTGCAGCTGGATGTGCGCCTGTTCGTTCCAGTCCGCCTCCAGCAGCACGCGTCCCTGCTGCTGGAACACCTGGCTGTAATGCAGGGTCGGGTCGAAGCTGACGCGTGCGAAGTCGCCTTTCATGTCGATCTCCTAACTCGCGAAAAGAATGCCGGCGTCCGTGCCCGCCGGAACGTATTCGGCCAGCCGCGCCGCGAGGTTCGCCTCGCGCTGCGGCTCGTACAGGTCGTGCCAGACGCCCATCGCCGAACGGTCGGACGCGCCGCGGCGGATCTCCGCGCAGCAGCCGTCGGCCAGGCGCAGGTAGTGCGGCGTGCCGTAGCGCCAGCTGCGGAACTGCGGCACCAGGCGCAGCCGTTCGTGCACGCGCTGCTCCGGCGCCACCGCGGCCAGCGCCAGATCGGGCTGGCAATGGAAGCGACGCGGCGTGCGCGAACCGTCCGCCACGTGGCAGAAGCGCACGCAGCCCTGCTGCCGGCGCAGCACGCGCAGCGGACCGGCGAAGATCGAGTCCTCGGCCAATGCGATGCCATGCGCCTGCACTTCGCCGATCACCGTGCAGCGGCGGAAGCTGGCCTCGACGTACGCCACCGCCTCGTCCGGCGCACCCAGCGCCACGCGCTCCATGCCGGTGGCGTCGAGGATGCTGTCGCACAGTTCCAGCGGCGGCGGCTCGCCGCGGCGCTCGGGGCTGATCACCATGATCGCGCCGAGGATGCTGTGCTCGACACGCAGCGCCGCGCGCGTGCCGTCGAGCGTGACGCTGGGTTCGCCCGGGCGCTTGGGGTCGCAGTCGCAGTGCAGCGCCCAGCCCGGCACCAGCGTGCAGTGGCGGATCAGCAGCTCGCACAGGTCGCCGCCAGCAGCGGATTCCTCGTCCGGCCCGTGCACCTCGATGCCGCGGCCCACGATCAGCAAGCCGTCCAGCAGCACTCGGCTGCCGGCGCGACCGCTGACGCTGAGCGCGTCCGGCTGGCTGGCACGCACGTCGAGCAGGCGCAGCACCGGCCGCGTGCGTTCGGCCGCACGCAGCTGGATCGCCTCGCCGGCGTCGAGCTGCAGTTCGACGCTGCCTTCGTACACGCCGCTCTCCGCCAGCTCGATCACCAGCGCGCGCAACACCGGCGTGGCCGCCTTGGCTGCGGCCCACGCCGCCAAGGCGTCGGCGATGCTGCCGAAGTGGCCGGCCGGCCAGCCGACGTTCGCCGCGCGATCCCGCCGCGCGGCGTGCACCACGTAGCGCGTGGCGCCTTCCAGCTCCGGCGTGACCCGCGCGTATTCGCCGCCGCCGAGATCGCCAGCGAAGCCGTACTGGTAGCTCACCCATACGCCGCGCTTCGGCCGCTGGTTGGCAGGAAACAGCAGGCGGCCGCACTCGGGGTCGACCGCCACGCGCCCGCGCTTCACCTGCCCGCGCCAGCCGGACAGGTCGGCCGGTACCAGCAGCTCACGCGGCACCGGCACACCCTGGCCTTTCGCCGGCCAGTCCGGCGCCCACACTTCCACGCTGCGTCCCTCGCCGTAGAGTTCGGCCGACACGCTGGCGTAATCGGCCAGCGGGCCGCGTTCGGCGAACTGCCAGCGGCGCAGCGGCAATGGCAGGTTGCGCTCGTCGGCGATGTGCGTGGGTTCGGTTTCCGCGACCGGACGCTGGAACAGCGGCGTGTCGTTGCCCAGCACGCTGAAGCTGAAACACTGCGGGCCGCGCTCCTCGATGCAGTACGCCGGCGTGCACGTCACCGGATAGCTGCGCAGGCGACAGGCGAACACGCCCACCGCAGGGACGTTGTGGCGGCCGCGCCGCTGCGCGCTGCCCAGGCGCCGCACGTCCACGCTGTGCGCAAACGGATCGAACGCGCCGTCGACCCAGCCGATGCGTTGCAGCCGGCCCGGATCGCGCAGGTCGGCGGTGCCGCCGCGGTGTGGATGCTGGTGGTCGAGATGCTGCATCCAGCCGAGCCGGCGATAGAACTCCACCGCACGCGCCGGCCAGCCGGCGGCATCGCGCGACAGGTCTTCCAGCAGCGACAGCGTGCCCTTGCGCCGCCGCGCGTCGATCGTGTTGGCCACGTCGGCGCGCGGCGCCAGCACGCGGCCGAGGCGGGCGTCGCGGCACCCGTCCTCACCCAGCGTGGCCGCTTCCGGCAGCAACGTATAACCGAGCAGGTCGCCGATGTACGGCACCACCCAGTCGTCGCAGGTCTCGATGAAGGCGTTGTCGTACAGCCGCGCGATGTCCTGCTCCAGCACGTCGGCCTGGCGCGTCAGCACGCGCAGGAAGTCGCGCAGCGGCCAGCCCTGCTCCGCGTCGCGCATGCGGTAGACCACCGGCAGCAGGTCGTACAGGCGATCGGGACGCGCGCTCATGGCGTGGCCTCCTGCAGCAGCAAGGTGTCGGGAACGTTCGGCGGCAGATAGGCGAGCTGCGCCGGACGCAACATGCCGTGCTCGTCGTAGCGGGCCGGCCGCACCGGCACGCGCGGCGGCACCGTGCTGGCTGTCGAGGCGGCATGTGACGCCAGCGCGGTCGTGTCGCCCGCCTTGCCGTTGTCGCCGCCCACACCGAAGCCGGCCAGCAAGGTGGCCTCGTCGAGACTGCCGAACGCATCCACGTCCACCCAGGCCACGCCGCGCACGGCCTGCACGCAGGCGACCAGTTCGCTGAGGTAGACGCTCTGCGCCAGCGCGCGCCGCTCGAAGCCGAACGCATCCAGCAGCGCCGCACGCAGCGCCGGCTCGACCGACTCCCAGGCGAAATCGGGCAGCAGCCCCACCTTCGCGCTCACGGTCAGCGCCAGCAGCTCGCGCACGCCCAGCCGCACCGGCAGCGACGGATCGCCGTAGCGCCGCAGCGCCTGCAGCAGGTTGCGGCAAAGATCGGAGGTAGCATTGATCGGCGCATCGGCGGCGCCGGCAATGGTCACCTGCACCAGGTTGCCCAGCTTGACTGCCGCCGCCTTGCCGACGCCGCCGAACGTGCGTGCGAAGTCGGCGTAGTCCGCCACCGAGACCAGCCGGTCCAGCGCCAGCACTGCCAGCGGCACGTTGCGGCGCGCCTGGTCGCGCGTCTCCGCGTCGGCGCCGCCGGAGGCGCGCAGCGGGTTGATCACCTCCTTCACGCCCAGCGGCCGCGTCGCCAGCAGGCTGACCTGCCCCGCGCGTACGTTGCCCGGCGCGCCGATGCCGTTGCGGTACGTTGCGACGACGTTCTCGATGCCGGTGGGCAGGCGCGCGCCGTGCACGCCGTCGCCGAACTGCACGATGGTCCTGCCGTCGTCGTCGGTGGCGGTGACGAAGCGGCGGTCGTTCGCGCCGACGAAGGCGAGGTTGCGCGTCTCGTGCCATTGCAGGTCGTTGACGCGCAGCGTGAGCGTGCTCTGCACGCCATCCACCGTGGCCGCCGACACCCAGGTCAGCGGCGGCTGCTTCAGCACGAAGGCCTGCATCGACGCCGCGCCGCTGCCGCTGCCCAGCACCTCGCGGCGGCTCTCGCCGTGGGTGGCGCGCACTACGTTGGCGCGCACCGTCATGCTGTCGCGCGCGTAGCGATAGGCCAGCCCCGCGTTGGCGAACACCAGGGTGCTGTGCACGGTGTCGCCGGGCAGGTTCGCGTCCACGCCCTGCTCCACTGCGGACAGCATCACCAGCTCGGCGGCGCTTACCGCGTCGGTGCCCGGCACGTCGCTGCGGCGGCCCTCGACGATCACCCAGCGGCCGGCCTCGAGGCCGTCGACGGCGCCATCGAGAGTGAGCCGGGTGGCGCTGTCGCCGGTGCTGCGCGGGCTGCCGTCGGCGACGAGCGCGCCGACCTCGTCGCCGATCACCAGCTCGGCCAGCGGCAACGACTCGCTTTGTGCGTGGACCTGCGTGGCACGCAGGGTCGACATGCTCGGCGCCTGCCACACGGACGTGTCCGCATCCGGCTTGACCAATTCGATCCCGGTGGTCTTGCCGCTGATGCCGTAGGCACTGCGCGGATGCACCTGTACGCGCCTGGCCTGCGCGACGACCGGCGGCCCGTAGCGCCCCGACTGGATCAGCAGGAAGCTGCCCGCCTGCACGCCGTCGTAGGCGTTGTCGAGCTGCACGAGGTCGTCCTCCTCGCCGCCGTCCGCGATGGCATCCCAGTCGCCGTCGGGCCTGGAGACGTAGGGCACGGTGCCCTTGGTGGCGGGGTCGTCATTCAGTCCCAGCCCCATGATGCGCGGCGCGTTGTAGCCGAACAGCGGCGCGGCCAGGCGCAGCGCGTACACGCCGTTCAGGGCCGGCGAAGGCTCGCCCTGCGGCATGCTGGCCCAGGCACGGTAGAAGGTGTCATGCAGCTGCGGCGCGAATTTCAGCAGCAGTTGCGGCCGCGCATCGCTGGCCTTGCCCAGCGCCGCGGCGACGCTGCGTTGCAGGCGCAAGCTGTTGGCCGGCTGCAGCGTGGCTTGCCGCGTCAACGCGCCGAACAGCGCACCGAAGCCGCCCGCCGGCGGCGGGCTGACGGCGCCGTCGCCGCCAAACGCCTTCACCACGGCCAGCAGGAACGCCTGCGCCGGCGCCGGGCCACCGGCAAGATTCCCCACCTCCAGGCCGAAGCTTCCCAGCAGACGGTTGACGCTGCCGACGTCGCCGCCGCCGAGCAGCAAGCCGCGGTAGAGCCTTTCGATCCGGTCGCGCAATGACGTGCCGCCGGACAACGCGGCGACCGCCACTTTCGCCGCCGCCACGATCTGCCCCTGCAATGCGCCGAACGGCTGCAGCACCAGCCTGCTGCGCCCGCTCTGCTGCTGTACTTCAATCGACTGCACCTGACGAACCACCGGCACGCAGGCGGGAAGTTCCCCGAACAGGAACAGCAGCCGATCGTTCGGCTTCAGGCCGGTGGCCGTGCTGGCCACCCACAGCGCGTCCAGCGTGGCCACGTTGTCGAGCGTGATGTCCTGCGGCAGCGTCAGCCGCGGCCTGAGCGCGTTCCATTCGTAGCGCGCATCCAGCGGCTCGGCGGTCTCGAAGGTCTGCATCTGCTCGCCGGGCGCGGGCACCGATTGCGCGCGCGCGCCGGCAGGGATGGTCACCGGCGGCGAATCCTTTTCCACCGTATAGGCGAGGTACACGCTGGCGGCGACGCCGGGGCGCAGGCGGTAGTCGAGCAGCCGCGCCAGCTCCAGCACCGAGCGGCGCTCGGTGGCGGTGCGCAGGTAGGCCTCGTTGGCGATGCGCTCGGTGTAGAAGCTCAGCACGTCGGCACCCACCGCCCAGGCGTCGAGCAGAGCCATCGCCGGGTCGTCCGCTGCGCGCGTGCGCAGCCCAGCCAGCGCCGGCAGGACGGCGTCGCTCAAGCCGGCTTGCATGGTGGCGCGGAAATCGGCGTAGCGGCCGACGCGGTAATTCAGCGCGTCCAGCCCCGGCCGGTTGGCCAGCGGCAACGGCGTACCGGCGATCGCGCCGCAACCGCAGGCGCAGGCGTGCTTGCCACAGGCGCTGCAGCAGCTCATCGGCCACCTCCCAGCGTGAAGCGGATGCTGCCGTGATTGGGATGATCCGGGTCGTTGTCGACGCGGGCGATGTCGCGCGCGGCCAGCCGCAGCACGCCGTCGTCGGGCACGCTGTCGGTCGCATCGTCGGCGCGCGCCAGGCACGACACCTCGACGTGGGACACGCCGGCGATCGCCTGCGCCTCGGCCAGCAGTGCGCTGGCGAACACCGGCGCGCCCAGCTTGAGCCGGTCCGGATGGAAGAAGCCCGGCGTGCCGTCGCGGCGCAGGCCCGAACTGAAGCGGTCGCGCAGCGCGGCCTCGACGTGGGCGACGAGGAAATCCGGCCGCACGCAGACGAACAGTGCGATGCGCAGCGGCACGTAGCGGGCGGCATGCACCTCGACGTCGTGGCCGATGCGGCGGTAGCGCTCCAGTTGTGCGCGGATGCGCCGCGCCAGGCCCGCCGGCAGGTCTTCGCGGCCCAGGGGATCGAGCGCCACGTCGGCGGCGTACCAGCTGCCGCTCCACTCCAGCGCGGCGGCGGCGCCCTGCAGTTCCGATGCGCGCGCGGCGAAACTCGCGTAGTCGTCGGCGACGATCGCGCGCAGCGGGTTGGCGCGGAATGCGCCGGGCGCGTACAGCTTCACCTCGGCCAGGCTTTCCGGCGCGGTGCCGCCGCTGGCCGGCAGCGGATTGCGCGGCACCAGGTCGGCGGACAGCACGCCCGATTTCAGCGCCAGCCACACGATGCTGTCGCGCCCGACGTTACCGGCCGGGCCGTTGCCGATGCGCGAGGCGGCGCGGAAGAAGTCGCCAGCCTGCGGCTGTGCACCGAGCACTCCGTCGCCGAAGCGCAGGTGCGCGGCGCCGTCGTCGTCGATCTCGACCACGACGTGGCGGTCGTCCGGGCCACTTTCCAGCAGGTCGTACTGCGGCCACCAGCGCCAGCGCGGGTCGGGCGTGCCGTCCACCAGCAAGTCGGCCAAGGCGCCGCCATGCACGACGAGCTGCGGCAGCGCGAGGCGCGGATCGCGCGCCAGCAGCTTGCACACCGGCGCGTGCGGCGGCAGCGGCTCGGCCCAGGTCAACGGCGCATCCGGCAGCACGTGGCCGGTGTCGGACGGCGGACGGCGCACGTCGGGCACCGCGTCGTCGCAACGGCAGCAGCCGTACTGCGTGTCGCCCGGCACCAGCCAGCAATCCTCGGCCAGCGCGGCGCAGCGCGTGCAGGCATCCGGCATCGCGGCGAGCGCGGCGGCGAGGCCGGGATAGTCGCCATCCTCACCGCTCGGCGTGCAGATGGCGCTGGACGTGCACTGCCCGCGCAGGTGCTCGCCGTGGTCGACCAGCAGCACGTTGCCGCGCGCCAGGCTGACGTCGTGCAGCCACGCGCAGTCCGGCGCCGGCGTGCGCACCGACAGGCACAGGTCGAACGGCAGCGCGTCGCAGGCATCCCACGCCACCTCCAGCAGCAGCGTGCCGTCCAGCGGATCGACGGACGTCCGGACGTCCGTGAGGCGCACCGCGTGCCGATGCGCGGGATCGGCATCGGCCGGATTGCCGGTCTGCGGCCCCAACACTTCCTCGAAGATCAACAGGTCGCCTACCGCGAGCTTCAGCGCCCGCTGCGTTGCGATGGCAGCCAAGGCAACCGGTGCGGAATCGTTCGCTGCCGCGAGTGCCGAGGGCGGCGCCGATGCAGCCGGTGGCGTCGTCGGGGGCGGCGGCGCATCGACCAGGGTCGCCCGCGTGCTGCCGCGCGGCAGGCAGCACAGCTCGTCGCCCCAGTTGTGCAGCCGGATCGCGCTGTGCGCGGCGACCACGTCGAACGTGGTCATGCCATCCAGCGGCATCGGCTCGTAGATCAGCGCACCCTGCGCACGCGCCGCGTCGAGCTGAATCGCGTCGATCACGCCGGGTTGCGGATGGCCCTGCCCCGGCGGCGGCACCAGCAACAGCAGGTTGGCGAGGTCCAGACTCAGGTCGTTGCTCGAGGCCAGCGTGACGAAGGCGCGCGCGTTGCAGCCCTCGTGCATGCGGTAATCCACCAGCCGCGCATGCCGGCGCACCGAGATGCGCTTGCGCGCGGTGCCGAGGTAGGCCTCGGTGGCGACCGCGTCCTGGTAGAAGCTGAGGTAGTCGGCGGTATACGCCAGCGTCTCCACCAGCGCGATGCCGAGGTCCGGCACGTGACGCTCCTGCCACGCCGGCATGTCCAGCGCGAGGCGGTCGAGGAACAGCTGGCGGAAGCTGGCGTAATCCTTGGCGAGGTAGTTGATCTCCGGCGCGGGCGACGGTGGCGACACGCACGGCGTCTCGTCGGCGCAGTCCAGCGTCTTCGCGCAGTCCAGGCGGAAGTGCAGCGGGACGCAGGCATAGCGCGGATCGAAGCCGGGATAGGCATGCCAGCTCGCCGGGTCATTGCCGGAGGCCGCATCCACCAGGCACAGGCAGTACGCGGTGTGGTCGCCTTCGCGGTCGAGCACGATGCGCAGGCAGGCGTCATCGTGCATGTCCGGTTCCAGCTCGGGGTTCACGCTGAGCACGCGCAGCCCGGTGATGCGGTCGCCGCCGCTGATGCGCACGTTGGTCACGCCGAGACCTTGCGGGATCTCGCCGAACAAATGCACGCACAGGCTGACGCCGTCGTCGCCGACCTCGACGTAGTCGATGCCGTTGAGCGTGCCGGCCAGCCGCAGCTTCTCGCGCCGCGCCGGCACGCTGCAGGCCGGCAGCGGCGCGCAGCCGATCGTGCCGAGACTCGCATGGACGTTCGCGCGGTTCATGGCAGGCTCCGCACGAAGCTGTCGCTGCGCGTGTCGCCGCTGGCGCGCACGGTGTAGCTGAGGTCGACGCGCAGGGTGGCGTCCTCGCTGCTGACTTCGAGCTTGCCCACGTCGATCACATCGCCCAGCCAGCGCTGCAACGCCGCTTGCAAGGTGAACTGCAGCGCAGCGGCCAGCTCCGGGCTGTTCGGCGCGAACACCAGCTGCAGCAGGCCGCTGCCGAAGTCGGGCCGGTTCACCCGCTCGCCCGGGCTGGTGAACAGCAGTTGCTCGATCATCTCGCGCACGTGCTCGTCGTCGCCGGTTTCCGCGACGCGGCCGCGGGGGTCGAAATGGAACGGGTAGTCCAGGTTCATGATGGGACCCTCACATCGCGGTGACGCGCGTCTGGCTGGCGACGATCAGCAGCGGCGTGCCGGTCGGCGCGCAGATCGCCTGGCTGTCGATGAGCAGCAGCGGCTGTCCGTTGGAAGCGACACGGGTGGCGGCGGTGACGAACTGCGCGCTGACGCATGGCCCGTTCGCCGCCGGTGGTGGCGGCAGCGCGCAGCCGGCAACCAGCCACGGCGCCGGCATCGTCACGCTGGGCTGGCCGCTGACGGTGACGCGCGGATTCGGTGCGGTGGCCTGCGCCTGGCCGCCGTGCGAGCAGAGCACGCTGGCGCCGACATGGATGAGGAAGCCCGGCATCGCGCATCTCCCTAGGTCACAACCAATGCGCCGTTGTTCACCGTCACCGTCGGCCCCGCGAGCACGATGGTGGCGCCCTGGCCGTTGGAGATCGTGATGCCGACCTCGTTGACCATGATCATCGCGCCGGTGACGCTCTTGATCAGGATGCCGCCGGCCGGCCCCGGCACGTCGCTGATCGAGATGGTGTTCTGCAGACCCGACTGCAGCACCACGCTCGGGCTGGCCGGATTGCCGGCCAAGGCCAGCGCGGGCACTTCCGCCGCGCTGCCCCAGAAGCCGCCGACCCATACCGGATAATCCGGATCGCCCTGTTCGAACTCGATCCACACGCCGGCGCCGATCTGCGGCACCACGTACACGCCGCTCTGCTTGCCGGCGATCGGCACGCACGGCATCGCCCAGCTCGACGGGATCAGCCCGGACACGTCCGGCACCATCGCCTGGATGCGGCCGCGCTGTTCCGGGTCCACGTTCTGGATCACGGTGCCGCGGTACTTGCCGAAGAACTTGTTCATGGCAGCACCAGCGGCACGGCGGAGACCAGTCCCTTGCGCGACAGCTCGAAGCTCTGCTTGTACTCGCCGCGCCTGATCGTGTGACGCACCTGGCTGACGTAGTGCAGGCCGTCGAATGCGGGCCCCACGCCGCGCACGCCGACCAGCTGGCGCGACTTCAGCACGCGGCCGTAACGCACCACGTCGAGGCTGCCACGGCCGGTGACGGTGTCGGCCGATTTTGCCGCCTCGGCCATGCCCAGCAGCATCGCGCGCTGCGGCGAATACTTCGCGGTCTCGTCCAGCGGTCGGAACTGCTGCGGCGGCGGATCGACCAGCCCCAGCGGCGGATTCAGCGGGCCGACATCCGGGATCGGAATCGGCAGCGGCACCTTGGTCTGCTCGTTCTGGATGTAGACGACCGGCAACTGCCGCGCGTTGCCGTTGTAGCTGAAGCTCAGCTCGTCGACGTTGCTGGCCGCGTCCATGTCCGCGTTCAGCGCCGGCTGCGGCACGCCCACCTTCACCTTGGGCCCCCAGTACGCGATGCTCATGCCCGGCGCCGGACCGGGATCGAGATAGAACACGTAGCCCACGCGCTCGGCCAGCAGGCGGATGTACTCCAGGTCGCTGCCCTGCTGGGTCGGGATGCGGTTGGTCGGGATCGGCACGTCCATCGCGATGCTGGGGATCACCAGCGGCACGATGCCGAGGAAGGCGTATTTCGCCAGCAGCAGCGCCACGATCGCCTCGGCCGGCATCGCCGGGTACGGCACCCCGGGCAGGCCGGAGAATTCGAGCTTGGTCATCACCGTGGTGAGGTCGTCGCCGGTGACCTGCAAGGTGGTGTGGCGCTGGTCCGCGCCGGGCACCACTTCGGTGCGGGTCACCACGCCGTCGATCAGCACCTGCGGCATGCCGTTCACGGTGACCACCACGATCACCCGCAGCAGCGGCACCACGCCGCCACCCGAGAGCAGGAACAGCGTGTGCAGCGGCGACTGCACGCTCAGCGTGAACTGCAGGGTGAACGCACCGGCCGCCTCGTCCGGCGCGTTCACCTCGACCCGGGTGAGCGCATCCAGCACGAGCTGCGGCACCGGCACCGGCACCACCGGGCCGACCAACAGCGTCAGGTGCACGCCTTCAAGCATGCGGCACCCCCGGGATGCCTTCGGGCAAGGTGATGCGCAGCTCTTTCCCGATCGTCCCGGTCAGCTCGTCCGGGCGCAGCGCGCGGTTCGCGTCGCACAGCCGCCAGAACTGTTCGGGATCGCCCAGGTACTTCGCCGCGATGTTGTCCAGCCGCTCGCCCTGCACCACGCGATGCCACTGCAGCAGGGCGAGGCTTTCCGGCGGCGGCACGAAGCGGCGCTTCAGGTACGTCACCATGCTGCCGTCGGCGCGCACGAGGCTGGTCGTGGGCGTCAGCGCGTAGCGGCTGGTGGGCGGGAAATTCGAGGTCATGGAGGCTTCTCCGTCGCGGGCGTGTCGATCGACCCGGTTCCGTCAGGCGTACACCGCCTCGCCGCGATCCCTCCGGGATCGCAGCTCGGCCAGCATCTGCTGTTCGCTTTCGTCCGCCGCCCAGGCGGGTCGCAACTGGAAGTGCGGCTGGTCGACGATGGTTTTCCAGTTGCCGCCCCACTCCAGGCCCAGGTCCATGCCCAGCGCGCCGACGGCCTTGTACTTCGGCGACTCCGGCAGGTAGCGGTTGCCCTCGAACACGCCGATGTCGAAGGCGATGCCGAAGTTGTGGTTGGAGTAGCCGGCGCGGGCGTTGGTCACCTTCTTCCCCGGCGCCGTGCGCCCCTGCGCATACAACGCCGCCTGCTCCTCGTAGCTGCGCAAGCCGCTGATCACGCGGATGCTGATGCCCGCAGCAGCCGCCTTCTGCACCAGGGCGCGCGCAATCGGGCGTACCTGCGGCAGCAGCGTGGCGATCACCTTCTCGCTGCGATCGTCCACCGGCGAAACGGCTTCGGCCGGCTTCATCTGATCGATCTTCTTGTCCACCAGCCGCGCGTAGATCGCGCCCCAGGTCTGCGGGCCGGCCTTGCCGTCCACCTCCACGCCGAGGGCCTGCTGTACGGCGGCAATCATTTCCTCGATACGCATGTCGCTCTCCGATGTGTTCGCGGGGTATTCACGGCACGCCGCTCAAGCCGAGCGCGGACAGCTGGCCGCCCGCGCCGCCGGCCAGGCGCTCCTTCTGCTGCAGGTAGCTCATGAACAGGCTGGCGGCCTTGTGCCCGGAGGGCACGTCGTTCACCGACAGCACGCGCAAGCCCAGGCTGACCTTGGCGCGGATCGGGTTCAGCGCGGCGTCGAACGCTTCCTCGGTGACGCCGAACTCGGTGACGCGCACCGGCAGGATGCGCGACTTGCTCCACACGAACAGCGCCAGCGGCGTCTCCATCGGCACGATCTCCAGCGTGCCGATCTGCGCCAGCACATCGTTCGCGCGCAGTTGCCCGCTGCGCGGGTAGACCATGGTTTCCAGTGCCGCCAGCTGGGCGAAGATGCCGGACTCGGCGACCCCGCCGTTCTGCTCCGGAAATTCCAGCTGGTCGGTGGCGTCGATCTCCGCCTCCAGCTTCAGCGTCTCCACCGGCGGCCCCTTCAGGCGCAGCACCTCGGAACGATCGCCGCCATCCGCGCTGACCGCCTGCACCTGCAGCGAGCGCGTGAGCGAATCGGGGTTGTACTGCAGCGCTATCACCCGCAGCACCGCCGAGCTGGCCGCGTCGATCAGCACGATGCCGCCCTTGAGAATGCGCGGGGAGCCGGGGAAGGTGCTCATGGCTGGCCGCCGCAGCCAGGCAAGCGGTCCAGCCGGCCCGGCCCATGCAGAGTCAGTCGTAGTTGCATTGCTTTGCGGTCTCCGGCTGGTTGCGTGGTTCGCCCAGGGGACAATCGGCATTCCTGTCCGGCTCCCTCTCGGCCGGGCCGAACTTGCCCGCGTCCTCCGCCTGGCGCGAATGGGGCTTGCAGGCCGCCTCGTTCATGGGGGTGAGCGAGCCACTGGTCCGGTGCTGCTCCATGCGTTGTTCCTTGTGCGTGGTGTCGAGTTCGACCGTCGCGTAGCGCAGGTAGCCGAAGATGCCTTCCCATGGGCGACGCCCCCGGCCCCGGTTCCTGCGGAATTGTTCGATCGCGGCCAGCAGCTTCGGTGCCGCCGGTGAATCGGCGGCCACGCCGAACAGCTTCAACCGCTCACCCGGGTCGGTGACGCGATCGAGCAGGCCAAGGAACTGATCGGCAAGCCGGGGGTTGGGGATGTCGCCGCCGACTAGGAACTGGGTGACGTCTTCCGCATCGCCGAAGCCCACGTCGCGCAGGGCGTCGGCAAGGCTGCTGCCCGGCGCGATCGTCGGCACGCGACCGAGCAGTTCGCCACCGGCCATCGGCGCCGGCAGCGGGACGCGCGGGCCGAGCCGTTGGGCCAGCAGGTCGCGCAGGCGCCGTGCGCGCGACAGCGAGAGCTTCTGGTTCGGCTCGGGCTTTTCGCGGTTGTCTTCCGGCGAGGCATAGCCACTGATGGAATTGACCTGGCTTCCCGCCGCGACCTGCTGCGCTACCTCATCGAGGGTGTGCTTCGACTCTCCCTTCAACTGCGGATCAAGCGTGTCGCGGTCGCTGTCCAGACTGAAGTAGTAGCGCAACCGGCCACGCTGCACGACATCCACGGTGACCGGCTCCTGGACATCGCGCGGTGGAATGTCCTCGTAGCACTGGTAGGAAACCGGGCAGCGGCATTCGCGGCAGGTCTGGTCGCTGACGGTTTGGCCGGGAAGATTTCCGCCCACGCCACCGGTGATCGTGAAGGGGCCGCCCGGCGTATCGGTTACTTGAACGCCGATCCTGGTGCCACCCGGCGTTTCGTAGCCGGCCCCCGCCTGTATGTCCAGTTTTCCCGACTGCGTTCCCTTCAGGACTCCCCCGCTGCCGCCGATCTGGCCGCCGTTCGGCAGCTTGACGCGGACATCCGCCGAACCGCCGGCCTGCGGTTCCTTGCCGGTGTTCTGCACCTGCCCCTGCACGCCGACATTCACGTTGCCTGCGACGTTGACGTCCACGCCGACCTTCGCCGTACCCGTCGTGAGAGTCTTGGGAACGATGTCGCCAGTGACCCGCGCGGTGACCTTGCCGCTGCAGATCTCCAGCGTCACGCCGGGATTCGGGGTCAGCTGCGCGGATGCCCTCGTGCGCGTGACGTTGCTTCCGGCGCAGGCACACAGATAGCGGATGATGCGAATGACGACCTGGTCGTCGCCACGCTTTCCGCCATCGACGCTGGCAGCACGCCCGCGACCGCCTCGCAGTTGCGGCGATTTGAAATCCGGTTCGGCGTCGGCGACATCCGGCGTGTCGGCCAGCGTCGGTCCGGGCCGGCGCTGCAAGGCGGCGGAAGGCGCGGCGCGTACGGCTGGCACGGCGGCACCGGTCACCACCCGGTCGGCAACGCGATCCGCCTCGATTTCGGCGCTCGAATCCACCGCACCGACGGCGAGCCGGGGACTCAACGACGCCGGTGACGTGCCCTGCTGGAGGGTATGCGTCAGCTCGTGCGCCAGCAGGCGGCGCCCCGCGGCGGAGCGCGGGGCGAGCTGCCCCTCGGCAAACACGATGTGCTGCCCCACGGTGTATGCCAGCGCGCCCACGGCCCTGGCCGAAGCCGCCGCACTGTCGTCGGCATGCACGCGTATCGCGGAGAAATCGCGGCCGAACCGCGGCTCCATGTACTGGCGGGCGGCCGGATCGAGCGGCGTTCCGGGCGAACGCAACACGGCCAGCACCGCGTCCGGTGCCTGGGTGCCGGACGCGAGGGATGGCCCGGCCTTGCGTTGCAAGGGATGGCGCTTGCGGGCGCATTCGGCGCACGTTCCGCCGCCCGGCACATGCCGGCCACAGCCGCACTTCCGCTGCAGCACGAAGGCGGTTGCCGGGGCCACCTGCGCCGCCGCCATGCTGGCGCTGCGCTCAGCCACGTCCGCCTCCGGTGCGCGCAGCCGCCCTCTTCGCCGCCCGCTTCGTCTTGCGCAACCCGGCGAGGAAGGCGTCGAGCTTGCCCGCATCCAGTCCGCGCTTCTTCTTCGCGGTGTCGATCGCGTCGATGACCGCGTAGGCTTCGTCGCAGTACTTGACGAGGAAGGCCCAGCTCATCTGCTGCTTGCGGCCCCAGGTGACGCAGACCGGGCCGCTCTTCGTGTAGCCGGGCACGTAGACGTAGTGGCCGTTGCGCGGGTTCGGCTGGCCGGCCTTGCCGCTTACCACGGCCCACGGCTTGCCGGCATAGAACTGGGTCAGCGCCGCGTCGGGCAGGCTGAAGCCGAGGCCGACGCCGATATCCATGAACACCGCGCGCTTGACCTCGCTGCGCTTGCCCTGGTCGATCTGCGCGAAGGCCTTGATCCTGTAGCGCCGCTTCGCGGCGAGCCAGCCCTTGCTGCGCCACTTCTTCAGCGAATCGAGCACGACCAGGCCGCTGTCCGCTCCACCGGTTTCGCCGAAGTATTCGTGCAGCACGTCCTTGTCGCTGATCGCGATCAGCTTGTTCTGTTCGGCCTTCTCGAAGCGCAGGGTCTGGTGCGCGCGGCCGGCGATCACGCAGTCGCCGTACTGGTCGTTGCCGAACATCGGCGTGGGGATGCCGTGGTGCACGACGTCGAAGTCGTACTCGGCCGGCAGCACGGGCGGCGCCTTCAGCAAGGCGGCAAACATCAGGTTGCGGTCGTCGCGTCTGGCCTTCCGTTTGCCGAAACGCACGATGCCGTCGGGACGGGGTTTGGGGATCGCTTTCATGTCAATGCTCCTTGCCCGCGACGCGCGCGGCGGGCGTGATGCCGAGGCCGTGCTGCACCGCCGTGGCGATGCGCGGGCCGAGGCGCTCGTGCGGATCGCTGGCAGTCGGCAGCCTCGCCGGCGGCAGCGTGGCCACGGCGCCGAGACCGCGCAGCGCGTCGACCGCGCCTGGCCGCGTCAGCAAGCGGGCCAGCTCGCCTTCGAGCGCGGCACGCACGTTGCCCGCGCGTTCGCCGCCGAGCAGCGCCTCGTCCAGCACCAGCCGCTCGATGTGCAGCTCGATGCTCACGGCTTGCCTCCGGCGCTTTCCAGCCAGCGGAAGTCCGCTTCGTTGATCGGCTTGTCCAGCTTGCGGTATTCGGTGCGCACGGCATCCAGCAGCAGCGGCATGCCGATCGACACGCCAGCCTTGGCCGCCATGAATGCCGCGTTGAGCGCGATGCCCTGGATGCTGCCGCCGGTGAGTGCGAGCCGCGCCAGCCGGTCGAAGTCCAGCGCGCCCACCGCCGCCTGCGCCGGGAACACCGAGGCCCAGATCGCGCGGCGTTCGGCCGTGCCGGGGAACGGGAAGTTGATGACGAAGCGCAGCCGGCGCAGGAACGCGCTGTCCAGCGCGCCCTTCATGTTGGTGGCCAGGATCGCCAGCCCGCGGAACGACTCCAGCCGCTGCAGCAGGTAGTTCACCTCGATGTTGGCGTAGCGGTCGTGGCTGTCCTTCACTTCGCTGCGCTTGCCGAACAGCGCGTCGGCCTCGTCGAAGAACAGGATCGCGCCGCCGCCCTCGGCCGCGTCGAACAGCTTGCGCAGGTTCTTCTCGGTCTCGCCGATGTACTTGCTGACCACCGCCGACAGGTCGATGCGGTACAGCGACAGGCCGAGTTCCTGCGCCAGCACTTCCGCCGCCATGGTCTTGCCGGTGCCGCTCTCGCCGGTGAACAGCGCGCTGATCGACAGCCCGCGATTCATCCGCTGGCGGAAACCCCAGTCGTCGTAGACGGTGGTGCGCTGGGCAACCTGGTCGGCGATCTGGCGCAGCAGGGCCTTCTCGCTGTCGGGCAGTTTCAGGTCGTCCCAGCCGGCCTTCGGCTCGATCCGCTGGGCGAGTTGATCCAATGCCGGTCGCGTATGCGCCAGTGCGCCCTGCCACAGCGTCGGCGCCAGCGCGGCGGGCTTGTCCTCGGCCGCTGCCAGCGCAGCGTGTGCGATCTGCTCGATCCTGCCCAGGTTGAAATCGAAGTGGCCGGCCAGCTGCTGCGGCTGCGCGCCGGCGGCGTCGCCGAGCAGGCGCTGCCACAGCGAACGTTGCTCGATGGCGGTGGGCTTGGCCACGTCGACGCTGAGCGCCTGCGTGGCCGCACCCGCCCACGGCTCGCGCGCGTCGACGAAGGCGAGCCCGCCGGTGCGCGCGAGGAAACGCTTGACCCATGCGGCAGTGGCGTCGCCGTGTTCGACCTCGGCCGCGTCGAGGTACAGCGCCAGCGGCAGCAGCTGGCTCTCGCGCTGCCACAGCCGCAGCAGGGTTTCCTGTTCGGCGACCGCGGCCGGCAGCAGCTCCGCCGACAAGCGATAGGCCTGCGCGCCAAACGCGGCGGCGATGGCCTGCGCGATCGCCTGCTTGCTGACGCTGTCGCTGCCGAGCAGTTGCACCAGCGGCAGCGGCTCGCCCGGCGGCACGTGGTGCAGGCTGTCCAGCAGCTGATCGGCGATCGCCTGCTGCGACGGCGGCAGCGTGGCCGGCGGCAAGGCGGTGAGCAGCGGCGTCAGCCGGTCGTCCAGGTAGTTCATGCCCTTGACGAAATTCACCACGCGCTCGTCGGCACTCAGCGCCGCGCCGATCAGCGGCTGCGCACCGGGCTGGTGGATGTCGAGCAGGCGCCAGTAGCGCAACGGCCGCTGCGGCGACAGCGCGTCCCAGCTCGGCGCATCGAGCACGGCGAAGGCCAGCGCGAAGGTGGGATACGGCCGCGCCGGATCGTGCTGGGCCTGCGCGCACAGCGCGGGGAAACGCGTGTCCAGTTCCATGCCGACGCACAGCAGGAGCACGTCGCGCTCGAACGTGGACAGGCCGAGGCGGTTCGCGAGCACGGCCAGCGCCGGGGTGTGGCCGCCCTCGTCGTCGTCCGGTGCGGCAGCGGCCACGCCGTCGTCCGGCACCGCGGCGACGAGCGGTCGGGCGGCGGGCGGTTCGTCGGCAGCCGCCGCTGCGAGCGGCGGCGGTGCGTGCTGGCCGCTGAAGATCCGCGCGACCCAGGAATGCTTGGGCCCGGCCGGCGCGCTCACCGCCGGCGCGGATTCCATCAGCGCGGTGGCCGCCGCCGGTGCGGCCGGCGGCGTGTCGTGCCGCTGCGCGGCGCGTTCCAGCCGCGCGCGCAGCTCGGCCAGCGCACCGGCGAGGTAGCGGTCGTTCGCTTCCAGCCACGGCGCGTAGTCGTTCATGACACGACCACCTGCTGGTCCGCGGCGAACGCGGGCACGCTGCCGCTGAAGTCGACCGGGATGCTGTCGGCGCCGTCCACGCGCAGGCGCACGGTGTACCTGCCCGCGGCCACGCCGGTGAGCTGGAAGACCAGTGCGGTCGGCTGGTGCGTGTCGGCCGGGTTGCCGAGGCTGGCCGGCGCCAGCAGGCGATCGCCGAACAGCAGGAACACGCGCTGGCCGTCGCGGATGCGCGGGGTGCAGGTCAGGTTCAAGGCGAAGTCGCCGGCCGCGGCGGCGAGCGAGCCGAGCGTGATGCGCGGCGCCAGCACCAGCGGCAGCTCGTTGCTGAGCAGCGGCGGCAGTCCCGGCGACTGCACCAACAGGGCCACGGTGTAGATGCCCGGCGTCCAGCGCGCGACGGCATCGGCATCGTCGGCGGTGTCGGCGAGATGCACGCGCAAGCTGCCGGCCGCGTCGCCGGGTCGCGGCGCGATATCGATCGGTGCGTCCAGGCGCAGGCTGCTGAAGCGGGCCAGCGCGTGATCCGTCGCGAGCTGGCGCCCGTTCAGCACGATGTCCTCGCCAAGGCGCACGGCAGCCTGATGGCGCGGGTAGTCGAGCGCATCCAGCACCGCGGCGGCGGACGCGGTGGCGATCACGCCGCGGTCCTGCGCGCCGCGCCGCAGCACCGGCAGCGGCGCACGCATCGCCGCCTGGCTGTCGATCAGCACCACCGCCGCCTCGTAGACGGCCGAGGCGCGGTAGTTGGTCTGGAACGCGGTCCACAGCCGGGACAGCTGGTCCACACTCTGCGGCAGCGGGGTGACGCGCACGCGCTCGATCTGGCCGGCCAGGTCGTTGTCCGGCAGCGCGTTGCGGATGTCGTTGCCGTCGAGCACGCCGCGGTCGTGCAGGGTGCTCATCGCGGCGGCCAGCACGCGGTGGCTGAGCGCGTCGTTGTCGTTCTCGCCGCGGCCCCAGGCGGTGATCACGTAATGCAGGTTCAGCGCGAGCGGCGGCGGCGCGGTCTCGCCGGGACGCACTTGCCCCGGCAGGTCGAGGTTGCGCCAGGCCGCGTTGGCCACCACTTGGTACAGGAACAGGTTGAGCTGCGCCTTGCTGATCCCCTTGCGCGCCACGTCGGGCGGCTGCAGGGTCACCTCCAGGTCGCTCAGTTCCGCATCCAGCACGGGCATCTGCGCCAGCAGCAGGTTGCGCAGCGTGCGCGTGGTCGCGGCGATGGCCAGCACGTTGCTCATGGCGAGGCCTTGCCGCGCTGGCGCAGGTAGTCGTCGAGGCTGCCCGGCTGCGGGCCGTCGCGACGACGCGGCGGCGCGGCAGCCGCCGGCGTGGCGCGCACTTCGAGCCGGCCGATGCTGACGTGTACCACCGGCTCGCGCGCTGCATCGGCCTTGCCTTCGGCTCGCGCGGCGGCGGCCCGCGCGGCGACGGCGCGTTCGGATCGCGTGGATGTCGCACCGGTCGCGGCAAACACCGGTGCTGGTGCAGGCAGCAAGACGCCGTTCGGTGCGGGCGTCGATGCGGCTTCCCGGCGAGTGCGCGCCACGCGCGGCGGGCGCGGGAAGGCGAACGAGGAAGTGACCGCCGGACGTTCCGGCGTGGGCGGCGTGCTGGCCTGTTCGGCGCCGATGGCGCGCACCGGCGAGGCCGCGCGCGGTGGCGACGGCATCGGCGCGTGCGGTACATCGGCGGCGGTGCCTGCCGTCGTCGGCAACGCCGGGTGCTCCACCGGCGCGACGCGGGCGGCACGTGGCTCGATCGACTCGCGCGCATGGGTCGGCGCGCGCGGTGGCGGTGCGACATCCGGCACTGGCGGCACTGCCGGGCTCGCCTCGCGAGCGCGCGCGAGCGCCTCGCTCTCGTCGGCCGGCGGCGTGACCGGCGCGCGCTGCAGCGGTTCGAACAGCGACGGCAGCCGTGGCGCCAGCGCCGCCCCGCTGCCGATCGCGCGTGCCGCCAGCCGGTCGAGAAAATCGCTCATGGCGCGCACAGCTCCAGGTAGGCCTGGCGGCGGCGGGGGCTCAGCGCGAGGATGTCGGCCTCCGCCCAGTGGTAACTGGCGGCCAGCGTGTCCACCTCGCGCAGCATGTGCAGCGCCCAGGCGTGCAGCTCCTGCCACAGGAAGCGCGCGATATCGAACAGCGGCTGCCATTCGTGGCCGCAGTCCGGGCAGCGGAAGGCCAGTTGCAGGTCGGCTTGCGGATCGGCCTGCGCCATCGCCTGCGCGATCTGTGCCTGCAGCTCGTGCGGCAAACCGCGAGGCTCAAGCGATTCGCCGCCATGCTGCACGGCGAGCACGCAACGTTCGAGCAGCAGCGCACGCGCGGCCCCGCCATCGCCGCAGCTTTCCAGCGCCAGCAGGTCGCGGCTGTCGGGCAGGCGGAACTGCACGCGGATGCCGTGCGCGGCGTGCTCCAGCGTGGAGGCGGCGGCGTCCGCATCCGGCAGCCGCAGGTCATCGCAGCGGAACGTCGCCTCGACCGTGGCCGCGCATTGCGGGCACGCCGCCACCGCGTCGATCGCGGCGCCGAACAGGCGCTCGCGCAACTTGAGCAGCCGCGCGTCGCGCCGACCCAGCGGCATCGCCGCCAGTGCATCGACAGAAGCTTCGTCGTCGCAGCTGCAGCCAAGCAGCAACAGTCCGCGTGCCGCGGCGGACGGCTCGCCCCCGCGTTCCCAGACCTGCAGCAGCTGCGCGGGCGTGGGCGTGTGCATGGCGCTCAGCCGGCGGGTACGGTGAAGCTCGGCTCGGCCGGCTCCGACACACCGACGTCGCGCTCCCAGCCCTCGTTCTCCAGCTTCAGGTGCTGGATCGCCACCGCGTTCGCGTTCGCGTCCAGGTCGGGCATCGCCTGGTACTCCGAGACCCAGCAGCGGTACAGCTTGTAGGCGAGCGCGAGCTGGCCGGCCTCGTTGTAGACCTCGAGGATCAGGTCCTTGCGGAAGTCCTTCAGCGAGACTTCCGCGCCGAGCCCGGCGCCGAAGTTCCACACCTTGTTCGCCCACTTCTCGAACTCGGTGTCGTGGGTGACGCCGCGCTCGATGGTGATCGCCTCGTACTCGGTGCGCCCCGGCGACTTGCGCGTACTGCTGGGGTCGCCGCCCTCGCGGTGCTTGACCACCTCGGTGGTGCGCTTCAGGCCCGACACCTTGCTGATGCCGGCCACGTAGCGGCCATCCCACTTCACCCGGAACTTGAAGTTCTTGTACGGATCGAAGCGCTGCGCATTGACGCTGAACTGAGCCATGGTGGTTTCCTCAAGACTGGATCTGGCCGGCCATCTGCTGCAGCTGGATGACCACGAACTCGGCGGGCTTGAGCGGCGCGAAGCCGACCACGATGTTGACGATGCCGAGGTTGATGTCGTTCTGCGTGGTGGTTTCCTTGTCGCACTTCACGAAGTACGCGTCGTTCGGCGTCTTGCCCTGGAACGCGCCCTGGCGGAACAGGTTCTGCATGAAGGCGCCCACGTTGAGGCGGATCTGCGACCACAGCGGTTCGTCGTTCGGCTCGAACACCACCCACTGGGTGCCGCGATACAGGCTCTCCTCGATGAACAGTGCGGTGCGCCGCACCGGCACGTACTTCCACTCCGAGCCGCGTTCGTCGTTGCCCTGCAGGGTGCGTGCGCCCCACACCACGGTGCCGTAGACCGGGAAGTTGCGGATGCAGTTGATCGCCCGCGGATTGAGCACGCCGTTCTCGCCATCGGTGAGCACGGTGCCGACGCCGAGCGCGCCGGTCACGCTGGCCTCGCTGCCGGCGGGCGCCTTCCACACGCCGCGCGCTGCGTCGGTGCGCGCGTAGATGCCGGCCACGAAGCCGCTGGGCGGGAACGCGCGCGGCCGGTTTTGCTGCAGCGGATCGGCGGCGATGATCCACGGGTAGTAGAACGCGGCGTTGATCGCGTCGTCGCCGGTGATGTCGCCGGGGCCGTCCTTCTGCGTGTCGAAGGTGGTGCCATCGGCGCTGTCGGCGATCAGGAACGCGCGGCGATCGCGGCAGAATTTCTGCAAGGCGGAGATCGTGCCGGTACCGGTTTCGCCGGGCACGCACAGCAGGTTGAACAGGTCGACGCGATCGAGCTGGTACAGACCACCGGTGCCGGACAGCGGCAGCAGCGCGGTCTCGAACGCGGGGTCGTTCGGCGCCAGCACCGTGCCGTCGGCGCCGCCGGCCAGCTTCGCGCCGTCGGGAATGTTGCCGGCCGCGGTATCCGCGGGCGGATCGGTGGCTCCACCCTGCACCGCAGCCGTGACGTAGGCGGACTGCGCGGCCAGCACGCTGGTGACGAAGCGGGCGTCGTCGGCCTTCATCGACAGGTTGTCGAACGTCTCCACCGCCACGCCGGCAGGGTCGAGCTGCCAGTTCACCACGCTCAGGCGGAACCGGCTGGCGTCGAAGCTCGACTTCCGGATGACCACGGCGAAGTCGTTGGCCCAGAGACCTTCGCTGCTCGCGGCAAGCAGCAGCTTGCCGTCGAGGGTGACCTTGGCCGCCTTCGCGCTGGCGTCGACCAGGCGCACGATGTAAGCCTGCTGGCCGCCGTTGGCGAAGAACTGGTTGACCGCGTAGTCGAGCAGGCTGCGGCTGTCGATGCCGCCGAACTGGCGCGCGAAGTCGGCGTAGCCGAGCACCAGGGCGGCGCGCCCGGTCGGCCCGCGCGGCGCCCAGCCGGCGAACGCCGCGATCGACGTGGCCACCCCCGTGATGGTGCGCACGCCGCTGGGAATTTCCTCGATGTAGACGCCCGGATAGGTGAGCGCAGATGGCATGGGATCGGTCCTCCGAAAGTGAAAACCCCTGTGGCGATCAATGCGGCGGCGGTCGCCGGTGCTCGTTCAACGCGTACAACACCTCGCCATCGGGGAGCCGGTCGCGATGCAGCAGGCCCTCCGCCACCAGCGCCGACAGCACCTGCTCGATGCGCTGGCGGCTGTTCTCGTAGCGCTGCTGCGGCAACCACCAGTTGACGACGCCGCGCAAGGTGTCTGCCGCGCGCGGGTGATCCTGCAGATACGCCAGCACCGAATGGCGAATCTCGTCGTCATCGCTTGCCGGGGACCCGCTAGTCGAGGGCTTGGTCATGGCGACATCCCGCATCTGCGTCGACTCTGGCAACGAGTGTGCCAGTGGCCGCCGGCGTGAAAACGGCATGGCGCCGGGCCGCGGCCCCGCCGGCGGCGCTGCGACCGGGTCAGGACTGACCCGGCCCCGAGGCGCAGCGCGAACGATTGCACCCGGTTTGCCCGGTTGCTTCTCCCGCGCCGCTTGCCACGGGGCAGACGCGGCGCAGGCTTCGGACTGGTGCGGAGGGCGGGCACGGCGCGTTCAATGGGCTGTGCCGAAACCGGCGAAGTATTTCTTGAACGCGCCGATCTCCATCGCGAACACGCCATCGGTGGTCTTCAGCGTGATTGGCCGCCACCAGCTCACGTCGTACATCGAGATGGTGGCGTCCAGCACGCTGGCGGTGGCCTCGGCGTTGCCCCAGGGGTTGCGCAGCACGATCCAGCGCCGGCACCGGGCGTACGCCCAGCCGAGCACGGTGTAGCAGTGCGAGCCCACCACATGGGCGCTGGCGTAGTCGACATGGTCGGGCGCCGCATCGCCGGTCGAGTAAGTCCACGCCGTCATCGGATTGAAGGTGCGATACGACAGGCAGTTGGAGCGCAGCAGTTGCCACAGCTCGTCGGCGCTGTGGTCGGCGGTGTTGTAGTAGTGACGCGTGCCGCCGTTGAGTTGGGCGGTGGCCCACACGCAATCGCCCCAGGCGGTCTGGGTGATGTCGGGCATGTCGGTGGCGGTGCCGGTCTTGAGCTTGGCGTAGGCCTTCTCGTAGATGGCCGGCCAGCTCTCGCCGCTTTCGCTGGAGCGGCAGTAGATCGGGTAGCCGCCCGCGGTCAACGGCACCGCTTCGGTCACCTGGATCGCGCGGTCCAGGGTGCCACCGGAGTCGGGCTCGCAGAAACTGATCTGGTCGTTGAACTGCGCCTGGCTGGGGCCGGTGGCGCGGGTCTGGTGCGCCAGCCGGAACGGCGTGGCCCAGGCCACCGCCGACAGCGCCGCGATGTAATAGCAATTGGCCACGGCGCCCTGCACCGGATCGAAGAACTCGGCAGTCTCGTTGAAGAAGTCGCCCGATGCGGCCCAGTGCGCGCCCGGCGGCGTCCAGCCAGTGACGGCCAGTTGCTTGACGAGATGGGTGTCGACGGTGATCGCACGCACCACGTCGGCGGACAGCGCGTTGCCCAGCTGCAAGTCGCGCAGCGCCGGCGGCAATCGCAGCACCACTTGCAGTCGCGCGAAGCGCGACAGGTCGGCGCACAGGATCGGCCAATCCAGGATGGATTTCAGCGCGCCCGCCCTGGCCAGCGCGGCCAGCGTGGCGTACTGGTCGACGCTCTCCAGGCCACCGCCGGTGGCGTCGTTGCCTTCGCCGCGCGGTGGCAGGTCGAGCAGCGGCGAGCGCTGCGGCACCAGCTTGAGGTTCGCGTCCAGTGCCATGCCGATGTAGAGCGGGCCGCCGAACTTGGGATCGAACAGCTCCTCGTAGGGCGTGGCCAGCACCTGTTCCAGCACGCGGGGCACATCGGGAACCTCGCTCCACGGAATCGGCTGGCCGGCGACCAGCTCGGCCAGTGCGTAGGGGTTGATCACCGCGCAGTTCTGCCCTTGTCCCCCGCTGGCCGCGGCGGTGCGCGCACGGGCCGATGCCGACCGCGCAGGGGGTCGGCTGGATGCGGTTTTCGACTTGCTGGTTTTCGACGTTGCCATCTCGTTCTCCCCGGCCAGGTGGCGCGCCTTGCGCGGCCCGGAAGCCACGATCGCGACGCGGGGCCGGCTCGGCGGGATTCGTCACCTCCCCGCGGCGCCAGTCCATCGCTGGACTGGCAACAGGCATGCCATGGAACGGAGGACGAAAAATGGCGCGGCAGGTGGGCGCGAACGATTCCGCGGCTCGATGCCGGGGCAGTGCTGACCCGTTCCGCGCGCGCCATGGGTAACGGCGCACCCGCGGCCGCGGCGGCCTCGGAAATTCACTGGCGGGTGCGGAAAGCCTTGATGCCGATGCCGTGCTTGACCAGCAGCTTGCCGAGCTGGCGACGCTCGGTGCCGGACAGCCGCGCGGCGGCGCTGATGTTGCCGCTGGCACGTTGCATCAGCTGCACCAGGTAGTCGTGCTCGAACTGGTGGATCGCACGGGTCTTGGCCACGCGGAAGCCGAGCTCCGGTTCGTTAGCCCGCCGCCGCGGCTGCGGTCGCGGACCGATGAAGGCCGGATCTGCTGCGGCCAGCGCGGTCAGGCCGACGATGGCGTCGTCGCTGCACATGTAGGCACGCAGCGCGACGTTGTCCAGCTCGCGCACGTTGCCCGGCCAGGCATGTGCCTGCAGCGCCGCCATCGCCGGCTCGCTCCAGTGCTTGAAGGGGCCGTGCAGGCGAATCGCCACCGCGTGCAGGAAATGCTGCGCCAACAGGGCAACGTCTCCCTCGCGCTCGCGCAGCGGCGGCAACTGCAGGTACAGCGCATTGAGCCGGTACTGCAGATCCCGCCGGAAGCGGCCGGCTTCCACCTGCCGTGCCAGGCAGCTGTTGGTGGCGGCGATGATGCGCGCATCCGAAGTGCGCATGGCACCGCCGCCGACCGGGCGGTACTCGCTGTCCTGCAGGAAGCGCAGCAAGGTCACCTGGCCCTTGGCCGAGAGCGCATCGACCTCATCCAGGAACAGGGTGCCGCCGCGCGCATGGTCGACCAGGCCGGGCTGGGCCACCTTGGCGTCGGTGAAGGCGCCGCGGCCATGGCCGAACAGTTCGCTCTCGATCAGGCTGTCGGGGATGGCGCCGCAATTGACCGGCACGAAGGGAAAATCCCGGCGAGCGCTGGCGTAGTGGATTTCGCGCGCGGCGACTTCCTTGCCGGTGCCGGTTTCGCCCTCGATCAGCACCTGCACGTCGCAGGCGGCAAAGCGCTGCAACTGCGCGCGCACCGCGACGATTGCCTGGGATTGGCCGATCATGATCGGCATCATCAGCTCCCGAAGTCGACCTCAAGAAAACCCCGCCGCGCCGTGATCGGCGTGCCTAGGAATCCCCCTGGCTTCCTTCCCGTCCGGCCTGGCGCCGCCGGATCGGAGCAACGGTCGCAGTATGCGCAGCCGGCGGCTGTAGTTCAAGAACGCGTCTGCTGCCATCCGCGGGAGGCCAAGGATGTAGGCGGCGACCTACGATCACCTGATACACGATGCCCGCACGGGGGATGCGGCAACCCGTCACGGAATCCGATTCGGCGATCACCGGGGTGCTGGCGTATCCTTGCAGGTTGACCGCCGCGCGCTTCGCGCCCCGCTGCATGGCCGCGGCCACGACCTCCTGCAACCCGACGGCCGGCGCCCTGCGCCGCCGATCACCCGGACGAGAAACCCCCTGATGGTGGCCATGGCAACCGAGCACGTGATCGACGTGCAGCACTGGAACGACACGCTGTTCAGCTTCCGCACCACCCGCGACCCCGGCTTCCGCTTCGACAGCGGCCAGTTCGTGATGATCGGCCTGGAGGCGGAAACCCGCCCGCTGATGCGCGCCTATTCCATCGCCAGCGCCAGCTGGGAGGAACACCTGGAGTTCTTCTCGATCAAGGTCGCCGACGGCCCGCTGACCTCGCGCCTGCAGCACCTCAAGCCCGGCGACCCGCTGATCGTCACGCGCAAGCCCACCGGCACGCTGGTGCTCGGCGACCTCAAGCCCGGCCGCAACCTGTACCTGCTCGGCACCGGCACCGGCCTGGCACCGTTCCTCAGCATCATTCGCGACCCGCACACCTACGAGCGCTTCGACCGGATCGTGCTGGCCCACGGCGTGCGCCGCATCGACGATCTCGCCTACGCGCACTACCTGGAGCACGAGCTGCCGCAGCACGAATACCTGGGCGAGCTGGTACGCGAGAAGCTGATCTACTACCCCACCGTCACGCGCGAGCCGTTCCGCCACCACGGCCGCATCACCGATGCGATCGTCGACGGCGCGCTGAGCGCGGCCACCGGGCTGCCGCCGCTCAACCCGGAAACCGACCGCGTGATGCTGTGCGGCAGCCCGGCCATGCTCGACGACCTCAGCACCCTGCTCGACGGCCGCGGTTTCGAAGCTTCGCCGCGCACGCGCGAGCCGGGCGATTACGTGGTCGAACGCGCCTTCGTCGAGAAATAGCTGCGGGAGCGCACCCTGTGCGCAACCTGGTCGTCACGTAAAAGCAAGCATCGCGCACACGGTGCGTTCCTGCAGTTCGCCGATGACCGGCCACGGCCGCGAATGGTGCGAACGACGCGCGGTTGCATGCCATAGTGTCCCCACCCCCATGGCCGTGCGGCCGTGACTCCCGCGTGACCGCGCCAACGGAAGCCCGCCATGGAAATCGCCCTCTACATCCTCGCCGCCCTGCTGATGCTCGGCGGTCTGGCCGGCTCGGTGTTGCCGGTGCTGCCGGGCATTCCGATGGTGTTCGGCGGGATCTGGCTGGCGGCGGCGGTGGATGGCTACCGCCATCTCGGGCTGTGGTGGCTGCTGGCCATCGGCGCGATCGGCGCGGTCGGGGTGGTCGTCGATTTCGTCGCCAGCGCGCTGGGCGCCAAGCGCGTCGGCGCCAGCCGGCGCGCGTTGTGGGGCGCCGGCATCGGCACCGTGGTGGGCATGTTCTTCGGCATCCCCGGCCTGGTCCTGGGGCCGTTCGCGGGGGCGCTGCTGGGCGAGTTGTCCTCGGGCAACAGCGTGCTGCGCGCGACCCACGTGGGCGTGGGTACCTGGCTCGGGCTCCTGTTCGGCACGCTGCTCAAGCTGGTGCTGTCGTTCCTGATGGTCGGCCTGTTCGGCCTGGCCATGCTGCTGGGCTGAACACGCCTCTCAGCGCTGCGGGCCGGGGATCACGTACAGCAACACCGCAAGGAAATGCAGCACGCTGCCGGTCAGCACGAACAGGTGCCAGAGCGCGTGGTGGAACGGCAGCCGCCGCCACAGGTAGAACGGCACGCCCAGCGTATAGGCCAGCCCGCCGGCCACCAGCAGCGCGGTGCCGCCGGCCTGCAGGTGTTCGCTGAGCGGCTTGAACGCGACCATCCCGATCCAGCCCATGCCCACGTACAGCAGCACCGCCAGCTTGTGGTAGCGCTTGAGCAGGCCCAGCTCCAGCGCGCTGCCGGCCAGCGCCAGCGCCCATACCGCCGCGAACAGGCTCCAGCCCCATGTGGCCGGCAGGGCGATCAGGGTAAACGGCGTGTAGGTGCCGGCGATCAGCACGTAGATCGCGATGTGGTCGAGTGCGCGCAGGGTGGGCTTGGCACCCGCCGCGGGGATCGAGTGGTAGAGCGTGGAGGCGGTGTACAGCAGCACCAGCGATGCGCCGAACACCGCGCAGGCGACCACCGCCACTGCATTGCCGTGCAGCGCCGCGAACGCGACCAGGGTGGCCAGCCCGGCGATGCTGAGCACGATGCCCAGCCCGTGGATGATGCTGCTGGCCAGCTCATCGCCGAAGCTGTAGCTGGGAATGACTGCGCCGGACGTGGCGGACATCGGAAACCTCCGGTGGCGCGGGGTGCGCCGACACACCTTGATCGCGCACGTGCGCCCCTGCATGCCTTGGCACAGGGTCGCACGCGCGGTGTCGCTATTCGATGATGAACGCGCCGAACGCCACGCCGAGGTTCCAGCCCTCGCCCTTGCCGCTGAGCGCCAGCGAGACATTGCCCTTGGTCAGCACCTGCGCCGCCGCCGACTTCTCCGCGCCTGCGTGCGCCACCGCTTCGGCATAGTGGCCCAGCACGTCGCGCACGTTGCTGACGCCAGTGAACTTGCCGATGCCGTCGGTGATCTTCGTCTTGCCGAAGGTCAGCCCGCCGCCCTTGGCGCGCAGCTTCACCTGCAGGCTCTGGCCGTTGCTGCAACGGACCGTGCCGGTGCCCCTGGCAGTCTTGTAGAACACCGACCAGCCGGACAGCTGGAACGTCATCTTGCACGAGATGTCGCCCGCCCGCGCCGTCGATACCGACAGCATCGACGCCGCCGCCAGCAGACCCGCGGCCCACCAGATGTTCATGCGCATGTCTTGGCTCCCGTGGAATCGGCCCGTCGCCGCGGGACGATTGTCGCAGAGGTTGCGCCCGATGCCACCTGCGTCGTTCGCCGATCGCCGTACGCGAGGCCTGGCGGCAGATGGACGTCCAGCCGTCCACTTGCGCGCGTCGGCGCAACAGGCATAGGCTGCAGGCGCGACAGCACGATCCCCCGGCGCGAGCCGCGTGACTGCCGCTCCCGCCATGCAGCCAGGAGGTCGTCATGTCTTCCATCAGCCTGCCGCTTGCCCAAGCCCGCCCGGAACCCGCCCGCATCGCCGCGCTCAGTGCGGCCATCGCACTGAACCTTGCCGTGATCCTGATCGCCGCACGGCCGCTGCCGGTGTCGCTGCCGACCCTGCCCCGACTCGTCCCGCCGCCGGCGCTGGTGCGCCTGATATCGCCGTCCCCGCAGCCGCCGGCACCGCCGCCGGTGGAACTCAAGCCGCTGCCGCAGGCGCTGCCCACGCCGCAGGTGATGCCGCATCCGGCGGTGGCCCGTGTACCGTCGATGCCGGTCGCCGACGGCCAGCTCGCCGCGCCCGTGCAAGACGCGGCGCCGGCTGCGGCAACGGACAGCGGCACCCCGGCACCCGTCGCCGCGGTCGAAGCCAGCCTCGCCTACCTGGCCCACCCCATCACTTACCCGGCGCATGCCTTGCGCGGGCATCTGGAGGGTACGGTGGTGCTGCGCGTCCTGGTGGACGAGACCGGCAAGCCGCTCGAAGTCGGCGTGCTGCGCAGCAGCGGCCACGCGGAACTCGACCGCAGCGCCCGCGAGCAGGTCCTGGCGCACTGGCGCTTCCAGCCGGCCATCGTAAACGGGCACGCGACGCGCGCCTGGGCCAGCGTGCCGGTCACGTTCACCCTGCGCGGCTGACCGCGGCGGCCGGTTTTCACGATCTCTCTGAGCGTAGCCGCGCCGGATCGGTTGAGAGGAAAACGGAAAAACCTGCGATAACGGGCGTGGGTGGCACGCGCCGGATTTCCACGGACCACTCCGAGCCTGGCCGGATCGATTGGGGAGCCCGTCGCCCCGGCCGGCTTACGCCACTTTAACCGGGCGCATGATCCACTGGCGCCCCTTTATCCTGCTGGGAGGCCCGCATGGGCAGACCACGGCGAACCTTGAAGCTGTTGCGCGAGATCGCGCTGGAGCACGCAAGCGTGGCGCACCCGGACCTGGCTTCGATGGCACGCGAGCTGGGGCAGCTGGTGCACCGCGACAACGCGGCGATCGCTGCGCGGCTGGCGCGCCTGCCGCGGCGCGGGCAGGGCCTCGGTCGCTGGCAGCTGGCGCAGCGCAACCAGCCGCCGGTCAGCATGCTGGTGATGGCGTGGCCGGCAAACCATTGCACGCCGGTGCACGATCATGCCGGCCTGTGGGGGCTGGAGCTGGCCCTGGTCGGTGCGCTGGAAGTGCAGTCGTGGCGCCGCGACCCGGGCTCGGGCACCTTGCGCGCGCTGGGCCGCGACTGGCTCGGCCCCGGCGACGGCATCTGGTTCGAGGGCGACCCCAATCACGTGCACCGCTGCCGCAATCTGTCCCAGCACGAGACCGCGCTCACCCTGCACGTCTACGGCGGCGAACTGAACCACTATCAGGCATACGAGCAGACCGCACCCGCCGGGCCGTGGACCGCGCGGGCCACCGACTGCGCCGTGGCCGGGCACTGGCCGGCCTGACCGACGCCACGCCAGGGGAACAGGAAAACCGCATGTTTCGACGGGTCGCCATCATCGGCGGCGGCGCCGCGGCCGCCAGCCTGCTCAGTGAGCTGCTGGAGCGCGAGCCGCCGCAACCGCTGCAACTGGACTGGTTCACCGGTGCCGGCGAATCGGTGCGCGGCGTGGCCTACGGCACTGGCTCGGAGCGCCACCTGCTGAACGTGCGCGCCGCGTCGATGGGCATGTTCGCCGGCAAGCCGCAGGGCTTCCTGGATTTCGTGCAGCGCGACGACCCGGCGATCGGCGGCACCGATTTCCTGCCGCGCCGGCGCTACGGCGACTACCTGGAGGCCGAGGTGGCCCGCGCACTGCAGCAGGGCATGGCGCGCGGCCATCATCACGTCAACGTGGTGCCGTTCGAGGTCGATGCGCTGGTGCCCGAACGCGACGGCGTCACCGTGATCCACGGCGAACGCAGCCATCGCGCCGATGCCGCCGTGCTGGCGCTGGGTGCACTGCCGCCGCAGCCGCTGAAGGGCGTGAGCGCGGCCGCGCTGGACAGCGGTCGCTACATCGTCGACCCGTGGCCCTGGCTGGCGCAGCTCGACGCGGTGCCGCCACCGCGTACCGTGGCGGTGATCGGCCTGGGGCTCACCGCGGTCGACGTGTTGCTGGAACTCTCCGCGCGCTGGCCACACACCACCTTCGTCGCCACCTCGCGCCATGGCCTGCTGCCCGAGGCGCACCTGGCCCATGCCGGCACGCCTGCCGGCGACAGCGCCGAGCTGGTGGATGCCATGCGCGACGGACCGGAGATCCGCCGCTGGATGCACCTGTTGCGGGAGGCGATCGCGCCGCATGGCATCGAGTGGCGCACTGTCGTCGACAGTCTGCGCCCACACCTGCCGGACCTGTGGGGCGAGCTGCCGCCCGAGCAGCGCGCGCGCTTCATGCGGCATGCCCGCTGGGCGTGGGAACGTGCGCGCCACCGCATGCCGCCGCAGGTGCACGAGGCCATCGTCGCGCTCGAACAGCAAGGTCGCCTGCAGCGCCGACGCGGCCGCCTGCAGGCCGCTGAGCCAAGCGGTCAGGGCCTGCAGTTGCAGTTCCGGCACGCCGGGCACAGCGAGGTACAGCACGCCGACCTGGCGATCCAGACCACCGGGCTGGCCACCGACGTGCGGCACAGCCGTCATCGACTGGTGCGCCAGTTGCTCACCAATGCCCACGTCACCGGCGATCCGCTCGGCCTCGGCCTGGTGGCCAGCCGCGATGGCCGCCTGCATCATGACGGCCAGCCGTGGCCGCACCTGTTCGCCATCGGCAGCCTGCTGCGCGGCACCTTGTGGGAATCCACCGCGATGCCGGAAATCCGCCAGCAGGCCCGCAACCTGGCCGACCAGATCCTGGCCGGCTGAACCGGCGCGGCCGTCACCATGACTGCCAGCGTCCTCACCGCCTGCATCGTCGCACTGCATCTGCTCGGCGCGCTGTCGGCCTTGCACGCGATCCGCCACGCACGCACGCCGCAGGGTGCGATCGGCTGGATGCTGGGCCTGTTGCTGCTGCCGTACGTGACCTTGCTGCCCTATCTCTACCTGGGCTCCAGCCGGTTCTTCGGCTACCACGCCGGCCACGGCGCGCCGACATCGCAGCCGGTGACGGCGAACACGGAAGCCGCGACCGTCGAGCCGGCCTGCGCACGCTTCGCCGCGATCAGCGCGCTGCAGCGGCGGCCGTTCCGCAGCGGCCATCGCCTGCGCCTGCTGATCGACGGCGAAGGCACCTTCGCGGCGATGCTGGCCGCGATGGCAACGGCCGAGCATTGTCTGCTGGTGCAGTTTTTCGTGATCCACGACGACGCGCTGGGCCGGCGCCTGCAGCAGGTGCTGCTGCAGCGCGCGGCCGCCGGCGTGCAAGTGTGCGTGCTGTTCGACGGCGTCGGCAGCCATGCGCTGCCGCGCCGCTACGTGCAGGCGCTGCGCGAGGGCGGCGTGGCGATCCACCGCTTCGCCACGCATCGCCTGCGCAACCGCTTCCAGCTCAACTTCCGCAACCATCGCAAGATCGTGGTGGTCGACGGCGCACGCGGCTTCGTCGGCGGCCTCAACGCCGGCGATGAATACCTGGGCCGCAAGCCGCCGCTGTCGCCGTGGCGCGACACCATGCTGGAACTGTGCGGGCCGGCGGTGGCCGACCTGCAGCAGGTGTTCGCCGACGACTGGCAATGGATCACCGGGCAACTGCCGCCGCTGCTGGACGCACCGCAGGACGAAGGCCGCGCCAGCGCGCTGGTGGTCGCAGCCGGGCCCGCCGACCGCCTGGAAACCGGCTCGCTGTTCTTCACCGCGGCGATCCACGCCGCACGCCGGCGACTGTGGCTGAGCACGCCGTACTTCGTGCCCGACCACGCGGTGCGCGCGGCATTGCAGCTGGCGGTGCTGCGCGGGGTCGATGTGCGCGTGCTGATCCCGTCGCGACCGGATCACCACACCGTGTTCCTCGCCTCCACCCTGCACGCCTACCACGCGGTGCGCGCCGGCATCGGCATGTTCCGCTACCAGCCGGGCTTCCTGCACCAGAAGGCGCTGCTGATCGATGACGATGCCGCCGCGATCGGCAGCCTGAATCTGGACAGCCGCTCGTTCCGACTCAACTTCGAAGTCGGCGCGCTGGTCGTCGACGGGGCGTTCGCCGGCGAAGTCGAAGCGATGCTGCGCACGGACTTCAGTCGTGCCGTGGCGATCGACGAGCGCGAGTATCGCGACGCGTCGTATCTTCGCCGCGTCGCGATGCACGTGGCGCGGCTGTTCGATCCGTTGCTGTAGGAGCGGCTGCAGCGTCGCGCGACCGGAAAAAGAAGCCGGCACATCCTGTGCCGGCTTAGCCTCGGGGAAAGTCTCCGGGCCGGGTGGCCTGTCGCGGCAACCCGCGCTTGACGTGCATTTCGTACCGTGAGTGTCGGGAGCGCCTTTCCATGGGCTCCCGAGGAGTGTCCGACGCGCCGGGCCTGTCGATACCGCCAAGCCATGCTGCCGGCGCCACGCGCGGTCAGAAGTCGTAACTGACGCCAAGGCGCACGTAACGAGGCTGGGACTGGGATACTGCCATGCGGTAGGTGGTGTATTCGCCACCGGTCGCGCCGTAGAACGGGTCGGTCTGCGTGGTTACCCGATTGTTGAGCAAGTTGTAGACCATCACGTTGAAGCCCAGCTTCTTGTCGGCCCACAAGGGTCGGTATTCGGCGCTCAGGCTGACGGTGTACTGCCACGGGTTGTGGCCGGCGTCGCCCGGTCGCGACACCTTGCCGGCACACCAGTGGTAATAGGCGCCGTAGCCAAGTCCCGGGTTGGTCTCGTCCAGGCCGTACATGCCAAGACAACTGCGCGGCGCACCGGAAATGATGGCCAGGTTGCCGGACAACATCCACTCAGGCGTCAGCTGGTAGGAGCCATACGCCTTGATCTGATGGCGACGACTGTTGGAGAGTTCGCCGTTGGCGTACTCCATGACCTGCGCATAATCCCAGTCCACCGTGGCGGATACGTCCACCTGACCGATATCCGAACGCACCTGGCCCTCGCTGTTGCCG
Organism: Rhodanobacter sp. UC4448_H15; assembly: GCF_052978265.1. The sequence continues at coordinate 901,142 of NZ_CM129665.1, read as the reverse complement.
TAGCTGCGCGAGAACAGGTAGTCAACTTTGCCGAACCACTTGCCGTCAAACGGATGCTCGAGGAACAACTCCAGTCCGTAGTAATGATGACCAGGCTGCTGCCGCCGGCCGACGCAAACGCGTTGACATCATGGATGGCGGCGGCCGCCACGCTCATGCGCAGCGAAGCCGACGGATTGCGCTCCGGGCGACCGTAGTCGGTGTACAGGTGAGCCTTCGACGACGATTGCGGCGGGCGCCCGCTCGGCTTGAGTGGGCGGGCCTGCTGATGCCGTACCGTCGGCAACAAGCTGGTGGTGCGCAAGGCAGTCGCGGCGGGTGCCGGTGCCTTTTTCCGGGCCTTTGTCGGTGCCGCATAGCGCGGCAGACTGCATCCGGGCGTCAACAGCGACAGGCTGGCGCATCGCGGACGCGATTTGCGTGCGCAAGTATTCATGTTCCCCTCCAGCAAAGGCCCCCCGTGGCCTGGTTCATCACGCATTGGATGCGCATGGAGTGCGCTCCCGACGCACCGACGAACCGAGCGCCATGCTACGAGTCAACCATGCTGTCGCTCTAGGCGATCCTGGCCAGGACTGGCGCTGAAGTCGGCATGAAATTCTCCCGGACGGCGATGCGATGGCGCTGGCGTCGCGCACCGGCGCACGGAGGCGACTCCCGGATGACGAGTGCCATCGGCGCGTCGATCACTTGCAAATCGGGTGCAGCCGACGGCTTGAGTTCACCGCGCGAGAGCGAGGCTCGCCATCCGGAGAAAGACGGTCAACTCGCCATCACGTCCGTGCGTCGCTGCCGCCACGGCTGCGTCGATCCCCACCGCACGATGCGTACCCCACGCCGATGCCCAGCGACACGCCGAGCAACTCGCACAGCACGCGCAGGCCGAGGTGCTCCGGATCGTGCATGCCGGCCAGCACCGCTTGCAGCAGGGCGATCGACTGCAGGTTGGCGTAGTTGAGATAGAACATGTCCCACAGGTCGCCGCTGACGGTGAGCACGCAGGCCAGCAGGAACGCCCAGCCGATCTTGCGCGCAGCGCTCCAGCCGCGGCGTCGGCCCAGCCAGTGCAGCGCCAGGAACAGCAGTAGCCCGGCCGCTGCCGAGATCGCGCCGGCCTGCAGGCCGCCGACGATGCCACTGCCCATCCATGATTGGTCGTAATGCACTGCGCTGCCCCTTCGGGATGCCGCGCGCGTGTCCGCCTGCCGCGCGCGCACGCTAGACTGCCGCTCCACCTGTCCGGAGCAGTCTGCATGACTCACGCCGTTTCCGCCACGACGGCCCTGATCGTGGTCGACGTGCAGCCCGACTTCATGCCCGGCGGAGCGCTGGCCTGCCACGACGGCGACGCGATCATCGACGGCATCGACGCGCTGCTGCGCGCGCGCCGCTTTCGCCATGTGGTGGCCACGCAGGACTGGCATCCGCGCGGCCACGCGTCGTTCGCCAGCTCGCATCCGGGCCGTGCGCCGTTCGACGAGATCACCCTGCATGGCCAGCCGCAGACCCTGTGGCCGGATCACTGCGTGCAGGGCACGGCGGGCGCCGCGCTGCATCCGCAGGTGGACTGGTCGGCGCTGGACGCGGTGATCCGCAAGGGCAGCGACCCGGGCGTGGATTCCTACAGCGGCTTTCGCGAAAACCACGGCCCGCAAGGCACGCGCCCCGGCACCGGCCTGGCCGGCTGGCTGCGCGAGCGCGGCGTGGACGAGGTGGTGGTGTGCGGACTGGCGCGCGACGTGTGCGTGCTGTGGACCGCGCAGGACGCCGTGGCGCTGGGCTTTCGCGCGCGCATGCTGTGGGAGCTCACCCGCCCGGTCACCCCGGCCAGCGACGAAGCCACCCGCGCCGCGTTGCTCGCGCAGGACATCGACGCCCTGTAGGAGCGCCCTGTGCGCGATGCTCTTCCCACGGATTCGGGATTCGCAAGAGCATCGCGTGCGGAGCGCGCTGGCATGAAGTTCGCTCAGGCGTCGTTCTCGCCGCGGGCGCGCACCGCGATCGCGCCGTCGTCGTCCACGTCCACCGTCAGCGTGATCGGGCGGCAGCATACCTGGCAGTCCTCGATGTATTGCTGGCTGGGGATCGATGCGTCGAGCAGGATTTCGACGGGTTCGCCGCAGTACGGGCAGTCGATGGTGTGGGGCGTGAGCATGGCGTGTCTCCGCGGATGGCCGGGCCAGTGAAGCACGGCTCCGGGTGACGCGATCGTCAAGCGTGGCGCAACGACCACGCCTGCGGCAGGCCGATCCAGAACAGCGCGTCGCGCTTGCAGCGCGGGGCCAGCTTCAGCAACTCGTTGTCCTTGCTGACCAGCCAGCGCGCACCCGCCGCCTGTGCCAGTTCCAGGAATTTCTGATCGTCCGGATCCCCGCAGCGCGGAAGCGGCATCTCGGGCGACGCCGTGGCCTGATCGTCGGGCAGGCAGTGCACCAGGGCATCGAACGCGGCCTCGACGCCGGGCCGTGCTTCGGCGGTGAGCGGCACCTGCGGATAGTGCAGCACGCGCAGCCATTCGGCGCGGCAGTCGGCGCGCGTCACCGCCTGGATGCGGCCCTCGTGCATCGCCACGTGCAGCGCGGCGGACTGCGCATCGTGGAACAGGAAGATGTCCAGGCACACGTTGGTGTCGAGCACCACACGGGGCACATTCGGGAATGCGGCGATCATCGGCACATGATGCGGCAAGCGGGTCACGCGATGCACGTGATGCCTCCCCCGCGGCACGGACGAGCGGGCTCCGGCTGCGCATGCGGTCGCGGCGACGACCACCGCCGCGACCGCATGTTCCGTCCCGCCGACGCAGGGTTCAGTGCGTGCCGTGTCCGTGGTGATCGTGGGACCGGCCGCGCCCGTGGTGCTCGTCGTGGCCGCGTCCCCACGTCAACCTGACGCGCGTGCTGACGTAGACATCGCCCGGGTCGGCCGGCACCTGGGCGAAGTGCTTGCGGCCGAAGTACAAGCGGGTGCCGTCGCTGGACAGCGTGGCGCGGGTTTCCGCGCCGTCCGCCGTGTTGACCGCGGGATTCTCGATCCGGCCGCGCACCGTCCATGGCGAAGCGGTGTTCGGGCGCGTGGCGTACCAGATGTCCTGGTTGCGCGGATCGGCGCTGGCCCGGTTGCTGCTGAACACGATTTCCAGCCCGTCCCTGCGCACGTTGGGCATCAGGTCGGCGGCATCGGTACTCAGCTCGGCCACGCGCACGCCGGGCCCGAAGCTGCCGTCGGCACGCTGGCGGCTCATGTAGATGTCATGGCCCTTGCTGTCCGGATAACCATCGCTGGAGAAGTACAGGAAGGTACCCTGGGCGGTTTTCACTACCGACGGGCTGTATTCCGAACCCTTGGTGTTCGGGCCACCGTCCGCATAGCCGCCCAGATCCACCGGCGTCGCCCAGCCGTGCGCGGGATTCTCGCGGGTCAGAAAGATGTCGCCGGCCGGCGGGCTGCCGGGCGGCGGCGGCGGCATCGCCTTGCAGCCGGTGCAATCCTCGGCGTTCTGCCGCGAGCTGACGAACAGCAGCCACTTGCCGGGCAACGGCGTGGGACAGTAGTCGGCGGCCGTGGGCGAATTCGCCGGTGCGCCGAGGTTGGTGACGTGGTCCCAGCTGCGCATCGCGACATTCCACGTTGCGCGCCAGTTGTCCAGGCCGCCATTGCGGGTGGACATGAAGTACAGGTTGTCCCCGTCCGGCGACTCGATCGGACAGCCTTCGGCGGCCGCGGTGTTGATGCCGGGCGCAAGCTGCGCGTTGCTCCACGCGCCGTAGTGCTGCGCGTAGACATTGGCGGACAGGATGGCGGCGATGGCCAGTGCGCACTGTGGGTACTTGCGGTTCATGGGTCTCTCCTTGCATGGGTGTGGACGACCGCGGAGAAAACCCTTCGCCGCGGACTGGTTGCGCCATGGCGACGCGTCGCTCACCCTGTGCAGGCGCGGGCATCGCGACTGCACGCGAGCGTGCCGGCGAGGGCCGGCGCGCCCAGCTTCGGGGGTGTGGCGCGGCGGGTCTTGAGGCGGCCGCTCGGGAAAGACTGGACTTTGCTTGGATTCCTTGGGAAAACATTGGGGTCGCCCGCAGCACCGGTTTTCGTCCACTCTCGTGCGCTACCCGCCACAGGACGCCATGGACCCGTCAACGCCCGCCCCGCTCGCCTTCGACGACTGCACGATCGACTTCGCCGGCCGGCGTCTGTTGCGCGGGGGCATCGGGCAGCCGCTGGAACCGAAGGCCTTCGCCGTGCTGGCGCTGCTCGCCGGCACGCCCGGCCGGGTCTTCACCCGCGACGAGATACTCGACGCGGTCTGGGGCCACCGCCACGTCACCCCCGGGGTGCTGAACCGGCTGATGACCCTGCTGCGGCATGCGCTTGGCGAGGACGCGAAAGTGGCGCGCTACCTGCACACCGTGCATGGCGTGGGCTACCGCTTCGACCTTCCCGAAGCCACGCCCGACGCGCCGTCACGGGCCGTCCCGGTCCCCGCGTCGCAAGCGCCGACGATGCCGGTGCCGGTGCCGGTGCCGCCTGCCGCGTCACATCCTCCGGTGGCCCGGCGGCGCGCCGGCGACCGGCACGGCATGCCGCGCGCCATGTGGTGGCTGCTGCCACTGCTGGCGCTGCTCGCGGTGGCCGGCTGGCAGTGGTGGCCGCATGCGCCGAGCGCGCCGAAGCCGGCGCCGGAGCGCAGTATCGCGGTGCTGCCGCTGGTCAACGCGAGCAACGACAAGGGACAGCAGTTCTTTTCCGACGGCTTGTCGGAAAGCCTGATCAACTCCCTTTCCCGCTTCGGCGGGCTGAAGGTGATCGGTCGCGATTCCGCTTTCCAGTTCCGCGGCAGCAGGGACGACAGCCGCACCATCGGCCGCAAGCTGGGTGTGTCCTACCTGCTCAGCGGCAGCGTGCAGCACGTGGGCGACGTCGTGCGCATCAACGCCGCGCTGACCAGGGCCGTCGACGGCAGCACGCTGTGGGCCGAGCACTACGATCGCCCGTACCGGAACCTGTTTGCCCTGCAGGACGAAATCGCGTCCGCGGTCATCGGTGCGTTGCAGGTGAAGCTGCTGTCGCCCGGCGAATCCGTCAGGCATGACGACCGGCCGCCCAGCGGCAGCATCGAAGCCTACAACGCCTATCTGCAGGGCCTGAAGCATTGGCACGACGAGGATTTCCGCCGAGCATCCGAATACATGGCCAAGGCCGTGCAACTCGACCCCGGCTATGCGATGGCATGGGCACACCTGTCGGGATCGCTGAGCACCGTCGCCACGTTCTCGAACGAACCCGCCGAGGCCGCCCGCCAGCACATGAACGAGGCAAGGCGCGCAGCGGACCAGGCGCTGCAATTGGCGCCCGGGCTGGGGGCGGCCCACGCGGCCCGCGCCTACCTGATGGTCTACAGCTTCGACCATCGCGGCGCCCTGGCCGAATGCCGTCGCGCCGTGCAACTGGCGCCGGAGGACGGGACCGTCCTCAATGGCTGCGGTTATGTGTTTGCCCAGGTCGGAAAACTGCGCGAGGCAATCCGGTCGAGGCAGCATCTGCTTTCAATCGAACCGCTGTACATCATCAATTACCAGCAGTACGCGAAGCTGTTGCTGGCGTCCGGCCGGCTGGACGAAGCGGAGAAATACCTTGGCACCGCCGAAAGCCTGCCGCAGACGAACGCGCACTGGCGCTATTCATCCTTGTTCCTGCGCATGGCGGTTGCCCTGGCGCGTGGCGACGCGGTCAAGGCCATGGGCAGCGCGCTGCAAATGCCCGCGAAGTACCGCGACCCGTACACGGCGCTGGCGGCCCAGATCGGGCCGGATCGCGCCGCCGCGGACACCGCGCTGGCGAACGCCCTCGCCGGCAAGGCCGAGGCGAACGCCGATCCGCATCTGATCGCGCAGATCTACGCCTTGCGCGGCGATGCCGGCCACGCCGTGGAATGGTTGCAGCATGCTTCGGCCGCCGATCTGCTGTTCCTGCCGACCGATCCGTTCATCCTGAACCTGCGCGACGATCCGCGCTTCATCGCCTTCTGCGAAAGGATCGGCCTGCCGCCCCCGGGCGAAAGCGAAGCGTTGAGCATCGACCAGATCCGCGCCGCGAACGGCACGCGCAACCGCTGAGGCGCAGGAAGCGCCGGGATCGGCGGCAAACCCGGACCCAGCCGATACAATGCGGGCTTTCCGAGCGGAACCGACGACCATGGCCGAGCGCGCGTTCGACGACTACCTGGCCCGCTCCGGCGCCACCCTGGAAGGCTCGCGCTACGCGGCGTGGCTGGCGATCACGCCGCGCCGCCACGGCTTTCCGGTGTATTACGCGATCTGCGAGAACCGCAGCTTCCGCGACAAGGACGTGGCCGAAGCCGCCGCGGCGAAGGCGCTGGCCAACATGACGGGACTGGAGGCGGACGGCACGCCGATCTTTCCCGAGGACTACACCGGCTTCGACGATTAGGCGGGCCGGACCGGCTCGTGGCGATGGACGGCGGGCGGTGCCCGCCCTACGCCGCGGCAGCCAGCGCGCGCAGGCGTTCCACCGCGGCGGGGATGGCCGCGGGCGCATCCACCGTGAGCATGCGCGGCTCGTCGGCGGCCAGGCCGTTTTCCAGTTCGTGCGCCCAGGTCACGTGGTAGGGCATGTGCACGCCCCAGCCGCCCAAGCGCAATACCGGCTCGATGTCCGAGCGCAGCGAGTTGCCGACCATCGCGAACTGCGCCGGCTGCAGGTCGAACTCGCCGAGCACGCGGCGGTAGGCGGCGGCGTCCTTCTCCGAGACGATCTCGATGCGGCGAAACAGGTCGGCCAGGCCCGATTGCGCCACCTTCTTCTCCTGGTGGAACAGGTCGCCCTTGGTGATCAGCACCACCTCGTACTGCTGCGCCACCGCCTCGACCGCGGCGCGGATGCCCGGCAGCAGTTCCACCGGATGCTGCAGCACGGTCTTGCCCAGCTCGATCAAGGCGTGGATGTCGGCCGCGCCGATGCGCCCGTCCGAGACCGCAATGGCGGTTTCCACCATCGACAGCGCCATGCCCTTGGCGCCGTAGCCGAACAGCTTGAGGTTGCGCTGCTCGGTAGCCAGCATGCGCTCGTGCACATCGCGATCGGCCACGTCCACGTAGCGCGCCATGATCGCCGCGAACGCCTCGCCGGCCTGGCGGTAGTAGCCCTCGCTGTGCCACAGCGTGTCGTCGCCGTCGAAGCCGACCAGTTGCAGCATCAGGCGCCCACCCGTGCGCGTACCGCATCCATGTCGCGCACCGGACGGATCTCGATGGCGCCGGTTTGCGACCACGGGAACGACTGCGCGATGCGCACCGCCTCGTCCATGTCGGCCGCCTCGATCAGGTTGAAGCCGCCCAAGTATTCCTTGGTCTCCGCATACGGACCGTCGACCACGCTGGTGCGGCCGTCGCGCACGCGCACGGTGCGCGCGGTCCCCGGCGCTTCCAGCTGCTGCGAATCGAGCAACTGCCCCTGCGCGCGCAACGCGTCGGCCTTGCCGAAACAGCTTTTCATGCGGCTGTCGAACTCGCCCTCGGGCAGCGCGTCCAGCAGCTGGTCGTCGCAATAGATCATCACGAGATATTTCATGGCGTCCTCGGCGGGGAAGGCGGGGCGAAGAGGGATAATGCCGCAATGAACACCCGCGCCGATACCTTCAGCGAATTGTCCTGCCGGCCGATCGCCTTCGTGCGTTCGCCCTACGCGCAGCGCATCGACGCGCCGCACCAGCCCACCGTGGTGGCCGGCACCGAAAGCGGGGCCGCAGTCGACGCGGTGATCGCGTTCGTGGCGGATTTTCCGGCGGCGGCCTGGCGCGACCTGGCCGGCTTCGAGCGGATCTGGCTGCTGTTCGCGTTCCACCGCAGCGAGGGCTGGAAGGCCGAGGTGCGCCCGCCGCGCGGCGGCGGCAAGCGCAGCGTGCTGGCCACGCGCTCGCCACATCGGCCGAATGCGATCGGGCTGTCAGCAGTGGAGCTGGTGGCGGTGGAGGAAGGCGGGTTGCGCGTGCGCGGCGTCGACCTGCTGGACGGCACGCCGATCCTCGACATCAAGCCGTACGTGCCGTACGCGGATGCGTTTCCGGGTTCACGCGCGGGCTGGATCGACGCGATCGACGCGGCGCAGGGCCGGCATTCTGCGCCGGGGCCGCGCAAGCCGCGCAAGCGGCCGCGCGGCGAGGACGTCAGCGGCTCATGAGCAGCTGCCGCAGCAGGTGCTGCCGCCGCTGACGTGGATCTGCCGCGGCTCGGACACGCGGCTGGCCTCGTAACCGGCCTCCTGCAGGGCGGTGATGACCTGGCCGGAGGTCAACTGCGCCGCCACGTCGATCTGTCCCGCGACGGGATCGCCGGTGACCTGCGCGTTGGCGTCATGGGCACGCAGGATGGCGGCGATGGCGCCGGTATCACCGGCAAGATCCTTCACTTGAAACAGCATCGGTACGGTCTCCAGGGTTGAGAGGCGGCACATCCGCCGGGGGCGATGATGGCGCCCGGCACGGCCCGGCGCCCTGACCGGGATCAGGGCAATCCCAGCCGGTGAGACCTGCGCCCGGCAAACTGCCCGGGCCGGCGCGGCTCGCTCCGTCGCCGGCGCCCGATGCATTGGCAGTGGATCGGTTCAGACCTTGGCCGCGCCCGGCACTCCCGCCGGCGCGGCTTTTTTCAGGGCAGCGTCGCGGCCGCCGGCAGCCACGGCGACACGCGCGGGCGCGCCAGCGCGGCGAGCAGTGGCGGGTCGCGCCGGTAGACGTCGGGGCGGAAGCCGACCCGGCCGTCCTCGCGCAGGTCCACCGTCCAGTACGCCAGCAGCAGCGGCACCGGCCTGGGCAGCATCACGGTCTGCGTCTTCAGCGTGTCGATCGCGCGGTCGATGCCCGCGCGATTCCACTGCACCGGATCGTCCAGCAGCAGCTCGGCCAGTTCGCGCGGGCGCTCCACCCGGATGCAGCCGGAGCTGTACGTGCGCTGCTCGCTGGCGAACAGTTCCTGGTGCGGCGTGTCGTGCATGTACACCGCGTAGTCGTTGGGGAAGCGGATCACCAGCCGGCCCAGCGAATTGCCCGGGCCGGCGTCCTGGCGCAGCACGATGCCGCGCGGGTTGGCCCAGTTCACGCTGGCCGGCGACAGCTCGCGGCCCTGGCTGTCCAGCACGCGGATGCGGTTGGCGGCGAGGTAGCCCGGGTTCCTGCGCAGCTTCGGCAGGATGTCGTTCTTCAGGATGGTCGGCGGCACCGTCCAGGTCGGGTTGAGCGTGAGGTAGGTGATCTTCGACTTGAACACCGGCGTGCTGCGGTACGGCTTGCCTACCTGCACGCGCGAGCGCCATACCGGCTTGCCGTCCTTGTAGTAGACGACCTGGTAGCCGGCGATGTCGACCACCACGAACTCGCCCTGCAGCTGGTGCAGCAGCCAGCGCGCGCGCTCCAGGTTCGCGCGCAGCTGCTCGATGCGCGTGGTGACCGGCACGTTCAACGCGGCCAGGGTGGCCTTGCCCAGGTGGCCGTCCGCGACGAGGTAATGTTCGCGCTGGAATTGTTTCAGCGCAGCTTCCAGCGCCGGGGCGTACAGGTCATCCATGCCCTCGCCCACCGCAAAGCCGACCCGTTGCAGGCGCTCGCGCAGCGTCGGCACGCGCGGATCGTGGCTGCCCGGTTTCAGCGTGGGGCCGTCGGCGATCACGGGCCAGCCGCCCTGCGCCGCCACCCCGCGCAACTTCGCCAGCGCCGCACGCAGCTGGGCGTAGTACGGGTGCTGCGGCCGCGCCCGCGCGAACAGCTCGCCGATCGTGTCCTGCGCCAGCGCCTCGCGCACCGCCTGCAGGCCCCGCGCCTGATCGAGCTGGCGCGGGTCGAAGTTCCAGTGCGTGTCCAGCGTGGCCGGATCGACCTTGCCGCGATACAGGTGCAGCAACGCGGTGAAACAGGCGTCGGTGGCCAGCAGGTCGAACTGCGCGCGTTGCTGCGCCGTGGCCTGCGGGTCGTCCAGCACGTGGCGCCGACGTTGCAGTTCGTCCAGCGCGTAGTCCTGCGGGTCGAGGCCGTCGGCGGCCATGCCGCGCAGCGCGGCCAGCAACTGGTCGAGGTCGTCCGGTCGCGTCCATGCCGGCGCGAACCGGTTCTGCTCGTAGAACGCCGCCACCGCGGCGACCGGCGCCGCGGCCGTCGCGCCATCGGCCTGCGCGACGCGCCATTGCTCGATCCGTTCGCGGATCTGCTCGGCCACCGGGCCCGGCGGCGGGGCCACGGTTTGTTCCATGCCGACCGACTCGACTGCGGCCGGCTGTGCAGGCGCCGCGGCGACCGCCAGCCAGCCCAGCAAGGCGGCAGCGCAAACGGCGCGGGAAAAGCCGGACGACATGGAAAGTCCTGTGCGGGAGGATGCGACCAGTCATAGCACAACCGCCGGCCGGCGCAGGCGGGCGCGGCGACCGGTCGCACGGGACAGGTTCTTAACGATCGACTGCTAGCATCGACGCCTGTTCGCGCCCCAAGCCCAAGCCGTCCCGATGAGTCGACTGCGCCTCCTTGCCATCCTGCTGCTGCCGCTCTGTGGTACGGCGCACGCGACCGCGCCGACACTGCGCGACACGCTCAGCAAACTCGCGCCGCAGGCGAATCCGCAGGTGATCGCGCTGGCGCTGGCGGCCACCGACTGCGCCGCGGCGCAAGGCCAGCCGCCGCCCGCGCGACTGGCGGTGATCGACTATTCCCGGCCATCCACCGAGCCGCGGCTGTGGGTGTTCGACCTGGCCCGGCGCAAGCTGCTGTATCAGGAACTGGTGGCGCACGGGCGCAACACCGGCGAGAACCTGGCGAGCAGGTTCTCCAATGCGCCGGAAAGCCGGCAATCCAGCCTGGGCCTGTTCCGCACGCTGGACACCTATGCCGGCCGCAACGGCTACTCGCTGCGCCTGCAAGGGCTGGAGCCGGGTACCAACGACCGCGCACTGGCGCGCGCGCTGGTGATCCACGGTGCGGCCTACGTCAACCCGGCACTGGCCCGCGAGCAAGGCCGCATCGGCCGCAGCTACGGTTGCCCGGCCGTGCGCAGCGCGATCGCGCGACCGCTGATCGACGCGCTCAAGGGCGGCCAGTACGTGTTCTCCTATTATCCCGATGCCAGGTGGCTGGGCGCCTCGCCCTACCTCAAGTGCAGCGGCGGACTGGCGATGACGCCCGCGCTCAGCGCGCCTTGATCCATCCGCACGGTTGCCCTCCCCGCGGAGCGCGCGGCGGGCAACCTCTCACTCGCGAGTCTGCTGCAGGCTCGCGCCGCCCTCGTCCGACGTCACCGGCAGGCGCAGGATCAGCAGCCACAGCAGCACCACCAGCGCGGCCAGCAGCCACGGCAACCAGGCGTGCCCGCGGAACCACCAGATCGTGCCGGCCATCGACAGCGTGACCAGGCCCAGCGCCATCCAGCGCGCGCGCCGCGAAATGCTGCGCTCGCGCTCCCACCGCGCGATCGCCGGGCCCAACCGGGGCAGCGAGAGCAGCCAGCGATGCCAGCGCGGCGAGGCGCGCGACCAGCACGCGGCCGTCAGCAGCAGGAACGGCACGGTCGGCATCACCGGCAGCATCAGGCCGATCAGCCCCAGCAACAACGCCACGCCGCCGGCGATGAACAGCAGCCAGCGCACCAGACCGGTGTGGCGGGGATGTGCGGGGTGCGGGTCGTGTCCACCGCCCTGTTCCGCCGGCTGCCCGCGATCGGACGACTTCACGTTGCGCGCTTCGGCCGGCCTTCGCGGGCCTTGTACAGACGCCGGTCGGCTTCGCCCAGCGCGGCTTCCAGCGAGGCGTCCGGCACCACCGTGGTCGCGCCCATGGTGAAGCCGATCGGCGCAGCGGCGCGATCGGCATCGAGCCGGTCGACCACGCCTTGCGTCAGCTCCTCGCCGGCTCCGCGCAGCAACACCAGGAACTCGTCGCCGCCGAGGCGGATCACTGCATCCTGCGGCCGCACATGGTTGCGCAGGAACGTCGCCATGGCCACCAGCACCTCATCGCCGCGCGCGTGGCCATGGGTGTCGTTGACCTGCTTGAAATGGTCCAGGTCGAACACGATGCAGCCCCAACCCGCGGCCGGCCCGGCCGTCAGCTCGGCCAGATAGCGGCGATTGAAGCAGCCGGTCAGTGCGTCGTGGATCGACCACTCGCGCAACTGGCTCTCCTGGCGGAAGCGCTCGGTGACGTCCAGCGCATGGCCCAGCACGTAGGGATCGTCGCCCTCGACATCGTCGTCGAGCACGTTGTGGTATTGCCACACGTGTTCGCTGCCATCCTTGGCGATCACCTGCAGCATGCCCGTGTCGCTGTCCTTGCGCATGATGCGCAGCAGATATTCGGCGAACCGCGGGCGCTGTTCGGCGCGCATGAAATCGGTCAGCGGGCGGCCGATCATCTCGCCCACCGAATAGCCCAGCGACTTGGCCGCCGCCGGGTTCACCGACAGCAGCACGCCCTCGTGGTCGTGCGTGCAGATCAGGCCGGGGCTGTACTGGAACAGCTTGCGGTAGCGGCGGTCGCTGGCCTCCAACGCCGCGATCGCGCGCCGCTGCAGGGTGATGTCCTGGAAAGCGCCGGCCAGCCGCAGCGGGGTGCCATCCTCGGCGCGTTCCACGATGCCGACCGCGCGCACCCAGATCCTCCGGCCAGTGGCGGTGGTCAGTGGCAGTTGCAGATCCCATCCCTCGCCGGTGTCGATGCTCTTGCGCACGGCCGCGTCGATCACCGGCCGCGCCCCCGCATCGTAGAAGCTCACCGCTTCTTCCAGGCTCGGGTGGAAACCCGGCGGCACGTCGTGCAGGCGGCAGGTCTGGTCCGACCAGGTGATCGCCTTGGTGGCCAGGTCCAGCTCCCAGCCGCCGGCACCGAGCAGGCATCCGGTGCGTTCGAGCAGCGCTGCGTGGGTGCGCCGCTTCGGTTCCGTCTCGCGGGCCGACTCCGGCGGCTGCCGCAGCGACGGTGCCGTGCCGACCGGCGCGGGCTTGTTCCGGTGCGCGACCGGCCGCGTTTCCAGCACCTGTGCCACCGCGCGGGCCAGTTGCCGCAGCGTCTCGTGTTGCCGCTCGTCGAGTGTACCCGGCACGCGATCGAGCACGCACAACGCGCCCGCCTTCGCGCTCTCGCCCCGTCTGATCGGCACGGCGACGAAGCAACGGATGCCCGCCGCGCCGGCAACCAGAGGATCGTCGGCGCAGCGCGGATCGAGCCGTGCGTCGGGAATCGCCAGCACGCCGGAACTCGCCTTGGCCAGCACCCGCAGCACGCTCGGCTCGTCGATATCCGCCGCCGGCCCATGCACGGCGAGCCCGCGGCCGTCGGCATCGACCAGCACGATCAGCGCAAGCGCCCGCCCGCTCGCCGCCGCGGCGCTGCGCACGAGTGCATCGAACAGCGGCTCGGCGCGAGTATCCAGCGCACCCATGGCGCGCAGCGTCGCCAGGCGCAGCGTTTCGTCAGCGTGGTGGGAGGCAGCGGACATACGGGGCGGCAATCGGCTCGCGGGTCGGCACATCGTGTGGCCACCGTAGCAGTCCGCATCTGAATCGGCCACGCACGCGACCGCAGTTTCGGCCGCTGCCGCCACGAAAAAGCCGCCCGGATCGCTCCGGGCGGCTTCGTCATGCCGCCCTCAGGCGACGCGGGTCACTCGGCGCTGCCGTCCAGTCCGCGACGCTCCAGCAGCGGTTCGATCCGCGGCTCGTGGCCGGCGAAATCGCGGAACAGCTGCAGTGCATCCTTGCTGCCGCCCTGCGACAGCAGGGTCGCGCGGAAGCGGTCGCCGTTGGCCCGGGTCAGGCCGCCGTGGCTCTTGATCCACTCGACCGTGTTCGCATCCAGCACCTCGGACCAGATGTAGGCGTAGTAGCCGGCCGCGTAGCCGCCCATGATGTGGCTGAAGTACGGCGTGCGGTAGCGCGGCGGCACCGGCGCGTAATCGGTGCCGTTGGCCTTCAGCGCGGCCGCCTCGAAAGCCATCACGCCGCCGGCGTCGGGGATCTTGTCCGCGCCGAGCTGGTGCCAGCTCTGGTCGAGCATCGCCGCGCCCAGATACTCGGTGGTGGCAAAGCCCTGGTTGAACTTCGAGGTGGCCAGCACCTTGTCCAGCAGCGCCTTGGGCATCGGCGCGCCGGTCTGGTAGTGCCTGGCGTAGTTGGCCAGCACGCTGGGCCAGTCGGCCCACATCTCGTTCACCTGCGAGGGGAACTCGACGAAGTCGCGCGGCACGCTGGTACCGCTGAAGCGCGGGTACTTCACGTTGGAGAACATGCCGTGCAATGCGTGGCCGAACTCGTGGAACGCCGTGGTCACCTCGTCCCAGGTCAGCAGGGTCGGGCCGCTGGTCGGCTTGGTGATGTTGAGGTGGTTGGCTACCACCGGCAGGTTGCCGGTGAGCCCGGACTGGTCCACGTAGGAGTTCATCCAGGCACCGCCGCGCTTGGACGGGCGCGCGTACATGTCGGCCAGGAAGATCGCCAGCTGGCTGCCGTCTTCATTGTAGACGTCGTACACCAGCACGTCGGGGTTGTAGACCGGCAGGTCGGTGCGCTGCTTGAACTTGAGTCCGTAGAGCTGGCCGGCGGCGTAGAACACGCCGTTCTCCAGCACGTTCTTCATCTCGAAGTAGGGCTTGAGCTGGCTCTCGTCGAAATTGTATTTGTCGGCGCGGACCTTCTCCGTGTAGTAGGCCCAATCCCACGGCTGCAGCGCGAACGTGGGCTGGCCCTTCGCCGCCTGTTCCTTGTCGATCATCGCCTGCAACGCGACGCCTTCGCGCCTGGCGTTGGCGACTGCCGCCGGCGCCAGCTTGCCGAGCATGGCGTTGACCGCTTCCGGCGTTTTCGCGGTCTGATCGGCCAGCACGTAGGCAGCCCAGGTCGGGTAGCCGAGCATGCCCGCCTTCTCCGCACGCAGCTTCATCACCTGCGACACGATCGCGGTGTTGTCGTACGCGTTGCCGCGGCTGCCGCGGGTAATCGAGGCCTTGTACAGGCGCTCGCGCAGCGCGCGGTTCTCCAACTGCGCCAGCGGCGGCTGGCCGGTGGTGTTGAGCAGGGCGATCACGTACTTGCCATCGAGCCCCTTCGCCTTGGCGGCGGCGGCCGCGGCGTCGATCTGGGCGTCGGTGAGGCCGGCCAGTTCGGCGCGGCTGTCCACCACCAGCGCCGAGTCGTTGACCTCGGCCAGCACGTTCTGGGTGAACTTGGTGCCGAGCCTGGCCAGCTCGCCGTTGATCTGCTTCAGGTGCGCCTTGTCGGCGTCGGACAGCCTGGCGCCGGCCCGCACGAAATCGGTGTGGTAGCGCTCGATCAGCCGCACGCCCTGCGCGTCCAGGCCCAGGCTGGCGCGCGCGTCGTACAGCTTCTGGATGCGCGCGAAGAGCGCCGGGTCCAGCGTGATCGCGTCGCGGTGCGCGGCCAGCTTCGGCGCGTACTCGGCCTGCAGCTTCTTCAGCGCATCGTTGTTCTCGACCCCGGACAGGCTGAAGAACACGGTCGAGGTGCGCTGCAGCACGTCGCCGGATTTCTCCAGCGCGATGATGGTGTTGTCGAAGGTCGGCGCAGCGGGGTTGGCGCTGATCGCCGCCACTTCACGCAGCTGCTCGGCCATGCCGCGGTCGAACGCGGGCGCGTAGTCGCTGTCCTTGATCCTGTCGAACGCGGGGTAGTGCAGCGGCAGCGTGCTTTCGGCGAAGAACGGATTGGCGCGGACGTCGGCAGCCGCCGCGTGGGAGGCGTGTGCGCCGGCGTGCTGCTTGTCCGCCGCGGTGTCGGCATAGGCCGCCATGGAGCTGGTCAACGCGATCGTCATCGCCAGGGAAAGGGTGGGCTTCATCAAGGTCTGCTCGACGTGGGGGAACCCCGATCCTACCCAAAGCCTGTGCCACGCACCCATGACTAAAGCCATGGGTGAACACCGCGAGATCCGCTACAACGGGTCCGCATGCGTGGCGAAGAAAGCCTGCAGGAACGCTTGCCGCGCCGCCCCGTGGTCGACCTCGGTACGGCAATGCGCCGCAATCACCTGGCGCAGCAGTCCGCCAGCGGATTCGCGCACCGCGGGCCAGGGCGGCAGGTCCGCGCCGTTGGGATCGCCGGTCTTGATGAACTGTGCAAAGTAGCCTTCCATCGTGGCGGACGCGGCGCGGTCGGCAGCCGTCCACGCGTAGACCGGATTGCCCGCCAGGTTGCCCAGCGCGTACTCGATCTCGCCGCTGTGCACGGCGCCGGGATCGGGCGTTTCACCCGGCGCCGGCGCCAGCTTGGCCGGGCGCGGCTGGTCGAAATAATAGAAATACACCGGCGCGCCGCCGTGGCGGAGCTGCAGGTCCATCCAGCGCCAGGTGGTGTGCGCGATGAACATGTCGCCGGCCAGCGCGGTGGCGGAGGATTTCACCTGCGTCGCGTCGTCGCCGGGGTACAGCGCCAGTGCGTGCGCCGCCTGCGTGCCGAACAGCCGCTTCAGCGCTGCGCGGTAATTGGCAGGGGTCGGCGGCTGATCTTTCAGGATCGCGGTGTAATGGCTCTCCTGCGAATTGCTCCCCAGCAGCAGCGGCACCGGTGCCTGCCCGCCGCGGGCCATGGTGGCCGCTGGCGGCTCGCGCAGGAACCAGCCGTCGAGATTCGCGTCGGCGTCGCCGTGCTGCTCGCGCGTGGCCTGCAGCAGGCGATCGGCCGGCAACGCACGCAGCGCGGTCAGCGAGTCGGCGCCGAGACGCTGCGCGAACGCCTCGCCGCGGCGCTCCATCGTCGCCAGCGGCACCGGCGCGATCGGCGCGATCAGGGCGCCGCTTTCGCCGATCGCGCGGGCAAACAGCCCGCGCGACAGCGGCGAGGTCATCAGCGCGCTCACCGCGATCGAACCGGCCGACTCGCCGGCGATCGTCACCTGCGCCGGGTCGCCGCCGAAAGCGGCGATGTTGTCGCGCACCCAGCGCAGCGCGGCGACCTGGTCGAGCAAGCCGTAGTTGCCCGCCGCGTGCTGCGGCGATTCGGCGGCGAGGGCCGGCGTGGCGAAGAAGCCGAATACGCCCAGGCGATAGTTCACCGTCACCGTGACGATGCCGCGGCTGGCCAGGTTGGCGCCGTCGTAGCGCGGCTCCGAGCCGTCGCCGGCAACGAACCCGCCGCCGAAGAAATACACCAGCACCGGCAGCCTGGCGGTCGCGCCTGCAGGCTTCCACACGTTGAGGTAGAGACAGTCCTCGCCCATGCCGGCGGAGCGGAACCGCATGTCGCCGAACAGCGGCAGCTGCATGCAGCGCGGGCCGAAGCGCGTCGCCTGGCGCACGCCGCTCCAGGCCGGAGCGGGTTGCGGCGGTTTCCAGCGCAGCGGACCGATCGGCGGCGCCGCGTACGGAATACCCTGGAACTCTTCCAGCGCCATGCCGTTCGCCTTCGCAAGCTTGCCTTCGATCCTGCCATCGGCCAGTGACACGCGAGGCGGAGGCAGCGGGGCGGCGGCGTGAGCCGCGAAGGCAGCGAGGCCGATCACCCCGGCGAGGATGCTGGCGAGCAGGCGCGCCTTCCGCGGCGCGGGTGATGCAGTCGGATCGAACATCGTGGCGGCCCGTGAATACCTGCCTTGCAGCCTAGGCGCCGGCCTGGTCGATGTCATCCCTGGGCGCAGCGCCTCAGACCTCGTCCGCGCCGCACACATCCATCGCAACCGGCTTGGCGCAATCGGCCTGCACGGCGACCGCGGGTGCGGCACGGCGCGCGCTGGCCTGCTGCGACGACGACGGGCTGGCGGCCAGCATTGCCCCCATCACCAGCACGCAGACGCTGGAGCAGGCAACGAACAGCATGGTCAGAAAGATGGATTCGAATTTCATGACGCGTTCTCCGATTGAACAGAAAGTCCCTGTGCTGTCCATGGAGCAATCGGCGTGCCAACCCGAAAATTTGTTGCAAGCTTTTGATTTACTTTATGTTTGATGTCGATTGCCGCTGCGGGCGGCTGTCCGCGGACAGCGTCGCCCGTGCGGCCGGACAACGGTTCAGCCCGCTGCGTCCGCGAGGTTGCACACGGGCGCACCGGCCAGTCACACTCCATTAACATACCGCTTAGTACATTATCCCCATGTCGTGAGACACGCTTCCCACCGTGCGGCGAGGCTCCCCCTCCTCCTCCGCACCCGACACAGATGGACCCCCAACCCGCAGACTCCCCTCTGCGGGTTTTTTTTCGTGCCTGTGCCGCTACTCGCCCGGTGCGTACTTTTCGTGCAGCGCCACCGGCGCCACCGGGCGCTGCGTGCGCCGGCGGATCGCCAGGTTGATCAGCTCCACGAACACCGAGAACGCCATCGCCGCGTACACGTAGCCCTTCGGGATGTGCTGGCCGAAGCCGTCCGCCATCAGCACCAGGCCGATCATGATCAGGAAGCTCAACGCCAGCACCTTGACCGTGGGGTGGCGCTCGACGAACTCGCCCAGCGGCCTGGCGAACATCAGCATGAACACGATCGAGGCCAGGATCGCGGTGACCATCACCCAGCGCTGATCGACCATGCCCACGGCGGTGATGATCGAGTCCAGCGAGAACACGATGTCCAGCAGCATGATCTGCACGATCACGCCGCCGAAGGTGGCCGTCGCCGCGGCCGCGCCGCCGGTGCTGACGTGCTCGGTGGCGCCCTCCAGCTTCTGGTGGATCTCGTGGGTCGCCTTGCCGATCAGGAACAGGCCGCCGCCGATCAGGATCAGGTCGCGCCACGAGAAAGCGTGGCCGAACAGCTCGAACAGCGGCGCGGTGAGTCCGACGATCCAGGCAATCGCCAGCAACAGGCCCAGCCGCGACACGGCCGCCAGCATGATGCCCAGGCGCCGCGCCTTGTCGCGTCGTTCCGGCGGCAGCTTGCCGGCCAGGATCGAGATGAAAATGATGTTGTCGATGCCCAGCACCAGCTCGAGCGCGGTCAGCGTGGCGAGGGCGATCCAGATTTCGGGGTTGGCCAGTTGTTCCATGGGTGGTCTCTATCGAAGGGCGCCGGCCGGAAAGCATCCTGGCCCGCGGAAACGGCGAAGGCGCGCAAGCACGCTTCACGATGGGTTCTGGACGCCAAAGGGCGGGTTGATGCTCCGGTGAGGCTCTGGGGCCACGGCGGAAAGGCATCTTTGCAGGACGCACCTTCGCCGTGGGACGGCGAAGGTCTTGCTCGCAAATGGCTGTGCCATTTGCTGCTGCACCGGGGCGCAAGGCCCGTCATGACGGCGACAGCGATCGGGAGCTACTCCCCTTCAGCGGTCGATGCTAGCACAGCCCCGGCGCGTGACCACGCCGGGCGGCCGGCGTCAGCCGGCCGGATGCGCCAGCGCAAAGTCGATCGCTGCCACCACCGCCGCCACCTGGGCGTCGTTGCACTGCGCGGGCGTGGCGCGCGGGCTGTCGGGGTAGACCTCGGTGGTGGTCTTGAACGGCGCGGCGGTGATGCCGGCGCACAGGCCGAGCCGGCCGTAGTCGTATTCGATCACGCCATGCGCCACCACCGGCGAGCCGATGATGGTGCCGTCGGGGTCGGCCGGCGCGATATGGGTGACCTTGGCCACCGCGGCAATGATCGCCTGCTGGAACGCGGGCTGCGGCTGCGCGCTGTCGGCGCACAGGTAGAAGCCATCGGGAATCGTGCCGGGTTCGAACGGCTTGCCGTCGCGGGCCGCCAGGGCCGGGCGGAACTCGGCCTCGTCGCTGTCGGTGGTTTCGTGCAGATCGATGTGCATCAGCACGCGCTCGCGCAGCGGCGCCACCAGCGCCATCAGCGCGGCCGATTCCTGTGCCGGGCTGTGCGCATGGAACGAGCGGTTGGGATCGAGCGCAGCAGCATTCCAGCGCTGGATGCGTTCGTAGCCCCACGGGCTCACGCACGGCACCACCAGCAGGTTGGCCCGGCCGGCGAGGTCTGCCGCATGCTGCTCGGCGAATTGCAGCGCACCGTGCACGCCACTGGTTTCGTAGCCGTGGACGCCGCCGGTGACCAGCATCACCGGCAGCTCGTCGCGCCAGGATGCACTGCGCAGGGCGTACAGCGGATGGCGTGCGTCGGGATAGGCCAGCTCACCGTACGGTGCCACCGCCCAGTGCGCGCGCAGCGCGTCGATCCGGCGCAACACGTCATCCGCGTAGCTGCGCTGCACGCGCTGGCGCGAGCGCCATGTCTCGCGTTCGGCCTCGCCCCAGGGCTGGAGCGCCGTGCCTACGGGATAGAAGCTGGACTGGTTCATCGTGGTTCCGTGCGTGGGCGACGGGAAGCCGACGGCCGCGCCGCCGGTCCCGATGACCTGGGGACGCTTACTTCGCGCCGCCGTTCGCGGCACCCTTGGCCGGCAGCGGTTCGAGGTTGAAGCTGATCGTGGTGAGCTTGGCGTCCAGACCCTGCACGACGTCGCTGGTCAGGTCGTTGCTGGTGTTGCCGCCGAGCACCGCGTCGCGGTTGAGCAACAGGCCGCACTGGTGCTTCTTGTAGCTGGCGGCAACCACCGGCTGCGCTTCCTGGCCGATCCGCTGCATCACCTTGGCGCGGGTGAGCTGGATGCGCTCGTTCTGCTCGCCGGCCTGCGACTGGAAGGTCTGCATGCGCTGCTGCAGCGCCGCGCCCTGCTGCTTGCGCTGGTCCTCGGTGAGCGAAGCGGCCTTTTGCTGGAAGGCCTGGATGTCCGCATCCAGCGGCTTGCGCTGGTTCGACAACTGGCTGTTCGCCTGCTCGGCCAACTGGCCCAGCCGCTCGCTGGCGGCCTTGCCGACCTTGGACTGCGCGAACACGGCCTCGCGCGAGAGCATGCACACGCCGGCCACCGCGTTGCCGCCGAGCTCGTCGGCGGCTTGCGCGCTCTGGGCGTGCGCCCCCTGGACGGGAACGACGGACAAACCGGTGGCGAGGGCGAGCGCGGCAGCGAGCGTGAGACGAGGCAGGTTCATGGTGGCGGTTCCGGATGAATTGAGGTCACGAGTTCAGCCGACCACATGCCGGCTGCGTGGTTCCCCAGCATAGCCGATCGCGCGCGCGTCGCGATTCAGCGCCCGTTCGGGGCGCCCCGCGGCGGCGGCGCCACGCTCCGGTTGGCTGCACGCACCGCCCGCACGAAGCCGCCGAACGGAATGTCGGTGATGCCGACCAGGCCGATGTGGCTGTTCTCGCCGTCGAGCAGACGACCGGCGAGCGGCTGATCGGCGTACTCGAACCAGTGCGCGCCGACCACCAGCGGGTTCGTCGTGGCGGCGGCGAGATAGCGCGCGTAGGCCGCGCCGCGTGCGGCCTCGTCGGCCACCGGCACCACGCCCGCACCGAACGGGCCGCGGTCGTTCGATCCGAAATGGAATTCGCCGAGCAGCACCGGCCGATCCAGCGTCCGCATCAACGCCATGTCGACGTGATGCTGCGGCAGGTCGGCATAGGCGTTGAAGCTGACCACGTCGCAATACCGCGCGCAGGCGGCGACGGCCTCGGGCGTGTACACCGCGAAGCGTCCGCCCAGAAACAGGTGATGCGGATCGTGGCGGCGGAGCGCCGCGGCCACGATGCGGAAATAGGCGTCGGCGTAGCGGCGCAGCCAGTGGCCATAGTCGCGGGCGAGTGCCGGATGCGCCTCGTTCGGCGCCGGCGCCGCATAGCCGGTGGCCTGCAGCGCATCCCATGAACGCAGCTCGATGCCCCAGGCTTCACCCAGCGCCTGCGGCGTGGCGTACTGCTGGCGCAGCATCGCGACGAAAGCCTGCTTGGCCGGGCTTCGCGCGTCGCCGGCGAGCGTGCCCCGCGCCAATCCCCAACGCCCTTGCGGCCCTTCGCCGGCCCACGCCAGCTCGTTGTCGGCGAAGTAGCCGAGCAGCCACGGATCGTCGGTCACACCCGCGCTGGCCTTCGCTACCGCCGCCTCGGTGGCGGCGGCAAAGCGCGGGTCGAACGGATCGGGCATGCGGCCCCAGTAGTCGTAGCCGCTGGCGACGTCGGCATAGTCGCCGGCGATGTTGATCGAACGCGTATACGGCAGGCGATGCGCGGCACCCAGCGCGGCATCGCTCCAGTTGCCGAGGGTGTTGAAGCCCCAGGCCTGCAGCCGATCCAGCGTGCGCTTGCGCCAGGCGGCCGGCCAGTCGCTGCCGTCGATCCGGTGGAGATTGGCTGCGTAGAGATCGAACCAGCGGCCGTGGTTGTACGCGATGCCCTGGCTGGCGCCTTCGCCCGGGCGCCGGCTGTCGCCGCGTCCGTAAAAGGCCGCCCATTCGCCGCGATCGGGCGGCAGGTCGTCGAACATGAACTCGCGACTCTCCACGTAGCTGCGCCCGCCGCCGGCGTTGACCGCATTGACGCCCAGCGAGAAGAACGCGTGGCCGTCGGGCGTCACCAGCCACCAGCGACCGCCCCGCTTTTGCACGTGGAACCAGCCCGTGCGATCCAGCGCCTGGCCTGGCTGTCCACCGTAGGCATCGGCGGCCGGGGCCGCGCTGCCCGCATCCGCGTGCACCGCCGCGCGCAAGGCGGCATCGGAGCCGATCTTCTCCGGCCACTGCGCGCGGGTGGATTGCCCGTAACGATCGACGATGCCGGCGTAGGCCGCGTGCACGGTCGGCTCACCCGGCCGCGTGCCGATGCCGCCGAGCAGCAGTGTCTGTTCCGCTTGCGGCGAGGGGATGCCGAGGCGGATGGCTTGCACGCGGCGCCGGTCCAGCGCGCCACGCACGGTGATCGCCAGCAACACCTTGTGACCACCATCATCGAACGGCATCGGCGGGCCGACCTGCATGCCCTGCGCGCGCGGCGAGCTGGCGCGCAGCGGCACCACCAGCGTCTGCGCCGGTCCCGGCGGCAAGCCCACGCGCGCCTGCAGGCGCCGGCCGGCGCTGTCGATCTCCACATCGAGCGTGACCGCCCACGGCATCGCGTTCTGCACGCGCAGGTGCAGCTCGCCCTGGTCCGACCAGTCCCACGTCCCGCTGCGCGGCACGAGCACGATCGACGGCTGCGCCGCCGGTGCGAAGGTGTAGCGGCGCTGGGGCACGCCGTCGGCGGCGTGCTCGACACCGCCTACCCGTCGCACCTGCTCCAGCTGGAGGGTGCCGACGACCTCGCGGCGCGCCGCATCCATGCCCGCGGCATGGCCGGCGCCCAGCAGGGCCAGGCCGAAGCAAGCCATCCACACACGCACGTTCATCGGCGTCCCCGCCGGCAGCAACCCGCCGCCAGCCTACGCCAGCGGATGCCGGCGCACCCAGCGCTGCCAGCCGTAGTACACCGGCACGCCCAGCGCGATGATGACCAGGCTCATGCCGGCATCGCGCGGCGCGTGGATCGCGCTGGCGACGATCACGCCGAACACGGTGACGACGAAGATCAGCGGCAGCAACGGGTAGAACGGCACCCGGTACGGCGCCGGCTCGTCGATGAAATGCTTGCGGTACCAGAACAGCGTGCCGATGCCGAACACGTGGCCCAGCCACTCGCCGACCGTGGTGTAGTTGAGCAGCTGGCCGAAGGTGCCGGACAGCGCCAGCACCACCGCCCACGCCCCGAGCACGGCCAGCGCCACCTGCGGTGCACGGGTGCGCGGGTCGACCCGCCCCGCGGCGCGGAAGAACACCCCGTCGGCACCCATCGTCTGCAGCACGCGCGCACCACCGGCAACCGCGATCGCGCAATAACCGAAGGTGGAGCAGGCGATGCCGACCGCGATCACGGTGGCGCCGCGCTCGCCGAACAGGCGGCGCAGCAGGTCCGCCGCCGGCGCGTCGCTGGCGGCGAGGCCGGCATGCCCCAGGCCGGAGAGATAGGCGCAGTTGGCCAGCAGGTAGCAGATCACCACGCCGGTCATGCCCATGCCCAACGCGCGCGGCAGGGTGCGCTGCGGATTGCGCACCTCCCCGGCCAAGTCGTTGAGGTAGTGGAATCCGCCATAGGAAAACAGCACCGGCAGCAGCGCACCGGCGAACGCCCACGGCGAGGCTGGCGTGGCCGGCTGGCCGATCAGCGCCACGCCCAGGTGTTCGTGCGCCAGCACCAGGCCGGTGATCACCAGCAGCGCGATCGCCAGCAGCTTGAGCACGGTGAACACGTTCTGCAGCCAGGCGCCGGCGCGAATGCCGAACAGGTTGATGCCCACGATGAACACGATCGCGCCCACCGCCACCGGCTTCACGTAACCCTGCCCGCCAAGCCCCAGCGCGCTGCACAGGTATTCGGCGAACATCGTCGCCACTGCCGCCACGCTGCCGGGATAGTTGATCAGCGCCATCGTCCAGCCGAACAGGAACGCCGGCATCAGGCCGAACGCCTCGCGCAGGTAGACGTAGATGCCGCCCGCCTGCGGCCGCCGCGCGCCCAGTTCGGCGTAGCACAGCACGCCGGCCAGGGTCAGTCCGCCGCCGATCGCCCACAGGATCAGCAGTTCGACGCCCGATGACGTATGCCGCGCCACCGTCGACGGGGTGAGGAAAATGCCCGCACCGATGACGCCGCCGATGACGATCATCGCGGCGTCCCAGGTGTTCAGGCGGCGGGCGTAGGCATTGGCGGGTTCGGTCAGCACGCCGGCTACCTTGCCATTGTCGGGGACGCTTTCACCAGTCCCGTCTGGCACGGGACCGCGCGCAACGCCGGCCAGCGCTGCTAGATTGCGCCGATGCCGTTGCCCGATCACCCCGCCCGACTCGCCCTCGCCACCTGTACCGCGCGCCCCTGGATCGACCCGGACGACGCGCACCTCGCCGCCACGCTGGCGCAACTCGGCGTACCGCCGACGGTGTGCGTGTGGAACGACGCGCAGGTCGACTGGTCGGCATTCGACCTCGTGCTGATCCGCACGATCTGGGACTACCACAAGCACCCCGCGGCGTTCGGGCAATGGCTGGATCGCCTCGACCGGCTCGGCGTCGCCATGTTGAACGACAGCCGCCTGCTGCGCTGGAACAGCGACAAGCGCTACCTGTTCGAACTCGCGCGCCTGGGCGTGGCGACCATCCCGACCCGGCTGGCGCACGGCAGCGAACTGGCGCGCGTGCTGGCGTCGATGCCCGGCGCGTCGGTGGTGGTCAAGCCGACGATCAGCGGCGGCGCGTGGCAGACCCTGCGTGGCGAGGTCGGCGACGATGCGTTCGCCGCGTCCGTGGCGCAGTTGCCGACGGCGCTGGATTACCTGGTGCAGCCGTACCTTTCCGAAATCGCCGGCGCCGGCGAGTGGTCGCTGCTGTATTTCGGCGGCGAGTACAGCCACGCCGTCATCAAGCGCCCCGCCGCGGGCGACTACCGCGTGCAGGACGAACACGGCGGCCGCAGCGAACCGGCGGTGCCCGATGCCGCGACGCGCGCCGCGGCCGGGCGCGCCCTGGCCGCGCTCGCTGTCGCGGGCCACGACGTGCCGGCGTATGCGCGGGTGGATGGCGTGGTCAGCGGCGGGCGTTTCGTGCTGATGGAACTGGAGCTGATCGAACCGTCGCTGTTCCTCGCCGGGCAACCGCAGGCGGCCGAGCGCTTCGCGCACCTGCTGGCCAACCATCCTGCGCTTCGGCGTGCCGCGCTATCTTCGCCCAGCCATTGAAGCCAACCACCGGAAACCTTGCTGCATGACCGTCAACGATCCGTCCACCGAGTCCGTGCAGGAAGCCGGTGCGCTGCCTCGCCACACCACGCCGACCTGGGAGGTCGAACTGCTGATCTCCGGCGTGGCGGTATTCGCCATGCTGCAGCTGCCGGGCTGGCTGGACGAGCGCTTCTTTGCGCTGATTCCACGTTTCGACAGCGATTCGGCCGGGATGCTGGCCGTCCTGTATGTGTATCTGAAATCCGCCTCCCTGATCCTGGCGATCACCTTCATGCTGCACCTGACCCTGCGGGCACACTGGATCGCGCTGGTGGGCATGCATTCGGTATTCCCCGACGGGGTACACTGGGATCGCCTGCGCATCGGCCCGATCCGCCGCACCCTGGAACAACAGCGGCTGGGCTCGACCAGCGACGCGATCGAGCGCAGCGACAACCGCGCCACCATGGTGTTCGCTCTGGGCGTGACGCTGGGCACCTTGATGCTGGTGTTCAGTCTCGTCGCTGGCGCGGTGTGCGGCGCGATCACGGCGCTGCGTTGGACAACGGGTATCCGTCTCGATCTCGTCTTGGTGCTGATCAGCATGCTCGCCGTGTTTCTGCTGCCGTTCCTGGCGGCGCATCTGCTCGATCGCCGGTTCGGTGCAGCGCTAGCCGAGACCAGCTGGCAGCGCCGTGCACTCACTCGGATGTACCGGGTCTATGCCCGCACCGGCGTGGGCGGCTCCTACGTGAGCGTGCTGGTATCCAGCCGGACGGGCGAGGTACGTGCGGCACTGCTGGTGGCGCTCGTCTTCGTCCTTGCTAGCGGCGGCGCCAGCTTGGGTCTGATCACGCTCAACTCGCCCGGCTGGCTGGGCAACTACGCAAGGTTCCCGTACTTCACCGACGGCAGCCACACAATGAGCTCGTCGTACTACGACGACCAGCGCGACGTGGTGCACAGCAAGCTGGTGCCGTTCATCCAGAGCGACGTGATCACCGACCCATACCTGCGGCTGGTGGTGCCCTACCAACCCGACCGCGACGACGACGCCCTTCAGCGCACCTGCGCACCCATGCTGGCGCTGGCCGACGCGCAAGCACGCGCGGAGGGCACCTTGGTTTGCCTGGGCAAACTGCACGCGGCGACGCTCGACGGCAAGCCCATCCCGGGCCTGCGCTACGAATCGGGCAGCGACGCGCGCGCCCGGCGACCGGCGCTGGTGGCGATGATCGACTTGCGCGCACTCGCGCCGGGCCGCCACGAACTGCGCGTAATGCGCGCACCCGCCAAGCCGGGCAGCAAGCGCCGACGCGACCAGGCCAGCGAGTACGTGATCCCATTCTGGCGCTGAACGCCACGCCGTTGCTGCGTACAATGCCAGGATCCACTCGTCACGCCGTGCCGGCGACTGCCTGATGCCAGCGCCCCGGAAAATCCTGCACATCGACATGGATGCGTTCTACGCCTCGGTGGAGCAGCGCGATGATCCCGCGTTGCGCGGCAAGCCGGTGGCGGTGGCCTGGCGCGGCGCGCGCTCGGTGGTGTGCGCGGCCAGCTACGAGGCGCGCGTGTTCGGTGTGCGCTCGGCGATGCCGGCGATCAGCGCCGAACGCCTGTGTCCGCAGCTGGTGTTCGTGCCGCCGGACTTTGTGCGCTACAAGGCGGTGTCGCGACAGATCCGCGAGATCTTCGCCCGCCACACCGACCTGATCGAGCCGCTGTCGCTGGACGAGGCCTACCTCGACGTCACCACCACGAAAACCGCGCTGCCCTCGGCCACCGCCACCGCCGAGGCGATCCGCACGGCGATCCGTGCAGAGACCGCACTGACCGCCTCCGCCGGCGTGGCGCCGAACAAGTTCCTGGCCAAGATCGCCTCGGACTGGAACAAGCCCGACGGCCTGTGCGTGATCCGCCCGCGCCAGGTGCTGGACTTCCTCACGCCGCTGCCGGTGGGTCGCCTGCCCGGCGTGGGCAAGGTGATGGAGGGCAAGCTCGCCGCGCTGGGCATCGCCACCGTGGGGGAGTTGCGCGCGCTCGCCGTCGCCACGCTCGAGTTGCGTTTCGGGCGTTGGGGCCGGCGCCTGCACGAGTTGGCCCACGGCATCGACGAGCATCCCGTGCAGCCGGAGCGACCCACGCTGCAGATCTCCGCCGAGGACACCTTCGAGCACGACTTGCCGCTGGACGAGCTGGAGCCGCACATTCGCCGCCTGGCCGACAAGGCGTGGAGCGGCTATCAGCGCGAACGCGAACGGGTCGCCCGCACCGTCGTGCTGAAACTGAAAACGGCCGACTTCCACACCCTGACCCGCAGCCTCACACCGCCGCAGCGGCCACGTTCGGCACGCGAGCTGGGCGAGATCGCCTGCACGTTGCGCGAGCGCGTGGAACGCCCGACGACCACGCGCTATCGGCTGGTCGGCGTGGGGCTCGCCGGTTTCGTCGACCGCGACAGCTACCAGGCACAGACGGACCTGTTCGACACCGCCACGTCCTGACCCGCACGCGGGAGCGGCTAACGGGATCGCGGGGGTTGCGCCTAGGAGAACGCGATGCTGGCGATCGCGCCGTTGGCGTCGGTGCGCGGGCGCATCGCGACATCCCAGCCATACAGTTCGCACAGGCGGCGCACGATCGCCAGGCCCAGGCCGGCGCCGCTGCCGCCGGCGCCCTCGCCGCGCACGCCGCGCTGGAACAAGCGCTCGGCTTCCTCCGGCTTGATCCCCGGGCCGGTGTCGATCACCTCGACGCCGCCATCGCCGACCACCACCTGCACGCTGCCCTCCAGCGTGTACTTGATCGCGTTGCCGATCAGGTTGGTCAGCGCCACCGCCAGCACCGAGGCCGGCGCGTTGACGCTGACCGCGCCGCGCACGTCCAGCTCGATCGTCAGCGGCTTGCCGCGCATCTGCGGGCGCTGGCTCTCGATCACGTCGGCGGCGACCTTGCCGACGTCGGTGGTCTCGCCGCGGGTGGGGCCGCGCCGCTCGGCGCGCGACAGCAGCAGCAGCGCCTCGATCAGCTCGGTGGCCTGGCGCGAGGCGCGCTCGATCCGCTTGAGCCGTTCGGCCAGCTTGGGCGTGAGGTCGGGCGAACCCTGCAGCAGCTCGGTGGTGCTGGCGATCACCGCCAGTGGCGTGCGCAGTTCATGGCTGACGTCGGAGTTGAACTCGCGGTCGCGCTCGACCATCGCGGTGAGCCGCGCCGAATACTCGTCCAGCGCATGCGCCAGCTCGCCCACCTCGTCGTCGGCGAAATGCGGCGCCAGCGGCTCGGCCTTGCCGGCCCTGCGGAAATCGCGCAGGCGGTTGGCCAGTTCGCTGACCGGCTTGAGCACCTTGCGCGACAGCCACACGCCGATCGCCAGCGAGAGCACGCTGAACAGGAACACCACGAGCACCAGCGCGGTGATGAGTTGACGCTTGCCCAGTTCCTCGCGACTCACGTCGTAGCGCACGAAACCTATGATGCCGTCCTTGCGCCGCACCGCCAGCTTGTAGTGCCGGGGGCGACCCTGTTCGTCCACGTCGTTCATGTCGTAGACACCGGTGGAAAGCCCCTGCCAATCCAGCGGTGCCTTGTAGATGGTGCGGTCACTCCACAACCAGGCGTCGATCAGTTCGGAGCTGGCCTGCTGGTCGGGGTGCGCGATCACCTTGTCGACCGCCTGGTCCACGTCGTGCTGCAGCGCCGACACCACCAGTTGATCCTCCACCTTGGCGCGCACGTACAGCGAGGCCACGGCAAACAACGCGCTGAGGCCGAAGCCGAACAGCGCGAAGGAGACGATCAAGCGGTAACGAAGCTTACGCCTGGACTGCATCCGGCTCGACCATGCGGTAGCCAATGCCGTGCCGCGTGTGGATAAGCGGCTTGCCGAACGGCTTGTCGATCGCCGCGCGCAGGCCGTGGATGTGCACGCGCAGGGAGTCGGAATCGGGCAACTCCTCGCCCCACACGCGCTGTTCCAGGTCCTGCCGGGTGACCACCGACGGGCTCGCTTCCATCAGCGCCTGCAACAGCTTCAGGCCGATCGGGTTCAACTGGATCGACTTGCCCTCGCGATTCACGGTGAGCGTGTCGAGGTTGAAGGTAAGGTCGGCCACCTTCAGCACGCGGCTCTGCGGGCCCTTGCCGCGGCGCGCCAGCACCTCCAGCCGCGCAGCCAGCTCCTGCAGCGCGAACGGCTTGGTCATGTAATCGTCGGCGCCGGACTCGAAGCCGGTGAGCTTCTGTTCCAGCGCATCGCGCGCGGTGAGCATCAGGATCGGGGTCTGCTTGTGTGCCTCGTGGCGCAGCTTGCGCGCCACCTCCAGGCCATCCATGCCGGGCAGGGTCAGATCCAGCACGATCACGTCGAAATCGTGCACCACCGCCAGGTGCAGCCCGGTCACGCCGTCGCCGGCGAAATCGACCACGTTGCCGCGGTCCTCCAGGTAATCGCCGATGTTGGTGGCGATGTCGCTGTTGTCTTCTATCACCAATACGCGCATGTGCCACTCCTGCACAACCGGCGCCGGGCCGGTGGGATTGCCAGCTTAACAAGCTTGCGTGAACGCGGCGCTGAAAGATGGCGACTTTCAATCTCCCGGCCATGGCGAGGACACGGCCAGAGCATGGCGAGGGCATGGCGAGGGCATGGCGAGGGCATGGATACCCGAGTTTAGGCAATGCATGGAGCAATTGCCCGATGCCCGAGTTGAGGCAATGCATGGAGCAATTGCCCGATGCCCGAGTTGAGGCAATGCCGGAGCAGTGGCCCGATGGCCGCACGCGGATCGGGCACACCGGTGCCTGGTTCGCGTGAGCAAGTCCGGGCTCGTACCGGGCTTGCGACAGAAGAAAGCCACGGGAAGTGGCCTTCTTCCCGGGGTCTCCAAGAAAAAGGCCCAGATGCACGACTCGCCGTCGCCCACCTGGACCCAAACAACTGCCCCGCTACCATCACCTGCCATCCATCACGGGCTCACCCGCCGACAGACAACGCGGATCTTATAGCGAGATGCAGGTTAGATGCCGGTTAACTCCCGCGCCGGGCCACGTGCCGTTCGAGATGACCCACGATCGCACCGGCCACGTCGACACCGGAGGCAGCCTCGATGCCTTCGAGTCCGGGCGAGGCGTTGACCTCCAGCAGCAGCGGGCCGCGCCGGGAGCGCAGCAGGTCGACGCCGGCGATGCCCAGGCCCAGCGCGGCGGCGGCCTTGACCGCGAGGCGCTTCTCCTCCGCGCTCAGGTTCGCCGCCACCGCGCTGCCGCCGCGGTGCAGGTTGGCGCGGAAATCGCCCGGGCTGGCCTCGCGCTGCATCGCTGCAACCACTTTCCTGCCGACCACGAAGCAGCGGATGTCGCTCCCGTTCGCCTCGGCGATGAACTCCTGCACCAGGAAATTCGCGTACAGGCCACGGAACGCCTCGATCACGCTCTGCGAGCCGCTGCGCTTCTCCGCCAGCACCACGCCGGTGCCCTGGCTGCCTTCGTTGAGCTTGATCACGTGCGGCGGCTCGCCGAGCAGGGCCAGCACGTCGGCGGTGTCGTCCGGGTTGTCGCCGAACACGGTGACCGGCATGTCGATACCCTGCGCGGCGAGGATCTGCAGGCAGCGCAGCTTGTCGCGCGCGCGCAGCACCGCATCGGACGGGTTGGGCGTGTACACGCCCATCATCTCCAGCTGGCGCAGCACCGCGGTGCCGTAGAACGTGGTGGAGGTGCCGATGCGCGGAATCACCGCGTCAATGTCGCGCAGCGGCTTGCCGTTGTAGCGGATCGCCACCGCGCCGGGCGCGATGCGCACGTAGCAGCGCAGCGGATCGAGCACGCGCACCACGTGGCCGCGCTCGCGGGCCGCCTCGACCAGGCGCTTGGTCGAATACAGCCGGGTGTTGCGCGACAGGATGGCGATCTTCATGCGGGGCTCGCGACGTCCGTGGCGGGTGTCGGCCACGGCGAGGGTTGGGTATAGGAAAGCGAGGGGTCGACGACGAAACGCCCGGCCAGCGCGGTGCGCCCGAGCAGCAACGGAAACAGCATATGGCGGCGATCGGTGAGGTTGATGTCAACAATGAAGCGCATCCCCGCCAGCTCCACCTCACTGCGGATGAACCAGCGCTCGGAGCGGCGCCCGCCGGTGTCGGTGACCATGCGCCGGTCCACGGCGCGGGCCTCGGCGTGCACCACCGGTGTGCGTCGTCCGGGATGCAGCGAGAAGCGCAGCCACACCTCGCCGTCGCGCCGGAACGGTTCCAGCGTGTCGACATGCAACGAGCTGCTGCGCGCCCCGGTATCGAGCTTGGCCTTGAGCCGCGCGATACCCAACGCCGGCAGGGCGAGTCGCTCGCGCCAACCCAGGATCACCAGCCGTGCAGCGATCGGATCCGCCATGGTTCGAGACAGTTCGCAAATCGCGGGATCGGGGAGTGGAGCGGGTGAAGGGAATCGAACCCTCGTCAGTAGCTTGGGAAGCTACAGCTCTACCATTGAGCTACACCCGCCGGTGGGTCGGCGCATGGTAACCCGTGCGCCGCGTGCTTTGGAACTGCCGGCGCGGCCCAATGGCGGCTTAACCGCGAATGGCCGGCGGCTGAACCGGCGGCGGTCGCCGCGTCTGCGCCTAAGGTTGGCCTAACGTTGTCCATGCACATAATCCACACGCGACCGCCGATGCGCCCCCGCATCGGGCACCGGCGCCCACCGTTCACAGGGGAGACCGTCATGCGGATCTTGGCCAGACTGTTCGCTTCACCTTCGCGACATGCCGTGTTGCTCGCGCTCGGCCTGCTGCTCGCCGGCATCGGCGCCGCCCATGCGCAGACGGCCGCTGGCGACGACGGCTACGCGCCGCCGAGCCGGGTGGCGCGGCTGTCATGGTCCAGCGGCGACCTCGGCCTGCTGCCGGCCGGTGCCCGCGACTGGAGCGACGCCAGCGTCAACCGCCCGCTGACCACCGGCGACAAGCTCTCCAGCGGCGACGACGCGCGCGCTGAGCTGGAACTGGGCGGCGCCACGCTGCGGCTCGACCAGCGCACCGACATGGGCCTGCTCGACCTGGACGAGCAACTGGCGCAGATCGAACTGACCCAAGGCACGCTGAGCCTCAGTGTGCGCCAGCTCGAGCAGGGCCAGAGCTACGAGATCGACACGCCGACGGTGGCGCTGGTGATCGACCAGCCCGGCCGCGTACGCGTGGATATCGACCGCGGCGCCACCCGCGTCACCGTGTTCGACGGCAAGGCCACCGTGTACGGCGAGAACAACACGCAGCGCGACGTGTTCGCCGGGCGCAGCTACCGCTTCGTCGACTCCGACCTGGCCGCCATCGCGATCAGCGACATCGACGGCGGCGACGATTTCGACGCCTGGGTGGACCAGCGCGACCAGCGCTATGCGCAGTCGCGCAGCGGCCAGTACGTCTCGCCCGAGGTGGTCGGCTACCAGGACCTGGACCAGTACGGCGAATGGCAGGACGACAGCGACTACGGCGCCGTGTGGTATCCGAGCAACGTCGCCGTGGGCTGGGCGCCTTACCGTGACGGCCACTGGGCCTACATCGCGCCGTGGGGCTGGACCTGGATCGACGCCATGCCCTGGGGCTACGCGCCGTACCACTACGGCCGCTGGGCGCACACCCATCGCGGCTGGGGCTGGATCCCCGGGCCGCGTTACGCGCGGCCGATCTACGCACCGGCACTGGTCGCCTTCATCGGCGGCGGCGGTTTCTCGGTGGGCATCGGCAGTGGTCCGGTCGGCTGGTTCCCGCTCGGTCCGGGCGAGGTCTACAACCCGTGGTACCGCTGCGATCGCGACTACTACCGCCGGGTCAACGTCAACAACATCCGCGTGACCCGGCACATCACCCGCGTGATCGTCGACGATCGCGTCGCCAGCCATTACGACCGCTACCGCAACAACCGGCCATTCGACGAGCACTACGCCAACCGCTACGCGCCGCGAGGCATTACCGCGATGTCGGCACGCGAGTTTGCCGCCGGTGCCGGCGTGCAGCGCCACCAGGTCAAGCTCGATCCGGCCCGGCTGGCGTCGACCCGGGTGGCACCGCGTGGCGTCGACATGATCCGTCCGCTGCCGCGCAACGCGATCGACCAGCGCAGCGGGCACGTGCGCCAGCTGCCCACCGGCGGCTTCCAGCGCGAGGTGGTCGCCCGCCGCGCGCCGCCCATGGTGGCCGCCGAGCTCGCCCACCGGCCAGGCGACGGGCGAGTGCAGCCGCGACCGGTATCGAATGTGCGCGTGCTGAATCCCCGCCGCGCCGAGATGTCCGCGACGGCGGTCGCCGATCGGCCCCGGCTGCCGGCGCGCCGCGCTGACGACGCCGCCACGCTGCCGGTACCCGAGCGCGTGAACCGCGCCACGCCGATGCCGCGCGAGGAACTGCGCTCGGCACGCTACGCCCACCCGCAGGAGCGTCGGCGCGATGAATCGGCGGCGATGCCGCGACCCGGGGTCAGCTACATCAGCCCGGCCGCGCGCAGCGAACCCTCGCTGCCGCGGGTGGCGCCGATCCGCCGCGCCGATGCCGACGGGCAGGCCATGCCGGAACGCCGCGCCCGCATGCCGGAGTCGGTGGACAACCCGCCGCGCGCGCGTCCCGAGTCGCGCATCGAGCGTGCGCAGATGAGCCGCCCCAACTTCGAACGCGAGCAACCGCGCGAAGTCGCCCGCCCGACCTTCAATCGCGAGCAACCGCGCGAGATCGCCCGCCCCACGTTCACGCGCGAGCAACCACGGCCGCAGCCGATGCAGCGACAGGCGCCGCCGCCCGCGCCGACACCGCGCTATACGCCGCCGCCGCGGCGCGAGGCGCCGCCGCCGGCGCGCGCCGACGCGCAACGCTTGCGGCAAGCCGACCCCCGCAAGGATCACCAGCGCTGAGCTGACCCGATGACGGCCACGACGGGCGATGGAAAGCCCGCCCGCGCCGACCTGCTAAAGTCTGCCGCCCGCGGCGGGCGCGCGCCTTCGCCCGCTCCTGCCGGCGACCTCGTGGCGCCGGCCACCTGCTGGCCCCTGGACCCTCGCATGACCGCTGGCGACACCGACAACCTGCCGGCGCACCTGCGCCGCATCCGCAGCTTCGTGCTGCGCGAGGGGCGCATGACCCCGGCGCAGCAGCGCGCCTTCGACACCTTGTGGTCGCGCTATGGCCTGGACTACGCCGGCACCCCGCGGGACCTGGACGCCAGCTTCGGCCGCCATGCGCCACGCGTGCTGGAAATCGGCTTCGGCAACGGCGAGGCGCTGGCCTGGGCCAGCGAGCACGACCCGGCGCGCGACTATCTCGGCGTGGAAGTGCACGGGCCCGGCGTCGGCCGCCTGATGAACGCACTGGCCGCGCGCGACGCCGACAACGTGCGCATCTACAAGCACGACGCGGTCGAGGTGCTGGAGCACGAAATCGCCCCCGCGACGCTGGCCGAGGCGCGCATCTGGTTCCCCGACCCCTGGCACAAGAAGCGCCATCACAAGCGCCGCCTGATCCAACCCGGATTCGTCGCCCTGCTCGCCTCGCGCATGGCCTCCGATGGCCTGCTGCACTTGGCCACCGACTGGCAGCCCTATGCCGAGCACATGCTGGAGGTGATGGAAGCCGCGCCCGGCTGGCGCAACGCCATCGCCCCCGGCGCATACGCCGACAAACCCGAGTGGCGCATCGAGACACACTTCGAACGGCGTGGCTTGAAGCTGGGGCACGGGGTGCGGGATCTGCTGTACCGAAAGGCTTGACCCCACCCCAACCCTCCCCTGTTTCGCGAGGGAGGAAGTGCAACAGGCGCGTCGGGATGCAGACGAGATCCGCGCTGTGGCCGGCCAGCGGATATTTATTGTCAGCGGAACTCGTGGCCGGCCAGGTGGCGGCGGCGCAGGAAGTACCCAAGGCGGCACCCGGCGTCGGTACTCCCAGCCTCCCTCTGCCAGCAGGGGGAGGAGCCAGAATCGGTACGCCCATGCCGCCGCGCCGCATTCTCCCTGTGCCGCTCTTGCCCTCCGATTCACCAGCTCGCGCGCGGGCCCGCTTATACTCAAGCGATCCATCCAGGGACGAATCGTCGCAGCGTGAAGCTTCCACTGCCATCGCCTGACCACTTGCGCGCGTCGCCCCCGCGAGACCTGCGCTGATGGGCCTGTCGCTCACCCCGGAAATGATCCTGGTGCTGGGCCTGGCGGGCTTCACCATGCTGATGCTGGTGCTGGACTGGATCCGCGCCGACATGGTGGCGCTGCTGGTGGTGGTGGCCATCGGCCTGATCGGGCTGATTCCCGCGGACAAGGTGTTCGACGGCTTCGCCGGCAACGCGGTGATCTCGATCATCGCCATCATGATCATGGGCGAAGGCCTGGATCGCGCCGGCGTGCTCACCTATACCGCGCGCGTCATGATGCGCATGGCCAACGGCGTGGAATCGCGCCTGAGCCTGGTCATCAACGTGGTGGCCAGCCTGTTCAGCGCGGTGATCCCCAGCCAGGCGCTGGCGGCCCTGATGATCCCGATCAGCAGCCGACTCGCCGCGCGCACCGGCGTACCCATCTCGCGGCTGCTGCTGCCGATGGCGTTCTGCATCTTCACCGCCACCAACACCACGCTGATCGCGAACTCGCCGCTGATCATCCTCAACGACCTGATCGCCAGCGCCAACCTCAACCTGCCGCCGGGCGCGCACACGATCCCCAAGTTCGGCCTGTTCAGTGTCACGCCGATAGGCCTGGTGCTGGCCGCGGTGGGCGTGGCCTATTTCTATTTCTTCGGACACAAGCTGTTGCCCGGGCACGAGGACGAACGCCTGAAGGTGACCCCCGGGCGCACCGAAAGCTACTTCGCCGAGACCTACGGCATCGGCGGCGAGACCGCCGAGCTCACCGTCACCGCGGAAAGCCCGCTGGTGGGCATGAGCATCGGCGAAGCCGAAGCGCTGCACCAGGCGCCATTGATCCTGGCGATCAAGAGCGGCAACGAGTCACGCATGGCGCCGCCGGCCGATCACGTGATCTGGGTCGGCTCGGTACTCGGCGTGCTCGGCCCGCGCGAGCAGTTGAACCGGTTCGCCAACAACCAGCTGTGCCGGCTGTCCACCCGCATGCGTCAGTTGGGCGAATTGTTCAACCCCACCCGCGCGGGCATTTCCGAAGTGGTGATTCCGCCGGTGTCGCGCTTCATCAAGCAGACCGTGGCCGACCTGCGCCTGCGCAAGCGCTTCGGCATCTCGGTGCTGGCGATTACCCGCGGCGACCAGGTGTTCCGCGACGACGTGCGCGGGGTCAGCCTGCGCGCCGGCGACACGGTGGTGCTGCACAGCAACTGGCGCGACCTGGCGCTGGCCGCCGAGGACAAGGACCTGGTCGTGGTCACCGACATCCCCAAGGAGGAGCAGCGCCCCGGCAAGATCTGGCAGGCGGTGGGTTTCTTCCTGATGGCGCAGGGGTTGGCGCTGTTCACTCCGCTCGACCTGTCGCTGTCGATGATGGCCGGTGCGATCGCGATGCTGCTGACCGGCGTGCTGAACATGGACGAGGCGTACAAGGCGATCAACTGGAAGACGATCTTCGTGGTCGCCTGCCTGATCCCGCTGGGCTGGTCGATGGACGCCACCGGCACCGCCGCCTGGCTTGCGCAGCTGGTGTTGACGCATCTTGGCGGCGTCGCGCCGTGGGTGCTGCAACTGTGCGTGGCGTTGCTCACCCTGCTCTTTGCCCAGGTGATGTCCAACGTGGGCGCCACCGTGATGATGGTGCCGGTGGCGATCAGCGTGGCGGTGGCCACCGGCGCCAATCCGGCGGCCTATGCGCTGATCGTGGCGGTGTCCTCCTCCAACACCTTCCTGATCAGCGCCGGCCACCCCGCGCTGATGATGGTCACCGGCCCCGGTGGCTACAAGGGCAAGGATTTCCTGCGCGTCGGCGCGCCGCTGACGGTTCTGATGCTGGTGGCGACGCTGCTGATGGTGAACCTGATGTTCCGCTGAGCAGCCGGGATTCGGGAGTCGGCGAACTTCAGGGCAGCGCGGCGGGATCGAGGCAGATGAAGCCGTCGACCACCCGCAGCGGCACGGCGCGCAGTGACTGGCCGCGGCAGGGACCGCCGGTGCACAGGCCGTCGGCCTGGTTGAAGACGGCGCCGTGCACCGCGCAGATCAGGCTGGCGTTCTTCAGCAGGAACTTGCCCGGCGCGTAGTCGAGCCGGTTGCCGGCATGCGGGCAGATGTTGAGATAGCCGTTGACCTGCTCGCCCCGGCGCAGCAGGATCAGGCTCTCCTCGCCATCGGCCAGCATCGCGTCCACCGCGGTGGCGCCGCCATCGGGTACCTGCTCCAGTGCGCATACGGCATGCGCCTGCGACGATCCGGTCTCGTTCACTGTATCCATCGGCACTTGCCTCGCGGTTCGCGAGGCCCCATCGTGGTAGCGTAAGTCGTTGATTTTACCACACGAGTTTTTAACACATGCGCCTCTACCTGCATTCCATGCGTCGCCCACGCCATCCGCTGGCGCGCTTCCTGTCGCTGCTGCTGGGTCTGGCCGTGATCGGCGTGCTGCTGGTGTTCGGCCTGGTGGTGGCCGGCGTGCTGTTGATCGGCGGCGTGATCGTGCTGGCGATTCGCCAGTGGAAGCAGGCGCAGGCACCCGCCGGCGTGCCGACCCAGGGCCCGGCGAAGCCCCAGCCGGCGGTGCTGGAAGGCGAGTTCCGGGTGATCCGCCAGGGGCGTCCCGTCACGCATTGAGGCGCACGTGCGCGCTTACCCGCGGCACGGGGATAATGCGGCTCCCCCACCCGATACTTCCCCATGTCCGAGATCCCCGCCTCCCTCGCGGCCGACGCGCCGCGCCGCCTGACCGATCCCCGCGTCCTGATCCCGCTGGGGTTGTTCGCGCTGTACGTGATCTGGGGTTCGACCTATCTGGGCATCCGTTTCGCGCTGGAAAGCTACCCGCCGTTCCTGCTCGCCGGCGTGCGCTTCCTCGGCGCCGGCATCGCGCTGTACGGCTTCCTGCGCTGGCGCGGGATGGCGCCGCCGACACCGCTGCAGTGGCGCAACGCGGCAATCACCGGCCTGCTGCTGCTCGGCATGGGCAACGGACTGGTGTGCTTCGCCGAAGAACGGGTGAGCTCGGGCATCGCCGCGGTGGCGGTGGCCAGCATGCCGCTGTTCGCGGCGCTGTTTTCCGGCATGTACGGCGAGTGGCCGCACCGGCGCGAGTCGATCGGCCTGGCGATCGGCTTCGCCGGCGTGATCGTGCTCAACCTGGGCAGCAGCCTGGCCGGCTCGTCGCTGGGCGCGGCCGCCCTGCTGCTGGCCGCGGCGGCATGGGCGTTCGGCTCGGTGTGGAGCCGACGCCAGATGATGCCGCCCGGCCCGATGAACACCGCCGCGCAGATGCTGTGCGCCAGCCTCGCCCTGCTCGTCGTGGGCTTCGCCAGTGGCGAGCACCTGCCCGCACACCCGAGCACCCGCGCCACGCTGGCACTGGTCTACCTGGCGGTGTTCGGTTCGATCATCGCGTTCAGCGCCTACCTGTACGTGCTCAAGCACGCGCGCCCGGCGCTGGCCACCAGCTACGCCTACGTCAACCCGCCGGTGGCCGTGCTGTTCGGCGTGCTGCTGGCCGGCGAACACGTGGGGCCGTTCGACCTGGCCGGCATGGCGATCATCCTGGCCGGCGTGGCGGTGATCACGCTCGCCAGGACACGGCGCGTGGCGAAACCGTAGGAGCCCGCTCGCAGGCGATGCTCCTGCTCTGGCGAATCCCGAATCCCTGCCCCAAGAGCATCGCCCGCGAGCGGGCTCCTACCCCTGATGGTGCGCTCGACCATGGTCGGCTTGCCGGCACGGCTGCCGCGGCGCGACGATGACCCGACCACGGCGGAGAACGGCATGAACGCATCGCAAGACGGCTGGATGGCGCGCGCTGCCCTGCGCAGCGCGGCGTGGGCGGAGCGCTGGTTCCCCGATGCGTGGGTGTTCGCCGCGCTGGGCGTGGTGCTGGTGGCGCTGGCGACATTCGCGTTCGGGGCCACGCCGACGGCGACGGTCAACGCCTTCGGCGACGGCTTCTGGAGCCTGATCCCGTTCACCATGCAGATGGCCTTCGTGGTGATCGGCGGCTACGTGCTGGCCACTGCGCCGGTGGTGGCGCGCTTCATCGACGTGCTGGCGCGCGCGCCGCGCACCGGACGCGGCGCGATCGTGTACGTCGCGTTTGTGAGCATGCTCGCGTCGCTGCTTTCCTGGGGTTTCTCGCTGGTGTTCGGCGGGCTGCTGGTGCGCGCGCTGGCGCGGCGCGACGAGCTGCACATGGATTACCGCGCGGCGGGTGCGGCGGCGTATCTCGGCCTGGGCGCGATCTGGGCGATGGGGTTGTCCTCGTCGGCGGCGCAGTTGCAGGCGAACCCGGCCAGCATGCCGCCGGGCCTGCTCGCGATCACCGGCGTGCTGCCCTTCAGCCAGACCATCTTCCTGTGGCAGTCGATCGTGCTGACCGCGGTGCTGATCGTGGTGTCGCTGCTGGTGTGCTGGTTCACCGCGCCGTCGGATGCGAACGCGCGCACCTCGAAGGATTTCGACATCGGCGAAAGCTCGACGCCCGCGTTGCCGCCGCGCACGCGCCCGGGCGAATGGCTGGAATACAGCCCGCTGCTGGCGCTGGCGATCGGCCTGCTGGGGCTGGGCTGGCTGGGCCACGAGTTCGCGACCAAGCCGGCGGTGACCGCGATCGCCAACCTCAATACCTACAACTTCCTGTTCCTGACCGCAGGGCTCCTGCTGCACTGGCGCCCGCGCAGCTTCCTCGACGCGGTGCATCGCGCCGTGCCGAGCACCGCCGGCGTGCTGATCCAGTTCCCGCTGTACGGCGGCATCGCCGCCCTGCTCACCCACGTGCCCGGCGCCGACGGCTCCACCCTGGCGCACCGGTTGTCGAACCTGTTCGTGCACATTGCCGGGCAGGAAAGCTTCCCCGCGGTGATGGGCGCGTACTCGGCGATCCTCGGCTTCTTCGTGCCCTCCGGTGGCGGCAAGTGGCTGGTCGAGGCGCCGTACGTGATGCAGGCGGCGAACGACCTGCACGTGCACCTGGGCTGGGCGGTGCAGGTATACAACGCGGCCGAGGCGCTGCCCAACCTGATCAACCCGTTCTGGATGCTGCCGCTGCTCGGCGTGCTGGGGCTGAAAGCGCGCGACGTGGTCGGCTACACCTTCGTGCAACTGGTGGTGCACGTGCCGCTGGTGCTGGGCATGCTGTGGCTGCTGGGCATGACGCTGGACTACGTGCCGCCGGTGATGCCGTAGCCGGCAGGGCGGGAGCGCGCCATGCGCTCCCGCCGTCGACGCTATAGCTCGCGCAACGCCGTCGTCACCGGCAATCGCGCCGCGCGGACCGCGGGGAACAGTCCGCCGATGAAGCCGATGGTAAGCGCCCACAACAGCCCCACCCACAGCAGTTCGGCGGAGACCTTGAGCTCGAAACTGAGCTTGCCGACCGAACCGGCCGCGAGTGTGGACGCGCTGTAGCCGTTGAACACCAGCCACGCCAGCAAGCCGCCGATCAGGCCGCCGAGCAGCGCAAGCAACATGGTTTCGAGCATCACCGCCACCACCACCGGCAGCCCGCGGAAGCCGATCGCCCGCAGCGTGGCGATCTCGCGCGCCCGTGCCGCGACCGCGGCGAACATGCAGTTGAGCGCACCGAAGATCGCGCCGATCGCCATGATCGAGCCGACCACGATGCCGATGATGGTCAGGAAGCTGCTCATGCCTTCGGACTGCTTGCTGAAATAGTCGAGCGTGGTGCTGACGTCCACCTTCAATTGCGGATTCGCTTCCAGCGTGGCCTTGAAGGCATCGAATGCGCCAGGATCGGCCAGCTTCACGGTGACCGATGCGCGGCTGCTGCCACGGCGGTAGGTATCGGCCACGACGCCGGCATCGCCCCACACTTCCGAATCCATCGAGTCGCCGGAAGCAAACACGCCGACCACGGTCCACAGCTGGCTGCCGAGACGGACCTGATGGCCTGGCTCCAGCCCGGCGAATTGCCGCGCGGCGCCCTTGCCGACGATGAGCTCGCGCATGCCTGGGGTGAACTTGCGGCCCTCGACGATCTTCAGGTTCGGCCGCACCGCCCAGGCCTGGTCGCTGACGCCGCGCAGTTGCACGCTGCCCTCTTCGTCCGGCTGGCCACCCTTGATCGGCAGGTTCGCGGCCACCACCAGCTCGGGCGAGGCGATCGGCTGGCCCTTGGCGTCCTTGGCGATGCCGGCGGTCTGCGGGATCAGCGTCACGCTGTCATGGTCGAGCACCGACATCACCTCGGAGGCGGATGCGCCGCGCATCACGATGGCCGTATCCGTGCTGCCGGTCTTGCTCAGCGTCTCGCGATAGCCATCGCTCATTGCCAGCAATGCCACCAGCACCGCCACCACGCCGGCGATGCCGATCACGATCACCGACGACATGCCAAGCCGCTGGCGCAGCGTGCCGATGCCGACCGCGGTGACCGAGATGGCCTGCCTGCCCTGGCGGGCGAACAGCATCCACACGGCGAGCAACACGACCGAAAACACGGTGAGTGCGGAGAAAAACAACATCAGGGAATGCAGGAACATGGTCGTTCTCCTCAGCGGCCAGCCAATGCATCGACGATGTTCAGGCGCATCGCGCGCATCGCGGGCAAGGCACCGACCAGCAGGCCGGCGGCGATCATCAACAACAAGCCGCGCAGCCAGATGCCGGCATCCACCGGCGCCATCGGAATCGCGCCGCCCATCGCCGCATGCACGCCACCGACCACCAGCATCGCCAGCGCCAGACCCAGCACGCCGCCGAGCAGCAACAGCAGCACCGATTCGGCCAGCACCATCGCCAGCACGCTGCGGCTGGAGAAGCCGATCGTCTTCAGCACCGCCAGTTCGGACGTCCGTTCGCGCACGGCCTGCATCATGGTGTTTCCCGACAGCAGCAGCAGGGTGAAGAACACCGCGCCCATGATCGAGGTGACGATCAGGCCGATATCGGCCAGCTGCTTCATCCACGATGCGGTGGCGGCGGCTTCGGTCTGCGTGCGCGTCTCGTGATCGGAGTTGGCCGAGATGGCATCGATCGCCTTGGCCACGCGATCGGCCTGGTTCACATCGGTGACGCGCGTGACGTACCAGCCAACCTGGCCGCGGTTGTATGGCGTGGTCTCGTCGAAATACTTCCAGTTCAGCAGGAACATCTGGTCGTAGAAGCCGCCGGACTTCTTGTCCTTCGAATGCAGGATGCCGACGATGTCGAAGGTCCAGTTCTTGCTGCCTTCATGGTTGGGAAAGATGGTCGACTGCATCGGGATCTTGTCGCCCACCTTCCAGTGGAACCGCTGGGCCAGTTTTTCCCCGACCAGCGCGCCGGTGCGGGTGGTTTCGAACGCCTTGCGCTCGGCCGGACTCACTTCCATCTCCGGATAGAGGTCGAGGTAGTTAGGTTCCACCGCGAAGCTGAAGACCTGGTTGTGCGGGTCCTGGTATGCGCCGCCGAACCAGTTCGCATAGGTGACCATCTTCACGCCCGGCACCTGGGCGATCCGCGCCTCCAGCGACTGCGGCAGGGTCTGGATGAAGGACAGCCGCGAGCCGGTCTGCAGCCGCTCGGCGCCGTTGGCGCTGTTGCCGGCCTGGTCGAAACCCGTGCGCACCGCATCGAGCATGCCGAACAGCAGGAACGCGGCAATGATCGACACCAGCGTGAGTATCGTGCGGGTCTTGCGCCGGAACAGCGCAGCCCAGATCAGATGAAAGTATTTCATCGCCGTCTCCTCACGCCGCGGCCTGTTCGACCAGGGTGCCCTTGTCCAGATGCAGCGTGTGGCTGGCGTATTCGGCGGCCTTCGGATCGTGCGTGACCATCACGATGGTCTTGCCGTGGTCACGGTTGAGTTGCTGAAGCAGGCCGAGCACGTCCTCGGCGGACTGGCGGTCGAGATCGCCGGTCGGCTC
The DNA here is from genome assembly GCF_052978265.1 of Rhodanobacter sp. UC4448_H15. The sequence goes on along the minus strand of NZ_CM129665.1, from coordinate 857,635 downwards.
GTCGCAGACCAGCAGGGCCGGGTCGGAAACGATCGCGCGTGCGATCGCCACGCGCTGCTGCTGGCCACCGGACAGTTCGCTCGGCTTGTGGCTGGCGCGATCGGAGAGGCCGACCAGTTGCAGCGCGATGGCCGCGTTCTTCTTGCGCTGTGCGGCCGAAAGCTTCGTCAGCAGCAGCGGCAACTCGACGTTGCGCTGGGCCGAGAGCATCGGCATCAGGTTGTAGAACTGGAAGATGAAGCCCACGTTCGAGGCGCGCCATTTCGCCAGCGCGCCGCCGCCGAGCTGGTCGATGCGCTGGCCGCCCACGCGGATGCTGCCGGCGCTGGGCGTGTCGAGCCCGCCGATCAGGTTGAGCAAGGTGGTCTTGCCGGAGCCCGATGGCCCCATCAGCGCCAGGAAATCGCCTTCGGCGATGTCCAGGTTGACGTGGTGCAGCACTTCGACTTTCTGCTTGCCGCGCGTGTAGGTCTTGGCAAGGTCGTGGATCTCGATCAATGCGCCCATGGTGGATCTCCAGTGAACATGCTTGCAGGAGTTGTGAATCGAATTACGGCTTCTTCGTCTGGACGGCCGAGCCATCGTGCAGTTCGGCCGGCGGCGAAACCACCACGCTGTCGCCCGGCTTCACCGCGGCCGGCAACAGGCGGAACTCGCCATAGGCCTGCGCCGCCGGGCTCACCGTGCGCTGGCGCACCGCCTCGCCGTCGACCACGAACACCACGCTGCGGCCATCGCGCCGCACGACTGCAGTGGCCGGCACCAGCACGCCCTGCGGCAGCGGCGCGCTGGCGCCTTGTTTTTCTTCCAGGAATGACACCCGCGCGCCCATGTCCGGCACCACGCGCGCATCCTTCCTTTCCAGCGCCACGCGCACCTTGATGGTGGCCTTGCCACGATCCGCGGTGGGCACGATGGCGACCACGTGGGCAGGAATGCGCCAGTCCGGATACGCATCCAGCACCGCTTCGGCCGACATGCCCGGCTTCACGCGGCCGATGTACGCCTCGTTGACGTCGACGTCGACCTCCAGCGAACCCATGTCGACGATGGTGCCCACGCCGGTGCGGGTGAAGCCGCCGCCGGCGGAAAGCGGCGAGATGATTTCGCCCACCTGCGCGTCCTTGGTGGTGACCACGCCGCTGAACGGCGCGCGTACCACGGTGTAGTCGAAGTTCACCTTCGCCACATGGGCCTGCGCGTCGGCGGACCTGGCCTGCTGCCGCTGCGAATCCAGCTGGGCACGCAGGCTGTCGACCTGGGTCTGTGCCTGTTCGGCACTCTGTTTCGACACCAGGCCGCGGGCGGCCAGCGACTGCAGCCGCGCCGCATCGTGCACGCTCTGCGCCAGCTGCGCCCGGTTCTGCGCGACCAGTGCATGGGCCGCGTCCGCCTGCGCCCGCGCGGCCGCCAGGTTGGCCTTGTACCCGCTGTCGTCCAGCCGGGCCAGCACCTGGCCTTGCGTCACGTGATCGCCTTCCTCGATCAATACGGCGGTCAGCGTGCCGGTGATCTGCGCCGACACCGTGGCCTGCCGCCGCGCGGTGACGTAGCCGGTGGCCTGCAGCACCGCGCCGGCTTCGCTGTTGGCCGTGGGCGCGACCGCAGTGGCCGTCTGCACGGCCACCGCACGATGCCCGAGCAGCATCCAGCCCGCGCCACCGAGCAGCACCAGCACCGCAATCAGCCCTCCGGCGATCCATGGCCAGCGGCCACGACCATCACCATGGTCCTCGCGCTGGTGGCGTTCGATGCGCAGTTCTTTCAACAGTTCATCGTTATCCACATCCATCCCCGTTTTTTACGGCTGCCCAGTGACGACTTCCAGCATGGACGACGTGGCTGCGCCCTGCCATGGCACAGCATCAATCATCGTTGGTGACAGCTGTCACCTGCCACCGTGCCGAGACCGGCGCCATCAAGCATTGACGAACGAGGTCGGGTGGAATCGACACCCTGCAGCACTGTCGCAGCGGCCCTGCTGCGGTTCCCCCGCCATTGCGCCGCCCGGCTTTGCTACGCTTGCCGACATGAACTACATCCTTGCCGCACCCACCATCCCCAGCCTGCCGGTCATCGGCAGCGACCAGCGCTTTCCGGTCCGCCGGGTGTTCTGCATCGGCCGCAACTACGCCGAGCATGCGCGCGAAATGGGTGCCACGGTGGACAAGGCCGCGCCGATGTTCTTCTGCAAGCCGGCCGACGCGGTGGTGGCCGATGGCGGCGACGTACCCTACCCCACCATGACCGCCGACCTGCACCACGAGGTGGAGATGGTGGTGGCGCTGGGCGCAGGCGGGCGCGGGCTTGAACCGGCGGCCGCGGCCGCGCTGGTGTGGGGCTACGGCGTGGGCCTGGACCTGACCCGCCGCGACCTGCAGGCGCAGGCCAAGGCGAAGGGCCATCCGTGGGACGTGGCCAAGGGCTTCGACCATTCCGCGCCGGTCTCCGCGCTGTGCCCGGCGGCGCGGGCGTACGTGGACGCGGACACCGTGCTGCGCCTGCACGTCAACGACGCGCTGCGCCAGCAGGCGCGCCTGGGCGAGATGATCCACGACGTGCCGCACATCCTCGCCGCGCTGTCGCGGTTGTTCGAACTGAAACCCGGCGACCTGGTATTCACCGGCACGCCCGCCGGGGTGGCGGCGCTCCAGCGCGGCGACCGCTTTCACGCCGAGCTGGTCGGCGTGGCCGAACTGGCCGGACAGATCGTCTGAAACCGCGTTTCGCTGCCTGTCCTGCGCCCTCACGCTGCGCTAAAGTCCCCCCTGCCATCTGGCAAAACCCGGGGAGAAACGCATGAGCATGCTGCAGGAATTCAAGGCGTTCGCGATGCGCGGCAACGTGATGGACATGGCCGTCGGTATCGTCATCGGCGGTGCGTTCGGCAAGATCGTCAGCTCGCTGGTCAGCGACGTGATCATGCCGCCGATCGGCTGGATCACCGGCGGCATCGACTTCTCCAAACTGAAGTGGGTGATCAAGCCGGCCGACGACAGCGATCCGGCACACAAGATTGCCGAGGTGGCGATCAGCTACGGCAGCTTCATCAACACCATCATCACCTTCATCATCATCGCGTTCGCGATCTTCATGGTGATCAAGGCGATGAACCGCATGCAGAGGAAGCAGGAGGAGGCGCCCGCCGCGCCGCCGGCCGACGTCGCCCTGCTCACCGAGATTCGCGACCTGCTGAAGAACAGACAGCCGTGACCCGCCGGCGGTAGCGGCCCTGGTCGCTGCCGCCGCCCATGACTTCTGGCCTAAGCACGACCCGGCCGCCACGCCATAATCGGGGTTTCCTCCGCGGAGTGCCCCGATGCGCCGTCTCCCCCTCACTTTGCTCGCTGCCGGCCTGCTGCTGGCCGGCGGCATCGCCAGCGCCGCCACCACGATTCCCGCCACGGCCGTAAAGACGGCCGAACAGTTGCGCGACCAGGCGCTGCACGACGGCACCGCCATGGCCGTGGTGACCTCGCTCACCACCGAGGTGGGGCCGCGCCTGGCCGGCAGCGGAGCCGACTTGCGCGCGCGCCAGTGGGCGCTGGCGAAGTTCAAGGCGCTTGGTTTCGACAAGGTCTACAGCGAGCCGGTGACGTTTCCGCTGTGGCAGCGCCGCAGCGAGAGCGGTGCCATCGTGGCCCCGTTTCCGCAGCCGCTGGTGCTCACCGCACTGGGCTATTCGCCTGCCACGCCTGCGGGCGGACTCACCGCGCAGGTGGTGAAGTTCACCAGCCTCGATGCGCTCAAGGCGGCCGACCCGGCCAGCGTGAAGGACCGCATCGTCTACGTCGACTACCGCATGCATCGCCAGAAGGACGGCCACGACTACGGCATGGGCTCGGCCGTGCGCACCACTGGCGCGGTGATCGCCGCGGCCAAGGGCGCCGCCGGCTACCTGCTGCGCTCGGCCGGTACGGATGAGCACCAGCGCATCGCACACACCGGCGTCACCGGCTTCCGCGACCCGAAAGCCCGGGCAATTCCCGCCGCCGCGCTGTCCAACCCCGATGCCGACCAGCTCGATCGCGTGCTCGCCTACGGCAAGCCGGTGACGGTGCGGATGGATCTGGATTGCGGCATCGTCGGCGAATACACCGGCGCCAACGTGATCGGCGAGATCACCGGTCGCAAGCATCCGGACCAGGTAGTGGCCATCGGCGGCCATCTCGATTCGTGGGACCCGGGCACCGGCGCGATCGACGACGGCGCCGGCATCGCGATCACCATGGCCGCGGCCAAGCTGATCCGCGACCTGCCGCAGCGCCCCGACCGCACCATCCGCGTGATCGCCTTCGCCAACGAGGAAATGGGCCTGTGGGGCTCGCGCGCCTATGCGCAGAAGCATGCCGGCGAGGTGGCGAAGTTCCAGCTCGGTACCGATTCGGATTTCGGCGCTGGCCGGATCTGGCGCATGAGCGCCAGCGTGAAACCCGAGGCGCGCGGCGCGATCGCACAGATCGCCAGCGTGCTGGCGCCGCTGGGCGTGGCCTACGACGCCAGCCGCCCCGGCGGCGGCGGCTCGGACCTGTCGCAGATGCACGCCCGCGGCATGGCCGCGCTGAGCCTGACCCAGGACGGCACGCATTACTTCGACTGGCACCACACCGCCAACGACACGCTGGACAAGATCGACCCGGCCGACCTGGCGCAGAACGTGGCGGTCTACGCGGCGTGGGTGTACATGGCGGCACAGGCCGATGGCGACTTCGGTTCGGCGCCGGGTGCGTTCGCCGAGGACGGCACCGGCGAATGATGCCTGGTTGCCCCGCCGCAACGGCGGGGGAGACCGTTCCTCAGTCGGCAGCCAGTTGCGGCGCCTTGCGCTTTCGCCCGAAGCGCTGCTGCAGGCGATCCATGTACAGGTAGATCACCGGCGTCAGGTACAGCGTGAGCACCTGCGACACCAGCAGGCCGCCGACGACGGCCAGGCCCAGCGGCCGCCGCGCCGAGGCGCCGGCGCCGATGCCCAGCGCGATCGGCAAGGTGCCGGCGAATGCCGCCATGGTGGTCATCATGATCGGGCGGAAGCGCACGTGGCAGGCCTCGACGATCGCCTGCATCGGCGCCATGCCCTCGACGCGCTGCCGCTCCAGCGCGAAGTCGATCAGCATGATCGCGTTCTTCTTGACGATGCCGATCAGCATCACGATGCCGACGAAGGAGAACAGGTCCAGCGGCGCGCGGAAGATCATCAGCGTCAGCAGCGCACCGACGCCGGCGGCCGGCAGGCCGGACAGGATCGTCAGCGGGTGGATGAAGCTCTCGTACAAGATGCCCAGCACCAGGTAGATCACGAACACCGCAAGCACCAGCAGCAGGCCCATGCCCTGCATCGAATCCTGGAACGCCTGCGCGGTGCCCTGCACGCTGCCGGTGATCGTCGCCGGCAGGTGCAACTGCGCCATCGCGCCGTCGATGCGGCTCACCGCCTGGCTCAGGCTGACCCCGGGCGCCAGGTTGAAGGAGATCGTCACCGCGGGCAGCTGGCCCTGGTGGTTGACCGTGAGCGGGCGCGCCGTGCGCTGGAAGCTGGCCACCGCGCTGAGCGGCACCAGCGCGCCGCTGCCGGAGGTGACGTACAGCTGCGACAACACCGCCGGATCATCCTGCAGCGCGTAGGCGACCTGCAGGATCACCCAGTACTGCGTGGCCGAGCCGTAGATGGTGGAGACCTGGTTGGCGCCGAACGCCGCGCCCAGCGCCTTCTGCACCTGGCGCATGGTGAGGCCCAGCGGCGCCAGCCGGGCGCGATCGACCTGCACCGCGATCGCCGGGCCGTTGAGGTCCAGGTCGCTGGTGACGTCCTGGAAACCGGGCAAGGCGCCGAATGCGCGCTCCACCTTGCCGGACGCCGCGTACAGCGCATCCAGGTCGACCGACTGCAAGGTGTACTGGTATTGCGCCTTGGACTGCCGGCCGCCGACCTGGATTGCCGGCGGGTTCTGGATGTAGGCGCGGATGCCGGGGATGCGGGCGAACTTCTGCCGCAGCTCCTGGATGATCTGCGCCGGATCGAGCGCACGCTCGGAGGCGGGTTTCAGGCGCAGGAACATGGTGCCGTTGTTGGTGGTCGCGCGCGAGCCGCCGCTGCCCACCGACGACATGAAGCTGTCGATGTTCGGGTCCTGCGCCACGATCGCAGCCAGTTCCTGCTGGCGCGCCTTCATCGCGGTGATCGAGATGTCGTCGGGCCCTTCGACGTTGACGATCAGCTGGCCGGTGTCGCCGGCCGGGATGAAATCCTTGTCGACCAGCACGAACAGCGCCGCGGTGGCCAGCAGGCTGGCGAAGAACACCCCCAGCACCACGCGCGGGCGCTGCACCGACCACGCCAGCGAGCGGTTGTAGCCGTCGCGCACGCGGTTGAAGCCCTGGTCGAACCAGCGCACCACGCGTGATTTCTCCGCGTGCCCGCCATGCTTGATGAAGCGGCTGCACAGCATCGGCGTCAAGGTGATCGAGACGAAACCGGAGATCAGGATCGCGGTGCTGATGGTCACCGCGAACTCGTGGAACAGCCGGCCCACGATGCCGCCCATGAACATCACCGGCAGGAACACCGCCACCAGCGAGATCGTCATCGAGAAGATGGTGAAGCCGATCTCCGCGGCGCCTTTCAGCGACGCCTCGTACGGATCCATGCCGTGCTCGACGTGGCGCACGATGTTCTCCAGCATCACGATCGCGTCGTCCACCACGAAGCCGACCACCAAGGTCAGCGCCAGCAGCGAGAGGTTGTCCAGGCTGTAGCCCAGCGCGTACATCACGCCGAAGGTGCCGATCACCGAGACCGGCAGCGCCAGCGCCGGGATCAGCGTGGCCGAGGCGTTGCCGAGGAACAGGTAGATCACCAGGATCACCAGCACGCCGGCCAGCAGCAGGGTGTACTGCACGTCGTCGACCGAATGGCGGATCGATTCCGAGCGGTCGTACAGCACGCCGAGCTTGACCGACGGCGGCAGGCTGGCCTGGAACTGCGGCAGCACCTGGCGGATGCGGTCCACGGTGGCCACCGTGTTGGAGCCGGGCTGGCGGTCGATCGCCAGCACGATCGCGCGCTTGCCGTCGAACCAGCTGGCGACCTGGTCGTTCTGCACGCCGTCGCTGGCGTGGCCCAGCGCGGACAGCCGGATCGGCGCGCCGTTGCGATAGGCCACCACGATGTCGTTGTACGGCGCGGCGCGCTGCAGCTGGCCGTCCGAACTGACCTGCAGCAACTGCCGGCTGCCGTTGAGCGAGCCGGTGGCGAGGTTGACGTTGGCGTCGGCGATGGCCTGCTGCAGCGTGTCGATGCCGATGCCGTTGGCGGCCAGCTTGTTCGGATCCACGCTGATGCGCACCGCGTACTTCTGCGAGCCGAACACGTTCACCTGAGCCACGCCGTCGACCATCGACAGCCGCTGCGCCAGCTGGGTCTCGCCGTACTCGTTCACCGTCGACAGCGGCAAGGTGTCCGAGCTCAGGGTGAGATACAGGATCGCCTTGTCCGCCGGGTTGACCTTGCGGAACGTGGGCGGGGTCGGCATGGTCGTGGGCAGTTGCCGCTGCGCGGCCGAGATCGCCGCCTGCACGTCCTGCGCGGCGGCGTCGATGTTGCGGTCCAGGCCGAAGGTCAGCGTGATCGAGGTCGAGCCCAAGGCGCTGGTCGACGTCATCGTGGAGATGCCGGCGATGGTGGAGAACTCGTTCTCCAGCGGAGTGGCCACCGCGGTGGCCATCGTCTCCGGCGAGGCGCCGGGCAGCTTGGCGCTGACCGAGATGGTGGGGAAATCCACGTTCGGCAACTCGTTCACCGGCAGCTTCGGATAAGCCACCACGCCGAACACCACCAGGGCAACCATCAGCAGCACGGTCATCACCGGCCGGCGGATGCACAGCGCAGGCAGGTTCACGGCCCGCTCAACCGCCGCTCAGCACGCGCACGCGCGCGCCGTCGACCAGCAGCAACTGGCCATCGGTGACCACCCGCTCGCCACCGTCCAGACCCTTGCTGACCACCACGCGGTCGGCCGTGCCACTGCCGATCGTGACCATCCGCTGGTGCACCACGCCGCCCGCATCAACCACGAACACGAAGCTGCCGCGCGGCGAGTTCTGCAGCGCCACCGCGGGTACCGTCACCACGTGGGTCAGCCGCGTGGTGGGCAGGGTGATCTCGACGAACTGGCCGGGCGTGAGCTCATCGTCCTCATTCGCATAGCGGGCCTTGAGCTGGATCGTGCCGGTGCTGGCGTCCACCGCGTTGTCGATGAAGTCCAGCGTGGCCTGCATCGACGCGGCCTTGCCCGGCAAGCGCACGATCACCGGCACCGCACCACGGGCATGCGCGGCCTTGAGCCCGGCCAGTTCGGCTTCGGGCACGGCGAAACGGATGTGGATCGGCTGCACCTGATTGAGCACCACCAGATCGGTGCTGTTGGCGCTGACCTGCGCGCCGGGATACACCAGCGGCGCACCGGCGATGCCGTCGAACGGCGCGCGGATCGTGGCATAGCCCAGTTGCGTGCGCGCCAGTTCCACCGCCGCCTGGTCGGCCTTCATCGCTGCGGCATACAGGCCGGCGTTGGCCTTGGCCTCGTCGTAGGCCGATTTGGCCACATAGCCGTCCTTGAGCAGCGGGCCGTAGCGTTTCAGCAGGGCCTGTGCGTTGGCGTACTGCGCCTGGTCGCGGGCCAGGTTGCCCTTCGCCTCGTCCAGCTGCGACTGCAGCAGGCTGGGGTCGAGGCGGATGATGGTGTCGCCCTTGGCGACATGGCCGCCGGGCTTGAACGAGAGCGCCTGCAACTGGCCGCTGACGCGCGACTGCACGGTCACCGTGGACCATGCCTGCGCGCTGCCGATCACCTTCAACGAGAGATCGATGTCGCCGCGCTGCGCCGTGGCGACCCTGACCGGCACGGCCTGGGCGGGTGGGGTTGCCTGCGCGCTCGCCGCGCCATCACGCCCGCGCCAGAACTGCTGCGCCCCGAAACCGGCGAGCAGCAGCGCAGCTGCCGTCAACAGCAGTTTCCCGGATTTGTTCTGCGGCATGCTCGCTCCGGCCACGCCGGGTCAACCGGCGCGTGGGCGACACGCGGCTTGACCACGACATTCAATGCTTTTGCCCGGCCGTGGGGGCCAGGGGCCCACCCGGTACCGGCGACGCTCCATTCTGCGCCCGCGCGCCGGCAACCCGTGCAGGACCGATGGCACATGACATCGCGCGGATCAGTCGGAGGCGCCCGGGTTCTCGCCCGCATCCAGCGCCTGCAGGTTTTCCTTGATCCGGTTGAGCACGCCCAGCGCGTGTTCGAGTTCGGCGTACTCGATGCCCGCGGTGGCATCCTTGCGCAGGTCGCGCGCGATCAGCTCCATGTCGCCGATGACGACGCGTGCGCGGTCGGTGACGTAGAGTCGCCAGGCGCGGCGGTCGCGCGGATCGGCGCGGCGCTCGACGAAGCCCGCGGCCTGCAGCCGGTCGATCACCCGGCCCACCGCGATCGGCTCCATCTCCAGCGATTCGGCCAGTTCGGTCTGGCGCAGGCCCTCGCGGTGGTACAACATCTTGGTGGCGCGCCACTGCACGCGGGTCAGCCCGAATCTCACCGCGCGCCGATCGAAATGCTTGCGAAACAGCAAGGTCACGTCGTTGAGCAGATACCCGAAGGATAGGTCTTCCGTTTTCGCCATGATGCGCTGCCCCCGGCCGCCCGAAACCTGAGGCCAGCATAAGCCGCCCGCCTCCTGCAAAGCCATGCCCCTGGACATCGTCATTGCCGACATCACCACGCTGCACGTGGATGCCATCGTCAACGCCGCCAATGCCAGCCTGCTCGGCGGCGGTGGCGTCGACGGCGCGATCCACCGCGCCGCCGGTCCCGCGCTGCTGCAGGCCTGCCGGCAGCTTCCGTCGGTGCGTCCGGGCGTGCGCTGTCCGACTGGCGAGGCGCGCATCACGCCGGGCTTCGCGTTGCCGGCGGCACACGTGATCCACACCGTCGGCCCGGTGTGGCAGGGCGGCACGCAAGGTGAGGCGCGACTGCTGGCAAGTTGCCACGCCAACGCGATGCGGCTGCTGCGCGAGCACGGTTTGCGCACGATCGCGTTCCCGGCAATCAGCTGTGGCGTGTACGGCTATCCGGTGGCGCAGGCGGCCGCGGTGGCGCTGGCCAGCCTGCGCGACGAACTCGCCCGCGACGATCGCGTCAGCATCACCGTATGCTGCTTCAGCAACAGCGTGGCCGACATCTTCCGGCGTGTGCGCGACGCCACGCCGGACGACGGCACACCCTTCAACGCAGCTTGAACGGATACAGCGGCGGCAACGCGTCGTCCGAGTGATCGCCCGTGCCAGTCTGGCGCCAGGCGAAACCCCGCTTGAACGCCTCCGCCGGTGCCGTGCCGCCGACGTCGCCCGCCGCCGTACCGGCGGCGTAGCGACGACGCTGCAAGTCGTCGATCACCGCGCGCTGTGCCGCATCGTCCAGGGCAGCGGACAACTCGCCCGGATGCTGGACGTGCGGTCGCTCGGCGCGCGCCCAGGCCATCAGGCAGTGCAGTTGTCGTGCGGCGTCGGTGCCGCGCGCGGCGCTGATGAACTCCTGTCGCGCCCGGCGCGCGCTGTCCGGCACAACCGCGGGCGCCGGGGAAGCTTTGGGCATGGCGCGCCGCCGACGCTGCCACCACCAGGCCAGCACGCTGAGCAACCACAGCGCGAGACTGGCCAGCGCGATCCAGCGCCATGGCATGGCACCGGCGGGCGCGAGCATGGGCACGGGTGCGGTCGTGGCGGGCGCAGTCGTCGCCGCCGGGACCGCGCCTGCAGGTGATGCCGTGCTGCCGCCGATCGCCGGCAGCACCTCGATGCTGCGCGCGGGGATCTGTGCCACCTCCAGCCGGTCGGTGAGCACGTTCCACCAGGTCACCGTGGTCGCCGGGATCGTCAGCGGGCCGGGGCGCTCGGGCACGATGGCGAACGCCTGCTCGCGCTCGCCCACGGTCCACTGCCCGGCGACGTGGTTGCGGCTGACCGGCTTGTCCGGATAGACCGTGGCGCCGTCCAGCGGCGGCAGGCTCAGGCTCGGCAGCGCGTCGTCGGACAAGCCGGTGGCGCGCAACGTCATGGTGAGGTTGAGCGGCTGCCCCACGCGCACCGGCTGCTGCGCGTCCGGCCAGCCGTCGATCGTCAGGCTCAACGCCCGCGCCGGCAACCACGCCTTGTTGCCCCAATCCGCAGGCGCCGCCTGCACATCGATCGCCACCGGCGCGGCGCTGGCCGAGACGTTGTTGGTGGCGCCGAAGAAGCTGCCCGGGTCGTACGGGTCAACCGCACTGCCCTGGAAACTCGCTGCAGGGATTTCCAGCCGGCCGGCCTGCTGCGGGATCAGCGCATAGCGCCGTTCCAGCACGTGGTAGCTGCGGCCGCCGCGTTGCGTGTCGTAGCCGATGTCCTTGCCCAGCGGCTGCAGCGTCGCCCCATGGACATCGGGCATGTCGATCGAGCCGCCGCTGAGGTTGCCCGCGTAGAACAGCTTCACCACATAGCTGAACTGCTCGCCGACATAGCCGCGCTGTGGCTCCACCGTCGCCTCCATGAACACGTCGCGATTCGGCGCGGCACCCGCCACGGGCCCCTGCGCGTCGACCTGCAGCGACAGCGGCGCCGTGCGTTCGCCGGCGACCTGCAGCGACGGGATCTGCAAGCTGCCGGCGCGAAGAGGCCGCAGCGCGATGCCGAAGGTGAGGCTGGACGTCGCCTTGCCGTTCTCGACCGACAGGCTGCTGTTCTGCGAGGTGCCGAGGATGCTGAAATCCTGTTGCAGCGCCTGCAGGTCGGGCATCGCGGCGGACGCGGCGGCGCCCTCGACGCGGATATTGAGCGTGACCGTGTCGCCCAGTTGCACGTGATCGCGATCCAGCGTCGCGCTCACCTGCGCCGCGTGCGCGACCGGCAGCAGCATCAGCGCGAACAGGCACAAGACGATGATGCGTGCGTGACTCATGGCTGGTCGTCCTCCTGAGCGCCGCCACCGTGGCGCTCGCGATATTCCAGTTCGAACTTGCGCCGCAGCAGGCCGCCGGGGTCGTCCTGCACGCGCTGCAGCGCGTGGCGCAGGTCGGCCGGCAGCTTCGACTGCGGATCATCCCGGTCCAGCGTGCCGAGCTGGTGCGTGGCCGGCGACTTCGCGTCCGCGGACTGGCCGGCGGCCAGCGCCTGGTCCATCTGCTGCTTCAAGGCGCGCTGCGCCTGCTCGGCCTGCGCCTTCTGCTCGGCGCGCTCCCGCGCACTGCGTGGCGCGGGCTGATCGTGCGTGCCGGCGTCGCCGGGTCGCTGCGAACCGTTCGACGACTTGTCCTGTTCCCCCGCACCGGAAGGCGGCTGGCTCTTGTCGGATTTGCCCTGCCCCGACTCGTCCTGCTCCGATTTGTTCCCACCCGATTTTTCCTGGCCTGATTTCTCCTGGCCCGACTTGTCGTCACCCGACTTGTCCTGCTCGGACTTGTTCTGGCCCGCGCTGTCCGGCGAGGATTTTTGCTGCTTCGACCGCCGTTTCAGCCACTCTTCCACGGCTTGGCGGTTGGCCTTGGCGTCGGCATTGGCCGGATCGAGTTGCAGCGCCTGGTCGTAGGCCTCGATCGCCTGTCGATACTGCTGCGCTTTCGCCAGCGCATTGCCGCGGTTGTAGGCGGCATCGCTGCCGGGGGCGTGCTGCAGCGCGTCCGCCGCCGCGGCATAGTCGCCGGCGCGGTAAGCCGCCACGCCGCGCCAGGCGGGATCGCGGGCGAGTTGCTGCGCCTGCACGGCATGGCCGTCGCGCAGCGCCTGCACGGCCTGCTGGTCGGGGCGTTGCCACAGGTCCTGCCAGGTGCCGGCCTGCGCCGTGCGCGGCAGCAGCGGCAGGCTGACCAGCAGCACGAGCATGATCCAGCCGCGGCGAAACGCCGTGGCGGCCACCAGCAGCAGCGGCAGCAACAGCCACGGCCCGCGATCCTGCCACTGCGCACCGTGCTGGCCGCTGGCCTGGGCGGCGCCGCTGCTGCGCAGTTGCGCGTGCAGGGCGTCGATGTCGCCGTGGTCGGCGCTCATCGCCACGTAGACGCCGCCGCCTGCGCGCGCCAGCGCGTCAAGCGCGGCGGCGTCGCGTGCGGCCAGCACCATGCGGTCCTGCGCGTCGTGCAGGAAGCCGCCCTCGGGCAGCGGGACCGGGCCGCCGTGGACGCTGCCCACGCCGAGCACCGAGACGCGCACGCCGGCGGCGAGCGCCTTGCGCGCGGCCGCGTCGGCGGCGGTATCCGCCTGGTCGGTGATCAGCACCAGCGTGCCGCCGTCGGCATTCGCCTGCTGGACCAGACGCACGCCGCGGTCGATCGCCGCGGCCGCGTCGTTGCCGTCCACCGGCATGGTGTCGGGCGCCATCGCGTCGAGCAGATCGTCGAGGCTGTGGGCATCGGAGGTCAGCGGCGCGACGACGAAGGCCTCGCCAGCGTAGCCGATCAGCGCGTTCAGGCCGGCACGGTTGGCCGCCAGCAGCTCGTGCGCCTTGAGCCGTGCGCGATCGAGCCGGCTCGGCGCCACGTCGCGCGCCAGCATGTGCCGCGACAGCGAGATCGCCAGCACCTGCGCCGGACGGTTGGCGTACAGCGCCTGCTCGACGCGGTTCCAGGTCGGCCCGGCCAGCGCCAGCGTGGCCAGCAGCCAGGCCAGCGCGAACAGCCACAGCGGCAACTGGCGCCGGCGCGGCTGTCCGCGCAGCAGCCGTGGCAGCAAAGCCGGGTCGACCAGTCGCGACAGGATCAGCTGGCCGCTGTCGCGCCGCCAGCACGGAAGCGCCAGCAGCGGCAGGCCGAGGAGTGCCAGCAACCACCAGGGGTGCAGGAAATGGAACTGTTGCAGCAGCTCGCTCATGCCGCCTGCTCCCGCACACGCAGCCGGGTGGGCACGATCGCCAGCAGCAGCAACACCAGCGCAGCCAGCAGCGGCCAGCGGAACAGTTCGTGGCGCGGCCGCAACGCCGGCCCCTGCCGCGGCATCGGCTCCAGCGCGTTGATGGTGCGGTAGGCGTCGGCCAGCTCGCTGCTGTCGGTGGCACGGAAGAAGCGCCCGCCGGTTTCGGCGGTGATCGCCTTGAGCATGTCGGCGTCGAGGTCGGCCGAGGGGTTGACCATCTGCAGGCCGAAGAATCCCGGCACCTGCATCGCGGTGGCGCCGATGCCGATGGCGTAGATCCGCACGCCCGCGGCCTTGGCGGCACGCGCCGCCTCGCGCGGAGCGATGCCGCCGGCGTTGTTGACGCCGTCGGTGAGCAACACCAGGACGCGCGCTGCCTCCGGCAGGCCCGCCAATCGCTTCACCGCCACGGCGATGGCGTCGCCGATCGCGGTCTGGTCGCCCGCCAGGCCCACCGCTGCGGTCTGCAGCTGCGCGCGCACGGCCGAGAGGTCGTAGGTCAGCGGCGTGACCAGATAGGCCTGGCTGCCGAACAGGATCAGGCCCATTTCGTCGCCGCGGCGCCGGCTGATGAAGTCGCTGGCGATCGCCTCCACCGCGCCGAAGCGGCTGACCGGTTGGCCGGCCAGCTGCATGTCCGGCGTGCGCATGCTGCCGGAGAGATCCACCGCCATCATCATCGCCCGCCCGCTGCGCTGCTGCGCCTGCGGCGGACCCAGCCACTGCGGCCGCGCCGCGGCGGCGAGCAAGCACAACCAGGCCAGCCCGAGCAGCCACGGCGCGGCACCGTGGTTGCGCCGATCAGCCACCGAATCCAGCTTCACGCCCGGCTGTGGCAGATGCAGCGCGACGCCCGGGGCGGCCGCACGCCACCACCAGCGCAGCAACCACGGCAACGGCAACAGCAGTACGGCCCAGGGCCAGGCGAATTCAGGCATCGGCTGGCTCCGAGGAGGGCTTCTTCCGCTTCCATGTGGACGGCTTTACGGCCAAACGCAGCCACCGCCGTGCGGCCTCGACGAGATCGTTCTCGTCGCCGCTGCGGGGTGGCTGGTAGATGAGCTGCTCCAGCCGATGCAGGCTGTCCTGCGTGGCCGCGTCCACCGGCACCCGCGCCAGGACGTGCCGCCAGGCATCGCCACGCAGATGCACCGCGGCGGCGTCCTGTTCACGGGCGACGCGCCGCAAGAGTTGATGCAGGCCGCCGAGCAGGGCCGCGCGATCGCCGTCCTCGCGGTGCCGCCGGACAAGGTTCTCCAGCTCGCCAAGAATGCGCCGCTGCCGTTGCCGCACGCGGCAGCGGCGTTGCCAAACCCACGCGAGGCCCGCAAACACCAGCAGCGCGAGCACGGCAAGCAGCCACCAGCCGGGTGCGGGCGGCCACCACGAGGGTTCGGCCGGCAGGTGGATGTCGCGCAGTACCGGCCCCGGCGCAGCGGCCGTCGGCGGCGTCGCCGCCGCGATCATCGCGGCGACCTCTTGCGACCGATCAGGCCCGCCACGGCATCGAGCGGATCGGCCGCGGTATCGATGGTGGCGTGGCGCAGACCCAGCGAGCCGGCCAACTCACTCAGCCGTCGGGCGCCTGCACCCAATGCCTGGCGAAAATCTGCACGCTGATGCGCCGACTGCAGCCGCACCTCGCGACGCTCGCCTGCATGCTCCAGCGGATAGCGCCCCGGCGGCGCGAGCTCCAGCTCCAGCGCATCCGCCGTGACCAGCACGGCCACGCCCGCGTGCCGGGTCAGTTCAATCAGTCGCTGGCGCGCGGCGGCGTCGCAACTGAAGCCGTCGCTGAGCAGCAGGACGCGGCTCGCACTCCGCGCCACGTGTGCCGCGCGTGTCAGCGCATCGGAGAGCGGCTGTTGTTGGTCGGCGCGATCCGCCGCGTGCCATCGCGCCAGCGCACCGCATACGGCGAGTGCACCATGCGCACCGGCTTGCGGCGCCAACCACTGGTCGACGCCGCCGAAGCCCAGCATCGCCACGCGCTCGCCGGCACGGGTGGCAAACCACGCGGCCAGTGCCGCCGCGCGGGCCGCCTGCACCGACTTGAAACGCACCCGCGTGCCGAAATGCATGCTGGCATGGGTATCGAGCAGGATCAGCAGACAGCCTTCTCGATCCTCCTGGAACAGCTTCGTGTGCAGCTTGCCGCTGCGTGCGGTGAGTCGCCAGTCGAGTCGGCGCACATCGTCGCCGGCCTGGTAGACGCGCGACTCGGCGTAATCCATGCCGCGGCCGTACAGACGGCTGGACTGCTGGCCGTGGCGGGCGGCGCGCGTGCTCAGCGGCGCCATGCGCACAGAGCCGACGCGCGCACGCAACGCGATCAGCTCGGCCAGCGACACCTCGCTTGCGCCATTGCCATCCGCGACTTGTGACGCCAGGACACTCACGGCAGCGGCACGAGATCCAGCAGGCGCGCCACCACCTGGTCGGGAGTGACGCCTTCGGCCTGCGCTTCGTAGCTGAGCAGCACCCGATGGCGCAGCACCTCATGGACGATTGCATGCACGTCCTCGGGCAACACGTAGGCGCGGCCGGCCAGCCAGGCCTGCGCCCGCGAACAGCGATCCAGCGCGATGGTGGCGCGCGGGCTCCCGCCCCAGGCGATCCAGCGCTTCAATTCCGCGCCATAACGGCCGGCGTCGCGCGTCGCCAGCACCAGCTGCGCGAGGTACTCCTCCAGCGCCGGCGCCATGTGCACGGCCATCGCCGCATCGCGCGCGGCAAACACCTCGTGCTGGCTGAGCAGCGCGCGTGGGGGCGCGGCCGGGTGGGCGCGCCGGCTGGCCTGCTCGCGCGCCAGCTTGAGGATCGCCAGCTCTGCCGCGGCATCGGGATAGCCGATCGTCACGTGCATCAGGAACCGGTCGAGCTGGGCCTCCGGCAGGCTGAAGGTGCCCTCCTGCTCGATGGGGTTCTGCGTGGCCATCACCATGAACAGCTCGGGCAGTTTCCAGGTGCTGCGGCCCACGGTGATCTGCTGCTCGGCCATCGCCTCGAGCAGGGCCGACTGCACCTTGGCCGGCGCGCGGTTGATCTCGTCGGCCAGGATGATGTTGTGGAACAGCGGCCCGCGCTCGAACTCGAAACTGCCCGACTGCGGCCGGAACACGTCGGTGCCGGTGAGGTCGGCCGGCAGCAGGTCGGGGGTGAATTGCACGCGGTGGAAATCCGCCTCGATCCGCGCCGCCAGCGCCTTCACCGCGGTGGTTTTGGCCAGGCCGGGCGCGCCTTCGACCAGCAGGTGGCCGTCGGCCAGCAGCGCCACCAGCAGGCAATCGATGAGTTTCGGCTGGCCGATGATGCAATCCGCCAGCTCCTCGCGCAGGCGGGCGAACGATTGCTGCAGCGCGCCGAGAGGCGGGTTTTCGGGCATGTCCATGGGCAGTTCCAGTTACGGGGCAAGGCCTGCGGCATCCTTGGAGAGCGGACGCGTCGGCGTGCTTCAGACCATCATCGGCACGGGAAGTTTAATGTGACGTGCGCCGGCGGCCGGCGCGCACGAAAAAGGGCGGCCGAAGCCGCCCCTTTTCTTCGCCGCTGCGTGGCGGCTTACTGCAAGGTGTCGCTGAGGATGCGCGGCGTCACGAAGATCAGCAGCTCCGCCTTGGTGGTGCTGCGCTTGGTGTTGCGGAACAGCGCGCCGAGACCGGGGATGTCGCCCAGCCCGGGCACCTTGGACACGGTGTTGCTCTTGTTGACCTCGTAGATGCCGCCGAGCACCACGGTCTGGCCGTTGTCGACCAGCGCCGAGGTATTCACCTCGCGCGTGTCGATCTGCGGCACCTGGCCGTTCGGCGTGTTGAGGAAGCCGGCCAGCGCATCCTTCTTCACGTTGATCGCCAGGTAGACGCGGTTGTCGGCGGTGATCGTCGGGGTCACCTTCAGCTCCAGCACGGCGTCCTTGAACTGCACCGAGGCGGTCGGTGCGCCACCGGTGCCGGAGCCCTGGTTCTGGTAGGTGACATAGCCGACTTCCTGGCCCTGGCGGATCACGGCCTCCTGCTGGTTGGCGGTGATCACGCGCGGGCTGGAGATCACCTCGCCACGGCCTTCGGATTGCGCTGCGGAGAGCTCCAGGTCGATCGCGTAGTTGGCGCCGAGGATGGCGAAGCCCAGCGTGCTGCCGCCGTTCACCGGCATGTTCACGTTGAAGCCGCCGGGCAAGGTCACCGCACCCGGATGCGGCGGAGCACCCTGGCTGCCGTTGGCCACCCAGTCGGTGACTGCGTTGTTGTAGTTGACGATGTTGTTGTGCACGCCGGTGCCGTACTTCAGCGCGCCATCGCCGGTCGGTGCGGTGGTGATGATGTTGTTGTTGTTGGTCTGGTTGCCGGACACGCCCCACTTCACGCCCAGCTCGCGGGTGAAGTCGTCGGTGGCCACCACGATGCGCGATTCGATCAGCACCTGCTGCACCGGCTTGTCCAGCACGGCGATCAGCTCACGCAACTGCTTGATCTTCTCCGGCGTGTCGTTGAGCAGCAGGGTGTTGGTGCGCTGGTCGAACGAGACGCTGCCGCGCGGCGAGAGGAAGCCGCGCTGGGTGTTGGAGCCGCCGCCACCGCCGCCCTGCATGCTGCCGGTGGTCAGCAGCTTGGCGATGTCGGAGGCCTTGCCGTAGCTGATCGGCACGTAGTCGGTGACCAGTTCGGCGGTGTCCTGTGCCTTCAGCTTGGCATCGGCCAGGTCTTGCTCGTACTTGGCCAGCTCGGCCTGCGGCGCGACCCAGATGACGTTGCCGTTGCGGCGCTTGTCCAGGCTCTTGGCGCGCAGGATCACGTCCAGCGCCTGATCCCACGGCACGTTGACCAGGCGCAGGGTGACGCTGCCGCCGACGCTGTCGGAGGCGACCAGGTTGAGCCCGGAGATATCGGCGATCAGCTGCAACGCCGAGCGCACCGGGATGTCCTGGAAGTTGAAGGTGACGCGCTTGCCGTTGTAATTGGGCTGCGCGTCCAGCTTGGCCAGGCGCTCATCCTTGGCGGCGGCCTTCTTCGGTGCCACCTCGACCACGTACTGGTCGGGGGTCTGGTAGGCCGAGGTCTCGACCGTCCCCTTGGTGTCGATCTCGATGCGCGCGCCGCCGCCGTTGCCGACGCGGCTGGTGATCGACTGCACCGGGGTGGCGAAGTCCAGCGTATCCAGGCGCTGCGCGAGGTTGGCCGGCAGGTTGGCGTGATCGATGGTGACCACCACCTTGTCGCCCTGACGGGTCATTTCCGGCTGCGCGCCGCTGCCGCTGAAGCTGACCAGCACGCGGCCCTCGCCGTTCGGGCCGCGACGGAAGTCGATGTTGGAGATCGCCGGGCCATCGGAGGACGACGGCAGCCGCTTGGTCGGGTCGATCGTGGAGGCGGTGGTGACCGCCTGGTCGGCGGTGCCGTTGTTGATCGTCAGCACCAGGCTGTTGCCATCGACGCTGGCGCGGTAGCTCGACGCGCGCATCAGCTCGACCACCACGCGGGTGCGCCCACCGGCAGACACTGCCGAGACGCCGGAGGTCGAACCCTTGCCGATGTCCATGTGCCGCCCGGCGGCATTGGTCGTATCGGGCAGGTCGACCGCGATGCGCGGCGGATTGTCCGTGGTGAAGATCTTCGGCTCCGGCACCGGGCCGTCGCCGAAGTTCAGGTGCAGCTGGACGCTGCCGCCTGGCAAGGCGTCGTAGCTGATGTTCTTCAGCGTGGTGGTGGCCGCGATGGCGGCACTGGCCCAGGTGGCACCGACGATCAGCAGGCCCATCAGGAAGTAACGGCTCGCATGGCGCATGACTCGGCCCCGCACGGATTGGAATTGGTTGGTCATTGCATCTGCCCCTGTGTACCTATTGCTCGCCGAGTGCGACGCTGGCGGGACGTTCCATCCAGCCACCATTGCCGTTGGATACCAACTCGACCAGATCGACATGGTCTTCGCTGATGGCGGTGATGTGTCCGTAGTTCTGTCCCATGTATTCCCCCACATGGACGCGATGGATGACACCACCCGGGTCCTTGATCAGGACCTCCATCTTCGGACCGACACCGACCGTACCGACCATCTTGAGGCTGTCGAGGGCGAACATCTCCAGCGGCTCCTTGGCCCGGTTGGCGTCCGGCCGCGGTCCGCTGGTCGCGTTGTCGTTCTGCAGTTCGGCCGTGCTGGGGCTGAACGGATCACGCTTGTCCTGGTCTTCGTACTTGAACGTCTCGAAGGTCTTGATCACGGGCAGCGGCGGAATCGGCGCACCCTTCTTGGCCTTCTCCTGCGCGACCCAGGTGCGCAGGTCGGACATGCCGCGGGTGCAACCGGCCAGAACCAGCACAGCCAGCAGGATCAGCAGCAGCCGCGTCACGCCGGCGGACTTGCGGGCAATCGACTTGTTCATCATTTCTTCGCCCCCGCCTTGGTTGCCGCGGCAGCGCTTTCGTCGTCATCGAGATAACGGTAGGTCTTGACCGTGCCCTCCAGCACCAGTTGTCCGGTGCCAGCGGTGCCCGCCTTGGTCGGCGCCTTCGGCGTCAGCGAGACGTCGTGCATGGTGAGGATGACCACTCGCGGCAGCGAAGCCACGCCGCTGATGAAGGTGCCGAACTGATGGTAGGTGCCGGTGAACTTCAAGGCGATCGGTCTCTCCGCGTAGAAGTCCTTGGGCGTTTCCGCGCCAGGCACGAACAGGTCACTCTCCAGCCCCGCGGCCTGCGCGGTCTGCGAGATGTCGATCAGCAACTCGGGCATCTCGGTCTTGCTGGGCAGTTGGCGCAGCAACTGGCGCAGCATGTCCTGCATCTCGTTGAGCTGCTGCTCCAGCGCCTCGAGATTGACCGACTTGGCCTGCTTGGTGGAGAACTCCTGCTTGAGGCTGTTCTCCTTGGTGGCCAGCGTGTCGAGACTGTCCTGCTGGTCGCTGACGATGAAGTACCAGCCCACCAGCAGCACCACCGCGAGGACCAGCACGGTGAAGAAGATCTTGACCGACTGCGGCCAGCCGCCGACGTTGTTCTTGTCGAGGTTTTGCAGATCGCTGAAGAAACTCATGATCCGGCACCTCCCTTGGCAGCGGCGGCAGGGGTGGGCGTGACTTCCGGCGTTGACCTGGCCGTGGCGGAGGTCGCGCTGGCCGGCGGCGCGTTGAGCGCTGCAGGTACGGCCGGCGTGGCCGTGGAGGTAGTCGGTTCCACCTGCGCCTTGGTCGGGTCGACCTCGTCGGTCTTGGGCCGGCTCAGCGTCACGTTGAGGCCGAACTGGTAGGGCATGCGGGTCGCATCATGGGTGTTTTCGGTCTTGCGCAGGTCCGCATGGCCCATCCACGGCGAGGACTCGATGTTGCGCATGTACTCGGCGACGCTGGCGTTGGACTGCGCCACGCCGTCGAGCGACATCGACTGGCCGCTCTGCTTGAGCGCGGTCAGCCGCGCACTGGTCGGGATGGTTTTCACCAGTTCGTCGAACAGGTGCACCATCTGCGAGCGATCGGCCTGCAACTGCTCGATGATCTGCTTGCGCGCCAGCAGGTGCTCGCGCACTTTTTCCAGGTCCTTGATCTTGGCGATGCGCACGTCCAGCTGCTTGATTTCGGTCTGCAGGTAGGCGTTGCGGTCGTTCTGGTTGTCGATGCGCTGGTCCATCCAGAAGATCCACAGCAGCAGCAGCAGCACGGCGGCCACGAAAGCGGCGGCCAGCTGCATGTAGAACTCGCGTTCGCGCTGCTTGCGCCGCTCCGCGCGCCACGGAAGTAGGTTGACGTGTGCCATCAGTCGAAGCTCCTCAGGGCGAGGCCGACCGCGATCATCAGGGCCGGGGCATCCTGCGCCAGCGCCTGGGCCTGCACCCGCGGCGACAACGACATGCGGGCCAGCGGGTTGGCGACCACGCAAGGCACGCCGAGCTGCTCTTCCAGCATCGGGCCCAGTCCCTCGATCGAGGCGCAGCCGCCGGCCAGCACCACCTGGTCGACCTTGCTGTATTCGCTGCCGGCGAAGAAGAACTGCAGCAGGCGGCTGATCTGCTGGATCAGCGACTCCTTGAACGGCTCCAGCGCCTCGGTCTCGTAGGACTCCGGCAGGCCGCCCTTGCGCTTGGCGCGGCCAGCCTCCTCGTAGGAGAGCCCGAAGCGGCGCATGATCTCGTCGGTGAGCTGCTTGCCGCCGAACACCTGTTCGCGCGAATAGATGGTGCGCTGGTTGCGCAGCACGGAAAGCGTGGTCATGGTCGCGCCGATGTCGACCACCGCCACCAGGGCGTCGCGGCCGACGTTGAGCTGGTCGGCGACCATCGCGAAGGCGTTCTCCATCGCGAAGGCCTCCACGTCGATGACGCCGGCAGTGAGGCCGCCCAGATCCAACGCCGCCACGCGCATGTCGACGTTCTCGGTGCGCGAGGCCGCCAGCAGCACGTTGTTCATGTCCGGGTTGTCGCGTACCGGGCCGATCACCTCGAAATCGAGGCTGACCTCGTCGATCGGATACGGGATGTACTGATTGGCCTCGACCTGGATCTGGCCCTCGAGGTCATCGTCGGATAGCTCGCTGGTCATCGGGATGATCCGCGTGATCACCGCCGACCCGGCCACCGCGGCGGCGGCGTGCTTGAGCTTGGAACCCGAGCGGGCCAGGGCGCGGCGGATCGCGTCGCCCACCGCCTCGACCTCGACGATGTTCTTCTCGACCACCGCATTGGGCGGGAGCGGTTCCACCGCGTAGTGCTCCACGCGATAGCGCCCGCCCGCCTGACTCAGCTGCAGCAGCTTGACGGCGGTCGAACTGATGTCGACGCCGATCAGCGCCGGCTTCTTCGGTGTAAAGAGCCCCACGGTGTGTCCCCCTTGCCGCTGACGCCCTGACCAGAGTTCTGGCGGGATGCGCAGTGGCATTAAATCTAAAAATTAACGCAATGGCAACGGTCTACAGGAACTTTCTCAAGTAATTGGCGTGATGTCCACCACATTTGCAGAGCTTGCCCGGCTGGCGCGCCTCTTGCTTTGCGGAGCCGTCCTCGGTTGCCTGACGAGCATGTTGCTACATCTATACTCTGTCATGCTTTGACTCAGGTCTCGCTATCCACACCATGCGAATTTTCAAGCGTTTGTTGCGCTGGGCACTGCTCCTGGCCTTTTCCGGTTTGCTTCTGGCAGTGCTCGCGACAGGCGTGGCGTACTGGTTGATAGCTCCCCGGCTGCCCTCGGTGGCGGTGCTCAAGGACTATCACATGCAGGTGCCGCTGCGCGTGCTGAGCGCCGATGGCAAGCTCATCGCGACTTTCGGCGAAACCCGGCGCATCCCGGTGGACATCGCCGAGGTGCCCGACCGGCTCAAGCACGCGGTGCTGTCGGCGGAGGACGCCGACTTCTACCACCACCCCGGCGTGGACTGGCGCGGCATCGCCCGGGCCGGCTGGCACGTGATCATCACCGGCGGCGACAAGGGACCCGGCGGCTCCACCATCACCCAGCAGGTGGCGCGCAACTTCTTCCTGAGCCCGGAAAAGCTGTACTCGCGCAAACTTACCGAGATCTTCATCGCGCTGCGCATCGAGCACGAGCTGACCAAGGACCAGATCCTGGAGCTCTACCTCAACAAGATGTTCCTCGGCCATCGTTCCTATGGCGTGGCGGCGGCGGCCGAGTACTACTACGGCAAGACGCTGGACCAGCTCACCGTGGCGGAGTGCGCGGCGATCGCCTCCACTTTCCAGCTGCCCTCGGCGGTCAATCCGATCAACAGCCCCAAGCGCGAGATGGCACGGCGCAACTGGGTGCTCGGCGAGATGCTGCGGCACAACTACATCACCCAGGCAGTGTACGAACAGGCGGTGGCCGAGCCGAATCGCGCCTTTGCCCACGAGCAGCCGATCGAGGTCGACGCGCCCTACCTCGCCGAGATGGTGCGCCGGCAGGTGCTCGACCGCCTCGGCAATGACGCCCTGACCGAAGGCTACGTGGTCCGCACCACGGTGCAGAGCATGCGCCAGCAGGAGGCGGTGGACGCCCTGCGCGACGGCCTGGTCGCCTACGACCACCGCCATGGCTGGCGTGGGCCGGAGGCGCACAAGGAGCTGGCCGAGGGCGCCGGCGAGGCGGATTTCGACCAGGTGCTGGCCAGTTACGGCAGCGTCTCGGGTATGCAGCCGGGACTGGTCATCAGCAGCGACGCCGACCATGCCAGCGTGTACCTGTCCAGTCACGAGAGCGCCCGGCTCGACCTCGACGCGGTGAAATGGGCTCGGCCGCACATCAGCGACAGCCGCGTCGGCGCCGCGCCCACGCGGGTCGATGCCGTGCTCAAGCGCGGCGACGTCATCCGCCTGGCCCGCGACGAGAAGGGCAACTGGCAGCTGGCGCAGATACCTGCCGTGCAGGGCGGGCTGGTCTCGCTCAATCCGGAAGATGGCGCGATCGAGGCCCTGGTGGGCGGCTTCAACTTCAACCGCAGCAAGTTCAACCGCGCCGTGATGGCCGCGCGCCAGCCGGGTTCGAGTTTCAAGCCGTACCTCTATTCCGCCGCTTTCGATCGCGGCTTCACCCCGGCCTCGATCGTCAACGACGCACCGCTGGCGCTGCCCGACCCCTCGCGCCCCAACGGCATCTGGACGCCGTCCAACGACGACGGCAAGTTCGCCGGCCCGATGCGCCTGCGCGAGGCGCTGGTGCAATCGAAGAACCTGGTCTCGGTGCGACTGCTGGATGCCATCGGGGTGAGCTACATGCGCGAATACGCCACCCGCTTCGGGTTCTCGCAGGACGCGATCCCGGCCAACCTGTCGATGGCGCTGGGCACCGCCTCGGTCTCGCCGATGGGCATGGCGCGCGGCTACGCCGTGTTCGCCAACGGCGGCTACCTGGTCACGCCGTATTTCATTCACGAGATCGACGACCGCGACGGCAAGCCGGTGTACCTGGCCAATCCCGCCCGCGCCTGCCGCAACTGCCAGGAACGCCTGCTCGACACGCGCCCGCCCGGCCCGCCGCCGCCGGACATGACCCGGCCGCCGGCCAATCGCCTGGCGACCGCCGGCAGCACGGACGCGCCCGCCGAGTCGGAGAGCGTCGACGGTGTCGGCGATGCGGTGCTGCCGGCCGACATCCACGACGGCGCCCGGCATGCGCCGGTGCTCGCCCCGCGGGTGATCGGTCCGCGCAACGACTACCTGATCACCTCGCTGATGAAGGACGTGATCCTGCGCGGCACCGGTTCGGCCGCGCGCGCGCTGGAGCGCCCCGACCTGGCCGGCAAGACCGGCTCCACCAATGACCATCGCGATGCCTGGTTCGTCGGCTTCGACGGCGAGTTGTCCACCGCGGTCTGGGTGGGTTTCGACGACTACAGCTCGCTCGGCCGCGGCGAATTCGGCGCCAAGGCGGCCTTGCCGGTGTGGATGCAGTACATGGGCGCGGCGCTGAAGGGGCTGCCGCCCAGCACGTTGCCGATGCCGCCCGGAATCAGTACGGTATGGATCAACCGCGAAAGCGGCCTGCCGACCGGTGCGGACGACCCCAACGGCATGAACGAGATGTTCAAGGTGGAAGACGTCGACCGCCTGCGCAGCCAGGCCGCCCAGCAGAAGGAGCAGGACAAGCAGCACGCCTACGAGATCTTCTGACCCGGGGGCAGGCGACGCCGCTCCCGGACGCCGCCATCCAATGTCGAGGAGTGCGTCATGTCCCGAGGCGAACACCACCGCATCCACGCCCATGACCGGCTGCAACGCAATCGCCTGCGCGTGGCCCAGGAAGCGGCCCGGCTGATGAGCGAGCACGGCATCCGCAATTTCCACCATGCCAAGCTCAAGGCCGCCGAACGGCTGGGCATACTCGACAGCCAGGCGCTGCCGCGCAACCTCGAGATCGAACAGGCGCTGCGCGAACACCAGCGCCTGTTCCTCGGCGACAGCCAACCCCAGCTGCTGCGCCAGCGGCGCGAGGCGGCGGTCGAGGCGATGACCTTCCTCGCCCCGTTCGAACCGCGCCTGGTCGGCGCCGTGCTCGACGGCACCGCCGACATGCATTCGGCGGTGTGCCTGCACGTGTACAGCGACGATGCCGAAGCGGTGGTGCGCTTCCTGCGCGAGCACGGCGTGCCGCTGGAAATGCAGGTGCGCCGCCTGCGCTACAGCCGCACCGAGCAGCCCGAGTACCCGGTGCTGCTGTTCGCCGCCGACGCCGTGCCGTTCGACCTCACCGTGCTGCCGCGCAACGCGCTGCGCCAGGCGCCGCTGGATCGCACCGACGACCGGCCGATGCGCCGCGCCGCGCTGGCCCAGGTGGAGATGCTGCTGGCCGAGGACGATGCCGACGAGGGCTTCGAACAGCGCCTGCGCGCCGCGTTGCGCTGACCGCGCCGAGCGCCAGATGCAGAACGCCCCGGCCAGGCCGGGGCGTTCTGCGCGAAACCGAGGATCAGCCCAAGCGGTGAATCAGCGCTTGCCGGCCGGCACGTAATCACGCACGTCGGCGCCAGTGTAGACCTGGCGCGGACGGCCGATGCGCGATCCGGGCGTTTCGTGCTGCTCGATCCAGTGCGCGATCCAGCCGGCGGTGCGCGCGATGGCGAACATCACGGTGAACATCTCGGTGGGGATGCCCAGCGCCTTGTAGATGATGCCGGAGTAGAAATCGACGTTCGGATACAGCTTGCGCTCGACGAAGTAGTCGTCCTTCAGCGCCGCCTCTTCCAGCTTCATCGCCACGTCCAGCATCGGATCGTTGACGCCCAGCTCGTCCAGCACCTTGTGGCACATCTCGCGAATGATCTTGGCGCGCGGGTCGAAGTTCTTGTAGACGCGGTGGCCGAAGCCCATCAGGCGGAAGCTGTCGTTCTTGTCCTTGGCGCGCAGGATCGCCGACTCGACGTTGTCCGGCGTGCCGATCTCCTCCAGCTGCTTGAGCACCGCCTCGTTGGCGCCGCCATGGGCGGGGCCCCACAGCGCGGTGATGCCGGCGGCGATCGAGGCATACGGGTTGGCGCCGGTGGAACCGACCAGGCGCACGGTGGAGGTGGACGCGTTCTGCTCGTGGTCGGCATGCAGGATGAACAGCAGGTCCAGCGCCTTGGCCGCCACCGGGTTCATCTGCAGCGGCTCGCTCGGCACCTCGAACATCATGTGCAGGAAGCGGGTGACGTACTCGAGGTTGTTGCGCGGGTAGCGCACCGGCCAGCCGATCGTGTAGCGGTAGCAGGCTGCCGCGATGGTCGGCATCTTGGCGATCAGGCGGATCGCCGCCATCTTGCGGTCGGCCGGGTCTTCCACGTCCAGCTTGTCGTGGTAGAACGCCGACAGCGACGCCACTGCCGCGGCGAGCATCGCCATCGGGTGCGCGTCGTGGTGGAAGCCCTGGAAGAAGTTCTTCTGCGCCTCGTGCATCATCGTGTGATGCGTGATGTCATGTTCGAACGTGTCGAACTCGGCAGCATTGGGCAACTCGCCGTTGAGCAACAGATAGGCCACTTCGAGGAAGCTGGACTTCTCGGCCAGCTGCTCGATCGGGTAACCGCGATACAGCAGCACGCCCTTGTCGCCGTCGATGTAGGTGATGGCACTCTTGGTGCTGGCAGTGCTGCCGAAGCCCGGGTCATAGGTGAAATGGCCGGTGTCCTTGTACAGCGTGCCGATGTCGATGCACGCGGCACCGAGCGTGCCGGAAACCAGCGGCAGTTCGCTGCTCTTGTGGCTCGATTCATCGACCAGCTTGACGGTCTTGGGGTCGGACACGGAAACCTCCTCGCATGTGGTTCGTCGCCGGCGACGACGGTGGGGACGTCATCGCGCGGCAAGGGAAAGGGTGGATGTCGGCAGCCGGGGAAAGCACGCGACGCAACCGATGCCGGAAACCGGCTGGAACAAGCTCCGCGAAGACTTGCGCCACTCTGCTGCAGGCATCGGGCCACTGCCCATTATCGCACAACGGCGGTCGCGCATTCGATGGCGAATGGTCGTACGCCGGGCACGAAAAAGACACGGGGCAAGCCTGCGCCTGCCCCGTGTCTCGAACCGCCCGCAACCCGGAGGGAGCGGAGGTAAAAGGGTTTATTCCTTGACCGAACCGGCGTAGCGGCGGCGGAACTTGTCCACGCGGCCACCCACGTCCAGGGTCTTCTGCTTGCCCGTGTAGAACGGGTGCGAATGGCTGGAGATATCCACCTTGATCAGCGGGTACTCATTGCCGTCTTCCCACTTGACGGTTTCCTTGCTGGACATGGTCGACCGGGTGAGGAACGAGAAATCGGACGACAGATCCTGGAACACCACCGGGGCGTAGTTCGGATGGGTATCGGCTTTCATGACAGACTCTGAATGCGGCGGTGAAAAGAGCGGCATTGTAGCGGGCAACGCCGGGAACGCGCAAGCACGGGGGTTCAGCCGGGCACCCCCAGCGCGCGCTGCACCATCGCGGCAAAGCGGGTGTGGTCGACCTCCAGCACGATGTTGGCCTGCGCCGGCCGGCCCAGGCGCCCTTTCCAGTCGACCACGGTGGCGCCGCGGGTCAGGCGGCCGTCCAGCTCTACCGCGACCGCGCGGCGTTCGCTGCGGGTGACGATGGTCGGGTCGAGCGCGACCGCCATCGCCAGCGCATCGGCCGCCACCAGCCCGTGGCGGTCGTGTTTGGCGTTGTAGCCCCGCGCGGTCGCCGCGATCTTGCCGAAGAACGCCGCGCGCCGGTCACCGGCAGCGAGCCAGCGGTCGAACTCCGCGTCGTCGAAGGCGTGGCGCAGGGTTGCCTCCCAGTCCACCAGGTCGAACGACGGGAACGCCTCGAACACGACGTGCGCAGCCTCGGGGTCGAAACCGATGTTGAACTCGGCCGGCACCCTGCCGGTATTGCCGTGGCCGGTCACCGCGCCGCCCATCACCACCAGCCGCTTCACCCGCTGCGGCAGGCCGGGGTCGAGCCGCAGCGCCAGCGCCAGGTTGGTCAGTGGCGCCAGTGCCACCAAGGTCAGCTCGCCGGGACGCTCGAGGGTCAGGCGCAGCAGCGCCAGCGCAGCGGACTCGGCGGCGACCGCGGCGGCGGGCTCGGCGAAGCCGACGTCGCCGAAACCGTCACGCCCATGCACGAACGCGGCATCTTCCTCCGGCGCACGGACCAGCGGCATGGCGCAACCGGCGAACACCGGCGTGGCCAGGCCAAGCAGGTCGACCAGCGTGCGTGCGTTGCGCAGGGTGTGCTCCAGGCCGACGTTGCCGGCGGCAATGCCGAGGCCGGCGATGTCGGCATGCGCGGCGGCCATCAGGATGGCGAGGGCGTCGTCGACGCCGGGATCGGTGTCGATCAGGAGTTGCGGCTTGGTCATGTGCATCGGGTTCCTGTCCAGCCGTCCAGTTTATGGGATGAAACGGCGGGGGGCGACTACTGCCGATGACCGCTCACGCATCTGCGAACCGCGCGGCGCCGCCGATCCAGCGCTCGATCAACCGGCTGGTCTGGTCGGGGAACTCGGCCAGCATGCGTTCGCCCACCGCCTGCACCGCGGGCAGCAGGTGCGCGTCGCGCGACAGGTCGGCGATGCGGAAGGCGAGTTGGCCGGTCTGGCGGGTGCCGAGCACTTCACCGGGGCCACGCAGTTCCAGATCCTTCTCGGCAATGCGGAAGCCGTCGCTGGTTTCGCGCATGACCTGCAGGCGCTCGCGCGCGAGCTGGCCCAGCGGCGGTTGATACAGCAGCACGCAGTTGGAGGCCACCGCGCCGCGGCCGACGCGACCACGCAACTGGTGCAGCTGTGCCAGGCCAAGCCGCTCGCTGTTCTCGATCACCATCAGGCTGGCATTGGGCACGTCGACGCCGACCTCGATCACCGTGGTGGCCACCAGCACGGCCAGCTCGCCGGCCTTGAACGCGTCCATCACCGCCTGCTTGTCCTTTGCCTTCATGCGGCCGTGGATCAGACCCACGGCAAAGCCCTCCAGCGCCGCGCACAACTCGGCGTGGGCGACTTCGGCCGCCTGCGCGCGCAGCTGCTCGGATTCCTCGATCAGGGTGCACACCCAGTACACCTGCCGCCCCTCGGCGCAGGCGGCATGGATGCGCTCGATCACTTCGGCGCGGCGCGCATTGGATACCGCGATGGTCTGCACCGGCGTGCGTCCGGGCGGCAATTCGTCGATCGACGAGACGTCGAGATCGGCATACGCGCTCATCGCCAGCGTGCGCGGAATCGGCGTGGCGGTGAGCACCAGTTGATGCGGCACCAGTCGGTCCTGGCGGCCCTTCTCGTGCAATGCCAGCCGCTGCTGCACGCCGAAGCGGTGCTGCTCGTCGACGATCACCAGGCCCAGCCGCGCAAATGCCACGCCCTCCTGCATCAAGGCGTGCGTGCCGATCACCACCGCCGCGCCGTCGGCCACGCGGGCCAGCGCCTGCCGGCGTGTCTTGCCGGTGACCTTGCCGGCCAGCCATTCCACCTCGATGCCCAGCGGCTGCAACCACTGCCGGAAGTTGCGCAGATGCTGCTCGGCCAGCAATTCGGTCGGTGCCATCAGGGCGGTCTGGTAGCCCGCGTGCACCGCGGCCAGCGTGGCCAGCGCGGCCACCACGGTCTTGCCGCTGCCGACGTCGCCCTGCACCAGGCGCAGCATCGGCTGGGCCTGCGCCAGGTCGCGCGCGACCTCCTCGCTCACGCGCTGCTGCGCCGCGGTGAGGCGGAACGGCAATGCGCGCAGCAATTGCCGATGCAGCTGCCGCGGTGCGCCCAGCACCGGCGCACGGCGTTGCCGCACCACGGCGCGCAGGCGCTTGAGGCTAAGGTGCTGGGTCAGCAACTCCTCGAAGGCGAGCCGCTGCTGGGCCGGGTGGCGACCGAGCAGCAACTGGCCCAGGTGCGCGTCCGGCGGTGGCCGGTGCACGTAGAGCAGCGCATCGCGCAGCGATGTCAGGCCGTGCGTGCGGCACAGCGCCGGCGGAATAAGCTCCAGTTGCCCGGCCGGCGGCAGCAGGGCCAGTGCCTTGCCGATCACCGCGACCAGGCGCTTCTGGCCCAGGCCCTCGGTAGTGGGATACACCGGACTGAGCTGCTCGTCGACCACCGAGGCTTCGCTGCCACCCAGGCGCTGGTAGCTCGGGTGCACCATCTCCAGCCCCTGCGCGGCGTGGCGCACCTCGCCGTAGCAGAGCAGCCGCGTGCCCGGCACCAGTTGTTCGGCCTGCGCGCGATTGAAATGGAAGAAGCGCAGCAGCAGGGTCTGCGCGCTGGCGTCGCCGATCGCCACCTTGAGTTGCGGGCGATGGCGGAAGCCGCGCTCGACGGCCTCGACCACGCCCTCGACCTGCGCGCGTTCCCCTGCGCGCAAGTCCGCGATCGCGGTGATGCGCGTCTTGTCCTCGTAGCGCAACGGCAGGTGGAACCACAGATCCTGCACCCGCGTCAGGCCGAGCTTGCC
This sequence comes from Rhodanobacter sp. UC4448_H15, assembly GCF_052978265.1. Next base: position 826,344 of record NZ_CM129665.1, on the reverse strand, counting down.
CAGCGACGCGACCAGCGCCGGGCCCACGCCGGGCAACGTGGCGAGCGGCGCGATGCCGGGGTCGGCAATGGCGGGAGAAACGGGACGGGCGTTGCGCGTGGCCATGAAACCCAAGCCTAACCGAGCATCCCCGTCAGTCGTAAGGATGCCGCCGCTGCGGGCTGTCGGCGACAGCCGCGACGTGGATCAGTCCAGCACCATGATCGCATCGACCTCTACCTGCGCCGCCTTCGGCAACGCGGAAACCTCGATGGTCGAGCGCGCCGGATACGGCTGCTGGAAGTATTCGGCCATCACCGCGTTGACGGCGGCGAAGTTGGCCAGGTCGGTGACATAGATGCCCACGCGCACGATCTGCGCCAGCGAGCCGCCGGCAGCCTGCGCCACCGCGGCGAGATTGTCGAACACCCGTCGCGTCTGCACGCCGATGTCGCCGTCGACCAGGCTGCCGGTGGTCGGGTCCAGCGGGATCTGGCCGGAAAAATAGACGGTGTTGCCGGCACGCACGGCCTGCGAATACGGGCCGATGGCGGCCGGTGCCTGGTCGGTGGCGATGATGTCGAAAGGCATGGCGTTTCCTTGGGGGCGGGAGTCGGGATTGGAGATTCGAAGGAGCGTGCTGCAGCCGATTGAGACCGCCGATGATAACTCGGCCCCGCTTCACTGCACGGCGCCCGCACCACTGCGATGCAAGGCCGGCGGGCGTTGCCCGCCCTACGCGCGGCATCGGTCGGAGCGACCTATTCCCTATTCCCTATTCCCTATTCCCCATTCCCTATTCCCGGTCATTACAACGGATACCGCCGCACCGCGCTGACCACGCCGGTGCGGCGCACGCGGCGGATCACGTCGGCCAGGTGCTTGCGGCTCTTCACTTCCATCGAGAACAGCAGCGTGGCCGCCGAGGCATCGCGCTCGACGTACTCGACGTTCTCGATGTTGGAATCGGCCGCCGCAATCGCCGCCGCCACGGTGGCGAGCACGCCCGGGCGGTTGATCACCTCGATGTGCAACTGCGCGCGGTAGTCGCCCTTGACGTCGCGATCCCACTCGATCGCCACCAGCCGTTCCGGCGAGCGGCGCAACTCGACCACGTTCGGGCACTCCACGCGATGCACCACGATGCCCTTGCCGGAGGACAGGTAGCCGACGATGTCGTCGCCGGGCAGCGGGTGGCAGCAGTTGGCGAAGCTGAGCACGCCGCGCTCGCCGCCGCTGATGCGGATCTTCTCCTGCGCCAGCGCCACGCCTGCCTTGGAGCCGGCGGCCTTCTTCCAGCGCGAGCCCAGCAACTGGCGCGCGACCACGTCAGGCATGCGGTTGCCCAGCGCGATGTCGGAGAGCAGCTCCTCCAACCGCTTGAACTTGGAGGTCTTCAGGAAGCGGTCGAGCGTCGTCGGCGCGATCGCGTCGAGGCTGCTGCCGAGCGCATCCAGCGCGCGATCCAGCATCCGGTGGCCGAAATCGACCGCGTCCTCGTGCTGCAGATGTTTCAGGTACTGGCGGATCGCGGTGCGCGCCTTGCCGGTGACCACCACCTCCAGCCACGCGGGGTTGGGCACGGCCGAGGGCGCGGTGATGATTTCCACCAGCTGGCCCGATTCGAGCCGGCTGCGCAGCGGGGTGAGTTTCTTGTCCACGCGCGCGGCCACCGCGTGGTCGCCCACGTCGGTGTGCACCGCGTAGGCGAAATCCAGCGCAGTGGCATGGCGCGGCAGCGAGAGGATGTCGCCGCGGGGGGTAAACAAATAGACCTCGTCGGGGAACAGGTCGATCTTGACGTTCTCGATGAACTCCGAGGAGGACACCGTGTTCGCCGAACTGTCCACCATCGACGCCAGCCATTCGCGCGCGCGCACCTGGGCACTGTTGGCCGGGCCCGAATCGGTCTTGTAGGCCCAGTGCGCCGCCACGCCGCGTTCGGCCACGGAATCCATTTCGGCGGTGCGGATCTGCACCTCGATCGGCGCGCCGAACGGCCCGAGCAGCACCGTGTGCAGCGACTGGTAGCCGTTCGCCTTGGGGATCGCGATGAAATCCTTGAAGCGCCGGTCCACCGGCTTGTACAGCGCGTGCACCGCACCAAGCGCCACGTAGCAGCTGGTGGCGCTGTCGACCACCACGCGGAAACCGTACACGTCCATCAGCTGCGCGAACGTCTTGTGCTCGTTGCGCATCTTCGAGTAGATGCTCCACGGCGACTTGATCCGGCCGACCACGTGGGCGCTCAGATGCTCGGACGCCAACTGCGTGGTGAGCGCGGTCTCGATCTTGCTCATCACCTCGCGGCGATTGCCCAGCGCGGCGCGGATGCGCTCGCTGATGACCCGGTAGCGGTCCGGATACAGCGCGCGGAAACCTAGATCCTGCAGCTCGGCCTTGAACTTGTTCATGCCCAGGCGCTGCGCGATCGGCGCGAAGATCTCCAGCGTCTCGCGCGCGATGCGGCGGCGCGAACCCTGGTCCTTGGCGCCCAGCGTGCGCATGTTGTGCAGGCGATCGGCCAGCTTGATGAGGATCACGCGGATGTCGCGCGCCATCGCCAGCAGCATCTTGCGGAAGCTTTCCGCATCGGCTTCCTGGCGCGTGCCGAAGCGCATCTTGTCCAGCTTGGTGACGCCGTCCACCAGCTCGGCCACCACCTCGCCAAACTCGCCGGCCAGCGCTTCGCGGCTCAGTTCGGTGTCTTCCAGCGTGTCATGCAGGATGGCCGCGATGATTGTTTCGGCATCCAGCCCCAGCTCGGCCAGGATGCTGGCCACTGCCACCGGGTGGGTAATGTACGGCTCCCCGCTCTTGCGCTCCTGCCCCGCATGCGCCTGTGCGCCGACGGCGTACGCACGCAACACCAGGGTGACTTGTGCGGGGGGCAGATAAGCGATGCGCTCTTTCAGCGCCAGCACGTAGGGTGGCCAGGCGGCCGGATCGACCGGAGCCGGTGGAGCGGTCGCGGGCATCGGTGCCTGGCGCCGGCTCAGGCGCCCACCCCGGAAGCGAGGTGTCCGGAGACTGTCGGGCGCGCGCGCTTGCTCATGCCCTGCAAGGCATGATCGCGGCAGCGCCGGCAGTCATCGCCCATCAGTCGTCGCCGCCCTTGGAAAGGTCGTCGTCGACTTCCGCGGCGGCCCACTCCAGCGCTTCGCGCTCGGCGCGCTCGCGCTCGGCCTTGTCGATCTGGTCGATCGTGGCCTGGTCGATGCGACGGGCCGCGATCTCGCGCAGCGCCAGCACCGTGGGCTTGTCGTGGTCGGGGTTGACCGCCGGTTCGGCACCCTTCTCGAGCTGTCGTGCGCGCTTGGTGGCCATCAGGACCAGCTCGAATCGGTTGTCGACCACCTCGAGGCAGTCCTCCACGGTAATGCGTGCCATGTGAAATCCTTCGGAGAATAGTGACTTATACGGTCGACCAGTGTAGCCAGCAGGTGCTTTGCTGGCAATGCGGGCGACGCGTATCATGGTGGGCTGGCCGCGAATACGGCTGCATTCACGAAAGCGGCCCGAAAGCCGTGCAAGATATAAAACCAGACAGTACACTTATACTGTCCCCGACGCGAATCCCCACCGCACGATGCCCTCATTGCCTCGCCCCCATTCCATGAGCCGCTGGTTGGCGGTGCTCGCGATCGCCTTGCTGGCGGGCTGCGCCATTGCCAAGCCGCGCACCGACGACCCGCTGGAGAAGTACAACCGCGAGGCGTACCAGTTCAATACTGCAGTGGACAAAGTGGCCATACGGCCGGTGGCGCTGGTCTACCGCAAGGTCACCAACCCGCCGGTGCGGCGTTCGTTCAGCGACTTTTTCACCAATATCCGCACCCCGGTCACGGTCGCCAACGACCTGCTGCAGGCGCGGCCCAAGCAGGCCCTGCAGAGCACTGCCCGTTTCCTGGTCAACCTCACCCTGGGCATCGGCGGTTTCTTCGACCCGGCCAGCCAACTGGGACTGCCGATCGAGGACAACGACTTCGGCATCACGCTGGCACGCTGGGGTGCGCCGGAAGGCGATTTCCTGATGCTGCCGCTGTTCGGCCCCAGTACCGCACGCGACATGTGGCGGATGCCGGTGGACAGCTATTTCTTCGATCCGCTGAGCCTGTACGCCGCCAACCACCACTACAACGGCCTGCAGTACGCGCCGCAGGCGATGTATCTGATCACGCTGCGCTCGCGCGCGATCGACGCGGAGAGTTTCCTGCAATCGGCCTACGACCCGTACGTGTTCATCCGCGACGCCTACCGGCAACAGCGCCTGTACAAGCTTTACGACGGCAACCCGCCGGCGGCGCTGATCGAACGGATGCAGGGACTGGATACGCCCGGCTTCGACCCGGACGAGCTGCTGGAACAGCAGCACGATTGGGAAAAGGGTCACCCCAAGCAGGACGACCAGCACTGAGCCCTGCGGGCACGACTCACGCCAGCAGCGTATCGACCTCGCAGACCTGGGCCAGCGCCTGCATGCTGGCCGGCATCCCGACCACCCGCAACGGACGACCTCGCCGGTTCGCTTCCGCGGCGGCAGCCAGCACGCAGGCCAGGCCGGCGCTGTCGCAATGACTGACGCCCGCCAGGTCCAGTTGCGTCACCTCGCCATCCAGCGCCGCGCGCATGGCTGCGAGCGCAGCCGCGGCGGTGCCGAAATCAAGCACGCCGTTCACCGCCAGGACAGTCGGCGCCACGATGTCCAGGCGGAAACCCGTGGGCGCGTTCACTGGCTGTCCTTGCTGTCCTTGTCGAGCGTGTCGAGTGCCTTCTCGCCCTGGGTTTCCAGGTTGGTGATCAGCTGCTCGATGCCGACCTTGCGGATCTCCGCGTCCACCTGGTTGCGGTAATTGGTGACGTAGGAGATGCCTTCGATGATCACGTCGTACGCCTTCCAGTCGCCGCTGCGGCTCTTGCGGAACGCGTAGTCGATCGACACCAGCTTGCCGTCGTCCAGCACCACCTGGGTGCGCACCACGGTGCGCTTGTCGTTGAGGTCGCCGTTGAACGGCAGCACCTTGACCTTGCCGCGGGTGTAGTTGAGCAGACCCTCGGCGTAGCGATGGGTGATCGAGTTGTAGAACGCCTTGGCGAAGCGGTCGCGCTGTGCCGGGGTGGCCTCGCGTGCATGCCGGCCGAGCACGAGGATCGAGGCGTAGTCGATGTCGAAGTGCGGCAGGAACACGTCGTCGATGATGGCGATCAGTTTTTCCTTGTCGCGCTTGAGCTCGTCGCGGTGACCCTCGATCGCGGTGGCCAGCTGGTCGGCGATGCCCTGCACGATCTGCACCGGGGTCTGCTGGACGGCCGCCGGCGCGGCGGCCGTGGCCGCATCCTGGGCGAACGCCGGGGCACCGACCACAACAGTGGCGAACGCAAGGGCGGTGGCAAGGGCCAGTCTGCGCAGCATGGGGTTACTCCTTGGGGCATGGCCGGCGGCAGGCGCCGCCGACGGGGATTCGATGGGGTTCTACTGCTTGCCGCTGCCGGCGTCCTTCTTGTCGCCGGGCGAACCGTTGACCAGGAACTTGCCGATCAGATCCTCCAGCTGCATCGCGGACTGGGTCAGGATCATCTCGTCGCCGTTCTTGAGCACGTCGGGCGAGCCGCCCGGCTGGATCGCAACATACTGGCTGCCGATCAAACCGCTGGTGAACACCGCGGCGGCCGAATCGTCGGGAATCTGGTCGTAGCGCTTGTCGATCGCCAGGATGACCTCGGCGTTGAGCTTGGTCGGGTCGGCGCGCACCGATTGCACGCTGCCGATCACCACGCCGGCCATCTTCACCGGCGCGCCCGCCGACAAGGTGCCCACGTTGGTGAAATCGGCCTTGACCGTGTAGCTGCCGCCGATGTTGTCGACCACGCCGCCGGCGCCGAAGAACTTGCCCAGCATCTCCTCCAGCGGCTGCGACGACTTGGTCCGCGCCAGCGTGCCGCCGGCGGCCACCATCTGTTTCGCGCTGCCGTAGTCGATGCCCACGTACTGGTCGCCGAGCAGGCCGCTGGTGAAGATCGTCGCCACCGAATCCTGCGGGATGTGGTCGTAGCGCTTGTCGATGGACAGCTTCACCTCGGCCGCGTCGCGCCCCGGCGCCAGCGTGATCGCCTGCACCTGGCCCACGCGCACGCCGGCGATCTTCACCGGCGCGCGCTCCTTCAGCTGGCCGATGTTGGTGAACTGCGCGGTGACGTCGTAGCTGTCGCCCTGGCGCACGTTGTTGGCCACCGAGCTGGTCTGCGTCGCCAGGTAGGCCAGCGCGGCGAAGCCCAGCACGATGAACAGGCCGGTGCCGACGGCATAGGAACTTCTCGGTTGGCTCACGGCAGAATCCTCGGAAAACGATGGGTCATGGCAGTCACATCAGGAAGGCGGTGAGGACGAAGTCGAGCGCCAGGATGGCGATCGACGAGGCGACCACGGTACGGGTGGTGGCGTACGCCACGCCCTCGCTGGTCGGCGGCGTGGTGAAGCCCTGGAACACCGCGATCAGCGCCACCACCGCGCCGAAGGCCAGGCTCTTCAGCAGCACGCCGTTGACGATGTCGGTATGCACGTCGACCTGGGCGGTCATGTTCGACCAGAACGTGCCGTTGTCGATGCCGAGCCAGGTCACGCCGACCAGGTGGCCGCCGAAGATCGCCATGGCGCAGAACACGCAGCACAGCAGCGGCATCGCGATCAGGCCGGCCAGGAAGCGCGGCGTGGCGACGTAGGCGATCGGGTCGACCGCCATCATCTCCATCGCGGAAATCTGGTCGGTGGCGCGCATCAGGCCGATCTCGGCGGTGATCGCGGTGCCGGCGCGCCCGGCGAAGAGCAGCGCGGTGACCACCGGCCCCAGCTCGCGGTACACCGACAGCGCCACCACCATGCCGCTGGCCGAGGTGCCGCCGAAGATCGACAGCACGTGGTACAGCTGCAGCATCAGCACCATGCCGACGAACAGGCCGCAGACCATGATGATGGTCAGGCTCATGGCGCCGACAAACCACAGCTGACGGACGGTTTCGCGCAGGTAGCGGAAGCTGCGCGGGATCGCCGCCAGCAGGGTCAGCAGAAACAGGCCGCAGCCGCCGATCTGCGCCAGCGACTGGGTCAACACGTTGCGGGGTTGCGGGGCGTGCGCGTTCATTTCGTTGCCTCGGCAAAGCCCAGCGCGGCGGCGTAGTCGCCAGCCGGGTAGCGGAACGGGATCGGGCCGTCCGCTTCGCCGCCGAAGAACTGCCGCGTCCACGGCGAGCCGTCGTCGGCGATCGTCGCCGGGTTGCCCTGTGCCACCACCTTGCCGTTGGACAGCAGGGCCACGTGGTGGGCGATGCGCTGCACCGCGGGCAGTTCGTGCGAGACCAGCACGCTGGTGATGCCGAGGGTCTGGTTCAGCGTCTGGATCAGCTTCAGCACCTGGTTCAGCGCCACCGGGTCCAGCCCCACGAACGGCTCGTCGTACAGGATCAGCTGCGGGTCGAACACGATCGCCCGCGCCAGCGCCACTCGCCGCGCCATGCCGCCGGACAGCTCGTTCGGCATCAGCCGCGCCGCGCCGCGCAGACCCACCGCCTGCAGCTTCATCAGCACCAGGTTGCGGATCAGCACCTCCGGCAGTTTCGTGTGCTGGCGCAGCGGGAACGCCACGTTCTCGAACACGTCGAAATCGGTCAGCAGTGCGGAGTTCTGGAACAGGTAGCCCACGCCCTCGCGCAGCTTGTACAGCTCCTCGCGCGACAGCTCGGCGACATTGTGGCCGTCGACGTGGACACTGCCGGCATCGGCGCGCATCTGCCCGGTGATGTGCTTGAGCAGGGTGGTCTTGCCGGTGCCGCTGGGGCCCATGATCGAGGTGATCTTGCCGCGCGGAATGTCGAGATCCAGCGTGTCGAAGATGGTCTTGCCGTTGAGCACCGTGGTCAGCCCGCGGATGCGCACCAGGGTGGCGTCGTCAGGCGTGGCGCGAGCGGTTTCGTTCATGGGCGGCAAAGGAGGTGGGTAAGCGGACAAGGTAGCGGAAGCGTCGGACTAAGACCATGCGCAGGCGCCGCGGTTCAACCGGCCTCGCCGTCCAGCAGTTCGGCGATCAGCGCCTCGTGCCGGCGCAGTTGCAGCGCGCCGCGCAGGCGCACCGCGCGCACGATCGCCTGCAGATCGTCCAGCGCCGTTTCGAAGCGGTCGTTGACGATGATGTAGTCGAACTCGTGGGCGTGGGCGATCTCGCCGCGCGAGTTGCGCAGCCGGCGTTCGATCACCTCGGCACTGTCCGACCCGCGGCCGCGCAGGCGCCGTTCCAGTTCCGCCCGCGACGGCGGCAGGATGAACACGCTGACACAGTCGGGCTTGCTCGCGCGGATCTGCTGCGCACCCTGCCAGTCGATCTCCAGCAGCACGTCGCGCCCCTGCGCCAGCAGCTTCTGCACGGTGTTGCGCGAGGTGCCGTAGAGGTTGCCGTGCACCTCGGCATGCTCCAGGAAGATGCCTTCCGCGACCTGCTGCTCGAACACTTCGCGCTCGACGAAATAGTAGTGACGTCCGTACAGCTCGCCCGACCGCGGTGGTCGCGTGGTGTGCGACACCGACAGCGAAATCGCGCTATCGCGCTCCAGCAGCGCATTGACCAAGGTCGACTTGCCGGCGCCCGAAGGCGCGGCAACCACGAACAGCGTTCCGATTTCCATCATGGTGACAAGCAACCTTTCGCGTGCCTCGTCATGCCCGGCAAGCTCCATGGCAAACGCGCTTGCATCGAATCAAGCCACCATGGAGGGCATCGCACATCACAGGCCGGCCCGAGTAAAGACCAAGCCGCTGACGGAATGTGCAGCGGCGACATCCTCCAAGGTTCGCTTGCCGGCATCATTGGTGTAAAGACGCGAGCGTGCGGTCGCCGGATCCTTGAACACCGCAGCCTCGGACGGAACGGCGTTGGCGAGAAACGCTTCCCGGCCCACCGTGCCACCGGGGCGCGTTTCGGATCGCTCGCGGTCTATGCACGGCACGAGGTGCGTGGCGTTGAAGAAGTACTCGACCTCGCCGTCGACATCGAGCTCCAGCAACTGCCCGAAATCAGCCAGGAACCCGCCCAGCGTGGCGAACGCCTTGGAATTCAACACCAACGCCCCGGGGACAAAGGGGCTGACGTCGCTTCGTGGCAGGCGCTTCCGGCGCTTGTCGGCGTACACCTGCAGCTTTGGTCGCTCGTGCCAATGCAGAACATTGCCATTGCCACCGAAGCGCTTCATCGCGCCCATGACCTGTTCGGCCTGCGGCACCACCAGCATCGCCATCCGGTCGGCTGGGCCAGCCTTGATCTCCCAGACTGTCATGCCCCGTCTCCCGACCGGTAGGGGAAGGTTCCGTCAAGCAGCTGCGTCTTGATTCCCCGAAGCGCTTCGCGTCCTGCCTGACTGTGCTCCGCACCCTGATCAATGTCGACCAGTCGCGCATAGACCTCAAGATGGTAGAGCCCTGTATGCAAAACCGAGTGCTTGATGGCGTCAGGCATGCCGGTGACGATGCTTTTCTTGAAGCGGGGCAGATAGACGCCATTGTCAACGTCATTGATGGCGATACCCCAGCCAAACAGCAATTCCTGCGACGGAAAAGCTCGCGAGTCTCCATGGGCCACGATGTGGTGGGCCGCGGCGCCCTTCGGCCGGTCGATATTTGCCGACGCCAAGTTCCGCGCCAAGTCAGTCGAGTGTCTCGCACCCTCGCGTCTGGCGTCTGCCAGAAGCCGCTCTGCATTTGCGGGCAGCGTCACTCCATTCCGGTAACGGACCTCCGCTTTCGCGGCCTCGAGGATGACATCATTGACGGCAGCGTTCGGGTTGAGCCCGCCTACTAAGCGAGCCGCATTCACCCTGAGCTGCGCCGTGGTGCGCCGTGGTTGGCGCAACCCCCCGCGGGGCGCACCAGGCCTTCCGTCTCTTGCCATGCCCATCTCCAGAACGCATGCATTTGAAACCACAACCGCGGCTCGATCCGGGCCGGCCGGCACTACTCGATGTTCTGCACTTGTTCGCGCATCTGCTCGATCAGCACCTTGAGCTCGACCGCCGCGTTGGTGCTGCGCGCGTCGACCGACTTGGAACCGAGCGTGTTGGCCTCACGGTTGAACTCCTGCATCAGGAAATCCAGCCGGCGGCCGACCGGTTCGGCCAGGCCCAGCACGCGGCGCGTCTCGGCGATGTGGGTGGCGAGCCGGTCCAGCTCCTCGTCCACGTCGCTGCGGGTGATCTGCAGCACCAGCTCCTGTTCCAGCCGGCCCGGCTCGACCGGCTGCTTGAGGTCGGCCAGCCGGGTTTCCAGCCGGGTGCGCAGCGCGGTGCGGATCTCCGGCATCCAGCCGCGCACCTCGGCGACCACGCGCTCGATCGCGTCGAGCCGCTCGTGCAGGATCGCGCCCAGCTTCTCGCCCTCGCGTTCGCGGGTGGCCGCCAGCGCATCCAGCGCGCGGTCGAGCACGTCGAACAGCGCGGTTTGCTGCGCTTCGGGATCGACCTCGGCCTGCTGCATCACGCCCGGAAAGCGCAGCAGCTCGGTGAACTGCACCTGCAGGCCGGGGAACAGCGCGGCCATGTCCAGGTTCAGCTCGGACAGCCGCGCGAGCAGTGCGCCGTTCACCTGCAACGCCTCGCCGCGCCCCTCGCCCGCGCGACGCACGGTGAGGTCCAGCTTGCCGCGCGACAGCTTCGCCGCCACCCGCTCGCGCAACTGCGATTCGAACGCGCGCAGGTCGTCCGGCAAGCGCGGGCTCAGCTCCAGGTAGCGATGGTTGACCGTGCGCAGCTCGCAGCTGAGCGTGCCCGCGGGGCCGGTGGTTTCGGCACTGGCGTAGGCCGTCATGCTGCGGATCATCGGCGCCTTCCGGACATCGGGGAAAGGACGCAATGGTAAACTCTCCGGTCCCCCTTGCCCAATCCGGCCACCCTTCATGAATCCCAGCCGCCCCAGTGGCCGCGCCAGCGACCAGCTGCGCACCGTCAGCCTCGAACGTCATTACACCCGCCACGCCGAAGGCTCGGTGCTGGTCAGCTTCGGCGACACCCGCGTGCTGTGCACCGCCAGCATCGAGGATCGCGCGCCGGCCTGGCTGCGCGGCAAAGGCGAGGGCTGGATCACCGCCGAATACGGCATGTTGCCGCGCGCCACCAACACCCGCACCCAGCGCGAGGCCGCCCGCGGCGGCCAGGGCGGCCGCACCATGGAAATCCAGCGGCTGATCGGCCGCAGCCTGCGCGCCTGCGTCAACCGCCAGGCGCTGGGCGAGCGGGTGATCACGCTGGACTGCGACGTGCTGCAGGCCGACGGCGGCACGCGCACGGCGGCGATCACCGGGGCCTATGTGGCCCTGGTCGATGCGGTGAACCTGCTGATGAAGCGCGAGAACCTCAAGCGCAACCCGATCGTGGGCGCGGTCGCCGCGGTCTCGGTCGGCATCTACCAGGGCGTGCCGGTGCTCGACCTCGACTACGCCGAGGATTCGGACTGCGACACCGACATGAACGTGGTGATGAACGACGGCGGCGGCTTCATCGAAGTGCAGGGCACCGCCGAAGGCCACGCCTTCCGCCGCGACGAGATGGACCAGATGCTGGCGCTGGCCGAAAAAGGCATCGGCGAACTGGTCGCCGCGCAGCGCGCGGCGCTCGCACTCTGACATGCGGCGCATCGTCCTCGCCAGCAGCAACCGCGGCAAGCTCGCCGAGTTCCATGCCCTGCTCGCCAACGCCGGCTTCGAGGTGGTGCCGCAGGCCAGCCTCGGCGTGGACGACATCGAGGAAACCGGCCTCACCTTCGTGGAGAACGCCGTGCTCAAGGCACGCCACGCCGCCCGCGCCAGCGGCTTGCCCGCGCTGGCCGACGACTCCGGTCTGTGCGTGGACCACTTGCGCGGCGCGCCCGGCCTGTACTCGGCGCGCTATGCCGGCAACCACGGCGACAACGCCGCCAACAACGCGAAGCTGCTGCGCGAACTGGACGGCGTGCCGACGGAACGACGCGGCGCGTTCTTCATCTGCGTCCTGGCGCTGCTGCAGCACGCCGACGACCCCGCGCCGCTGATCGCAGAAGGCCGTTGGCACGGTCGCGTGCTCGACGCCCCGCGCGGCACGCAAGGTTTCGGCTACGACCCGCTGTTCCTGCCACACGGGCAGACCCTCGGCGCCGCCGAACTCGAGCCGGCGCTGAAGAACCGCCTCAGTCATCGTGGCCAGGCGCTGGCGAAACTGCACGACCGCCTGCGCGAACTTCGCCCATGAGCATCGTCTCGCCGCCGCTGTCGCTGTACGTGCACATGCCGTGGTGCGTGAAGAAGTGCCCGTACTGCGACTTCAACTCGCACGGCCTGCGCAGCGAGCCGCCGCCGTACGCCGATTACATCGACCACCTGCTGGCCGATCTCGACGCCGACCGCGCCGACTTCGCCGCGGCGCTGGAGGGCCGCGCGGTCATCAGCGTGTTCTTCGGTGGCGGCACGCCCAGCCTGTTCGCGCCGGAGCTGATCGCGCGCCTGCTCGACGGCGTGCGCGAGCGCCTGCCGCTGGCCGACGACGCCGAGGTCACCCTGGAAACCAATCCCGGCACGGTCGAGCACGGCCGTTTCGACGGCTATCTCGCCGCCGGCGTGAACCGCATCTCGTTCGGCGTGCAGAGCTTCGACGACGACAAGCTGAAGCGGCTCGGCCGCATCCACTCGGCCGGCGAAGCCGAAGCCGCGGTGAAATCCGCGCAGGACGCCGGCTACGCCAACATCAACCTCGACCTGATGTACGCGCTGCCGAAGCAGGAACTGGACGGCGCACTGGCCGACGTCGAGCGCGCCATCGCGCTCGGGCCCACGCACATCTCGCACTACCAGCTCACGCTGGAGCCGAATACGGTGTTCGCCGCCAACCCGCCACCGCTGCCCGACGACGACCACGCCTGGGCAATGCAGGAAGCCTGCGAGGCGCGCCTGGCCGAAGCCGGCTACGGCCAGTACGAAATCTCCGCCTACGCGCAGCCCGGCCGGCGCTGCGCACACAACCTCAACTACTGGCGGTTCGGCGACTACCTCGGCATCGGCGCCGGGGCCCACGGCAAGCTCAGCGACGCCGGCAGCAGCCAGATCCACCGGCGCTGGAAAACGCGCGGCCCGCGCGCGTACATGGGCGAACCCGGCGGCGCGGGCCGGATCGGGGGCGACCACGTGGTCGCCCCCGCCGAGCTGCCGTTCGAGTACATGCTCAACGCGCTGCGCCTGATCGACGGCGTGCCGATGGCCGATTTCCCCGCGCGCACGGGGCTGGCGCCGGAGAGGATCGCCGCGGCGCTGGCCGCCGCCCGCGACCGCGGCTGGCTGCATGGCGACGCGCAACGCCTGCAGACCACCGCGCTGGGCCAGCGCTTCCTGAACGACGTGATCGCAAGCTTCCTCGACTGACGCGCTCGCGGCGATGGCATAGCCCCGGCAAGCAGCATAGACTTGGCCAACCCGGGGAAATCACAGGTTTTGCATGGACGTCGGACAAGACCGGCGACGCATGTCGGCATCGCGCGGCACGGCCCAGTTCAATCAGGGGCGGTGGCCGGCGCGTGCCCAGCAATTGATCGAGACCGCCTACACCCTGTGCGTGGAAGGTCTCCACGAACCCGTGCGCCGCTGCATCGGCGAATTCGAGAAGCAGCTCTTCGCGCTGGCCGACCACGCGCACCGATCCGACGAGCAGCACGAGTGCTTCGCCAGCCGCCAACGCGTGCTGCAGGGGCAGAACGCGCTGGTGCAGGCGTTCATGGAAGAACTGGGCAAGGCGCTCAATGAGCTTGACCGCCATGCACACCGGCCCGCCGATGCGGAAACCGCGGCCACCGCCAGTCCGTGGCAGACGCTGGAACTGCTCGACCCCGGCGTGCAGGAGATGACGATGGCGCTGGACCAGCTCGGCGCCCGCGGCGACGCACGCCATGGTCGCGCGCTGTACGAACTGGGCCATCGCCTGGCGGTGCTGATCGGCGCGCCGCCGCTGGAAGGCGCATCGCTGCCACTTGGCCCGCATGCGCTGGCCAAGGCATTCCACCAGGCCAGCGCCGCGCTGGAGCTGCCACTCAAGCACCAGTTGTTGTTGCTGCAGCACTTCGACCAGTGCGTGCTCCCTGCGCTGAGCGAGCTCTACGGCACCATCAACCTGCGCTGGCAGTCCGACGGCATCCTGCCGCAGCTGCGCAGCGTGCCGGCACCGCGCCACGTCAACAAGCGCCCGCGCCAGGGCACGGGCGAGATCGGCGCCGCCAGCGAAACCCCCGCCGCGCCGGCAGAAGCTGCCGCCAAGCCGGCGACCGGCGGCGCCCCGGAAGATTCCATCCACGTGCTGGAATCGCTGCGCGACCTGCTGTCGCAGCGGCGCGCCGGCCAGGGCACGGGCAGCGGCGAAGCCGCCGGGCCGGCCGCCAGCGAGGAAGAACTGCAATCGGCGCTGGGCGCGCTGCAACAACATCTGGCCAAGGTCACCGACCACGCCAGCCGCGAACTGCGCAGTGCCGCGCGCCTGCGCGAGGAGCTGCTGACCCAGCTCAACCTCGGCAAGCCTGCCGGCGCGCCGCGCACCCAGCTCACCAGCGAACAGGGCGACACGGTGGAGCTGGTCGCCGAACTGTTCGAGCAACTGGGCCAGCAACTGCAGCAGGGCAGCAACGCCCGCGGCCTGCTCGGCAACCTGCAGCTGCCGGTGCTGCGCGTGGCGGTGGCCGACCACGACTTCTTCGAGCAGCGCGACCATCCCGCGCGCAAGCTGCTCGACACCGTCGCCGCCGCCGCCAACGACTGGCTCGACGGCAGCGACGACGAGAGCAACCGTCCGCTGGCCAGCAAGCTGGAGCAACTGGTCAGCCGCGCCAACCAGGAGCCGCCCAGCGCCGGTCTCTACACCACGCTGCTGGCGGATATCGAACACCATCTGGCGCTGCTGACGCGCAAGGCGCAGGCCGCCGAGCGGCGCCACGTCGAAGCGGCGCAGGGCCGCGAACGGCTGGACCAGGCGCGCCATCGCGCCGGCGAGCTGATGGCGGACCGCTTCGCGCAATCGCCGCCGCGCGGACTGCTGCGCGCCCTGCTGGACCGCGCCTGGTCCGACGTGCTCGCGCTGACCCTGCTGCGTCATGGCGAGGACAGCCCCGCGTTCAAGGCGCAACTGGCGATCACCGACCAGTTGCTCGGCCGCCTGCCGGTGCCCGACCCGCGGCAGCTGCAGCAGGAAGTGGAAAGCGGCCTGCAGCAGATCGGCATGCACGCGGAGGAATCGGTGCAGGTGGCGCAACGCCTGCTCGGCGTCGGTACGCCCGATCCGGCCAGCGAGCTGCCCAGCGCCACCGATCTCGCGCTGCGACTGAAGCAGCACCAGCGCCTGGGTGAACAGCAGGCCAGCCACGAAGCCGCGATCGCCAGCCCGATCGTCAAGCCGACGCCGCCCCGGCCCGCAACGACAACGGCGACATCGACCCGACCACCGGCGGTCGATCCGCGCGAGGCGCGCATCGAGCAACATCTGCGCAAGTTGCCGTTCGGCAGCTGGTTCGAGTTCATCGACCCCGCCAGCGGGCAGATCGCGCGACGCAAGCTGGCCTGGTATTCGCCGATGTCGGGACGCTGCCTGCTGGTCAGCCGGCGCGGCCAGCGCGGCGAGGAGATGACCATGGCCCAGCTCGCCCACGAAGTTGCCCGCGGCCGCGTCTGCGAAGTGCCGGCCGAGCCGGAAAGCCTGCTCGACCGCGCGTGGCGCGGCCTCACCGGCAGCCTGCGCCAGGCCGCCGCAAGCGGGCGCAGCGGCAAACCCGCGGAGTTCCGGCACCGATGAATCCGCCCAACAGCCCCGCCAACCAGCGTCGTGCGCCGCGCAAGCGGGCGCCCGGCAACGCCATCGTCACCGACGTGATCCGCGGCGAGCCGATCGGCCACCTGGGCAACCTGTCCAGCACCGGCCTGCTGCTGATCACCTCGCAGGCACCGCGCAGCGAGGCGCTGTACCAGGTACGCATCGACCTGCCCGCCACCGGCCGCGCGCTGGTGCAGTCGCAGCCGATCGAGGTGGGTATCCAGGAGCAATGGCACGAGCACGCCGCCAGCTCCGGCCAGATCTGGGCCGGCTACCGGATCATCGCCATCACCGACATCGACGCAGCGCGCCTGGAAAGCTGGCTGGCGCAGGCGTAGGCGCACTGGCCGCATCACCTCCACTGGAACTGCCGACCTGCGGGCGTCATCATGGCGATTCGTCTTTGCTGATTCGCCGGGCCTTTCCCGTGCGCCTGCCGGGAGTTCTCCATGCATGATCGACTCGCCACGCTTTATCCCGCGCACCTGGCCACGGTGCAGCACCATGCCGAGCAGGCGCTCGCCCGCGGCGGCTTCGACCACCTGCTGATTGCCGCCGGCATGCCCGGCGTCAAGTTCCTCGACGACAATCACTACCCGTACGCCGTCAGCCCGCCATTCAAGCACTGGTTGCCGTTGACCGACGCGCCGGGCAGCTGGGTCGCGTACACCCCGGGCCGCAAGCCGAAGCTGATCTTCCTGCAGCCGCGCGACTACTGGCACGTGGTGCCGGATGCGCCCGCCGGCTACTGGGTGGACGGCTTCGAGATCGTCGTGGTGCGCACCGCCGAGGAAGCGGTGGCCGAGCTGCCGCAAGGTCGCTGCGCCAGCATCGGCGAAGCGAACGCCGCCGTCGCCGGCATCGCGTTCAACAACCCTCCCGCGGTGCTGGATTACCTGCACTACCACCGCGCGTACAAGACGCCGTACGAGCTGGAACTGATGCGCGCGGCCAGCCGCATCGGCACGCGCGCGCATCGCGCGGCCGAACAGGCATTCCGTGCCGGCGCCAGCGAGCTGGGCATCCATCAGGCCTACCTGGCGGCGGCTGGCCAGATCGACGCCGAACTGCCCTACTCCAGCATCGTGGCGCTGAACGAGCATGGCGCCGTGCTGCACTACATGGATTTCACCCGGCAACCGCCGGCACGCCCGCGTTCGCTGCTGATCGACGCCGGTGCCAGCGCCTCGGGCTACGCCAGCGACATCACGCGCACCCACGCCGCCGCCGACGCAGGCGAATTCCAGGCGCTGATCGACGCGATGGACGCGAACCAGCAAAGCCAGGCCGCGATGGTGCGCAGCGGTCGCCCCTACGCCGAGTTGCATCTGCATGCGCACCGGCAACTGGCCGCGCTGCTGAAGGACCACGGCTTCATCCGCATGGAGGCCGAATCGGCACTCGAAAGCGGCGTCACCCGCGCCTTCTTCCCGCACGGCCTGGGCCATTCGATCGGCCTGCAGGTGCACGACGTGGGCGGCTTCGCCAGGAACGACCGCGGCGACACCGTACCGCGGCCGGACGGCCACCCGTACCTGCGCATGACCCGCACGCTGGAGCCCGGCATGGTGGTGACGATCGAGCCCGGCCTGTACTTCATCGAGATGCTGCTGGCCGAGTTGCGCGACAAGCCGCTGGCGAAGGACATCGACTGGCACAAGGTCGAGGCGTTCAAGCAGTACGGCGGCATCCGCATCGAGGACGACGTGGCGTGCACCGAGGGCGAGCCGGAGAATCTCACCCGCGATGCCTGGGGGCGGGAATAGGGAATAGGGAATAGGGAATAGGGAATGGTAAAAGCGTCGCCCAGCCGTGCAGGGGGTGCTTTGATTTTTCTATTCCCTATTCCCCATTCCCGATTCCCTGCTCCAATCAGTGATACCCCTCGCCCGCGCGCACCTTGCCGCGGAACACGCGGTACGAGTACGCGGTATAGAACAACACCACCGGGATCATGACGGCCGCGCCGACCAGCACGAAACCCTGGCTGGAGGGTGGCGAGGCAGCGTCCCAGATGCTCATGTCGGGCGGCACGATGTTCGGCCACATGCCGGCCACCAGGCCGAGGAAGCCCAGCGCGAAGAAGCTCAGCGCAAGCACGAACGGCGCCACCTCGCGATTGGCCAGCACCGCGCGCCACAACCAGGCGGCGACTGCCACAGTGAGGATCGGCAGCGGCGACAGATACAGCAAGTTCGGCCAGGCGAACCAGCGATCCATCAACCGCGAATCGAGGAACGGCAGCCACGCGCTCACCATCACCATGAACGCGATCACCGCAAGCATCAGCGGGCGGGTCAGGTCGCGCGCGATGCGCTGCAGCCGGCCTTCGGTCTTGAGCACCAGCCAGGTCGCGCCGAGCAGGCCGTAGCCGAACACCAGCGCCATGCCGGTCATCACCGCGAACGGGCTGAACCAGGCGAACGCGCCGTGCAGGTACTTGCCGCCTTCGGCCGGCATGCCTTCGACGATGGCGCCCAGCATCAGGCCTTGCGCAAACGCCGCAACCACCGAGCCCAGGTGGAACCCCACGCCCCAGATGCGTCGCGAGGTATGCGCCCGAAAGCGGAACTCGAACGCCACGCCGCGGAAGATCAGCGCGATCAGCATCGCCAGCACCGGCAGGTACAGGCTGGACAGGATCACCGCATAGGCGCGCGGGAACGCCGCCATCAGCCCGGCGCCGCCCATCACCAGCCAGGTCTCGTTGCCGTCCCAGATCGGCGCGGCGGTGTTCATCATCAGCTCCTGCTGCGCCTCGTCATCGGCGAACGGGGTGAGGATGCCGATACCGAGCACGAAACCGTCCAGCAGCACGTACATCATGATCGCGAAGCCGATGATCAGGAACCACACCACCGGCAGCGTCGTGGAAAGTTCCATGCTCAGTCCTCCCCGCCATCGTCGACCACGGCCAGCGGCCGCGCCGCGGTGGCCTCGGCGCCGAATCGCGGCGGTGCCGCCTCCGGACCGTGGCGCAGCACCTTGAACAGGTACCAGCTGCCGAAGCCGAACAGGATCATGTAGGTGACGAAATACACGATCAGCGAGGTGAGCACGCTGGAGGCTGCCACCGGACTGGCGGCGTCGACGGTGCGCATCACGCCGTAGACCACCCACGGCTGGCGGCCGATCTCGGCGGTGTACCAGCCGGTGAGCAGGGCAATGAAACCGGCCGGCATCATCGCGATCCAGCAGCGCAGGTACCAGCGGTGCTCGAACAGGCGTCGGCGCCACCACAGCAGCACGCCCGTCAGTGCCAGCAGCAACATCAGCACGCCGAGGCCGACCATGATGCGGAAACTGAAGAACGGCGCGGCGACCGGCGGGCGGTCGTGCACGGGAAAATCCTTCAGCCCCCGCACTTCGCCGCTCCAGCTGTGGGTGAGGATCAGGCTGCCCAGGTGCGGCACGTCGAGCGCGTAATCGTTGCGCTCGGCCTTCTCGTCCGGCCACGCGAACAGGGTCAGCGGCACGCTTTTCCCGGTGGTCCAGCGTGCCTCGATCGCCGCCAGCTTGGCCGGCTGGTACTCGCGCACCACCAGGCCGGAGAGATCGCCCACGAAGATCTGCAACGGGATCACCAACGCCACCAGCGCCAGCGCGCAGCGCAGCATCAGCCGCGCCTTGTCCTGCCAGATGCCGCGCAGCAGATACCACGCCGCCACGCCGCCGATCACCAGCGCCGTGCTCAGGAAGCACGCCAGCACCATGTGCACCAGCCGGGTCGGGAACGACGGGTTGAAGATCGCCGCCCACCAGTCGGTGGCATGGATCACCCCGTCGACGACCGCGTAGCCCTGCGGCGTTTGCATCCAGCTGTTCGCCGCCAGTATCCAGAAGCTGGAGATCAGCGTGCCCAGCGCGACCATGCAGGTGGCGAAGAAATGCGTGCGGTGGCCCACGCGATTCCAGCCGAACAGCATCACGCCGAGGAAGGTGGCCTCCAGGAAAAACGCCGTCATCACCTCGTAATTCAGCAGCGGCCCGAGCACGTTGCCCGCCACGGTGGAGAGGCCGGCCCAGTTGGTGCCGAACTGGAAGCTCATCACGATGCCGGAAACCACGCCCAGCCCGAACGAGCCGGCGAACACCTTGAGCCAGAAGAAGTACAGGTCGCGCAACATCTCGCTGCGCCGGCGCAGCCACAGCGCCTCCAGGAACACCAGCCAGCTGGCCAGGCCGATGGTGAACGCGGGAAACAGGATGTGGAACGACATCACGAAACCGAACTGGATCCGCGACAGGAACTCGGCCGTCATCGTCATCGCCTGCGGCTTGGATCGCCCGACTATAAGCCGGCAAACGTGCACGCCTCGTGGTGCGCGGCGGTACGCCGCGTGGCGTTTCGCCGCGCGGGGATCAGCGCCCCGCGAGCAGCGCCTCGATCTCGACCGGGTCCTTCGGCATCGCCGCCGTCAGCACCTCGTGGCCGTCGCGGGTCACCGCCACGTCGTCCTCTATGCGGATGCCGATGCCGCGCCAGCGCTCGGCCACCGAGCGATCGTCCGGCGCCACGTACAGCCCCGGTTCCACCGTCAGCACCATGCCCGGTTCGAGCAGGCGCGATTCGCCGTCGATGCGGTAGTCGCCCACGTCGTGCACGTCAAGGCCCAGCCAGTGGCCGGTCTTGGCGGCGAAGAACCGCCGGTAGCTGCCGCTGGCGACCGCCGCGTCCGCATCGCCGTCGAGCAGGCCGAGCGCGCACAGGCCTTCGCTCAGCACGCGCACCGCCGCACCGTGCGCGGCGTTGAACGGCAGGCCGGGCCGCACCTGCTCGATCGCCGCCAGCTGCGCGGCCAGCACCACCTCGTACAGCGCGCGCTGCTCGCGGCTGTAGCGACCGTTGGGCGGAAACGTGCGGCTGATGTCCGAGGCGTAGCAATCGAGTTCCGCGCCCGCGTCGATCAGCAGCAGCTCGCCCTCGCGCAGCGGTGCGCGATTGCCCTGGTAGTGCATCACGCAGGCATTCGCGCCGCCGGCCACGGTGGGCGCAAACGCGGGCACCGCGCCGTGGCGGCGGATCGTGCCCAGCAGTTCGGCTTCGACCTCGTACTCGTGACGACCCGGCCGCGCCAGCCGCAGCGCGGCCAGTTGCGCCTCCACCGCGATCGCTGCAGAAGCGCGCATCAGCTTGAGTTCGGCGCGCGACTTGAACAGGCGCAGATCGTGCAGCAAGTGGCCCAGCGCGACGAACTCCTTGGGCACCACGCCGCCGCCGCGCAACTGGCGCAGGCGGCGCATCCAGCCCAGCAATTGCGCGTCGAACGCGGGCTCGTGGCCGAAGTGGCAGTACACCCGCGCGCGGCCCTCGATCATGCCGGGCAGGATGTCGTCGATATCGTCGATCGGGAACGCATCGTCCATGCCCCAGGCCGCCACCGCCTGCTCGGTGCCGATGCTGGGGCCGTGCCAGCGCTCGTGCTCGATGTCGCGCTCGCGACAGAACAGCACCGCCTCGCCATGCGCGCGTCCGGGCAGCAGCGCCAGCACGGCATCGGGCTCGGGGAAGCCGGCCAGATAGTGGAAGTCGGAGTTCTGCCGATACGGCCACGCCGCATCGGCGTTGCGCATGCGCTCGGGCGCGGCGGCCACCAGCAGCACCGCGTCGGGGCCGGCCATCTGCATCAGCTGGCGGCGGCGGCGCGCGAACTCCTCGGCGGCGATCGCAAGCCCCGCCAGGCTGGCCGTGGGAGCATTCAATGCACGGTGTTCCCGCCAACGCCATCGCGCGCGCCGCACTCGGCGAACAGCAGCATCGCCGCCATGCGCACGAATTCGTGCACCTCGATCAGCGCGTCCTCGTCCTCGCTCTCGTTGCCGAAATCGAACGAGGAGCCGGCGATCGTGCCCAGGTCGCGCAGTACCTCCTGCGCCTCGCCCGACAGCGACGCCTGGGCGGCGGCGCCGGCCAGGCCGAAGCCGCCGAGAAAGCCGCGGCACCATTCCACCACGGCGTCGGCGCGTTCGTGCAGCGGGCGGTCGTCCGCCGGCAGCAGCGGCTCGAAGCCCAGCTCGGCATCGACCAGCGCCGCCTGGCTCTGCCGTGCCAGTGCATCGAGTTCGGCGCGGTCCGTGGCGGTGGGTTCGGTTGCCTCGCCATCCAGTTCCAGCACGCCGAGCAGCGCATCGCCGCCCACCGCCCCGCCACCGGCCAGGTAGCCGGTCAGCGAGCCATGCAATTCGCTGGCGCTGGTGCCCAGGCGCAGCCGCACGACCAATGCCTGCAGCTCCTCGTGGTCCATCTCGTCGGTATCGGTCACGGCGCTTGTCCTGCGGTCAGTGAGCCAAGTTTAATGCAGCCGCCGCACGCTGCCGGCAGCGTGCGCCACGAGGCGGAAATCCGCCGGCGTCCTGCTATAGTTTCGCGCATGAGCACGCCAGACCATGTTGACCCTGTCCAGCAAGAGTTGGCCGCCCTGGGCCAGCAGATGGATCGCCTGCTCGATACCGTGCGCCGGCTCAGCGAGGAGAACCGCAGCCTGCGCCAGAGCCAGGAGCAGCTTTCCGGCGAACGCGCCGGCCTGCTGGCACGCAACGAGCAGGCACGCAGCCGGGTCGAGGCGATGATCCAGCGGCTGAAATCGCTTGAGAGCAACGGTTGACCGAACCCATGTCCAGCACTGAACCGGTCGCGCTGCGACTCATCGATCGCGAATTCCTGATCGCCTGCGCGCCGGAAGAACGCGAAGGCCTGCTGGAGGCGGCCGGATACCTCGACCGCAAGATGCGCGAATTGCGCGCCCACGCCAAGGCACCAGGCTTCGAGCGCCTTGCCGTACTCGCGGCGATCAGCGTCGCGCACGAGTTCATCATCCTGCGCAAGCAGCACGAGGGGCAGAACCAGCGCCTCAGCGACGGGCTGGCCAGCCTGCGCAGCAAGCTCAGCGCGGCGCTCGAAGGCGACCCGGCCAAGTCCTGAACGGCGCGCGCCGCGCCGTGGCGAACGGTGGACATTTCCGGGCAAGCGCCTAGAATTGACCTCGGCGTTTTCTGCGGTGTTCGCCAGCACACTCTTACATTTGCCTTGTTCCTAAATACGGCCCCGGGTCGGCTCTACATCGGCTGTTGTGCATGTCCGCCGCGTGCGGAAAGCCTCGAGGCCATGTTGCCCTCCCACCTGATCCATCGTGGATCAAGGTCGTTTGGTGGGCAGCGGCATTGCGGTTTACGCCACTTGATTCCCGCCCTGTTCGTCATCCGGATTGCCGGATGACGAACAGGGCGCACCCATGACGGAGCCGAGCGACACGTGGACGCCCCCGCCCAACGCCGCGAGCTTCGCCAGCGCCTGGCCCAGCAGCGCCGCGCGCTGCCCCCCACCGAACGCATCACGGCCGCGCAGGGTCTGCGCCGCAGCCTGGAACAACTTCCGGAATACTTCACCGACCAGCGGGTCGCCGGCTACTGGGCCAGCCACGGCGAGCTGCCGCTGAACCTGGTGATCCCGCCGCTGGCCTCGCGCGGGCAGCAGTTTCTGTTGCCGGTGACCGGCCCGGGCCGGCAGCTGCGCTTTGCCGCCTGGAAGCCCGGCGACGCGGTGGAGGCCAACCGCTACGGCATTCCCGAACCGGCGCAGCCGGGCGAACTGTTCGAACCGTTCCAGCTCGACCTGGTGCTGGTCCCGTTGCTCGGCTTCGACCGCCGCGGCAACCGGCTCGGCCACGGCGGCGGCTACTACGACCGCGGCTTCGCCTTCCTCAATGAACAGGTGCGCCCCACCGAACCACTGCTGGTCGGCATCGCCTATGCGTTCCAGGAACTGCCCGAGATCGACGAGCAGGACTGGGACGTGCCGCTGGATTTCGTCGCCACCGAACGCGAACTGATCGACTGCAACCGCACCGGTCCCGACCATCCTGACTCGCCGGAGCACGCCGCATGAACCACTGGCTGATGAAGTCCGAACCGGACGCCTTCTCGATCGATGACCTGAAACGCAAGAAGCGCGAACCCTGGGACGGCGTGCGCAACTACCAGGCGCGCAACTTCATGCGCGACGGCATGCGTCCCGGCGACAAGGTGTTCTTCTACCACTCCAACTGCGCCGTACCGGGCATTGTCGGCATCGCCGAAGTGGCCACTGACGCCTACCCCGATCCCAGCCAGTTCGATCCCAAGAGCAAGTACTTCGACGCCGGCAGCTCGCGCGACAACCCGCGCTGGATGCTGGTCGACGTGAAGTTCGTGAAGAAGCTCAAGCGCACGATCAGCCTGGACGAGCTCAAGGGCGATCCCGCGCTGGAGGGCATGGCCCTGCTGCGCAAGGGCAACCGGCTGTCGGTGATGCCGGTGGAGGCGGCGCACTGGGAGTACATCCTCGCTCTCGAGTGATGACCCGCATCCACCGGGCTCCGCTCGCAGGGTGGCATTGCCCGCCCTCTGAATCGGGAGCCGCAAGAGCCGTGCTCGCCGCGCGGACTGCTGACCGCCATAATGCGGTTTTCTTCGGGACCGCACCCCCATGAGCAACGCCAACGAAAAACGCCAGGCCGGCGAAGCCGCGATCCGCTATGTCGAGGATGGCGCCATCGTCGGCGTGGGCACCGGTTCCACCGTGGCGTTCTTCATCGACGCGCTGGCCGACCTGAAGGATCGCATCCAGGGTGCGGTGTCCAGCTCGGAGCAATCCACCGCGCAGTTGAAGAAGCTCGGCATCCCGGTGCTCGACCTCAACGCGACCGGCCCGCTGTCGATCTACATCGACGGCGCCGACGAGTGCGACGGGCACAAGCGGCTGATCAAGGGCGGCGGCGCGGCGCTCACGCGCGAGAAGATCGTCGCCGCGGCCAGCGACAAGTTCGTCTGCATCATCGATTCCAGCAAGCAGGTCGAGCTGCTCGGCAAGTTCCCGGTGCCGATCGAGGTGATCCCGATGGCGCGCAGCCTGATCGGCCGCGAGATCGTCAAGCTGGGCGGCAATCCGGTATGGCGCGATGGCGTGGTCACCGACAACGGCAACTGGATCATCGACGTACACGGCTGGCAGATCACCGACCCGGTAGGACTGGAGGAGAAGCTGAACCAGCTCCCGGGCATCGTCACCGTCGGCCTGTTCGCACGCCGGCCGGCCGACGTGGTGCTGGTCGGCGATCGCGAGATGTAAGTCGGAGCGGCGCTCGCGGCGCGCCGCTGTCGTCGGTGCTCGCGGGAGGGCGGCGGGCCGTGCCTGCCCTACGCGGCGGGGCTTGGCTTGTTCGACTTGCCGAGCTTGATGTGGCGTCCGGCGTAGCGCGCCTCGCGCAGCCGCTTGCCGTGCGCGGCCAGGATGTCGCCGCGGGTGAGGATGCCGACCAGCTTGTGCGGGTCGTCCTTGCTCACCACCACCACGCGGCCTACGCTTTCGGCCACCATGTGGTCGGCCGCTTCGCGCAGCGAGTGGTTCTCGTTCACCGCGACCGGCGGGCGCGTGATCAGCTCACCCAGGGTCAGCGTGTAATGCCACTGCGGATCGAGCAGGCTGCGCCGGGTCAGCACGCCCTGCACGCGGCCGCGCTCGTCCACCACGGGGAAACCCTGGTGATGCGAGTGCGGCGCCTCGTCGTTCAGCCAGCGACGTACCTCGGCCAGCGCCTGGGTGGTCTTGAGCGTGGCCACGTCGCGCGAACAGGCCGTGCCCACGCTGACCTGCTCCAGGTAGTCGGCGGCGTATTCCGAGGGCACGCGCACGCCGCGGCGGGCGATCTTCTCGGTCATGATGGTGTTGCGCATGATCAGCGCCGAGATCAGGTAGGCCGCCGTGCAGCCGCCCAGCAGCGGCAACAGCGCCGCCGGCTGGCGCGTGGTCTCGAAGGCGAACACCACGGCGGTGAGCAGTGCGCGCGAGGAGCCGGCGAAGATCGCCGCCATGCCCACCAGCGCCGCGATGCGCAGGTCGATGTGGAATGCCGGCAGCGCGTAGTTGAAGCCGATGGCCAGCGCCGCGCCGAGCGAACCGCCGATCATGAACAGCGGCGCCAGCGTGCCGCCGGAGGTGCCGCTGCCCAGCGAGATCACCCAGGAGATGAATTTCAGCGCGCCGAAGCTGAGCAGCACGGCAAGGCCGAAATGCCCCTGCACCAGGGCGTCGATGTTGTCGTAGCCCACGCCCAGGGTGCGCGGGTCGATCCAGCCCACGAAACCGGCGACCAGTGCTCCGATGACGGGCCACCACATCCAATGGATCGGCAGTTTCTCGAACAGGTCCTCGACGCCGTACACCGCGCGGGTCACCCAGATCGAGGCGTAGCCGACCAGCCCGCCGATCAGCACGAAACCGGCCAGCGCCAGGCTGCCGGGCTCGGGCACGTCGGGCATCGGGAACACCGGCGCCGCGCCGTAGCTGGCGTAGCGCACGCCCACCGCGGTCACCGTGGCCAGCGCCACCGGGATCAGCGAACGCGGGCGCAATTCGAACAGCAGCAGCTCCACGGCCAGCACCAGCGAGGCCACCGGCGCACCGAACACCGCCGCCATGCCCGCCGCCGCGCCGGCTGCCAGCAGCACCTTGCGCTCGTTGGCGGTGACGCGCAGCAACTGCCCGATCAGCGAACCCAGCGCGCCGCCGGTGGAGATGATCGGGCCCTCGGCACCGAACGGACCGCCGGTGCCGATGGCGAAGGCGGAGGACACCGGCTTGAGCCAGGTCATCCGCGCGGGGATGTTCGATTCGTTGGTGAGGATCTGCTCCATTGCCTCGGGGATGCCGTGACCCTGGATCGCGCGCGAGCCCCAGCGCGCCATGATGCCGGCAGTCAGGCCGCCGATGGCCGGCATCAGGATCACCCAGGCGCCGATGGCAGTGCCGGCCGGCGACAACACGAACGAACCTGGCCTCGCGTTCGGCCCGATCACGTCGGAGATGCGGCCGTAGTAGCACAGGTCGGTGATGAGGTTGATCAGCAGCATCAGCAGCTGCGCCACGTAGGCCGAGGCCACGCCCAGGATCACCGCCAGCACGCTGATCAGCAGGATGCGGTGGTTGACCAGGGTGGACTTGCGCGGCATCCGCGCCGCATCCAGCGACAGCCCCAGGGCGGGGGCGATCGGTAGCGCGTCGGTGCTGCCGACCGTGCGCACGTCGGCGTGCCCGACAGGATCGTCAGTGGCTGGCGTCATCGAGGTTTCACAGCGTGGAAAGCGGGAATTTTACGCTGCTGCAATGCAGAAAAAAAGGGTAAGGCCGCGCCAGATCACGTAATTTTCTGCGAATTTGCGTATCGCTGCCACAACCGGCCGCGCCAACGAAAAAGCCCGCCGGAAGGCGGGCTTTCGATCGGATTTGGCAGCCCCGGATGGATTCGAACCACCGAATGCCTGAGTCAGAGTCAGGTGCCTTACCGCTTGGCGACGGGGCTGTAGAGCTTCAGTTTAGCGCTTGGAGAACTGGGTCGCACGACGGGCCTTGTGCAGGCCGATCTTCTTGCGCTCGACCTCGCGGGCGTCGCGGGTCACGAAACCGGCCTTGCGCAGCGGCGACTTCAGGCTTTCGTCGTACTCGACCAGCGCGCGGGCGATGCCCAGGCGGATCGCGCCGGCCTGGCCGGTGATGCCGCCACCGGCGACCGTCACCTTGATGTCGAACTTGCCGGTGCTCTCGGTCAGTTCCAACGGCTGGCGCACGATCATGCAGGAGGTCTCGCGACCGAAGAACTGCTCGAGCGACTTGCCGTTGACTTCGATGGCGCCGCTGCCCTTGCGCAGGAACACGCGGGCGGCGGAGGTCTTGCGGCGGCCAGTGCCGTAATTCTGCTGGGTCGTCATGCTCATTTCCTTAGATCTCCAGCGCCTGCGGCTGCTGTGCGGTATGCGGATGTTCGGCGCCGCCGTACACCTTGAGCTTGCGGTACATCTCGCGGCCCAGCGGGTTCTTCGGCAGCATGCCCTTGACGGCGATCTCGATCACGCGCTCCGGGTGGGTCGCCAGCAGGTCCTTCAGGCTCATGGTCTTCAGGTTGCCGACGTAGCCGGTGAAGCGGTGGTACATCTTGTCGTCCAGCTTGGCGCCGGTGACATGCACCTTCTGGGCATTGACCACGACGATATAATCGCCGGTGTCGCAATGCGGGGTGTATTCCGGCTTGTGCTTGCCGCGCAGACGACGGGCGATCTCGGTCGACAGGCGACCGAGCGTCTTGTCCGTGGCATCGACCACGAACCAGTCGCGCTTGACGTTGTCGGCATTGGCGCTGAACGTTTTCATTTCAAATACCTGTCGACCGCCGGGAGGCGGTACCCATGATGGGAAGCATGCTTCGGTGGAACAAAGGCGCAAGATGATAGCGGAGCTGTCATCCAGGGCGCAAGCCCACCGGCCGGCGAGCTGTGAGTCGGCAATGATAGCATGAACGTCGGCGGGCTTGAGAAGTCCCGCCCCTGCCCGCCGCCTGGAAGACCATGAGCATCCGTCACCTGAGCCGCCTCGATCGCCTGCTGATGGCCGGCGAACGCGCCCTGGAAGCGATCGCGGGCACGCCGCCCGCCACACGCCCCTCGCCCGCCGCCGGCATCGCCGAGTCGGACCTGGACGAGACCGAGCGCCGCCACGCCGCCGGCCTGATGCGGGTCAACCACACCGGCGAGGTCTGCGCCCAGGCGCTCTACGTGGGCCAGGCCGCGCTGGCCCGCGACGCCGACAACCGCGAACACCTGCTGCACGCCGCGAGCGAGGAGACCGACCACCTGGCCTGGTGCGCCGAACGCCTGCAGCAACTGCACAGCCGCCCCAGCCTGCTCAATCCCCTGTGGTACGCCGGCAGCTATGCCATCGGTGCCGCCGCCGCACTGGCCGGCGACCCGCTCAGCCTCGGTTTCGTGGTGGAAACCGAACGCCAGGTGGAAACCCACCTGGCCGAACACCTGGAAAAGCTGCCACCGCAGGATGCGCGCTCGCGCGCGGTGCTGACCACCATGCAGGCCGACGAGATCCGCCACGCCGAAGCCGCGCAGCAGCGCGGCGGCATCGAGCTGCCATTTCCGCTGCCGCAGTTGATGCACGTGAGCTCGATGCTGATGAAGACCGTCGCCTACCGCGTGTAGGCGACGCTCACGCCCTGATCCAGCGCCACAGTTCGCCCCACGACGGCTTCTTGCCGTACATCAGGATACCGGTGCGGTAGATCCGCGCGGCCAGCCACACGCAGGCCAGCAGGGCGAGCACCATCAGCGTCAGCGACAACACCAGTTCCATGGGCGGCACCGAGGTCAGCGACCAGCGCACGGGCATCGTGAACGGCGCGAAGAACGGGACGTAGGACATCGTCACGCCAAGCGGACCGGTCGGGTCCTTGATCAGGGCGAACACCGCGAAGAAGCCCACGATGATGAACACGGTGACGAAGATCGCGTACTGCTGGGTCTCCTGGATCGTGTTGCACATCGCGCCGATCGCCGCGTACAGCGCGCCGTAGAGCATGAAACCCAGCGCGAAATACAGCAGGAACACCACCAGCAACCCCGGCGGCATGCTCGGGATCGGGAAGCTCTGCGCCGCATCGGCGCTCATGCCGAACATGCCGGCCAGCGGCAACCGCTGGCTGCTGAGCACCAGCGCGGTGCCGCCCCAGATCCCCATCTGCGCCAGCCCCGCCAGGCCCACGCCGAGCACCTTGCCCAGCAGCATCTGGAACGGGGTCAGCGACGAGGTCAGCACCTCCATGATGCGCGAGGTCTTTTCCTCGATCACCGAGGTCATCGTCTGCTGGCCGTAGATCAGGATCGCGATGTACAGGATGAAGCCCATGAAGTACGCGATCAGGTACGACTCGGTGCCGCTCTGGCCGGTCTGCTTGCCGTCGGTGACCTTGGTGGTGTCCATGTCGGCCGGCTTCATCGCCTCCTTGAGCAGGGCCGTATCCACGCCGGACTTGGCCAGGCGCACGCCGGTCAGCGCACTCGACACCACGCGCTGCAACTTGCTCATGGCTTCCAGCGAACCGACATTGCCGCCGTAGTAGGCAAGCTTGCCGGTGGCCAGCGTCTCATCGGTGAGCACCAGCACGCCGTTCCAGCCATCCTTCTTCTTGCTGCTGGAAAAACCGGTCTCGGCGATCAGCCCGTCGCGCACCTTGGCAAGATCATCGCCGGTAGCCGGAAACACCTGCACGGTGTAGCGCGACTTGGCGTCGGCTCCCTTGCCGATCTTTTCCGCCTCGAGTGCCTGGCTGACGCGCTGGCCGAGATTCGTGGTGGAGGCATCCACCACGGCCACCCGGCTGGTGCGGTCGCCGCCGCTCATCATCAGCGCGGGCAACAGCACCATCGCCACCATGAACACCGGCAGCAGCACGGTGGAAATCACGAACGCCTTGGTGCGCACGCGTTCGACGAACTCGCGGCGGACAACGGCAATGATCTTCTTCATGCGGCGACTCCGGCGTGGGCGGTGGCGGCTTCGGCGCCGACCTTGGCGATGAAAATGGCATGCAGCGACGGTTCGACCACCTCGAACCGGCGCAGGCCGACGCCTTCGCGCACCAGCGCCGCGAGCAGTTGTTCGGGGTCGGCGCCATCGGCCATCTGCAGCTCGGCGGAGGCACCATAATCGTCGACGCGGGCGATCAGCGCGCGATCGGCCAGGATGTTCGCGGCGCGCGCCTTGTCGTGGGTGAAGCCCAGCGCCACGTGGCGCCCGCCGAAATCCTCCTTGACCTGCGCCACCGTGCCGTTCACCACCATCTCGCCGCGCGCGATGATCGCGATGCGGTCGCACATGCGCTCGGCCTGCTCCATCACGTGGGTGGAGAACAGCACGGTGCGGCCTTCGGCGGCGATCGCCACCACGATGTCCTTCATCACCTGCGCATTGACCGGGTCGAGGCCGGAGAACGGTTCGTCGAGGATCACCAGTTCGGGCTCGTGCAGCAGCGCGCCGGCGAACTGCACCTTCTGCTGCATGCCCTTGGACAGGTCCTCGACCTTCTTCTGCGCCCAGTCGCTGACGCCGAGCCGCTCCAGCCAGGCCTGCGCGCGCTTGCGCGCGTCGGCGCGGCCGATGCCCTTGGTCTCGCCCAGGAAGATCAGGTGGTCGAGCACCTTCATCTTCTTGTACAGCCCGCGCTCTTCCGGCAGGTAGCCGATGCGCTGGGACAGCGCGCGGCTGTTGTGCGGCGAGTCGAACAGCACGATCCTGCCTTCGTCCGGCTCCAGGATGCCCATGATCAGGCGGATCGTGGTGGACTTGCCGGCGCCGTTGGGGCCAAGCAGCCCGAAGATGCCGCCGCCGGGGATTTCCATGGACAGGCGATTCACCGCCGTGTGCCCGGAAAAACGCTTGGTGACGGACTCGATGCGCACGCTCGCTGCAGTCATGTAGCAGTTCCCTGGAATGACGGGCTCCCCGCCCGAATCCGGAAAACTAGCATGCGATGCCAACCGGGCAAAGGTGACCAATGGCAGTGCGTGCCGCGCACGGGAGGAAGAGCGGCACGTCAGTGCGGCTTGCTGCGTCCGAAGCGCGGCAGGTTCCAGTGCAGGTGCAGCGACAGGAAGCGCAGGCCGAAGCACACCAGGATCGGCAGCCAGGTCGCCCACACCGCCGGCCAGTGGAGATGTTCGCCAAGCACCGTCAGTGCGGCGCCGATCAGTGCCGCCGAAGCGTAGATCTCCCGCTGCAGCACGATCGAGACGCGGGTCAGCAGCACGTCGCGCGCCATGCCGCCGCCGACCGCGGTGACGATGCCGAGCAGGATCGCGACCTCGGCGTTGTTGCCGTACGCCAGCGCCTTGTGCGCGCCATACACCGCGAACAGGCCCAGCCCCATCGCATCGAACAGCCGCACCGGATAGGTCAGCCGCTCCACCCACGGATAGGCCACGATGGTCAGCAGCGCGGCGACCACGGCGGTGAACAGGTAGCGCCAGTCCGACAGGCCGGCCGGCGGGATCGCGCCGATGCACAGGTCGCGCGCGATGCCGCCGCCGCACGCGGTAATGAAGGCGATTGCCAGGATGCCGAACAGATCGAGGTTGCCGCGCCTGGCCGCGGTCGCGCCGCTGATCGCGAACGCGAACGTGCCGGCCAGGTCCACCAGGTTGAACAGCAGTTGTTCGTTCACGCGACCGGCTCATGCGGGCATGCCGACAGCGCGGCGATGCCCGCCATTGAACCAGCTTCAGGCGAGCTTGCGCGAGATCGCGAAGAACGCCAGGTTGCCCAGGCCGGTGGCGCCGGCCAGCACGGCGACCATGCCGGGGGTGACGTCCTGCCAGCCGAACCACTGGATCAGGCCGAAGCCGAGCGCCAGCGCGACCAGCACGATGCCCCAGCGCAGCGAGGAATGGCGCCGGCGCAGCTCCTCGTCGCGCAGCACCGAGTCGACCAGGTCCGCCGAACCACCGGCGGCGACCATGCGCTGGCGCACCCGCGCGTCGACCACGACCTTGATGGCATAGGCAATGCAGACAAACAGGCTGATCGGGATCAGGGCTTCGAAATTCATGGGGTGACTCCTCGGCGGCGGATGGTGGACCTTCGTGACCTTGGATACGGGCTTTCACCGAACGGTTGCAGCAAGATCGCCGCAACCGTTTCCCGCCGGCACGTATCCATTGCCCATGGATGACATCCGCAGCAGCCCCGACCGCGAGCTGGTCGACGCCGTGCTGGCCAACCGGCCGGGCGCGTTCGAACGTCTCGTGCGCGAACACCAGGGACTGTGCTGGCACATCATCCAGCGCATGGTGCGCAACCCGGAGGACGCGCGCGAGCTGTGCCAGGACACCTTCCTGCGCGTGCACCAGTGCCTGCACCAGTACCGCGGCGAGAGCGCGCTGAAATCCTGGATCGGCCGCGTCGCGTACACCATCGCGCTGCGCCACCTGCAGCACAAGCGCATTGCGCTGGTCGAGCCCAGCGACGACAGCGACGACTACGCGCTGGTGGAAAACATCGGCGACGGCTTCGACCTGGAGGCGGCCTGCGCGGATGAGGAAACGGCGCGGCACCTGCACGCCGCGATCGAGCAGTTGCCGCCCCTGCAGCGCACGCTGCTGACCCTGTACTACCTCGAAGAGGCCACCATTCCGGAGATCGCCCGGATGACAGGACTGGCCAACGGCACCATCAAGAGCCACCTGTTCCGCTCGCGCCTGCGCCTGCGCGGTGCGCTCGAAACACGGACCGGAGTTGCAGCATGATCCAGCACATCGACGACCACATCCCGCCCTTCGACGACGCCGCGCAGGAGCGCGAATGGCTGGCGCAGGAAAACGCCATGCGGCGCGAGCGCCTGCAGCTCGACTCCACCGGCGACGATGCGCGCAGCCGACGCTACCGCCTGCTCGCGCGCACCCTGCGCGAACCGTTGCCGGACGCGCTGCCGGCGGATTTCGCGCGACAGCTGGCTGCGCGGGTCGCGGCCGGTCCCGCCGGTCGCTCGGTCGAATCCCTGCTGGCGCTGGCGCTGGCGATTGCCCTGGCCGTGGCCGCGGGCGCGGTGGTGGCGATCTACGGCGGCACCTGGCTGCCCTCGTTCGCGGCGCTGCTGCCGGCCCCGCACGCCCCGGCCACGCACTGGCTGCTGGCGCTGGGCGGCTGCCTCGGCGCGTCGTGGCTGCTGGGACTATGGCAGCGGCAGATAGGGAAGCGGCCAAACTGAGCCGGCCACGATGCCCTTCCACCCGGCTTGCAGGAGCCTGCTGGCGGGCGATGCTCTTCGTCGCGTGACGTAAAAGCATCGCCCGCCAGCGGGCTCCTACAGATCCAGCACGGCGTCCAGCCCGCGGTGCAGGCCGAGCAGGCCGGGCGCCTTGCGAATCGCCAGCAGCGCGCCGTCCACGTAGGGCTTGGCGCTGCCGCCGGCGTTGTGGCGGATCGTCAGGGTCTGGTCCGGCAGGCCGAAGATCGCCTCGGCGCCGAGCACGAAACCGGGCAGGCGCAACGCGTGCACCTGGCTGCCGGCCAGCGTGCCGCCACGCGTCTCGCGCAGGCCGACCGTCCGCTCCAGCGGCACCTCCAGCTGCGGCTGGCGCACCTTGCCCATGCGCGTGGCCAGCTCGCGCACGGTGCCGCTGGGCGCGTCCGGCTTGCCGGCGCCGGCGTAGTCGATGAGTTCCCACTGCGGGATCAGCTTGGCCGCCATCTCGGCGAACTTGATCAGCAGCACCGCGGTCAGCGCGAAGTTGCCGCAGGCCAGCACGCCGCGCCGCCGCTCGCGCGCCAGCGCGTCAATCTGCGCGTAATCCGCGTCGGTGAGGCCCGAGGTGCCCACCACCACGTGCGCGCCCTGCTCCAGCGCAGCGAGGATGTTCGCCTTGGCGCTGTCCGGATGGGTGTACTCGACGAACACGTCGCAGGGTTGCGCCAGTGCCTCGGTGGTCGTGGCGAACACCGGCGCCGCCAGCCGCGGTTCGCCCAGCACGTCACCGAGCAGCTGCCCGGCATGGCGACGCGACACCGCGCTCAGCAGTGCCAGGTCCCCGGCCGCGGCGATGCCACGGGCGAGTTCGGAGCCGGCCCATCCCGTGGCGCCGGCGACGCATACCTTCAATGACATGGCGGCCTCGCTGCCTTGAGCGCCCAGCGCTCGCGCTACCTTCGGATCTGCCCGCGGAAAAACCCGGATCACCCCGGGCTTCCGCTTTCCGCCACCGCCCTGCCTACTTCTTCTTCGGCAGGTACAGGTCGGTGATGGTGCCTTCGTAGACTTCCGCCGCCATGCCGACCGACTCGCCCAGGGTGGGATGCGGATGGATGGTGAGCGCGATGTCGGCCGCCTCGGCACCCATCTCGATCGCCAGCGCCAGCTCGGAAATCAGGTCGCCGGCGTGCACGCCGACGATGCCGGCGCCGACGATGCGGTGGGTGTCTTCGTCGAAGATCAGCTTGGTGAAACCCTCGGTGCGGTCGATGCCGATGGCACGGCCCGAGGCGCCCCACGGGAACTTGCCGACGCCGACCTTCAGGCCCTTCTCCTTCGCCTCGCGCTCGGTCACGCCGACCCAGGCGATTTCCGGGTCGGTGTAGGCGACCGACGGGATCACCCGCGCGTCGAAGTGGCTCTTCTGCCCGGCCACGGCCTGCGCCGCGACGTGCGCCTCGTGGGTGGCCTTGTGCGCCAGCATCGGCTGGCCGACCAGGTCGCCGATGGCGTAGATGTGCGGCACATTGGTGCGCATCTGCGTGTCGACGTTGATGAAGCCGCGCTCGCTCACCGCCACGCCGGCCTTGTCCGCACCGATCTTGTTGCCGTTCGGCGAGCGGCCCACCGCGACCAGCACGCGGTCGAACAGCGTGGTTTCGGGAATGCTGTCGCCTTCGTAGCCGACCTCGATGCCTTTCTTCGTGGCTTTCGCGCTGACCACCTTGGTCTTCAGGTGCACGCCCTTGAGCCGGCCGGCCAGGCGCTTGGCCAGCGGCCGGATCAGGTCGGCGTCGGCGCCGGGGATCAGCTGGTCCATGAACTCGACCACGGTCACCGCGCTGCCCAGTGCCGAGTACACCGTGGCCATTTCCAGCCCGATGATGCCGCCGCCGACGACCAGCAGGTTCTTCGGCACGTCCTTGAGTTCCAGCGCGCCGGTGGAATCCACCACGCGCTCGTCGTCCCACGGGAACGCCGGGAGCTTCACCGACTGCGAGCCGGCGGCGATGATCGCATGCTCGAAGCGGATCAGCTTCGTGCCTTCGGCCGTCTGGACTTCCATCTCGTGCGGCGACACGAACATGCCGGTGCCCACGAGCGTGCGCACCTTGCGCTGCTTCGCCATCGCGGCGAGGCCGCCGGTGAGCTGGCCGACCACCTTGCCCTTGAAGCTGCGCAGCTTGTCCAGGTCGATCTTCGGTGCGCCGAATGCGACGCCGTGCGCGGCCATCGCCGCGGCCTCGTCGATCACCGCGGCGGCATGCAGCAGCGCCTTGGACGGGATGCAGCCCACGTTGAGGCAGACGCCGCCGAGCGTGCCATAGCGCTCCACCAGCACGGTGTCGACGCCAAGGTCGGCGGCGCGGAACGCGGCCGAATAGCCGCCGGGGCCGGAGCCGAGCACGACCAGCTGACACTGGATGTCGGCGGGCTTGGACGATGCCGCTGCCGCCTGCGGCGCCTTCGCTTCCTCTCTCCCCTGGAGAGAAGATTGAAGTGAGGGGGGGGAGCTCGCAGGAGGCTGGCTGCTCTTGGTCGCTTCTTCGTTGGAGCTGCCCGGCGACCCCGCACCCTCACCCCTGCCCTCGGCAATTGCTCCTTGCATTGCTCTACCTCCCGCATCCTTGCGGTCGTCTCCCGAAGCGGGAGAGGGGGACGGCGAGACGGCTGCACCGTCGGTTTCCAATACGGCGATCACCGCACCCTCGGAAACCTCGTCGCCCACCTTGAGCTTCAGCTCCCTGATCACGCCGGCGGCGCTGGAAGGAATCTCCATGGTCGCCTTGTCCGACTCCAGCGTGATCAGGCTCTGTTCCGTCGCCACCGTGTCGCCGACTTTCACCAGCACTTCGATCACCGGCACGCTGTCGTGGCCGCCGATGTCGGGAACCTTGATCTCGATCGTGTTCGCCATGGTCATCGCCCCCCGTCAGAGCAGCAGCCGGCGGATGTCGCCGAGCTGATTGGCGAGGAAGCTGGCGAAGCGCGCGGCGAGCGCGCCGTCGATCACCCGATGGTCGTACGACAGCGACAGCGGCAGGATCAGCCGCGGCGCGAATTCCTTGCCGTTCCACACCGGCTTGGTCACCGACTTGGAGACGCCGAGGATGGCGACTTCCGGCGCGTTGACGATCGGCGTGAAGTAGGTGCCGCCGATGCCGCCGAGCGAGCTGATCGAGAAGCAGCCGCCGGACATCTCGGCCGGGCCGAGCTTCTTGTCGCGCGCCTTCTTCGAGATTTCGGCCAGGTCGCGCGCCAGGTCGAGCAGGCCCTTCTTGTCGCAGTCGCGGATCACCGGCACCACCAGGCCGTCGGGCGTGTCCACCGCGATGCCGATGTGGAAGTACTTCTTCAGGATCAGCTTCTCGCCCGACTCGTCGAGCGAGGCGTTGAACTGCGGGAACTGCTTCAGCGCGGCCACCACCGCCTTGATCTGGAACACCAGCGGGCTGATCTTGAGGTCCTTGTTCTCGGCGCCGAGCTGCTTGCGGAACGCCTCCATCTCGGTGATGTCGGCGTCCTCGTGCTGGGTGACGTGCGGGATCATCGCCCAGTTGCGCGCCAGGTTCGCGCCGGAGATCTTCTGGATGCGCGACAGCGGCTTCTCCTCGATCGCGCCGAACTTGGCGAAGTCGACCTTCGGCCACGGCAGCAGGCTGAGGCCGCCGACCGCAGCGCTGGCCCCGCCCGACGGCCGCGCACCGGAGGCCAGCGCATGCTTGACATAGCCGCTGACATCGTCGCGCTGGATGCGCCCACCACGGCCGCTGCCCTTGACCTGGCGGATGTCCACGCCCAGCTCGCGCGCGAAGGCGCGCACGGCGGGACTGGCATACGGCGCGTCGCCGGGCATCACGATGCTGGCATCCATCGGCGGGCGCGCCTGCGGCGACACGTCGCCTTCGGGCGCGTGGCCCGGCTGGGCGGCCGGGGCGGCGACGGGGGCGGGCTTCGGTTCGGCGGGGGCCGGGGCAGGCGCGGGCGGCGCCGGCACCGGCGCTGCGGCGGCGGGCTTGGCGGCAGGCGCTTCGGCGGCTGCGCCGTCGGCTTCGATGAGGGCGATCACCGCGCCCTCGGAAACCTCGTCGCCCACCTTGAGCTTCATCTCCTTGATGGTGCCGGCGAACGGCGCGGGCACTTCCATCGTGGCCTTGTCCGATTCAAGCGTGACCAGGCTCTGGTCCTTCTCGACCCTGTCGCCGGCCTTGACCAGTACTTCGATGACGGGCACGCCGTCGTGGCCGATGTCGGGGACGAGGGCTTCTTTGAGGTCGGCCATGATGACTCCTGCAAGGCTTTTGGTGCGGCGCTCGGGGATGGCGCGGCGCCAGTCAAGACGTCAATCATAACCAAGGCGCGCGCGGTGCGCCCGGGCGGCGCCATGCCGGGCCATACCAACGGCACCTTCCATTCGCAGGCGTATGCATTACCTTGAGCGGGCGCGGCGTTCGCGTTCGTGCCCTACCCTGATGCCATGACAAGCCGCAGCACGCGGCACAGGAACCTTCTCGATGCTGATCCTGCGTGACCTTTCCAAGACCTACGCCAATGGCGTCCGGGCGCTGCGCGGCGTATCGCTGGACATCCCGGCCGGCATGTTCGGCCTGCTCGGTCCCAACGGCGCGGGCAAGTCCTCGCTGATGCGCACCATCGCCACGCTGCAGGACCCGGACGAAGGCACCATCACGCTGGACGGCATGGACCTGCTCGCCGACAAGCAGGCCACCC
Organism: Rhodanobacter sp. UC4448_H15; assembly: GCF_052978265.1. The sequence goes on along the minus strand of NZ_CM129665.1, from coordinate 788,230 downwards.
GCCGCCTGCTCGGCTATCTGCCGCAGGAGTTCGGCGTGTATCCGAAAGTCTCGGCCGAGGCCATGCTGGAGCACTTCGCCGTGCTCAAGGGCGTCACCGTGAAGGGCGAGCGGCGCGAGCTGGTCGAGGCCCTGCTGCGCCAGGTCAACCTGTGGGACGTGCGCAAGCGCAAGCTCGGCACCTACTCCGGCGGCATGCGCCAGCGCTTCGGCATTGCCCAGGCGCTGATCGGCGAACCGCGCCTGATCATCGTCGACGAGCCCACCGCGGGCCTCGATCCGGAAGAACGCAACCGCTTCCTCAACCTGCTCGCCGAGCTGGGCGAGCGGATGGTGGTGATCCTGTCCACCCACATCGTGGAGGACGTCACCGACCTGTGTTCGCGCATGGCGATCATCGGCCAGGGCCAGGTGCTGCTGACCGGCGAACCGTACGAGGCGATCCGTGCGCTGGAGGGCAGGGTCTGGCGGCGCAGCATCGACAAGGCCGAGCTGGACGGCTACCGCGCGCGCATGAACATCCTCTCCACGCGCCTCGCCGCGGGGCGCACCCTGCTGCACGTGCTCGCCGACGAGCGGCCCGAAGCGGGCTTCGAACCGGTGGCGCCGGACCTGGAAGACGTCTACTTCGGCCGCCTGCGCGCGCAGGCCACCGCGCGCGCCGCCTGACGTCGCCCATCGGGAAGGAAGCCATGTTGCTCGAAATCCTCCGCTTCGAATGGCGCCAGCAGCTCAGGGCGCCGCTGTTCTGGGTCATCCTCGCCGCCGCCGTGGGCATCGCCTTCGCACTGGCCAGCACCGATGCCATCGTGGTGGCCGGCGCCACCGGCAACGTGACGCGCAACGCGCCACTGGTGATCGCGCGCCTGCTCGACGTGATGACGGTGTTCAGCATCCTGCTGGTGGTGGTGTTCATCGCCGCCGCCGCCACGCGCGATTTCGAGCAGAACACGGCGGAGCTGCTGTTCGCCACGCCGATGAGCCGCAAGGCCTTCCTCGGCGGGCGCTTCCTGGCCGGCTACCTGGTGCTGGTGGCGATCCTCGCCGCCTGCGCGCTGGCCATTGCGCTGGGCGGCGCGATGCCGTGGGTGGACGCCGCGCGCATGGGCGCGCCCGACTGGCGCGGCTACGCCTGGGGCTTCGGCGTGCTGGTGCTGCCCAATCTGCTGTTCATCGCCGCGTTGCTGTTCCTGCTGGCCACGGTCACGCGCTCGCTGCTGGCCAGCTACATCGGCGTGATCGCCTACTTCGTGCTGCAAGGCATCGTCGGCGCACTCAGCCGCGACCTCGACAACCGCTGGCTCGCGGCGATGCTCGATCCCTTCGGCGGGCGCACCGTTGGCCTGGTCACCCGCTACTGGACGGCCGAGCAGACCAACCACCTGCTGCCCGCGCTGGATGGCGTGCTGCTGTTCAACCGCCTGCTATGGCTGGCGGTGTCGGCGCTGCTGCTGGTGGCCGCGTTCGCGCTGTTCCGCACCGACCGCGAAGGCCTGAAGCTGCCGCGGCGCAAGAAACGCGCGGAGCCGCCGATGCTGCGCCCGCAGGCCGGCAGCAGCGCGCTCGCGTTGCCGAAAGTTTCCATCGGCAACGACCGTCGCGCACGACTGGCGCAGCTGCGTGCACAGTTCGTGTTCGACACGCTGGGCGTGCTGCGCGGCGCCGCGTTCCTGGTGTTGCTGCTGCTGGCGCTGGCGGTGATGTTCGTCTCGCTGTCGACGGCCGGCCTGGTCTACGGCACGCCGGTATGGCCGGTCACCCACCAGGTGCTCGCCACCATCAACGGCAGTTTCAGCCTGTCGCTGATGATCGTGGTGATCTTCTACGCCGGCGAACTGGTGTGGCGCGAACGCACGCACGGCATGGCCGGAGTGAGCGACGCCTTCCCCGCGCCCGACTGGGTGGCGATGCTGGCGAAGCTCGGCGCGCTGCTCGCGGTGATCGTCTTGATGCTTCTTGCCGGCGCCTTGGTCGGCATGGGCTGGCAACTCGCCCACGGCTACACGCATATCGAACCGTGGCTGTATCTGCGCATGCTGGGGTTGTACGCGATCCCGTTCGTGCTGGTGGCGGCGCTGGCGCTGTTCCTGCAGGTGGTCTGCAACCACAAGTTCGCCGCGTATCTGCTCAGCATCCTGTGGCTGGTCAGCTCACTGGCTTTCAGCCTGCTGCATTGGGAAGACAACCTCTACAACTACGGCAGCGCGCCCAGCGTGCCGTACTCGGACATGAACGGCTTCGGCCATTTCATCGTCGGCGCGCTGTGGTTCAACGCGTACTGGGGCTGCCTGGCGCTGGCGCTGCTGGTGCTCGCCGCGCTGCTGTGGGTACGCGGCACCGGTGCCGGCTGGCGCGGCCGCCTGCGCGAGGCGCGCGCGCGGGCGAACCCGGCGCTGGCCGCGGTGCTGACGTTGTCGCTGCTCGGCTTCGCCGGGCTGGGCGGCTTCATCTACTACAACACCCACGTGCTCAACACCTACACCAGCAGCACGGAGCAGAAACGCGAACAGGCCGACTACGAAAAGCGCTATGCGGAATACGCCACGATGCCGCAGCCGCGCATCACGGCAGTCAAGGCCGACGTGGACATCTACCCCTACCGGCGCAAGCTGCTCATCCGCGGGCACTACACCCTCACCAACAAGCTCGCGGTGCCGGTGACCGAGCTGTTCGTGAACCATGCCGACGGCTTCGCGCCCACGAGGCTGGACTTCGCGCCGCACGACACGGTGAAGCAGGACAAGCGCCTCAACGTGACCATCTACCGGCTCAGGACGCCGCTGGCGCCTGGCGCGTCGATGTCCTTCGACTTCACCCTCGACTACGCACCCAGGGGCTTCACCAACGACTCGGGCGAAACCTTCCTGGTGCACAACGGCACCTTCTTCAACAACCAGATGCTGCCCCAGTTCGGCTACCAGAGTCGGTTCCAGCTCACCGACCGCAATGACCGCAGGAAGTACGGCCTCAGGCTCGACGTGCCGCGCATGCCGCCGCTGGGCGACCAGGCCGCGCGCGCCAACACCTACATCAGCCACGACGCCGACTGGATCAGCTTCGACACCACGGTGTCGACGGCCGCCGACCAGATCGCGCTGGCGCCGGGCACGCTGCAGAAGGAGTGGGTGCAGGGCGATCGCCGCTACTTCCATTACGTGATGCAGCAGCCGATGCTGAACTTTTTCGCCTATCTTTCCGCGCGCTATGCCGTGAAGAGCGAAGAGGTCGGCGGGGTGAAGGTGTCGGTTTATCACGACCCCGCGCATGCCTTCAACGTGGACCGCATGCTGGAGAGCGCGCGCGATTCGCTTGCCTACTACGACAGCCACTACACGCCGTACCAGTTCAAGCAGCTGCGCATCCTGGAGTTCCCGGGCTACATGGCGTTCGCGCAGAGTTTCGCCAACACCATTCCGTTCTCCGAATCCATCGGATTCATCGCCGACCTGCGCGACAAGAGCCGCATCGACTACGTCTATGACGTCACCGCGCACGAGATCGCGCACCAGTGGTGGGCGCACCGGGTGATCGGCGCCGACATGCAGGGCTCGACCATGCTCAGCGAATCGCTGTCGCAGTACAGCTCGCTGATGGTGCTCAAGCACAAGTACGGCGCCGACCACATGCGCAAGTTCCTCAAGTACGAGCTGGACATGTACCTCACCGGACGCGCCACGGAGAAGGTGGCCGAGGAGCCGCTGGCCAAGGTGGAGAACCAGCCCTACATCCACTACCGCAAGGGCTCGCTGATCTTCTACGCGCTGCAGGACTACGTGGGTGAGGACAGGCTCGACGCCTTCCTCAAGCAGTTCCTCGTCGACTACGGCTTCCAGCAGCCGCCCTACGTGACCTCGAAGATCTTCGTCGACGCGCTGGGCAAGTACCTCGGCCCGACGTGGCAGCCGATGCTGGACGACTTCTTCTGGAAGATCACCCTGTTCGACAACCGCATGACCGACGCCACCGCGAAGAAACTGCCCGACGGCAAGTACGAGGTGACCATGAAGCTGCACGCCGGCAAGATCCACGTCGACGGCAAGGGCAAGGAAACCCGCGGGAAGATCGACTTCCCGATCGAGGTCGGCGTGTTCGCCGCGCCCGCAGGCGCCGGCATCGAAGGCAAGCCGCTGTACCTGGAGAAACGGATGATCGGTGACGGCGACAGCACCGTCACCGTCACCGTCGACAGCAAGCCCGCGGTGGCCGGCATCGACCCGTACAACAAGCTGATCGACAAGGTCTCCAGTGACAACCGGCGTGCGGTGACGCTGCAGTAGCGTCCGCGCTCAGTCCCGCGCGGACGCCGCCGCATCGCCCATCAGCCGGACATCCAGCGGCGCGGTCGGGATGCTGATCTGGCCGGCGTCGATCTGCCGCTTGATCGCACGCAGCAGGTCGGTTTGCGTGTTCCAGCCGTCGGCGCTCGAGGTCCAGCCGCGCACCACCAGGTTCACCGTCTGGCCGGCCAGGCTGTCGATCCACACGCCCGGCGCGGGGTCCTTCAGGACGCGCGCGTCCGCTTCGAGCAGGCGCACGATCCCTGCCATCACCTGGTCCGTATCGTCGCGATGGCCGATGCCGAGCTTGAGTTCGAAACGCCGCGTGCCGCGCCGGTTGAAATTGACGATGACGTCGCTGCCGATCTTCGCGTTCGGCAAGGTGGCCTCGCGGTTGTCCGGCAACAGAACAAGGGTATGCATCAGGTTGATGCTCTGCACCGTGCCTTCGGTGCCACCGGCACTGACGTAGTCACCGACGCGGAACGGCCGGAACACCACCAGCAGCACGCCCCACGCGAGGTTGCTCAGCGAGCCCTGCAGGGCCAGGCCGATCGCCAGCCCGCCGGCGCCGAGCGCCGCCACCAGCGGTGCCGAGGGCACGCCGGCCTTGGTCAGCGCCATCACGATCAGCACCGCCACCAGCACGCCGTAGATCAGGTTGCGCAGGAAACCGGCCAGCGTGACGTCGACCGCGGCGCGCTGCAGCGCGCGCTGGCTGAAATTGGCCAGCCGCGCCGCCAGCCAGATCCCGACCAGCAGGATCACCAGTGCCACCAGCAGGTTCAGCCCGGCCTGAATGACGCCCTCGGAAAGCGTGCTGCCCAGCAGTTGCTCCAGAAAATCGTGCATGACATCGACTCGTTGCGACAAGGCCGCGACAGCCTAGCAAATCGGCCATCAGGGAAACGCTTGCGACTCGTCGCGTCAGAGTTTGCGGTCGTCGATGTCGACCACGCGGCCATCCACGATCGTGACCACGGTGATGTGACCCTCGCGCCGATAGCGCCAGCGCTCGCCGCCGTCGGTGCGCTCCAGCACTTGCACGCGCCGGCGCGAGTGTCGCGCGCGATGCGGATGCACTTTCGAGGAGGGCTTGCCCAGCAGCTCGACCACCCGCTCCTGGCTGTCGCCAGCCACCAGCACCTGGCTGCCGACGCGCAAGGTGCTGGACGCCTGCGCGGCCGTGCCGAGGGCGAACCCGAGGACAACGATGAGAATCTTGCGCATGACCTGCTCCCTGGTCGGTGATGGGGGGTGTGCTCGCGCAGATCGGTCAGAAGCCTGCGCCCGGTTGCGCCAGATACTCCCGTTCCGCGGCCGTGCTGTCGCGGCCCAGCACGGCATTGCGATGCGGAAAGCGGCCGAAGCGCGCGATCACCTCGCGATGGCGCCGAGCATAGTCCAGGAATTCGGCAAAGCGGGCACGCCCCGCAACGGGCGCCTGCGCGTGCAGCGCCTCGAACAAGGTCACCGCGCGCTGCTGCAAGCCCATGTCCTCGGCGTGCTCCAGCGGCAGGTAGGCGAACACCCGCTGCAGCGGCGGCAGTGCCTGATCGAAACCGCCGGCCAGACCCGACAAGGCAATGCGCTGCGCCTTGACGTCGGCCGCCCAGGCCTGCGCATCGCCGCGATGGAGATTGCGCGGAAGCTGGTCGAGCAGGATCAGCAGCGCCAGCCAGTCAGCGGGGTTGCTGGCCCACGCATCGAGGCGCCCCTGCGCGGCGTCGTCGGCCGCTACGGCAAAGCGTCGACGGATCTGCTCGTCGAACGCGGCATCCTTCGCAAACCAGTGCGCGGCATGCGCCGGGTCGAACCAGAAATCAAGAACGTCCCGCGGTTGCACGGCCATGCGCACCTCGCCCGAAGCCTGCGATGAAGGGCGTCCATCTTCACGTGGCGACACGCGACGGGCAAGCCGGCGCGGCGATTCAATCCGCCGGCGCCGCCGCCGATGCGCCGGAGGTCGCGTCCACATGCAGCAGGTTCAACGGTTGGCCGTGCGCGTCTTGCAAGCCTTGCTGCAACCGCGCCAGGCGCTGGATCGACGGACACAGCGCCTCGATCTGCGGACGCAGCGCCTGCATGCGTTGCTGCAGGCGCGGCTGCAAGGTGGTGACCAATGAACCGGCGCGATCGCGCAGGTCTGCCGCGCTCTGCAGGTCGCCGGCCAGCGCCGCGTCGATCGCCTGCTGGCCGAGATCGCCGGCGACCAGCGGCATCAGGTCGGCGCTGACCTGATTGGCATACTGCTGAATCAGGTCGCCTTGCCAGTCGTGCGTGCTCTGGCTGCGCGCGATGCGCTGCTTCAGTTCGCTCGCGTGCGCGGCCAGCCGGCGGTCGAACTCGACCCGGGTCGCCGCCGCCAAGCCCAGCCCGGCCACTTCCTCGCGCAACGCCTGCGCCGCCATGTCCACGCCGTTCTGCGCCACCTGGCGGACCCGCGGCGCCAGCGCCTGCAGGTCGCGCTGGAACACGCTGAGCCGATCCTGCTGCGGCGGCGTCAACACCACCGCCACGCCATCCGTGCGCAGGCTGCCGTCGTGCAGCTCCACCCGCGTCGGCGCCGGCGTGGAGCGGTCGAACAGCACGCCTTGCGGCTGCAGGGTCACGTCATAGCTGCTGCTGGCGTGGCAGGTCGCCGCCAGGTCCTGCGCCTGCACGGGCATCGCCGCCAGCACGGCGGCAGCGATCACTGCTGAAAACAGGACGCGCATCGGCAATCTTCCTTAAACGACAACCTGCATGGATACCGAGCTACCCGCCAACCCGTGCTGAACGGAATACCGCGCCGCTCAGGCGCCTTCGCCAGCACGCCTCGCACGCCGCGGAACGGGTCAGCTGCCACCGAGCGGTGCAAGCAGGTGCAATGACATGTCGGCGAGCAGCGACCCATCCTCGGGCGTGGCATCCGGGCTCCCCGCGAGACGGCGCTTGTCGGCCCAGTCCGGCTCCTGCAGCGGGCCCGGGACGTAGGGCTGCCATTGGCCGTAATCCGCTTTCCGCGCAACTTTCGGCGCATGGAATCCATGGAGGGCGAAATCCACGGGGACGCGGGCCAGCCAATAAGGTTCGGCGGCATCCGGGCCCGTCGTGGGGACATGGAATGTGTAGCGTCGCAGGGCACGCAAGGCAGCATCCGCCAGCTTTTTCCGCCATGTCGCCATGTCCCTCTCGCTGGCACGAATGCGGAGATTCACCTGCTCCGCCGCCGCGTCGATGACCTTGCCGTCGCGGCCCACTTTCAGCAGCGCATACACCGTGCCGGATACGCCGGCGCTCGCCGCATCGGAAGGGTACGCGACCGACAACCGATGCTTGTACGTGAAGTCGTCCGCCGCGGCCTCGTGCCTGCCTTCGTCGTTCAAATGCCCGAACCAGCTGCTGGCCACGGCAAGGGCGTAGCCGCCATGACCCACCGGCTTCGCCACGACGCGCAGCCCCATCGGCGCCTTGGCTCCGACCGCCTTGCCGTCACGCGTCACCGGTTCGAACCTCCACGCCGGGACGGCCCTGGCAAGCAAGTCCTTCACCACCGGTGGCAGCTTGTCCGGGTGATCGACCGTGTATGTCACGACACTGCCGTCCGGCGCGACTTCGATCGTGCCGGTGACCAGCATGCTCGCCTGAACGCGGTCGCGCAGGTCGTCGCGCCCGTTCGCAATGGCCACGCCAGCCAACATCATGCAGCACAAGACAAGCATGCAGCGCTTCATTGTTTCTCCCCCTGGCTGTCGGGCAGCCTGTTCCGCCCGAAGATGCTTCCGTGGCTTTTGCGCAGCCGGACTTCTCAGCGCCGCGCGTGAAACTGCATGCGCACCGCCGGCGTGCCTAGCCGCCAGCTCAGCCACAGCAGCACCGGCACGGCGAGGCCTTTCAGCACCAGCGCCAGCAGGTAGCTGCGGCGCGCGTGCAGCACGGCTTGTTGCAGGGCGGCCTGGTCGTGCAGTTGGCCCAGGGCGTCGCGGCTGGCCTGCAGCAGCTGCGGCCATTGCGCCAGCATGGCGCCGCCGCTGGCCAGCATCCACAGCGCCAGCACCGCGGCGGCCACGCGCATCGCCGGGCGCGCCCAGGCCTGGCGCAGGATGCAGCCGGCGCACAGCACGATAAGCGTGAAAGCGGCCAGCAGGTAGGCGATATCCCAGGCCAGCAGCCGGTGCAGCGTGCGCAGGGCGGCGCTGTCGGCGGCGTAGGCGTGGCGCTGGCTCCACAGCAGTTGCGCGTGGCTGAGATACTGCACGCAACCGAACGCCGCCAGCAGCAGCAACAGCCACACCAGCACACGCCACAGCATGAACCGGCGACCGCGCGACAGCGGCTCCGCGCGCATCGCCACCGGCATCAGGAAGCCGCCTTCAGCGTGGCCAGATCGGCCAGCACCTGGGCGGAGTTCTTCTCCGGGTCGACGTCGGTGTAGACCTTGGCGATGTGGCCCTGCGGATCGATCAGGAAGGTGGTGCGCCTGGCGTAGTGCATGCCCATGCGCGAGGTAAGCACGCCATAGGCGGTGGCGACCGTGCGCTCGGCGTCGGACAGCAGCGGGAATGGCACGTGGTATTTCTCGGCGAACTCGGCGTGGGACTTGACGTCATCCAGGCTCACGCCGACCACGTCGGCACCGGCCTGGCGCAGCTTGGCGATGTCGTCGCGGAAAGTGCATACCTCGGTGGTGCAGCCGGGGGTGAAATCCTTGGGATAGAAGTACAGCACCAGCCAGTGGCCGTGGTAGTCGGCCGGGCTGCGCCAATGGCCGGCCTGGTCCTGCAGGCGAAACGCCGGGGCGGCCTGGCCGACCTGCGGGCCGGCGGCAAACACCGGAGCCGCGAATGCGCACAACAGCGACAGGATGACGAGGCGGGCGAGGCGGCGCATGGCGGTTTCTCCACGACGAAAAACGGGGCGACCTGCGCAGTGTAGCGCCGCTGAAAAGGCGAAGGCGCCCGACGGGCGCCCTCGCGGCTTTCCTGGCGGAAACGATCAGGGACGACTGATGGTGAACTTGCCCACCGAGACGCCCAGGTTGACGCCCTCGCCGGTACCGGCCAGCGCCAGCGAAACGGTGCCCTTGGTCAGCACCTGCGCCTGCGAGCTCTTCACCACGCCGGCCTCGGCGCCGGCCTGGGCGTAGTCGCCAAAGACATCGGCGATGCCGTGCACGTTGCTGATCTCGCCCTTGCCGTTGTTGATGCGGTACTTGCCCGCGGTGAGACCGCCGCCGACCACGGTGATCTTGACGTTGGCGTGCTGGCCGTTGTCACAGGTGACGCTGCCGGTGCCTTCGGCGTGCTTGTACAGCAACGACCAGCCGGACAGGTTGTAGACCATGTCGCATTTCACGCTGGCGTCGGCGGCATGGGCGTTGCCGGCCGGCAGCACGGTCATCGCGCCGGCGCAGGCCAGCACCAGGGCGGCCATTCCAAAGGTGGACTTGATCATGGACTTTGCTCCTTGTAATGCAGGGATGGAAGGCGGCACCGAACTCTGGCCACGGCGGCCGCCCGCTCGTTGCGCTGCGGCAACGACGTGCGAATCGTGTGCATCGCGGCGTGACAATCGCGTGCAGGGTCATGAACCACCGTTCATCTGCAGGCGCACTGCGGCGTGACGGTTGCCTCGCGGCGTGCGCTCGCCGTAGGGTGGGCCTCGCAGCGCAAGGAGATCGAGATGATCAAGTATTCCCTGGTGGGTTACGACGGCTCGGATGCGTCGCAACGGGCATTCCGGTTCGCGGTCGAGCTGGCCCGCTGCACCGGCGGCCGCGTGCGCGTGGTGTGGGTGCTGCAGGTCAGCGAAGGCGGCGCCGACGCCTGCGCGCTGATGATGGCCGACTCCGGCACCCAGCGTGCGCAGGAACTGCTGGCCGAACTGGCCACGATCGTGCCGGACTCGGCCCAGCTGGTGGACATCGAGCTGACCCACGGCAGCCCCGGCGACGTGCTGCTCAGCCAGGTCGACGAGCACGGCGTGGATCACATCGTGATCGGCCACACCGAACGCGGTGCACTGGCGCGCTGGCTGCTGGGCTCGGTTTCGGGCAACGTGCTGGCGCGCGCGCACGTGCCGGTGACGATCGTGCGCTGACGGCAGCGGTTTTCTCAGTGGTCGGCCGCCGGCGTCTCGCGCGGTTTGGCGTCGATCTGGCGCTGCGCCTCCTGCGCGATGTGCAGTTGCCTGACGTCGATCGGCCGGATCTGCGAGATCACGCAGGGCGCGTACGGCCCGCCGGTCAGCACCTTGTCGAAGCGGCTGAACACGGTGCCGGAACTGGAGGTAAGGCCGATCGCCTGCGTGAACGGCAGGTTCTGGCAGGGGCCGTCGAGGTCGAGCAGCCAGGCCTGACTCGGCCGGGTGTAGACCACCACCTGGTGGTCGCCGAGCGGCTCCCACGACCACAGGGTGAAGAAATGGAAACTGCGCACCGGCGCACCGGCCGCGCTGGCGTATGCCGCCTCGCGCTGCCGTTCGCGCTGCGCCAGGGGCACGCTGGAGCAGGCGGCCAGCACGGCAACCAGCGCGAAAACGAGGCAGGAACGAACAGTGGACATGGCGAATCCTCCACGGAAAGACATCACGGACAACGCGCCAACCCGCGGTGACGTGTACCGCGCGACGCTCAGCGCTTGCCCGCCTTGCGCACCGGCTGCCACCTGGCAGGGTCGAAACCGCCGACTTCGTAGACCAGGTGACGATCCCTGGTGCCCTCCACCTGGGTGACGTCCAGCTGCAGCTTGCGGGTCTTCTCCAGCAGCGCGATGAAGGCCTTGTCGTCGCGGATCATCAGCGCCGGTTCGCCGCCGTCGGGGGCGAATGCCTTGATCCGCACCGGCTTGCCGTCGGCCTGGCCGGTGATGGTGCAGTTGCCGCGGCACACGAAGCCGGGCTTGCTGCCATAGAGGAAGGCACTCTGGCCCCAGCTGGTATGCCGGCGCAGCACCAGCCGCACCGGCTCGCCGTCGTCGCCCTGGCTGTAGATGCTGGCGGTCGATTGCGTGCCGCCGGCCATCGGCGCGACCTGGTAGGTCCACAGCGCGGCCAGCCGGTTCTTTTCGCTGTTTTCCTTGTAGCGCTTCTCGATCGCGGGCAACGTCTGCATCACTTCCTTCGCCGCATCGCTGTGCGGGAAGCGTTGCACGATGTCCTTGCCCATCGTCACCACCATCTCGTCGTTGTGCAGTTTCAGCAATTGGCGATAGGTGTCGAGGTTGCGCGCCGCGGTGGCGGCGTCGGCTGCGGCTTTCTGCTGCTGCGCGGTGAGCTCGGGCGTGCCCGGGCCTTGCGAACAGCCGGCGAGCAGCACGGCGCAGAAAGCCAGCGGGGCACAACGGAGCAGGACGCGATTCATCGACGGCATACCAGGCGAAGGGCAGCGGCTAGCTTGGAACGATCCGCGGTCGCGGTGCAACCGCGCGGGATGCTTTCAGCTCTCGCTGGCCATGATCGAATCGACGTGCTCCACCCGCCTGATCCGATCCAGCCATACCCGCTGGTGCCACGTCGGAACATCCGGGCGCTCCAGCTGCACCTCGGCGTTGATGCCTTCGCGGCCCTGCGGGTCGCGAAACACCTGCACGCTGGGCCGCATGCTGACCACGCCGTCGCAACTGCTGCCATCGCTCAGCAACAGCACCACGTGGCCATTGGCAGGCAGCTGGTGCACCAGTGCCTCCAGTCGATCGATGTCGTCCTCGCGGACGAGGACGCTGGGTGCGTTTTGGCCCATGCGACAGCCCTCACTGACCAGTGGAAGCCCGACCCTATCCGCGTCCGCGGCAAGGGCGCGTCAACGAAGCGCGCCCGGGGACGGGAACGGATATGCTGCCAGCCCGCGAGAACCCATGGAGCCGTCCCGTTGATCACCACGTCGCCCAGCGAATTCCTGCACGCCTTCGCCACACTCGCGCCACGGGACGGCGCCGCCGCCACGGCGCGCGCCGCCTATCTGGTGGCCCCGGCAGAGTTCGCCCTGGCGGCGGAATCGGCACGCGACAACCGCTACATGGACATGAACCTGGCGGTCGACCCGCTCAAGGCGCTGGCCCAGCACGGAGCGCTGGCGCAGGCACTGCGCGCGGATCTGCCGGTGATCACCTTCCCCGGCGATCCGGCAACCCCTGACGCGGTGTTCCCCAACAATGTGTTCGCCACCGCGCCGGGGCGGCTGATCGTCGGCCGCATGCGCCATCCGGTGCGCCAGCGCGAGGCCGAACGCCACGACATCCGCGCCTTCTTCGGCGAGGTGCTGGGCTATGACGAGATCGACCTGTCCGGCTGCGAGGGCCTGGTCGCCGAACTGACCGGCTCGCTGGTCATCGACCGCGCCCGCGGCGTCGGCTACTGCGGCCTCAGCGAACGCTGCGACATGGCTGGCGCGCAAGCCATGCACAAGGCTTTCGACTTGCGCCTGACCTACTGTTTCGAGCTGGCCGACGCCGAATACCACACCAACGTGTTGCTGACTCTGCTCGCCAGCCGCGCGGCGATCATCGCGGCCGATGGCTTCCGCGATCCGGCCGCGGCACAGGCGATCGCCACGGCGTATGGCGATCGCGCGATCTGGCTGACGCCGGCACAGAAGCAGGCGTTCGCCGGCAACGCCATCACGCTCTCCGACGAGCGCGTGTGGATGAGCGCCCGCGCCGCCGCCTCGCTCACCGGCGCACAGCGCGCGGCGCTGGCCGGTTACGGCTTCACCATCGGCGCAGTGGAACTGGGCGAGATCGAGAAGGCCGGCGGCAGCCTGCGCTGCTGCGTGGGCGAGATCTACTGATCGCGAGCCGGGAGATCTCCGCGGATCGCCAGCACCAGACGAATCAGCGCTTCGCGGGCCCGCCGACGCGGCTGGAATTGCACGCACTGAACAAGGGCGCGACGTACGTGGTGACGGTGGAGGCATCCGACGAACGCGGGGGGTCGGGGCTGTCGCGGATCGCGGTGCCGGAACCCCGAGCTTGCAGCTGGCGGTGCGGTACGTTCTGATGCACGGGTGATCACCGTCCATCATCTCGACAACTCGCGCTCGCAGCGCATCCTGTGGCTGCTGGAAGAGCTCGGCCTGCCATACGAGATCAAGCGTTACCTGCGCGATCCCGGGACCATGCTGGCCCCGGCGGAGCTGCGCGCGGTGCACCCGCTGGGCAAGTCGCCCGTCATCACGGACGGCGAACTCACGCTGGCCGAATCCGGCGCGATCGTCGAGTACCTGGCCGATCGCCACGGCGCCGGCACGCTGATTCCCGCGCACGGCACGCCCGAACGGCTGCGCTGCAACTACTGGCTGCATTACGCCGAAGGGTCGGCGATGCCGCCGCTGCTGCTCAAGCTGGTGTTCCGGCGCGTCGAGGCGGCGCCGATGCCGTTCTACGCCAGGCCGGTGGCGAAGCGCATCGCGCGTACGGCGCAGCGCGGTTTCGTCGATCCGCAACTGAAACTCCATCTCGACTACATGGAAGGCGAGCTGGGCCAGCGCGACTGGTTCGTCGGCGACCGCTTCAGCGTGGCGGACATCCAGCTGAGTTTTCCGCTGGAAGCCTTCGCTGCGCGCGGCGGACTGGATGCACGTCATCCGCGGCTGTCCGCCTTCCTGCAGCGCATCCATGCGCGGCCCGCCTACCAGCGCGCGCTGCAGCGCGGCGGCGAGTATCGGCTCGGCGGCTGAACGGCGCGATGGTCACGGCGACCTGGTTTTACGCGGTGGTCACGGCGCCACAGGCAGATTGGCGTTCCCGCTGTACCTGAAGGAGACCGCCATGCATCACCGGGAAATCGAGCAGCATCTTCGCGATGCCGCGGAGGTCGCCGCCGAGCGTGCCGGCGACCGTGCGCACGAATACGCCGACGGCGCTGGCAGCGCGATGCGTGGCCTGTTCCGGCACGGCCAGCGCATCCGCGACCGCTTCTCCGACCGCGGCAGCGACTACCGGCGGCAATTGACGCGCGTCGCCGGCGATCTCGCCGACGAGGCGAACTACCGCTATCGCCGCGCACGCCGCCAGGTGCAGCGGCATCCGGTGGCCACGGTCGCGATCATCGCCGGCACCATCGGCGCGTTCCTGCTGTTGCGTCGCGCATTCCGCAGCGACGACGAATGAACCACTGAACCACGCGCAAGCCGCCCCGGCACCGGTAATGGCCGGCGTCGTGGCGGCATGCCGCCGAGTCGCTGCTAAGCTGCGACTTGCCCTTCCGGCGGTCGTCGCATGGCTCGCACCGATCTCACTTTCCATCACCCGGTCGCATTCTGGCTTGGCTGTGCCGCGGTGATCGCCGGCGTGCTGGCGCATCTGCCGATGCTGGCGATGGCCGCGCCGATGCACTACCGGCTCGCCGGCATGCCGATGGACGGCCTGATGCTCGCCGGCATGGCGCTGGTGCCGCTGGGCGTGCTGCTGGCGGCCTACGGGCTGATGCCGCGGATGGAGCAGATGCGCCGCACCGCCCATCCGGATCGCGGCGCGGTGTCGTTCCACGTCGCCGACAACGTGCCGCTCAACCGCGAGCACTGGAAGCTGGTCGGCGTGCTCACCGTCGCGCTGGCGGTGGACGTGATGAAGCCGGCCACGATCGGCTTCGCGATGCCGGGCATGGCGGCCGAGTACGGCATCAGCGGTTCCACCGCGGGCTTCCTGGCCTTGTCGGCGCTGACCGGCACCGTGGTCGGCTCGGTGGTATGGGGCCGGCTGGGCGATCTGTTCGGCCGCCGCGCGGCGATCCTGCTGTCGGCGCTGATGTTCATGGGCACGGCCATCTGCGGCGCGATGCCGGCGTTCGGCGGCAACCTGGTGATGTGCTTCATGATGGGCGCCGCTGCCGGCGGCATGTTGCCGATCACCTTCACCCTGATGGCCGAGACCATCCCCACGCGGCACCGCGGTTGGCTGCTGGTGGCGCTGGGCGGCGTCGGCACTTCGGCCGGCTACCTGCTCGCCTCCGGCGCGGCGACCCTCTTCGAGCCGACCTACAGCTGGCGCTCGCTGTGGCTGCTGAACCTGCCCACCGGCGCGCTGATCGTGCTGCTCAACCGCTACATTCCGGAGTCGCCGCGCTTCCTCGCCCTGAGTGGCCTGGAGGAGCAGGCGCGCGCGGTGCTGCAGCGCTTCTCCGGGCAGGCGGCGCCGGTCCACCTCGATACCGGGGCGGTCATCGCGCCGGCCCATGCGGCGCGCCTCGGCATGCGCGCGCTGCTGCGCGGCCGCCACGCCGCGATCACCTGGGGGCTGCTGACCTGCGCGGTGGCCTGGGGTCTGGCCAACTTCGGTTTCCTGCTGTGGCTGCCGGCGAACCTGGTCACGCTGGGCGTCGATGCGCAGGCCAGCGCGGCGTTGCTGGCGCGCTCGGCGCTGCTCGCCTTGCCCGGCATCGCCCTGGTGGTGTGGGGCTATCAGCGCTGGAGCAGCATCCGCACGCTGGTGCTGTTCATCGCCCTGACCGCCGCCGCACTGTTGCTGTTCTGCGCGATCGGCGCCATGCAGCTGCGCTCGCCGGCGCTGACCACCACCGCCACGGTGCTGCTGTTGCTGAGCATCAGCGGGGTGATCGCCACGCTGATCCCGTACGCGGCGGAGATCTACCCGGTGCACCTGCGCAGCACCGGCGCCGGACTGATCGCCGGCGGCTCGAAGTTCGGCGGCATCTTGGGCGCGCTGCTGGGCGTGTCCGGCCTGTTCGGGCACTTCGTGCTGTCGGCGCTGCTGATCGCCCTGCCGATGGGGCTGGCGGCATGGATGCTCGCCCGCCGCGGCATCGAGACCCGCGGGCATGGACTGGAAGCGATCCAGCAGGCTCTGTCGGCGGAGTGACAGGCAGCGAAAAGCCGCCCCGGAGGGCGGCTTTTCCGATCGCGGCGACCCGGCTCAGACGGTCAGCGGGTTGGGCTTGTCCGGGTCGAGCTTGTACTCCTTGATCGCGCGGCTGACGTCCTTGGCGTTGACCTTGCCTTCCTTCGCCAGCGCGGCCAGCGCGGCGTGGGCGATCCAGTAGCGGCTGATCTCGAAGAACTCGCGCAGGTGCTCGCGGGTGTCGGAGCGGCCGTAACCGTCGGCGCCCAGCGCGGTGAACGAGCGACCCTCGGGCATGAAGGCGCGCACCTGGTCGACCATGCCGCGCACGTATTCGCTGGCGGCGATCACCGGGCCGTCGCGCCCGGCCAGGTTGGCGGTGACGTGCGGCACGCGCTGCTTCGCTTCCGGATGCAGGCGGTTCCAGCGCTCGCAGTCGAAGCCGTCGCGCGATAGTTCGCTGAAGCTGGGGCAGGACCAGATGTCGGCCTTCACGCCGAAGTCGGCATCCAGCAGCTCGGCCGCCGCAATCGCCTCGATCAGCGAACCGCCCGCCGCCATCAGCTGCACGCACGGCGCGCCGGTCTTGCCCTTGCTCTTGCCCTTGCCTGAATCCCGATTCCCCAATCCCGAGTCCCGGAACAGATACATGCCCTTGACGATGCCGTCGTAGCAGCCCTCGGGCATGTCCGGGTGGACATAGTTCTCGTTGGTGGTGGTGATGTAATAGAAGACGTCCTGCTGCTCTTCGTACATCTCCTTGACGCCGTGGTGCAGCAACACCGCCACCTCGTACGACCAGGTCGGGTCGTAGGCGCGGCAGTTGGGGAAGGTGCCTGCCATCAGGTGCGAGGCACAGTCCGAATGCTGCAGGCCTTCGCCGGGGAAACTGGCGCCGGCGGTGGCGCCGACCAGGAAGCCGCGCGCGCGCTGGTCGCCAGCGGCCCAGATCAGGTCGCCGATGCGCCGGAAGCCGAAGAACGAGTAGTAGATGAAGAACGGCAGCATCGGCTGGTTGGACAGCGAATAGCTGGTGCCCGCCGCGATCCACGCCGACACGCCGCCAGCCTCGGAGATGCCTTCCTGCAGCACCTGGCCGTCCTGCGCCTCGCGGTAGTACAGCAGCTGGTCGGCATCCTGCGGACGATACTTCTGGCCGAACGGCGCGTAGATGCCGATCTGCCGGAACATGCCCTCCATGCCGAAGGTGCGCGCCTCGTCGGCCACGATCGGCACCACGCGCGGGCCGAGCTGCTTGTCGCGCAGCAACAGGTTCATGCCGCGCACCAGCGCCATGGTGTTGGAGATCTCGCGCTCGCCGCTGCCCTTGGTGATCTGCTCGAACGCGGACAACTCCGGCGCCTTGCACGGCACGTCGGTGCGGCGGCGGCGCTGCGGCAGGAAGCCGCCCAGCGCGCGACGGCGTTCCAGCATGTATTCCACCTCCGGCGAGTTCGGGCCGGGGTGGTAGTACGGCACGCTGTCCAGCTTGTCGTCGGGCACCGGAATCTGGAAACGATCGCGGAACGTGCGCACGGCATCGCCGGTCATCTTCTTCTGCTGATGGGTGGGGTTCTCCGCCTCGCCCGAGCCGATGCCCATGCCGTAACCCTTCACCGTCTTGGCCAGGATCACCGTGGGCATGCCCTTGGTGTTCACCGCCGCGTGGTAGGCGGCGTAGACCTTGTGCGGATCATGGCCGCCGCGATTCAGGCGCCAGACGTCGTCATCGCTGAAGTTGGCCACCATCTCGCGGGTCTGCGGGTACTTGCCGAAGAAATGCTCGCGCGTGTAGGCGCCGCCGAAGGCCTTGCAGGCCTGGTATTCGCCGTCCACGGTTTCCATCATCAGCTTGCGCAGCGTGCCGTCCTTGTCGCGCGCCAGCAGCGCATCCCAGTAGCTGCCCCAGATCACCTTGATGGCGTTCCAGCCGGCGCCGCGGAACACGCCCTCCAGCTCCTGGATGATCTTGCCGTTGCCGCGCACCGGGCCGTCCAGCCGCTGCAGGTTGCAGTTGATCACGAAGATCAGGTTGTCCAGGCCTTCGCGGCCGGCCAGCGAGATCGCGCCCAGCGATTCCGGCTCGTCCACTTCGCCGTCGCCGAGGAAGCACCATATCTTGCGGTCGGTCTTGGGTATCAGGCCGCGGTTCTCCAGGTAGCGGAAGAACTGCGCCTGGTAGATCGCCTGGATCGGACCCAGCCCCATCGACACGGTGGGCACCTGCCAGTAGTCCGGCATCAGCCACGGGTGTGGATAGGAGGTGAGCGACTGCTCGCCGCCGACCACGTCGGCGCGGAACAGGTCGAGCCGCTCCTCGCCGATGCGGCCTTCGAGGAAGGAGCGCGCATAGATGCCAGGGCTGATGTGGCCCTGGTAGCCGATCAAGTCGCCGGGGTGGTCGGCGCTGGGGGCACGCCAGAAATGGTTGAAGCCCACGTCGTACAGCGTGGCCGAGGAGGCGAAGCTGGCGATGTGGCCGCCCAGCGAACCGGGCCGGCGGTTGGCGCGCACCACCATCGCCATCGCGTTCCAGCGGATCAGGCAGCGGATGCGCCACTCCATCGCCGCATCGCCGGGGCTCTTGGCCTCCATCCCGGGCGGGATCGTGTTGACGTATTCGGTGGTCGGGTTGAACGGCAGGTAGCCACCCGAGCGACGGGTGGTGTCGACCATCTTCTCCAGCAGGTAATGCGCGCGCTCGGTACCGTCGTGCTGGATCACCGCATCGAGCGAATCGATCCACTCGCGGGTTTCGGTGGGGTCAAGATCCTGGTCCAGGATTTCGTCGAGCTGGTCCATCGGGGTTCTCCACGGCACCGTGGGGTGTGCCTGCAAAAGGTTCGCGCCGCCGGGGCCGCGGCGCGACAACACATGAGTTTAGTTGTTTGCCCGGATACCTGCCAATGGCGCCGGCACCGACGAAGACGGTTTCCGGCGGGAGAGGGACGGCTATCCGGCTTGCACGAGCTGCGGCACGGGCTTGCGCAGCACGACGATGTCCTGGTTGCCGTTCAGGCCGCCTTCGATGTGCTCGACCACGGCGAGATGGCGTGCCCAGTGCCGGCGTACATAGTCCACGGTGTGGAAGGTCGTCTGGTAGAAATCGGGCAGGCCGTCGACCTTGAAACGACCCTTGCGGTCGGTGCGATAGACAAACCCGTCAAGCGCCAGCGCGGCGAGTTCCTCCGCGGTGCAGCTGCCGGTGGCGGAACGGCCGTGGGTGGTGGCCAGCAGCAGGCCACCGGGCTTCAGCAGCCGCGCCATTTCGGCGAGCCACTCGTCCTGCGCCGGCGCATCGAGGTGGGTGAACAGCGACACGCTGTAGATGACGTCGAACATCCCGCCGGCATAAGCCGTCGGCGTGGCCGGGGTGTTGATCGCGAACCGGGCCACGGCGGAGAGGTTTTCCCGCGCCCAGTCGATGGCCTCCACGTCGATGTCCGAGCCGTGCATTTCGCAGGAGCTGGCGGCAGCCGCCAATTCGCCGATGACCCGGCCCGGCCCGCAGGCAAAGTCCAGCACGACCAGGTGCTCCGGCCGCACACCGTGCGCGGCCAGCGTGTCAAGCAGGCAGCGCGCGATGCGGCGGCCATTGGCCAGGTAGCTGGCCGAATCGAAAGCCCGATGCACCCGGTAGCGCAGCATGGGCGGCGGCAGGCCCAGCGCCGGCACGCCGGGGTCCACCCGGTTCGCCCGCGCCAACCGCAGGCGGAACTGCGCGTACCTCGCGGCACCGACGAGCCAGTACAACGGCGCGATGCGTTTCGCCATCTGGCGCAGTTGCCCCATCATGCCGTCCATCGAACTGCGTGCCATGCGCTGCGTCCCTGCCGGTGGTGGTGTGTTCCGATCAACCGCGCCGGCTGCCCTGCGCGGCGCGGATCTGTGCATCGACCGCGGCCACCGCGGTCATGTTGACGATGCGGCGCACGGTGGAGGCTGGCGTGAGGATGTGCGCGGAGCGGTTGACGCCCATCAGGATCGGCCCGATCGAGACGCCGTCGGTCATCACCCGCACGATGTTGTAGGCGATGTTGGCCGCGTCCAGGTTCGGCATCACGAACAGGTTGGCGCGGCCGCTGAGCGTGGTGTGCGGGAACATGCGCAGGCGCAGCGCCTCGTCCCAGGCGGTGTCGGCCTGCATCTCGCCGTCCATGTCCAGCTTGGGCGCGCGCGCCTTGAGGATCTGCCAGGCCTTGCGCATCTTCGCCGCGCTGGGGTTGTCGTGGCTGCCGTAGTTGGAGTGCGAGAGCAGCGCCACCTTGGGCTCGATGCCGAAGTTCTTCAGCCGGTAGCAGGCCTGCAGCGTCGCCTCGGCGATCTGCTCGGCGGTGGGATCGACCTGCACGTGGGTGTCGAGGAAGAACCACGCACCCTTGTCGTTGATCACGCCGCTCATCGCCGAGGTGCACGACACGCCGGGGTCGAGCCCGAACACGCTGCGCAGGTAGCCGAGTTTCTTGTGGTAGCGACCCACGATGCCGCAGATCATGGCGTCCGCCTCGCCGCGTTCGACCATCATCGCGGCGATCAGGGTCGGCCGCGAGCGCAGCAGGTTCTTCGCCGCCGCCGGGCTGACCCCGCGCCGTTCGGTCATGGCGTGGTACTGCTGCCAGTAGTCGTTGAAGCGCGGGTCGTCGTGGATGTTGGTCAGCTCGAAATCCACGCCGGCGCGCATGCGCAGGCCCAGCCGCTGGATGCGCGTGTCGATCACGTCCGGGCGGCCGATCAGGATCGGCCGCGCGATGCGCTCGTCGATCACCGTCTGCACCGCGCGCAGCACGATCTCCTCCTCGCCCTCGGCGTATACCACCCGCTTGGGATCGGCGCGGGCGCGCTCGTACACCGGCTTCATCAGCAGGCCGGTGCGGTAGATGAACTGGCCGAGCTTCTCCTTGTAGGCGTCCATGTCCACGATCGGCCGGGTGGCCACGCCCGAATCCATCGCCGCCTGCGCCACCGCGGGCGCCAGCATCACCAGCAGGCGCCGGTCGAACGGACGCGGGATCAGGTATTCCGGGCCGAAACAGGGGATCTCGCCGCCGTAGGCACTGCCCAGGTCGGAGGCCTCCATGCGTGCCAGCGCGGCGATGGCGCGCACGCAGGCGGTCTTCATCGCCTCGTTGATCACGGTGGCGCCCACGTCCAGCGCACCGCGGAAGATATAGGGGAAGCACAGCGCGTTGTTGACCTGGTTCGGATAATCCGAACGGCCGGTGGCGATGATGCAGTCCGGCCGCACCGCCTTGGCGTCTTCCGGGGTGATCTCGGGGTTCGGGTTGGCCAGCGCCAGGATCACCGGGCGCTCGGCCATCGTGGCGACCATCTCCGGCTTGAGGATGCCGCCGGCGGACAGGCCCAGGAACACGTCCGCCCCCGCCACGATCTCGGCCAGGCTGCGCTTGGGCGTGTCGCGCGCGTAGCGCGCCTTGTCCGGGTCGAGGTTGCTGCGGCCGGTGTGGATCACGCCCTCGCGGTCGAACGCGAGGATGTTCTCCGGCCGCACGCCCAGCGCCACCAGCATGTCGAGGCAGGCGATGCCGGCTGCACCGGCGCCGGTGGTGGCGAGCTTGATGTCCGCGATGTTCTTGCCGACCACCTCCAGCGCATTGACCAGGGCGGCGCCGACGATGATCGCGGTGCCGTGCTGGTCATCGTGGAACACCGGGATCTTCATCCGCTCGCGCAGCTTGCGCTCGACGATGAAGCACTCCGGCGCCTTGATGTCCTCCAGGTTGATGCCGCCGAAGGTGGGCTCCAGGCTGGCGATGATCTCGACCAGCTTGTCCGGGTCGTTCTCGTCGATCTCGATGTCGAACACGTCGATGCCGGCGAACTTCTGGAACAGGATGCCCTTGCCTTCCATCACCGGCTTGGCCGCCAGCGGCCCGATGTCGCCCAGACCAAGCACCGCGGTGCCGTTGGTGATCACCGCCACCAGGTTGGAGCGTACGGTGTACTCCGCCGCCGTCGCGGGGTCCTCGACGATCGCGTCGCACGCCGCCGCCACGCCCGGCGAATACGCCAGCGACAGGTCGCGCTGGGTCAGCAGGGCGGTGGTCGGGGTGATCTTGATCTTGCCCGGCCGCGGATGACGGTGATACTCCAGCGCGGCGAGGCGCAGTTCTTCGGGGAGGGCCATGGGAGGGGCTTTTTTCCAGTGAGTGGGCGCCATCGCGCGAGCGCGGATGGCTGGCGAGAATGTTAGCACCTGGGCCTGCGTCGCTGGCCCACGCCCGGCGCCCTCACGCGCCCGGCAGCAGGTCGTCCTCGCGCACCCGATCCATGTGGATGCCGTTGATGAACACCGAGAACGCCAGCTTTCCGGCCAGCCCGTGCACGTGCTGCATCCATGGCGGCAGCCAGCGCGGCGGCACGATCGCGCCGGAGGCGAAATGCGGCTGCAGGCTGATCACGTCGTGCAGCGCCAGCTTGCCGGCGAACAGATAGCGCAGCAGATCCAGCCGGCGCTGGCGCAGGGCCCAGCGGAAGAACGTGTGCACGGTGAGCAGGCCGGACAGGTAGACGTTGTCCTTGGCGAACACCGCGCCGCCGCCCGGCGGCACGCCGCGGAACACCCGCTGCGCCGAATGGAAGCTGTCGGCCACGCTCTGCCCGCGCGCATGGAAGTAGCGATAGACCTCGACGAAATCGGCGCCGCCCAGGGCCATGTCGATCGCCACGATGCGCAGGCTGATGCGTTTCAGCCGGGCGATGTCGATCGCCCCCGACATCAGCTCGGCGAATACCGCCAGCCCTTCCTGGGTGGCGGTGACCCGCGGCGAGGTGCGCCCCAGCGACGCCAGCAACGGCTGGCGCCGGCCGTTCAGCGCGGTCAGCGAATGCACGAAGGCCTCGTGCGCCAGCAACTGGTGGTGGTCGTACTGGCTGAAGCTGGCGCCGCCGCGCAGGCGGATGCGGGTGGCGCCGGCGGCGGCCTTGGCGGTGAGCTCGGGATCGACCTCGACGCGGATCGTGCCGTCGCCGAAGAAGACATCCAGCGTCTCGGCCAGCGCCGCGCGCAGCACCTCCGCGTCGATGTCGCCGCCGTCGTCGGCGAGCAGGTCGGCGCCCAGTTCGTCGGACAGCTCGACGAAATAGCGCGCGGCATCCAGGTTGCTGCGCTGGCTGCCGGGGATGCGGTCGTCCGGCTTGCCGTACAGCGCGATCGACGGCGCGGTCACGCCGGCCGTACCCACCGCCTCGAGCATCTGCGCGGCGACCTGCCAGGACTCGGCGGTGCGGCGCAGGTACTCGCCCAGCGGATCGCCCGCGCCGACCTCCACCGCCGCCGTCTCGATCGCCGCCAGTTCGGTGCGCGCCGCCGCCAGCCCGGGCACCTGGTAGGACACCGCCGGCAGGCTGAAGCGGCCCTGGCCGTAGGCCTCGATCATGCGGTTTTCCAGCGACGCGGGCCACGCCACCGTGGGCAATATGTGGATGCCGCGCACCGCCGCCAGCAAGCGCTGGTCCAGCGCCGCGTAGCGTTGCAGCTCCGGTGCAATGGCCGCGTTCATCGCGAGACCCCGGCACGCCGCGCACCGTCGGCGCGAATTCTTCCCGGGCTGCCCCCGCGCGCCATCGAACTACTCCCGCTCGCGCTTGACGCGGTGGCCGCGCGGCGGCTCCAGCGGGCGGCCGCCGCGCTGACGGCGCAATCGCGCTTCGAGGGTGGCAGCCTGTTCCTCCCGCTCGTCGTGCAGCTTGAGGTAACTGCGCCAGCGCTCGGCGCTCAGCTCGCCGGTGTCCAGCGCCACCTGCACCGCGCAACCGGGCTCGCTGCCGTGGCCGCAATCGGCGAAGCGGCACTGCTCGGCGAGCGCCTCGATGTCGGCGAACAGGTCGAGCTGCTCCTCGCCGGTCAGTTTCAGCTCGCGCATGCCGGGGGTGTCGATCAGGCAACCGCCCGAGGGCAACTGCAGCAGCGCGCGGTGGGTGGTGGTGTGGCGACCGCGGCTGTCGTGGCTGCGCACGGCGGCGGTGGCCATGGTCGCGGTGCCGAACAAGGTATTCGTCAACGTCGATTTGCCGGCGCCGGAGGAGCCCACCAGCACCGCGCTGTCACCCGGCTGCAGGTAGCGCGCCAGCTCCTGCGCGCTGGCGGGGTCCTTGCAGTTGAGCGCATGGATCGGCGTGTCCTGCGGCAGGCGCGCGCGCAGCGCGGCGACCTTCGCCGCCGCATCCTCGTGCTTGTCCAGCTTGCTCAGCAGCACCACCGGCTGCGCGCCGGAGCCTTCGGTCAGCGACAGGTAGCGCTCGATGCGGGCGGGGTTGAAGTCGCCGTCCAGCCCGGTCAGCACCAGCACGTAGTCGACATTGGTGGCGATCAGCTGGCGCTCGTAGCGCTCGCCCGCGGCGGCGCGCGACAACATGCTGCGGCGCGCTCCCACGCTGACGATGTGCGGCGGCGTGCCGTCGGCCACCTCCACGAAATCGCCCACCACCGGTCGCTCGGCGGGGTCGATGCCGCGCTTGAGGAAGCGGCCGTCCGGCTGCGCGCCGAACAGTGCGTGGCCATCGTGCAGTTCATAACCGGCGCGATGCTGCGCCACCACCCGCGCCAGGCGCAGGCCGCCGGCCGGCAGGCGGTCGCCGCGCCAGCCGATATGCCGCAGCCGCTCGATCGTTTCGACATCACTCATGGCGAGACTTGCCTGGCATGGTGGGGCGATTATGCCCTGCCCGGCCACGGCCCGACGATGGTCAGCGTCGCGCCCGCCGATCGGCTCGCGCTGCACTGCATCACGCTGCTAGCATCCACGTCGCCGGCGTTCGCGCCGTTTCCCACCCGCAAAGGAACCCAGGCGTTGGCTCCGATCATCCCCAGTGCGCACCTGGCAGACGTGCGCTACGAGATCCGCGGTGCGCTGACCCGCCGTGCCCGCGAGCTGGAATCCGCCGGACGCGACATCATCAAGCTGAATATCGGCAACCCCGGCCGCTACGGCTTCGAGGCGCCGGCGCACCTGCGCGAGGCGATCGCCAGCCACCTGCACGAGAGCGACGCCTACGGCCACGAGCAGGGACTGGAAGCGGCGCGCGAGGCGATCGCCGCGCAGCAACGCAGCCGCGGAGCGCGGCACGTGCAGCCCGAGCGCATCTTCATCGGCAACGGGGTCAGCGAACTGATCGACCTGGCTTTGCGGGCTCTGCTGCAGCCCGGCGACGAGGTGCTGCTGCCGAGCCCGGACTACCCGCTGTGGAGCGCGGCCACCATCCTCAACGGCGGACGGCCGCAGTACTACCGCTGCCCGGCCAGCCGCGGCCACCTGCCCGACCCGGACGAGGTGGAGGCGCTGGTCACCCCGCGCACCCGCGCGCTGGTACTCATCAACCCCAACAACCCGACCGGCGCGGTCTATCCGCGCGAGCTGCTGCAGCGGCTGGCCGAAGTCGCAGCGCGGCACGGCCTGTTGCTGCTCGCCGATGAAATCTACGACGAGATCCTCTACGACGGCGCGCACTTCCAGCCACTGGCGGAAGTCGCCGGCGAACTGCCCTGCCTGAGCTTCGGCGGGCTCAGCAAGGTGCATCGCGCCTGCGGCTATCGGGTCGGCTGGATGAGCCTGTCCGGCGCGCCCGCGGGAACGTCGGTGTATCGCGACGCGCTGCAACTGCTGGCCGCATTGCGCCTGTGCGCCAACGTGACCGCGCAGTGGGCGGTGCCGCCCGCCTTGCAGGACGCGCCGACGATCGGCGCCCTGACCGCGCCGGGCGGGCGCCTGCACGAGGCGCGCGCGGCGGTGCTGCAGGGAGTCGTCGCCAGCGAACACCTCGACCTGGTGGCGCCGGCCGGCGCGTTGTATGCGTTCCCCGCGGTGCGCGCCGAACGCATCCCGCAGTTCGACGACGAATCCTTCGCCCTGCGCCTGCTCGAAGAGGAGTCGGTGCTGGTGGTGCCCGGCAGCAGCTTCAACGTGTCGCGCAGCCGCCACTTCCGGCTGACCCTGCTGCCGCCGCCCGCGCAGCTGCACGAGGTGTTCGTGCGGATCGAGCAGGTGCTGCAGCGGATGGCGCGCGAACAGGCGGACAACGCCGTCGTCGCGGCCTGAGGCTTGTCGATGCCCGCATCCCGCTCGCCGCTGCGTCACCTCGCGCTCGGCGATTCCTACACCGTCGGCGAAGCCGTGGCCGCGAACGCGTGCTGGCCCGCGGTGCTGGCGCAGCAGCTGCGCCGCGGCGGCGCGGCGGTCGACGAGCCATGCCTCGTGGCCGTCACCGGCTGGACCACCGACGAGCTGGCACGAGGCATGGATCAGGCCGCGCTGGCGCCGCCCTACGATCTGGTCACCCTGCAGATCGGCGTCAACAACCAGTATCGCGGCCGCAGCCTCGATGAATACGCGGCGCAGTTCGCCGCCTTGCTCGAACGCGCCATCGCGCTGGCCGGCGGGCGCGTCGCGCGGACGCTGGTGGTCTCCATCCCCGATTGGGGCGTCACCCCCTTTGCGCGCGAACAAGGCCGCGATGCGGCGCGGATCGCCCGCGAACTGGACGATTTCAACGCGCGTGCCCGCGGCCTGGCGGCAAGCCGCGGCGTCCGCTTTGTCGACATCACCCCGATCTCGCGCCGGCATCCGGAGCTGGTCGCCGCGGACGGCCTGCATCCGTCGGCGGAGCAGTACGCGCTTTGGGCAGATGCGATCGCGCCGGCCGCGCGCGCGGCGCTGTCGCGGCCACCTTGAAAGCTTCGCTGCGCGCCGTCATCTCCACGGCGTATCATTTGTCCCTTTACCCGGAGCCCTGCATGTCACTGGACAACACCACCCGCGAACGCATCGAGAGCCTGCTCAAGGAGCACCGCGTGGTGCTGTTCATGAAAGGCGACCGCCACCAGCCGATGTGCGGTTTCTCCGCCGCCGCGACCAACACGCTCAACGAGCTGCTGCCGGAGTACCACACGGTCAACGTGCTGGACGACCCGGAGATCCGCGAGGGCATCAAGCTCTACGGCGAGTGGCCCACGATCCCGCAGCTGTACGTCGGCGGCGAGCTGATCGGCGGCGCCGACATCATCAGCCAGATGTACCGCAGCGGCGAGCTGCATGCGGTGTTCGGCATGCCGGCACCGGATCGCACCCCGCCGGAAATCACCATCACCGATGCCGCCGCCGAGGCGATCCGCCAGGGCACGGCCAATGCGCAAGGCATGGTCCTGCACCTGGAAATCGGCCCGGATCACGGCGCCGGCTTCCAGCTGGCACCGGCCGGCGAACATGACGTGGTGACGCAGTCCAACGGACTGGAAGTGCATTTCGACCCCGCCAGCGCCCAGCGCGCGCGCGGCATCGTGATCGACTGGGTTTCCACCGTGCAGGGCGAGGGACTCAGCCTGACCTTCCCCGGCGCGAAGTAAGCACGCCTTCGCCCACCCGGCCGGCTCTGCGCCGGCCCGGGCGGCCGGACCCCATCAGGCTTGCGCGGGCGGGGCGGTGGCGTTGTTGAAATCGCTGATCGCCTCGACCAGGTCGGTCACCGCGGCCCGCTCGGCCTCGCTCAGGTCGGGGTTCCAGCTGTCCAGGATCAGCACCACGCGGGTTTCGCCGCTGCGGTTCCACGCCTCGTGGAGGAAGGTGTCGTCGAACGTCACGCACTTGCCGGGCTGCCAGACATGCTCCTGGCCACCGACGTTGATGGCGCAATGGTCCGGCACGATCAGCGGCAGATGGGTGACCAGCCGGGTGTTGGTGACCCCGCGATGCGGCAGGATGTGCGTGCCAGGCCGCAGCACCGAGAACAGCGTCTCCGGCGCGTGGTCGCGGATGCGGACCAGCGGCAACCGGTCGAGGATGCCGGCGGTGATCGGGCAAGCCGCGCAATGGTCGTCGTAGCGCTTGCCGTGGCGATAGAAGAAGTACGCGTCCCACGCCGCCTCGTCCTTGCCCCACGACTTCAGCATCTCGCCGGTCGCCGGGCCGGCGGATGTGCCCAGGAAGGGTTCGAGATCGCGCGCTGCGCCCAGCTGCTCTTCCAGTTCGCCCCGAATATCGCCGGTTGCCTGCTCGA
This sequence comes from Rhodanobacter sp. UC4448_H15, assembly GCF_052978265.1. The sequence goes on along the minus strand of NZ_CM129665.1, from coordinate 760,171 downwards.
GCGCTTCCAGCCACGGGAAACGCGAGCGCTCGTAGTAGGGCTGGCTCGGCACGCCGGCGAAGTAGAGGAATTTCGGCTGCTGGCGGGCGTCGGGGATGTTCGCCGGCTGCTCGCCAAGATAGATCGAAAGGCTTTGCTCGACGCGGGTCAGCTCCGACGCGCCGTAACGATCGCGCAGCGGCTCCAGCACCTCGCTGAACAAGCGGCGACGTTCGCGGTTCACGTAGTTGATGGCGTACTTCACCAGCTCGCGCACGGCCGGTGCGGTGGTCTGGTCGTTCGTCCAGCGGCCCTGGTTCTGCGCCGTGCGGATGGCGGTGTACCAGGTCACCAGCGCATCGTGCGCGCGCCCGAGCTGTTCCTGGGCCACGCCCAGCTGCAGCCGCGCGACAAATGCCTGCGGCGCCAGTTGCAGGCTGCGCTGCAGCGTGCCGGCGGCGTCGCCGAAATCGCCATTGGCCAGTTGCACTGCCCCCAGCAGCTGCAACAGGTCGACCCGCTCCGGTTCCCGCGCGACAGCGTGCAATGACAGATCCCTCGCCGGAACCAGCTCGCCGCGCGCGTAATGGCGGCTGGCCAGGAAACTGAGCGCCTCGACATCGTGCGGCAGCAGTTCCAGCAGGTGACGGAAGAACTGCTCGGCCGTTTCCGGGTCACGCCGTTGCAACCGCTCGTGGGCGGCGCGGCGGCAGGCTTCGGGAGTCAGCGGGTGGGTCATGTCCATGGAACAGTGCCTTGGAGTGCTGCCGTGCGCCAGCACGGGCGGGAGCCAAACGGGCATAATACGCGTTCATTGCCGCTCGATGGTGGCAGCCGGACTGCGCCGGACGCGCCTTCGGCCACGGCTCACCCAAACCGGATCGTGGAGAAAGCATGGCAACGCGGCTGGATGGACTTACCCCGACCACCGCCCGCCGCGTCGTCGCGGCGGGTGAGTCGCTCGACGCGGGACGCGTGGAGGAGGCGATGCGGCAATTGGCGGGCATCGAGCGCAACGAGGCGCACCATCCGGAAATCCTGCGCATGCACGCCGGCATCCTCGGCATGCGCGGTCAGCACCGCGACGCCATCGCCGTCATGCGCGACGCCATGGCCATGCGGCCCGACGACCCGGTCTACCACAACACGCTGGGCAGCCTGCAAGGCCAGGCGGGCGATTACGACGCGGCAATCGAATCGCTGCGGCGCAGCTGCGAGCTGCAGCCGACGCTGGGCATGGCCTGGTACAACCTGGGCGTGATGCTGACGCGCTCGGTGCGCAACGACGAGGCCACCGCGGCGCTGCAACGCGCAGTGGAGCTGGAACCACGCCACATGCAGGCACGTGCGCTGCTTGCCGACATCCTGCGCATGCAGGGTCGTGCTGACGAGGCCGCGGCCGAGTATCGGCGCGTGCTGGCCGAGAACCCCGGCGCGGGCATGGCATGGTGGGGCCTGGCCGACCTGCGCAGCGGCCAGTTCAGCGAGGAAGACATCGCCAGCATGCAGGCGACGCTGCAGGACCGGTGCAACAGCGACGACGACCTGATCGCGACCGGCTTCGCGCTGGCCGCCGCGCTGCACGATCATGGTCACCCGGCAGCCGCCCTGCGGGCCATCGAGCAGGCCAACAACCTGGCGCGACGCCGCCGGCACTGGGATCGCGGCGCGTTCTCCGCCAGCGTGACGGCGCTCAACCAGGCGTTCGACCCGCCGCCCGAAGGCGCGCCCGGCGAGCTGGGAAGGGAGGTGATCTTCATCGTCGGCCTGCCGCGCTCCGGCTCCACCCTGGTCGAGCAGATCCTCGCCTCGCATTCCCGGGTGGAGGGCGCCGGCGAGCTGTCCGACCTCCCGCAGGTGCTGGCCGAGGAATCGCGTCGGCGCGGACAACCTTTCCCGCAGTGGGTGAAAGCCATGCAGCCGGCCGACTGGCAGCGACTGGGCCAGCGTTACCTCGAGCGGACCGCACACTGGCGGCGCCATCGTCCGATGTTCACCGACAAGCTCCCCAGCAACTGGATCTATGCCGGCGCGATCCGCGCCATGCTGCCGCAGGCACGCATCATCGGCTGTCGGCGCGATCCGCTCGAGACCTGCTTCTCGTGCTACCGGCAACGCCTGGAGAACAACGAGTACACCCGCGACTTCGACGATCTGGCCAGCTTCTGGGGCGATTTCGATCGCAGCCTCACGCATTGGCAGCGGCTGCATCCGCAGCACGTGCTGGAGTTCCGCCACGAGGATCTGCAGGCCGATCCGCCGCAGCATATCCGCGCGCTGCTGGATTTCTGCGACCTGCCCTACGAGGAGGCTTGCGAACGCTTCCACGAAAGCAGCCGCGAGGTGCGCTCGCCCAGCGCCAGCCAGGTGCGTCAGCCGCTGCGGCGCGACACCGCGCACACCGCGGCTTACGCCGAGCTGCTCGATCCGCTGCGCCGGGCGCTCGGATTGGCGCCGTGGAAGTCCGCGGTCCACTGAGCCGGGATGAGCGCGACCGACAAGCCCGGTTCAGTCGCCGCCCGGCGCGAACAGGCCTTGACCGAACATCTGCGGCGGGCCGCATCGACGCCGGACGACGGCAAGCTGCTGCTCCAGGCCTGGACTGACGCCACCGACGCCGAGTGGCTGGCGCTGATCCAGCGCCTGATGCTGGAACGCGACCACTGCACGTGGAACATGCTGCAGCATGCACTGCAGGCCCATCCCCGCTCCACTGCATTGCGTCAGGCGCAGGCGGGCCTGCTGCTCCAGCGTGGCGACGCCCGCGCCGCCGAAGAGCTGCTGCGGGCGCTGCTGGCGGAACCCTCGGCGCAGTTGGCCAGCAGTTTCACGCTGGCGCGGCTGCTGAAGGGCCAGGGCCGCATGCGCGCGGTCGCCGACGTGATGCGCGGTGCGTTCCCTGCGTCCGGAGGCGACCTCGAACAGCGCATCCAGGCCATCGAGTTGCTGGACGACTGCGGGCGCAAGCACGATGCGGCGGACCTTGCCGAGGTGGAGATCGCGGCCGGTAATGCCGATCCGCGGCTGCATGCCTACGCCGGCATGCTGCAGGCGCAACTGGGCCGCTTCGACGTGGCGCGCGAGCGCTATGCCTTCGTGGCGGCAAACAGCCCGCAGGCTCCCGACTGGCACGTGCCGCAGGGGCTGGCGGGGCTGCAACGCTATGCCGATGCCGGTCATCCTGACTTTGCCCTGTTTCGCCGCTACCTGGCCGCGCCGTTGAACGACGACGCCCGCACGTCGCTGCTGTTTGCGCTGGGCAAGGCCCATGACGACATCGGCGAGTACGCCCAAGCGGCGCACTTCCTGCGCGATGCCAACGCCCGCGCCGCGGCCAAGGCGCACTGGTCGCGCAAGCGGTGGGCGCGGAGCATCGAAGTTCGGCGCAAGCGTCGGCTGCCCGCGGTCACCCTTGAGCCCGAGCCGGGCTGGACGCCCGTGTTCATCGTCGGAGTACCGCGTTCGGGTACCACCCTGGTGGCGCGACAGCTGGCGGAGCATGCGCTGGTCTGCCATCGCGGCGAATCGCCGTGGCTGCCCGCGCTGGCCGAACGGATCGACGGCACGGAGGGCGGGGATTATCGGCAACGACTGGCTGACGCCGCAGCGACATACGCCGCACAGCTGCGCCAGGACGATGCGCCCGCGGCGCGCTGGTTCATCGACAAGCAGCCGCGCAACTTCCTGCATGTCGACCTGATTCTTTCCTTGTTCCCGAACGCGAGGATCATCCAGTGCCAGCGTCGCGCGCGCGACATCGCGCTGTCGCTGTGGATGCAGTCATTCCACGACCGCAGCCTGGATTTCTCCTGCGACTTCGCCGACATCGCGGCCTACATCCGCGGCGCGCGTCAATTGATGGCCGGCTGGCAGGCACGCTACCCGCACGCTGTGCGAACGATCCGCTACGAGGAACTGGCGGCGGACCCGGCGACGTCCCTGGCCGGACTGGCGCAATGGCTCGGCTTGCCGCGATCACCGGCCGCATCCACCGACCACGATCATGCGATCAGCACCGCCAGCCTGTGGCAGGCGCGCCAGCCGGTCCACACGCGCTCGGTCGATCGGTGGCGCTGTTACGCGCCGTTCCTGCCCGAGCTCATGCAGATCGCCGAGGACTGAGCCTGCACCGAAACGGCACGGCATCCGCCGCGAGGCCAGCGCGCCTGATTCGGGCGGGCACGAGCGTGCACGCGCCGGACCTGCGATCGAAAGCCACGGGCGTGCTTCTTTTCGCGGACCGCGGATGCGGCTCAGTGACCGCCTTCCGTCGTGTAGCCCCAGTGGTCGAGCATGGGCTGCAGGATCGCCTGGGCCGGCGCCAGCGCCTCGCCGTAGCGCAACCAGCGCCCCAGCCCCTTGCGGTTGACCGGCTGGATCACCTGCGTGTAGCTGGGTGTGGCGATGTAACCCTTCTGTCGTGCGTGCCTGTCGAAATCGAGCAGCGGCGAGGCATCGTCCAGGCCAAGGAAATCGCCGATGCGTTGCGTCTGCGTCGCCGGATCGGCCACCAGGTCCTCGTAGCGCGAGACCAGCACCGAAGGCTGGAAAACCTCGACGTGGTGAAGCCACGACTGCATCGCCTCGACGTAGGCCTGTGCCAGGCGCTCAAGTGAGGCACCGGCCGCCGCCAGCACGCTGGCACGATAGTTCTGCATGTAGTTGCTGATCAGCACGTCGCAGGGATGGCGCAGGGCCAGGATGAACCGTGCTTGCGGGAACAGGCGGTGGATCATCGGCAGCCACAGCATGTTCAACGGGTTCTTGTCGACCAGGCGACTGTCCCAGCGCCGGGCGATCTTCGAGCACACCATGGAGACGTAGCCCTTGCGCAGTTCGTCGCAGGCATGCTGGTCGAGCCGGGCAATATCGGCGGGCATGTGCAGGCCATGGTCCGCGAGTTGGTCGGCGAGCAGGTTGAAGAACGGCCGCTCGTCCATCGACTGCAAGGTCGGATGGGCATCCAGCATCTGCTCGAGCAGGGTGGTGCCGGAGCGCGGGAAGCCGACGATGAATACGGGCGAGTCCTTCGACTCCGGGGCGGACAGGTGTGGCCAGCGCTGGTAATCCTCCCGCGTCACGCGGGCGACGGCAGCCGGCAGAAGCGGTGCGCCGGGTTCGAATCGCGCCGGCACCGCCTGCTTCAGCTCCTCTACCTGAAGGGCATGCGCCTCGGCCAGCGCAGCCAGGGTGGCCTCGACGTCACCGAGCTTGTCGCAAGCCTCGGCGAGCGCGAAATAGTGCGCGAAATCGTAGTCGTGGCGCGGACCGGTCTGCTCCAGCAGCTCGCGCGCGCCGGCATGATTGCCGCTGCGCGCCTCCAGTGCGGCGGACAGATGGGCAAGGTCGCGTCGCTGGGCGTCGTCGAGCTTCCCGGCCTGAGCGCTGATCTCCTGCATCACGGCGCGCGAGCGGTCGAGCTGGTTGACCCGCTCGTAGACCGCCGCCAGCAGCAACCGCGCGCCCAGTGAGGGCGTGGAGCGGGCGCAAAGGTCTTCCAGCAGCACCCGCGACGCGTTGGCATCGCCCATGACCAGTTTGAGATCCGCCAGTTGGGCCTGCAGCTCGTCGTCCAGGGGCATCCACTCGCGCCAGTGCTCGGTGAGCTGGTCGGCCCGGTAATCGCGGCAGACCGCGCAGGCGCGCGCGGCATGGATGCGTGCCGCGACCGAGTCCGGCGCCAGCACCGTGGCCTTGAGCAGGGAGTCCCGCGCCGCCAGGAAGTCCCGGTCGTGGAACTGCAGCAGACCGCGGTTGATCCATTGCTCCGCATTGTCCGGCGCCAGCCGCAGCGCCATGTCGACGGCACGCGCCGCCTCGGCCAGCTGTCCGTCCTGGCGCAGCACGGTGGCGTAGTTGCCCCAGTGGACCGCGTCCCCGGGGCACAGCTCCACCAGCCGGGCGTAGACCGGCAGGGCGTCGGCCCGCCTGTTCTGATGCGACAGCGCGAGAGCCAGCAGGAACAAGGTGTCAGGGTCGTCTCCGCCTTGCGCCAGCGCCTGGCGGCACAACGCTTCGGCGACGTCCGGACGGCCGGTTTGCAGAGCAGCGATGATGTCTTGGTTGGTCACGATGGCACCAAAAAAAGAGCCGCGCAGGAACCCTGCGCGGCTCGTTGCAACGTTGTCAGCCGAAGCCGACGCGAACGATCAGAACTTCACTTCCACGCGGCCCCAGAAGTAGCGACCCTGCAGGTCGAAGTCGCTGGGGTCGGTGTTGGCGTTGAGCGTGTTGTTCGCATACAGGAACGGCGGCTGCTTGTCGGCGACGTTGTTCACGCCGAACGACACGCGGGTGTTGAGCGGCTCGATGTTGTAGCCGATCGACACGTCGCTGTAGATCGTCGAACCGAACTTCATCACGTAGTTGGGGTAGCTCGGGATCGGCGAAGCGGCGTAGCCCGGGACTGCGCGGCCCATCTGGAACCCACCGATGTAACGCATGCGCCAGGACGCATCCCAGTTGCCCAGGTTCCAGTTCACGAAGCCCTTGCCGCGCCAGCGCGGGAACAGGCAGACGCCGCCACCGCTCGGGCAGGAAGCCGATTCCGGCGAACCGTAGAAGCCGAAGTAACCGGCGTCATGATAGGTGACGTTGGCGTCCGAACCCGGCGCCGTCTGCTGGTCGTAACGGGTCAGGTAGGTGCCGTCCACGCCCACCACGAAGTTGCCGAAGCTGAACTGCGGCAGCTTGTAGCGCACCGAGAAGTCCACGCCGCTGGCGTCGGTACGGCCCAGGTTACCGGTCGGCTCGCCGATCTGGATGATCTGGCCCGGGTCGTTGGAGCTGAGCGGCTTGCGCGTGATCAGCGGGCAGAACTTGGTGTTGCCGGCATAGCACTGGTCAAGCACCGTCTGGGCGCCGATCGAAGTGATCGTGTCCGTCAGGTACAGGCGCCAGTAGTCCGCGCTCATCGACAGGCCCGGGGCCCAGCTCGGCGAGTAGACCGCGCCGAAGTCGAACGAGCGACCCTGCTCCGGCCCGAGCGGGAAGTTGAAGTACTGCGAGCCGGCGGCAATGCCCTTGCTCTGCTGGCCCAGGGCGACGTCGCGGTCGACGAAGGTGCCGTCGGTCGGCACGCCCACGCAAGCCGGGTTGCCGGCGGTGGTGATGCCGTCGCAGGGATCGTTGCTGAGCTTCGGTGCGTCGCTGAGCGGAGCACCGAACACATCCGACGTGGTCGGGGCACGGAAGACGTCGGACACGGTGCCACGCAGCAGCAGGTCCTGGATCGGCCGGTATTCCAACGCAAACTTGAAGTTGTTGGTGCTGCCGAAGGTGCTGTACTTGGAGTAGCGGTCACCGATGGTGACGTTCAGCGCCTGGATGCCCGGCAGGTTGCTGAGCACCGGGATGAACAGCTCGCCGTAGCCTTCCTTCACGTTGTAGCCACCCTGGAGGGGCGAGCTGCACTGGCTGCCCAAGGTGCAGTTGCCGGTCTCCGGGTCGAGCAGCAGCACCGGATCGATCGTGCTGTGGGTGTACTCCTTGCGGTACTCCGCACCCAAGGCGAGCTGCACCGTGCCGGCCGGCAGGTCGAACAGACCGCCGGTGAGGTTGGCCGAGTAGGTCTTCTGGATGTCGATCTGGTTGTTGATGGCCGGCGAGGCGATCTTCTGCAGCACGGCGACCGAGTTCGGATCGAACTGGTTGAACGGGTTGAACGGGGTGCAACCGGCGATGATGTTGCCCGGCGTGCCGCACTTCACGACACCGTCGGTGTCCATGAACGACGGACCGAGGTCCTTGTTCATCAGGTCCACGTTGGGCAGGCCGCGGGTGATGGTGTTCGTGGAAAGATGGCCGTAGTTGTAGCCGGCATCCCAGGTCCAGTTCTGGTCGAAGATGGTGAAGTCACCCTTCAGGCCCGTCGCCACCTGGTCGGTGGTCAGACCGAAGTTGGCCGAACGGTTGCCGGCGGACACCAGGCGCAGGCGGAAGTCATTGCCATCCGGGTTGAAGTCCACGCCGAACGGGTTGTAGTAGCTGTCCTTGGAGATGTAACCGCCGTAGATGACGCCGAACAGCGACGGGGCCAGCTGGAAGCCGGAGGTCGTCTTGTTGTGGTACGCGGTCAGGTAGGCCTCGACATGATCCGTCAGGTTGTAGGTGCCCTTGATGAAGCCGCTGGTGCGCTCCTGCGGGGTCTGGATCAGGTTGACCGTGGCGTAGTTGTACTTGTCGCTGTTGCCGAAGCAGTGGTAGTCGGTGTTGACGTTCTGACCGCTGGCACCCGGATTCAGCGCCACGTTCTTGCAGCCGTACTGGGCCTGCAGCGCGGCCGGCAACTGGATGTTGCCGTAGGCCGGGAAGCTGGAACCGCCGATGTACGAGTAGATCGCGCTGTTCGGGCTGCCGGTGATCGAGACCGAGTTCTTCGAGAAGTCGCGGTTCGAAGCCTCCACGCCATCGGTCTTGTTGTAGTCGATGCCACCCATGATGCTGCCCTTGTCGCCGGTCTGACCGAACGTGAAGGAGTAGCCGGTGGACTTGCCGTCGTTGCGATCGGACTCGCCGTAGGTCGCCGAGAACTGCGCGCCCTGGTAGTCCTTCTTGAGCACGAAGTTGACCACGCCGGCGATTGCGTCGGAGCCGTAGATGGCGGACGCGCCGTCGGTCAGCACTTCAACGCGCTCGATCATGTCGACCGGAATCGTGTTGGGGTCGGTGTTGACGACGCGACGGCCGTCGACAAGGATCAGGGTGCGCTGCGAACCCAGGCCGCGCAGGCCGATCGAGGAGCCGCCGGTGCCGCCGGCGTTGTTGACCTGCGGGTTGACCACGCCGCCGGTGACGGAGGGCAGTTCCTGCACCAGGTCGCCCACGGTCAGCGCGCCAGTGGCCTTGATCTCCTGCGCGTCCATGACAACCACCGGGTTGGAGGTTTCCAGGTCGACACGGCGAATGTTGGAACCGGTGACCACCACCGTCTGCAGCGTCTGTGCCTTCTGGGTGCTGGGCTGGTTGGCCGCATCCTGGTTGCCCGTGTCCTGGGCGAAGGCCGTGCCGGAAGCACCGACCGCAATGACAGCACCCAGCGAAAGCGCCAGGCGAACTGCCGAAGAAAGTTTCTTGACCCCAAGTTTCATTACGACACCCTCCGAATTGATTTTTGTCATGGGCCTGCACCGCTCAGCCCAGAAGTACAACCCGACCTGTTCTCAGACCGATGGATTTCGGACCCATGAGCTCCCGATCCGCGCCGATACTAACAGGCAAATAACGCTATGTGAACCGACATCATACACTTGGCGAAGCGTCGTCATTCAGCCTTTGTTGAACCGTCTGGCGCGGCCGCTTCGGCATTTCGGCCGTGAAAAGCTGGGGCAGGACGCGCCACCGCCCGGCCAGCCGTACCGCAAAAAGGTCGCACGTGCTCCGCTGACGGCCTTGGTGTGGCAGGCTACGTGCTATGTTCTGATGGTCACTCATGGCGGGGGCGACATGATGCGAATGGGCTTGGCAATCGACGCGGCCTGCGACCTGTCGCAGTCCTTCCTGGAACGGAACAACATCGCCGTCATGCCGATCACGGTGAAGATCGACGGCGAAACGTTCATGGACGATCGCAAGCCCGGCGAATTGCAGCGATTCATCGCTCGCCGGCTGGGCAGCCGCAGCCATTCGGCAGAGACCGAGCCCTGCCCGGTGGAGGACGTGCAGCAGTTGTTCCTGGGCAAGCTGGTGCTGGAACAGGACTGCGTGTTCTGCCTGACCATCACCGCCACGCGCAGCCCGATCAACGACAACGTCAACAAGGCGAGCTTCGCCATCCTGAAAAACTACCGCCAGGTCCGCGAGCAGGCCGGGGTGGCCGGACCGTTCATGATGCGCGTGATCGACACCCGCAATATCTTCGCCGGCGCCGCGCCGGTGGTGTACGCGGCCACCCGCATGATCGCCGCCGGCGCCGCACCCGCGGCGATCCGCGAGCGGTTGCTGGATCTCGCCAACCACACCTACGGCTACATGCTGCCGCGCGACCTTTATTACATTCGCGCGCGTGCCAAGAAGAAGAACGATCGCAGCGTCAGCCTGTTCACCGCGATGCTGGGTTCGGCACTGGACATCAAGCCGATCCTGCGCTGCTTCCGCGGCGAGACCGGCCCGGTTGGCAAGGTGCGCGGCTTCGAGCAGGGCGCCGAAGCCCTGTTCGGCTACGCCGCCAAGCGGGTCAGGGCCGGCCTGCTGGTGCCGTTGGTCTGCGTCAGCTACGGCGGGGACCTGGCCGTGCTGGACCAGTTCCCCGGGTACGCCGAGCTGCGCGCGGCGTGCGAAGAAAGCAGCGTCGAACTGATGGAAGCCCCGATGAGCATCACCGGCATGGTGAATGTCGGCGAAGGCGCGGTCACCCTGGGCCTGGTGGCCGAGGAGCACGAACCGGAGTTCTGAGGCCGCCGCCGCGCTCCGCGGCTCAGAACCCGTACGAGAGAAACCCGCCATCCACCGCCAGCACCTGGCCGGTGACGTAGCCGGCGGCCGGCAGGCACAGGAAGGCGATCGCGGCGGCGACCTCCTCGGGCTCGCCGATGCGTCGCAGCGGCGTGCGGTCGAGTACCTCGTCCAGGTAATCCGGGTCGGCCAGCGCGGGCTCCGAGCGCTGGGTGCGGATGTACCAGGGTGCGACCGCGTTGACGCGGATGCCGTCCACCGCCCACTCCGCCGCCAGGTTGCGGGTGAGCTGGTGCAGCGCCGCCTTGCTCATGCCGTAGGGCGAGCCGGTGCGCACATGGGTGACCGCCGAGACCGAGCCGACGTTGACGATCGCCGCATTGGCGTGCTGGACCAGGTGCGGATGGGCCAGCCGGCACATCGCAAAGGCGGAAAACAGGTTCTGCTCGAAGATCGCGTGGCAGGCCTCGTCGCTGTAATCGAGGGTGGCAGCGCTCTGGTTGCCGCCGGCATTGTTGACCAGCAGCGACAGCGGCACGCCCAGGTCGGCAATCCAGTCGAACACCGCCAAGCGCTCCTCTGCCTCGGCCAGGTCGGCGCCACAGGCGAGCACCTGCACTGCGGGGAAGTCCTCGGCCAGCTCGACGCGTACCTGCTCCAGGCAGTCTTCGTCGCGGGCCACCAGCAGCAGGTCGGCGCCGAGGCCGGCCAGTTCGCGCGCCGTGGCCAGGCCGATGCCCTTGCTCGCGCCGGTCACCAGGGCGGTATGCCCGCGCAGTTGCCACGCGTCCGCGCGGTTATACGGGAGGCTGTTCATGACGCCAGCTTAGCAACGTGTCCGTGCTCGCGCGCGGCTGCCGGCAACAGCTTGCCTGCCGCGTCGCGCGGCGGGACACTCGCAGCGTCATCTCGCCGAGAACCGCTCAATGAAGCCGCTGCCGATCCTGCTTTGCGTGCTGGCCCTGGCCGCCTGTTCGAACAAGCCGCCCGAGCCGGAGGCCAAGCCCGCCGCTGCCGCCAGCACGCCCTTCGATGCGCTGAAGGCGGACGAGCAGCGGGCGAAGGACGTGCAGAAACTGGTCGACAAGCACGCCGAGGAGCAGCGCAAGCAGATCGAGGCGCAACAGCAGTAACGCCCGCGCCTCAGCGCGGACTGCACAAGCAGTCGGCGTAGATGTTCGGCGTACCGGCCCTGGCGTGGCGCAGAAGCTCAAGCTCCGGCGCCAGCTCGGGCAATTGCGCGAACCAGCGCGGCAGGCGCACGCCCCACGATTGCAACACGCGCGTGGCGGCCTCGTGGTTGAGGTTGACCAGGAAGCGCTCGAAACCGCCCAGCGGGGCCTCCTCGTAGCGCACCGGATAATCCTTGCCGAGCTTGGCCAGCGTCGCGGCCTCGATCACGGCGTCGCGCAGCCCGCCGAGCCGGTCGACGAGGCCGCGCTCGAGTGCCTGACGGCCGGTCCACACGCGGCCCTGCGCGATCGCGTCGATGGCCTGGTACGTCTTGCCGCGAGCCGCGGCGACCTTGCCGACGAAATCGCGGTAGCCCTTGTCGATGACGGCCTGGATCACCGTGCCGACCTTCGGATCGAGCGGGCGGGTGATGTCGAAGGCTCCGGCCATCGGGCCGGTTGCGACGCCGTCGCTGTGGATGCCGAGCTTGGCCAGCGTGCCGGGCACCGTGTAATACATGCCGAAGATGCCGATCGAGCCGGTGATGGTGTTCGGCTCGGCCAGGATGCGATTGGCGTTCATCGAGATCCAGTAGCCGCCGCTGGCCGCCACGTTGCCCATCGACACCACCACCGGGATGCCGGCCGCGCGGGTCTGCGCCACTTCGCGGCGAATTTCCTCGGCGGCGTAGACCTCGCCGCCGGGCGAATTCACGCGCAGCACCAATGCCTTGGTGCGGTGGTCCTCGCGCGCGGCGCGGATCAGCGCGGCGGTGGACTCGCCGCCGATCGTGCCCGGCGCGCGCTTGCCGCCGACGATCTCGCCTTCGGCCACCACGACCGTCACGCCGGGCGCGAGCAGCTTGCCCTCGCGCGGCAGGTGGTCGACGTAGCGCGCCAGATCGACCTGGCGGAAGCCCCGCTGCTTCTCCCCGGCCGGCACGCCTTGCCCGCGCAGCATCGCGATCAGCTCGGCGCGGGTGGCGGTGCCATCGATCAGATGCTGGTCCAGCGCCAGTTTGGCCAGATCGCCCTGGGTGCTGGCGATGTGCTGCGGCAGGTTGTCGACGTCGTCGCGCAGCGCGGCCGGGTCGATCTTGCGCAGGCCGGCCACCTCGTCGAGGTAGCCGTCCCACAAGCCGTCCATCCAGTAGCTGTCGGCCTGCTTCGCCTCGGCCGAGGCGTGGTCGAGGATGTACGGTTCGGCCGCGCTCTTGAACTCGCCGACGCGGAACAGGTGCACGTCGACGCCGAGCTTGTCGAGCAGATCCTTGTAGAACAGGCGGTAGTTGGCCAGCCCGGTGAGCATCACGCCGCCCTGCGGGTCGAGCAGCACCCGGTCGGCGTGGGCAGCGAGGTAATACTGGCCCTGGTCGAGATTGACGCCCCAGGCGATCACCGGCTTGCCGGCGGCACGGAAACGGTCCAGCGCCGCGCCCACCTCGCGCAACGCCGCGAAGCCGCTGCTGTCCAGATCGCCTGGCAAGAGCAGGATGCGGCTGATCCGCGCATCCTTCGCCGCGGCGTCGATCGCGCCGACCAGATCGCGCAGTTGCACCTGACTGACGTCTTCGCCGGAGAGCCGCGACATCGCCCGCTGCAGCGGCGCGGCGCTGTATTGCTCGACCAGTTGCCCCTGCGGCTTGAGCACCAGCACGCTGCCCGGCAGTACGCCATGCTCGTCGGCGGCGGTGACGGCCACCACCAGAATGAGCACGATCGCCAGGAACGCGAAGAACACCACGTTGATGATGATCAGCCGCACCACGTTGAGACCGTGCCCCAGTTGCTGCAGCGCGCTGCGGCGGCGGGACGGGGGCGGCAGGGGTGGAGTCATGGAAAGGGTCCCGGGGATCAGGCGTCAAGCGTAACCGGTCGGGCCACGGCGGTCATGGCAGCCGCCCGCCAGCGCTGCTTCCACGCGCTGCGCCAGAACCGCACGAACAGCATCACCGCCGCCACCGACAGGCCCGCGATCAGGCCGACCCACATGCCGCGCGCGCCCATGCCGTGGTGGAAGGCCAGCCACCAGCCCACCGGCATGCCTACCACCCAGTACGAGAACAAGGTGATCGCCATCGGCACGCGGGTGTCCTTCAACCCGCGCAGCGCGCCGTTGGCGGCGACCTGGACGCCATCGGAGAACTGGAACAGTCCGGCCAGCATGATCAGCTGCGCGGCCAGCGCGATCACCCGGTTGTCGTGCGTATACAGCGACGCGATGAAGTGCGGCAGGCTCAGCATCAGCGCCGCCGACAGCAGTTGCGTCCCGAGCGTCAGGCCGATGCCGCAGAAGCCGGCGTAGCGCACCCCCTGCTCGTCGCCGCGACCCACCGCGTTGCCCACCCGCACGGTGATTGCCATCGCCAGGCCCAGCGGGATCATGAAGAACAGCGAGGCAATGTTGATGGCCACCTGGTGGCTGGCGATCACGTCCTCGCCCAGGGTGGCGATGATCAGCGCGGTGGCCACGAACAATCCGGCCTCAGCCAGCAGCGTCACCGCCATCGGTGCCCCGATATGCACCAGTTGGCCGATCCGGTGCAGGTCCGGCCACTCGAAACGCTCGAACAGGCCCAGCCCGCGGTAGTTGCGCCGGAAGATCACGTAGATGCCGAACGCCAGCAACTCCAGCCACAGCACGATCGCGGTGGCCACGCCGCAGCCGTGCGCGCCCTGCGGCGGGATGCCCAGCTTGCCGAACATCAATACATAGCCCAGCGGCACCAGCAGCACCAGCCCGCCGAGGCTGAAGTACATCGACGGCCGCGTCATCGACAGGCCTTCGGACAGGCCGCGCAAGGCGAAATAGCAAGTCAGCGCCGGCGCGCCCCAGCTGATCGCCAGCAGGAAGCGCTGCACGTCGTGGCGCAGGCTCGCCGTCACCCCGATCAGCTCGATCAGCGGCTCCGCATGGCGCACCGCGAACCACAGCAGCGCGCCCATGCCCAGCGCCAGCCACAGCGCCTGGTGGAACACCGCGCCGACCTCATGGCGCCGACCGGCACCGTCCAGCTGCGCCACCGACGGCGGCACCGCCATCATCATGCCGATGCCGCAGACGATCGCCAGCGACCAGATGCTGGCGCCCACCGCCACCGCGCCCAGCACGTGCGCGCTGACGTGGCCGGCCAGCACCGCGTCGATCACGTTGCTGCCGACCGCCGCCAGCTGCGCGGCGATCAGCGGCAGCGCCAGGCGCACGGTGGCGCGCACCTCATGCCGCAGGCGCGCACGCTCGGGACGAAACGGATTCATGACACGATCTGACTCCAGGGCCGCGCATTTTACCCGAGCCATCGGTCATGGGTACGACGCGGCCCGCCTGTGCGAAGATCGGCGGCGCCGTTGCCCGGGGACCCCGATGCCGCAAGCCCTCACCTTGCCCACCGAAAGCCACTGTGCCAATTGCGGCGCCGTGCTGCAGGGCGAGTTCTGCCACGCCTGCGGACAATCGGTACGCAGCGTGCTGCGGCCGGTGCACGGCATGCTGGAGGACACACTCGACCTGGTGGCCAACTGGGACGGCCGCGTGGTGCACACCTTGCCGCCGCTCCTGCTGCGGCCGGGCTTCCTCACCCTGGAGTACTTCGCCGGCCGCCGCGTGCGCTACCTGGCGCCGTTCCGCACCATGTTCCTGTTGTGCCTGGCCGCATTCTTCCTGCTGCCGATGGCGCTGGACACCGGCGGCGCCGCGGACACGCCGATGAAGGTGACCGTGGCCGGCGCGAGCTTCCAGGATGCGAAAACCCCGGCCGAGGTGGATCGCCTGCTGAAGAAGCAGCTCAAGCAGTTCGCGCCGACCGAGCAGATCCCGGTGGTCGGTTCGCTGGCCGCGCAGCAACTGGACAAGGCGCGCCTGCAACTGACCCGCGAGGCGATGCAGCGGCGCATCGAGCTGGGCGACACCACCGCGGTGGTGCCGCAGACGGTTGCCGACCTGCCCGCGCTGCCTGCCCCGCGCGCGCCCTCCGAAGCGGCCCGGCACAATCCGCTGGACATGGCCTGGGACGCGCAGAAATACCCGGTCCACGTGAGCTGGCTGCCCGATTTCCTCAACACGCGGATGAACCGGTCGTTGCAGCGCATGCACGACAACCTCGCCGCCATGCGCGGTCCGGGCGATCATTCGGCGGTCAAGGCACGCCTGCTGGGCCAGGTGCTCGCCGCCCTGCCGGGGACGATGTTCTTCATGCTGCCGGCGTTCGCCCTGCTGCTGAAGGTGATGTACCTGTTCCGCCGCCGCCTGTACGTCGAGCATCTCATCGTGGCCCTGCACAGCCACGCCTTCCTGTTCCTGTGCCTGCTGCTGGGGGTGCTGTTCCAGTTGCTGGCGGTGGCGCTGGAGCCACACGCGCCCTGGCTTTCCACGCCGCTGGGCTGGCTGATCAACGCACTCTGGATCTGGGCGCCGATCTACCTGCTGGTGATGCAGAAGCGCGTCTACCGGCAGGGCTGGCCGATGACGGTGCTGAAGTATCTGGTGGTCGGCTGGTGCTACTGCTGGCTGTTGGCGTTTGCCATCCTCGGCGCCGCCGCGATGGGCTTGGCGGAATGAGCGCCCGGGGAGGTTTTGCACAGCACCGCAACGCCCGGCAAGGATGTGACGGGCATTTGTCGATTCTGTGAACGGTGACCGAACCCGTTTTGCAAGTCGTTGAATAAAATCCGGTTTTATTCATGACGAAAAGCTCGCCAAGCCGTCACGGAAGGCGCCACGACGGGCTTCGCGGGCTGCGCTCCCCGCCGCATCCACAGAGTTATCCACAGCGATTGTGGATAAGCATGAAAACACCGTAGCCATAGCGACTTACCCGGAACTTCTCGACCTTCGGCCAGCAAGTGCACGCAACTCGACGGGTCGCTGCGGGTGCCGGCGGGGCGGGCCGAAAAGCACCCTCGGTTACACTGGCGGACGCCATCGAGGTCCCCATGCCGACCGTTCTTCGCGTCGCCCTGCCGCTGCCGCTGCCCACCCTGTTCGACTACCTGCCGCCCGCCGGGGATGTACCGCGCCCGGGCAGCCGGGTGCTGGTGCCGTTCGGCCGCGACAAGCTGGTCGGCGTGGTGGTGGAGAGCGGTGTCGAATCGACGCTGGACGGCCCCCGGCTCAAACCGGTGCTGCGGGCGCTGGACGACGACCCCCTGCTCGACGCCGAACTGCTGCAGACGCTGGCCTGGGCCACCGACTACTGGCTGGGCGCGCCGGGCGAGGTCTGCACCAATGCGCTGCCGCTGGCGCTGCGCGAAGCCCGGCCGCTGCCGGCAATCGGCGAGGAATACTGGGCGCTCACCGCGACCGGCCGCGAAGCGCTCGCGGCCGGCAGTCGCCGTGGCGGCAGCCGCGCCCTGCTGGCTCTGCTGGCTGACGGCGCGCTCGGCGCGCAGGAGCTCAACGAGCGCCAGAGCGGCTGGCGCGAGGCCGCCCGGCGCCTCGCCGCTGCCAACCTGGTCGAGCGCCGCGACCGACCGCCGACCGAACCGCGTGCCCCCCCATCGACGGCTCCCGTCCTCAGCGACGAGCAGCAGCAAGCGGTGGCCGCCGTCGGGGCCAGCCTCGGCCAGTACCAGCCGTTCCTGCTCGATGGCGTCACCGGCAGCGGCAAGACCGAGGTCTACCTGGCGCTGATCGAGCAGGTGCTGGCGCAAGGCCGCCAGGCGCTGCTGCTGGTGCCGGAGATCGGCCTGGCGCCGCAGACCGTGCGCCGCCTGCGCGAGCGGCTGGGCGTGGCGGTGGAGGTGCTGCACTCCAATCTCGCCGAAGGCGACCGCGCGCGCGCCTGGCTGCGTGCCCGTGCCGGCACCGCGCGGGTGATCCTGGGCACGCGTTCGGCAATCTTCACGCCGCTGCCGCAGGCCGGCCTGATCATCGTCGACGAGGAGCACGACGCCTCCTACAAACAGCAGGAAGGCTTTCGCTACCACGCCCGCGACCTGGCCGTGGTGCGCGCCCGCGCGCTGGGCGTCCCGGTGCTGCTGGGCTCGGGCACGCCGTCACTGGAGTCGTTGGCCAACGCCGAGGCCGGCCGCTACCGCCAGCTGCACCTGCGCGCGCGCCCCGGCGCGGTGCGGGCGCCGCAGGTGCAGATCATCGACATCCGCGCCCAGCGGCTGCAGCACGGCTTGTCGCCGGCGCTGCTGAGTGCGGTGGCCGAGACGATCGCGCGCGGCGAGCAGGCGCTGGTATTCCGCAACCGCCGCGGCTATGCGCCGGTGCTGCTGTGCCACGCTTGCGGCTGGCACGCCGAATGCCCGAGCTGCCAGCGCCCGCTGACCCTGCACGCGGGGCGGCGCCAGCTGATCTGCCATCACTGCGACCGCCGCCAGCGCATGCCCACGGCGTGCCCGGCCTGCGGCGCCGTTGAACTGACCGCCCAGGGCCACGGCACCGAACGACTGGAAGAAGCGCTGCTGGCGCACTTCCCCGGAGTGCCGGTGCTGCGCGTGGATCGCGAAACCACCCGGCGCAAGGATGCCCTCGAGACGATGCTGGCGACGCTGGACGACGCCCAGCCGGCGATCCTGGTCGGCACCCAGATGCTGGCCAAGGGCCACGACCTGCCCAACCTCACCCTGGTCGCGATCGTCGGCGTGGACGAGGGCCTGCACAGCGTGGATTTCCGCGCCGAGGAACGGCTGGCGCAACTGGTGGTGCAGGTCGCCGGCCGCGCCGGCCGCGCGCGCAAGCCCGGGCAGGTGCTGCTGCAGACGCACCAGCCCGACCACCCGCTGCTGCGCAACCTGCTCGCCCACGGCTACGCGGCCACGGCGCGCGAGCTGCTGGCCGAGCGCCGGCTGACCGGGCTGCCACCCTTCAGCCACCAGGTGCTGCTGCGTGCCGAGGCGACCGCGCGCGAGGCGGTCGATGCGTTCCTTGCCGCCGCCCATGCCGCGCTGCCCGCCGGCGCGGCGCTGCAGATCGCGGGCCCGATGCCGGCGCCGATGGCGCTGCGCGCCGGGCGCCAGCGCGGCCAGTTGCTGATCGAATCGGCCAGCCGCGCGGGCTTGCGCAACGTGTTGCGGCCGTGGCAACTGGCGCTGGGCGCACTGCCGACCGCACGCAAGGTGCGCTGGTCGCTGGACGTCGACCCGATCGATTTGTACTGACGCGCTAGCGGGCCGTGTCGGGTTTCGAGGCGCCCGGCTTCACCAGCCAGCGCACCGCCACCACGCCCAGCTCGTAGAGCAGGCACATCGGCACCGCCAGCATGATCATCGAGGTGATGTCCGGCGGGGTAATGAAGGCGGCGACGGCGAACGCGCCCACGATGGCGTAGCGGCGACTGGCGCGCAGCTTGTCCACGTCCACGATGCCCACCGCGGCGAGCACCACCACCGCCACCGGCACCTCAAAGCACAGCCCGAACGCGAAGAACATCAGCGTCACGAAGTCGAGGTAGTGGGTGATGTCGGTCATCATCTCCACGCCCTGCGGGGTGATCGCAGTGAGGAAGCGGAACGCCGCTGGTAGCACCAAGAAGTATGCGAACGCGCAGCCAAGGTAGAACAGCACCAGCGCCGCGGCCAGCAACGGCCGGGCCAGGCGCTTCTCGTTCTTGTACAGGCCGGGGCTGACGAACGCCCAAAGCTGGTACAGGATCATCGGCATGCTGATGAACAACGCCGCGTAGAACGCCAGTTTCAGCGGGGTGACGAACGGGCTGGCGACCTCGGTGGCGATCAGGTGTGCGCCCGCGGGCAGGCGCGTCACCAGCGGCGCGGCCAGCTCGGTGTACAGCCGGTTGGCGAACGGCACCAACGCCAGCAGCACCAGCAAGACGGTGGCGCTGGCCTTGAGCAGGCGCGAACGCAACTCCAGCAGGTGCGAGAAAAGTCCCTGCTGCAGGTCGTCCTGCTCCGGCTCCGGCGCGCGCGGTTCAGCTGTCGCCATGGGCCATCCGGCGGGTCGGTGCCGCGGTCTGGTTCGCGGCCGGTTCACCCAGCGGCAACTCGGTCTGCGGGTTGGGCTCGGCGGGTTCCTCCGCGGAAACTGCGGCCGGAGTCGGCGCGGTCAGTGACTCGCCGGCCGCAGTGACTTCATCGACGGCTCGCGCCAGCGGCTCGCGCATCCGATCCACGCCGTCGCGGACTTCCTGCTGCGCGGCTTCTGCCTGTGCCGCCGCCTCGCGTGCGGCGCGCCTGATCTCCTCGACCTGCAGCTCGCGCTCCACCTCGGCGCGCACGTTGTCCCAGCCGCTGCGCATGCGGCGCAGCAGGGCGCCGGCGGTGCGCGCGGCGCCCGGCAGTTTTTCCGGGCCGAGCACGATCAGCGCGATGAGCGCGAGCAGTACCAGCTTGCCGAAGCTGATCTCGATCATCGCCGCAACCCGCCCGCCGCCCGCGGCTTACTTCGGGTCGCTGGAGTCGCGCTGGCCTTGCGTCGCCCGGTCGGCGGAGCCGGCCGGCGGATCGGCGCGCAGCCGCTCGGCATCTTCCTTGCGCCGGGCTTCTTCCTCGTCGCCGTTCAGTCCCTTCTTGAAATCGCGCATGGCATTGCCGAGGTCGGAGCCGATGTTGCGCAGCTTGCCGGTGCCGAAGATCACCACCACCACGACCAGCAGGATTACGAGATGCCAGATGCTCATGTGTTACCTCGAAAACGGACGGCCGGAAACCATCGCGACGCGCGCGCCGGCCTTCCGCATCATTGCGAAGTGTACTCCTCGAGCTGGTCGCGGAACTTCACGACCGGCGCAGGAACGTTGCTGACGCCGCCTTCGAAAATGCGGCGCGGCGTGATGCCCGTGCCATACACGGCGGCATTCGCATCATAGTCGATGCGCAGCGCCGCGCCATCCAGTGCGACACCGGCGAACAGGCCGCGGCTGCGCGAGTAGGAGTAGATCTCCGCCTTCAGTTGCGCATCGGTCGAGGCGTGCGCGGTGCGTCCGACCGGGCCGGCGGCGGCAGCGGCATCGGCGCCCAGGGTGAACTTGCCGTTCACGATCGAATCGACGCCCTTCTGAGTGCGGAACACCAGCACCACGTCGGTGGACGACACGCCGGCCTGGAAACCCACGCTGCCGCCGGTCATGGTGATGAAGCTGGGGTTGGACCAGGTGCCGTCCGCGGCCTTGACCGAGACCAGGCCTTCGCCGCGGCGGCCGCCGAAGACGAAACCGACCTTGAGCATGCCGGGAATCACCGCGATCGCCCTGGCGTCGCGCAGCAGGTCGCGCGGAATCGCCTTGTCGGGCGCCTGCATGATTTCGTTGAGCACCGTCACCGCATTGGTCGCGCGCACCAGCGGCGGGTCCTCAGCGTGCGCCGCGGTCAGCGGCAGCAGCAGGGCAAGGCCGATCAGCAACACGTGGGGCAGCATGGTCTTGGACATGGGAGCTCCATAGGCTTGAGATGATTTCGTCGGGCGTCGGCTGCCGGCGTGCTTGTGGCAGACTGCGGTTTGTGGCCGGTACGACCGCGCCGCTTCACGACTGTCACGATGCCCTTGCCCGATCACTATACCGGCGTTGCCGGCCATTCCCACGAGGCCGCACCGGCCACCGTTCAGGCTGGCGTGCTGCTGGTCAACCTGGGCACGCCGACCGCGCCGACCGCCGCCGCCGTGCGCCCCTACCTGGCCGAGTTCCTCGGTGACCGCCGGGTGATCGATTACCCGCGCTGGCGGTGGTGGCCGATCCTGCACGGGGTGATCCTGCGCGTGCGGCCGAAACGTTCCGCGCACGCCTATGCGCGGATCTGGGACGAACGCGGCTCACCCTTGCGCTACCTCAGCGAGGCGCTGGCCGCGGCGCTGCAGGCCGAGTTCGATCGCCGGCAACCCGGCACGCTGCGGGTGGCACTGGCGATGCGCTATGGCGAGCCGTCGGTGATACGCGCCGCCGAACAGCTGCAGCGCGAGGGCGTGCGCCGGCTGCTGGTGCTGCCGCTGTACCCGCAATACTCGGCGACCTCCACCGGTTCCGTCATCGACGCCGTCGCCGACGCGCTCAAGACGCTGCGCTGGCCGCCGGAGCTGCGCCTGGTCAACGATTACCACGACGACGACGGCCACATCGAAGCGCTGGCCACCAGCATCGAACGCTGGTGGGCGGCCAACGGCCGCGGCGAGAAACTGCTGCTGTCGTTCCACGGCATTCCCGAGCGCTACGTGCGGCTCGGCGATCCCTACGCGGAACAATGCCGGCGCACCGCGCAACTGCTGCGCGAACGGTTGCAGCTGGGCGAAGCGGACATGGTCGTCAGTTTCCAGTCGCGAGTGGGGCGCGAGCGCTGGCTGCAGCCGTACACCGACGCCACCGTGCGCCGGCTCGCTGCCGCCGGCGTGCGCAGGCTCGACGTGGCCTGCCCCGGCTTCGCGGTGGACTGCCTGGAGACGCTGGAGGAGATCGCGATGCAGAACCGCGACTTCTTCACCGAAGCCGGCGGCGAGACGCTGCGCTACATCCCCGCACTGAACGACAGCGCCGAACAGGTGGCCGGCCTCGCCGCGCTGATACACCGACACCTCGGTGGCTGGCCGGAAGGCGGCGCATGACCGAACCGGTCGAGCGGCGCATCGCGCTGCCCGCGTCGACGCTGGCAGCGCAAGTCTGGGGCGAGGCCACGTTGCCACCGCTGCTGGCCCTGCACGGCTGGCTCGACAACGCCGGAAGCTTCGCGCGCCTGGCGCCGCGATTGGCCGCGCACTGGCGGGTGATCGCGCTGGACCTGCCGGGCCATGGCCATTCCGGCCATCTCCCCGCCGGCGCCAGCTACCACTACGTCGACCACGTGCAGGCGGTGCTGTCAGCCGTCGACGCGCTGCAGCTGGATCGCTACGCGTTGCTCGGCCACTCGCTGGGTGCCGGCATCGCCAGCCTGGTCGCTGCGGCGCGGCCCGAGCGGATCGAGCGCCTGCTGCTGATCGAAGGCCTCGGCCCGCTCGGCGACGACGGTTCGCACACGCTGCAGCGCTTCCATGACGCGCTGGCGCCACGCGAGAGCAACGGCAAGCCGCTGCGGGTGTTCCGCGACGTCGCCCAGGCGATCAGCGCACGCAGCATCGCCAGTGGCCTGCCCACCGAACAGGCACGACCGATCGTCGAACGCGGCTTGCTCGAAACCGACGGCGGCTGGCGCTGGCGCAGCGACCCGCGGCTGACCCGTTCCAGCGCCGTGCGGATGGCTGAGGCGCAAGTGCACGCGCTGCTGCGCGGCATCACCGCACCCACCGCGCTGTTGCTGGCGCAGCCGACGACGCCTTACCTGCCCGACGCGATGATGCAGACCCGCGCCGCTTGCGTGGCGCACATCGCAGTCAGTCACATGGACGGCGGCCACCACCTGCACCTCGAACACCCGCAAGCCGTCACCGACTGGATCAAAAACTCGTCACCGCTGCCGTAGGGCGGGCAATGCCCGCCGCACTGCATGACGACACAAGGCAGGAGCAGAAGCCGGCGGGCAGTGCCCGCCCTACCGCGTCCGAGACTCGTCAGAGCTTCTTCAGGCCCAGCACGTCCAACCCCTGCTCGAAGCGGATGTCGACCGGGATGTGTGCCTGATCCAGCCGCTTCAGGTCGCCGGCCAGTTCGGCGTCGACCGCGCCCATCTGCTCGGTGAGCTGCTTCGCCGCGGCGTAGTCGCCGTCGCCCTGGATGGTCAGCAGCTTGGCCGACAGCGCGTTCATCGCCGCGGTCATCTTGTCGAAGTCGACGCGGTAGCGGCCAGTGTTCTCGTCACGGCTGAACGCGCCCTGCTGCTTGAAGAAGTTGAAGCGCACCATGTTCGCCTTGGCATGCGCATCGCTGGCGCCGAAGCGCACCGAGCGCAGGATGCCGGCGAGGAAGGTGACGTAGTTGTCCATCAGCTTCGACTTGTCCAGCTCGCCCTTGTCGGCCAGCTTGCTGACCATGTACAGGCCGAGGATGTCGGCCTTGCCTTCCTCGAAGCTGGAGGCCTGGTCCTTCAGCGCCTTGCGCACGGTGCCCTTGCCGTCCAGCGTGTTCTTGATGCCCAGGCCGTGCGCCACTTCGTGGAACATGGTGTTCTGGAAGAATGCGTCGAAGGTGAGGTTCTTCTGCTGATCCTCGGCGATCAGCTCATGGGCGATCGGCAGCATGATCTTGTCGAACTTCGCCTGCATCACGTTTTCCAGCTGCAGCCGGCGCGTGCCTTTCTTCAGCTGCACCTGCTCGTCGTTGGGCAGGTTGATCGCGATGGTCTTGGCGCCGACGTTGGCGTCGCCGCCGTAGTAGATCGCGAAGTAGGCGTTGAGGTCGGCGTCGGAGCCGGGCTTCTCGGCCTTGTACTTGTCGGCCACCGGCAAGCCGCGCTGCAGTTCGGGCAGGTATTTGGCGAAGCGCGCGAGCTTCGCGCTCCACGCCTGGTCCTTGATCAGCACGTAGGATTCGTAGCTGGCCTTGTAGCCGTAGAGCTGGTCCTCGTAGGTCTCGATCGGACCGATCACGATGTCGACCGGGTTGCTCTTCATGTCCATCCAGGCGAAGTCGCTGGGCTGGTAGTCGTCGCTCAGCAGCGCGTCGGCGCGCATCGTCAGGTACTTGCGGAAGCCGGCGTCCTTTGCCAGTTTCGCGGCTTCGCGCAGCAGGCCGGCAGTCTTTTCCAGTTCGGCCTTGTACGCCTCGTGGTAGGGCACGGTGAGCAGCTGGCCCTGCGCGTCGCGGCGCAACAGGGTGTACAGCGCGGTCTTGTCCTTGAGCGGCGACTGCTCGAACTGCTCCTTCGTCATGTCGGCCGGGTAGAACTGCGCGCCGGCCGGGCGCGGGCCGATGCCGTCGACGAAGGGCTTGTCGTTGTCCAGCCGGTCCCACGGGCCGTAGTTGATCTCGGCGAATTCGCGCACCGCCGGGTCGCCGATCTTCGCCAGCAGAGCGTCACGGTCGCCCCAGCTCTGCTTCCAGTACAGCGCGTTCATGCTGTCGGCGGCCTCCACCAGCAGGGCGATCATCTGCTTCCGCCCGGCATCGAACGCCGACAGGTCCGCCGTGAGTTTCACCGTGGCGTAGTCGGACAGATGCCGCTGCACCTGTGCCGCCGTCTCGACGGCGGCGGGCGCGACCACGGAGGTCGTCGGCGCGGGCGCCAGCTCTTCCTTCGACACCGGCTGCGCGGCGTCGGGATGGGAGGAGCAGGCGGACAGCGCGAGCAGCAGGCAGGCGGGAAGCAGGCGTCGCAGCATGATCGTGTCCTGGCGAGAGAATGTTGCATGGTATCGCTCCGGCGGCACGGGGATACCTGACCGGTTGCACATGCGGCCGCGGCAGGCGTGGGTTATCGTCGCCTTCCCCTCGCTTCGCCACGTCCATGGACCAGCCGTCGATGCCTGTCGCTCCGCGCCATCGCGCCGCGCTGGCCTTCATCTACGTCACCGTGCTGCTCGACATGCTGGCGTTCGGCATCATCATCCCGGTGCTGCCGCACCTGATCGAGCAGCTGGCCGGCGGCGGCATCGCCCGGGCAGCGTGGTGGGTGGGCATCTTCAGCACGGTGTTCGCGATCGTGCAGTTCGTGTTCTCGCCGGTGCAGGGCGCGCTGTCGGACCGTTTCGGGCGGCGGCCGGTGATCCTGGTTTCCAACCTCGGCCTGGCCGTGGATTTCGTGATCCTGGCGCTGGCGCCCACGCTGTGGCTGCTGTTCGCCGCGCGCGTGCTGCTGGGCATGACGGCGGCCAGCTTCAGCACCGCCAACGCGTACATCGCGGACATCGTGCCGAAGGAGAAGCGCGCCGCCGCGTTCGGCATCCTCGGCAGCGCGTTCGGACTGGGCTTCATCATCGGCCCGGGGCTGGGCGGTTTCCTGGGCGGCATCGCGCTGCGGCTGCCGTTCTGGGTGGCGGCCGGGCTGGCGCTGTGCAACTTCCTGTACGGCTGCTTCATCCTGCCCGAGTCGCTGCCGGCCGAACGCCGCACCGCGCGCATCGAGCTGCACAGCGCGCATCCGTTCGGCTCGCTGAAGCTGCTGCGCCGCCAGCGGCAGGTGTTCCACCTGGCCATCGTGCTGTTCTTGGTCTACCTCGCCCACTACGTGCTGCAGACGGTGTTCGTGCTGTACGCGGATTACCGCTACCACTGGGGCCCGCAGGCGGTGGGCTACGTGCTGATGCTGGTCGGCGCCTGCGACGGCTTCGTGCAGGCGGTGCTCACCGGCAAGCTGGCGCCGCGCTTCGGCGAACGCCGCGTGCTGCTGGCCGGCATGCTGTTCGGCGTGGGCGCGTTCCTGGTGATGGGCGTGGCCGATGTCGGCTGGGCCTTCCTGTTCGGCATCCCCCTGCTGGCCCTGTGGGGCCTGGCGATGCCGCCGATCCAGTCCCTGATGACGCAGCAGGTCGATCCCTCCGAGCAGGGTCGACTGCAGGGCGCGATCGGCAGCCTGGGCAGTTTCGCGGGCATCTTCGGGCCGTACCTGTTCGCCCAGGTGTTTGCGCTGTCGATCGCGCCGGGCTCGCCGCTGCACCTGCCCGGCGCCGCCTTCGTGCTGTCGGCGGGCCTGATGCTGGCGGGCCTGGTGATCGCCGCGCGGGCCACCCGGCGCCTGCCGCAACCCGCCGCCCACATCACGGCCGAACCGCTGCCCGGCGACGCGCCGGCACTGTCCGCCATCCATCCGGCAACACCCACCCATCCGCCGCAGGCGGTTCACCCGCAGGAAGAAAAACCATGACACTTTCCATGTACCAGGCCTCCGTCCCCGTCTTTGTCCGCGCGTTGGGCAACCTCAACCATGTGCTGCAGAAGGGCGAGCAACACGCCAAGTCGAAGAACGTCAGCGACGAGGTGCTGCTGCAGGTGCGGCTGATCCCGGACATGCTGCCGCTGATCAAGCAGATCCAGATCGCCTGCGACATGGCCACGCGCGGCGCAGCACGCCTCGCCGGCGTCGAACCGAAGTCCTTCGAGGACAACGAGACCACCCTGCCCCAGGCCTACGACCGCATCGCGCGCGCAATCGATTACGTCAAGAGCTTCAGCGCCGAACAGATCGACGGCAGCGAGACCCGCACCATCGTGATGAAGACACGCGCCGGCGAAGTCACGCTCGAGGGTCAGGCGTACCTGTTCGGCTTCACCATCCCCAACCTGTTCTTCCACTGCACCACCGCCTACAACATCCTGCGCGAAGCGGGCACCGACATCGGCAAGAAAGACTTCATCGGCGAAGCCTGAGCGGGCGAACTCCGTCCTGCGGGAGCGAGTCCGGGCGGAGGCCGGACTCGCCACCGCAAGCAGTCGCCCCAGCCGCTCCACTCGTTGAAACCACGGCGATCAGCCGCGACTGGCGGCGCATGTCCCAAACTGTGACGCACACCACCTTTGCCTGCCCGCTGCTGGCGCGTCCCCTGCTTGCTGTCACTCGTCCCCACGGTTCTTCCCCTTCGAGTGACTTTCCATGAACAGGATTTTTGAATGCATCATCGCCGGCGGCCCGCAACACGGCCAACTGTGCCGCGCGCCCTGGGATGAGCAGCGTGCCACGCCCCCCGCCATCATCGCGGAGGATGGCGAGGTTTGCGTCGCCGCGGCACGCAAGCACACGGACCCGGCGCACACGCGCTTCATCCTGCTGCACCCGCGGGCAACCGGTGAGCAGTTCCTGACCCTGCTGGCGGCCTGAGTGACCCGCAGCGTCAGTTTCCGCTCGCCGGCCGCCTTGTCGGCCGCACGCAAGGCGTCGACAATGGCCGGCCCATCGAAGGCGCCGGGAATCGCGCGCGCCATCGGCGCACCGGACCCCACGCATGCTGCGACTCACCGACCTCAAGCTGCCGCTCGACCACGGCGAGGCCGCGCTTGCCGCTGCCATCGCCAGGCGGCTTGAGCTCGAACCCGGCGAGCTGACCGGCTACACCATCGCCCGCCGCGGCTACGACGCGCGCAAGCGTGGCGCGATCACGCTGATCTACGCGTTGGACATCGACACCCCGCGCGAAGCCGAACTGCTGCAACGCTTCGCCGACGACGCGCACGTGCGGCCCACGCCGGACACCCGCTACCACTTCGTGGCCGAGGCACCGCCGCGGTTCGAACACCGCCCGCTGGTGATCGGCTTCGGCCCCTGCGGCCTGTTCGCCGGCCTGATCCTGGCGCAGATGGGTTTCCGCCCGATCATCCTCGACCGCGGCAAGGAAGTGCGCGAGCGCACGAAGGACACCTGGGACCTGTGGCGCAAGCGCAACCTGCATCCGGAGTCGAACGTGCAGTTCGGCGAGGGCGGCGCCGGCACCTTTTCCGACGGCAAGCTGTACAGCCAGATCCGCGACCCGCAACACCACGGCCGCAAGGTGCTCACCGAGTTCGTCAAGGCCGGCGCGCCGGAGGAGATCCTCTACGTCAGCAAGCCGCACATCGGCACGTTCCGGCTGGTGACGATGGTGGAGCACATGCGCGCCACGATCGAGTCGCTGGGCGGCGAGATCCGCTTCAGCCAGCGCGTGGACGATCTGCTGCTCGAACCGCGCGCGGAC
This sequence comes from Rhodanobacter sp. UC4448_H15, assembly GCF_052978265.1. The sequence goes on along the minus strand of NZ_CM129665.1, from coordinate 732,202 downwards.
GGCCGGCAGCAGATCCGCGGCGTCACCCTGGCCAGCGGCGAGCAGTTGCGATCCGATCACGTGGTGCTGGCACTCGGCCACAGCGCGCGCGATACGTTCGAGATGCTGCACGCGCGCGGCGTATACGTGGAGGCCAAGCCGTTCTCGATCGGCTTCCGCATCGAGCACCCGCAGTCGGTGATCGACCGCGCCCGCTTCGGGCCGCAGGCCGGCCATCCGATCCTCGGCGCGGCCGACTACAAGCTGGTACATCACGGCAAGGGAAATCAGGGTGGACGCGGCCGCTCGGTGTACAGCTTCTGCATGTGCCCCGGCGGCACCGTGGTGGCCGCCACCAGCGAGCCGGGCCGCGTGGTCACCAACGGCATGAGCCAGTACTCGCGCAACGAGCGCAACGCGAACGCGGCGGTGGTGGTCGGCATCGAGCCGTCCGACTTCGCGCCGTACGGTGAAGGCCCGCTCGCCGGCATCGCGCTGCAGCGTGCACTGGAAAGCCACGCCTTCACCCTCGGCGGCGAGAACTACAACGCGCCCGCGCAGCTGGTCGGCGACTTCCTCGCCGGTCGCGCATCACGCGAATGGGGCGACGTGCAGCCCTCCTACAAGCCCGGCGTCACCCTGGGCAGCCTCGACAGCGCGCTGCCCGACTACGCCATCGCCGCGATCCGCGAAGCGCTGCCCGCGTTCGAGCGCCAGATCCGCGGCTACGCGATGCACGACGCGATCCTCACCGGCGTGGAAACGCGCACCTCCTCGCCCGTCCGCATCACGCGCGACGACAGCCTGCAGAGCCTCAACGTCCGCGGCCTGTATCCCGCCGGCGAAGGCGCCGGCTACGCCGGCGGCATCCTTTCCGCCGCTGTGGACGGCATCAAGGTGGCCGAGGCGCTGGCACTGGACATGGCGAAAAGCCGGGTTCGCGCAGACGATTGATTGTGCCGCGCCCCGGCCGCATCTTGGGTCGGGTCCGCAGCGCCGCTGCCTCCCCCCCGGATTTGCGAGGTATCCCATGTCCACGTCAGCGATTCCCGTTCCGCTGCGCATCGATTTCGTCTCCGACGTGTCCTGTCCCTGGTGCGCCGTGGGCCTGGCGTCATTGCAGCATGCGCTGGCGAAGCTCGATGGCGAGGTGTCCGCGGAAATCCACTTCCAGCCGTTCGAGCTGAATCCGCAGATGGCGGCGGAAGGCGAGGATTCCACCGAGCACCTGCGGCGCAAGTACGGCAGTTCGGCCGAGCAGATCGACGCCAATCGCGAGGCGATCCGTGCGCGCGGCGCGGCACTCGGTTTCACCTTCAACATGGACCGGCGCAGCCGCGTCTACAACACCTTCGACGCGCACCGGCTGCTGCACTGGGCCGAGCTGGAAGGGCGGCAGCTGGTGCTGAAGCAGATCCTGCTGCGCGCGTATTTCACCGACGGAGAGGACGTGAGTTCGCACGACACGCTGGCGCGGCTGGCTGTCGAAGCGGGGCTGGATGGCGAACGGGCGCGGCAGTTGCTCGAAAGCGACGAATTTGCCGACGAGGTGCGCGCGCAGGAGCAGTTTTTCATGTCGCGCGGCATCCACTCGGTGCCGGCCACCATCGTCAACGGCCAGCACCTGATCTCCGGCGGTCAGCCGCCGGAGGCGTTCGAGCAGGCGTTGCGGCAGATCGCCGCCGCGCGATAGGGCGCGCGATTCAGGACTCGAACGGCGCGGGCCGCCCGATCCAGTAGCCCTGCCCCATGGCGCAGCCCATCGCGTGCAGCGCGGCGTACTGGATCTCGGTCTCGATGCCTTCGGCGACCACGTCGATGTCCAGCGCGCGGGCCAGCGCAAGCACCGCTGCGACCACGGTGGTACTGCTGGTGTTGGCGCCCTTGTCCAGCTCGTTCACGAACGCGCGGTCGATCTTCAGGATGCGCAGCGGCAGCGAGTGCAGATAGCTCAGCGACGAATAGCCGGTACCGAAATCGTCCAGTGCCGCGCCGACGCCGGCGGCGCGCAGGCGCTCCAGCGTGGTGCGCACGCGCTCCGGATCGTCGAGCAGGGCGCCCTCGGTGACTTCCACCACCACCCGCGTGGGCGGCAGGCCGGTGCGTTCGAGCAGCTCGATCAGGCGTGAGTCGAAATTGTCGTGGCGCAGGTGCATCGCCGACACGTTGAGCGTCATGAAGGTGTCGGTGCGCTCCTGCCGGCGCAGGCGCTGGCAGCTGATCTCGAACATGTGCCAGTCGATCGCCTCGATCAGCCCGCTGTCCTCGGCGATCTTGAGGAAATCGCCCGGCAGCAGCAGGCCGCGTTGCGGATGGTTCCAGCGGATCAGCGCCTCGTAGCCGACCACCGCGCGATCCTCCAGGCGGCAAATGGCCTGGAAATGCGGCTCGAACTGGCCGTGCTTCAGTGCCTGGCGCAGCTCGCCTTCCAGCGTCAGCACGTCGACCACGCTGCGCGCCAGCGTCTCGTCGAACAGCTGGTAGCGCTTGCGGCCGAGTTCCTTGGCGCGATACAGCGCGATGTCGGCATCGCGCAGCACCTCGTCGGCGGTCAGGTAGCGGCCGTCGCCGATGGCGATGCCGACGCTGACCGCCACTTGCAACTCCTTGCCGCCGGCGGGCATCGGTTCGGCCAGCGCATCCATCACCCTTTGCGCCACGACGTTGGCGTCGGCCGGCTGCTCCACCGATTCCAGCAGGATGGCGAACTCGTCGCCCGACAGCCGCGCCACCAGGTCCGGATGACGCACGCAGCCGGACAACCGCGTGGCGACCTCTCTCAGCACCTCGTCGCCGGCCAGGTGGCCGAGGCTGTCGTTGATGATCTTGAAGCGGTCCACGTCCATGTACAGCAGCGCGCAGCGCGGGCGTGTGCCTGACGCCGGCGTCGACAGCACGCGGTCGATGCGGTCGCGCAGATAGCTGCGATTGGGCAGGCCGGTCAGCGGATCGTGCATCACCTGGTGCTTGAGCTGATCCTGCACGCGTTCGCGCTCGATGATCTCCTTGCGCAGCGCCAGCGTGCGCTCTTCCACCCGGTGTTCCAGCTGCTCGTAGGCGCGATGCAGGGCCTCGGCGGCACGGCGGCGGGTGAGGCTGTTGGCGACCTGGGTGGCCACGAAACTCAGCAATTCCTGCTCGGACGGACCGTAGGAGACGTCGGCGTCGTAGCTCTGCACCGTCACCAGCCCGATGACCTCGTCGCCGACGATCAACGGCACGCCGAGCCAGCAGGTGGAAGGCGAGCCGGAACGGCCGGCCACGATCTCGCCGCTGCGTTCCAGCTCCTCGATGTCGGCGTTGTCGGCGCGCAATGCGGTGCCCCGGCGCAGCACGTATTCGCTCAGCCCGCGGCCGAGCGGGCGGCTCGGCGGCGGACGCAGCTTGGCGTCGACGGCGTAGGGGAACAGCAACTGCTGGCGGTCGTCGGAGAGCAGCGCGATGTAGAAGTTCTGCGCGTTGAGCAATTCGCCCACCACGCCGTGCACACGGCGGTAGAACTCGCCATGGTCGATGTGCGCGGTGGCCAGTTCGGCGATGCGGAACAGCGCGGTCTGCAGGTGCTCGGCGCGCTGCCGCTCGACGATCTCCTGCTGCAGGCCACGATTGGCTTCGGCCAGTTGCGCGGTACGCAACTGCACGCGCTGTTCCAGATCCTCCTTGCCCTGCTTGCGCTCCAGCGCGATCAGGATGTGGCTGGCGACGAACTCCAGCAGCGCCAGGTCGCCCGGGGTGTAGCCGATCTCGGGCCGGTAGCTCTGCACCACCAGCGCCCCGCCGGGGCGGCCGTCGCGCATCATCGGCACGCCGAGCCAGTCGCGGCTGTCGGTGCCGATCACCTTCACCGGGCCCTGCGCCTGGATGCGCAGCTCCTCGGCGTCGCCCATGCGCGCCTTGCCGTCGCGCAGCACATACCAGGTCAGCGTGTGCTCGATCGCGCTGATCGGCATGTCGAGGCCGCCGCCTGGCGCCACGGGATCTTCCACGTCGACGTAGTACAGGAAACGGACCGTGTCGCGCGCGGCGTCGTGCAGCACGATGAAGAAGTTGTCCGCGTACATCAGCCCGCTGACGATGGCATGGATGCCGCGCAGCACGGTGGGCATGTCGCGCTCGGAACCGGCGAGGTCGGAGATCGCGAACAAGGCGCGCTGCAGGTTCTCCGAGCGCTCCAGTTGCTCGTGCGAGTGCTGCAGTTCGAGCCATTCCAGCGCACGTTGCAGATGCAGGCGGGCCGGCCGCAGCAGCGCAGCCATCTCGTCGAGAAAGCGGGGACCCGCCGATGCAGGCTGCAGGCGCAGCACCAGCACGGCCGGCTGCGGCAGCTCGCACAGGCGCAGTGCCACGCGCTGACCGTCCGCATGCCACTGTGCCCCGGCGGTGCCGGCAGCCAGTTCGATCCACGGCCAATCGGCATCGTCGACCGGCATGGGCGGCATGCTGCAGACGCCGGCCCGATCGTGCAGCCGCCACAACACGCTGGCGGCTTCGCAGCCGGGCCGGTCTCGCGCCAGCGCGGCGATTGCCGCAGCCACTTCCGCTGGCGAGCGGGCGCCGACCAGATGGGTCAGCCAATTCAATTGCAGCGAGTCGTCGATGGACATCGACTCCATCGTGCCCCCTTTCCTGTCGCCGGGATATCGCCGGATCAGGTTCGAGCCGCGGCCCGGCCCAGCATACGCGCCTGCCACTGTGCGACATTCCGCGGGCCATCGGCAAGCCGCAGCCGCGTTGACATGTCCGATAGACTGGGCAGCCGGCCGGCAGGGCAGCGCACGCGCGCGGCGCGCCCCGGCCCTGCACCGTGTCACGGACCCGCCACCCCGCATGCTCGCCGACTCCACCAAGGACGCCATTCGTGCCGCCTATGCCCGCGTCAAGGCGGGCCTGCCGGGCTTTCGCGCGCGCGCCTCGCAGGGGCGCATGATCGCCGAGGTCGCCAAGGCGCTGGCCAGCGCCGGCGGCGTGGCGGTGATCGAGGCACCCACCGGCACCGGCAAGTCGATGGCCTACCTGGTCGCCGGCCATGAAGTGGCGCGCTTCCAGAAGAAGAAGCTGCTGATCGCCACCGCCACCGTGGCGCTGCAGGAACAGCTCGTGCAGCGCGACATTCCGCTGTACCTGAAACTCAACGACATCGAAGCGAAGGTGGCGCTGGCCAAGGGCCGCGGCCGCTACCTGTGCCCGCGCAACCTGCTGATGGCGGCCAACAGCATCCACGACGCGCAGCTTGGCCTGGCCGGTTTCGAGGCCGACCTGCTGCTGTGGAACAAGCCGCCGCAACCGCGCGACAAGCAGTCGCTGGCCAAGCTGCGCGACGCGTTCGACCGCGGCGAATGGAACGGCGACATGGACAGCGCGCCGGAGCCGGTCAGCGACCTGCTGCGGCCGATGATCACCACCAGCGCCGGCGGCTGCACCGGGCGCAAGTGCGGGCAGTTCATGAACTGCCCGTTCTTCGCCGCGCGCCGCGCGGTCGACGACGCCGACATCATCGTGGCCAACCAGGATCTGGTGCTGGCCGATCTCACCATGCCGGGCGAGGACGACAGCTGGGGCGGCGTGATCCTGCCGCGCCCGGACGAGACGCTGTACATCTTCGACGAAGGCCACCACGTGCCCGGCAAGGCGATCGAACGCGGCGCGGCCGAAGTCTTCATGACCGCCACCGTGCGCCAGTTGAGCCGGCTCGGCCGGCAGGTGCATGCGGCCTATTCGCTGACCGACAAGGAACGCCTGGGCAAGCTCGCGCTGGACCAGGGCGACGAGAAGCTGCAGGAGCTGAGCAACACGCTGGAGGAGCTGGAGAAGGAAATCCGCCTCGCCTGGCTGCCCGACCCGGCCGAGACCGAACCGATGTACCGCGGCTCGCTGGGCCAGCTGCCGGAGCCGTGGGTGGAGCATGCGCGCGCGCTCGACCTGCTCACCGGCGAGGTGCAGCGCTGGCTCACCGCGGTGCGGCGCGCCGTGGTGGAGATGACCGACGGCGGACCGACCCAGGAGGCCTTGTCGCGCGAGCTCGGCATCGCGCTGGAGCGCATCGGCCGGCAGGCCGCCTGCTGGCGCGCGTGGTCCAGCGACGATCCGGACAACGCCCCGCCGCTGGCGCGCTGGGTCACCCTGGGCACGGACCAGCAACTGGTCTGCCATGCCTCGGCCGTCTCCGCCGCGGGCCTGCTGCGCAACGTGCTGTGGAACAACGCCAGCGGCGTGGTGATGACCTCGGCCACGCTCAGTGCCGGCGGCAACTTCCGCGGCTTCGCCGATGCCGTGGGCCTGCCCGACGATGCGGTGACGCTGAGCCTGCCCTCGCCGTTCGACCTCGCCGCGCAGGCACGCCTGGAAGTGCCCGCGATGCACACGCTTCCCGACGCGCGCGAGGCGCACGCCGAGGAAATCAGCGCCTGGCTGGCTGACCACCTCGACTGGGACGCCGGCAACCTGGTGCTGTTCACCTCGCGCGCGAAACTCGACCGCGTGCTGCAGAAATTGCCGATCGCGCACGTGCGCAAGGTCCGCGCGCAAGGGTCGCTGGGCAAGTCGCAACTGGTCGCCGAGCACTGCGCCGACATCGAGGCCGGCAAGGGCAGCACGCTGTTCGGCCTCGCCTCGTTCGGCGAAGGCCTCGATCTGCCCGGCAAGCTGTGCGAGACGGTGGTGATCACCCAGTTGCCGTTCGCCGTGCCCACCGACCCGGTCGGCGCGACCTACGCCGAGTGGCTGGAATCGCGCGGCCGCAACCCGTTCATCGAGGTCAGCGTGCCCGAGGCTACCCGCCTGCTCACCCAGTACTGCGGCCGCCTGATCCGCAGCGAAACCGACCACGGCCGCATCGTGTTGCTGGACCGCCGCGTGGTCACCAAGCGCTACGGCAGCGGCATGCTGCGCGCATTGCCGCCGTTCGAGCGCGTCATCGAGAGAACCGCATGATCGTCCGCCTGTCCGACTGCCCGCTGCGGCCGTGGAAGAACGGCCTGGGCCGCACCCGCGAAATAGCCGTCCAGCCGTCCGCCGCCGGCATGGACGATTTCCTGTGGCGCGTCAGCCTCGCCGAGGTCGACAGCGCCGCGCCGTTCTCCGCGTTTCCCGGCATCGACCGGCAGATCGCGCTTCTCGACGGGGCCGGCTTCACCATGACGCTGGATGACGGCCGCAGCCACGCGCTGACCGCTCCGTTTGTGCCGTTCGCGTTTCCCGGCGAGGCGAAGGTCGAGGTGGCACTGGCCGGCGGCCCCACCCGCGACTTCAACCTGATGCTGCGCCGCGGCCGCGCGCGCGGCGGCATCGAAGTGTGGCGGGATACCGGAGCGCACGCGACGGGCGCCGCCACCGTGCTGGTGTACTGCGCCCGCGGCGCCATCGACTGCGTCGACGGTACGCTGCAAGCAGGCGATGCCTGGCGACCTTCGTCGGGCGCGGCATCGATGACCTTGCACCCAAATGCGGTGGCGCTGGTCGTGCACGTCGAACCCGTCGCCTGACGGATGTCACTGGGCCGCGGCGCCGCGCTGGCCTATCCTCGACCTTCGTCGCCGCCATCGGAGTCACCCCGCCATGCTCGTGTTGATTCTCGGCCTCGTGCTGTTCCTCGGCATCCACTCGCTGCGCATCTTCGCCGACGACTGGCGGGGGCGGCAGATCGCGCGGATGGGCCTGATGCGCTGGAAGGTGCTGTATGCCGCGGTGGCGATCGCCGGTTTCGTACTGCTCTGCTGGGGCTTCGGACTGGCGCGCCAGCAACCGGTGTTGCTGTATGTGCCGCCGCTGTGGCTGCGCCATCTCAATGCGCTGTTCACCCTGGTGGCCTTCGTGTTGTTCATCGCGGCGCGGGTGCCGCGCAACCATTTCAAGGCGAAGCTGCATCACCCGCAGGTGCTGGCGGTGAAGGTGTGGGCATTCGGCCACCTGCTGGCCACCGGCATGCTGCACGACATGGTGCTGTTCGGCGCGTTCCTGCTGTGGGCGGTCGTGCTGTTCGCCGTCTCGCGCCGGCGCGATCGCCGCGAAGCCGCCGTCTACGCTGCCGGCACGGTGCAGGGCGACGTGCTCACCGTGGTGATCGGCGGCGCGCTCTGGCTCGCCTTCGTGCTGCGGCTGCACCTGTGGCTGATCGGCGTGAGCCCGATGGCCTGAAATCGCGGCGGGGGGTGTCGGGAGTCATCTGCGCGCGCGCCGCGCGCTGCGCTACAGTGCCGGCGTCCCCACCCCTGCGGAGGATCAACGCATGGTCGGTTTCCTGCTCTGGCTGTTGCTGCTGGTGTTCTGCTGGCCGATCGCCCTGCTCGCCCTGGTGCTGTACCCGATCGTGTGGCTGGTGTTGCTGCCGCTGCGGCTGGTCGGCATCACCGTGAGCGCGGTGTTCGCCTTCCTCGGCGCGTTGCTGATGCTGCCGGCGCGCGTGCTGCGCGGTCGCCCCGCCTGAGCGTGGCGCGGGCGTGGACAAACCCCACTCGCCTGCGTGCGAACGCAACCGCGAATCCATCCTCGGCGTGCTGCGCCGGCACGTCGCCGGATGCCGGCACCTGCTGGAGATCGGCAGCGGCACCGGCCAGCACGCGGTGCATTTCGCCGCGGCGATGCCCTGGCTGAGCTGGCAATGCTCCGACCGCGCCGAGAATCTCCCGGGCATCTGCGCCTGGCTGGATGAGGCGGCATTGCCGAATACGCCGCCGCCACTGGAGCTGGACGTCAATGGCGACTGGCCGGCCGGCCCCTTCGATGCGGTGTTCAGTGCCAACACGCTGCACATCATGAGCTGGGCGGAAGTGCAGCGGCTGTTCGCCCGGCTGCCCGCGGTCACCACCGCCGATGCGGTGCTGGCGATCTACGGGCCGTTCAACCAGCATGGCCGCTACACCAGCGCCAGCAACGCCGCGTTCGACGCCTGGCTGCGCACGCGCGGCGCGCACATGGCGATCCGCAACGCCGAGGCGGTGGACGCGCTGGCCGAGGCCGCGGGCTTCCACCTGCTGCTCGACGTCTCGATGCCGGCGCACAACCGCTGCCGCGTATGGCAGCGCATGCACGGCTGAACCTGCAAGTCGGGGCCGAAGCAGGTACAAAGGCCGCATGAAGTCGATCGACACGCTGACCCCCTGCCCCTGCGGCAACCCCGCCGGCTACACCGCCTGTTGCGGCCCGCTGCACGACGGCGCCCCCGCTGCCAGCGCCGAGCAGCTGATGCGCTCGCGCTACAGCGCCTACGTGCTCAAGCGCGAGGATTACCTGCTGGCCAGCTGGCACGCCGACACCCGGCCCGCCTCGCTGCGGCTGGCCGCGCAGCAACCTGCGCCGACCTGGCTGGGGCTGGAGGTGCGGCGCCAGCAGATGATCGATGCCGACCACGCCACGGTGGAATTCGTCGCCCGCTATCGCCTCGGCGGCGGTCGCGCGCAGCGGCAGCACGAGACCAGCCATTTCGTGCGCGAAGACGGCCGCTGGTATTACCACGACGGCGAACTGAAGAGCTGAGCTTCAGAAGCCGGGCACGCCGGCTGCATGCAGGCGCACGGCCTGCTCGCGAACTTCGGCGCAATCGAAGAACGCCACCAACTGGTTCGCGCGGCCGGCACCGACGCCCTCCTGCGCCTGCCAATCGTCTGCTCCGCGCGCCTCCAGCGTCGGCCAGTCGGCCGCTCCGCGCGCCTGTCCGGCCGGCACGCCCAGCGCCTGCAGCCAGCGCGCGAACGGACGCTCGCGCGCACTGGCGAAGACCCGCGCCAACGCGGCCGCGCGGTTCGCGCCGAGGCCGGGCACGGCGGCCAGCTGCGACGGCGTGAGACTCATCCAGTCCAGCAGATGACGTACCAGGCCCGCGTCGACCAGCGCCCGCCAGGTGCCCTCGCCCAACCCTTCCAGCTGCAGTCCGTGGTGGCCGCCGAGCCATGCCAGCCGGGCGAGAAACTGCTGCTCGCAACCCGGCGTGGCCTGCCAGCAGGTCAGCGGCCCGTGCATGCGCGGGTCCGGCGGCGTCACCGGCGCGCGCTGCAGCGCGCGCCAGGCGACCGACTGCAGGCGCGGAATGGTCAAGCCCGCGAGCACCACCTCGACCTGGTCGCCGGGACGGATGTCGAGCTCGCGCCAGCGCTTGAGCGAGCCCACGCTGACGCGCTGCACCCGATGGTCGTCCAGTTGCACCGGCTCCAGTTGCAGCACCGGCGTGATACGGCCGCTGCGACCGACGGTGAATTCCACCGCGCGCACCTCGGCCAATGCGGAGGCAGCCGGATACTTCCATGCCACCGCCCACTCCGGCGGCGCGGCACGCCAGCTCGCGGCGGCTGGCCGCCGGCCCTGGCGCACGACGGTGCCATCGGCCGCGAACGGCATCGCGTGGTGATACCACTGCTCACGCCAGCGCTCCACCTCGGCCAGCGAGGCGACCGGTTGCGTGTAGCGCACGCTGTCGGCCAGCCCCATCGCCTGCAATCCTGCCAGCCGCGCCGGCATGTCGGGCGGGCCGCTGGGCCAATCCCACACGAACAGGCCGATGTGCGCGGCCGCATCGCCGAGCTCATCGCGCGCCATCGCCGCGGCCACCGCCGAACGCGCGTTGAGGCCGCCGTCCGTGGCCTGCACGTGGCCGGGCAGGCGCCAGACCAGCTCGCCCTGCAGCACCACACGCGCCGGCGCATGCGGCAGGTGCCTGGGGATCGCGGCGATCCGCCGCGCCTGTCCGGTCCAGTCCGAGCCGTGCAAACCGTCGCCGCGACTGCTGGCCTGGCGCAGGCGTCCATCGACGTAGAGCAGCGTGACCGCGACACCGTCCGCCTTCGGTTGCACCCACAGATCCTGGTCGCCGCGCGCGCGCATCCACTGCGCCAGGGCGGCGGCATCGGGCAGCTTGGCCAGGCCGGTCTGCGCCACCGGCGAAGTGACCCGGCCACCGGCATCACCCAGGTGGTTCAGCGCCGCCGGCGCCTGCCCGGGGAAGCAGCGGCGCCATTGCTCGAACCGCTGCAAGGCCTGGTCGTACACCGCATCGTCCACCGGCGCGGCGCCCTCGACGCGATAGGCGTGGTTCCAGCCGTCGAGGCGATCGTGCAGCGCCAGCAACTCCTGTTGCGCCCGCGCGGGCGGCCAGTCCGGGCAACCCGCGTGCACGCCGTGGGCGAGCGGCACGATCGCCGCCAGCAGAAGCCATCCCTTGCGCATGCCCATCCCCTCGACCCGGACCAGGGAACCAGCCTGCCCGCCGCCCGGCGGCCCACCCAGCCGGCTGCGCCGCCGGGCTGCGTAGGTGAACGCTGTCCGCTCAGGCCGGCAATCGGCCACCGAAACGCAGCAAGGTTTCGCCGAGGTAGCGCGCGTGCGGACCGAAGCGACGCTCCGCGATCACGCCGGCGCCGTCATGGTCGATCGCCACCACGGTACTGGCACGGGTGCCGTAATCGGCGCCGCGGATGAAGGCACTGGAGAGCCGGCGCTCCTGCTCGAGGCCGACGCCGGTGTCCGGCAAATGCTCGTCCGGCGCGAGTTGCTCGTCGGCCAGCGCGGCGAACAGCGCGGCGAAGTCGGTGTCGTCGCCATCGTCGATCCAGCGCTGCAGGCGTTGCATCAGCGCGCGCGTCTTCGGCCACGGCGTATTGAAGTCGGCGTTGGACAGGCCGTGCACGCCGGGCGTGACCGCCTGCGCCTCCGGCTGCGGCCGGTTGCCGAGATAGAACGCCGCCTGCGCATCGAAGGTGAGCAGGTTGAACGGGCGTTAGGCTCCAAAAGTGAAAGTCACGAAGTCAGCCGCCATTATGCTTCTTGCGCTCGTGCATGCGTTCGTTTTTGGCGTCGTGTGTGCGTCGATTGGCGCGCGCTTTGGATTCTACAATTTGGCTAGCGCAGGATCATTTATGCGTTCAGCGCTTCCGAGCGCCTCTATCGCCAGCCTTGTCGTAACTGCTCCGTTGGCGTTTGCTGCCGGGTGTATCGGTGGCAGACCGTTCCTTTTGTACAGTAGCCTCGCTTTTATCTTGGCTTGGGTGACTTTGGCAATCTTGGACTACCGCCTAGTATTCCTACTTAGCGAATATTTTCTAATTCCACCGGCTGTCGCGCTTATAGCAATTGCATGTTCTGGCTATGTATTTTTTACTCTGGGCTCCCGTGCTCGCCATAGCGTACGCGCCTAACCACTCGTTCAAGGCGGACGGCTTCGCCGCCGCTTAACTCAAGCGATAGTCCGCAGCCACGCGCAGCAGCTGCTCCGCATGCGCGGCGGCATCCTCGGCGCCCGTCAGGTAGTCGCGGATCAGCAGGCCGCGCGAGGCGCCGAGCTGCGGGTCGCGCGGATCACGCACGTTGGTCACCACCGCGCAACGCCCCGCATCGGATACGCCGAGCCAGCTGCCGCCGGCCTGCAGATCGCGCCCGGCGAGGATCGGCACGTCGTCCCAACGCGCCAGCGCGGCGCTGGGCCGCGCATGGAACTCGTCGCGGTTGCCGGCCAGCAACAGGCGCCAGCGTGGATGGACTTGCCAGGCAAACGCGATCACGCACATGCACCCACACCCTCTCTCGACGTTTCGTCGGCGCCGCACCGTGGCGCCGCAGATGTCGCGCCAACATAGCACCGTCGCCGGCACGCTCGCCCCGCGCCGCGGGCTCGGTGATAATCGACCGATGCGCAATCCATCCCGTTCGATCCGCCGCGTGCTCGGCGCGCTGCTCATCGTTGCCTGCCTCGGCGTGACGTACGCCGCACCCGCCGCGCCGGCCGGCCAGCACGGGAGCCGCGCCGAACAGGCCGCCGCCAGGCAGAAGCTGGCCGACCTGCGCCGCAAGATGGAGGCGCTGGCCGCCGAGCAGGCCGACACCGCGGCCAGGCGCGACAGCATGAACGCGGAATTGGCGAAGCAGGCCAATGCGCTGGCCGCCGCGGCCAGGGCCGTGCGCGAGACCGATGCCGCGCTGGCGGCGGGACAGAAGCAGCTCGACGAGCTGCAACAGCAGCGCGACACGCTGCAAGGCGAACTGCAGCACCAGCGCGCCGCGATCGCCGACCTGCTGCGCGCCACCTACACCCTGGGCCACGGCTCGGACCTGCGCCTGCTGCTCGGCGACGAGGACGTGGCCCGGATCGCCCGCGCGCTGGTCTACTCGCAGTACTTCCAGCGCGATCGCGTGCAGCGCGTGGAGAAACTGATGGGCGACCTGGCCCGCCTGCAGGAACTGGAAAGCTCGATCGCGGCCCAGCAGCAGACGCTGCAGGCGACGAAGGCCCAGCGCCAACAGCAGGCGCAGCAGCTGGCGCGGCAACGCGCGGCGCGGCAGAAGCTGGCCGCGGAAACCGACGCGAAGTACAAGGACCAGGCGCAGCGCCTGGCCGCGATGAAACAGAACGCGCAATCGCTCAACCAGCTGCTCGACAAATTGCAGAAGGCCATCGACGAGGCCGCCGCGCCGCAACGCGGCCAGCCGCCGCCGTCGCGCTCGGCCGACATCCGCGGCAAGCTGCCGTGGCCGGCCAGCGGTGCGGTCAACCCGTTCGGCAACGGCGTGCTGATCAAGGCCGCCGCCGGCAGCGAGGTGCACGCGGTGGCGCGCGGGCGGGTGATCTACGCCGGCTTCCTGCGCGGTTACGGCATGCTGCTCATCCTCAACCACGGCAACGGCTGGATGAGCATGTACGGCAACAACGAAAGCCTGCTGCACGGCGTTGGCGACGAGGTCGAGGCCGGCGAGGCGATCGGTACCGCCAGCGCGGTCACCGGCGTCAACACCGGCGTGTATTTCGAGCTGCGCAAGAATGGCCAGCCGGTGGACCCGGCCAGCTGGCTGCGCAAGCACGGCTGAGGCACCGCCGCACGGCGTGGTGAATTGTTGCGCGATCCGGCGGTCCCACCTCCTGCCATACTTCGGCGGCGCTGCGGCGCGCCGTCTTTCCGTCGAGCGGAGTCAACTGCATGCCTTGTTCCCACCGTAGAGCGGCCACCTGCATGGCCTTCCTGTCGCTGCTGGCCGTCGGCGCCGGTCAGGCGCAGACCACGCCCGCCAGCGCGGCCAGCGCGAGCGAACCGGCCCGCGCCGGCAGCACCGCCGCGGCCGACCCGGTGGACTTGCAGGACATCCGCAATTTCAGTCGCGTCTACCAGATGGTGCGCCAGGCCTACGTCGAGAAGGTCGACAACAAGACCCTGATGAAGGCGGCCATCACCGGCATGCTGGCCGGGCTCGACCCGCACAGCGAGTACCTCGACAAGGAGGGCCTGCAGCAGCTCAGCGAGGACACCTCCGGCCAGTACAGCGGCCTGGGCATCGAGGTGTTGCAGGTGGATGGCGGGCTCAGGATCGTCTCGCCGATCGACGACACGCCCGCCGCGCGCGCCGGCATCAAGCCGGGCGACAACATCGTCAAGATCGACGGCAAGCTGGTGGACCCGCAGAACGTCAACGAGATGTTCCAGCGGCTGCGCGGCAAGCCGGGCAGCAAGATCACCCTCACCATCATGCACGAGGGCAGCGACAAGCTGGTCGACATGCCGCTGGTGCGCGAACTGATCTCGGTCAGCAGCGTCAAGGTGCGCGAACTGGAACCCGGCTACGCCTACATCCGCATCAGCCAGTTCCAGGATGACACCGCCGCCGACCTGCAGAAGAAACTGGGCGAGCTGGTCACCAGGAACGGCCCGCAGAAGGGCGCCGTGCTGGACCTGCGCAACAACCCCGGCGGCCTGCTCACCGCGGCGGTGGCCGTCGGCGACGACTTCCTCGACAGCGGCGTCATCGTGACCACGCGCGGGCGGCTGCCCGACGCCAACATGAGCTTCAGCGCCCACCCCGGCGACCTGCTGGACGGCGCGCCGATGATCGTGCTGACCAACCACGGCACCGCCTCGGCCGCCGAGATCGTCTCCGGCGCACTGAAAGACAATCACCGCGCGCTGACCATGGGCCAGCGCAGCTTCGGCAAGGGCGTGGTGCAGACCGTGCTGCCGCTGGATGCCGACCATGCGGTGAAGATCACCACGGCGCGCTACTACACGCCCAACGGCACGTCCATCCAGGCCGAGGGAATCAAGCCGGACATCGCGCTGGCCGACCTCGCGGTGAGCCAGGCCGACCACCCGCCGGTGCTGATCAGCTCCGAGGCGGATCTGCCCAACCACCTCGCCAACGAGAAGGCAGCCACTGCAACCGACATCGACGACGACGGCAGCGCCGCCGACGCCAGGCTGGCCACCAGCGATTACGCGCTGGCGCAGGCGCTGAACGTGCTCAAGGGCATGGCGCTGCGCATGCCGGCGACGCGGCAGCCGTGAGCCGGCGCCTGCGCGGTCGACGCGGCGTGCACGGCACGGCGCGCATGCTGCAGCAATGAGCGATCCACGTGTTGCCGATGCGGGCAAGCCCCGCATCCTGATTCTCGGCGGAGGCTTCGGCGGGTTGAGCGCGGCGCGACGGCTGGCAGGCGCAGACGCGCAGATCACGCTCATCGATCGCCGCAACCACCATCTGTTCCAGCCCCTGCTTTACCAGGTGGCCACCGCCAGCCTTTCCGCCACCTCGATCGCCGCACCGCTGCGGCACATCCTGCGGCGGCAACGCAACCTCACCGTGCTGATGGAAGAGGTGACCGCGGTCGACCTGGCCGCCCGTCGGGTGGGCTGCGGCTCGCGCTGGCTCGACTACGACTGGCTGGTGATCGCCACCGGCGCCACCCACGCCTACTTCGGCCACGACGAATGGGCGCCGTTCGCGCCGGCGCTGAAGACGCTCGACGACGCGCAGTCGATTCGGCGCCGGGTGTTGCTCGCATTCGAACAGGCCGAGCGCGAAGACGATCCGGAGCGGCGCCAGGCGTGGCTGAATTTCGTCGTGGTCGGCGGCGGTTCCACCGGCGTGGAACTGGCCGGCACGCTGGGCGAGCTGGCGCGGCATACGCTGCGCGGGGAGTTCCGCCACTTCGATTCGCGCAATGCCAGCGTGCGGCTGGTGGAAGCCGGGCCGCGGCTGCTGGCCGGCTACGACCCGGTGCTGTCGGACAAGGCACGCCGCCAACTCGAACGCCTGGGCGTGGAAGTGCATACCGGTGTGCCGGTGACGATGATCGACGCCGCAGGCGTGAAGCTCGGCGAGCGCCGCCTGCCCGCGCGCACCGTGCTGTGGGCCGCGGGCGTGGCTGCCTCGACGGTGGGCGCCATGCTCGGGGTGCCGCTGGACAAGGCTGGCCGCGTGCGCGTCGACGAGGATCTCGGCGTGCCCGGCCACGCCGGGGTGTTCGTCGTCGGCGATCTCGCCAGCGTGCTCCGGCCGGATGGCTCGCCGGTCCCCGGCGTGGCGCCGGCGGCCAAGCAGATGGGCAAGTACGTGGCCGCCACGATCGCGCGGCGACTGCGCGGCGATGACCGCCCGCGGCCGCCATTCCGCTACCGCGACGCCGGCTCGCTGGCCACCATCGGCCGCATGGCGGCGGTGGCGCAGTTCGGCAAGCTGCAGATGTCCGGGCTGCCGGCGTGGATCGTCTGGCTGCTGGTGCACATCTATTTTCTGATCGGCTTCCGCAACCGCCTGGCGGTGATGCTGGACTGGGCCTGGGCCTACTGGACGCACCAGCGCCAGGCCCGCATCGTCAGCGGCACGGCGCCGCCGCACGACGAATGAGCCCATGCAAAACGGCCCGGTTTCCCGGGCCGTCGATGCCGTTGCAGGAACTCCGCGCAGCAAGGCCAACATCGCCGCTCGTTCCGGAAGTCCGCACATGGATGTGCGGGCTCTTGTGAGGGACATTACATCGCGAACAACGCGCGCATCTTCTTCATCGCGTTGGCTTCGACCTGGCGGATGCGCTCGGCCGAGACGCCGTACTCGTCGGCCAGATCCTGCAGCGTGGCCTTGTTCTCGTCGTCCAGCCAGCGACGCTGGATGATGTCGCGCGAGCGGGCGTCCAAGTGGCCCAGCGCATCGGTCAGCGTCTGCAACTGGCTGTCGGCCTGGTCTTCGTCGGCCACGTTCTCGTATGGGTCGGCGCCGTGGTCGATCAGGAACGCGGCGGGTGCCGGCTTGGCGTCGTCGTCGGCATCCACCGGCGCCTCGAAACCCACGTCCCGACCGGACAGCCGCGACTCCATCTCGCGCACGGTCGCCTCGGGCACGCCGAGATCCTTCGCCACCGTGCTCACCTCGGCGGCGTTCATCCAGCCCAGGCGCTTCTTGCTCTTGCGCAGGTTGAAGAACAGCTTGCGCTGCGCCTTGGTGGTGGCGACCTTCACGATGCGCCAGTTCTTCAGGATGAACTCGTGCATCTCGGCGCGAATCCAGTGCACCGCGAAGCTGACCAGGCGCACGCCCATGTCCGGGTCGAAACGCTTGACCGCCTTCATCAGGCCGATGTTGCCTTCCTGGATCAGGTCGGCAAGCTGCAGGCCGTAGCCGGAGTAGCCGCGCGCCACGTGCACCACGAAACGCAGGTGCGACATCACCAGCTTCTTGGCCGCGTCCAAGTTGTCCTGCTGCAGATAATCACGCGACAACGCCTGTTCCTCTTCCACGCTGAGCACCGGGATGCGATGCACTGCGGAAATGTAGGCATCCAGGCTGCCAACCACGCTGGGCAAGGGGAAGTTGGCGGTCACCAGGGCTTGGGACATGGGTGGAACCTCCTGCAAGACGTCGAAGTTTAGCACTCGGGTGATTGGAGTGCTAAGCCCGGCCTTTGGTTCCGGGCTTTTAATGAACTGCATGGTACATATATTTGCGACGACTGTCCAGCCGTCCCGGGAGTAAAGACCAGCTTGCCCGGCACGCCGTTCAAAACGTGTCATGGCACCGTGTCAGCCGCCGCACAAACCCTCCGCGCCGTGTCCGCGATCCAGCCGTGCCGGCTTGACAGCCACCAACCCGCGCCGCCATCCTCCGCCGCATTCCGAGGGGTGCCCCGCAAGGGGCTGAGATAGCGCGAGCTGACCCTTGAACCTGATCCGGGTCATGCCGGCGTAGGAACGGGAATCACCACGGGCGGCCCCAATCGGCGCGTCCGTGCGCCGTTGCAGCGTCACGCCCCGGATCTCCATCCAAGGAGGAGATCCATGAACCATCCCGCCGCTGCCACCGCACCCTCGACGGTTACCACCGGCCCGATCCGCGGCTCGCGCAAGGTCTACGTCAGCCCGCCCGGGCATCCGTCGCTGCGCGTGCCGATGCGCGAGATCGCGCTGAAGGACCCGCTGACGCCGGCGCTGCACGTCTACGATCCGTCCGGACCCTACACCGACGACGACGCACGGATCGATCTCGCCGCGGGCCTGCCGCCGGTGCGCGACGCGTGGATCGAGGCGCGCGGCTTTCCGGCCATCGAAGGACGCGCCGCCCGCCCGGAGGACAACGGTGGGGTCGGCGCGGAACGGCTGGTGGCGCCGTGTCCCGCGCAACGTACGCTGCGCATGGGCAAAGCCGGCCAGCCGGTGACCCAGCTGGAATTCGCCCGCGCCGGCATCATCACCGAGGAAATGATCTACGCCGCCCAGCGCGAGAACCTGGGGCGCGCGCAGATGCATGAAGATGCCGCCGCCCGGCTGGCCGATGGCGAGGCGTTCGGCGCAGCCCTGCCCGCCTTTGTCACGCCCGAATTCGTGCGCAGCGAAATCGCGTCGGGGCGCGCCATCATCCCGGCCAACATCAACCACGGCGAGCTGGAGCCGATGGTGATCGGGCGCAATTTCCTGGTGAAGGTCAACGCGAACATCGGCAATTCGGCGGTGTCTTCCGGCGTGGCCGAGGAGGTCGAGAAACTGGTGTGGGCGATCCGCTGGGGCGCGGACACCCTCATGGATCTGTCCACCGGCCGCAACATCCACAACATCCGCTCGTGGATCATCCGCAACTCGCCGGTGCCGATCGGCACCGTGCCGATCTACCAGGCGCTGGAAAAAGTCGGCGGCGATCCGGCCCGGCTGAACTGGGAGGTCTTCCGCGACACCCTGATCGAGCAGGCCGAGCAGGGCGTGGACTATTTCACCATCCACGCCGGCGTGCGCCTGCACCACGTGCCGCTGACCGCACGGCGGGTCACCGGCATCGTCTCGCGCGGCGGCTCGATCATGGCGCGCTGGTGCCTCAGCCACCACCGCGAGAGTTTCCTGTACGAGCACTTCGCCGAGATCTGCCAGATCATGCGCCGCTACGACGTCGCCTTCTCGCTGGGCGACGGCCTGCGCCCCGGCTCGATCGCCGACGCCAACGACGCGGCCCAGTTCGCCGAACTCGAAACCCTGGGCGAGCTGACGAAGATCGCGTGGGCGCACGGCTGCCAGGTGATGATCGAAGGGCCCGGCCATGTGCCGATGCACAAGATCAAGCTCAACATGGACAAGCAGTTGGAGCACTGCGCCGAGGCGCCGTTCTACACGCTGGGCCCGCTGACCACCGACATCGCACCGGGCTACGACCACATCACCTCGGGCATCGGCGCGGCGATGATCGGCTGGTTCGGCACCGCCATGCTCTGCTACGTCACGCCGAAGGAACATCTCGGCCTGCCGAATCGCGACGACGTCAAGACCGGCGTCATCACCTACAAGATCGCGGCGCACGCCGCCGACCTCGCCAAGGGCCACCCGGCCGCGCAGCGCCGCGACGACGCGCTGTCGCGCGCGCGCTTCGAATTCCGCTGGGAGGACCAGTTCAACCTGTCGCTCGATCCCGACACGGCGCGCGCCTACCACGACGCCACCCTGCCGAAGGAGGCGCACAAGACCGCGCATTTCTGCTCGATGTGCGGGCCGAAATTCTGCTCGATGCAGATCACCCAGGACCTGCGCCGCGAGGTGCGCGCGATGGAGGAGACCGCGCTGCGCGCCGGCATGGACGGCAAGTCGCGCGAGTTCGTCGAACGCGGCGCCACGCTCTACGTGCCGACCGGGGAGTAGGGGCCATGCGCATCGGCATTCTCGGTGCGGGCGTCGCCGGCCTGGTCACGGCGGTGGAGCTGGCCGGGCGCGGCGCCCGGGTGGAGATCATCGAGCGCGCGCCAGACCACGCCGAGGCTTGCGCGTGGGTCGCCGGCGGCATGCTGGCGCCGTGGTGCGAGCAGGCCACCGCCGAACCGCAGGTGGCGACGCTGGGCGCGCCCGCCGTCGCGTGGTGGCAGCGCCATTTCGACGGGACCGTGCAGCGCGGCACGTTGGTCGTCACGGCCACCCGCGACGCCGGCGAGCTGGCCTTGTTCGGCCGGCGTACCGAACGCTTCGAACCGATCGATGCCGAGCGCATCGGCGCGCTGGAACCGGAGCTGGCCGGGCGTTTCCGCCAGGGTCTGTTCTTCCCCGACGAAGCCCACCTCGATCCGCGTCGTGCGCTGCCCGCACTGGCCGCGCAACTGACCGCCGCGGGCGTGACGATCCGCTACGGCGTGGACGCCGATGCCGCGCGCATCGATGCGGACCGGATAGTCGATTGCCGCGGCCTTGCGGCGCGCGACACGCTGGAAGATCTGCGCGGCGTGCGCGGCGAAATGATCGTCGTGCGCTCGCCTGACATCCAGTTGTCGCGCCCGGTGCGCCTGTTGCATCCGCGTTTCGGGTTGTATGTGGTGCCGCGCGGCGACGGCGTATTCATGCTTGGCGGCACGCTGCTGGAAAGCAGCAGCCATGATCCGATGACGGTGCGTTCGGCGATGGACGTGCTCAACACCGCCTATGCGCTGCACCCGGCGTTCGCCGAGGCCGAGATCCTGGAACTGGGCGTGGGCGTGCGCCCGGCCTTCCCCGACAACCTGCCGCGCGTGCTCAGGCGCGGCCGCACCGTGTACCTCAACGGACTCTACCGCCATGGCTTCCTGCTGGCGCCCGCCATGGCGCAACAGGCCGCACGGCTGATTTTCCCCCACACCACGGAAACCCCCGCATGCACATCCGCGTGAATGGCGTCAGCCACGACCTGCAGGTGGCCCGCCTGGCACAGGCGCTCGAAGTGCTCGGCTATCGGCAGGCCGCCGTCGCCACCGCCGTGAACGGCGTGTTCGTGCCGGCAGGCGCACGCGAAGAGTTGCTTCTTGCCGATGGCGATGCGCTGGAAATCCTCGCCCCGATGCAGGGCGGCTGAGCGATGAAGCTCTACGACGTCGAACTGGCATCGCGCCTGTTGCTGGGCAGCGCACGCTACCCCTCGCCGGCGATCCTCGCCGACGCGGTGCGCGCCTCGGGTACCGAGGTGGTCACCGTGTCGCTGCGTCGCGAAGCCGGCACGCAGCGCAGCGGCCAGGACTTCTGGTCGCTGATCCGCGGCCTCGGCGTGCGCGTGCTGCCGAACACCGCCGGCTGCCACTCGGCGAAGGAGGCGGTGACCACCGCGAAGATGGCGCGCGACATCTTCCACACCGCATGGATCAAGCTGGAAGTGATCGGCGATGCCGACACGCTGCAGCCCGACGTGTTCGGCCTGGTCGAGGCCGCGGCCGAACTGGCCGCCGACGGCTTCGAGGTGTTTCCGTACACCACCGAAGACCTGGTGGTGGCTGATCGCCTGCTGCAGGCCGGCTGCCGCGTGCTGATGCCGTGGGGTGCGCCGATCGGCAGCGGCCGCGGCCTCAACAATGGGTTCGGCCTGCGTGCATTGCGCGCGCATTTCCCGGACGTGCCGCTGATCGTGGACGCCGGCATCGGCCGCCCGTCCCACGCGGTGCAGGCGATGGAACTGGGCGTCGACGGCGTGCTGCTGAACACCGCGGTGGCTCTGGCCGGCGATCCGGTGGCGATGGCCGGGGCGTTCGCCCGGGCGGTCGAGGCGGGTCGCGCCGGCTTCGAGGCGCAGCCGATGGAGCCGCGCGATCTCGCCGTGCCCTCGACGCCGGTCGCGGGCACGGCGTGGCTGGCATGAACGCGTTCCCCGCGTTCTACCCGATCGTGGACAGCGCCGACTGGGTCGGCCGACTCGCCCCGCTCGGCGTCCGGCTGCTGCAGTTGCGCATCAAGGAACGGCCGCCGGAGCTGATCCGTCGTGAAGTGCGCGCGGCGCTGGCGATCTGCCGCGCGCGACACGTGCAACTGGTGGTCAACGACCATTGGCAGATCGCGCTGGACGAAGGCGCCGACTTCATCCACCTCGGCCAGCAGGATCTGCTCGCGGCGGACCTGCCGGCGATCCGCGCGCGCGGCGTGAAGCTCGGCATCAGCACGCACGATCACGCCGAGCTGGAGCGGGCGCTGGCTCTCGCCCCGGACTACGTCGCGCTGGGCCCGATCTATCCGACCACGCTCAAGGCGATGCCGTGGGCGCCGCAGGGTTTGCCGCGCATTGGCGAGTGGAAGCGGCGGATCGGCGCGCGGCCACTGGTGGCGATCGGCGGCATCACGCTGGAACGCGCCGCCGGCTGTTTCGATGCCGGCGCGGACAGCGTCGCCATGGTCAGCGACGTGACCCGGCATCCGGACCCGACTCTCCGCGTCACGGACTGGGTCGATTTCGCCGGTGCGCGCGCATGACCGATCGCTACGCGCGCCAGATCGCCCTGCCCGACGTCGGCCCGACCGGCCAGGCCCGACTCGCGGCCGCGCGGGTGCTGGTGATCGGCGCCGGCGGTCTCGGCTGTCCCGTGTTGCACTACCTGGCCGCCGCCGGCATCGGCCGGCTGATCGTCGTCGACCCTGACCGCGTCGAAGAGAGCAACCTGCACCGGCAACCGCTCTACACGATGGCCGACATCGGCGCTCGCAAGGTGGAAGCGGCGCACGCGGCCCTGCTGCGCCTGAATCCGACCATCGCCGTGGAAGCACGGCCGCAGCGGCTGACACCAGGCAACGCAGCGGCGCTGGTCGCCACGGCCGACATCGTCGTCGATGCCGCGGACAGCCTCGCCGCCACTTACGTCTTGAGCGACGCCTGCCTGCAACAGCACACGCCGCTGATCAGCGCGTCGGCGGTCGGCCTGGCCGGCTACGTCGGCGGCTTCTGTGCCGGCGCGCCCAGCTACCGCGCGGTATTTTCCGAGATGCCCGCACGCGCGCCCAGTTGCAGCAGCGCCGGCGTGCTCGGCAGCGTCGTCGGCCTGCTTGGCAGCCTGCAGGCGCAATTCGTGCTGCAGTGGCTGCTGGGCATCGAGCCGTCGCCGCTGGGTCGACTGACGAGTTTCGACGCCGGCCGACTGGCGTTCGGCGGCTTCGACTTCCACCACGCCGGCGAACCCGCAGGCGAGGTGCTGCGCTTCATCGACGTCGACGAGGTCACGCCCCGCGACGTCGTGATCGATCTGCGCGGTCTTGACGAAGCGCCGACCTCGCCGTTGGCGAACGCCTTGCGCTTCACTCCGGAACGCCTCGCCGCGTTCACTGCCGAACACCCGCCCACCGACCGCCGGGTGGTGCTGTGCTGCCAGAGCGGTCTGCGCGCATGGCGTGCCGCGCGGCAGCTGCAATCCCGCGGCTACCGGCAGCTGGCACTGGTGACTCTTGCCGGCCTGCCATCATGACGCGCAGACGCATGCCGCCGCCGGTCAGCGTGCTCTCGATCGCCGGCTCCGACTCCTGCGGCGGCGCCGGCATCCAGGCCGACCTGAAGACCTTCGCCGCCTTCGGCGTCGACGGCGCCACCGTGGTGACCGCAGTCACCGCACAGAACGCCAACGGCATCCGCGCCATCCAGGTGATGTCCGCCGCGATGGTGCGGGCGCAACTGGAGTCCGTGTTCGAGGCGATGGATATCCGTGCCGTCAAGCTCGGCATGCTGGCGAACGCGGAGATCGTCGCGGTCGCGGCCGAGCACCTGCAATACCGGCGCTCGTCGTTCGTGGTGCTCGATCCGGTGCTGCACGCCAGTTCGGGCACCCGGCTGCTCGATGCCGAAGCGCTGGAGCTGCTGCGCGCGCGCCTGCTTCCGCAGGTCGACTGCCTCACGCCGAACCTGGCCGAAGCCGCCACGCTGCTGGGCACGTCCTGCGCCGGCAGCGAGTCGGACATGGCGGCGCAGGGCCGCGCCCTGCTCGCCCTCGGGCCGCACGCGGTGCTGATGAAGGGCGGCCATGCCGCGCTGCCGGAAGCGGTCGATCTGCTGGTTACCGGCGAAGGCACGCAGCGCTTCGCCGCGCCGTGGGTGGCTGCCCGCCGCCTGCACGGCACCGGTTGCATGCTCGCGGCCGGCATCGCGGCCAACGTCGCCCGGGGTTATCCATTGGGTGACGCCGTCTGTCGCGCGAAAGCCCACGTGCGAGCCGTGCTGGTCGGTCGACAGCACCGACCGTCTGCATCTCAACCGGCGGGAAACGAAGCCCGCGGCGGCAGCGACCAGTCGATGGGTGCTTGACCGCGGCTTTCCAGATAGCGGTTGGCTGCGGAGAAATGGCCGCAGCCGAGGAAGCCACGATGCGCCGACAGCGGCGACGGATGCACGCTCTTCAGCACGCAATGCCTGCGGGCGTCGATCAGCTGCCCCTTGCGCTGGGCGTAGCTGCCCCACAGCAGGAACACGATCCCTTCGCGCTCGCGGTTCAAGGCGTCGATTGCCGCATCGGTGAAGCCTTCCCAGCCGCGATTGGCGTGCGCGCCGGCGCGGCCCTCTTCCACCGTCAGCACGCTGTTGAGCAGCAACACGCCGCGGTCGGCCCACGGCGTGAGGCAGCCGTGGTCAGGGCGCGCAATGCCGAGATCGCGCTGGATTTCCTTGAAGATGTTTTCCAGCGACGGCGGCACCCGCACGCCGGGGCGCACCGAGAAACACAAGCCGTGCGCCTGGCCGGGGCCGTGGTACGGGTCCTGGCCCAGGATCACCACGCGCACGGCGTCGAACGGGGTGTGCGCGAACGCGGCGAAGATCTCCGGCCCGGGCGGATAGATGCGCTTGCCGGCCTCTTTCTCCTCGCGCAGGAAGGCAGCCAGCGCCTGCATGTCCGGCCGCTGCAGGTAATCGCCGATGCGCGCCTTCCAGGACGGCTCCAGCCTGACCGGATGCCCGCTCATGCGTCCTTGTCGGCCCGCTCGCGCTCGCGCAGGTGGCGCGCCACGCGCAGCTGGAACAGCAACTTGGTGATCAGCAATTTTTCCTCGACCGGTTTCTCGACCAGGTCGTTGGCGCCGGCGCGGATCAGCGCGGTCTGGTTGGCCGGGTTCTCGTCGCCGGTCATCACCAGCACCGGCAGGCGGCCCTTGCCGTAGCCGAACACGGTGCGGATGTGTTCGAGCAAGTCGCCGCCGGTCAGCTCGCCCTTCAGGCTGACATCGGTCAGCACCACGTCGGCGCCGATCCAGCCCAGCGCGCGGTCGGTTTCCAGCAGGGCGATCGCATCCTCCACGCTGACCACGTGGCGCACGGTCAAGCCGATCTTCTCCAGCATGCGGCGGGTGGCCAGCGCCACCACCCGGCTGTCTTCCACGTACAACACGCTGCCCTCGGCGCTGACCTGCGGGCTGACGTAGCCGCGGATGAATTCGGCCAGTGCCTGGAAACCCAGCGCCTTGTCGAAATAGTCGGTGACGTGCTCGCCCAGCGAGCGGCGGTGCAGGCGCGCGTCCACGTCGCCGGACACCACCACGATCGGCACGTAGGCCTGCGCGCCGGATTCGCGCACGAACTTCGCCAGTTCCAGCCCGTCCATGTCCGGCAGGCGCAGCGCGATGGTGACGAAGTCGAAGGCGCCCTCGCCGAGCACCTGCTGCGCCTCGGCGCCGGTGTCGCAACCGACCACCTCCACGCCCGGCAGCTCCTCGTTCAGCACGCGCCCGATCAACTTGCGCACCACGCGCGACCCGTCGACCACCAGCACGCGCGGTGCCTCGGTCAGCAGACGACCGCTGATGTTTGTACTCATGCCTCACTCACCCGACTGATCCGCGATCCGTGCCGAAGAGCGCACCCCGATCCGTCGATGATGCCCGAAGCAGGGCGTCGCAGGCTGCGATTCACGTCACCGCCGCGCCGCGCCATCACGCCACCGTGCGCAGTTGCCAGGCGCTGACCAGGCGTGCGCCGAGCCAGCCCAGCAACGCGGCCGCCACGGGCACGGCCAGCAGCAGCCAGGCCGGCAACCCGCCCACCTGCAACTGGCCATCGTACGCCGCGCTCAGTCGTGCGACCGGCCGCGCCAGCACCAGCTCGATCGCCACCGCCAGCGCGGCGGCGAGGATGCCGCTGAACAGGCCGTACCAGATCCCCGCATACAGATAAGGCCGGCGCACGAACGCCTTGCCGGCGCCGACCAGCAGCAGCACGCCGATCTCCTCGCTGCGACTGGCGATATCCACCCGCACCGTGTTGCCCACCACCAGCAGCGCCGCCAGCGCGAGCAGCGAGGCGACGATCAGCACGATGCGATTGCCCACGCCCAGCAACGCCTCCAGTCGCTGGCGCCAGTGGCCGCTGTCCTGCACCAGCTCGACGCTGCGCATCGCGCGCACGTCGGCCACCAGTTGTTCCAGCGCCGCGGCGCTGGCACCGTCGCGCGGCTGCAGTTGCAGCACGTAGGGCAGCGGGTTGTCGCCGAGCGTCTGCAGCGCACCGGAGAAACCCTGCATCTTCGCCAGCTCGTCCATGCCCTGCTGCGGCGTCTTGATCGCCACCGACGCCACTTCGGCACGGGCGCCCAGGTCGCTGGCCAGCAGTTGCGCCTGCTGCGCGCCCTGGTCGGACTTCATGAACACGCTGATCGCCGGGTTCTGGCCCAGCGCATCGCCCAGCCGCTGCACGTTGCCCAGCAGCAGGTAGAACGCCAGCGGCAAGGCCAGCGCCAGGCCCATCACGGCGATCGTCAGCACGCTGCCCAGCGGGCGCGCGGCGAGACGGCGCAGGCTCGCCGCGGCGCTCCAGCCGTGGTGCTCGCGCCAGCTGGCGAAGCGCCGGCCGCGGCTGTGTTCGTTGCGCGCCGGTGCGTCGGCGGGCGCGGCGCGCTGCTCGGGTGCCTTGTTCACAAGACCTCCTGCGCGGCGAGGTCGGCCACCAGCCGACCGTGATCGAGCACGATCACGCGTTTCTTCATGCGCTTGATCAGCGGCAGGTCGTGGCTGGCCACCAGCACGGTGGTGCCGACCTGCTGGAACTCGGCAAACAGCGCCATGATCTCCAGCGCCAGCTGCGGGTCGAGATTGCCGGTGGGCTCGTCGGCGATCAGCAGCGCCGGTCGGGCCACGATCGCGCGGGCGATGCCCACGCGCTGCTGCTCGCCGGCAGACAGCGTGGCCGGCAGTTGCCGTTCGTAGGCGAGCAGGCCGACCTTCTCCAGCGCCGCACGAACGCGGCGGGCGCGCTCGGCGCGCGCCACCGCACCGATCACCAGCGGCAACTCCACGTTGGCGAACACCGTGCGATCCATCAGCAGCCGATGGTCCTGGAACACCATGCCGACCCGCCGGCGCCACTTCGGCACGCCGCTGGCGCGGATCTTCGACAGCTTCTTGCCGTCCATGCTGATCGAACCGTGCGACGGGCGTTCGATCAACCCGAGCAGCTTGAGCAAGGTGCTCTTGCCGGCGCCGGAGTGGCCGGTGACGAACGCCATCTCGCCGTCGGGCACCTCGAAGGACAGCTGCGACAGCGCCTCGTGGCCGCCTTCGTAGCGTTTGCTGACTTGATCGAACTGGATCACCGCCGCTCCCCGCACCTGGATGTGGTCATGCCGACCCCAAGGATAAGGGAAGCGAAGCAACCAGGTGCGGCTGCCGGCATCGCCGAATGCGTGTCGTCTGCGCGGAGCGGGCGCGGCTACTTGCCGGTGAACAGCCGGGTCAGTCGGCGGAACAGGCCGGGCTTGTCCGGACGCGCATGCTCGACCGCCTTGCCGGAGGTCACCGCCACCTGGCGCGACGGGCGGGCGTGGTGGACGGCGGCGGACGCTTCGCCCGCGGTGCGCTCGCGCGGCGGACGGCGTTCGCCGCGACCGCCGTGGTGGCCCGAAGGCGCTGCCTGCGTCGGCGTGGTCACCTCGGCGCCGGCCACCGGCGCGCCGTCGCGGCGGCGATTGCGTCCGCCGCGACGGCGACGCGGCTTGCGCGTGCCCTCGGTGTTGTCGCTGGCCGGTGCAGCCTCGGCGGCAGGCGCCGCCGCGGCGACCGCCACGGCCGGCGCTTCCGCCACGGCCGGCTTGTGTTCGCGCCGCGGCCTCGACGCGCCACGCTCACCGTCACGACCCCCGCGGCCGCTCGCACCGGTACGGCGCGGCTTCTCGCCCGGCCGCGGCGGTACCACGTCGCCGAACGCCGCGCTGTCGGCCGCCGCGTTCGCGGCGAACTCCGCGTCCACGGCATGCGGCTTGGGCATCACCAGCCAGGCAGGGTCGATCGACGCCACCGGGATGCTCTGGCCGATATAGGCCTCGATGTCCGGCAGCGACATCGCGTACAGGTCGCAGGCGAAGCTGATCGCGTCGCCCTCGGCGCCCAGCCGCGCGGTGCGGCCGATGCGGTGCACGTAATCCTCGGCCTCGTGCGGCAGGTCGTAGTTGAACACGTGGCTGACATGCGGGATGTGCAGGCCGCGCGCAGCCACGTCGGTGGCCACCAGGATGTCGAGCTGGCCCTCCTGGAAGCGCTGCAGCAACTTCTGCCGCTTCAGCTGCGGCACGTCGCCGGAGATCGCGCCGACGCGGCAGCCGTGGCGCTTGACGCGCTCGGTGACGCGCTCGGCGGCGGCCTTGGTATTGACGAAGATGATGCTGCGCGCGGGCTTGTGCTGGTCGATCAGGTTGAGCAGCAGCGGCATCTTCTCTTCCTTGGCCGGGAAGTAGACCACCTGGCGCACCTTGTCGGCGGTGACGTGGTCGCTCTCGACCACCAGCTTCTCGGCCTCGTGCATGTGCTCGTAGGCCAGCTCCAGCACGCGGTGGCTGAGCGTGGCGGAGAACAGCAGCACCTGGCGCTGCTCGCGTGGCGGCAGCCGGCGGAAGATGAAGCGCACGTCCTTGATGAAGCCGAGGTCGAACATGCGGTCGGCCTCGTCGATCACCATCACCTCGACGCTGTTGAGGCTGAACACGCCCTGCTTGTGGTAGTCGAGCATGCGGCCGGGCGTGGCGATGATGATGTCGCAGCCGTCCTTCAGCTGCTGGCGCTGCTTGTCGTAGTCGACGCCGCCGTAGATCAGCGCGGTTTTCAGGCCGGTGTGGCGGCCGATCGCCTGGGCATCCTTGTCGATCTGGATGGCCAGCTCGCGGGTCGGCGCGATGATCAGCGCGCGCGGGTCCGAATCCTTGCGGTCGGCCACGGCCGGCGTGGTGAGCAGGCGATTCATCAGCGCGACCAGGAAGGCACAGGTCTTGCCGGTACCGGTCTGCGCCTGGCCGGCGACGTCGCGGCCGGCCAGCGCCGGCGCCAGGGTCATTTCCTGGATCGGCGTGCAGCGGGTGAAACCGCTGTCGTCGAGGCCCTGCTGCAGCAGCGGATGAAGATCGAAGTTGGTGAAAAAGGTATCGGTGAGTACGGTTTGTGACATATGGGTAACTGGGAACCTTGCCTTGGGGCGGCGTAATGCGCTGCACCCGCTTTGGCGGCCGAAAACCGGCGCGAAACGGTGCAGGACGGGTGCGCGTGGCGCAGTGAAGCGTGCAATCCCGGGGGTCGGCAAGGTCGCGCCGCGGCGTGCGACGCCGGTTTTGACGGCGGCCCGAAAGCGGCCTGCAAGGGCCGCTCTTGAATCGTGCCCGGGGTTGCGCTGGAATGGACGCTGGCCGTGCCGGCCCGCCTCCCTCTCAGCTCAACCCATGCTTCATGGGCGCCCGAGTGTAGCCGATGACGCCACTCCTTGTATTGTGGCGCTGGCCACCCCATTGTTCCCTGCCTGCAGTTTTTGCGTACCCCAAGCCACGGAGATCCCCGGTGAGCGACCTGATTACCCATGTTAACGACGACGCCTTCGAACAGCAGGTGCTCAAATCCGAAACCCCCGTGCTGCTGGATTTCTGGGCCGAATGGTGCGGCCCGTGCAAGGCCATCGCGCCGATGCTGGACGAGCTGGCCCAGCAGTACGAAGGCAAGCTGCGCGTGGTCAAGGTCAACATCGACCAGAACCAGCAGACCCCGCGAGCCTATGGCGTGCGCGGCATCCCGACCCTGATGGTGTTCAAGAACGGCAAGGTCGAGGCGACCCAGATCGGCGCCGTCAGCAAGGGCCAGCTGACCCAGATGATCGACAAGGCCATCTGACTTTCCCGCAAGCCACCCGTCCGTCGCAGCCTGTCCGGCATGGTCCGGCAGGCCTGCGCCGCTTTACGCCGCCCCACGACGGGTGCTAGATTGATCTGCGTCCGTCGGGACAGTCCTGTCCCCTTGCGCCTCCGCGCGACGCACACCCTCCCTCCTGCAACTCAACGGCGCCCCGCGAGGATTGCCCGTGTCCGATACCGATAACCAGATTCCGCCCGAAACCCGGGGCGCCGATGCCAGCACCGTGACCGAAGGCAAGCCCGAGCCCCGCGCCCGCGCGCCGCGCCGGGTCGCCGCGAAATCCGCCGCGACCACCGACGACGGCGGCACCAGCGCCAAGGCAGGCGCAGCCGACAAGGCGCCCGCCAGCGAACAGCCCGCGCCCGCCGCACCGGCTCCAACTCCGGCACCCGTCCCGGCCGCCACGGAAGCCGGGGCCGCAACGGGCAACAACACCCCGGCGAACACGGAATCCGGCGCCGCCAACCCCCATGCCAACCAGAACCAGGGCCAGAACCAGAACCAGGGCCAGGGTTCCAACCAGGGCCAGAACGGCCCCCGTGAAGGTCGCGACGGTCGCGGCCGGCGCCGCCGCAACGAGCGCGGCGAGCGCAACAACCAGCAGCGGCCGCAGGGCGAGCGCCACCCGCGCCCGAACCCGAACGGCCTGCCGATGGACGACGACAACGCCGATCCGGGCAGCGACACCCGCCTGATCAACCTCACCGAGCTCAAGCGCATGAAGGCGCCGCAGCTGCTGGAGTTCGCCGAATCGCTGGGCCTGCACGAAGGCATTGCCCGCGCGCGCAAGCAGGACGTGATCTTCAACGTGCTCAAGGCGCACGCCCGCTCCGGCGGCGGCATCTGGGCCGAGGGCGTGCTGGAAATCCTGCAGGACGGCTTCGGCTTCATGCGCTCGGCCGACGAGAGCTACCTGGCCGGCCCCGACGACATCTACGTCAGCCCCAGCCAGATCCGTCGCTTCAACCTGCGCACCGGCGACTACATCACCGGCCGCGTACGGCATCCGAAGGAAGGCGAGCGCTACTTCGCCATGCTGCGGGTGGAGACGATCAACGGCGACCCGCCGGAAGCATCGAAGAACAAGATGCTGTTCGAGAACCTCACCCCGCTGTTCCCGCGCAAGGCGTTCAAGCTGGAGCGCGGCAACGGGTCGAGCGAGGACATCACCGGCCGCATCCTCGACCTGATCGCGCCGATCGGCAAGGGCCAGCGCGGCCTGATCGTGTCGCAGCCCAAGTCCGGCAAGACGATGATGTTGCAGAACGTCGCCCAGGCGATCACCTACAACCATCCCGAAGCGCACGTGATGATCCTGCTGGTCGACGAACGGCCGGAGGAAGTCACCGAGATCGCCCGCACCGTGCGCGCCGAAGTCATCAGCTCCACCTTCGACGAGCCGGCCGTGCGCCACGTGCAGGTCGCCGAGATGGTGATCGAGCGCGCCAAGCGCCTGGTCGAGCACAAGAAGGATGTGGTGATCCTGCTCGACTCGATCACCCGCCTCGCCCGCGCCTACAACACCGTGGTGCCCAGCTCCGGCAAGGTGCTCACCGGCGGCGTGGACGCCAACGCGCTGCAGCGCCCGAAGCGATTCTTCGGCGCCGCGCGCAACGTCGAGGAAGGCGGTTCGCTGACCATCATCGCCACCGCGCTGATCGAAACCGGCTCCAAGATGGACGAGGTGATCTACGAGGAGTTCAAGGGCACCGGCAACATGGAAGTACACCTGAGCCGGCGCATCTCCGAGAAGCGCGTCTACCCCGCGATCGACATCAACCGCTCCGGCACCCGCCGCGAAGACCTGCTGATCGACCCGGACCTGCTGGCCAAGATCTGGATCCTGCGCAAACTGCTGCACCCGATGGACGAGCTGGCCGCGATGGAGTTCATGCTCGACAAGATGAAGAACACCAAGTCCAACGACGAGTTCTTCAATTCGATGAAGCGGTGAAAGAGCCGGGAATCGGGAATGGGGAATAGGGAATAGGGAATAGAAAAGCGTCGCGACGGGGCCGGCTTCATGCCGGCCCTGTTGTTTTCCGGTCCCCGGATTCTTCCACCGGACAAACATGCCGGCCAGGCGACGCTCCTCCGATTCCCTATTCCCGATTCCCGGCTCATCTGTACCGTCGCGTACAATTATTTTCCGTCACCCCCTTTTGTGCTCGCGCCGCAGCCCCAACATGGTGCGCACTCCCAGCGAGGCTTCCCCCGTGTCCATACCCAGCGCCGTCAAGAGCACCCCGATCGCGGGGCGCCAGCAGCTCGCCGATTACCTGGCGGCTGGCGAGAAGCCACGCGAGGCCTGGCGCATCGGCACCGAGCACGAGAAGTTCGGTTTCCTCACCGACACGCTGCGTCCGCCCACCTTCGAGGGCGAGCGCGGCATCAAGGTGCTGCTGGAGACCCTGGCCATCCGCTATGGCTGGGACGTCGCCCGCGAAGGCGAGAACCCGGTGGCGCTGTCGCGCAACGGTGCCTCCATCACGCTGGAGCCGGCCGGGCAACTGGAATTGTCCGGCGCCATGCTGGAGACCATCCACCAGACCTGCGCCGAGGTGAACTCGCACCTGAAGGACGTGCGCTCGGTCGCCGAGAGCATGGGCGTGGGTTTCCTCGGCATGGGCTTCCAGCCGAAGTGGCGCCGCGACGAGATGCCATGGATGCCCAAGGGCCGCTACAAGATCATGCGCGAGTACATGCCCAAGGTCGGCTCGCTCGGCTTGGACATGATGACGCGCACCTGCACGGTGCAGGTGAACCTGGACTTCTCGTCCGAAGCGGACATGGTGAAGAAGTTCCGCACCAGCCTCGCGCTGCAGCCGATCGCCACCGCGCTGTTCGCCGACTCGCCGTTCACCGAGGGACGTCCAAACGGCTATCTGTCGTATCGCTCGCACATCTGGACCGATACCGATGCGGATCGCACCGGCATGCTCGACTTCGTGTTCGCCGACGGCTTCGGCTACGAGCGCTACGTCGACTACATCCTCGGCGTGCCGATGTACTTCAGCCTGCAGAACGGCCAGTACCTCGACCTGGCGGGGCAGGACTTCAGGAAGTTCATGGCCGGCGAACTGCCCGCGCTGCCGGGCGTGCGCGCCACCATGAAGGACTTCGCGGACCACCTCACCACCGCCTTCCCCGAGGTGCGCCTGAAGCAGTACCTGGAGATGCGCGGCGCCGACGGCGGCCCGTGGAACCGGCTGTGCGCGCTGCCCGCGTTCTGGGTCGGCCTGCTGTACGACCAGCAGGCGCTGGACGCAGCCTGGGACCTGGTCAAGGATTTCAGCACCGCCGAGCGCCACGCCCTGCGCGACGGCGTACCGAAGCACGCGCTGAAACTGCCGTTCCGTGGCGGCACGGTGCGTGACCTCGCCGAGGAGGCGCTGAAGATCGCCGCCCACGGGCTCAAGCGCCGCGCTTGCCTCAACAAGAACGGTGCCGACGAAAGCATCTTCCTGGAACCGCTGCTCGAGATCGTCGCCACCAACCAGACCCCGGCCGAGCGCAAACTTGAACTGTTCCACGGCGCGTGGGGCGGCAGCGTGGACCCGGTGTTCCGCGAGTTCGCGTACTGAGCGCCGCGGCGTTCACGCCCGTCCGTCGCCCCTGCCCCGGATCAGGCCGCGTCCACGCCGGAACAGACGCAAGCCCGCTGCCTTGCAGCGATCGAGCGCGCGGGAGCGGCCGACCGGCAGAGGTCGCCAGCCAAGTCGACGCAGTTTCGCATTGAAGACGTGGGCAGCCGTGCAGACGTCCGAACGACGCGTGCGGTAGGTGACGGCCAAGGACACCGACAGGTCCCGTCCGGTGTACACGCGGTGCGGGGCGATGAACGGATGATGCACGCCCATGCCTGGGCCGAGGTCGAACGTGCTCGCCTTGTTCTCGAGCGCATCCCGGAACGTCGGTCGCTCGCCGACGTGGGCGAGCAGCAGATCCTTCTGCGCGTCGGTCATCACCTCCTCGTCGGCCGGATTCCACAGCTGCACGCGCTTGGTACCGCGGATCTGGCACAGGAAGTTCATCTCCCGGTCCATGTGATAGGGCGTGACGGCGTCGCGCGTGGAAATGAAGATGTAGGTCGAATACCAGGTCATTTCCGGATCGAGGGACGCGGTGTCCGCGGCGATTTCGGCCAGCACGCCTTCGATGACCACCCGGTATTCCGGGTCCAGCTCGGGGTTGTAGATGACGACGTAGGCACGCTCTTCTTCGAATCGATCGATCGCGTCTTCGAGACTCAGGCCCGCCTTGTACCGATCGAACGAACTGTCGAAGTGTGCGTCGTCGGGAATCTCGCCGATCCGGTAGCGGATCTTCCGGGAATCCATGCGCCGGCACAGGTCGAACAGGCGAGGCAGCGCGAAGTGTTCGTTGCCGGCCAAGGCATGGGCGAACACAAACGGCTGCCGATTGTAGTGCCGTGCCAGTTGCGCGGGATCGAGCTCGAGCATGCGCGGCCCGGCTTGACGACCTCGGGCGAGCAGTTCGGCGTAATGACGGGAGGAAATGAAGCTGCCCAGCATGATGCCCCCCTTGTTGCGGCCATTCATGGCGGCGGCGCGGTCAAGCGCGGACAAGAAGGACTCACGGTCCGTACCATGTCGCCGAGCGCATGTTCCACCCCTCGTCTGCGACGGTCAACGCACGGCGTAACGCTTCCCGCATGGCATCATGCCCGCATGCAAACCTATCTGGTCGGCGGCGCGGTGCGCGACAAGTTGCTGGGGCGGGCGGCGGGTGACCGCGACTACGTGGTGGTCGGCGCGCTGCCCGAGGACCTGCTGGCGCGCGGCTATCGACCGGTGGGCAGGGATTTCCCGGTGTTCCTGCACCCGGAGACGGGCGAGGAGTACGCGCTGGCGCGCACCGAGCGCAAGAGCGGGCGCGGCTATCACGGTTTCGTGTTCCAGGCCGACGCGAACGTGACGCTGGAGCAGGATCTGGCGCGGCGCGACCTGACCATCAACGCGATCGCCGAGGATGCGCAAGGCGTGCTGACCGATCCGTTCGGCGGCGTGCGCGACATCGCCGTACGGGTGCTGCGGCATGTGTCGCCGGCCTTCGCCGAAGATCCGGTGCGCGTGTTGCGCACGGCACGCTTCGCGGCGCGCTTCGCCCCGCTGGGTTTCACGGTGGCGCCGGAGACGATGACGCTGATGCAGCAGATGGTGCGCGATGGCGAGATCGATCACCTGGTGCCGGAGCGGGTCTGGGCGGAGACGCGCAAGGCACTGGGCGAGGCGCAGCCCTCGGCGTTCCTGCGCGTGCTGCGCGAGTGCGGCGCACTGGCGGTGCTGTTTCCCGAGGTCGACGCGCTGTACGGCGTGCCGCAGCGCGCCGAGTTCCACCCGGAGATCGACAGCGGCGTTCACCTGGAACTGGTGCTGGACCAGTCGGCACAACTGGCGCCGGGCGACGACCTGGTCGCCTTCTGCGCGCTGACTCATGACCTGGGCAAGGCGCTGACCCCGGCGCACGAACTGCCGCGCCACGTCGGCCACGAGCAGCGCGGCGTGAAGCCGCTGCGCGCGCTGGCCGCACGGCTGAAGGTACCCACCGAACATGCCGCGCTGGCCGAGCTGGTTTGCCGCGAGCACCTGAACGCCCACCGGGCGTTCGAGCTGAAGCCCGCGACGGTGTTGAAGTTGCTGACCGCGCTCGACGCCCTGCGGCGCCCGGCACGGCTGGACAAGTTCCTGGCTGCCTGCATGGCGGACAAGCGCGGTCGCACGGGACATGCGCTGGATGCGTATCCGCAGGCCGACTACCTGCGCGCCTGCCGCGATGCCGCCGCGGCGATCGACGCGGCCGGCTTCGTCGCCGCCGGCCTGACCGGCCCGGCGATCGGGCAGGCGATGGCGGCGGCACGCATCGACGCGATCGCCGCGGTGAAGACAAAGCATCCGAAAAGCTGATCCGCGGTATAAAGAGCGGATTGCCGATCGGGGGATCGGCCAACCCGCTGGAGTCGTCCGTGTCCGACCTGTTCACCGCGCCCTCACCGCTGCGCCAGCGCTTCCGACCGCTGTGGTGGTTGGGCATCACCTACCTGGCGATCAGCTTCGTCACCCGCGTGGTGCTGCTGGTGATGTCCGGCAGCAACGTGCCGCATACCCCGCTGAACCTGCTTTACGCGTTCGGCGTGGGGCTGGGCTACGACCTGGTGACCTTCATCTACCTGGCCTGGCCGATGGTGCTGCTGCTGTGGCTGGTGCCGACCCGCTCGGGCCGCACGCCGCCGCTGCTGCGCTGGCTGTTGTACGCGGTGGGGGTGACGCTGGCCGGCGTGCTGTGCGTCGGCGCCTTGCACCTGATCTACCACGCCAGCCTCAAGGTGACCTGGCCGGCGATCCTGCCGTTCCTGTTCGTGCTGCCGCTGGCGGGGTTCACCTACACCTCGCGCGCCGGCCAGTGGGTGGTGTACGGCTTCGGGCTGCTGCTGGTCTACGCCCTGTTGTTCATCGCTGCATCCGAACTGGTGTTCTGGAACGAATTCAGCGTGCGCTTCAACTTCATCGCGGTGGATTATCTGGTCTACACCACCGAGGTGATCGGCAACATCCGGGAGTCCTACCCGATCTGGCGCTGGCTGGCGCTGCTGGTGGTGCTGGCGCTGGTGATCTTCTTCATCGGCCGCCGCGGCCTGCGCGCGCGCGACAGCGGCAGCCGGCTGTGGCAGCGCGGCAAGCTGGTGCTGCTGTGGCTGGTGCTGACGGTGGTCTCGGTGTTCGCCGTCAACGGCGGCATGAAGGATCGCACTGGAAACACCTATGTCGACGAGCTGGCCGGCAACGGCATCTACCAGTTCTTCGCCGCGTTCCGCTCCTCGCACCTGGACTACGCCAAGTTCTACCGCACGCTGCCCGACGACCAGGCCTATGCGCGACTGCGCGAACTGCTGCAGACGCCGGACGCCACCTTCATCAGCGACGACCCGCGCGACCTCACCCGCGCAATCCGCCACGTCGGCCCGGAGAAGCATCTCAACGTGGTGCTGATCAGCGTGGAGAGCCTGTCCGGCGACTACCTGGCCACGTTCGGCAACCAGCAGCAGCTCACCCCGTATCTCGATTCGCTGGTCGATCACAGCGTGTTCTTCGACAACCTCTACGCCAACGGCACGCGCACGGTGCGCGGGCTGGAGGCACTGGCCTTGTCGGTGCCGCCGACACCGGGCGACTCGCTGATCCGCGAGCACGACAACGAGGACCTGTTCTCGCTGGCGGGCATCTTCAATGACCGCGGCTACCAGTCGGACTTCGTCTACGGCGGTTACGGCCAGTTCGACAACATGAACTACTTCTTCGGCCACAACGGCTATCGCGACGTGGACCGGCGCGACATCCCCAAGGGCGCCACCATCCACGGCCAGAACGTGTGGGGCGTGGCAGACGAGGATCTGTACACCCTGGCGCTGGGCCAGATGGACCAGATCCACGCCGAGGGCAAGCCGTTCTTCCTGCACGTGATGACCACCTCCAACCACCGGCCGTACACCTTCCCCGACAACCGGGTGAAGTTTCCCAACCAATCGCGCGCCGGCGCGGTGGCGTACACCGACTGGGCGATCGGCGACTTCATCAGGCGCGCGCGGGCTAAGCCGTACTTCGACAACACGGTGTTCGTGATCACCGCCGACCACTGCGCCTCCAGCGCGGGCAAGACCAGCCTGCCGATCAACCGCTACCACATCCCGCTGTGGATCTACGCGCCGGCGCACTTCAAGCCCGAACGCGTGCACCGGCTGATGGGCCAGCTGGACATCCCGCCGACGCTGCTGGGCATGCTCAATTTCAGCTATCGCACGCGCTTCTTCGGCCACGACCTGTTCGCGCTGCCGCCGGAACGCGAACACGCCTTCCCCGGCACCTACGAAAAGCTCGGCTACCTGCAAGACGACGTGCTCACCATCCTGGAGCCGCGGCGCCGGCTGGAGCAGCTCAAGCCCGACTACGCCACCGGCGACGCCACGCCGGTGCAGCCACTGCGGCAATCGCTGATCGACGACGCAGTGGCGTATTACCAAGTGGCCAGCGAGCAGTTCGCCAGCGGCGCGATGCGGCGGCGGCCGGAGGATTCGACGAAGGTGGAGCCATTGCCGGCGCCGGCCGCGTCCGTTCCCGCGCCAGCTGCATCGGCGCCGGCGGCGGCCACGTCGACGGCCACTGCGCCGCCGACCGCCGGATCCGTCGCGGGCTAGCTCAGAGCCGGCCGCCCTGATCGGCGGCCAGCAGCTCGGCCGGCAGCGGCAGCGCCTCCATGCCGCGCGCGAGCAGCATCGCCTGGAAGCGCTCGCCCATCTGTTCGGGCAGCATCAGCTTCTTCACCTGCTGCGCCAGCTGGAGGCGGCCGCGTTCGTCCGCCGGCTGCAGCTGCTCGAACACCTGCTGCAAGCCCGCGCCAATCAGGAATTGCGCCTGCGGCATGTACGCGGCCACGCCGAAACCCGCGCTGTTGCCGGCCTCGGCCAGCGCGGTGAAATCCACCGATGCGGTGAGGTCGTTCAAGCCGGGCAGGTACAGCGGATCGTTGTGCGCGTGGTGGCGGTAGTGCGCCATCAAGGTGCCGTCGTCGCGCTCGGCCAGGTAGTACTCGCGGCGCACGTAGCCGTAATCGACGAACAGCATCACGCCGGCGACCAGCGCCCCGGCCACGGCCTGTATCCAGTACGGCAACTGCGGCAGCAGTTCGGAGCGGTAGCCGTCGGCGAACTCGGCGCCGAGGTCGCGTTCGACGTGCCGCACCGCGCCGGCGACCAGCGCATCGGCCGGACGATCGACGCGCATCAATCGCCCCTCGCCGTCCAGCGCCACATATTCCTCGAACACCTCGCCATCGCGCATCGCGAAACGGGTGGCCGGCAGCGCGTCGATCACCTCGTTGGCGAACAGCACGCCGCGCCAGTCCTGCTCGGGCGGGCGATCCAGCCATGCCACGCGCGCGTTGAGTTCCGCCGGCAGGTTTGCCTGCAGGCGTTCGCGCTGGCGCTCGCGCAGGTCGGCGCTGGGTTCCAGGATCAAGTATCGCCGCGGCAAGGTGTCGCCCGCTGCCAGCGTCTTCAACGCCGCCTCGGCGAACGCACCGCTGCCGCCACCGAGTTCGAGGAAGTCGGCCTCCCCGCCCAGCATCGCCAGCACCGGCTGCAACGCATTCACCACGCAACGTGCGAACAGCTCGCCCAGTTCCGGCGCCGTGACGAAGTCTCCCGCCGCGCCGAACTTGGTGCGACCGGCGCTGTAATAGCCCAGCCCCGGCGCATACAGGCAACGCTCCATGTACTGCGAGAACGGCATCGGCCCGTGCGAGGCGATCTGCTCGCGCAGCAATTGCATCAGGCGGTCGGCATGGGCGCGTTCGTCGGCGCCGGGTTCGGGGAGGCGGGAAGGCATCGGTCTTGCCGGTGATGAAAACGCGGCAAGCATAACGGATGGTCTGCAACCGCCAGCCCGCCTCCGCTTTTGCCGTTCCGATTCACTGTTCCCCATTCCCTGTTCCCCGCCCCTCAGAAATCCTTCTGCAGATTCAGGTACACGCCGCGGCGCGGGCCGAACTGCGGTGCGCCGACACCGATGCCGCTGCCGTCGCGCAGCTCGTAGGTGCGATCCAGCGCGTTGATCAGCGCCAGCTGCACATGCAACGGGCCGAAGTCGTCGATCATGAAATCATGCGTGACGTTGAGGTTGAGCTGGAAGTATGCCGGCAACGAGGCGCCGTTCGGCACCGCGCCGTCCTTGCGCAGGCCGCTGCCGTACAGGTAGTTGGCACCGAGGCGGGTGGCGTCATCCAGCGCGTAGCTGACGCCGCCGGACGAGGTGAGTTTCTGGTCGTGGTCGAGGAAGATCCAATGCTGGTTGACCCAGGCCAGGTCGTCCGGCGCGAAGTTGTACTGGCTGCTGATGATGCGTTTGCCGATGGCCTTGCCGAGCGACGCATTGAAGTATGCCGACAGCGGCCCCTGCTCGTAGTTGGCGGTGAACTCCACGCCCTTCACCCGTCCTTCGGCGTAGTTGAAGGTGGAGTAGACCAGCGCGGAGCCGAACTGGCCCTCGTCCTGCAGGCGCCGCACCTTGCGGTAATACGCATCCACGCCCAGCGTCCAGGCATCGCCGAGGCGTTGCTGGACGCCCACGTCGAAATAGTCCGAACGCTCGGCCAGCGGCGTGTTGTTGCCGCTGTCCGCCACCGCGTTGGTGGTGCCGTCGAACTTCGCGATGTTGAAGCTCGCGATCATCTCGGTCGCCGGCGGGGTGAAGTAGCGCGAGTAGCCGGCGTGCACGGTGGTGCCGTCGCTGGCCTGCCAGACCAGGCCCAGGCGCGGGCTCAGCTGGCTCTCGCTGCGCACCAGTTGGTAGCGGTCGCCGCGCAGGCCGACGTTCAGCGTCCAGTTCTCGGCGAGGCTCCATTCGTCCTGCACATAGGCCGACCAGGTTTTCGCGGTGAGGCGGCTGTTGTCGAGAATGTTGATCGGCGTGGTGCTGGCCTGTTCGCCATCGGCATTGGCCGGGAACACCCAGGCATCGTTGCCGCTGACGGCACGCTCGAAGCTGCCCCAGATGCCGTAGCGCAGGGTATGGCGCCCACCCAGCGGCGTGGAGAAATCCGCCTGCAAGGTACTGGCGCGGTTGCTGCGGGTGACATTGGAGGCGACGCCGTTGAACATCAGCTCGCCGATCCGGTCCGGCGTGTAGGCGAGGCGGCTGTAACGCTGGCCCAGCGACAGCTGGTAGTCGGTCGCACCCAGCCTGCCCTGCAGTGCCAGCACGCCGAAACGGGTGGTCTCGCGCTGGCGCTGGTCGAGGTCGGCGGAATTGAAATCGACCGTGTCGAGATAGCCGAAGGCCGGTATCTGCCCCGGGTTGTTGGGAATCTGGTAGCGGTTGTTGGCGACGCCGAACAGCAAGCTCAGGCGGGTGTCGTTGTCGATCAGATAGCTGACGTCGCCGAAGCCCTTCACCTGATCGGTGTGGTCGTGGATCGGCTTCCTGCTCGACGTGGGGTTCTCGATCCCGGCGTCGCTCTCCAGGTAGTTGCCGGTGAAAAACCAGCTCCAGCGATCCTTGCTGCCCCACACCGACGCGTTCGGGTTCAGCGTGGCGTTGCTGCCGCCGGTGATGCCGACGCTGCCGCCGTTGCCCAGGTCGTGGCCGTTGCGGGTGGTGATGTCGACCACCGCCGCGGTGCGCAGTCCGTACTGCGCCGGCAGCGCGCCATCGAGCAGCGTCACGGTGTCGATCATGTGCGCGTCGAGGCTCTGGCCGAAGCCGCCGATCGACTCGGGGATGATCACGCCGTTGATGCGGTACTGCAGGTTCGCATGGTCGCCGCGCACGTGCAGGCCGCCGTAGGAATCCTGCACCACGCCCGGCGCCTGCAGCAGCACCTGGCTCATCGGCGTGGACGCGCCCAGCGGCAGTTGCACGATGGCCTTGTGGTCGATCACGTACTGGCTGGAGCCGGTATCCGGCGACAGCGCATTGCGCGCCTGGTCCAGCGCGGCGGAAACCGACACTTCACCCAGTTCCCGCACCGGCAGCGGGGGCTGGCCGCCGCTGCCTTCGGCGGCCACGGTGGCGTCGTCGGCGACCGGCGCGCCGGTGCTGGTCGGGGTGGGCTCGGCGGCGTGGATACCGCTCGCCAGCAGGGCGGCAGCGAGGGCCAGGGCAATCGGGGAGGCTTTCATCGAAGACCGGAGGTGGGGAGTTTTTGTAATGTTATAACATTCCTGTATCTGCAGAAGAGGCGCCCGGGCCGAAAGTCACGCCGGTCACAGCACGGTTGGCCCGCGCTTCACGCGCGACCTCTAGACTGCGAAGGCGCGGGGCGCGTCCGGCGTCCGCCATCGGAGCCACGCATGACCCCACCCGGCAAGCAGGTACCCGCCGTCGTCGTGCCGACCGCCCACGGCCGGATCACCGGCGCGATCCTGGATTTCGTCAGCGAGGTGCCCGACAGCACCGTCGGCAACAGTCCGCAACCAGCCACCGAGGCCCGCCGGCTGGCCGACCGCGCCGCCCGACGCGCCGCAGTCACCGCCGGCTCGCTGGCCTTGCCGCCGGGGCCGCTGGGCTGGCTGACCCTGCTGCCGGAACTGATCGCGATCTGGAAGATCCAGGCGCAGATGGTCAGCGACATCGCCGCCGCCTACGGTCGCCACGCCACGCTGGGGCGCGAACAGATGCTGTGGTGCCTGTTCCGCCACACCGCGGCGCAGGCATTCCGCGACCTGGTGGTGCGCATGGGCGATCGACTGGTGTTCCGGCGCATGTCGCACGGCGTGATCGAGCGCATCGCCCGGCAGATCGGCATCAAGCTGACCCGGCGCACGCTGGGCAAGGGCGCCTCGCGCTGGCTGCCGGCGATCGGCGCGCTCGGCGTGGGCGCCTACGCGTACTACGACACCCGGCAGGTGGCCGGCACCGCGATCGCGCTGTTCGAAAGCGACATCGTGATGGAGCAGCTCGACGGGGATGCGCGCGACGATGAAGACCCGCGCGACGATGCCGCCACGCTGTCGCGCAAATCGCCGCGCGGATGACGCCCGCGCCGCTTTGCGGCAAGCTGGTCCCCAACCTGCTGCCGGATGCCCGCGATGACGCCACGCCCTGATCGCCCCGTCGCGCTGATCACCGGCGCCGCGCGCCGCGTCGGCGCGGTGATCGCGCGCACCCTGCACACGGCCGGCTACGACCTGGCGCTGCACTATCGCCATTCGGCGGACGAGGCACACGCGCTGGCCGACGAGCTGCGGACATCACGCGCCGACAGCGTGCTGCTGGTGCAGGCCGACCTCGCCGACCTGGCCGCGCTCCCGGCATCCGTCGAGAGCGTCGTGGCGCATTACGGCCGACTCGACGCGCTGGTCAACAACGCCTCCGCGTTCTTTCCGACGCCGATGGGCAGCGTCACGCCGGCGCAGTGGAACACGCTGTTCGCCTCCAATGCGCAGGCGCCGTTCTTCCTGAGCCAGGCCGCGCTGCCGGCGCTGCGCGACGCGCACGGCAGCATCGTCAACCTGGTCGACATCTATGCCGAACGCCCGCTCGCCGACCACCCGCTGTACTGCATGGCCAAGGCTGCACTGGCGGCAATGACCCGCTCGCTGGCGCTCGACCTCGCGCCCGCGGTGCGGGTCAACGGCGTGGCCCCAGGCGCGGTGATGTGGCCCAGCGACGGCAAGCCCTACGCCGACCAGCAGGCGATGCTCGCGCGCACGCCCCTGCAGCGCGCCGGCACGCCCGACGACGTGGCCGGCACCGTGCTGTGGCTGCTGCGCGACGCGCCGTTCGTCACCGGCCAGATCATCCGGGTGGACGGCGGGCGCACGCTGTCGGTGTAGGAACCGCGGGCGATACTTTTCCGACCCTGGAATCCCGAATCCCGATCAAAAGCATCGCCCGCGAGCGGGCTTCTGCGAGGTGCCGGCGGAGTGAATCGGCAGCGTCATTTCTTCTTCGGCGCGAAGGCCTGCTGCAACAGGGCCTGGTCGAAGCCCGCGCTGGCCTCGCCCGCCTCGGCATAGCGATAGAGCGCGGCCGCGTAGATGCCCTGCAGCGCGGACTGGATCAGCCCGAGCAGGATGAAGCCGAGCACCACAATCACCACTGCCGCCACCGCCGCCACGATCGAATGCATGGCGATGGCGCCGCCGACCAGCAGCGCGCCGACCAGCACCGCCACCAACATCAGCAGGCCGAACACCACGCCGATGCCGCCTTGGCCGATCAGGTTCTCGCCCCAGCTGCGCTTGAGCAGTTCCACGCTGTGCTTGACCGCGTCGATCGGGCCGATGTCCCTGCTCGCCAGCACCGGCACCACCAGGAAGGTGGCCACCGTCCAGGCCAGGCCGATCAGGCCGACCACGAAGCGGCCGATCAGGCCCAGGCGCTCCTGCACCATGCGCAGGAGCAGGCCGACGGTGGCGGCGATCAAGGCATAGCCGAGGATCTGCGGCAACCTGGCGCGCGCCAGCGCGAAGCCCGCTCCCACGCTGGTCGGCTCGCCGCGCAGATGCATCAGCGCCACGCCGGTCAGCGCGGTCTGGAAGAAGATGATCACGAAGTACTGCACCAGGTAGAACGCGAACATCAGCAGGTAGGCACCCACCGACAGGCGCTCCTGGATCTCCTGCCCCGCATGCTCGCCGCCGATCGCCATGACCGCGACCGGCACCAGGAAACTGGCCGCCACCAGCAGCGTGCACAACCCCGACAGCAGCGGGAATACCAGCAGCGACTTGTCCGAGCGCAGCACCGCCGCGCTCGCCTTCATCAACGCCCAGCTGCGCGCGAATTTTCCGGCCATGATTGTTTCCCCTTCGTGTCTGGATCCGACTTGTCTTGCAGGGCACGCACCGTCCGCCGCTGTTGCCGTCACCGGGAAAAAAGCCGGCGGGCCGTGCCCGCCCTGCGCCGGTGATGCGCCCCGCCAGCACCCACACCGCGTGCGCTGCAGTGTACCTGTTCAATCCGCCAGCGATTCCATCTGCAAGGGTTCGCGCTGTCGCGGAAACGCCGCCCACAACTCGGCCATGCTCAAGCCGCTGACCGGGTGGCGAAAATCCGGTGCGATATCGGTGATCGGACGCAGCACGAAGGCGTGCCGCAACTCGTTGCGCGGAATCTGCAGATGGCCGGGGCCGTCGATGACCAGCGCGTCGTAGAACACGATGTCGATGTCCAGCGTGCGGTCCGAATAGCGCGGCACGTCGCGGCGCCGGCCGTGGCGATCTTCCAGCGCGTGCAGCCAGTCGTTCAGCGCCTGCGGGGTCAGGTCGGTATCCAGCGCCACCGCGAGGTTCACGAACTCGGCGCCCTCGAAACCCACCGACGCGCTGCGGTACGCCGGCGACACCGTGATTTCGCCGAAGCGTTCGCGCAAGGCGTCGATGGCCGCGACGAGATGTTTCCG
This sequence comes from Rhodanobacter sp. UC4448_H15, assembly GCF_052978265.1. The sequence continues at coordinate 687,239 of NZ_CM129665.1, read as the reverse complement.
CGGTTCGAGGTTGGACCCCAGACTCAGGTAGACACGCACCATCGTCTCAACCACCCGCCGCCAGGCGTAGCGACTGTTCCTGCCGGTACGCCAGCGCGGCGCGCACGTCCTGCCCCGACGGCTGCTGGTACAGCGCCAGGCCGAACTCGGGCAGGAGCGCAAACAGGTGGTCGAAGATATCGCTCTGGGTGTTCTCGTAGTCCGCCCAGGCCACGCTGGCGGTGAAGCAATACAGCTCCAGCGGAATGCCCTGCGGGCCGCTGGCGAGCTGGCGCACCAGGCAGAACAGCCCGTGGTGGATTTCCGGATGAGTGTCGAGGTAGGCCTGCGCATAGGCGCGGAAGGTGCCCAGGTTGGTGAGCCGGCGACGATTGCCGGCCACTTCGCCGGCCTCGCCGAGTGCTGCGTTCCACCGCGCCACTTCCTGCTGCCTGGAGGGCAGGTAGTCGGCCAGCAGGCGCAACTCGGCCAGCCGCCCCAGCGTGTCCGCATCGAGAAAGCGCACGCTGGCCGCATCGATATAAAGCGCACGCTTGATCCGCCGCCCGCCCGTCTCCTGCATGCCGCGCCAGTTCTTGTACGAGTCGCTGATCAGGCGCCAGCTGGGGATGCTGGTGATGGTCTTGTCCCAGTTGCGCACCTTGACCGTGTGCAGCGCTATGTCGATCACGTCGCCATCGGCATTGAGCTGCGGCATCTCGATCCAGTCGCCGACCCGCAGCATGTCGTTCGACGACAACTGCACGCCGGCCACGAAGCCCAGGATGGTGTCCTTGAAGATCAGCATCAGCACCGCCGACATCGCGCCCAGCCCGGACAGCAGCAGGCCAATGTGCTTGCCGGTGACCGCCGCGATGATGATCAATCCGGCAACGACGAACAGGCCGAGCTTCACCAGTTGCACCAGGCCCTTGATCGATCGCTGCTGCCCGCGCGGGGTCTCCCGGTAGAGATCCTCCAGCGCCGACAGCGCGGCACTGATCGCCATCACCACGAAGAACACCAGCAACGCCGTCATCAGGTTGCCGACCAGCACCTCGATACGAGGCGATACGCCCGGCACCAGCATGATGCCGTACTGGATCGCCAGTGCCGGCACCATCCGCGCCAGCCACTGGAAGGTGTGGCGCCGGAACAGGGCGTCATCCCATTTCCAGGTCGTGCGCCGGGCGATGCCGCGCACCACGCGCAGCAGCAGTCGCTGCGCCAGTTGACCGGCAAGCCAGGCCAGCGCCAGCAGCGCGATGACGCCCAGCGCGGTGCGCATCCAGGGAAGGTCGAGAAAGTTCTGCAAGGTCTGCATCAATTCGTTCCTGTCGGCTCGGAGCCCGCGCCATGGTCAGCGGGCAGGACGGGGCGGCATGGACCGCGGAAGGCACGTGGCCAATCCTGACAAGCATGGCGGCCAGGCGGCACCGCAACAACCCCGGCGGGCCTTTCGACGCAGGCGCTATGGCGACCGCGTGCCGCGCTCGATGCACACACCCACCGCCTTCGCGCCGCGCACCGCACCGGGCTTGGACAGTTTCAAGCGCACCCAACGCACGCCGAACTCCTCGCGGATGATCGCCGCGCAGCGCTCGGCCAGCGTCTCGACCAGGCCGAAGCTCGATGCGCCGACGTAACCGATCAGCCGCTTGGACACGTCCTTGTAGTTGAGCGTCAGGGCAATGTCGTCGCTGGCCGCGGGCACCGTGTTGTCGAAAGCCATCTCGATGTCGAACGACAGCGTCTGCCGCACGCGGCGCTCCCAGTCGTAGATGCCGATGACGGCGTCGATGCGCAGGTCTTCGATGAACACGGTATCCATGGCGGTGACTGCTGTGGCGGGGCCGTACAGGGTCGGGTACGCGGCTTGCGGATGCAAGCCCGGGCGGCGTGCCCCACGGCACACGCCCAGCGAACCCCCCGCCCAAGATGCGATCATGCGCCCATGACCGCCTTCAGCACCCTCCCGCTCAAACCCGCCCTGCTCGCCAGCGTCGACGCGCTTGGCTACACCGACATGACCCCGGTGCAGGCGCAGAGCCTGCCGCCGATGCTCGAAGGTTGCGACGTGATCGCGCAGGCGCAGACCGGCAGCGGCAAGACGGCGGCATTCGGCTTGAGCCTGCTGCAGGCACTGGACGTGGACACGATCCGGCTGCAGGCGCTGGTGCTCTGCCCCACCCGCGAACTGGCCGACCAGGTCAGCAAGGCGATCCGCAAGCTGGCCGCGAACATCCCCAACGTGAAGCTGCTGACCCTGTGCGGCGGCATGCCGCTGGGTCCGCAACTCGCCTCGCTGACGCACGACCCGCACATCGTGGTGGGCACGCCTGGCCGCGTGCAGGAACACCTGAAGCGGCAGAGCCTGCACGGCGGCGGCATCAAGGTGCTGGTGCTGGACGAGGCCGACCGCATGCTCGACATGGGTTTTGCCGAGGCGATCGACGACATCATCTCGCGCATCGCGAAACACCATCAGACCCTGCTGTTTTCGGCCACGTACCCGGGCGAGATCCGCGCGGTGAGCCAGCGCGTGCAGAACGATCCGGTTGAAGTGACGGTGGATGCGCCAGCCGACGCGAGGCCCGCGATCGAGCAGCGCTTCCACGAAGTGGAGCCGGCGCAGAAGCCCGATGCGCTGGCGCAGTTGCTGGCGGGCGAGCGGGGCGGGCAGGCACTGGTGTTCTGCAACATGCGCCGCGACGTCGACGCGGTGGCGCAGGAACTCGACCGCCGCGGCTACTCCGCGCTGGCCCTGCACGGCGACATGGAACAGCGCGACCGCGACGAGGTGCTGGTGCGCTTCGCCAACCACAGCTGCGCCGTGCTGGTGGCCACCGACGTGGCTGCGCGCGGGCTGGACATCGTGGCGCTGCCGCTGGTGGTCAGCTACGACGTCGCGCACGACCCGGAAACCCATACCCATCGCATCGGTCGCACCGGCCGCGCGGGCGAATCGGGCCTGGCGATCACCTTGTGCACGCCGCGCGAGCGGCCGAAGGCGGCGAACATCGAGGCGCTGAACGGGACGCCGCTGCCGTGGCGCCCGCTGAAGATCGCGCCGCCACGCGGCAAGGCCCTGCACCTGGCGCCGATGAAGACCCTGGTGATCGACGCCGGCCGCCAGGACAAGCTGCGCCCCGGCGACATCCTGGGCGCGCTCACCGGCGACGCGGGCCTCATCGCCGGGGACATCGGCAAGATCGACGTGTTCGCCACCCGCGCCTACGTGGCGATCAGCCGCGCGCTGGCCAACAAGGCGCTGGAGCGCCTGCGCGCCGGCAAGATCAAGGGCCGCAACTTCCGCGTGCGCGCGCTGAACTGACCCCACGGAGGCCCGCATGCGACGCCTGCTCACCCTGCTTGCCCTGCTGCTTGCCACTACCGCCTGCGGTGCGGCGATCCCGACCTATGGCTACCGCGTGGTGCGTGCCTATCCGCACGACACCTCGGCCTACACCGAGGGGCTGTTCTACAAGGACGGCTTTCTGTACGAGAGCACCGGCGAGAAAGGTGCCTCAAGCGTGCGCAAGGTGCAGCTGGAAACCGGCAAGGTGCTGCAGCGACTGGACTTGCCCGCGCAGTATTTCGGCGAAGGCATCGTCGCGTGGAACGGCGAGCTGATCCAGCTTACCTGGCAGGCCGGGACCGGTTTCGTCTACGGCCTGGACGACTTCAAGCTGCGCCGCAGCTTCAGCTATCCCGGCGAAGGCTGGGCGCTGACCCGCGACGAGCGCCGCATCTACATGAGCGACGGGTCGTCGGTGCTGCGCATCCTCGACCCGGCCACGCTGGCCCGCGTGGGCAGCATCACCGTCACCGCCGACGGCGCGCCGGTGACCAACCTCAATGAGCTGGAATGGGTGGACGGCGAGATCTACGCCAACATCTGGCTGACCAACCGCATCGCGCGCATCGATCCGGCCAGCGGCCATGTCGTCGGCTGGATCGACCTGACCGGCCTGTTCGACGTGAACAGCTTGCCGGTGCCGATGAACGACGTACTCAACGGCATCGCCTGGGACGCACGCGGCAAGCGCCTGTTCGTCACCGGCAAGCACTGGCCGAAGCTGTTCGAGATCGAGTTGGTGATACAGCCCGCGCGTTGAGCCGGCGGGATCTCAGCGGCCCAGCCAGCGCGCGGCAGCGCGGCCGGCGAGCAGGCCGCCGGCGAAGCAGGCGGTGAGCAGATAGCCGCCGGTGGGTGCCTCCCAGTCCAGCATTTCGCCGGCGCAGAACGTGCCCGGGCGGGCGCGCAGCATCAGGCCGGCATCGAGCGCTTCGAGCCGCACGCCGCCGGCGGTGCTGATCGCCTCGGCGATCGGCCGCGGCCCGCGCAACCGCAACGGCAAGGCCTTCAGCTGCGCGGCCAGCGCGAGCGGATCGGCCAGCGTGGCCTTGTCGGCAAGCTCGAACACCAGCGCGCACTTCGCCGCGTCCAGCCCGGCGCGGCGGCGCAGCCAGTCGCCGATGCTGTGCTTGCCGCGCGGTGCGGCGAGGCGTTCGGCCAGCACCGCCTGCGCGTAGCCCGGCACCAGGTCCAGCATCAAGCCGGCCTCGCCGCGCGCGGCGATCTGCTCGCGCAGCTCGGCGCCGATCGCGTAGACCAGGCTGCCCTCGATGCCGTATTCGCTGAGCACGAATTCGCCCTGACGCGAACGGGCCGTGCCGTCGCGGTCCACCCAGTGCGCCACCACCGGTTTCAGCGGAGCGCCGGCGAAGCGACTGCACAGGTGGTCGCTCCAGTCGAGCTCGAAACCGCAGTTCGCGCTCTGCAGCGGCGCGATGTCGATGCCGGCGCGTTGCAGCGGTGCCACCCAGCCGCCGTCGGAGCCCAGTTGCGGCCAGCTGGCGCCACCGAGCGCGAGGATCGTCGCGCCGGCGTGGATCATCCGCTCACCTTGCGGCGTGGCGAAACGCAGCGCGCCATCCGCCTGCCAGCCGAGCCAGCGATGATGCATGTGGAAACCCACGCCCGCGTCGCGCACGCGGCGAACCCAGCGACGCAGCAGCGGCGCCGCCTTCAGATCCTGCGGAAACACGCGACCGGAACTGCCGACGAAGGTCTCCACGCCAAGCTCGGCCGCCCACGCGCGCAATGCCGGCGCATCGAACACGGCCAGCCAGCGGCCGACCTCCGCCTGGCGCGCGCCATAGCGGGCCACGAACCGATCCGGCGCCTCGCCGTGGGTGAGGTTGAGGCCGCCCTTGCCGGCCAGGAGAAACTTGCGCCCGACCGAGCCCATCGCGTCGTACAGGTCCACCTCGACGCCCGCGGCGCGCGCGGTCTCCGCCGCCATCAGGCCGGCGGGGCCACCGCCGATGACGGCGAGTCGGGGCGTTGCGGGGATAGACATCCGGCCATGGTCGCACGCGTCACCAAACGACGCATGCCGACCCGCCGGTGCAGTCTGAATCGAAACTGACCGCGGCATGCTGTTCGGGGTCGCAGGGCGCACTTCCGGGCAACACTCCATTCGGCAAGTTCTTTCGCCGCGCGGCGCTGCGGAAAACGTAATTTCATTCGACAATGCGATTATGTTCGCGGGCCACGTGAAATCGCTGAATAATCCAGGAAGGGAGACCTTGCCTGATGGAATCCTTCATCACCAGCGCTGCCGCCCATGCCTTTCATGGCGCCGTTTCAGCCGGGCTCCCGAGCAAGCGGACGCAGCGCAACATACCGCAAATAATTACGCCATCCGGGACCGCCCGATGACGCTCGAACCGTTGTGACGAAAATCACTGCGAGCCGGAAAAAGTCCTATTGACCGGATTAATCGCAGCGCCATACCGTCGTGCGGTTCGCCAACGGGGAGTTTGGCGAATGATCCTGTCAAGCAGCCATGCAATGACGCATGGCCTGCAGTCAATGGCATGCGACATGCCCGCAGCTGGCCCTCAAGGACTCACCAGGGGAGGGCCGACCGAAGCGGGTACGGGATCGTCGGTCCGCTTCAAAAAATCACGGATGCCGTGCACGCGCGGCAAATCAACCAATGAGGCGCGGGCAGTCTCAGGGCAGCGCTTTGCCTCAAAAAACTTCGGGAGTCACCATGCCAAGTCATCATCGTCTCAAGTTGCTGGCCGCCGCGATCAGTTTCGCGGCAGCCGGTGCGCTGGGCGCCACGCCAGCCAGCATCACCAGCGGCACCACTTTCGTCGCGCTGAACCAGCACGCCACCGTGCTGCGTCAGGGCGACGTGGTCAGCGGCCCGCTGTCCAGCGCACAGCCGATGCACATCGAGGTGGCGCTGAAACTGCGCAACCCGGCCCAGCTGCACAGCTTCATCGCCACCGCCAAGAGCTCGCCGCTGTCGATGGTGCAGCGCTCGATGACGACGCCGCAGTTCGTCACCAGCTATTCGCCCACCGCCACGCAGGCGAACAGAGTGGCGGCCTGGCTGCGCGCAGCCGGCTTCACCAACGTGCAGATCTCGCCAAACCGGATGCTGGTGTCGGCCGATGGCCGCGCCGATACCGCCGGCGCCGCGTTCAAGACCACGTTTGCCCAGGTGCGCACCAAGGATGGCCGCATGGCGTACATGCACAACGACGACGTGCACATCCCTGCCTCGCTGCAGGACGTGGTGCTGTCGGTGATCGGCTTGCAGAGCGTGCACCAGGCGCACACCTTCGCCAAGCCGATGCAATCGGGTTACACCACGCAGGCAGTGACCGGCCACAACCCGGTCGAGTTTGCCTCGATCTACGGCGGCAGCGGCGTGACCACGGCGGCCGGCGTGCCGGTGGGCATCGTCACCCAGGGCAAGATCACCCAGACGATTACCGACCTCAACACGTTCACCTCGCAGAACGGCCTGCCGACGGTGACCACGCAGACGGTCAACACCAACGGCACCAGCAGCGACACCAGCGGCCTGGGCGAGTGGAGCCTGGACAGCCAGGACATCGTCGGCATGGCCGGCGGCCATGTCGGCAGCCTGATCTTCTACAACATCCCCACGCTGTCCAACAGCAACCTGACGGCGGACTTCAACACCATCGTCAACGCCAACGCGACCAAGATCATCAACGTCTCGCTGGGTGAGTGCGAAACCAGCGCGCAGAGCGACGGCTCGGCCGCGGCGCAGGACCAGATCTTCCAGCAGGCCGTGGCGCAGGGGCAGACCTTCTCGATCTCCACCGGCGACTCCGGCGCGGACGAGTGCGGCGACGGCGGCGTCACGCCGAGCTGGCCGGCCGCCTCGCAATACGTGGTGGCGGTGGGCGGCACCACGCTGAACGCATCGACCACCACCTGGAACAGCGCCACCGTGTGGACCAGCGGCGGCGGCAGCTCCAGCACCTTCGAGCCGCAGCCGAGCTGGCAGAACGGCGTGGCCCCGGGCAGCACGCGCGGCCTGCCGGACATCGCCTACGATGCCGACCCGAACTCGGGCGCGAAGATCATCGTCAGCGGCGCCACCCAGCAGTACGGCGGCACCAGCCTGTCGGCACCGCTGTTTGCCGGCGCGTGGGCGCGGATCATCGCGATCAAGGGTTCCGGCGTCGGCTTTGCCGCACCGCTGCTGTACCAGCTGCCCGCGTCCGACTTCCACGACATCACCTCGGGCAACAACGGCGGCGAGACGGCGAGCGCCGGCTATGACCTGGCCACCGGTCGCGGCGAACTGATCATCAGCGGCGCGGCCAGCGACATCGGCGGCAGTTCGCCGCCGGCCAACGTGCCGCCGGTCGCCAACTTCAGCGATTCGATCAGCGGCCTGACCGTGAACTTCACCGACAGCTCCACCGACAGCGACGGCTCGATCGCCTCGCGCTCGTGGAACTTCGGCGACGGCGCCACCTCCACCGCGACCAACCCCAGCCACACCTATGCGGCGGCCGGCACCTACAGCGTGTCGCTGACGGTGACCGACAACGACGGCGCGACCAACACCAAGACGCAATCGGTGACGGTCAGCTCCAGCGGCGGTGGCGGCAACCAGTTGCAGAACGGCGTGGCGCTCACCGGCCAGTCCGGCGCCCAGGGTGCCCAGCTGTTCTACACCGTGGTGATCCCGGCCGGCGCCAGCAACCTGGTGATCTCCGAGTCCGGCGGCACCGGCGACGCGGACCTGTACACGAAGTTCGGTTCCGCCCCGACCCTGTCCAGCTACGACTGCCGGCCGTATCTCACCGGCAACAACGAGAGCTGCACCGTGGCCTCGCCGCAAGCGGGCACCTACTACGTGATGTTGAATGGCTACCAGGCGTTCTCGGGCGTCAGCGTCAAGGCGACCTGGAGCACCGGCAGCGGCGGTGGCGGTGGCGGCAACGTGCTGCAGAACGGCGTGCCGGTATCCGGCCTGAGCGCGAGCACGGGCAACGCCGTGTACTACACGATGGTGGTGCCGAGCGGGGCCAGCAACCTCAACATCAAGATCGCCGGCGGCACCGGCGACGCCGACCTGTACGTCAAGCTCGGTTCCACGCCGACTACCAGCAGCTACGACTGCCGCCCCTACATTTCGGGCAACAGCGAGAGCTGCACTGCGTCGGCACCGACCCCGGGCACCTACTACATCATGGTGCGCGCCTACCGCAGCTACAGCGGCGTCACGCTGACCGGCAGCTACACGCCGTAAGCGGTCAACGGCAACCCGTTGCGCAGGGACGCGCAGCGCACAACGGAAGCACCGGATGACGCTTCGGGCCCGCCCGGCAACGGACGGGCCTTTTTTTTGCGGCGCGCATCGGCGCAGAGGTTGTATGGTCGGAGTTTTCCCCGCCGAGGAACCCGCCGATGCGCCGCCTGATCCTGCCGTGTGCCCTGCTCGCGCTTGCCTGCGTACCCGCTGTCGCGGCAACCAGCCTGCCCGCGGTACCGCGCGAACAACCGTCGCTGCACGCGCTGGCCGATGCCCCGAGCCAGGTCGAACTGCGCATGACGATCACCCGCCTGGTCGGCTTCGGCACCCGCCACACCCTGTCCGACACCAAGTCCGACACCCGCGGCATCGGTGCCGCGAGACGCTGGGTGAAGTCGCGCTTCGAGGCGATCTCGAAGGACTGCGGCGGCTGCATCGAGGTCGTCACGCCCTCGCAGATGTTCACCGGCAAGCGCGCACCCACGCCGACCGAGGTGATGGACGTGGTGGCGATCAAGCGCGGCAGCACGGACCCGCAGCGCGTCATCGTGATCACCGGCCACCTCGACTCGCGCGTCACCGACGTGATGGACACCACCAGCGACGCCCCCGGCGCCAACGACGACGCCTCCGGCGTGGCGGCGCTGATCGAGGCCGCGCGGCTGCTGTCCAGGCAGGACAACCGCGCCACCCTGGTGTTCGCCGCGCTGTCCGGCGAGGAGCAGGGCCTGTACGGCGGCAAGGTGCTGGCCGACTACGCGGTGGCGCACGACTGGAAGGTGGAGGCCGAGCTCAACAACGACATCGTCGGCAACAGCCACGGCCAGAACGGCGTGATCGGCAACACCACCGTGCGGGTGTTCTCCGAGGGCACCAAGACCAACGAAAGCCAGGCTCAGGCCGACTACCGCCGCTACCACGGCGGCGAGGTGGATTCGCCCTCCCGCAACCTGGCGCGCTACATCGACCGCCTTGCCGATCAGTACCTGCCCGATTTCGACGTGCGCATGATCTACCGCACCGACCGCTTCGGCCGCGGCGGCGACCAGGTGCCGTTCCTGCAGGCCGGCTATCCGGCCGTGCGGGTCAGCGAGGCGCACGAGAACTACACCCGCCAGCACCAGGACCTGCGCAAGGAAGGCGGCATCGATTACGGCGACAGCATCGACGGCGTCGACTTCCGCTACCTGGCACGGGTCACCGCGCTCAACGCCATCACCATGGCCAGCCTGAGCCGCGCGCCGGCGCCGCCGACGCAGGTCGAGATCAAGGGCGCGCTGGCCACCGACACCACGGTGAGCTGGCACAAGGTGCCCGGCGCCGCCGGTTACCGCGTGCACTGGCGCGACACCACCGCGTCGCAATGGCAGTACGTGCGCGCGGTCGGCGATGTCGACCAGGCCGTGCTGGCCGACGTGGTGATCGACGACTGGTTCTTCGGGGTGTCGGCCGTCTCGGCCGACGGCTACGAAAGCCCGGTGGTGTTCCCCGGCTTCGCCGGCAGCTTCGAACGCTCGCCCGCGCCGGAGCCGTCCGCCAAGTGACGGGCTTGGCGCTGCGCCCGCGCGACGCACGCTAAACTTCCGGGCGATGGCCACGCCTCCGCGCAAACGCAAGCCCCGCAAGACCGGCGCACCCGCGCCGGTCGCGCGACCGCGCGCGCGACCGGCGGCAACCAAGACCGCCGCCAGGCCCGCCGTCTCGCGCCCCGCGGACAGCTCCACCCGCGCCACCCGCGTGCTCGACTGGCTGCTGCGGAAACTGCCGGCACGCCACCGCGAAAAGGCACGCGACTACCTGGTGCTGACCCGCATGGATCGGCCGATCGGCGCGTTGCTGCTGCTGTGGCCGACCTGGTGGGCGCTGTGGCTGGCCGCCGGCGATTTCCCGCCGTGGAAGCCGCTGATCATCTTCACCCTGGGCGTGTTCGCGATGCGCGCGGCCGGCTGCGCGATCAACGACTACGCCGACCGCAAGCTCGACCCGCAGGTGGCGCGCACGGCCGGGCGACCGATCGCCGCCGGGCGGGTGACGCCGCGCGAGGCGCTGGTGGTGTTCGCCGTGCTGCTGGCAGTCGCCTTCGTGCTGGTGCTGTTCACCGATGCGCTGACGATCAAGCTGGCCTTCGCCGGTGCCGTGCTGGCGGCGATCTACCCGTTCACCAAGCGCTGGACCTACCTGCCGCAGGTGGTGCTGGGCGCGGCGTTCGGCTGGTCGATCCCGATGGCGTTCGCCGCAGTGACGCACACGGTGCCGCCGCTGGGCTGGCTGCTGTTCCTCGGCAACATCCTGTGGTCGGTGATCTACGACACCGAGTACGCGATGGTCGACCGCGACGACGACCTCAAGGTCGGCGTGAAATCCACAGCGATCCTGTTCGGCGATGCCGATGTGCCGATCCTCGGCATGCTGATGGGTACCCTGCTGCTGGCCCTGCTGTTCGTCGGCCAGCGTGCCGGCCTGGGCTGGCCGTACTGGCTGGCCCTGCTCGCCGTCGTCGGCCTGTTCGGCTACCAGCTGTGGCTGATCCGCAAGCGCGGGCGCGACGCCTGCCTGGCCGCCTTTCGCCACAACAACTGGCTGGGCCTGACCTTGTGGGTGGGCATCGTGTTGGCGCTGGCGGTGAAATAGCGAGGAGTGAGTGGAGAGGAGTGAGAAGTGAGCGTGGCGAGACGATGCTTTCTCCCACTTCTCACTCCTCTCCACTCACTCCCGCCTCAAGGGCGCGCGCGCCAGCGCCCAGACATCCACCCGCGGCACGCCGACGCGCTTGAGCACGCCGGCGCATTCGGCCAGCGTGGCGCCGGTGGTCATCACGTCGTCGAGGATCGCCACGTGCGCAGGCGGCGCCAGCCCGGGACACAGCGCGAACGCGTCGCGCACGTTGCGGCGACGGTCGACCGCGTCCAGTTCGGTTTGCGCCTCGGTGCGCCGCGAGCGCTGCAGCACGTCGTGGCGCAGCGGCACCCCCAGCGCACGCGCCAGCGGCCGGGCCAGCTCCAGCGCCTGGTTGTAGCCGCGCTGGCGCAGCCGGCTGCGATGCAGCGGTACGGTAATCAGCAGCGAAGGCCGCTCGATCACCCGTGGCTCGTTCTGCCACAGGCCGGACAACACGCGGCCGGCGGCGAGGTCGCGGCCGAACTTGAAGCGCGATTCCAGCCGGTCCAGCGGCCAGCCGTAGCGGAACGGCGCCCATGCCGCGTCCCATGGCGGCGCGTGCTGCTGGCATTCGCCGCACAACGTCGCCGCGGTCGCCAGCGGCAAGGCGCAGCGTGCGCAGCAATTGCGGTTGCGCGGCATCTCGGCGGCGCAATCCGCGCACAGGTCCATGCCGCCGTGGCCCGGCGCGCCGCACAACAGACAGCGCAGCGGCAGCAGCCATCGCTGCAGCGCTGGCCAGGATTGCAGCAGACTGGTCTTGTGCATGGTCTCCCCCGTCCCCGCCTCGACCGATGGTAGCGGCAACCGCGGGTCGCGCGCAGTGCACCTGCGGTCTACACTCGATCACCAACCGTGGCGCGCCCTGCCACGCCTGCACTTCGCCCATCGAAAACCTGGAGATTCGCATGAGCTCGATCCACGACGACCACCCTGCTCCATCGACCTGGCCCGCGATCGCCGGCACCGCGCTGCGGGTGGCCTTCGGCGTGATCTGGGCGGTGAGCGCCGCGCTGACCTGGACCGACGGCTTCGCCGACCACTACGTCGGCTACTTGCACAATGCCGCCACCGGCCAGCCGGCGTGGTCGGCGTGGTGGTTCGACATGTGGATCGCGGTGGTCACGCCGCACGCGGGCTTGTTCGTGTGGGCCACGCGGATCGCCGAGACGCTGCTGGCGCTGGCCCTGCTGCTGGGTTTCGCGCGCAAGATCACCTACGTCGTCGGCATCCTGTTCAGCCTGCTGATCTGGAGCACGGCCGAGGGTTTCGGCGGGCCGTATTCGGTGGGCGCCAACAACATCGGCGCGGCGATCAGCTTCGTGCTGATCTTTGCCGCGTTGATCGTGATCAACCTGCGCGCCGGCCCCAGCCCGTACAGCCTGGACTACCTGATCGAGAGCCGCTGGCCGCGCTGGCGGCGGTTCTCCGAATGGAACACGCGGGTTCCGCTGGAACAGGTGCGGCCGGTGTCGTGGCGCGTGCAGGGACCGGCGCTGGCCGGCGTGTTGCTGCTGGTGGCGCTGCTGCTGGCCGGCCTGCACAGCGCATTGAACGTGCGCAGCGCCAGCCCCGCCGCCGCCGCCGCCGCGGTGACGCCGCTGTCGCTGGCCTCCAACCAGCCGATCAAGCAGGCCCGCGACGCGCGCCTGCCGCCGCTGCAACCGGGCGACAGCGTGGAGGTGAACATCACCTCCAGCGACGACACCGTGGAGATCGCCAGCGGCGTGCAGTACCAGGCCTGGACCTTCGGCAAGACCGTGCCCGGCCCGGTGATCCACGTGCGCCAGGGGCAGACGGTGAACGTCACCCTCACCAACCGCGGCACCATGCAGCACTCGATCGACTTCCACTCGGCGATCACGCCGCCGAGCCTGCACTACGTGGACATCATGCCGGGCGAGTCGATCAAGTTCTCGTTCGTGGCCAAGGTGCCCGGCGCCTTCCTCTACCACTGCGGCACGCCGCCGGTGCTGCTGCACATCGGCAACGGCATGTACGGCGCGATCATCGTCGACCCGGCCGAGCCGCTGCCGCCGGCGGCCGAGAGCTACGTGCTGGTGCAGGGCGAGTGGTACACCCAGCAGGTCTCCGGCACGCTGATGGCGGGCAGCTACGAGAAGATGCAGCAGATCCGCCCGGATGAAGTCGTGTTCAACGGCGCCGCGTTCCAGTACGCACAGCATCCACTGACCGCCAAACCGGGCGACCTGGTTCGCCTGTATGTGGTGAACGCCGGTCCGAACCTGTGGAGCGCGTTCCACGTGATCGGCGCGATCTTCGACAAGGTCTATCCCGGCGGCAATCCGGCGCAGGCCATCGACGGTGTCTCCACCTACTCGGTGGGGCCGGGCGAGGGCGCGGTGTTCGACCTCACCCTGGACGAGGCGGGCCACTATCCGTTCGTAGATCACTCGATGGCGCACGCCGTGCTCGGCGCGCAGGGCATCCTGGAGATCGCCACGCCAGGCGAGGCGCTTGCCAAGCCGCAGATCACCAAGGCACCGGTAGATGCGAACGCCGCGCCGCCACCGGCCGCCACCGGCCCGTACACGTTCGATCCCGCGCACGGCGCGCAGCTCTACGCGACCTACTGCGCCGCCTGCCACCAGCCCACGGGGCTGGGCCTGCCCGGTGCGTTCCCGCCGCTCAAGGGCAACCCGGCGGTGCTGGATGCCGACCCCACCAAGCATCTGGACGTGATGCTGCACGGCCTGCAGGGCGTGGCCATCGACGGCGTCAGCTACCCCAGCGCGATGCCGCCGTTCGCCGCCACCCTCAACGACGCGGACATCGCCGACATCGCCAACCACGAGCGCACCTCCTGGGGCAACCAGGCCAAGCCGGTGACCGCGGAGCAGGTGAAGGCCGTGCGCGACGGCAGCAAGTAGCAACGCGGGCACCCGCCGCTTTGTCAACCTGAAACACAGTTACCAAGGTTGACGAAGCGGCGTACGCCGCCCACACTGCGCGGCCTCTGACCCAGGAGCCCGCCATGCCCGCTGCCATCCGCCACGACTGGAGCCGCGACGAGGTCGCCGCGCTGTTCGCGCTGCCGTTCAACGACCTGCTGCATCGCGCGCACGGCGTGCATCGCGAACACCACGATCCGAACGCGGTGCAGGTGTCGACCCTGCTGTCGATCAAGACCGGCGGTTGTCCCGAGGACTGCGCGTACTGCCCGCAGGCGCAGCGTTACGACACCGGCGTGCTGCCGCAAAAACTGCTTGAGGTCGACGAGGTGCTGGCGCGCGCCAGGGCCGCCCGCGACGCCGGCGCCAGCCGCTTCTGCATGGGCGCGGCGTGGCGCGGGCCGAAGGACCGCGACATCCCCAAGGTCGCCGCGATCGTGCGCGCGGTGAAGGACCTGGGCCTGGAAACCTGCGCCACCCTGGGCCTGCTCGGCGACGGCCACGCGCAGCAGCTCAAGGACGCCGGCCTCGACTACTACAACCACAACCTCGACACCGCGCCGGAGTTCTACGGCGAGATCATCCACACTCGCGAATACCAGGATCGCCTCACCACGCTGGAACAGGTACGCGACGCCGGCCTGAAAACCTGCTGCGGCGGCATCGTCGGCATGGGCGAGACGCGCGAGCAGCGCGCCGGCCTGCTGCAGGCACTGGCCAACCTGCCCGAGCACCCGCACTCGGTGCCGATCAACCAGCTGGTGCCGGTGCCGGGCACGCCGCTGGCCAACGCCGAACCGCTGGACCCGTTCGAGTTCGTGCGCACGATCGCGGTGGCGCGCATCCTGATGCCGCTGTCGATCGTGCGCCTGTCCGCCGGCCGCCAGCAGATGGACGATGCGGTGCAGGCACTGTGCTTCTTCGCCGGCGCCGGCTCGATCTTCTACGGCGAGAAACTGCTGACCACCGGCAACCCCGACGTGGAGGCCGACCGCGCGCTGTTCCGCCGGCTCGACCTGCATCCGATGGAGGTGGTCGAGAATGCGGAGACCGTGCATGCGGACATCGGCGAAAACGCCAGCTGCGGGCACGGCTGCGGCTGCAGTGCGGCGGCATAGCAGCGCCCCACCCCGGCCCTCCCCTGCGGCCGCAGGAAGTCCCTTTGGGGCAAGCAGGGGAGGGAGCAAGGCGTGCGGCACACGTTTGCCTCCTCCCCCTGCATCGCAGGGCGAGGTCGGGAGGGGGTGCTCCTCGCCCTGCGCAGTGCACTGAGCCATGCCCCGCCCCGACCTCCTCCAGCGACTGGCCGTCCAGACGGCCGAACGCGAACGCGCCAATCTGCGCCGCCGCCTGCACGTGATCGAGCACGCCGACGGCCCGTGGCTGAACAGTGGCGGCCGGCGCCTGCTCTCGTTCTGCAGCAACGATTACCTCGGCCTGGCGCAGCACCCGTCACTGGTTGCCGCGCTCGCCCGCGCGGCGGGCGAACAAGGCGTCGGCAGCACCTCGGCACATCTGATCTGCGGCCACCGCCGCACGCACGCGCAACTGGAAGAAGCGCTGGCCGCATGGACCGGGCGCGAGCGCGCGCTGCTGTTCTCCACCGGCTACATGGCCAACCTCGGCGTGCTGCAGGCGCTGCTCTCGCGCGGCGACGTGTGCGTGCAGGACAAGCTCAACCATGCCTGCCTGCTCGATGGCGCGAAGCTCAGCGGCGCGGAACTGAAGCGCTATCCGCATGCCGACGTGGCCGCCGCCGCGCGCCAGCTGGCGGCCAGCCCCGAAGCGGCCGCGCTGCTGGCCACCGACGGCGTGTTCAGCATGGACGGCGACGTCGCACCGCTGCGCGCGCTGGCGCAGCAGTGCGCCCGCGAGCACGCCACCCTGATGGTCGACGACGCGCACGGCCTGGGCGTGCTCGGCGACGACGGCGCCGGCAGCCTCAGCGCGGCGAAGCTGGACCAGCACGAGGTGCCGCTGCTGATGGCCACGCTGGGCAAGGCACTCGGCTGCAGCGGCGCGTTCGTGGCCGGCCCGGCGGCGCTGATCGAGGGGCTGATCCAGTTCGCGCGGCCGTACATCTACACCACCGCGATGCCGCCGGCGCTGGCCGGAGCCGCGCTGGAAGCAGTGCGGCTGGCACAGAGCGAAACCTGGCGGCGCCACAAGCTTGCCGCGCTGATCGCCCGTTTCCGCGCCGGCGCCGCGCAGCTCGGCCTGCCGCTGATGGACTCGGCGAGCGCGATCCAGCCGTTGCGGCTGGGCGACGCCCGGGCGGCCTTGCAGGCTGCGCAGGCGCTGGAACGGCGCGGCCTGCTGGTCGTCGCGATCCGCCCGCCGACCGTGCCCGCTGGCCAGGCGCGGCTGCGCATCACCTTGTCCGCGGCGCACGAAGAGGCCCAGGTGGACCGGCTGCTCGACGCGCTGGCTGATCTGCCGCAGGAACCGCGCGCGAGCGGCCCCGTATAATGACACGTTGTCTTGTGCCTTTTCCCCCATGAACGTCGTCAATATCGCCGCCTACCGCTTCGTCGCGCTGGACGACCTGTCCGCGCTGCGCGAGCGCGTGCGCGAACGCGCCGAGACGCTGGCGCTCAAGGGCACCGTGCTGCTGGCACACGAGGGCATCAACCTGTTTCTCGCCGGCACCCGCGCGGCCACCGACGCCTTCATGGCCTGGCTGCGCGAGGACGCGCGCTTTGCCGCGCTGGAAGCGAAGCAATCGTTGTCCGACACCGTGCCCTTCGGCCGCCTGCGCGTGCGGCTCAAGCGCGAGATCATCACCCTGCGCCTGCCCGCGCTGCGCCCCGCCGAGGGCCGCGCGCCCGGCGTGGATGCGACAACGCTCAAGCGCTGGCTGGACCAGGGTCGCGACGACGCCGGCCGCGAGGTGGTGATGCTCGACACCCGCAACGACTACGAGACCGACGCCGGCGCTTTTGCGCAGGCAGTGGACTATCGCATCGCCCGCTTCACCGACTTCCCCGCCGCGCTCGCCGCCGACCGCACACGCTACGCCGGCAAGACCGTGGTGCCGTACTGCACCGGCGGCATCCGCTGCGAGAAGGCCGCGATCTACATGCAGGAACTGGGCATCGAACACGTGCACCAGCTCGAAGGCGGCATCCTGAAATACCTGGAACTCACCGACGGCGCGCACTGGCAGGGCGGCTGCTTCGTGTTCGACGGACGCGGCGCCGTGGGCGCCGATTTGCTTCCGCTTCCGCAGGAGGCGGGCGCATGAGCCTGTTCATCGAGAAAGCCGGCCATGGCCCGCTGCCGCTGGTGCTGCTGCACGGCTGGGCAATGCACGGCGGCGTGCTGGCGCCGCTGGTCGAGGCGCTGCAAGCGCAGTGCACGATGTACGTGGTCGACCTGCCCGGCCACGGCCGTTCGCGCGACTGCGGCCTGCCGCTGGAACCGCACGCCTGCGCCGCCGCGATCGCCGCCGCCACGCCGCCGGCGCTCTGGCTCGGCTGGTCGCTGGGCGGGCTGATCGCGCTGACCGCGGCGCTGGACCTGCCGCATCAGGCGCATGGCCTGGCGATGCTGTGCGCCACACCGAAATTCGTGCGCGACGCCGGCTGGCCGCACGGCAGCGATCCGGCGCTGGTGCAGCAACTGGCCAGTGACCTGGAAACCGATTACCACGCCACCATCGAGCGCTTCCTGGCGCTGGAGGCGATGGGCAGCGCCGACCCGCGCGGCGAGCTGCGCCATCTGCGCGAGCTGGTGTTCGCCCGCGGCGAACCGGACGCGCGCGTGCTGCAGGAGGGCATCCGCATCCTGCACGACAGCGACCGCCGCGCCGCCCTGCCCGACCTGGCGGTACCCAGCGCCTGGATCGCCGGGCGCCGCGACCGGCTGGTGCCACCGCAGGCGATGACCTGGTCGGCGAGCCAGTGCGGCGGCGACAGCCACGAGATCGCCCAGGCCGGCCACGCGCCGTTCTTCAGCCATGCCGCCGCGGTGGTCGCGGCGCTGCAACCCTTGTTCGCCCGGCACGGTGGCCGGGCCAGCGCGAGCCTTGCCCATGAGTGAGTTCCAACTCGACCGACGCCAACTGCGACGCAATTTCGCCGGTGCGGCGACCACCTACGAGAAGCACGATGCGCTGCAACGCGAAGTGCAGACGCACCTGCTGGAGCGGCTCTCGTTCTACCTCGACACGCCGCAGCGGGTGGTCGACATCGGCGCCGGCACCGGCCGCGGCACCGCCGCGCTCAAGCGGCGCTATCCCAAGGCCGAGGTGATCGCGTTCGACCTGGCGCTACCGATGCTGCGCGTGGCGAAACAGCACAGCAGCTGGCGCCGGCCGTTCGACCGCGTCTGCGCCGAGGCATGCGCGCTGCCGCTGGCCGACCACAGCGTGGACGTGCTGCATTCGAACCTCTGCTTCCAGTGGATCGACGACCTGCCCGCGCTGTTCGGCGAATGCATGCGCGTGCTCAAGCCCGGCGGGCTGATGGCGTTCTCCAGCTTCGGCCCCGACACCCTGATGGAGCTGCGCGCCGCGTGGGCCGCGGCGGATGAGCGCGCCCACGTGAGCCGCTTCCTGGACATGCACGACGTGGGCGACGCGATGCTCGCCGCCGGCCTGCGCGACCCGGTGCTGGACGTGTTCCGCTACACCCTGACCTACAGCGAGCCGCGCAAGTTGCTGGAAGAGCTGCAAGGCCTGGGCGCCACCAATGCCGACCGCCAGCGCGAGCGCGGACTGACCGGCAAGTCGCGCTACCGGCGCATGCTGGCCGCCTACGAAACGATGCGCGTGGACGGCCGCATCCCGGCCACCTGGGAGGTGGTCAGCGCGCATGCATGGGGCCCGCCGGTGGGGCAGCCGCGACGCGTGGGCGGCATGGAGATCGCCAGCTTCTCGATCGACAAGCTGCGCGGCTCGCGGCGTCAGAAAGACGAAGCATGAAACATGCCCCGGGGGCGCCGATGCAGCGCTGACTTCGCGGATTCAACAACCAGCGCACGCTTTTTCGCGCCGGATGCGATCATGGTATCGGCCACAACTCGGTGGACCAGCAACGCATACAGGGGGGCCTGATGATCGAGCTGGAAATCCAGGCCTTGTCGGAACGACGCGAGGGCCTGTTGATGGAAGTGGGCCGGCTGGTGCTGGCCAGCGGTTTCAGCCTGCAGCGGCAGCGACTGGTCCAGGACCCGCACGGCATCCTGCTGACCATGGTGGTGCGCGGGCCGCCGCGAAAAAAGCGCGCGCTGGCGGCGGCGCTGGATGCCCACGAGCGCATCATCAGTTTCGAACTGGAACCGGTCACCGAGGGCGAGGAACGCGCGCACTTCGCCGCCTCGCGCGCGCCGTCGGCGTACGTTCCGCCCGTCCTTCCAGTGGCGCCACCGGCACCGGAGGCGGCCCCGCCGACGGCGCCGACCAGGCCCGCGGCTGCGACGGCGCCGGCTGTCCCCGCTTTCGACGAGGTCGCGCCGGTCAGGCTGGTCACGCCGACGGCGGCACCCGCGCCCCCGCCTGCGGTCGCCGCGCGGCCGACGCCCGAGCCGGATCTCGAATTCATCCTGCCGCCCCCGGCGCCGGCTCCGGTGGCGCCTGCGCCCGCCGTGGTGGCGGAGGCGCCGTTCGTGGAGCTGGTCCCGCTCGAACCCGACCAGGAGGCCATCGACAAGCTGCTGGCGAAACTGGCCACCGAGTACCCGCAAATCATGCCGCGGCTGCAGCAGCTGGATCGCGCGGTCGCCGAGGCGGCGCGCGAACCCACGCTGGCGCTGGCGGGCCGGCGCACCGGTGCATGGCTCGCCCAGCGCGAACCGACGGCGGGCGGGCGGCTCGACCTGGAGCAGGCGATCGCGCAACGGGGCGTGCCGGCACTGCGCGCGCTGGTAGAGGTGGAACAGGACGGCAGCCAGCTGCACATTCGCCACAGCCCGCTGTGCGGCGAACCCGGCCACTCCGGCTGCATCTTCTTCAGCGGTTTCCTGGAGGGCCTGCTGGCGCCGGTGCTGGACCGTCGCGAGCTGTCGATCTTCGCCGTGTGCTGCCGCAGCTACGGCGCGGACGACTGCGTGCTGGCGCTGCCGGACTGAACCTCGCGCAGCCGGCGCCGCGCACGCTCGCGCGCGGCGCCGCTTCGATCAGAAGCTGTACTTGACCGATGCGCCCACGCCGTAATCCGGACTGCCGTCGGTGAAGCCGGCCAGCGCATAGGCCTGCAGGCGCAGGTTCGGATTGAACTTGTGGTTCCAATAGCCGGCGAGCTCGCTCTGCGCGGCGCCGGTGTCGGCGATCCGCTCGCGGTAGTAGTAGTAGGCGCCGACGTTGTCGCTGGCACCGACCTTGTAGTCGGCACCGATGTTCGCGTTGAAGCCGTTCTGCAGCTGGATGTACTGCGAGCTGCCGTATTTGGTCCAGCCCACGCCGCCGAACGCGGTCCACGCGCCGCTGACCTTGTAGGCGTCCAGCGACAGGCCGTAGTCATTCTTGCCGGTGCCCAGCCCCTTGTTCTCGTCGGCGGTGCCGAACTTCACCTTGCCGGTGAGATCCAGGCCGGCCGTGCGGTCGGTGCTGGTGAACAACTGGTAGCCGGCCGACGCGGTGACGTCACCCAGGCCCGAGGCGGAGCCGCTGGACGTCGCCGCACTGCCACCGGAACCGCCGGAGCCGCCACCGCCGATGATGTGGCCGAGGCCGCGGCCAATGGGGTTGCCGTTGTTGACCTTGCCCACGCCGGGGATCACGTTGCCCGCACCACTGACGTGGATATACGGCACGGTGAGCTTCAACGTCCAGCGGTCGCTTTGGTACGCCGCGGTCAGCGGCACCGACCAGATGTCGGTGGTGGTGTCGGTGCCGTATTTGCCGCTGCTGTAGTCGGCACCGGCAGAGAGGCTGAACTGGCCGCCGTCCGCGGTGGCGGCGTGCGCTGCCGGCGCGCCGATCAGCAGCAGTCCGCCGGCGACCATCCAGTGTTGTGCGTTGCGCATGAAAAGTATCCTTGCTGACAGGGAACTGCGCAGGCCAGGCGTCTGCCGGGCCTGCGCGGAGAAGCACGTAAGGCGAACCGCGGACTCAGCCGCCCGGGCGGCCGACGTGGGTGGGATGATCCGGAATCTGCGGGCGCTCGGGGCGCTGCGGGCGTTCCGGCAGAGCGGGCCTGTTCGCGATGTCCGGCTTGCCGGCGGTATCGGGCTTGCCCGGGTGATCGGCCGCCGTCGGATGGTCGCCCATGTGGCTCTTGCCGAACTCGACCTTGGCCACCGAAACGTCGACATGCCCATGCGCGCTGGCCGAAGCGCTGCCGGTTGCCTTCGGCGAACGCATCACGTCACCCAGCTTGAAGCCCATGCTGTTGGCGATCTGGCCCCAGCCTTCGCCGGCGGCGCGTGCCGCCAGCACGCCGTCGAGATCAATGCTGGTGCCGTCGGCCAGCACCATGGTGCCGCCGTTCAGCGCGGCCTCGATCTCGGCGGCGGTCGGCTCGGTGATGCCCGCCTGCGCCAGGCTGGCTTCGGCCAGCGACAGCGCGATCTTCACGTTGCCGTAGCCCATCTGGCCGGTGGCCGGCGTGAACGTGGTGGTGGTCGTGGTGGTGGTGCCATCGGCGTTCGTGATCACGTCGTCGAGCGCGATGGCGCTGCCGTCGCGCAACCCGGCGACCAGTGCCTGCGCATTGGCATCCGAACCGGCGAATGCAGCGAATTCGGTGCTTAGCCGGGTCGACTCCTGGCCGTTGGCGCTGGCCGACACGGGGGCGTCAGGCGGCGGAGCGGTTTGCGCCATGGCCGGCGCGAGCGACAACGCGCCCAGCACCGCGGCGCAAAGCAGCGTGGATTTGAGATGGCGGGATTTCATGAAGTGGCTCCTGGGCAATGCTGCGATGGCGGAATGCCTGCGGGAGGAGACGACATGCTGCATTCCCTGCCCGAACCCCGCCCCCTGGCCAAGGTCGATCCGCATGCCGCCGACACCTGCTCGCGCATCTTCAGTTCGTGTGCGCGCGACGCACAAGCGCGCACCGCTGACTTGTTCAGCATGCATTTCGCGTGCTGAACGCTGCCGGCCCCTCTTTCACGCGATTGTGTGAGCGACTGCGCATTTCGCCATCGTGCGCGCCCGCATTCGGCGCCGAACGAAAGTTTCTGCGGCGGCTAGCGCGCCCCGCAGTGCCGGAAGCAGCCCACCAGGTGATCGTCGATCATCCCGGTGGCCTGCATCAGCGAATAGCAGATGGTGCTGCCGACGAAGCGGAAGCCGCGCCTCTTCAGCGCCTTGCTCATGTGGTCGGACAGCGGCGTGCTGGCCGGCACCTCGGCAGGTTCGCGCCAGCGGTTGACGACGGTGCGGCCATCGACGAAGGACCACAGATAGCCGTCCAGACTGCCAAACTCGGCGATCGCCTGCTGCGCGGCGCGCGCGTTGTCGCGGGTCGAGTACACCTTCAGCCGGTTGCGGATGATGCCCGGGTCGAGCAGCACCTTCTCCAGTTCGCGGTCGCTCATCGCGGCGACGCGGGGAATCTCGAAATCGTGGAACAGCTTGCGGTAATGCGCGCGCTTGGCCAGCACGGTGCGCCAGGACAGACCGGCCTGGGCTCCTTCCAGGCAGAGAAACTCGAACAGGCCGCGGTCGTCATGCAGCGGCACGCCCCATTCGGTGTCGTGGTAGGCGCACATCAGCGCGTCGTCGGCGGCGGCCCAGTGGCAGCGGGTGGGTTCGGCGCGTTTGCTCATGGCGACTTCATGTGGCTGTCGATCCGCCAACCGTAACGGAGGCCATTACACTTGTCGCCCCTCTTTTGGCCCCATGTCGATGCCGCCTTCCCCGTCACCCCAGCGCGGCGCCGTGCTGGCCATGCTCGTCACCATCGTGCTGTGGGCCTACAGCTGGATCGTGATGAAACAGGTGCTGGCCTGGGCCGGCCCGTTCGATTTCGCGGCGCTGCGCTACCTGCTTGGCGCGGGGGTGCTGTTCGTGGCCTTGCTGCTGTCGGGACGCTCGCTGCGGCCGCCGCCGCTGGGCCCGACGATCCTGATCGGACTGTGCCAGACCGCCGCTTTCCAGGGCCTGGAGCAGTGGGCGCTGCTCGACGGCGGTGCCGGCCACGTGGCCCTGCTCGCCTACACCATGCCGTTCTGGGCAGTGCTGCTGGCGTGGCTGCTGCTGGGCGACCGGCCGACGCCGCGGCACTGGCTCGGCCTGGCGCTGGCGGCCATCGGCCTGCTGTGCATCATCGAACCCTGGCGGCCGATGGGCAGCGCCGCGAGCACCGTGCTGGCCATTCTCGGTGGACTCGCCTGGGCCACCGGCACCGTGCTCAGCAAACGCCTGTTCCAGCGCCACGCGCCGGACGTGCTCAGCCTCACTGCCTGGCAGATGCTGGCTGGCGGCGTGGTGCTGGGGTTACTTGCGCTGGTGATGCCGCAGCGACCGCTGGTGTGGAACTGGGCCTTCATCGGCGGTCTCGCCTACAGCGCGGTACTGGCGTCGGCGGCGGCCTGGTGGCTGTGGTCGATCGTGTTGCAGCGGCTGCCGACTACGGTGGCCAGCGTGTCCAGCCTCGGCGTGCCCGTGCTCAGCGTGCTGCTGGCCTGGTGGCTGTTGCACGAGCAGCCGTCGTCACTGGAAGCCACCGGCATCGCGTTCGTGCTGCTGGGCCTGCTCGCGGTCAGCGGGCTGGGGCGCAAGGCTCAGGAGTGAGTGAAGAGGAGTAAGAAGTGAGAGAACAGCAGGGCGCGGCGATCCTGCCGCTCTCTCTCACTTCTCGCTCCTCTCCACTCACTTCCAGCTCCACGGCAAGGCCTGCAGGTCGACGTTGCCGCCGGTGATGACCACGCCGACGCGGCGACCGGCGAAGCGCGCCGGTTGCTGCAGGATCGCCGCCAGCACGGTGGCGCTGGAGACTTCCACCACCTGCTTCAGTTCAGACCACAGCAGTTGCATCGCCGCGATCGTCTCGGCGTCGCTGACGGTGATGATCTCGACATGGTGTGCGCGCAACGCGTCGAGGTTGCGTTCGCCGACCAGCGCGCGCAGGCCGTCGCAGACCGTGTCCGGCACCACCGTGGTGACGCGCTCGCCGTGCGCCATCGACTGCGCCGCGTCGTCGGCGCCGAGCGGCTCGGCGCCGAACAGCGCCAGTGCCGGGTCGATGCCGTGCGCGGCGATCGCCATGCCGCCGGCCAGCCCGCCGCCGCCGACCGGGGTGATCAACGCATCCAGTTCGGGAATCTGCTGCAACAGCTCCAGCGCGACCGTCCCCTGTCCGGCGATGACCCGGCTGTCGGCATAGGGATGCACCAGCTCCGCACCCGTGGCGCGGCGCACCTCCTCGCACATCGCCTCGCGCGCCGCCTGGGTCGGCGCGCAGCGGTGCAGGGTGGCACCGGCGCGTTCGATCGCCGCGAGCTTGGCGCGCACCGCGCCCTCGGGTACCACCACGTGGGCGGCGATGCCGCGGGTGGCCGCGGCCAGCGCCAGCGCGTTGCCGTGGTTGCCGGAGGAATGGGTGACCACGCCGCGCGCGGCCTGCTCCTCATCCAGCGACCACACCGCGTTGCAGGCACCGCGGAACTTGAACGCACCGCCGCGCTGCAGGTGCTCGCACTTGAAATAGAGTCTGGCGCCGCTCAGCGCATCCAGCGCCGGGCTGCACATCACCGGCGTCACTCGCGCATGCGGCGCGATGCGCGTGGCCGCGGCGCGAACCTGCGCCAGCTCGGGAAGCTCTTCGATGGAATGGCTCATGCGCCGACGACCTCGATGCCGCAACGGAAATGGCGCGTGGCGCCGGGCGCCAGCGCGATCGCGTCGGAGCACTCGGGCCGGTTGAACGCATCGGCCATGCATTCCATGGGCTCCAGCGCGACCGCGCGGCGCACGTCGCGCGCCACCGTGTCGGCGGTGAACGCGTGCATCACGCCGCGCTCCTGCCACAGCGCGAGCGCGAAGCCGTGCGACGGATCGCCCAGGCGGGTGCGGATGCGGCCGTCGGCATCGGCTTCGAGGTCGGTGTAGCCCTGGTCGAGGATGCTGTCGCCGATCTGCCGTGGCTCGCGGAAATCCAGCGCCGGCGCATCGTCGAGCGCGACGTAGGCGGCGGCGCCGGGCAGTGCGAT
Organism: Rhodanobacter sp. UC4448_H15; assembly: GCF_052978265.1. The sequence goes on along the minus strand of NZ_CM129665.1, from coordinate 661,990 downwards.
CAGGTCGGCGCCGGTGCGGATCAGCGTCTGCGCGGGAATCTGCAGCGGCCAGTCGTCGACCAGGCCACCGCCAGGCAGCCGGAAGTACGGATGCCAGCCGAAGAAGCACGGGGCGAGAGTGTCGCCGACGTTCTTCATGCACGCGTCCAGGCCGAGCCCGGCATCATCCAGGGTGAACTCGACCGCCAGGTCGATCGCGTGCGGGTAGCCCGGGCGCGGACGAATCGCCGCGGTGGTCAACCGCACGCTGGCGGCGGTATCGGTGGCGGCCAGTTTCTCGATCTCGAACAACGCATCGCGCACGAAGCCGTGACGGCTGGCCCGTTCGCTGCCGGTCACGCCGGGATCGAGATCCTGCGCCACGCCGTCGAAGCGGTAGCGCGCATCGGCAACGCGACCGGCGAAGGGCACCATGATCGCGAAGCGCGAGCCCGGGCGGCGCTGCACCTCGTCGGCATCGTGGTAGCCGTCGGCCAGGTCGTGCAGGCCGTCGCCGAAAGGCACCTCGAAACCGAGCAGGGCGGCGCCATGCAAGGCCACGCGCACGTGGCGGTTTCCCGCGTGATCGTGCAACGCCATGACGGGCTGCGTGCCCAGCCAGGAACGCTCCACGCCGTAGCGGGTCGAGCCGGAAGCAGTCACCGGATTCTCCTGCGGTTGAACTTGCCCATGTTAGCCTGATCCATCCCCCACCCACGTTGTTCCGCTCATGCACGCACTTCCCCAGCAAGCCGGTCCGGTGATCCGGCTGCGCGATTACCAGCCGCCCGCCTGGCGCGTCGAGTCGATCGAACTGGAGGTCGAGCTCGGCATCGACGCCAGCGAAATCGCCGCACGCCTGCACCTGCGCCGCGATCCGGCGCAACCCTTGCCGCTGCGGCTGGATGGCGAGAACCTGCAACTGGTGTCGATCGCGCTCGATGGTCGCCAGCTGGATACCGAGGCGTACCGCTACGACGGCAGCGTGCTGGAGATCGACGGCGCGCACGACGGCAGCGTGCTGGAAACCCGCGTCCGCGTGCACCCGGCCGCCAACACCGCACTGGAGGGCCTGTACCTGTCCGGCCCGCGCGAGAGCGGCTTCCTGCTCACGCAGTGCGAGGCCGAGGGCTTTCGCCACATCACCTTCTTCCCCGACCGCCCCGACGTGCTGTCGACCTACACCGTGACCCTGCGTGCCGACCGCACCCGTTTCCCGGTGCTGCTGGCCGGCGGCAATCCGGCCGGCGCCGGCGAGCTGGAGGACGGCCGGCACTGGGCGCGATTCGTCGATCCGCACCCGAAACCGAGCTACCTGTTCGCGTTGGTCGCCGGCCACCTGGAAAGCATCGGGCGCGACTATCGCACCGCCGACGGCCGCGCCGTGCAGCTGAAGATCTGGGCCGAGGCCGACGCGATCGGCCGTTGCGGCTATGCGCTGGACGCGCTGGAACGCGCCATGCGCTGGGACGAGCAGCGCTACGGGCGCAACTACGACCTCGACGTGTTCCACGTCGTCGCCACCCACGATTTCAACATGGGCGCGATGGAGAACAAGGGCCTCAACATCTTCAATGCGAAATACCTGCTGGCCGATCCGGACTCCACCACCGACGACGAGTACCGCCACGTCGAGGCGGTCGTCGCGCACGAGTACTTCCACAACTGGAGCGGCAACCGCGTCACCTGCCGCGACTGGTTCCAGCTCAGCCTGAAGGAAGGCCTCACGGTGTTCCGCGAGCAGAGCTTTTCGGCCGACATGAATTCCGCGCCGCTCAAGCGCATCGAGGACGTCGCCCTGCTGCGCCGCGCGCAGTTCCCCGAGGACGCCGGCCCGCTGGCCCATCCGGTGCGCCCGGCGCAGTACAGCGAGATCAACAATTTCTACACGGCCACGGTGTACGAGAAAGGCGCCGAGCTGGTGCGCATGCTGGCCGGGCGGCTCGGCGCGGATGGTTTCCGCCGCGGCATGGACCTGTATTTCGAACGCAACGACGGTCGCGCCGCCACGCTGGAGGATTTCCTCGGCGCGCTGGGCGAAGCCAACGGCGTCGATCTGATGGCGTACCTGGCCTGGTACGGCCAGAGCGGCACGCCGCGGCTGCGCGCGCACGGCCAGCACGACGCCGCACGCCGCGAGTACACGTTGACCCTCGGCCAGCACGCGGCGGCCGTCGCCGGCCAGTCGGCCCGCGCGCCGCTGCCGATTCCGGTGAAGCTGGCCCTGTTCGCGAGCGACGGCCGCATGCTGCCGCTGCAACTGGCCGGCGAGGCGAACGACGCCGGCAATGAACGCGTGGTGGTGCTGGAACAGGCCGAGCAGGCACTGGTGTTCACCGGCGTGGACGCGCCGCCGGTGCCATCCCTGCTGCGCGGCTTTTCGGCCCCGGTGATCCTGGAATGCGACTACACGCCGGCCGAACTGGCGCTGCTGCTGGCGCACGACCCGGATGGTTTCAACCGCTGGGAAGCGGGCCAGCTGCTGGCCGCACGCGCCTACGAGAACCTGCGCGACGGCGGCACCGACACCTCGTTGCAGGCCTGGGGCGATGCGCTGGCCCGCCTGTTCGCCGACGGCAACATGGACGATGCCCTGCTGGCCGACCTGCTCACCCCGCCGGGCGAGATCGAACTGGCCGAACGCGAAGGCGCGGTCGATCCCGAGCGCATCCACCAGCTGCGCCAGGCCTTGCAACGCAGGCTGGCCGAACGGCTCGGCGCCGACGCGCTGGAGCAGCGCTATCGCACGCTGGCCGCACGCCGCTCGACCGCGCTGGATGCCGCCAGCCAGGCCAGCCGTCGACTCAGCCGCCGCCTGCTGGAGTTGCTGGAGGCCTGCGCCAGCGAACGCGCGCAGCCATTGGCCGCGGCGCAGTACCACGACGCGCCGGGCATGACCGACCGCCTCGCCGCGCTCGCGGTGCTGGTGCGCGGCCAGTCCGCTGCGGGCGAACAGGCGCTGGCGGACTATCGCGAGCGCCATGCCGGCAATGCACTGGCGCTGGACAAGTGGTTTGCGGTGCAGGCGCAGTTGCCCGGCAACGCGGCGCTGCCGCGCGTGATGCGACTGGAAAAGGACCCGGCGTTCACCCTGCACAACCCGAACCGGGTGCAGTCGCTGCTGGGCTCGTTCGTGCGCGGCAACCCCAGCGGATTCCATCGCGCCGACGGCGCCGGCTATCGGTTCCTGACCGAGCGGCTGGGTACGCTGGACGCGCTCAACCCGCAGGTGGCAGCGCGCCTGGCCACGGCGTTCAACGGATGGCAGCGGCTGGAACCGGGGCGCCGTGCGCTGGCGCGGACGGCGATTGCGGAGCTGGCCGGCAGCGCCGGCCTGTCACGCAACCTGGGCGAAATCATCGGCAACGTGCTGAACCACTGAAATCCGCGCGACGCATGCGGGCAGCGGCCGATCGCTTCGGCTGCCTGGCGCGCACGGCATCGACGCCGCGCGGCGGCAGCCGGCATTTCAGACGGCCAGGTGGTCCAGCGCCTCGAGCAGGCTCTGCATGCGCGATTCCAGGTCCGGCTGCATGTCGTCGCGCACGTCGTTGTCGAACTCGCTCAGGTGGTCCATCGCCATCTCCACCTCGCCGATCTCGACCAGCAGGTCGTGATGCGGATAGACGGGCTGGAAATCGAAGTTCATGTCCATGGCGAATTCCTGAATGGGTCAATGGGTGGGTAGTGATGAACAAGCATCACCCGTGCCAATGTGTGATTCCCGTCACAGCCAACCTGCCGCGTCTGCCGCGACACTGACGTCCCGCGTCAGCTGTTGCCGCGAGCCGGCATAAAGTCCCCTTTCAGTCACCCTTCGTTCACGCGTTTCCGGCGAAGATCAACCTCACGTTTCACCTTCGAATTCCCATCGCTTTCTGGCGCCCGGCAATACGGTCATCCTGGATTCCCCCTGTTCCTGAGACCGCCTGGCGCCAGATCTACATGACACGAAGCCCCGCGCATGCCGCGGGGCTTCGTGTTTCCGGGCCTGGCGTCGCATCGCGCATCCACCGGCGCCACAAAAGACGACGGCACCCGAAGGTGCCGTCTTGCTTCCTCTCACGGTACGCGATCGAACCCCTGTCCGCTCGACCTCGGCGCGCGATCCTCGCGCAGCGTCTGCCCATGAAAGTGCAAGCCGGATGAAGCACGATCCATGCCACTTTCAGGCAATCTTCGACGGCAGACGTATCGCGTTACCATGACGCCCACTTTTGTCACTTTTGCGCGCTCCGGGCAACAGCATGCGTCACCCCACCTGCTACGACGTCATCGTGATCGGCGGCGGCCACGCCGGCACCGAGGCCGCGCTGGCCGCCGCGCGCACCGGCGCGCGCACCCTGCTGCTCAGCCACAGCATCGAGACGATCGGCCAGATGAGCTGCAACCCCGCCATCGGTGGCATCGGCAAGGGCCACCTGGTGAAGGAGATCGACGCGCTGGGCGGTGCCATGGCCCACGCCGCCGACCTTGCCGGCATCCAGTGGCGCACGCTGAACGCCTCGAAGGGCCCGGCCGTGCGCGCCACCCGCTGCCAGGCCGACCGTGCGCTGTACAAGGCGGCGATCCGGCGCATGGTGGAAACCCAGCCGAACCTCGAACTGTTCCAGCAGGCGGTGGACGACCTGATCATCGAGAACGGCCGCGTCCGCGGCGTGGTCACCCAGATGGGACTCGCCTTCGACGCGCGCACGGTGGTGCTTACCGCCGGCACGTTCCTCGCCGGCAAGATCCACATCGGCCAGGCGCAGTACGCCGGCGGGCGCGCCGGCGATCCGCCGGCCAGCACGCTGGCGCAAAGGCTGCGCGAGCTGCCGGTCGCCGCCGACCGGCTGAAGACCGGCACGCCGCCCCGCATCGACAGCCGCAGCATCGACTTCAGCGGGCTGGAAGAACAGCACGGCGACGATCCCGCGCCGGTGTTCTCCTATCTCGGCAACCGCGCCGAGCATCCGCACCAGGTCAGCTGCTGGATCACCCACACCAGCGAGCGCACCCACGACATCATCCGCGGCGCGCTGGACCGCTCGCCGCTTTACACCGGCCAGATCGAGGGCGTCGGCCCGCGCTACTGTCCGTCGATCGAGGACAAGGTGGTGCGCTTCGCCGAGAAGCCGTCGCACCAGATCTTCATCGAACCGGAAGGACTGGACACGTTCGAGATCTATCCGAACGGCATCTCCACCTCGCTGCCGTACGACGTGCAACTGGCGCTGGTGCACTCGATCCCCGGCTTCGAGCACGCCCACATCACCCGCCCCGGCTACGCCATCGAGTACGACTACTTCGATCCGCGCGGACTTCACCCCTGGCTCGAAACGAAGGCGATCCCCGGCCTGTACTTCGCCGGCCAGATCAACGGCACCACCGGCTACGAGGAAGCCGCCGCGCAAGGCCTGCTCGCCGGGCTCAACGCCGCGCTGGCCGTGCAGGGCAAGGCACCGTGGTATCCGCGCCGCGACGAGGCATACATCGGCGTGCTGATCGACGACCTCACCAGCAACGGCACCATCGAGCCGTACCGCATGTTCACCTCGCGCGCCGAATACCGCTTGCACCTGCGCGAGGACAACGCCGACCTGCGCCTGACCGAGCAGGGTTTCGCGCTGGGCGTGGTGCCGTCGGCACGCGTCGAGGCGCTGCGCGCCAGGCGCGAGGCGGTCGAGCGGGAACTGCAGCGCCTCGGCGGCCTGTGCGCCGCGCCGGCCAATGCACTGGGTGCGGCGCTCGAGCGCCAGCTCGGCATCGCGCTCAGCCGCGAAACCAGCGCGGTCGACCTGCTGCGCCGGCCCGAACTTGACTACGCCAGCCTCGCCGGCGTGCCCGGGTTCGGCCCGCCGGTGGCGCGCCAGGACGTGGCGGCGCAGGTCGAGGTGCAGGTGAAGTACGCCGGCTATCTCGAACGCCAGCGCGAAGAGATCGAGCGCCAGCGCCGGCACGAACACACCGCGATCCCGGCCGACTTCGACTATGACAAGGTGCGCGGGCTGTCGGCGGAAGTGCTGCTCAAGCTCAAGCGCTCGCTGCCGGCGACGCTGGGCCAGGCCGCGCGCGTCAGCGGCGTCACTCCCGCGGCGATCTCGCTGCTGCTGGTCCACCTGAAGCGCCGCGACGCAGCCTGAGAATCGCCCCCTGCTCCCGGCACAGCGCCGGCGCGCGCACTCATGGCATCATGCGCACTCCACACAGCCCCGGGGAGTGCGCAATGGAAATCTGGATCGGCCGCGACGGCGAACGGCATGGGCCATACAAGGAAAGTGACGTGCGCGAGTGGTTGCGCAGCGGCAAGGTCAGCCCCGACGATCTCGCCTGGTACGAAGGCCTCGCCGACTGGCAGCCGCTGTCGGTACTGTTCCGCGACGCGGTACCGGCCGCCACTCCGCCTGCCGACAACCCCTACGCGGCACCGGCCACCCCGCTGCAGGCGCTGCCGCAGACCACCGCCGCGGTGCTGGAGGATTACGCCGGCTTCTGGAAGCGGTTGGCGGCCTACATCCTCGACGCGATCGTGCTGTATATCCCCAACAACCTGGTGATCATGCGCTCGATGGGCGACGGTGCCGCGCAGGAAACGATGAAGCAGGCGATGATGGCGGCGCCCGGCGATCCGCACGTGATGCTCGCCGCCTACGGCCAGTACTACGCGACGATGGGCACGGCGATCCTGCTCACCGCCGTGCTGACCTGGCTGTATTTCGCCGTGTGCGAAAGCTCGCCGTGGCAGGCCACGCTGGGCAAGCTGGCACTGGGCATCCGCGTCACCGACCTCGAAGGCCGGCGGATCAGCTTCTGGCGGGCACTGGGCCGCTACCTGGCCAAGTTCCTCAGCACGATCATCCTCTTCATCGGCTTCATGATGGCCGGCTGGACGCGCCGCAAGCAGGCTCTGCACGACATGCTCTGCAGCACTCTGGTGCTCAACGGCCGCGCCAGCGAGTTCAAGCCGGATGCCACTGCAACCGGCAAGAGCAACTCCTTCAGCGCCTGATCGGCCTTGCTCCACGCACGGCGCCGCGGTTCGTCCGCGGCGCCGTTTTCATTGGCGCGCCGACGATTCCCGGGCGCTTGTTATCATCAACGGCTTGACCTTTTCATTCGGCGGCACCGCGCCGCCGCCAGGAACGCTCCACCCATGCCCAGCATCGAACAACGCATTGCCCACGACATCGCCGCGAAGACCGAACAGGTGCGCGCGGCGGTGGACCTGCTCGACGGCGGCGCCACCGTGCCGTTCATCGCGCGCTACCGCAAGGAAGTCACCGGCGGCCTCGACGACACCCAGCTGCGCCTGCTGGAAGAACGCCTGCGCTACCTGCGGGAACTGGAAGAACGCCGCGCGGCGATCCTCGCCAGCGTCGAGGAACAGGGCAAGCTCGACGACGCCTTGAAGGCGGACATCCTCGCCGCCGACACCAAGGCGCGGCTGGAGGATCTGTACCTGCCGTACAAGCCCAAGCGCCGCACCAAGGCGCAGATCGCCCGCGAGGCCGGGCTGGAACCGCTGGCAGCTGGCCTGCGCGAGGATCCCACGCGATCGCCGGAAGCCTTCGCCGAAGCGTTCGTCGATGCGGACAAGGGCGTGGCCGACGTGCGCGCCGCACTCGACGGCGCGCGCGCCATCCTGATGGAAGCGATCGCCGAGGACGCGCACCTGGTCGGCGAGCTGCGCGACTGGCTGTGGTCGCAAGGGCAGATTCGCGCCAAGGTGGTCGCGGGCAAGGAGAACGAAGGCGCCAAGTTCCGCGACTACTTCGACCACGTCGAGCCGATCGGCAAGATCCCCTCGCACCGCCTGCTGGCGCTGATGCGCGCGCGCAACGAGGGCGTGATCGAACTGGAACTGGCGCCCGCCGCCGACAGCGAACAGGGCCACGCCGAGGGCGAGGGCCGCGTCGCGGCGCACGCGAACATCCACGACCGCAGCCGTGCCGCCGACGCCTGGCTGCGCGAGACCGTGCGCCTGACCTGGCGCGTGAAGCTGCACCTGCACCTCACGCTGGACCTGTTCGGCCGCGTGCGCGAAGGCGCCGAGGACGAGGCGATCCGCGTGTTCGGCGACAACCTGAAGGACCTGATGCTGGCCGCACCGGCCGGCGCGAAGACCGTGATGGGGCTCGATCCCGGCATCCGCACCGGCTGCAAGGTGGCGGTGGTCGACGCCACCGGCAAGCTGCTGGCCACCGACACGATCTACCCGCTGGAGCCGCGGCGGCAGTGGAACGAATCGCTGGTTTCGCTGGCGAAGCTGTGCAAGCAGCACAACGTCGACCTGATCGCGATCGGCAACGGCACCGGCTCGCGCGAGACCGACAAGCTGGCCGGCGAGCTGATCAGGAAGCTGGCCGACGCGAAGCTGTCGAAGATCGTGGTGAGCGAGGCCGGCGCCTCGGTGTATTCGGCCTCCGAACTCGCCGCGAAGGAGTTCCCCGGACTGGACGTGAGCCTGCGCGGCGCCGTCTCGATCGCGCGACGGCTGCAGGACCCGCTGGCCGAACTGGTGAAGATCGAGCCGAAGGCGATCGGCGTGGGCCAGTACCAGCACGACGTGAACCAGATCAAGCTGGCGCGCGCGCTGGACGCCAAGGTGGAGGACTGCGTCAACGCCGTCGGCGTGGACGTGAACACCGCCTCGGCCGCGCTGCTCGCGCGCGTGGCCGGGCTGTCCGCTTCGGTGGCCGAGAATGTGGTGAAGCACCGCGATGCGAACGGCCCGTTCCCGAACCGCAAGGCGCTGCTGAAGGTGCCGCGGCTCGGCGACAAGGCCTTCGAGCAGTGCGCCGGTTTCCTGCGCGTGCCCGACGGCGACAACCCGCTGGACGCCAGCGCGGTGCATCCGGAAGCCTACCCGGTGGTCGAGCGGATCATCGCCCAGTGCGGCCGCGAGGTGCGCAACATCATCGGCGACGCCGGCTTCCTGCGCGGGCTCAAGCCCGAGCAATTCACCGATGAAAAGTTCGGCGTGCCGACCGTGCGCGACATCCTGAAAGAGCTGGAAAAGCCCGGCCGCGACCCGCGCCCGGAGTTCGTGGCGCCGCGCTTTGCCGAAGGCGTCGAGGACGTGAAGGATCTGAAGCCCGGCATGATCCTGGAAGGCCGCGTCACCAACGTCGCCGCATTCGGTGCCTTCGTCGACATCGGCGTGCACCAGGACGGCCTGGTGCATGTCTCGGCGCTGTCGCACAGCTTCGTGAAGGACCCGCGCGACGCGGTGAAGGCCGGCGACATCGTCAAGGTCAAGGTGATGGAGGTGGACCTTCCGCGCCAGCGCATCGGCCTCAGCATGCGCCTGGACGACGAACCGGGGCAGGCGCGCGGCAGCCGTCCGGGCGCCGGCAGCGATGCCCGTGGCGGCTCGCGCGACGGCCGCGGCCCGCGTCCGGGGGGCGGCGCACCCAAGCCCGCGGCCGCGCCCGCCAGCAACGCTTTCGCCGACGCGTTCGCGCGCGCCGGCAAGCGCTGAAGCGCCGACCACCATCCGCCTGCGGCGGCGATGCGCTGCAGCATGCGGTTCCGTATGGAATACCGTACCGTAACCCGCAACGAACAAGGCCATCCCGGCCGAGGAGTACTTCCATGCTTCGCACCCGCCATCTGGCCGGCGCCATCGCAACCGCCATGCTGTTCAGCACGGCCGCCGCAGCCGCCGATTTCAGCAACGTCATCGTCTTCGGCGACAGCCTGAGCGACAACGGCAACATCTCGCTGGCCAGCGCACCGACGATCCAGCCGCCGCTGCGCTTCACCACCAACCCGGGCACCACCGCGGCGGAGAACGTGGCGACGGGCCTGGGCTTCACGCTGGCGCCGTCGGCGGCCGGCGGCACCGACTACGCCTGGGGCGGCGCGGGCTTCGTCAACAACGTCGCCGCGGTACCGACCATCACCCAGCAGCTGCAGATGTACCTCGGCGCGAACGGCGGCAAGGCCGACTCGCGTGCGCTGTACCAGGTCTGGGGCGGCGCCAACGACATCTTCTACCTGAGCGGTACGCTGAGCGATCCGAACGCGATCTCCGCCGGCGCGGTCAATGCGGCGCAGACCGAGCTTGGCGTGCTCGCCGGCCTGCAGGCGGCCGGCGCGAAATACGTGCTGGTCTACAACCTGCCCGATCTCGGCAAGACCCCGCAGGCCGCGCTCGGCGGCGCCACCGCACAGGCCGGCGCCAGCCAGCTCGCCGTGCTCTACAACGGCGTGCTCAACAGCGGCCTGGCGCAACTCAGCAACAACGGCCTGAACATCATCCCGGCGAACACCTACGCGCTGCTCAACGAAGTGATCGCCAACCCGGGCGCCTACGGTTTCAGCAACGTCACCGCGCCGGCCTGCGGCGCCGGTTCCAGTTCGGTGCAGTGCGGCCCGCAGGGCTCGGGCCTGCCGTACAGCTACGCGGCCGGCGCCGACCAGACCTACCTGTTCGCCGACGGCGTGCACCCGACCACCGCCGCCCACGCCATGCTGGGCCAGTACGTGCTGTCGGTGATCCACGCGCCGGAGCAGATCTCGCTGCTCGGCGAAGCGCCGCTGGCGGCCAGCGCCGTGCAGAACCGCGTGATGCGCGACCAGATGCTGACCACCGGCAAGGACGGCGACGTGCGCACCTTCGTCAACATCGACTACGCCCGGCAACGCTTCGACGCCAGCAACAACTCGCCGCGCACCAACAGCGACAACCTCAACTTCACCCTGGGCGCGAACTATTTCGCCGGCGAGCACGTCACTGCCGGCGTGGCGCTCGGCGTCGGCCAGCACAACGCCGACTTCTCCGGCGGCGGCGGCTACAAGCTGCAGGACGTCAGCGGCCTGGGCTACGTCGGCTACCACAACGGTGGCGGCTACGTGGGCGGCTACGTCAACTTCGGCCAGTCCAACTTCAAGGACATCGAGCGCCGCATGAACATCGGCGCGATGCAGCGCACCGAGACCGGCAAGACCGACGGCTCGCACCTTGGCGGCGGCGTCACCGGCGGCTGGTGGTTCGAGCTGGGCAACGACTTGCAGACCGGCCCGTTCGCCACCGTCGACTGGGAGACCGTGAAGATCAGCGGCTACAGCGAGAGCGGCAACGACAGCAGCGCGATGTGGTTCGGCCGCCAGCAGCGCGACTCGCTGATATCCACCCTGGGCTGGCGCCTGCGCGGCCAGTGGCAGGTCAACAACCTGGTGATGTCGCCGTATGCCGAACTGGGCTGGAACCACGACAGCAAGGCCGATGCACGTGAGGTCCGCGCCGGCCTCAACAGCATGAACGGCAGCTTCGCGCTGACCGGCTTCAGCCCCGACCAGAGCTGGGGCGCCGCCACGCTGGGGCTGTCCGCCCGGCTGACCCCCAGCGTGCAAAGCTGGATCGGCTACAGCGGCCGCTTCGGCGACAACAGCCAGAAGTACAACAGCGTCAACATGGGCGTGCGGATCGACCTCTGATCCGGCCAGGCCGCGACTCGGCCGGCCCGGGTCACGTCCATGAAAAAAGCCGCCCGCTGATGCGGGCGGCTTTTTCTTTGCGAGCTTCCCGCTCGACGCGGGAGACTCTGCAGCGACTTACTTGTTCTTGCCGTTGGTGGCGAGGCCGAGGATGGTCATCGCCTCCTGCTTGAGCTTCGCCGCCTCGGCCGGGTCCAGCGGCTGCACGTCGCTGCCGACCTGGTGCTGCTTCAGCACCAGCGTGCCGTCATCGCTCCAGCCGGCACGGTCGATCGAGGAGGGCTTGCCGTCGCGGCTGGCCATGTGCTGCTGCACGATCGCCCACGGCTTGCCGTCCTTGTAGGCATAGTCGGTGCTGGTGAAGCCGTCCTTGGTGTACTCGACCAGCTCGCGGATGAACTGGATCTGGCCGTCCTGGCGGAACAGCTGCCAGCCGCGCGAGGCGTCCTTCTCCAGCTTGGTGCCGTGGTTGACCTTCATCGCACCGAGCTGCTTCTGCACGTCGTCGAATGCGGCCAGCAATTTTTCCCCGGGGGTCTGCTCGGCGACCAGCTGGATCGACACCGCGTCGTTCTGGCTGCCCTTGGCCAGCACCGGCGCCTGGATCGGCATCACGTACTGGCGCTCGCCGTCGGTCAGGATCGCCTGCACCACGTACAGGTCGTTCGGCTTGACGTCGGCGGGGTTGAAGGTGAGCTTGAACGGCTGCGGAAAGCTGCCGGCCGGCGAGGTCTTGGTGGCCAGCGGCGCGGAGCCGACCGCGGTGGAGGAGACATCGACCAGGTTAAGCACCAGCGTTGCCTTGTCCGAAGGCTGCGGCGTACCTGCGCGCAGGGAGATCGTGCCGCTGACTTCGCTGGGGATCGATACCTTGGCCGCACTTTCGGCGTTGGCGGGACCGCCGTTTGCGGCCTGATCCGACGACGAACCTTGGCAGCCGGCGAGGGCCAGCGCAGCAACCGATACCAGCGACAAAACCGTCTTGCGCATGCCAGAAACCTCTTTATGCGTGAAATCGACACGTGGTCGCGCGGGCCTGGTGGCGCCACGACTCTACGCGGGGGAGCCTGCAAGCATATCGCAAAAAAGCGGGCGCGGAAAAGTCAATCCCCGCCCGCCCGCCGTGCGCGCGCGTACGCTGCATGCCGGCGCTGCAGCGCTTTCAGCGTCGATGCAAGGCGCGATGGGCGATGTCGCGGCGGTGAAACGCACCCTCCCAGCGCAGCCTGCCGACCGCCGCATAGGCGCGCTCGCGCGCCGCGGCAAGATCGCTGCCCAGCGCACACACGCAGAGCACGCGCCCGCCCGACGTCACCACGCGACCCTGCGCGTCGCGGGCGGTGCCGCCGTGGAACACCTTCACGTCGCCATCGTCGATGTCGTCCAGGCCCGCGATCGAATCGCCCGTGCGCACGCGTCCGGGGTAACCGGCGGCGGCCATCACCACGCCAATGGAGGGGCGGCTGTCCCAGCGCGCGCGGGTCTGCGCCAGATGGCCGTCCAGCGCGGCGTCGATCAGCTCGACCAGATCGGACTTCAGCCGCAACAAGATCGGTTGGGTTTCCGGGTCGCCGAAGCGCACGTTGAACTCGATCACCTTCGGCGCGCCGGACTTGTCGATCATCAGGCCGGCGTAGAGGAAGCCGATGAACGGCGCGCCCTCGGCCGCCATGCCGCGCAGGGTCGGCTCGATCACTTCCTTCAGGATGCGCTGCTCGACCTCCGGCGTGACCACCGGCGCCGGCGAGTACGCGCCCATGCCGCCGGTGTTCGGACCGAGGTCGCCCTCGTCGCGGCGCTTGTGGTCCTGGCTGGAGGCCATCGGCAACGCGTGGCTGCCGTCGCTCATCACGATGTAGCTGGCCTCCTCGCCGTCGAGGAATTCCTCGATCACCACCCGCGCCGAGGCGTCGCCGAACGCGTGCGCGCCGAGCATGTCGTGCAGCGCCAGTTCCGCATCGGCCAGGGTCAGCGCCACCACCACGCCCTTGCCGGCAGCGAGGCCGTCGGCCTTGATCACGATCGGCGCGCCCTGCCGGCGTACGTAGGCCAGCGCGGGATTGAGTTCGGTGAACACCGCGTAGTGCGCGGTGGGGATGTTGTGCCGCTGCAGGAAATCCTTCGCGAACGCCTTGGAACCTTCCAGCTGCGCGGCGATCGCGCGCGGCCCGAAGATGCGCAGGCCGGCGGCGCGGAACTTGTCGACCACGCCGGCCACCAGCGGCACCTCGGGGCCGACCACGGTCAGCCCGACCTTCTCGCGTTTCGCCAACTGCAGCAGGCCATCGAGGTCGTTCATCGCGACCTCGGCGTTGCGCACGCCCGGTTCGCGCGCGGTACCGGCGTTGCCGGGGGCCACGATCACCTCGTCGACCTGCACGGACTGCCCGAGCTTCCACGCCAGCGCGTGCTCGCGTCCGCCGCTGCCGATGACCAGAACCTTCATTGCCGCACTCCCGCTCGCCACCCGGCGCAGTCGCCCATTGTAGCGGCAGCGATCCGCCGCCCGGGCGTCAGCCTGGCGGTTGCAGCAGCGCCAGCAGTGCCGCGCGCGGCAGCTTGCCGGTTTCGTTGCGCGGCAAGGCGGCCACCCGCTTCAGCGGGCGTGGCAGGAACAGCGGATCGATCGCGCGACGCAGCGCGTCGAGGATGGCGTGCTCGTCCAGCTCCGGCGCCACCACCAGCGCGGCGATGCGGTGCACGCCGAGCGCGTCGCCGTCACCGTGCTGGAACACCACGCCGTCGCGCACGCCGGGAATCGCCAGCAGGCGGCGGGTGAGGTCGGCCAGCGAGGCGCGCTTGCCGGCGATCTCCAGCATGTCGGCATGCCGTCCGCACAGGCGGAAACGGCGGCCGTCGCGCGACAGGCTGACCAGGTCGGCCAGGCTGACCGGCGCGCCGAGCTGCGGCGCCTCGACCGCGGTGCCATCGGGTTGCGGGTGCAAGGTCACGTCGTCGTACAGCAGCCAGTCTTCGTCCACGGTGGGGCGGCGGCTGGCGAACACGCAGGTTTCGGTGGAGCCGAACACTTCCAGCAGCGGCGCGGCGAAGCGCTGCTCGGCGGCGCGCGCCAGCCCGACCGGCAACGGCGCGGTGGCCGATACCATCGCCGCGACCGCCGGCAGCTCGATGCCCGAATCGATCAGCGCGCGCAGATGCACCGGCGTGGTCACCAGCACCCGCGGTGCCGGCACCGCGGCCAACGCGGCGGCCACGTCGGCGGGAAAGAACGGGCGGCCGGTGTGCACGCCGACATTGCCCAGCAGCGGCAACAGCACCGACATCTCCATGCCGTACATGTGCTGCGGCTGCACCGTGGCGACCAGCTCGAAGCGCTCGCCGACAATGGCGTGCAGCCGCGCCAGGTTGCCCGCGTTGCTGGCGTGGAAACTGCCCCAGGTCTTCGGGTTCGGCATCGGCGTGCCGGTGGAGCCGGAGGTGTAGCCGATCGCCACCACCCGGTCGGCCGGCAAGGTCGGCCAGGGCGCCTCGACGTACGCCGGTCGCGGCGCGTCGAACGACGGCAGTTGCTGATAACCGGGCGGCGCCGGGTCGAGCCGCTGATCGCCCAGCGCGTGGCACCCGGGGTGAGCCTTCATCACCTCGTCCACCGCCTGCGGCGCACGCGAGGACGGCAGCAGGTTGGCCTGGCCGCGCAACGCCACCGCGCAGAACGCGACCAGGAAGGCGTAGCGGTCCTCGCACAGGTTCACCACCGCCGGTGCGTGCGGCAGCGACGCCGCCACCGCGCGGACCTCGGCGAGGAAGTGTCCGGCGCTGATCGCCTCGCCCTCCCGCCAGGCCACCACGCGCGCCGGGTCCGCAGCCGCCAGCAAGGGCAGCAGCGGTGGAAGCTCGCGCTGGCGCGGGTCGTGGACGGTAACCAAACGGCTGTCTCCGTGGATGCTCAAATGGCGTGCGGCAGCATCGCGCCGCCACGCGGACGGTGGCGTGAATGCCCCGACGTGCGCTCCCCCCGCACGTTCAGGCGCGGATGATAGCGCCCGAAAGGGCGTCGCGAATCACCGTGGGGCTGGATTGGTCACCCAGCGGGGCATCCAGCAGGCCGTCCAGGGCATCGCCAAAATACTCGGCCACGGTCTGCGCGGCGCGGGCCGGCGGCTGCCCGTGCGGGTTGGCGCTGGTCGACACCAGCGCGCCGCCGAAGGCACGGCACAGTAACGCCGTCGGTTCGTGCGCGCTGACCCGCAGCGCGACGCCGGCATGCGCGCCGGCCACCCAGTCGGGCACCCATGCCGAGCGCGGGAAAATCCACGTGTACGGCCCCGGCCAGCTGGCGCGCACCTGCCGCAGCACCGCATCGGGCACCGCCGCGAAGTCGATGCAGGGTTCGACCTGGCTGAAGTCCGCCGCGATCAGCAGCACGCCCTGCGTCGACGGGCGCTGCTTCAGCGCGAACACCCGCTCGAACGCGCCGCGGTCGAACGGATCGCAGCCGAGGCCGAACACCGCCTCGGTCGGATAGGCGAGCACGCCGCCGCCATGCAGCAGTGCAGCAGCGGCATCGACTTCGTCGAGCGTGAAACGCTGCAGCATCAGGCGCCGGCCTTGCCGGCAAGAGACTTCTTCGCCGCGGTCTTCTTCGTGGCGGTTTTCTTCGCCGCGGCTTTTTTCGCGGCCGTCTTTTTCGCCGGCGCCTTCTTCGTCGCGGCCTTCTTCACTGCGGCCTTCTTCGCCGGCGCGGCCTTCTTCGCGGCGGCTTTCCTGGTCGCCGTCTTCTTGCCGAAGCGGCCCTTCTTCACCGGCGCGGCGGCAAGCAGTTCGAGGCACTGTGCCTCGGTCAGCAGCTTCGGTTCCTGCTCCTTCGGGATGCGTGCGTTCTTCTCGCCATCGGTGATGTAGGCGCCGTAGCGGCCGTTGAGCACCTGCACGCCGTTGCCGAAATCGAGAATCATCCGGTTGGCCAGCATCTCCAGCTTGTCGGCCACCAGTTGCAGCGCACGCGGCAGTTCGATCGTGTACGGATCATCCTCGGGCTTGAGCGAAGCGTAGGTGCTGCCCTGCTTCACGAACGGGCCGAAACGGCCGATGCCGACGCTGACCTCGTCGCCGTTGTCCGCCTGGCCGAGCTGGCGCGGCAGCTTGAAGAGCTCCAGCGCCTCGGCCAGGCTGATCGTGTGCATGCTCTGGCCCGGGCGCAGCGAGGCGAACTGCAGTTTCTCGTCGCTGTCCTTGTCGCCGATCGCGGCATACGGCCCGAAGCGGCCCAGCCGCACGAACACCGGCTTGCCGGTCTTCGGATCGCTGCCCAGTTCGCGCGCACCGGTGGCCTCGCTGCGGTCGACCGACTCGGCCTTCTCGTCCACCTGCTGCTTGAACGGCAGCCAGAAGCGCTGCATCAATGGCACCCAGGCTTCCTCGCCGCGACTGACCGCGTCGAGCTCGTCCTCCAGCTTGGCGGTGAAGTCGTAATCGACGTATTGGGTGAAGTGCTGGGTGAGGAATTTGCTCACCGCGCGACCCACGTCGCTGGGCTTGAAGCGGCGGCTGTCGAGGAACACGTATTCGCGGTTCTGCAGTACCTGGATGATGCTGGCGTAGGTCGACGGGCGGCCGATGCCATGTTCTTCCAGCGCCTTGACCAGGCTTGCCTCGGAGTAGCGCGGCGGCGGCTCGGTGAAGTGCTGGTCGGCGACGATCTCATGCAGCGGCACCGCCTCGCCTTTCGCCAGCCGCGGCAGGCGGCGGCCTTCATCGTCGTCCTCGGCGGTCTTCTGGTCGCGGCCTTCCTCGTATACGGCCAGGAAGCCGGGATCGACCACGGTGGTGCCGCTGGCGCGGAACGAGGCGTCGCCACCGGGGGCGTCCGGCAACGCGAACTCCACCGTGACGGTGTTCAACGTGGCATGGATCATCTGGCAGGCGACGGTGCGCTTCCAGATCAGCTCGTACAGCTTGCGCTGGTCGTCGTTGAGGAAGGCGGCCACCGATTTCGGCGTGTGCATCGCCGAGGTGGGGCGGATCGCCTCATGCGCTTCCTGCGCATTCTTCGACTTGGTCTTGTATACCTGCGCCGCGTCCGGCAGCGCCTTCGCGCCGAAGTCGCGGGCAATCAGCTGGCGCAGCTCGGCCATCGCGTCGTCGCCGAGCATGGTCGAGTCGGTACGCATGTAGGTGATCAGGCCGACGTTGCCCTCGTCGCCCAGCGCCACGCCTTCGTACAGGCCCTGCGCCACCTTCATCGTGCGGCTGGTGGTGAAGCCGAGCTTGCGCGCGGCCTCCTGCTGCAGGGTGGAGGTGGTGAACGGCGCGGCCGGGCGGCGCTTGCGCTCCTTCGAGGTGACGTCGCTGACCGTGAGCTGGCCGCGTGCGGCCTGCTTCAGCGCCGCACGCGCGGCTTGGGCATCGGCTTCGTTGGTGAGGTCGAACTGCTCGAACTTCTTGCCGTTGAGACGCGACAGCCGCGCACTGAAGTCGCCTTCGACGTGCTTGAGCTGCGCTTCCACGGTCCAGTACTCGCGCGCCTTGAACGCCTCGATCTCTTCCTCGCGCTCGACGATCATGCGCAGCGCCGGCGACTGCACGCGGCCGGCGGAAAGCCCGCGCTGCACCTTGCGCCACAGCACCGGCGACAGGTTGAAGCCGACCAGGTAGTCCAGCGCGCGGCGCGCCTGCTGCGCGTCGACCAGGTCGTGCGAGAGCTGGCGCGGCGCGGCCACCGCGGCCTTGATCGCCTTCGGCGTGATCTCGGAGAACACCACCCGGTGCAGCTGCTTGCCCTTGGTCAGGCCGCGCTCCTTCAGGATCTCGCTGATGTGCCAACTGATCGCCTCGCCTTCGCGATCCAAGTCGGTCGCCAGATAGATGTCGTCAGCCTCCCGGGCCGCCTTGGCGATCGCGTCGACGTGTTTCTGGTTGCGCTCGATCACCTCGTAGGCCATCGCGAAACCGTGCTCGGTGTCGACCGCGCCCTCCTTCGGCTTCAGGTCGCGCACGTGACCGTAGGATGCGAGGACCTGGAAGTCCTTGCCGAGGTATTTGTTGATCGTCTTGGCCTTGGCCGGTGATTCGACGATGAGCAGGTTTTTTGCCATGAAGCGGGATATCCAAAAGTGAACCACCGGCGCTTCCGTGCCGGACATATATATAGTTGAAACCACGCCATGGCTTCGGCTGTCAAGCCCGCAGGGACGTGGGCATGACCTGGTAGGCGTTGCCCGACCGGCGTTCGATGCGCCCGTCCAGTTCCAGCATCAGCAGCATCGAGGACAGTGCCGCGGCCGACAGCTCGGTGCGCTGCACAAGTTCATCCATTGTCGCCGGTTCGTGGCCAAGTGCGGACAACAATCGTCGATAATCGGCGTCCGCCGCGGTCGCCGTCGTGACGGTTCCGACCTCCTCGCCACCCAGCCGAGCGGCCAGTTCGAGGCCCAGTGAACGCGCCGCGGGGGCCAGCAATTCGACGATTTCCGCCGCGCATTCCACCAGTCGCGCGCCATCGCGGATCAGCCGGTGGCAGCCGCTGGCCAGCGGATTGTGGATCGATCCTGGCAGCGCGAACACCTCGCGGCCCTGCTCGGCGGCCAGTCGCGCGGTGATCAGCGAACCCGAACGCAGCCCCGCCTCGACCACCAGCACCCCCAGCGCCAGCCCGGAGATGATCCGGTTGCGGCGGGGGAAATGGTCGGCCCGCGCCGCCGTGCCGGGCGGAAATTCGCTGACCAGCGCGCCGTGTTCGACCAGGCGCCGGGCCAACGCGTGGTGTTTGCGCGGATACACCCGATCGGGCCCGGTACCGATCACCGCCAGCGTCTTCGCGCCGGCATCCAGTGCGGCGGCGTGTGCCGCGCCGTCGATGCCGTCGGCCATGCCGCTGGTGATCGTGAAACCCGCCTCGGCCAGCGTACGGGCAAACGCCCGCGCGTGCGCCATGCCGCTGGCGCTGGCTGCGCGCGCGCCGACGATGGCCACCTGCGGATGCAGCAGCAGGCTCGCATCGCCCGCCACGAACAGCACCGCCGGCGGCTGCGGGATGTGCTCCAGTTGCGGCGGGAAATCCGCATCCGTGCACCGCAGCAGCCGGTGGCCGGGCTCGGCCAGCCAGGCCAGGTCCTGCGCCAGGCGCGCCTCGTCCGGGTGCTCCAGCCAGGCCAGCGCGGCGGAATCGAGCCCGGCACCGTCACGGCGCAACTGCGCCAGCGCGGCATGGATGTCGCCGTCGCCGCGATCCAGCCACTGGCGCAGGCCGCCGGGACCGAGCCCGGGCGTGCGCAGCGCGGTCAGCCAGGCGCGGTGGTCGTCATCAGGGTGCGGATCATGCATGCCCGGGAGTGTACGCAGCGACCGCAGACGAAGACGGCGCGGTGGTGGCCGCGCCGTCGTGTAGGAGGATGCCGTTGCGATGGCCGCTATTCGGGCATGGTCAGCCGGCCGCCGGCGTGTACCGGGCGCAGGCTGTCCATCACCAGGCCGTAGCTGACCCGGTCGAAGGTGCGGAACACCATGACGTGGCCGACGTACTCGTCCGGCAGCTTGACCTTTTCGCCTACGCCGCGGTTCCAGCTGTTGCTGGCCACATCGTCGTGGATGGTCTCGCCGGGCTCGAAGATCGAGAACGTGGTGCCGTTGTCGACGCCGTCGCGGGCACCCACCGAGAGCAGCACCACCTGGCGCGAACCCGCCGCGCGCAGGGCGTCGGCGAAACCGATCACCTTGGCGTCGGCCGGCAGCGACTTCGGCGCATGCGGGTAGTAGTACGCGTCGTACGGATGCTCGTCGATCGGCATGATGCGGTCGCCGCTGCGGATCTCGCGGGTGGAGTCGAGCAGCAGCAGGGTGGCCGGATCACCGGTGCGCAGGGTCTCGGCGGTGCCGATCACCGTCACCTCGACGCCGAGGTCGTCGCCCTTGCCATAGTGGCCGTCGTTGCGCGAATCCTCGCGCCACGGCGCATTGACCATTGCCGCGTTGCTGTCCAGGCCGTGCGCCACCAGGTCGGCATCGGCCGGATCGTTCTGGTCGAAGCCGCGGAACACGTGGCTGGGCCGCACGATCGCCCAGCGCTGGCCCGGCTCGCCCTGCAAGCCGCGCACGTAAAGGTTCTGGCCGACGGCGCCGCGCAGGCGGTTCTCTTCCAGGCCGACCACGTAGGGCGCGGAGCTGACCGCGTTGGAATCCATCACCCGCATGTCTTTCAGGAACATCTTCAGCTGGCTGAGCGGAATCGCCGGCACCGCCTCGCCTTCGCGATGCACGCCGGGCTCCAGCCGCAGGCTCGGGCCGTTGATGAAGGACAGGTTGAGCACGTCGCCGGGATAGATCAGGTGGGGATTGCGCACCTGCGGGTTGGCCTGCCAGATCTCCGGCCACAACCACGGCTTGGCCAGGAATTTGGCGGAGATGTCCCACAACGTGTCGCCACGGCGAACGGTGTAGCTGTCGGGGTGATTGGCACGCAATTGCGCGCCCGCGGCATAGACGGTCAGGGTGACCAGCATGCCGGCCAGCAACACGATTGTCTTTCTGATCATTGGCGGGAATCCCCCTTCCCCAGATGCTCGGTCGAGTGTAACCGAATGGTTAACCCGCGCAACCGGCGCGGGTTGGCGAAAATCGTCTGCGCTCGCGTGCTTGCCGACGTACAATGATGCACATTCTAGATCGCGTCGGGGTGGGATTTTTACCAAGTCGCCCGCACTTTCGACGCCGAGGTGATGCCATGTCCGTACTTTCCATCCTGGAGTTCCCCGACCCGCGCCTGCGCACCCGCGCCGCGCCGGTCACCGCGTTCGACGCGAAGCTGAAGCAGTTCGTGGCCGACATGTTCGAAACCATGTACGCGGCCAACGGTGTCGGCCTGGCCGCCACCCAGGTCAACGTGCACCAGCGGGTGCTGGTGGCCGACATGAGCGAGGGGCGCAACCAGCCGCTGGCGCTGATCAATGCCCAGCTGCTGGAAAAGGATGGCTCGCAGGTCTACCAGGAGGGCTGCCTGTCGTTTCCCGGCTTGTACGCCGACGTCACCCGCGCGCTGAAGGTGAAGGTCAAGGCGCAGGACGTGGACGGCAAGGAGATCGTGGTGGAAGCCGAAGGCCCGCTGGCGGTGTGCATCCAGCACGAGATGGACCATCTCGACGGCAAGGTCTTCGTCGATTACCTGTCGCCGCTCAAGCGCAGCCTGCTGCTGAAGCGGCTCGACAAGCAGCGCAAGCAGGCGGCGGGTGCTTGAGTAGCGCCGGCCTGCGGCTGGCCTTTGCCGGCACCCCCGAATTCTCCGTGCCCTGCTTCGAGGCGTGCCGCAACAGCGGCGCGGAGCTGGTGGCCGTCTATACCCAGCCCGACCGCCCGGCCGGCCGCGGCCGCAAGCTGGCGCCCAGCCCGGTCAAGCAGGCCGCACTGGCCGCCGGGGTGACCGTGGAACAGCCCGAGTCGCTGAAATCCGCCGAGGTGCAGCAGCGGCTCGCCGATTACCGCCCCGACCTTTTGGTGGTGGTCGCCTATGGCCTGATCCTGCCGCGCAAAGTGCTCTCGATCCCCCGCCTGGGTTGCTGGAACGTGCACGCAAGCGTGCTGCCGCGCTGGCGCGGTGCCGCGCCGATCCAGCGCGCAATCCTCGCCGGCGACGCCGAGAGCGGGGTCGACCTGATGCAGATGGAGGCCGGCCTCGATACCGGTCCGGTGCTGTTGCGGCGGCGCACCCCGATCCGCCGCGACGACACCGGCGGCTCGCTGCACGACCGCCTCGCCGCGCTGGGCGCCGAGCTGCTGGCCGAGGGCCTGCGCCGTACCCTGGCGGGCGAGACGCTGGTCGCCACGCCGCAGCCGACCGACGGCGTGACCTACGCGCACAAGCTGGACAAGGCCGAGGCGAAGCTCGACTTCCGCCGCCCGGCCATCGAGCTGGAACGCCAGGTGCGCGCATTCGACCCGTGGCCGGTAGCCGAGGCGGAGATCGCCGGCGAATCGCTGCGGATCTGGGCCGCGCGCGCCATCGAAGTGGACCACCATGCCGCCCCGGCCAGCGTGCTGGCGGCCGGGCGCGAAGGCATCGACGTCGCCTGCGGCAGCGGCGCCCTGCGCATCACCGCGGTGCAGCGCGCCGGCGGCAAGCGCATCGGCGCGACGGACTACCTCAACGCCCGCCCCGACCTGCGCCCGCGCCCGTGAAAACCGATACCCGCGCCCTCGCCGCCAGGGGTCTGGCCGAGATCGCCCTGCGCGGCGCCTCGCTGCGCGAAGTGATGGAGCGCAACGCGCCGAGGTTGGCCGATCCGCGCGACCGCGCGCTGCTGATGGCCCTGCTCAGCGAAGGCGCGCGCTGGTGGCTGCGCTTCGACCCGGCCATCGACGGCCTGCTGGAGAAATCCCTGCGCCCCAAAGACCCGGCGGTGCATGCGCTGCTGGTGCTGGGGCTGGTGCAACTGGAAATCCTCGAACTGCAGGATTACGCCGCCGTGGCGGCCACCGTGGAGGCGGTGCGTGCGCTGAAGCGCCCGCAGCTCGCCGGCCTGGTCAATGCCGTGCTGCGCCGCTGGCAGCGCGAACGGACCGCGCGGCTGGCCGCGCTCGACGCCAACCCCGCCACCCGCCACGCCCACCCCGCCTGGCTGGCCGCGGCGCTCGAACGCGACTGGCCGCAACAGGCCGCCGCGGTGATGGCGGCCGACAACGGCGAGCCGCCACTGATGCTGCGGGTCAATCGCCGGCGCTGCCAGCGCGACACGCTGATCGGCCAACTGCAGGCTGCCGGTCACGCGGCCAGCGCCCACCCGTGGCTGGCCAACGCGCTGGTGCTGCCGCACAGCACCGACGTCACCCGGCTGCCCGGCTTCGACGCCGGCCACTTCGCGGTGCAGGACGGTGCCGCCCAGGTCGCCGCCGACCTCGCCGAGCTGCGCGACGGCCTGCGCGTGCTGGATGCGTGCGCCGCGCCCGGCGGCAAGGCCTGCCATCTGCTGGAGCGCGCCGAGATCGACCTCACCGCGCTGGAGTTCGAACCCGCGCGCGCCGAACGCATCCGGCAGAACCTGATGCGGCTGCGGTTGGACGCGAAGATCGTGGTCGGCGACGCCGGCGTGCCCGCGCGCTGGTGGAAGGGCCAGCTGTTCGACCGCATCCTGGTCGATGCCCCATGCTCGGCAACCGGCGTGCTGCGCCGGCGACCGGACGTGCGCCTGCACCGGCGCGAGAGCGATATCGCCGCGATGGGCGCGCAGCAACGGCGCATCCTCGCCGCGCTGTGGCCATTGCTGGCGCCGGGCGGGCGGCTGGTCTACATCACCTGCTCGGTGCTGCGCGCGGAGAACGAGGCCGTGGTCGGCACGTGGCTGGCGCAGCAAGCGGATGCCCAGGCCGTGCCGCTCAGCCTGCCGATCGGCCAGGCCGCCGCGGTGGGCTGGCAGATCCTGCCCGGCGACGGCGATCTCGACGGCATGTATTACGCGGTGGTGCACAAGCGCGGCTGAGCACCTCGCGGCCGCGCCGCCACAGGGCGGGGCTGTGCGGGATCGCGCCGGCCGTTTATGCTTGCCCTCCCTGTCCCCGCAGCGGAACTCCCTTCATCGTGAATCCCCCGGTGCCCTTGTCCCGCGCCCGTCCGTTGTGGTTGCGCGATGCCCGTTGGGAGCTGGTCGTGTTCGGCGCGTTCGCCTTGCTGGTGCTCGGTGCCGGGCTGGGGTTGCGCGATCCGTGGCCTTCGGACGAACCGCGCTTCGCGCTGGTCGCGCAATGGATGGTCGAGCACGGCCAGTGGCTGTTCCCGCACCGCGGCCACGAGCTGTACCCGGACAAGCCGCCGGTGTTCATGTGGCTGCAGGCGCTCAGTTACTACCTCACCGGCCATTGGCGCATCGCCTTCCTGCTGCCCTCGCTGCTCGCCGCGCTGGGCGCGCTGGCACTGGTCTACGACCTGGCTCGGCGGCTGTGGGGTCACCGCAGCGCGCTGCTGGCCGCGGCCACGCTGCTGGTCACGATCCACTTCACCTACCAGATGCGCAACGCGCAGATCGACCCGCTGCTGCTGGGCTGGATGACGCTGGCCAACTACGGCCTGCTGCGCCATCTGCTGCTGGGGCCGTGCTGGCGCTGGTTCGCCGTGGGCTGTTTCTTCGCCGGCGTGGGCGTGGCGACCAAGGGCGTGGGCGTGCTGGCCCTGCTGATGCTGGTGCCGTACATGGTCGCGCGCCGCGGCCACTGGCGGCACCTCGCCCTGCCCACCGGCGGCTGGCGCTGGGCCGGCGGGCTGGCGCTGTTCTTCGTGGCGATCCTCGGCTGGCTGCTGCCGATGCTGCTGATCGCCCATGCCGACGGCGACCCGCAGCACGCCGAGTACGTGCAGAACATCCTGTTCGGGCAGACCGTGCACCGCTACGCCACGCCCACCGGCCATATCCATTCGCCGTTCTACTTCCTCGGCATCATAGTGGTCGACTGGCTGCCGCTGTCGCTGCTGCTGCCGTGGGCGCTGCCGGCGTGGTGGCGCCGGCTGAAACGACGCGATGCGCGTTTCCTGCTGCCGCTGGGCTGGGCCGTGCTGGTGCTGCTGTTTTTCTCGCTCAGCCCCGGCAAGCGCGACGTCTACATCCTGCCGGCGCTGCCGATGGTGGCGCTGGCGCTGGCGCCGCTGCTGCCCGGCCTGTTGCGCCGGCGCGGCGTGCGCATCGCGGTGTTCGCGCTGACCGTGCTGCTGGCCGGCACGCTGGCCGCCGCCTCGGCGCTGGCGATCCATCGCCACCCGGCCTGGGCGCTGAAGATAGAACAGAGCCTGGACCCGCGGATCTGGTGGATGCTGCTGGCCATCGGCGTGGCCGGCCTCGCCATCGCCGCGCTGACGCGGGTGCGCCGCGCGCCGCTGGGATGGCTGCTGTTCGCCGGCGTGCTGTGGAGCGTGTATGGGGTGTGGGGCTATCCGCTACTCAACGGCGACCGCTCGGCGCGCGACGTGATGGTCGAGGCGCGCGCCATCGCCGGCCCGCAGGCCACGATCGGCCTGCTCGCGTGGAAGGAGCAGAACCTGCTGATGGCGCAGGGCCCGGTGACCGAGTTCGGCTTCCGCAAACCGTGGCCGCGGCAGTACGCCGAGGCGATCGCCTGGCTCGAGGGCGATCCCGCGCAACGCTGGATCTTCAGCCTGGACGAGGCGATGGGCGCTTGCGTGGATCGCGCGCGGGCGATCCATGTCGGCCACGCCAACCGCCGCGAGTGGTGGATGTTCAGGCACGACGCGGTAATACCCGGGTGCATCCCGCGTACCGCAGGCGACGACGACGAATGAACCGCACCACTTCCTCTCCACGCCGCCCAGCCTGTCTCGCGGCGGTCTTCGCGAGTGTGACGCGCGCATGACCGATACCCGCCTCGCGCAGGTGTTCGCGCGCCCCGGGCCGGCGTGGACAGTGTCGATCCTGCTGGCCCTGATGCCGCTGTCGTTCTCGATCGACTGGGGGATCAAGGCGCTGCCGCCGGCGCTGCTGTTCCTGCTTGGACTGGCGCTGGTGGCGAGCACCGCCTCGATCCGGCGCAGCTATCGCGCGGCGTGGCCGCCGGTGGCGGTGGCGCTGGCGATGATCGGATTCGTGATCTTCAACGTGCTGCTGCACGACCTGGGCTGGCGACCGCTGGATCGCCCGGCGCACATTCTGCTGTTCCTGGTGGTGGCGGCGTGCTTCAGCCTGCCGTTGCGGATGCGCGTGGTGTGGGCCGGTTTCAGCCTCGGCGCCATCGTGCTGGGCGCGGCCGCCGTGGTGCAGGCCTACGCGCTCGGCATCGACCGTCCGCACGGCCTCAATGGCGGCCCGTCGGCCTCGATCGAACTGGCCACGGTGTTGCTGGGCCTGTCGACGATGGCGCTGGTGCAATTCCTGGCGCGCGGCACGGGGCGCCGGGAACGCTGGCTGCATCTGGTGGCGATGGGCTGCGCCATGTACGGCGCGCTGCTGACCCAGAGCCGCGGCCCGCTGCTGGCATTTGCGCCGGTGTTCCTGCTGCTGGTGCTGCTGCACGCGCGGCGCTGCGGACACTGGCGCTCCAGCCTGCTGCTGGTCGGTGCCGTGTCTGTGGTGGCCGGGACCGTCACCTTCGGCATGCGCGGCGAAATGGTGGAGCGGTTCCAGGCCATCGCGCCGGAGGTCACCCGCTTCGACCATAGCCAGGCCACCCGCGGCGCCGTGATCGAGCGGCTGGAGATGTGGCGCACCGCGGCGCGCGCCTTCGGCGAACACCCGCTGGTGGGCATCGGCGTGGGCCAATTCGACGCGTATACGCGCGAGGAGGTCGCCGCCGGCCGCAGCCATGCCGCGATCGAACGCTACAACCAGCCGCACAACGAGTATCTGGAAGCGGCCGCCACCGGCGGCGTGCCAGGTCTGCTGGTGCTGCTGGCGGTGTTCCTGGTGCCGCTGCGCTACTTCAGCCGGCGCGTGCTGGATGCGGACGACGAAGTAGCGCTGCCGGCCGCCGTCGGCGTCGGCGTGATCGCCTTGTACATGCTCTGCGCGCTCACCGACGCGGTGTTCTACCGGGTGATGACGCAGTCGTTCTATTTCTTCGTGGTGCTGGGGCTGGCGCTGCGACTTGCCTGGCTGCGCCACCGCGAGCCGCCGCGGGTGGCCGCGGCCTGACCGAGGCGGACGACTGTCCTACGCAGTGGCGGCGGCCGGTGGCGCGGCCACGTGACCCACGTGCATCGATGGCCGCAACGGGGTCGGTGCAACGACCGCGCGCAGGTCGAGCGGCGCGACGGCAAACTCGTCGCGGTACTGCTCGACGCCGCGTTCGCAACGAACGAGGTTGCGCTGCCGCGTCTCGGCCAGGATGCGGTCGTTGGGGTTGTCCACCAGGTGCTTGCGGGTGGGGTGGTAGAGATGGACCGCCAGCGCGCCCAGGCGCAGGTCGCGGCGCAGCAGCCCGGCGTGGAAGGCGCGCACGGCCAGTTCGGTATCCTCGCGACCCCAGCCGGTCATCGCTTCGTTGAAACCGTTGAGGCGCAACAGGTCGTCGCGCCAGAAACCCATGTTGCAACTCTTGATGCCACGCTGGCGCATGCTCGGACGGGCGAACAGATGGGCGAGCAGCGGGAGGCGCACGGTGTGGCGGCGACGGTCGATGCCGCGGCGGAAGAAATCCGGAAAGGTCGGCCCGCGGCCCAGCATCTCCTGCACCGAGCGGGCATCGGTGAGCACGCGCGAACCCTGGGTGAAGCAGCCGCGCCGGGCGAAGCGGCGATGGTCGGCGATGAAATGCCGCTCGACCACCATGTCGCCGTCGAGCAGGATGATGTAGTCGCCCTGCGCGGCGGCGATTGCGCGGTTGCGCGCGCGACTCATGCGCGCGCCGTCGTCGGGCTGCCACAGGTGCACCAGCCGCACCGGATAGTCGTGCGCCAGGCGTCGCAGCAGTTCGCTGGTGGCCGGGCGCGAGCCGTCGTCGGTGACGATCACCTCGTGCGGCAGTTCGGTCTGGCTGGCCAGCGCGCGCAGCACCAGTTCCAGCGCCTCGGGCCAGTTATAGGTGATCACGGCAACACTGATGCGCATGGCATGCCCCCCACAGCGGTACATGAAGACTGCATTGGATGCGGCCTCCGGCCGCTGGCGGACGCGATGTTCCGCTTCCATGTCTCGCGTCGGACGATCCGCGCCGATATCCGGCTTGCGGCGAACCTGACGCTGACTGTGGGCGCCCTGCGCCCCTTACGCCGTCCCACGGCAACCGCTCCAGGAGGCTGCGGCGTCCGGAATCCCTCCAATCGCACGCCAGCCACGGAATTCACTCCGCATTCACAGCATAACGCAGCGGCGGACCACTCGCATGATTCGGCTAGAATCGCCGCCATGCCCGCGTTTCCCCTGACCCTCGCCGTGATCACCCGCAACGAGGCGGCCCACATCGCCCGCTGCCTGGACAGCGTGCCGTTTGCCGCCGAGAAACTGGTCGTCGATTGCGGCAGCGACGACGACACCGTGGCGATCGCGCAGGCGCATGGCGCGCGCGTCGTCCACCAGGACTGGCTGGGTTTCGGGCCGCAGCGCAATTTCGCCGCCGGCCAGTGCGCGCACGACTGGATCCTGGTCCTGGACGCCGACGAATACCTCGGCGGCGACCTCGCCGACGAACTGCAGCGGCGCCTGCCCGCACTGATGGCCGGCCACGCTGCCGCCGCGTACCTGCGCCGCAGCACGGTCTACATGGGCGCGCCGATGCGCTGGTACCGGCCAGCCACGGGCGAGCGCATGGCCCGCCTGTACCACCGCGGCCGCGCGCGCTGGAGCGATGCGCGCGTGCACGAATCGCTGCAGTTCGATGGCCCCGCGCCCACCCTGCGCGGCAGCTTCCTGCACACCAACAACCCGACCCTGGTGCACAAGCAGCTCAAGGTGCTGCAGTACGCCGAGCTGAAATGCCGCGACTGGCTGGACAAGGGCAAGCCGGCGCGGATGTGGCAGGCGCCGTTCGTCTACGCGCTGGCTTTCCTCAAGGATTACCTGTTCCGGCTGGCCTGCCTGGATGGCTGGCGCGGCTTCGTGATCGCGCAGACCGCCGCCAGCTACGCGCTGTACAAGCGCATGCGCTACTACGAGATGACGCGCAACCCGGCATCCGTCGAACAGGCCGCCAGCGCGCTGCGCGCGCAGGGCGCGAGCATCGAATGAACAGTCCCAGACGCTATCTGATGTACGGCTCCGAGCGCTACGCGCTGGCCATCCTGCGCCCGCTGCAGGAGGCGGTGCGCGCCCGCGGCGGCGAGGCGGCGTGGTTTTTCGACGGCCCCGGCGCCGAGGATCTGGTCGAGGGCGAGCGCCTGCTCGACGTGGCCGGCGTGCGCGCATGGAAGCCCGACGCCGTGCTGACCCCGGGCAATCACCTGCCGCATTTCTTCACCGGCGTGAAGGTCGAGGTGTTCCACGGTTTCGATGCGGGCAAGCCGCGCCACATCTACATCCGCGGTTTCTTCGATCTGTACTGCACCACCGGTCCACGCGATACCGCCCAGTTCCAGGCGCTGGCGGACCGGCTCGGCCACTTCACGGTGACCGAGACCGGCTGGCCCAAGCTCGACCCGTTCATGCGCGAGATCGCCGGTCCGCTGCCGCCGGTGCGCCGGCCGCCGGTGATCCTCTACCACTCCACCTTTTCGCCGTCGTGGAGTGCCGCCGAGACGCTGTACGAGGAAGTGAAGCGGTTGTCGCGCGACGGTCGCTGGCACTGGATCGTCACCTTCCATCCGAAGATGAACCCGGAGACCACGGCGAAGTTCAAGGCGCTGCAGAACGAGTACCTCACCTTCGCCGAGAACGACAACATCCTGGAGCTGTTCCCGCAAGTCGACATGATGTGCTCGGATACCTCCTCGGCGCTCAACGAGTTCCTGCTCACCGGCAAGCCGGTGGTGACATTCAAGAACCGGCGCCCCGGGCCGCAGTTGCTCGACATCGACGACGCGAAGGACTTCGAGCCGGCGATCGAACGCGCGCTGGCGCGGCCGCCGGAACTGATGCAGGCGATCGCCGACTACGGCAACGCCATCCATCCGCGCCGCGACGGCCGCTCCAGCGAGCGCGTGCTTGACGCGATCGACGCCTTCCTCGCCCGCGGCGGTCGCAACCGCCGGCGCAAGCCGCTCAACCTGTGGCGCAAGCTGAAACTGCGTCGCCGCATCGGCTACTGGGGTCCGGCCTAGCGATGCCCTGATCCGGTCGCAGGCTAGAATCTCTCTCTCCCACCGCGAGTGCACCCCGTGCCGCCCAGCTCCTTCAGCCGTTCCGAACACCTGCGCGCGGTCTGGCCGTGGCTGCCGCTGTGGATGCTGGTGGCGCTGCTGGCGATCTTCGCGCACGGCCCGATGCCGCTGTATTCCACCCGCACGCTGGCGGTGGCCTGGGACATGTTCAGCCATGGCCAGTGGCTGGTGCCGCACATCAACGGCGCGCCGTACAGCGAGAAGGCGCCGCTGCTGTTCTGGCTGATCGAGGCCGGCTGGTTCGTGTTCGGCGTCAGCGACGTGTGGCCGCGCGTGCTGGAGGTGCTGTTCGGCGGCGCGCAGCTGGTGCTGGTGTCGCTGCTGGCGCGGCGGCTGTTCCCGCACCGGCCGTGGATGGCCAAGGCCGCGCCGTGGATGCTGCTGGCGTTCGGCTACGCGTTCCTGTTCGCCTTGCAGATCATGTACGACGTGCTGCTGGCGGTCTGGGTGCTGGCCGCGCTGCTGTGCCTTACGCCGAAGCCGCGACGGGTCGAACCGCGCTGGCTGCTGTTCGGTGTCTGCGTGGGGCTGGGGTTGCTGACCAAGGGCCCGGTGATGCTGCTGCACGTCGCCTTCCCGTGGCTGCTCGGGCCGCTGTGGAACGAATGGGCGCGCGAGCATCGCGCGCGCTGGTACGGCTCCGGCGTGCTGTCGCTGTTGCTCGGCGGCGCGATGCTGCTGGCATGGGCGTTGCCGGCCGGCCTGGTCGGGGGGGACGCCTATCGCGAACGGCTGTTCTTCACCCAGACCGCAGGGCGCGTGGTCGACAAGCTGTCCGAAGGCAAGGATCTGCAGAACCACGCCGAACCGTTCTGGTTCTACGTGCTTTGGTTGCCGGTGCTGTTGTTCCCGTTCAGCGGCTGGCCGCGCGCGTGGGTGGCCGTGGCCGGGCTGCGCCGGCCGCTGGAATCGGGCCTGCGCTTCGCGCTGTGCTGGCTGGTTCCCGCATTCGTGGTGTTCTCGCTGATCAGCGGCAAGCAGCTGTATTACCCGCTGCCGGAGCTGGCCGGCGTGGCTCTGCTGATGGCCGGTGCGATCGCCGTGCTGCGCGAGCGCCGCGCCGCGCTGGCCAACCATTACGCGCTCGGCACCTGGCCGCTGGGCGTGGGGGGGATCGTCTTCGCGCTGCTGCTGTTCGCGCTGCCCATGCTGGTGGAGCACGCCGTCGTGCAGGGCGACTGGGCGCACACGGTCGCGCCGTACAGCCGCTACTTCAGCGTGATCTTCCTGCTGCTCGGCATCCTGCTGCTGATGCGCGGCCGCGGCGAGCTGCGCCGGCTGGCGGTGGCCGGGCTGATCGGCGTGTTCGCGCTGAATGCGCTGTTCACGCTGACCCTGTGGCCGCGCTGGGACCTGCGCCCGTCGGCCGAACTGCTGGGCCGCGCCGAGCAGGCCGGCCACCCGCTGGCCTTCATGGGCAGCTACGCCGGCGAGTTCCACTTCGCCGGCCGGCTGACCCGGCCGATCACCGAGCTGTACGGCGACCAGGCGCTGGCCGATTACGCACGCGCGCATCCCGATGCGCTGGTGGTCGACCGGCCGGACCACCTGACCCCGGCCGACCTGCGCTACGCCTTGCTGGCGCAGCCGTTCCGCTCGTCGTGGGTGGTGATCTGGACGGCCAGTTCGCTGGCCGATCTGCGCGCCGGCCACACGCCGCCGGAACCGGCACAGCCGACCCAGCTCTATCCGGCCGACGAACGCCGCTACCGCCTGCCTTGAACGCCCTGCTCGACAACCTGCGCCGCCAATGCGACGGCCCGCGCGATGGCGCGCTGCTGCGCTACTCGCTGGGCAGCGCCCTGCTTGATGCGGGCGACGCCGCCGGTGCGGTGGCAGCACTCGAACGCGCGCTGGAGTTCGACCCGACCTATTCGGCCGCGTGGAAACTGTTGGGCAAGGCCCGGCTCGCCAGCGGCGAGCTCGCCTCGGCGGCCGACGCCTGGCGTCGCGGCATCGCCGCCGCCGGCGCACGCGGCGACAAGCAGGCCGAAAAGGAGATGACCGTGTTCCTGCGCCGGCTGGAGAAATCGCCCGCGCCGGGCGACGCGGCTCAGTCCTGACGCCTCTCGTCGTCGTACGGACTGACCAGGCCCACCGCCGACCAGCGCTTGTACTGCCACTGGTACTGCGCGAACGCTTGCTCGACGCAATCCTGCACGCCGCGATTGAGCGCCGTGCAGGCGACCTGCGGGTCGGCATCGGCGATGCCGGGCGGCGCCTCGCGCAGGTGGATGCGGTAGCCCGCGCCGGCGGGCAAGCGTTCGGCGAAGGCGAACAGCACCGTGGCGCCGGTGCGTGCGGCCAGCCGCGGCAGCAGCACCATGGTCAGCGCATCGCGGCCGAAGAACGGCGCCAGCCGCCCCTCGCCCGCGCGCGGCTTCTGGTCAGGCAGGATGCCCACCGCGCCGCCGGCGGCCACGCGCTTGTACAAGGCGCGCACGCCGGCGCCGTCGGCGCGGATCTGCTCGGGTGCCAGCGCCCCGCGCACCTTGCGCAGCAGGCCCTCGATGGCGGCGATGCGCGGCGGCCGGTACAGGATCGCCATCGGCGTCTTGCGGCACAGCCAGTAGTTCAGCAACTCCCAGCAGCCCAGGTGCGGCGCGGCAATGATCACGCCCCTGCCCGCCGCCAGCGCGGCATCGAGCAGCGCCTCACCGCGCACCTCGCGCACCAGATCCAGCGCACGTTCGGCGCCACCGCCCCACACCTTGACGATCTCGGTGATCGACTTGCCGCTCTCGCCCATCACCTCGCGCAGCAGCTCGCGCTGGCGCACCGCGTCCGACAACGGCCGCGCGATCCGCAGGTTCACCGCGGTGTGATGGGCCGTGCGCCCCCCGCGCCACAGCACCAGCCGCCCCAGCCCCGCCCCGACGCCATGCAGCGCCCGCAACGGCAACAGCGCCAACAGGCGCAACAGCAGATAGATCATGTAGATGTCGAAACGCATGAGCGAAAGTGTAGCTGGGCCGGAAATGGGGAATCGGGAATGGGAATAGTCAGGCGCGCACCGGATGGGCTCGCCCGACTGCGTGGCATCAGCCGCCGGGCGCTATGCTTTTCCCATTCCCGATTCCCCAATCCCGGCCACCCCATGATCTCCCTCATCCAGCGCGTGACCTCCGCCAGCGTGCAGGTCGAGGACGAGACCGTCGGCGCGATCGACGCCGGCCTGCTCGCGCTGGTCGCGGTGCAGCCGGAGGATGGCGAGGCGCAGGCCCGGCGCATGCTGGAACGGTTGCTCGGCTACCGCGTGTTCGCCGACGATGCCGGCCGCATGAACCGCTCGCTGCGCGACACCGGCGGCGGCCTGCTGCTGGTCAGCCAGTTCACCCTGGCCGCCGACACCCGCTCGGGGATGCGCCCCAGCTTCACCCGCGCCGCCGCGCCCGAGCATGCGCGCCACTGGTTTGACTACCTGCTGGGACTGGCGCGGGTTGCCCATCCGAGGGTGGAAACCGGACGCTTCGGTGCCCATATGGTGGTCCAGCTGGTCAACGACGGCCCGGTCACCTTCTGGCTGGACACTGCCTGACCGAGGTGCCGCGCGGCACCCCGCAGACAGCGCCAACACCGCGGTCTGGCTCGAATTTTGCGTGTCGTCCGACGCGGCAGACGACAGAATTTTTCACTTGAAAACTGGTCAGAAAAGCAGCACATCGCTATAATGTCCGGTTCTTGCACCCCTTTGGCGGTCGGTCAATCCATGAACAGCAAAGCTCCCCATGAGCAACAGTCGGAAATCAAGGCACTCATCTCGAAGGGCCTGGAGCAGGGCTATCTGACCTACGCCGAGATCAACGATCACCTCCCCGACGACATCGTCGACCCGGAGCAGATCGAAGACATCATGGCGGTGCTCAAGGGCGTCGGCATCGAAGTCCATGACGCCGCGCCGGATACCGACACCATCTCCGACAGCGCCGCCCCCGGCGGCGGCCCGGGCGATGACGACTCCGCCGCCGAAGAGGCCGTGGCGCTGCTCTCCGCCGTGGACGCCGAAGTGGGCCGCACCACCGACCCGGTGCGCATGTACATGCGCGAGATGGGCACGGTCGAGCTGCTCACCCGCGAGGGCGAGATCGCCATCGCCAAGCGCATCGAGGAAGGCCTGGGCCAGGTGCAGACCGCACTGGCCAGTTTCCCGCTGACCATCGAGCTGCTGCTGGAGGAATACGACCAGCACCTGGACGGCAAGCGCCGCCTCAGCGAGATCCTGGCCGGCTTCCTCGACCTGGAGGAAGCCGCCGACCTCGCCCGCAAGGAGAAGGAAGCCGCCGCCGCCGAGGCCGCCGAGCTTGGCCTGGACGAGGAATCCGATGGCGACGACGAGGATTCCGACGACGCCAGCGAAGAGGAAGAAGCCGGCCCCACCGGTCCGGACCCGGAGGAGGTCAAGCGCCGCATGGAGCTGCTGCGCGAGTACTACGCCAAGTTCCAGAAGGCCGCGCCGAAAGCCGCCAGCATCACCGACAAGAAGATCGTCAAGCTGCGCGACCAGATGGCCGAGGAGTTCCTCAAGCTCAAGCTGCCCAGCGCGCTGATCGACGGTTTCGTGCGCAAGCTGCGCGAGGTCGTGGGCGACATCCGCCATCACGAGCGCGTGCTGCTGGACATCTTCGTCAAGCAGGTGAAGATGCCCAAGGCCGAGTTCATCAAGGCCTTCCCCAGCAACGAGGGCAACCTCGAGTGGGTCGCCGAGCTCAGCCGCAAGCGGCAGAAGTGGTCGCCGAACATCAAGATCTACCGCGAGGCGATCGACGCCGAGCAGGAGAAGCTGGCCGCGATCGAGCGCAAGCTGTTCCTGCCGCTGATCGACATCAAGGACATCAACCGCGCCATGGCCTCGGGCGAGGCCAAGGCCCGGCGCGCCAAGAAGGAAATGGTCGAGGCGAACCTGCGCCTGGTGATCTCGATCGCCAAGAAGTACACCAACCGCGGCCTGCAGTTCCTCGACCTGATCCAGGAAGGCAACATCGGCCTGATGAAGGCGGTGGACAAGTTCGAATACCGCCGCGGCTACAAGTTCTCGACCTACGCCACCTGGTGGATCCGCCAGGCGATCACCCGCTCGATCGCCGACCAGGCGCGCACCATCCGCATCCCGGTGCACATGATCGAGACGATCAACAAGTTGAACCGCATTTCCCGCCAGATGCTGCAGCAGTTCGGCCGCGAGGCGACGCCGGAGGAACTGGCCAAGGAAATGGAGATGCCCGAGGACAAGATCCGCAAGGTGCTGAAGATCGCGAAGGAACCGATCTCGATGGAAACCCCGATCGGCGACGACGAGGATTCCCACCTGGGCGACTTCATCGAGGACGGCAACGCCAGCTCGCCGATCGACTCGGCCACCGAGACCGGCCTGATGGAAACCGTGCGCGACGTGCTCGCCGGGCTCACCCCGCGGGAGGCCAAGGTGCTGCGCATGCGCTTCGGCATCGACATGAACACCGACCACACCCTGGAAGAGGTCGGCAAGCAGTTCGACGTCACCCGCGAGCGGATCCGCCAGATCGAGGCCAAGGCGCTGCGCAAGCTGCGCCACCCGAGCCGCTCCGAACAGCTGCGCTCGTTCCTCGACGTCGAGTAGGCGCACGCCAACGCACCACCGGAACAGCCCCGCCACGTGCGGGGCTTTCTTTTGCCCGGCCGCTCGCCGGCGATTTTCGATGCGGTTGAATCCGAATGGCCGCGCCCGCCGTATGCCTGTGACAGGGAGCATGTCCGATCGTCGGGCATGTGGCCCCGGTCGCCAGCGGAAAGTTGCGTATGATGGGTCCGGATCGCTCTGCCACCGAGGTGACGCCCTTTCGGGCGATACGACCCGTGCCTGCCGCCGTGAACCACGCCATGCCTGACGCACGTTACTGGTCGACGCAGATGGCCGCCGTGTCCGCGCAGCGTGACCGCGCGAGTTTCATGCGCATCTTCGATCACTTCGCGCCACGCCTGCAGCGCTACCTGCGCAACCTCGGCGTGCCCGAATCGATCGCCGACGAGCTGGTGCAGGAGGCCTTGCTGACGCTGTGGCGCAAGGCCGCGATGTTCGATCCGGCGCGCGCCAGCCTCGCCACCTGGCTGTATCGCGTGGCGCGCAACCTCTACATCGACCACGTGCGCAGGGAACCGCACTGGTCGCCGATCCAGGAAGGCCTGGACCAGCTCGACCAGCTCGAATCCGGCCGGCTCGACTCGCAGCCCGAATCCTCCTTCGACCAGGACCTGTTGAAGCAGGCCATCGATCAACTTCCCCCGGTGCAGGCCAAGCTGGTTCGCATGTGTTACCTAGAAAGCAAAAGCCACAGCGAGATCGCGCGGGAGCTGGACATGCCGCTGGGCTCGGTCAAATCCTCGCTGCGGCGCTCGTTCGCCAAACTGCAGGGCAGCATGAGGGGCGCGCGATGAAGCCGAATCGTCACCTCGACGACGCCACCCTGATCGGCTATTCCGCCGGCGCCCTGCCCGCCGCGCTGGCGGTGGTTGCGGCGGCTCATCTGGAACGCTGCGCGGAGTGCCGCGCGCATCTGCGGGACGCCGACCAGATCGGCGGTGCCCTGCTGCAACAGCAACGCGCAGAAGGCCCGGCGGAGGATGCGCGCATCGCGATCCTGGCCCGGCTCGATGCCGAGCCGGAGACCGGGCAGGCGGCGTTGCCGCCCGAGGCCGTCGATGCCCGCGATCCCGATCGCCTGCCGCGCGCCCTGCACCCGTGGTTCGGCCAGTCCCTGCGCGCGTTGCGCTGGAAGCGCGTGGCGCCGGGCGTGCAGCGCATTCGCGCCGGCGGCATCGCTGGCGGCGACCTGATGCTGCTGCGCATCGCGCCAGGCAGCAAACTGCCTCTGCACAGCCACGGCGGCAGCGAGCTGACGATGATCCTGGACGGCGCCTACGACGACCTGCTCGGTCACTTCGGCCCCGGCGACGTGGCCGACCTGGACGGCGAAACCCTGCACCAGCCGGTGACCTCGCCCGGCGTGCCGTGCATCTGCGTGGCCGCCACCGATGCGCCGCTGAAGTTCTCCGGCTGGCTCGCGCGCACGCTGCAACCGCTGTTCGGCTTCTAGAACCGTGTCCGCGCGCGACGCGATGGACACGGCGCTGGTGCTGTTCCGGCGCGACCTGCGCCTCACCGACAACCCGGCGTGGAGCGCGGCCTGTACGCAACACGCACGGGTGCTGCCGGTCTTCATCCATGCCGATGACGACGCCGGCTCCACCGGCGCCGCCAGCCGCTGGTGGCTGCACCATTCGCTGTTGGCGCTGGACCACGACTTGCGCGATGCCGGCGCCGCCCTGCACCTGCGTCGTGGCGAGCCGCTGGGCACCCTGCGCGAGCTGATCGACCGCAGCGGTGCACGCACGGTGTACTGGAACCGCTTGTACGAGCCGGCCGCGATCGAGCGTGACACGCGCATCAAGAGCGCCCTGCAGGCCGACGGCGTCGCGGTGCACAGCCACAACGCCGCGTTGTGGTGCGAGCCATGGCAGATCGCCACTCAGCAAGGCCAGCCGTACAAGGTGTTCACGCCGTACTGGCGCAACCTGCGTGCGCAACTGCAGGCGACCGGACCGCTGCCCGCGCCACGCGTGCCGGGCTGGCGCGACTTGTCCGGCAGCCTGCCGCTGGCGGCACTCGAGCTGCTGCCGCGCATCGCCTGGGCCGATGGCCTGGCCGCCAGCTGGCAACCGGGCGAAGCCGGCGCGCAGGAGTTGCTGGAGATATTCGCCGACGACGCCATCGGCGACTACGCGCACGCACGCGACCTGCCCGCGCGCCATGGCACCTCGCGGCTGTCGCCACACCTGCACTTCGGCGAGATTTCGCCGCGGCAAATCCACTTCGAACTCGATCTTCGCGCCCGTGCCGCCGACGCCACACGCCGCCCCGACATCGAGCCGTATCTGCGCGAGCTGGGCTGGCGCGAATTCGCCCATCACCTGCTGTACCACTTTCCCCACACGCCCACCGACAACTTCAATCCGCGCTTCGACGATTTCCCGTGGGCGTCCGCGGATCAGGCCTTGCTGGAACGCTGGCAACGCGGCCGCACCGGCGTCCCGCTGGTCGACGCCGGCATGCGCGAGCTGTGGCACACCGGCTGGATGCACAACCGCGTGCGCATGGTCGTGGCCAGTTTCCTGACCAAGAACCTGCGCCAGCACTGGCAGCACGGCGCGCGCTGGTTCCGGGACACCCTGGTCGACGCGGACCTCGCCAACAACACGCTGGGCTGGCAGTGGGTGGCCGGCTGCGGCGCCGACGCGGCGCCCTACTTCCGCGTGTTCAACCCGGTGACGCAAGCACGCAAGTTCGATCCGGATGGCGCCTACCTGCGCCGCTGGTTGCCGGAACTGGCCGCTGCGCCCGCAGCGCTGCTCCACGAGCCGTGGAAGGACGCCGCCCTGCTTCAACGCAGCGGCTACCCCCCACCGATGGTCGATCTCGGCCAATCGCGCCAGCAGGCGCTGGATGCCTACGGCGCGCTTGCCCGCTGAGGCAGGGTTGGCTGCTCAGGTGTCGTCGCCGTCCGAGAGTGTCGCGCGGTCGCCACCGGCGGCCTTGCTGCGGTACAGCGCCCGGTCGGCGGCAGCGAGCAGCTCGTGACGCGAACCGTTCTTGCTGTGGGCGATGCCGATGCTGAGCGTGGAATCGACGCCCAGCCCGGCGGTAATCGCCGCAAAATTTTGCCGGATCAACTGCGCCCGGCTGACCAGTTCCTCGCCGCTGGCACTGCAGATGGCCATGGCAAATTCGTCACCGCCAAGGCGTGCAATCAAGTCCTCGCCGCGCACCGCCTGGCGAAGCGATGCACCGACGGCGGCCAGCACCTCGTTGCCCATGTGGTGACCCATCGTGTCGTTGATCGTCTTGAAGCGATCGGCGTCGATCAGCAGCACGCCGATGCCGTAATGAAGACGGCCGGAGCGCGCCAGCGTGTCCTCCCAGCGGGCGACGAACGCGCGCCGGTTCGGCAGGCCGGTGAGGTCGTCGGTATGCGCCAGGTGGGCCATGCGCTCGACTTCGACCGCGTTCCGGCTGGCCTCTTCGATTGCTTCCCGCGCCTCCTGCTCGGCAGCGGTTGCCCGTCTCAGCGCAAGGGTTTTCTCGAGCTCGATCTGCAGCAGCTGCTGCACGGCGTCGGCAATGCATTGCAAGGCCTCGACCTGGTCCCCGCTCAACCCGATCGGGCGGCGGCTGGCACTGCATACCGTGCCGATCGTGATGTCGCCAGCAAGGATCGGCACGGCGACGAAGCTCTTGATGCCCGCTGTCTGCGCGTCGCCCGTGGCCACCACGTCGCGGCCCACGTCCATGCTGGCCGCCTGGCCGGCGAGGAACATGGAGCGGCACATCGAGTCATGCCAGGCGGTCTGGCTTTTCTCGACGATCTGCAACTCCCCGGTGTTCAGGCTGAACAGCACGTCTTGCCGCTGCGCTTCCCAGTCAATCGCGGTCACGAAACTGGTTTCCATGCCGGTGATGTGCTGGACCACGCGCAGCAGGGGGCGAGACACGGTTTCCAGCGCCGACGATGGGTCGGCGATGGACTGCGGCCCGGGCAAGGCGAGATCGGTACTGGACATGCGAACTCCTTGGCTCACCCAAGGCGTGTCCTGCATGGATGCGGCAACGACTCGATTGGTGACCCCTTTTGCGATTTTTCACTCGTTGCGCAATGCGGTATCGGCACGGCCACGAAGATCTTGATGCTCGCTGCCTGCGCGTCGCCCGTCGCCGGCAAGGCGAGATCGGCACTGAACAGCACACGCCGCCGCGAGGTGGCGCGAACGACGGCTTCGCATCCGCATGCATCCGCGGCGCCATTCGCGCCGTATGTGTCATTGAACCGCTCACCGGATGTTTCCCTGATGGCCGCCCGATCGACATCGCCTGCAACGCCTTCGCCCCTCCAGGCACCTGCCGGTGGCCCCGTTGCGGTCGCGGAGCGCTCCTGGGCGGCCCGCACGCTGCGTCGCTGGTTCGACACCAGCACCGTGGTGGAGATCGACGAGAGCCGCGAGGACCGGATCGACTGGCTGCGCGCGGCACCGTTCGTCGCGATGCACCTTGCCTGCCTCGGGGTGATCCGGGTCGGCGTGTCGCCGGTCGCGTTGGGCGTGGCGGGCGCGCTCTACATGCTGCGCATGTTCGCGCTGACCGGGTTCTATCACCGCTATTTCTCGCATCGCACGTTCCAGACCTCGCGCGCAGTGCAGTTCGTGTTTGCGCTGATCGGTGCGTCCTGCGTGCAACGCGGACCGCTGTGGTGGGCGGCGCATCACCGGCAGCACCACCGGGTTGCGGACACGCCGGCCGATCCGCATTCGCCGCGCGTGCACGGCTTCCTGTGGAGCCATGTCGGCTGGTTCCTGACCCCGCGCAATTTCCGCACCGACCTGGCGCGCGTACCGGACCTGGCGAAGTATCCGGAGCTGCGCTGGCTGGATCGGTTCGACATCGCGGTGCCGCTGCTGCTGGCCATGGCGATGTACGGGCTGGGCGCGTTGCTGCAACACGTGGCGCCGCAGCTGGGCACCAGTGGCGGGCAGATGCTGGTGTGGGGTTTCTTCGTGTCCACCATCGTGTTGTTCCACGCCACGGTGACGATCAACTCGCTGGCGCATCGCTTCGGCCGTCGTCGTTACGCGACAAAGGACGACAGCCGCAACAACCTGTGGCTGGCGCTGCTGACGTTCGGCGAAGGCTGGCACAACAACCACCACTTCTTCCCCGGCTCCAGTCGCCAGGGCTTCCGCTGGTGGGAAGTCGACGTGACCTGGTACGGACTGAAGCTGATGGCGATGCTGGGCCTGGTGCGCGGGCTGAAACCGGTGCCGGCGTGGGTGCTGGCCAGGGCGGGGAGCTGAGCGATGCGCATCGCCGTGGTCGGGTCGGGCATCGCGGGGCTGGCATCGGCGTGGCTGCTGTCGCGCAAGCATGAGGTGACGCTGTTCGAGGCCAATGACTATTTCGGCGGGCACACCCATACGCACGAGGTGGAGCAGGCCGGAAAAAGCTACCGCATCGACAGCGGCTTCATCGTGCACAACCCGGCGCACTATCCGCTGCTGACGCGGATGTTCGCGCAGCTGGGCGTGGCCTCGCAGCCGACCACGATGAGCTTTTCGGTGCACAGCGAGGCCAGCGGGCTGGAGTACAACGCCACCACGCTGGACACGCTGTTCTGCCAGCGCCGCAACCTGCTGTCGCCGCGCTTCCTCGGCATGGTGCGCGACCTCGCCCGCTTCTACCGCGAGGCACCCGCGCTGTTGCTCACGCCCGAGGACACGACCAGCCTCGGCGATTACCTGCTGCAGCACGGTTACGGCACCGCGTTCCGCGACGAACATCTGATTCCGATGGCCTCGGCACTGTGGTCGTCGCCGCCCACGCAGATCCTGCAGTTTCCCGCGCGCTACCTGGTGCAGTTCATGGCCAACCACCAGATGCTGCAACTGGCCGGACGTCCGCAGTGGCGCGTGGTGAAGGGCGGCTCGTCGACCTACGTGGCGGCGTTGCGCGCGCACTGGCCGGTGCGCGAGCGGCTGCACTGCCCGGTGCATTCGATCCTGCGCCACGCCGGCGGCGTCGAGGTGTGCAGCGCGGCGGGCGTGGAGCATTTCGACCAGCTGGTGCTGGCCTGCCACAGCGACCAGGCGCTGCGCCTGCTGGGCGACGCGAACGAGCGCGAGCATTCGATCCTGGGCGCGATGACCTACCAGGCCAACGACACCGTGCTGCACACCGACGCCAGCGTGCTGCCGCGCCGGCGCAAGGCGTGGGCGGCCTGGAATGCGTGGCTGCCGCGCGATCCCGCCGCGCCGTGCACGGTCAGCTACTGCATGAACCTGCTGCAGGGCATCGCCTCGCCTGAGCCCTTCGTGGTCAGCCTGAATCGCAGCGAGGCAATCGACCCGGCCAAGGTCCTGGCGCGCATGCGCTACCACCATCCGGTTTACACCCGCGCCTCGGTGCAGGCGCAGGCGCGCAAGGCCGAAATCCAGGGCTGGCGCCGCACCTGGTTTGCCGGCGCGTACTGGGGCTGGGGTTTCCACGAGGACGGCATGCGCAGCGCGGTCGAGGTGGCTGCGTCGCTCGGCGTGCATTGGCCACCGGACCATGCGCCGGTGGCGACGCCCACTCCGCACCAGGCGGAGCTGATGGCGTGACGACGAAACCGGCCAGCTCGAAGCTGCGATTGGCCAGCGCCGTGTACGAAGGCGTGGTGCGCCACCGTCGGCATGAGCCGCACGCACACGCGTTCAGCTATCGCATGGCCCAGCTGTACCTGGACCTGGACGAGGTCGAGCGGATATTCGCCGAGCGCTGGCTGTGGTCGACCACGCATCGCAACCTGGCGCAGTTCCGCCGCAGCGACTACCTGGGACCGGCGACCCTGTCGCTGACCGATGCGGTGCGCCAGCGGGTGGAGCAAGCCACCGGCACGCGGCCGAGCGGTCCGATCCGCCTGCTCACCCACCTGCGTTACGCCGGCATGGTGTTCAACCCGGTCAGCTTCTACTACTGCTTCGCCGAGGATGGCGAAACCCTGCTGGCGGTGCTGGCCGAAATCACCAACACGCCGTGGAAGCAGCGCCACGCCTATGTGCTGCCGGTCGAGGACGCACAGGTGCATGGCCGCGCACTGCACTGGAACTTTGCCAAGACCTTCCACGTGTCGCCCTTCATGCCGATGGACTGCACCTACGACTGGCGCTTCACCGTGCCGGCCGAGGACCTGCGCGTGCACATGAACGTGATGCGCGAAGGCCGGCGCACGTTCGACGCCACGCTGAACCTGCGGCGCCTGCCGCTGACCGGCGCGTCGCTGGCGCGCGTGCTCTGGCGCTATCCGCTGATGACCGCCCAGGTGGTCGGCGCGATCCACTGGCATGCACTGCGGCTGTGGCTGAAGCGCAATCCGGTGCACGACCATCCGGCGCCGCCCGCGCGCCCTGCCGACTGAAACGAACGCTCCCGAGGTTTGCCATGAACGATATCGCCAGCACCCGTACCCGCGACGACGCCGCATTCGGCGGGCTCGATCGCTT
Organism: Rhodanobacter sp. UC4448_H15; assembly: GCF_052978265.1. The sequence continues at coordinate 618,831 of NZ_CM129665.1, read as the reverse complement.
CCTGCGCCGGCAACTGCTCGAGCGGATGCGCGGCCTGCGCCACGGCCGGCTGGTGCTGAGCGACGCCTGCGGCACGGCCGAGCTGGGTGAACCCGCCAGTGCGCAGCCCACGCTGCAGATCCACCTGCAGGTGCTGGACCCGGGCTTCTACCGCGCAGTGGCGCGCCATGGCAGCGTCGGCGCCGGCGAGTCGTACATGGACGGCCAGTGGCGCTGCGACAACCTGGTCGGCCTGATCCAGCTGCTGGTGCGCAACCGCGACCTGCTCGACGGGATGGAGAGCGGCGTGGCCCGGCTCGGCGGCATGGCGATGCGGCTGTGGCACGCGCTGCGTCGCAACACCCGCGACGGCAGCCGCCGCAACATCGCCGCGCACTATGACTTGGGCAACGATTTCTTCAGCCTGTTCCTCTCGGCGGACCTGATGTACTCCTCGGCGATCTGGAGCGACCCGGCCGACACGCTGGAAACCGCTTCCGCACGGAAGCTGGAGCGGATCTGCCGCCAGCTCGACCTCCAGCCCGCCGACCGGGTGATCGAGATCGGCACCGGCTGGGGCGGCTTCGCGCTGTACGCGGCGCAGCACTACGGCTGCCATGTCACCACCACCACGATCTCGCGCGAGCAGCATGCGCTGGCCAGCCAGCGCGTCGCCGAAGCCGGCATGCAGGGACACGTCACCGTGCTGCTGGAAGATTACCGCGACCTCGACGGCCAGTACGACAAGCTGGTCTCGATCGAGATGGTCGAGGCGATCGGCGCCCCGTATCTGGACGTCTATTTCGGCAAGCTCGGCCGCCTGCTGAAGCCGGAGGGCCTGGCGCTGGTGCAGGCGATCACCATCGAGGACCACCGCTACGCGCAGGCGTTGAGGTCGGTCGACTTCATCAAGCGCCACGTGTTTCCCGGCAGCTTCATCCCCTCGATCAGCGCACTGCTCGCGGCCAAGACCCGCGCCAGCGACCTGAGCCTGATCCGGCTGGAGGACTTCGGCAGTTCGTACGCGCAGACGCTCAAGGCATGGCGCGAGCGCTTCATGGCCCGCCTGCCGCAAGTGCGCGCGCAGGGCTTCGACGAACGTTTCGTGCGCCTGTGGGAGTTCTACCTGGCGTATTGCGAAGGCGGCTTCCGCGAACGCTCGATCGGCGTGGCGCACCTGTTGATGGCCAAGCCGGGTCATCGCCCTGCCGCATCGTCGCCGGGCCGGCCGGCATGAGTTTCTGGCTCAGCCTGATCGGCTACCAGGCCGTGTGGTTTGCCGCGGTGATCGGCGCAGGTCACGGGCTGGCGTGGCCGGGCGTGCTCGGCATGCTGGTCTACGCGCTGGTGCAGCTGGCCTGCGCCCGCAACCTCCGCGTCGATCTCGCCCTGATGGCCGCCGGGCTGGTGATGGGTTTCCTGCTGGACGGCACGCTCAGTCGGAGCGGGCTGGCCGATTACGCGGCCGGCTGGCCGAACCCGGCGCTGGCACCGGCGTGGATTCTCGCGCTGTGGGTGACCTTCGCGCTGACCTTCAGCCAGTCCCTGCGCTACCTGCAGACGCGGCTGTGGCTGGCGGCGCTGCTGGGGCTGGTCGGCGGTCCGCTGGCCTATCTGGGTGCGGCGCGCGGCTGGCAGGTGGTGACGTTTGCCGAACCGACGTGGCGCGCGCTGCTAACACTGGCGCTCGGCTGGGCGCTGGCGACACCGGCGCTGGCGTGGCTGGCGCGCCTCGGCCGCGCCTCGACGCAGCCGCGGCCGGCAACGCGGGGAGCCCGCGCATGAATCCCGGGTGGCAACTTCTGATCGTGTGGCTGCTGGCCGCGCTGATGATGACGCTGGGCTGGCAGTGGCAGCGCAGGCGCAGCAATGCGGGCATCGTCGACGTGCTGTGGGCGGCGGGCGTGGGCGGCAGCGCCGTCCTGCTGGCGCTCACCGGCAGCGGCGCGCCGTGGACACGCGCGATGCTGGCATGCCTCGGCGGCGCGTGGGGCCTGCGCTTGTCCCTGCACCTCTGGCGGCGCGTGCGTGGCGAAGCGGAGGACGGTCGCTATCGCAACCTGCGCGCGCACTGGCAGGGCGCGCAGTGGAAGTTCTTCGCCTTCTTCCAGTTCCAGGCCTTCCTGATCGTGTTGTTCGCGCTGCCGTTCGCGGCGGTCGCGCGCAACCCGCAGGCGTCCGCGCCGTGGCTGGCCGCGGCCGTTGCCATCTGGCTGCTGGGCGTGCTGGGCGAGTCGCTCGCCGATGCGCAACTGGCGCGCTTCCGCAACGACCCGGCCAACCGTGGCAAGACCTGCCGCGATGGCCTGTGGCGGTATTCGCGCCACCCGAACTACTTCTTCGAATGGCTGCACTGGTTCGCCTACGTCTGCCTGGCGATCGGTTCGCCGATCGGCTGGCTGGCGTGGTCCGGGCCGGTAGTCATGTACGTGTTCCTGCGCTGGATCAGCGGCGTGCCATACACCGAGGCACAGGCGCTGCGCACGCGCGGCGAGGATTACCGCGACTACCAGCGCACCACGGCGATGCTTATTCCATGGTTCCCCAGGAGGACCCCGCGATGACCACCCCCGCTTCCACCGAACTGGCCAGCGAGCGCCCGGCGCCAGGCCTGCTGGGCATGGCCGAACGCGGCCGCATCCCCGACGCGCTGTTGCGCCAGGGCATCCGCCGACTGTGTGCGCAACGCCTGCGCGAGGAACAGGCCGGCGGCCTGGACGCGCAGGCCGAGCGATATGCACAGCGCATCGAGATGCTGCGCCACAGCCCGGTGGCGATCCACACCGACGCGGCCAACGCGCAGCACTACGAGCTGCCGCCGGCGTTCTTCGAACTCTGCCTGGGCAAGCGCCTGAAGTATTCGTCCTGCTACTACCCGCGCGGCGACGAGTCGCTGGACCAGGCCGAGGAAGCGATGCTCAAGCTGTACGGCGAACGCGCCCAGCTCGCCGATGGCCAGTCGATACTGGAACTGGGCTGCGGCTGGGGCTCGCTGACCCTGTGGATGGCCGAGCATTTTCCGAGCGCGCGGATCACCGCGGTATCCAACTCCGCCCCGCAGCGCCAGCACATCGAGGCGCAATGCCGCCGACGTGGCCTGTTCAACGTGCAGGTGATCACCTGCGACGTCAACGCGCTGCAACTCGATCCGACGCAGTTCGACCGCTGCGTGTCGATCGAGATGTTCGAGCACATGCGCAACTACGAGACGCTGCTGAACCGCATCGCCGGCTGGCTGAAACCCGGCGGCAAGCTGTTCGTGCACATCTTCGCGCACCGCACGGCGATGTATCCGTTCGAGACCGAGGGCGACGACAACTGGATGGGCCGGCACTTCTTCACCGGCGGGCTGATGCCGGCGTCGGACACCTTGCTGTGGTTCCAGTCCGCGCTGCACATCGAGCAGCGCTGGCATGTCGACGGCACGCACTACCAGCGCACCGCCAACCACTGGCTGGCCAACCAGGATGCGCACCACGACGAGGTGATGAAGGTACTGGCGCAAGCCTACGGCAGCAAGGCCGCGCCGCTGTGGTTCCAGCGCTGGCGCATGTTCTGGATGTCCTGCGCCGAGCTGTTCGGCTACGCCGACGGCCAGCAGTGGCTGGTCGCGCACTACCGCTTCGTGCGCCCCGCGGTCGACACCCGCCCCTCGATCGCCGCGGAGACGCCATGAGAATCCTGACGACCTTTTTGCTGGCCTGCCTCATGCTGTTCAACGTCAACACTTTCGCCAGGGAGCTGCCGCCGATCACGCCGGTGGCCCATGTCGACCTGCCCCGCTTCATGGGCGACTGGTACGTGATCGCCACCATCCCCACCCGCTTCGAGAAGAACGCGTACAACGCGGTCGAGGTCTACACGCTGAGGCCCGATGGCAACGTCGCCACCTCGTTCCACTTCCGCAACGGCAGCTTCGACGGCGAACGCAAGGAGATCCACTCCACCGGCTTCGTCAAGCCCGGCACCGGCAACGCGGTGTGGGGCGTGCAGGTATTCTGGCCGCTGAAGGCGCAGTACATCGTGGCCTGGCTGAAGGACGACTACAGCCAGGTCATCGTGGCCCGCGATGCGCGCGACTACATGTGGGTGATGGCGCGCACGCCGACCATCGCGCAGGCCGACTACGACGCGCTGCTGGCGCGGGTGCAGGCGCTGGGCTACCCGATGGACAAGGTGCGCAAGGTGCCCCAGCAAGCCAGACAATGACCGGACAACCCGCCGCGCCTGCCAGGAAGCCCCGCCGACGCGGGGCTTCTTCGTTCCGGCGAAGGTCCGGCCTCGTGGGCGCGCCGCGCCCTACGGTAAACTCCCACGCTCGCGGGCCTATAGCTCAATGGTTAGAGCAGGGGACTCATAATCCCTTGGTTCCAGGTTCGAGTCCTGGTGGGCCCATTTCACGACATTCGGCACCCCGCCCGGGCAGGCGCGCACCGAGCGTCAGCGCATCGGGAAACCCGCCGCATCTACAGCGCCTCGCTGCTGCGCCACCGCCGCCGGTTCGATAGAAAAACTATCTTTTGAACATGGCGCATCGGCTCGATTGCCGTCGTGCCATGCCGCACACTGCCGCTCATGACGAGGATGGCGACAGGCGGGCAAGCCGATGCGTAGCAAGCTGTTCGTGCCCGGTGCACGGCCGGAGCACGCGGCGCTCGCCGCGCGCAGCGCGCTGGAATGGGAGGACCTGTTCGGCGACGAGGTACCGTGCGCCGCCGCGCGCCGGATCGAGGACATGTTCGACCACCCCCAAGTGCAATCGCAGGGCATCATCGACACCTTCGAGCACCCGCTGGTGGGCCGTTACCGCGGCGTCGCCCAGTCGATCCGCTTCGGCCGCACGCCGGGACCGGCGCCGTTTGCCGCGCCGGTGCTGGACCAGGACACCGCCGCCGTGATCGCCGCGCTCGAGGACGATGCCGACAGCGCATTCGGCAAACGCTGATCCGGCGCGGCAGGCGCACCCGCGACCTGCCCATCATGAACGCCCCCGCCCCCTCTACACGAACTGACGACCCGCCGCTCACACGGATTCCGGAGAGTGGGTGGCGCGGGAGGGTTTCCCCCGGAAGCCCCCGCCGCGAGTCCCCAACACGGAGTCGACACACATGAACAACGACCGCATCCAAGGCAACTGGAAACAGCTCACCGGCAAGATCAAGGCCAAGTGGGGCGACCTGACCGACGACGACCTGACCCGTGCCGAGGGCAACACCGAATACCTGGTGGGCAAGGTGCAGGAGCGTTACGGCATCGCCCGCGACGAGGCGCAGCGCCAGGTGAAGGAGTTCGAGCGCACGCTGTAATCGCCGCGCCGGTTCGCGGCAGGGCCAGCTTCGCATCGGCCCTGCCGCGTTCAGCCCTCTCGCGTCGGCTGCGGCACCTCCAGCGAGCCTTCCTCGCGGTCGCGGTACAGCGCGGGCCGGCAGTTCGAACTGGTGTCACGCACACCAAAGGCCAGCCGGCCTTCGGCGCCCAGGTGCCCGGCCCCGATGGCAGCCGCCGCCCAAGCAGGCTGATCACCACCACCCTCGTCGGCTATCGGGTCTGCACACCACAAGCGTGGGCTCGTACATATTGCGGGTGGAGGAGGTACCGCCCGCTCCGGGTTCATGGCGTACGGGCGGCCCGTCGCGAAGCCGGCGCATGGCACTGTCAATTTGCTACTAATTACGCTATCAATTAGTAGCAAATTGACAGGTGCCCCATGAAACTCCCCATGCCACCCCCGGCGCTCGGCGACCTGTTCGAGCGTTCCGACGTCCGCAAGATACTTCTCGCCAAGCTTGGCCCCGAGGTCAAGGGACGATACGAGCACTGGGATCAGCTGCGCCATCTCACGCCACCCGAGAACCTGACGCCTGAAGAATGGTGGCTGGGAATCAAGATGGCGCGCCGCGGGTTGCGCCAGGAAATGCCGTTGAAGGACAAGGCGGGCAACCCATTCACCGTCGTTCTGAGTGACAGCATCCAGCGAAACCTGTTCCTGATTGGCCGTGATGCCGCTGGCGCGCTTCGTGGCCAGGAGGCATCTCAATCAGAAGTCACCCGCGAACATTACCTCGTTCGATCCCTGATGGAAGAAGCGATGACTTCGTCGCAGCTTGAGGGAGCTGCCACGACCACCCAAGTCGCAAAAGACATGCTTCGCAGTGGGCGGGAGCCGCGTGATTACGGCGAACGCATGATCTACAACAACTACCTGGCCATGCGCGAACTGAAAGCATGGAGGCAGCGGCCGCTGACCCCTGCGGCGGTTTTCGAGATCCACCGCAAACTGACCGACGGAACGCTCGAGGACGAGGGATGCGCGGGAAGGTTCCGGTTGCCCTCGGAAGACATCGTCATCGAGGACGAGACCGGTCGCGTTCTCCACGTGCCTCCACCGGCACGGGAGCTCGAGCAGCGCCTGCAGTCCCTTTGCGACTTCGCCAACCAGTCGGACGACGGCGAGCACTTCGTGCATCCGGTGGTCAGGGCGATCCTGATCCACTTCCAGATCGGCTACGACCATCCGTTCGTCGACGGAAATGGCCGGACCGCCAGGACGTTGTTCTACTGGTCGCTGCTGAGATCGGGTTTCTGGATGGCGGAGTATCTGTCGATATCGAGCATCCTGAAACGGGCGCCCGCCCAATACATGCGGTCATACCTGTACACGGAGACTGATGAGGGAGACACCACCTATTTCGTGGCTCACCAGCTGACCGCCATTCTCGAAGCCATCGACGGCGTTCATCGCTACATCACCCGAAAACAGAATGAGCAGGCAGCCGCCGCGGCGCTGCTCAAACCCGGCAGCCCGTTGGCTCACCGGATCAACCACAGGCAAAGAGCGCTCCTTCTGAACGCCCTCAAGAACCCGGGAAAGGTCTTCACCATCGAAATGCACCGTAGAAGCCACGGCACGTCATACCAGACCGCCAGGGCCGACCTGCTTGCCCTGGTGGCCGAAGGGTTCCTGCGCCAATCCCGCGAAGGAAAGGCCTTCGTGTTCGTTCCGGTGCCCGATCTCGAAAAACGATTGCATGCATGACCATGGCGTGCCTCGTCACACGCAGGATCGCGCGTGACGAGGCCAAACGACAGGTGGTGTTCGAGCGGATGCTGCAAGCGGTTCGCCGCGGCATCGGATCGCGGGGCCGGCACGTTCGCATCGGCCACGCCGCGTTGCGGCTCGCGCGCGGTCAGTCCTCTCGCGTCGGCTGCGGCACGTCCTGCGAACCTTCCTCGCGGTCGCGGTACAGCGCGGCGCGCACCAGCAGCATCAGGGTGATCGGGGTGGTCAGGGTGAGGAACACGCCGATCAGCACTTCATTGAAGATCGGCCGGCCGTGCAGCACCGAGAAGCAGGTGATCGAGGCGGCCAGCATGAAGAACGTGCCCAGCGTGGTGCCCAGCGTGGGTGCGTGCACGCGCTGGTAGAAGTTCTTCAGGCGCAGCAGGCCGAGCGAGCCGACGAAGGCGAACAGCGCGCCGAGCAGCATCAGCACGGCGACGATGATGGCTGCCCATGGCGGCAGGGCGTCGAGATGGCTCATTCGATCACCTGCCCGCGCATCAGGAATTTCGACAGCGCCACCGTGCTGGCGAAGCCGAGCAGGGCGATGATCAGGCCGGCCTCGACGTAGAGCATGCTGCCGCTGCGGATGCCGATGGTCAGCAGCAGGATCATCGCGTTGACGTACAGGGCGTCCAGCGCCACCACGCGGTCCTGCGCGCGCGGGCCGCGCACCATGCGGATCAGCGAGAAGGCCATCGCCAGCAGCAGCAGGATCTGCGCCGCGCGGATCGACACGTCGAGCAGTTCGTGGCTCATTGGAAAACCTCCAGCAGAGGGCGTTCGTAGCGCTGCTTGATCGAGTCGATCCAGCCGGCCTCGTCGACCAGGTCCAGCACGTGGATCAGCAGGATGTTGGCGTCGGAGTCGTAGCTGACCCAGATCGTGCCGGGGGTGGAGGTGATGATGCACGACAGCACGGCCAGGCCGTAATGGTCGGTCAACTCCAGCGGGATCGCCACGAAACCCGAGTGCAACGGGCGCTTGTTGAACAGCACGATGCGCGCCACCGCGAGGTTGGAGCGCACGATGTCCAGCACCACGCGCACGAACAGGCGCAGCAGCAACGGATAGTTGCGCAGCCGCGCCTTGGGCGGGTCCAGCAGGTCGAGCATCCGGCCCAGCACGATGCCGAGCACGATGCCGAGCAGCACGGTGCCGGGCGACACGCTCTGGTTGAAGATCAGCCAGATCAGCGCCAGCAGCGCGGACAGCAGCGGATGCGGCAGCCAGCGGCGGATCATGGTGCGACCTCGGCGCCCGGCAGCACGGCGTGGATGTAGTTGCCCGGCGCATGCAGCTGCGCGGCGGTGTCGCGCAAATAGTGCAGCGGCCGCTCGGGCCAGACCGTCAGCAGCAGGCACAGCCCCAGCAGCAGCGCGACGGAGACGCTCTCGGTGAGGCGCACCTTCGGAAAGATCCGCTCCGGCTCGACCCAGAAGATCTGGATGCCGGCGCGGCACAGCGCGGTCACGGTGCAGAAACCGGCCGCCACGACCAGCGCGAACAGCAGCTGCGCGCCGCGCCCGGCGTCATCGAGCATCGGCGCCAGCAGGGCGAACTTGGCCAGGAAACCGGACAGCGGCGGCAGCCCCGCCAGCAGCACCGCGCAGGCCGAGAAGCTCAGGCCCAGCATCGCGATCGGCGCCGGGATCACCACGCGGCTCTCGTCCTCCTGCGCGTACAGGCTTTCGTTCGCGGGGGTTTCGCCGGGCTGCTCGTACGGTTCCAGGCTCAGCGTGTCGTCGGTGTCGTCGTCGCCGTCGGAGGCGAGCAGGCCGGCAATCAGGAAGAACGCGGCGATCGCCAGGGTGGAGATCACCAGGTAGGCCAGCGCGCCGGCGGTCACCGCGCTCTGCTGCAGGCCGATCGCGCCGAGCAGGGTGCCGGCGGAGACCACCACGTTGTAGCCGGCCAGCTTGCCGAGGTCGCGCGCGCCCAGCATGCCGATGGTGCCGGCCACCAGCGTGGCCATGCCGCCCCACAGCATCCACGCGCTGCCGAAATGCGCCGAGGCGGGCCCGGCGCCAGCGCCGAACAGCAGCAGGCCGAGGCGCAGCAGCACGTAGATGCCGAGCTTGGTCATCAGCGCGAACATCGCGGCCACCGCCGGCGCCGCGGCCGCGTAGGTGCGCGGCAGCCAGAAGCCGAGCGGCCACATCGCGGTCTTGATCAGGAACGCCACGCCGAGCAGCGCCGCGCCCGCATGCAGCAGCGCGCGGGTGCGCTCCGGCACGTGCGGGATCAGCTCAGCCAGCGCCGCCATGTTGAGCGTGCCGGTGACGCCGAAGATCAGGCTGACGCCGAGCAGGAACAGCATCGAGGCAGTCAGGTTGACCGCGATGTAATGCAGCCCCGCGCTGACCCGCCGCGCACCGGAGCCGTGCAGCGCCAGGCCGTAGGACGCCGCCAGCAGCACTTCGAAGAACACGAAAAGATTGAACAGGTCGCCGGTGAGGAAGGCGCCGTTCAGGCCCATCAGCAGGAACTGCAGCAGCGGCTGGAAATGGCCGCCGCGATGCTGCCAGCGACCCAGCGCATACGGCAGCAACCCCAGCGCCAGCACGCTGGTGAGCAGCACCATCAGCGCGGAAAGCCGGTCCGCCACCAGCACGATGCCGAAGCGCGCCGGCCAGTCGCCGATGCGGTAGACCGCCGCCAGCGCGCCGTCGGCGGACACCTCCAGCAGCAGCGCGGCGGCCAGCAGCACCAGCGCCACGCACGAGGCGATGCTCAGCGCCAGCGCCGTGCGCCGGCGCTTCTCGCCCACCAGCAGCTGCAGCGCGGCAATGAGCAGCGGCAGCAGGATCGGCGCGACGACCAGGTGCTGGCTCACGGCGTGCCGTCCTCGCCGTCGACGTGATCGTTGCCGGTCAGCCCGCGCGAGGTCAGCAGCACCACCAGGAACAGCGCGGTGGTGGCGAAACCGATCACGATCGCGGTGAGCACCAGCGCCTGCGGCAGCGGGTCGGTGTACTGCGCGACGTTGCCGGCCACCTCGTGCAGCACCGGATCGGCGCCGGTGCGCAGGCCGCCGATGGAGAAGATGAAGAGGTTCACGGCATAGGAGATCAGGGTCAGCCCGATGATCACCTGGAAGCTCCGCGGACGCAGCAGCAGCCACACGCCGGAGGCAGCGAGAATCCCGATCGCGGCGGCCAGCACCAGTTCCATCAGCCCTCCCCTTCCGCGGCGGCGGCCGACACCTGGCGCGGACGCCGCAGCGACTGGTGCGCCAGCGCGATCAGCATCAGGATGGTCGCGCCCACCACCGTGGCGAACACGCCAAGGTCGAACAGCAGCGCCGTCGCCAGCGGCACGCGGCCGAACAGCGGCAGCGCCAGGTACTGAAAATGACTGGTCAGGAATGGACGTCCAAATACCAGCGAGCCTAAGCCCGTGAACAAGGCCAGCAGCAGCCCGGCGCCGATCCAGCGCAGCGGCAGCACGCGCAGGCGCGACTCCACCCAGCGCGCGCCGCGCGCCATGTACAGCAGGATCAGCGCCACCGCCACGGTGATCCCGGCGACGAAGCCGCCGCCCGGCAGGTCGTGCCCGCGCAGGAACAGGTGCAGCCCGAACAGCAGGATCACCGGCGCCATCAACTGGATGATCAGGCCGGGGATCATCAGGTAGTCGGTCAGCGAATGGTCCGCCGCGCGCCCGGGTTCATCCGCCTCCAGCGCCGTCTGCTGGCGCTGTTGCTCCGGTACGTGGATGCTTTCGGCGGCCGGGCGGAAACGGCGCAGCAAGGCGAACACGGTCAGCGCCACGATCGCCAGCACGCTGATCTCGCCCAGCGTGTCGAAGCCGCGGAAGTCGACCAGGATCACGTTGACCACGTTGTGGCCGCCGCCCTCGGTGTACGCCTGTTCGAGGAAGAAGCGCGAGATCGAATCGGCCACCGGATGCATCATCGCGGCGTAGGCCAGGCTGGCCACGCCGACGCCCACCGCCAGCGCGATCACGATGTCGCGGCGGCGACGGAAGCGCTGGCGCCGCCCCTCGGGCGTGAACCCGGCAATGCGCTTGGGCAGCCAGCGCAGGCCGAGCAGGATCAGGATCGTGGTGACCACCTCCACCAGCAGCTGGGTCGCCGCCAGGTCAGGCGCGGACAGCCACACGAAGCTCACGCACGACACCAGCCCCGCGCCGCCGGTGAGCACCAGCGCGGCGAGGCGATGGAACTTGGCCTGGGTTGCCGCGCCGATCGCGCAGGCCGCGCCGAGCAGCCACAGCAGCGCGAACGCCGGATCGATGCTGGACCAGTGCGGGCGAAAATCCAGCGGTGCCGTGGTTGCCGCCAGTCCGCCGGCCAGCAGGGCGAGCAGCACGATCCACAGCAACTGCGACTGCAGCCGCCGGCTCGGATAGAGCCGCTCGATGCGCTGCGGCCAGTCCGCCGCGAACAGCGCCAGCGCACGCTCGAACAGCCGCTTGCCGCTGAAGCGGCTGGTCAGCGGCGCCGTCTCGATGGCATCGAAGCGACGGCGCAGGCTGGCGAACAGCAGGCAGCCGGCGGCGAAGGCGAATACGCTCATCAGCAGCGGCGTGGTCAGGCCGTGCCACACCGCCAGGCTGTACGCCGGCATCTCCGCGCCGAGCACCGCGCCGGCCGCCGCGTGCAAGGTGGGTCCGATCACCCGCCCCGGCAGCACGCCCACCAGCAGGCAGGCCAGCGCGAGGAAGCCGATCGGCAAGCGCATCCACAGCGGCGGCTCATGCGGTTCGCGCGGCAGGTCGGCAGGCATGCGGCCGAAGAACACGCCGCGCACGAAGCGGATCGAGTAGGTCACGCCGAATGCGCTGGCGGCCACCGCGATCACCACCGAGATCGCGTCCAGCAGCGGCCCCTGGCGCACTGCCAGCGTCTCGGCGAAAAACATCTCCTTGGAGAGGAAACCGTTCAACAACGGCACCCCGGCCATCGCCGCGCCGGCCACCAGCGCCAGCGTGGCGGTGACCGGCATCACCCGGTACAGGCCGCCGAGCCTGCGCAGGTCGCGCGTGCCGGCCTCGTGGTCGACCGCGCCAGCGGCCATGAACAGCGAGGACTTGAAGGTGGCGTGGTTGACGATGTGGAAGATCGCCGCCACCACGCCCAGCGTGCTGCCCAGCCCCACCAGCATGGTGATCAGGCCCAGGTGGCTGATCGTCGAATAGGCCAGCACGCCTTTCAGGTCCTGCTCGAACATCGCCGCGTAGGCGCCCAGGATCAACGTGACCAGGCCCACGCCCCCGACGATCCAGTACCACTGGTCGGTGCCGCCCAGCACCGGCCAGAAGCGCACCAGCAGGAACACGCCGGCCTTCACCATCGTCGCCGAATGCAGGTAGGCCGAGGCCGGCGTGGGCGCAGACATCGCCTGCGGCAGCCAGAAGTGGAACGGGAACTGCGCGCTCTTGGTGAACGCGCCGAGCAGGATCAGCAGCAGGGTCGGCGTGTACCACGGGTGCGCGCGCACCGCCTCGCCCGCAGCGAGGATCGCGTCCAGTCCATAGCTGCCCGCGATGTGCCCCAGCAGCAGCATGCCGGCGAGCAGGCAGAAGCCGCCGCCGGAGGTGACGATCAGCGCCATCCGCGCGCCATCGCGCGCGGATGCGCCGTGGTGCCAGTAGCCGATCAGCAGGAACGAGAACAGGCTGGTCAGCTCCCAGAAGAACACCAGCTGGATCACGTTGCCGGACATCACGATGCCCAGCATCGAACCCATGAACGCCAGCAGCAGCGCGAAGAAGCGCGCCAGCGGATCGTCCGGCGACATGTAGTAGCGCGCGTACACGCCCACCAGCGCGCCGATGCCGCAGATCAGCAGCAGCATCAGCCAGCTGAAGCCGTCCACTCGCAGCACCAGGTCCAGACCCAGCGACGGTGCCCATGGGATGGTCTGGCGCAGCACCTCGCCGGCGAGGATCGCCGGGGCCAGCCACAACGAAAGTGCCAGGCCGAGCAGCGCGGCGCCGGTCATCAGCCAGGCGGCGCTATTGTGCCCGCGCTCGCGCATCAGCCACGTCGCCGCCGCCGCCGCGAAAGGCAGGCAGAGGATGGCGCCTGGGATGAGGTTGTCGGGCATCGCTCACTGCGTTCGATGGAAAGATCGTCGGTGTCGCCCGTCACCGGACCGGCGCCCGGGTGCATCACGCACGGCTACCGCCTCGAACCAGCTGTCATGCAGGCGCGCGGCATGGCAGGCCATCGTCGCGATCACCCGCATGCACTCACCTCTGGGCTGGGAGCGTGGCGGCCAGAACCGTCCGGACTCCTCGCCCGATTCTATCGTTCGCCGCGCGCAAGCGGCAACGGCCCTGCACGGCGCTTGCACACCACCTGTTCGTACCATCACCCGTGGAATCCCGGGATGGCCGCGCGCATGCGTTGCCTCGCACCCATCCGGAGACATGATCGATGACCTGTCCACCTCTTCGTCGGCCCCGTCATGCGCTGCGCCTCGCCGCCCTCCTGCCGCTGGCGCTGGGCAGCGGGCTCGCCGGCGCGCAGCAGTCACCTGCACTCGATCGCGTCAGCCTGTGGCTGGGCGGCTACGACGCGCACGTCGACACCACGCTCGGCGCCAGCGATCCGGGCGGCCGGTACGGCGGCAACTTCAGTCTGGAGAACGATCTCGGCTTCAACGACCGCAAGCGCGTGCCGCGCGCGCGACTGGATTTCCTGGTCGGCGACAGCCAGGGTTTCTCGCTCGACTACTACAGCGTCAACCGCTCGCGCAGCCAGAGCCTGGCGCGCTCGATCAGCTACGCCGGCAACGACTACGAGGCCGCCGCCACGGTGCGCGGCAAGTTGAACTTCGATTTCGGCAGCGCCTCCTGGCGCTGGTGGTTCGGCCACGGCAACGACGTGTTCGGGCTGGGCCTGGGCGGCGCCTACTACCGCGTGCACGCCGCCATCAGCGGCGAGGCCAGCGTCAACGGCGAGCCGGTCGGGCAGGTCTCCTCCGGCACCAGCGACGGCGCCTGGGCACCGATGCTGCAGCTCGGCTGGCGCCATGCGTTCAACGACCAGTGGCGCATGTATGCCGACGCCGCCGGGGTGAAGAAGAACGGCGGCCGGCTCAGCGGCCACATCGTGAACGCCGCGCTGGGCGTGGAATGGCTGCCGTGGCCACACCTTGGCTTCGGCGCCGAATACGGCTACAGCCGCGTGGTGCTGCACCAGCGCAAGCACGCCTACCACGCCAACCTCGACATGAAACTTGACGGTCCCTCGTTGTTCGTCCACCTGCGCTTCTGAGGCGTGCCGCCGGCGCATGAGCGGATAGGCACGCCGGCAGCGTTGGTGCATCATCGAGGCTCCGACGAGCCGTCCCGACACGGGCGCGGCAAGGGGAAACGATGCCAAGGCGGTTTGCCACCACCATCGCGCTGACGCTGTGCACCGTGGCCATCGCCCTGCCGCTGGTGGCGGCACTGCTGATCGCCCGACACCAGTCGATGGAGGAAGCCGGCGCCCAGGCATCGAACATCGCCAGCGCCATCATCCATCGCACGGAAGCGGTGGGCGAACAGTCCGCGGCCGCCTATCAGCGGTTGACCGAGTTGAATCCCTCCGGCACGTGCTCCGAGGCCAAACGCGCGCAGTTGCGCCGGATTCTGCTGGATTACGACTACGTGCAGGCGGCCGGCTACGTCTCCGGCGATCGCATCACCTGCTCGGCCATCGGCCCGCAGGCCGACGGCCTGCAGATGGGGCCACCGGCGTACGTGAGCCCGAAGGGCACGCGGGTGCACTTCGGGGTTTCCATCGACGGCAGCCGTCCGTTCGTGGTGCTCAGCGGCGACCATTACGCCACCGCGGTTCACCCGGACAACCTGCTGGTCGAAACGCCTTCCGTGCCGGGCCTTGCGCAGGGCGTGTTCGGGCGCAGCGCCGGCAAGGTCTGGGCCCGTGACGGCCACTTCGACCCGGCATGGCTGGAGCAGCACGGCAAGGCGGCCCGCGCGATCTTCTACGACGGCGGCTACCTGGTGGCGATCCAGGGATCGGAACGCTTCGACGTGGGCGCCTACGCGGCGATTCCGCGTGCCTACCTGAGCTCCCGCCTGCGCGAGCTCGCCCTGTTGCTGCTTCCCGTCGGGCTGGCACTGGGCGCGGCGTTGGTCGGCGCGATCGTCATGTTCGCGCGCCAGCGTGCGTCGCTGCCCGCGTTGCTGCGGGCGGCGCTGAACCGGCAGGAGTTCGTGCTGTACTACCAGCCGATCGTCGAGCTGGGCTCCAACACGATAGCCGGGGCCGAGGCACTCTTGCGCTGGCCCGCCAACAAGCAGATCGGCATGCGCCCGGCGCTGTTCGTGCAGGCCGCGGCCGACTGCGGACTGACCGCCCGCTTCACCGAATACGTGCTCGCCCGCGTCGCCATCGACGGGCCACGCTTCTTCAGCCGATATCCGGGCTGCTACATCAGCGTCAACCTGGCGCCGAGCGACCTGCTATCCGGCGCAGTCGTCGAGCACCTGCAGCGCCTGCTGACCACGCCCGGCATCGGCGTGCACAACATCGTGGTGGAGGTGACCGAGAGCTCCTTCGTCGACCCGGCCAGCGCCAACCGCACGATCGCGCGCATCCATGCGCTGGGCATCCGGGTGGCGATCGACGACTTCGGCACCGGCTTTTCCGGCCTGTCGCAATTGACCCAGCTGCGCGCCGATTGCCTGAAGATCGACAAGATCTTCGTCGACGCCATCGGCACCGGGTCGGTCACCAGCGAAGTGGTGCTGCACATCATCGCGATGGCGCGCTCGCTCAAGCTCACGCTGATCAGCGAAGGGGTGGAGACCCACGCCCAGGCCGAGTTCCTGCGTCAGCACGGCGTGGCGTTTGCCCAGGGCTGGCTGTTCGGCAAGGCGCAGCCGCTGGACGAGCTGTTGCGCCCGGCCGGGCCCGACTGATTGCCGGCGGCACCCGGTCGAGCGCCTCCGCGCGGACCGCGCAGCCACCGGCTCTTGACGTGTCGACTGCGCCATAAGCACTTCTTAAGCCGGCACACGGATAATCCGCCGGGCCGCCGCCACACCGGAGCCTGTTCGTGCACATCATCCTGGTCGAGGACGACGCCCAGCTCGGCGCCGCCATCCAGCGCGCGCTGGAACGCCTCGCCTATACGGTGAGCTGGCTGCGCGACGGCCGCGAGGCGCTCATCGCGCTGCGCGACGAAACCGCCGACCTGGTGCTGCTCGACCTCGGCCTGCCCGGCAAGGACGGCCTCGACGTGCTGGTCGAGGCGCGCCGCAGCCACGTCACCACGCCGGTGATCGTGATGACCGCGCGCGACGGCCTGCAGGCGCGCGTGCACGGACTCGATGCCGGCGCCGACGATTATCTGATCAAGCCGTTCCACCTCGACGAGCTGTGCGCGCGCATCCGCTCGCTGAACCGGCGCGCGCAGGGCCTGGCGGTCAACCGCATCGAGGTCGGCGCGCTGGCGCTGGACCTGGGCACCTCGCAGGTGACCTGTCGCGGTGAGGCGATCGAACTGACCCGGCGCGAGTTCGCTCTGCTGCAGATCCTGCTGGAACGCGCCGGCAAGCTGGTGCGCCGCGAAAGCCTGGTGAACTCGCTGTATGGTCTGGACACCGTGGTCGGCGACAACGCGCTGGAGGTGCTGGTGCATATGCTGCGCAAGAAACTCGGCTACGACACCGTGCGCACCGTGCGCGGCTTCGGCTACATGATCCCGCGGGAGCCCGAATGAGCCAGCCCAGCCTGCGCGGCCGGCTGCGCTGGCTGATCATCGGCGTGATGCTGGCGGTGCTGCTGCCGCTGGCGGTGCTCAGCTTCCGGCGCATCATGCAGGAGATGAACGAATTGTCCGACGGCCGGCTGGCGCAGTCGGCCCGCACGCTGCAGGTGATCCTCGGCCAGGAAGGCCCCGACGTGTTGCGCGGCCACGGCCAGCATGGCCAGTTGGTACCGATCGAGGCGCCCGCGGTGCAGGCCATGCGCCGGCGCGGCCACACGTTCGAGTCCGAGGTCGGCTTCCAGGTATTCGACCGCGCCGGCCGCCTGGTGATGGCCACCACCAACCTCGCCGCGCTGCCCGCGCCGCAAGCCGGCGACGGCGAATACCGCGACATCCGCGCCGACGGCTACCGCTGGCGCCTGTTCACCCTGTCCGACCCGCGCGATGGCCTGGTGATCCGCACCGGCGAGCGCTACGACAGCCGCCACGACATCCTGCGCGCGCTGTGGTTCGACCATGCCCTGCCGCTGCTGATCGGCCTGCCGCTGCTCGGCCTGCTGGTCGGCTGGGCGGTGCGGCGCGGCCTGCGCCCGCTGCAGTCGCTGACCGGCGCACTGGCCTCGCGCAAGCTGGGCAGCCGCGAGGCGATCGTGCTGGAGCGGGCGCCGCTGGAACTGCAGCCCGTGCTCGACGCGTTGAACGGGCAACTGCAGCGCCTCGCCGATGCACTGGAGCGCGAGCATCGCTTCAGCGCCGACGTGGCGCACGAGCTGCGCACGCCGCTGGCCTCGATCATGCTCAACATCGAGAGCGCAATGGCCACCCGCGATCCCGCCGAAGCGGAGGCCAGCCTGGCCGGCGCGCGCCACAACGTGGCCGCGCTGGCGCGGCGCGTCGAGCAGTTGCTGGCGCTGGCGCGGCTGGAATCCGGCACCGCGCTGGAGCAGCGCCAGCCGGTCGACCTGGTGCGCGTGGCCAGCGACGTGATCGAGGAGCTGGCTCCGGTGATCGCCGAAAGCGGCGCCGAGCTGGGCTTCAGCCACGACGACCACCCGCTGCAGGTGCAAGGCCACGAGGCCGCGCTGGCCGCGCTGCTGCGCAACCTGATCGAGAACGCCATGCGCCACGTGCCGGCCGGCGGCCAGGTGCAGTTGTCGATTGCGCAGGGCGTGGTCACCACCACCATCGACGTGGCCGACGATGGCCCCGGCATCCCGCCCGAACGGCGCGCCGCCGTGTTCGCCCGCTTCCACCGCGAATCGAGCAGCCGCGGCGAAGGCTACGGTCTCGGCCTGTCGATCGTGCAGCGCGCCGCCGAGCTGCACGGCGCCAGCATCGAGCTGCTCGATTCGCCGTTCGGCCACGGCCTGCGCGTGCACGTGAGCATCCCGCGCAACGACTGAGCGAAGCGCCCGTCACGACACTGAAACGCCAGCCTGCGCCTCCGTAAGCCGGCTGAAAGCCGGCCGCCCGGAGAATGCCGGCCGATGACCCCGGCCGATGCGTGCCGGTGGCGGGCAAACCCGGGTGCGGCGGAACAGGCATGGACAAGGCGGGAAAGGCGGGCGGCCAGATCGTGCCCGTGCTCATGTATCACAACATCGCGGCAACCCCCGCAGGCTTGCGCAGCTACCGCAGCCTGTATGTCAGCCCGGCCAGATTCGCGCGGCAGATGTGGCTGCTGCAGCAGCTGGGATACGCCGGCCTGTCGATGTCGGCGGCATTGCCGTACCTGCGCGGCGAACGCCGCGGACGGGTCGTCGCCATCACGCTGGACGACGGCTACGTCGACAACCTCGACGCGGCGCTGCCGGTGCTGCAGTCGTTCGGCTTCAGCGCCACGATCTACATGGTCAGCGGCAGCATCGGCCGCTTCAACACGTGGGACGCCGAACGGCTCGGCATCCGCAAGCCGCTGATGTCCGCCGCGGACATGCGCCGCTGGAACGACGCCGGCATGGAGATCGGCGCGCACACGCGCAGCCATCCGCGGCTCAGCCAATGTACGGACGCCGTCCTGCACGGCGAGATCCACGGCTGCAAGGCCGACCTGGAGGATCGCCTCGGCTGCGCGGTGACCCAGTTCTGCTACCCCTACGGCGACCTCGACGAGCGCGTGGTCGCGGTGGCCCGCGAAGCCGGCTACGCGGCGGCCACCACCACGCGCCGCGGGCGCGCCGTGGCCGGCGCCGACCTGTGGCGACTGCCGCGGATACAGGTGGCGCGGCACCACCTGCTGCCGCAGTTCGCGGCGCGCGTGCTGACCGGCTACGAGGATCGCCGCGCATGAAATTCCTGCTGGTCGGCACCAACCCGGAGCATACCGGCGCGGCCACCCATTTCGTCGCGCTGGCGCAGGCGCTGGCCGAGGCCGGCCACGAGGTCGGCGTGGTCACGGCCGCCGACGGACTGATCGAACAGCAGCTTGCCGACACCGCCGTGCAACTGCACCGCGCCACGTTCCGCAATGCGCTGGACCTGCGCGGCTTCGCCGCGGTGCTGCGCGCGGCGCGGCAGCTGCGGCCGCACTGGCTGGTCGGCAACTTCGGCAAGGAGTACTGGCCGCTGATCGTGATCGGCCGGCTGCTGCGCATCCCGGTCGTGCTGTTCCGCCACCGCGTGCCACCGATGAAGCGCGTCTCGGCCTGGCTGCTGCCGCGGCTGGCGCACCGCTTCTTCGCGGTGTCCCGCCACGCACGCCGCGCCTATCTCCAACGCGGCGTGCCGCCCGGCCTGGTGCAGGTGCTGTACAACCCGGTGAACATGGCGCTGTGCCGGCACGACCCGGTGCAGCGCAGCGCGATCCTGCGCAGCCTGGACATCTTCGGCGACCCCGTCGTGCTCGGCTACTGCGGCCGGATGCAGCGGGGCAAGGGCATCTTCACCCTGTTCGACGCCGCCACCGCGGCGATGGCGCAGCAGCCGCGACTGCATTGCCTGTGGCTGGGCGACGGCCCGGATGCACAGGCGCTGCGCGAGCGCGCCGCCGCGCATCCGCTGGGCAACCGCCACCATTTCCCGGGCTGGGTCAACGACATCCACCCGTACTACAGCGCCATGTCGATGCTGGCCTTTCCGTCCATCGCCCCGGAAACCTTCGGGCGCGTCTCGGTGGAGGCGCAGGCCGCCGGCCTGCCGGTGCTGGCCAGCGACATCGGCGGCATTCCGGAAACGCTGCAGCCGGGCGTCACCGGCGTGCTGCTGCCGCCCGGCGACGTCGAAGCGTGGCGTGCCGCCATCGTGGCGATGTGCGACCCGTCGCGCCGGCAGCCGATGGGCGTGGCGGCCGAGGCCTTCGTCCGCGAGCGCTTCAGCACCGGCGTGATCGCGGCCCGCTTCGTGCATCTGCTGACCGCCGCGAGCACCTCGAAGGCCGGCAGCACGGGCATCCCTCCGCATCGGCCTCGCGGAAGATGGCGACTGCCGGGTTGAGCAGGAACACCGCCGCATCCGGCCGGCACCAGGGATGCCCTGATCTAATCCGCGTACCCGTCACCGCGCTGTATGCGCGCAGCGGTTTGTCGCAGCGGCGACGGCAGACTGGCCGTCTGTCTAGACGCTGGGGCGAATCGCTGCGCGCATACAGTGCGGCCCCGACGCATTGAATCAAAAGATGGGGTGACGTCCAGAAGGCCCGCAGGCTGCGCCGCGTAGCTTGAACGGACGGCCAGTCTGCCCTGCGCCACGCAACACACCCTGCGGGCCTTCTGGACGTCATGCCGGGTGCGTGGAATAGATCAGAGCATCCCTAAGCGTCCACGAAGCTTGTTCGGCGACGCTGTCATTCCCCCATGACTGAAGGAATGAACATGCGCAACGTACTGGTTGTTTCCCTCGCGCTGGCCCTGCTGGCGGCCAGCGCCACCCTGCCGGCGCAAGCCACCCCGCCGGCGAATCTCAAGACGCAGGCGAAGATCGACATGAGTCATGCCCGCGACATCGCCCTGAAGGCGTATCCCGGCAAGATCGTCAAGGAGGAGCTGGAGCAGGAGCCCGGCGGCAGCGGCCTGCGCTACTCGTTCGACATCAGCTCCGCCAAGGCGACGCACGAGGTCGGCGTCGACGCAAAGACCGGCAAGGTGCTGGAGAACTCGCTGGAAGGCGCGGACAACGATTGAGGCATCCCTGACGACGCGCTGGAGCGGTCAACCGGAACCAGTCCGTGCGGCAGGCTGCGATGAGCGGCCGGGGTGCCTGCGGATTCATTCCGGACAACGGTGCGCGAAAGCGGGAATGACGGGCATCGGGGCACGGTTCGTGCGTTGCCTTAACCAGATCCTCACCGGTCGATAAGCGAGCTGAAAGCGACGTGCCTCATGCTGGCGTCATGACCATCACCGCTATCGTCCGCCAGTTCGTCGCCGCGCCGCCAACGGCCACCGGTTCGCTCAAGCGATCGCTCCCGAAAGACGCCTGGCGACGGGTTGCGGTGAGCTGGATGCTGCGCCGGATGTTCCACAAGGTGGGTGGTCAGTTATGCGCTCCGGGTGGCTTGCCGACCACCGGCATTCATCGGGTGCTGGTCTGCCGCCCGAATCACCGGCTGGGCAACAGTGTGCTGATCAGCCCGCTTATCGCGGAGATCGAGACGCTTTATCCGGGCGCGGAGATCGACATCCTCGGCAGCCACGCCACGGCCTGTCTGTACGCGAACCGGTTCAGTGTCCACGACGTTTTCGCGTTGCCGCAGAAGATCGCCCGGCACATCTGGTACTCCGCCGGGGTATTGCGCGCGCTGCGACGATGCCGCTACGACCTCGCCATCGACGCCTGCAACGGCTCGCAGTCGGGGCGGATCGCGCTGGCCATGGCGCAGGCCAGACACAAGCTGGGATTTCCGGATGCGCTGGTGAATCCCGCCTCCGCATGGCATGCGCTGACGTGGCCTGCCCACCTGGCCGACCGCGGCGTGTTCCTGCTGCGCCAGGCGTATGCCGGCACGATCGCCGCCGACTATCCCCGACTCAATCTCGACCTGACCACCGGCGAGAAGCAGGCGGCGGCCAAGACACTGGCGCGGGTCCGTGGCGAGGCAGGCGGGCACCGCGACATGACGGTGGCGATCTTCCCCAACGCCACCGGTGCCAAGTGCTACAGCGAGGACTGGTGGCGGCAGTTCGTGGACACGTTCCAGTCGCTGTGCCCGCAGGTGCAGCTGGTGGACATGCTGGCGGCGCATGGGCGCTCGCAGCTCGGCTCGCAACTGGCGCCGTACTACTCGCGCAACCTGCGCCGGATGGCCGCGATGATCTCCTGCATGGACGGCTTCATCAGCGCCGACTGCGGCGTCATGCACCTGGCCGCCGCCAGCGGCACGCCCACGCTGGGCCTGTTCTCGGTGACCGATCCGGCCAAGTACGGGCCGCATGGCGGCGCCAATGCCGCGCTGGATACCCGCGGCATGAATGCCGCGGCCGTGGCGGTCACCGCCGCGCGCTGGTGTGCGCGGTTGTCGTCGTCGCGCGCGATCAGCGAACCGGCCTCACCCTCCCTCGATCAGGCGCAACGTCACGCGTGAAGCCCGCACCGGGGGCGGGCCGGCATGGGCTGGTCGCCGCAACCGTCAAGGCTGCCCCACGGTCAGGACGGCGAAGCTGCCCGGCACGATCGTGTGCCGGCCATTCGGCTGCCGCGCGCTGCCGAAACGCGCGGCGGAGAGATAGAGCCGGTGCAGCTTCGGGTCCAGCGTCAGCGTGCGCGCGCTGACCTGGGTGGCGATGGTGGCGCTGACGCGATAGTGGTCCGCGTCGTCCTGGTGGATGGCGGTGACCGTGCCGCTTTCGCCGTTGGAGCTGTAGATCGTCGACGCGGCGGCGTCGAACACCACCGCATCCGGGCCGTCGCCGATCGGCACGCGGGCGACCTGGTGACCGTCGCGCGCATCGGTGACGACCATCAGCCGGTTGTCGCAGACCGAGAACAGCCGATGGTGCACGAGGTCGATGGCCAGCCCGCTGGGCGATTCGCACCCGGCCAGCGGCCATACGCGCAGCACCGTGTCGGCGGCGGTGTCGATCTCGACCAGCTCGGCCTTGTCCTCGATGTTGTCGTAGATGTGGCCGGCACCATCGGACACCGCGAACTCCGGCTTGCCGGGCAGCGCGATCGTGGCGATCACCGCGCCCTTGGCCGGGTCGATCACGCTGGCCGAATGACTCCTGCCATTGAAGGTCAGCACGTGATGCGAGGGGACGTCGTAGACGATGGCGTCGGGGTTCTCGCCGGTGCCGCCGATGGTCGCCAGCGGCTTGAACGTGCGCAGGTCGAACTCGGTGACCGAGGCGCTCCTGCCGTTGCTGGTGAAACCGCGCTGCAGGTCGTCGGCGATCGCGATGCCATGCACGCCGGGGGTATCGGCAACCGTGCCGATCTGCCGGTTCGCGTCGACATCGATCACCAGCACACGATCGCCGCGGCTGACGAACAGGTGCCGCGGCGCCGCGTCGAAACTGAGGTAATCCCAGCCGCCCGCGCCACCCAGCGGCAGAGTCGACAACAACCGCGGTACCGGGGCAGGCGATGCGGCACGGCCCGCCACCGGCGCGAGCAGCAAGGCCAGCGCGGCCGGCACGAGGGAGCGAAGCAGTCTTTGCGTTTGCATGGCAGTCACCTTGGCGTGGGGACGGAGAACATCAGCCTGCGGGCGCAGGTCCGTTTGCAGCGGGCGGCGTGTCGTGGCGACGCAGCAGCGCGTACAGCACCGGCATCACCAGCAGCACCAGCGGCAGCTGCAGCAGCATGCCGGCGATGATCGCCACCGCCAGCGGCTGCTGCATCTGCGAACCCTGGCCGAGCGCCAGCGCCAGCGGCAACAGGGTCAGGATCGCGGCAAGGGTCGACATCAGGATCGGCCGGCTGCGGTGCGTGCCGGCTTCGTGCAGGGCCTCGTGCAGGGCGACGCTGCGCTGCGCGTCCTCGAGTTCCGAGAAGTAGAAGATCGCCACCTCGGTGACGATGCCCACGATCATCGTCATGCCCATCATCGAGGAGATGTTCAGCTCGATGCCGGTCAGCCACAGCCCGGCAAACACCCCGGGCAGCGCCAGCAGCGGCATCGCCATGATCGCCAGCGCCGCGCGGAAACTCTCGTACAGGAACAGCAGCAGGGTGAACACCAGCGCGATCGCCGCCAGCATCACGATGGCCAGCCCGCGAAAAGCCTGCTGCTGCTGCTGGTAGACACCACCAAGCTGGTAGTACATGCCTTTCGGCAGAAGGCCCGGTCGGGCCAGCGCGTGCTTGACGTCGCCGATCACCGCGCCGAGGCTGCGCCCGCTGATGCGTCCGGTCACCGCCACCATGCGCTTGAGGTTGTCGCGGGTGACTTCCGGCTGGCCCTGCACCTGCTTGAGCGTCGCCACCTGCGCCAGTGGAAACAGATGGCCGTCCGCGGCGCGGATCGGCAGCGCCGCCACCTGGTCGAGCCGCTGGTGCGCGTCATCGGGCAGGCGCACGCGCACACCGACCACCTTGCCGTCCACCGGCAGCTGCGCGGCGACCGTGCCGTCGATGGCCGCCGCCACCTGGTCGGTGACCGCGACCGGGTCCAGCCCCTGCAGCGCGGCCCTGGCCGGATCGACCTGCACCGTCAGTGCATCGCCGGCGGGGTTGATGCCGTCGAGCACGCCGACCACACCGGGGATCTTGCCGATCGCCGCGGCGACTTTCGCGGCGGTGGCGTCCAGTTGCTTCTCGTCGTCGCCGTACAGCTGCACCTCGATCGGCTGCGGCACCGCCACCAGGTCGCCGATCAGGTCCTCCATCAATTGCGCCAGGTCGATGTCCAGCCCCGGCACCCGCGCCTCGACCGCCGTGCGCACCTGCGCCATCACCTCTTCGGTTGAAGGTCGCGAACCGTTCTTCAGGCGCACGAAGAAGTCGCCCTGGTTCGCCTCGGTGAGACCGCCGCCCAGTTGCAGGCCGGTGCGCCGCGAATAGGTGTCGACCCAGGGGTTGGCGCGGATGATCGTCTCGACCTGGTTGAGCAGGCGGTTGGTTTCCTCCAGCGAGGTGCCGGGTTTGGACAGGTAGTCGAGGATGAAACCGCCCTCGTCCATTTTCGGCATGAAGCCGGTACCGACCCGGGTGTACGCGAAGCCGCCGAGCGCAATCAGCGGCACGAGCAGCAGCAACACCAGCGCGGGGCGTCGCAGCCAGCGCGCCAGCAGCTTGTGATAGCCGTCCATCATCCGCGTGGTGAAGCGCGAGCGCGGACGCTCGGCGAGATGGCGCTGGTCGAGCAGGCGTTCGGCCAGCAGCGGCACCGCCACCCAGGTCAGCAGCCAGGAAATGATCAGCGCGCTGGCCATGGTCAGCGACAGCGCCTTGAAGAACGCGCCGGTGACGCCGGTAAGGAAGGCCAGCGGCAGGAAGATCACCACGGTGGCGGCGCTGGAACCGGTCAGCGGGCGGGTGAACTCCCGTGCCGCGCCGGCAATGCGATCGTGCAGATGCCCTTCGCCCTGGTGCAGCCGGCGGGTAATGTGCTCGAGCATCACGATGACGTCGTCGATGATCAGCCCGACCGCCGCGGCCATGCCGCCCAGGGTCATCATGTTGAAGCTCATGCCGAGCACGCGCAGCAGCAGCACGGTGATCGCCAGCACGGCGGGCACCACGATCAGCGCGATCAGGATCATCCGCGTATTGCGCAGGAACACGAACAGCACAAGCCCGGCCAGCACGATGCCGATCAGGATCGCGTCGCGCACGCTGCTGGCCGCGCCGGTGACCAGTTGGGTCTGGTCGTACCAGTTGGCCACCGTCACCCCCGCCGGCATCTGCGGCGCGAACCCGGCGAGGCGCTGCCTCACGTCGCTGGCGATCTGCACGCTGTTGCCGGCCGGCTGCTGGTAGACCTGCAGCAGTACCGCGTCCTGGCCGTCGGCATTGACCCGGATCCACTGCGGCACGTGGCTCAGGCTGACCCGCGCCACGTCGCCCAGCCGCACCACGCCACCCGGGCCGGCGCGCAACACGATGTTGCGCAGCGTGGCGAGCGTCTTCGGCTGGTTGTCGGCCAGCAGCAGGTAGAGCTTGTAGTGGTCGGCGACGCGGCCCATCGCCTGGATCGTGGCGGCGTGGCTCACCGCGGCCGACACCTCGGCCAGGCTCAGATCCAGCGCGCGCAGCTTGCCCGGATCGACGTCGGCGTGGAACTCGGCCACCTCGCCGCCCTGCACGTCGACGTGGGCGACGCCGTTGATGCCGCTCAGCAGCGGGCGCAACTGGTACTGCGCCAGATCATGCAGCGCACTGGGCGACAGCGTGTGCGAACGCAGGCTGTAGGCCAGCACCGGGAAGGTGGTCGGGTCCATCCGGCGCGAAGCGATCTGCGTGCCTGCCGGCAGCTGCGGCAACACCTGGCTCACCGCACCGTTGACCTCCTGCAGCGCGCCGGCCATGTCCGCGCCCCAGTCGAAGCTGATCGCGATATCCGCACTGCCGCGGCTGGTGGTGGAGCGCACGTCGCGCACGCCGCGCACCCGGCGCACCGCCTCCTCCACCGGCGTGGTCACCTCGATCGCCATCTGGTCGGCCGGGCGGTCGCCCGCATCCAGGGTCAGCTGCACCCGCGGGAACGACACGTTCGGGAACAGCGCCACCGGCATCAGGAACGCGCTGGCGACGCCGCCGAGTGCCAGCATCAGCGCCAGGAACAGCAGCGAACGACGATGCTGCTGCATCCATGCGGTGAGGCTCACTTGACCGACTCCCGCACCGCGTCGCCGTCGTCGAGTTCGTACACGCCGAGCACGATCACCTTCGCCTTCGGATCGAGCGGCCCGGCCACGCCCACCGGATCGCCCTGCGCGCTGCGCACTGTCACGTCGACCCGTTTGGCATGGCCATGCTCGACCTGGAACAGATAGTCGCCGCGCGCGTCATGCAGCACGGCGGCGCGCGGCACCGACCACGCGGTGAAATCGGTGGTGCGGATCTGCGCTTGCAGCGGCGCGCCCGCCACCAGGCTGGCGCCGGCGGCGGCCGGCAGCTCGACCTGGGCATCGAGCAGATGGCTCTGCGGGTTGATCGACTGGCCGACCATGCGCAGCGTGCCGGCGAACGTCTGCGTGCCGTACACCGCACGCAGCTGCACCGCCATGCCGGGCTGCAGGCGCGGGCCATCGTCCGGCTGCACGCCCAGCAGCGCGAGCAGCGCATGCGTCGGGGTGAAATCGAGCAGGGGCGCATTGGCGGCGATCCGCTCGCCCAGGCCGACCCGCAGCGCGGTGACCACGCCGGCGGCCGGCGCCTCGACGGTTTCGCTGGCCGCGCCGCCGCCGAGCGCGCGCTGTGCGTCCAGCGTCGCCTGCGCATCGGCCAGCGCCTTGCGCGCCGCGGCCAGCTGCGATTGCGTGGCCAGCCGCTGCGCCGCCAGTCGTTCGGTGCGCTTGAGTTCGCCGGCGGCGAGCGTCAGCGCGCTCTGCGCCTGCTGCCAGGCGCTGCGCGCGACCGGGTCCGGGGTGATCGTCAGCAAGGGCGCGCCGCGCTCCACCGCCTGTCCCGCCGATGCATGCAATGCCGTGATCTGGCCGCCTTGCGCCAGGCTGATCGTGCGTGCGCGCTGCGGATCGCCGGCGGCGCTGCCCCAGGCTTCGATGGTGTCGTGAAACGTCGTCTGCACAGGCATGGCGGTGGTGACCGCGACGACACCGCCGGCGGGCGCGGCGGCCTCGTCGTCATCCGGGGCCGCGTTGCCGCAAGCCGACAACAGGCCGGCCAGCAGGAGGACGCCCAGCACAGGCAGGATGACGAAGCGATTCATGGCGTGGCAGCCTGGGTGGCATCGGGATGGGCGGCAACGAGGTCGGTGTTGCCGAGCAGGGCATCCAGCGCGATCGACTGCCGGGCGCGTTCCTGGCGCACGGCCAGCAGGTCGAGGTCGGCTGCGAGCGCGCTGGCGCGAATCGCGAGGTAAGTCGGCCAGTCCAGCGTGCCGGCCTGCCAGGCGCGTTCGGCCGACGCGCCGGCCAGGTCGAGCTGCCTCGCATGCGCGTCCAGCCCGGTGAGTTGCCGGTCGAGCGTGGCCAGGTCGCGGGTGATGCGCTGCATGTCGCTGCGTGTGGCCAGCACGCGCGCCGCATAGTCGTCATGCAGTTGCTGGCGCGTCGCCCGCTCGATCGCGATGTTGCCGCGGTTGCGATCGAACAACGGCAGGGTGATGCCGATGCTCAGCCCGTTGGTGTACACCGCGCTGGTGTCGCGTGCCGTGTTGAAGCCGATGTTCAGCGCGGGGAACTGGGCCAGGATCGCACTGCGCAGCCTGGCCTGCTGCGACTGGTAGCCGGCCTGCAGGGCCAGCAGGTCCGGTCGCCGCCGCGGCAGGTCGTCGAGCGCCGCTTGCACCTGCGACGGCGTGGGCTGATCGAGCCAGGGCGCGCCGACCAGGTCGAGCTTCACCGCGGGTGCCAGGCCGAGCAGCTGATGCAGGTCGCCTTGTGCCTGGTGCAGCGCGATCGCCGTCTCGGCCAGCCGCTTGCGCACGTCGGCCTGCGTATTGAGCCCGGCGCTGGCACTGTCGTAGGTGAGGTTGCCCGCGTCCAGCGCGGCGCGGATGTAGGTATCCACCGTCGCCACGGCCTCCTGCTCGCGCTCGAGTCGCGCCTGCTGCGCGCGCAGGTTCAGCACCTGGTCGAACAGCAGCCGCGCCTGCGCCACCGTCTGCCACTCGGCCCACAGCAGGTCGAGGTTGACCTGGTTGACCTGGTCGCGCGCGGCGGCGCGGCGCGAGGAGCGCGTCAGCAAGGCACCGATGTCTTCGCTGAGGCCGAGGCTGTAGGCGGTGACGAAGCCGGCGCCGGAATGGCGCGGAACATCCGCCGACACCGCCAACTGCGGATCGGGCAGCAGCCCGGCGGCGAACGCCTGCGCCCGCGCGACGCCCAGCTCGTCGCGCTTGAGTCGCAGCTGCGGACTGTTGGCCACCGCCAGCATCGCCACCTCGGTGACATCCAGGCCATCGGCCGGATCGAACCGGTGTGTCGACCACGCGGGCAGCGGCATCTCCGCGGTCGGCGCGCTGAGCCGGGCCACGCCGGACGCACCGGCGCCGCCGTCCAGCGGCAGGTCGGTGTAGGTAGCGCAGCCCCCCACGCCGAGCAGCGTGGCGAGCATCAGACCGATCCATCCGCCGTGGTTGCGCCCGATCATGGACGCCACGATAGCGCGCCACGAGTGCGCAGTCGGAGCCCCGGTGACGGATTGCGTCCCTCGCATCACTTGAAATGATGGATGAAGCCGACCTGGAAGCCGCCGGGCAGCCAGCCGATGATCAGCGGCGAATCCCGATGCGCGGCCCACAGGCCCACGCCGGTGCCGATCGCCGCGCCCACCAGGACATCGCTCTGCCAGTGGCCGTGCGTCTTCACCCGCGCCACGGCGTCGTAGACCGGCAGCAGGGCCAGTGCGTAGACCGCGGGATGGTCGTGGCCGTAGTTCACCATGAACGGCGTGACGGCCGCCGAGATCGCCGCCACCTCGCCGCTGGGAAAACTCTGCGCGTGCGTGCCGGCAAACCAGCGGTTCGGGTCGCTGGTCTGCGAAGGGCGTTCACGCTGGAAGGTGAGCTTCAACCCCTCGCTGGCCACCGCGGTCACCGCGAGCGCGTCCACCGAGCGCCAGAAGGTGTCGCCCAGCTTGTCGTGGTCGCCGAAGGCCAGCGCACCGCCGACCACCGTGGCGACCGTGCCGTAGACCAGCGCGTTCTGGTCCGTGCGGTTCCAGATGCCGCGGTTGTCGTAGTGGAGGCGATGGTCGATGCCCAGCAGGCCACTCGCGGCCATCGCACCGGTCGAGGCGAGCAAGGCAAGGCACAGCAGCAGGAACGATGGCGCACGCATGGTCCTCTCCCCGACCAGGCAAGTCGGCTGGTCCGTGCCTTGCCACGCTACGCGGGCCAGCTTTCCTTTTGCTTACGGATGCGCCGATTTGCGCGGGCGCCGGCCGCGCCAGGCGACGGAAAGGCGATGGAAAGGCAGGCTGCCTAAGCTGCCGCCCCATCGTTGCCGACGTGAGTTCGTGATGCCCGTTTCCGGCTGGACCATCCTGTGCGATTTCGACGGCACCATTTCCGTCGAGGACGTGATCGACTCGCTGCTCGATCGCTTCGGCCGCCCCGGCTGGGAAGTGCTGGAGCAGGACTGGCGCGCCGGCCGGATCGGTTCGCGCGAATGCATGGCCGGCCAGGTCGCGCTGCTGCAGATGAGCCGCGCCGAACTGGACACGCACCTGGCCGGGATGTGGATCGACCACGCGTTCCCCGGCTTCGTGGCGAAGGCGCACGAACTGGGCGCGCCGATCCGCGTGGTCAGCGACGGCCTCGATGTCGCGATCCGGCAGATTCTCGCCCGCTACGGCCTGGACGACCTGCCGCTGGCGGCGAACCACCTGGCGCCGGCCACGCCGCCGCAACAGTGGCAGCTCACCTCGCCGTTCCAGGCCGACGGCTGCCGCAGCGGCACCTGCAAGTGCGCCTGCGTGGCGCAGGCCCGCGCGGGCGGCGCGAAGACGCTGCTGATCGGCGATGGCGCCTCGGATTTCTGCGCCGCCGACCGCGTCGACTTCGTGTTCGCCAAGCACCGCCTGATCGAGCACTGCCGCGCCGCCGGCATCCCCTACGTGCCGATCACCGGCTTCGAGGATGCGCTCGACCTGCTGCCGCAGCTGCTGGACGGCAGCCTGTCCGGCCAGCCCGCCACCCCTGCGCCGGCGACCACGGCCTGACCGGCCGGCCCGCGCGATCCACTCCTTTACCGACCCCGGACTTCCGATGAATGTTTTCGACAAGAACGCTGCCGTCGTGATCGACGACGCCCAGCTGCTCGCCGACGAGGCGAAATACAGCTCCTTCGGCGACACCGTGCACTACGTCGACCCGCCGAAGATCTTCCGCAGCTGCGAAGGCAGCTACATGTTCGACAGCGCCGGCGTGCCGTTCCTCGACCTGCAGATGTGGTACTCGGCGGTCAACTTCGGCTACGGCAACAAGCGCCTCAACAACGTGCTGAAGCAGCAGATCGACCTGCTGCCGCAGGTGGCCAGCCAGTACCTGCACCAGAGCCGCATCGAGCTGGCCAAGGCGGTGGCGCTGGACGCGAAGAAGAAGTTCGGCCTGGACGGGCGCGTGCATTTCAACGTCGGCGGCGCGCAGGCGATCGAGGACTCGCTGAAGATCGTGCGCAACGCGCGCAACGGCAAGAGCCTGATGTTCGCCTTCGAGGGCGGCTACCACGGTCGCACCCTGGGCGCCTCGTCGATCACCTCCAGCTACCGCTACCGCCGCCGCTTCGGCCACTTCGGCGAGCGCGCGATGTTCCTGCCGTTCCCGTACCCGTTCCGCCGCCCCAAGGGCATGACGGCCGAAGAATATTCCGACAGCTGCGTGCACCAGTTCGCGCGCCTGTTCGAGACCGAATACAACGGCGTGTGGGACCCCAAGACCAACCAGTGCGAATACGCCGCGTTCTACGTCGAGCCGATCCAGGGCACCGGCGGCTACGTCGTCCCGCCGATGGGTTTCTTCAAGGGCCTGAAGAAGGTGCTCGACCAGTACGGCATCCTGCTGGTGTCCGACGAAATCCAGATGGGCTTCTGGCGCACCGGCAAGCTGTGGTCGATCGAGCACTTCGGCGTGACGCCCGACATCGTGGTGTTCGGCAAGGCGCTCACCAATGGCTTGAACCCGCTGTCCGGCCTGTGGGCGCGCGAGGAACTGATCAACCCCACCATCTTCCCGCCCGGCTCCACCCACTCCACCTTCAACTCCAACCCGCTCGGCACCTCGCTCGGCCTCGAAGTCATCAAGATGGGCTACGAGCTGGACTACGAGACCAGCGTGCCGAAGAAAGGCGCGCACTTCCTCGCCGGCCTGCGCGAGCTGCAGAAAAAGCACAAGGAAATCGGCGACGTCGACGGCCTCGGCCTGGCGCTGCGCGCCGAGATCTGCACCGACGACGGCTTCACCCCGAACAAGGCGCTGCTCGACAGAATGGTCGACATCGGCCTCGCCGGCGACCTCACCCACAACGGCAAGAAGATCGGCCTCGTGCTCGACGTGGGCGGCTGGTACAAGAACGTGATCACCTTCGCGCCGTCGCTCGACATCACGCACGAGGAGATCGATCTGGCGATCGCGCTGCTGGATCAGTTGCTGACGAAGGCCAAGAAGGGCTGATTTGCGCGGCGTGGATCAAAGGCTCGGCAGGTGGCTGCCGGGCCTTTTTCATGCCCGCGACTTCTCCCTCTCGCCGTCATGCCGGCGAAGGCAAGCATCGCACCCTCACATCCGTCATGCCTACGAAGGCAGGCATCGCACTTCGCCCGTCAACGAATACCTTTGTAGGAGCCTGCCCGCGGGCGATGCTCTTGCTTATGTGTGCTATTCGAGAGAGAGAGAGAAAGCCAGAGCTTCAAAAGCAAGAGCTTTCGTGCGCCTACGGCGCCCGAGTTACTTCTCTTTTGCGTGCCCAAAAGAGAAGTAACCAAGAGAAAACGGCACCCCGCGGCGGCGCTTTCCGTCCATCCCTGGCCGGAAAGTCCGTGAGCCGTGGCCGGGCTTTTCGAGCGGGCTCCTGCCCGCGCGAAAAGGCGTTGCCATCCCTGGCAACGCCCGCTACGCGGCCTGATCGTCCCCGCCTCACCGCCGCCGAGGGGACCCGAAAAAGCAGGCGCGCATCCTGCGCGCCAGAAGCCAAAGCACCGCAAGCTTGAGGGTATTCGTCCCTGACACCTTTTCTACAATCACCGATTTGGTCGGAGCTCCAGCGCGTCAACGTTGCTGAGGACGGCGAGGACGGTCTCGACATGGACCATGTCGAAATCGTCCCGGTTTGGCTCTTCGTGTGCGCCCTTGTTGAGGAGCGTCCAAACCAAGTTGTCCTCCGGGATGCCCAGGATCGTGTTCAGGTTCTCGAGCAGCGGCGCCTTACTATCGTGGGCGAAGGTCCGCGCGTCCATCAGCTTCCTGCGCAGCGCCGTGCACAGGCCATATAGCTGTGGCTCTTTGCCGGGCCCTTCGATTTGCACCGAAATGTTGCCCACCCGATGCGATTCGAGCCACTTCCAAGCTTTGTGGGTGAGCATCTCCAGTGATTTGCGCGCGAATGAGAGCGCGTCGCGAGCGTTGAAGCGTTCGTCGATGGCTTCCCTTGCGCGCGCCAGATAATTTTGAGTCCCCGGAGGGTTTACGCGTGGCTGATAGTCGCCGCGGTGGTGCAGCAGCACGTACTGGTGGCAGTCGTCTCGGAGATCCCGCGGCAAGTGGTTCTCGATATCCTTGACGAACTCGGGGCTGTGACAGGTGAGGATGATCTGCGTCTGCCGAAAGCGCTCCGACTCGAAAATCGCCGCGCGGATGCCGCTGCGATGGTCGTGGTCGATCGCATTGATTGCGTCATCGAAGATGATGAGCGGAGCGCCCACAGCCTCAGCCTTCGCCAATAGGATCGCGAGGCCCAGACAGCGGATGTGCCCCTCGCTCAAAGCGGCTAGCGCGTTCACTCGCTGCTGGGGGTTACCGCGAAAGGCGATGTCAATGATGCCGTCGCCGGTGAGCGGCAGGCGGAGGTCAGCTAGCTTGTCCTCGCCGCGGTCCCAGTGGTTGAACTCGTTGTATAGCGCCATGGTCGAAGCGTTCAGGTCCGCCATAAGCATGCCGGGAAGCTGCTCGCGAAAGCGTCCAAGCAGACCGTAAAAGCTGTCATAGGCCTCTTTGATAGGCCGGTCGCGCGCGTTGGCCTGCTCTTCCTCACTCGCGCGCCTGATCAGGTCGGCGTTCGCTTCTTCCCATTGCGTGATGCGGCCTCGGGCCTGCGCGGCGTTCTCCATGACCTGGCTGCGGCGACCGTCGTGTTCCGCTATCCAGACGCGGGCTTCGTTCAATCGCGTCTGCTCTGCCATGTCTTCGTCGCGCCGTTGCAATGCCTCGCGTGTGCGCTCGTCGCGCGCAGCGGCTTGATCGGCCACGACCAAAATCTGCTCGAGCGATGGCGTCGCGCCGGTCTCGTCGGTCTCCGGCGAGTACACAGCTATCCACCAATCGAGAGCGTCGGGGCTGCGAGGTAGGGCGTGCAGGTAGGCCCCGACCAGTGTGTCCGCCCTGCCTTCGCTCACCAGGAACTCTTCGAGATTGCGAAGGCCGGTTTGCAGGGCGCGGCTTGCCTCGCCTGCTGCGCGCCGCAGACTATCGTGGTCAGCTTCGAGTCTCGCGAGCTCTTCCAGTTCGCGCAAGCCCGCGTCGGCCCGCTCGAACGGGTTGCTCGCCACTTCGGCGATTGGCGTCAGGCACGCCGGGCAGCGATCCTCGCGCTCTGCGCGCAGAGCCTGCACTGCGGCGAAGAGCCGTCGGAAAGAGACTTGGCTGCGTTGCTCGTCGAGACTGCGTTGCGAGGTTGCCAAGTTCTCCACGCCAACATCCGCTTTGGCGAATAAGTCGGCAACAATCCGGCGCGAGCAATTCGTGACTGCTGGTATCAGCGAGCGTAGCTTCGTGTCGAGCTCCTGCAGGCGACTGGGCGTCTCCTCGCTTCCGAACACCAACAGCATGAGATTGTTATAGGTGAGGTTCTCGGCGACGCCTGTGGCGTAGTCGGCCGCGGCTTCATCAAGGGCGCGGAGCTGCTCCACCTCGCCGTCGCGCGTCAGTTCGTCGGCCCGAAGGGCTTGCCTGCGACCGGCTAGCTGTGCCTGCGTCTCGGTGGTGAGCGTGAGCGCGGCGTCCATCGACTCATTGAAGTGCGAGGCGAAGTTGTTGAACTGCTCCATTCCGAACAGAGTCGCGATCAGGTCGGTCTTGCGCCCAGGAGACGTCGCGGCTATCCGCGAGAAGTTATCGATCCGGTTCTTTTCGACGAAGAAGAAGCGGAACGCGTCCTCGTCGGCGGCGACCCGGACCTCACCGCCTTCAGCATCGGTAGCTGTGAGGTTGGGGTTGGCGAAGCGACCGGCGTGGATGTTGGCAAGGTATTCACGCTGCTCGATCCGCTTCGAGCCTGCCTCTTCTACGGCTCCGCACAGCGCGTATTCGAGCGCCTCGCACAAACTGCTCTTTCCGCTGCCGTTCGGCCCGTAGCAGAGGGTGACTCGTTTGCTCAGATCGAAGGCCTGGGGCTCGCGAAAGCCGCGAAACGGCCCTAGGGTTAGGGAGCGCAGCCGAAGCCATGGCCATTGCCCTTGGGCGGTCGCGTCGGGGAGATCTGGAAGATCCGCGCTCGTGGTCGCGAGGTGTTGGCGGGCCAAGCGCGCCAGGAGTTGAGAACGGTTGTTGCGCTGCCTGGCCATCGCGGCCACAGCATCGAAGTTCGCCAGCGTCAGGTTGGCCATCCTGCGCGAACTCTCAGGGGCAAGGCGCCCGGGGTCGTTCAACCAGCGCACAAAGCGTTCAAAATCCTGTCTTGCGGTGCCCATCCTGCCCCCCTGCACGCGGCCACGTTGCTGTGATGCGGCTTGGAGCATAGCGCGCTACGCAACATCGGCAGCTTTCCCAATGTTCGCTCCGGGTCGTAAGCGGTCAATCAGCAACGGACTCTGCAACTCTTGCCTCATGAAGGAACATAACAATCCGCGCGCGGCGCTGTGGCTTTGCTCCGGCTCTTTCTGAAAGTGCGGGCCAGGATGGCCCGCTGCTCTACCGGGGCCCCTGTGCGGCGGTGAGTCGGGGTCGACAGGCCGCGCAGCGGGCATCGGCAGGATGCCGATGCCTTTTCGCCAGCACATGGATGTGCTGTCGAAAAGCCCGGCCCCGGCTCACGGACTTGCCGCCCATGGATGGGCGGCAAGCGCCAAGCGGGGTGGCCTTTCTCTTTGGTTACTTTCTCTTTGGCCACGCAAAGAGAAAGTAACTCGGCTGCCGAAGGCAGACGAAAGCTCTTGCTCTGAGATGCTGGCAAGCGAGAAAAAGCATCGCGCGCAAGCGCGCTCCTACAAGGGCACGCGTCGTCTTGCGCGAGGGCTGAAGTGCGATTCCTGCCTGACCAGCCTTCGGCTGTTGAAAAGCGTCTCGCAGGAATGACGAGCAGGGAGGCGGGCTTGCTTGAGGCGCCCCGCTCAGGGCGCCCGCTTCAACGCCAACACCGCGTTCAACCCCCCGAACGCAAACGAATTGCTGAGCACCGCCCGCACCGGCATCTCGCGCGCCACGTTCGGCACATAGTCGAGATCGCAGGCCGGATCGGCCTGGTCCAGGTTGGCGGTGGGCGGCACCACGCTGTCGCGCAGCGCGCCGATGGCGGCGACCAGTTCCAGCGCGCCGGAGGCGCCCAGCGCGTGGCCGTGCATCGACTTGGTGGAGGACACCGCGAGGCGGTCCGCGTGCGCGCCGAAGGCGAGGCGGATGGCGCGGGTTTCGGTGACGTTGTTGGCCGAGGTGCCGGTGCCGTGGGCGTTGATGTAGTCCACGTCGGCGGGGTTGAGTTCGGCTTCGTCCAGCGCCTGGCGCATCGCGCTTGCGGCGCCTTCGGCGCTGGGCATCACGATGTCGCTGGCGTCGGCGGTCATGCCGCTGCCGGCGAGTTCGGCGAGGATGGTGGCGCCACGGGCCTGCGCATGTTCCATGGATTCCAGCACGAAGATGGCGGCGCCTTCGCCGAGCACCAGGCCGTGCCGGTTCGCGCTGAACGGGCGGCAGGTGTCGTCGGCCAGCACGCGCATCGCCTCCCACGCGCGCAGCGCGCCATAGGTGAGGCAGGCCTCGGTGCCGCCGGTCACGGCGGCGTCGGCCATGCCGCAGCGGATCATCTGCGCGGCCTGGATGATGGCGTGGTTGGCCGAGGCGCAGGCGCTGGCCACGGCGAAGGTGGGGCCGCGCAAACCGTAGGCGATGCTGATCTGGCTGGCCGAGGCGTTGGTCATCAGCCGCACGATGGTGAGCGGATGCGCGCGCTGCGCGTTCTCGCCGTACAGGCGCCGGCTCTGCTCGTCCTGGGTGGTCTCGCCGCCGACGCCGGTGCCGACGACCACCGCGGTGCGCAGGCCGAGCCCGTGATTCGCGAACTCCAGCCCGGATTGCGCCACCGCCTCGCGCGCCGCGTGCAGCGCGAATTCCGAGGTGCGGTCGAGCGTGGGCAGGATGCGTTCGTCGAGATTGGCCGCCGGGTCGAAGCTGGCCGGTACCTGCGCGGCGACCTTCACGCGCAGCCGTTCGGCGTCGGGGTGGCGCAGCGGGCCGATCGCGCTGCGCCCTTCGCGCAAGCCTTGCCACAGCGCCGCGGCGCCGACGCCGAGCGGGCTGATCGCGCCCATGCCGGTGATCGCCACGCGGCGCAGCGGCAGGCCTTGCATCAGGCGGCTCCTTCACCGGCGCCGGCCCTGTCGGCCAGCGCCTTGTCCACCGCGTCGACCAGGCTCTGTGCGGTGTCGCGGTCGAAGTTGGCGCCCTGCTGGTCGGGGAAGTTGATGTTGAAGTGCTCCTCGATGTCGAAGATCAACTCGATCGCCTCCAGCGAGGCGATGCCCAGGTCCTTCAGGGTGGAGTCGGGTTTCACGTTGGCGACGTCGGTCTTGGCCTGTTTGGCGATGATCTCGAACACTTGCTGCTGGGTGGTGGCATTCATGGCATGTCCCGGGTGGCAGGCGGCAATGGAAGGCTGGCGCAAGGTGGCTGACGCAAGCTGACGGCCCCAGTCTAGGCACGCTCGCTTACTCATGCCTTTCATTGCGCAACTGGAGCCGGACGCGCTGCTGGCGGCGTTCACGGCCGAACCGCCGGCCGGTTTCGCGGTGGACCGCTCGCCGCAGGGCATGCCGGCCTTCGTGGCGCCGTTCGACCTGCTGACCACCGCCGACGACGCGCTGCGCCGCCGCGTGGCCGCGCTGCCGCTGTACCGCCACTGGCGGGCGCTGCTGCGCTGGCGCACGCGCTTCGCCGGCAGCACCGTGACGGAGTACGCGCCGTTGCCGCCGGGGGTTGCGCCCGCGGCGCTGGCGCAGGGACTGAAGGCCGCCTTCGGGCGCCAGTGCCGGCTGCTGATCGTGAAGGACATCGCGCACGACTCGCCCTTGCTCGGCGACGCCGACAACGCGTATGCGCACGCCTTCGCCGGCGCCTGCGCGGCCGCGGGTTTCGTGCTGCTGGAGGGCCAGGCGCTGGCCTGGGTGCCGATCGACTTCGACTCGGAGGACGAGTACCTGGCGCGCCTGTCGCACGGCCGGCGGAAGAACATCCGGCGCAAGTTGCGTGCGCGGGCCGCCCTGGAGGTCGAGGCGGTGCCGACCGGCGACGCGCGCTTTCGCGACGAGGCGACGCTGGCGGCGTTCCACGCGCTGTTCGACAACGTCTACGCGCAAAGCACGATCCACTTCGACCGGCCCACCGCGGCCTTCTTCCGCACCCTGCTGCAGGATGCCGCCAGCGGCGGCGTGGTGTTCGTCTACCGTCACGGGGGCGCGATGATCGGCTGGAACCTCTGCTACGAACACGCCGGCAAGCTGATCGACAAGTACGTCGGTTTTGCCTATCCGCAGGCGCGCGAGCACAACCTGTACTTCGTCAGCTGGATGCACAACCTGGAGCACGCGCGCCGGCGCGGGCTGACGCATTACGTGGCCGGCTGGACCGATCCGGAAGTGAAAGCCTTTCTCGGCGCGCGGATGAGCTTCACCCGCCACGCGGTGTACGCGCGCAACCCGCTGCTGCGCGCCTTGCTGCGTCGCCTCGGCGGTCATTTCGAAAGCGACCGCCAGTGGCAGGAGGCGAGTGCCGATGAGTGAGCTTTCGAACCAGCCGATCGTGCTGGACATCGACCACTCCGTCGGCCCCCTGCGCGACCGGCTGGTGCTGCCGCTGGAACGCTGGCAGGAGTCGATCCGCTTCGGCTGTTCGCTGGCGACGATGCGGCGCTTCGCGCGCGTGCTCGACGAGCTGCTGCCGACGAGCCACGGCACCGTGTTCACCGGCAGCGGCGACTTCCACCACCTGAGCTGGCCGCTGATCGCGCGCCTGCGCGGCAACGCGCCGTTCCAAGTGGTGGTGCTGGACAACCACCCGGACAACATGCGCTTCCCGTTCGGCGTCCATTGCGGTTCGTGGGTGCGCCGCGTGGCGCTGCTGCCGCAGGTGAGCCACGTGCACGTGCTCGGCATCACCTCCGCCGACATCGGCGCCGGGCATGCGTGGGAGAACTACCTGACGCCATTGCGGCGCGGCAAGCTGAGCTACTGGAGCATCGGCGTGGATACCGGCTGGTCGCGGCGACTCGGCCTGGCGCCGGCGTTCCATGGCTTCGACACGGCGGAGGCCATGCTCGATGCCTTCGTCGAAAGCCAGCGTACCCAGACGCTGCCGAGTTACCTGTCGATCGACAAGGACGTGTTCGCGCCCGAGGTGGCGCGCACGAACTGGGACCAGGGCCGGCTGCAACTCGACCACGCGCTGGCGCTGGTCGGCAGCCTGCGTCGCGGCCTGGTCGGCAGCGACATCAACGGCGAGATCTCGCACTACCACTATCGCAGTTGGTGGAAGCGCAAGCTCTCCGCGATGGACGCGCAGCCGGCAGTCGACATCGCCCGCCTTGCCGACTGGCAGGCGCAGCAGCACGCGCTGAACCTGGAGCTGCTGGCCGCGATCGCGGCGCGCACTGGTTGAGTCAGCGCAGCACCGCTTCCAGCACGCGGCAGATCGCCTCGATATCCGCGTCCGTCGTCCACGGGCTGTTGCCGACGGTGAGGCTGCGCGCGGCGAAGTCGCGCGCGTGCGGCACGTCGGCGGCGGGAACCACGCCGGCGAGGTAGGGGTAGTCGGGCAGGGCGTGGATGAACAGGCGGCTGACGCCGAGGCCGCTTTGCCACAGTTGCGCCAGCGCGGCGTCGCGGCGGCGCTGGTCGGGCAGCAGCAGCACGAAGAACGGCCAGGTGCCGCGGGCGTGGGGCGGGTCATCCAGCACCTGCACGCCGGGGATGTCGCGCAGTCGCGACAGCCGGCGTTGCGCCTGCGCGGCGGTGTGCGCCAGGAACGCCGGCAGGCGCGTAGCGGCATGCGCGCCCAGCGCCTGCCGCCAGCGGCCGACGCGATGCAGCGGTATCGTCAGCGGAAAATCGTCGCCCACCGCGGCGACCGCGTCGCCGCGGCGCAACGCGCGACGCAGCGGGTTGCCATAGGCCATGCGCAGCCCCCACGGCCGGTACAGCACGGCGTAGCCGAGCAGTTCGAGGCGCCGCCGCCCTTCCCAGCCGGCATGGGGCGGCACGCGGTTCGCCGCCCGCGCCAGCTTCTCGCGCAGCACGGGATCGCGCGCGACAAGCAGGCCGCCTTCGTAGATCGACAGACCCTTGCCGGCGGCCAGGCTGAAGAAGCCCACGTCACCGGCCAGGCCCACGCTGGCGCCGTCCGCCCGGCGCGCACCCAGCGCCTGTGCGGCGTCCTCGATCACGTAGGCGCCGACCTCGTTCGCGACGGCGAGCGCGGCGTCGACATCGGCGACGCGGCCGGCGAGATGGGTCGGCACGATCGCCAGCGTGCGTTCGTCGCAGGCGGCACGCAGCGCGGCCGGGTCCAGGTCATGGTGGCCGGGCGCGAGATCGCACAATTGCAGTTCCAGTCCCGCCTGCCGCACGGCGATCGCCACCAGCGGACAGGTGAAGGCCGGCACCACCACGCGACGGCGTTGCGGCTGCAGTTCCCGCAGCGTGGCCAGCGCAAGCAGAAGTGCGGCGGTGCCGGAGCAGGTCAGTGCCAGCGGCGGCAAGCCCAGCAGCGCGGCGACGTCGGCGGCCAGCGTCGGCGCACCGGGACGCAGGTCGGCCAGCTGCAGCGGCAGGCCGGCGGTGGGCGGCAATTCGTGGCGGCGGCGGGGCAGCATGGGCAGCGCGTGGCCTGCGTTCAGATGACGGCCGCTTCCGGCGCGTGCTCGCGGCTCTCGGCCAGCCCGAGGCAGGCGATGCCGGCGATGATCGCGATCGCGCCAAGCACGCGGGCGGCGGTGAGGTGTTCGTCGAACAGCCACACCGACAGCAGCATCACCGAGACCACCTCCAGGTGCGAGGCGGCGAAAGCCGGACCGATCGGCGCGTGTTTCAGCAGCGCCATCCAGGTGAAGAACGCACCGACGTAGCCGACCACCGCGCCGTACACCCACGGCTGGCCGAACACGCGCAGCAGCCACGCCAGGCTCGCCTCCACCGGCAGCGCCTGGGTGCCGGCATACTTGAAGCTGATCTGCGCGAGGGTGTCGAAGCCCATCAGCAGCAGGAAGCCGAACAGGTAGAAGCGCTTCATGCGCCCAGTCCCACGATCGCCACGCCCAGCGTGACCAGCGCGATGCCGGCCACGCGCAGCCGGGTGAGTCTTTCGCCGAACAGGAAGCGCCCGGCCAGCATGATCGCCACGATGTTGATCGAGCCGAGCAGCACGCCCTCGGACAGCGGGATCAGCGAGAGGAAGGCGATCCACACCAGGAACTCGGCCACGTAGCTGCCGATGCCGAGCCACAGCCACGGCCGCGACGCCATGTACTTCCAGCGCGCCAGGCCGTCGCCGGCCGTCGGGTCGCCCGCTGCCGCCTTGAACGCCAGCTGGCCGCCGGTGTCAAGCACGATGTTGAGCAGCCAGAGACTGGCAACGAGGGGGGAGATGGCGCCCGCTGCCGGCATGGTCAGGCCGCCGCGCGCGATGCGGCGATGCCGTCGAAGAACGCCGCCGAACGCTCGATCAGGGTGCGCCGCTGCTTGTCGATGGTGATCATGTGGTAGCTGTCGTCGAGCAGCAGCAGCTCGGTCGGCGCGCTGACCGCACGCACCACCAGCTCGGCGTTCTTCGGGCTGGCGACGTCGTCGTCGCTGGCGTGGGCGACCAGGCACGGCGCGGTCACCTGCGGCAGCTGGCGGCGCACGCTGGCGGCCAGGCCGTACATCTCCGCCAGCGAGTACCACGGGTTGCCAGGCAGCCCGGCGGCGGCGCTGTCGCCGCCGAGCATCGCCGCGCTGACCTGGGCGCGCAGGCGCTCGTCGCGGATGCCGTAGGGCGGCTGCTCCATGAAGCTGCGGCCGCGGCCGATGCCCAGTTTCTTCAGCAGCGGCAGCATGAACGACAGCCGCGCCAGCGGCGGAATGCTCCAGCCGTCGTAGCGGAAGGTGGCGCCGTACACGCCCACGCCGGCGACCTGCCCCGGACGATCGGCGGCCAGTTTCAACGCCAGCAGCGCGCCCATCGACAGGCCGCCGACGAACAGCTGATCGACCTTGCCGAGCAGATCGTCGGCGGCCTGCTGCACGCTGGCGTACCAGTCGTGCCAGCCGGTGGCGAGCAGGTCGTCGGCGCTGCCGCAATGCCCGGCCAGCTGCATGCCGTGCACGGTGAAGCCGGCGCGGTTCAGGCCCTTGCCGAGCAGCTTCATTTCCATCGGCGTGCCGGTGAGGCCGTGGATCAGCAGCACGCCGCGGCGGCCACCCTCGAGGAAGAAGTCGGTTTGCTGGATCACGCGCAGGCCTGGCGGGACGGAATCGTGGCGGTTTGCCGCCAGCATGATCGCCGGGCGCGGTTTCCTCAGTCTTTCGCCGCACCGGCGGGCTTGTCGAAACGCACCACCACGCGCTGGCCGATGCGCAGCGACGAGGGCTGGTCGAAGGTCAGCACGCACTCCACGGTGCGTGCGTTGGCGCGCACCTGCGGGTCGTTCTCCAGCGTGGCCGGGCCGTACACCTGGCCGATGCGCAGCACGTGCGCGGCCCAGTGGCTTCCGTCGCGATCGCTGTCGGCGCTGACCTCGGCCGGCATGCCGGGGTGGACCGCGCCGACGAAGCTGTCGTTGAGCTCGGCGCGCACGATGCGCGGCTTGTCCGGCAGCAGGGTGAACAGCGCGCCGGAGCCCGGCGACACGCTCGCCCCGGGCTGCGCCGCCACGTGCACCACCTGGGCGTCGAACGGGGCGTGCAGGCTGCGCTGCTGCAACTCATAGCGGGCCTCCTGCAGCTTCTGCGTGGCGATGTCCTGCGCGGCGCGCGCGGCCAGTTGCTCGGCGTCGAGCTGGGCCGCCGCCTCGCGCGCATCGTCGGCGCTCTGGCCGTCGCCGGCGCCGGCAGCCGCGGCGGCGGCCAGGCGCTGCGCGCGCTGCCGCGCCGCCTGCTGCTTGACGCCGAGCAGCTTGAGCTGTGCCTGCGCCTGCTCCAGTTGCGCCTGTGCGGCGTCCACCGCCAGCTGCGCAGGGTGCGCATCAAGTGCAGCCAGCAACTGGCCCCGCTTCACGCGGTCGCCCTCGTGCGCCGCCACCGTGGCGAGCACGCCTTCGCGCGGCATCGACAACGCCAGCAGGCCACCCTCGATGTCGATCCGGCCACGCGCCACCGCGGCGTAACGGGCGACCGGTGCGGCGGCGCCGACCGGTGCGTCGCCCGGCTGCGAGCAGCCGCCGAGCAGCCCGGCGACGCCCAGCGCGAGGATGCCAAACCGGAGCGCGCGGCGGTGCGGGGAATGCGGTGCGAGCGAGGTCATGGGGCGGGTTCCTGGGAATCGATGGCCGGTGCCGCGGGGCGCCGGTCGCTGAGGATGCGGCCGTCCTCCATCGCCAGCACGCGGTCGGCGTGGACGACCAGCCGCGGGTCGTGGCTGACGCACAGCACGGTGGTGCCGTGGGCGTGCGCGATGCGATGCAGGATGTCGATGATGACCTGGCCGTTGGCGGCATCCAGCGCGCTGGTCGGCTCGTCGGCGAACAGCAGCTCCGGCTGCTTGGCCAATGCGCGGGCGATCGCCACGCGCTGCTTCTCGCCGCCGGACAGTTCGGACGGACGCAGCCGCATGCGATGCGCCAGCCCGACCTCCTCCAGCGATTGCCGCGCGCGCCGGCGCGCCTCGTCGCGCGACAGGCCCATGTGGTTCAGCGGCAGCTCGACCTGCTCGAACGCATTCAACGCGGGGAACAGGTTGAAGCCCTGGAACACGAAGCCGGTGTGCTGCAGGCGGAAGCGCTCCAGCGCGCGCAGGTCGAGCTGGCCCAGCTCGCTGCCGAGCGCGCGCACGCGGCCGCCGTCCACCTTCTGCAGGCCGCTGAGCACCGCCAGCAAGGTGCTCTTGCCGCAGCCGGACGGGCCGGAGATCAACGTGAGTTCGCCGGCGTGGATGCTCAGCGACAAGCCGTCCAGCACCTGCGTGCGCTGGTTGCCGGAGACGAACGCCTTGCTGACGTTGTCGGCCTGCAGCGACGGCACGCGCGCGGTTTCGGTGGTGGCGGGCATCGCGCTCATCGCAGCAGGTTGGCCGGATCGGCGCGGCGCAGGCTGCGCATCGCGGC
Organism: Rhodanobacter sp. UC4448_H15; assembly: GCF_052978265.1. Next base: position 574,879 of record NZ_CM129665.1, on the reverse strand, counting down.
CAGCCCGGACACGGCGGCCAGCCCCATCACCAGCACGATGCAGCCCAGCGCCGCCGCCACGTTGAGCACCACCGGCACGTCCTGGCTGCGCGCCAGCAGCATCAGCACGATGCCCAGCACGCTGGCGCCGAGCAGGCCCAGCGCGCCGACCCAGAACGCCTGCTCCAGCACCACCTTGCGCAGCGCGCCGACGCCCACGCCGAGCGCGTTGAGCGTGGCGTACTCGCGCACCGAGCCGTTGACCGCGGCGATCAGGGTCTGGCTGGTGATCACGGTGCCGACCAGGAACACGATGCCGGCCAGGAACAGCACGCCGGCGCCGGCGCCGGTGTCGAACAGCCAGTAGCGCACCGAGCGCTTGGCGAAATCGCGCGCGCTCCAGGCGGTGTACGGGCCGAACGCGGTGGCGCCGCGCAGGCGCGCGGCCACCGCCTCGGCCTGGGTCGGGTCGCGCAGCTTCGCCACCAGGTAGGTCGGGCCGGTGTCGGTGGGATCGTTGTCGAGCTCGCGCGCGGTTTCCAGCGAACACAGCACGTTGACCCCGCCCAGCGCGCGCAGCCCGCTGCCGATGCCCACCACGCGCACCCGGTGGCCGTTGATGGTGGCGCTCTGGCCGACGTCCACGCCGAGCTGGTCCAGCGCGGAGCGGTCGATGACGATGGCATCGGGTTCGGCCAGCCGTGCGCGCAACGCGGGCGGCAGCACCTTCGCGAACATCAGGCCGTCGGCCGCCGGGTCGATGCCGGAGACGAACACCGAGACGCCGCCGGTCTCGCGCGGCCCGCGCCAGTCGCCATCGACCCACAGGTACGGCTCGACCCGCTGCACCTGCGGGTCCATCTGCAGGTGCGAGGCCACGTCCGCGTCGATCGCGCGGCCGAGCCCGACGCTCTGCGTGCCGGGATAACCCACCCAGACCTCGGCCGCCGAACCGGTGACGTACACACTTGTGCTGCCGAAGATGCCCAGCACCAGCGCGATCTGCAGCAGTTGCAGCAGGCCGGCGAAGCCGACCGCCAGCATCGCCGGCAGGAACCGGCGCCATTCGTAGACCAGCGTCTTGCGCGCGAGGGCAACCATCAGCGCGGTGCCGCTGCGCTGGCCGCGACGGTCGGCGCCGTCGTTGCCGCCGGAGGCGGCGCGCCGCCGAGCGCCTTGAACAAGGCCACGTAGGCCAGAGCGCGGGCGGCGCGCGCGTCGTCCAGTTCCAGCGCCGCCTGGGTCGCGGCGATGCGGCCGTCGATCTGCTGCAGCGGGCTGTCCAGGTGCAGCGCGACGCGCTGGCGCAGCACCTGGTCGGCGTGTTGCAACGCCTGCCACGCGGCCTGGTCGTGGCGCTCGCGCTCGCTCTCCTGGTGCAGGCTGCCGAGCGCCGTCTCCACCTCGGCCACGCCCTGCAGCACCGCCTGCCGATAGGCCAGCACGCTGGCCTTGAGCTGGTGCGCGCCGGCGTGGTGCGCCGCCACCCGCATGCCCCAGTCGAACAGCGGGATGCTGATGATCGGGCCGAGCGAGGCGATCGCGTTGGGAGTGGTGGAGAAGCGGTGGTTGTTGTTGATGTCGGTGGCCCACACCAGCGAGCCGCCGATGCCGATGCTGGGGAACATGTCGGCGTGGGCCAGCGCCAGTTCGCCGGCGGCGCGCAGCACGTCGGCCTCGGCGCGGGCGATTTCCGGGCGCGTGCGCAGCAGGTCGGCCGGGGTGGCGCCGAGCCGCCACGCACCCAGCTCGGGTGGCGGTGCGGGCTGCAGCCAGGCCGGATCGGGTTGCTCGCGACCGAGCAGCACGGCCAGCCGCTGGGCGCTGGCGTCGATCGCCTGCCGCGGCGCCGCCAGCGCGGCCTCGGCCTGCGCGCTGGCGGCCGCGGCCTGATCCACCGCGGCGGGCGCGGCCAGTTGCAGGCGCTGGCGTGCCTGCAGCAACTGCCAGGCGCGCGCGCGCTCGGCGGCCACCTGCTGCAGCCCTTGCTCCTGTCGTTGCGCGGTGCGCAGGCCGATCCATTCGCGCACCACCTCGGCGACCAGGCTGACCCGCGCCGCGCGCAGGTCGGCGACGCCGGCGTCCAGCTCGCCCTGCGCCACGCGGCGGCTGCCCTCGGCGCGGCCGAACAGGCCCAGTTCCCAGCTGGCATCGAAGCCGGCGACGAAGAACGAGGCGCTGGCGTCCGGGTCGACCGCGTCGCCGGTGCGTGCGGAAAGGCCGGGCCGGTAGCGATCGGTCGCGTGCCGGCGCAGGATGCGCACCGCGCGCAGGCGCTCGACCGCCTGCGCCACGTCGAGGTTGTCGGCCAGCGCGCGCTCGACCAGCGCATCGAGCGCAGGATCGTGGAACGCATGCCACCAGAGCGCCGGGTCGGTCGCCGCCGCCGGCGCCGAGGCGGTCGCATGCCGCCACTGGGCGGACTGCGGCGGTGCCAGCTTCGGCAGCGGCTCGGCGCAGCCGGCCAATGCGCACAGCAGCAGCGCGCACAGCAGCGGGCGGAGGCGCCTGCACGGGCCGGATGCAGCGGGGTTCAGGCGGGCGAACTCGGCGGGCATGTTCCATGGCGGCGGGCCGCGCAGGACGTGCGCGGGCGCCGGGGCAGAAGTCGGAGCCCCATTGTGGTGTGCGAATCTTTCGCCGGCCTTATCGCCCGCGGCGCCGGCCACGGCGGTGTTCATGGCGGCGCGCCCACCGCGGCGGGCGGCGGCGGAAAGTGCACGGCCACCTGCAGGCCGTGCGGCTCGATGTTGCGGAAGAGCAGCTCGGCACCATGGCGGCCGGCGATGTGCTGCACGATGGCCAGGCCCAGCCCGCTGCCGGGCTCGGCGCTGGCGCCGACGCGAAAGAAGCGTTCGCTCAGCCGCGGCAGCAGGTCCGGCGGCACGCCCGGGCCGTTGTCCTCGACCAGCAGGCTGGCGCCGCCGTCGTCGCGCGCGCGCAGTCGCACGGTGATCTCGCTGCCATGGCCGGCGTAGCGCACCGCGTTGTCGATCAGGTTGTCGAGCAGATCCTGCACGCCGGCGGGTTCGCCGAGCACCCACAACGGCGCCGTGCCGCCCTCGTAGCCGAGGTCGATGCCCGCGCGGATCGCCTCGTGCACGCGCTGGGCGACCATCTCGGGCACCCGCCGGGCCAGGTCGATCAGGCGCTGCTCGCCACCCTCCGGCGGCGCCGCCTGCGCGCGGGTCAGCGCCAGCAGTTGCGAGGCGGTGCGCGCGGCGCGCCGGGTCAACCGCTGGATGTGGGCGAGCGCGTCGGCCTGGTTCGCCGGGCTGGGATCGGCCAGCGCGCGGTCGGCGTGCAGGCTCAGGCCGGCCAGCGGCGTGCGCAGCTGGTGCGCGGCATCGGCGATGAAGCGGTCGTGCAGCGCCAGCATGTCGCGCAGGCGGCCGAACAGCGCGTCGATGGTGCGCGTGAGCGGCTGGATCTCCTGCGGCACGTCCGGGCCGTCGATCGGGGTGAGCTCGCTGGAACGGGCGGCCAGCCGCGCGGTCAGCGGATCGAGCACGCGCAGGCCGCGACGCACGCCGAACCAGACCAGCGACAGCACGCAGGCGATCAGCAGGGTCTGCATCACCACCGCCAGCAACAGGATCTCGCGGGCCTGTTCGCGACGATCGTGCAGCGTCTCGGCCACGGTCACGGTGAGCTGGCCGGCGGCATCGCCCGGCATGTCTTCGCGCACGGTGGCCGCACGCAGCGCGTGGCCGTCCAGGCGGGTGTCGTACAGCGCGGGCACGCCTTCGGCGGGCGGCGTCGGTGGCGCGGCCAGCCGGTCGTCGCCGGCGAGCAGGCCCTGGCTGGAACTGCGCACGCTGAAGTAGCTGCGCCCGTCCGGATCGTATTCGAGCAGGAAGCGCGCCTGCCGCGAGAGCCGGCCGCCCAGCGGGTTGCTTTGCAGCAGCTTGGCGAGGGTGCGCGCATCGTCGGCGAGGTCGCGGTCGTGCACCCGGTTGGCGTAGCCCAGCGCCACGCCGTAGCTCAGCAGCGCATCAAGCAGCAGCAGCGTCGCCATCGGGATCAGCAGGAACACCAGCAGTCGCCGACGCAGGCTGGGGCGCGCGGGCGCGGGGCGTTTCATGCGGCGCCGCCGGCGTCGGCCAGCTCCTCCAGCAGATAGCCCAGGCCGCGGATGGTGCGCACGCCGGTGCCGCTGCCGTCCAGCTTGCGGCGCAGGCGATGGATGGCGATGTCCAGCCCGTTGTCGGTCAGCTCCTGGTCCCAGTCGCACAGCGCCTCGATCAGTTGCGCGCGACTGGTGACGCGATCGGCGCGCAGCGCCAGCGCTTCGAGCAGGCCGAACTCGCGCGCGGTCAACTCCAGCGGCCGGCGATCGACCCAGGCGCGGTGGCCGGGCAGGTCCAGCCGCAGCCGGCCCAGTTGCAGTTCCGGCTTGCCCTGGCTGCTGGCCCGGCGCAGCAAGGCGCGCACGCGCGCCTCGAACTCGCTCAGCGCGAACGGCTTGACCAGGTAGTCGTCGGCGCCGAGGTCGAGCACGCGGATGCGTTCGGCCAGGCCGTCGCGCGCGGTCACCACCAGCACCGGCAGGCCCTTGCCGCGGCGGCGCAGGCGCTGCAGCACCTCGCTGCCATCCAGCCCCGGCAGGCCCAGGTCCAGCACCAGCAGGTCGTAGCCGTGATCGCGCAGCGCGGCGTCCGCCTGGCTGCCGTCCGCCACGTGGTCGACGGCGTGGCCGCCCTGGCGCAGCGAGGCGCGGATGCCCTCGGCGATGGAGGGATCGTCTTCCACCAGCAGGATGCGCATGGAGACTCCGGTACGGGGAGAAAGCGGCAACACGACGCCCGGTTTCCATTCTGGCGCGCAATTCGCCCGGTCGTGCGGCTCGTTGACCACGCCGGCGGCGCGAGGTTCACGCGGATGCGATCTCAGTCCGCCACACGGAAGCGCACGGCGCTGAAGGCGCCGTCCCGGGTCAGCGCGGTGACGGTGTGCGGGCCGGGCCGGTGCAGCACGAGGGATTGTACGGCGGCGCCCACGCTGCTGCCTTGCAGGCGGCCGTCGAGCAGCCATTGCACTTCGCCCTCGGCACCGAGGGCGCGCAGGGTCACGCGCAGCGGCTGGTCGCTGTTCGGCGCGCGGCGCAGGGTGACGCCGCTGGCCAGGCCGGTGATGCGGATCGGCATGGCGCGGTCCAGCGAATCGGGTGCGCAGCCGGGGGCGAGCGGCGGCAGCGCCGCGGCGGCGCGGTCGTCGACGCGGAGCCACGGCGTGGCCAGCGCGGGCCAGCGCGCGAGCTGGATCGTGCGTTCGTGCGCGGCGTGGCAGGCGCCGCTGAGGCGCTGGCCTTTCGCATTGACGCGCAAGCGGAGCAGGCCGGCGGACCACGCGCCGAGATCGCGTTCGGCGAAGGTGGGCGGCAAGGCGTCGTCGAGCACCCAGGCGCTGCGGCGCTGGCGGCACAGGTCGGGCGGGGTGTTCTCCGCCGCGCCGCCCAGCGGCCAGCAGATGTCGCGCCGGCTGACGCTGGTCGGTTGCGCGCGGGCGTGGCCGCCGCGCGAGGGCAGCATGTCGACGATCTGGAACAGCAGCGGCAGCGCGGTCACCGCGCCGTACTGACCAGGCGACGGCGTGCCGTCGGGGCGGCCGATCCACACGCCGACGGTCCAGCGGTCGGTGACGCCGATCGACCAGGCGTCGCGGTAGCCGTAGCTGGTGCCGGTCTTCCACGCCACCGTGGCGTGCCGGTTGATCGCGCCGGCGAGCGGGCCGCCCTCGACGGCGGCCGGGTTGCTGGCGAGGATGTCGCGGATGATCCACGCCGCGCCGGGCGACAGCAGCCGGCGCGGGCGCGCCGGTTGTTCCATGGTGTAGCGCGGCGTGCCGGCGAGGCCGCCGTTGGCGAACGCGGTGTACGCGCCGACCAGGTTTTCCAGTCGGGTGGACGCGCCGCCGAGGATGATCGACAGGTTCGGCTGCGCCCCCGCGGGCAGGCCGAGGTCGACTCCGCCGTTGGCCAGCCGCGCCACGAAGCGGTTCGGCCCGACCCGGTCCAGCACGTCCACCGCCGGCACGTTGAGCGAGCGCTGCAGCGCTTCGGCCGCGCTGACCGGGCCGCTGAACGCTTCATCGAAATTGCCCGGCTTGTAGCCGCCGAAATCCTGCGGCGCGTCGACCAGCAGGCTCTGCGAGTGGATCAGGCCGTCGTCCAGCGCCAGGCCGTACAGGAACGGCTTCAGCGTCGAGCCGGGCGAACGCGGCGCGTTCACCATGTCGATGTAGCCATGCCGCTGCGGATCGGCGAAGTCGCTGGTGCCGACGTAGATGCGCGCCTCCAGCGTCGCGTTGTCGACCACCAGCAGCGCCGCCGACGTGTGTGCCGGCAGGCGCGCGAGATACGCACTGACCCGGTCCTCGGCCGCGCGCTGCAGGTTCGCGTCGATGGTGCTGGCGATGCGTCGCGCCTGCGGTTGCTGCCGGTGCAGGCGTTCGGCCAGCAAGGCCGCGGACAACGGCGCGCGCAGCGAACGCGCCACCACCGGTTCGATCGCCGCGTCGCGCACCTCCGCCGCGCTCCACACGCCGAGGTCGCGCATGCGGCGCAGCACCTTGTCGCGCGCGGCGCGCGCCGCCTCGGGGTGGCGGTCCGGCCGCAGCCGGCTCGGCGATTGCGGCAGTACCGCGAGCAGCGCCGCCTCGGCGTGCGACAGCCGGCTGGCCGGCTTGCCCAGGTAGGCCCACGAGGCCGCCTCGACACCTTCGATCGGACCGCCGAACGGCGCGTGGTTGAGGTACAGGTCGAGGATCTGCGGCTTGCTCAGGTGCACTTCCAGCTGCAGCGCGCGGAAGATCTGCACCAGCTTGCCGCGGAAGCTGTGCGGGATCGGTTCGATGATCCGCGCCACCTGCATGGTCAGCGTCGAACCGCCCGAGACGATGCGGCCATGGCGCAGGCCGCCGGCGAGACCGCGCAGCAGCGCGTAGGGATTCACGCCGGGGTGGCGGTAGAACCAGCGGTCCTCGTAGGTGAGCAATGCCTTGAGATAAAGCGGCGAGACCTGCTTCGCCGTGGTCGGGTAACGCCACACGCCGTCGCTGTCGGCAAACGCGCGCAGCGGCGTGCCGTCGCGCGCAAGCACCACGGTGCTGCCGGTGTCGGGGGCGGGCAGGCGCAACGGGAACAGACGGTCGAGGGCGAAGGCGACGAGCAGGGCGCCGATGAAGACAATCGCGAAGACACGTAGCCCGTGCGTGAGGCGGGATCTTCGGCGGAACGGGTTGGCGTTGGTCATGGTGGGGCCCTTCGACTTCGCTCGCTGACGCGAGCTACGCTCAGGGTGAACGGTCTTCCACACCGTTCGCCCTGAGCGTAGGCCGCAGGCCGAAGTCGAAGGGCATGCCGCGACTCCAATCAGCCTTATCTGTTCCAAGAGCCACCCGGGAGCATCACCCCCCGGGGCGAGCTCCTACGGTTCGACCACGCTGATCTTCGCCGGTTCGACCTTGCCGATGCCGCGCACGGCGGGACGATACATGTCCTCCACCAGCGGCGGCGGCACGGTGTACGTGCCCGGCGTCACCGCGCGCACCAGGTAGAACACGCGGGCCTTGTCGCCACGACTGAGGTTGAGGGCGGCGGCGTAACGGTCGTCGCGGTACTCCTCGTGCACGATCTGCGCGGCGGCGGCGTGCTGGTCCAGTTCGATGCCGTCGATCACCACGCCGGACCACGACTGCGCGCCGCCCAGGTTGAGGTTCTCCACCTCCAGCCCGCCCGGCAGCAGATCGGTGACCAGGGCGTCGGGGACGTTCATGCGCGCCTCGATGCTCAGTTCGACGATCAGCGTGTCGCCTTCCTTCAACTGGCTGCCGCTCCACGGCTTGCCGTCGGTGGTGAAGTAGCTGCGCCGCACGTCGATCTGGCTGTCGTCGGCCGGCGGTGCCTGCCGCGGGATGCCGGCGACGTCGAGCGTGGCGAAGATCGCCGCGTCGCTGGTCGGCTGCACGCTGACCCCGGCGTTGAGCTCGGCCACGCTGAGCGCGCGGCTCCACAGGCGCTGGTCCGGGGCAGATTCGGTCTTGCCGTTCACCGTGAGCGTGGCGGCCAGCGGCGCATTGCTTTTCGCATCGAATGCCGCCGCCACGCGGGCGATCGCCGCCTGCTCCTGCGTGCTCAGGTACGACCACGACCAGCGGTAATCCTTGTCCTGCTGCTGGCGCACCCGCACGTTCGCGGTGGCGTTGCGCGCCCAGTCGACCAGCTTGGCGTCGTAGGCGGGCTTGCTCATGCCGTAGGTGTGGGTGAGCGCGACCATCAGCGCGAGGTCGCGCAGCTCCGAGCCGTAGTCGCCGACGTACCACGGGCGCTCCTTGCTCCACGCGAACGCCTCGTCCACGGCTTTCTGTGCGCGCTCGGTGTCGCCCATCAGCTTCAGCGCGATGCCCAGGTGCACCAGCGGCAGCGGCGCGACCAGCTTCTGCCGTTCGTTGTCGAAGATCGCGCGCAGCGTGCCCAGCGGCGCGCGGTTGACGCGCGCCAGCACGAAGCCGGAGTACGCCTCGTCGGCGATGCGCAGGTGATCGTGCTGCTCGTACTCGTAGTACGGGTGGCCGCCGGCGAGCAGGTCGTCGTTGAGCCGCTGCAGCGCTTTCTGCAGCACGTCCTGCGGTACCGCGAAGCCGGCGTCGCGCGCGTCCAGCATGAAGTCGACCACGTACGGCGTGGTGAAGGTGACGATCGGACTGCTGCCGCCCCAGAAGCTGAAGTGGCCATTGCTGGCCTGGAACGAGGCGATCCGCGACAGCGCGCCGTCCACCGCGGCCTTGCGCACGGCGTCGCTCATCACTTGCGCGCCCAATGCCTTGGCCGTCTGGCCGTCCAGAATCAAAGCGGCGTAGCCCTTGCTGGTGGTCTGCTCGATGCAGCCGTACGGATAGCGCAGCATGTCGCGCAGCGCGGCCGCGTACGGCAACGGCGGCAAGGTGCTCAGGGTGATCCGCGCGTTCACCGTGGCCGGCAGCAGGCCGGCGATCGCGGCGGCGCCGAGGTGCTCGGGCTTGCCCGCCTCCAGCGCCATGGGCGTGGTGCTTACCGTTTCCGGCCAGGCCGGGCGCACCGCAAATTCGAAGTGGCGGTCCACGCTGTAATCGTTGAGCTCGGCGTGGATGTCCACCGTCGCCACCGCGGCGCCCGCGCCGGCGGTGACCGGCATGTGCAGGGTGGTGCCGGCGCCGTCCTTCAGCGACACGCTTTGCGCAGCCTTGTCCACCGTGATCGGGCCGCCGCCCTTGACGCTCACTTTCGCGGTGCCGTCCTTGCCAGACAGGTTCTTCAGATCGAGGCTGATCATCGCCTGGTCGCCGGCCGCCATCACCCGCGGCGTGCTCGGCTCGACCACCAGCGGCGCACGCACGGTGACCGCGCCGTCGGCGTTGCCGTAGCGGCTGTCGGTGTACGCCAGCGCAGCCAGGCGCAGGCTGCCGTTGAAGTCGGGTACGTCGACGTGCAGCGTGGCCCTGCCCTGCGCGTCGAACGCCACCGGGCCGGCGAACAGGTCGACGATCTGTACCTTCGGGTTGAGCCGGGTGGCCTTCGGCAACGCCGCGCCGCTCATGTCGCCGCCGTAGCGCAGCTTCGCCTCGGCGCCGTCCATCGCCTCGATGATGCGGCTGTACAGGTCGTACGCATCCACGCTCAGGGCACGCTTGGCGAACAGCCACGCCCACGCGTCGGGCACCGGGTAGTCGGTGATGTTGAGCACGCCCTGGTCGACCGCGGACAGCGTGACGAAGGCCTGCTGCCCGGCCAGACCGGTGGCCTGCACGCCGACCTCGAGCGGATTGCCCGGACGCATCAGCGCGGGCGCGTCGAGCTTCAGCGGGATGCGCCGGTCGTTGCGGTCCATCGCCACGTACTCGACGCCCATCGCGCGCGCCGGCGTGGTGTGCTCGGCCGCTTCGCCGCCGCGGAACACCAGGGCAGTCACGTAGACGTCGTGGCGTTCCCACTCCTTGGTCACCGGGATCTCGAAGGTGGCACCGGCTTTCGCGTCGATGTTCTTCGTGTAGAGAAGGTGGTCCGATTCCACCAGCAGCACGCCGGGCCCGTCATGCGGCGGCGTCACCGTGACCTTCATGCTGTCGCCGGCGCGGTAGCGCGCCTTGTCCAGCTGCAGCTTGACCTTGTCCGGGCGCGCCTCCTTGCCCAGGTTCTCGTCGTCCCAGCTGTAGCCGGCGAAGAACGGGAACACCGTGGTGAGTTTAGTGGCCGGGTCGTACACCTCGACGCGGTAGCTGCCCCACTGCACCGGGAATTCCACCTGGGCCGACTTGCCGGCGGCGACGTCGACGTCCTTTTCCTCGATCAGCTGCAGGCGCTGGTTCGCATTCGACTGCCAGCCGCCATCGCGCTCGTACAGCCAGTAGAAATCGCGCAGCTCGCGCTGCAGGCGCACTTTCAGGTGGCTGCCTGCGACCAGCGCGCCGTCCGCGTTCGCGCGCACGATCTCGAAACCGACCGGGCTTTCGCTCTCCGCGCCCTGCTTCGGATCGAACAGCGGGCGCACGCCGACCAGCGCGTCGGCCGGCCAGTAGGTGCGCTTGAGCAGCCGCGTCACCGCGCGGCCGCCGCTCTCGTACACGCTGCCGGACAGGGTCACCGCCAGCGGCGCGACCGGTTTCACGTCGTCGGGCAGTGCCACGTCCTGCTCCAGCACGCCTTGCGCGTCGAGCTTCGCATCGACCACGTCGTCGGCGCTCTTCGGCAGCTCGACCAGCGGGTTGCCGAAGAAGGTGTCCTTCATCTTCTCCAGCGGATGCACTTCCGGCGCCACCAGCAGTTTCGCGGTGAAACGGTTGCCGTCGGCCGGCGCACCGTACAGGTAGCTGGAGGCGACCTTCAGCTTCAGCGGTTCGCCCGGCGCCAGCCGCTGCTGCGGGCTGGACAGATCCACCTTGAGCCGCTCGGGCAGGAACTCCTCGACGTGGAACGGGAACGCCTGCACGGTCTCCTTGGCTGAAGGATCGAGGCGGAACTCCAGTTGCCACAACCCGGTCGGCGCGTCGGCCGGGATCGCCTGGCTCAGCTCGAAGTAGTTGAGCTGCTGCGGCTCCAGCCGCTTTTCCACCAGGGTGCGGCCGTCCGGCTGCTTCACCCGCACGAACAGCGACTGCGCCTTCATCGGCTTGCCGTCGTCGTCGCGCAGCAGCGCCGAGGCGCGCAGCGTCTCGCCGGGACGGTACAGGTCGCGGCCGGACCAGGCGTACACCTCGAACGGTGCCTGTTTGCGCCCGCTGATGTCGAAGTTGGACACGTCCAATGCCGGCCGGTTGAACGGCAGCACCGAGACGTCCTTGCCGTGGCGCGCGACCAGCACGTCGGCGGCCTTGATCTTGTACGCGAGCAGCGCGTTGCCGTCGGCGCCGGTCGAGGCCTTGAGCTTGCTGCGCCCGGCCGCGTCGCGGATCTCGATGTCCACCGCATTCACCGGCGTACCGTCGCGCAGCGAGGCCACGTGCAGCAGCACGTTGTCGCGATACACGCGCAGGTGCAGGCCGAGGTCGCTGACGAAGAAGGTGGCGGTGTCGTAGCCGTCCTTGAACGTGCCGCCGGCCTTGACCACCGCCATGTACACGCCGGGCTGGGCCAGCTCCCTGATGTTCTGCACCGGCAGGTAGGTGACGGTGCGCTCGTTCGGCTCGCCGCCCAGGGTGTAGTGGTTGGCGTAGACCGAATCGGCGATCTCGGTGATCGGCATGCGGCTGCGCCGCTCGTCGCCTTCGCCGCAGCTGTTGTAGTAGGCGACGTCGTGGTCGAGTTCGTAGCTGTCGCGGTGGCCGTTGCGCGGGTACGCGCAGAACAGGTCCGACAACGCGTCCTCGCGCACGCGGAAGAACTCCACGTCGGCGTCGTGCACGTTCATCGACACCAGCGGCAGGCCGCGGGTGCCGCGCGCCGGCAGCACGCTGCCGTGCGAGGCGAAGCCGACCGCCGCCGGCAGGTTGCCGGAGTACACGTCGTGCTTCACCGCGTGGCCGAGGGTGCGGCCGTCGGCGGCGAGCAGGCCGGCCTTCAGCTGCACCGCGTAGCGCGTGTTCGCCTGCACGAACGGGAAGTTCAGCGTCTTGCCGTCGTTGTCGAGGCTCCAGCTGCCGCTGACCACTTCGCCGTTCGGGCCGGTCACCGCGATCAGCGTGTCGAACGCCTGCGCCGAGGCCAGCGCGGCGTTGAAGCGCAGGGTCAGCGCGGTGCGCGAGTCGCTGCTGCGGGAGCTGGCCGAAAGCAGGGCGAAGCTGGTTGCGGCCGGCGCCGGCGCCGCCGAGGCGGCCGTGCCCGGCGCACCCTGCAGCGTCGGCGGATGGCCGTCATGGCCGCGCCCGCAGGCGACCAGCAACAGGCCCGACAACAGGACTGGCCATACCCGCGCAAAGCGCGCAAACGATCGTGCGTACATGGTGGTCTCTCCCTGAGATTGGATCGAAGTATCGCCGCCATTCATGGCGGGCCGATGGCACGGATCGGGCACGCGCGTTTTCTCAACGAGGCAACTGCCGACCCAGCCAGTCGCCCAGTTGCATCAGCACCTGGCCGCGGCCCGGTTCGGTTTCGTTGAACAGCTCGTGGTACAGCGAGGCGAAGAAGCGCGTGGTCAGTTGGCCGCTCGATGCCGCCGCCCTGGCGAAGGCACGGCTGCCGGCGGGGTCGACCAGTGCGTCGCTCTCGGCCACCAGCAGCAGGGTGGGCACGGCCAGCTCGGCGGCATCGGCGATGCAGGCGGCGCCTTCGCGGAAGATGAAATCGGCCAGCCGCGGGGTGATCCAGCCGTGGCGCAGCGGATCGGCGCGGTAGTCGGCGGCTACCTGCGGATCGTGCGACAGCTTGCCGGCATCCAGCCCGTTGCGCAGCGGCAGGTTCGGCAGCCAGCGGCCGAGTATCGCGGCCAGCCGGATCATCTGCGGCGATTCGTGAGTGCGCAGGGCCGGCGAGGACAGCACCAGCGCCGGCGGCGCCAGCGCGCCGTCGAGCACGGCGCGTGCGGCCACCAGACCACCCATGCTGTGGCCGAGCAGCAGCGGCTGGTGCGGCGTGGCGCGCGCGTACTCCTGATAGACCGCCGCCAGGTCTGCCAGCAGGTCGTCGCGATGGCGCAGCGCGCCGCGCCGCCCGGGCGACTGCCCGTGGCCACGCTGGTCGTAGCCGCGCACGGCATAGCCGCGCTGGTTGAACCACGCGGCGACGCGATCGTAACGGCCGCTGTGTTCGCCCAGGCCATGCACGAACAGCACGGCCCCGCGCGCCCCCTGTCGCGGCCAGTCGCGCAACAGCAGGCGCTGGCCATCGGCCATGGTCTGCCAGCTGGTGACTCCGGTTTCCTCGCTCCGCGAATCCGATGGCGCCTGCACCGCTTCCTCCCGTTCGATCACCGTCCTGCAGCGCCTCCACGCGATGCGCCGATGGAGCGCGAATACTGACATGCCCGCGCCGACCGCGCACCGCTGCGCGCCGGTTGCGACGGCAGCCGCGGCCCCCATATATGATCGGGTGTCCCACTCCCCGCCACCGCCCCGACCGGTGCCGCCGCGCATGGACTCCCGAATCCTCGAAGCCTTCCACCCGGCGGTCGCCGCCTGGTTCCGCCGCAGCTTCGCCGCACCCACCGCGGCGCAGGCGGCGGCGTGGCCGTCGATCCGCGCCGGCCAGCACACCCTGGTCGCCGCGCCGACCGGCTCCGGCAAGACGCTCACCGCCTTCCTCGCCGCCATCGACGAACTGGTGCGCGAGGGCGTGGCGCACGGCGGCGTGCTGGCCGACGCCACCACGGTGCTCTACGTGTCGCCGCTGAAAGCATTGTCGAACGACATCCATGTCAATCTGGAAGCGCCGCTGGAAGGCATCCGCGCGGAGCTCGAGAAGCTCGGCCTGCCCGACGTGGCGATCCGCACCGCCGTGCGCACCGGCGACACCCCGCAGGTCGAACGCAACCTGCTGCGCAAGCAGCCGCCGCACATCCTGGTGACCACGCCGGAGTCGCTGTACGTGTTGCTCGGCTCGGCCTCGGGCCGTTCCATGCTGGCGGGCGTGCGCACGGTGATCGTCGACGAGATCCACGCCATCGCCGGCAGCAAGCGCGGCTCGCATCTGGCCTTGTCGCTGGAGCGGCTGGCGTCGCTGTGCCAGCGGCGCCTGCTGCGGATCGGCTTGTCGGCGACGCAGAAGCCCATAGAAAAAGTCGCCGACTTTCTGGTCGGCGCTCAGCACTCCCTTCTCCCCGAGGGGGAGAAGGAAGATCCCTGCACCATCATCAACACGGGCCACACCCGCCCGCGCGACCTCGCCATCGAAGTCCCGCCCGTCCCGCTGGAAGCGGTGATGTCGAACGACAGCTGGGAGCTGGTCTACGACCGCCTCGCGCAGCTGGTGCACGCGCACCGCACCACCCTGGTCTTCGTCAACACGCGGCGCATGGCCGAGCGCGCCGCGCGGCACCTGTCCGAACGGCTCGGCAAGGAGCACGTCGCCGCGCATCACGGCAGCCTGGCCAAGGAGCTGCGGCTGGATGCGGAGCAGCGGCTCAAGCGCGGCGAGCTGAAGGTGCTGGTGGCCACCGCGTCGCTGGAGCTGGGCATCGACATCGGCGAAGTCGACCTGGTCTGCCAGCTCGGCTCGCCGCGCTCGATCGCCGCGTTCCTGCAGCGCGCCGGCCGTTCCGGCCACAGCATCGACGGCACGCCGAAGGCGCGGCTGTTCCCGGCGACGCGCGACGACCTGATCGAATGCACCGCCCTGCTCGACTGCGTGCGCCGCGGCGAACTCGACGCGCTGGTGATGCCGCCGCAGCCGCTGGACGTGCTGGCGCAGCAGATCGTCGCCGAGGTCGCCTGCGCCGAGTGGGACGAGGACGCGCTGTACGCGCTGGTGCGCCGCGCGTACCCGTACCGCGATCTCGCCCGAGCCGATTTCGACGCAGTTGTGCGCATGCTGGCCGAAGGCTTCACCACCCGCCAGGGCCCGCGCGCGGCGTACATCCATCGCGACGCGGTGAACCGCCAGCTGCGCCCGCGGCGCAGCGCGCGGCTCACCGCGCTGACCTCCGGCGGCACCATTCCCGACACCGCCGACTACAAGGTGGTGCTGGAACCGCAGGCGATCATCGTCGGCACGGTGAACGAGGATTTCGCGGTCGAGAGCATGGCCGGCGACATCTTCCAGCTCGGCAACGCCAGCTACCGCATCCAGCGCGTCGAGCGCGACCGGCTGCGTGTGGAGGACGCGCACGGCGCGCCGCCGAGCATTCCGTTCTGGCTGGGCGAGGCACCGGGGCGCAGCGACGAGCTGTCGTTCGGCGTGTCGCGTCTGCGCGAGGAGATTTCCGCACAACTCGATGTCGGCGGTCTTTCCGCCGCCGTCGCGTGGCTGCGTAATCAACTCGGCCTCGACGAGGCCGCCGCGCAGCAGCTGGCCGACTATCTTTCCCGCGCGAAAGCCGCGCTCGGCGTGCTGCCCAGCCAGCACACGCTGGTGCTGGAACGTTTCTTCGACGAGTCCGGCGGCACCCAGTTGGTGATCCACACGCCGTGGGGCAGCCGCATCAACCGCGCCTGGGGGCTGGCGCTGCGCAAGCGCTTCTGCCGCCAGTTCAACTTCGAGCTGCAGGCGGCGGCGACCGAGGACGCGATCGTACTGTCACTTTCCACCAGCCACAGTTTTCCGCTGGAGGAGGTGGCGCACTACCTGCACTCGGCCACCGCCGAGCACGTGCTGGTGCAGGCCCTGCTCGACGCGCCGCTGTTCCCCGCGCGCTGGCGCTGGAATGCGGTGACCGCGCTGGCGCTGCCGCGCTTCACCGGTGGCAAGAAAACCCCGCCGCCGCTGCAGCGGATGAAGAGCGAGGACCTGCTCGCCGCGGTGTTCCCCGATCAGGTCGCCTGCCTGGAAAACATCGTGGGCGAGCGCGAGGTGCCGGATCACCCGCTGGTCAACCAGACCCTGCACGACTGCCTGCGCGAGGCGATGGACGTGGACGGCCTGCTGGCGATCCTGCGCCAGCTGGAGGCCGGCGAGATCGCCATCGTCGCACGCGACCTCACCGCACCCAGCCCGCTCGCCGCCGAGGTGTTGAACGCGGCACCGTACGCCTTCCTCGACGACGCGCCGCTGGAGGAGCGCCGCACCCAGGCCGTGCAGACGCGCCGCTGGAACGACGCCGACAGCGCAGACGATCTGGGCCGGCTCGATCCCGAGGCGATCGCCGCCGTACGCGAGGAAGCCTGGCCGCAGGTGCGCGACGCCGACGAGATGCACGAGGCGCTGACCTTGCTGGGTTTCGTCACCGCCGATGAAGTCGCCGCCAACCCCGACTGGAACGAGCGACTGCAGGCGCTGGCGAAGGCGAAGCGCGCCACCCGGCTCGGCGATGTGTGGACGTCTGCCGAACAACTTCCGCTGTGGCAGGCGCTGCATCCTGCGGCATCGATGCAACCGCCGATCGCCGCACCCGCCGAATACGCCGCGCAGCCCTGGACGCGCGAGGACGCGCTGCTGGAACTCGTGCGCCACCGCCTCGGCGGACTCGGCCCGGTCACCGTGAACGGATTGGCGCAATCCCTCCACGTCGAGACCGGCGAAGTCGAGCAGGCGCTGCTGCGGCTGCAGTCCGAAGGCTACGTAATGCAGGGCCGCTTCACCGCCGACGCCGGTGACACCGAATGGTGCGAGCGCCATCTGCTGGCACGCATCCACCGTTACACCATCGGCCGGCTGCGCCGCGAGATCGAGCCGGTCAGCCGGCGCGCGCTGATGCGCTTCCTGTTCGACTGGCAGCACGTGTCGGCGGCCACCCGCTTGAACGGCCCCGATGCGCTGGTCGCCACGCTGGCACAGCTGGAAGGTTACGAGGCCGCGGCCGGCGCGTGGGAAGCGGAGATCCTGCCAGCGCGCGTGGGCGATTACTCGATCAGCTGGCTGGACGAGCTGTGCCGTTCCGGCCGCATCGCCTGGAGCCGGCTGCGCAGCGGCGGCGGCGGTGGTGGCGGGCCGGTGCGCAGTACGCCGATCGTGCTGCTGCCCCGCCGGGAGATGGCCGTCTGGACGGCCGTCGCCGCGGGCGAGCCGCAGGACATCCTGCTGTCGTCGCGCGCCCAGGCCGTGGCCGAGGCGTTGCGCGAGCATGGTGCGCTGTTCTTCGACGAGTTGCTGGTTGACACCCGCCTGTTGCGGCCGGAGCTGGAAGACGCGCTGGGCGAGCTGGTGGCCGCCGGCCGGATCAGCGCGGACAGCTTCGCCGGTCTGCGCGCCCTGCTGCTGCCGGCGGCGAAACGCGACGGCACACGGCACCGGCGCATGCGCCGGCACGCATTTGGCGGGATCGAGGATGCGGGGCGCTGGGCACTGGCGCGCGGCCCGGCCACGGACGCCAAGGCCGGGCCCGAGGCGATTGAACATATTGCGCATACCCTGCTGCGCCGCTACGGCGTGGTGTTCTGGAAGCTGCTGGAGCGCGAGGCGCCGTGGCTGCCGTCGTGGCGCGAGCTGCTGCGCGTGTACCACCGGCTGGAGGCGCGCGGTGAAATCCGCGGCGGCCGTTTCGTCGAAGGCCTGGTCGGCGAGCAGTTTGCCTTGCCCGAGGCCATCGCGCCGCTGCGCGCAGTGCGCCAGCGCGCGGACGACGACGAGCTGGTCTGCGTCAGCGGCAGCGATCCGCTGAACCTGGTCGGCACCGTGCTGGTCGGCGACAAGGTGCCGGCACTGGCCGGCTCGCGCGTGCTGTACCGCGACGGCATGCCGATCGCCGCGCTGGTCGGCGGCAAGCCGGTGGCGCTGATCGAGCTGTCCGCCGCCGAATGGCAACGCGCGCGTGCGGTATTGCTGCGCCACCCGTCGGCACCGGATGCCACGGTACGGCAGGCATCCTGATGGGCTGCCTGCCGGTGCTGCTGCTGTTTCCGCTGGGCGCGGGCGTGGGCTACCTGGTCGGTGGCGACGTCGGTGCGTTGTGGGGCGCCGGCCTCGGCGTGGTGCTGGGCCTGCTGCTGATGGGCCTGCTGATCCGCGCCATGCGCCAACGCCGGTGAACCGGTAGGGCGGGCACCGCCCGCCGCTTTCGGCGAAAAGCCCGGCGGGCAGTGCCCGCCCTACAGCTTGAGGTAGATGCGGCGCCGGTCCATGGCCCACACCACCAGCCACCAGAACGCCACGAACACCACGGCGAAGGCCAGCGACGGCACGCAGGGTCCGAAGCGCGGCGTCATCCAGTCGGCGAACACGGCGCGGTACCACGTCGCCTGGCCCAGGGCGGGCAGCACGATCTGCATGACCTCCGAGCCGGCATAGGCGGCGATGGCGTTGACGCCGAAGCGCCGCCCCAGCGGTGGCCAGCCACGGCGCTCGACCAGCCAGTGGAAGGCCAGCAGCGCCAGCACGGCCCAGCCGGCCGTCCACAGCACGAACGAGGGCGTCCACAGGTTCTTGTTGAACGGCAGCACCAGCGACCACCCCGCACCGAGAGCCAGCGACAGCAGACCGCCCAGCCCCAGCGCCTTGAGCCGCCCGCGCCGCAACCAGCAGCCCGCGCGCAGGCCGAGCAAGGTGGTGGCCAGCGCCGGCAAGGTGCTGAGCAGGCCTTCCGGATCGTGCCCGCGACCGCTGAGCGGATCGATCGACCAGACATAGTGGCCGAACACCGCGCTGTCGGTGCGGCTGGCGAGATTGGCCCACGGCGCCAGCGTGCCGCCGAGTTCGAGCAGCCCCCAGTAGCCGAGCAGCAGCAGGGCGATCGCGCACCATTGCGTGCGTGGCCGCGTGTGGATGGCGAACAGCGCCACCGCGGCAAAGCACACGCCGATCCGTTGCAGCACGCCGGGGATGCGCATGCCGCGATCCGGCAGCAGCCACGTCGCCAGCAGGTTGATGGCCAGGCCGAGCAGCACGATGCGCGCGGCCCGCCACATCGCCGCGCGGGTCAGCTCGGCGGCGGACGCACCCCGCTCCAGCCGCGGCAGGATCGCCAGCGCCACCGACACGCCGACCACGAACAGGAAGAACGGAAAGATCAGGTCGGTCGGCGTGCAGCCGTTCCACTGCGCATGCTCCAGCGGCCAGTACACGTGGCCCCAGTCGCCCGGGTCGTTGACCAGCAGCATCGCGGCCACCGTGCAGCCGCGCAGCGCGTCGAGGGAGGCGAGGCGTGTGGACCGCGCGCTCATGCCACGCCGCCGCACCGTGCATGCGACGCGCTCATGGCGTGGCCTGCAGCGACACCTTCTCCAGCGCGTACAGCGCCCCGTCGATCGGCGCGGTGTAGATCAGGCACAGGCCGTGTTCGCCGCTTTGCGCAGGCAGCTTCGCGTCGAGCCTGAAGCGCCGCGGGCCGTGCGCGGGATCGGGCAACGGCATCGACGCCAGCACCGGTCCGTCGCAGTGATCGACATGCACCACCAGTTCGCCGAACGGCGTGGCGTGCGGGCGCGACACCACCAGCTTCTGCTCGTGCGCCAGCGCGAAGTTGCGCGGCAGGCGCACGGCGTCGACGTGGATCGCCGCGACGCCATCCATGCGCGTGGCGGGGAACAGCTGGCAGCTGTCGAACACGTTCACCGCGTAGACCGGCTGGGTGCTGGGCGCATCGGGCGACGGCTGCACGCGCAGGCGGAAGTCGCTGCCGGGGCAGTTGGGCAAGGTGTTGCCCGCAAGGCTCAGCAACCCCGCGCGGCTGAGCACCCGTTCACGCGGCGCAGCCAGCGCGCTGCCGTCGGCGGCGAAGCTGGCGGCACGCACGGTCACCGGCAGGGTCACGTTGAACGGCGCCTCGTAGCGCGGCGAGACCGGGGTGGGCGCGCTGCCGTCGAGCGTGTAGCGGATCGCGCCGAACCCGGTCGGGCTGGCCAGCGTGACGGTGGCACGGCCGGTGGCCAGCGCCACGTTGCGATCGGTGGCGATCTCCACCGCGAAGGCGCCGTCGGCGTAGGAAATCTGCTGGGCGCGGTAACGCGCGAGCTGGCCGGGCAGGCGCGACAGGAAGTCGCTCCAGTCGCGGCGGGCGTCCGGCGACCAGGCGACTTCGGCCAGCGCATCCAGCCGCGGGAACGCCGCGTGCTCGACGTGGGCGAAACCGGGCATGTGCTCGGTCCAGAAATTGGCCTGGACGCCCAGCACGTGTTTCGCCTGGTGCGCGTCGAGCACGCCGGGAATGGCCTGGAAACCGTACACGTCCTGCAGCGATTCCACGCCGAGGCGGCCGGCGTACTCGTCGGCCAGCGCGCTCTGCACGTGGTCGAAATAGAGGTCCGGCGCGGGCGACATCACCACGTCGTGGCCCAGCAGCGCGGCCTTGATCGCGCCGTCGATGCCGCGCCAGGACATCACGGTGGCGTCGGCCGGCAGCTTGTCGCCTTCGAGGATCTCGTCCCAGCCGATCAGCTTGCGGCCGTGCTGCTGCAGGTACCGGCCGATGCGGCCGATGAACCAGCCCTGCAGGGTGTTCTCGTCGCGGATGCCGAGCGCGCGCATCTTCGCCTGCACCGCGGGCGACGCCTGCCATTGGTCCTTGATCGCCTCGTCGCCGCCGACGTGGATGTAGGTCGACGGGAACAGCGCCATCACCTCGTCGAGCACGTGGTCGATGAAGGCGAAGGTGGCATCGTCGACGTTGTACAGATACGGGTTCACGCCCCAGTCGACGGACACCGCGGGACGCTTGCCGGTGACGCCGAGCTGCGGATACGAGGCCACCGCGGCCTGCGCGTGGCCGGGCATGTCCAGCTCCGGCACGATGGTGATGTGGCGCGCGGCGGCATAGGCCACCACGTCGCGGATCTCGTCCTGGGTGTAGAAACCGCCGTAGCGCTGCGGCTCGCCATCCCTGCCGGCGTCCGGCGGCGTGCGCCACGCGCCGATCCTGGTCAGCTCGGGATAGCGCTTGATCTGGATGCGCCAGCCCTGGTCGTCGGTGAGATGCCAGTGCAGCACGTCGAGCTTGTGCTGGGCCATCTGGTCGAGCAGGGTTTTTACTTCGGCCACGCTCTGGAAATGCCGCACCGAATCGAGCATCACGCCGCGCCAGGCGAAGCGCGGCCAGTCGCGGATGGACAGCGCCGGCACGTCCACCGCGCCGCGCGCGGCATCGGGCGTGAGCAGCTGATACAGCGTGACCACGCCGTGGAACAGGCCGGCGTCGTCGCGCGCGCTGACGCGGATGCCGTGGGTGTCGACATCGAGCGCATAGCCGCCGGCCTGCGCCACCGGCGCCTGTGGGTCGCGCCGCAGCACGATGGCGCGTTTCGCGCCGCCGCCAGGCTGCAGCGTCAGGCCGCGCGTGCGCGAGAGCAGGTCGATCAGGTAGTGCGCGGCCTGCGTGGTGGCCGGGTCATGGTCGGCCACCACGATGGTGGTGGCGGCGTCGACGCGGAAGCTGCCGTCGCCCGGCACGAGTTGCGCAGGCAGCGGAATCAGCGAGGGCGCTGCGGCCGTCGCGCTTGCCGGCGGCAGTGGCAGCAGCAGCATGAGCAACGCGAGCAGGCAGTACAGGGTCGGCAGGCATCGACGGGTCATCCGCATTCTCCGGTGCGCGCTCGCATGGTGCCATGCAGGGCCACCATGCGACGCCAAAAAAAAGCGGGCCCGCCAACCAATGCCGGGGCCCGCACGGGGAGGGTGTCGGCGCGCCGTCCGTGGCGCGCCATGCCGCGGCGTTGCGTCAGAACTTGAAGCGGAGGTTCAGGTAGTACTGGCGACCGTTGATGTAGGTCGAACGCGGCTGGATGCCGTAACCGTCGCCCTTGACGTAGTAGCGCAGCTTCGGGCTGTTGAGGTTGAGGCCGTCCAGCGACACCGACATCCAGTCGTTGATGCTGTAGCCCAGCGACGCGGACAGGTAGCCGGTGCCCTGCATGTAGAAGAAGCCGCCGCGGTCCGGGCCGGCGAAGTACGACGAGCGGTAGGTGTAGCTCACCCGCGCGTTGAACTTGTCGTTCTCGAAGAAGGCCGATGCGTTGGCGGTGTTCTTCGAGGTGCCCTGCAGGTCCTGCCCGTTGTCGGCGTTGCCGGTGGCGTAGGTGTAGTTGAGCGCCGCGCCGAAGTTGTCGCCGATCGGCTGCTGGTAGTTCAACTCCACGCCGCGCACCTTGCCGTCGACGTTGCTGGGGATGTTCACCTGGTAGGCCGAGTAGACATCGTGCCCTGCCGCCGTGCTGGCCGGCATGTCCTTGTACAGGCGCGACTCGGAAGCGAAGGTGACGTAGTTCTGCAGCGACATCTGGTACACGCCGGCCGACAACAGGCCGCGCGGCGCGAAATACCACTCCAGGTCGGCGTCGAAGTTGGTCGAGATCAGCGGCTTCAGGTTCGGGTTGCCGCCGCTGCCGGTGTGGCCGGTGTCATCCAGCGACACCGTGCCGGCCAGTGCCGAGTAGTCCGGCCGGGTCAGCGTCTGCGACACCGCCACGCGCGCCAGCACGTCGTCGGTCAGGTTGAACTTCAGGTTGGCGCTGGGCAGCGCCTTGCTGTAGCTGGCGTTGTTGGTGTTCCAGTAGTAGCCGGCCGGGAAGAACGCCGAGCCGAGGATCGGACCCTGCACTTCGGTCTCCTGCGGCGAGGTGCTGGTGTAGTTCACCGCCTGCTTGGTGTGCACGTAGCGCACGCCCACGTTGCCGCTCCAGCGGTCGCCGATGAAGTTGGCCTGCAGGTAGATCGCGCCGTCCTTCTCGTTCACCTTGTAGATGTCGTTCGGGTACAGCCGCTCCGGCCCGCGGTTGGCGTACTTCGAGTCGTAGGCGGCCAGGTCGGCCTGCGAGTAGTACCAGATATTGGTCGGGAACGAGCCGCCCAGCGAGCTGCCGAAATCACCCGGGTAATGGCCGAAGCTGGCGGGGAAGTTGGCCGGGTTGCTCCAGTCGCCACCGTTCGGTCCCTGCGCGAACGCATAGGGGTTCTCGCGCGTGTGGTCGGCGTAGCGCACGCCGAACTGCAGCGAGGCCAGCGTGCTGTCGTCGAAGTCCAGCTCGCCGTCGATCTTGCCCCAGTTCTCCTTGTCCTCGACGTTGATGCCGCCTTCGCCGAAGATCCAGTTGGCGCTGACGCCCGAGGCCGCCGGCGAGCTGTTGTCCGGCCCCAGCGACCAGTTGACCGGCTTGCCGGTGCCGCGGAAATCCCATGCGGCGCCGGTGCCCGGCGCGGTGTTCAGTTCCAGCACGTCCTGCTTCGGGCTGGAGCCTTCGCCCTTGGTGGTGCCGAGCTGGGCCGAGAAGCTCAGGCGGTCGCTCGCGCGCCAGTCGACGTCGGCGGTGAAGAAGCGGGTCGAGGCGGAGGCCTCGCGCGAGATCTGGTCGTAGATGCCGTAGTTCGTCGCGTCGTTGCTGGGCGAGAAGACGGCATTCGTCAACGTGTTGTTGGCCACGACGTAGCCGGGCTGGAGGTTGGTGGCGCCGTGCACGAAGTGGGTGGCCCACATCATGTAGTTGCGGTTGAAGTTGTTGGCCTTGAGCTTGCTGTAGAAGCCGTTCAGGTTGACCGTCACGTTGTCGGTCGGCTTGAACTGCACGTCCACCGACCCGCCGGTGCGCTTGCGCTTCTGGGTGAACAGCACGTTGCCGATCAGGCTGGGGAAGTAGACGCCGTTCAGATCCGGGTGCGCGGCGACGATGGCGTCGGTGCTCTTGAGCTGCTCCAGGCCGAGCACTTCCTGGCCGTTGCGCTGCAGGCTGCGCTCCTCGTAGAACGCCTGCGCCATCACGCCGAAGGTGCCGGCGTCGTTCTTCCAGTTGAACAGGCCGCTGAACTGCGGCTTGGTGGTGCCGGGCAGGTCGGAGTAGACGCCGCCGACGGACGCGTGCACGGTCACCGGCTTGTCGAACTGCAGCGGCTTGCGGGTGATGATGTTGACGGTGCCGGCCGCGCCGCCCTCGACCAGGCGCGCCTCGGAGGTCTTGTTCACCACCACCTCGCTGACGATCTCCGCCGGCAGCAGGCTGTAGCTGACGCTGCGGCCCACGGTGGCGGTCTGGTTGAGCACGAACCAGTCGCCGGTGCCGATGTTGTGGCCGTCGACCAGGGTCTGGGTCATGCTGGGCGCGGTGCCGCGCAGGCTGACGCGGTCGTTCTCGTCGAAGCCGCCTTCGCCCGCGCTGGAGGTGCCGACGCTGACGCCGGGCAGTCGCTGCAGCGTGTCGGCCACGTTCTTGGCCGGCAGCTTGCCGATGTCCTCGGCGGTGACCACCTCCACGTGCGCATCGGCGGCCTTCTTCAACGCCAGCGATTCGGCCTCGCTGTCGCGGATGCCGGTGACGGTTACCGTGGCCAGTTCCTTGACGTTGGTCTTCTTCGGCTGGTTGGCGTCGGCCGCGGCCGTGCTGTCCTGCGCAAACAACGCACCGGAGACGCACAGACCGGTGATGATGCTGGCGGCGAGCAATGTCTTGCGATGGTTCATGGTGTTCCTCCCCTCAAGAGGCTGGATCGAATCAGGACCGGCGTGGATGCGGTCGCGGACTGTGGGTGACGCGTGGTGGCGGTGGACAGCGGACAACGACGGTGGGCGTGGCGCCGTGCTGCGGGATCGGGCTCATCTCAAGCTCCTTGCCTGGGGTTGCGCCCTTCATCCAGAAACCAGCCTGCGGCGCCGATGACACCAAGCTGGCCGTGCTCAATCAGTCGAACCGGAACCTGTTGCAGCCAGGCGCGCATGACGCCCTTGTTCAAATAGCGCTCGGCAAACGTGCTCGCCAGCAGGAAGTCGTGGATGCGCGGCAGGATGCCGCCGGCCAGGTAGATCGCGCGGGCGCCGTAGAGCAGGCCGAGATCGCCGACGAAGCTGCCGAGCAGGCCGCAGAAAATCTCCAGCACTTCGCGGGCGACCGGGTCGCGGCCTTCCAGCGCCGCGGCGGTGACTTCGGCCGGCGTGCTCCAGCGCGGCGCGCGGCCGTGCAGTTCGGCCAGCGCGCGGTAGAGCTTGAGCAGGCCCGGCCCGGACAGCGCATCCTCGAACGAGACGTGGCTGCGCTCGCGACGCAGCAGGCGCAGGATCTCGATCTCGCGCTCGGTGCCCGGCGCCAGCGAGATCTGTCCCGCCTCGGTGGCCAGCACGCGGGCGCGCGGCGAGCCCGGCAACAGCACCGCCGAACCCAGCCCGGTGCCCGGACCCATCACCAGCACCGGCCCCGGCGGCGGTGCGGGCGCCTCGATGATGCAGCGGGTATCGGCCGCGTCGAGGAACTGGGTGGCATAGGCCACCGCCTCGAAGTCGTTGATGACGGCCAACTGCCGGATGCCCAGCGCGTCGCGGATCGCGCGGATCGACACCGGCCAGGCCAGGTTGCCGTTGACGATCGCGTCGTCCAGCACGTAACCGGCGCAGGCCACCGCGCATTCGCGGATGCCGGCGGCCGCGGCCGCGTGCGGCGTGTGCGCCAGTTGTGCGACGAAGTCGCGCAGCATCGCGGCGAGGTCGGGCCACTCGGCGCAGGCGTAGCGGCGGAAGTGCAGCACGCTGACCGGGCCGTGCGCATCGCCGCAGCCGCTGACCAGGCCGACCCGCGCATGCGTGCCGCCGACATCGGCAGCGAGGAACGGCTGCGCCGCCTCGCCGTCCGACGCCGCAGATACCCGCTCCGACGACGCCGCAGCAACCGGCACGGTGGTCGACGGCGACACGGCATGGCGCTGGTTGGCGACTTCCCCCACGGACGATCTCCCGAAACTCCGCTGCGATCCCGACGCGTGCGCCGGTCACTCGGCGCGGCCGCACGCCGGCCTGATGGAGGGCGAGTCTGTGGTCAAGATGACAACGTTGTCAACTGTGATCGTCGTCCAATTTCGCGACGCGGCTGTGGCGTCGCAGCAAAGCTGTCATGGCAACCTGCGAGGTTGCTTCAAGTGTGCGCCTGGAGGCTTTGTGCAAGCCATATTCGTGGCAGCCTGGCGGCCCGGACCACCTGTTGCACTGCCGCAACGATGCGATCCGAACGGCGGTGGATGCGCTCGACCATCCGCCGCAGCGATGTCCCGTCGCCGGCGTCGATTGACAACGTTGCACTTTTTGCGGAATAAGGAGACATTCCTGTCAGCACGGCCAGCCGGCCGCAGCGACACGGCACCCGGGGAGATCCACCACCATGAGCACCACACTGGCGGCCGCGCCGTCCCGGCAGCAGCAACTCGGGCCGATGCTGATCATCGGCCTGCTGTTTTTCATCTTCGGCTTCGTGACCTGGCTCAACGGTCCGCTGATCACCTTCGTCAAGCTGGCGTTCCAGGTCGAGGACGCCTATGCGTTCCTGGTGCCGTTCGCGTTCTACATTTCCTACCTGGTGTTCTCGCTGCCCGCCTCGATGATCCTGCGCCGCACCGGCATGAAGAAAGGCATGGCGCTGGGCCTGTTCGTGATGGCGGTCGGCGCCGTGCTGTTCGGCCAGTTCGTCAGCCTGCGCGTGTTCGCCGGTGCGCTGACCGGGCTGTTCGTGATCGGTGCCGGGCTGTCCTTGCTGCAGACCGCATCGAACCCGTACATCAGCATCCTTGGCCCGATCGACAGCGCCGCGCAGCGCATCGCGTTCATGGGCATTTGCAACAAGGTGGCCGGCGTGCTGGCGCCGTTCGTGTTCGGCGCGCTGGTGCTCAGCGGCATCGGCAGCTTCGGCGAGCAGGTTGCCGCGGCGCCCACCGTCGAGGCGCGCGAGGCGCTGCTGAACGCCTTCGCCGGCAAGGTGCACACGCCGTACATGGTGATGGCCGGCCTGCTGGTGGTGCTGGCGATCTGGATCGCGCGTTCGTCGCTGCCGGAGATCACGCCGGAAGGCGCCAACAGCGAGCGCGCGATCGGCCACGGGCACGGCAGCATCTTCAGCTTTCCGCACCTGTGGCTGGGCGTGCTGTGCCTGTTCCTCTACGTCGGCGTGGAGGTGATGGCCGGCGACGCGATCGGCACCTACGGCGCCGGCTTCCACCTGCCGCTGGACCGCACCAAGGTCTTCACCGCGTTCACCCTGAGCGGCATGCTGGCCGGCTACCTGGTCGGCCTGGTGCTGATCCCGCGCTACATCTCGCAGCAGCGTTACCTCGCGGTATCGGCGGTGCTCGGCGTGCTGTTCTCGATCGGCGCCTACCTCACGAACGGCTACGTCTCGGTCGGCTTCGTCGCCGCGCTGGGCTTCGCCAACGCGATGATGTGGCCGGCGATCTTTCCGCTGGCGATCAAGGGCCTGGGCGACCTCACCGAGCGCGGTTCGGCGCTGCTGATCATGGCGATCGCCGGCGGCGCGGTGGTGCCGCAGCTGTTCGTGCACCTGAAGCAGCACATCGACTTCCAGCTCGCCTTCACCGTGCTGATGGTGCCGTGCTACCTGTACATCCTGTACTTCGGACTGGCCGGCCACCGCGTGGGCCAGCGGCGCGCGGCACCGTGATCGCGCCGTTCGCCAGTCCCGGGGCCATACGCTAGGATGCACACGCCGCCGCACACCGGCTGTGCGGCGGTGTCGGCACATGGCGCTGCCGGCGCCCCACTCACGATGCACGAGGTCCAGCGGTGCGCAGCGCCACCATCAAGGATGTCGCGGAACGGGCAGGCGTCTCGCTGAAGACGGTGTCGCGCGTCATCAACAACGAGCCCTCGGTGCATGCGCGCACGCGCGAGCGGGTGCAGCAGGCGATCGACGCGCTCGGCTACCAGCCCGACCCCACCGCGCGCAGCCTGCGCAGCACGCGTGCCTATGCGATCGGCCTGGTCTACGACAACCCGAACGCGCACTACATCATCAACCTGCAGCGCGGCGTGCTGTCGGTGTGCCGCTCCAGCGGCTTCGGCCTGCAGATCCACCCCTGCGATTCCTCCTCGCCGACGCTGGCCGAGGAGCTGTGCACGCTGGTGCGTCGCTCGCACCTGGCCGGGCTGGTGCTGGCGCCGCCGATGTCCGAGCAGCCCGCGCTGATCCAGGCGTTGAGCGACGCCGGGATTCCGTTCATCCGCATCATCTCCGCGCGCAAGGACCCGCAGGATGGCTACCCCTGCGTCTACGTGGACGACCGCGACGCGGCTTACGCGATCACCGAACACCTGATCCAGCTCGGCCACCAGCGCATCGGCTTCCTGTGGGGCGGGCGCGAGCACCGCTCCAGCCCGGAGCGCTACCAGGGCTACGAGGATGCGCTGAAGGATTACGGCATCGCGCTCGACCGCAAGCTGATCCTGCCCGGCGATTTCACCTTCGACGACGGCTTCCGCGGCGCGCGCAAGCTGCTGGCGCTGAAGGACCGGCCCACCGCGATCTTCGGCTCCAACGACGAGATCGCCGCCGGCGTGCTGGCCGCGGCGCACTCGGACGGCATCAACGTGCCGTACGAGCTCTCCATCGCCGGCTTCGAGGACAGCCCGTTCTCCAAGCAGTCCTGGCCGGCATTGACCACCGCCCGCCAGGCCACCGAGGAGATCGCCCGCCACGCCGCGCAACGCCTGATCGGCGACCTGCAGCGCGCCGCCCACGGCGAGCCGGCGCAAGGCACCAACGAGGGCTTCAGCCCGGAACTGGTCGTGCGCGGTTCCACCGCGCCGCGGCACACCACCTCACGGCGCTGAACAGCCGGCCATCGCCCCCAGGGCGGGCGATTACTTCACGTTGTCGGTCTGCTCGATGAAGCGGGCGACGTTGTCGTGCAGCAGCTTCAGCGACGGCGCGTGCGCGTACACCATGTGGCCGGACGGATACCACGCATAGCTGATGTTGGCTTCGAGGCTGGCCGGGATCGGCAGGTGGTGCATCTCGTAGTCGGCGGCGAAGTAGGGCGTGGCCAGATCGTAGTAGCCGCCGTTGAGGTAGACCTTGAGACCCGGATTGGTCTTCATCGCCATCGCCAGGTCCGGCATCACGTTGGTCGAGGATTGCAGCGCCTCGCCCTGGACGCCCGGCGCCTTGTGCGAAAAGTCCCAATGGTCGATGTCGGCAAACAGCCGGTACTGTCGGCCCTGGCCGAACTTCAGCTCGCGCCGCACGTAGTCGTTGAACGCGGACACGTAGGCCGAGCTGATCGCCGAGGATTGCGGATCGTATTCGGAAGCCTTGCCCAGCGGATCGATCGTCGGGCCGGAGAAGCGCGTGTCGAGCCGGCCGGTGGTGGTGTCGTCGCCCGCCTGGAGCTCGTGCTCGAACATGCCGCCGCTGACGCGCAGGTTCGCCTTCAGCAGGTACGCCACCGGCAGCCCGGTGTACTGGTGCAGTTTCTCCGCCACCGCCTGCTTGCGCGCCTCGGGCAGCCGCGAGCCGGCCATCAGCGCCTGCGCGTACTCGCCCAGCGCGTACTGCTCCACCTCGCGCAGGAACGGCTCCAGCGCGGCCGGCTGCTGCGGCAACTTGTGGTGGTAGAACGCGGTGGCGGCGAAGGTCGGCAACGCCAGCTCATACGGCAGGTCGACGCCCGGATTGAACTCCGGCCCGTCGATGCTGGTGTCGAAATTGAGGATCTGCGAGAGCAGGATCACGCCGTTCAAGTCGACGCTGTCCTCGTTCTCCAGGATGTTGGCCAGCACCGCCGAGCGGGTGGTGCCGTAGCTTTCGCCGAACAGGTACTTCGGCGAGTTCCAGCGGTCGTACTTCGACAGGAAGCGGGTGATGAACTGGGCAAAGGCATGCGCGTCGCCGTCGACGCCGTAGATCGCCTTGCGCCGGTCCTTCATCTGCTCCTCGCGCTTGGCCTTGTCCTCGTCGTTCGCGATCAGCCGGCTGAAGCCCGCGCCGGGCGCATCGATGAACACCACGTCGGAGGCATCGAGCAGGCTGTAGTCGTTGTTGACCAGCTGGTACGGCGCCGCCGGCGTGTGCGTGTCGTCGCTGGTGACCACCCGCCTGGGCCCGAACGCGCCCATGTGCAGCCACACCGTGGCCGAGCCGGGACCGCCGTTGTAGATGAAGGTGACCGGTCGCTTGCCGGCATCGACGCCCTTCTTGAAATAGGCGACGTAGAACATGCTGACCTGCGGCTCGTCCTCCTTGTCGCCGCTGCCGTGCAGCACCAGCGTGCCGGCCACCGCCTTGTAGTCGACCCGCTTGCCCTCGACCGACACCGACCCCTCGCTGGTCGAGGACTGCGGCTGCACCAGCGCCGCGTCGGGTTTCGACTCGGGGGTCGCCTTGTCGTCCTTCTTGTCCGTGCCGGCAAAGGCCGTCGAGGTGAGCAGCAGCGCGGCAAGCACCGCGGCGAGGGGAAGTTTGCGCATGGGCTGGCATCCGGCAGGCGAAGCGCCGAGCTTAGGCTCCACCCCGGCCGGCCTTCATCCGCCAGAAGTCATTGCGCAGGAACTTGCGTGGCTGCAAAAGCCGCGGCCACGGACTGGCCGAAGGCAGCGGAAAGCCCCGCGATCTATGCCAGAATGCCGCCGCGGAACGGGCAGGGACGACGCGCTTTCGCGACTCGGCGCATGCCCATGGCCCAGCGGGGATTCTGGCGAGAGATCAGGCGCCGCCACGTGTATCGCGTGGCGGCTGCGTATGCCATTGTCGGCTGGCTGCTGATCCAGGTGGCGACGCAGGTGCTGCCGGTGTTCCACCTGCCGGACTGGATCGATCAGGCGGTGGTACTGCTGATCCTGCTCGGCTTCCCGATCGCGCTGGTGCTGGCATGGGCATTCGATGCCACGCCCCGAGGTATCGTGCGCACGGACGGCACCATTGGCACCGATTCGATGGCGCCATCACCGGCGCGCCACGCCGGCGTCGCGGTCGGCCTGATCGGCGTGCTGGTCGCCGCCATCGCGGGACTTGGCTGGTGGCATTTCCAGCACGACGCCAGGCAGCCGATGCAGGGTGTCGCGGCAGCATCCACGTCGACGGTTCGCGCCAACCCGCCGACGGCCGGGCCATCCGCGAGCGCATCACTCGCGCCAACACTGCCCGCCAAGTCCATCGCGGTGCTGCCGTTCGTCAACATGAGCGGAGATCCGAAAAACGACTACTTCAGCGACGGCATCACCGAGGAAATCCTGGACGCGCTGGCGCAGTTGCCGCACCTGAAGGTCGCCGCGCGCACGTCCGCTTTTGCGTTCAAGGGCAAGGCCGAGGACTTGCGCAAGGTCGGCGACGTGCTGGACGTCGCCACCGTGCTGGAAGGCAGCGTGCAGAAGTCCGGCGACGAGGTGCGCATTACCGCGCAGCTGATCGACACGCGCAGCGGCTACCACCTGTGGTCGGAGAAATACGATCGCAAGTTGACCAGCATCTTCGCGGTCGAGGATGAAATCTCCCAGGCGATTGCCGACAAGCTGAAGGTGCAGTTGGCGGGCGGGAGCGGCCAGTCGCTGGTTCCGCAAAAAACCGGTGATCCGCGCGCACACGATGCCTATCTGCGCGGGCTCACCTTGCTGGCCGCACGTTCGGTGGGGGAAGCCGTTGATGCGTTCCGGCAGGCCGTGGCGATTGACCCGGATTACGCGCAAGCCTGGGCATCGCTGGCCGAAGCGCATGCGTTACTGCCGGCATACATGCCGGTGTCGATGCAGACCGCCGATGCCGATTCGCTGGCCGCCGCGCAACATGCGCTTGCGCTGAATCCCGATGTGGCGTTGGCGTATGTCGCGCAGGGCATCGTCTACACCAACCAGATGCATTGGGCCGAGGCCGATCGCGTGTTCCGTCGCGCGCTGGCGCTGGCGCCGGGTGACGCCGAGGCGATGGATCAATACGCGCAGTTCCTGTACGCAGCCGGGCAGCTCGTACCCGCCCTGGCCGAGATCGAGCGCGCGCTGCAGCGCGATCCGCTTTCCGGCGTCAGTGGCGCGGTGCGCGCGCAGCTCCTGTTCGCGTTGCATCGCAACGATGAGGCCTTGAAGCAGATCGAGGGCACCCTGGCCGCGCATCCCAATGGCGTGCTGGAACATCGCATCGCGGTGTGGGTGTATCTGTCCTCGCATCGTTACCCCGAAGCGGAACGGCAGATGCGCCTGTCGAGCCCGCGTCATTCCGATGTCAGTGCGCTGTTGGTACGCGGCATCGCCGATCCGCATTTGCGTGCGAGTGCGGTCGAGTCCCTGGAGACTTCCCCTGCACTGGACAACCTTCGCCATGACGCCATCGTGCATGCCGTGTTCCTCGTCGCGCTTGGCCAGAATGAGCGCGCCCTGGCCATGCTCGACGAATTCGCGCTGAACGGCGACAGCACGACGCCGCAACTGTTGTGGTATCCGGCGTTCGATCCGATCCGCGACGATCCTCGCTTCAAGGCGATGCTCAGGAAGATCGACCTGCCCTACACCCCATGGAAATCCGCCACGCCATGAGCGCCCGGTCGTCGCTATTCGCCGAACTCAAGCGCCGCAACGTATGGCGCGCGGCCATGCTCTACGCGGGCACGGTGTGGGCGTTCGGGCAGGGCCTGTCGCAGTTCAGCCCGGCGGTCGGGTTGCCGGACTGGGCGACGCGGTGGTTCCTGATTGCGGCGGCCATCGGGTTCCCGTTCTGGATCGCGTTCGCGTGGTTCTATGAATTCACGCCTGAAGGCCTGAGGCGCGAGAGCGAGATCGCGGCGGGCGATTCCATCGCGCACGCCACTGGCCGCAAGCTGGACAAGTGGATCATCGGCGTGCTGCTGGTCGCGGTCGTGCTGCTGCTGACAAATACGTTTGTATGGCGCAAGGGCGCGGGATTGGGCGACGATCCGGGGCTCATCGTTCCGGCAAAATCCATCGCCGTGCTGCCGTTCGAGGATTTGAGTCCCGCCCACGATCACGGCTATTTCTCCGCCGGCATGGCCGAGGAACTGTTGAATGCGCTGGCGCGCGTGCAGGATCTGCGCGTCGCCGGGCGCGCCTCCTCGTTCTATTACGGCGACCACAATGCCGACCTGCGCACGATCGGCAAGGCGCTGGATGTGGCCAACGTGCTGGAAGGTTCGGTGCGCACGCAGGGCCAGGCGGTGCGGATCAGCGTGCAACTGATCCGCACCCGCGACGGTTTCGAGGCATGGTCGCAGAGTTACGACGGCAACCTGGACAACATCTTCGACCTGCAGGAGCGGATCGCCCGGGCGATCACCGAGCACCTGAAAGTAGTGCTGGGCGATGTCGGCAACACGCGGCTGGTGCCGGTGGCCACCCGCAGCGCGGACGCGTACGCGGATTTCATCACCGCGCAGGAACTGGTGAATCGCCGCGTGGGCGACAGCCTGCCGCGCGCGATTGTCTTGTTGCAGCAGGCGACGACACTCGATCCGGGCTTCGCGCGCGCCTGGTCCAAGCTCGCCGTGGCCAACGCGGTGCTGCCGCAATATGTGGCCGGTGACTGGAACGCGAGCTGGAAGACATCCGACGATGCCGCCCATCGTGCATTGGCGCTCGATCCGGGCGATGCGGAAGCCTATGCCGCGCTCAGCTACAACCAGTTTTCGCAGCGCCACTACACGGCCATGGTGGAACCGATGCAGCGGGCGCTGAAGCTGGCGCCGGAGAACTCCGCGGTCAACTACTGGGCCGCCAACGAGTTCGCCGCGATGGGCCGCACCCGCACCGCAGAGGCGCGCATCGATGCGGCGCTCGTCGACGATCCGGCCAATCCCCTGCTGCTGTTCTACAAGAGCATGCTGCGCTGGCGCGAAGGCGATCAGGCCGGCGCGCTGGCCTACGTCCATCGCGCCGGCGTGGCGGATTCGGCGTTCGGCGCGTTGATGCTGGAGTTCTACGATGCCGCGCACGGCGACGTGCAGGCTTCCGCGCGGGACTTCGCAAGCTCCACCAGCGAGATGGGCACGAAGATTTCCCGCGCGGATTTGCAGGAGATCTACCGCGGCACCTACGGCGATGCCGCACAACGCCAGGCCGCATTGCAGATCGTCGCCACGCACGCCGATGACAATTGGGCGCCGACCATGCTGCTGCAACTCGGCGCACCGGCGCGTTCATTCGATCTGTATGAGCACGGCCACAGCGGCCTGTCCGATGCCTACCTGAACTGGCTGTGGCAGCCGGAACCGTGGTCGCGGAAGGCGCGCCGCGATCCCGCCTTCCAGGGCTTTGCGCAACGCCTCGGCATGCTCGCGTACTGGAAGCAGTACGGCTGGCCGGACCTGTGCAAGCCCACGCCGGCCCCCGGTGCGCAGGCATTTGTTTGCTCATGAACCCGGCCGCCCGGCTTTGTGACCGATAGCGCCAGCTCACGCCGGCGCAGCGTGGAGTTTTTCAACCGGCAAGGGGAACGACATGCGAATCGAAGGCAGGAAGTGGACGACGCTCATCACCACCGCTCTTCTGTGCCAGGTGTTCCCGGCGGTCGCGACCCACGCTCCGGTCAGCCGGGAATCGCCAGACGCGGAGATTGGCGCGGCCGAGGCATGGGCGTTTCCGCGATTTCCGCCGCCGGACCCGCACGCGCCGAAGTCCGACCCGGCCAGAATCATTCACGTGGCGGGCAGCACGCGCCGTTACACGCAGGCGCAACTGGACGTCGAGCACTTCGTTCCCGACTGGTTCCCGCAGGACCATTCGGCCGCGCCACCGATCGTCACCGTCGATCGCCGGCCCGGCTGGCCATGGCCGTGCGCGGAATGCCACATGGTGAATGGCGCCGGCGTTCCCGCGACTGCGCAGATCATGGGTTTGCCGAAGGGCTACATCCTCGAACAGGTGGCCGCGTTCCGGCACGGCCAGCGCGGGGCGAGCGCGCCGCGCACCACGCAGGACATGGCCGACGAGGCGCGCAGCCTCAGCGACGACGATCTGCAGCTCGCCGCCGGCTATTTTTCGCGGCTGAAGTTCGTGCCGCATACGCGCGTGGTCGAAAGCGCGAACGTGCCGAAGACCCACTGGATGGATTTCGTGCAGGTGCCGGACCAGGATGGCGCGCGCGAACCGCTGGGCGAGCGCATCGTCGAGGTACCGGAGTCTTTCGACGACTATCGACACGGCAGCGGCCGCACCCGCTATGTCGCCTACGTGCCGCCCGGCAGCATCGCGCGTGGCGCGGCGATCGCGGCCAACGGCAGCGGCGCGGCGCCAGCATGCGAGTCCTGCCACGGCGCCAGGCTGCAGGGCACCGACGCCGTCCCGCCGCTGGCCGGACGCTCGCCGACCTACATCGTGCGCGAGCTGCTCCTGTTCCGCGCTGGCCAGCGTTCGAATCCCGCCGCCGCGCCGATGCGGCTGGAAGCCTCGCAGCTGACCGTCGACGACATGATTGCGGTGGCGGCGTATGCGGGATCGCGCACGCCATGAGGTTCACGCGGAACGGGGCGCGGATGGCGCCCCGTGTGTCCGCGCCGTTCGCCCGTCGCCCATGCGCTTACCCCGCCTGCCAGGCCGCGGCCAGTTCGACGGCAAGATCGCGGTAACGGCGCGGCGGATGCCCGAGCAGGCCAGTGAGGATTTCCGCCGCGCCAGGTTTGCCGAGCATGCCGTCGACATGGAACCGCGCCAGCATCAGGCGCAGGTCATGGGCTGCCCAGGACGGCATCAGGCCGGCCATGAAAGCCTCCCAGGCATCAAGGTCGCTGCCCGCAGGCGTCACCGGCCTGCCGAGCACGCCGGACCAGATCGTCGCCAGCGCATCGCCGGTCAGCACGTCCGGCCCGCTGATCTCGATCACCTCGCGCGGCAGCGGCGCCGCCGCTCGCGCGCGACGCAGCAGCGCGGCCACCGCGACCTCGGCGATGTCGCGCACGTCGACCATCGCCACGCCGACACTGCCGATGGGCATGCCGTAGCGGCCCTGTTGCAACAGGCCGTCGCGAAGCATCGCGTCGTTCTGCATGAAGTAGGACGGGCGCAGCACGGTCGCCGGCAGGTCGAACTGCTCGATCATCCGCTCCACCGTGTATTTGCCGGTGAAATGCGGCACGTCGGTGTATCTGTCGCTGTTGAGCACCGACAGATACACGATGCGTTTGATGCCGGCCTCGCGCGCCAGGCTCAGCGTGCCGATGGCCTGGGTCACTTCATCGGCAACCACGGCGTTGAGCAGGAACAGCGTGTCGGCCTCCTTCAGTGCGGCACGCATGGAGGGAATGTCGGTCATGTCGCCCTTGACCGCGATGACGCCGTCGGGGAACGACGCCTGGTCCGGGTTGCGCGTCAGCGCATGGACGCTGGCGCCCTGTGCGGCCAGGCCGCGGACGACGAGGCTGCCGATGGTGCCGGTGCTGCCGGTGACGAGAATGTTCATGGGGATCTCCTTCGAGGTGGTGGACAGCGCCATCCTGATGTTTCACGAAGCGTCCCGATAGCCGCATAATCTGGACATCCCGTCTCGCTCATGGAACACCCGTGGATCTGCTCGCCCTGGCCGATTTCAACGACGTGGCGCGACACGGCGGCTTCGGCCGCGCCGCCCGGGCCACCGGCCGACCCAAGGCCACGCTGTCGCGACGGGTACGCCAGCTGGAGGATGCGCTGGGCGTTCGCCTGTTCGAGCGCGGCGGCCACACGCTCCGGCTGACGCCGGAGGGACGCGAGCTGCAGGAACGGACGCAGTCGCTGCTGGAACACATCGACGAAGTGGGCGAGGCGTTGCGCGGGAGCATCGGCACGCCACGCGGCCGTCTGCGCATCAGCGCGCCGGTGCTGTTCGGCCAGCGCGGCCTGGGCCGCATCGCCGCGGACTACGCGCTCGCCTACCCCCAGGTGCAGCTGGAAGTGGTCACCGAGGATCGCTTCGTCGATCCGGTGGATGACGATTTCGACCTGATCATCCGCGCCAACCCCGACCCCTCGACCGACTTGGCCGGCCGCTGCTTCCTGCGCGACGTGATGGTGGTCGTGGCCACGCCGTCACTGCTGCGGCCAGCGGGAAGAAGTGACGCCGTGGTGCCCGCGATCACGTTGTCGCGCACGCCGCCCGATGCGACCTGGCAGCTCAGTCGCGCACGCAGCGTGCGCCGCATCGCCACGCATACGGTGCTGCGTCTGTCGTCGATGGCGATGATCCACGATGCGGTGCTCGCCGGCGTGGGCGCCGCCGCGATGCCGCGCTCGCTGGTGCAGGCCGACATCGATGCGGGCCGGCTGCTCGACTGGGGCGTGCTCGCCGGACGTCCGGTCGAAGTCTGGGCCCTGTACCCCTCGCATCGCCACCTGAGCGCCCGCGTGGCCGCCTTCGTGAAACTGCTGCTGGACCGCTTCGAAAATGCCTCACCGGGTGCGTTCGCCCGACTCGCGAGCGCGAGATGAAGCGGCGTCGATGATCCGGCCGACCCGGTGGCCGGCCGATAGGCAAAGTCGACAGGCAGGCGACCCGTCAACCGCGCGCCAGCACCCCGATCGCCACCGCCGCCAGCGCCACGCCGGCGAGGTTGAGCCGGCTCAGCCGTTCGCGGAACAGCAGCAGGCCGACCAGCGCGCCCAGTGCCACCACGCCGATGTTCATGCTGGCGAAGACCAGCGCCGGGTGGTCGGGCAAGGCGCGGTGGCCGCGCAGGTAGAACAGGATGTTGCCGAAGTTGGCCAGCCCCAGCAGCAGGCCGGCCGCCGCGCTGCGGGCGGTGAAACGGGTGGTGCCGCGGGCGCGCCGCCACAACTGCATGGCGAAGGCGACCAGCAGGGCGAGCGCGAACATCGCCTGCAGCGAGGTACCCAGCGCCACGCCGGCGAGGGCCACGCGCTTGAACAGGATGTCGATCACGCCGAAGCCGGCGAACACCAGCAGCGGATACAGCCAGCCGGCCGCGCCGGGATCGGCCGGCGAGCGTTCGCTGCGCCAGACCATGCCCAGCAGGGCAAGCAGGCCCAGCGCGATGCCGCCGAGCTTGAACGCGGAGAGTTGCTCGCCGAACAGCACGAACGCGGCCAGCAGGGAGAGCAGCAGCGACAGCCGCTGCGCCGCATCGCTGCGCACGATGCCGGCGTGGCGCACCGCCGCGGCCAGCGCGAGGAAGATCGTGGGCAGCAGGACGCCCAGCGCAACCAGTGCCAGCCACGGCACCTCGCCGCCGCGCAGGCTTGCCGGCGACGGCTGCAGCAGCAGCGCGGTGAGCGCGCTGGTGGCCACGTAGTTCCAGGCGATCGCCTGGCCCACGTCGATGCGCCAGCGCCGCGCCAGCTTCAGCAGCACCGACACCGCCACGCTGCACAACACGCTCAACAGCACGAAGAACATCCGACCCTCCCGCGACAAACAGCGCGCATTGTGCCGCAAGCGGCACGCGAGTCAGTCGCGCCGCGCGCGGCGGCGCCTCAAGGCGTCAGCCCAGCCACGGCCGCAGCATCGACAGGTCGTAGCCCGCCGCGCGCGCCGTGGCCAGGATCTCGTCGGCCGTGCCCGGCGCCTGCATCGCCCACAGCGCGCTGCTGCGCGTGCCGCTGCGGCAGAACGCCAGCAGCGGGCCGGGTAGTTCCTCCAGCGCCGCGCTGAATTCGTGCAGGGCGGCCGGCGCGAACGGCATGCCCGCCACCGGGATATGCCGCCAGGCCAGGCCGGCGGTACGCGCCGCCGATTCCAGCGTGGCATTGTCCGGCTGGCCGGGTTCCTCGCCGTCGGGGCGGTTGTTGACGATGCCGCGAAAACCCTGCGCGGCGAGTTCCGCGATGTCGTCGACGTCGATTTGCGCGCTGACGCTCAGCGCACCGGCAAGCGGATGGATCTGCATGCAATGCTCCGTAGGAAGGGATGGACGCCTACAGCGCGTCCAGCGGGATTTTCAGATAGCGCACGCCATTGTCCTCGGCCGGCGGCAACTGGCCGGCGCGCATGTTCACCTGCACCGCCGGCAGCAGCAGTTGCGGCACCTTCAGCGTGGCATCGCGCGCGCGGCGCATGGCGACGAACTCCTCCTCGCCGATGCCGTCATGCACGTGGATGTTGCCCTGGCGTTCGGCCGCCACCGTGGTCTGGTGCGCGAACTCGTCGCGGCCGGGGGCCTTGTAGTCGTGGCACAGGAAGATCCGGGTGGCCTCCGGCAGCGCGAAGATGCGCCGGATCGAGCGGTACAGCGTAGCCGCGTCGCCGCCGGGGAAGTCGCAGCGTGCGGTGCCGTAGTCGGGCATGAACAGCGTGTCGCCGACAAACGCCGCGTCGCCGATCAGGTGGGTCATGCACGCCGGCGTGTGCCCCGGCGTGTGGATCGCCTGCGCCTCGATCCCGCCTACCCGATAGCGCTCGCCATCGGTGAACAGGTGGTCGAACTGGCTGCCGTCGCGGGCGAACCCGTCGCCGGCGTTGAACAGCGCGCCGAACGTATCCTGCACCTCGCGGATGTGCTCGCCGATCGCCAGCTTGCCGCCCAGCTGAGCTTGCACGTAGGACGCCGCCGACAGGTGGTCGGCATGCACGTGGGTGTCGATCACCCAATCGAGCGTCAGCCCCTCGGCGCGCACGAACGCAATGACGGCATCGGCGGCGGCGTGGCCGGTGCGCCCGGAGGCCGCCTCGTAATCGAGCACCGCATCGAGCACGGCGGCCCTTCGGGTGGCCGGGTCCCAGGCCACGTAGCTGAAGGTATGGCTGGCCTGGTCGAAGAACGCCCGCACGTCGGGGCTTGGCATGTCCGTCTCCTCGCGGTGAAATCGGGATCACGGAGATTATGGCCCCTGCGGCAACGGTCGCCGCATCACGCCGATTGCGCGGCCTGCTCCGCCGCGAGGCGCCGGGCGACGCGCGCGAAGCTCGCCGCGGTCTCGGCATTCGCCGGCGCGAAGAAGAACGCGGTGGCGCGATCGACGTGGTCGCTGTCGCGGATCGGCAGGCGCATCGAATGGATGCTGAGGTCGCCGAACTCGCGATGGAAGAACGGCACCACGATCGCGCTCAGCGGCGCGGTGTGGCAGCGCTGCCAGAGTTCGACGAACTCCGTGCTGGCCTCGGCCAGCGCCTCGGTCAGCCGGGCGAAGCGCGGGTCTTCCGGATGCGCCGCCTGGTTCATGCGGAACATGCCGAGCAGGTTCAGCGCGCCGTTCTCGAAATCCGGATACAGCCGCCGCCGCGCCGGATTCATGAACGCGTTCCACAGGTGGTTGTCGGCGAACGGGCCGTCGAACTCGCCGAAGTCGTACAGGCACTCGGCCATGCGGTTCCAGGCCAGCACGTTGAACACCGTGTCCAGCACGAAGGCCGGCGCCTGGTACATCCGCAGCACCTCGTGCATCACCGGCGGCAGGCTGAAGTGATGTTCCGGCACGTCGGTGCGCGACAGCCCCATCAGGGCGAACAGGTAGGCCTCGTCGGTCGGCGACAGCGACAGCGCGCGGGCGATCCGGGTCAGCGCCGCCGCCGATACGTTGATTGCACGGCCCTGCTCCAGCCACGTGTACCAGGTGACGCCGACCTCGG
The DNA here is from genome assembly GCF_052978265.1 of Rhodanobacter sp. UC4448_H15. The sequence continues at coordinate 534,721 of NZ_CM129665.1, read as the reverse complement.
CCAGCGCCGCCACTTCCTCGCGGCGCAGTCCCGGCGTCAGCCGGCGCGAACCCCGCGGCAGACCCGCCGCCTCGGGCGTGAGCGCGGCACGCCGCGTGCGCAGGAAGGCCTTCAGCTCGGTGCGTTGCATGGATGCTTTCATGGGCGATCCGGAACGGGTAGTGGGAGTACCAGCAGTGGGGACTGCCTTCCCATGCTACGTCGCAGCGACCTAATGTCGCCTGTCCCCCAAGTCATGTGCCCACACGTGACCGTGACGCCGGCGATGCGGTCACGCCCGTCCGCGGCGCACCTCCCAGCCGCCACGCCCGCCGCGCTGTCTTGCAGCCTGTCACGACGCGGCACCCGCCGACGTCCTTGTGCCAACCCATGCAGGAGATCGACATGTCGTTACTCCCCGTCCCCACCCCCGTCCATGCCCCACGCATCGATGCGCTCACCGATTTCGTGATCCATGCCCAGTTGATGCTGGATCCGGCCACCCCGGAATCGGTGCGCCGCGAAGCCGAACCGCGCCTGCTGGCACAACTGCCGATCCTGCAGGCGCTGGGCGTATTCGAACTGTTCACCCTCCGCGATCCGGCGCTGCACGCGCTGGTGCGCGACGAGCTGCAGGCCCAGCGGGTGCGTGCCGCCTGACATCTTGCCAAGGCAAAAGCATTCCAGCACATATTTGCCTTGACAAATATACTTGAGGCAATAGAATGCGCGGCCATGAATACCGAGTCGCTCGCCTTTGCCACCCCGAAAGAAAGCCTGGGCATCCTGCTCGGGCTGGTGCGCGCGGAGATCGTGCGGGCGATGGAAGCCGAGCTGGCCGCGCAGAACGTGAACCTGCGCTTCACCCAGTTCCTGATCCTCAAGCGGTTGGCGAGGCTCGGCCCGATGTCGGCCAGCGAGCTGGCCCGCTCGGTCGAACTGGACGGCGGCGCGATGACCCGCCAGCTCGACCAGCTCGAACGCAAGGGCTACCTGCGCCGCTGCCCGCATGAACAGGATCGCCGCGCGTTGCGGATCGAGCTGACCGAGTCGGGCCAGGCGATCTGGCAGCAGCTGACCGACTGCAACGAACGCGTGCTGAATGCCGCCCAGCGCTCGCTGGACGAGGCCGAACAGGCCCGGTTGCACGACTACCTGGAGCGCGTGCTGCACGCCCTTCGCGACAAGAACTGACCCTCCCCCTCGGAGCCCCCCACGTATGCGTCTGCATCACCTTGCGGCTGCCACCGCCCTGACCCTCGCGCTGGCCGCCTGCGCCAGCAGCGGCGGCCTGCATCCGAACGGCGCGCCGCTCGACCCCGCCTCGCTGAAAGCCGCGCACCATCTCGGCGCGAACGACATCGCGGCCGCCTGGCCCGAAAGCGACTGGTGGAGCGCACTGGGCGACCCGCAGCTCGACCGGCTGATCCGCGAAGCGCTGGCCGACAACCCCGGCCTGGCCGTGGCCGATGCGCGCGCCCGCGCGGCGCAGGCGGCCGCCGGCCTGGCCGACACCGCGCGCCGCCCCAGCGTGAATGCCGGCGCCAGCGTTTCCGGCGCGCGCATCCCGACCACGGTGATGCCCGCCGATGCCGGCGGCGGCCACTTCAACCTGGCCAGCTACGCCTATGGCAGCTTCAAGTGGGGCCTGGATCTGTGGGGCGGCAAGCGCGCCGCGTGGGAAGCCGCGCTGGGCGCGTCGCGTGCCGCCGAGGTCGAGGCCCGCGCCGCGCGCATCGAACTGTCCGGCAACGTGGCCCGCGCCTATGCGCAACTCGGTTATGCCTTCGCCCAGCAGGACCTGGCCGCCGGCGAGCTGAAACGCGCGCAACAGTCGCAGCAGCTCACCGCGCAGCGCGTGGCCGCCGGCATCGACAACCGCATCGTGCTGAAGCAGGCCGAGGCCGAAGTGGCCACGGATGAGCAGGCAGCCGCGCTGGCCGATCGCGCGGTGGATGCTGCGCGCTCCGCGCTGTCCGTGCTGCTCGGCAAAGGCCCGGATCGCGGCGACGAGATCACCCGTCCACAGGTGCTGGCGCCGGCCGAGCTGGCGGTGCCGGAGAATCTGCCGCTGGAACTGATCGGCCATCGCGCCGACCTGGTCGCCGCGCGCTGGCGGGTCGAGGCCGCGGGCAAGGACATCAAGGCGGCCAAGACCGAGTTCCTGCCCAACATCAGCATCGGCGCGATGGCCGGCGTGCTCCGGCTCGGCGGCGGCAACCCGTTCACCCTGCCGGCGCGCTTCTACCAGCTCGGCCCCTCGCTGAGCCTGCCGATCTTCGACGGCGGCCGGCTGCGCGCCAACCTTTCGGCCAAGGACGCCCAGTACGACCTGGCCGTGGCGCAGTACAACCAGACCCTGGTCGGCGCGGTGAACGAGGTCGCCGACGACGTCTCGGCGACGCAGTCGCTGCAGCGGCAACTCGCCGCCCAGCAACGCGCGCAGGCCGCCGCGCGGCAGGCGTGGGATCTCGCGCTGCAGCGTTACCAGGCCGGTGTGGGCAGCTACCTGGAAGCGCTCAGCGTGCGCCAGCAGCTGCTGGCCGCCGACCGCGGCGTGGCCGCGCTGCAGGCGCAACAGGTCGACCGTTCGATCCAGTTGATCCAGGCCTTGGGCGGTGGATACCGCCCCCAGAGTCAAGCACCCCGCGGTGGATACCGCCCGCAGAATCAAGCACCCCGCGGTGGATACCGCCCGCAGGATCAGGCACCCCGCGACGGCTACCCGCCGCAGGCCGGCGCGCCGGCACCGTCATCTTCCACTTTTGCGCATCGCTGAGGCTTCCCCCATGTCTGCTCAACCCTCATCCGACTCGAACGAGAGCAAGGCCGAGTCCAGGCCGCCGCTGCCGGCGCCGAAGAAATCCCGCGGCGCGCTGCTGCGCGCGCTCGGCGTGGTAGTGCTGCTCGCCGCCATTGGCTGGGGCCTCTGGTACTTCCTCGAAGGCCGCTGGTACGAGAGCACCGACGACGCCTACGTCAACGGCAACGTGGTGCAGATCACCCCGCAGGTGCCCGGCACCGTGGTCAGCATCGGCGCCGACGACGGCAACCTGGTGCACGCCGGCGACGTGCTGGTGAAACTCGATCCCAGCGATGCCGACGTGGCCCTGGCCGAGGCGAAGGCCAACCTGGCGCTGACCGTGCGCAAGGTGCGCGGCCTGTACTCCAGCGTCAGCGGCGCACACGCCGACGTCGCCGCCAGCCAGACGGCGGTGGCGAAGGCGCGCTCCGACTACGAGCGGCGCGTGGCGCTGGCCAAGTCCGGCGCGATCTCGACCGAGGAACTGGCGCATGCCCGCGACGCGCTGACCACCGCGCAGAACGCCCTCATCACGGCGCAGCAGCAGTACCAGACCAGCAAGGTGCTGGTCGACGACACCGTGGTCGCCTCGCACCCGGACGTGCAGGTGGCGGCGGCCCAGCTGCGCGCCGCCTACCTCGCCGACGCGCGCACGCAGTTGCTGGCGCCGGTGGACGGCTATGTGGCCAAACGCTCGGTGCAGGTCGGCCAGCGCGTGCAGCCCGGCACGCCGCTGATGGCGGTGGTGCCGCTGCACCAGGTGTGGATCGACGCCAATTTCAAGGAGACCCAGCTCACCGACATGCGCATCGGCCAGCCGGTGGAGATCGAATCGGACGTCTACGGCGGCGCGGTGAGCTACACCGGCAAGGTGGAGAGCCTGGGCATCGGCACCGGCAGCGCGTTCTCGCTGCTGCCGGCGCAGAACGCCACCGGCAACTGGATCAAGATCGTGCAGCGCATCCCGGTGCGGGTGGTGTTCACCGACCCGAAGCAGTTGGAGCAGCACCCGTTGCGGCTGGGCATGTCGCTCAACGTGGACGTCAACCTGCATGACCGCAGCGGCCCCACGCTGGCGCAGCGCGCGCCCTCGCAACCCGCCTTCAGCACCGACATCTACAAGCAGCAGCTGGCCAAGGCGGATGCGGCGATCAAGGAGATCATCCACGCCAACATGGCCGGCGAAAAATGACGCGATATCGCCCCTCTCCCTCCCGGCGACCGAAGGAAGTCCCCTTGCGGGTGAGAGGGGTTGGGGAGAGGGTTCGGCGGAGACCGCGACGACGCGCTCCGCCCGTACCCTCACCCGCCCTTCGGGCACCCTCTCCCGGTGGGAGAGGGACCTCCCGTCCCACCGACTGATACGGCCATGACCACCGCATTCCGCCCACCCAACCTGGCACTTAGCACGGTCGGCCTGTCGCTGGCCACCTTCATGCAGGTGCTGGACACCACGATCGCCAACGTCTCGCTGCCGACGATTGCCGGCAACCTCGGCGTCAGCAACGACCAGAGCACCTGGGTGATCACCTCGTTCGCGGTGAGCATGGCGATCTCGCTGCCGCTGACCGGCTTCCTCACCCGCCGCTTCGGCGAGGTGCGCCTGTTCACCGCGTGCACGCTGCTGTTCGTGGCCTCCTCGTTCATGTGCGGCGTGTCGCAAAGCATGGGCATGCTGCTGGTGTTCCGCGCGCTGCAGGGCGCGGTGGCCGGCCCGATGTACCCGATCACGCAGAGCCTGCTGATCAGCATCTACCCGCCGGCCAAGCGCGGCATGGCGCTGGCCCTGCTGGCGATGGTGACGGTGGTGGCGCCGATCGCCGGACCGATCCTCGGCGGCTGGATCACCGAGAACTATTCGTGGCCGTGGATCTTCTTCATCAACCTGCCGATCGGCATCTTCGCCAGCGTGGTGGTGGCCAACCAGCTGCGCGGCAAGGTCGAGAAGACCGAGCGCCCGCGCATCGACTACGTCGGCCTGATCACGCTGATCATCGGCGTGGGCGCGCTGCAGATCGTGCTGGACAAGGGCAACGACGCGGACTGGTTCAACTCCAACTTCATCATCGTGGCCAGCATCATCTCGGCCATCGCGATCGCGATCTTCCTGATCTGGGAGCTGACCGACCCCGACCCGATCGTGGACCTGAAGCTGTTCCGCCACCGCAACTTCACCACCGGCACGGTGGCGATGGTGCTGGGCTACGCAGCGTTTTTCGCCATCGCGCTGCTGGTGCCGCTGTGGCTGCAGCAGAACCTGGGCTACACCGCCACCTGGGCCGGCTTCGCCACCGCGCCGCTGGGCGTGATCCCGGTGCTGCTGACCTTCTTCGTGGGCAAGTACGCCACCCGCATGGACCTGCGCCTGCTCGCCGCGGCGTCATTCCTGGTGATGGGCGCGACCTGCTTCATGCGCGCGGACTTCTACCTGCAGATCGACTTCTACCACGTGGCGATGGTGCAGCTGCTGCAGGGCCTGGGCGTGGCGCTGTTCTTCATGCCGACGCTGACCATCCTGCTGTCGGACCTGCAGCAGGACGAGATCGCCGCCGGTTCCGGGCTGTCGACCTTCCTGCGCACGCTGGGCGGCAGTTTCTCCGCCTCGATCACCACGCTGATGTGGACCCGCGGCGCGGTGAACCACCACGAGCAGCTGGCCGAGCACATCACGCCCTACAGCCCGGTCAGCCAGGCCGCGATGCAGCAGCTGGGCCACGGCGATCCGCAACTGGGCGGCAGCGTGATCAACGGCATGATCACCCAGCAGAGCTACCAGATCTCGTTCAACGAGGTGTTCCACGCGCTGGGCTGGATCTTCATCGGCCTGATGCTGGTGATCTGGCTGGCCAAGCCGCCGTTCACACCGAAGGCGCGGCCGGTCGCTGGCGGGCACTGAGGCGATCGGTCAGAGATCGAAGCCGATGCCCACCAGCGCCATGGTCTCGCCGCGGTTGGGCTGATGCAGGCGAGCGTTGGAAACGTGCCGGATCTGGAAGCTGAAGCGACGCCCCTGCCAGCCGAGCGTGGTGACGAACTCGTACGGACTGCTCAGCGCCTGCGTGCGTGCGGTGTTGAATGCCGGCTGGAAACTGGCGAACCAGTGGCCCGGCGCACCATCGGCCGTGCGGTACTGAAGGCGCGCACCGGCGGCCAGCAGCCAGGCTTGCTCCCGGGTGGGGTAGCGATTGTCGCGAAAGCGTGCGATGTCGCGGCCATCGATCCAGCCCAGCGAGACGTCGGGTGCCAGGCTCCAGCGGCTGTCGCCGATCGCATGGTCGTCGAACACCGCTTCGACGAACAGCGCGGGAGTGCCATGCCCATCCATGTAGCTGCGCCCGCCCTGCACCTGCAGATGGACCGATTGCGCCAGCAGCGGCAGCGGAGACGACGCCAGCGCCAGCAGCAGCAGGCGGGCGGAAAACGGGACGTGCATGGCAACCTCGGACGGGGCGGAATTTTAGTGAACTTGATGGTTCACTAAATAACGTCGAACCGAAGTGAAACCAAGGGGTGGCGAAGAATGATTGCCGCGATGCCCCGCGGCCACGGGATGCCCCTGCCGTTGCAGGGGTTCCCGTGCGCGTTCCGCCGGAACTTCAGCGACCGGCCGGCGCCTGCAGGCTGGGGCTGTCCAGGTCCAGCGCGGTGGATTGCAGCAGCACCGCCTGCGGATGATCCTTGCGGATCGCCGCGCCGAACTGCGCGGCATCGCCCACCACCACCACGTGCAGGTCGTCGGCCGCCAGGTGCTTGCGGGCGTATTTCTCGATCTGCTTCGGCGTGACCGCCTGCACCTCGGTGACGTACTTGCCGATGCTGTCGAGCGGCACGCCGTAGATCGCCAGTTCGGCGACCTCGCCGGCCAGCCCCGCGGTGGTCTCCAGGCTGCGGCCGTAAGCGCCGATCAGGGTGGCCTTGCGCGCAGCGAGTTCATCGGCATCCACGCGGCTGTCGCCCAGCTGCTTGAACTGGCCCAGCATCAGCTCGACCACCTGCGGCGCGGACGGGTTCTTGGTTTGCGCCGAGGCCAGCCAGACGCCGCCATCGCCCAGCCCCTGCAGCCGGCTGCCGGCGCCGTAGGAGAGGCCGCGCTTGATGCGGATTTCCTCGTTGAGGCGTGCCGAGTACGAACCGCCCAGCACCGCGTTGGTCACGCTGCCGACGTAGTAGCTGTCGTCGCGGCGCGGCGGCGCGGCGTGCGCGGCGACCACGCCGGCCTGGCCGGCACCGTGCTGGTCGATCAGCAGGATCGGCGGCAGCTGGCTGGCAGCGCTGCCGGCCGGGCGCGGCGGCAGCGGCGTGGCCGGCTTGGCCCAGTCGCCGAAGCTGGCCTGCGCCAGCTGCAAGGCCTGCGCGGGAGTGATGTCGCCGGCGAGGATCAGGATCGCGTTGTCCGGCCGGTACAGCGCGTCGTGCAGGCGTTGCACGTCGGCGCGGGTGATGCGCTTGAGCGAGTCGGGCGTGCCGTGGCGCGAATGGCCATAGGCGCCTTCGCCGAACACGCCGCGGTTGGCCGCCAGCGCGGCCAGCGCGGTGGGCTGGCTCAGCTGCAGGCGCAGGTCGTCGATCGCCTGGCTGCGGGCGCGCTGCACCTCGGTCTCGGCGAAATCCGGCTGGCGCACCACTTCGGCCAGCAGGCCCAGCGCCTGCGGCAGTTTCGGCGTGGTCACGGTGATGCCGATGGCGCTCTCGTCCCAGCCTGCGGAAGCATCCAGCGAGCCGCCCAGCGCCTCGGCGGCGGCAGCGATCTGCGGTGCGCTCCTGCCCGCCGCGCCCTTGCTCAGCAGGTTGGCGGTGAGGTCGGCCAGGCCGGCCAGCTGCGGCGGATCCATCTCGCCGCCGCGACGCACCCACAGCTGCGCGGTGACCAGCGGCAGGTTGGCGCGGCGCACGCTGATGACCTCCAGGCCGTTGGGCAGGGTCTGCGTGGTCGGCGTGGGCACGTTCAGCTGCGGCGCCGGACCGGGCGCCGGCGGCGTGGTCGGGAAATCGGCCGCGGTGGCGATGCCGGTGCTCAGCGCGACGGCCGTAAAGACGGCCAGACGGAAACGATGGACGCGGATCATTTCGCATCTCCCTTGGCGTTGGCCGGCGCGGCCTTGGCCTGCGGCAGGTAGTCGATGGTGACCTTCTTGGCGCCGGTGACGTACTTCTGCAGCACGCGGTGCACGTCATCCGCGCTGACCTTCTGCAACGCCACCAGGTCGTCGTTGACGTGCTGCACGTTGCCGTCGATCAGGCTGGCCTGGCCGAGCGCGAAGGCGATGCCCTGCGCGGTCTGGCGCTGTTTCAGTTCGCTGGTGAGCAGTTGCGTCTTGACCTTGTCCAGCTCGGCGTCGGCGATCGGCTGGGTCGCCAGCCAGACTATTTCCTCGTTCAGCAGTTTCTCCGCCTGGGCCGGTTCATGGCCGCTGGCGAGCACCGCGTAGACGGTGAACAGGCCCGGGCCCACGCGGGTGTCGGCAAACGCGCCGATCTCCTGCGCGACCTGGTGGCGATACACCAGCGACTGGTACAGCCGCGAGGAATCGCCCTGCGACAGCAGCGCCGCGGCCACCTGCAGCGGGATGCGGTCGGCGCTGTCCGCTGCCGGCGGGATCAGCCAGGTCATCGCCACGGCCGGCAGCGGCGCGGTCTCGCTGGTGACGGTGTAGCGCTTGTCCTGCTTGCGCACCGGCTCCTTCGCGGTGACCTGCGGGATCGGCGTGGCCGGTTTGGGGATCCAGCCGAAGTATTCATCGACCCAGGCGTCGAGCTGCTTCGGGTCGAAGTCGCCGGCCACGATCAGGGTGGCGTTGTCCGGGCGGTAGTAGGTGCGATGGAAGTCGATCACGTTCTGCAGCGAGGCCGCCTCCAGCTCCTCGATGCTGCCGATCACCGGACGCCGGTACGGATGCACCGTGTACGACTTCGGGTCGATCGCGTTGAACAGCTTGCCGTACGGGTTGGCCAGCACGCTCTGGCGGTATTCCTCCTCCACCACCGCGCGCTCGGAGGTGAAGTTCTTCTGGTCCACGTTGAGGTTGGACAGCCGCTCGGCCTCGGCCCACAGCAGGGTCTGCAGGTGGTTGCTGGGCACGATCTCGAAATAGTTGGTGACGTCGTCGCCGGTGGAGGCATTGTTGGCGCCGCCGACGTCCTCGGTGAGCCGGTCCATCTGCTCGGCGTGCATGTGCTTCGTGCTCTTGAACATCAGGTGCTCGAACAGGTGCGCGAAGCCGGAGCGCCCCTGCGGGTCGTCCTTGGAGCCGACGTGGTACCAGACCTGCACCGCCACGTTGGGGCTGGCGTGATCCTCCACGCTGAGCACCTGCAGCCCGTTGGGCAGGGTGCGCTGGTGATACTGGATCGGCGGGATGGCGAGATCCGACGCCTGCGCGGGGTGCGGAATCGCGGTGGCGGCGAGCAGGCCGAGTGAAACCATCAAGCTGGCCGAACGCAGGCGCTTGGTCATCCGTAGTCCTTGCGGGTGGAAAGCGTCAACAATAGCAAGCCCGGCGATCCGCCGGGCAACCCGCGGACGGGCATTTGTACCCGGGTACTATTGACATGGATTTCAACCCGGATAGAATGCGCCCATCAATTTATCCGGGTAAAACAATGTCGCCGTCTCAAACCGTCGCCTGCATAGCCTTCGATGGCAAAAAGCGAATCGCGCATGGCGCGTTGCCCGACGTCGCGCGCGCCGCGAAACAGGCGCTGGACGCGGGCGCCAGCGGCCCCTTGCTGGTGTTCGACGAGCGCGACAGTCGTCAGCTCGAGATCGATTTTCGTGGCAGCGTGGATGACGTGTTGTCCCGGCTCGCACCGCACGCCACGTCGGCGTCGCCCGCCGAGCCAGTCACTCGCGGGCCCGGCCGCCCGAAGCTCGGCGTGGTGCCGCGCGAAGTCACCTTGTTGCCACGACACTGGACCTGGCTGGGTCAGCAACCCGGTGGGGCCTCGGCAGTGTTGCGGCGTCTGGTCGAGCAGTCCATCCGTCATGGCGGTGCGAAAGAGCGTGCGCGCCAGGCGATGGAATCGGTCGACCGCTTCATGCAGGTCATGGCCGGCGACGAACCGGGTTACGAGGAAGCCTCGCGCTCCTTCTATCGTGGTGACCGTGAGCGTTTCGGCTCACTGACTGCCCGCTGGCCGGCTGATGTGCGCGCACACCTGCGGCAGCTGGCTGCGGTCGCCTGGGACGAGCGCGCCGACGCCGGCTGAGCCGAGCGGCGGCCCATTTCAGTCTCGTCCCACTCAATCATCCCCGACCTGCGAACCCACTGATGGCCACCGCCCGCCGCGACTCCGTCTTCTCCAACCACAACTTCCGCCTGCTGTTCGGCGGCAGCACGATCTCGATGCTGGGCGACCAGTTCACCCTGGTGGCGCTGCCGTGGCTGGTGCTGAAACTCACCGGCAACCCGGCCGCGCTGGGGCTGGTGCTGGCGGCGATGGCACTGCCGCGTGCGCTGTTCATGCTGATCGGCGGCGCGGTGGTGGACCGGCTGTCGCCGCGCCGCGTGCTGCTCGCCGCGCGCGGGGCGAACGCGCTGCTGGTGGCGCTGCTGGCCGCGCTGGTGCTGCTGGGCGACATCCGCATGTGGCTGGTGTACCTGATCGCGCTGGGCATCGGCCTGTCCACCGCGTTCGCCTACCCGGCCGGCTCGGCAATCCTGCCGCAACTGGTGCGCAAGGATCAGCTGCAACCGGCCAATGCGCTGGTGATGGGCATGCGCCAGCTCAGCATGTTCGTCGGTCCGGCGCTGGCCGGCGTGGTGATCAGCGCGGGCGCGCACGGCGCACAGCCGCAGGCGCTGCAGGATGCGGAGGGACTGGGCCTGGCATTCACCATCGACGCGATCAGCTTCGCCTTCTCGCTGGCGTCGCTGCTGCTGATCCGCGTGTCCGCCGACTTCGATCCGAAACCCGCCGCGGGCGGCGTGCTGGCCAACGTGGCCAGCGGCGTGCGGATGATCTGGGCCGACCTGCCGCTGCGCGCATTCATGCTCTACGCGGCGGTGGTCTCGGTGTTCGTCGGCGGTCCGCTGCAGGTGGGCCTGCCGGTGCTGGCCGATACGCGGATGGATCTGGGCGCCGCCTCGCTCGGCATCCTGATGACCGCCAACGGCGGCGGCATGCTGCTGGGCAGTTTCCTTTCCGGCCCGGCCAGCCGCATCGTGCGCGGCCGCCTCGGCCTGATGGTGCTGACCATCGACAGCCTCGCCGGCCTGGCCCTGGCCACGCTGGCGCTGGTGCATGCGACGGTCACCGGCGCGGTGCTGCTGGCCGCCACCGGCGTGCTCGCCGGCATCGCGCAGATCGCCATCGTCAGCTGGATCCAGCGTCGCGTGGCGCCGGAAATGATGGGCCGCGCCATGAGCGTGCTGATGTTCACCTTCATGGGCCTGGGGCCGATCTCGGCCGCGATCGCCGGCAGCCTGCTCAGGCTGATCCCGCTCACCGGCCTGTTCGCCGGCGCCGGCTTGCTGCTCACCGCGATCGCCCTGGGCTGCATGCGCAGCCCGGCGCTGCGCAGCATCGGGGCAGCGCCGGCGGCGACGGCGGCGTCCTGATCCTGCCGCCGCGCACTTTGCATTAGAGTCGGATGGCCGGATGGCCGCGGAGCGCGGCCGCGCACATCGCAAAACAGGGGAAATCGCCATGGATACTCGACGCTGGTTGGTCGCGCTGGTGCTGCTGTGCGCCACGTTCCTGCACGCCGAACCGGTACCGCTTGCCGATCTCGCACGGCACATGCAATACGAAGCCGTGAAGATTTCGCCTGACGGCAAGTACCTTGCCACCACCGCCCTGGTGGATGGCCACAGTCTGCTGGCGCTGATTCGCCTGGCCGACAAGAAGGGGCAGCTGATCCGCCAGCGCAACGAAGACGCGGTGACGGACTTCTGGTGGATCTCTCCCACCCGCGTGGTGTACACGGTGGGGACACGGCTGGGTGGCTACGACCGCCCGTTGCCCACCGGCGAGTTGTATGCGGTCAATGCCGATGGAACAGGCTCGACCATGCTGTACGGCTTTCGCAAGGACGGCATGACCACCGGTACGCTGGTCAAGCAGGTGGTGAGCGAACGCGGCTCGGCGGAGTTCATCGGCACCATTGCCGGCGATCCGAAACATATCCTGGTCGCTACCCGGCTGTGGGACGCCAACGGCAAGCACGGGGTGTTTGCCACCGCCTCCCGCATGGACGTGCGCACCGGCAAGTTGCGGGAAATCACCACCGCGCCGATGCGCGACGCATTTTTCGTCGGCGACCATCAGGGCCGGATCCGGTTTGCCTGGGGCGAGGACGAGCAGGGCGACGTCCGGGTGTTCCAGCTGCCGCTCGGGGGCGGCGACTGGAAGCCCATGCCCGAACTGGGCGCCAGCCATTCCGTGCCGATCGCCTTCGACCGTGATGACAGCGGGGCGTACTTCAGCTGCCCGGTCCCCAGCGGCGGTTTCGGCATCTGCCGCTGGAGCGAAGACAAGCCCACGCTGCAGGAGGTGTGGAGCAATCCCACTGTGGAATCGGACGGCCTGCTGCAGGGGCTGGCCGAAGACGACATCGCCGGCGTCGCCTACATGGATGGCCGCGCCGGCATCGCGCCATTCGACATGCAGTCGCCGGCGGCACGCATGCTGGTGGCGCTGATGAAGCAGTTCCCGGGCGAAAGCGTACGCTTCGTCTCCGGCACCAGCGATGGCAGCCTGAGCGTGGTGCTGGTGGAGGCCGACGCCGATCCGGGCACGTTCTACCTGTTCGACGCCAAGGCCGCAAGGCTGACGCCGCTGCTCAAGCGCGCGCCGTGGATCAATCCGCAGTCGATGGCGACCAAGCAGCCGTTCGAGTTCGCCGCGCGGGACGGCATGAAGCTGCAGGGCTACCTGAGCTACCCGCCGGGCCATGAGCAGGACAAGCACCTGCCCACGGTGGTGATGGTCCATGGCGGCCCGTTCTCCGTGCGCGACCGCTGGGAGTACGACGCCGACGTGCAGGCGCTGGCGACGCGCGGCTACGTCGTGGTGCAGGTCAATTTCCGCGGCTCGGGCGGCTACGGCTACGCGTTCGAGCAGGCCGGCTGGCGCGAGTGGGGCGGCAAGATGCAGGACGACGTCACTGACGCCACGCGCTGGGCCATCGCCCAGGGCATCGCCGACCCGCAGCGCCTGTGCATCTACGGCGCCAGCTACGGCGGCTATGCCGCGCTGGAAGGCGCGGTGAAGGAGCCGGACCTCTACCAGTGCGCGATCGGCTACGTCGGCATCTACGACCTGCCCCTGATGTACCGGCGCGGCGACATTCCCGAAACGGTCAGCGGCGAGAATTACCTGAAGCGCCAGCTGGGCGACGACTTGGCGCAACTGGCGCAGCGCTCGCCGATCAACCAGCTCGATGCGCTCAAGGCGCGGGTGATGCTGGTGGTCGGCGGCCAGGACCGGCGCGTGCCGCCGATCCAGGGCACGAACCTGCACGAGGCGCTGCTCAAGCGCCACGTGCCGCACGTCTGGCTGGAAAAGCCCGGCGAGATGCACGGCTTCTACGACGAGGCCAATGTCGCCGAGCTGTACGGGAAGATGCTCGACTTCATCGGTTCGAGCATCGGACCCGGCGTCACGGCAGGCGGCAAGTAGGCGCGCGGCACTCGATTCGCTGTTCGCCACTCGAACCGCAGTTGCCGATGGCGGGGACCGGGAACGCGCCGCGCCCGCGGCCTCAGGCCCTGCGGCGCGCTGCCGCGGCGTACGGCAGCGCGAACAGGTACAGGCCGCTGAACAACTGCGCGAACAGCGGCGGCAGCGGCGCATAGGTCAGCCATGCCGGCGGTTCGTGCGGGCTCATCCCGCGCCAGGCGAAGTTCGCGATCACGGTCAGGGTGAACACGATCGACAGCCAGCGGTGGCTCTGGCGGATCCACTGGCTCGCGCTCATGCCGCGCCCTTCGCCCTGGCCTCGATCATCTTCCAGCCATTGCCGGAGGGATCGCGGAAGCCTGCATCCACGGTGCCGTAGCGGCGCATCGGCTCCTGCGTGAACTCCACGCCCAGCGTTTGCAGCCGCTCGAAAGCGGCCTGGCAATCGTCCACCGCCAACACCAACGGCGGCATCGCACCCTTGGCCACCATCTCGCAGAGCGTCTGCGCAGTCGCCGCGTCGTGGACCGGCGGTCCCGGCCTGAACAGACCGAGCTGGAACGAGGGCTGCTCCGGATGCTGCACGGTGAGCCAGCGATAGTCGCCGTTGCGCGCATCGGCACTGACGACAAAGCCCAGCTTTCCGACATAGAAGGCGAGCGCTTCATCCTGGTCGCGGACATAGAGTCCGGCTACATCGACACCTTGAGTCATGGGACCTCCGTGGATTGGAGTGCCTTTTTACCGGGGGCCGCACGGCGGCGCTTCTCCGAAACTGCGCTCCTGAGGTCGGGCCGGTGCGCGGCGCGCACGAAGCATTCCGGAACATGTCCGTGTCCATGCCCGATCGCGCGCTGGCGCGCGCGGAATTCGCCCGGACTCTCGCCGGTGATGTCGCGGAAGATCCGCCCGAACGTGCCGATGCTGTTCCAACCGGTCCGCAGCGCGATCTCGGTGACCGGCAGATCGCCATCGCGCAGCAGCGCCGTGGCGCGTTCGATCCGGCGCGTGAGCAGATAGCGATGCGGCGGCACGCCGAACGCCTCTCGGAAGGCGCGCGCGAAGTGCGCCGCCGACACCGCACTCACCTGCGCCAGCCGCCGGACCGGCCACTCCTCGTGGGAGGCCGCGTCCATCCGGTCCTTCGCGCGCAGCAGGCGGCGCAACAATTCGGGATTCTGGCCCATCGGCTTCGTGCCCTGCGTGACGCCCATGCACCGGCCTTGCGAAGCGGGCGGAAAGGTGAATGACTAAACCGGACAGTGCGGCGGAATCCTGCGGCACGTGGCAGCTAGGCTATCGCACACCGCAAGAAGTGTTCGAGCGATTGCTCAAACGCGCTGCACTTGGGAGTTGAATCCGCCGCTGACCCCCAAGCTTCTCAGGCCTCGCGACACGGCAAGCGCGTCTCGCCATGTTCTCCAGTCGGTCCTTGTTCCGGGCACTCGACGCCACGTATCGTCGTCTCGGGCGTGGCACCATTGCCCATGGGGCATCCAGGGAGAAGTGCCGTGAGCAAGCGAAATACATGGATCTCGGGGTTGGTGGTCATCGGGCTGGCGCTTGTTGTTGGCGGCTGCACCTCCACCATTTCGTTCCGCGCCGATCCCGTGGGGAACAATGAAACACGGCTCACCTGCACCCAGTCGTCCAGCGGAGTGTGTGCGTTCAACATCTTCGTCGACGGCACGCCAACCGGCCGCGCGAGGGAAGTGCCCGAGGGTTACGCCGTGGACGTCGGTGCGCCGCCGTCGGGTGCCGATGTGCGTGGCTGCGTGGCAAACAAGACGCTTCCGTCTTGCAGTACGGTCCATATTGCCGACGGCACAGCTGCAACCACGGATGCGAAGGGCGGCTAGTGGCTAGTGCGGCCCACCGCCATTTGCCCTGCGCACCAGCGAGCCCGCGCGGTACTGCTCGATGCTGTCTTCACCTGGAGTCCCCATGAACTTTTCCGATCTGGAAAAATCCGCGCTGCGGCTCAACGACCTCTACGAGCAGCTGGAAACCAGGATGTACGGACGCGCCTGGACCACGCAGGAGCTGGCGCTGGGTTTCATGGGCGACGTCGGCGACCTGGCGAAGCTGATCCAGGCGAACGCGGGGGTCCGCAAGATCGACGACTGCAAGGCGAAGCTTGGCCACGAGTTGTCGGACTGCCTGTGGTCGATCATCGTGCTGGCGGACAAGTGCGGGATCGACCTGGAAGCGGAGTACTGCAGGAACACGAGGGAGCTGATCGATCACGTCGCCGGCGAACTGCGCACATGACGACCGCCCGGGCCCGCGCCTGGAGCACGATTCCGTGACGCAGCCACCCCGCAGAAACCGAACGCCGTAGCGGCGCGCGCAGCGGGAGCCGCGCGAATGCTCGATCGCCCGGTCCACGGCGGTCAGGCCGCGGGCTGCGGACGCGCCAACGCCTTCAACCGCTTCTTCTCCGCCTTGCGCTCCTTGCGCGCCGCCTTGCGGATCTTGCGGTCGTGATTCCACAGGTAGATGGCCGGGGTGCTGAGCAGGGTCAGCAGCTGCGAGACGAGCAGGCCGCCGACGATGGCGATGCCCAGCGGCTGGCGCATTTCGGAGCCGATGCCGAAGCCGATCGCCAGCGGCATCGCCGCGCCCATCGCCACCAGGGTGGTCATGGTGATCGGGCGGAAGCGGACCAGTGCGGCTTCGCGGATGGCATCGGGCGCGGACATGCCGTGCTCGCGCTCGCGCACCAGGGCGAAGTCGACCATCAGGATCGCGTTTTTCTTGACGATGCCGATCAGCATCAGGATCGCGATGATCGCCATCAGCGACAGCTGCGTCTGCGTGACCAGCATCGCCAGGAACGCGCCGGCGCCGGCGGCGGGCAGGGTGGAGAGGATGGTCAGCGGGTGGCCCAGGCTTTCGTAGAGGATGCCCAGCACGATGTACATGGCCAGGATCGAGCCGAGCAGCAGCACCATGCCGTTCGATTGCGCCTGCTTGAGGCGCTGGTTGGCGCCGGTGTATTCCACCTTGACGCCATCCGGCAGGTGCAGCGCGAAGGCGGCCTGGTCGACCAGCGCCACGCCGCGATCCTGGGTGACGTCCTTGGCCAGGTTGTAGCTGATGGTCACCGCCTGCAGCTGGTTGTGGTGGCGCACGCGCAGCGGGCTGATCGCCGGCTCCATGGTGGCCAGCGCGGAAAGCGGAATCATCTTGCCCTGCTCGCTGCGCACGCGGATGTTCAGCAGCGACTGCGGGCTCAGGTTCTCGTTCGGGCTGGCGTTGAGCACCACCGCGTACTGGTTGACGTCGGAGTAGATCTGCGACACCTGGCGCTGGCCGAACGCGCTGAACAGCGCGGTGTCGATGGCGCCCACGCTGACGTGCAGCCGCGCGGCGGCCTCGCGGTCGATGCGCAGCTGCTGCTGCTTGCCGACCTGGTCGAACGGGCTGCTGACGTCGCGGAACTCCTTCAGCGTGCGCAACTGGCGCACCATCTTCAACGCCCATGGCTGCAGGTCGCTGCCCTGGGTGCTGGTGAGCTGGAACTCGTACTGGCCGCCGCGGTCGCCGCTGCCGCCGCCGCCGAGGAATTGCGAGGCGCTGACCGACACCTTGACGTCGGGCAGGCGGTCGTACTGTTTCGACAGGCGCTCGATCACCGCCTTGATGCCTTCATCGCGCTCGCCCGGGCCATCGCCGCGCGGCTTGAGGTCGACGAACATCTGCGCGCTGTTGCCTACCGCGCCGCCGGCACCGTTGCCGCCGAGCAGGGTCAGCTGGTCGAGCACGGCCGGGTCGGCCTGCATGATCTTCTGCACCTGCCGCGCGCGCTCGGCCAGCACGGTGGGCGAGATGTTGGCGTCGGCGTCGATCTCCACCTGCAGCTGGCCGGTGTCCTCGTCGGGCATGAAGGTGCCGCCGGCGGTCTTCACCACCGCCGCGCCCAGCGCGAAGGTGAGGATCAGCAGCAGCAGCGGCTGCCAGCGCATCAGCCGGCGATGGCGCATGGCCCAGTCCAGCGCGCTTTCGTACATCCGCAGCAGGCCGCGATCGAAACGCTCCACTGCCCGCTCGATGCGCCCCGGCGGGGGCGCCGGCACCGGCTCGTGCTTGAGCAGGTGGCCGCACAGCGCAGGCGTGAGGGTGAGCGAGACGATCGCCGAGATCACCACCGCGGCGGTGAGCGTCACCGAGAACTCGCGCAGCAGCATGATCAGCATGTTGTTGCCGAACAGCAGCGGCGCGAACACCGCCACCAGCGACAGCGTGATCGAGACCACGGTGAAACCGATCTCGCGCACGCCGGTCAGCGCCGCCGGCAGCGGTGCCATGCCCTGCTCCATGTGCCGCACGATGTTCTCGATCACCACGATCGCGTCGTCGACGACGAAGCCGATGCACAGCACCAGCGCCACCAGCGACAGGGTGTTCAGGGTGTAGCCGAGCATCCACATCACCACGAACGCGCCGGCCAGCGACAGCGGCACGCTGAGCATGGCGATCAGGGTCGGCCGCAGCCGGCGCAGGAACACCAGCATCACCAGCGCCACCATCGCGATCGAGATCAGCAGCGCGACCTTCACCTCGTGCAGCGCCGACTGCGTGGTCTGGGTGAGGTCGAACACCGGCTGCATGTTGACGTCAGAGGGCAGCGAGGCGGCCAGTTGCGGCAGACGCGCGCGGATCGCCGCCACCGTGGCCACCGCGTTCGCCTCCGGCCGCTTGGTGATCTGCAGGCCGACCGTGCGCGCGCCGTTGAACCACGCCGCCTGGTATTGATCCTGCTGGCCGGAGTAGACATGCGCCACGTCGGACAGCCGCACCGGCGCGCCGTTGCGCTCGGCGATCAGCAGGTCGGCGAACTGGGCCGGCTCGCGCAGGCCGTCGTTGGCGCTCACCGTCATCTGCGTGCGACCGTCGCTGATGATGCCCTGCGGCGAGTTGACGTTGGCTGCGCGCAACGCGTTGGCGACGTCGTTGGCGGTGAGGTCCTTGGCGGCCAGCGCTCGGTTGTCCAGGTCGATGCGCACCGCGTGCGGGGTGCCGCCGAACACCTGCACCTGGGCCACGCCGTCGATCTGCGCGACGGCGGGTTTCAGCAAGGTGTCGGCCAGGTCGAACAGCTTGTCCTGCGGCATGCCCTCGGAGGTCAGGGTGATGAAGAGGATCGGGATCTGCGAGGTATCGAACTTGAAGTACTGCGGGGGCGAAGGCATGCCCGCGGGCAGGTCGGCCGCCGCGGCATTCAGCGCCGCCTGCACGTCCCGCGCTGCGCTGTCGGCGGTGCGGCTGAAGTTGAAGCGCACGCCGATCCCCACCGCGCCTTCGTTGGCGTTGCCGTACATGTCGTCGATGCCGGGGATCTGGCCAAGATGGCGTTCCAGCGGCGCCATCACCGTGTTGGCCATGGTCTGCGCGCTGGCGCCGGGCATGTTCGCCACCACGTAGACACCGGGGAAGTCCAGCGAGGGCAGCGCCGCCACGCCGAGCAGCAGGTAAGCCCACAGCCCGGCCAGCACCAGGCCGACGGCAAGCAGCGAGGTGCCGGCCGGGCGGCGGATCAACGGGGCGAATATGTTCACGCGAGTACCCACGGCAGCAGGTCGGCGCGGCGCAAGGCGCACGCGCGCCCCAGGTACGCAAGACCAGCGATGGGCAGGGGAGTTTCTTTCATGGCGGCTTTATGCCACCGGGTATCTGTGGGCGTATGTGCCTGAAGTACGCACCGTGCCGGAAGGCAGGGGCCCGGATCGGGATTCGGGGTTCGAGAAGGCAACCCCGGTGAGCGACCAGGTCGGGCCTGGCTCCGCTCACCCCGAGCGGCGGGGGCACGTAGGGCGGGCACTGCCCGCCGTTTTGCCGCGACGATGCGAGAGCCGGCGGGCGGTGCCCGCCCTACGAGCCGCACGTCGCTCTTCCGAATCCCTAATCCCCGCTACTTGGGCAGCGCCGGCATGCCCTTGGGCACGGCGGGCATCGGTGGCGGCTGGCGGCCACGGCGGAATTCATCGCGGATGCGCTTCTGCACCGCCTTGCGCTCGCGGTGGTCGTGCTGCCACAGGTAGATCGCCGGCGTGCTCAACAGGGTCAGCAGCTGCGACACCAGCAGGCCGCCGAGGATCGCGATGCCCAGCGGCTGGCGCAGCTCCGAGCCGTAGCCGAAGCCCACCGCCAGCGGCAGCGCCGCGCCCATCGCCACCAGGGTGGTCATGGTGATCGGGCGGAAGCGCACCAGCGCGGCCTCGCGGATGGCCTCGGGCGGCGACAGGCCGCGCTCGCGTTCGGCGACCAGGGCGAAATCGACCATCAGGATCGCGTTCTTCTTGACGATGCCGATCAGCATCAGCACCGCGATCACCGACATCAGGGTCAGCTGGGTGTGGGTCACCAGCATGGCGAGGAACGCGCCCATGCCGGCGGCGGGCAGGGTGGAGAGGATGGTCAGCGGGTGGATCAGGCTCTCGTACAGCACGCCCAGCACCACGTACATCACCAGGATCACCGCCAGCAGCAGCAACAGCACGTCGCTCAGCGCGTCGACCAGGTTCTGGTTCTCGCCGGTGTACTTGCGCTGGATGCCGTTCGGCAGCGCGGCGGCGAAGATCGCCTGGTCGACCAGCTTCAGGCCTTCCGCCGGGGTGATGCCCTCGGCCAGGTTGTAGTTGATCGAGGCCGATTCGAGCTGGTTGAAGTGGCTGACCGTGGCCGGTGCCAGGTGCGGCTGGATCGTGGCCAGCGCGGAGAGCGGGATCATCTCGCCGCGGCTGCTGCGCACATAGGTGCCGAGCAATCCCTGCGGGCTCAGCTCGTCGCCGCGGTCGGCGGTCAGCACCACGCGGTACTGGTTGATGTCCGAATAGATGGTGGAGATCTGGTTCTGCCCGAACGCGTTGTACAGCGCCGAGTCGATCTGGCCCATGCTCACCTGCAGCCGCGCGGCGGCGGCGCGGTCGACCTGCACCATCTGCTGGGTGCCGATGCCGTCGAAGCTGCTGGTGACATCCTTGAACTGCTTCATGCCGCGCATGACGTGTTCGAGATGCAGGGTGGGTTCCTGCAGCGGCGTGCCGTCCAGGCTGTCGAGCTGGAACGAGTAGCGCCCGACATTGCCGCCGCCCAGGCCGCCGCCACCGCCACCACCGAAGAACTGCACCGCGGACACCGCCACGTCGAGGTCGGTGACGCCCTTGAAGTGGGCGGCGAGGCGGTCGACCACCTGCTGCACCGTGACGTGGCGATCGTCCGGCCGATCGCCCAGCGGCTTGAGGTCGACGAACAGGTGCGCGCCGTTGCCGCCGTTGACGATGGTGGATACGTCCAGCACCGCCGGGTCGGCCTGGAACACCGCGGCCACCTCGCGTGAGCGCGTGGTCAGCCGGGTCGGCGAGATGTTCGGGCCGGCAGTGATCTGCACCTGCACCAGGCCGGTGTCCTCCTTCGGCATCAGGCCGCCGCCGGCGGTCATCACCACCAGCACCGCCAGCACGCCGGTGAGCACGAGCAGCACGGCGGGCTGCCAGCGCATCAGGCGGCGGTGGTGCATCGACCAGTCCAGCGCGCGCCGGTACTGCGCGAGCAGCCAGCCATCGAAGCGCTCGGCCAGCCGCTCCAGCCGCCCGGGCGTGCGGCTGCCCTCCGGCTCGTGCACCAGGCTGCGCCCGCACAGGGCTGGGGTGAGGGTGAGCGAGACCACCGCCGAGATCACGATGGTGGCCACCAGGGTCACCGCGAACTCGCGCATCAGCATGGTGAACATGTTGTCGCCGAACACCATCGGCCCGAACACGGCGATCAGCGACAGCGTGATCGACACCACCGTGAAACCGATCTCGCGCACGCCGGTCAGCGCCGCCTGCAGCGGCGCCATGCCCTGCTCGATGTGGCGCACGATGTTCTCGATCACCACGATCGCGTCGTCCACCACGAAACCCACGCACAGCACCAGCGCCACCAGCGAGAAGATGTTCAGGGTGAAGCCGAGCATCCACATCACGATCAGCGCGCCGGCCAGCGACAGCGGCACGCTGAGCATGGCGATCAGGGTCGGCCGCAGCCGGCGCAGGAACAGCAGCATCACCAGCGCCACCATCACGATGCTCATGCCCAGCGCCACCTCGACCTCGTGCAGCGCCGATTCTGTCGTCGGGGTGAGGTCGAAGATCGGGGTGATCTTCACGTCGGCGGGCAACACGTGGCTGAGCCCGGGCAGCGCCGCGCGGATCGCCTTGACCACGGCGATCGCGTTGGCGTCCGGACGCTTGCTGATCTGCAGGGTCACCGCGCGGGTGCCGTTGAACCAGGCCGCGGCGTACTGGTCCTGCTGCCCGCCGCTCACCGTGGCCACGTCGGCCAGCCGGACCGGCACGCCGTTGTTGCTGGCGATCACCAGGCTGGCGAAATCCGCCGGCGTGTGCAGCGCGTCGTTGGCGGTCACCGTCATCTGGCTGACGCCGTCGCTGAGGATGCCCTGCGGCGAGGTGACGTTGGCCGCGCGCAGCGCGTTGGCGACCTGGTTGGTGGTGATGCCCTTGATCGCCAGCGCGTTGGCGTTCAGCGCGATGCGCACCGCGTGCGGGGTGCCGCCGCCGACCTGCACCTGCGCCACGCCGGGGATCTGCGCCACCGCGGGCTTGAGCAGGGTGTCGGTGAGGTCGTAGAGGCGGTCCGGCGGCAGGCTGCTGGAAGTCAGCGTGACCAGCAGCACCGGGATGGTCGAGGTATCGAACTTGAAGTACTGCGGCGGTGCCGGCATGCCCGGCGGCAGGTCGGCGGCGGCGGCATTGAGCGCCGCCTGCACGTCGCGCGCAGCCGCATCGGTGGAGCGCCCGTACTTGAACAGCACCTGGATCTGCGCGCGCCCTTCGCTGGCGCTGGAGAACATGAACTGCACGCCCGGGATGCGCCCGATGTGCCGTTCCAGCGGCGCCATCACCGTGGTGGCCATGGTCTGCGCGCTGGCGCCGGGCATGCCCGCCACCACCGCCACGCCGGGAAACTCGATCGACGGGAACGCCGCCACGCCGATCAGCAGATAGGCCCACACGCCCGCGATCATCAGGCCGATGGCGAGCAGCGAGGTGCCGACCGGGCGGCGGATCATCGGTGCGAATGCGTTCACGTGGCTCTCCCTGTCGCCCAAGCATAACGGCACCGGTCCGGCCGACGGCAGTGACCTGCGGCATGCCGGCGGCCGCGGGAGCGGCGGGCAGTGCCCGCCACCCCGCCGATCAACGCGCGGCGGGGCTGTAACGCAGGGTCAGCAGCAGCTCGCGCCCGGGCTGGTTGAAGTACCAGACCGTTTCGTAGTGGCGGTCGAACGCATTGGCCAGGCGCGCCTCCAGTTGCCAGGCGCGGTCGAACTGCCAGCTCGCACGCAGGTCGGTGGTGGCGTAACCGCCCAGTCGGTGTGCGTTGGCCGCATCGTCATAGCGGTGCCCGGCGGCGTTGAACGTGGCGCCGACGCCGAAGGCGCCGTAGCGGCGGTCCAGGTCGATGCGCGCCGTCTGCTCGGCGCGGCGCGGCAGCACGTTGCCGTCGTTCGGGCCGCCATCCTCGTTGCGCGGCTGCAGCCAGGTCAGGTAGCTCTGCAGCTGCCAGCCGCCGAGCCGGGCGCCGAACTGGCCTTCCACGCCGCGGATGCGCGCCTTGCTGATGTTGCGCGGGAAGTACTGGCTGTCCAGCGCGATCAGCTGGTCGATGCGCGTCTGGTAGGCGTTCAGCGCCCAGTTCCAGCCATCGTGCTGCCGGCTCAGGCCCAGCTCGGCGCTGCGCGAAGTCTCCGGTTTCAGGTCCGGATTGCCGCTGCCGTAGGGGTAGTAGAGATCGTTGAAGGTGGGCGCGTGGAAGGCGCTGCCGTAGCTGGCGGTGAGCTTCACGCCGCTGTCGAAGTGATAACCCCAGGCCAGCGCGCCGGTGTCGTGGTGGCCGTACTGGCTGTTCCTGTCGCGCCGCGCGGAGAGCGCCAGCTCGTTCGGCCCGAACGTGGCCTGGTACTGCGCGTACGCGCCGGTGTCGTGGCGGCGGGTGGCGAGAAAGCCGGTGTCGCTGTCGATGTGCTCGCCCTGCCAGTCGACGCCGAGCGTCAGCAGCTGGTCCGCGGCCAGGTTGATGTCGTTCTGCCACGAGGCCTGGTTGCGGCGCGAATAGATGTAGCCGACGAAGCTCGCGTTCTCGTAGTTGTCGTAGCGGTCCAGGTTCTGGCCCACGCTGAGCGTGCTCTTCCACGCCTGCAGCGGACGGAAGCCGAAGGTCGAACCGGCGACCTGCTGCACGGTGCGCCAGCGGTTCTGGTAGCTGCCGTCGAAATGCGCCTCGCCCAGGCTGCGCAGCCAGGTGCCGGTCAGTTCGGCACCGTTGTCCCAGCGGTAGCCGCCGCTGGCGCTGAGGTTCTTGTTGCGCGACGGATCGCGATCCGGCTCGTCGGTGAAGCAGCCGGCGAAGGCCGCGGCGGCGCCGACGCGGCAGGTGTTGATGCCGCCGGTGTACTGGCTGCCCGCGCCCAGGTTGTACCAGCCCTGTTCGCTGCCGCCGGACAGCCCGAGCTGGCCGCGCAACAGCCTGTCGGTGCCGGCGGTGAGCGCCAGCGACGGTTCGAGGCCGCCGTCGCGCGAGCCGCGGCGGGTGAAGATCTGGATCACGCCGCCGATCGCATCGGCGCCGTAGAGGCTGGAGCGCGGGCCGCGCACGATCTCGATGCGTTCGATCTGCTCCACCGGAATCTGCTCGAACGCGGCCAGCCCCGCGCTGACCGAAGCCACCCGCACGCCATCGACCAGCAGCAGGGTGTGGGTGGAATTGGCGCCGCGCAGGAACAGCGAAGTCTGCTGGCCGTAGCCGCCGGCGTTGGCGAAGCTCACGCCGGGCAGGCCGGTCAGCAGGTCGGCGATCGACACCGGCTGCAGCCGCTCGATGTCGGCGCGGCTGATCACGCTCACCGACGACAGCGAGTCGCCGATGTCGATCGGCGTGCGCGTGGCGGTGACGATCACCGGCTCCAGCGAAATGGCGCGGTCCTGCCCGGATGGGTCCTGCCCGGTCGCGCCGGCACCGGTGGCGCAGGCCAGCAGCAAGCTGGCCAGCAAGGTCTTCTTCATCTTCGTTTTCCTTCGCCGCGCACCCGCGCACGGCCGCATGTCCAGAGGGAATGGCAGCCGGGCGAAAAAGCGGGGACGGAACGACGGACAGACAGGCCGTGGTCCGGCCTCGCCCACCGCGAGCCACCAAGGAGCGTCCAGGCCGGTCTCCGGGCTCGCGAGTGGCGGGCGGTGATTCCGCTCGCCGCGAACGGCGCCTTCCCGTGCATCGCACAGTGGCCTTCGCCGTTCGTGTCTTTCGCTTACCGTTGCGGGGGCAGCGCCGGCCTTGCAGTGTTCGCACACCACGCACCGGCTTCCCGTTTCATCCCTTGGGCGTTGAACCGTCGGGACACCTGAACCGCGTCACTGTAGCGGCGGACGCCCATTCGGGCAATGGTGCGGGAGTGAGTGGAGGGGTGAGAAACGAGAAAAGGCGGGTCGAGGCGTGGTGCTGGCTCTCTCTCACCTCTCACTCCTCTCCACTCACTTCTCGCCCCGCTCCTCGCCGCCGATCCAGCTTTGCTGCACGCGCAACGCATCGTCCATCGCCACCAGATCGGCGCGGCAGCCGGCCGCGATGCGGCCGCGGCTTGCGCCAAGACCGAGGAACTCGGCCGGCCAGGTGCTGGCCATGCGCACTGCCTCGTCCAGCGGCAGGCCGAGCATCTGCACGGTGTTGCGCACGGCGGCGGCCATGTCGAGCGCCGAGCCGGCGAGCACGCCGCTGGCGGTCTGGCAGATGCCGTCTTTCACGGTGATGGTTTCGCCGTTGAGCACGTAGTCGGGGCGGTCGGCGCCGACCGGCGGCATCGCGTCGGTGACCAGCAGCATCTTGCCGCGGGCCTTGGCGGCGATCGCCACACGCAGGCTGGCCGGGTGCACGTGGTGGCCGTCGACGATGATGCCGCACCAGCTCGCCGCATCTTCCAGCGCGGCGCCGACCACGCCCGGCTCGCGGCTGCCGAACGGGGTCATCGCGTTGAACAAATGCGTGAAGCCGCGCACGCCGGCATCGAGTGCGGCGCGGGTGGTTTCGTAGTCGGCGGCGGTGTGGCCGGCGCAAACGATCACCCCGGCGGCGGCGAGCGCGCGGATGCTCGCCGGCGGCACCCGGTCCGGGGCCAGCGTGACCAGCCGGATGCCGCGATGGGGTGCGCACAGCAAGGCCAGCTCGTCGGCGCCGGGTACGTGGAAGTACTTCGCGTCGTGCACGCCCTTGCGGGCGGGCGCCAGGTACGGCCCTTCGAGGTGGATGCCGAGCAGGCCCGGCACGCCTTCGGCCAATGCCTGTTCCACCGCCGCCAGCGCTTCGCGCATCACCTCGACCCGATCGCTGATCAGGGTCGGCAGGAAACCGGTGGTGCCGTAGCGCCGGTGGGCCGCGCCGATGCGGCGGATCGTCTCCACCGTCGGCGCCTCGTTGAACAGCACGCCACCGCCGCCGTTGACCTGCACGTCGATGAAGCCCGGCAGCAGCATGGCGCCGGCGAGGTCGTGCACCTGCGCGGCGCCCACGCGCGGATCGGATGGCGGCAGCAGGTCGGCGATACGCTCGCCGTCGAGCAGCACGGCTAAGTCGTCGCGCCAGCCGTCGGGGGTGAGTACGCGGGCGTGGGTGAGGACGTGAAGCATGGCGAATTCCGTTGATGATGCGCGACTGAAGGAGCAATACCCTCGTAGGGCGGGCACTGCCCGCCGCTCCCCGTCACGCGAAAATAAAGGCCGGCGGGCAGTGCCCGCCCTACGGCATGCTCAAACCGTCTCCGTGACCTTGTTCAGATGCGGCGGCACGTCGGGGTTGAAACCGCGGCGCAGCGCAAGCTCGCTGGCGGCGCGGTAGAAGCTCTGGATGATCAGCAGCGGCGTGCACAGCGCGGGCAGGCCACCGGGCACCGGCAGCGTGCCGGGGCCGTGCTGGCCCGGCGCGGCAACGAAGACCTGCGCGCCGCGGCCGCGGAACTCGCGCGCCACCGCCAGCGTGCTGGCCAGGGTGTCGTCGTCCTGGGCGAAGCACAGCACCGGGAAGTCCGGTCCGACCAGCGCCATCGGGCCGTGCTTCACCTCGGCGGCGCTGAACGCCTCGGCGTGCAGGCCGCAGGTTTCCTTGAACTTGAGCGCCGCTTCCAGCGCGATGCCGAGGCCGAAGCCGCGGCCGACCACGAACAGGTTGTGCGCGCCGACGAGGCCTTCATGGAGGCTGGACCAGTCCGCATCCCAGCTCTTGCGCAAGGCGTCGGGCAGGGTCGGCAGCGCGGCGTCGAGTTCGGCGTCGCCGCTCCAGCGCGCGCACAGGTGCAGCACCGCGGCCAGCGCGGCGAGGTAGCTCTTGGTCGCCGCCACGCTGCGCTCGGGCCCGGCGTGCAGCGGAATCACGGTGTCGGCCAGCGCGGCCAGCGGCGAATCGGCCACGTTGACCAGCGCCACCACGCGCGCACCGGCACGTTTCGCCGCCTCCGCGGTGCGCAGCAGGTCGGGGCTCTTGCCCGATTGCGAAATCGCGATGAACAGCGCGTCCCGCCACTGCTGCTCGGCGGCATACACCGAGCTCACCGAGGGCGACGCCGAGGCGGTGGCGATGCCCAGCTGCGTCTCGAACACGTACTTGGCGTAGGCCGCGGCGTGATCCGAACTGCCGCGCGCGCAGGTGACGATGAAGCGTGGCGGCGCCTCGCGCAGCGACTGCGCCAGCGCGCTCACCACCGCTTCGTTGGCGGCAAGCTGGCGCGCCACTACCGCGGCCGATTCCTGCGCTTCGCGGAACATCAGGGTGTCGCTGGCGTTCATGCTTGTCCTTCAGTCGGTGTGCAATTCGGCGACGAAGTCGTAGATGTCGCCGCGATACCAGGAGGTGGTGAACTCGACCACGCGGCCGTCGTCGAGGAAGCTGCGCCGTTCGATGTTCAGGCCGGCGCTGCCCACCGCCACGTGCAGCAGCCGCGCCTGCTGCGCGTTCAGCGACACCGCGCGCAGGCGCTGCAGCGCGCGGCGCGGGCGGCAGCCGAGTTGTTCGAGCGCCTCGTACAGCGAGTCGCGCACCAGCATCGGATCGGGCAGCACGCTGGCCGGCACCACGCTGCGCTCGATCGCCAGCGGCTCGTCCTGCCCGTAGCGCAGGCGATGCAGGCGCACCACCAGCGAGCCGGGCGAGAGGTTCATCGCCATCGACTCCTCCGGCGTCACCTCGCCGATCACCCGCTCGAAGAACTCCGAACGCGGGCGCAGTCCGCGCTCGCGCAGGTCCTCGGTGAAACTGGTCAGCCGCGACATCGGCTTGACGATGCGCTCGGCGATGAAGGTGCCGGCGCCGTGGCGCTGGGTCAGCAGGCCTTCCTCGACCAGGCCGGCGATCGCCTTGCGCACGGTGACCCGCGAGAGCTTCAGCACCAGCGCCAGGTCGCGTTCGCTGGGCAGCGCGTGGCCCGGCTCGACGTCGTGCTGCTGCACCACGTTGCGGATCGCCTGGCGCAGTCGCAGGTAGGCCAGCGGCTGGTGATTGGCCGGGTCGCGGCAGATCCGGCGGTATTCCTTGGACAAGGTGGTTTCCATGGCGCGCACCATACCAATAGCGATCCACCGGCCGCAAGCCATGACGGTGCGATATGCCCGCCAGCAAACGCTCGGCCATCCCCAGCCGTTCGCACCGAGCGTGGCTCGCGCCGGCGAGCGGGGTCGAAGTGCATCGCCGGGTGACCAGACCCTTCGACTTCCTTGCTTCCCAAGGCACAGCCATCCCTGGCTGCTCCCCGCGTACGGCCTGCGGGAACGGCCTGCGCTCAGGGAGAACGGGGGTGACGGGACTGCCTGCGGATCGTTCTGCTGGGGCCGCCGATGAATTCGTATGCAACCGGGTAGTCGCTCTGGTATTTCACTGGTACCATCGGCAAAAACCCGGGCAGCGGCATCCGGCCGCGGCCCGCCAGCCGGCATCGAGTCGAGGTGATCGCGTGACTGCTTCCCCCCAAACCGTCGAGCCATTCGACCTGGTGATTTTCGGCGGCACCGGCGATCTCGCCGCGCGCAAATTGCTGCCGGCGCTGTTCCACCGTTTTCTCGACCACCAATTGCCGCCCAGCAGCCGCATCGTCGGCGTGGCGCGCGAGGCGCTGGACGACGCCGGCTATCGCGCGCAACTGCGCGAGGCGCTGATCGCGATCTGCGATGCCCGCCAGCTGGACGAGTTCCTGCAGCAGGTGTTCTACCGTCCGCTGGATGCGCGCAAGGACGAGGGCTGGGACGATTTCGCCGCCTTCATCGGCGCCGAGCCCGACCACGTGCGGGTGTTCTACCTGTCGACCTCGCCCGAACTGTTCGTCGACATCTGCAAGCGGCTGGGCCATTACGGCTTGAACCAGGGCAAGTCGCGCGTGGTGCTGGAGAAGCCCATCGGCCGCGACCTGGACAGCGCCAACCGGATCAACGATGCGGTGGGCCAGGTGTTCGACGAAACCCAGACCTTCCGCATCGACCACTACCTCGGCAAGGAGACGGTGCAGAACCTGCTGGTGCTGCGCTTCGGCAACGCGCTGTTCGAGCCGCTGTGGAACTCCGCGCACATCGACCACGTGCAGATCACCGTGGCCGAGACGCTCGGCGTGGGCCACCGCGGCGCCTATTACGACCGCGCCGGCGCGCTGCGCGACATGGTGCAGAACCACATGCTGCAACTGCTGTGCATGGTGGCCATGGAACCGCCCTCGTCGCTGGCGCCGGACGCGGTGCGCGACGAGAAGCTCAAGGTGCTGCACTCGCTCAAGCCCATCGACGCGAGCAACGCCGGCCAGCTCACCGTGCGCGGCCAGTACCGCGCCGGCGTGGCCGAGGGCGCCAGCGTGCCCGGCTACGGCGAGGAACTGGGCAACGCGAAATCCGATACCGAGACCTTCGTCGCGCTGAAAGCCGAGATCGGCAACTGGCGCTGGGCCGGCGTGCCGTTCTACCTGCGCACCGGCAAGCGCCTCGCGCATCGGGTGTCGGAGATCGCGGTGACCTTCAAGCCGGTGCCGCATTCCATCTTCGACGCCGCCTCCGGCTCGCTGGCGCAGAACCGGCTGGTGCTGCGGCTGCAGCCGGACGAGGGCGTGAAGCTGTGGCTGACCATCAAGCACCCCGGCCCCGGCGGCCTGCGCCTGCGCCACGTGCCGTTGGACATGAGCTTCGCCGAGGCGTTCGGCGTGTCGCAGCCCGACGCCTACGAACGCCTGCTGCTGGACGTGGTGCGCGGCAATCCCACCTTGTTCATGCGCCGCGACGAAGTGGAAGCGGCCTGGCGCTGGGCCGGCCCCATCCTGGCCGCGTGGAGCGACAGCGGCGAAGCGCCGCGGCCGTACGCGGCCGGCAGCTGGGGGCCGAGCGCGTCGGTGGCGCTGATCGAGCGCGACGGCCGCACCTGGCACGACGACAACGAATAGGCGCGCACTTCACCTGCTGCCTGCGCCGCCCCAACCACACTGGAACGCATCACCTCGCCGCCGATCGAACCCGCCATGTCCGCACCCACCAACGTCACCACCCACAGCTTCACCGGATGCCAGGCGCAAGCCGTGGCGCTGGCCGAGCGCGTGGCCGAACGCCTGCGCGACGGCCTGGCGCAACGCGGCCAGGCCGTGCTGGCGGTCTCCGGCGGCAGCACGCCGAAGGATTTCTTCGAGCAGCTGTCGCGCCAGGCACTGGACTGGACCAGGGTGCAGGTGACCCTGGTCGACGAACGCTGGGTGCCCGAAAGCGATGTGCGCTCCAACGCGCGACTGGTGCATACGCACCTGCTGCAGCACGCCGCTGCCGCGGCGCCATTCATTCCGCTGTACACCGGCGACGCCAGTCCGGAGGCCGGCCTGGCCCGCGCCGAAGCACGCATCGCCGCGTTGCCGCTGCCGTTCGACGCGGTGGTGTTGGGCATGGGTGACGACGGCCACACCGCTTCGTTCTTTCCCGGCGGCGACCACCTCGCCGAAGCGCTGGACCCGCACGGCAGCATGCGCGTACTGCCGATGCACGCGCCCGGTGCCGACGAGCCGCGCATCACGCTGACCTTGCCCACGCTGCTGCAAACGCGCGCGTTGTACCTGCTGGTGGCCGGCGAGAAGAAGCGCGACGTACTCGCCGACGCGCGGCTTGGCCTGGGTGCCGCGCGCGACTATCCGGTGCGCGCCGTGCTGACCCAGCAACGCGTGCCGGTGGCGGTGTACTGGTGCCCTTGAGAGCGAGAAACGAGTGGGGAGGGGTGAGAAATGAGTGAACCACACCCGCCACTCCCGCCGTCTCTCGTTTCTCACTCGTCTTCACTCATTTCTGGATTTGAATCATGACCACGCTGCATCCCGTCGTCGCCGAAGTCACCGAACGCCTGCGCGAACGCAGCCGCGAGACGCGCGCGGCGTATCTCGCGCGGATCGACGCGGTGGATCGCAGCGGGCCGCGGCGCGGGCACCTGTCCTGCGGCAACCTTGCGCACGGGTTCGCCGCGTGCGGCAGCGAAGACAAGGACGCGCTGCGCAACGGCCACCGCGCCAACCTGGCCATCGTCACCGCCTACAACGACATGCTCTCGGCGCACCAGCCGTACGAGCGCTATCCCGCGCTGATCCGGCAGATCGCGCGCGACGCCGGCTTCACCGCGCAGGTCGCCGGCGGCGTGCCGGCGATGTGCGACGGCATCACGCAAGGCCGCGCTGGCATGCAGCTGTCGCTGTTCTCGCGCGACGTGATCGCGCTGGCCACCGCGGTGGCGCTGTCGCACGACATGTTCGACGGCGCGCTGTTCCTCGGCATCTGCGACAAGATCGTGCCGGGCCTGCTGATCGCCGCGCTCAGCTTCGGTCATCTTCCCGCGGCCTTCGTGCCCAGCGGCCCGATGCCCAGCGGCATCCCCAACGAACAGAAGTCGAAAGTGCGCCAGGCGTTCGCCGACGGCAAGGCGAGCAAGGCCGAATTGCTCGAGGCGGAGGCCGCGTCATACCACACCGCCGGCACCTGCACCTTCTACGGCACCGCCAACTCCAACCAGATGCTGATGGAGATCATGGGCCTGCACCTGCCCGGCGCCAGCTTCACCGCGCCGGACACGCCGCTGCGCGACGCGCTCACCGCCGAGGTGGTGCGCCGCGTCGCCGCCAACAGCGCGCTGGGCGGACATTACCTGCCGCTCGGCCACCATCTCGACGAGCGCGCCATCATCAACGGCGTGATCGGGCTGCACGCTACCGGCGGCTCGACCAACCACCTGCTGCACCTGGTGGCGATGGCGCAGGCCGCGGGCATCCAGTTGCGCTGGGACGATTTCGACGCGCTGTCCGGGGTGATCCCGCTGCTGGCGCGCGTCTATCCGAACGGCTACGCCGACGTGAACCAGTTCCACGACGCCGGCGGCATGGCCTTCCTGATCGACCAGCTGCTCGGCGCCGGCCTGCTGCACGGCGACGTCAAGACCATCTTCGGCACCGGCCTGGAGGGCTACGCGCAGGTACCGTATCTGGACGACAGCGGCACGCTGCGCTGGAAACCCGTGCCGAAGCAGAGCGGCAACCGTGGCGTGCTGCGCGGCGTGGACGAGCCGTTCCGCCCCGACGGCGGCTTGCGCCTGCTCGACGGCAACCTCGGCCGCGCCGTGATCAAGGTCTCCTCGGTGCCGGAGGATCGCCTGCTGATCGAGGCGCCGGCGATCGTGTTCAACGACCAGGACGAGGTCGCCGGCGCCTACCAGCGCGGCGAGCTCAACCGCGATTTCGTGGCGGTGGTGCGCTTCCAGGGTCCGCGCGCCAACGGCATGCCCGAGCTGCACAAGCTCACCCCCACGCTGGCGGTGCTGCAGGACCGCGGCCACCGCATCGCCCTGCTCACCGACGGGCGCATGTCCGGGGCTTCCGGCCGCGTGCCGGCGGCGATTCACGTGACGCCCGAGGCGGTCGCCGGTGGCAACATCGCGAAGATCCGCGATGGCGACATGATCCGGCTCGACGCTGCAAATGGACGTCTGGACGTCCTTGTCGAGACGGACGAACTGGACGCCCGCCTGCCGCACCTCGCCGACCTGTCGCACGACCACACCGGCATGGGCCGTGAGCTGTTCGGCCTGTTCCGGCAGGCCGCCACCAGCGCCGATTTCGGCGCGGGGGTGCTATAGGCGATGTAGGGCGGGCATTGCCCGCCGGCCTTTTTCTCCCGACTTCGCGGCCAAACGGCAGCGGCGGGCAGTGCCCGCCCTACACCGCGCAAGGCGTCCGCAGCCTTCTCCACTCGCCCAGCGCCGAAAATGCCGATCATCAACCCACCGAGCCATGTCATGACCAGCCTCATCGAGCAGAAGCAGGAACAGATCGAAGCCACTATGCGCCTGGCGCCGGTGATTCCGGTGGTGGTGATCCATGCGCTGAGGGACGCGGTGCCGATGGCGCGTGCGCTGGTTGCCGGCGGTGCGCCGGCGATCGAGGTGACCTTGCGCACGAGCGTGGCGCTGGACGCGATCCGCGCGATCGCCGCGGAGGTCGAAGGCGCCACGGTGGGGGTCGGCACCGTGCTCGGCGCTGGCGACCTGCGCGCGGCGCAAGCGGCCGGCGCCCGCTTCGCGGTGTCGCCCGGCATCTCGCCGCGCCTGCTCGATGCGGCCGACGACAGCACGCTGCCGCTGCTGCCCGGCGCAGCCACCGCCAGCGAGGCGATGAGCCTGCTCGAGCGCGGCTACCGCCACCTGAAGTTCTTCCCCGCCGTGCCCGCCGGTGGCCACAAGCTGCTCGGCGCCTGGGCCGGCCCGCTGCCGCAGATTCGCTTCTGCCCCACCGGCGGCATCAGCCTCGCCAACGCCACGGATTTCCTGGCCTTGCCCAACGTGCTGTGCGTGGGCGGCTCCTGGCTCACCCCCGCCGACAAACTGGCGGCAGGCGACTGGGCCGGCATCGAGCTGCTGGCGCGCGAGGCGAATGAATTGCGGGAACGGCGCTGACGCGTCGCGCCGGGCTCAGCGCGGCAGCACCGGCAGGTATTGCCGGCGTTCGCCGAAACGCGGCGCCTTGAGGTCCACGCGGGCGCACAACTGCCCATCGCACAGATTCACATCGGCATCGTTGTATGCCTTCAGCAACTGCGCGGAAAGCTGGTTCTGCTCGATGACCTTGCGATAGTGCAGCGACAGCCACGCGCCGCCGGCGAGCAGCAGGGCCAGGCACAGCGCCACCGCGCCGAAGGTCTTCCACAGCAGATGCCGGTGCAGTCGCTCCAGGCGCTCGATCCGCTCGGCCAGCGCGTGGGCGCTGCCGGACACCTCCTCGCCCGATGCCTGCAGGTGCTGCCGGTAGTACTGCACGGCCTGCCCCAGCCCTTCGCGCGTCTCGTGGGCTACCCGCGCCGGCAGCGCCTGCATGGAGGCATCGGCGGCCTGCTCCACGACGCGGGGCAGTTGCGTGGCCAGCGCCTGCATGTCCTGCATCAGCCCCTGCAGGCGCCCGCCGAGGTGGTCGCATCGTCGCTCGAACTGCTCCATCAACTGCGCGGCCTGGCTGACCAGGGTCATGCATTCGGTCTCGTTCATGGCTTGGCTTCCCTGTATGCCGACGGCCGCTTCAGCGCATCATCGTCAGCGCGGCGGCTTGCGGCTCCGCCTGCTGGGGTGACAGTGCCTGCCACGCGGCCGCCTGCTGCTGGCGATCCACGGCAAGCATGGCCTCGGCGTGCAGCGCCTGCCCCGCCGGCAGACTCGCCAGCGTCCTCGTGCCCTGGCGAAAGGCATCCCAGTTGCCGGATTGCGCGGAATCCAGCATGCCTTGCACAAAGGCGCTCGGGTCCTGTCCGACCGTCGCCGGCATGCGCGCGGAGGTCGCGGGGCGCTGCAGCGTGTGGAGCAATGCCATGCCCGCGTGTTCCTGGCGACGGATGTCTGCATCCAGGCTGGGCAACACCGTGTCTTTCATGCTGTGGCGGTTGACCGCTTCGGCCACAGTGGCCTCGCCATGCTGCGCGACGTGGCTGCTCTGCCGCACGGTTCCAGCCGGATGGGTCAGCAGCTCGCCGGCGGCGACCGCGCCGGCGCCAGCGACGGCACCGACGGCGGCGCCGGCTTCGGGAGCATGTTCGGTGGCGCGGCGCACCGATGCGCCGTAGGCGCGATAACCGTCACCGATGCGCGCGCCGCCTTGCCGCGCCTCACGTTCCAGCGTCTGCCCGGCGACGCTCGATGCGTGCCGGACGCGATCCGCGCCCACGTCGGCGAACCGGCGTATCGCGCCGGCATCGCGCTGCGCCTCGTGCCATTCGCGGTCGGCCTGCGCCTGATGATGCCCGGCGCGGGCGGCGGCGAGGCGCGCCTCGTTGTCGGCGACCTGGCGCAGACCCTGCAAGCCGGGAACATGGCTGCCCGCACGAAGCACGGCACCGTCCAGGTCCGCGCTCAGTTGCGCCAGCGTGCCCAGCCCGCGCTCGACCGAGGCGCGGACCTCGCCGTGCACCACGCGCAGGTCGGCGACCGCGGCGGCACCGTAATGCATGGCACCCGCCACCAGCCGGCCGTGACCCTGCACGCCCTCGTTCAGCACGTAGCCGAAAACCTGCATGCCGCGCTGCACGTGGTCGCCGGTGCGCTGCGCGCTGTGCTCGATGCCGCGACCGCCGGCAGCGATGGCATCGCCAACGCGCTTGCCGCCCGCGCCGCCGGCAAGCGCGCCGGACACCACGTTCATCAACGGGCCGGCATCGGCGCCGAGCTCGCCGAGCGACGGCTGCGCCGGGCGATCCACCAGCTGGCCCTGCGCATCGCGCATCTTCGGCGGCAGTTCGATCGGGTGGGCGCCGGCGGCGAGCGGCACGCCGGCCAGGATCTTCGCGCCGGAATGGGAGCTGAGATAGGCCACCAGCTCCATCGCGTCGTCCTGCATCTTGCGGTCGTACGGCAACGCCTGCGCTAGCCGCGCGCGAAGCAGGTCCTGCATGCCGTCCAGCTGTCCCAATTCGCCCAGCTGCCGCGCGGCCAGTCCCAACTGCGCCCGTGTCACCGCGTCCATGTCGTGGACGCCGCTCTGGGCGTCGTGGAGCATTTCGCCGTGGACGTAGTAGCTGTGGATGGACGAGGCCCCGTAGAGCGTCCCACCGTGCTGCTCCACGTAACGGTGCGCGGTGTTGGGATGCAGCCCGGCACTGTTGAACGTGTATGCCGGCACGCCGGTCACCTCGGCGGCAGCGCTGGCACCCGCGCCTCCTTTGGAGTGACCTGCCAACTCAAATTGCCCTCGAAAGCCATCTTGAAGCTTCCTTGCGAGAGCCATCGCCCGGTCGACGTGGTCGCTCTCCAGCCCGACGCCTTGACGGCCGTTTTCGATCCAGTCTTCCAAAGCGGAATCGCGCAAGATGATGCCGCCCTTGCCGTCCGACACTGCGACGAGTCCGTTCGAGCCCTTGATTACGACAACGGGTTTGACGTCTGGTCCGTAGACCCGAGGATCAGGCAAATAGATCTCCGCACGGAAATCGGATTCGTCGGGCTGCAGGTACTCGTGAATCTGCTCCGCCGTCCAATCCACGCCGAAGTACTGTTTCAGCAGTTCGGGATGTTCGCTGACGCGGATCCATCCCAAACCCGGCGAAGCCGGTTCATGCGCCGCGGAAGGGTAAACGTCGCCGGCCAGCTCACCCACATCACGGGTGTGGTATCGCCCTTCCAGGACTTCGGCCTGTTTCATCAACTCGGGACTGCCGGTGGCGCGCCATTGCGCCAGCAGCGCCTGCCGCTGCCGCACCTGCTCGATCTTCTCCTGCAGCGTATGCGGCGACTGCTCGGGCAATACCGGGTCACCGGGCATGGTCGGCATGATCGTTCTCCCTGATTCCATGATGAGCCGCACAGATCCGTCTGACTGCACGAGGTTCGCACTATGGACATGGTCCGCGGACGCGTCAATCGGGTAAGCTTTTCGGCAACTCACTACGGGTATGCCACATGCGAATTCAGGGATGTTTCGCTCGGTTGCTGTTGCTGGTCTTGTTCGGTGGTCTGGTTCTGGGGGCTTGCTCGATCCCGCCACCGCCGGCCAGGCAACCGTTCCGCGCCACGGATTACTTCCAGGGCAAGGCGCTGGAACTGGCCCAGGCAGTGGATAGCAAGGATGCCGCCGCCATCCGCCACCTGATCAAGGACGAGGGCGTCAACCCGGACACGATCTTCGACCAGGCCAACATGCCGATGGTCGCCTGGCCGATCATCAACCAGAACTTCGACGGCCTGCGCCTGCTGCTGGACAACGGCGCCAACCCCAATGCGCGCAAGGTCGAACCGCTGCGCAAGTATGGCAAGCAGCGCAACAACGCCATGGTCTTCGCTGCAGGCCTGCCCGACCAGCGCTATCTCAAGCTGCTGCTTGATCGTGGCGGCGATCCGAACACGATGAGCTCCAACAACGAGCAGCTCACCTACGTCGCCACGCTGCATCACGTCTGGCCCAATGTGCAGCTGTTGATCGAGCGCGGCGCCAACATCAACCAGCCGCTGTACAGCCTCGACGACTACGACGCTCCGTTGAGCTGGTACACGCAGTACGGCGACTTCGAGCAGGCCTATTGGTTGCTGCAACATGGCGCCGATCCCACCCGGCAGATGAAAGCCGATCCCGGCACGCCCAACTACGGCCGCATGCCGATGGTCGAGGACATCTACTACGCGGACGTCATCAAGCCTGACGTCATCGAATGGCAGCGCAAGTGTCAGCACTGGTTGCGCGATCACGGCATCCCACGCACGAACGAGATGGGTCGCTGGGCGCGATATCGGCAGGGGCTTGGCCATCCATACAAGCCCGAAGACATCCCGCTGCTGTAACCCCAGGGAAGCGACACGACATGGAACGTTGGCATCGACATCTGCGTGCGGCAACCCTGATCGGATGGCTGGCTCTCGGCAGCCTCGTCCTGGTGGCCTGCTCGATCCCGCCACCGCCGGCCAGGCAACCGTTTCGCGCCACCGACCATTTCCAGGGCAAGGCGCTGGAGCTGGCGCAGGCAGTGGATCGCAAGGATGCCGCCGCCATCCGCCACCTGATCAAGGACGAGGGCGTCAACCCGGACACGATCTTCGACCAGGCCAACATGCCGATGGTCGCCTGGCCGATCATCAACCAGAACTTCGACGGCCTGCGCCTGCTGCTGGACAACGGCGCCAACCCCAATGCGCGCAAGATGATGCCGCTGCGCGAGCGCGGCAAGGCGGGCGAGGACAATGCCCTGGTCTTCGCCGCCGGCCTGCCCGATCAGCGCTATCTCAAACTGCTGCTCGACCGTGGCGGCGATCCGAACACGATGAGCTCCAACGACGAGCAACTCACCTACGTCGCCACGCTGCATCACGTCTGGCCCAACGTGCAGCTGCTGATCGAGCGCGGCGCCAACATCGACCAGCCGCTTTACTCCACCGATGGCGCAGACACCGTGCTCAGCTGGTACACCGAGTTTGGTGACTTCGAGCAGGCCTATTGGTTGCTGCAACATGGCGCCGATCCCACCCGCAGAATGAGAGCCGATCCCGGCACGCCCAACTACGGCCGCATGCCGATGGTCGAGGACATCTACTACGCGGACGTCATCAAGCCTGACGTCATCGAATGGCAGCGCAAGTGTCAGCACTGGTTGCGCACCCATGGCATTCCCCGCACGAACGAAATGGGGCGTTGGGCAAGGTATCGCGAGGGGCTGGGCGATCCGTACAAACCGGAAGACATCCCGCTGCTGTAACCCCAAGGAAGCGACACGACATGGAACGTCGGCATCGACATCTGCGCGCGGCGGCTGTGGCCTGGCTGCTCATCCTCGGCGGCCTGGTGGCCTGCTCGATCCCGCCACCACCGGCCAGGCAACCGTTCCGCGCCACCGACCACTTCCAGGGCCAGGCACTGGAACTGGCGCAAGCAGTGGATCGCAAGGATGCCGCCGCCATCCGCCACCTGATCAAGGACGAGGGCGTCAACCCGGACACGATCTTCGACCAGGCCAACATGCCGATGGTCGCCTGGCCGATCATCAACCAGAACTTCGACGGCCTGCGCCTGCTGCTGGACAACGGCGCCAACCCCAATGCGCGCAAGATGATGCCGCTGCGCGAGCGCGGCAAGGCGGGAGAAGACAACGCCCTGGTCTTCGCCGCCGGGTTGCCCGACCAGCGCTATCTCAAACTGCTGCTCGACCGTGGCGGCGATCCGAACACGATGAGCTCCAACGACGAGCAGCTCACCTACGTCGCCACGCTGCATCACGTCTGGCCCAACGTGCAGCTGTTGATCGAGCGCGGTGCCAACATCAACCAGCCGCTTTACACCACCGACGGCTACAACACCGTGCTCAACTGGTACACCAAATACGCCGATTTCGAGCAGGCCTACTGGTTGCTACAACACGGCGCCGACCCGACCCGCAAGATCAAGGCTGACCCCGGCACGCCCAATTACGGCCGCATGCCAATGGTCGAGGACATCTACTACGCGCCGGTGCGGCCCGACGGCGTGGCATGGCAGCGCAAGTGCCAGCACTGGCTGCGCGACCATGGCATCCAGCGCACGCCCGAAATGGGCGTCTGGGGCGACTACCGCAAGAAGCTTGGCGTGGCGAGCGATCCGAAGGACATTCCGCTGCTCTGATCCGCTTGACCGGCACGCATCGGAACCAGGCCGGCCGACGCGATCGCGCAAGCCTTCGCGTCGGCAGGGCTCCGTGTGACGGTCAGCGCTGCAGCAGGGCCTTCGCCCGCTGCACCACGTTTTCCACGGTAAAGCCGTATTCGCGCAGCAGCACCTCGGCCGGGGCGGAGGCACCGAAGCGGTCGATGCCGAGCATGTCGCCGTGGGCGCCGGTGTAGCGTTGCCAGCCCTGGGCCACGCCCAGTTCCACCGCCAGCCGGGCGGTGACGTCAGGCGGCAGCACTTCATCGCGGTAGGCCTGCGACTGCGCCTCGAACAGTTCCCAGCTGGGCATCGACACGCAGCGAACGGCTATACCTCGGCCTTCGAGCTGCTCGGCGGCCTGCACGATCAGGTCGACCTCCGAACCGCTGGCGATCAGGATCAACGCCGGCTTCTGGCCGTCCTTCGCATCGCGCAGCACGTAGGCACCCTGGCGCAGGCCGTCGGCGCTGGCGCAGCGGCTGCGGTCGAGCGTGGGCAGTTTCTGCCGCGACAGCGCGAACAGCACCGGCTTGCCGGTGGTGGCCAGCGCCACCTTCCACGCCACCGCGGTCTCGTTGGCATCGGCGGGGCGGATCAGCACGAGGTTGGGTATCGCGCGCAGGCTGGCCAGTTGCTCGATCGGCTGGTGGGTGGGGCCGTCTTCGCCCAGCGCGATGCTGTCGTGGGTGAACACGTGGATCGCGTGCACGCCCATCAGCGCGGCCAGCCGGATCGCCGGGCGCATGTAGTCGGAGAAGATCAGGAAGGTCGAGCCGTACGGGATGAAGCCGCCGTGCACGGCCAGGCCGTTGACGATCGCGCCCATCGCATGCTCGCGTACGCCGAAGTGCAGGTTGCGGCCGGCGTTGCTCCAGCCGGCGCTGTCCGAACCCTGCGTGTCGAGGCCCTTGGTGGCCGCGGGATTGAAGTCGCCGAAGCCCTTCAAGTTGGTGAAGGTAGAGGAGTCGAGGTCGGCCGAGCCGCCGAACAATGCCGGCAGATGCGGCGCGATCGCGTTCATCACCTTGCCGCCGGCCTCGCGCGTGGCCAGGCCCTTGGGGTCGGCGTCGAAACTCGGGGTATCGGCATCCCAGTTTTCCGGCAGTTCGCCGCGCAGGCGCCCGCGCAATTCCGCGGCCAGCTCGGGAAAGGCCTTGGCATAGCCGTCCAGACGGCTGTTCCATTCGGACTGCGCCTGCGCGCCGCGCTGGCCGGCTTCGTGGAAATGTCTGAGCGCGGGCTCGGGCACCAGGAAGTCCGGTGCCGTCGGCCAACCCAGGTTCTCCTTGGTCGCCTTGACGTCGTCCACGCCCAGCGGCGAGCCGTGTGCCTTGTAGCTGTCCTGCTTGGGCGAGCCGTAGCCGATGTGGGTGCGCACCAGGATCAGGGTCGGCCGCGCGGTGTCCGCCACCGCATCGTTCAAGGCCTGGTCGATGGCGGCGACGTCGTTGCCGTCGTCCACCTTGATGGTCTGCCAGCCGTACGCCTCGAAGCGCCTGGCGCGATCCTCGGAGAAGGTGATGTCGGTGCCGGCGGCCAGGGTGACGTAGTTGTCGTCGTACAGGCACACCAGCTTGCCGAGCTTGAGATGGCCGGCCAGCGAAGCTGCTTCGGAAGCGACGCCTTCCATCAGGTCGCCGTCGCTGACGATGGCCCAGGTGCGATGGTCGATCACGGTGTGGCCGTCCCGGTTGTAGGTGGCCGCCAGCTGCGCCTCGCCGATCGCCATGCCGACCGCATTGGCCAGGCCCTGGCCGAGCGGCCCGGTGGTGACCTCCACGCCCGGCGTGTGGCCGTACTCGGGATGGCCCGGCGCCTTGCTGCCCCACTGGCGGAACTGCTTGATGTCATCCAGCGACAGGTCGTAGCCGGTCACGTGCAGCAGGCTGTAGAGCAGGGCCGAGCCGTGGCCGGCGGAGAGCACGAAGCGGTCGCGGTCCGGCCAGTGCGGATCGGCCGGATGGAACTTCATGTGCTTCGTCCACAGCACGTAGGCCATCGGCGCGGCGTCCAGCGGCAGGCCGGGATGGCCGCTGTTGGCCTTCTGCACCATGTCCACCGACAGGAAGCGGAGCGTGTTGATGCATTGCTGGTCGAGGTCGTGGGACATGATGATTTCTCCGATGGAATGGACGCGATGCGCCGTCGGCTCCCGCCGACGGCTGGCGGGCGGTGCCCGCCCTACGCGATGGCGGTGTCGACGATCTTCTGGGCCTCGTCGAGCAGGGCTTGCAGGTGCCGCTCGTCCTTGAAACTCTCGGCGTAGATCTTGTAGATCGCCTCGGTGCCCGACGGGCGCGCGGCGAACCAGCCGCTGGCGGCCACTGCCTTGATGCCGCCGATCGCCGCGCCGTTGCCGGGCGCCTTGTCCAGCACCTGCTCGATCTTCTCGCCGGCCAATCGATCAGTGTGCAACTGGTCGGGCGAGAGCTTGGCCAGCTTCGCCTTCTGCGCCGGGGTGGCGGCGGCTTCGACGCGGTTGCTGAAGGGTCGGCCGAGTTCGTCGGTGAGCTGGCGGTACAGCTCGCCCGGGTCGCGGCCCTCGCGCGCGGTGATCTCGGCGGCGAGCAGCGAGGGCACCAGGCCGTCCTTGTCGGTGGCCCACACCGAACCGTCGCGGCGCAGCAGCGAGGCACCGGCGCTTTCCTCGCAGCCGAAGCCGAGCGAGCCGTCGAACAGGCCCTGGGAGAACCACTTGAAGCCGACCGGCACCTCGTACAACTTGCGCCCCAGCCGCTTCACCACGCGGTCGATCAGCGCGGTGCTGACCACGGTCTTGCCGACCGCCGCATCCCCGCTCCACTGCGGGCGGTGGCGGAACAGGTAGTCGACCAGCACCGACAGGTAGTGGTTCGGCTCCATCAGGCCGCCGGAGCTCGTCACCACGCCGTGGCGGTCGTGGTCGGTATCGCAGGCGAACGCAACGTCGTACTGGTCCTTCAGGCCGATCAGCCGCTGCATCGCGTACTTCGACGATGGATCCATGCGGATCTTGCCGTCCCAGTCCACGCTCATGAAGGCGAACTGCGGATCGACCGTTTCGCTGACCACGGTGAGGTCGAGCCGGTAGCGCTCGGCGATCGGTGCCCAGTAGTGCACGCCGGCGCCGCCCAGCGGATCGACGCCCATGTGCACGCCGGCGCTGCGGATGAGGTCGAAGTCGACGATGTTGGCGAGGTCGGCCACGTAGGCGTCGAGGTAGTCGTGCTCGCGCGTGCCGGCGGCCTTGCGCGCCTGCGCGAACGGCATGCGCCTGACCTCTTTCAGGCCGCCCTCGATCAGCGCATTGGCCCGGTTCTCCACCCACCGGGTGATGTCGGTGTCAGCCGGGCCGCCGTTGGTCGGGTTGTATTTGAAGCCACCGTTGTCTGGCGGGTTGTGCGAGGGCGTGATGACGATGCCGTCGGCCAGGCCGTTGCTGCGCCCGCGGTTGTACACCAGGATCGCGTGCGAGATCGCGGGCGTGGGCGTGAACTCGCCGCCGCTGGAAACCATCGTGGTGACGCCGTGCGCGGCCAGCACTTCCAGCGCGCTCTCGAACGCCGGCTGCGACAGCGCATGGGTATCGAAGCCGATGAACAGCGGGCCGTCGATGTCCTTGCCCGCACGGTACTCGCAGATCGCCTGGGTGATCGCCAGGATGTGCCACTCGTTGAAGCTGCCCTGCAGCGAGCTGCCGCGATGGCCGGACGTGCCGAACGCCACGCGCTGCGAGGGCACCGACGGGTCGGGCCGGGTATCGGCATAGGCGGCGAGCAGTTTCGGCACGTCGACCAGGATGGATTTCGGCGCCGGCTTGCCGGCGAGCGGGCTGATTGTCTGGCTCATGGATGCTCGGAGTTCGTGCGATGGGAATGCCGTGCCTGTAGGAGCGCACTTGTGCGCGATGCTCTTCGTCACGTCACGAAAGGCGTCGCGCACAAGTGCGCCCCTACAAAGGAAAGCGTCAGGTGTGACCGTCGCGCAGTTGGCGGTAGCGGCGGATCAGGGTGTTGGTGGAGCTGTCGTGGGCGAGCTTCGGCTCGTCGGCCGCGGTCAGCTCGGCGATGGTGGTCTTGGCCAGTTGCTTGCCCAGTTCCACGCCCCACTGGTCGAACGAGTCGATGTTCCAGATCACGCCCTGCACGAACACGCTGTGCTCGTAAAGCGCGATCAGGCTGCCCAGCACGCGCGGGGTCAGGCGCCGGGCGAGGATCGTGCTGCTGGGCCGGTTGCCGGGGAAGGTGCGATGCGGTGCCAGTGCCGCATCGGTGCCGGCGGCGCGCACTTCCCCGGTGGTCTTGCCGAACGCCAGCGCCTCGCCCTGGGCGATCAGGTTCGCCATCAGCAGGTCGTGCTGGTTGCCCAGCGGGTTGAGCGGCTGCGCGAAGCCGATGAAGTCGCACGGCACCAGGCGCGTGCCCTGGTGGATCAGCTGGTAGAACGAGTGCTGCCCGTTGGTGCCCGGCTCGCCCCAGTAGATCGGTCCGGTGGCGTAGTCCACGGCCGTGCCGTCGAGGGTGACGCGCTTGCCGTTGCTCTCCATGGTGAGCTGCTGCAGGTAGGCCGGGAAGCGCTTGAGGTACTGCTCGTACGGCAGCACCGCGACCGTGGCGGCATCCAGGAAGTTGTTGTTCCAGATCGCCAGCAGGCCCATCAGCACCGGCAGGTTGCGCTCGTACGGCGCGTGGCGGAAATGCTCGTCCATGGCGTGGAAGCCGGCCAGCATCTCGCGGAAATGTTCCGGCCCGACCGCCAGCATGGTGGACAGGCCGATTGCCGAATCCATCGAGTAGCGCCCGCCGACCCAGTCCCAGAAGCCGAACATCTGCGCGGTGTCGATGCCGAACTTCGCCACCTCGGCGGCGTTGGTGGACACCGCCACGAAGTGTTTCGCCACCGCCTGCTCGTTGCCCAGAGCCGTGATGCACCACTGTCGCGCCGCGTGCGCGTTGGTCAGCGTCTCCAGCGTGGTGAAGGTCTTGGAGCAGACGATGAACAATGTCTCGGCGGCGTCCAGGTCGCGCGTGGCCTCGACGAAATCGGTGCCGTCGACATTGGAGACGAAGCGGAACGTCATGTCGCGCCGGCTATAGTCGCGCAGCGCCTCGTACGCCATCACCGGGCCGAGGTCCGAGCCGCCGATGCCGATGCTGATCACGTTGCGGATCGGCTTGCCGCTGTGCCCGCGCCATTCGCCGCCGCGCACGCGGTCGGCGAAGGCCGCCATGCGATCGAGCACCGCGTGCACGTCGGCGACCACGTCGCGGCCGTCCACCTCGATGCGCTCGCCGCGCGGCGCGCGCAGTGCCACGTGCAGCACGGCGCGGTCCTCGGTGCGATTGATCCGCTCGCCGCGGAACATCGCCGCGGTACGCTCCGGCAGGTGGCAGGCCAGCGCCAGTTCGCGCAGCAGGCGCAGCGTGTCGGCGTCGACGCGCTGCTTGGAGTAGTCCAGGTACAGGTCGACGTCCGCCAGCGCGAACGTCTCGCCGCGCCGCGGATCGCCCGCGAACAGGTCGCGCAGATGTTTGCGGCCGATGACGGCGGCGTGCTGCTGCAGCGCCTGCCAGGCCGGCAGTGTGGTCGGCAGCGGCTGGTTCATGGCATCGCCGGTCCCTGGCCCTTGTCGCCCAGTGCCGCGGCCTTGTCGGCGATCCGCTGCAGCAGCTGGTTCCAAGATTTGACGAAGGCCTCGGCGCCGTCG
Organism: Rhodanobacter sp. UC4448_H15; assembly: GCF_052978265.1. Next base: position 489,955 of record NZ_CM129665.1, on the reverse strand, counting down.
CGCTGCAGCTTGTCCGCCAGCGCATCGACGTCCACGCCGGCCGCGCCGACCTTCTGCACCACCGCGTCGGCGTCGCCGCCGTCCAGCGGCATCACGCCGTCGAGCTGGCCGTGCTCGGCAAACGCGTGCAGGGTCTTCTCCGGCATCGTGTTGATCGTGTTGGGTGCGGCCAGCGTGCTGACGTACAGCGTGTCGGAGGCCTTCGGGTCCTTGGTGCCGGTGCTGGCCCACAGCAGGCGCTGCGGCTGCGCCCCGGCGGCGGCGAGCTTCATCCAGCGGTCGGAGGCCAGCAACCGGCGGTAGGCGCGATAGGCCTGCCGCGCCACCGCGATGCCGAGCTGGTTGTGCAGCGCCTCGGGCAGCTGCTCGTTGGCGGCCACGTCCCAGCGGCTGACGAACAGCGAGGCCACCGAGCGCACGCGCGGATCGAGTCCCGCCTCGATGCGCCGCTCGATGCCGCGCAGGTAGGCCTGCGCCGAGGCTTCGTACTGCGCGCAGGAGAACAGCAAGGTCACGTTGATCGGGATGCCGAGGAAGATCGACTCCTCGATCGCGCCCACGCCCTCGGGCGTGCCGGGGATCTTCACGAACAGGTTGTCGCGCTTGCCGGCGGCGTGGATCTGCCGCGCCGCGGCGACCGAGCCGGCGGTGTCGGCGGCCAGCAGCGGCGAGACCTCCATCGACACCCAGCCGTCCACCCCGGCGGTGCGCTGGTACACCGGCGCGAACAGGTCGGCGGCGCGGCGCAGGTCCTCCAGCGCCAGCTCGATGAACAGCTTCTCGCCGGCGAGTCCGGCCAGGGTCTTGGCGTGGATGCCGGCGTCATAGGCGTCGCCGTCGCCGATCGCCTTGTCGAAGATGCTCGGGTTGGAGGTCAGCCCGGTGATCGAATCCTCGTTGATGTAGCGCGCCAGGGTGCCGTCGTCGAGCAGGGTGCGGGTGATGTTGTCCAGCCACAGGCTCTGGCCGAGGTCGTGCAGTTGTCGGGTCGCTTTCATGCTTGCTCCGGAATCGCTTCGATGTGTCGATCGCCCTGCCGTCGCCGCGTTCACTCGGCCGCGAGCGCGATGGTGGGCGCGCTCGGCAGGAAGTCTTCAAGCTTACGCCCGCGCAACTCGCCGATGCACGCGATGGTCTGGTCCGGCGGCGGCTCGATGCGCTCGTGTTCACCTTCGGCGGCATAGTGGCCCTGGCGCACGAACACGGTGGTGATCCGCTCGCCCAGCTGCCGCTTCATGTCGGCCAGCAGCTGCGGCTTGTCCTCCACCATCACGTAGTGGGCGGCCGGGTAGCGCTGCTGCACGGCCACCAGCATGCGCTGCTTGTGGATGTAGATCAGCACCTCGCCGCGCACCGCCGCCCAGATCCCGGCACGCTGGATCTTGCGCGGCTGGAACACCACGTCGCCGTCGGAAAGGATCGCCGTGGGTGCCAGCGTGCGCAGGTGCGCGATGGTCTCCAGCGCGTGCGGGTACAGCCGTTGCTCGAACGGATACTCCAGCAGGTACTTCGACATCTGCAGCAGCGCCGGCTCGTTGTCCAGGCCGCTGCGGAAGCGCTGCAGCGTTTCGAGATAATCGGCATAGCCGCACTCGTCGCGGCGCTGCCGGTAGAGCGACCAGTAGCGATCGCGCTGGTCGTTGCCGAAGGCCGCGGCCAGGGTGTCGCCGAGGTCGGCGCCGAAGCGGTCGTTGTCGAGCAGGGTGTTGTCCACGTCGAGCAGGAACACCAGCGCCGCGGCCTCGCTCATGACGTGCGCTCCGCGTGCTCGTCGAGCACCGGGTTGTGCCAGCCGCCGTCGGCGGCGATCAGCGCGTCGGCCTCCTTCGGGCCCCAGCTGCCGGGGCGATAGGGGATCGCCGGGTGGTGGTTCGTCAGCACCGGATCGACCACTTGCCACGCCGCCTCGACCGCATCCTCGCGCGTGAACAAGGCGCCGTCGCCGGCCATCGCGTCGCCGAGCAGGCGCTCGTAGGGCAGCTCCTCGCCGGCCTGCTCGTCCATCAGGAACAGCTCGCGCTGGTCGCCGACAAACTCCTTGCCGGCACGCTTGACCCGCGCCGCCAGCGCCATCGCGGTGGTCGGCGACACGCGCAGGCGCAGGTAGTTGGCGCGGCCGGGGCGGGTCACCGCGTCGTCGAACAATTGCTGCGGCGGCGGCTTCAGCATCACCATGATCTCGGCCACCGTCTCGGGCAGGCACTTGCCCGAACGCAGGTACCAGGGCACGCCACCCCAGCGCCAGGAGTCGATGTACAGCCGCAACGCGCAGTAGGTCTCCACGTCCGAACCCTTGGCCACGCCCGGCTCCTTGCGATAGCCGCGGTACTGGCCGCGCACCAGGTCGTCGGGCGCGAGCGGACGCATCGCCTGGAACACCTTGGCCTTCTCCGCATGCACCGCCTCGAAGCCCTGGTAGGCAGGCGGCTCCATCGCCAGCAGCGCCACGATCTGCATCAGGTGATTCTGGATCACGTCGCGCAGGCAGCCGGCGCCGTCGTAGAACGCGCCGCGCCCCTTCACCCCGAACTGCTCGGCCAGCGTGATCTCCACGCTGGCGATGTGGTCGCGATTCCAGATCGGTTCGAGGAACGAGTTGGCGAAGCGGAAATACAGGATGTTCATGATCGCTTCCTTGCCCAGGAAGTGATCGATGCGGAAGATCGCCTCGTCCGGAAACACCGAGCGCAGCGTGCGGTTGAGCGCGCGCGCGGAAGCGAGATCGTGGCCGAACGGCTTCTCCACCACCACCCGCGCGTCGTCGGCGCAGCCGGCCTGCTGCAGCCCCTTGACCACCGTGCCAAACAGGCTGGGCGGGATCGCCAGGTAATGCAGTGGCCGCTTCGCCTTGCCCAGCGCCTGTTTCAGCCGGGCGAAGGTGGCCGGGTCGGCGTAGTCGCCGTCGACGTACTGCAGCCGTGCCGCAAGCTTGTCGAACACCGCCTTGTCGAACTTCTCGCCGTGCTCCTTCGCCGCCTGCCGCACGCTGTCGAGCGCACGCTGGCGCAGCTGCTTCACCGTCCAGCCGGACAGCGCCACGCCGATCACCGGCACCTCCAGATCGCCGTCGCGCGTCATCGCCAGCAGCGCCGGGAAGACCTTCTTGTAGGCCAGGTCGCCGGTGGCGCCGAAGAAAACCAATGCATCCGAGCGGGGTGTCGCCATCGTGGGAGTGTCTCCGGTGAGAGTCGGGGTCGGCGGTCGGACGGCGGTGGAACGGGTGCCGGGCGAGAGCCGCATCGCGGCGAGTGTGCCCGCGCACGGGTGAAGCTGGTGCAAAAAGCGCGTCGCGATCAGCGCTTGCGCGCCAGGCTGAGACCGTCGCCCAGCGGCAGCATCGACAAGTCGATGCGCTCGTCGTGGTGCAGCTTGTCGTTCAATGCCTGCAGCGCAAGGGTGTCGGCGTCGTGCGCGGGTTGCGCCACCGCGCCGCCCCACAGCACGTTGTCGATCGCCAGCAGGCCGCCGGGGCGCAGCAGGCGCAGGCAGCGCTCGTAGTAATCGTCGTAGCCGCTCTTGTCCGCGTCGATGAAGGCGAAGTCGTAACTCCCGGCTTCGCCGGCGGCCAGGCGCGCGTCCAGCGTCTCGCGCGCGGGCGCCAGGCGCAGCTCGATCTTGTGCGCCACGCCGGCGCGGGCCCAGAACGGCTGGCCGACCGCGGTGAACTCCGCGCTGATGTCGCAAGCCAGCAGGTGGCCGTTTTCGGGCAGCGCCAGCGCCACCGACAGCGCGCTGTAACCGGTGAACACGCCGACCTCGATGCAGCGCCGCGCACCGATCAGTTTCACCAGCAAGGCCATGAACTGCCCCTGCTCCGGCGAAATCTGCATCTGCGCGCGCGGATGTTCCTGCGTCGCCTCGCGCAGCGCCACCTGCTGCGGATGCTCGCGCAGCGAGTGGTCGAGCAGGTAGCGATACAGCGTGTCGTCCAGGTTCAGGCTGCGGCGGGACATGGCGGTGCTCGAAGCGCGAGGGGAACCCCGATTCTATGCCCGCTGGCCGAGTGCGCCACGCTCAGGGCAGGCGCTCGTCGTCGCGTCGCCCCAGCTGGCGTCGCCGCCTGGTCCACCAGCGCAGCAGGCCGTACGACAGGCGCACCTTTTCCTGGCCCACCGGCAGGTCGGCGCGGGCGAAGATCCACGACGACTTGCTGAAGGCGATCTGCTGCGCCGGATACACGCTGCGATGGCCGATGATCAGATACGCCGCGACGCAGGCGCCGGCCACGTACAGGGTCGAATCGGAGCCGAACAGTTCCACGCCCATCAGGATCGCCGCGATCGGCGCATTGGAGGCCGAGGCCACCACCGCCACCAGTCCCACTGCCGCGCCGAGCGCGGGCGCCAGCCCCAGCATCGGGGCGAACGCGCCGCCCAGCACGGCGCCGATCACGAACTGCGGCGTCACGATGCCGCCGTAGAAGCCCGAGCCCAGCGTGATCGCCACCAGCAGCGCCTTCCACAGGAAACCCAGGGTCGGCATCGACTGCCCGTCCAATGCGCGCTCCATCAGCGGCAGGCTCAGCCCGAGGTAATCCGTCGGCAGCACCAGAAGCAGCAGCGCCAGCACCACCGCGCCGGCCATCGGCAACAGCGGCGGCCACAGCGCGTAGCGCTCGCGCAGGGTGACGAACGCGCGGCGGATGGTCTGCAACAGTTCGACGAACACCCACGCCGCCGCGCCGCAGAGGATGCCGATCAGCACCGTCTTGAGGAACAGCAGCTCGGTGAAATCGCCGACGAAGGCGATGCGGTAGACCGGATACGGCACGCCGAGCGCCTTGCTGACCTCGAACGCGGTGACCCCGGCGACGATGCCGGGAAACAGGAAGTCGTGGCGGATGCGGCCGATCGCCAGCATCTCCACGCCGTAGATCGCCCCGGCGATCGGGGTGCCGAACACGCTGGCGAAACCGGCGCTCACGCCGCAGGCCAGCAGTCGCTTGCGCAGCTCCGGGTTCAGGTGCAGCACCCGGCCGATGCCGGCGGCGAGGCTGGCGCCGATGTGCGAGCACGGCCCTTCCTTGCCGGCCGAGCCGCCGCAGCCCAGCGTGATCAGCGCTGCCACCGGCTTGATCCACAAGGTGCGGAACGGCATCTTGCCGCGCTGCTCGTTGACCGCCACGATCGGCGAATCGTCGAAGTTGCTGCGCCGCAGGCGATAGCCGTAATGCAGCAGCAGGCCGTTGGCCAGGCCGCCGGCCAGCAGCAGGCCGGCCTGCGCCCACCACGAGATCGCGTAGGTGTGCCCGGAGGTGGCGAACAGCGCGCGCAGGAACAGGCTGCAGCCCACCCCGATCACCGCCCCGGTGACGATCGACAGCACCAGCCACTGCACCACCGTCGCCAGCATCACGAGCGGTTCGGCGAGGCGGAGGCGAGGCATCGGGTGGTACCGGACAGGCAGGGAGGCCGCGCATTGTAGCCCGCCGCGACACGGTGCCCCGTGCCCACCGCCCGCCGTTCCGGCGGGCGGTGACGTTCAGTGCCTCAGTGCGCGCGCTCGCGCACCGGCTTCACGTAGGTGTCGAACAGCTCGTCGATGCGGCGGTATTCGTCGTACCAGGAATCGGCGTGGACGAAGCCGTGGCGTTCCATCGGGTACAGCGACATCCAGAAGTTCTTCTTGTGCAGCTCGATGAAGCGCTGGTACAGCCGGATCGTGTCGCTGGCCATCACGTTGTTGTCGATCAGGCCGTGCTGCATCAGCAGCGGGTCGCGCAGGTTGGCGGCGTACTCGATCGGCGAGCTGGTCTTGTACGCCTCCGGGTCGAGCTGCGGGTCGTTGAGGATGTTGGAGGTGTACTCGTGGTTGTAGCTGGTCCAGTCGGTGACCGGGCGCTGCGCCGCGCCGGCGGCGAATTCGCCCGGCGCACGCAGCAGCGCCATCTCGGTCATGAAGCCGCCGTAGCTGCCGCCGTAGAGACCCACGCGCTGCGGGTCGACGCCGTGGTGCTTGACCAGCCACGCCTTGCCGTCGAGCAGGTCCTCCAGTTCCGGGTGGCCCATGTTGCGGTAGATAGCGGTGCGCCAGTCGCGGCCGTAGCCGGCCGAGCCGCGGTAGTCCATGTCCAGCACCACGTAGCCCTGCTGCACCAGCAGGTTGTTGAACATCTGCTCGCGGAAATACGGCGTGGCCTGCAGCGTCACGTCCTGCAGGTAGCCGGCGCCGTGGATGAAGATCACCGCCGGGCGCGAGGCCGGCGCGGCGACCTCGTCGGCCGGGCCGTAGTACTTGGCATACACCACCCCGGCGCCGTGCGCGGAGGGCACCTCGACGATCTTCGGCGCGATCCACGGGTGCGCCATGTAGGCGCTCTTCATGGTGTGGGTGAGTTCCTTCGCGGTGCCGCCGGCGGCGTCCACCACCGCGAGCTGGTCGAACCGGTACGGCGAGCCATGCAGCACGGCGAGCTGCCGGCCGTCGGGCGACAGCTCGAAGCCGTCGACGCCCTGGTACTGCGTCAGCCGGCTCAGCTCACCGCCGGCGGAAGGCACGCGATAGACGTCATAGCTGTACGGTGCCACCTTGTTGGCCAGCACGTAGAACCACTGGCCGTCCTCGCTCAGCTGCGGCGCGCTGACCTCGAACTTGCCGGCGCCGGTGAGCGCTCGCGCCTTGCCGTCGAGCGGCTTGGCATACAGCCGCGAATAGCCGCCCTGCTCGCTCAGGTACCACAGCGTGCGGCCGTCCTTGAGCCAGCCGAAATCGTTGAAGCTCCAGTTGATCCACGCCGGGTCGGTCAGCCGATGCTGGCTTGTCAGCACGTGCTGCGTGAAATCGACGCTGGCGATCCAGCGGTCCTTGTTGTCGATCGCGCGCAGTTGCACCGCCAGGTTCGCGCCATCCTCGCTCCACGCCAGGCCGCGCAAGTTCACCGTGACCGGCCGTACCTCGGGCGCCTTCAGCGCCTTGGCCTGGTCGGCCTTGCCGGCCTTCTCCAGCGCGGCCACCGTCTGCTTGCGCAGCGCCGCGAGCGGATCGGTCTTGATGCCGGGCAGCGCATCGGTCGTCAGCGGGTAGCTCTTGTGCTGCGCCAGGTCCAGCAGCAGCAGCGACTGCGGTGCCGGGTCGGCGCGGCCGACGTAGGTGCGCGCGTCTTCCGCCTCGGTGTAGCCGCTGTCGGTGACGTAATGGTTGACCACCGGCGCCTTGCCGTCCTTGTACTGCCTTGGCTCGGTCACCAGCAGCAGCCAGCGGCCGTTCGGCGACAGCGTGCTGTTGACCGCCTTGATCTTGCCGCCCAGCCAGAACGGCCGCGGCGCCCGGCCGGCATCGGCCGCCTCCAGCGCCTGCGTGTGCTCGCGCACCGCTTCCTTGTCGGCCTTGATCGCGCGCAGCGTCTTGAACAGGTCCAGCTGCAGCTGGCCGAGGTCGTCGGGCTGCTTCGCCTGCGGGTCGTCGGCGAACTTCAGCTCGGCCACCGGCGCGCTGACGCCCTTCGCCAGGTCGTAGCTGTACCAGTCGTTGCCGGCGCGGTACTGCAGCGCGCGGCCGTCGGCGGAAAACTGCGGCGCGGACTCGCGCTGCGTGGTCAGGGTGACCTGGCGGCGCTGGCCGCTGGCCAGGTCGACCAGGAAGATGTCATCGTGCAGGACAAAGGCCGCGTGCCGGTGCGCACGATCGAACACCGCCGGGCCGTCGGCGCCGGCCATCGCCGCCGGATCGAGCTTCACGCTGCTGCCGCTGGCCGGGTCGACGCGGTACAGGTCGCGCACCGAGCTGCCCTCGCGCTTCAGTTCGTAATAGAGACTGCGGCCGTCCACGCTCCAGTAGGGATTCTCCACCGGCTGTCCCATCCAATCGGCGTCGGCCATGATGGTTTCCAGGTCCAGCGGGGTGGATGCGCCGGCAGTCGGCGTGGCCGCCGCGGCGGGCAGCGCCAGCAAGGCGGCGAGGGCGGCGAACAACAGGCGAGGCATGGTGCTTCCCCAGACAAAAAAAATCAGCATAACCGAGCGTGGGGACCGGTTGCCGTCATCTGTGCCGAAAGTCAGGGGCGGCTCGCGCGGTGCCGCGGGCGATTGGCGCTAACCTTGGATGTCGATCCCACGCCTGTCTCCGGAGTACGCCATGCGACGTCGTCTTGCACTGGTCCTTGCCGCCACGGCGGCGTGCTGCAGCCACGCCGCCGCACCGCCCGCGTCGCCGACGCACACGGCGGCCAGCGTGCTGCATGGCGTGCAGGTGCCTGATCCGTATCGCTGGCTGGAAAACCCCGCCGACCCGGCCGTGCAGCAGTGGATCGCCGCGCAGAACGCCTACACCGAGGCGACGCTCGCCGCGATGCCCGAAGGCAAGGCGCTCACCGCGCGCGTGCAGCAGCTGGCGATCACCTCGACCACGCGCTCCGGCCCGGTGCTGGCCGGCGGCACCCTGTTCTACCTGCAGCAGACGCCGCCGCAATCGCAGCCGGTGCTGGTCGCGCAAGCCTGGCCGGAGGGCGCGGCGAGGACCCTGGTCGATCCGAACGCCGACCACGGCGGCACCGCGATCACCGGCTACTGGCCCTCGCCGCACGGGCGCTATCTGGCCTACGGCACCGCCGAAGGCGGCAGCGAACTGACCACCCTGCACGTGCTCGACGTAGCCAGCGGCAAGACACTCCCCGACACCCTGCCCTGGGCCGGCGGTGGCACCACCCCGCAGGGCGTGGCCTGGGATACGGACGAGGCAGGCTTCAGCTATGTGCGCTTCGCGCCGCCGGCGGCGGGCCACGAGGTGGTGCAGTTCAACGCGACCTTGGTGCATCACGCGCTGGGCCGGGCCGCCGATACGGACACCGTGGTGTTCGGCCGCGGCTACTCGAAAACCGCCGAGTACGTGCTGGTGAACTCGCCCGCCACGGCGCAAGCCGCGGTGCTCGCCTACGACGGTGATGGCGGCCCGGCCGAAGTGTTCCTGCGCCACGGCGCCGCATTCACGCGCGCACTCGATCGCCGCGCCAACGTGCGTACCGCCGCGTGGGTGAATGGACGGCTGTACGTGGCGTCGTTCGACGATGCGCCACGCGGCAGGATCGTGGCCGTCACCGACGACGGCAAGACCGTGCCGGTGCTGGCCCAGCGCGACGGCGCGATCCAGCAGATCGCCCCGCTCGGCGACGGCTTCCTGGTGGTGCGCAGCCAGGGCCCGGACTGGTGGATCGAGCAGTACGACGCCGGCGCGAATTTCGTGCGCCGCGTGCCGCTGCCGGCGCAGGGCATCAGCATCGGCGACATCGCCTCCGAGTCGGGTCGGCCCGAGGCCCTCATCAGCTACGCCGGCTGGACCACGCCCACCCGCTGGGCGGCATACGACGGCAACCGGGGCACGCTGAAAACGGTGTTCGCGGTGCAGCCCGCCGCCGATTATTCGAAGGTGGTCGTGCAGCGCATCGAAGGAAGCTCGAAGGACGGCACCAGGATCCCGGTCACCGTGCTGTCGATGCCCGGCATCACGCCCGACGGCGCGCGCCCGACCATCCTGTACAGCTACGGCGGCTTCGACATCCCGATCAAGCCCGGCTTCATCGGCGCCAACCTGGCCTGGCTCGAACACGGCGGCGTGCTGGCCTACGCCAACATCCGCGGCGGCAACGAGAATGGCCAGCAGTGGCACGCGCAAGGCCAGAAGCTGCACAAGCAGAACGTGTTCGACGACTTCCACGCCGCCGCGCTGGCCCTCATCGACACGCATTGGACCGACCGCGCCCACCTGGGCATTCTCGGCGGCAGCAACGGCGGCCTGCTGATGGGCACGCAGATCGTGCAGCACCCTGCCGACTACCGCGCCGTGGTCGCACGCGTGGGCATCTACGACATGCTGCGCCACGAGACCGACTTCGCCAACGGCCCGTACAACATCCCCGAGTACGGCAGCATCGCCGACCCGGCGCAGTTCAAGGCCACGCTCGCGTACTCGCCACTGCAGAACGTCACGCCGCACGCTGCCTACCCGGCCGTGCTGATGACCACCGGCGAGAACGATCCGCGCGTGGCGCCGTGGCAATCGCGCAAGTTCACCGCCGCGCTGCAGAACGCCACCTCCTCGCCCCAGCCGATCCTGCTGCTTACCCGCATGCACGCCGGCCACGGCATCGGCGCCCCGTTCAGCCAGCGCGTCGGCGACACCGCGATCGGCCTGACCTTCTTCGCGCACGAGCTGGGGCTGGACACCAGCAAGTAGCCGCCCTGATGGGTAGGAGCCCGCTCGCGGGCGATGCCTTGAAGGCAGGGATTCGGGATTTGGGATTCGCAAAGGCCAGAGCAGGAGCATCGCCCGCCAGCGGGCTCCTACAAGATCGGAGGCGCGTCGCGGTCGAGCCAGACGGCATTCCAATAAGGGTAATCGAACACGCTGTCGACCAGACCGGTACGCACCGGATTGGCGACGACGTATCGCGCTACCGCCCTGATGTCCTCGTCGGCACGCAGTGCGTGATCATGAAAACTGCGATCCCACAGCGAACCATCCAACCCGCATGATTCGTGCAACACACGCGATGCGCATGCCTTGAATCGATTCATGACCCGACCCAGCGGCTCGTCGCCGAGTTGCAGCAGACCATGCCAGTGATCGGGCATCAGCACCCACACAAGCAGGCGGGAATCCGCCCAGGTCGATGCGGCGTGGATGAGCCGGCTTAGCGCCCGTGCGCTGGATGGATCGGCAAAGAGGCGCTCGCGTCGACGGGTCACCGTCGTCAGAAGATACATCTGGCCAGGAATGGACACACGACCCCGGCGCAAGGCACGACGACCAACGGGAGGGAAAGCGGGCATGCGCGCAGACTGCCGCGGACATCAGCAAGAGCACATCGCGCACCAGCATCATTCCTCGTCCGCCCGCTCCCCCACACCCTGTAGGAGCCCGCTGGCGGGCGATGCCTTGAAGGCAGGGATTCGGGATTCGCAAAGGCCAGGAGCAGGAGCATCGCCCGCCAGCGGGCTCCTACCCGTCAGGGCTGTCATCTGGACTGCTACGATGACGTTCCTCCGCCATCAATCCACCCCATGACCCTCCCCGCCGTCGAACACGAAACCGCCGCCAACCCCACCCACAGCGTCATCTGGCTGCACGGCCTGGGGGCCGACGGCCACGACTTCGCGCCGATCGTGCCGGAGCTGGTCGATCCCGCCTGGCCGGCGTTGCGCTTCGTGTTTCCGCACGCGCCGGTGCGGCCGGTGACGGTCAACAACGGCATGCCGATGCGGGCGTGGTACGACATCGCGGGTTTCGACGCGCGCGCGCCGCAGGACGAGGCCGGCATCCGTGCCTCGATCGCCGCGGTGGAGGCGCTGGTCGCGCGCGAGCACGCGCGCGGCGTGCCCGCCGGCCGGATCGTGCTGGCGGGCTTCTCGCAAGGCGGCGCGATCGCGCTGGCCGCCGGGCTGTGCCACGCGCAGACGCTGGCCGGCATCGTGGCGCTGTCCACCTACCTGCCGATCGCCGAGGTGGTGGCGCGCGAGCGCAGCCACGCCAATGCCGCCACGCCGATCTTCCAGGCCCACGGCAACGCCGACCCGGTGGTGGTCATGCAACGCGGCATCGATTCGCGCGACCACCTGCAGGCGCTGGGCTGCACGGTGGACTGGCACAGCTACCCGATGGCCCACGCGGTGTGCGCCGAGGAAATCGCCGACCTGCGCCACTGGCTGGGCACCCGGCTGACCGCTTGAGGCAGCTCCATGGCGGGAGCGCCTGCCTTGCATCGCGCTGCGTAGGGCGGGCACCGCCCGCCGGCTCTAGTCCGGACGCATGCGGCATACTTGCCGCATGCCCGAATCCACGCCCGCCAGCGACGTCCGCGGCCGCGCCGAACACAGCCCGCTGCCGGACTTCTGCCAGCTGCCGGCGCTGTTCGCACTGTTCGTGGTGGGCGCGCTGACGGTGACCGTGATGTGGCTGGCCCGCGACGATCGCCAGGACTGGCCCGCCTACAGCGTCAGCATGTTCTTCGTCACCTGGCTGGCGATGGTGGTCGCGCTGGCGCTGTGCAAGCTGCGCCACCTGCTGCAGCGCCTGCCCGGACACATGCCGTACGTTGCGGTGTGGCTGCTGATCGTGCTGATCGTGCTGCTCGCCAGCGCCACCGCGCGCTGGCTCGACGGCGCGCTGCAGACCGGCCTGATCGGCAGCCCCATGATCGCCTTCGTGCGCGACAACACCATCATCGCGGCCCTGCTCGGTGCCGCCATGCTGCGCTATTTCTACGTGCTGGCGCAGTGGCAGGCGCGCCTGGCCGCGGTCACCCGCGCGCAGGTGGAGGCCCTGCAGGCGCGCATCCGCCCGCACTTCCTGTTCAACAGCATGAACACCGTGGCCGCGCTGATCCGCGTCGACCCGGCCGCGGCCGAGCGCACGGTGGAGGATCTGTCCGAACTGTTCCGCGCCGCGCTGGGCTCGCCCGATCGCGGCGACGGCACGCTGGGCGAGGAGCTCGAACTGATCGAGCGCTACCTCGCGATCGAGCAGCTGCGGCTCGGCCCTCGCCTGCGCATCCGCCGCGAACTGCACGACCTGCCGGCGGATTTCCCGCTGCCGCGCCTGCTGCTGCAACCGCTGGTGGAGAACGCCGTGCGCCACGGCATCCAGCCGCTGCGCGAAGGCGGCGAGGTGATGCTGGGCGGCGCCCGCGACGGTGACGGCATCCGCATCGAGATCCGCAACCCGCTGCCGCCGCAGCCAGGCGTGGCGGGCAACGGCCACGGCCTGCGCAGCGTGCGCCAGCGCGTGGCGTTCCGTTACGGGCCGCGCGCGGTGGTCGAAGCCGCGCCGCAGGGCGGCCACTATGTCGTCTTGCTGCGCCTGCCGAGGGCATCGCCGTGATGCGCGTGCTGATCGTCGACGACGAACCGCTGGCCCGCGCGCGCATGGCCGCGCTGCTGGGCGAATGCGGCGACACGCAGCTGGTCGGCACGGTCGCCGACGGCGAGTCCGCGCTGGCCGCGCTCGACGAACTGCAGCCCGACGTGCTGCTGCTGGACATCAACATGCCGGGCATCGACGGCGTTTCCGTAGCGCAGCGACTCGCGGGCAGGGCACGGCCGCAGGTGATCTTCTGCACTGCGTACGAGGCGCACGCGCTGCAGGCGTTCGAGCTTGGCGCAGCGGATTACCTGCTCAAGCCGGTGCGGCTGGAACGCCTGCGCGATGCCCTGCAGCGTGCGCGGCGGCGCCTCGACGACAGCCCGCGCGAGTCGACCGCCTTCCTGCACGGCCGCCTGCGCGGCGAGGAGGTGCGCATCGCCTTGCACGACGTGTTGTGCCTGCTTGCCGAGGAGAAGTACGTGGTCGTGCAGCACGCCGGCGGCGAGCTGCTGATCGAGGAATCGCTGCGCCAGCTGGAGGAAGCCTGGCCTGACCAGCTGATCCGCCTGCACCGCAATTGCCTGGTGCCGCGCGCGCGCCTGGTCGGGCTGCGCAGCCTGCCCGACGGCCGCGTGCTGGCCCGCCTCGACGGCAGCGAGCACAGCCCGGAGATCAGCCGCCGCAACCTCGCCGCGGTGCGTCGCTGGCTGCGCCTGGGCTGAGCGCGCACGGCGGACATCCGCCGCCGAAAGGAACCGTCAGCCCACGCCCGGTGGCGTTGTTCGGTGACGTGCAGGCCAGACCACGGCCTGGGCGACGATCACGCTCTCGCCATTGAAGGTCGCCGCGGGCGATCCGTGCAAGACGTAGCCGAGCGCCAGCGCCTCGCTGACCCGATGGCAAAACCCGGCATCGTCAGGGCCGGTAAGGATGCGATAGGCAGGAAGCCCTGGCGGCGGCGCGGAAGTCGAGGGAGGCATGGGCGCGGATCGAACTCTCGGGGGAACCAGGCTGCAGGCTAACGCAGGAATCACCTCTCGGCGAAGTCACGCGCGGCTTGCCGTTGTTCCGTGCAACCGAAGTTCGCGGACAGGCCTGCTCGCCGATCGGGAAGTCCGATGGATGCCCGCCTGCGCGGGCATCGCGTCCGTGGAACCCGATGCGCGCCCGGGCGTGCGAATTGCGCGGCAAACCATCGGGGAAGGGGTCAAGCACGTCACCCGCAAGCCACCGGCCTGACCATGACGATATCGCGCTGCGGATCGCCGCCGAGCGAAAAGACGTGATCACCCACTTGACGCTGCTCATGCAGTCACCCCGAAGATCGCCCCGGCTGCCGCGGTTAAAGCCATTGCCAGCGCGCCCCAGAAAGTAACGCGCAGCACGGATGCGAGTGCCAGGGCGCCGCCTGTGCGCGCCGCCAGCAGGCCTAGCAATGCAAGGAAGAACAGTGAGCTGCCTGCGAGGCCCCACATGAGTGTGGCGCTTGGGAGCACGAGTACCATCAGGAGTGGCAGCGCCGCACCCGTCGCGAATGTCCCGGCAGAAGCGAATGCAGCCTGGACTGGCTTGGCAGCCAACGTATCGGAGATGCCGAGCTCGTCCCTCCCGTGCGCCCCGAGCGCGTCGTGAGCCATGAGTTGGGTGGCAACACTCGACGCCAATGACCTGTCCAGCCCCCGCTGTACATAGATCGACACCAATTCGTCATGCTCCTGGTCGGGATTTGCGGCCAACTCCTTGCTCTCGCGAGCCAAGTCTGCGCGCTCGGTGTCAGCCTGTGAGCTGACCGAGACATACTCACCAGCAGCCATCGACATGGCGCCGGCAACCAGGCCAGCGACTCCTGCGACGAGAATTGCTCTCGTACCTGCTCCGGTGGCGGCAACCCCCAACACAAGGCTCGCGGTAGAAACGATACCGTCGTTTGCCCCAAGCACGGCAGCGCGAAGCCAGCCTGTTCGGTGTGTTCGATGTCTTTCGCTGTGCCTCATGCATTCTCACCTTGAGGTATGGGCCTCATGGCGACGCCTGACGCTGGAATTGAGCAGCGGCGAAGCCATCCGCCTGGAACGATTTATCAGGCCACCGGATGCGCAAATGCGTCGGGCCAGCCGCATTCTCTGCAACGACAAGCAACAACAGGTAACGCGCCGGCAGGGACATTTGGCGCTGCAGTGCGATTCCACTGCCCGCTACCAAGTGAATCATCGGGTTCGCCGTTTGCCCATCGGGCCTGTCTGGTGCGGCGGCCGCCATCCCAGTCAGGTGCGAAGGCTCTTCAAGCTCTCCCGCACATCTGATGCATCGTGGCACGAATGCTCCCGGTCCTGGGCGGAGGCTTGATGCCTGCGCTCAGACGGGCCGCAGGCTCGTCCCTACGGAATGCGCTGGTACTGGGGCAACCCATCGCCAATCTCATAGTAGTCACCCTTCTCGGCGACGAATACATGCAACTCGGCGCGCGTCTCGGTCGGCACGTCGAACGCTCCCATATGGATTCCGATCCACTCCTTGGCAGGTGGATCGAAGAACATGGAGCACCCGCATACCGAGCAGAACCCGCGACGCACCTTCTCGGACGAGTAATACCAGGTTACGTTCTCAGCGCCAGAAATCTCCACTGCACTCCTGGGCACGTCCGTTCCGACTGAATAGTGCCCCGAGAACTTTCGGCACTGAACACAGTGGCAAGCATCAGGAGGCTTAAGGTCACACGAGACGGTGAAACTGACCGCCCCGCACATGCACGATCCCGTCTTCACAATCCCTCCTGGCCTGACGCTGGAGTTGAGCGGCGGCGTAGCCGTCCGCCTCGAATGAGATGTTAGCCGGCACTGCCTGAGCTAGCCGAAAAGAGCCGCTCGGCAATTTTGCGACCACGTTCCAGGCCCTGCGGCGTGAGCCAGACCGACTTGTTCTTGCTAGCCGGATTGTCGATGAAGTCCTGAGCATGAAGGCGATCCATTACGTCGAAGTCGAACCCCTTCCAAGCTCTGCCACCTTCGAAACTGAAAGCAGCGAGCAGCGCAAGCACAGTGTCCTCGATCTTTGACTCGTCATAGGCCATGTCAGGAACCTCAAAGAGCAGGTGTCTCAGTATGACGGCAGCTAGCGCTGGAATTGGCCGGCGGCGAAGCCGTCCGCCTCGAATGAAATGTTAGACGCCGTGCTGCGCACGCAACCGGTCATAGCACGCACCGCACAGAATTTTGATGCCCGCAAACGCCTCGGAACGCTCGTTCCAATCGCCGGTAGAATCACCCTCGCGGAGGCGAACCTCCTCACATGCGGAGCACCAAGCATCACCGCGCGGGCCGCCCGACCAAAAGAACCCAACTTTCTCCCCGGTGCTGAGGGCGCCGACAAGATGCTGACAAACGAAGGTTTCGTCTTGCTCCCCGTGTGTATGGCATTCGACAGTGTTGGTCATGGGGTCTAACGAGGTTGTAGAAAAAATATCCCGGCGCGGATTCACATGATCCCAGGGGGTACTTGAACCCCTCCCGGCAGGCTGCGTGTCGATTGTAGAGCGTTCTGTGAGGTCGCTTTTCCCCGGCTTCGCGATCAACTTGTCCAGCAGTGGTTTTTCTACAACCTCAACGCTTGAGTTAAGCGGCGCGCGGCTTTTCGCGCGTCCGCTTGGACGAGTGGTTAGGTGCGGCCGACACGCCGTTACCTTTCGAGCCCCAATAGTGCCAGCAGATGGGACTGCTGTGATGAGGAAAGAAGGCAAGTGGCACCAGTGCGGCCATCCCAGTACGCGAAGTTTGACGCCTCCCAGCGCCAAGGATGCGAACCACGAACGAGAATGAGCAGGCGAAGATCTTGAGCTTGCCTTGGGGGGACCGAGTTGCAGGGTTGCTCGAGTGCGCCGAGTAGCGCCTTTACTTGGCTAGGCCCGTTTATGACCAAATGGCGATCGTGAGCGCCGATCAATGCTTCCGCATCCAAGTTGACGATGGAAGTCTTGTCAAACGAGCGGTAGTAAACCTCGATACCACTCACGTTTGGTCGCGGCTGGCTTGCCGTAGCCGCCACTGCTAGTAGTGCAAATGCAGTTGCTGCCAGTTTGCGCATGAGCTACTGCCGCACCTAACGAGGTTGTAGAAAAAGTCCTTGGTCAAGAAATTTGCCGATTTCCGGGGGTACTTCGACCCCTCCCAAGGTGCTGCGCGTCGATTCTAGCGCCTCCTGTCAGGGCGATTTTCGGCGCCGCCGCGATCAACTTGGCAAACCGACTTTTTCTACAACCTCAACGCTGGAGTTAAGCGGCGGCGAAGCCGTCCGCCTTGAACGAAATGTTAGACCTTACTCTGCCACTTGGCACGCTGTTGCTCGCGGAACTGGCGCGCCGCCTCGGTGCCACCTGCTGAGTACGCCGATTTCTCAGCCTTGTCACAAGCTCTGCAATACGACCGATTGTCTTTGTTGCCGTAGCTGAACTCTTGCGCGGGATAGGTCCTGCCGCAAATGGAACAAGCCTTCTGGAATGTTTTGGCCATATAGAAGTCCATGTGCAACGTCATCTGCTGTGAGGTCTAACGCCTGAGTTAAGCCGTGCCGCGAAGCGGCATCGGCTTGAACGAATTGTTAGCCCTCATCCTGCGTCTCCCGATAACGAACATGCGAGGCACCTGGCGGATTGGGCGGTAGCTGGCAAACTTTTTGCCACATCATCTGCATTGGATCGCGGGTGAACGCCTCACATGCGTAATGTATGTGAGGGCCGCCAATCTTCCAATGGTTATCGAACTCCGAGCGGTCTCTCTGATCGAAGTAGAACAACGACCAGTAGTCTTGCTCCGGCAGATAAAAGAGATGGGCGGCAAACATGCGCCGGTCTTTGAATGTCTGAAACAGTTTGTTCACAGCAGTCTTTGCCTTGCCGGTGAACTCTCCCGGGCCGTATTGCGACAACGCGGACATTTGCTCTTGTGTTGGGATTACATGCTCAGGGGTGTAGTCCGAGAAATGGCAAGCGTATCGGTACGGCTGAAGCAGGCCGTGACGACCAGCAATGATCAGCTCGAACAGGTCCTGACTCTCTACTATCAGATCCCGACAAATCTTCTGGGCTTCTCGCTTGTTCGGAGCATTGATGAGATCCAAGAGCCCCTTGAATCCCGGAGTCATTTCGTCGTCTGACATGAGGCCTAACGCCCGAGGTAACCGGCGCAACCCGCGCAGCGGGTTTGCGTCCGGTTGACCGAGTTGTTAGAGCGCATCTGCGACCTCCCATCCGCGATGCGTAAGCTCATAGATCTGCCCCTTCTCGCCCCGGCCGACCACCAAATGCGTAGACTCAAGCTCGTCGAGCGCAGCTTCCCACTTAGCGCTATCGCGGCCGCGCTCGCCACCAAAAGATTTACCGCCCGCCTGAATAACCCGACCGCCTATGTACGCGGCCTTGATGATCGTACCCCGTTCATCGGTTGCTGCCGCTTTCAGTAATTCCTTGGCCTCGTCGGTTAGGTTAAAGTCGATCGACAAGCCCCGAACAGAAACCCCTGGGGTGCCAACAGCACCAGAGGATGACGGTGATGCGACGAGGCCGCGCAGATATTGGTTATTGACAAGACATAATTGCATTTGCTTTGACAACTTGTACTTGAAATCTTGAATATTGTTGTAAGTCTCAATAATTCCACGATCCTTCAGCTTGCTCTGAAACTCTTTCACTTTAGCGTACTGAGCCGAGTCTATACTTTCCGGGGCCACAGGTTTTGAAGAAAAATAAATCATGGCCGGCTTACCAACTTGAATGTGCTCTTCGATTTCTTCAACCGTGCCGCTCGGAGAGTTCCCGGTCGGCGTACCGAGCCTAGTCCAGAAAACGCCGATGAGGAGATCGCAGTTTTTTAACACGCGAGTATTTATGAGGTCTTGTGCCCGTGCACCAAGTTCCGGCGATGAGTGCGTATCCCAGCCAACAGCCGAAAGTAAGGTATTCGTATGCTCCGCGTTTACGTCGTTCCAGTCGTGAATGACGCCACGAATGACGTCGCGTTCCTCTGCTACATCTCCGGGCGACGCAATCATGACTGGAATTATCGTTGCTTGGTACGCCATCTTCTTCCCCTATGCGCTCTAACGCTGGAGTTAAGCGGCGGCGTAGCCGTCCGCCTTGAACGAATTGTTAGGGCTGACCGCTACTAGAGAGCCGGATGAAACCATACTCCGGTTGGCCAAAATTTTGCGGGATCTCAGTGAGTACCACCTGAGTTCCCGGAACCAACCTCTGGTTGGTGGGAACAAGAACTTGGGCAATATTGCCACTTGGAAGGCGTACAACTGCATGTCTGCTGATACGTCCATGGAGCCCACCACCACCTACATCCGTGTAGCCAATTGACTCAATGGTGCCGGTAATTTCTTGGGTGGAACCCGCTGGGTGCCTCATCACTAATGCGACGACGAAAGCGATAATCACTAAAAAGAACGCCAAGTAAAAATAGGCAATGATTCCAGATTTTTCGGGAGACTGCATAGGGTAGCCTAACGCCTGAGTTAAGCCGACTTGCGTAGCGTAGCCGACAACGTGGCAAGCTTTACCTGCCACGTTGTTGGCGTAGCGAAGCAAGTTCGGCTTGAACGAATTGTTAGGCCTCACGCCCCCAAGAGCTGGGCCTCATAGCCGGAGGATAGCAAACGATTACGAGCAATCTCATATTTTTCAGTGAGGTACTGCACTAGCGACATATCTCCACCGGCTTCTTTGTACAACTCCAAATAGCGAAAGATTCCCTCGACCGCTAGGTGAGCGCGTAGCCAGATATCGCGGTCTTGGATCAGCTCTCCATCAGGGAGTATGCGGAACTTCAAGCCCTGCGCAACGATGGGTAGATGTTGCTCCCAGTCAATTCCTTCGCTTTGGAGGAGGGTGCGCAAAGGCAGCTCTTGAACATTGTCTGCGGCGCCAAAGTCATTGCCCCAAATCCAAGGCGCTTGGCAAGTTACGGGCTTGGCCGCGCACAGCTCAAAGTCGTGTTCATAGCCCTGGATGGTCTTAAGGAGCTCGTCGCGGCGGCTTTGTTGCCGAGATTGATTAATGGTGTGCAGGCCTAAGGCAAAGGCGAGGAAGGCAAACAATGGCCCCAGCGTGCCACCGAGATAATCGCCAAGGTTTGCCCAGTCCTGAGAGTTGTCAGCAAGCCCGCCGTGGAACTGATAAAGATAAAGGGCCGCAACACAGCAAACTAAAGCTGCCGCAATAACCGCAGCAACAATGACCGCACTCATTCGGTAGATTCGTAGTCTCATAGTGAGGCCTAACGCTGGAGTTAAGCGGCGGCGCAGCCGTCCGCTTGGACGAATTGTTATACCGTTGCAGCAAGTGCGAGACGAGGTTACTTAGGTTTTGGTGAGGCTCACATTACATGAAACGCCACCGCCACCACGATTCATGTAGAACTCAAGGTTGCCATCTTTAATAGATTTTTGTGTAGCCGTCTCTTCCACCATCGACGTTGCGTGATCGTAGGAGATCTTTGTCGAAGCTATTAATAGTTCTGCACAAATCATATTGCCTTCCGGCTCTACGGTACTTATAAGCATCCAAGAAGGGCCGTACTTTCCTTTACGATACATTATAAGTATATCGCCATTTTTGCTTGCGTAATCGCCCTGTGAATCCGATTTCAATTGGAGCCCTTCACTGGGCACAGAAGCGTTCCAGTGTGACAAGAACCCTTCCCCTGGTTGAGCGAGCTCGTACGTAGATGTACACCCAACTACGCATGCGACGATGAAGAAAAGTAACGCTCGATGTTTCATTCAAGAAACGTCCCCATGCTATTTGGCCAAAAAGGTGCGGTTGTGAGGTATAACGCTGGAGTTAAGCGGCGCGCGGGCTTTTTCGCGCGTCCGCCTTGAACGAATTGTTAGAGCGTACTCGCTGCACAGCATGTGTGACTAGCGCAATGGGAACTCCGTATAAGCCGACCAGGTATGCAACGGCCGAGCCTGCTGCCACAAAGCATATAGCGACCATGGCAAGGACAACGAGCAGCGTAGAGATGACTGAAGCGCGATTTCGTTGCAGCAGTGCCGCGTACAGCGGGCACCCGACTAGTAGCGTGGCCGGTGCAGCGAAGAGCAGCGCAACCGCGAGAAGAGGAAAGGCTGCTAATGGTGCAGACGCCCAATCATGAAGTTGTGGAGTGCGATTGGAGAACGCGATTCCGGCGCCAAGGAGTAGAGATGCTAAATAGCCGCCCGCGAACATGCCGAAAATTCCGCAAGGGATCGTTCTTCGAATGGCCGCGGAATACTTCATGTGCGCTCTAACGCTGGAGTTAAGCGGCGCGCGGCTTTTCGCGCGTCCGCTTGGACGATTGGTTAGGCGTGCGCAGCCTGGAGACCAGTTGGCCGCAGTAAAGGGCGAGACCGACGCTCACGGCAAGGATCGCTGAGTGCGTGGTGTGGCTGATAGGCCAGACCATCCCTACAACAGCAGGAATTGTTACGCCTATGGCGAGTGCAACTGCACTTACGTAATCCGGCTTCTTGCCAAGAAGGCGAAGAATAAAAGCCACAGCGAACGCACCGATCAGGCCAGCGACGAACGTGCCAAACGCCGTTGTCATGATATCCATAATTTCACCGAGCCTAACGCTGGAGTTAAGCGGCGGCGTAGCCGTCCGCCTTGAACGAATTGTTAGCGCGCATGCCATAAAGCTGCAAGCGCTCGCTTGGAGAGGAAGCCAATGAGCCATCCCGTGCCATAGAGAAGTGCAAGCGTGAGTGGTCCGATGGAAGCATAAGCGACCGGCCAAGACATCTTGGTTAGCAGGGGACGAAAGCCAAGCCAATCTAGCGCCTCAAGTTGAAATGCCAAAGGCAGTTGGAGAAGAACAAACGCTCCTTTACTGTCACCGCCGGCATCAAATGATCCCCAGACGCAGAGCGCGCTGACAGCTACGTAAAGAAAGCACAGTGTTAGACCGAGTTTGCTCATGAGCGCTAACACCTAAGTTAAGCCGAATTGCAGCGCGTAGCTGGCAACATGGCAAGCTGTATCTGCCATGTTGACGGCGTAGCGATGCAATTTCGGCTTGAACGCACTGTTAGCTAACGCTCAGCGGTAAGCCAGTCGTTCGAGCGGGCCTGCATACTCGGAGATTAGAGCTTGCACGGGATCCGTTCCTTGATAGAAGGTTTGCGAATCAATTCCATATTCCGGCGTTAGCTTTGCTGCAGTCCGAATAGATTTAACTGCACCCACGTTGACCTGGTTCTTCCACCCCGGGAAGCCTACCTGGAGAATCTTTACGTCAACTGGCTCTTTATCGCCCCAACCAAAAATCTTTCTCCGATGCTGAACCCGGATGAGGTCAATATAGTTTCCAGAGGCATTATCCAATTTGTAGCCGAAACCACGTAGAACGCGATCCAGCTCCCTGAATGTAATTGTGTAACTGGTTCTATCGATTTTTCTGGACTTTCGTTCCAAATGATCCGCCAGAAACGCGACCTCTGGATCCGGATGCTTTCTTTTCTTTAGCTCCCTGTAGCGGGGGTATTTGTCAAGCTGGTGATCTGCAACATCGACAGCGAAATCCTCTAACTGTTTCTGACCAACGATGGGAACTCTGCTGTTCTTGCTGAGGTAAAGAAGAAGTGTGAGAAGGCCAGTGCGTTTATTTGCATCGTGAAACGGATGGTCGCAAACAATTCCATAGATCAGCGTAGCGGCTTTTTCGTAGTGAGTTTTCCACTTCTCAACACCGCCCAGGGAAACGAACGGCCTGTAGAGCGCGGAGTGTAGAAGGTCAACACTTTTGGGCCCTATACCGCCCAAGCCGCTGCCTTTGCCGTAAAAGTAATCAACGATGAGAAAATGGGCACGTAATACGTCCTTGAGCCCAGGAATCGCATCCGACGTATAAGGATCATCTCTTGCGATATCGGCCATCCACCGCTCGTACTCGAGGCGAACTGCGTCGTGATCAAAGTGGATCGAATCGCTTGGGTCTGTCATGTGTTAGCTAACGCTGGAGTTAAGCGGCGGCGAAGCCGTCCGCCTTGAATGAGTAGTTAGACCACATTCGCCAAGCACCCTAACGCTTCGCTCGTTTGGGCATTTTCCATAAGCACGAATTTGGAATTATCTGTAGCGCGAACGTACCAGATAGTAACCAGAGCCGTCTGTTGTTGGCGCAGCTGCGAAACTAGAAAAGCCATGTCCAAGGCTGCCTGCGCCTGCAGTTGTGCTTCAGATTCCCGAGGTGCAATCTCTTGCGCGATTCTTAACCGGATTTGATATGTGCCAAGAAGTCTATCGGCTGGCAGTGAGCGCTCATCGCGCCGCAGAGTCGCGCCATTGTTGAGCGCGGCAAGCACGTCAGCTTTGTGCGGAAATTCCGCAGATTTGGTTAGGCAGTCTGGGATCATCAACGTGGTCTAACGCTGGAGTTAAGCGGCGGCGCAGCCGTCCGCCTTGAACGAATTGTTAGAGGGCTATCCCAACTGCCCCCGCTCATATGCTTCATGGGCTCGAATGATTTGACTTCGGAGCTCTGCGACGCACTTGAGTGCAGACTGGTGGGCGACTCGATCATTTTCCAGAAGAGCTCGGTACTGTGGCGTGTGATGTGCAAAGGCGCTGCGGCCGGACTTGTCTTGCCACTCGTAGATTTCATTCCAGAGTGCGGTAGCTTGGCGCTCCGCGCCAACCAGCTTAGGAAGGAACTCCGTGAAAAGATTCTGGTACGACCCGAGCGCATTTTGAACTTGTGAGGGCTCGTGCGCGAGGACAAACTTTACGTTCTCAATTTCACGTTGAGCCGACGAGAACAAATTGCGACTTTGCTCTACGTGCATGAGAAGCTCTGACTTGTCTCGCTCAAACGCCAAAGTTGTTTCGAGCTCGTGAATGTTTACAGAGTGCCTAAAAGCCTTATAACTGATGAAAGCCGAGGCCACGCTAACAACCAGAGCCAACGTTGCAATTGCTTCGGAACCGTCCATGAGCCCTCTAACGCTGGAATTAAGCGGCGGCGCAGCCGTCCGCTTGAATGACTTGTTAGCCATCATGCAGCAATGCACGCAGACGTTCTACCGCAAGTGGAGGCACGCTCCTATGGAGCATTGCATGGCAATTCGGGCAGACGGGAACAAGGTCAGCGACCGGATCGACTCGATACTCGTTACCGACTGACGAGACTGGTACGACGTGGTGAACGTGTATGAATCCCTCGCCAAGGGGGCCATAGCGCTTGCTGAAGTCCACTGAGCAAACTTGGCATACGCAACCGTAGTGCGCGATACAAGCGGCACGAGCGTCCGGCGAGCGCTCGTACCGATTTATGACAACTTGCTGGGCGAGGCCCTCAAAGTAAGTTTTACCTTCTGGAAGGTCGTCAGGCCAAAGACTCCCGACCTCGACGGTCGGAGCTAGAGAAAAGATCGATGGCCCCAGCACCGGATTTGGCGCCGTCAAGTCGGACAACGTCGCGCTGGCAAACAGTTCGGCTATTTCTTGGGAGGTACATGTTTTCCGGGCACCGAACTGTTGGATCTGATCGACCGACAGCTCCGCTGAATCGATTTCGGCACTGCCGACGGAAGCTAGGCGGAAAGCATAACCAGTCGGCGCGTTGTCCTCCCAAACAAACACACACCTCACGTCGCCATACTTTTGCCACATGCCCGCGACACGCCCAACTTGACGAAGAAGATTCTTTGCGCCGTCGCCCCCATCAATCGCGGCGTGAAGTGATTGGTGAATTTTGTGTTTCCGCCAAGGCTTACGGTCGTGCACAGCGGCAAAGTTCACGGACATGAGAGCACCCCTTGTTACGGCTAACGCTTGAGTTGAGCGGCGGCAGAGCCGTCCGCCTCGAACGAGTGGTTAGGCCGCGCACCGAGGCTGAGCGAGGTACGCCTTGCCTTTGGCCGTGGCCGTGAACGCCGCCGTGCAGTTGTGCTGAGAGCTGACCGGCGCACGCTTGCAGAAATGAACTGTGCTGCGCTGTTTGATACGCCAGCGGATGAGCCCGAGGGCGGACAAGCGTCCGACGATAGACGACAGCTCCTGGAAACTAACGTTGCGCTCATAGTAGGTACCCAGCACTGGACGTGCTGTTTTGAAGTGGATGAACGCGTCCTCAGCCATAGCCAAGACACTGTCCTCTATGTTGGAGAGCGCAAGCTTTTCCATGAGGCCTAACGCTGGAGTTAAGCGGCGGCGAAGCCGTCCGCCTTGAACGAGTAGTTAGAAGGTTGCGACGCCGCTACCTACCGCGTGAACGAGCAAAAACGCACCACCAGCCATAGAGTATCGCGCCGATGCCACCGAAGATGCCGGTCACTGCGCACGCGAACCCCAAAACAAAGAGTACGCGCGCATGCCAGGACATTGCGAGAAGGGTCAGTAAAAAACCGGCGAACGCGAGACACACCGCAACAACGGCCAGTCGCAGAGTGGTAGAAAATGGGGTGATGTTTGGCCCTATGAAAAAGTTACGCACGTCATCTTCTAACGCTGGAGTTAAGCGGCGGCGTAGCCGTCCGCCTTGAACGAATTGTTAGACCTCATCCCACAACTCCCTAGTCTTGGCTTTTTCTATGCTCACTTTTATCCGGGAAACTGACTGCTTCAACTCCCAGTGCGTTCTAAGCAGTTCACGGTACGTCGAGACTTCCTCATACTTTCGTCCGTCGAAGCCTGAGTGGTATGCGTACTCGTACCCTTTTGAGGGCGCACGACGCCAACTGCTGTTCTGCGTGTAGCCAGTCAAGAGTCCACGCGCATCAAGAATCTTGCCAAGAGACGAGATCGCGCGCCTAAAAACGTCGGAGAAGAAGTCATTTTGCGATGACGTGTATAAGTCCTGCTGTTGAAGCTCTTTGTTGTGGGGCCACCGGTCTTTTGGACCCAGCGCAATCAGGCAAATCTCATCAATGTTCTCTAGGAGAGCTACAACATCTCCCTTGAACTCCCGGACAAAATCAACGCCAGCTTCATTGACCTTGGCGTGATTTTCTTCCATCTGGCTAATTGCCTCTTTCTTAATCCACTCTTTAACCTCAGGGACAACAGAGGCGGCGAAGCGCTTGAGAAGATCATCCAGCTGCCTGGAGGTAGGGTCGAGTTTTTTCTCAACTTCCTCCAACTCAGCTTCTAGTTCAGTGCGGCTTTTCATTAGGATTCCTTTGAGCCTCAATTATGAGGTCTAACGCTGGAGTTAAGCGGCGCGCTGCTTTTCGCGCGTCCGCTTGGACGAGATGTTAGACGGTTGCGACGCTGCATGCTCGGGCGACAACGACTGCCACGACGAACGCACAGCTTGAGCAACCGACTACCCCAAAGCTGCCAGCTCTGAATGCCCAGGCTTGCGACGATGCCGCGCGAAAAGTTGCTGCGGCCACGGACGACAAGCCAGCGCGAGGCTGGGCGAAACACATGCAACGAAGAACCCACACGAGCTACCGACTAACGCTGGAGTTAAGCGGCGGCAAAGCCGTCCGCCTTGAACGAGATGTTAGGCATGAACGTAGAAGCCCCACACCCCTGCCGATAGCTCGCCCGCGGCGAACCGAACCCGCTTGCCCCCGTCTTGAATTTCGTACTGCCACATTTTGTGCCGCTGGGCTGGATACGAAGGATGAGGAAGCTCGACGGGCTCCTCCGCAAGCCTGAACCACTTGTGCTTCCAGACATTGAGGCCGCCAAGTCGGAATGCTTGGCCGTCCATTGTGATGCCTGCCGATTTCCAGTTGCTCATGGTGCCTAACGCTGGAGTTAAGCGGCGCGCGGGCTTTTTCGCGCGTCCGCCTTGAACGAATTGTTAGAGCGTACTCGCTGCACAGCATGTGTGACTAGCGCAATGGGAACTCCGTATAAGCCGACCAGGTATGCAACGGCCGAGCCTGCTGCCACAAAGCATATAGCGACCATGGCAAGGACAACGAGCAGCGTAGAGATGACTGAAGCGCGATTTCGTTGCAGCAGTGCCGCGTACAGCGGGCACCCGACTAGTAGCGTGGCCGGTGCAGCGAAGAGCAGCGCAACCGCGAGAAGAGGAAAGGCTGCTAATGGTGCAGACGCCCAATCATGAAGTTGTGGAGTGCGATTGGAGAACGCGATTCCGGCGCCAAGGAGTAGAGATGCTAAATAGCCGCCCGCGAACATGCCGAAAATTCCGCAAGGGATCGTTCTTCGAATGGCCGCGGAATACTTCATGTGCGCTCTAACGCTGGAGTTAAGCGGCGGCGAAGCCGTCCGCCTTGAACGAAATGTTAGGCCACATCAGCCCGCACAGTATTGCGCTGAGTTTGGAAGCTCGCCGGCCAGCCAGCGCTTGTGGATCATGTAGCTCGCACGGTTGAAGGCGCTAAGACTCTCATCGCCGGGCATAGGACGCACCAGCTCTGTAGCCCCCGTTTGCTTGTCTATCTGAAAGGTGCCGGTAACGTGCCCGAGCTGTTCAAGACGCTTGGTGCCGATCCGCCTGTATTCCGTGCAGATGAACTCATAGTGGCATACCTGTTCTGTCTCGGACCGCTTCCGAATGCCGATGTAATGTCGGTCGAGATGGGCCTCTGGCTGCATGAATGTGTCCGAATATGGCCTAACGCTGGAGTTAAGCGGCGGCGCAGCCGTCCGCCTTGAACGAATTGTTAGGCCGCAGCGAGTTCCCGGCGCGCCCGAAAGAAACGGTAAAGCAGCACGCCACCGGCAGCGACCAGCCCGGTGCCGACATACCCACCCAGTGCACAGAGGCCGCCGGCTGACGCCGAGCAAAAGCCCCAAGCGCCGATGAGTGCAGCCGGAATGTAACCCCCGACCGCGAGTGCCAAAGACGCAGCCGCGAACCGGACTGCAGTCGCAGCTGAGAGCCGGGAAGCCATCTGCACGAAGCGCCAAAGTGTCACGACGACACCCGACCAGAATGCAATGAGGCCAGTGGTGTATGCGAGCGCGAATAGACTTTCCATGCGGCCTAACGCTGGAGTTAAGCGGCGCGCGGCTTTTCGCGCGTCCGCTTGGACGACAGGTTAGGTGTGGTGCCGCGCAATTGCATAAGCGAGACAAGCAACCAACCCGATGAGTGCTGCAGCCAAGACTACGGCAATTTTGTTACCTGTTGGGCTACCTGATACGAAGGACTCCGGCCTCTCGCACAACTGCCGCCACTGGGCGTACAGCTCGATACCTACGGCAATGAACAAAGGAACAGATGCGACGACAAGCAAAGCCTTGGATGAGCGAGAGTTGGGGTCTGGAAAGACCAGCCAAGCAGCTACTGGCCAAGTGACCAAGGTGAGTGCCGCAACCTTCCATTTCACAGCAACCGTCACGTGACACCTAACGCTGGAGTTAAGCGGCGGCGAAGCCGTCCGCCTTGAACGAGTTGTTAGAACGAACTTACGGCATTCGCCAAAGACAACAGCGCACTTCGTCTGCTCTGCCGGAAGCAAATAGAACGACTGGAACCTCGCCATTGAGCGCTGGGATTTGATGGTGAAGCCAACCCATAGACTTGCCGAGCAGCCTATAGAAGACAGCCCATGCGACATCTTGAAGCCCTGCGCATTCTTGGATGAGCTGTTCTTGAAATGAGCAGCGGGAAAAGTCCTCTCTACACACCTGCGCGAACGTATTCCAGCCAGTTTTATCGAATGGGTCCATGAGTTCTAACGCCTGAATTAAGCCGCACCGCGAAGCGGTGTCGGCTTGAATGAATTGTTAGGCCGCGTAGCCATGATTAACGACGGCGAGACCTACGTTGTAGCGCATCTACCACTAACCAGAATGAAGGTGCTGCCTGCTCGTCCATTGGGCCAGAGTCTATGAAGAAGTGGGCAATGGTATGAACCTCTCGCTCCATTTTGTCAGGTGTCAGTGAGCTAGCGGCGGAAAGTCGATCGGCAATGCGATCAAGCCATGCTGCGTCAAACGAGGTAGCGCCAGGCGTGTCTTTGAACCTGCGCAACTCCTCAGCGCCTTTTGCCACGAGTTCTGAGATTGCTGCCATAGCGGCCTAACGCTGGAGTTAAGCGGCGGCGAAGCCGTCCGCCTTGAACGAAATGTTAGAACCTAACCGAACAAGTTTTCTGGGCGCGCAGGGCGTGTGTAACTTGAGCCATGCTTGACTAGAGTTTTAAAGGCACCGAGAGACTTTTCGTACCTGTCGAAGTGATTTTTGCAGTGACAAGAGTCGAAATGGTTTCGCGGAACAAATAGGTCACATGCCGCGCAAAAATATTCGTCTTTGGATGGCTCGACGCGGTCGCCGTGTACGAAGTAGCGCGATGGAAGCTTCGATTGCATAGGACTGTCCGTGTGTTCTAACGCTGGAATTAAGCGGCGGCGGAGCCGTCCGCTTGAATGACTGGTTAGGTGCCGCGCGGCACCAGTGGGACGAGAAACGCATGAATTGCGAACATGCATGCAGCACCGGCAAATAATGAAGTGGCGGTAAGCCACCAGCCCTGAGACACGACGAGCCCTGCAAGGACGATGCTAAACAGAAACGGGGTTACAGCAAGCATGGCTGCCGGATGTACAGAGACTGGCTTGTGGCAAGACCGGCAAGAAGCCGTAAGGATGGGTCCCAAACACGACTTCCGGAGCTGGGACATAGCTTGCTTGTGACAGTAGGGACACTCGACCATGTTTGTCTTGACACCTAACGCTAAGTAGACCCCAGATCGGGGCATATGCACGCCATGCTCCGCGCCCGCTGCGGCGCCGTCAAGCGGGGAAGTCCTACGTTCCATCAAGAGTTTGCCCGGCTGCCTTGGCCCGCCGCAAAAGCGGATGCTGGTTTGCATATCTCGCGAAATGAGGTGTGTATGCCTTATCGCCCCGAAAACGCCGATATGCATGCTGGCGCAGGCAAGCCGCCGCGGCTGCTGGACGAAGTACGGAGAGTGCTTCGGGTAAAGCACTACAGTCTGCGTACGGAGCACGTTTACGTGGGCTGGATTCGCCGTTTTATTCTGGCCAACGGCAAACGACACCCTCGCGACATGGGGCCGGCTGAGGTGGAGCAGTTCCTGTCGCAGTTGGCGGTGCAGGGACAGGTGGCGGCAAGCACCCAGAACCAGGCACTTTCGGCGCTGCTGTTCCTGTATCGCGAGGTGCTGCAGGTGCAGCTGCCCTGGCTTGAAGGGGTGACCCGGGCCAAACGGCCTGCGCGGGTTCCTGCCGTGCTTTCGCGCGATGAGGTGACGCGTCTGCTGGCGCGTCTGGATGGGCGGCCTTGGCTGCTGGCAAGCCTGCTGTACGGGGCGGGGCTGCGTTTGATGGAGGCGCTGCGTCTGCGCGTGAAGGACGTGGACTTTGATCGCGGCGAAATTACCGTGCGCGATGGCAAGGGCGGCAAGGATCGTCACACCATGCTGCCAAGGTCGCTGGCCGAGCCCTTGCGCCGCGAAATGGAGCGGGCGCGCCAGTTGCATCAGGCCGATCTTCAGGAGGGTTTTGGTGCGGTTTGGCTACCGTTTGCGTTGGCACGCAAGTATCCATCGGCGCCGCGCGAGTTCGGTTGGCAGTATGTGTTCCCGGCGGCTCGCCGCTCGCGCGACCCCCGCGATGGCTGCGAACGGCGACACCATTTCGACGATGCCTTGCTGGCGCGGGCTTTGAAGAAGGCGTGTCGCGAGGCAGGCATTGCCAAGCCGGTGAGTGCGCACACCTTGCGCCACTCCTTCGCCACCCATCTGCTGGAATCAGGCAGCGATATCCGCACGGTGCAGGAGTTGCTGGGCCACAAGGACGTGAGAACCACGCAGATCTACACGCATGTGCTCAATCGCGGCGGGCATGGGGTGTTGAGTCCGCTGGATCGGTGAACGGCAGAACCGGGACGGGAGTGGGCGCGTGCGCGGGTGGCGTCGCGTGACGGATCTTGCGGGGGGAAGGCATCGCGCACAGGGTGCGCTCCTACAGGGGGAGCGGGGGGCTGCGCGGATGGTTGAGCTGCACGCTGTGCTCGGCGCCGTCGTCGGCGAGCGGGATGCGGCCGTCGGCCTGCACTTCGCCATCGAGCCAGACGGTGCCCGGCGTGCCGGCGTCGCTCTGGCGCAGGTCGATGCGGTAGAGCGTGTCGCGGTGGCGGTAGTCCAGCGTGAAGCCCTCCCACTCCGCCGGCAGCACCGGCGCGAAACGCAGCGTGCCGGCTTCCAGGCGCAGGCCGAGCAGCGATTCCACGATCAGCCGGTACATCCAGCCGGCGGAGCCGGTGTACCAGCTCCAGCCGCCGCGACCGACGTGCGGGGCGACCGCGTAGACGTCGGCGCTGACCACGTAGGGCTCGACCTTGTAGACGTCCATTTGCTCGGCATCGATGCCATGGTTGACCGGGTTGATCATGCGCAGCAGCTCCCACGCGCGGGCGCTGTCGCCGAGTTCCGCAAAGGCCATCGTGGCCCAGATCGCGGCGTGGGTGTACTGGCCGCCGTTCTCGCGCACGCCGGGCACGTAGCCCTTGATGTAGCCCGGGTCCATCGGCGTCTTGTCGAAGGGCGGGTCCAGCAGTTGCACCAGGCCGGCATCGCGGCGCACCAGGTGCCGGTCCAGCGACTCCATGGCCTGGCGCTGGCGCGCCGGCGCGCCGATGCCGGAGAGCACCGACCAGCTTTGCGCGATCGAGTCGATGCGGCACTCGAGGTTGCCGGCGGCGCCCAGCGGCGTGCCGTCGTCGAACCAGGCGCGGCGATACCAGGCGCCGTCCCAGGCGTGCTGCTCCAGCGCGCCGCGAAGCCTGGCCACTTCTTCTTCGCAGCGCTGCGCGAATGCCGCGTCGCCGTGCCCACGCGCCACCTCGGCGAAGCGCTGCAACACCTCGCAGCTGAAGAAGCCCAGCCACACGCTCTCGCCGCGACCGCCTTCGCCGACGCGGTTCATGCCGTCGTTCCAGTCGCCGCCGCGGATCAGCGGCAGGCCGCGTTCGCCGCGCAGGATGAAGCTGCGTTCGATCGCGCGCACGCAGTGCTTGTACAGCGGCTCGAACAGGCCCGAGGGCTGCGGCAGGTCGTACCAGGATTCCTCGCCGGCGTGCAGCGCGCGGCCCTCGATGTAGAACACCGGCACATCGAGCACGGCGCGGTCGCCGGTGGCCTGCACATAGCGGCTGGTGGCCAGCGGCAGCCACAGGTAGTCGTCCGAGCAGGTGGTGCGCACGCCGCGGTCCAGCGGCGGATGCCACCAGTGCTGCACGTCGCCCTCGGGGAACTGGTGCGCCGCGCACAGAAGCAGCTGGGCGCGGGAGAGTTCCGGCGCGGCGTGCACGGTGGCCATCGAATCCTGCAATTGGTCGCGGAAGCCGAACGCGCCGCCGGACTGGTAGTAGCCGCTGCGCGCCCAGATGCGGCAGGCGATGGTCTGGTACAGCAGCCAGCCGTTGGCGAGCACGTCAAGCGCCGGTTCCGGCGTGCGCACCTGCACCGCGCCGAGTACGCGCTGCCAGTGCGCGCGCACCTGCTCCAGCGCGGCCGCGGCCGAGCCGGCGCCGCGGAAACGCTGCACCAGCGCGCTGGCGTCGGCGGCGTCGCGGCCCAGGCCGAGGCGGAAGATCAGCTGGCGCTCGGCGCCGTCGTCCAGCGCCACCTTCGACTGCAGCGCGGCGCAGGGATCGAGTCCGGGGCCGAGTCGACCGGAAAGCTGCTTGCGACCGAGCGCGGCAGGCTTGCGCATGCTGCCGTTGCGGCCGAGGAATTCGCCGCGGTCGCCGTCGATGCCGCGCTCCGGATCGTCCACGTCGAGGAAGGCCACGCGGCCGGGGAACTCGCCGTTGTAGCTGTTGCGGGCGAACAGCGCGCCGCTGGCCGGGTCCGATTCGGTGACCACGTGCATGGCGGTCTTCTCGCGCAGGTCGCCGAGCACCCATTCGACGTAGGCGGTGGCGCTGAGCCGCCGTGGCCGGCCGGATTCGTTGCGCAGTTTCAGCACCGAGAACTTCACCGAGGCATCCAGCGCCACGTAGATCCACAGCTGCGAATGGATGCCGTCCTCGACATGCTCGAACACGCTGTAGCCGAAGCCGTGGCGGGTCAGGTACTGGCCGCTGCCGCGGCACGGCCGCGGGGTGGGCGACCACAGCGTGCCGCTGTCCTCGTCGCGCAGGTAGATCGCCTCGCCGCTGCCGTCGCCGACCGGGTCGTTGTGCCACGGGGTGAGGCGGAACTCGTGCGCGTTCTCGCCCCAGGTGTAGGCGCCGCCGCTCTCGGAGATCACCGTGCCGAAGTGCGGGTTGGCCAGCACGTTGGACCACGGCGCCGGCGTGGCGTCGTTCGCGGCGGAAACGATCACGTACTCGCGGCCGTCGGCGCTGAAACCGCCGTGCGGGTTGCGCAGTTGCAGTTCCGGCAATGCGGCCACCGGCGCCGGCAGCGCCGGCGCGGGGCGTTCGGCGCGGCTGGGCTCGAACGGCGGCGCGTGGGTTTCCAGCTGGCGCCGGCCGATCTGTTCGGCCAGGCTGCCGCGATGGTCGGCCAGCACGATGCGCGCGCTGGCCAGCATCACCATGCGATCCTCGCTGGAGAGCTGCTGCGCCGGGCGCACGAAGATGCCGCCGGAACGATCGAGCAGCCCGGCCTCGCTGCCCGAGGCGATCAGGCCCAGGATCTGGTCCTGCAGTTGCTGGCGGTAGCCGGCGCGGTCCTCGTTCCAGATCACCAGGTCCACCGCCAGCCCCTTCTGCCGCCAGTAGGCATGCGCCTGCACCAGCTGGCGCACCATCTCGATGCGCGCCTCGCTGGCGATCTGCAGCAGCACGATCGGCAGGTCGCCGGAGATCGACTGCCCCCACAACCCGCTCTGCCCGCGGCGGTTGCCGCGCAGCACCGCGGGCTCGGCGCGCAGGCTGGCGTTGGGATACAGCAGCGCGGTGGCCATGTGCTCGTACAGCTGCGCATCGCCCAGGCCGGCGTTGAGCTGGCGCAGCAGCACCTGGCTGTGCGTCCAGGCGAGGTCGAACACGCGGTCGGCAAGGTGGCGGTCGCGGTACTTGCCGATCAGCTGCAGGCAGCCTTCGCGAGAGTCGGCGATGCCGGTGACGTAGTCGATGGTGGCGGTCTGCTCGGGCTGCAGGGTGATGCGGCAGCGGATCGCCACGATCGGGTCGAGCACCGAGCCGGCGCTGCCGGACAGCCGCGTCTGTTCGAGGTCGAGCATCTGCGGGTCGGCCAGGCTGCGGCCGCGGCCGATGAAGCGGGCGCGATCGGTCTCGAACGAGATCTCGTCGATGTCGGCATCGTGCACGGCCAGCAGGTGGAACATCCACGGCGGATGCTCGTCGGCCGCGCGCGAGCGGCGCGTGCACACGATCGCCTGCAGCGCGGGCACCAGCTCGGTCTGCACGAACAGCTTGCTGAACGCCGGGTGCAGCGCATCGGCCAGCGGCGGCGCCAGCACCACCTCGGCGTAGCTGGTCAGTTCGATGGTGCGCGCGCTGCGGCCGCGGTTGGTCAGGTGGGTGCGGCGCAGTTCGATGTCGTCCTCGGGCGAGACGACGATCTCGGTGTGCGCGTCGAACTCGCGCTCGCGCACGCGGAACTCGGCGCGCGCCTCGGAGAAGATCGCCTCGTACAGCTCGGTCTTGTGCCGCGTGGGCTGGTAGGCGGTGGACCAGTACGCACCGCTGGCGACGTCGCGCAGGTAGCAGAACATGCCCCAGTGGTCGCGCGTGATGTCCTCGCGCCAGCGCGTCAGCGCCAGCTCGCCGCGCCGGCTGCTGCCGCCGCCGGCGCTGGACAGCATCACGTGGTAGCGCCCGTTCGACAGCAGCTGCACCGCCGGGCGCGGCCGGTTCGGGTCGCCGAACACGCGCAGCCGCGCCTCGCTGGTCGGCTCGGCCGCGTTGCTGTCGGGGAAGCCGGACGCGTGCAGGTATTCGGCGGCGGTGCGCGGAATGCGCTCCTGCAGCAGCAGGCTGGTGGCGCGGAACTGCGGATCGGCGGCGAAGCGCCGCTGCATCGGCCGGTCGAGCAGGGCGAAGTCCAGCGCCAGCAGGCTCATGCCCTGGTGGTGGGCCATGAACGAACGCACCAGCGCCGAGCCCTGCCCCACCGGCAGCCGCGCCGGGGTGTAGTCGACCGCCTCGTACATGCCGTAGCGGCCCTGCACGCCCTCGCTGGCCAGCCGCTGCAGGTTTTTCGTGGCTGCGGCCGGCGCGATCATCAGCGCCAGCGCGCTGGCGTAGGGCGCGATCACCACGTCGTCGCCGAGGCCGCGTTTCAGGCCCAGACCGGGCACGCCGAAGGCGCGGTACTGGTAGGTGAAGTGCGCGTCCAGGATGTTGTAGCCGGACTCGGACACGCCCCACGGCACGCCGTGCTGGTTGCCGTACTCGATCTGCCGCGCCACCGCCGCGCGGCAGGTCTGGTCGAGCAGGGTGTCCTCGTAGCCGGGCATCACCAGGTTCGGCATCAGGTACTCGAACATCGAGCCGGTCCACGACAGCAGCGCCGGCTCGCCGCCCACCGTGGTGAGCAGGCGGCCCAGCGCGAACCAGTTGTCCTGCGGCAGCTGGCCCTGGGCGATGCCGACGAAGCTGGCCAGCCGCGCCTCGGAGGCGAGCAGGTCGTAGTAGCCGGCGTCGAGCCGGCGCGCGTCGACGTTGTAGCCGATCGCGAGCAGGTCGCGTGCGCTGTCGTAGAGGAAGCGGTAATCCATCCGCGCCAGCTCGTCGGCCTGCTGCGCCAGCTGCTCGATCAGCGCGATGCGCTCGCGGGCGTGCTCGCGGATGGCCTCCGCGTCGTGCTCGCCCGACCAGCGCAGCGGCTCGATGCGGCTGAGCACGGCGAGCGTGGGGATGCCGCGCAGGGCGTCGGCGTCATCGTCCACCGGGTCGAGCCGGAAGCGGGCGGTTTCCTCGCACAGCTCGTCCAGCTGCGCGCACAGCGCGTGCAGCCAGTAGCCCGCGTCGCTGTCCGGATGCGGCGCCAGCGCGGGCGCCAGCGCATGGGCGTGTTCGCGCTGGCGCTGCAGCAGCGCCAGCGCCGCGCCGGTGGTGGTCGGCGGTTCGTCCAGCGCCTCCTGCAGCTCGACCTGCAAGCGGTGCAGCGGCTCGTGCTCCTGGTCGAGCGCGTCATGCAGCAGTTGCAGGGTGTCGAGCAGCCCCTGCAGCACGCGCGGACGGAATACCGGAGCGTGGATCAGTTCCAGCAAGCCCGGGCGCAGGGTCAGCAGGTGGCCGGCGAGGTTGCCGCTGTCCACCGCCGAGATGTACTGCGGCGCCAGCGGCTGCAGCGTGCGGGTGTCGTACCAGTTGTAGAAGTGGCCGCGGTAGCGCGGCAGTTGCTGCAGGGTGGCGAGCGTGTCGCGGCTGCGTTCGAGCAGGCGGCCGGTGCCGAGAAAGCCGAAATCCCACGCGGCCAGGTTGGCCAGCAGGGCCAGGCCGATGTTGGTCGGCGAGGTGCGCGAGGCGATCACCGGACCGGGCTGCACCTGCAGGTTGTCCGGCGGCAGCCAGTGTTCGGTGGCGTTGACGTGGCTGTCGAAGAACGCCCAGGTCTGTCGCGCCAGCGTGCGCAGGAAGCGCGTCTGCGCCGCGTTCGGCACGAAGGTGTCGGGCCGGCGCGGCTGGCTGACCCACCAGGCGATCGCCGGCGACAGCAGCCACAACGCCAGCAGCGGCCACGCCAGCCACAGCACCATCGGCCGCTGCAGCGCCAGCGCCACGGCCAGGCCGAGCGCCAGCGCCGGCCCGATCCACATCTGCCGCCACACGGCGCCGGGCGCATTGCTGCTGCGCCGGGCCACCTCGCTGGAGGTCTGCCATTGCAGCAGGTGGCGATGGCTGACCGTGATCCGCCACAGCGTGCGCACGATCGCGTCGAGGTGGTAGAGCGCCTCGTGCGGCAGCCAGGCCAGGCCCAGCGCCATCCGCGCGACGTGTTGCAGGCCGTCGGCGAAGCCGGCGCGCAGGTGCTGGTCCAGCTGCACGTCCTTGGGTTTCTGCACCAGCTCCAGCAGCGCCGACAGCAGCGGCGGCACCAGCACCATCGCCAGCACCGCGACCGTCCACGACAGCACCGGCGAGAGCAGCAGCCAGCCGCACACCAGCAGGCCGAGCACCGCCGGCGGCACCAGGCTGCGGCGCAGGTTGTCGAGGATCTTCCAGCGCGACAACGCGGTCAGCGCGTTGCGCCGCCAGCCGTCCTTCGCGGTCGGCGCCCACGGCAGCAGCCACGGCAGCAGCTGCCAGTCGCCGCGAATCCAGCGATGTCGTCGGCGCACGTCGGCACCGTAGCGGGCCGGGTATTCCTCGAACAGTTGCACGTCGCTGAGCAGGCCCGAGCGCGCGTGGCAGCCCTCGACCAGGTCGTGGCTGAGGATGCGGTTTTCCGGAAAGCGGCCATCGAGGGTGCGCTCGAACGCATCGATCGCGTAGATGCCCTTGCCGATGAAGGAGCCTTCGCCGAACACGTCCTGGTAGACGTCCGAAACCATCTGCGTGTACGGGTCGATGCCGGCGTCGCTGCCGTACAGCTGCGCGTAGCGCGAACGCGCGGTGCTGGGCAGGCTGATCCCCACACGCGGCTGCAGGATGGCGTAGCCGCTGACCACGCGCCGGCGCACCGGGTCGTACACGGCGCGGTTGAGCGGGTGGTCGATGCTGCCGACGAAGGCCTGCGCCGCGTCGCGCGGCAGCTCGGTGTCGGTGTCCAGGGTGATCACGTACTGCACCGGGCCGAGGGCGTCGATGTCGCCGACGATGCGCGCGAAGCGGCCGTGGCCGTTGCCGCGCAACAGCGCGTTGAGGTCGGCCAGCTTGCCGCGCTTGCGCTCGTGGCCCATCCAGCACTGCTCGCCGGCATTCCAGCGGCGCGGACGGTGGAACAGGAAGAAGCGATCCGACTCGACGCTGGCGTAGCGCTCGTTGAGCGCCTCGATGCGCCGCTGCGCCAGCCGCAGCAGGGCCTCGTCGCCGGGCAGGGTTTCGCTGTCGGCATCGGCGAAGTCGGTGAGCAGGGCGAAGTGCAGGTTCTCGTCGCGGTTACCGAGGAAGCGCACCTCCAATGCCTCGACCAGTTCCTCCACGTCGCTGGCGCTGCCGAGCATGCTGGGCACCGCCACCAGGGTGCGCGCGCTGGCCGGGATGCCGTGGACGTAGTTCATGCGCGGCAGCGGCTGCGGCGCGATCGCCAGCGTGGCCATCCAGTTGAGCAGGCTGGAGCCGAGCTGGCTGGCCACCAGCAAGGCCATCACGGCGATCGCCAGCAGCCAGCCCACCGCCAGTTCGTCCTCGGCGGCGGCCACCACCAGCGGCTCGGCGATGGCCACGGTCAGCACGACCAGCAGCCCGAGGTAGATCGACACCGGGGCGCGGTCGAAATGGCGGCGCAGGCGATCGGCGAGGCGCGGGCGCACGCCCAGGTGCTGCTCCAGCTGCGGCCGGCCGCGATCGATCAGGTACCAGCCGACGTGCCGCGGCAGCGCCGGAGCCGGCTCGTTCGGCGAGGCGGCGCGGCACAGTTCCACCGTGGCGGCGGCCACGCGCACCTCGTCCAGCCGGTGCTGGCGGGCCAGCCGCTCCACCACGTGGCGATAGCGGTCGCGGGTGGCGAAGTTCATCTCCGCGTAGACGCCGGCCGGGTCCTCGCGCAGCTGCTGCTCGACCAGGCTCACGCGCTCGACGAAATCGCGCCAGTCGATCGCCGACAGCAGGCGCAGGCTGCCGATGCTGTTGCTCACGCTCACTTGCGCGGCGGCCTGCTGCTGCGCCTCGCGCTGCACCAGGTGCTCGATGCTCTGCCCCGATTCGGACAGGCGCTGCTCGATCCAGCTCAGCGGCAGCGCCAGCGCCGGGCTCTGCCCCTGCAGCCGGCGCGCCATCTCGGCCACGAACGGACCGTTCATCGGCGGGTCGGAGCGCGCCATGTCGGCCACCACCAGCACCACCGAGTTGGGTGCGCGCTCGGCGGTGGCGGTCATCGTGTCGGCCCAGCGCGCGGCCTGGCCGCGGTGGCGCCAGTCGGCCATCACCCGCGCGGCCACGCGGCGCAGGTTCTCGATCAGCGCCAGCCGCAGCATGATCGGGATCGCCCACAGCTCGCCCAGTCGCAGCGGCGTCACTTCCTGGTAGGCGTGGATGAAGCGGTGCAGGCCGGCGGTGTCGATGCGGCCGTCGCCGTGGGCGATGATCTCCAGCGCGATGTCGTAGACCCGCGGCAGCCCGGCCGAGGCGCCGTTGTCCAGTCGCGGCAATTCGCGGCTGTAGCCCTTGGGCAGATGCCGGCGGGCGATGCGGATCTGTTCCTCGATCAGGTAGAAGTTGTCCAGCAGCCACTCGGCCGCCGGCGTGATCCGCCGCTTGCGCCGGGTCGCCTGGGTCAGCCGCTCGCAGCTGTGGGTGATGACCGCCTCGTTGTCGGCCAGCCGGCCGAGCAGCAGATCCATGCTGGAGCGTTCGCGCAGGCGGTGCTGGCCGGCCAGCTCGCGGCCGTGCTGTTCCATCTGCTCGGCATTGAACAGCTCCGCGCGCAGCGCCGGCTCCTGCTCCGGCCGCGTGCGGGCGGCCACGCGGCGGCGGCGGAAGGCCTGCAGCCGGCGC
Organism: Rhodanobacter sp. UC4448_H15; assembly: GCF_052978265.1. The sequence goes on along the minus strand of NZ_CM129665.1, from coordinate 450,653 downwards.
AGCTTGAGCCGATCCAGGACGCTGCCGATGTTCAAGCGAAAAACTCCTTGCCGGGGAAAACGAAAGAGCGCCGACGATGCCGCCGCGCGGCACGCGGGCCGCGCAGGCAGCAAGGCCGGACGTCGCCGGCGCGGCCAGCGGCTGTGCCGTGACAGTACGCGGACCCATGTGAAGAGCGTGCGCGCTACGATCGGCGTTCCGCCGCCGGAGTCCCGCCATGCCCGTGTCGATCCGCACCGCCAGCCCCGCCGATGTCGCCGACCTGGCGGCGTGGAACGCCGCGATGGCGTGGGAGACCGAACACAAGCGACTGGACCCCGAACGCTTGCGCCGCGGCGTCGGCGCGGTGCTGGAACAGCCGCAGCGGGGCTTCTATCTGGTCGCCGAAATGGACGGCACGGCGGTGGGCGGCCTGCTGGTGACCTATGAGTGGAGCGACTGGCGCTGCGGCGATTTCTGGTGGATCCAGAGCGTGTACGTGGTGCCCGCCGCGCGTCGCAGCGGCGTCTTCCGCGCGCTGCATGCCGCCGTGGCGGAGCGCGCGCGCGATGCCGGCGCGGTCGGCCTGAGGCTGTACGTGGAAACGGAGAACGCGCGCGCGCAGGCCACTTACGAAGGCCTCGGCATGCAGCGCTGCCATTACTTCATGTACGAGGCATCGCTGGTCGATCCGGCGACGTAGGGCGGGCTCCGCCCGCCGGGTTGCGCCAAGGGTACGAGAAAGAGCCGGCGGGCGGTGCCCGCCCTACGTCGCGCGGGCGGGTTCGGTCAGTAGCTTTTCGAAGTCGGCGACCGGCAGTGCCGCGGCGAACAGGAAGCCCTGCAGTTCGGCGCAGCCGGCCTGGCGCAGGAACGCGGCTTGCGCGTCCGTCTCCACCCCTTCGGCGACCACCAGCTTGTCCAGCCGCTGGGCCATGGCGATGATCGCGCTGGTGATGGTGGCGGTGTCGGCGTCGCCGATCAGGTCGCGCACGAACACGCGGTCGATCTTCAGCGTGTCGATCGGGAAGTGCTTTAGGTAGGACAGGCTGCAATAGCCGGTGCCGAAATCGTCCAGCGACAGGCGCACGCCGCGCTGGCGGATACGTTGCAGCAGGCTGCCGGTGACATCGCCGCCGGACATCATCATGCGTTCGGTCAGTTCCAGTTCGAGCAGGCCGGGGTCGAGTCCGCTGTCGGCCAGGGCATCGTCCAGCCAGTCGGGAAAATCGACGTGCTGGAACTGCACCGGCGAGACGTTGACCGAGACCGGGATGCGGTACCCCTGCTGCTGCCAAGCGCGCGCCTGCCGGCACGCCTGGCGCAGCACCCAGGTGCCGATCGGCAGGATCAGGCCGGTGTCCTCGGCGACCGGGATGAACTGGTCGGGCTTGTACAGCTCGCGTCCGCGCACGTGCCAGCGCAGCAGGGCCTCGGCACCCACGATCTGCCCGCTGGAGGCCGCGATGCGCGGCTGGTAGTGCAGGCTCAGCTGGCCGCGCGGCAAGGCCTGGCGCAGCGCCGACTCGATGCTGCGGCGCGCGCGCGCGCGCTCGTCCATCGAGGCGGTGAAGAAGCGGCAGCCGTGCACGCCCTGGCTGCGCAACGCGACCAGCGCGGTCTCGGCATGCTGCAGCAGGGTTTCCGGGTCCAGCGCATCGTCGGGATAGACGCTGATGCCGATGCCCAGATGCAGGCCCAGCGCATGCAGGCCGTCCACCCGGGTCTGCTCGCCCTGGTCGATCAGGGCGCGCGCCAGGCTGGCCGCTTCGCTGGTGCTGTCCAGCGCGGAGAGCACCACCACGAACTCGTCGCCGCCATAGCGCAGCAGCTGCGCCTCGGCAGGCAGGCGGCGCTGCAGCTGCGCCACGAACGCGCGCAGCACGCTGTCGCCGGCGGCCTGTCCGTGCTGGTCGTTGATCTGCTTGAACTGGTGGATGTCGATGTACAGCAGCGCCACGCGCTGCTGCCGGCGCCGCGCATTGGCCAGCGCCTGGGTCAGGTGGTCCTGCAACTGGCTGCGGTTCGGCAGGCCGGTGAGCGTGTCGTGCTGGGTCAGGTGCACCAGCTTGAGCGCGAAGGCGCGCGTTTCGCTGACATCGTGGAACACCAGCACGCCGCCGACCACGTTGCCGGCGTGGTCGTGGATCGGCGCGGAGGAATCCTCCACCGGCGTGTCGAAGCCGTGGCGATGGCGCAGCAGGGTGCGGCCGGCCAGGTCGGCGATGGTGTTGCTGTCGATCGCGGTGCGCAGCGGGTTGGCCACCGGCCGGCCGTCGACGGCGTCGAACAGCTGGAACACCGCTTCCACCGGCAGGCCCTGCGCCTCGGCGCTGCGCCAGCCGGTCATCGCCTCGGCGATCGGGTTGAGCGAGCGGATGCGCGACTGCGGATCGGTGATGATGACCGCGTCGCCGATCGAGCGCAGGGTCACCTCGGCCAGCTCGCGCTCGCGCTGCAGCGCGTCCTCGAATGCCTTGCGCTGGCTGATGTCCTGCGCCTGCGACACGAAGTACAGCGGCGCGCCCTCCTCGTCGCGCACCAGCGACACGGCCAGCTGCAGGTGCACCACGTGGCCGTCCTTGTGCAGGTTGCGCTTTTCCAGCTGGTAGTTTTCGCGCTGGCCGGAGAGCAGCTGCAGCATTTGCTCGGCATCGGCGGCCATGTCGTCCGGATGGGTGACGTCGGCCACGCCGAGGGTGAGCAGTTCCTCCTCGGTGTAGCCGAGCATGTGGCACACCGCGGCGTTGACGCGCAGGAAGCGCCCGCCCGGCCCGGTCAGCGCCATGCCGATCGCGGCGTGCTGGAAGGCGCTGAAGAAGCGCCGCTCGCTTTCATGCAGGCGCAGCTCCAGTTCGCGCCGCTCGGTGATGTCGACCAGCGCGGTGAACACGCCGCGCACGCGGCCGTCTTCATCGAAATCGGGCGCGAAGTTGCCGTGCGCGTAGCGCCGCTCGCGGCCGTTGAACAGCTCGCCCTCGTAGCTGGAGGGGTGGCCCGCGTAGGCCTGCTCCAGCGCCGCGCGGGAGCGTTCGTAGTTGGCCTCGCCGATCACCTCGACCAGGCGCTTGCCGATCAGCTGCGCCGGGTCGACGCCGAGCCAGCGCCGATGGGTGTCGTTGACGTGGCCGAAGCGCTGGTCGAGATCGAGCCAGGTGAGCAGCACGGGGGCGCCATGCCACAGCCGTTGCGGCTCGTGCGATCCCCCTGTCGGTGTCGGTACTCCCTCGGCTTGCTTCGGCGGCCGCATGGTGTTTCCGTCAGCTGGAGCGCGCCCCCTTATCAGCGCCACGCCATCATGCGCCGACCGTTCGCCGCCGCACAACTGCTGCCGGCCAGGAAAATGTCCGGGCCGGCCGGCACGCGCGTGTCATCCGCTCAGGGCGCGCCGAGGGCGCCGGCCGCATCCAGCACCACCTGGCCGCGGGTGTCGAGTTCGGCGGCGGTGCCGTATTGCGCGGCGAGCTGCTGCAGCAACGGGCCCAGCGCCTGCGGCTGCAGCGGATAGCCGTGCGCCAGCATGCGCGGCGCGCCGTCGGGCCGCGGCTGCGCCACGCTGACCGCCACCACGCCCAGCCCCGGCGCCTCGTGCGCGAACAGGCGCGGCGCGGGCGCGGAGGCCGGAGCGTCGGCGAGTTGTTCCAGCAGATAACCCGCGCCGGCGGCGACCGCCGGCGACGACTGCAGCCGCAGCGGCAACTGGTGCGCCTCCAGCAGCGCGGCGTACTGGCGCAGCTCGAACACGATGCCGGCGAAATCGTGCGCGCGCTGCGCCGCGTCGGTGCGCTGCGCGGCCAGCCATTGCGCCGGCGGCTGCGCCCACACGATGCCATCGGCGTAGCGCAGCGCCAGCCCGCGCGCGCTCATCGTCGCCTCGGGCTGCTCCGGGGTGAGCAAAGCCGCTTCCAGCAGCGACCACAGCGGCGCCAGGTTGGCGTGTTCGTACTGCACGCAGGTCAATGCGAGCAGGTTGTTGCGGCTGAGGTAGCGCAGGTGTTCGAGGCGGATGCCCAGCGTGCGCATCAGCCAGTCGGCGGTGGCCGCGCCGGCCTCGCCGCGGCCGACCAGCTGGATCTCCAGCTGGGTGGCGAGTTCGTCGGCGGCCTCCGGATTGACCAGCAGGCTGAGCGGCAGCAGCCGCATCGGGCCGCCGGCGTACGCCGACGAGGGCTGCAGCACCGGCGCCGGCATCACGCCGTCGTGGCTGCCGAAGGCGACCACGTGCTCCAGCGTGCCGCGCGGCAGCCGGCGCGCCAGGTCGTCCAGCGTCGCCCACACCGGGAAACCGGGGCGCAGCAGTTCGACCTGGTCGAACAGCGCCCCGGCCAGCGCCAGCCGCGCCCCGGCGACCTGCGGCACCAGGCCGAGCAGGTCGGTCGCCACGTGCTGCGCCAGTTCGGCGGCCGCGTCGCGGGTGAGGGTGGTCGCCGGCGCCGGTTGTCCGGTCACCGGTTCGAGGGCCAGCAGCACCGGCAGGGCGTGCAATGTTTGCGCTTCCACGATGGATCCATCTTGCAGCGGGAAAACATGCATTCTACCGCCGCGCCGCGAGCGACCTGCCGCACGGTGCTGAACAAACCGCCACGCCGGCGGCCATCCGGGCTTTCGCCCGGCGGCATGGCGGGTTAGCCTTGAAGCCATTCGTGTGATGGATCGTTCAGGGCATGGAAAACACGCACAGGCGCGTCGGGGTGATCGGCGGCGTACGCATCCCGTTCTGTCGCAACAACACTGCCTATGCCGACGTGGGCAACTTCGGCATGTCGGTGAAGGTGCTCGGCGCCCTGGTCGAGCGCTTTGGCCTGCACGGCGTGGAGCTGGGCGAAGTGGCCGCCGGCGCGGTGATCAAGCACAGCGCCGACTGGAACCTGGCGCGCGAGGCGGTGCTCAGCTCCGGGCTGGCACCGACCACGCCGGGCATCACCACCGCGCGCGCCTGCGGCACGTCGCTGGACAACACCATCATCATCGCCAACAAGATCGCCTGCGGGCAGATCGAGGCCGGCATCGCCGCCGGCTCGGACACCACCAGCGACGTGCCGATCGTGTACGGCCGCCGCCTGCGCCGCCGCCTGCTGGCGATGAATCGGGCCAAGACCCCGCTGGAGAAGTTCAAGGCCGCCACGCGCGGCTTTTCGCTCCGCGAGCTGAAGCCTTCGTTCCCCGGCGTGGCCGAGCCGCGCACCGGCAAGTCGATGGGCGATCACTGCGAGCAGATGGCCAGGCAGTGGCAGGTCAGCCGCGAGGCACAGGACCGGCTGGCGCTGGACAGCCACCACAAGCTCGCCGCCGCCTACGAGGCAGGTTTCTTCGACGATCTGCTGGTGCCGTTCCGCGGGCTCAAGCGCGACGGCTTCCTGCGCCCGGACACCACGCTGGAGAAACTCGCCACGCTGAAGCCGGCGTTCGACAAGCGCTCCGGCCACGGCACGCTCACCGCGGGCAATTCCACCGGCCTGTCCGACGGCGCCGCCGCGGTGCTGCTGGGCAGCGAGGCGTGGGCCGCGCAGCGCGGGCTGAAAATCCAGGCCTATCTGCGCGACGCCGAAGTCGCCGCGGTGGATTACGTGCACGGCGAAGGCCTGCTGATGGCGCCGACCATCGCGGTGCCGCGCATGCTGGCGCGGCACGGGCTGAGCCTGCAGGACTTCGATTTCTACGAGATCCACGAGGCATTCGCCGCGCAGGTGCTGTGCACGCTGCGCGCGTGGGAGTCGGCCGATTACTGCAGGAACCGGCTCGGGCTGGATGCGCCGCTGGGCGCGATCGACCCGGCCAAACTCAACGTGCACGGCTCCAGCCTCGCCGTGGGCCACCCGTTCGCCGCCACCGGCGCGCGCATCGTGGCGACGCTGGCCAAGCTGCTGGAACAGAAAGGCTCCGGTCGCGGGCTGATCTCGATCTGCACCGCCGGCGGCATGGGCGTCACCGCGATCCTCGAGCGGCCGTAGCACGGTCATGTTGCGACTGCGCACCACCACCGGCCTCAGCGTCCTGGCCCTGGCCATCGGCATTGCCGGCACCGGCTGGCTCAGCACGCTGACCGCCAGCTGGCCCGATGCGCCGCGCGGCATCGCCGCGTCACACGATGGCCCGGCGTCGGCCCGCCCGCTGCGGCACCGTCGCCATGCGATCGTGCCGGCCGTGCGCCAGCGCGCCCTGCCGGCGGAGACTGGCGTGGACATCGCGCAAGCTGCGGCGGCGCCGACACGCCTGCAGCCGCTGGCCACGCCAGCCGCGGCCGAACGCTGGGACGATGTTCGCGGCCATCTGGACGGCCAATTGACCGTGCAACTGCGGGTGGATGGCGAAGGTCGCGTGCTGCATACGCGCGTGGTCGCCTCCAGCGGCGATCCGATCCTCGACGCGCATGCCTTGCGCAGCGTGCAGGGCTGGCGTTTCGCGGTGCCGCCGGGACATCCGGACGGCCTCAGCGGCGAGCTGCCGATGCGCTTCTCCTCGCAGGACGGCCGCGTCGGCATGCTGTAACGACGGCATCGCCGCGGGTGACCTCTCACCTATATATCTGAACTCCATCGTCTGTTAATGTCTCGGCCCGGCTTCCCCTGCCCAGGCTTCCCTCCGTGCCCCGCGACCTGCTCCGCTTCTCGCCGACCCTGCGCCTGCGCGCGTTGCCAGCGCTGCTGGGACTGATCCTCGCCGGCTGCGCGGTGGGCCCGGACTACCACCGCCCGGACGCGCCGCGGGTGGACCGCTATACCGCGCAGCTGCTGCCCGCCGGCACCGCCAGCGTGGCCGGCGCAGCACAGCGTTTCGTCGTCGACGCGGCAGTGCCCGAGCACTGGTGGACCACGTTCGGCAATGCCGAGCTCGACCGCCGGGTGGACACCGCCCTGCGCCACAGCCCGTCGCTGGCCGCGGCCCAGGCCGCCTTGCGCCAGGCGCAGGAGAACGCCCGCGCCGCCGGCGCGGTGCGCTTTCCGGCGGTGGATGCGAACGCCGGCGTCACCCGCCAGAAGCAATCCGGCGCCGCGTTCGGCGACACTTTCGCCTTCGCGCCGCTAACCGTGTACAACGCCGGCGTCAGCGTCAGCTACGGCATCGACCTGTTCGGCGGCACCCGCCGCGGCATCGAGGCGCAGGCGGCGCTGGCCGACGTGCAGCAGGCGCAGGCCGATGCCACCTGGCTGACGCTCGCCGCCAACGTGGTCACCGCTTCGCTGCAGGAAGCGTCGCTGCGCGAGCAGGTGCGCGCCACCGAGGCGATCGCCGACAGCCAGCGCGACAGCGTGCGCATTGCCGAGCGCCAGCAGCAGATCGGCGCGACCTCGCTGGCCGCCACGCTGGCCGCACGCAGCGAGCTGGCCGCCACCGAGGCCACCTTGCCGCCATTGCGCGCACGCCTTGCCGCCACCCGCAACCAGCTGGCCACCTATCTGGGCAGCACGCCGGCGCAACTGGAGTTGTCGCCGCTGCCGCTGGATGCGATCGCGCTGCCGCGCGACATCCCGGTCAGCCTGCCGTCGCGGCTGGTGGCGCAGCGGCCGGACATCCGCGCCGCCTCGGCGCAACTGCATGCGGCCACGGCGCGGGTCGGCGTGGCCACCGCGGCGATGCTGCCGCAGATCACTCTCTCCGGCAGCGCCGGTTCGCAGACGGCGCATGTCGGCGAGCTGTTCTCCGCCGGCAGCCGCGCCTGGTCGCTGGGGCTGGGACTGACCCAGCCGCTGTTCCACGGCGGCGAACTGCGCCACCGCAAGCGCGCCGCCGAAGCCGGCCTGGACAAGGCGCTGGCCGACTGGCAGCAGACCGTGCTGGTGGCGTTCCAGAACGTGGCCGATGCGCTGCAGGCGCTGCAATACGACGCCGACGGCCTGGCCGCCCAGCTCGCCGCCGAGGACGCCGCCGCGCAGCGGCTGGCGCTGGCCCAGCGGCAGTACCGGGTCGGCGCCAGCGGCTATCTCGACCTGCTGCAGGCGCAGCGTGACCACCAGCGCGCGCGCATAGCGCTGATCCAGGCACGCACCGCGCGGCTGGCCGATACCGCTGCGCTGTATGCCGCGCTCGGCGGCAGCTGGCGCGGTGACGCCAGCACCGAGGCAGCCATCCAGAAGCCATAGCGTTATCTACGAGTGCGGACAGGATGTCCGCTCTTTGATCTTTGGCGATCAGGGAGGATCGCATCAATCAATGCCCACCCACAGGAGCCCGCGCATGCCCACGCGCGTTGACAACAAACCCGGCACCACCAAACGCATGCTCTGGATGATCGGCGGCGTGCTGCTGCTGATCGCGTTGATCGTCGGCATCAAGGTGCTGCTGGTGATGCGCATGATCCACTCGATGCCGCAACCGGCGCCGGCCACGGTCAGCACCACCACCGTCCGCGAGCAGCCGTGGCAGCCCGCGCTGAACGCGGTCGGCACGCTGCGCGCGGCGCAGGGCGCGGAGCTGGCGATGGATGCCTCCGGCCTGGTCACCGCGGTGCCGCTGAAATCCGGCCAGGACGTCAAGCAGGGCCAGCTGTTGCTGCAGCTGCGCGACGGCGACGAGACGGCGAAGCTGGAGCAGCTGCAGGCGACGGCGAAGCTGTCGCAGCTGACCTTCGAGCGCGCGCGCCAGCAGCTCGCGGCGCAGGCCATCAGCCAGGCCGATTACGATCGCGCCGCGGCCGAGCTCAAGGCCAACCAGGCCGCGGTGGCGCAGCAGCAGGCGATCGTGGCGAAGAAGCAGCTGCGCGCGCCGTTCGCCGGCCGCGCCGGCATCATCACGACCAGCCCGGGTGACTACGTGAGCGCCGGCACCACGCTGGTGACGCTGCAGCAGCTGGACCCGCTGCTGGTCGACTTCAACGTGCCGCAGAGCGAGCTGGGCCGGTTGCAGGTCGGCCAGTCGCTGCACCTGAACCTGGATGCCTATGAAGGGCGCCAGTTCGACGGCAAGCTCACCGCGATCAGCCCCAAGGTCGACCCCGGCACCCGCAACGTGCGGGTCGAGGCCAGCGTGCCGAACCCCGACAAGGCGCTGAGCCCGGGCATGTTCGCCAAGCTCACGGTCGATCTCGGCGGGCGCCAGAACCGGCTGACCCTGCCGCAGGCGGCGATCGTCTACAACCCCTACGGCGACACCGTCTACGTGGTGCACCCGTCCAAGGGCAAGGACGCGCAGGGCCACCCGTTGCCGGCCACGGTGCAGCAGACCTTCGTGACCGTGGGCGAGACGCGCGGCGACCAGGTGGCGATCCTCAAGGGCATCACCGCCGGCACCGAGGTGGTGACCAGCGGCCAGGTGAAGCTGAAGAACGACGCGCCGATCAAGGTCGACAACCGGGTGCAACCGGCCGACAGCGCGCACCCCACGCCGCAGGAACACTGAGCCGCCACGATGAAATTCACCGACTCGTTCATCAACAAGCCGGTGCTGGCGATCGTCGTCAGCCTGCTGATCCTGGTGCTGGGCATCCGCGCGGTCAGCAGCCTCAGCGTGCGCCAGTATCCGGAGACGCAGAACGCCACGGTCACCGTCACCACCGCCTACTACGGCGCCGACGCGGCGACCATGGCCGGCTTCATCACGCAGCCGCTGGAGCAGGCGATCTCGCAGGCGCAGGGCATCGACTACCTGTCCTCCAGCAGCGTATCGGGCGTGTCCACCATCACCGCCACGTTGCGCCTCAACTACGACGCCAACCGCGCGCTGACCGAGATCACCACCCAGGTCAATTCGGTGAAGAACCAGCTGCCGCCGCAGGCGCAGCAGCCGGTGCTGAACGTGCAGACCGGCGAGACGGTCGACGCGATGTACATCGGCTTCTACAGCGACGTGCTGCCGACCAACAACATCACCGACTACCTCGCGCGCGTGGTCAAGCCGAAGCTGGACGCGCTCGACGGCGTGCAGACCGCCGAGCTGCTCGGCGCGCGCCAGTTCGCGCTGCGCGCGTGGCTGGACCCGGCCAGGATGGCCGCGGTCGGCGTCACCGCCAGCGACGTCAACGCCGCGCTGGCGGCCAACAACTATCTCGCCGCGGTCGGCTCCAGCAAGGGCCAGGCGGTGACGGTGGACCTGACCACCGACAGCAGCCTGCACACGGTGGATGAATTCAAGCAGCTGGTGGTCCGCCAGTCCGGCGGCGCGATCGTGCGGCTGCAGGATGTGGCCACGGTGTCGCTGGGCTCGGAGAACTACGACTTCAACGTGGCCTTCAACGGCAAGCGTTCGGTGTTCATCGGCATCAAGGTCGCGCCGGACGCCAACGTGCTGGACGTGGCCCAGCGCGTGCGCGATGCGTTCCCCGAGATCCAGCACCAGTTGCCGAGCGGGCTGACCGGCAAGATCGTCTACGACGGCACCGACTTCGTGAACAGCTCGATCAACGAGGTCATCAAGACCCTGGTCGAGGCGCTGCTGATCGTCACCCTGGTGATCTTCCTGTTCCTGGGCAGCCTGCGCGCGGTGATCATCCCGGTGATCGCGATGCCGCTGGCGCTGATCGGCGCGTTCTTCGTGATGCTGGTGCTGGGCTATTCGATCAACCTGCTGACCCTGCTGGCGCTGGTGCTGGCGATCGGCCTGGTGGTGGACGACGCGATCATCGTGGTGGAGAACGTCGACCGCCACATGAAGGAGGAAGGCAAGACCCCGCTGCAGGCCGCACTGCTGGCCGCACGCGAGCTGGGCGGGCCGATCCTGGCGATGACCGTGGTGCTGATCGCGGTGTACGTGCCGATCGGCTTTCAGAAGGGCCTCACCGGCGCGCTGTTCAGCGAGTTCGCGTTCACCCTCGCCGGCGCGGTGACCGTGTCGGCGATCGTGGCGCTGACGCTGTCGCCGATGCTGACCTCGCGCTTCTTCACGAGCGGGCAGGAAGGCGGTCGCTTCGTGCAGTTCATCGACCGCCAGTTCGACCGCGTGCACCACGGCTACCAGCGCGTGCTGCACAACGTGCTGTCGACCTGGGTGGTGGTGATCGTGATGGCCGGCCTGCTGCTGCTGGCCACGGTGGCGCTGGGCGTCACTGCGCAATCGGAACTGGCGCCGGAGGAGGACCAGGGCGTGGTGGTGGGCCAGATCGTCGGCGCACCGAACGCCACCGCCGAGCAGATGAACGTTTACGCCACCCAGATGTTCGAGCTGGCCAAGGAATTGCCCGAGTACGAGCAGATGTTCCAGCTGACCGGCGTGCCGACGGTGAACCAGGGCATCGGCGGCGTGGTGTTCAAGCCGTGGGACCAGCGCGAGCGCAGCGCGCACGAACTGCAGCAGGTGTTGCAGGAAAAATGGAACGGCATCGCCGGCGGCCGTGTGGCGGCGTTCCAGTTTCCGCCGCTGCCCGGCGCGCAGGGCCTGCCGATCCAGGTGGTGATCACCACCACCGAGCCGTTCGACAATCTCGACGAAGTGGCCAGCGCGGTGCTGGCCAAGGCGCAGGCCAGCGGCAAGTTCTATTTCATCGACTCCGACCTGAAGATCGACAAGCCGCAGGCCACGGTGAACCTGGACCGCAACCTGATCGCCACGCTGGGCCTGACCCAGGCCGACGTCGGCGCCGCGCTGGGCTCGGCGCTGGGCGGCGGCTACGTCAACTACTTCTCCATCGCCGGGCGTTCGTACCGGGTGATCCCGCAGGTGTTGCAGGCCGACCGGCTGAATCCGGAGCAGGTGCTGGACTACTACCTGCGCGTGCCGGACGGCTCGGTGATCCAGGCCGGCACCGTGGCCAAGGTCACCCACGAGGTGGTGCCGCAGTCGCTGAACCGCTTCCAGCAGCTGAACTCGGCCACCATCTCGGGCGTGTCGGGCATGTCGCAGGGCGATGCGCTGACCTACCTGCGCGACCTGGTGCACGAGGTGGCGCCGAGCGGCTACAACGTGGACTATGCCGGCCAGTCGCGCCAGTTCATGCAGGAATCCGGCGGCTTCGGCGGCACCTTGCTGTTCGCCGTCATCATCGTGTTCCTGGCGCTGGCGGCGCAGTTCAACAGCTTGCGCGACCCGGTGGTGATCCTGGTCTCGGTGCCGCTGGCGCTGTTCGGGGCGCTGATCTTCGTCAACCTGTTCACCAGCCTCAACATCTACACCGAGGTGGGCCTGGTCACCCTGATGGGCCTGATCAGCAAGCACGGCATCCTGATCGTGCAGTTCGCCAACGACTCGCAGCGCGCCGGCATGTCCAAGCGCGAGGCGATCGAGCACGCCGCGGCGGTGCGCCTGCGGCCGATCCTGATGACCACCGCGGCGATGGTGCTCGGCGTGATGCCGCTGGTTATCGCCGCCGGCGCCGGCGCCGCGGGCCGCTTCAACATGGGCCTGGTGATCTCCACCGGTCTGGCCATCGGCACCGTGTTCACCCTGTTCGTGGTGCCCGCGTTCTACATGCTGCTGGCGGCGGACCATCACGCGGAACAGCCGGGGGATGACGCTGAGCTGGTGGCCTAGACGAAGAGAGCCCCGCCCGGAAAGCAAGAGCCGGCGGGCAGTGCCCGCCCTACGCGACGATACGTCGGTGTAGGGCGGGCACTGCCCGCCGCTTTCCCGGCCCCAAAAAAAGCCGGCGGACATCGCCCGCCGACTTTCTTCACTCCCGCCGCTGTCTCAGTTGCGCGACTGCAGCTTCGACAGCAAGCGCAGCAGTTCCAGGTACAGCCACACCAGGGTCACCACCAGGGCGAAGGCGCCGTACCACTCCATGTATTTCGGTGCGCGGGCATGCACGCCCTGCTCGATCATGTCGAAGTCGAGGATCAGGTTGAGCGCGGCGATCACCACCACCACGCCGCTGAAGGCGATGCCCAGGCCGCTGGAGCCGTTGATGAAGCCCATCGAATGGCCGAAGAAGCCCATCACGAAGTTGGCCAGGTACAGCAGCATGATGCCGCCGGTGGCCGCGACGATGCCGAGCTTGAACTTCTCGGTGGCGCGGATCAGCCCGCTGCGATAGGCCAGCAGCATCGCCGCCATCACGCCGAAGGTCAGCCCCACCGCCTGCATCACGATGCCCGGGTAGCGCATCTCGAAGATCGCCGACAACGCGCCGATGAAGACGCCCTCCACCAGCGCGTACAACGGCGCGGTGACCGGCGCCCAGGTTTTCTTGAACACGGTGACCAAGGCCAGGATCAGGCCGCCGATGGCGCCGCCGATCATCAGCGGGCCCATCGTCGGCAGGCTCTCCGCGCCGTTGAACTGGCCCCAGCTGAAGGCCGCGCCGACGATGGCCAGGATCAGCAGCAGGCCGGTCTTGTTGACCGTGCCGTTGAGGGTCATCACCTCGTCGCCATGCGCCACCACCGCACCGCTGGCGGCGTCGAGGAAGGTGTTCTTGTTGAGTGCCGGGTTGCCGCTTTGCATGATGAACTCCGCAGGAATTTACGTCATCGTAGCCGGCCCGCGCCCGTCGCGACAGCCACCGCGCCGATTCGCCACGCTGCACCGTGGTGGCCGACTACGCGACAATTGAGACCTTGCCGATTCTTGCGGAGTTCCCATGAGCCTTTCCACCTTGCGCATCGCCACCCGCAAGAGCGCGCTGGCGCTGTGGCAGGCCGAGCACGTCGCCGCGTTGCTGCGCGCGGCGCACCCCGGCCTGGTCGTGGAACTGGTGCCGCTGTCCACCCGCGGCGACGAGATCCTCGACCAGCCGCTGGCCACCATCGGCGGCAAGGGGCTGTTCCTCAAGGAGCTGGAAGTGGCCATGCTGGAGGGCCGCGCCGAGCTGGCGGTGCATTCGCTGAAGGACGTGCCGGCCGATCTCGAGAGCGGCTTCACCCTGCCGGCCATCCTGCCCCGCGCCGACGCCGCCGACGCTTTCGTCAGCAACCACTACGCCGACCTCGCCGCGCTGCCGCAGGGCGCGCGGGTGGGCACCTCGTCGCTGCGCCGGCAGGCGCAACTGCGCGCGCTGCGGCCGGATCTGCAGCTGAGCGACCTGCGCGGCAACGTCGGCACCCGGCTGGGCAAGCTCGACGCCGGCCAGTACGACGCGATCGTGCTGGCCTGCGCCGGGCTGGAACGCCTCGGCCTGGCCTCGCGCATCGTCTCGCGACTGGCCGCGCCGGACTGGCTGCCCGCCCCGGGCCAGGCCGCCATCGCGATCGAGGCGCGCGACGAGCATCCGGCGGTGCTGGCCCTGCTCGCCGCGCTCGACGACGCCGACACGCGGCTCACGGTGAGCACCGAGCGCGCGATGAACCGCGCCCTGGGCGGCAGCTGCACGGTGCCGGTCGGCGCCTGGTGCATGCGCAGCGACCACGGCTTGCACCTGCGCGGCCTCGTCGGCGACGCGGCCAGCGGCCAGCTGCTGCACGCCGAAGGCAGCGCGCCGGCGGATAAGGCCGAGGCACTCGGTCGACAGGTGGCGCAGGCGTTGCTCGCGCAAGGGGCGGGCAAACTGCTGGGGACGTGAGCCGACGCTGTCACGCTCCTGCAGTCCATGCGGCAGCGACCCACGGCGGGCAGTGCCCGCCACCGCCCATGCGGGGGAGCGGCGGGCGGTGCCCGCCGTGCCACTCCCCATCCGGCGCTCAGAAGCTGTACACGAGATTCGTCGTGGTCAGCGTGTCGGTCTGCTTCACGCCCGGCTGCACGTCGCTGTTGTAGCGGACCTGGAAGCCCACTTTCAGGGCCAGCTTCTTGGTCATGCTGACGGCCAGGCCGGCGTCGTTCTGGATGTAGGTGTTCTTGGAGCCCGCTTCGGTGAGGAACGTGTCCTCGAAGGCGGTGTTGGCGCTCAGCTTGAACTTGTAGTTGACCAGGCCGCGGGCCACCACTTCGCCTTCGGTGGGCTGGCGCTGGGCGACCAGCACGTTGCCGACCAGCACCTGGGTGTCGGCGGGACGGTAGCGCTTGTAGCCGGGGCCGATTTCGAACGACAGCTCGTTGCGCTCGTCCTTCAGCGCGATATAGCCGTAGCCCAGCGAGACCGTGCCCTGCCACAGGTTGGCGCCGAAGTCGTCGTGCTCGTAGCGGGCCGCGCCGACGATGTAGCTGCGCGTGTCGAGCTTGAGGCCGACCGAGGCGCCGGCATCGTAACGGTTGGCGGTGGTGTTGAACTGCTCGATCGTGTTGCCATTGGTGTCGACGATCTTCTGCTCGCTCTTGGAGCGCAGCGCGTCAACGAAGAAGTTGTTCTTCCACTGGTCGTTTTCCTGGCTCAGGCCCAGTTTGGCGTTGATGTTCTCCGAGCGCGAGTTGCCGGTGGACGAGGCGAAACCGAATTCGCCCGAACCGCTCCAGCCGCCGCGATTTTCCGTGTCCTGGGCGTGGGCGGCGAAGCTGGCGAAACCGGCCAGCAGCAGGCCGCCGATCAGGGTCTTGTTCATTGCCGAATATCCGTTTGTTAAAGTTTGGTAACAGCGTACCTTAGCCAGCCGTCTTGAACTCGCAGTGAATGCGCCGGCCCGCCGTGCGACTTGCAGCCATCCACGGCCGCCACCATGCTAGGACGTGCCCCGCCCGAGACGTGCCGAATGGATCGCTACGAACGGATATTGACGCTGCATCGCCTGCTGAAATCGGCGCACTATCCGGTGCCGTTGTCGCGCCTGATGGGCGAACTGGAATGCTCGCGCGCCACGCTGTATCGCGACGTGGCGTTCCTGCGCGATGCGCTGGGCGCGCCGATCGAGAGCGCCGGCACCGACCAGGCGGCATTCCGCTACGAAGCCGGCGAAGGCGAGAAGTTCGAGCTGCCCGGCCTGTGGCTGACCTCCGACGAGCTGGCCTCGCTGCTGGCGCTCAACGAACTGATCAGCCGCTCCGGCCCCGGCGTGCTCGCCGGCACGCTGGCGCCGTTCAAGGCGCGCATCGAGGGCCTGCTGTCGCACCAGGGAAGCGGCAAGGCGCTGCCGATCGAGCGCATCCGGGTGATTCCGTGGGGCGAGCGCAAGCTCGACCAGCAAGTGTTCCGCGTGGTCGCCGGCGCGGTGCTCGAACGGCGCCAGCTGCGCTTCCGCTACCGCGCACGCACCACCAATGCCGACAGCCGCCGGCTGGTCTCCCCGCAGCGGCTGACCCACTACCGCGACAACTGGTACCTCGACGTGTGGGACCACGACCGCGAGGCGCTGCGCAGTTTCGCGGTGGACCGCATCGCCGAGGCGCAGGCGCAGGACGCGCCCGCCCGCGACGTCACCGACAGCGAGCTCAACGAACTGCTCGCCTCCAGCTACGGCATTTTCGCCGGCAAGCCCAAGGCCTGGGCCACGATCCGCTTCTCCGCCCACGCCGCGCGCTGGGTTTCCGACGAGCACTGGCATTCGCAGCAGCAGGGCGAATGGCTGAGCGACGGCCGCTACGAGCTGAAGCTGCCCTACTCCAACTCGAAAGAGTTGTTGATGGACGTGCTCAAGTACGGCCCCGACGCGGAAGTGGTCGCCCCGCTGCCGCTGCGCGAGGAGATGAAGATCCTGCTGCGGCTGGCGCTGTCAGGCTATGCCTGACTGCCGGGAATAGGGAATGGGGAATAGGGAAAGCAGGGGGTCGCGGAACGCCGTTGCTCTTCCTATTCCCCATTCCCCATTCCCTATTCCCTATTCCCAGCTCTAGAACGGCCAAAACTTCGGGATCAACCACATCGACAGCGCGCAGAAGATGGCGATCAGCGGGATGCCGACCTTCATGAAGTCGGTGAAGCGGTAGCCGCCGGCGTAGTAGACCATGGTGTTGGTGGGGTAGCCGACCGGGGTGGCGAACGAGGTGGCGGCGGCGAAGGCGACCGCGACGACGAACGGGCGCGGGTCCACGTGCATGGCGTGGGCCACCGACACGGCGATGCCCACCATCAGCACCACCGAGGGGTTGTGGCCCATCAGTTCGGTGAGCAGGGCGGTCAGCAGGTAGACCATCAGCAGGCCGGCCAGCGGGCCGTGGTCGCCGACCACGCCCAGCCCCATCTGCACCAGCGTTTCCGACAGGCCGCTGCGCTCGATCGCGATGCCCAGCGGCAGGATCGCGCCGAGCAGGATGATGATCTTCCAGTCCACGCCCTCGTAGACGTCCTTGCGGCCGAAGCAGCCGGTGAGCGCCATCGCCACCGCGCCGCAGATCGCCGCGATCGGGATCGGCAGCCAGTGCAGGCCGGAGGCCACCACCACGCCGACCATGATCGCGGCGGCATACAACGCCTTGCGCGGGGTGCGGTGGGCTTCCTCGCGCTCGCTCAGCACGATGAAGGCCTCGTCGTTGCGCAGGTTGGACAACGCCTCGTCGTCGACCAGCACCAGCAGCACGTCGCCCACCGCCAGGCTGACGTCGCTGAGCTTGTCGCGCAGCAGCTGGCCGCGCCGGTGGATCGCCAGCGCCACCGCGTCGTAGCGCCAGTGCAGGCCGGTTTCCTCCAGCTGGCGGCCTTCCATCGGGCTGGCCGGCGCGATCATCAGCTCCACCATCACCCGCGAGCGGGCATCGCCGGTGGCGTAGCGGCGGTCCGGCGCGTTGCGCAGGCCGGCGCGGCGCTGGAAATCCTCGATCTTCCCCCAGTCGCCGCGCACCAGCAGCACGTCGCCGACGGCGATCTCCTGGCTGCGCGGCGACCACATGCGCCGCTCGCCGCGCAGCAGCTCCAGCGGGTAGACGCCGTAACGCTCGCCCAGCTTCGCATCGGCGATGCTGCCGCCGACCAGCGCGGACTGCTCGGTCACCTCCAGCTCGGTGACGTACTTGCCGATCTCCTCCTGCACCGGCAGCTGGGTGTCGATCTCGCGCGGCAGCAGCCAGCGGCCGACCAGCATCAGGTAGACAATGCCGACCACCGCCAGGATCACGCCCATGCGGGTGAACTCGAACACGCCGAACGCCTCCATCCCGTGCTTCTGCGCCAGCGTGTCGGCGAGCAGGTTGGAGGAGGTGCCGATCAGCGTGCACACGCCGCCCATCTGCGCGGCGTAGGCCATCGGCATCAGCACGCGGCCGGGCGAGGTGTGTGTGCGCTGGCACACGCGCAGCGCCAGCGGCAGGAAGGTGGCCACCAGCGCAATGTTCTTGACGAAGGCGCCCAGCGGCGCGATCGCCAGCATCAGCGCCAGGGTCAGCACCCACGGCCGCTTGATCCGCATCAGCCAGCGGCTCAGCGGATCGAGCGCGCCGGAGCGCTCGATGCCCAGGCTGAGCGCGAACATCGCCGCCACCGTCACCGTCGCCTCGTTGCTGAAGCCGCTGAGCGCCTCCACCGGCGTGACGATGCCCAGGATCACCAGCGTCGCCAGCACCAGCAGCGCGATCAGGTCGATGCGCAGCTTCTCGCTGGCGAACAGCGCCATCGCCAGCACGATCACCGCGACCGTGGCCCATGCCTGCCAGTTCATGCAGCGCGCCTCGGCGCGGGCAGGCGGGCGGGGCGGGGCGTCGCGGTGGGTCGGGATGGGGCCATGCAGGTTTCCGTGGAGTGTCGCCGTCGGCTTGCCGCCACGGCCCCGGTCATACTAACCCGCGCAGCTGTTCGCCCGCCGTCGCTGCCGGCTGGCCGCGGCGGCATCGACGATTCGTGATTGAATGTCGGCATGAATACCCACGAACCCGACGCGCCAGGCGAGCCACAAGAACCAGCCGGCGAGCGCCAGCCCACCGTGGCGCTGGCGCTCGGCGCCGGCGGCGCCAAGGGGCTGGCGCACATCGGCGTGATCGAGGAAATCGAGGCGCAGGGTTTTCGCATCGTGGCGATCGCCGGCAGCTCGATGGGCGCGCTGATCGGCGGCATCCACGCGATGGGCAAGCTCGACGTCTACCGCGACTGGGTGAGCGCGCTGGCCCGTTTCGACGTGCTGCGACTGGTCGACTGGTCCTTTTCCGGCGGCGGCCTGATCAAGGGCGAGAAGATCATCGGCACGCTGCGCGGGCTGATCGGCGACACCCTGATCGAGGAGCTGCCGCTGGCGTTCACCGCGGTGGCCACCGACCTCGACCGCGGCCGCGAGGTATGGCTGGGCCGCGGCAACCTGTTCGAGGCCATCCGCGCCTCGATCGCCGTGCCGACCGTGTTCCGCCCGCACCACCTCAACGGCCACCGCATGGTCGACGGCGCCCTGCTCAACCCGGTGCCGGTCACGCCGCTGATCGGGGTGGAGGCGGATTATCTGTTCGCCGTCAGCGTGGACGGCCCGGTCGAGGCGGCCGTCGCGCCGGTGGAGGAGAGCGCCACCGGACAGGACCCTAGCTATCGCCACCGCATCGGCGAGTTCATCAGCCGGCTGATGCCGCGCAGCGAGGAACCGCCGCGCGAGCCCGGTACCTTCGACACGCTGAACCAGGCGATGGACCTGATGCAGGCCAACCTGGCGCGGCTGCGCCTGGCCGCGTACGAGCCGGACCTGCTGATCACCCTGCCGCGCAACATCGCCAGCGTCTACGAGTTCTACCGCGCCCGCGAACTGATCGAGCGCGGTCGCCTGCAGACGCGCAAGGCGCTGGCCGAGTGGCCGCGCACGGGCACGCCGCTGCGCGCGACTTGAGCGGGCCGCACGGCACTTCGACTTCCCCGCTGCGCAAGGGCGGGGCCATGCTCAAGGCGGTCAGCGCGGCCCGTGCGTGTGCAGCCAGTGCTGCAGGTAGTCGCGCAGCACGAGGGCACCGTTGTGCTCCTCGTCGCGGGCGCTGTAGATCAGGGTGACCGGGTGCCGCGCGGAGCGCTCGGCCAGCGGTTGCCAGTATTCGGCCAGCTCGTCGAGTTCGCTGGCGTAGCGGTGGCGGAAGCCGTCCCAGCGCGCCGGATCGTGGCCGAACCATTTGCGCAGCGCCGTGGTCGGCGCCAGTTCCTTGGCCCACTGGTCCAGCGGCACATCTTCCTTCTTCATGCCGCGCGGCCACAGCCGCTCCACCAGCACGCGATAACCATCCTCCCTGGCGGGCGCTTCGTACGCACGCTTGATCGCGAGGGCCATGGCGTTCTCCTGCAATGAAACAGGACAAGCATACGACCGCCGCGGCGACACCGCGTGATCGAGGTCAGAGTTCCTCGACTTCGGTCACCTTGCCCCGGCGCATCAGCCACGCCACGCCACGCAGGTCGGCCAGGCCGACCCACAGCCGGTCCAGCATGCCGTACTTGGACACGCCGGCGGTGCGCGGGCGATGGCCCACCGGCACGCTGGTGCTCCGGAAGCCGGCGCGCTTGACCAGCGCCGGCAGGTAGCGGTGCATGTGGTCGAAGTAGGGCAGGCGCAGGAACACCTCGCGCTCGAACAGCTTCAGGCCGCAGCCGGTGTCCGGCGTGGCGTCGCGCAGCATGCGCGAGCGCACCGCGTTGGCGACCTTCGAGGAGATGCGCTTGTTGAAACTGTCGCGGCGGGTGGTGCGCCAGCCGGCGAACAGCTTCACCTCGGCCGCCGCCGCGTCGCGCGCGGCGAGCAGCTTCGGGATGTCGGCCGGATCGTTCTGGCCGTCGCCGTCCAGCGTGGCGATCCAGCTGCCGCGCGCCGCGCGCACGCCGTTCCACACCGCCGTGCTCTGGCCGCTGCGGGTGACGTGATGCAGCACGCGCAACTCGGGATGCTGCGCCTTCTGCGCTTCGAGCACGGCGCGACTGTCGTCGGACGAATCGTCGTCGACGTAGATCACTTCGTAGTCGGCCGTGCCACGCAAGGCAGCCGCGATTTCGGCCAGCAGCGGCGGGATGTTGTCGCGCTCGTTGAACACGGGGACGACGACGGAAAGTTGCGGCATGGGGCTGGCCTTTCAGCGGAAACGGGCACCGCGGACGGCGGCGAACGCGCAGTTTAATGCCTGCCGGCACGGACCGTCGGCACCGGATACGAAAACCGGGTGTAATGAAATCCGCGTCCACCGGGTCATCTACCGCAGCCGGAATTGTCCGGCATCCACGGGAGAGACCCATGCAAGCCCAGACCATCCTCAGCTCCGCCTTGCTCAGCCTGCTCGCCGCCGGCGCGCTCGGCGCCGCCACGACCGCCCACGCCGCCGACAAGATGGCCGCCAGCGCCACGCAGAAGTGCTACGGCGTCAACGCCGCGATGAAGAACGACTGCCAGTCCCCGGGCCATTCCTGCGCGGGCCAGGACAGCAAGGCGCGCGATCCGCAGGCCTTCGTGGCGGTACCCGCCGGCCTGTGCGCCAAGCTCGATGGCGGTTCGCTGCAGGCCCACGACGCCATGTCGCACGACGCCATGATGAAGAAGAGCTGACAGCCGTGCCCCCGTCACGCCCCGTGCGTGCGCAGCCGATCCCGACGAGTGTCGGGATCGGGCTGCGGCCGGCGCACGTCGCGCACGTGCTGCACCACCGGCCCGCCGTGCCGTTCTTCGAGCTGCACAGCGAGAATCTGTTCTGCGCCGGCGGCGCGCTGTGGGACGCGTTAGACGCGCTGCGCCGCGACTACCCGGTGAGCCTGCACGGCGTGGGCCTGTCGCTGGGTTCGGCCGAGCCGCTCGATCCCGCCCACCTCGCCGCGCTGCGCGCGCTGGTGCAACGCGCCGAACCCGCGCTGGTATCCGAGCACGTGTGCTGGGGCGCCATCGGCGGGCGCCACTACAACGACCTGCTGCCGCTGCCGTACACCGAGGAAGCGCTGGAGCTGATGGTGGCGCGCGTGGGCCAGTTGCAGGAAACGCTGGGCCGCCGCGTGCTGGTGGAGAACGTCTCCAGCTACATCCATTTCAGCCACTCGACGCTGAGCGAGTGGGAGTTCCTTGCCGCACTCGCCGCGCGCAGCGGCTGCGGCCTGCTGCTGGACGTCAACAACGTCTACGTCAACAGCGTCAACCACGGCTTCGACGCGCAACGCTTCATCGACGGCATCCCCGCCGCCGCGGTGGGCGAACTGCACCTGGCCGGCTTCACCCGCAAGCAGGGGCTGGGCGGCGAACTGCTGATCGACTCGCACGACCAGCGCGTCGATGCCGCCGTGTGGGCGCTGTACGGCTACACGCTGGCCCGCCTCGGCGCGAAACCCACCCTGATCGAATGGGACCAGCACTTGCCCGATTTCGCCGTGCTGGAAGACGAGGCGCGGCTCGCCACGGAGCATCTCGATGTCGTCGCCGCCCTCGCTGCGTGAGCTGCAGCACGCGTTCGCCGGCGCCATCGTGGACGGCGTGGCGCCCTCGCTGGAACCGTGGATCGCCACGCGCGGCATCGCGCCCGCCGCCCGCCTGCGCATCTATCGGAACGCCAACCTCGCGATCCACGTCGACGCGCTGGCCACCAGTTTCCCCGCGCTGCAACACCTGCTCGGCGAGGACTGCTTCGACGGCCTCGCCACCCGCCACGCCGCTTTCCGCGGCAACCGCAGCGGCAACCTGCAGGATTACGGCGCCGACTTCGCCGCGTTCGTGGCCGCGCAGCCGGAAACCGCGCCGTGGCCCTGGCTGGGTGACGTGGCGCGGCTGGAATGGCTGCGCCAGGAAGTCGCGCTGGCCGCCGATGCCACGCCCGCCGATGCCGCAGCCCTGGTCGCTGCGCTGGCCGACGCGGACCACCCGCCGCGGCTGCGGCCGTGCGTGCGCGCGCTGTCCTGCGCCTGGGCGGTGCTCGACCTGTGGCGTTGCGCGCAGGCGCCGGAACACGACGCCATCGACCCCGCCGTGCCGCAATCCGTCTTGCTGTGGCGCGAAGGCAGCCAGGTCGCGATGCGCGCCATCGCACCTGCGCAGGCCGCGTTCGTGGACGCGCTGCGGCATGAGTCATCGCTCGACCTGGCGCTCGCCGCCGCACAGCTGATCGACCCGCAGGCGCCGCCCGAAACCCTGCTGCGCCCCCTGCTCGAACACGCGCTGCTCGCCGCGTGATCCGTCATCCACTCATCCGGGAATCGTCCACATGAACACCGCCGTCGCCATCGCCCGCTGGTCGCGTCTCACCGCGCAACTCGCGGTGCTCACCCCGCTCGCCCTGCTGCTGTTCCGCGTGTTCGTGGCGCTCGCGTTCTGGCGCGCCGGCACGGTGAAATGGGATGACCCCAGCGGCACGGCCTACCTGTTCGACAACGAATACCAGGTGCCCCTGCTCGCCCCTGCGCTGGCCGCCACGCTCGCCACCTGGACCGAACTGGTGCTGCCGTGGTTCCTCGCGCTGGGCCTCGGCACCCGCGTGGTCGCCGCCGTGCTGTTCGTCTACAACATCGTCGCGGTGGTCTCCTACCCGGCACTGTGGCCGAACGGCCTCTGGCACGGACTGATCGGCGGCGACTTCAATGACCACAAGGCCTGGGGGTTGATGCTGCTGGCCCTGGTGGCGCTTGGGGCAGGGCGGATCTCGGGGGACGCCGTGATGAGCCGGTTGTTTCGGTGACGGGGAGTCCCCTGCCCGTCGTGTCAGCGCGGACGAAAGGGCATGGACGCCAGCCGGTCGCCGCGAGTCCTTGTGATCAGGTGCCTGGAAGACTCAGGGTGCCAACCGGCCCGGCGCCTCGTTGACCGCGCGGCGCTGCGCAGTCTGCGCGCTGCCCTCTCCATCGATCGCCACCCGCCAGTGGCGTGCCACCGCGTCGAACGGGCGTGCGCCGCCACGGTCGGTGAGCATCACCAGGGTGCCGTGTTGCAGCGGCACGATGCGGCCATGCCAGCCGTCACGCTGGAAGTCGCTGGCCTTGGCCACTTGCTTGTGCGGCAGGTAGAGCACGGCGACCGGGGTGCCGCCGACGCGGCTGACCAGGTGCACGGTCTTGTAGGGGCCGACCGGGCAGTCGTGCACGTAGGTGACGTCGACGGGGGCGGGGCCGCGCAGGCTGACGCCGCGCACGGCGAAGCCGGCGGCGATGGCGGGCGTACCGATGGGCTGGACGAGGTCGAGCGAGTGGATTTCGTCGGGCATGTGCGCGACGGCGAGCGCAGGCAGCGAGCGCGCATCCATCCGCTTCCAGCCGTAGCCGCCGAGGCCGAGCGCGAGCAGCAGCGAGGCGGCCAGCGCGAACGCCAGCTGGCGGCGACGGGTCTGCCGGTGGCGCTCGCCGGTGGCCTGGGCCAGCAGCACGCGCTCGGCGAGGCCTTCGGGCACGGACACCTCGAGCGCGGCGTGCAGTTCGCGCTCGAAGGCCTGGGCGCGCTCCCACGCGGCGGCGCAGGCGGGGCAGCTGTCGCGATGGGCGAGCAGTTCGGCAGCGCGCGAGTGCGGTTCGGCGCCGAGGCGGCGGCGGAACTCAAGGCAATCCATGCTGCGCCTCCGGGCGGCCGCCCTGCAGGATGGATTTCAGCTTCTGCCGGGCGCGGAACAACTGGGTCATCACCGCGCCGGGCTGTTGGTCCAGCTCGGCGGCGATCTCGTCGCAACTCATGCCGCCCAGCACCTGCAGCAGCAGCGGTTCGCGGTACTTGTGCGGCAATCGGGACATGGCTTCACGCAGTTCGGCGGCATCGCCGTGGCGCTCGGGGCTGGCCCAGGCGGCGTCCTCGGCGAGGTTGTCTTCCAGCTCGACGGTATCCGGCGTCTTGCGCTCATGCAGGCGCGCGTTCTCGCGACGCAGGATGGTCAGCAGCCACGGCTTGGCGGACTCGGCCTCGCGCAGCGCGTCGAGGCTTTTCCACGCGCGCAACAAGGTCTCCTGCACCAGATCCTGGGCCAGCGCATCCTGCCCGCACAACCAGTAGGCGAAGCGGTACAGGTCGCCGGCATGCGCGCGGGTCAGCGCCTCGAATTGACGTTGTCGGGAACTCACTGCCAGATAGACCGGCCCGGAGCGTTTCATCTTTCACCAAGGTCAGCGGATCTTGCCGAGGATGCCGTCGAGTTCGTCGTTGCTGTGGTAGTGGATCACCAGCTTGCCGCGGCCGCCCTTGCCCTGGGCCAGCTCGACGCGGGTGGCGAAGCGCTCGCCCAGTTCGCGCTCCAGCGCGCTGATGTTGGGATCGCGCGCGGGCGCGTGGCGGGCCTTGCCCTTCGGCGCGGTCTGCGCGCGGCGGGCGGCCTCCTCCAGCTCGCGCACGCTCCAGCCGAGGGTGACGGCCTGGCGCGCCAGCGGCACGGCGATGGACTCGTCCAGGGTCAGCAGGCAGCGGGCGTGGCCCATCTCCAGCTTGCCGTCGTCGAGCAGTTTCTTGATCGCCTCGGGCAGCTCGGTGAGCCGCAGCAGGTTGGACACCGCGGCGCGCGAGCGCCCCACCGCGTCGGCGGCCTGCTGGTGGGTGAGTTCGAAATCCTCGATCAGGCGCTTGAGCGCATCGGCTTCTTCCAGCGGGGTGAGGTCCTGGCGCTGGATGTTCTCGATCAGCGCCATCGCCGGCACGGCCTGCTCGGCCACCTGCTTGATCAGCGCCGGGATCTCGCCCAGCTGCGCGCGCTGCGCGGCGCGCCAGCGGCGTTCGCCGGCGATCAGTTCGTAGCGGTGCTTGCCGATCTCGCGCACCACCACCGGCTGGATCAGGCCCTGCGCCTTGATCGAGGCAGCCAGCTCGTCCAGCGCCTCGTCGTTCCAGTGGCGCCGCGGCTGGTATTTGCCGGGCTGGATTTGCTGGATCGGCAGCGTGCGCAGCTCACCCTCCTGCGCCAGTACCGACGGCGTGCCTTCGCCGTCGCCGCCGAGCAGGGCGTCCAGCCCGCGTCCCAATCCACGTTTTTTCGCTGCTGCCATGCCTCAGTCCTGATGATTGGCGGCGGGTGCCTTGAGCAGCACGCCGTTGTGGTCGCCATGCGCGGCGGAGTCGGCCTCGTCGGCCGGCTCGGCGCGCGGCGGCAGCCCGCGTTCGCGCCGGATCACCTCGCCGGCCAGGCCGATGTAGGCGATCGCGCCACGCGAGCTGCGGTCGTACAGGTGGATCGGCTGGCCGTGGCTCGGCGCCTCGGCCAGGCGCACGTTGCGTGGGATGATCGAGCGCAGCACCTTGTCGCCGAAGTGCTGGGTGAGCTGGGCGGAGACCTCGTTGCCGAGGTTGTTGCGCACGTCGTACATGGTGCGCAGCAGGCCCTCGATCTCCAGTTTCGGATTGAGCCGGTGGCGCACCGCCTTGACCGTGTCGAGCAGGCTGGACAGGCCCTCCAGCGCGAAGTACTCGCACTGCACCGGGATCAGCACGCCGTCGGCGGCGGTCAGCGCGTTGAGGGTGAGCAGGTTGAGCGAGGGCGGGCAGTCGATCAGGATGGTGTGGTACTTGTCCGCGACCTTGGCCAGCACGTCCTTCAAGCGGTGCTCGCGGGCCAGCGCGTCCATCAGTTTCAGCTCGGCGGCGGTGAGGTCGCCGTTGCCCGGCAGCACGTCGTAGTGCGCCTCGGTGGGCACGATCGCCGCGCTGATCTCCACCTCTTCCAGCAGTACCTCGCAGCCGCTCGGGCCGATCTGGCGCTTGTCGATGCCCGAGGCCATGGTGGCGTTGCCCTGCGGATCGAGATCCACCAGCAATACCTTGCGCTTGGCCGCCGCAAGCGCAGCGGCCAGGTTGACGGCCGTGGTGGTCTTGCCGACGCCGCCCTTCTGGTTGGCGACAGCGATGATGCGGGCCATGGATCGAAGGCATTCCGTTCGCGAAGGACGGCTAGATTAGCATTGCCGCCCGGGCTTGCCTGCCCCGGCCGGACCGCTCTGCCGCCGGTGGCGGCGGGGATCACGCTGCTGGGCGATCCGGGCTCAGTCGCCGATCCGCGCGCCGCTGGCGCCATCGAACAGGTGCAGGTACGGGTGCGACAGGCCCAGCGCGACCAGGCTGCCGGGCTCGGGCAGGGGGCGTGGCGGTACCCGCGCCACCAGCACCTGGTCGCCGAAGCGCAGGTTCAGGAAGACCTCGTTGCCCACCGGCTCGACCACCTCCAGTCGCGCCTGCAAGGCCGCACCGGCGGGGTCCGGCTGCAGGTGTTCCGGGCGCACGCCCAGCACCACCTCGCGATCGCACCAGGCCGCCCAGGCGGGATCGGGCAGAAGGTCGCCCAGCACCAGCTCGCCCGCGGCGCAGGCCAGCCGCCAGCCCTCGTGCCGGCGCAGCGTGCCGCGGAGCAGGTTCATCGCCGGGCTGCCGAGGAAGCCGGCCACGAACATGTTGGCGGGCCGGTCGTACAGCGCCATCGGCGTGTCGATCTGCTGGATCACGCCGCCATCCAGCACCACGATGCGCTGGCCCAGGGTCATCGCCTCGATCTGGTCGTGGGTCACGTAGATCATGGTGGCACCGAGCTGGCGGTGGAGCCGGGCGATCTCCACCCGCATCGACAGGCGCAGCCTCGCGTCGAGGTTGGACAGCGGCTCGTCGAGCAGGAACACCTGCGGCTCGCGCACCAGCGCGCGGCCCAGCGCCACCCGCTGGCGCTGGCCGCCGGACAAGGCGGCCGGGCGCGCCGCCAGCCGCGACTGCAACCCCAGCGACTCGGCCACTACCGCCACCTTCTGCGCGATCTCGGCCCGCGGCCTGCCGCGCAGCTTCAGCCCGAAGCCCAGGTTCTCGGCCACCGTCATGTGCGGGTACAGCGCGTAGTTCTGGAACACCATCGCGATGTCGCGGTCCTTCGGCGCCACCTCGTTCACCACGCGGCCGCCGATGCGCAGCGTGCCGTCGCTGATCGGTTCCAGCCCGGCGATCATGCGCAGCAAGGTCGTCTTGCCGCAGCCGGACGGCCCGACCAGCACCAGCAATTCGCCGTCGGCCACGGTGAAGCTGGCGCCGGCCACCGCGACGTGGCCGTCGGGGTAGACCTTGCGCAGGCGATCGAGTTGAACCTCGGCCATCGGCATCTCCACAGCGGTGGCCGGCTCGGCCGCGGCGCCGGCGCTTCGCAGGCCGGCGGGCATTGGGCTATTCTGCCCATGTAAGCGTTTACATCAAAGCGCGGGCCTCAGAGCTTGTGAAGAAAACCACTTCCTGTGGTTTTCTTCTATCGCGAGTCCGGTACACGCCCGGACTCGCTCACGCGAATCAGGCACTTGCGTGCCCGATCCGCGTCCGGCCATCCATGGCCGGGCTTCGAGGTTGAAAAAGCACAACCTCTCAGGGAACCCCATGACCGCACCCCGATTCGTTTTTCCCGACGGTTTCCATTGGGGCGCCGCCACTTCCGCTTACCAGATCGAAGGCTCGCCGCTGGCCGACGGCGCCGGCCCCAGCATCTGGCAGCGCTTCGCGCATACGCCCGGGATGATGGCCAACGGCGACACCGGCGACGTCGCCTGCGACCACTACCGCCGTTACCGTCAAGACGTGCAGCTGATGAAGGCGCTGGGCCTCGATGGCTACCGCTTCAGCATCAACTGGGCGCGCGTGCTTCCCGAGGGCACCGGCCGGGTCAATCCGAAGGGGCTGGACTTCTACTCGCGGCTGGTCGACGAGCTGCTGGAACACGGCATCGCGCCGAACGCCACGCTGTTCCACTGGGACCTGCCGGCGGCGCTGGACGACCGCGGCGGCTGGCTCAACCGCGACAGCGCGCACTGGTTCGCCGAGTACGCCGAGGTCATGTTCAAGGCGCTGGACGACCGCGTGCCGCGCTGGTCCACGCTCAACGAACCCTGGGTGGTCACCGACGGCGGCTACCTGCACGGCGCGCTGGCGCCCGGACACCGCAACAAGTACGAGGCGCCGATCGCCGCGCACAACCTGATGCGCGCCAGTGGCGCCGGCATCCAGGCCTACCGCGCGCACGGCAGGCACGAGATCGGCGTGGTGTTCAACATCGAGCCGAAATACCCGTATTCCGAAGGCGCCGAAGACATGGCCGCCACCGCGCGCGCGCACGCCTACATGAACCGGCAGTTCGCCGACCCCGCGCTGCTGGGCAGCTATCCGGAGCAGCTCAAGGAGATCTTCGGCGCCGCATGGCCGGATTTCCCGGCAGAGGATTTCGCGCTGACCCGCCAGCGCGTCGATTTCGTCGGCATCAACTACTACACGCGCGCGGTGGTCCGGCACGACCCGGACGCGTATCCGCTGCGCGCGGTGTCGGTGCGCCAACCCAACCGCACCCACACCGAAACGGGCTGGGAGGTCTACGCGCAGGGGCTGACTGACACCCTGGTCTGGTTCAAGCAGCGCTACGGCGACATCCCGCTGTACATCACCGAGAACGGCTCCGCCTTCTACGACCCGCCGGTCGCCGAAGGCGCCACCGTGGACGACCCGCTGCGCTGCGACTACCTGCGCAAGCACTTGCGCGCGCTGCATGCCGCGATCGCCGCAGGGGTGAACGTGCAGGGCTATTACGCCTGGTCGCTGCTGGACAACCTGGAGTGGTCGCTGGGCTACGCCAAGCGCTTCGGCCTCTACCACGTCGACTTCGCCACCCAGCAGCGCACGGCCAAGGCCAGCGCCAGGCTGTATGCGCAGATTATCGAGAGCAACGGCGCGGTGCTGGATCTGTAGGAGCGCACCCTGTGCGCGATGCCTTTGTGCAGCGTGACGAAGAGCATCGCGCACAGGGTGCGCTCCTACAACAACCGTGGTGGCGTAGGGCGGGCACTGCCCGCCGCTCTCGCGATCTCGGACAAAGACCGGCGGGCACTGCCCGCCCTACCCGCGGCCGAGCACCAGCAGGTGGCGTTCAGCGGGCAAGCCGGGCACATGGAGTTCGTGCGTGGCGCGCACGACGAAGCCGTCCGGGATCCCCGCCAACTCGTCGTCCGGCAGCTTCCCCTTCATCGCCAGCCAGGTCCCTTGCGGTGCCAGCAGGTGGCCGCCCCAGGCCAGCATGTCGGCAAGGCTGGCGAAGGCGCGCGCGGTGATGCAGTCGAACTGGCCGGCGACGTCTTCCACCCGTGCCTGTTCGGCGCGCACGCCCTCCAGTTTCAGGCTGCGGATCGCCTCGCGCAGGAAGCGCACCTTCTTGCCGTTGGAGTCCACCAGCAGGATCTGCCGGCCCGGCGCGGCGATCGCCAGCACGATGCCGGGCAGGCCGGGGCCGGTGCCGAGGTCGGCCAGGCTGTGGCCCTGCACGAACGGCAGGATCGCCACCGAATCGAGCAGGTGGCGGGTCACCATCTCGGTCGGTTCGCGCACCGCGGTGAGGTTGTAGGCGCCGTTCCAGCGTTCGAGCAGGGCGAGATAGTCGAGCAGGCGCGGCACCGCATCGGCAGGCAGTTGCAGGCCCAGCGCGGCAATGCCCTGTTCGAGTTGTGCCTGCAAGGCGTCGCGCGCGGCCATCGGCCATCAGTCCTGTGGGAAAGCGGTCGGCAAGTATCCCGGCAAGCCCGCCGCAACGCCAGCAGCCGGGGCAAAAGAAAGCCCGCCGAAGCGGGCTCGAAGTGGAGCAAATCCCCTGCGGCGCGGCGCTCTGCGGGCGCCTGGCGCGATGCGATGCTCAGGCGGCGTCGAGATCGACCCGGGTGACCATCATGCCGCGCTCGCGCAGCACGTGATTCAACGATTGCTTGACCCGCGCGCCCAGATCGCGCCGATCGACCGCCTCGGTGGCGGGTTCGTCACGCAGCGCGGCTTGCGCGCCATGGCGGATCAGCTGGTCGACCTGCTCGAACACGGCGTCGGCGCGTTCCGGCTCCAGCACCTGCCAGTACACCGTGCCGCGCACGTCGCGCGGCCCCAGCGGCGCCTGCAGCTGCAGGGTCTGGCCGGACAGATTGATCTTGTGCGCGACCCGGTCGAGCAGCGGCAGCACCAGGTGCGTGCCGGCCGGCAGCAGCCGGCGCGGCTTGCCATGACGGTAGATGCTGTAGACCAGACCCTCCGGCACGCGCCGCACGGCGCTGGCGAGCAGCACGGCGAGCAAGGCAACGATGAGGGTGGACAGCATGGTCATGGTCGTAAAATCAGTAACTTGAGATTGGTTTATTCGTCTGATACTGGAACTGAAGGATACAATCGATTGACTCTGTGTGACTTAACCGCGGTTTAACGCGCGGATGAATCTTTAACAAGACGCCGAAAACAAGTCAAGAGCGCGTCGTCGGATCGGTGAAGCTGTCGACGACACGGGAGGACACGAACGGCCGCGCTGCGTCAGTTTTCACTCCGGTTCGGTCGCGCGCGGCCCGCTTTTCCTCCTGCCCCGGGAATCAAGCATCGAACTTGCCAAAACACGGGGTATCCGCAGCCAAGGCGCGGGGGCGTGGCGTCCGTCACGTTCGAGGGGGCGGCCGATCGGCCACGCCGGCCCGTCGGCGCCGCATACCGTTGCCGTGGCGCAGCAAGGGAGTGCCTGGATCGGCAAGCGGGCCGCTCTGGCGTTTCGCCGGGATTTCCCGCCGGGCTGCCGCCTGCGCGCTGCTGCGATGCAGCACAGGTCGCCGCAACAAGCCCTTTACAAGTCCGCATGAAAACGTTTACGTTGGCGCCACCCAAGGGTTGGCGAACCCGGCGGAAACATTCCCATGGCGGCAGCAACCATCAAAGACGTGGCGCGCGAGGCCCGGGTGTCGGTGGCTTCAGTGTCGCGCGCGCTCAATGGCGGCGGCGGCGTCACCGCGGCCACCAGCGCGCGCATCCACGCCGCCGCCGAGCGCCTGCAGTACATCCCGCATGCAGCGGCGCGCATGCTGATCACCCGCCGCACGCACACTGTCGGCGCCCTGCTGCCCGACCTGTACGGCGAGTTCTTTTCCGAGTTGATCCGCGGCATCGACCTGGCGGCGCGTGCGCGCGGCCTGCACCTGCTGGTATCCAGCTCGCACGGTGGCGCGACCGAAGCGGCGGCGGCGGTGCGCTCGATGCAGGGTCGCGTCGACGGCCTGCTGATCCTGTCCGAACGGGTCGACACGGCGTTCCTGCGCGCCAACCTGCCCAAGGCGCTGCCGGTGGTGCTGCTCAACAGCGCGGTGAGCGGGCCGGCGTTCCACGTGATCAACATCGACAACCACGGCGGCGCGGTGGCGATGGTGCGGCACCTGCTGCAGGCCGGCCATCGCAGCGTGGCGCTGATCGCCGGGCCGCCCGGCAACTTCGACGCCAGCGAACGCGAGCGCGGCTATCGCGAGGCGATGGCCAAATACGCCCCGCGCGCGGCATTGACCGTGGTGGATGGCGACTTCACCGAGGAATCGGGCTATCGCGCCGGCCAGCAGCTGCTGGCGCGGACGAAGCGGCCGGCGGCCGTGTTCGCCGCCAACGACATGATGGCGGTGGGCTGCCTGGCGGCGTTCAAGGACGCCGGCGTGCAGGTGCCGGAGGACATCGCGCTGGCCGGCTTCGACGATATCCCGATCACCCGCTACGTGACACCGGCCCTGACCACGGTGCGCGTGCGCATTGCCGACTTCGGCCGTCTCGCGCTGGAGCGCCTGGCCGACGTCGTCGAACGCCCCGGGCAGGAAACACCTTCCGCCGACACGCTCGGTTTTGAAATCGTGGTTCGCGACACCTGCGGCGGAAACAAACCAGAAAAGAACTCCTGAACGTCTCAGCAAACTGCCCGGGGAGGGGAGCGATGAAAACCTCAACGCAATTCAAGAAGAACCTGCTGGCCGGATTGATCGGCGCGTCGATCATGTCTCTGGCCGTCGCACCATCGTTCGTGATGGCCGCGAGTTCCGACGCGAACCTGCGCGGCCATGCGCCTCCGAACGCCCTGGTGACCGCCAGGAATATCGCCACGGGCTCGACCCGCGTGACCAAGGCCAACGGCGAAGGCAGTTATGCGCTGGTCGGCCTGCCACCCGGCACGTATACGGTCGATGCCGGCCCGGGCACGACACAGACCGTCACGCTCAGCGTGGCGTCCACCGCGACCCTGAATCTGACGGCCGCGGCCGCGACCAGCACCAGCGCACCCGCCGCAGCCAACGCGACCAACCTCGGCGCCGTCACGGTGACTGCAACGGCCTTGCAGGAAGTGAAGACGTCCGAGGTCGGCAACACGGTGTCGCTGCGCCAGATCGACGCCACGCCCCAATCCTCGCGCAACTTCCTGCAATTCGCCGACGCCGTGCCGGGCATGGTCTTCACGCGCGATGCGAACGGCAACACCAGCCTGCGTTCCGGCGCCCAGGCCACCAGCGCGATCAACGTGTACATCGACGGCGTGGGCCAGAAGAACTACGTGTTGCAGGGCGGCGTCACCGGCCAGACCGGCAGCCAGGGCAACCCGTTCCCGCAGCTGGCCATCGGCGAATACAAGGTCATCACCTCGAACTACAAGGCCGAGTTCGACCAGGTCTCGAGCGCCGCCGTGGTGGCGCAAAGCAAGTCCGGCACCAACACCTTCCACGGCGACGTCTTCGGCGACTTCACCAACACCGCCATGCGCGCGAAGACGCCTTCCGAAATAGCCAACCACAAGAAGACCGATTCGCACGAAAAGGACTACGGCTTCGATCTGGGCGGCCCGATCATCCAGGACAAGGCGCACTTCTTCATTGCCTACGAGGGCAAGGAATTCGACACGCCGACCACGGTGGTTCCGGGCCTGATCGGCGGCGGCTACGAAAGCCAGCTGCCCGCCAGCGCCAGCGCGCAGATCGGCCCGGCCAGCCTGCCGTTCAAGGAAAACGACTGGTTCGGCAAGATCGACTGGGAGCCCACCGACCGCGATCGCTTCGAGCTCAGCGGCAAGTATCGCGACGAAACCCAGGTGTCCGGCATCGGCGGCGTCACCACGCCGTCGGCGGCCATCAACACGAACAACACCGACAAACGCTATGACCTGCGCTGGGATCACAGCGCCTACAGCTGGTTCAACCGCCTGCAGGTGACGTACGAGGACGCGTTCTTCTCACCCACGCCCGCCATGCACGGCGCCGGTGCGCGGTACACGCAGGACATCAACCAGAACCAGACGATCCTGCAGACAGGCAACTCCCCGCTGGCCCAGCAGAACAAGGGCCAGAAAGGGCCGGCGCTGCAGGACGACCTGACCTTCAATGATTTCGAGTGGCACGGCGACCACGTCATCAAGATGGGGGTGAAGTACAAGGAAGTGAAACTCACGGCGCAGGACGCCGGCGATACGAATGCCTTGTTCAGCTACGCCGTCACGCCCGATGCCGGCACCGAGGCGACCCCCTACGAAGTGCAGTTCGGCTCACCCACGCCGGGGCAAAGTCCGGTGGCGACCAGTCGCGACAAGCAGTTCGGCGCCTATATCCAGGATGACTGGGCCATCAACGACAAGCTGACCCTGAACCTGGGCGTGCGCTGGGATTACGAGGAAACGCCTTCCTATCTCAACTACGTCACGCCAGCCAACGTGGTCGCCGCCCTCAACAGCCCCGATCCCCACACGGGTGCGCCCGCCGGTCAGACCTACGCGCAGACACTGGCCCTGGGCGGCGTGGACATCAACGACTACATCAGCACCGGGAACAATCGAAAGGCGCCGAAGAACAACTTCCAGCCCCGTCTCGGTTTCTCCTACGACCTCAACGGGGACGAAGCGCATGTCATTTTCGGCGGCATCGGCCGTTCCTACGATCGCAACCTGTACGAGGCGATCCAGGTCGAGCAGACCAAGTCGGTGCTGTCGCAGCCGACGATCCAGTTCAACACCCCGCTCCATCCGTGCACGGTAGGGGTCGGTACCTGCTACGCCTTTGATCCGTCATACATGGACATCGCGACCCTGCAGGCGCTGGTGGCCGGAACCAACACCGGCAAGGAGGTGGACGCGGTCAACAACCACCTCAAGACGCCCTACTCCGACCAGATCAGCCTGGGCATGCGCAACACGATCGGCGAATGGAACACCAGCGCCGCGATCGCCAACATCCGCAGCCACGACGGCCTGGTCTACACGCTGGGCAACCGCTATCCCGACGGCAGTTTCTGGCAGAACGGCAGTCAGCCGTGGGGCAACGGCATCCCCGGCTTCGGCAGTTTCATCATCGGCAACAACGGCCTGGAAACCCGCACCACCCAGGTCCTGCTGTCCGCGGAAAAGCCCTATACCAAGGAATCGCACTGGGGCCTGACGATTGCCTACACCCACACCCATTCGAGTCAGAACCACAACAACAACGACCCGACCGACCAGTACGCGTTCGACTTCGAGACCGTCGGCCATTACCCGTTTGTCGGCGGTGCCGTGGCCAAGAACCGGCTCGTGGTGACCGGCAACATCGATGGCCCCTGGGGCTTCGTGTTTGGCGGCAAGCTGACCCTGTCCACACCCGTTCCCAACGTCGGCATGGCCTTTTATGGTGCGCCGGCGACGAACCAGGACAACGGCGTGACCAACGGCGCCGGCGGTCGCGTCGTCGCCATCGCGCCACCGGGCAACGGCCGCTTCCTGATCGGCGGCAAGGTCTTCGGCTATCGCGACCTCGACCTGCAGGCCACGAAGAACTTCAAGATCTACGACAACGTCAGTGGCTATGTGCGCATCGACCTGATCAATGTGTTCAACTTCAGGAATACCGTGGGCTACATGACGAACTACGGCAGCGGCGGCGTCTACAACCCGCAGGTGTTCTACAACCCCACCGGCGACATCACCGGTTACACGCGCACCCTGAGGGCCACGGCCGGCATCAGCTTCTAGGGCGGAGCTTCGAGCCGGTGGACGGCACCGGAGCGGTCTCATGCAAAGCCCGCGTTTCGCGGGCTTTGTTCTTCACGCCGAAGCACTCCCTTGCACGAGCGGGTTTTCCATGACTGATCCACGCATCCGCAATATCGTGATTGTCGGCGGTGGCACCGCGGGCTGGATGGCTGCAGCGGCGTTTGCGAAGGTACTCGGGCCGGACTATGCAATCCGGCTGATCGAATCGGAAGAAATCGGCACGGTCGGCGTCGGCGAGGCGACGGTGCCGCACCTGAAGCTCTTCAACAATCTCCTGGAAATCGACGAGATCGAGTTCATCAGGCAGGTGCAGGGCACGTTCAAGCTCGGCATCCAGTTCAACGACTGGGGCCGCATCGGCGACACGTATATCCACGGCTTCGGCACGATCGGCCACGATGTCAGCCTGCTGCCGTTTCATCAGTTCTGGATCAAGGCGAATCAGCTGGGTATCGCCGAGGACATCGGCGCCTACTCGCTGAACACGGTGGCCGCGCCGCTTGGCAAGTTCATGCCTTCGGCCACCGATGTACCGGCCGGCTCGCCGCTGGCGGACATCGCCTATGCCTACCACTTTGATGCTGGCCGCTACGCCAGGTACCTGCGGGGCTACGCCGAGCGGCGCGGCGTGCGTCGTACCGAGGGCAAGATCTCCCAGACCCTGCTGCGTGCGCATGACGGCTTTGTCGAGGCCGTCGTCCTGGAAAGCGGCGAGCGGATCGATGGCGAATTGTTCATCGACTGCTCCGGCTTTCGTGGCCTGCTGATCGAGCAGGCGCTGCATACGGGTTATCTGGACTTCACGCACTGGCTGCCGTGCGACCGTGCAGTTGCGGTGGCTTGCGAGAAGGTGGGACCACCCACGTCCTACACGCGCTCCACCGCGCGCGATGCCGGCTGGCAGTGGCGGATTCCGTTGCAGCATCGCACCGGCAACGGTTACGTGTATTCAAGCGGCCATGTCAGCGACGACGAAGCAGCGGCAACCTTGCTCGCCCATCTCGACGCACCTGCGGTCGGCGAGCCGCGCCCGTTGCGCTTTACCACCGGCGTGCGCAAGAAGTTCTGGAACAGGAACGTGGTGGCGCTGGGACTGTCCAGCGGGTTCCTGGAACCGCTGGAATCGACCAGCATCTACATGATCCAGTCCGGTATCGCGCGCCTGCTCAATCTTTTTCCGCAGCGCGATTTCAGCGAGGTGGTGATCAATCGCTACAACGCGCAAGCCGTTTTCGAGTACGAGCGCATCCGTGACTTTCTCATTCTGCACTACCACGCCACCCGGCGGGACGACACGCCGTTCTGGCGCCAGTGCCGCACGATGTCGATTCCGGATCAACTGCGCGAGAACATCGCCCTGTTTCGCGACAGCGGCCGCTTCTTCCGCAATGCCGAGGAAATGTTTGCTCTGGTCAGCTGGGTACAGGTGATGATCGGCCAAGGCATCATCCCGCGGGGCTATCACCCCCTGGTTGACCAGATGCCCGAGCGGGACCTGCGCAAGTTCATTGCCGGTGTCGGCCAGGTTGTCGCCAGCTGCGTCGATTCGATGCCGATGCAACAGGCCTTCATCGATCGCTACTGCACCGCTGGAGCTGCGTGACCCGGGTTTGCACCATCAACACAAGAACCACATCCTTCATTCGTCGCCACGGATATTCCGCTCGATGAGTCTTCTGCGCTTCCGCTCCTTCCTCGCCCCATTGCTGCTGGCATTCGCGCTCACCGGCCTGGGTGCATGGGCACCAGCCGCAGCGCAGGACATCACCACCGAGGCCACGCGCCACGCGCCGCTGGCCTTCACCGCCCTCCCTGCCGACCAGCAGGCGCAACTGGACGAGCTGGAACACCGCACCTTCCAGTTCTTTTGGGACACCACCAATCCGGTCAACGGGCTGGCACCGGACCACTGGCCGGGGCAGTCGTTCTCCAGCATCGCGGCGGTGGGTTTCGGCCTGACGGCCTACGGCATCGGCGCCGAACGGGGCTGGATCAACCGCGACCAGGCGGTCAAGCGAACCCTGGTGACCTTGCGCTTCTTCGCCGACTCGCCGCAGAACGCCAGCGAGGATGACGCCACCGGCTACCGCGGCTTCTACTACCACTTCCTCGACATGCAGACCGGCTTGCGCCACGGTCGCGGCGTCGAGCTGTCCAGCATCGACACCACCTTGCTGCTCGGTGGCGTGCTGTTCGCGCAGTCGTACTACGACCGCGACACGCCGCAGGAAAAAGAGATTCGCGCGCTCGCCGACATGCTCTACAAGCGCGTCGACTGGCCGTGGATGCAGGCACGCCCGCCGCTGGTCAGCATGGGCTGGACCCCCGGCGGCGAGTTCATCCCGCACGACTGGGAGGGCTACAGCGAGGCGAACCTGCTCTACATCCTGGCGCTGGGCTCGCCCACCCATCCGCTGCAGCCCGCGGCGTGGCACGCGTGGACGCGCACCAACCCGCGCTACTGGGGCACGCTCTACGGCGAAACCTTCCTGACCTTCGGGCCGCTGTTCGGCCACCAGTACAGCGCCGCGTGGATCGACTTCCGCGGCATCCGTGACGACTTCATGCGCCAGCACGATTCGGATTATTTCGAAAACGGCCGCCATGCGGTGCTGTCGCAACGCAACTACGCGATCGCCAATCCGGCGGGCTGGACCGGCTACGGCGAGAACCTGTGGGGGCTGACGGCCAGCAACGGCCCGGGCCACTTCGGCATCGTCACGGACGGGCGCGAGCGGCGCTACTTCGGCTACTCCGCGCGCGGCGTGGGCCTGCGCCACGTGGTCGATGACGGTACCATCGCGCCCACGGCAGCGCTGGGCTCGATCGCCTTCGCGCCGGACCTGGTGGTGCCGGAGTTCCTGCACATGAAACAGCGCTACGGCAAATACATCTACGCGAAGTACGGCTTCCGCGACGCGTTCAACCTGACCCTGCGCGATCCCGACGCGCCGCTGCGCACCGGCCTGGTGATTCCCGGCTTCGGCTGGGTCGACACCGAGTACCTGGGCATCGACCAGGGCCCGATCCTGCTGATGCTGGAGAACTGGCGCAGCGGCCTGGTGTGGAAAGTGATGAAGCGCAACCCGTATGTGCGCAAGGGCCTGCAGCAGGCCGGCTTCCGCGGCGGCTGGCTGTCACGGGCGGCGGCCACACCGTGAGCCGGCGGCGCTGGCGACTGCTGGCGCCGGCGCTGTTGCTGGTCGGCATCGCTGCCTGCCGGGGCGATCACGATGATCGCCACACACTGACCTTCTGGGCGATGGGCCGCGAGAGCGAGGCAGTGGCGCAGCTGATGCCGGCGTTCGAGCGCGAACACCCGGACATCCGCGTCGACGTGCAGCAACTGCCGTGGAAGGCGGCGCACCAGAAGCTGCTCACCGCGATCGCCGGCGACACCACGCCGGACGTGGCCCAGTTGGGCAACACCTGGCTCGCCGAGATGTGCGCGCTGGATGCGCTCGAACCGCTGCAGCCGTACGTCGAACGTTCGCGCGTGGTGCAGCCGGCGGATTACTTTCCCGGCACCTGGGCCACCAACCGCATCGACGGCACCCTGGTCGGCATCCCCTGGTATGTCGACACGCGGCTGCTGTTCTACCGCAAGGACCTGCTCGCCGCCGCCGGCTTCGACGCGCCGCCGCGCGACTGGGCTGCCTGGTCGCGGCAGCTGGCCGCGCTGCAGGCGCAGGCCGCGCCCGATCACTACGCGATCCTGCTGCCGACCAACGAGTTCGAGCAGCTGCTGTCGCTGGCCCTGCAGCAGGACGAGCCGCTGCTGCGCGACGGCGGCCGCTACGGCAATTTCGAAAGCGCCGGCTTCAAGCGCGCGCTGGCGTTCTACGTGGAGCGGTTCAAGCGACACGAAGCGCCGCTGCTGGCCAACACCGAAGTGCCCAACCCATGGGCCGAGGTCGGCCGCGGCGTGTACGCGTTCTACTTCTCCGGGCCGTGGAACATCGGCGAGTTCCGCCAACGCCTCCCGGCGTCCCGGCAGGACGAATGGGCGACCGCGCCGCTGCCTGGCCTGCACGGCCCGGGAGCCGGCATCGCCAGCGGCTCCAGCCTGGTCATCTTTCGCCACTCGCCGCGCAAGGCGCAGGCCTGGTTGCTGATCGAATACCTGTCGCGCCCCGAGGTGCAGCAGCAGTTCTACGCGTTGCTGGGCGACATGCCGCCGCGCCGTTCGGCGTGGCGGGGCGACGCGCTGCGTGGCGATCCCGCGGTACAGGCATTCCACGAGCAGCTGGAACGGGTCAAGCCGACCCCGCCGGTGCCGGAATGGGAGCGCATCGTCACCGAGATGCAGCTGGTCGCCGCGCGCGCGGCCCACGGCGAGCTCACCGTGGACCAGGCCGCCGCCGAGATCGACCGCCGCACCGACGCGATCCTGGCCAAGCGGCGCTGGATGCTCGACCGCGCCGGGCGCACGCGATGAGCCGCGCGCGCACCGCCTGGCTGTTCCTCACCCCGGCGCTGCTGGTGCTGGGCGTGTTCTTCTTCGTGCCGGTGCTGGGCGCGCTGGGCCTGAGCCTCACCGATTACGACCTGTACGCGCTGGCCGACATCCGCAACCTGCGCTTCGTCGGCCTGCACAACTATGGGGAGTTGCTGCAGCGGCCGCTGTTCTGGACCGCGCTGGGCAACACGTTCTACTTCGTGGTTGTCGGCGTGCCGCTGTCGATCGGCGCCTCGCTGGGCACCGCGCTGCTGCTCAACTCGCCGCTGGCGCGGATGAAGGCGTTCCATCGCACCGTGCTGTTCGCCCCGGTGGTGACCACCGTGGTGGCGGTGGCGGTGATCTGGCGCTACCTGTTCAACACCAAGTACGGCCTGGTGAACCATGCGCTGGCGATGCTGGGACTGAACCCGGTGGACTGGCTGGGCGACCCGCACTGGGCGATGCCCACGATCATCGCCTTCGCGGTGTGGAAGAACTTCGGCTACAACATGATCATCCTGCTGGCCGGCCTGCAGGCGGTCCCGCCGGAGCTGTACGAGGCGGCGCGCATCGACGGCGCCTCGCGCTGGCGGCAGTTCCGCCACATCACCCTGCCGATGCTGCGGCCGACCATGGTGCTGGTGATGGTGCTCACCGTGGCCGGCTATTTCCAGCTGTTCGCCGAGCCCTACGTGATGACCGAAGGCGGGCCGCTGCAAAGCACCACGAGCGTGCTCTACCTGATGTACGACGACGGCTTCAAGTGGTGGAACTTCGGCGTGGCCTCGGCCGTCGCCTTCGCCTTGTTCGGCATCATCCTGGCGGTGACCATGCTGCTGTTGCGACTGGCGCGACGCGGGGCGGCGGCATGAACCCGCGCCTCGCCCGGTGGCTGGTCAACGGCGCCTTGTTCGGCTGCGCCGCGGTGGCCGTGCTGCCGCTGCTGTGGATGCTGTCGGCCTCGCTGATGCCGGCCGGCAGCGCCAGCTCGCTGCCGCCGCCGCTGCTGCCCGCGCAACCCACGCTGGACAACTACCGTGCGCTGTTCGCCCGTGCCGGCATGGGCCGCTACCTGCTCAACAGCCTGGCGATCTCCGGCGCGATCGCCGCGCTGGCGCTGGTATGCAACCTGATGGCCGGCTACGCCTTCGCCAAGCTGCGCTTCGCCGGGCGCGAGCGCCTGTTCCGCGCGCTGATCGGCGCGCTGCTGATCCCCGCCCAGGTGGCGATGCTGCCGCTGTTCCTGCTGCTGAAATATGCCGGCCTGGTCAACAGCTACGCCGGCGCGATCGTGCCGGGCATGGCCACGCTGTTCGGCATCTACCTGGTGCGCGAGTTCGCCCGCAGCGTGCCGGACGAGTTGCTGGAAGCGGCGCGCATCGACGGCGCCGGCGAGTGGCGCATCTTCGTGCAGATCATGCTGCCGCTGCTCAAGCCGGTGATGGTGACGCTGACCGTGTTCACCTTCCTCGCCGCCTGGAACGATTTCATGTGGCCGCTGATCGTGCTGACCGGCCAGGAGCACTACACCCTGCCACTGGCGCTGGCCTCGCTGGTGCGCGAACACAGCGAGGACACCGAACTGATGATGGCCGGCTCGGTCGTCACCGTGCTGCCGGTGCTGGTGCTGTTCCTGGCGCTGCAGCGGCATTACCTGCAGGGGTTGTTGCTGGGGAGCGTGAAGGGGTGAGAGCGCCCGCTTTAATGGAGTGACGCGCTCCTTGCGTTCGCTCCCTCTGGGAGAGGGGGCGAATGCAAGGAGCGCTTTATCTGATTAGAACCGGCCCGCCCGGAAATCCGTGATCGCCTCGTGGATCTGCGCCTGGGTGTTCATCACGAACGGACCGTAGCGAGCCACCGGTTCGTTCAGCGGCTTGCCGGCGACGACCAGCAGGCGCGAGGGTTTGTCGCCGCCGGCCAGCTGCAATTGTTCGCCATCGGACAGCACGCCCAGCTCGCTGCGTTGCAGCCGTTCGCCACCGACCAGCGCCGATTCGCCCTCGAACACGTAGGCGAAACCGTGGTGGCCGACGGGCAACGCCAGCGCGAACCGCGCACCGGGCTGCAGGCTGACGTCGAGATACACCGGCGCGGTGGCGATGCCTTCGACCGGTCCGGTGGCGCCGGCCAGCTCGCCCGCGATCACCTTGACCTCGACGCCGTCGGCCGGATGCACCACCGGAATCCGCTCCGGGGCGATGTCCTGGTAGCGCGGCGCCGTCATCTTGTCCTTCGCCGGCAAATTCACCCACAGCTGGAAGCCCCACATCAGGCCGTTTTCCTGCTGCGGCATTTCCGAGTGCAGGATGCCGCGGCCGGCGGTCATCCACTGCACGCTGCCCGGCGTGAGGTCGCCGCGGTTGCCATGGTTGTCGCCGTGCCGCATGTGGCCGGCGAGCATGTAGGTGACCGTCTCGAAGCCGCGATGCGGGTGTTCGGGGAAGCCGGCGATGTAGTCATCGGCGCTGTCGGAGCGGAATTCGTCCAGCAACAGGAACGGGTCGAGCATGTCCAGCCCGGGCTGGCCGATGATGCGCTTGAGCTTCACGCCGGCGCCGTCGGAGGTGTCGGTGCCGCGGATGCGGCGGGTGATGGTGCGATCGCTCATGGGGTTCTCCGGCTGGTAAGACATGCCCGCCAAGATGGTCCGATTCGTGCGCCGATCCAAGCGGTGTCACCGGAACGGATCGTTTCGCTGGCGCGACACCGGCTCAGTCGAGCCAACGAAAGGCCCGGCGCAACTCGGCCATGGCGTTGTCCGGAAACCAGCGCCCGTGCGCCAGCACCACGCGCCGCGGCTGCCACGCCAGCATCCGCGCCAGACAAGCGCGTGCCTGGCGTTTGCGACCCAGATAGGTCAGGCGCATGTCCCATGGCGCCTTGCCGTCGGGGTCCAGGACGCCACCCAGCCGTGCCAGCCAGCGCATCGGGCCGTGCAGCCTGTCGAGTTCGAAATTCTCGATCAGGTCGGTGAGGATCAGCGTACCGCTGGCGTCATGCAGGAACACGAATTCCTGCATCACGCGGCTGCCGCGGAAGCACATCTGCTTGATGCTGCCGGCCCAGTCCGGGGGCGGCGCGTCGTCCAGATCGGCGTCGAAATGCACGTCGATGCGCTGGCTGGCCGCACGCTGGCGCACCCCGGGCGAAGCCCACGCCGTGGCGTGGGGGTAGCGCTGCTTCCACGCGGCGATATGGGCGTAATGAAGCAGGTTGGGCGACACCAGATGGCGCACCGGCCCGAGCGCATCGATCGCCTCGAACAGCGCCGCGTCGGGCGCGATCGGCGAGTGGCACCACAGCCCGCCGTCGGGCAACCGCACCACCGTCATGCGGGTGGGAAACGGCATGCGCATGCCGAGCGCCGCCATCGCCACCACCGGGCCGTCGACGATCCAGATGTCGGCGGCAACCGGTTTCAACGTGTCGAGCGGGGTGTACAAGCCGAGTTCCGTCACGAATGACCTCGCCAAATGCAGCAGGAGCCCGCTCGCGGGCGATGGGTTTACTCCGAATCCTGAATCCCGATTCCCGAATCCCGGCCCTCAATGCACCCAGTGACCGCTGCGCTGGCGCGGCGGTGCGGCCTCGCTATCGCTGGCTGGCTGGTGCTGGCGCACCATCGCTTCCACTTCCGCCTCGGTGGCGGGGTTGGCCTGCCAGTACTGGTTCACGGCTTGCAGCACCGCCGGCACCTGGCCCAGGCAGTCGTCGTATTCGTCGTCGCTGAGCTTTTCGAACTCGGCCTCGGCACGCAGGATGCCTTCGTCCACCGCCAGCGCCATCACCGGGCCGAGCAGCTCCATCAGCTGGGGATCTTCAGCCAGGCGGCCTTCCCACAGGGCGGCGCGCAGGTCGATGCCGCGGCTGAAGCCCTCGCACCAGCCGGCGGCCGACAGCATCGGACCGGCCTCGGATTCGACTTCGCCCAGGATCGGCTCGTAGGCATCCACGTCGAGCTCGGCGCTGATCGAATCGTTGAGCTTGGCCAGCAGGGCCAGCACGCGATTGCCTTCGTCCTCATCCTCGAACGGCTCGTGCAGCACCTCGCGCAGCCATTCCTCGGGCAGCACCAGCAGCGGGCCGACGGCCAGCGCCGAGAGCAGGCCGTGCACCCCATCGAGCAGCAGGTCGCCCTCGCCGGTATGCGCGCGCAGGTAGCGGTCCAGTTCGTCCAGTTCGTGGTCGTCCAGCGAGCTCGGCCATTCGTTCTTTGCAGTCATTTCGGTCAGATGTCCAGTTCCAGCGTTACCGGGGTATGGTCGGACGGGCGCTCCCAGCGCCGCGGTTCCCGGTCGATCCCCGC
Organism: Rhodanobacter sp. UC4448_H15; assembly: GCF_052978265.1. Next base: position 406,665 of record NZ_CM129665.1, on the reverse strand, counting down.
CGCCATGGCGGCCGGTTTCAGGGCGTCGCCGATCAGGATCAGGTCGATGCGCAGGCCCATGTTGCGGCGAAACGCCGCCTGCCGGTAATCCCACCAGCTGTAGTGCCCGGGCGCGGACTCGAACAGCCGGAAGCTGTCGTGCAGGCCCAGGTCGGTGATCGCCTTGAGTGCCTCGCGCTCGGGCGGCGAGCACAGGATGTCCTCGCCCCAGGCCACCGGGTCGTAGACGTCGCGATCGTCGGGGCAGATGTTGAAATCGCCCAGCACCACCAGGTTCGGGTGGCGCTCGTGCTCACGCGCCAGGAACTCGCGCACCCTGGCCATCCAGTCCAGCTTGTAGGCGTATTTCTCGTCGCCGACCGCCTTGCCGTTGACCACGTACAGGTCGACCACGCGCAGCGGGCCGATGGTCGCGGCGAGGATGCGCCGCTGCGGGTCGTCCAGGCCGGGGATGTCGGTAATCACGTCGACCGGCGCCTCACGGGCCAGGATCGCCACGCCGTTGTAGGTCTTCTGGCCCGAATACACGGCCCGGTAGCCGGCAGCGGCCAGCTCGTCGACCGGGAACTTCGCGTCCTCCAGCTTGGTTTCCTGCAGCGCCACGATGTCCGGCTGTGCGTCGGCCAGCCACTGGCCCAGATGCGGCAGGCGCACCTTCAGCGAGTTGACGTTCCAGGAGGCGATTTTCATCGGGATATTGTAAAGGATTGCCCCGATCGGCCCGGCGGGCCGGCTGAACGGTTCGCGCCGATCGCAATACTTCGGTGCAGGAAAGCCACCGAAATCGCGATTTCCAGTGTATGCTGCGCGGGCAAGCCGTCCGGAGCACCCGGTTCACTTGCCCATCTTGCGGTCAAGTGCAATCGCTCCGAGCCGCAAATCATCCATGCTTCAAAGGTAACGTTACATGTCGGATCGTCAGAGCGGTACAGTCAAGTGGTTCAACGACGCCAAGGGTTTTGGCTTCATCACGCCGGAAAGCGGTGATGACCTGTTCGTGCATTTCCGCGCGATCCAGGGCACGGGCTTCAAGTCCCTGCAGGAAGGTCAGCGCGTCACGTTCATCGTCACCAAGGGCCAGAAGGGCCTGCAGGCCGAGGAAGTCCAGGCTGCCTGAGTCGCACAGACTCAGCTCCTGAAGGAAAGCCCGCTTCGGCGGGCTTTTTTTTGCCTTGGGGGCGGGGAATAGGGAATGGGGAATAGGGAATAGGAAGAGCGGCAACGCTTCGCGACCGACCGCTTTTGCGATTCCCTATTCCCTATTCCCCATTCCCGGCCCTTCACGCCAAACCGTAGCTGCGCAGCAGCGCCTCCGGCTCGGGTTTGCGGCCGCGGAAGGCGATGAAGCTCTCCAGCGCCGGGCGGCTGGCGCCGACGGCGAGGAACTCGCGGCGGAAGCGCTCGCCGGTGGCGCGGTCGATCACGCTGCCGCTTTCCCCCGCCTGCTCCTCGAACGCACCGAACGCGTCGGCGCTGAGCAGTTCGGCCCACAGGTAGCTGTAGTAACCGGCCGCGTAGCCGCCGGCGAAGATGTGGCTGAAGCCGTGCGGAAAGCGCTGCCATGCCGGCGGATGCAGCACCGCCACCTGCTTGCGCACCTGCTCCAGCACCGCCAGCGCGCGGGCGCCGCGGGACGGCTCGTACTCCAGGTGCAGCAGAAAATCGAACAACGCGAACTCCAGCTGGCGCACCAGGAACAGGCCGGCGTGGAAATGCCGCGCGGCCAGCATGCGCTCGAACAGCTCGTCCGGCAGCCGCTCGCCGGTCTGCCAGTGGCGCGCGAACAGGTCCAGCGCCTGGCGATTCCAGCCGAAGTTCTCCATGAACTGGCTGGGCAGTTCCACCGCGTCCCATTCCACGCCGTCGATGCCGCCGATCGAGGGCAGCGCGATGCCGGTGAGCAAATGGTGCAGGCCGTGGCCGAACTCGTGGAACAGGGTCAGCACGTCGTCATGGGTGAGCAGTGCCGGCTTGCCCTCGGTGGGCGGGGCGAAGTTGCAGGTGAGGAAGGCCACCGGCCGTTGCTCCTGGCCGCCGTCGTCGAAGCGGGCGCGGCAGACGTCCATCCAGGCGCCGCCGCGCTTGCCGTTGCGCGCGTAGAGATCGACGTAGGCGCCGGCGAACACCTTGCCGGCGGCATCGCGCACGTCGTAGTAGCGCACCTGCGGGTGCCACACGTCGACGTCGTCGCGGGCGGCGAGAGTGATGCCGTAGAGTTTTCCGGCGAGGCCGAACAGGCCGTCGATCACCGCCGGCAGCGGGAAGTACGGCTTGAGCTGCTCCTCGTCCAGTGCGTACTCGCGCTGGCGCAGTTTCTCCGACGCGTAGGCGACATCCCACGGTTCGAGCGTGTCGAGCTTCAGTTCGGCGCGGGCGAACTCGCGAAGGGTGGCCAGTTCGCGCTGCGCGACGGGCTTGGCGCGGGCGGCCAGGTCGTGCAGGAACTCCAGCACCTCGGCCGGCGAGGCGGCCATCTTGGTGGCCAGCGACTCCTCCGCCGCATTGGCGAAGCCGAGCAGGCGCGCAGCTTCGTGGCGCAGGGCCATGATCTTCTCGATGCGCTCGCTGTTGTCGAACTTGCCCGCATCCGGACCCTGGTCCGAAGCGCGGGTCTGGTAGGCCCAGTACACCCGCTCGCGCAGGCCGCGGTGGTCGGCGTAGTTCAGCACGGCCTGCACGCTGGGCTGCTTGAGCGTGACCAGGTAGCCGTCCAGATCCTGATCCTGCGCATACTGGCGCAGCACGGCGAGGCCGGAGGCAGGGATGCCGGCGAGGTCGCGCTCGTCGGTGACGTGTTCGTGCCATGCCTCGCTGGCATCGAGCACCGCGTGGGAGAACTCGGTGGAGAGCCGCGACAGCTCCACCCCGATCTCGCGGAAGCGCGAACGCGCCGGCTCGGCCAGCGCCACGCCGGACAGCCTGAAGTCGCGCAGGGCATGTTCGACCAGCGCGCGCTCCGGCCGCGGCAAGGCGGCGAAATCCGCCGCATCGGCCAGCGTCTGCACCGCCGCGTACAGCGCGCGGTTCTGGCCCAGCTCGATCGCGTGCTCGGTGAGTTTTTCCTCGGCCGGGCCGTAGACCGCGCGCAGCGCTTCGCTGTCGGCCACCGCCTGCAGGTGCGACACCGGTGCCCAGGCCCGCGCCAGGCGCTGCTCCAGCCGTTCCTGGGTCAGCATCACGTGGTTGAAGTCGCGCGGCGCGCCGGGGGCGACCAGCGCGTCGATGGCGGCGCGGTAGTCGGCCAGGATCGCGTCGATCGCCGGTTGGACGTGCTCGGGGCGAATCTGCGAAAACGCCGGCAGGGTGTCGTCGGCCAGCAGCGGATTGTCGGGGCTCATGCGGTCTCCTTTGAGCCGCCAGCGTGGCGATCGCGCCGGGCGAAATCAAGCGCGGCAGCGTGACGAGGCACCGCGCGCCGCTAGAATGCGCCGATGAATTCCCTGCGCAGCTTCAAGGGCATCGCGCCCACGCTCGGCCAACGCGTCTACGTCGACCCCGCCGCCACGGTGATCGGCGACGTGGTGCTCGGCGACGACGTCTCGATCTGGCCCGGCACGGTGCTGCGCGGCGATGTCAACGCCATCCGCGTCGGCGCCAAGACCAGCATCCAGGACGGCGCGGTCGTGCACGTGGCCCACGCCGGCCCGTACGGCCCGGGCTACCCGTGCCTGATCGGCGAGGGCGTCACCATCGGCCATGGTGCGGTGGTGCACGCCTGCACGATCGGCGACTACTGCCTGATCGGCATGCACGCCAGCGTGCTCGACGGCGCGGTGGTGATGCGCCACGGCTTCGTCGGCGCCGGCGCGCTGATCCCGCCGGGCAAGGTGGTCGGCGAGGGCGAGCTGTGGCTGGGCAACCCGGCGAAATGCGTGCGCGTGCTGGGCGAGCGCGAGATCGAGCAGTTGCACTATTCGGCCGGGCATTACGTTCGGCTGAAGGACGTCTACCTGGCGGAGGCCTGATGGGCATCCGTCGCGTGCTGTTCCTGTGCAGCCGCAACCGCCGGCGCAGCCCGACTGCCGAGCGGGTGTTCGGCGCATGGCCGAACCTCGAGGTGGATTCGGCCGGCCTCGCCGACGACGCCGACGTGGTGCTGAGCACGGACCAGCTGGACCGGGCCGAATGGATCGTGGTGATGGAGAGCAGCCATCGCCGGCGCCTGCAGGCGCGCCATCGCGCCCGGCTCAAGGGCAAGAAGATCGTCTGCCTGGACATTCCCGACCGCTACGCCTTCATGCAGGCGGAACTGGTCGCGGCGCTGCTGCGGAAGGCCGGGCCGCTGCTGCGCTGAGCCGGCCTCACATCGCCGCGCCGCGCATGGCGTTCGCCTGGCGGATGCGCTCGGCTTCGGCCTCGTGCTGCCGGGTCAGGATGTTGCGCGCGGCGGACAGTTTGCCGCCGAGCAGGGACAGCGTGAAGTTGTTGCTGTCGAATTCGCGCAGCAGATCGATTTCGCGGCGCGCCTCCTCCAGTTCGTTGCGGTTGATGGTGCGCTCGATCTCCTCCGAGGCGCGGCCGAAGGATTCCCGCAACGCCTCGTGCGCGGTGCGGTCGTGCGGCTCCAGCTGCAGTACGCTGAGGTAGAACTCGAACGCGTTGCTGCCGGCCGGCGCGATCAGGCGGCCGTCGCGCATGGCGTCGCGCGCCAGCCCGAGCAGGATGGCGCGGTCGCTCTGCGCATCGTCGAGCGGTGTCCCGGCCGCTTCGACAGCGGTCGTTCCAGTGGGCGAAGGTGCCGCCACCGGGCCCCGCCGGAAGGTCGCAGCGGCTCCGCCCAACACCAGCAGCAAGACGACGGCAAGCGCGTATCGGTGCGATACGGTGGAAAGAAAGCGGGACATGACACCTGCTGCGCAAACGATGGCCGCGCGCTGGAGTCGTCGTCATCGGCGCGCTCCCGGCGGGTCGCGCCATCCTGCCCGCGCATTGTTTCAGTCGTGTGGCGCGGCGGCGACCGGTGCGCTCAGGCCGTTTGCCGGCGCAAGGTTTGGTACACCGGCTCGGTGTCCGGTCGCTGGCCATGCCACAGCGCGAAGGCGTCGGCCGCGGTTTCCACCAGCATGCCCAGGCCGTCGCAGGCGTAGCGCGCGCCGGCCGCGCGGGCCCAGCCGATGAAACCGGCGGCGGCCTGGCCGTAGGACAGGTCGTAGCACACTGCGCGGCTGCCGAGCAGGGCAAACGGCAGTTGCAGCGCCGCGCCGAGCACGCCAGCCGAGGTGGCGTTGACGATCAGGTCGAAACTGCCGATGGTGGCCAGGTCGTCCCAGTAGCGGGTACGCACCCGCGCCGGCTCGCCAATGGCGTCGGCCAGCGCGTCGGCCGCCGCCGGCGAACGATTGACGATGGTCAGCGATCGCACGCCGGCATCGAGCAGCGGCCAGGCCACCCCGCGCGCTGCGCCGCCGGCACCGAGCAGCAAGGTGTCATGGCCGCGCAGGTCGATCTCGTGGCGTTCGGCCAGATCGCGCACCATGCCGTCGCCGTCGGTGTTGTGCGCCGCCAGACGGCCGTCCTCCAGCCGGGTCAGCACGTTGGCCGTGCCGGCCCGCGTGGCTGCCACGCTGTGCTGGTCGGCCAGCGCGAACGCGGCCGCCTTGTGCGGCAAGGTGACGTTGGCGCCGCGGCCGCCATCGGCGAAGAAGCGCCGCACCGCATCGGCGAAGTCGGCCGGCGGCACGTCGATCGCGCGGTATGCCAGCTCGATGCCGCACTGCTGCGCGAACGCCTGGTGGATCGCCGGCGACAGGCTGTGGCTGATCGGGTGACCGAACACGGCGAACTGGGCGGGCTGCATGGGGGTTCCCTGAGGAGTACTGGCTGCCAGTCTACAAGCCACCCCTCAGCGTGCATGGTCGCAGGCGGTGAGATGAGCGGCAGGCACGCTGGCGGCACTTTCACGGGAGATGCCCCATGCGCACGTCGAGCCCGCTTTCACCGCATCATCCACGCCTGTTTACCGCTGCCAGCACCTGGCTGCTCGGAGGTGGCGTCTTGCTGCTGAGCACCCTGGTGCCGGCGCACACCGCGCTCCTGGGCTGGACGCCCGCGTTCTGGCTGCTGGTCGCGCCCTTGCTGGTGCTGCTGGCGCTGGAACCGGGGCTGCCGCGCCGCTGGCTGGCGCGGCGGCGTCTGCGTGTCGTCCACACCGTTCACGGCGCGGCCTGGCGCTGATGGCTCAGACGGCGCCGCCCTGGCGCTTGCGTTCCATCCGGCGCAGGAATTCGCGCATCACGCGCAGGTACAGTTCGTCGCCGAGATAGGCATCTTCCACGCCGGCGTCGATCGAGGGGTTGTCGTTCACCTCGATCACCACCGGGCGGTTGCCGACCTGCTTGAGGTCGACGCCGTAGAGTCCGTCGCCGACCGGCTGGGTCGCCTTCAGCGCCAGCTTGACCACGGCCACCGGGGCGTCCTTCAACGCGATGGTCTCGAACCCGCCGGACTTTGCCGTGCCGGTGGCGCCGTGGTTGTAGATCTGCCAGTGGCCGCGCGACATGTAGTACTTGCAGGCGTAGATCGCCTCGCGGTTGAACACGCCGATGCGCCAGTCGAACTCGGTGTAGACGTATTCCTGCGCCAGCAGCAATGCGCTGTGCTGGAACAGGCCACTGGCCGCGTGCGCCAGCTCTTGCTCGTCCTCGACCTTGACCACGCCGCGCGAGAACGAGCCGTCCGGGATCTTCAGCACCAGCGGGAACCCGAGCCGCTCGACGACTTCCTTCATGCCCTTGCTGTCGTCGCGATAGAGGATCTCCGTGCGCGGCACCGCCAGTTTGCGCGAGACCATCAGGTCGTTGAGGTAGATCTTGTTGGTGCAACGCAGGATCGAGCTGGGGTCGTCGACCACCACCATGCCTTCCTTCTCGGCGCGGTGGGCGAAGCGGTAGGTGTGGTTGTCGCTGGCGGTGGTTTCGCGGATGAACAGGCCGTCGTACTCGGCCAGCCGCTGGTAGTCGTTCTTGCCGATCGGGTCGACCTCGATGCCCAGCTCCTTGCCGGCGCCGATGAATGCCTTCAGCGCGCGCTTGTTCGACGGCGGCATCTGCTCGGCCGGGTCGACCAGCATGGCCAGGTCGTAGCGGAACTGCTTGCGCGCGCGCGGCTTGCGCCACAGCTTGCGCGAGAAGCGGTCCAGTTCCTCGGCGAAGGCGTCCTCCTGCGCGTCGTCCAGCGAATGCAGGCCGACCGGCTTGATCGAGCTGACCTGCCACACGCGGTCGCGCTCGAACTCGATGCGCAGCAGCGGGCAGGGGAACATCTCGAACACCTGCCGGGCCAGGTCCTGCAGCGCCGGGTAGGCGGTCTCGCCGAAGTACACCAGGATGCCGAAGTCGGTGGTGTCGCGCCCGCCGGCAGGCAGGAAGTGGGTGAGCTTCTGGTTGAGGTCGTCGATGTCCAGGCCGTACAGCGAGCGCCGGCGCAGGTCGTTCACCGTGCGCACCGACGGCATCACCTTGTGCCCGCGCGCCTCGGCCAGCAACGACACGTAGTAGCCGGTGCCCAGGTACTTGTAGCTGCGGCACAGGTTGATCACGTGGGTGCGTTCGTCGTCGGCACCGACCGGCGTGCGCAGATAATCCATTGCGCTCATCACATCAACGGAGGGGTAATACGAGCTCCAGTCGGAGGCTTTCTCGACAACGACGACCAGGCGGGCCATGACACCTCTCGATCCCAAGTGGCATGCGCGGCCGGTCGCGCCCGGGGCGGGCGGCGGCGCAAAGTGCGCAGTCTGGCACAGCGCCGCGACGACACAAGGGATGGCACTGAAGGAGACGTAAATGCCCGCCCGCGCCAGCCTGTGCAGCGCCTGCTAGAGTCCGCGGGATTGCCCTGCCTGATGCCACGGATACCACCCTCGATGCCGTCTTTGCCCGTCACCGCACCGGCGCGCGTGCGCCGCGCGGATCTTTCCGATCTCGACGACCTGGTGACGCTGGAACAAAACGCGTTCGACGGCGACCGCCTGAGCCGGGCGCAATACCGCCGCCACCTGGACAGCGATTCGGCGCAAGTGCTGGTAGCCAGCGGCGGCCGCCACGATTTCTTCGGCAGCGCGGTGCTGTTTTTCCGCAAGCGCAGCCGGGTGGCGCGCGTGTATTCGCTGGCGACGCGACCCGAATCGCGCGGCCTGGGCATCGGCGCGGCGCTGCTGCAGGCGGCCGCGGCCGCCGCGCGACGGCGCGGTTGCGACCGGCTGCGGCTGGAGGTGCGTCCGGACAACGCCGCGGCGATCCGCCTGTACGAGCGCGCTGGCTTCCGCCGTTTCGGCGCGTATCGGCGTTACTACGAGGACGGCACCGACGCCTGGCGCTACGAGCAGGCGCTGGATTGATCGCGTCGCGCGTCAGCCGCCCAGCGGGTGGCGGATGCGCTGCTCAGTGGCGTCGTCCGCCCGCGCCACCAGCGCGCCGGTGCGCATCAGGTTCACCGTGTAGTGGCCGCCGTCGACCAGCGGCAGAAACGCGCCGCTGCCGTAGACCGTGTCGAGTTCCGGCAGCCACGCAGGGTGCGTCTTGCCCAGCTTGACCAGGTCGAACGCACCGGCCGGCTCGAAACTGATCACCGTGCGCGGCGCGGTCATTTCCTGCGCGGGATCGTCGTAGCGGCCGGAGAGCCGATCGAGCCGGTACAGCGGTGGCACGCCGGCCAGCAGCGCGGGCAGCTTCCACTTCAGCACGACCGCCTCGACGCGCCAGGCATCGCCGGCCAGTTCGACCTCGCGCGTGCTGCCGTCGGGCCAGGTCAGGTTGAGCGCCCAGCGCTGCGGCGACAGGATGCGCGCGTCGATCTCGACCACCGACGCCTCCTCGCCCAGCAGGTGGTAGCCACGCAGCGCGGCGCCGGTGCCGGCCAGCAACAGTGTGAGCGCAAACGCCGCCACGCACAGCAGCGCCCGCCAGCTGGCCGCTGCGCGACGACGCGCCTGCAGGTGCCGGCGCAGCATCACCAGCTGCGCGAGGGTGACCAGCGCGAACACCGCGGCCAGCACCAGCAGCACCGTCATCGGCATGCGCAGCAAGGCGCTCCAGTCCATCGCATCCACCCTCGTCGTCGCGCGGCACGCGCCGCCGCCCCATGATAGCCGGCGCACCGCGGGTGCCTCGCTATACTGGCCACTTGCTGAGGAACCCCGCCATGCGCCGATCCCTGTTGTTGCTGCCGCTCGCCCTCGTCGTCGCCCTGCTTGCCGGCTGCGGCAACAAGGGACCGCTGGTGCTGCCGCCGGCACGAACCGCGCCGCCGCCGACACCGGCCACCAGCGCACCGGCACCGGCGATGCCGGCCAGCGTGGCCGCGGATGCTTCCGGCGAGCACTGAGATGGCGCCGGCGCCACTGCGCTTTTCCAAGATGCACGGCAGCGGCAACGACTTCGTCGTGCTGGACTGCCGGCGGCAGGCGTTCGCGCTCGACGCGGTGCAGATCCGCGCGCTGGGTGATCGCCACACCGGCGTGGGCTTCGACCAGCTGCTCAGCGTGGAGCCGGCGCGCGATCCGTCGTGCGCGTTCTACTACGGCATCTGGAACACCGACGGCTCGCCGTCAGGCCAGTGCGGCAACGGCGTGCGCTGCGTGGCGGCGTGGTTGCATCGTGCCGGCGCGCTGGCGCTGGACCAGGCGGTGCGCATCGAGAGTCCGTCCGGCCCGGTGACGGTGCGCGTGCTCGCACCCGACCAAGTCACCGTAGACATGGGCGAGCCGATCTTCGAACCGGCGCGGATTCCGTTCGCGGCCGCGGCGACGGCCGCGCATTACCCGATCGAGGTCGGCGGCGACACGCTGGACATCGGCGCCGTCTCGATGGGCAATCCGCATGCGGTAGTGACGGTCGATGACCTGGCCGATCCCGCGCTGGAACGGCTCGGCCCGCTGCTGACCCGGCATCCGCGCTTCGCCGAAGGCGCCAACACCGGCTTCGTGCAGCGGCTGGACCGCAGCCACCTGCGCCTGCGCGTGCACGAGCGCGGCGCCGGCTGGACCCGCGCCTGCGGCACCGGGGCCTGCGCCGCGATGGCGGTGCTGCACCGGCGCGGCGAAGTGGATGAGCGCGTCGCGGTGGCGCTGCCCGGCGGCAGCCTGCGCATCGACTGGGCCGGCGCCGGCCATGCGCTCTGGATGACCGGCCCGGCGGCCTTCGTTTTCGAGGGCGAATGGGCGCTTCCCCGCGTCGAACCGCCGCCGGCCGGTTGAAGCCCGCGCGCGTCCATCGCACACTGCGGCAGGCAAGCCCCGCCCGCCCCGCTCCAGGATCTCCGCGCATGACCGCTACCCTGCTCGACGACGCCACCCAGGCCCGCGTGGTCGCCGCCTACCTGAAGCGGCACCCGGAATTCCTCAGCGAGTACCCCGAGCTTGCCGCCAAGCTGACCATGCCGCCGCGCGAGAGCGGCGGCGCGGTGGCCTCGCTGGCGGTCTACCAGATGCAGAGCTTGCGCGACAAGAACGCCGAGCTGGAGCGGCGGCTGGCCGAACTGGTCGAGATCGCCGCCGAGAACGAGAAGCTGATGGAGCGCGTGCACGGCCTGACCGTGGCGCTGCTGCGCGCCAGCACGATGGAGGTCACTGCACGCACGGTGATCGCACGGCTCAGCGCGGATTTCCACACCGAGCGCGTGAGCCTGCTGCTGTTCGGGGCCGAACCCAAGCTGCCGCGCGCCGACTGGCTGCAGCAGATCGCCGGCGGCGCGGCGGCGCTGCCCGAGTTCGCCGATTTCCTGCACAAGGGCGAGCCCAGCTCCGGCCGCCTGTCGGCCGACAAGCTGGCGCGGCTGTTCGGCGAGCACGCGACCGGACTGCAGTCGGTGGCGTTGATCCCGCTGGGCGACGCCGGCATGCTGGCCATCGGCAGCGCCGACCCGAACCGCTTCCAGCCGGGCATGGGCACGCTGTTCCTGAGGATGATCTCCGCCACCATCACCGCCGCGCTGGCGCGCTCGCGGGATGTCTCCTGAGCCGGTAGTGACCCCGGCCGGCCAAGTCGATGCCTGGCTGGCCCGCCTCGCCGGCGAACGCCACGCCTCGCCGCACACCGTCGCCGGCTATCGGCGCGACCTGGACAAGCTGCTGCGCTTCATGGCGGCAGGTCAGGTAGGCACCTTCGAAGCACTCGACGGCGCGCGCATGCGCGCGTTCATCGCCGGCGAACATCGCGCGGGGCTGGCGCCGAAGAGCCTGCAGCGCCTGCTCTCTTCCTGCCGCAGCCTGTTCCGCCAGCTCGGTCGCGAGGGCACGCTGAGCCACGATCCGCTGCTCGGCGTGCGCGGCCCCAAGGTGCGCCGCAAGCTGCCGCAGGTGCTCGACGTGGACGAGGCCACCGCGCTGGTGGAGACCGACAGCGGCGGCAAGCTCGCCGTGCGCGACCGCGCGATGCTGGAGCTGTTCTACTCCAGCGGCCTGCGCCTGTCCGAGCTGTGCGGCCTGCGCTGGCTCGACCTCAAGCTCGACGACGGCGAGGTGCGCGTGCTGGGCAAGGGCAGCAAGACGCGCATCGTGCCGGTCGGCCGCCACGCCGTGGCCGCGCTTCGTGCGCTCGGCGCCGAGCAGGGCATGCCGCCGGACGGCCCGGTATTCCGCGGCCGCGGCGGCGCGCCGATCCATCCACGCACGATTCAGTTGCGCATGAACACCCTCGCGCTGCAGCAGGGCATCCCGAAACACATCCATCCGCATCTGCTCAGGCACACCTTCGCCAGCCACATGCTGGAATCCTCCGGCGACCTGCGCGCGGTGCAGGAGCTGCTCGGCCACGCCGACATCGCCACCACCCAGATCTACACCCACCTGGATTTCCAGCATCTGTCCAAGGTGTACGACGCGGCGCATCCGCGGGCCAAAAGGAAGCCGTAGGAGCGCACCCTGTGCGCGATGCTCTTGCCGTCACCTGACGAAGAGCGGTCGCGCACGGGGTGCGCTCCTGCCGGCGGCGTGTTGAAGCCTTGCCCGACCACCCCCATGTCGTGCGCTCAACCCATGGAGCTTCATATGGAATCCTTCCACGCCACCACCATCGTCTGCGTGCGCCGCGACGGCCGCGTCGTGATCGGCAGCGACGGCCAGGTCACGCTGGGCAACACGGTGATGAAGGGCAACGCGCGCAAGGTGCGCCGGCTCGGCAAGACGGGCGAGGTGGTGGCCGGTTTCGCCGGCGCCACTGCCGACGCCTTCACCCTGTTCGAACTGTTCGAGCAGAAGCTCGAGAAGCACAACAACAACCTCACCCGCGCCGCGGTGGAAATGGCCAAGGAATGGCGCACCGACCGCCGCTTCGGCCGACTGGAGGCGATGCTGGCGGTAGCCGACAAGGAAACCTCGCTGCTGATCTCCGGCAACGGCGACGTGGTGGAACCCGAGCACGGGCTGATCGCGATCGGCTCTGGCGGCCCGTTCGCCCAGTCCGCCGCGATGGCCCTGCTGGAAAACACCGACCTGGACGCCCGCACCATCGTCGAGAAGGCGCTGAAGATCGCCGGCGACATCTGCATCTACACGAACCACAACGTGTCGATCGAGGAGCTGGGAATGGGGAATGGGGAATAGGGAATAGACAAGCCCGACATTCCCGCAAGCCCACGCTCTTCCCATTCCCTATTCCCCATTCCCTATTCCCTGCGAAGCCAGCCCATGTCCGAACTCACCCCCCGCGAAATCGTCAACGAACTCGACCGCTACATCATCGGCCAGCACGACGCCAAGCGTGCGGTGGCGGTAGCGCTGCGCAGCCGCTGGCGACGCATGCAGTTGCCGGTGGAGATGCGCAACGAGATCACCCCGAAGAACATCCTGATGATCGGGCCCACCGGCGTGGGCAAGACCGAGATCGCGCGGCGGCTGGCGACGCTGGCGAACGCGCCGTTCGTGAAGGTCGAGGCGACCAAGTTCACCGAGGTGGGCTACGTCGGCAAGGACGTCGAGTCGATCATCCGCGACCTGGCCGACGGCGCCTACAAGCTGACCCGCGAGCAGGCGATCAAACGCGTGCGTTCACAGGCCGAGGACCGCGCCGAGGATCGCATCCTCGATGCGCTGCTGCCGCGCCGGCAGTCCCCGCCGACCGACTGGAGCCACGACGCACCGGCCGCTCCCGCCATCGACAGCGACACCCGCCAGAAGCTGCGCAAACAGCTGCGCGAGGGCGCGCTGGACGAGCGCGAGATCGAGCTGGATTTCGCCATGAACGTGGGCGTGGAGATCATGTCGCCACCGGGCATGGAGGAGATGGGCGCGCAACTGCGCCAGATGTTCCAGAACCTGGGCGGCGCCAAGACCCAGACCCGCAAGCTCGCGATCAAGGCGGCCCGCCCGCTGCTGATCGACGAGGAGGCCGGCAAGCTGCTCAACGACGAGGAGATCCGCGCCCAGGCGATGGAGAACGCCGAGCAAAACGGCATCGTCTTCATCGACGAGATCGACAAGGTGGCCCAGCGCAGCGACCACGGCCACGCCGGGGTCAGCCGCGAGGGCGTCCAGCGCGACCTGCTGCCGCTGGTGGAAGGCTCCACCGTCTCGACCAAGTACGGCCCGATCAAGACCGACCACATGCTGTTCATCGCCTCCGGCGCGTTCTCGCTGGCCAAGCCCTCGGACCTGATCCCCGAGCTGCAGGGCCGCCTGCCGATCCGGGTCGAGCTCTCCGCGCTCAGCGTGGACGACTTCAAGCGGATCCTGCGCGAGCCGAACAACGCGCTGACCAAGCAGTACGTGGCACTGCTCGGCACCGAGGGCGTCACCATCGAGTTCGCCGACTCCGGCATCGACCGCCTGGCCGAGGTGGCGTTCCAGGTGAACGAGCGCACCGAGAACATCGGCGCCCGCCGGCTGCACACCGTGATGGAGCGTCTGCTGGAAAAAATCTCCTTCGAAGCTGCGGATAAGTCCGGCGAAAAATACAAGATCGACGCCCAACATGTAGACAACTCCCTCGCCAACCTGGTTCGTGACGAGGATCTCAGCCGCTACATCCTGTAAAGCCGGCAGATCACCCCGATCTGCTAAAATGGACACCGTGAACAACGTTATCGAACTGAAAAACACCGGCCAGCGCGCCCAGTTGCGCGAGGCGCAACAGAAACAGACGCTGATCCGGTTGTGGCGTGAAGACCTCGAACACGGCAGCTTCTGCGGTTACGTGGGCGGGGTGGGGCGGGAGTTCTTCCTGCTCTGGGTGGTCGGCGACGGCATCACCTACGACGGCATGTACGTGATGCGGCACCGCGACATCTCCGAGCTCGAAGCACCCGACAAGCACCATGCCTTCTTCGAGAAGGCGCTGGCGCTCAAGCACATCCTGCCGCGGATGCCGCGCGGCTTCCCGCTGGACAGCATCCGCGAGGTAGTCCAGGCCGCCGGCGCCCAGGCACCGGTGATCGGCGTGCACGTGGACAGCGAGGACGAGTCCGAGGTCTGCTACATCGGCCGGCTGGTCAGCGTCGAGGACGACGGCTTCTACATGCAGGAACTCAGCCCGGACGCGGAGTGGATGCGCGAGGTCTCGTTCTTCAGCTGGGACGAGGTCTCCACCATCAGCATGGAAGACAGCTACGCCCAATCCCTGCTGGCTGTGGCCGGCCCCGCCCCGGCCCTGCTGCCCGGCGACGCCAGCGGCCTCGGTCGCGCGCCCTCGCCCTGAACCCCTCCTCCCGTAGGAGCCCGCTTGCGGGCGATGCCTTTTTGGCCGGGAATCGGGAATCGCAAAAGCATTAAGAGCATCGCCCGCGGGCGGGCTCCTTATGTGTCGATTCTCCTCGGAGGTTGGGGGAGAATCGCCGACTGATCATCGGTGGGAACGGGGAGACGCCGTCGGGCTCCTCTGGCTTCGCGCCTGCGCCGTAGATTCGCGCCCCCGTTCCGTTTTATCTGCCGCAAGCTGCAACGGTATCTTAGGCCCGCCCCTGGCGTGAGCCTGCACGTGTAAGGATCGGCTTGGCGGATCTTCGATGGTCGGACACCTGAACCGAACGAGGATTGGCTGATGACAGAATCCATGGTTGGCATCGACGTGGCCAAGGCAACCTTTGACGTGGCCGCGCCGCTGGAACCGAAGGGCAAGTACCGCACCAAAGCGAAGTTGCCGAACACGCCCGCCGGCTTCACCTTGCTGAGCGACTGGCTGGATCGCCACGTGCCGGGAGCGGCGGTGTGCATGGAAGCGACGGGCGTGTATCACGAAGCATTGGCCACTTTCCTGGTCGAGCGCGGCGTGACCGTTTACGTGGCCAACCCGGCCCAGGTCGCCGCCTATGCCAAGAGCGAGTTGTCGAGGACCAAGACCGATCATGCCGATGCCAAGCTGATCGCCCGCTTTGCGATGGCGCAGTTGCAGGTAGGCACCACCTTGCGGCCGTGGGTGCCGCCCACGCCCGCCCAGCGCAAACTGCGCGCCCTGATCCACCGGCTGAACGATCTGGAGGGCATGCGCCAGATGGAACGCAACCGACTGGACGTCAGCGATCAGGCGGTGCGCGGCTCCATCGCCGACGTGATGGAGACATTGGACGCCCAGATCGCAGAGCTGAAGAAGGAAATCGACAACCACATCGACTCGGATCCGGACTTACGCCGCGATGCCGGCCTGCTGACCTCCATTCCGGGGATTGGCGAGCTGACGGCGGCCTTCATGTTGGGCTGTGCGGGCGACCTGCGCCGGTTCGACGACCCGCGCAAGCTCGATGCCTTCGCCGGCATGAATCCCGCCATCCGCGAGTCGGGCAAGTGGGTCGGTCAAAGCCGCCTGTCCAAGCTCGGTCACGCCTTGTTGCGCGCCAAGCTCTACATGCCGGCGATGACGGCGATCCGCCACAACGTCGCCGTGCGCGCCTTGTTCGATCGACTGGTCGCTCGCGGCAAGCCACGCAAACTGGCGCTGGGTGCCGCCATGCGCAAGCTGCTCCACCTCGCTTGGGGGGTTATCCGCTCAGGTAAGAATTTCGACCCCAGCATCGCGCTTGCCTGACGGACGGCAAGACGGTATCTACGGGGTCGCGGTCGCACCCAACTCGTCGCGCCAACGGGTAAGCTTTCGGATTCATCCTGAAAGCCCGTCCGCCGTGGAGCACGCATGAGCCGCATCGTCGTCGTCGGCAGCATCAACATGGACCTGGTCACCCAGGCGCCGCGCTTCGTCGGCCCCGGCGAGACCATCCTCGGCAAACGCTTCCTTACCGTGCCCGGCGGCAAGGGCGCCAACCAGGCGGTTGCTGCCGCGCGGCTGGGCGCCGAGGTCGCCCTGGTCGGCGCGCTCGGCCGCGACGCCTTCGGCGACCAGCTGCACGCCGGCCTCGCCGCCGAACACGTCGACCTGACCCACGTCGCGCGCCTCGACGACAGCGCCAGCGGCACCGCCTCGATCACCGTCGCCGGCGGCGAGAACCAGATCATCGTGGTGCCCGCCGCCAACACTCGCGTCACGCCCGCCCACGTCGAAGCCGCGCGTTCGCTGCTCGAACGGGCCGACGCCGTGCTGGTGCAGATGGAAATCCCGCTGGAAACCGTCGAAGCCACCGTGCGCCTGGGCCACCGCCTCGGGGTGCCGGTGATCCTCAATCCTGCCCCCGCGCAAAAACTGCCCACCGACTGGCTCAAACTCGCCCGCTACGTCACCCCGAACCAGCACGAGCTGGCGATCCTGCTCGGCGCCGATCCCACCGAAGACTTCAAGGCGCTGATGCAACGCGCCCCATGCCCGGTCGTGCTCACCCGCGGCGGCGAAGGCGCCTGGTATCGCGAACAGGGCGAACCGCTGCACCAGCCCGGCTTCAAGGTCGACGTGGTCGACAGCACCGGCGCCGGAGACACCTTCAACGCGACGCTGGCGGTATTCCTGAAAGAAGGCCTGGCCGCAGCGGTACGCAAGGCCTGCGCGGCCGCCGCGCTGTCGGTGACGAAGCTGGGCGCGCAGGGCGGCATGCCCACCGGGCGCGAGCTGGACAGGTTCCTCGCGTAGCGGCGCCGACGGGCTATTTGCCGATGCAGAACGAACTGAAGATCGCGCCGAGCAGGTCGTCGCTGCTGTAGTGGCCGGTGATTTCGCCCAGCGCGTGCTGGGCCTGGCGCAATTCCTCGGCAGCGAGTTCGCCGGCGCGGGTGGTGGCAAGGATGGCGGCGGTGCGATCGAGATGGTCACGCACGGACTGGAGGGCGAGCACGTGGCGGCGTCTGGCGCTGAAGGCGCCTTCGCCGCTGCCGGCGCCGGCGACGTGCTTGAGGTGGTCGCGCAGGAGATCGAGGCCGTCGCCGGTTCTGGCAGAGGCCCATAGCCAGTAGACGCTTTCGCGCCATTCGTCATGCGCGGCGAGGCCGTCGCGGTCGATCTTGTTGACCAGCACGATGCGCTCTACCTGGGACGGCAACGCGGCGAAGAAGGCGAGGTCGGCGCCGGCGTGCGCGGCGGCGGTGACCAGCAGGGCAACGTCGGCGCGTTGCAGTTCGCCGTGGGCGCGGCGCACGCCTTCGCGTTCGACTTCGTCTTCCGTATCGCGCAGGCCGGCGGTGTCGGCCAGTTCCAGCACGATGCCGTCGAGGCTCAGGCTTTCGCGCAGCACGTCGCGGGTGGTGCCGGCGATCGGGGTGACGATGGCACGGTCGCTGCCGGCCAGCGCGTTGAGCAGGCTGGATTTGCCGGCGTTGGGGCGGCCGATGATGGCCACCTTGAGTCCGTCGTTGAGGCGCACGCCGCGTTGCGCTTCACGCAGCAGGTCGGCCAGTTCGCGGCGCAGCTTGGCGAGTTGCGCGGTGATGGCGGGGTCGGCGAGGAAGTCGATTTCCTCTTCGGGGAAATCAATCGCCGCCTCGACGTGCACGCGCAGCGCGATCAGCGCTTGCAGCAGCGCGCCGACCTTGCGCGAGAACACGCCTTCCATCGATTGCAGCGCTGCCCGCGCACCGGCCTGCGAGCGGGCAGCGATCAGGTCGGCGACGGCTTCGGCCTGGGCCAGGTCGAGCTTGCCGTTGAGGAATGCGCGTTCGGTGAACTCGCCTGGGCGCGCCAGTCGCGCGCCAAGTTCGCAGCAGCGGCGCAGCAATGCGTCCAGCAGCACGGCGCTGCCATGGCCCTGCAGCTCCAGCACAGGTTCGCCGGTGTAGGAGGCGGGGGCGGGAAAGTAGAGCAGCAATCCGCGGTCGATCAGTTCGCCGGCGCCATCGCGAAACGCGGCGAAGTGGGCATGGCGAGGTTGCGGTGCGCGGCCGAGCAGGGTTTGCGCGATGGCTGGCGCGGCGGGACCGGAGACGCGCAACACGCCGACGCCGGCCGCGCCGGGGGCGCTGGCGATGGCGGCGATGGTGTCGGTGGTCTCGGTGGTCTCGGTGGTCATGGGACGAACTTTACAGGGCGGTTTCGGGTTTGAACGGGGGGTGCGATGTCCTTCGACTTCGCCGCTGCGCGACTACGCTCAGGACGAACGGTTTGGGGAGTAAAGACGATCTCCCTGAGCGTAGCCGCGCAGCGGCGGAGTCGAAGGGTCCGCGACGTCAGCAACCAGAAACGAAACAGCCGCGGCGGGGCAACCGTCGCGGCTGTGTGTCGTCCATTCGGCGATGGGTCAGGCCGCCTTGGCCTTGGGTTCGCCTTCGCGATCGATGTGGTGGGTCACCCACCACTGCTGGCCCAGCCCGACCAGGCCGTTGACCGCGTAGTACAGGCACAGGCCGGCGGGGAAGAAGGCGAACATCACGGTGAACAGCAACGGCATCACCTTCATCATCTTCGCCTGGGTCGGGTCCATGCCCGCGGCGACGGGGTTCAGCCACTGCGTGCCGAGCATCACGATGGCGTAGATGATCGGCAGGATGTACCACGGATCGGGCGCGCTGAGGTCGGGAATCCACAGGAACGGCGCGTGGCGCAGCTCCAGGCTGTACTCGAGCACGAAGAACAGGCCGTAGAACACCGGCAGCGTGATCAGCACCGGCAGGCAGCCGCCCATCGGGTTGACCTTCTCCTTCTTGTACAGCTCCATGGTGGCCTGCTGCATCTTCTGGCGGTCGTCGCCGTAACGCTCCTTCAGCGCCTGCAGTCGCGGCGTCAGCTTGCGCATGCGCGCGCTGGAGCGGTACTGCATCGCGGTGAGCTTCCAGGTCAGGCCCTTGATCAGCAGCACCAGCAGGATGATCGCCACGCCCCAGTTCCTGGTGATCGCGTGGAACTGCGACAGGATCCAGTGCATCGGCACGGCGATGGCCTTGAACATGCCGTAGTCGATGGTGAGGTCGAGCCCGGGAGCGATCGCATCGAGCGTGCCCTGCCGGTTCGGGCCCACGTACAACCGCGCTTCGGTGGTCAGGCTCTGCCCGGCGGCCACGTTCAGCGTCGGGCTCATCGTGCGGATCAGGTAGCGCGGGTGGGCGCTGTCCGGATCGATGGTCTGGGTGACGTAGTGGTTGGTCTGGCTGGCCGGCGGAATCCACGCGGTGACGAAGTACAGGCGCAGCATCGCCGCCCAGCCGCCCTTGATCTCGCTGTCGAGCGCGTCTTTCTTCTCGCCGAAATCCTTGAAGCCGAGCTTCTCGAACTTCTCGCCGGTGTACCAGGCCGCACCGATGAAGCTGCGCTGCTCGGGATCGGTGTAATGGCTGAACCAGCTGGACGGTTTGGGCGGCGCGATCCGCTGCAGTTGCTGGTAGGCGTTGCCCTGCCACGGCGTGTTGCCGCCGTTGTCGATGCGCTGGCTCAGGCCCACCACGTAGCTGCCGCGTTTGAAGGTGTAGGTCTTGGTGACCGCCAGGCCGGCGGCGTCGCGCCAGGTCAGCGCGACCTGGAGTTCGTCCTGGCCCGGCGCCAGGGTGTAGCTGGTCTTCTCGCTGTGGAACAGCGCCAGATGGTTGGGCTGGTCGGCCGGCGCGGTGTCGCTGCTGCTGACCAGGCCGTTCTGCGCCACGAAGTAATGCGTGGGGCTGTTGTCCAGCAGCACGACGGGCGGCGGGGTGGGGTTCTTGTGGGTCGGCGCCTGCTGCGGGTAGGCCAGCAGTTCGGCGTGCACCAGGCTGCCGCCGCGGGTATCGATCGTGAGGTGCAGGACGTCGGTGTCGACCGTGATCAGCTGCGCGCTCGCGGGTGCCGATGGCTCATGGGTAGCGACGGTTGCCGCCGTGCTCGAAGGCGCGGCGCTCGACGCGACCGCCATCGCGGCGGGAACGCTGCCGTCCGCCGACGTCGGGACGGCCTGGCTGGCGGTGGCTGCAGGGGTCGGCGCCGGCTTGGGTGCGTGGTCGTTTTCCCAGGCCATGAACAGCAAATAGGCCACGGCCAGCAGGGCAAACAGGAGGAAGTTGCGCGTTTGATTCATCGCGTAGCAGATCCGGGTAACGCCACGACTCGAGGGTCTCGCCGCGGAAGCTTGGAAAAAGGTCAGCGCTCGATTGTGGGGGGACCGTCGATTCGCTTCAATGGTTCGGCCGGGTCAGCCGCGCGGGCCGGCAGCTTTTGCCACAGGGCTTCCAGCTCGCCCAGCAACTCCGGCCCGGGCACGCCGGCGGCCTGTTCGCGCGCCATCACCATCAGGTCGATCGCGGGGAGGCGGTGGCGCACGCGCCGGAACGACTCGCGCACCAGACGCTTGATCCGGTTGCGCTCCACTGCGCGCTTGGACACCCGCTTGGAAATGGCCAGGCCCAGCCGCGCGCCGCCCAGCTCGTTGTCGCGATAGCGCAAATGAAAACAGCGGCCGCCTGCGCGTCCGCTGCTGTTTCGCAAGGCGGCGAATTCACCGGGCCGACGCAGCCGCGCCTCGCGCGGCAGACCGGCGCTGGACATCACGCCGCGCCCGATTACGGGATCAGGCGCTTGCGGCCCTTGGCGCGACGGGCGTTGATCACCTTGCGGCCGTCGGCGGTGGCCATGCGTGCGCGAAAACCGTGGGTACGGGCGCGCTTGAGCTTGCTGGGCTGGAAGGTCCGCTTCATGGGTTGCTCCGAAGGGAATGTGAGTAAAAGGTTGGAGAGTATGTCCGGTCGGGGCCGCGGCTGTCAAATCGCGCCAGCTCGCGCCTTGCGCGACGCGGCGACGGCGCCGGTCCGGCACCGCGGGGGCTGCTGCTAGACTAGCCCATCACCCTGCGCGCAAGCGCCCCAAGTCGTGGTTGATCGAATTCATGAGTGATCTGTGGCGGCGCTGCCTTGAGCGTCTGGAAGGCGATCTGAGCGCCGAAGACCTGCACACCTGGCTGATGCCGCTGCAGGCGCGTGACGATGCCGACGGCTTGCAGCTGTTCGCCCCCAATTCCTACACGCTGGACACGGTGCGCCAGCGCTACCTGGCGCAAATCGAGCAGGTACTGGGGCAGCTGGCTGGCCGCGCCATGCCGGTGCGGCTGGAGGTGGGTTCCAGTGTACGTCGGGCGGAGCCGGCCAAATCGGCGGCAGCCACGCCCACCCGGCCCGCCCCTGCGGCGGCGACGCAGGCGTTCCACCACAATCTCGACCCGCATTACACCTTCGAAACCTTCGTCGAGGGCAAGTCCAACCAGCTCGGCAAGGCCGCCGCGATGCAGGTGGCCACCAACCCGGGGCGCGCGTACAACCCGCTGCTGCTGTATGGCGGCACCGGCCTGGGCAAGACCCACCTGATGCACGCCGCCGGCAACCTGATGCTGGAGCGCAACCCGGGTTGCAAGGTGATGTGCCTGAACTCGGAGCAGTTCGTCGGCTCGATGATCGAGGCCTTGCGCGCCAAGAGCATGGACGAGTTCAAGCGCCGCTTCCGTTCGGTCGACGCGCTGCTGATCGACGACATCCAGTTCTTCGCGGGCAAGGACACCACGCAGGAGGAATTCTTCCACACCTTCAACGCGTTGTTCGAGTCCAAGCAGCAGATCATCCTCACCTGCGACCGTTATCCCAAGGAAGTGGACAAGCTGGAGCCGCGCCTGAAGTCGCGCCTGGGCTGGGGCCTGAGCGTGGCGATCGAACCGCCGGATTTCGAGACGCGCGCGGCAATCTTGCTGTCCAAGGCACACGACAAGAGCGTGGCCATGGACGAGAGCGTGGCGATGCTGCTGGCCAAGCGCATCCGCTCCAACGTGCGCGACCTGGAAGGCGCGCTCAACACTCTGGCGGCGCGTGCCAACTTCTACGGGCGGCCGATCACCACCGATTTTGCCGAGGAGACCCTGCGCGACCTGCTGGCCACGCACGCCCAGGCGGTCACCATCGCCAACATCCAGAAGATCACCGCCGAATACTTCAACGTGCGCCTGCAGGACCTGCTCTCCAAGCGGCGCGTGCGCTCGCTGGCGCGGCCGCGGCAGATCGCGATGACCTTGTCCAAGGAACTGACCGAGCACAGCCTGCCCGAGATCGGCGAGGCGTTCGGCGGGCGCGACCACACCACGGTGATGCACGCCTGCAAGACGATCCGCAAGTTCCTCGAAACCGACGTGCGCATGCGCCAGGACTGGGAACAGTTGATCCGCACGCTCACCGGTTGACGCGCGCGTGGGCGGGCCTGCGCGCCGGGAATGCGCGAGAATGCGGGGCAAGTTGGGGCCAAGCTGTGGATAATGGGTGGATGAATGGACCTGCCAGGTTATCCACAAGTCATGCACTGCCTGGCCGGCCTGCACTGCACACAGAAAATAGATCGTAACAAGTTGATTTTGCGGACAAAAAACGACAAAGACCGGTTCTCCACAAGTACAACAACAGCCACTACACTTCTTTTCAAAAGAAAGAACAGCAGGTAAAGGGAAGCCCACCATGCAATTCAGCATCCAACGTGAAGCTCTGCTCAAGCCGCTGCAACAGGTAGTGGGTGTGGTCGAACGGCGCCAGACGCTGCCGGTACTGGCCAACTTGCTGTTCAAGGTGGCGGACGGTCAGGTCTCGCTTACCGGTACCGACCTGGAAGTCGAGATGATCGCGGTCACCGAGGCGGAGAAGCTCGCAGACGGCGAGATCACCATCCCGGCCCGAAAGCTGTTCGACATCGTGCGCGCATTGCCCGACGGCGCCCATATCGAGCTGAAGTTGAACGGTGACCGCGTGGCACTGCACGCCGGACGCAGCCGGTTCACGCTGACGACGCTGCCGGCCAGCGAATTTCCCACGGTGGATCAGATCGAGGTGGTCGAGAAGGTCAACCTGCCGGAGGAGGTGCTGCGCGACCTGATGGAGCGCACGGCGTTCGCCATGGCCAACCAGGACGTGCGCTACTACCTCAACGGCATGCTGCTGGACCTGCAGGAACACAGCCTGCGCTGCGTGGCCACCGACGGCCATCGCCTGGCGATGAAGCAGACCGAGCTGCAGAGCTCGGTGAGCACCCGCCGCCAGATCATCATCCCGCGCAAGGGCGTCAACGAGCTGATCGGCCTGCTGGAAGGCGGTGACGGCGAGGTGGAGCTGGAGTTCGGCCGCAACCATCTGCGCGTGCGCCGGGGCAATGTCACCTTCACGTCGAAGCTGATCGACGGTCGTTTCCCGGATTACGAGGCGGTGATTCCGCTGGGTGCGGACAAGACCGCCACGCTGGACCGCGAGGTACTCCGCGGGGCGCTGCAGCGCGCGGCGATCCTGTCGAACGAGAAGTATCGCGGCGTGCGGCTGGAGCTGTCGCCGGGCAAGCTGCGCATCGTGGCGCACAACCCGGAGCAGGAAGAAGCCGTGGAGGAGGTCGAGGCCGACACCCATGTCTCCGACCTGGCGGTGGGCTTCAACGTGGGTTACCTGCTCGATGCCCTCGCGGCCCTGCGCGGCGACAAGGCGCGCTTGAGCCTGCGCGATGCGCAGTCCAGTTGCCTGGTGCAGGAGCACGACAACGAGCAGGCGCGCCATGTGATCATGCCGCTGCGGCTCTGACGCGGCTCTCGTGGTCGTTGCGATCAGGCGTCGTCACCAGCAGCGCCGGGGTCTCCGCAGGGAGCCCCGGCGTTGTCGTCTGGGGTGTCGGTCCGCATGAGGCTGGAACAGTTGCGTATCTGCGGCTTGCGCTGCCTGACCGATGTCAGCCTGGCGCTGGACCCGGCAATCAACGTGTTCATCGGCGACAACGGTGCCGGCAAGACCAGCGTGCTGGAGGCCGCTTTTCTGCTTTCGCACGCACGCTCGTTTCGTTCCGGCGCGCGCGAGGCGCTGGTGCAGCGGGGCATGGCGCAACTGGCCTTGTTTGCCGAGGTGCGCCACCGCGATGAGTCTGATGTCGAACGCTTGGGGCTGGGGCGTTCGGGCGCGCGCTGGGAGGCGCGTATCAACGGCGAGGCCGCGTCGATCGGCGAGCTGGTGCAGGCCTGCGCGGTGGTCTGCTTCGAGCCTGGCTCACATGCGCTGATCGCCGGCCCGGCCGAGGAGCGTCGGCGCTATCTCGATTGGGGCGTGTTCCACGTGGAACAGGATTTCCTGGCGCTGTGGCGTCGCTGCCAGCGCGCGCTGAAGCAGCGCAACAGCTTGCTGCGCGCGGGAGTGACGCCGTCGGATGACCTGTGCGAACCGTGGGAACGGGAGCTTTCGCAGGCCGCAGAACGCATCGACCTGCAGCGCCGCGCTTACCTGGACCGCTTGCGACCTTGCCTCGAAGTCAGCATGGCGGCCTTGCTGCCGGAGTTGGGCGCGATGGAACTGCGCTACCGCCGTGGCTGGTCGGACGAGCTGCCGCTTGCCGATCAATTGGCGACGCAGCGCGGCCGGGATCAGGCGCGGGGGCACACCAGCCTGGGTCCACACCGCGCCGATTGGACGCTTTCTTTCGAACGGGCCCCGCTGCGCGAGCACCTGTCGCGCGGCCAGGAGAAGCTCGCTGCGCTGGCCTGCGTATTGGCGCAAGCTACCCTGTATGCACAGGAACATGGCGACTGGCCGGTGGTGTGCCTGGACGACCTTGCCTCCGAGCTGGACCAGTCGCACCAGGCGGCTGTGGTGGCCGAACTGCAGGACGTCCACGCCCAGGTGCTGCTGACCGGCACCGAATTGCCGCCGGCATTGCAGGCGACCTCCGCTCGCGTGTTCCACGTGGAACAAGGCCAGATAGCGCGCCTGCTATAATCGAAGGGTTGCACCTTTCGCAGGTTGCATAACCCTTGCCCGGCCGATCACGGCGCCGCGTCGGGCCGGGTCGCTGGCGCCAGGAAACGACCTTCGCATGAACGAACCCCTCAACGAATCCCACTACGATTCGAGCAACATCAAGGTACTCAAGGGCCTCGAGGCGGTGCGCAAGCGCCCCGGCATGTACATCGGCGATACCGATGACGGCACCGGCCTGCACCACATGGTGTTTGAGGTCGTCGACAACTCGATCGACGAAGCCCTGGCCGGCTACTGCGACAGGGTCGTGGTCATGATCCACGAGGATGGTTCGGTCAGCGTCGCCGACAACGGTCGTGGCATCCCGGTCGACATGCACCCGGAGGAGCACCGCTCCACCGCCGAGGTGGTGATGACGGTGCTGCATGCCGGCGGCAAGTTCGACGCCAACTCCTACAAGGTCTCCGGCGGCCTGCACGGCGTGGGCGTTTCTGTGGTGAACGCGCTCAGCGATCACCTGTGGCTGACCATCCACCGCGACGGCCATGAATACCTGCAGGAATACTCGCTCGGCGAGCCGCTGTTCCCGCTGAAGGAGGTCGGCCCGTCGGACAAGCGCGGCACTGCCGTTCGTTTTCTGCCCAGCCCGGCCACCTTCACCAGCAACATCGACTTCCACTACGAGATCCTCGCCAAGCGCCTGCGCGAGCTGGCCTTCCTCAACTCCGGCGTCACCATCGAGCTGAAAGACGAGCGCGGGGAAGGGCGCTCGGACACGTTTGCGTACGAGGGCGGCATCCGCTCCTTCGTGCAGCACCTGTCCCAGATGAAGACCCCGCTGCACCCGAACGTGATCAGCCTGACCGCGGAGCAGGACGGCATCGTGGTGGAGGTGGCGATGCAGTGGACCGACTCGTACAACGAGACGATGTTCTGCTTCACCAACAACATCCCGCAGCGCGACGGCGGCACCCACCTCACCGGCTTCCGCGCCGCGCTGACCCGCTCGCTGCAGAACTACATCGAGAAGGAAGGCCTGGCCAAGAACGCCAAGGTCGCCCTGTCCGGCGACGACATGCGCGAGGGCATGATCGCGGTACTGTCGGTCAAGGTGCCCGACCCGAAGTTCTCCTCGCAGACCAAGGACAAGCTGGTCTCCTCCGAGGTCAAGACGGTGGTGGAGCAGGTCGTCAACGAGAAGCTCGGCGAATTCCTGCTGGAGCACCCGAACGAAGCCAAGGCGATCGCCTCCAAGGTGGTCGACGCCGCCCGTGCCCGGGAAGCCGCCCGCAAGGCGCGCGAGATGACCCGGCGCAAGGGCGCGCTGGACATCGCCGGCCTGCCCGGCAAGCTGGCCGACTGCCAGGAGAAGGATCCGGCGCTGTGCGAGCTGTTCCTGGTCGAGGGTGATTCCGCCGGCGGTTCGGCCAAGCAGGGCCGCAATCGCAGGACCCAGGCGGTGCTGCCGCTCAAGGGCAAGATCCTCAACGTCGAGAAGGCACGCTTCGACCGCATGCTCGCCTCGGCCGAGGTAGGCACCCTGATCACCGCGCTCGGTACCGGCATCGGCAAGGACGAGTACAACCCCGACAAGCTGCGCTATCACCGCATCATCCTGATGACCGATGCCGACGTCGACGGCTCGCACATCCGCACCCTGCTGCTGACCTTCTTCTACCGCCAGATGCCCGAGCTGATCGAGCGCGGCCACATCTACATCGGCCTGCCCCCGCTGTACAAGGTGAAGCAGGGCAAGCAGGAGCTGTACATCAAGGACGACACTGCGCTGAACGACTACCTGATCTCCAGCGCGGTGGACAACGCTGCGCTGGAGTACAGCCCCGAGGCGCCGCCCATCACCGGCGAGGCGCTGGAAAAGCTGCTGCGCGGCTACCAGAGCGCGCTGGACCAGATCGCCCGACTGGCACATCGTTTCGACCCCGCGGTGCTCACCGCGATGCTGGAGCATCCGCCGCTGGTGCCGGCGCTGTGGGCCGATGCCGAGGCCATGCAGGGATGGCTGGACGCCGTGACGCTCAAGCTCAGCGCGAGCGGGCTGGGCAAGCCGCATTACACGTTGCGCCTGCGACCGGCACACGCCGCCGCCGCCGGCGCGGCGCAGCCGGCGGCCATCGAGGTGATCCGCGAGCAGCATGGGCTCAGCCACACCTGGTTCCTGCCGCAGCCGTTCTTCGGCAGCGCCGAGTTCCGTCCGATCCTGGCGATCAGCCAGCAGATCGCCGGCCTGGTCCAGCCCGATGCAGTGGTGCGCCGGGGCAATGCTTCGCGCGGCATCCTCCGCTTCGTCGACGCCCGCAACTGGTTGCTGGAGGAGGCCAAGAAGGGGCGCAGCATCCAGCGCTTCAAGGGCCTGGGCGAAATGAACCCGGAGCAGCTGTGGGATACCACGGTCAACCCGGAAACCCGCCGCATGCTGCAGGTCGGCATCGAGGATGCGATCGTCGCCGACCAGATGTTCTCCATGTTGATGGGCGAGGCGGTCGAGCCGCGGCGTGATTTCATCGAGGCCAACGCGCTCAAGGTTGCCAACCTGGATATCTGACGAGGCACCACCGGCGCCTGCCGTGACGTGGCAGGCGCCGGCAGCCGGTGATCGCCGACCGCCGCTGAGCAAGGCTGGGGGCGCGGCCTTCGGCGACACTTTGTTTGTGTCTAACCTGTTGATCTGAAAAGATCTTTTATGCCGCAGCGCAACTTGTTATCCGGGCCCGGATAGGGTTACGCTGCAAGACCCGCCTGTTTGCGTCGACACGTACCGGCCTTGCGATGAGGAACCCCATGAAACAGCTTCGAAGCTTCACTCTGCTGGCCACCGCGGCCTTGCTGCTTGGTCTGCTCGCCAGCCCGGCATGGGCCCGGAAGCAGCACGACGACAAGTCCAAGCAGACGAGCGAGTACCCCGACAGTACGCGCACCGCGCCGAAGCTCGACCTCACCAAGACGCAGGACCAGAAGCAGCTGCAGGAAGGTTTCGATGCCCTCAACAAGGGCGATGCCGCCACGGCCGAGGCGACCCTGCAGAAGCTGCTCGACGACAGCAAGAGCAAGTACGCCCAGGCCATGGCGCTGCGCGGGCTGGCCGTGCTCAAGTACAACGCGCAGGATTTCAAGGCCGCGATCGGCCTGCTGCAACGCGCCCTGGACAACGGCGTGCTGCCAAACGACGACTACTTCGCCATGCAGTACATGATGGCTGTCGCGCAGCAAGCCGACGGGCAGTACCAGGCCTCGCTGGACACCCTCAAGAAGTGGCGAGCCGAGGGCAAGAAGGAAACTGCCGAATCGTATGCCGTCGAAAGCAACGACCTGTATCGTCTGGAGAAGTACCCGGAAGCCATCGCGGCCGTAAAGAAGGCCAAATCGCTGACCGACAAGCCCGAGCCGCAGTGGGACCAGATCCTGATGGCAAGCTATGCCGCCAGCGGGCAGAACGACCAGCTGGTGCAGATGGCGCAGGACAACCTCGCCGCGCATCCGGATGACCCGAAGGTCGTCGAGGCCGCCATCCAGGCGCTCCAGCAGGCGGGGAAATACCCCGAGGCGATCAAGGTCATGGAAGATGCCCGTGCCAAGGGCCTGCTCGGCAACGAAGCGGACTACGTGCTGCTGGCTTCGCTGTACTACAACCAGGCGCTGTCCAGCGACGAACCCAAGCCGATGGCGGACAAGGCGATCGCCGTCATCAAGGAAGGCATGAGCAAGCAGATCATGCAGCCCAGCGCGGAGAACTACGTGCTGCTGGGCAAGGCCGACTACGTGGCCGGCGACATCCCGGCGGCCACGCAGGCGTTGCAGAAGGCGCTGCCGCTGGCCACCGACGGCGAGCCCGCGCTGCAGATCGCCAACATCGAACTGACCAACAACCATTACGCCAAGGCCAAGACGATGGTCAACCAGGCCATCAGCAAGGGCGTGAAGCACATGGGCAACGCCTACCTGGTGCTGGCCGAGTGCGAGCGGGGCCTGAACAACAAGGCTGCGCGCGTCGCCGCATTGAAGAAGGCCGCGCAGGAACCGGAAAGCGCTGACCGGGCCAACGAATTGCTCAAGAAACTGGGAGCTGCAGGCAAGTAGCCATCCGGTATGGCGCTGGCGAAGGTGGACGTCCATTTCACGCCCCGCCAGCGCTATACAAAAGCCATGGCGTGTTGTAACGTTGAAAACCTTTCACTGCGCATTGTTTCAGCAAACCCGTGGCGGGTTCCGTCAGGTCCAACCAGACGGCTCCCGACAGGTCACTGCGGCGATGCGATCCCCCGATTGATCAGCTTCCAGATAGTGACAGATGGCCTCTAGTAACGAAGAAACCGGGCGTTTTAGTTGGAAGCGGACCTGGGCATTGGCAGTGGCCATCGGGCTGCACGCATTTGCCTTCCTGCTGATCGTGGCGCCGATGGCGCCGCCCAATCAGAACCACAAGGAAAAGGAAAAGATCGTCCAGGTCAGCTTCATCGAGCCGCCGCCGCCGCCGCCGCCACCGCCGCCGCCGCCGCCGGAGCCGCCGAAGCAGCCGCCGCCGAAGATCATCCAGCAGGTCAATCCGCCGCCGACCCCGCCGCCGCCGACCCCACCGCCGCCGGTGACCGAGGTTTCCGCCAATGCCGTGCAGGCGCCGCCACCGGCGCCACCCGCGCCGCCGGCGCCGCCACCGGATATCGCGGCCGGTTCGGACCTGAGCTACGGCACCCGTCCGAGTCCGCCGTATCCGCCGATGGCTGCCCGTCAGCGCCACGAGGGTACGGTGACCTTGCTGATCCTGGTTGGCCTGGACGGATCGCCAAAGTCCGTCGAGGTGGAAAAATCCAGCGGCTATCGCGAGCTGGATCGGGCGGCCAAGGACTGGGTCATGCGCCACTGGAAGTTCAATCCAGAGGTGAAGGCCGGCAAGAAAGTGGAGGGCTATGCTCGTGTCCCCATCAACTTCAATCTCAGTGGCTAGAGATAACCACTTCAACCCGCCGTAATCGGGCGACAATCGATTACGGTCACAGTTCACGCTTGACTTTTCTAGGGTAGCGTTATGTTCCTTCAGACTCCTGCTGCAACCGGCAACACCAACGCCGAAGCCATGAAACAGATGGGCTTCGAGAACCTGATGCAGAACTTCGACTGGCTCGGCTGGGTGGTCTTCGTGACCCTGGTCGCGATGTCGTTCCTGTCTTGGTACTTCATCATCGCCAACGGCATTCGCAATGCCACCGTGAAGGCACGGGCGGACAAGGTCATCGACGGTTTCTGGGGCAATGGCTCGACCCAGGACGCCATCCGTGAGCTGGAAGCGCAGCCCAAGAGCGAGCCGTTCTCCAAGATCGCGCTGGAAGCCGCTTCGGCGATGGCGCACCACCAGCAGAGCACTACCGGCACCGCCGGTCGCCTGGCGGAATCGCTGAGCCGCTCGGAGTTCATCGACCGCGCCCTGCGCCAGGCCGTGGCTCGCGAGAGCATGCGTCTGGAAGGCGGCATGACCCTGCTCGCCACGGTGGGCTCGGCCGCGCCGTTCGTCGGTCTGCTCGGTACCGTGTGGGGCATCTACCACGCCCTGATCGGCATCGCCGCCACCGGCAACGCCTCGATGAACGCGGTGGCCGGTCCGGTGGGTGAGGCGCTGATCATGACCGCCTTCGGTCTGTTCGCGGCCATCCCGGCGCTGTTCGCGTACAACTTCTTCAACCGCTCGAACCGCGTGGTCTACGCCCGCTTCGACGAGTTCGCGAACGACCTGCATGACTTCTTTGCAACCGGTTCGCGCATCGAAAGCACGAAGTGAGGGATTGACCCATGGCCGTAAGCCTAGGTGGTGATTCCACGGGCCCGATGTCGGAGATCAACGTCACGCCGCTGGTCGACGTGATGTTGGTGCTGCTGATCATCTTCATGATCACGGCTCCCCTGATGTCGCACTCGGTCACGATCGATTTGCCCATCGCCAACCCGAATGCCAAGACGCCTGATCCGAAGACGCCGCCGATCGACCTGGCGATCAAGGTCGATGGCAGTCTGTACCTCAACGATCAGCCGGTGACCGATGCGGAACTGCGCGCCAAGCTGCTGGTGGAAGCGCAGCTCACGCCGCAGCCCCAGCTGCAGATCCGTGCCGATCGCGAAGTGCAGTTCATGGTGGTGAAGAAGATCATCAGCGATGCGAAGGGTTCGGGCATGGTGCATGTCGCCTTCATGACCACCGACGCACCGAAGGGATAATTCGAGATGGCGATTTCAACCAAAAGCAGCGGCGGTGCGATGGCGGAGATCAACGTCACGCCGTTGGTCGACGTGTTGCTCGTGCTGCTGATCATCTTCATGATCACGGCGCCGATCCTGGCGCACAAGATCGAGGTCGATCTGCCGCAGCCGAACAAGGATGTGATCCCGCCCTCCAATCCGCCCAGCCCGATCAATCTGAAGATCGATCAGAGTGGCGCGTTCTACTGGAATGGCACGCCGGTCGACGAGCTGGGCCTGAAGGCGCAGCTGGCGGTGATCGGCCAGCAGTCGCTGCCGAACCAGCCGGAGATCCAGATCGCCGCCGATGACCACGTGGCCTACGAGTATGTGGCGCGGGTGCTGGCCGACGCCAAGAGCTACAACCTGGTGAAGATCGGCTTCAACGAAGCACGCTGAGCTCGGCGCAAAACGATCCAGGCAAGAGCCCCGCTTCGGCGGGGCCTTTGTTTTCAGAGCTCGGCACCGCGCCGTACCCCGGGAGGTGCCCGCTTGAGCGACGGGTCGCTTGCGGGAAGCGCTTGCCGGGCACGTCCGCCACTGCTCAGCGCAGGATCTGCAGGTAGTGGCGCACGGTGGTGGCCAGTCCTTCGTACAGGGCCTCGCCGATCAGGGCGTGGCCGATCGAGACCTCGGCGAGGCCGGGGATCGCGGCCTTGAAGGTGCCGAGGTTGGCCTGGCTGAGATCATGTCCGGCGTTGACCGCCAGGCCGGCCTGCTGGGCGCGGCGGGCGGTGTCGGCACATGCCGCCAGCGCCGCCGCAGGGTCGCCATCGGCGAAGGCCTCCGCATACGGGCCGGTGTAGATCTCGATGCGCTGTACGCCGATGGCCGCGGCCAGCTCGAAATCGCCGCTGCCCGCGTCGACGAACAGGCTGACCCGGCAGCCCAATGCATTCAGCTCATCGACCAGCGGCCTCAGGCGGGTGGTGTCCTGGCGCAGGTTGAAGCCATGGTCCGAGGTGATCTGGCCGTCGCTGTCCGGCACCAGGGTTACCTGGGTCGGGCGGACCAGGCGCGCGAGTTCGATCAAGCCGGGGTAATCGCCGCGCGGACCCGCGAACGGGTTGCCCTCGATGTTGTACTCGACCCGCCCGCGCAGCATCGCGGCCAGCGCACGGACGTCATCGGGCCGCACATGGCGCTGGTCCGGGCGCGGATGCACGGTGATGCCGCCGCAACCGGCCTCGATGCAGGTCTGCGCGGCATGGCAGATGTCGGGGCTGCGGCCGCCGCGCGAGTTGCGCAGGACAGCGATCTTGTTGAGGTTGACGCTGAGCAGGGTCATCGCGGAAACCACTCCGGGGCGGGAAGAATCGGCTGGCTGGCCCGGCAGCACGCCATGCCGACGGGTGACAGTGCACCGATCATTCGATGTCGGCAAGCAGCGTCGCCGCGCGCACCTTGCGCGGCGACCCGCGCCAGGCCAGCGCGGCGACCAGTTCCGGCGCGAGGTCGAGCCGCTGCAGTTGCCAGGCGCCGACATCTTCGCCGTCGAAGCGCAGCAGCTGCAATGGTTGCGGCGGCGCCGCCACGCGCAGCCGCTGCAGTCCGTAGCCGATGCCGCGTCCATGCGCCTTGAGCAGCGCTTCCTTGGCCGTCCACAGCGTCAGGAACGCGTCGTCGCGCGCGTCCACGGGCAACGCCGCCAGCGCCGCCGTCTCTGCCGCGTCGAAGAAGCGCCGGGCCAGCGCCAGCGCACGCGGTCGGGCTCGCCGGCGCTCGCCGTCGACGCCCGGCGCGATGCCACGGGCGATCGCCACCAGCGCATGGTCACCGCTGTGCGACCAGTTGAAATCCAGTGCCGTGCCGTGGCGCGGATCGAGCCGCGGCCGTCCGTGCGCGTCCTGCGTGAGCTGCAGCTCGCCGGCGTCGACGCCGAGATATGCGGCCAGTATCCGCAACAACGGCAGACGACCGGCTGCGCGGCGGTAGCCCAGATGCCAGACGTGCACCGTCTGGTCGTCCAGTTGCGCGGCAGCGGCGGCGGGAAGGGGCGGGAGCGTGTCGGTCATCCCGCTCATGGTGCGGCCCGTCGCGTCGCGGTACAAGCGACGCGACGGCGCTTGTGTCAACGCGGCAGGCGCGACGTGCCCATCAGGAACTCGTCCACCGCCTGCGCGCACTGGCGGCCTTCCCGGATCGCCCACACCACCAGCGACTGGCCACGGCGCATGTCGCCGGCGGCGAACACCTTGTCGACGCTGGTGCGGTAGGCGGCGCCGCCGTCGACCTTCGCCGCCGCATTGCCGCGCGCGTCCTTGTCCACGCCGAAGGCATCGAGCACGGCTTGCGTCGGCGACACGAAACCCATCGCCAGCAGGACCAGGTCCGCCTCGATCTCGAACTCGCTGTCCGGCACCTCGCTCATGCGGCCCTCGTGCCATTGCAGCCGCACCGCGGTCAGGCTGCGCACGCGGCCCTTGCCGTCGTCGTTGAAACGTTTGGTGGCCACCGCCCAGTCGCGCCGGCAACCCTCCTCGTGCGAACTGGAGGTGCGCAGCCGAATCGGCCAGTACGGCCAGGTCAGCGGCTTGTTCTCCTGCGCCGGCGGCTGCGGCAGCAGTTCGAACTGGGTGATCGCCGCGGCGCCCTGGCGGTTGGAAGTGCCCACGCAGTCCGAGCCGGTGTCGCCGCCGCCGATCACCACCACCTGCTTGTCGGTGGCAAGGATCTGCGACGCCAGCGCGTCGCCGGCCAGTACGCGGTTCTGCAGCGGCAGGAAGTCCATCGCGAAGTGCACGCCGTCCAGTTCGCGCCCGGGCAGCGGCAGGTCGCGCGGGGTCTCGGCGCCGCCGGCCAGCACCACCGCGTCGAAGTCCTGCTGCAACTGCTCCGGCGTCAGCGCGAGCTGCCCGTCCTTCGCGTCGGCGGCGTTGCCGACATACACGCCAGGGCGAAACTGCACGCCCTCGACGCGCATCTGATCGAGACGGCGGTCGATATGCTCCTTCTGCAACTTGAAATCGGGGATGCCGTAGCGCAGGAGCCCGCCGATGCGGTCGTTCTTCTCGAACACGGTGACCGCGTGGCCCGCACGCGCGAGCTGCTGTGCCGCGGCCAGGCCGGCCGGGCCGGAACCTACCACGGCCACGCTCCAGCCCGTGCGCCGCGCGGGTGGCTGCGGGCGCACCCAGCCTTCCTCCCATGCCTTGTCGATGATCTTGTGCTCGATCGACTTGATGCCCACCGCATCGCTGTTGATGTTCAGCGTGCACGCCGCCTCGCACGGGGCCGGGCAGATGCGGCCGGTGAACTCGGGGAAGTTGTTGGTCGAATGCAGCACCTCGATCGCGCGCTGCCAGTCCTGCCGATAGACCAGGTCGTTGAAGTCCGGGATCACGTTGTTGACCGGGCAGCCCTGGTGGCAGAACGGGATGCCGCAATCCATGCAGCGCGCGGCCTGGATCGCCGCGCCGGCGTCGTCCAGCTGCGGGGTGAACTCGCGCCAGTGGCGCTTGCGCAGGTTGGGCGCCTCGCCGGGTTCCGGCACGCGCGGGTAGTCGAGAAAGCCGGTGACCTTGCCCATGATCGTTGTCTCCCCGGGCCGCTCAGGCCGTGATGGCTCGTGTGCCGGGCGCTGTCGCTGCCCGGCCGGCTTCGCCCAGTGCGCGCCGGTACTCGTGCGGCATCACCTTGACGAAGTGCGTGCGCGCGTTGATCCAGTCGTGCAGGATCGCCTTGGCGCGGAAGCTGCCGGTGGCGCGGAAATGGCTTTCCAGCAGACGCCGCAGGATCGCCTCGTCGGTCTCGCCGGGGGCTCCGCGCACCGGCGCGTGCCAGAGTTCGCGCGGCACGCGCAGTTCCTGCTCGACCGTGGAGAGCAGCGGCTCGAGCGCCACCATCGCGAGATTGCAGCGCGCCTGGAACTGCACGTCCGGGTCGTACAGATAGGCCACGCCACCGGACATGCCGGCGGCGAAGTTGCGCCCGGTTTCGCCCAGCACCACCACGGTGCCGCCGGTCATGTATTCGCAGCCGTGGTCGCCGACGCCTTCCACCACCGCGGTGGCACCGGAGTTGCGCACGGCGAAGCGCTCGCCGGCGACGCCGTTGAAGAACGCCTCGCCGCCGGTGGCGCCGTACAGCACCGTGTTGCCGGCGATGATGTGTTCGGGCCCGAAGCCGTGGAAATCGTTCGGCGAACGCACGATGATGCGGCCGCCGGACAGCCCCTTGCCCACGTAGTCGTTCGCCTCGCCGACCAGGTCGAAGGTGATGCCGCGCGCCAGGAACGCGCCGAAACTCTGCCCGGCCACGCCATCGAGTTGCACGTGGATGCTGTCCTCCGGCAGGCCGGCGTGACCGTGCCGCCGCGCCAGCGCGCCCGACAGCATCGCGCCGACCGAACGATCCGTATTGCGGATCGCCACGATGAAGCTGCAGCGCTCGCCCTGCTCCAGCGCGGCGCGCGCCTTGTCGATCAGCGCGTGGTCCAGCGCGCGCGCGAGGCCGTGGTCCTGCTCGTCGACGTGGCGCCAGGCCACGTCGGCGGACACCGCCGGGCGGTGGAACACGCGGCTGAAGTCGAGCCCGCGCGCCTTCCAGTGCGCGATGCCTTGGCGCACGTCGAGCAGGTCCGCGCGCCCGACCAGTTCATCGAAGCGGCGGATGCCGAGCTGCGCCATGATCGCGCGCGCTTCCTCCGCCACGAAGAAGAAGAAGTTCACCACGTGCTCGGGCTTGCCGGCGAACTTGCGGCGCAGCACCGGGTCCTGCGTGGCCACGCCGACCGGACAGGTGTTCAAGTGGCATTTGCGCATCATGATGCAGCCTTCCACCACCAGCGGCGCGGTGGCGAAACCGAACTCGTCGGCGCCGAGCAGGGCGGCGACCACCACGTCGCGGCCGGTCTTCATCTGGCCGTCCGCCTGCACCCGGATGCGCCCGCGCAGTCGGTTCAGCACCAGCGTCTGCTGGGTCTCGGCCAGGCCCAGTTCCCACGGCGTGCCGGCGTGCTTGATGGATGACCACGGCGAGGCGCCGGTACCACCGTCGTGGCCGGCGATCACCACGTGGTCGGCCTTGCACTTGGCCACGCCCGCCGCGACCGTGCCCACGCCGACCTCGGACACCAGCTTCACCGAGATCGACGCCTGCGGGTTGCAGCTCTTGAGGTCGTGGATCAGCTGGGCCAGGTCCTCGATCGAGTAGATGTCGTGGTGCGGTGGCGGCGAGATCAGGCCCACGCCGGGCACCGAGAAGCGAAGTTGCGCGATGTAGTCGGACACCTTGTGGCCCGGCAACTGGCCACCCTCGCCCGGCTTGGCGCCTTGCGAGATCTTGATCTGGATCTGGTCGGCCGAGACCAGGTACGCCGCGGTGACGCCGAAGCGGCCCGAGGCCACCTGCTTGATGCGCGAGCGCAGTGAATCGCCGGGTTCGAGGGCGAGGTCGCTCTCGATGCGATCGGCGCCGAGGATGCTGCCCAGCGTTGCGCCCTCGCCGATGGCGATGCCGCGCGCCTCGTCGCGGTAGCGCGCCTCGTCTTCGCCGCCTTCGCCGGTGTTGGACTTGCCGCCGATGCGGTTCATCGCCACCGCCAGCGTGGCGTGCGCCTCGGTGGAAATCGAACCCAGCGACATCGCGCCGGTGGCGAAGCGCTTGACGATCTCCGCCGCCGGCTCCACCTCGTCCAGCGCGATCGCGGCCGCCGGATCGATGCGGAATTCGAACAGCCCGCGCAAGGTCAGCTGGCGGCGCGTCTGGTCGTTGATCAGCCGCGCATATTCCGCATAGGTCGTCGCACTGTTGGCGCGGGTGGCGTGCTGCAGCTTGGCGATGGAATCGGGCGTCCACAGATGGGCTTCGCCATCGGCTCGCCAGGCGTATTCGCCGCCGCCATCGAGTGCCTGACCTGCGTCGTCGGCCCACGCCGCCTCGTGCTGGCGCAGCGCCTCGGCGGCCAGCTCGAACAGGCCGATGCCCTCGATCGTGCTGGCGGTGCCGCTGAAGTACGTTTCCACCAGTTCGCTGTTCAGCCCCACCGCTTCGAAAATCTGCGCGCCGGTGTAGGACATGTAGGTGGAGATGCCCATCTTGGACAGCACCTTCTGCAGGCCCTTGCCGATCGCCTTGATGTAGTGCGCGATCGCCTGTTCCGCGGTGATCGCGCCGCTGACGGCGACGTGGCGGGCCAGCGTCTCCATCGCCAGGTACGGGTGGATCGCCTCGGCGCCGTAGCCGGCGAGCAGGGCGAAGTGGTGCACCTCGCGCGCCGAGCCGGTCTCCACCACCAGGCCGGCGCTGGTGCGCAGGCCGCGGTTGACCAGGTGCTGGTGGACCGCCGAGGTGGCCAGCAGCGCCGGGATCGCCACGCGCTCGCGGCCCGCGTGGCGATCCGACACGATCAGGATGTTGTGGCCCTGGCCGATCGCGTCGATGGCCTGTGCACACAGCGAGGCCAGCCGCGCCTCGATGCCCTGCTTGCCCCACGCCGCCGGATAGGTGATGTCCAGCTCGAAGCTGCGGAACTTGCCCTTGGAGTAGCGGCCGATCTTGCGGATCTTCGCCATGTCGGCGAAGTCGAGGATCGGCTGGGCGACTTCCAGTCGCAGCGGCGGGTTGACGTTGTTGATGTCCAGCAGGTTGGGTTTCGGCCCGATGAAGGAGACCAGCGACATCACCAGCTGCTCGCGGATCGGGTCGATCGCCGGGTTGGTGACCTGGGCGAACAGCTGGCGGAAGTACTGGTACAGCGACTTGTTCTGCTCGGACAGCACCGCCAGCGCCGCGTCGTTGCCCATCGAGCCGATCGCCTCCTGGCCGTCGTGCGCCATCGGCAGCAGCTGGAATTTGAGGTCTTCCAGCGTGTAGCCGAACATGCGCTGGCGTTGCACCAGCTGCTCGCCCGCGGGCGGCTCGACGTGGCCGACCGGCAGGTCGTCCAGGCGGATGCGGATGTGCTCGATCCACTGCTTGTACGGCCGCGCATTGGCCAGCTGGTCCTTCACCTCCTTGTCGTCGATGATGCGCCCCGCTTCCATGTCGATCAGCAGCATGCGGCCGGGCTGCAGCCGCCACTTCTTCACGATGCGCGGCTCGGGCACGGCGAGCACGCCGGCCTCGGAGGCGAGGATCACCAGGTCGTCGTCGGTGATGATGTAGCGCGCCGGACGCAGGCCATTGCGATCCAGTGTGGCGCCCACCTGGCGACCGTCGGTGAACGCGATCGCGGCCGGACCGTCCCAGGGCTCCATCATGGCCGCGTGGTATTCGTAAAACGCGCGGCGGTTGTCGTCCATCAGGGTGTGACGTTCCCACGCCTCGGGAATCATCATCATCATCGCGTGCGACAGCGGGTAGCCGGCCATCGTCAGCAGTTCGAGACAGTTGTCGAACGAGGCGGTGTCGGACTGGCCGGGATAGATCAGTGGCCACAGCTTGGCCAGGTCGTCGCCGAGCACCGGCGAGGAGATCGCGCCGGTGCGCGCGTTCAACCAGTTGACGTTGCCCTTGACCGTGTTGATCTCGCCGTTGTGCGCGACCATGCGATACGGATGCGCCAGCTCCCACGCCGGGAAGGTATTGGTGGAGAAGCGCTGGTGCACCAGCGCCAGCGCCGACACCGCACGCGGGTCGGTGAGGTCCGGATAGTAGGTGCCGACCTGGTCGGCCAGCAGCAGGCCCTTGTAGACCACGGTGCGGGTGGACATCGAAGGCACGAAGTATTCGCGGCCGTGCTTGAGGTTCAGCGCGCGGATCGCGTGGCTGGAAGTCTTGCGGATCACGTAGAGCTTACGCTCCAGCGAATCGGGCACCATGATGTCCGCGCCGCGGCCGATGAACAGCTGGCGAATCACCGGCTCGCGCGCCTTCACCGCGGGCGACATCGGCATGTCGCTGTCCACGCGCACGTCGCGCCAGCCCAGCACCACCTGGCCTTCGGCGCGCACGGTACGTTCCAGCTCCTGTTCGCACGCGCGGCGCGAGGCGTGCTCCTTGGGCAGGAAGATCATGCCCACGCCGTATTCGCCCGGCGGCGGCAGCTGGATGCCCTGCAGCGCCATTTCCTCGCGGTAGAGCTGGTCGGGGAGCTGGATCAGGATGCCGGCGCCGTCGCCCATCAGCGGGTCGGCACCAACCGCGCCACGATGATCGAGGTTGCGCAGGATCAGCAGCCCCTGTTCGATGATCTGGTGACTCTTGCGCCCCTTGATATGCGCCACGAAGCCCACGCCGCAGGCGTCGTGCTCGTGCCTTGGGTCGTACAAACCCTGCGCGCGTGGCTGGTCCATGGTCTGGGCTCCCGAAACAAGGGGGGAGTCTCGACTATAGTGCGTTGCAACAAAAATAAGCAAGCAAAATCAAATGGACGTATATATGGCCGAATCCATGGCCGGACGATCCGATCCAGATTATTTGATCAAACGTTCGTCGACCAGGTTCTGTACCACGCCCGGGTCAGCCAGCGTGGTGATGTCGCCGAGCTGGTCGGGGCGGTTCTCGCCGATCTTGCGCAGGATGCGGCGCATGATCTTGCCCGAGCGGGTCTTCGGCAGGCCGGGCGCCCATTGCAGGTAGTCCGGCGTGGCAATCGGGCCGATCTCCTTGCGCACCCAGGCGATCAGCTCCTTGCGCAGCTCGTCGCTGCCGGTCTCGCCGGCGACCAGGGTGACGTAGGCGTAGATGCCTTGCCCCTTGATGTCGTGCGGGCAGCCGACCACCGCAGCTTCGGCGACCTTGGGGTGCGCCACCAGGGCGCTTTCCACCTCGGCCGTGCCCAGGCGGTGACCGGAGACGTTGATCACGTCATCCACGCGACCGGTGATCCAGTAATAGCCGTCCTCGTCGCGACGGGCGCCATCGCCGGTGAAGTAGTTGCCGGGGTAGGCGCTGAAATAGGTTTCGATGAAACGCTTGTGGTCGCCGTAGATCGTGCGTACCTGGCCGGGCCAGGAATCGGTGATCAACAGGTTGCCCTCGGCGACGCCCTCCTGCACCGCGCCGTCGGCGTCGACGATCGCCGGCTTGATGCCGAAGAACGGCAGCGTGGCCGAACCGGGCTTGGTACCGATGGCGCCGGGCAACGGCGAAATCATGATGCCGCCGGTTTCGGTCTGCCACCACGTGTCCACGATCGGGCAGCGCTCCTCGCCGACCACGCGGTGATACCACTCCCAGGCTTCCGGATTGATCGGTTCGCCGACCGAGCCGAGCAGTCGCAGGCTGGCGCGGGAGGTGCGTTTCACCGGCTCCTCGCCTTCGCGCATCAGCGCGCGGATCGCGGTGGGCGCGGTGTAGAAGATGCTGACCTGGTGCTTGTCGACCACCTGCCAGAAACGGCTGTAATCGGGATAGTTGGGCACGCCCTCGAACATCACCGTGGTGGCGCCGTTGCAGAGCGGGCCGTACACCACGTAGCTGTGGCCGGTGACCCAGCCCACGTCGGCGGTGCACCAGTAGACGTCGTCCTCGCGCAGGTCGAACACCTGCTCGTGGGTGTAGCTGATGAACACCAGGTAGCCGCCGGTGCTGTGTTGCACCCCTTTCGGCTTGCCGGTGGAACCGGAGGTGTACAGCACGAACAGCGGATGTTCGGCCTCGACCGGGGTGGCCGGGCAATCGGCCGACTGGCCTTCCATCAGCGTGTGATAATAGCGGTCGCGCGGCGACTGCATGTTCACTGCGGCGCCGGTGTGACGCACCACGATCACGGTTTCCACGCTGTTCGTGTTCGGCCGCTCCAGCGCGGCATCCACGTTGACCTTCAGCGGAATGTGCTTGCTTGCGCGCAAGCCCTCGTCGGCGGTGATCACCACCTTGGCCTGCGAGTCGGCGATGCGGCCGGCCAGCGAATCGGGCGAGAAACCGCCGAACACCACCGAGTGGATCGCGCCGAGCCGAGCGCAGGCCAGCATGGCGACCGCGGCCTCGGGAATCATCGGCAGATAGATGGCCACGCGATCGCCCTTGACCACGCCCAGGTGCTTCAGCGTGTTGGAGAACCTGCACACTTCGGCGTGCAGCTCGCGATAGGTGATCCGGCGCGAGTTGGCCGGATCGTCGCCCTCGAAGATGATCGCCACCTTGTCGCCGCGCTTCTCCAGCTGGCGGTCGAGGCAATTCGCGCTCACGTTGAGCTCGCCGTCCTCGTA
Source organism: Rhodanobacter sp. UC4448_H15 (assembly GCF_052978265.1). The sequence goes on along the minus strand of NZ_CM129665.1, from coordinate 365,373 downwards.
CCAGCGGATGTGCAGGTCCTTCGGATCGAACGAGACGTTCTTGATCTTCGTCGGCGGTCTGGTCCAGTCCAGGCGCTTGGCGATACCTGCCCAGAATGCCTGCGGATCTCTCACGGATTCGGCATACATGTGTGTGTAGTCGTCGTGGTTGGTGCGCGCAGACGCTGCAAACTCGGGGTCGACCGGATAGGTGCTGGACATGGATTTTCTCCTGCTGGACTGGATGGGAGTGATTCAGGCAACCTGCGACAGCCATCGATGCCGCGCTGTGTGCGGTCCTTGAGTTAGCCTGATCGTAATACGACTGGGAGTCGGTACTTCGCTACACAAATAAAGATAGGCGCGTTTGATCCTGCCCGCTCCCGGATCGCGCCGGCTGTCGGCATTAAAAAGGGGGCTGCCGTTGTCAGCGGCGCCGCCGGATGGTGCTACTCAGCCGTTGTTGGATCAATGATTGAGGCAACTTCGGACACACGATTCGCAGGAAAGCCCCCTTCCTCGGCGTGTTTCCGAACCATTTCCTCATCCGGAGCGATGTATACGCAATAGATCTTGTCGCCGGTCACGTAGCTTTGGAGCCATTGAATCTGTGGCCCGATATTGCTCAGTACACCGCAAGACTTCTGCGAAATGGCCTTTAGTTCCTGGGGCGACAACTTCCCGGCACCAGGAATATCACGTTCGATCACGTATTTCGGCATGGCATGGTCCTCTGTTGTCTAGAAGCATAAATAATGGTCAGGCCCATCAGAAAATGTTTCTGCACAAAGGGATCAATGGCGCATCCAGGCGGCCAAGGCTCGCGCCAGAGACTACGCCACCGACCATCGCATGACCATCGTCAGCTACCTGATGTGCTCCAACCTCCAACACCTGCCGAAGAACCCATGGACGCAAGCGATTCGACAGGTTGCGGCGTGAAGATCAACCACGCCAAACGCGAAAGAGCCTCCATGCAGGGATGCCCGCTCCGTCGCGACATCCGCGAACATCGTATGTAATCGGGCAAATCAGAATTTGTAACTTGCACTCAAGCCGAGCATGAAATTGCGGCCCGGTGCGGACTGGAAGAAGCGACCGTTGCCGGAGTTGACGACAACGGCACCGACGTAGTTGCGATCGAAAAGGTTGTTGATACCTGCAAACTCGCTGACCTGCCAGCCGCCCGCGTTTTGCCTGAACGCCAGATGATAATCGACCACGACGTAGCTACCGGCGAAGTCCGTGTTTTTGTTGTCGACATAAACGCGATCACGCCACTGCGCGCTTAGCGAGGTGGAAAATCCAAGCGGGCGGTACTGCCAGTCCCACTCGCCGTACACCATCTGGCGCGGCACGCCTGGCATTCGATGGCCGTCGAGCGCTCCGCCATCGAAAGTCGCGTGCAGGTAACTATAGGCCAGGTAACCACTGAAGCCGCCGGAAAAGGCCTGCTGAATGCTCAGTTCCAGCCCGTGTCGCTTCGTGCTTCCGGCATTGGTGAAACTGTCGCGACCGTCATTGGATGCGCCAACGACAATATCGTTTGTGGTCGATATGTTGAAAAGTGCCAAGTCGAATTTTGTCGCAGCCCAGCTCCCCTTTAGCCCTGTCTCATAGTCGCGACTCTTGCTTGGCTGCAAGGCTTGATTAAAGCCGGCCCGACCGTCGGGCCGATAGGCGAACTCGGAGAGCGTCGGGGTTTCGAAGCCCTGGCCGTAATTCGCGTAGACGTTCAGATGCGGATTGATTTTGTAGAGCACGCCTGCAACCGGATTGGTACTCGAAAAATTCCGCCTGCCACTGTCGTCGGGATCTTCGGGCGTTATGTAGTGATCGTCGCTTCCGAACTTGACGTTCGAATGACGCAGGCCAGCGACGATGACCCAACGATCGGGCTTCCATTCGAGCTGGGCGTATTCCCCGGCCTGACTGGAAAAATCCCTCTCGTTGCGACGCAGCTCCCCTTCCACGCCTGCATCATTGACCCAGCCCTTGCGCAGCTCGCGCAGGTGGTCGTACTCGATACCCGTAATCAGGTCGAGCGATGTCGAGGTGAGCGGAAAACTGTGCACCCAGCGGACACCGCCGCCCCTGGACCTGTTTTTCAGGTCGACCACCGCGCCGCCGCCATTGGTGGAATCGCCGCGGAAAGGAAGGAACTGGACCACGCGCCGGGAACCACCGTAGCCCATCACATGCAGATGATCGCTCTGGCCGATTTGCTGTTCGTATACAGCGCCAAGCTGGCGGTCACGATGGCTTTCACCCGCGCCGAACTTGAACACGCCTGGCACCGCGAAGCTTGGGTCTTCCCGTGCCTGTTGCTTGGTCAGGCTCGAAGGATCCTCGGCGAAGGGCTGGTTCTCGCCGTTGAGCAGCAGCGTCAGCGAAGCGTCCTTGCTGATGTCGTAGCGGAACTTTGCGCGCAGATTGTCGCGCTCGGCCTTGCTGTGTTGACGAAAACCGTCGGTTTCGAAATGCGTGCCATCCACGACATAGTTGAAGTTGCCGACCGTGCCACCCGCATCCAGCCGCTGGATGCGGGTGCCATAGCTGCCGAATAGCGTGGAAGCCCCGACCGTCGGCTGCTCCGGGCCGTCCTTGGTGAATATCTGGATCACGCCCCCGGCGGCATTGCCGTACAGGGCCGAAAACGGCCCGCGCAACACCTCGATATGCTCCGCGGTAGCAAGGTCGAAGGGATCGGTCTGGCCCTGCCCGTCCGGCCCGGACACCGGAATGCCGTCCACCAGCAGGCGGATGCCGCGCACGCCAAAGGAGGCGCGTGAACCAAAACCACGAATGGAAATCTGCGAATCCTGCGCGTAGCTCTGGCGATTCTGCGCGACAATCCCGGGTATCCGCGCAAGTGACTGGGAAAGTGCGGATGCCGGAGCGCCATCGGCGATCTTGTCTTGCGTGACGACGCCAACAGCGGCGGGCACGTCGAGGTCGGGCTGTGGAATGCGGGTCGCGGTCACCACGACCACGGGTAGCGTCGTCGTAGACGATGTTGTCCGTGCGGTATTGGTCTGCACATCCTCCGCATGAGCCGCAGGCAGGACCAACGAGACAAGCACCAACGCTTCCGAGAGACTGCGCCAAATGAATGCGCGTGGAGCAAGGCCCCTGGCCGCGCCGTTCATCAAGCGCCTATCGGGATTTTCAAATTGATCAAGCATTATTGTTACCCGTCCAATGGAAACGAAGCTATAGCGAAACCTTGAAGCCAACCCAAACACCGCGAATCTCGCCCGGGCCATAGAAGCGCGGGTCGTCAAATTCCGGCATGATTTCGTCGGGTTCACCAAGTGTTCCGAACGTGACGTAGTGGCGGTCGAACAGATTGTCGATACGTGCGAATAAACTGAAGTGTGCAGTCACGTCGTAATTGGCTCGCAGGTTCACCACCACATATCCGCCGGTCTGCGCGAGCAGATTGGCTTCGTCACTGCGCAGGTACTGGCCGGAGTTCGCGATGATTTCGCCACCCATGGTCAACTTCGGTGTAATCGAAAAATCGGCGCCAAGTTTGAAGCTGTTGCGCACCAGGCTGGGAATGCGGTCACCCTTGCGCACGAATATCTCATCATCTTCATCGGCGTCAGGGTGGTTGGCGCTCTTCTCGAAGAAGCTGGTCCGATAGGTCGCATCAAGCCAACTGTAGTTTGCGTACCAGTGCAGACGCCGGTCCCATGCGGTGCCGGCGATGCTGGCCTCGAGGCCCTGCCGACGCGTGTCCCCGACATTGGCAAAGAAGCCCTCGTTGGACTTCGTTCCACCGGTGGCCTGAAACAGGATGTCATCGGTGTTGATAGTGCGAAACAGACCCACATGCCAGTGGCCAAGGTTGTTGCCGCCGGCGAACCTGCCGCGCAAGCCCGCTTCCCAGCTCTTGGCGACGACCTGTCTTAACGGCGGATCGGACAGAAACTGGTTGGGCAGCTTGCAGGGGGCATCCTCGTCCGCGCAGGTTAGTTCGACCGACGTGGGTGCGCGCGTGGATTCGCTGTAGCCGCCGTAAACGTTCACCGCGTCAGTCCATTGCCAGGTGAGTCCGGCCGCCGGATTGACGCGCGAAAAACGGTGCTTGCCGTCCAGCGCGGGATTGATACCGGTCGGATCGTTGATCGTGGTGCGTGTCCGGTTGCCTCGCGCCGACACCGTCAGTGCGAGGCGGTCGGTGATCGACAAGGTATCGGTGAGGTACAGGCTGATCGTGCGCGTGTGGCTATTGACGCTCAGTGCGCCTGCCGGAATCAGGATGCCTGAATCGGACGACGTCACCCGGTTTGGCTGCAGGACTGCCATTTCCAGGGCCGAGTTGTAGTCGAGGCGGCCGTTCATGTAATCCAGGCCCGCCACAAACTGGTTCTCCAAAGGGCCGAGTGGCTGGTTGAATGCGAGCTGCACGGTACCACCGTCGCTCGTCTGGTTCCGGTGGCCGATATTGTTGATCGCGTCGAAGTCGGAGGAAACAGTATTGCCGTTCTGGTCGATGATCGGTGCGTCGTCGTGGTCCTCGTCACAAAGGATGTCATCGTCGTCGTCGCACTCGTCGAAATCGCTGGCATCGCCGTTGTACGACAGCGTTTTGACTTTGCGGTGGAACACGGTGAACGAGAGCTTCGTGGCGTCGTTGATATCAACGGTTCCCTGGCCGCTGATGAGACCCATATCGTTGCTGGTGTTGTCCGGCGCCGTGAAGATGCCTCTCCAGCGTTCGGCGAGCAGCTCGACCGGCGCGCTGCCGTTACCGACCAGGTCGGTTTTCGCGTGGCCAAGGTGCAAGTCGAACGTAGCGGCTTCGCTACGCCAGGACAGGGTGCCGTAAAAGTTGCGAGCGTTTGAGGGTGACTGGTCGCGCCAACCGTCCTCGTCGAAGCGATTGCCCATCAGGTACCAGCCCCAGCGGCCGGAGTTGCCGGCGGTCTCGAAGGTGGCGTTGGTGCGCCCGAATGATCCACCGTAGAAGGAGAGGCGCGTACCTGGGTCGCTGAAGCCCGTCTTGGTCTGGATCGAGATCGCACCCCCAAGCGTGTTCAGGCCGAACACCGGGTTGGCGCCGGCAAGCAGGCTCATTCGCTCAATGGCGCCAGTCGGGATCAGGTCCCAATTGACCGTATCGCCAAACACTTCATTGACGCGCACCCCATCGAGGTAGACCGACATGCCCTCGGAGCCACCAAGCAGCGGCGTCGCGGTGAACCCGCGGAACTGGACATCCGCCTGCAGCGGGTTGTTCTGCGCGCCGTTCGTCGTTACACCGACAAAACGACGGTTGGTGAAGTCGGTAAGGTCGAGTACTTGCGCGCGATCCATCTGGTCGTCGTTGGTCGACTGCACGTAATACGGCAGCTTGCCGGGATCAATGTCGGTGCCGGTGACAGGTGTCACGCCGACCACCCTGATCAGGTCAAGTTCGGTGACGTTCTGGGGGTTGGTCTCGCGGCTGCTTTCTTGTGCGAATACGGAGCTGCTCGCGACGATCAGCGCCAGTGCGATCGATAGTGGGCCGAGTCCGCGAAAGCGCCGCGATTTCTTGTGAGCTGCCATCAAGCACATTCCTTTCCATTCTTCAGTGTTGCCGGGAAGATCCGGGGTGGTCGCCAGTTCGTTTGATGCTCGGCAACCGTCACTGCATTGCATGGTAGTGGCGACCGTTCATGGCGTGATGTTGACGGCACGATGTTGCCATGAGGGACAAGCCAACATCCCAACATCCCGATAGCCCGGCGCCGCTGATCAGGCGCCTTGCTCAGAAGCGTCCTTCGCGAGTCAGCTGCTTGATCTCGTCGTCGGTGAACAGCCGCGAACGAGTGAGAAAGCGGACACCTTCGCCGTTTTCCAGCGAAAACATGCCGCCACGCCCTTCGACCACGTCGATGATCAATTGCGTGTGCTTCCAGTATTCGTATTGCGCGGGATTCATGTAGAACGCTACGCCGGCGATCTCCCCGAGCTTGACGTCGCGATCGCCCACGATGAAATCGTCCTGCGCAAAGCACATTGGCGAGGAGCCATCGCAGCAGCCGCCAGACTGGTGGAACAGCAGCGGTCCGTGGCGTGTGCGCAATCGTTCGATCAACTCCTCAGCAGCCGGCGTGGCGAGCACTTTGGCAACTGCAACCGTGGTATCCGACATCTTGTTCTCCTGCATTGTGGCAAGCTGAAACGTCAACCGAGCCCCTAGCACGAGGCGGCGGTCCGGTCCGGGTCCGAAATAGCGGGCATTGCCGTCGTTGACGATCACCGTGCCGCTGAGTGCGGCAGGAACATCAAACGGCGCAAGATCCAGTCGACTGGCATCGACCTCTACAGCCTGCAGATTGGTCACGGCAGCCGTAGCGGTAAAATCCGCTTCTTTCGCCATGACTGGTTGCAGCGCACACCCCGCATGAACCAGGACAAGCGGATGAAGATGAAGCCCGCGGATTGCCGCGCGCTGTCGCGGCGGTGACCGTCCTGGCTGATTCACGTGGCACTCCCGTAGACTCTGGAAAATCCTGCGCCAACGGGCGCATGGCTGGTGCGCGACATCAGCTTCGCCTGCCGGCGGTGCCGATTCATTCGCCGTGGTAGATCAACCGCACCCTGGACTCCGTCGCCTCCTCGAAAGTCAGTGCATCGCTGCCGGCCGGGTAGCCGTTCTGCTGGAGGATAAAGGCCATGATCTCCACATAATCCTCGTGCGCCAGGCTGCCCGGTTCGGTAGCTGGCATGTTTTTCGAAACGATGCCGAAGATGTCACCGACATGGAAGTCAGCCTTGGCCGGAGCAAAGTGCGGTCCCTTGAGTGCGGGTCCGGCGCGACCGGCCAGGGTTGACCCGTGACAGAACGCGCAGTGATCCTCGAACTTCTGCTTGCCGCTCGCCGCCTGGGTCTCGGTAAACAACGCCGGAGGGTGGCTCGCATCGTCCTGCTTCGATGCGGTTGCGCGACCGTTATCGAGCGACTGAACCTTGTGAGAAAGCTGCACCGATGCTGACGCACCGCGCTGCGAGGCCTGCGCCCTTCCCGCCTCGGCATAGGGCGTGAGCAGCCGCGCCAGCTCGCCCGAAGCGGTCATCGCCACGATTGCTCGGCCGAATGCTGCCGCCGCAGTTGCGTGACTGCTGTTGTACAGCGCCACCAGGTCGAATTGCGCATGCGGTTCGTGCAATGGGTGGTAACTGAAACCACCCGCCTGGTGGTGGCTGGACAGATAATTCACCACCGTTGGTTGCCACAGCATCGCCGCACCTGCTGCATGTGTCTGCAACGCCTTGATCGAATCGTCGTTGGTCAGATGGACGTCCGCCTGCAGGCCGGGATGATCTGCGAAGTACAGGTTCGGCGTGGTCTGGTAGGTCACCGCCACACTGGTCTTTTTCGGCAACTGGTCGAGCGTGGTGGCCTTGCTGTCCTTCGGCGTCACCAGCACGAAGCCGGTGTGACCGTACGCCTCGGTAGCCTGCAGGCCGGACGGTACGGCATGTTCGTCGGCATCGATCGGAAAGCCCAGCACCAACGTGCAACTGTCTTTGGCGAGCTTGTTGAACTCCTTCAGGTCAAAGCCCTCGTCGCCGCCGCTGCCATCAAACTCATGAACGCGCAGGGAGTTGCCTTCGTGGGTGGCCACGGCCTGTGCGAGGTGGTGGTCCATGGACGCGGTAGGGCTGCTTTTGTCGATGCAAACCGACAGCTCGCCCGCGACGGCGGTGCCGCCGTACATAAGTACGGCGGCCATTCCGATGCGGCACAGATGGGACCTGGAAGGGAAACGATATGTCTTCATGCCAGCACTCCGGTTACAGCGAGAACACGTAAAAATGACCGCCCAGCGGTATGTTCCGCACTGCAGGATCCTTGGCCATGTCGCCGCCCCAGATCGGCGTGGCGCCGCCCCAGCCGGCGTAGACCGACACGTATTGCTTGCCGTCCACCTTCCACGTATTTGGCACGCCGATGACACCCGAACTCATCTGCGGGCTCTTCCACAGCACCTTGCCGCTCTTGGCATCGAACGCATACAGGTGGCCGTCCGCGCTGCCGGAGAACACCAGGCCACCGGCCGTGCTGAGCATGCCGCTATTCCACGGCAACGCCGAGGGATGACTCCACGCCTGCTTGCCAGTGTTGACGTCGATCGCCTGTACTTCGCCCCACTGCCCCTTGAATGCCGGATCGGCCACGACCTTGAAGCTCTCACCCAGGAAAGGCAGTCCGGCCTTGTAGCTGACTGTAGTGCCCTTGATCGTCATGCAGGTATGCATGGTCGGCACGTAGGCAAGACGCGTCTTCGGGTCAACCGAGATCGGCCACCAGTTCTTGCCGCCGAGGAAGCTGGGACAGGTGAACACTTCCTTGTCGACGGTCGGGCGCATCGCCGGATCGGTGGTGACTTTGCCGTCCTTCGAGCCGTTCACGGAGGTCGCCGTGGCGAATTTCTCCATGTAGATCAATTTGCCATTGGTCCGGTCGATCGCATAGAACCAGCCGTTGCGGCTGGCGCTGACCAGTGCCTTGTACGACTTGCCCTTGTAGTCGATGTCGGTCAGTACGGTTTCGTTGGTGCCGTCATAGTCCCAGGTGTTGTTGGGAGTGTATTGAAAGTGCCATTTGATCTTGCCGGTGGCCGGATTCATGGCGATCACCGAGTCGGTGTACAGGTTGTCGCCCGGACGCAACGTGGCCAGCCACGGGCCCGGATTGCCGACGCCCCAGAACAGCGTGTCGGTCTGCGCGTCATAGGTGCCGGTCAACCACGCACCACCGCCGCCGGTCTTGTACGCGCCCTTGGGCCAGGTCTTGCCACCGGGTTCATCGGGTGCGGGAACGGTGTAGGTCTTCCAGGCCTGCTTGCCGGTTTCCGCGTCCAACGCTTCGATGAAGCCGCGCGCTCCGTACTCGCCACCGGACTCGCCGACGATCACCTTGCCCTTGACCACCAGCGGCGCCAGGGTCATCGCGTAGCCCACGTCGGCCGGTATCAGCTGCTTCTTCCAGACCACCTTGCCGGTCTTGGCGTTCAGCGCCACCACGTAGTTGTCCAGCGTGGCCATGTAGACGTTGTCGCCGTACAACGCCACGCCGCGATTGACGACATCGCAACACACGGTCTTCAGGCCGGCCTGGGACAGATCGTGCTGGTATTTCCACAACTGCTTGCCGGTGCTGGCCTGGAATGCCACCAGCTCATTCTTCGGCGTGGTGATGAACAGGTAATCTCCATTGACGATCGCCGGCGACTCATGCCCCTGCTCGAACGCGGTCTTGTAGTCCCAGACCTGCTTGAGCTTGGTCACGTTGTCGGTATTGATGTTCTCGAACGGGGCATAGCCGGTGCTGGCGTAATCACGCCGGTACATCAGCCAGCCGTTGTCGCTCGCCGCATTCACGAGCCGGGCATTCGTCACCGGCTTGTAGTCGGCCGCAGTCGCCGCGCTGTCGGCGGCAAACGCAGCACCACTCAACACAAACATCGCCGCGAACAGTCCGCTGATACGAAAATTATTCAGATTTTTCATGTGAATCTCCTGTGGTTCGGTCAGGCAAATCAGAAGAAGACAAAGCCGCCAATCGACGCACCATTCATGCGCGCGGTGTTGCCGGCAAAGTCTTTCGAGCGGGTCTGGCTGAGCTCGAAGCTCAGCGTCACGCTCTTGGTCAGCGCGTAGTACACGCCGGCGGTCACGTTGCTGTTGGACTTGAAGTTCGCCGTGCTGGCGAGGTCGTCCTGGTTGCGGCTGATGCCGCCGTTGAGGCCCAGCTTGAGCTTGTCGGTAAGCTGGAAGGTGCCCTGCAGCAGGTAGTTGGTGGCCTTGGCATTGCCCTGGTCACCGTCGGTCAGGATGCCGATACCGTGGCCGCTTTGGACATTGCCCAGCAGGCCGAAACGACCAATTTTGTAAGAGGCGCCGATCTCGGCGGCAGTCATGGTGAAGCTGTCGGGCTGCACGCCGGAACCGGTCGGCGCATAGAACCGTTGCGATTTCGCGCCGATCCAGCCCTTGAAGCCACCATCGGTATACGACACCTGCAACTGCACTTGCGGCGCCGAGCGTGAGTCGTAGATACCAGTGTTGTTGACTGGGCTGAATACGCCACCGGTGAAGCTTAAACCAGTGGTGCCCGGCGTGGTGTAGACGATCTGACCGTAGTTGCCGAGATAGGTATAGCCGGCACCGATGTGACCCAGCGACACACGACCGCGCTGGGTGGCCTGGACCGGCGCGCCGACCCCGATGAGGGTCATGTCGGAGAGAGTCGCGTTGGAGCCGAACACGCCGTAGTCGCGGCCCAGCTTGACCGTGCCGAAATCGGGCGTGCCAAGAGTAAAGAATGCTTGTCGCACATCGACACCGCTGTTCGCCGACAGGGCATCGGAGGTGGCAACGGCGGCCATCAGACTGACCTGCGCCGTGATATCGATGCCTTGCTGTTGGGTACTGAATTTGGTGGTCAGCGCATCCGGCAACAGTCCGTTGCCGATCGTGGTGCGGTTCTGCTGCCCGCCGCAACCCAGCGCGCGGCCCGCCAGGGCGGTACCGCCGACGGCATCGCCATTGCAGCTCACCGTGGTGTAGTAGGCATTGGCGAAACCGCCGATGTCCACCGTCCAGTCGTCGCCACTGAATGAAGTGGCGTTGGCTGCCAGTGGACACATGGCCAGACCCAGCACGGCCACGCCGCTGGAAAGTGACTTGAGACTGGACAGGCGATGCTTGCCTGCCGTCCTGTCGGTTGCTGATGTTTTCATACCCTGCTCCCCATGGTTGAATTGTGGCGCGACCCCTGCGTTGCCACCGTTGTGGCGTGAATGTCTTGCTTCTTCCGAACGGGCGATTCCCCCCCCGAGCGACTGATCGCGCCACGAATGCGCGTCGTGTGGATCAGGCCTTTGCTGTTTTGCCGGTGCCGGCAAATCCGGTAGCGACAACCTTCCCGCGGCCAGCCCGGTCGCACGGCGCAAGGCAACGAATCACCCCGGCCGTGCGTGTTGGCCGATCAGAAAAAGCCCAGCTTTTTCGGTGAGTAACTGACCAGCAGGTTCTTGGTCTGCTGGTAGTGGTCGAGCATCATCTTGTGGTTCTCGCGACCGATGCCCGACTGCTTGTAGCCGCCGAACGTGGCGTGCGCCGGATACGCGTGGTAGCAGTTGGTCCAGACTCGACCGGCTTGAATGCCGCGACCAAAGCGATATGCCCGCGTACCGTTGCGCGTCCACACGCCGGCGCCGAGTCCGTACAACGTATCGTTGGCGATTTCCAGCGCTTCCTCGTCGGTCTTGAAGGTGGTGACGGACACCACCGGGCCGAAGATCTCCTCTTGGAACACGCGCATCTTGTTGTGGCCGAAAAATACCGTCGGCTTCACGTAATAGCCGTTCTTGAATTCGCCCTCGAGCGAGTTGCGCTCGCCACCGATCAGTACCTTGGCGCCTTCCTGCTTGCCGATGTCGAAATAGGAGATGATTTTCTCCAGCTGTTCGCTCGACGCCTGTGCACCAAGCATGGTCGAGGGGTCCAGTGGATTGCCCTGCTTGATCGCGGCGACACGCTTCAGCGCGCGCTCCATGAACTTGTCATAGATCGACTCCTGGATCAGCGCACGACTGGGGCAAGTGCAGACTTCGCCCTGATTGAAGGCGAACATCACGAAACCCTCGATCGCCTTGTCGAAGAAATCGTCGTCGGCGTCGGCCACGTCGGCGAAAAAGATATTGGGCGACTTGCCGCCAAGCTCCAGCGTGGCCGGGATCAGATTCTGGCTTGCGTATTGGCTGATGAGTCGGCCGGTGGTGGTCTCGCCAGTGAAAGCAATCTTGGCGATGCGCGGGCTGGAAGCCAGCGGTTTGCCCGCCTCCAGACCGAAGCCATTGACGATGTTCAACACGCCCGGTGGAAGCAGGTCGCCGATAAGCTCGGCCCAGACCAGAATGCTGACCGGCGTCTGTTCGGCCGGCTTCAGCACCACGCAATTGCCTGCCGCCAGTGCCGGCGCCAACTTCCAGCATGCCATCAGCAAGGGAAAATTCCACGGGATGATCTGGCCGACAACGCCCAGCGGCTCGTGGAACTGATACGACACCATGTCGTCATCGATCTCGCCCAGCGAACCTTCCTGCGCGCGGATGCAACCGGCGAAGTAGCGGAAATGGTCGATGGCCAGCGGCACGTCGGCATTGGCGGTCTCCCGGATCGGCTTGCCGTTGTCCCAAGTCTCCGCGTGGGCGAGCAGATCGAGGTTCTGTTCCATCCGATCGGCGATCAGGTTGAGGATGCGCGCGCGCGCCGTGGCCGAAGTCTTTCCCCACGCCTCGCGGGCCGCGTGGGCCGCGTCGAGCGCGGCCTCGATATCATCCTTGTCCGAACGCGGAATCTCGCAGAACGGATGACCGGTGATCGGTGTGACGTTCTCGAAGTATTTGCCGTTGATCGGTTCGATCCAACGGCCGCCGATGAAATTGCCGTAGCGCTGCTTGAAGGGAACCTGCACGGCGAGATGTTGCTGTTCGAGCTTGGTCATGGGTGCGTACTCCGCGTCGGTGGAAAGGTATCGAAGTCAGAGCAGATGTCGTGCCAGAAGCTTTTTCGCGTCGCGATTGTTGCGGCGCATGAAGCCGTCATGTCAGGCAATGAAAAGGGAATGCTTTTCATTTGTGGCAACGCAGCATCCGCGATTCGAAGGCATGGTTGCGCTGCGCCGTCTAATGTGTTCTGTATCAAGACACCCTTTGGAGTAGGTGTCGCAGAATGCGACACACGAGGTATCCCATGCGCCAATCAGGCATGACCGAATCCATCAGCAATGCACGCCGCCGCTTTTTCGACAGCGGTACTGCACCGCGCGGCCTGGTTCCCGACAACATCCTCGCCTCATGGCGCCGCTGCCGACAGCAGGGCCAGATGGCGGATAGCTGTCCTGAAGTGGCGCCGGTAGAGCGGCATGCGCTGAATCAGATGCAGGAACAACATGAAGTCCTGCGCCGGCTGTGCCGGCCGGAATTGCAGGCTCTGTACGCCAGCGCCAATCAGGCCGGCAGCATCGTGATACTCACCGCCCCCGACGGCTTCATCCTTGATGCGCTGGGCAACGCTAGCTTTCTCGACAAGGCGGCCCGGGTGTCACTGTGTGCCGGCTCACCCTGGGGCGAATCGGTGACCGGTACCAATGCCATCGGCATGGCGCTGTTCGAGCGCCGCGAGGCCGAAGTACGCGGCGGCGAGCATTACTACGCGCCGCACCGCGTGCTCAGCTGCTCAGCCTCGCCGATCTTCGACCCGCTCGGCGAAGTTGTCGGTGTACTTGATCTGTCAGGCGAAGCGTCGATGCATCACCTGCACGCCTTGGGCATGGTGCAACTGGCGGTCGAACAGATTGAACATCGTCTGTTCGAACATCGTTTCGACGGTGCCGACATCGTGCGTATCCAGCCCGACCCCGACCTGCTCGGCACGGCGCGCGAGGGCATGCTGGTATTCGAGGCGCACCGGTTGGTGGCCGCCAATCGGCATGCGCTACGCCTGCTCGGGGTCAACTGGGAAGAGCTCGGCCGTCGTCGCTACGACGAATTGTTCGTTTCGGCCCTGCCACGCCCGGGCAGTCTGACCAGCATGCGCTGCCAGAGCGGCGAAATGCTGCATGCCAAACGCGATGCGCTAAGCCATAACGGCATCTCCTCGCGCGTTCCGCGCAATCAGCGCACGTGCTCAATCCGATTGCCTGAACCGGTTTTCTCTGCCGAGCTGGAAGCCGAGATTGATCGCAGCGTACGCCTGCTGGATGGCGATATCCCCCTATTACTGCAGGGAGAAACTGGTACTGGCAAGGAAGTGGTGGCGCGGGCATTGCACCAGCGTAGCCAGCGCTGCGCAGCACCGTTCGTTGCAGTCAATTGCGCCGCACTGCCGGAGCACCTGATCGAATCGGAACTGTTTGGCTACATGCCCGGCGCATTCACTGGTGCCCGACGCGAAGGCGCCACGGGACTGTTGCGCGACGCGGATGGTGGAACGCTGTTTCTCGACGAGTTGGGTGACATGCCGCTCGGCACACAGAGCAGACTTCTGCGTGTGCTGCAGGAGCGTGAGGTCACGCCGTTGGGTGGCAGTCGTGCGCACGCAATTGACGTCGCCGTGATCGCCGCCACCCATCGCGAACTGGCCGGTGCCGTCGCTCGCGGTGAATTTCGTGCCGACCTGTACTATCGGGTCGCGCAGGCCACCCTGCGCCTGCCCGCGCTGCGGGATCATCTTGATCTCGCCACATTGATCAGGCAGCTCTGGCACTCTCTGGGTGCCGAGCAGATTCCGATGTCGTTGCACCCTGATCTGGTCGAAGAGTTGTCCGCCATGCCATGGCCCGGCAACCTGCGCCAGCTGGTAGGCCTGCTGCGCAGCTTCCTGGCACTCGGCGAAAAAGGGGCGACCCTGACCCACGACGATTTGCCAGCCGATTTGAAGAATCCGCTTGCACCGACATCGGCGCCAGAATCAGCGTCGATGAGTCTGTCCGGCAGTCTTCAGGCGATCGAGCAGCAGGCGATCAATGTGGCGATTGCTGACTGCGATGGCAACGTCGCCGCCGCCGCACGCAAACTGGGAGTGAGCCGCAGCACCATCTACCGGCGTCTCAGCGAGCAGAGCCCAGCCGACTGACTACCATCGGCGACGCCGCGATGCGACTGGCTTGGTTGTCGAGCCACCGTGCCGACGTCGAACTCATTGAGCACCCGAATACTTCTACTGCAACGGCGTAGGTCGATGGCTGACCGGTGGGCCGTGCACCGATATGGCCATGGAGTTTCTCTCTGTGGAGCCATGGGTGAGTGATCAATCGTGTGGCGGAAATACAAAATGCGCAGGGGGCAACGCTGCGTATTTTTCTTCCCGCGGTTCTATCAGGCTCGCTTGATCAAGCCGATGATTACCAGCAACACGATGGCGCCGATCATCGCGTAGACGATGCTGGTGACGATCGGGCCGATGATCATGAAGCTGACACCCAGTGCAGGTAGCAGCCAGCCGGCGAGAAGCGCGCCGACGATGCCGATCACGATATTGCCGAGCAGGCCGAAGCCGAAGCCACGCACGAGCAGGCCAGCCAGCCAGCCGGCGATGGCGCCAATCAACAGAAAGATGATCAAGGCCGTAGCAGTCATCATGAACTCCTGGTGCGAGAGGAAAAGGTCGATAACATTGCGCGCACCTCCATGCCACGCCCCGCAAGCGTCCATCCTGTGCTGTGCAGCGACCGTGACGAGCTTGTGCAGCGTCATGTTCGGTGCGCTTCGTCGACGCCTTCCCGATGATCGTGACCGGCAAGGTAGAGAACTACCTGATGCGCAAGACGATGGTGGCCGAGCCAGCAAGTTGACCCGGTCGGCTGAGCGGGAATGTCGCGACGGCTGAGATCACGACCGACGACACTGCACGCATGACCGCTTCGCCACCCGCACCGACGCCACCGGAGCAGCTCGCCGTGACCCGACCACACAAAGGCCGTGGTGCCGCCTCCAATCCCGAAGGCCGTTTTGAAAGCATCCACCATCAGGCCGAGGACGACGGCTGGCAAAGCACCTTGCTGGATGAGGACTCGCCGCGTCCATGCACCGAAGTGAGCGAAGAGCGGGCGCTCAGCGTGATCAGCCGCAACGATTCGCCAGACATTGCATTCAGTCAGGCAATCAATCCGTATCGTGGTTGCGAACACGGATGCATCTATTGTTTTGCACGCCCTTCGCACAGTTATCTCAACCTGTCGCCCGGCCTCGACTTCGAGACAAAGTTGCGTGCCAAGGGCAACCTGGCCGAGGTGCTGCGGTCTGAGCTGGGCAAGCCCGGCTACGTGGTCAGTCCGATCAACATCGGCAGCAATACCGATCCCTACCAACCGATCGAAAAGCGCTGGCGCCTGACCCGTGCCGCGCTGGAACTGCTGGCCGATTGCCACCATCCATGCACCATCGTCACCAAGAACGCCATGGTCGAACGCGATCTCGATCTGCTGGTGCCGATGGCACGTGAGAAGCTGGTGCAGGTATTCGTGTCGGTCAATTCGCTGGACAACCGGTTGGCCGCAAAACTCGAGCCACGCGCCAGTGCACCGCATCGCCGGATCAAGGCCATCCATACCCTGGCCGAAGCGGGGGTTCCGGTCGGCGTGCTGGTGGCGCCGATCATTCCGGCCCTGAATGACATGGACATGGAAGCGGTGATGGCGCGCGCGGCCGAGGCGGGCGCGGACTGCGCCGGTTACACCACCTTGCGCCTGCCGTACGAGCTGAAAGCGCTGTTCCGGGATTGGTTGGCGTTGCACGCTCCGCAGCGTGCCGCGCATGTAATGAGCCTGGTGCAGCAGATGAACGGCGGGCGTGACTACGACAGCAACTTCGCCACCCGCATGCGTGGTTCCGGCGTGTTCGCCGAACTGCTGCGTCGCCGCTTCGAAGTGGCATGCCGCAAGCACGGTTTCGCTCGCGCGCGCGGACTCACCCTCGACATCACGCGCTTCGTCCCGCCGCGCAAGGCGTCGCCGCAGGGCGAGTTGTTCTGACGTCGTTCATTCGGATCGGCTTGTGTGATTCGGGTCTGCAGGCGGCTTGCGGACGACCTTGTTAGACGCCCGTTGCACGCAGTCCACCCGGGGGGGCACCGAAGATTCACGCCTGACCATGCAGGCTTCCAACTCCCCCACAGCACTGTTGCCAATGCCATGGTGCGCTCCCGAGGAAATCCCGCATGGCCACTTCACCCCGCTTTCTCTCCGCGTCCACCCTTTCCGGCGACGCCATCAAGAACCCTCAGGGTGACTCGCTGGGAGACCTCAAGGACATCATGATCGACACCACTTCCGGCAAGGTTGCCTATGCCGTGCTCTCCTTCGGCGGCATCCTTGGCATGGGTGACAAGCTGTTTGCGGTGCCGTGGGAAGCGTTGGCCGTCGACGCAGAGAACAAATGTCTTGTCCTCAATGTCGGCAAGGAGCGGCTCAAGGATGCACCGGGCTTCGACAAGGAACACTGGCCGAACTTCGCCGAGCCGGCATTTGCCGACGAGCTGCGCGGCTACTACCGCTGAGCAAGGAGCGCCGGGGGGATGGCTCGCCGCCGGCTCTTCACGCGCTTGTGAGGACGAATGGGCTGCACTGTGCGGAATGGTCACCACGTTGATCGGGTGCACCGTCTTGCACAGGAGTCATCAATGTCCTCATTCGCGCTTTACCTTATTGGCATGATCGTTGTCATTGGCGGACTTGCCTACATCGCTACGCTGGTGCACGTGCCTGTCGAGTGGATTGTTGGCGGTGCCGTGGTATTGCTCGGTGCCGGCATCCTCGGCGCGGTCACCAAAACCCGCCGCAGGGATCCACCGGAGTGACACCAGCGCATGGGGCCGGGAGGGGCCCATGCGCTGAAGGTCGGGCCGATGTCAGCCAGGGAGCATCGATCACGACTGGCCGGCCGGCAGGTACCTGTTGAACCATTCCAGCGCACGCTGCAGCACGTCGCGTTGGTGCGCCGGGTCGACGAAGTGATGGCCTTCATCGGGATACACCACCAGTGAGGTGGGCACGCCCTGGGCGCGCAGGGCGTGCCACATCTCGAACGATTGCGGCGCGGGGCACTCCGCGTCGCGGTCGCCGACCACGATCAGCATCGGCGTTTTCACCTGCTTGATGAAGTTGATCGGCGAGCTCTTGGCATAGACCGCCGGATCGTCGTAGACGGTGGCGCCGAAGAACGGCGGCATCCACTGGTCGATCAGGTTCTGGCCGTAATAGCTCTGCCAGTTCGAGATGCCGGCGCCCGCCACCACGGCGCGGAAGCGCTGGGTCTGGGTCGGCGCGAACATGCTCATGAAACCGCCGTAGCTCCAGCCGGTGAGGCCGAGCCGCTGGTCATCAACCGGTACGATTTTCTCCACTGCATCAACGCCGGCAAGGACGTCGCGCAGGTCGCCATGGCCGAAATCCTTGCGGTTGGCCTGCACGTATTTCTCGCCCTGGCCGAAGCTGCCGCGCGGATTCGGCTGGAACACGAAATAGCCCAGCGCAGACAGCGGCGCGGCGCCGTAGCCCACCCCCGGCCAGCGCGGGATCACCGCGCTCGACGGGCCGCCGTGCACCACCACCACCATCGGATAGGTTTTCTTCGGATCGTAGTGGGCCGGGTACAGCAGCCAGCCCTGCACGTGGAAGCCCTCGTTGTTCCACTCCACCGACTCGGCCTTGCCCCAGGCCGGCTTGAGCCCGGCGTTGAACGAGGTCACCGCCGGCGGCGCGGTGTTGCCCAGCGCGCCGGCGTGCACTTCGCTGGCGCTGGCGTACGAGCTCTGCAGGAAGGCGACGTGCCTGAGGTCGGCGGACAGCGACATCGCCATCGACGCGCTGCCATCGCCGATGCTGGCCGGCACGGTGAAGTGCACGCGCTGCTGCTGTGCACGCGTGGCGGACACCGTGTAATCGGCCAGCTGGCTCTGGCCGTTGCTGACCTGGCTGACCAGCATCGCGCGCGGCGACGTCCAGCGTAGCCAGCTCGGCGTGACCTTGATGCCGGGCGTGAGGTCGACCAGCGTGCCACCGGCGGCGGGCACCGCGTAGATGTCGCCGCCGGTGGCGCCCTGGTCGCTCATCAGGCCGCCGATGAAGGCGATCCGCGAGGCATCCGGCGACCAGCGCGGCAGCGCGATCTGCAGCCCGTGCAGCGAGCCGCTGGCGGTGTCGGCCGGATCGACCAGCACGGTGGCGGCGGCATCGACCTGTGCGGGCTGCACGTAGAGCCTGGCGATCCACCAGTTGTTGTCGCCCGGCGGCGGCGCGGCGGTATAGGCGATGCGCGAGCCGTCCGGCGACCAGTCGAACTCGTAGGCGTACATGCCGGCGGGCGTCAGCTCATGCAGCGCGCCGCTGGCGACGTCGAGGCTGGCCACGCGTTGCACCTCGATGCCGCTGACGCCGATCTCGCCGGCGGGCCGCTTGGCCGCGGCCACCGCGCTGGCGTGGCGGGTGGCGCCTGCGACATAGAGGAAGCCGAGCGACTTGCCGTCGTCGGTCCACTGCAGCGCGCGCACGTAGCCTTTCAGCGCGGCCAGCCGCGCCGGTGCGGTGCTGCCGCGGGTGTCGGCCAGGTAGATGTCGTTCTGCATCACCCGGGTGCTGGTGAGGTCGACGTTGCAGTTGGAGACGAAGGCGAGGTGGCGCGAGTCCGGCGCCCACGCGATGCCGGATTCGGCGCAGCTGCCCGGTGTGGCCGCCGCACTCACGCGGCGCGCATGGCTGCCGTCGGCGTTGGCCACCTCGATCGCCGGCTTGTCGTCGCGCCGGATCACCCAAGCGAGCTGCCGTCCGTCCGGCGAGATCGCGGTGGCCTGGATCGACTGCGCCTTGCCCAGTTCGGTCAGCACCTGCTCGATGCGCGGGTCCACCGTGGGCGCGTCGGCGAAGGCGTTGGGCGCCAGCGCCAGGCACAGCAGCGAAAGGGGAGCGATCAGGTGCGTGCGCTTGGGCATGAGAGGTTCCGGCCGGGGGAATCCGTCAAACCTACAACCCGCTGTGGCGTGCGCCAAGTAGGGAAGGCGCGCGCAGCGTGCCCCGTGCCGGGGCCGGATTGGCGCATCCCCCGGGGAGCGAGGCGCGGCTGGAGGAAGATCAGGGCGGGCCCCCACCAGCCCTCCCCGGCCTTGGCAGGGGAGGGAGCGAAGGCGTCAGGCCTGCGCGCCTTCGGCTTCCAGGTGGTAGCGCGTGGCCAGTTCGACTTCTTCCTTCGAACCCAGGAACACCGGCACGCGCTGGTGCAGGCCGGTCGGTTGCACCTCCATGATGCGCTGGCGGCCGGTGGTGGCTGCGCCGCCGGCCTGCTCGATGATGAAGGCCATCGGATTGGCCTCGTACATGATGCGCAGCTTGCCGCCCTGCTTCTCGATCTTCGCGTCCAGCGGGTAATAGAACACGCCGCCGCGGGTCACGATGCGGTGCACGTCGGCGACCATCGAGGCCACCCAGCGCATGTTGAAATCCTTGCCGCGCGGCCCGGTCTTGCCGGCCAGCAGTTCGCCGATATAACGCTGCATCGGCGGCTGCCAGTGGCGCTGGTTGGACATGTTGATGGCGAATTCGGTGGCCTGCCCGGGAATGCGGATATTCCGGCGGCTGAGGATGAAGCTGCCCACTTCGCGGTCCAGGGTGAACTCGTGGGTGCCGTGGCCGAAGGTCAGCACCAGCACGGTGGCCGGGCCGTACACCACGTAGCCGGCGGCGAGCTGGGTGGTGCCCGGCTGCAGGAAGTGTTCGGCCTTCGGTTCGGTGACGCCGTCCGGGCAGCGCAGCACCGAGAAGATCGTGCCGACGGAAATGTTGACGTCGATGTTGGAGCTGCCGTCCAGCGGGTCGAACAGCAGCAGGTGCTGGCCCTTGGGATAGCCGTCCGGAATCTGCTGCGGGTCTTCCATCTCCTCCGAGGCGCAGGCGGCCAGGTGGCCGCCCCAGGCGTTCGCCTCCAGCAGGATCTCGTTGGAGATCACGTCCAGCTTCTTCTGCGCCTCGCCCTGGATGTTGCCGGTGCCGGCCTCGCCCAGCACGCCGCCCAGCGCGCCCTTGCTGGTCGCCACCGCGATGCGCTTGCAGGCGCGCGCGACCACCTCGATCAGCAGCGAAAGTTCGGCGTTGATGTGGCCGGCGCGGCGTTCCTCGATCAGGAACTGGATCAGCGAGACGGGTTTCATGTCGGGTCCATGGCGTGGGAGACGCTTATTGTCGCATTTGTGAGGAGCTGGGAATCGGGAATAGGGAATAGGGAATAGGAAGAGCTGGACTCGCCAAGCTCGAAGCTTCCTGCTCCTCAGCTGCTGCGGGCGATGTTTTTCCGATTCCCTATTCCCTATTCCCTATTCCCTATTCCCGGCCTGCTGACAACACGTTGGCAGCAGGGGGTCGCCAAGCTGTACCTCCAAGACGGAGGGATACGACATGCGCGACACGGTCTATTTCGTGGTGTTCGACGGTTTTGCCGACTGGCAGGCGGCGCTGGCACTGTGCGAGATCCGTCGCCCCGGCGACTGGGAGGTGCGCACCGTGGGTTTCTCGCGGGCCATGGTGACCTCGATGGGCGGCCTGGCGGTGAAGCCCGACCTCGCCCTGGAAGAGGTCGAGCTGGCGCGGGCGGCGTTGCTGATCGTGCCCGGCGGCCATTTGTGGCTGCGCGACGAAGGGCATGCGGCGGTGGAGCTGATCGGCCGCGTGCATGCCGCCGGCGCGCCGGTGGCCGGCATCGACAGCGGCGTGCTGGCGCTGGCCCGCAGCGGATTGCTCGACCAGCGCCGGCACACCGGCAACTGGGCCGGCCAGCTGGCCGCGCAGGTGCCGGGCTATCGCGGCACGGAGCAGTTCGACGCCGAGGTGCTGGCGGTCAGCGACGACGGCGTGATCAGCGCCAGCCACCTGGGCTGCATCGAGTTCGCCCGCGAGGTGATCCACACGCTGGACCTGTACAGCGCCACCGACCGCGCCGACTGGTATCGCCTGTTCAAGCACGCGCAACTTCCGCCCTGGTGCGTCGGCGAAGCGGTGGCGGCCTGAGGAGGGCGACATGAGCACGATCCTGCAACGCATCGAGAGGGCGTATCGCCCGCTGTATCTGCATGGCTTGCTGCTGGATGGCCAGTACCGGTTGCCGAAGGCCGATCCGCCGCCGATCGCCGGTACGGCCCCACGCACCCGGCGTGCCCTGCTGGCCACGTTGTTCCAGCTTGTTCTCCGCCCGCTTGGTTCGGGCGGCCGCCGCGGTGGCCGGATGTCCGCGGGACAGCATCGCTGAGCCGCACCATCATCCCCTGGCAAGGAGTCCATTCCATGGATCACCCACGCGTCACCTTCTTCCACGCGCCGCAGAGCCGCTCCGGCGGCACCCGCGCCCTGCTCGAGGAGCTCGGCGCCGACTACGACCTGCGCGCGCTCAACCTGAAAACCGGTGACACGCGCAAGCCGGAGTACCTGGCGATCAACCCGATGGGCAAGGTGCCGGCGATCCGCCACGGCGAGGCGCTGGTCACCGAGCAGCCGGCGGTGTTCCTGTACCTGGCCGATCTCTACCCCGAAGCCGGGCTGGCGCCGCCGCTCGGCGACCCGCTGCGCGGGCCGTATCTGCGCTGGCTGGTCTATTACGGCTCGTGCTTCGAGCCGGCGGTGATCGACAAGTCGATGCAGCGCGAACCCGCCGCGCCCTCCACCTGTCCCTACGGCGATTACGACACCATGCTGAAGACGCTGACCGACCAGCTCGAACGCGGCCCGTACCTGCTGGGCGACACCTTCAGCGCCGCCGATGTGCTGTGGGGCACGGCGCTGAACTGGACGGTGACGTTCAAGCTGGTGCCCGAGCTGCCGGTGATCCGCGCCTACATCGACCGCGTGCTGGCGCGCCCGGCGATGCAGCGTGCCGCCGCCGCCGATGCCGCGCTGGTGGCGGCGCAGTCGGCGTGATCCGCCGGGACGGCCGCGATGGCACCGCGCTCGCGCCGCCGCGACCGTGACCTCCGACGCTGGCCGGCGCGCGCCGGCTCGGTAATCATGTACGCATGCGCCGTGCCGATCGCCTGTTCCTCATCATCCATGCGCTGCGCGGTCGGCGCACCGCGCTGCAGGCCCGCGCGCTGGCGCAGACCCTGGGCGTGTCGCTGCGCACGGTGTACCGCGACGTCGCCGACCTGCAGCTGTCCGGCGTGCCGATCGAGGGCGAGGCCGGCGTCGGCTACGTGCTGCGCAAGGGTTCGGACATCCCGCCGCTGATGTTCAACGCCGACGAGCTCGAGGCCCTGGTAGTCGGTTCGCGCTTCGTGCAGGCCTTCGCCGGCGTGCGCCTGGCCGAGAGCGCGCGGGCGGCGCTGCTGAAGATCGAGGCGGTACTGCCGCCGGACCTGCGCGAGCGCGCCGGCAGCACGCGCATCTTCGCCCCGGTCTGGCGCGACCAGCATCGCGAGGATTTCGCCGCGCTGATCGACCAGCTGCACGCGGCGATCGTCGGCAACCAGGTGCTGCGGCTGGACTATCGCGACGAGGCCGGCCAGTCCAGCGTGCGCGAGGTCGAGCCGCTGTGCCTGTCGTTCTGGGGCGGCAAGTGGACGCTGGGCGCGTGGTGCCGGCTGCGCGGGGATTTCCGCAATTTCCGTCCTGACCGCATCGGCACCGGCACGCCCACCGGCGAGGTGTTCGCCGACGTCGCCGAGCGCGGCCTGGCCGCCTACCTGCGCGCGGTGGGCGTGGATCAGCTCGCGCTGCGCTGAACGCGTTCGCCGTGTTCAAGCTGCGGTCGGCGCGTTAGGCTTGACGGGTTCGCCGGATCGCGCCGCGCTCCGCCTGCCGATTGCCCGCCAAGGAGCCCCGTGTTGAAGATGACCTCCAGGATCACCCGCCTCGCCGCACTGGCACTGGTGTTCGGCGCGTGCGCCATGGCGTCGGCGACGGCGGCGCCGGCCGCCGCCACGGGCAGCGCGGATGCGCAGTTCAAGCGCATCTACACCACCGAATGGGCGTGGCGCAGCGGCCACCCCGGCAATGCGGACGCCGGCGACAGCGGCCGGCTCGATGACGTCGGCGCGGCCAGCCAGCAGCGGCGGCTGGAATACTGGCAGCGCGTGATGACGCAGCTCGACGCGATCGACGTGGCGCAGCTGTCGCCGGGCAATCGGGTCAACTTCGAGGTCTACCACGTGCAGATCGGCAACCTGCTGGCCGACCAGAAGTTCAAGGCCTGGCAGATGCCGTTCAACAGCGACTCCGCGTTCTGGTCGGACATCGGCTACGAGCTCGGCGGCGACCGCCTGCGCAGTGTCGACGACTACCGCAAGTACCTCGACCGGCTGGACCAGATCCCGGCCTATTTCGACCAGCAGATCGCCAACATGCGCCTCGGCCTGAAACGCGGCTTCAGCGTGCCGCGCGAAGTGCTCAAGGGCCGCGACGTCTCCATCGCGGCGGTGGCGGATCTGAAAGACCCCACGCAGAGCAGCTTCTACAAGCCGTTCAAGCAGCTGCCCGCCACGATCCCCGCCGACCAGGCGCAGGCGCTGCAGGGCCAGGCGCTGCAGCACATCCGCGACGACGTGATCCCGGCCTATGCCAAGCTGCTGAAGTTCTTCCGCGACGAGTACGTGCCGCAGGCGCGCACCACGCTGGCAGCCGAGGCGCTGCCCGACGGCAAGGCGTTCTACCGCCAGCAGATCCGCGAGTACACCACGCTCGACCTCAGCCCCGACGCGATCCACAAGATCGGCCTGGAGCAGGTGGCGAAGATCCACGCGCAGATGCTGGAGGTGATGAAGGACACCGGCTTCAAGGGTGATTTCCCCGCGTTCCTGGCCTTCCTGCGCAGCGATCCGCGGTTCTACGCCAAGACCCCGCAGGAGCTGCTCGACAAGAGCGCGTGGGTGGCCAAGGAAGTGGACGGCCAGATGGCCAAGTTCTTCGGCCATCTGCCGCGTTCGCGCTTCGCCATCGTGCCGGTGCCGGCCGACATCGCGCCGTACTACACCTCCGGCCGCGGCGGCGCCGACGCCTACCTGGTCAACACCTACGATCTGCCCTCGCGGCCGCTGTACAACATGCCGGCGCTGACCCTGCACGAGTCGTATCCGGGCCACGCGCTGCAACTGGAACTGGCCGAGGAGCGGCATGACCAGCCGGCATTCCGCCGCAATGGCTACATTTCCGCCTATGGCGAGGGCTGGGGCCTGTATTCGGAATACCTCGGCAACGAGATGGGCATCTACAAGACGCCCTACGAGAAGTTCGGCTTCCTCACCTACCAGATGTGGCGCGCGTGCCGGCTGGTGGTCGATACCGGCATCCACCACCTGGGCTGGACGCGGCAGCAGGCGATCGACTACCTGACCGGCAATACCGCGCTGTCCGACCGCGAGATCGCCAACGAGGTCGACCGCTACATCAGCTGGCCCGGCCAGGCGCTGTCCTACGAGCTCGGCTACCTGAAGATCCGCGAGCTGCGCGAAAAGGCGGAACAGGCGCTGGGCGCAAAGTTCGACCTCCGCCACTTCCACGATACCGTGCTGTCCACCGGCTCGGTGCCGCTACCGGTGCTGGAGAAGCGCATCGACCACTTCATTGCCGACGGCGGCCCGGAACCGGATTTCGGCTGCGACTGCGCCAAGGCGAAGGGCACCGGCGACGGCGCCTGAACGCAACCCGGGCGGACTGGACAGGAAACTTCACGGATGTAGTAATATCGAGGCGTACTTCACAGGGAGAGTCACCGCCATGACCGCCCGCCTCGCCGAAGCCTCGCCGCGTTACGCGCCGCCCGCCGATACCCTGGGACCACCCGCCTTGCGCGGCTTCTTCCGCCTCGCCGAGGCATGGCAGCTGCGCACGGCCGAGCAGCGCCGCCTGCTCGGCGACCCGCCCGAATCCACCTTCTACAAGTGGAAGCGCGAGCAGGGCGGCAGCCCGGGCCGCGACACGCTCGAACGCATCAGCTACCTGCTCGGCATCTGGAAGTCGCTGCAGATCCTGTTTCCCGACCCGGCCCAGGCCGACGCCTGGCTGCACAAGCCGAACGCGGCCCCGCTGTTCGGCGGCCACTCCGCGCTCGAACGCATGCTGTCGGGCAACGTCGCCGACCTGTATGTGGTGCGCCAGTACCTGGACGCGCAGCGCGGCTGATCGCAGCCCGCGATACATCCATCCGCGACGCTGCGATACCCCCGCAGGAGCGCACTTGTGCGCGATGCTCTTCGCGTTGGGCCTGAAACAAAAGCATCGCGCACAAGTGCGCTCCTGCGGGGTTGATGCCTGTCCACGGAAAACCGATGCCGCCCTCGTTGCCACCCGTCAAACGCATCCGCTGGAGCCACGCCTTCCGCATCGTGCCCAGCCGCTTTCCGCCGGTCGGCGTGTACGACCGCATCGCCGCCCCGGCCGACATCGACGCGCTGTTCGCGGTCGAGGCGCTGACCAATCCGCGCCTGCGCGAGGAAGCCGATGCGCTGAAGCTGGTGCCGAAGGAGCACCGCATCAGCGGCCCCGGCTCCACGCCGGTGATGGCCGCGTTCACCCATCTCAACCCGGAGGGCAGCCGTTTCTCCGACGGCACGTGGGGCGTGTTCTACGCCGCGCACAGCGTGGCTACCGCGGTGGAGGAAACCGTGTACCACCGCGAGCGCTTCCTCGCCGCCACCGCCGAGCCGCCGTGCAGCATCCAGATGCGCTGCTACCGCACCAGCGTGGACAGCCGCCTGCACGACATCCGCGGCGGCTGGAAGGCCGAGCACGATCCGGATGCCTATGTGGCCAGCGTCAAGCTGGCGCGCACGCTGCGCGACGACGGCTCCAACGGCATCGTCTACGACAGCGCCCGCCACCCGGGCGGCGAATGCCTGGCCGCGTTCCAGCCCGACGTGGTCGCGCCCTGCGTGCAGTCGCAGCACCTGGTCTATCGCTGGGACGGCTCGCGCATCGCGCAGGTGCTGGAAGTCTCGGAGCTGAGCCGGCCGCAGGCGGTCGGCACGGCAAGGTCGAACCCCGCTGACGGCAGTGCACCGTGAACAGGATCGCCGCGATACTGCTGCTGTGCCTGTGCGCCGTGCCCGCGCTGGCGCGCGACAACCACGCCAACGATCACGCGCAGTGGCAGGCGGACATCGCCGCGTTCCAGGCCGCGGACCGGGCCGCGCCGCCGCCGCGCGGCGCGGTGCTGTTCATCGGCAGCTCGTCGATCCGCTTGTGGAAGACGCTGGCGGCGGACTTCCCCGGCGTGGCGACGATCAACCGCGGCTTCGGCGGTTCGCAGATCGACGACGCCACCTTCTTCGCCGACCGCCTCGTGGCGCCGTACCACCCGCGCGCGATCGTGATGTATGCCGGTGACAACGACCTGGCAGATGGCGACAGCCCGGCCCACGTGCGCGACGACTTCGCCGCCTTCGTGCGCCGCGTCCGCTCATTCGACCCCGGCGTGCCGATCGCCTTCATCGCGATCAAGCCCAGCATGGCGCGCCGCGAGCTTCTGCCGCAGATCCGCGCGGCTAACGCGCTGGTGCGCGAGTACGCGGTGGCGCAGCGGGGCGTGGCCTATGTCGACGTGTTCACGCCGATGCTGGGCGAGGATGGCCAGCCGCAGCCGCAGTGGTTCGGGCCGGACGGCCTGCACATGAACCGGCGCGGCTACGCGCTGTGGATCGAGCGGCTCAAGCCGTGGGTGGAGGCGCACGGCAAACCCGCCGCGCACGATTGACCCGCGACGGCCCGTCATCCCGGCGAAAGCCGGAGTCCAGTGCCTTGCGGATCGGCCATCAAGGCGCTGGATTGACCAGTCCTTCGGACTGTTGAAAAGCGCCTCTGCTTTCGCAGGAACGACGGAGGCCTGTCGAGACTTCTTGTTGGGAGCTCAGGTGTCCGCGTTGGTCGCCCAGCCGACCCGGTCGCCGCGGGTGAACACGCGGTCCGTGTCCAGCACGTCGCCGGCGGCGTGCGCCGGCTGGTCGTGCAGCCGGGCGTAGATCGGCGTGAAGTCCGGCCGGGTCGCCTCGAACAGCTGCGCGAAGTCGTCGATCACGAAGTAGGTCTGCTGGTAGGTGTCGATGCGGTAGCGCGTGCTCATCACGCGCTCCAGGCCGAAGCCGATGCGGTTGGGCGAGGGCGAATCGAGGCAGTAGATCGACTCGCCCTTGGAGCTGACGATGCCGGCGCCGTAGATGCGCATGCCCTCGGGCGTGTTCATCAGGCCGAACTCCACCGTGTACCAGTACAGCCGGGTGAGGTTCATCAGCGCCTCGGGGCCGATCGCGAACGCCTTCATGCCGCCGCGGCCGTAGGCCTGCATGTAGTCGGCGAACACCGGGTTGAGCAGCAGCGGCACGTGGCCGAACAGGTCGTGGAACAGGTCCGGTTCGCTCAGGTAGTCGAGCTGGTCGGGCTTCCTGATCCACCAGCTGACCGGGAAGCGCCGGTTGGCCAGGTGGTCGAAGAACACCTCGTCCGGCAGCAGGCCTTCCACCGCCACCACCTGCCAGCCGGTGGCGGCGCCAAGCACCACGTTGAGCTCGCTGAACTTCGGGATGCCGCCGTCGCCGAGGCCGAAGCGCTCCACGCCCTCCATGAATTCGCGACAGGCGCGCCCGGGCAGCAGCTCGCGCTGTCGCTTGAACAAGGTGTCCCACACGTCATGGTCGGTCTTGCTGTAACTCGTCCACGGCTGCTCGACCACGCCGGTGGCGTAAACCGGCACGTAGCCGCGGTCGGTCTGCTGGTGTTCGATCTTGCGCGGTGCGGGGGCTTCCATGGCGGGTCTCCGGAGACAGCGGGTTCGAACCGCCAGCTTAGGCCGAATGGCGGGCACGAAGCTTGTTTTGTTGCCGGATGCAGCGCCATGGTTGCACTATTCTTGCTCGGATCACGCCAAACGTCGGAGAATCTTGCCATGGCCACGCTGGACCGCACCGACCTGCGCATCCTCGCCGTGCTGCAGGGCGAGGGCCGCATCAGCAATGCCGAGCTGGCCGAGCGGGTCAACCTGTCGCCATCGGCCTGCCTGCGCCGGCTGCAGCGGCTGGAATCGGCGCAGATCATCACCGGCTACGCCGCCCAGGTCGATCCGCAGGCGGTGGGCCTGGGGCTGCAGGCGTTCGTGCGGGTGCAACTGGCCAAGCACGAACACGCCGCGGTGGAGCGTTTCGTGGAACGGGTCAACGGCTGGCACGAGGTCGTCGCCTGCCATGCGCTCACCGGCGACATGGACTACCTGCTGCACGTCTACGTCGCCGACCTCAAGGACTTCTCGCGCTTCCTGCTCGATCACCTGCTCAACGCCAGCGGGGTGGCCGACGTGAACTCCAGCTTCGTGCTGCGCACCGTGAAGCGTTCGCCCTCGCTGCCGCTGCAGCACCTGCAGCGATGACGACCGCGGCGAAAACGTCCGGCGCCGGTCTCCCCTGGCCGGCGACTAACGCTAAACTGACCCGTTGATGAGCCTCGACACCGCCACTCCCGCCGAACGCGACCTGCTGCGCCCGCTGCGCTACCTGTGGCGGGTGCCGCTGCTGCTGCTGCACGCCGTGCTGGCGATCCTGCTGGCCGGCCTGGTGATGAGCTGGAACCGCGATCGCGTGATGCGCGACGGTCGCGAGCCGTTCCCGCACCGGCTGGTGCGCTGGTGGTCGATCGGCTTGATGCGCATCTTCGGCCTGCGCGCGGTACGCGTGGGCCGGCCGTTGCCGGACCCGGTGCTGTTCGTGGCCAACCACACCTCGTGGATCGACATCGAGCTGCTGCACAGCCAGCGCGCAGCCTGCTTCGTGGCCAAGGCGGAGATCGCCGGCTGGCCGCTGGTCGGCTGGCTGGCCGCCAACGGCGGCACCATCTTCCACCGCCGCGGCAGCAACCATTCGCTGGCCGCGGTGATGGCGGTGATGGTCGAGCGCCTGCGTGCGGGGCGTTCGGTGGCGGTGTTCCCTGAAGGCGGTAGCGGCTACAACGGCGTGCTCAAGGTATTCCACGCGCGCATCTTCCAAGCCGCGCTGGAAGCCGAAGTGCCGGTGCAGCCGGTGGCGCTGCGCTTCGCCCGCGACGGCCGCCGCGTGATCGACGCCGGCTTCCGCGAGCACGAGAGCTTCCTGGCCAACTTCCTGCGCCTGCTGGGCGAGCCGCCGATGGATGCCGAGGTGCATTTCCTGGGCACCGTGCCGGCCAGCGCGGAGGGCCGCCGGCGCATGGCCGAGCAATCGCGCGAACGCATCGCCGCCGCACTGGCGGACCGCTCTGCATGACGCTGCCCCGGGGCAAGGATTTCCGCCCGCCCTGGCCCCTGCGCAGCGGCCATGTCCAGACCATGCTGTCTTCCAGCGGCGTGCGCCGCCTGCTGCTGCCGCGTGCGGCGAAGACCGTGCTGCAGGGCGCCGAGCCGGTGGTGCTCGACGGCGGCGGCGGCGTGCGCCTGAGCGGCGCCTACACCGCGCAGAAGACCCGTCCGCAGTCGCGCGGCCTGGCCGTGCTGTTCCACGGCTGGGAAGGCAGCGTCGATTCCACTTATGTGCTGCAGACCGGCAGTCGCCTGCTCGCCGACGGCTGGGACATCTTCCGGCTCAACTTCCGCGACCACGGCGACAGCCACGGCCTCAACGAGGCGCTGTTCCACTCCTGCCGGCTTGACGAAGTGGTGCATGCGCTGGGCGAGATCGCCACGCGCTGGGGCGCGCGGCCGATGGCGGTGGCCGGCTTCTCGCTGGGCGGCAACTTCGCCCTGCGCGCGGCGATGCAGACTTCGCGCGTGGGTATTCCGCTCAGTTACGCGCTGGCGGTGTGCCCGATCATCGATCCGGCGGTGGGCCTGTTTTCGCTGGAGGAAACGGCGCCGTGGTTCTATCAGGCGTACTTCATGCGCAAGTGGCGGCACTCGCTGCTGCTCAAGCAGAAGGCGTTTCCGCAGCATCAGTATTTCGAGATGTCGGAGTTGAAGAAGCACCTGCGCGGGCTCACCGAGGCGCTGGTGCTGCGGCATACGGACTTCAAGTCGCTGCAGCAATATCTGGACGGCTATTCGGTGGCCGGCGACGCGATGCTGGCGATGCAGGTCCCGGCCACCATCCTCACCGCGAAAGACGATCCGGTGATCCCGGTCGACAGCTTCGAGCAGCTGCGCCTGCCGCCCAACGTCGAGCTGGATATCGCCGACTTCGGCGGCCACTGTGGCTTCATCCGCGGCGGCGACATGGTCAGCTACACCGACGACTACATCGCGGCGCGCTTCAACGCACTGGCCGACGGCACGTCGCCGATCGGCTGAGAACCTGGCGGCGCAAGGGGGCGACATGCGGCGAGCACGCGACACGATCCGCCGGCACGCGATGCGCGGCGTGCGCCTCGCCCTGTGGCTGGCCGTCCTGCCGGGCGGGCTGGCGCCGGCGGCGACGCCCGCGGCCACGACCTTCCTGCGCTCGTTCGAACCGGCCGAACCGGCCCCGCTGGCGGGCGCGCCCGACCCGCGCTTCAACGTCGCCGTCGCCGGTGGTCCCGGTCAGGCGGCGGCACTCACCGCCAAGCCGGGCGTCGGCTTCAGCGGCCTGCATTCGCTGCGCTACCGCGGCGAGGCGGGCGGACAACAGCAGGTCGCGCTGTACGCGGTGAACCTGCCGGTACATGCGGACACGCAGCTGTCCTACCTGCTGTTTCCCGTGTCCAACGCGGGCGACCTGCGCAACCCGGCCAATTACGTGGCGGTGGACCTGCTGTTCGACGACGGCAGTCGGCTGTCCAGCCGCGGCGCACGTGACCAGCACCGCCTCGGCGCGTCGGCGCGTGCGCAGGGCGAGGGCCGCGTGCTGTACCCGGATCAGTGGAACTACCTGGCGGTCGACGTCGGCGCGGTGGCCGCCGGTCGCACGATCAAGCGCATCGTGCTGGCGCATGACGGTCCGGCCGCCAGCTTCGAGGGCTATCTGGATGATCTGCGTATCGGCCCCGCACCGACCGACACGCGCCGGCGCCCGAGCGACTTCGTCGACACCCGCCGCGGCACGAATTCCAACGGCCGCTTCTCGCGCGGCAACAACTTCCCCGCGGTGGCCGTGCCGCACGGTTTCAATTTCTGGACGCCGGTGACCGACGCCGGTTCGAACTGGATGTACCAGTACCAGCAGCGCAACGGCGCCGACAACCGCCCGCGGCTGGAGGCGTTCGCGCTGTCGCACGAGCCGAGCCCGTGGATGGGCGACCGGCAGACCTTCCAGCTGATGCCGGCGGCGGTCGCCCGCGGCGCGCCCAGCGCGAACCGCGCGACGCGCGCGTTGAGCTTCAGCCACGCGAACGAGACCGCGCACGCGCATGCCTACCGCGTCGCCTTCGACGACGGCATCGTCACCGAGATCGCGCCGACCGACCACGCCGCGATGTTCCGCTTCACCTTCACCGGGGACCGCTCGCAGCTGGTGTTCGACAACCGCGACGACCACGGCGGCATCGTGCTCGACCCGGCGGCACGCAGCTTCATTGGCTGGTCCGACGTGAAGAGCCGGTTGTCCGCCGGCGCCACCCGGCTGTTCTTCTACGGCACGGTCGACCAACCGGTCAGCGAGAGCGGGCGGCTCACCGGCGAGGGCCGCGACCACGTCGCCGCGTGGTTCGGCTTCGACACCTCGAAGACGAAAGTGGTGAACCTGCGCATCGCCACCTCGCTGATCGGCGTGGCGCAGGCGCGGCACAACCTGGCACTGGAGATCGCGCCGGGCGACAGTTTCGACGACGTGCGCGAGCGGGCGCAGCGGCAATGGGACCAGCAGCTCGGCACCATCAAGGTGAACGGCGCCAGCGCCGACGAGCTGACCACGCTGTACTCCAACCTCTACCGCCTGTTCCTGTACCCGAACGAGGCGTACGAGAACACCGGCAGCGCCGCGCAACCGCACTGGCAATACGCCAGCCCGTTCTCCGCGCCGACCGGCAAGGACACGCCGACGCGAACCGGCGCGCGCATCGTCGACGGCAAGCCGTACGTCAACAACGGCTTCTGGGACACTTATCGCACCGCGTGGCCGGCCTACGTGCTGCTCGCGCCGACGAAGGCCGGCGAGATGATCGACGGCTTCGTGCAACAGTACCGCGACGGCGGCTGGATCGCGCGCTGGTCGTCGCCCGGCTACGCCGACCTGATGGTCGGCACCAGCGCCGACGTCGCGTTTGCCGACGCCTGGCTGAAGGGCGTGCGCCACTTCGACGTGCGCGCGTTCTACCAGTCCGCGCTGAAGGACGCGACCGTGGTCAGCCCGCTCGCGGGCACCGGCCGCAAGGGGCTGCAGCGCTCGATCTTCAACGGCTACACCGACACCGCCGTCGACGAAGGGCTGTCCTGGTCGATGGACGGCTACATCAACGACTTCGCGATCGGCAATCTCGCCGCCGCGCTGGCGGCCGCGCCGGCTGCGGACGACCCCTACGCCGCGCACTACGCCGACGACGCGGCGTACTTCCACCAGCGTGCGCTGGGCTACGTCAACCTGTTCGATCCCGCCGTCGGCTTCTTCGTCGGCCGCGACGCGAAGGGCAAGTGGCGCGACGACGCGAAGCATTTCGACCCGCTGCGCTGGGGCGGCGACTACACCGAGACCAACGCCTGGAACATGGCCTTCCACGCACCCCAGGACGGCGCCGGCCTCGCCTCGCTGTATGGCGGTCGCGCCGGACTCGCGGCGAAACTCGACGCGTTCTTCGCCACCCCGGGCGAGTTCCGCGTCGGCAGCTACGGCGAGCCGATCCACGAGATGCTGGAGGCGCGCGACGTGCGCATGGGCCAGTACGGCCACAGCAACCAGCCCTCGCACCACATCATCTACATGTACGACGTTGCCGGCCAGCCGTGGAAGACGCAGGACAAGGTGCGCGACGTGCTCAGCCGTCTCTACGTCGGCAGCGAGATCGGCCAGGGCTATCCCGGCGACGAGGACAACGGCGAGATGTCCGCGTGGTACCTGTTCAGCGCCGCCGGCTTCTATCCGCTGCGCATGGGCACGCCGGCATACGTGATCGGCGCGCCGTACTTCCCGCACATGGACATTGCGCTGGATAACGGCACGCACATCGTGATCGATGCGCCGGCGGTGAGCGACACCAACCGCTACGTGCAGGGCCTGCGCGTCAACGGCCAGCCATGGAACAAGCTGACCCTGCCGCACGCGCTGCTGGCGCAGGGCGCCACGCTCGAATTCCTCATGGGGCCGACGCCCTCACGCTGGGCCAGCGACGAGGCCGCACTGCCGCCGTCACTGACCCCCCACGGCCGGCCGCAGCCGTTGCGCGATCCCGGTGCCGCCACCAGCAGCACGCCGACCATCGCCGGCCTGCCCGCGTTGTTCGACAACGACTCCGCCAGCGAAGCCGTGTTGCCCGCAACGTCGACCACGATCGCCTGGCACTATGCCGCGCCGCGCCGGGTCGCCCTGCTCACCCTGACCTCGGCGGCCAGGGCCGCCGCGCCGTCGGGCTGGCAGCTGCAGGCTTCCGTCGACGGCCACCACTGGCGCACGCTGGATACCCGCCAACAGCAACGCTTCGCCTGGCCGCGGCAGACCCGGGCGTTCGCCGTGCCGGCGCCGGGCGAGTACGCGCACTACCGGCTGCACTTCGACGCGGCACCGGACGCATCGCCCCGCGCCCTCGCCGAAATCGAACTGCTCGGACCCACCCCGTAGGCGGGGCGCTGCCTGCCGGCCGTTGCCTTCCGCGTTCGTGACGAAAGGCGGCGGACAGTGTCCGCCCCACGGAACCGCGCACCGCCCGTAGGCGCCCGCGAGCGGGCTCCTACGGGTTGGTGGCGGCAAGGCCGCGCTGGCGCAGCCAGCACGCAATGCTCATGCGGTCGCGGCTGGCAGGCAGCACCTCGTGCTCGAACTGCGCCGACAGGAACAGCAGCAGGGTGCCCGCCTGCGGAAGGATGTCGCGCGAGGAACCATCGGCCAGGTACAGCCGCAGTGCCCCGCCGTCGACCTCCCGCCAATCCTCGTTGAGATAGAACACCGCCGACACCACCCGCGCGTCGCTGTGGCGCAGGCGGTCGCGATGACGCGCATAGCGCGCGCCCGGCCGATACACCGCGTAGTGCGCTTCGTACTCGACCAGGCCCAGCATCAGCTCGCGGTTGAGCACGCCGCGCAACACGTCGATGCGATCGGCGAAGGCCTGCTGCGGCGCGCTCATCGCGCCTTCGGCGAACCAGCGCGTGCGGTCGCCGCGCCGCGCCGCGTCGAGCTGCCCGATGCCGGTGCCTGCAGGCTGCAGCTGTCCGGCGTCATGCAACGCCGCGCACTCGGCCGCCAGCGCGCGGATCTGCGCCGGCTCCAGCAGGTCGTGCACGACGCACCAGCCGTCGCTCGCCAGCGCGTCCGCCGCGGCGTGGAATGAGGAGTTGCCGGAATTCATCGAGCGCCTCGGGATGCACGACGTTGCCGATCCGGTGCGGGCCTGTCGTGGCCGGCGCGGAAAGGTTGCCGCGGAGATGCCGGTGGGTCGGTCCCGTCAGCCGTGCGGCGCCGGCAGCATAAGTCGAAACGTCCTCAGCGCGGCGGCCGTCGCAACGGATCGAGCAGGCCCCGCAGGCCGTTGCGGTCGATCTCCAGCGCCAGCGCCAGCAACCGCCCCCCATTGCCCCGGCGGAAACCCCTCGCGCGCGAACCAGGCCGGCAGGTCGGCCAGCAGCCGGCCCGCGCCCCGTGTCGTCGCCCTCGACAGGGAGACAGCCGCCGTGGCCGGCTGTTGCGCGCTCTCTGCAAGGGCGATTTGCTGCCCGTGTTCAGTCCGCCGCCACGCAGCGCCCCTGCGCCCACGCGCGCAGCGTGTCCACCTGTTCGCGCATCAGCACCGACAGCGGGCGTGTCTGCTGCAGGGCGTGGAGCAGGGCGGCCTGGTCCGGGCCGTTGCCGTGGCCGGCGGTGTCGTACAGCGCGCTGACGATGGATTGCTCGATCTCGGCGCCGGAGAAGCCGGCGCTGGCGGCCGCCAGCGCGGGCAGGTCGAACGCGGCCGGGTCGAGTTGGCGGCGCTTGAGGTGCAGGGCGAAGATTTCCCCGCGCACCGATTCGCTCGGCAGGTCGACGAAGAAGATCTCGTCGAAGCGGCCCTTGCGCAGCAGCTCGGCGGGCAGCTCCTGCACCGCGTTGGCGGTGGCCACGGTGAACACCTTGGCCTTGCGTTCGGCCATCCAGGTCAGCAGGTAGCCGAGCACGCGGCGTGACACGCCGCCATCGTCGCCGCCGCTGGCCAGGCCCTTCTCGATCTCGTCGATCCACAGCACGCAGGGGCTCAGCAGCTCGGTGCTGGTCAGCGCCTCGCGCAGGTTCTTCTCGGTCTCGCCCTGGTACTTGTTGTACAGCGTGCCGAAATCCAGCCGCACCAGCGGCACGCCGAAGCCACCGGCGATTGCCTTCGCCGCGAGGCTCTTGCCGCAACCCTGCACGCCCAGCAGCAGCACGCCCTTGGGCGGGTCCAGTCGCGGCGCGGCTTCGGGCGAGAGGAACACCGGGCGGCGGCGCTGCACCCATTCGCGCACGCGCGCGACGCCGGCGATGTCGGCGAAGCTGGCGGTGGCGTATTCGTAATGCAGCAGGCCGGAGCGGTTGAGCAGGTTGAACTTGGACTGCATCAGCACCGGCAGGTCGTTCGGGCCGAGCGCGCCGTCGGCGTAGATCAGCTTGCGCACGATGCGCCGCGCGTCCGGCGCGGTCAGGCCGAGCAGGTTGCGCACGATGGTGCGCGCGGCGTCGTTGTCCACCTCGATCTTGCGGCCCTGTTCGCGCTGCCAGCCGGCAGCCTCGCCGCGCAGGATGCCGGCGAGCTCCTTGATGTCCGGCAGCGACAGCGGCACGCGCAGGGCCAGCGCCTCCAGCCCCGCGGGCAGCTCGATCTTCGCGCCCACCAGCACGATGGTGTGCGCCGCCGAGCGCTGGCGCTGCACGATCTCGCGCAGCTGGCGCAGGCTGCGCGCGTAGTCCAGCAGCGAATGGAAGTCGAACAGCAGGTAGATGCCCGCTTCGGTCTGGGCGCGGATCGCGTCCAGCGTGGCGGTGGCGTCCGGCGACACCGCGCCGCCGTCCTGCGAAAAATCGAGGCGGCTCAGGCCGTCGGTCAGCGTCCAGCGCCACAGCGGGCGCAAAGCCTGTGCGATCACGTGGCGGAAGCAGTCGATCACCCGCTGCTCGTCCACGGTTTCGATGACCAGCAGCGGCGTTGCCGCGCGCACCAGCGTGGTGAGGTCGTCCAGTTCGCTCATGCCACTCCCCTGAAAGGAGCCCAGTTTAGCGGGCGGCGCTGTTTCTGGCTTCGCGCGGTCCGGGGTACATTGGTGGCCTCGCCTTGCCGGAGACTGCTCATGCGCGCGTTGCTGTCCGTGCTGCTGGTGATCCTGTCGCTGCCGCTGCTGGCGGCCCCCCGGCTGGATCGGCTGACCCTGCCTGCAGGTTTCCACATCGCCGTGTACTCCGACCAGGTGCCGAATGCGCGCGAGATCGCGTTGGGTACGCACGGCACCGTGTTCGTCGGGTCCAGCGGCGCCGGCAAGGTCTACGCGCTCACCGACGCCAACGGCGACGGCGTGGCCGAGACAGTGCGCGTGGTCGCCAGCGGCCTGCGCAACCCGATCGGCGTGGCCTTCCACGACGGCGACCTGTACGTATCGGCGATCAGCCGCATCCTCGTGCTGCGCGACATCGAGCAGCACCTGGACGCGCCGCCCGAACCCGCGCTGGTCACCGACAAGTTGCCGACCAAGGGCCATCACGGTGGCCGCTTCCTCGCCTTCGGCCCCGACGGCAAGCTGTACGTGCCGATCGGCGCGCCGTGCAACATCTGCAACGCCGGTCCCGACTACGCCAAGCTGATGCGCATGAACCCGGACGGCAGCGATTGGCAGGACGTCGCCACCGGCATCCGCAACACCGTCGGCTTCGACTGGCAGCCGGGTACGAAACACCTGTGGTTCACCGACAACGGCCGCGACATGCTGGGCGACGACGTGCCCAGCGACGAGTTGAACGAGGTCACCCGCATCGGCCAGAACTTCGGTTATCCGTATTGCCATCAGGGCGACGTGGCCGACCCCGAATTCGGCGCCGGCCACCCCTGCCGCAACTACGTGCCGCCGGTGCTCAAGCTCGGCGCCCACGTCGCCTCGCTGGGCATGCGCTTCTACACCGGCAAGCAGTTCCCGGCCAGCTACCGCGGCGCCATCCTGGTCGCCGAGCACGGCTCGTGGAATCGCACCGAGAAGTCCGGCTACCGCGTGATGACCGTGCGCCTCAGCGGCAGCAAAGTCCTCTCCTACGAACCGCTGATCACCGGTTTCCAGCAAAACCAGAGCGCCTGGGGCCGCCCGGTCGACGTGCAGCCCCTGCCCGACGGCAGCGTGCTGGTCAGTGACGACCTGGCGGGGGCGGTGTACCGGGTGACGTACAAGCAGGGAATGGGGAATGGGGAATAGGGAATCGCAAGAGCGCTTCCGGCGTTTCCCATTCTCTGCTCCCCATTCCCCATTCCCTATTCCCCATTCCCTATTCCCGGAGAAAATCCATGCACCTGCGCAGCGACAATTTCGACAACGGCCAGCGCATTCCCGCGCGCTTCGCCTTCGGCAAGATCGCCGATCCCTTCGCGCTGTCGGACAACCACAGCCCGCACCTCGCCTGGCGCGACGCCCCGCCGGCCACGCGCTCGTTCGTGCTCACCTGCATCGACACCGACGTGCCCAGTCGCGGCGATGACGTGAACCAGGCGGGCCGCACGGTGCCGGCGGCGTTGCCGCGGGTGGAGTTCGTGCACTGGCTGATGGCGAATATCCCGGCCGAGTGCGGCGAACTGGCCGCCGGCGCCTGCAGCGACGAGGTCACGCCGCGCGGCAAGCGCGAGCCGTACGGGCCGCCGGGCAGCGTGCAGGGGGTGAACGACTACACCGGCTGGTTTGCCGGCGACGCCGAGATGGGCGGCGAATACCTGGGCTACGACGGCCCGTGCCCGCCCTGGAACGACACGTTGCTGCACCACTACCACTTCACCATCCATGCGATCGACGTCGACGCGCTGCCGCTGGTCAAGGGCTACTCGCGCGATCAGTTGCGCGCGGCGATGGCCGGCCATGTGCTGGATCAGGCCACGCTCACCGGCGTCTACAGCCTGAACCCTGCGGTGGCCGGCTGAACGAGGGCGCGTGGGCGCGGCGTGCAGGCGGCTGGCGGTATCCTTCACGCCCGCATGGCGCGTGCTGTGGGTGAATGGCACCCACCCACCACGAGGGATGCCCCATGTTGCACTACGCACTGGTTTTCCTGGTCATCGCGATCATCGCCGCGATTCTCGGCTTCGGCGGCATCGCCGGCGCCGCAGCCGGCATCGCGAAGATCCTTTTCGTCATCTTCCTGATCCTCGCGATCATCGCGTTCTTCCGCCGCGCCAGATAGCCCCCTTATCATCCAAGAGATTGCCATGTCGGAGCAGGTCATGAACCCCAAAGAGCCAACCCCCAAGCCCTCGGTCGACGAGCGCATCGACGAGCGCGCCGAGCGCGTCAAGCAGGCCACCTCGCAGGCCGTGGCCAGCACCAAGGACAAGGTCGACCGCGCCGCCGACCGCGTCGAGCAAGGCCTGCACCACGCCACCGACAAGACGGCGTCGGCGGCCCACCGCACCGTCGACAAGGCGGCCGAAGTGGGCGAGCAGGGCCGCGCCGCCTACGAGCACACCCGCGATCGCGCCGACGAGTTCCTTGAGCAGGCGCGCGAATACGTGCGCGAGAAGCCGATGCAATCGGTCGCCATCGCGCTGGGGGCCGGCTGGCTGCTTGGCCGCATCCTGCGACGTTGAGCCACTGATGCACGAGCAGGGTGACAGCACCCGCGAGACGGCGCCGGACCCGGCGCCGTCGTCGTCTGGCCTGTTCGACGAGATCGCCCGCCTGGGCGCCGCGCTGAAGCGGCTGTTCGGCGCGCAGAAGGATCTGCTGGCCGCGGAGCTGGGGCTGGCGCGCAGCGCGGTGTCGTGGCTGCTGGTGGCCGGGCTGGCCGCCACCGTGGCGGGGGTCGGCTTCGGCCTCACCGTGCTCGGCCTGCTCGGCGTGCTGCTGGCCAAGTGGCTGGGTTCGTGGGTGTGGGCCTTGCTGCTGCTGGCGCTGCTGCAGCTGCTGTTCCTGTTCGGCGCGGTGCTGCTGTTCCGCCGCTGCATGCATTGGATGAGCCTGCCTGTCACGCGTGGCCAATGGGGTGCGATGATGCGCGCAGGCGTGCGCAGGATCGAGGCGGAAGTCGCCGACGAGCCGGCCACGGCGCCGCATGCCGCGCGGGGCGAGGAAGGGCGATGAAAGTATTGAAGCAACTGGCCGAGGTGCGCCTCGCGCAGGCGCGCATGGAGCGGGCGCGCCACGAGGTGGGCGAGCCGGCCGCCGCACTGCTGGCGCGCGGGCGCGAATACCCGCTCGCCACGGTGGGCGTGGCCGCCGGCGCCGGCTTTGCGCTGGGCAGCCTCGACCTGCACCCGCTGCGGGTACCGGGGCTGGCCTCGCTGGTCGGCGGCGGCCTGGTCGAGGTGCTGGCGCAGGGCAGTCACCTGCTGGCCGAGATGGCCGTGGCGGGGGTGGCGGCGCACGCCGCTGCAACTGCCGATGCCGCCGCGCCGGATGGCGCGCCGACCCCGTGAACGCCGAGCCTGAGCAGCCGCCGCCGAACGCGGACGACACGCTGCGCGAGATGACCTCCGCGGCGATGCTCTCGCACATGCCGGCCGATCCGCTGCTGGTCGGCAACCTGCCGCGGCCGCTGGCGCGCCGGCTGCACAGCGCGCGCGGCACGCGCCGCCACCTGCGCGCCATCCGCATGCTGCTCAACGCGATGCTGCTGCTGGCGTTGCTGTACACCGTCACGCTGACCCGCGCACTGCTGATTCCGCTGGTGCTGGCCGCCTTCATCGGGCTGGCGCTCAACCCGATCGTGGCCACCGGCGCGCGCCTGCACCTGCCGCGCTGGTTCACCGCGCTGGTGCTGATGATCGGCCTGGTGGTCGGCATCGGCAGCGGCGTCGGCCTGCTGGCGCAACCGGCGCTCGGCTGGTTCCACGGCGCGCCGTCGGCGATCCGCAGCTTCGTGCCCAAGGTGCGCAACCTGACCAAGCCGCTGGAGGCGGCCAACCGCGCCACCCAGACCCTGGTCAGCGGCACTTCGCGCAGCGCCGCGCCGCCGCCGGCGCCGCTGTCGATCAGCGCGTGGGATGTCGTATCCACCGCGCCCAAGGTGCTCGCCGCGGTACTCAGCGTGATGCTGCTGGTGTTCTTCTTCCTGGTCTACGGCGACACCATGCTGCGCCGGCTGGTGGAGCTGACACCCAGCTTCTCCTACAAGCGGCACGCGGTCACCATCGTGCGAAGTTTCCAGAGCGAGGTCTCGCGCTACCTGCTCACTGCGCTGTCGATCAACACCAGCCTGGGCGCGATCACCGCCGGCATGCTGTGGTTGTACGGCGTGCCCGATGCGCTGCTGTGGGGCGCGGTGGCGATGTTCGCCAACTTCATTCCGTACGTGGGGGCGATTTTCACCACGTTGCTGCTGGCCTTCGTGTCGATGCTGTACGCCAAGAACGCCGAGCTGGAGGTGTTCCTGCCGGCACTCACCTTCGCCGCCATCACCATCGTCGAGGGCAACCTGATCACGCCGCTGATCCAGGGCCGCAGCATGCGCCTGTCGCCGATCGCGATCCTGCTGTGGCTGCTGGTGTGGGGCTGGCTGTGGGGCATTCCCGGCGCGCTGCTGGCGGTGCCGATGCTGACCTGCGCCAAGCTGATCTGCGAGCGCATCCGGGGTTGGGAGTGGTTCGCGCTGATCGTGTCGCGCTAGGGTGCGATCCGCCGCATGGCGCCGCAGTTTCCGAACAACGACACCACCGGGGATGCACCATGACCGATCGGGCGATCAACCTGCGCGACAAGCTGGCCCGGTTCAGCGAGCACTGGTCGCCCCGCGTCGTCGCGGAGATGAACGACTACCAGTTCAAGCTGGCCAAGCTCAAGGGCGAGTTCGTCTGGCACGCGCATGCGGATACGGACGAGGTCTTCATCGTGCTGCAGGGCGCCTTGACGCTGGAGTTCAGGGATCGCTCCGTGCCGCTGGTTGCCGGCGAAATGTACGTGGTGCGCAAGGGCGAGGAGCATCGCCCGGTGGCCGCGGAGGAGTGCAGCGTGATGCTGGTCGAGCCGCGCGGGGTGGTCAACACGGGCGACGCCGGTGGCGCTCGTACTGCACCCGACGACGTGTGGGTGTAGCGCGCCGGCGCGCTCCATCGTTGGCCCGCGAGGTTCCTCAAGGCGATGCCGTGCCGGTCGTCGCCGGCGTGATGCCGTGCGTCCGCAGCACGGCGGAGATGTCGAAGCGCCAGAGGTTGCGCGAGCCGTTCAATGGTGACTGCAGGCGCCGTTGCAGGGTGGCTGCGTCGTCGCGCGGTTTGGGAAAGCTCACCTCCTCGCGGCGGTTGCTCGACACGAACAGCTCGCCGAACGCCGGCCCCAGCGAGGGCGCGTTCTCCAGCGTGCGGCTGTTGATCCCCTCGCCCAGGTGCGCGGGCCTGCCCCAGCTGCCGTCGGGCTGGCGGAACACGATGCAGATGTCGGCGCGGCCCAGCGCATCGCCCTGGTCGCCGGCGTAGAGCAGGAAGCGGCCCTGCGGGTCGGAATCACGGCGTGCGTTTTGCCGCGCCACGGCGCCCGCAACACGCGCCAGACGTGGTTGTTGCCGTTGTCCCCCGTGCATGCGCGCCAGGTCAGCCCGACGAGGCCGCAGGCGACGACAGACTTTCCAACGACTTCAACGCTCGTGGGGAGTCTTTTGGCACGGGCGCGCACTTCCCGGCTAGAAGCGACGCGACCAGCCCAGCTCCAGCACCGGGTAGACCGCCTGCTCCCGCGCGCGGCGGGGCTCGCCATCCAGGCCCGTCGCCGCCGCCACGCCGGCCTGCCCGTAGAAGCCGGAGTCGGCCGCGCGGTAGCCGATGCCCAGATACGCCGCCAGTTCTCGCCGCGAGGGCATGCGCGCCTGGACCCAGGCGTCGCCCAATGCGTTCCGGCCGGGGATGGGCGGGTGGGCCATGGCGGCCACCCGGATATCGTCGATCACCGCCCCCACCGACAGCAGCAGGCCGCCGGCCCGCGGGTGCCAGTCGAACCTGGCGATGGCCGCCTCGAACACATCGCCCCCCGCTGCGGCCGCGCCGCCGTGGCCGGCCGCGCGCATCGTGCCCGCCGCTTCCGCCGCTCGCGCCGTACCGTTCGGCAGCGCGAACGCGGCGAGTGTCAGTACGACCAGGGCGATCTTCTTCATGGCAGAGCCCCACCGGGCAGACGCGGCCACCCCCTGCGACCGCCGTCCCCGCCTTTATCGCGCGATCCGCGCCCGCTGCGCACGCCGCGTTGCCGGAACTGCGGACGCCATCAATGCCGGAATGCGAACCGCTTGGCAAACGGGACGGGATGGTTTAGCGGGGAGCGCTGCGCACGGGTGGCTTGACGAACCCCATGGTGCCGCCGACCATCCTTCATCGACCTGTCACCCTTGTACGGGTGCGACTGTCGTCGCGCCCGTGCGCGCGCGGCGGCATCGTGCCGATCAGACCTTGGGAACAACGACGCCGCATGTTCGAAAACGCCTTCAACAACATGGGCCGCGTCATGCGGAACGACGAAGGTCTGGCGTCCGAGCTGGACTATGCCGAACAGACCTCGTGGCTGCTGTTCCTCAAATACCTCGACGATATCGACGATATGGAGAAGGAGTGGGAAGACGAGGCCGCTCTGGAAGGCCGTGACTACACCCCCATCCTCGCGAGCCGTATCGCTGGCAAGCCTGGGCCGCGCCGAAGGCGGCCGACGGCACGCCTGATCTCAACGCCGCGCTCACCGGCAAGGACCTGATCGAGTTCGTCAATGGCGAGCTGTTTCCCTACCTGCAGACCTTCCGCGACAGCGTGGCTGAAGGCGAACCCGCTGGGGAAATCGGTGGTGATCCGCGGCGACACCGCGATCATCACCTTCTACGACCCGCAGCTGGGGCCGCAGAACGGCGTGCGCTCCTCCGACATCTTCGTCTACCAGGGCGGCCGCTGGCATGCGCTGTACTCGCAGCACAGCGCGGTAGGCAGCCGCTGAGACGCAGCGGAACGTCAATCGTCGGCCACGTGCACCACCAGCTTGCCGAAGTTGCGCCCTTCGAGCAGGCCGATGAAGGCGGCCGGCGCGTTTTCCAGGCCCTCGACGCGATCCTCGCGCAGCTTGATCCGGCCCGCGTCGAGCCAGGCCTGCATGTCGCTGCGGAAAGCGGCGAAGCGATCGGCGTAGTGGTCGAGGATGACGAAGCCCTGCATGC
Organism: Rhodanobacter sp. UC4448_H15; assembly: GCF_052978265.1. The sequence goes on along the minus strand of NZ_CM129665.1, from coordinate 321,531 downwards.
GGATGCGCTTCTGCAGCACGCTGGCCACCAGCTGCGGGCGGCGATCCGGCCCTGCCGGCGGCGCGGCGTCGTTGTAGTGCGCGATCATGCCGCACACCGGCACCCGCGCATGGTGGTTGAGCAACGGCAGCACGGCGTCGAACACCGCGCCGCCCACGTTCTCGAAGTACACGTCGATGCCGTCCGGGCAGGCCGCGGCGAGGCGCCCGGCGAGATCCGGCGCGCGGTGGTCGAGGCAGGCGTCGAAGCCCAGCTCCTCCACCGCGTGGCGGCACTTGGCGGGGCCGCCGGCGATGCCGACCACCCGTGCGCCCTTGAGCCGGGCGATCTGTCCCACCACCGCACCGACCGCGCCGGTCGCGGCGGCCACCACCACGGTCTCGCCCGGCCGCGGTTGGCCGATGTCGAGCAGGCCGACATAGGCGGTGAAACCGGTCATGCCCAGGCCGCCCAGTGCGAGCGAAGGCTGCGCCAGGTCGCCCAGCGCCGTCAGCGTGTCGCCCGCGGCCACGGCGTAGTCCTGCCAGCCGGCGCTGGCCAGTACCAGCTCGCCGGGGTGGAAGCCGGCATGCCGCGAGCTGACCACGCGGCTCACCGTGCCGCCCATCATCGGCTGGCCCAGTTCCAGCCCGGGCGCGTACTCGGTGCCGGCCTCGTCCATCAGGTTGCGCATGTACGGATCGAGCGAGAGATACAGCGTGCGCAGCAACACCTCGCCGTCGCCGGGCGCCGGGAGCGGTGCATGGTCGAGGCGGAAATCCTGCGCGGTCGGCAACCCGTGCGGGCGGGAGGCGAGCAGGATGCGGCGATTGGTCGAAGCGTCTTGCGGCATGCGAAAAGCTCCAGGGTGGAAAGGGACGATCACCAGGCGATTTGTTCGCCATCGCGGAAGAAGCGACCGGTGGGCGCCGGCGTCGGCAGGCTGGCGGCCCACACGATGCCGGCGGCGCCCAGGCTCACCGGCCGGCCGCCGGGGCCACCGAGTTCAGTGGCGACCCAGCCTGGGCACACCGCGTTGACCGCGATGCCGCTGCCCTCCAGCTCCGCCGCCAGCGTACGCGTATAAGTGTTGAGCGCGGACTTGGAGGTGCGATAGGCCACGCAATGGTTGCTGCTCGAACTGCTGGCACCGCAGCCGCTGGACACGTTGACGATGCGGCCGTAGCCGTGCCGGCGCATCAGCGGCAGCATCGCGCTGGTCAGCCGCCAGCTGCCGAACAGGTGGGTCTGCATCGCGCCCCATGCAAGTGTGAGGTCGCCGTCGCTGGCCAGCCCGTCGTGGTCGTAGTAGCCGCCGGCGTTGTTGACCAGCACGTCGAGCCGGCCGTAGGTGATCTCGATCCAGCGTGCCAGCGTATCGACCTGGTCCTGCTGCGTGACGTCGAGCTGTACCGCGATCACCTCGCCGGACGCGCCGGCGAGCTGGCGCGCCGCGTGCAGGCCCTTGTCGGGATCGCGCGAGCCCAGCAGCACGGTCATGCCGTGCTCGCTGAGCTGGCGCGCCACCTCGAAGCCGAGGCCGCGGTTGGCGCCGCTGACCAGCGCCACGCGATAGGTCGGCGTGATCGCCGGCGTTGCCGCCGGCACGCGTCGGGCCGGCCGGCTCATGGGGCGGCGCCCCGCTGTGCCACCGCGCTGCAGCGCTCGTCGCCGCAGGCCTGCCAGCCGCCGCCGAGCGCCTTGTACAGCGCGACGGCGCGGGTGTTGATCGCCGCCTCGGCCTGGGCCAGGTCGTCCTCGGCGGCGAGCTGGGTGCGTTCGGCATCGAGCAGTTCGAGGAAACCGGTGGCGCCTTCCTGGTAGCGCACGCGGGCGAGGTCGGCGGCGCGCTTGCTCTGCGTGCCCTGTTCGATCAGGTGGTTCACGCGGATGCGTTGCTGGTTGAAGCCGGTGACCGCGTTGTCGATGTCCTCGATCGCCTCCAGCACGGTGCGCTGGTAGTTCGCCTGCGCCGCATCGGCGCGCGCTTCGCTGGCGTGCAGGTTCGCGCGCACGCGCTGCACGTTGAGCCCGGCCCAGCTGATGCTGGGCGCCAGCGTCCACGCGCGCGTCGACGGGCTGCCGAAGTTGTTGCTGCGCCCGGACAGGAAGCCGAGGAAGCCGCCCAGCGAGATGTGCGGGAAGAAGTCGGCCTTGGCCACGCCGATGCGCGCATTGGCGGCGGCGTATTCGCGTTCAGCCATCTGGACGTCCGGACGGCGTGCGAGCACGTCGCCGGCATCACCGATCGGCAAGGTCGTGGCGATCGGCGTGAAGCTCTTCGGCGATACGTCGATGTCGAGCTCGCCCGGTCGCTCGCCCAGCAGCACCGCGAGGCGGAATTCACTCGCGCTCACCGCGGTCTGCAGCACCGGCAACTGCGCCTGCACGGCGCTGAGGCGCGCTTTCGCGCTGGCCACATCCTGTTCGGAGCCGGCACCGAGCTGCTGGCGCACCTCGGTCAGGTGCAGGGTCTGTCGCTGGTTCTCGATGTCGCGCTGGGCGATGTCGAGCCGCGACTGGCTGCCGCGCAACTCGAAATAATTGCGCGCGACCTCGGCCAGCAGGCTGACCTGCGCGTCGTGCAGCGCGGCCTCGCTGGCGCCGAGGTCGGCACCGGCCGCCTCCACCGAACGGCGTATGCCGCCGAACAGGTCCAGCTCCCACGACGCATCGAAGCCGGCCTGGTAGGTCGTCGTGGTGCGGCGCTGGTCGCTGAAGCCCGGCTGCTGGCCGCGGCTGCGGGTGTAGTTCACGTCCGTGTCGATCGTCGGCAACCGGGCGGCCTTGCTGCCGCTGAGCAGTGCACGCGATTCATGCAGCCGCGCCACCGCGATGCGAAGGTCGAGGTTGTTCGCCGCGGCGCGCTGGATCAACGCATCCAGCGTCGGGTCGTTGAACTGCTTCCACCATGCAGCCTGGAATTGCGCGTTGCTTTCCTGCGCAGCATCAAGTGCCAGCTGCGGCGCGGCGGGTTTTGCGGCGTGGTAATCCGGGCCGACCGTGACGCAGCCGGCCAGCGCAAGAGCGGTCGCCAGCAGCGTGCCGCGCACCGTCACCGTCATCGCCGCGAAAGCCGTGTGGTGCGTAGGGCGGGCACTGCCCGCCGTGGTGCCGGTGTCGCCTGTTGTGGTGGTGTGGCGGGCGGTGCCCGCCCTACGGGAGCCTTGCGCGGCGAGCCCGGACATGGTCGTGAACATCTTCATCAGTGATTCTCCAGCGCCGGCAGCGCATGCGCGGCGGCGCGTTCTGCCGCGCGCGCCTCGCGGCGTTCGACCAGGGCGCGAATGACGACGTAGAACAGCGGCGTGTAGATCAGCCCGAAGATGGTCACGCCCAGCATGCCGGCGAACACCGCCACGCCCATCGCATGGCGCATCTCGGCGCCGGCGCCGTGCGAAGTCACCAGTGGCACCACGCCCATGATGAAGGCGAACGACGTCATCAGGATCGGCCGCAGGCGCAGCTTCGCCGCTTCCAGCACCGCCTCGTGACGCGCCATGCCTTCATGCTGGCGTTCGCGGGCGAACTCCACGATCAGGATCGCGTTCTTGCACGCCAGTCCGACCAAGACGATCAATCCGATCTGGGTGAAGATGTTGTTGTCGCCACCGGACAGCCACACGCCGGCGATCGCGGACAACAGCACCATCGGCACGATCAGGATCACCGCCAGCGGCAGCGACCAGCTCTCGTACAGCGACGACAGCACCAGGAACACCAGCAGCACGCACAGCGGGAACACCAGGATCGCGGTATTGCCGGCGAGGATCTGCTGGTAGGTCAGCTCGGTCCACTCGAAGCTCATGCCATTGGGCAGGTTGTCCTTGGCCAGCTTTTCCATGGCCGCCTGCGCCTGGCCGGAACTGAAGCCGGGCGCCGGGCCGCCATTGATCTCGGCGGTCGGATAGCCGTTGTAGTGCTGCACGCGGTCCGGGCCGGCACCGTGCTGCACGGTGACGAACGAGCCCAGCGGCACCATCTGGCCCTGCGCGTTGCGCGTCTTCAGTTGCAGGATGTCCTCGGGCGTGTGGCGGAACGCCGGGTCGGCCGACACGTTCACTTGGTAGGTGCGGCCGAAGCGGTTGAAGTCGTTGACGTAGAGCGAGCCCATGTAGGCCTGCATGGTCTGGTAGACGTCGCCCAGGTTCACGCCCTCGGCCTTGGCCTTCTCGCGGTTCACGTCGGCGTCCACCTGCGGCACGCTGACCTGGAAGCTGGAGAACAGTCCGGCTAGTGCCGGGTCTTTCCGGCTGGCAGCGATCAGGTTCTGCGTCTGCTTGTACAGCTCGTCGAAACCACGGTCGCTGCGATCCTCGATCTGCATGCGGAACCCGCCGATCGTGCCCAGCCCCATGACCGGCGGCGGCGGGAACACCGCGATGTAGGCATCCTGGATCGCGCCGAACTTCTGGTTCAGCGCGCCGGCGATCGCGCCGGCGGAAAGATCCGCGCTGCGCCGATCCTCGAACGGCTTCAGCGTGACGAACACGATGCCGGAGTTGGTCGAGTTGGTGAAACCGTTGATCGACAGGCCGGGGAACGCCACCGCGTGTTGCACGCCCGGCTGTTTCAGCGCGATCGCGCTCATGCGCCGGATGACGTCGTCCGAACGATCGAGTGACGCCGCGTCGGGCAGCTGGGCGAACGCCACCAGGTACTGCTTGTCCTGGCCCGGCACGAAACCGGTCGGCACGTGCGAGAAGCCGAACCAGGTCAGCGCGATCAGGCCGGCATAGACCACCAGCGCCAGCTTGCCCTTGCCGACGATGCGCTTGACGCCGCCCACGTAGCGCTCCGAACCGCGATGGAACATCCGGTTGAACGGACGGAACAGCCAGCCGAACGCACGGTCGATGCCGCGGGTGAGGCGGTCCTTCGGCGCGTCATGCGGCTTCAGCAGCACGGCGGCCAGCGCCGGGCTCAGGGTCAGCGAATTGAACGCGGAGATCACCGTGGAGATCGCGATGGTCAGCGCGAACTGGCGATAGAACTGGCCGGTGAGGCCGCTGACGAAGGCGGTCGGGATGAACACCGCGCACAGCACCAGCGCGGTCGCCACGATCGGGCCGGTGACTTCGTGCATCGCCTTGCGTGTCGCGTTGCGTGGCGACTCGCCCAGTTCGATATGCCGCTCGACGTTCTCCACCACCACGATCGCGTCATCGACCACGATGCCGATCGCCAGCACCAGTCCGAACAGGCTCAAGGCATTGAGCGAGAAGCCGGCCAGGTGCATCACCGCGAAGGTGCCGATCAGCGATACCGGCACCGCCACCAGCGGGATGATCGAGGCGCGCCAGGTCTGCAGGAACAGGATCACCACCAGCACCACCAGCAGGATCGCTTCCAGCAGCGTGTGCGCCACCGCCTCGATCGAGCCGCGCACGAACACGGTCGGGTCGTACACGATCGAATAGTCGACGCCTTGCGGGAAATCCTGCTTCAGCTGCGCCATCGTGGCGCGCACTTCGTCGGAGATCTGGATCGCGTTGGAACCCGGCCGCGCGAAGATCGGCAGCGCCACCGCCGGCTTGTTGTCGAGCAGGCTGCGCAGCGCGTAGTTGTTCGAGCCGAGGTCGACCTTGGCGACATCACTCAGATGCGTCACGCCGCCGTTCGCGTCGGTGCGCACGATGATGTTGCGGAAATCGTCCTCGCTGACCAGTCGGCCGCGGGTGTTGATGTTGAGCTGGAACGCATTGTTGCTCGGGCCGGGCGGCGCATTCAGCGCGCCGGCGGCGACCTGCACGTTCTGCTCGCGGATCGCGTTGATCACGTCGCCGGTGGTGAGCGAGCGCTGCGCCAGCTTCTGCGGGTCCAGCCACACGCGCATCGAGTATTCGCCGGCGCCGAAGATCTGCACGTCGCCGACGCCGTCGAGCCGCCCCAGCACGTCCTTCACGTGCAATCGCGCGTAGTTCGACAGGTACAGCATGTCGTAGCGCTGATCGGGCGAGGTGAGATGCACGACCATGGTCAGGTCGGGCGAACTCTTCTGCGTGGTCACGCCGAGCCGCTGCACTTCCTCCGGCAGTTTCGGCAGGGCCTGCGCCACGCGGTTCTGCACGTCGACCTGGGCGTTGTTGAGATCGGTGCCCAGCGCGAACGTCACGGTCAGCGTCAGGCTGCCGTCGCTGGTGGCCTGCGAGGAGGTGTACAGCATGCCTTCGGCGCCGTTGATCTGTTCCTCCAGCGGCGTGGCGACGGTTTGCGCGATCACTTTCGGGTTGGCACCGGGATAGCTGGCGTGCACCACCACGGTGGGCGGCACCACTTCCGGGTATTCGCTGATCGGCAGCTGGAACACCGCGATGGAGCCGGTGATCACGAACAGCAGCGACAGCACGGCGGCCATGATCGGCCGGTCGACGAAGAATTGGGCGATGTTTTTCATGCAAAAGATCCTCGACGAAGCCGCTGCGCGGCCTCGGTCTTCTTTGCTCCTCCCCCTGCACGGCAGGGAGAGGGAGAGTGTGGTCAGCCTTGCGGGGTCTTTGGGCTCGCCGTGTTGGCCTGCGCGGTGCGCGAATCGGCGTTCGGTGCATCGCCGCGCTCGACCAGCGCCTTGTCGGTCGCGTCCAGCCGGTAGCTCATGGCCACCTTCTGCGGATTCACCTCGACCCCGGGGCGCACGCGCTGCAGGCCGTTCACCACCACCAGGTCGGTCGGCGCCAGGCCGCTGTCGATCACGCGCAGGCCGTGGAACAAGGCACCGGTGTCGACCTTGCGGTATTGCACCTTGTGCTCCTTGTCGACCACGTAGACGAACTGGTTGCCGAGGTCGGTGCCGATCGCGCGGTCGTCGACCAGCACGCGCGGGCGGGCCTGGCCGCTCTGCAGCTGCACGCGGGCGTACAGGCCGGGCGTGTACAGGCCGTCGGCGTTGTCGAACACCGCGCGCAGGCGCATCGTGCCGGAGCCGGTGTGCAACTGGTTGTCGACGAAGTCGAGGCGGCCTTCATGCGGGTAGCCCGTCTCGTCGGCCAGGCCCATCGCGGCCTCGATCCGCGCGTTGCGGCCGGCCTGCTTCGCGTCGGCGCGCAGGTGGTCGAGCTTGAGCCAGGTCTGCTCGTCCACGTCGAAATAGACATAGACCGGGTTGACCGAGACCACGCTGGTCAGCACGTCGTTGCTGGTGACCAGGTTGCCGGGGGTGACGCGGGCGTTGCTGACGCGGCCGTCGATCGGCGAGCGCACCTGGGTGAAGTCCAGGTTCAGCCGTGCCGCGGCCAGCGCGGCGGTGGCGGCACCGAGCTGCGCCCGCGCGCTCTGCGCGGTGGTGGCCTGGCGGTCGGCTTCCTGCTGCGCGATCGCGTGCTGGGCCAGCAGCATCTCGGCGCGGCGCTGGTTGGTCTCGGCCAGGCTCAGCTCGGCCCTGGCCTGCGCCTGGTTGGCGACCAGCCGGTCGACTTCGGCCTGGTACGGGCGGGCGTCGAGCTGGAACAGCACGTCGCCCTTGTGCACCAGCGCGCCTTCCTGGAAATGCACCGATTCGACGAAGCCGCCGACCCGCGGCTGCACCTGCACCGTGTTGACCGCTTCCAGCCGGCCGGTGAACTCGGCGCTGTCGCTGACCTTGCGGGTCAGCGCCTGCGCCACGGTCACTTCCGGCGGCGGCCCGCCGGCGGGGCTTTGCGCATGGCTGTCGTTGCCGTGCAGGAGAACCCAACTGCCGAGCACGCCGGCAGCGATCAGGGGGACCAGCATCCATTGTTTTTTCATCTTGCGCTCCCAACACCTTGTTGGCCGGGGAGGGGGAACCCGGCGAAGGGTCGAGAGAATAGGTGTACTTTCCAGTATAGAAAATCCGTTTCTTGCGCACTACACTCGTGCGCCGCAGTCACGAATCGACGAGGAATTGAAACAATGGAAGACTTTTCCGCCATTTCGACCTTCGTCCGCGTGGTCGAGGCCAAGAGCTTCGCCGCCGCCGCCAGCCAGTTGGGCATGACCCCGTCCGGCGTCAGCCGGGCCGTGACCCGACTGGAAACCCAGCTCGGTGCCCGGCTGTTGTTCCGTTCCACGCGATCGCTGCGTCTGACCGACGACGGGGCCGCGTTCCATGCCCGTTGCAAGGAGATCCTCGCCGATCTCGCCGAGGCCACCGAGGCGCTCAACTACGCCAACAGCAAACCCACCGGCAAGCTGCGTGTGGGCATCTCGCTGTCGGTGGGGCGCGCCGCGGTGATCCCCCGGCTGACCGAGTTCGAGCAGCGCTACCCGGACATCCGGCTGGAGCTGTCGATGAGCGACTCGGCCTCGGACCTCAACGGCGAGGGCCTGGATTGCGCGATCCGCGTCGGCCAGCTGGAGGATTCCAGCCTGATCGCGCGCAAGATCGGCTACCTGCGCAACGTCGTGTGCGCCTCGCCCGAGTACCTGCGCAAGTACGGCGCGCCGCGCAGCATCGAGGATCTGAAGCATCACCGCTGCATCAACTACGTGTATCCGAACGGCCGCCCGCGACAGTGGCAGTTCGACACGCCCGGCGGCCCGCTGGAGGTCGACATCGACGCGCACATGCTGATCAACGACGGCGAATCGGTGCTGCAGGCGGTGGCCGCCGGCCTGGGCATCACGCAGGTGCCGCGCATGCTGGCCGCGTGCATGCTGGACAAGGGCATGCTGGAGCTGGTGATGACGGATACCGCCTCGACCGGCAAGCCGGTGTGGATCGTCTATCCGCAGAAGAAGCACCTGTCCGCCCGCGTGCAGGCCTTCATCGAGTGGGTGCGCGAGCTGTTCGACCGCACCAACCAGCCGGGACATGGCGCCACCGGCATGCCTGCGCCGAAAGCCGCGGTGGTTGCGGGCGCCGGTGCGCGTCCGCTGGAGTCGCTGGTGGCCTGAGCGGCTCCGGCGCCGTCGCCGGAACAGCGTGGGCGGATCGCCTCGCGCGCGCGAAGCTGGCGATATTCGGGCGTCGAAATCCTCGCGCAGCGCGTCGGGTTAGCGCAGTGCCGCGTCGTGCTCCAGCGCATCGGGCAGGGCGTGCGGCGACGGAGCGTGCATCGGCGGGACGATCAGCCCCCCGCGGGCACCAGCAACAGCAGCGCCACGCCGAAGGCGATGCGATAGATCGCAAACGGCGTGAAGCGGTGGCCGACGATGTAGCCGAGCAGCCACTTCACCGCGACGAAGGCGGTGATCGCCGAGACCACGAAACCCACCGCCAGCGCGGTCCAGTCCTCGTGCACCGCGCTGCCGCCGTGCAGCACCTTCAGCAGCTCGTAGCCGGTGGCCGCGTACATGGTGGGAATGCCGACCAGGAAGGCGAACTCGGTGGCCGCCGCGCGGTTGCTGGTGCCGAACAGCATCGCCGCGAAAATCGTCGCCGCCGAGCGCGAGGTGCCGGGGAAGATGCCGGCAATCATCTGCGCGATGCCGACCAGGATCGCCACCCGCCAGGTCACCTCGCTGCGCTCGGGCTGGCGCGCGGCCAGCAGCTCGGCGCCGATCATCCAGAAGCCGCCGATGACTAGCGCCCAGGCGATCGGCGTCACCGTCTCGGGCAGCTTGAAGCCGAGCTTCACCGCGATGAAGCCGAGCACGGCGGTGATCGCGAAGGCCACGACCAGCTTCAGCAGGTAGTCGCGGTTGGCCGGGTCGCGCCACTGCGTCAGCAACTGCCAGATGCGCTTCCAGTAGATCAGCGTGACCGCCAGGATCGCGCCGGCCTGGATGCCGATGTTGAACAGGTCCGAGCGTGCGCCCAGCCCGAACTTCTCGGCGATCAGCAGGTGGCCGGTCGAGGAGATGGGCAGGAATTCGGTGATGCCTTCGATGATGCCGAGCAGGATGACGTGGAACAGGTCGATCACGGGAAGGTCCGATGCAGTAGGCAGCGGCATAGCTTACGGGGTTGGCCCGGCGCTGGCACGGAGAGGTGAAAGCGCGCCCGCGGTGCGATAGTGGCCATCCGTCGACCCGCCCGCCCACCCGGAGGTACGCCATGATCGAACTCGTCATTCCCCAGCGCCGCCGCGACCTCGGCAGTTTCGAGGTTGGCCGCGTGCTGCCGTTCGCCCAGCGCCGCATGGTCGGGCCGTACATCTTTTTCGACCGCATGGGCCCGAAGCAGCTGGCGCCGGGCCTGCCGCGCGAGGCGGACGTGCGCCCGCACCCGCACATCGGCCTGTCGACCATCACCTATCTGTTCCACGGCGAGATCACGCACCGCGACAGCCTCGGTTCGGAGCAGCCGATCCGCCCCGGCGAGGTCAACTGGATGACCGCCGGCCGCGGCATCACCCACTCCGAGCGCTTCGAGCGCCTGCGCCGCGAGGGCGGGCCGCTCGATGGCGTGCAGCTGTGGGCGGCGCTGCCCGATGAACGCGAGGAAATGGAGCCGGGCTTCTGGCACTACGCCAGCGAGGCGTTGCCGGTATTCGGCGAAGGCGGCGTCAACGGGCGGATGATTGCCGGGCGATTGGCGGGCGTGGCCTCGCCGGTGAAGGTGGACTCGCCGCAGTTCTACGTGCACTGGACGTTGCGTGCGGGCTCGCGCACCTCGCTGCCGGCGGAGTACGCCGAGCGCGCGGTCTATGTGGCCAGCGGCGAGGTCGAGGTGGATGGCCAGCGGGTGGAGGCCGGCAGCATGGCGGTGCTGACGGCCGGCAAGTCCGCCACCATCGCCGCGCTGGACGACGCGGTGGTGATGGCACTGGGCGGCGAGCCGGTGGGGCCGCGCTACATCGACTGGAACTTCGTCTCCTCCTCGCCGGAGCGGCTCGACCAGGCCCGCGCCGACTGGGCCGCCGGGCGCATGAAGCTGCCGGACCTGGACCACGACGAGTTCATCCCACTGCCGCCCAGGCTGGACGCGAAGCCGGAGCCGATGTCCTGAGGCGGAGCGGGTTGAACCGCTTGCCGGCATGACCCCGCACGCACCGGAACAGTGCAAGCCGGTCGTCTCGACCGCCGTGGTTGGTGCGAACGCAGGGGCGTCCGCGGCGCCGCCGCGACGCCGATGCCCTCACGGCAACGGTTTCCGTGCATGGCATGGGGCTTGCTGAGGGTCTGGTGAGGCCGCGCGGTCGCGCGGTCATGTCGTAGGTGCATGGACGTCTGGACGTCTGGACGGCCATCGCCACGGCACCACCGGTTCGAGGGCGGGTCCATGAGGCGAAGCGGGATCTTTGCGGCAGTGGCCGTGTCGTGCTGCGCCGCCACCGGCCCGGCACCGCTGCGGGCGGGCGACGCGCCGGCCAGTCAGTGGATCGGCAATGCCGGCGTGGTCAGCGACTACCTGTTCCGCGGCATCTCGCAGACCGACCGCAAGCCAGCCGTGCAGGCCGGCGTCGAGTTCGATCACGCCGACGGCTGGTACGTCGGCGGCTGGGGCAGCAACGTCAGCTGGCTGTCCGATACCTCGACTCCGGCCGCGCCGGTTTCCAGCAGCGTGGAGCTGGATCTCTACGGCGGCTGGCGCAGCCGTCTCGGTGATGGCTGGAGCGTCGACCTGGGTGCGTATCGCTATCAGTACCCGGGCAGCTATCCCGCGGGCGCCACGTTGCCGAACACCAGCGAGATCTACGTCGCGGTCGCCTGGAAGAACCTGTCGCTGAAGTACTCCTGCGCACTCACCCCCTTGTTCGGCTATGCCGACAGTGAGCGCAGCGGCTACCTGGATCTGTCCTGGAACCAGCCGCTGGCGCCGGGCTGGCAGCTCAACACGCACGTCGGCCACCAGCAGGTGGCGAACGTGCCCGGCGCGTCGTACAGCGACTGGAAGCTGGGCGTGACGCGCAGCTTCGCCGGCAACTGGTCGCTGGCGCTGGGCTACTACGACACCGACGCGCGCCGCCCGGTCTACACCAATGCGCGCGGCCACTACCTGGGCCGCGCCACGGCAGTGCTGAGCCTGGCCCGGTCGTTCTGAACACATTTCCGCGGGAGCCACCCATGAAACTGATCACCAGTGTCATCCGTCCGCACAAGCTCGACGAGGTCCGCGATGCGCTGGAAGGTGCCGGCGTGTCCGGGATGACCGTGACGGAAGTGCGCGGCTTCGGCCGCCAGAAGGGCCACACCGAGTTGTATCGAGGCGCCGAGTACGTGGTCGATTTCCTGCCCAAGCTCAAGGTCGAGGCAGTGGTGCCCGACGCGCTGCTCGACACCGCGCTGGACGAGCTCCAGCGCGCCGCGCGCACCGGCAATGTCGGCGACGGCAAGGTCTTCGTCACCGACGTCGAGCAGGTAGTCCGCATCCGCACCGGCGAGCTCGATGCCGATGCGCTGTGATCCGGCCATCACCCGGTTCGAGTGCCCAATCTTCGGCTCTCGTCATTCCCGCCTTCGCGGGGACGACGCCCTTCAGGCGAACGCCATCCTCCTGACCCCCAGCCCGCGAGGCTTTCGATGAAATCATTCAAGTTCCGCCGCGGCCTCGTTGCGGCCCTGCTGCTGGCCGCGCCGCTGCTGCACGCCGCCACACCGGTGCCGACGGTCGACAAGGGCGACGTGGCGTGGATGCTCACCTCCACCTTGCTGGTGCTGCTGATGACGGTGCCGGGGCTGGCGCTGTTCTACGGTGGCCTGGTGCGTGCGAAGAACGTGCTGTCGGTGCTGATGCAGGTGTTGACGGTGTTCTCGTTGCTGCTGCTGCTGTGGGTGGCCTACGGCTACAGCCTCGCCTTCGGTGGCGATGGCACGGTGATCGGGGGCTTCGGCAAGGTGTTCCTGCGCGGCGTGACCAGGGACACGCTGTCCGCCACGTTCAGCGCCGGCGTGGCGCTGCCGGAGTACGTGTTCGTGGCGTTCCAGGCCACCTTCGCCGGCATCACCGGCGCGCTGATCGTGGGCGCGCTGGCCGAGCGTATGCGGTTTCGCGCCGTGCTGCTGTTCGCGGCGCTGTGGTTCAGCTTCGCCTACCTGCCGATCGCGCACATGGTCTGGTACGGACCGGACGGCTATCTGTTCGCCAAGGGTGCGCTGGATTTTGCCGGCGGCACGGTGGTGCACATCAACGCCGGCGTGGCCGGCCTGGTCGGCGCCTGGCTGGTCGGGCCGCGGCTGGGTTTCGGGCGCGAACCGATGAAGCCGCACAACGTGACCTTCACCATGATCGGCGCGGCGCTGCTGTGGGTGGGCTGGTTCGGCTTCAACGCCGGCTCCAACCTGGAGGCGAACGCGGGCGCGGCGCTGGCCTTCCTCAACACCTTGCTGGCCACGGCGGCGGCGGTGCTGGCGTGGCTGGCGGTGGAGGCGATCCTGCGCGGCCACGCGTCGATGGTCGGCGGCGCCTCCGGCGCGGTGGCCGGCCTGGTCGGCATCACGCCGGCCTGCGGCACGGTGGGGCCGATGGGCGCGATCGTGATCGGTGCGGTGGCCAGCCTCTGCTGCGTGTGGGGCGTGACCGGACTGAAGAAGCTGCTGCGCGCGGACGACGCGCTGGACGTGTTCGGCGTGCACGGGATCGGCGGCATCGTCGGCGCGCTGCTGACCGGCGTATTCACCGCCCCGGCGCTGGGCGGCACCGGCGCGGCGGGCTTCTTGATCCTCCGTCAGCTCGGCGTGCAGGCGCTGGGAGTGGGCATCACCGTGCTGTGGAGCGGCGTGGTTTCCGTGCTGGCCTTGCTGGTCGTCAAGCTGGTCTTCGGCCTGCGCGTGCCGCATGAAGCGGAGCGCGAAGGGCTGGACATTACCTCGCACGGGGAAAGCGCTTACGATGGGTGAATCGGCCGGCCGGGTTCTTGCGGATTGACCCTGGTTGGTGCAATCACATGCGCGATTGCACCAGCCTGAAACTCTCCGATCGCGTCCGAGATCGCGCAAGCCATTGCCGCGCAACGCTTTCCCCCGCTGGCACACGACTTGCTCAACCAGTTCGTCCATCCCCATCGAGGTTGCTCCATGTCCGCCGCCAACCAAGTGCTCGACCTGATCCAGGAACATGACGTCGAGTTCGTCGACTTCCGCTTTGCCGACATGCTCGGCGTGCACCACCATGTCACCTTTCCGGCCCACGCGATCGACGAGTCGACGTTCGAGGACGGCAAGATGTTCGACGGCTCCTCGATCACCGGCTGGAAGGGCATCAACGAGTCGGACATGATCCTGCTGCCCGATCCGGACACCGCCCACCTCGACCCGTTCAGCTCGCACGTGCAGCTGATCCTGCATTGCGACGTGCTGGAGCCGTCGACGATGCAGGCCTACGGCCGCGACCCGCGCTCGATCGCCAAGCGCGGCGAGGCGTATCTCAAATCCACCGGCATCGCCGACACCGCGTTCTTCGGGCCGGAGCCGGAATTCTTCATCTTCGATTCGGTGCGCTGGCAGAACGACCCGGGCCGCGTGTTCTACGAGATCGGTTCCGAGGAAGCGGCGTGGTCGTCGCGCTACAAGTACGACGGCGAGAACCACGGTCATCGCCCCGGCGTGAAGGGCGGCTATTTCCCGGTCAGCCCGGTCGATTCGCTGGGCGACCTGCGCGCGGACATGTGCAAGGTGCTCGAATCGCTGGGCCAGACCGTCGAAGTGCATCACCACGAAGTGGCGAACGCGGGCCAGTGCGAGATCGGCGTGAAGTTCAACACGCTGGTGAAGAAGGCCGACGAGCTGATGACGATGAAGTACGTCATCAAGAACGTGGCGCACCAGAACGGCAAGACCGTCACCTTCATGCCCAAGCCGCTGGTCGGCGACAACGGCAGCGGCATGCACGTGCACCAGTCGCTGGCCAAGAACGGCGAGAACCTGTTCGCCGGCGATCTCTACGGCGGCCTGAGCCAGACCGCGCTGTGGTACATCGGCGGCATCTTCAAGCACGCCCGCGCGATCAACGCGTTCGCCAACTCCACCACCAACAGCTACAAGCGCCTGGTGCCGGGCTTCGAGGCGCCGGTGATGCTGGCGTACTCGGCGCGGAATCGTTCCGCGAGCTGCCGCATCCCCTACGTGGCCAGCCCGAAGGGGCGACGCATCGAGGTGCGTTTCCCCGACCCGATGAACTCCGGCTACCTGGTGTTCACCGCGCTGATGATGGCCGGCCTGGACGGCATCCTCAACAAGATCGACCCGGGCGCGCCGGCCGACAAGGACCTCTACGACCTGCCGCCGGAAGAGGAGAAAAACATCCCGCAGGTGTGCT
The DNA here is from genome assembly GCF_052978265.1 of Rhodanobacter sp. UC4448_H15. The sequence goes on along the minus strand of NZ_CM129665.1, from coordinate 306,455 downwards.
CCAGCCTCGACGCCGCGCTGGAAGCGCTGGACAAGGACCGCGAGTTCCTCAAGGCCGGTGGCGTGTTCACCGACGACTTCATCGACGCCTACATCGAGGTGAAGATGAAGGAAGTGACCAAGTACCGCGCCAGCACGCATCCGCTGGAGTTCCAGATGTACTACTCGCTCTGAGCGAGGCGTCCAGGCGGTAAGACAACGGGCGCCGCGGCGCCCGTCGTCGTGCCGGAGTCAGCTTTCCCGCGGCAGCACGGTGAGCACGCGTTCGATGAACACGTGCAGCTCCTTCATGTAGTTGGTCAGGAACTCGGCGGTGGACGGGTTGGTGACGTTGCCGTCCTCGTCGATCAGGCCCGGCTTGAACTGGAGGTACGCCTCCATCGTGTTCATCAGCGGCGAGTTGCAGAAGCACAGCACGCCGCGCAGTTGTTGCTGGGCGACCGCGGTGCCGATCGAGCCGGGCGAGGTGCCGATCACGGCGGACGGCTTGCGCGCGAACGAGTTCTTGCCCCACGGCCGGCTGGCCCAGTCGATCGCGTTCTTCAGCGCGCCGGGGATCGAGCGGTTGTATTCCGGCGTGACGAACAGCACCGCGTCGACCTCGGCGATCGCCTGCTTGAACGCGCGCGCCACCGCCGGGAAATCCGCGTCGTAGTCGTAGCTGTACAGCGGCAGGTCCCCATCGGGATCTCCACCAGCTCCAGTTGCGGCGCTGCCAGTTTTGCCAGCGCGTGGGCCAGCTGGCGGTTGATCGAGCCCTTGGCGAGGCTGCCGACGATGTAGCCAACCTTGTACTTGCTCATGGGATGTTCTCGTGGCGCGTGCGGTGAGGGCGCGGTTCAGTAGCCCGCCGTGAACCGCTGCCGGAGATGTTTCGGCGTTTCCAGTTCGTCGACGAGGGCGATCGCGTAGTCTTCCATCGAGATCCAGCTCTTGCCGCCGGCGTCGGTGAGCAGCGCGTCGTCGCCGACGCGGAAGCTGCCGGTGCGTTCGCCGGGAGCGAACTCGGCCGACGGCGACAGGAAGGTCCAGTCGAGGTCGTGCTCGCCGCGCAAGGTGTCGAGGAAGCGGCGACCGCCCTCGGCCTCGGGCCGGTAGGCCGCGGGAAAGCCGGGCGTGTCGAGCAGGACCTGCCCCGGCGCCACTTCCAGCGTGGCGGCACCGCCGACCACCAGCAGCCGCCTGACCCCGGCCTGTTTCACCGCGGCGAGCAGTGCGGCCGCTTCGATGGTGGCGAACTTCAGCGCGCTGATCACCGCGTCGTGGCCGGCCAGCAGCGGTGCCAGTTGCGCGGGCTGGTCGGCGTCAGCGTTCTTCAGGACCAGGCCCGGCTGGCCGGCCAGCTTGCCGGTGTCGCGGGCGATGCCGGTGACGCGGTGGCCGCGGCGCAGCAGTTCGGCCAGCAGGCGTGAGCCGACGCGGCCGGTGACGCCGATCAGGGCGATGTTCATGCTTGCCTCCCTGGGGTGGTATCGCGCTGATGGTCGATGGCGTCGCGTCGGCGATCGGGCCAGACTAACGCCGCGAATGTAAGCAGTACGTGGATACGAATCGTCACTGCAGGAGTCCCCCGATGACTGAGCGGAACACCTCGACGCGCCTGCCGACGATCTTCTTCGGCCACGGCAATCCGATGAATGCGCTGCAGGACAACGACTGGAGCCGCGGCTGGGCCGCGCTTGGCCGCCGCCTGCCGCGCCCGCGCGCGGTGCTGTCGGTGTCCGCGCACTGGTACGTGCCGGCGACCCTGCTCACCGCGATGGCCCGGCCGCGCACGATCCACGATTTCGGCGGCTTTCCGCGCGAGCTGTTCGAGGTGCAATACCCGGCGCCGGGCGACCTCGACCTGGTGCGCCGCGTGCGCGAACTGCTGCAGCCGCTGGACGTGGGCGAGGATCGCTCGTGGGGGCTGGACCACGGCACCTGGTCGGTGCTGCGCCACGTCTATCCCGACGCCGACGTGCCGGTGGTGCAGCTGTCCATCGACGAGTCGCAGCCGCCCGCGTTCCACTACGGCCTGGGCCGCCTGCTGCGGCCGCTGCGCGAGGAGGGCATCCTGCTGATCGGCAGCGGCGACGTGGTGCACAACCTGCACGCCTATGCCTGGGGCCGGCATCCGGCCGAGCCGTTCGACTGGGCGCTGCGCTTCGAGGCGAAGGCGCGCGAGCTGATGCTGCAGGGCGATCACCATGCGCTGGTGGACTACGAGGCATTGGGTCGCGACGCGGAGCTGTCGATCCCCACGCCCGACCACTACCTGCCGCTGCTGTACGTGCTCGGCGCCAGCGACGAGGGCGACGCGGTGACGTTCCCGGTCGAGGGCATGGACGGCGGCTCGATCTCGATGCTGAGCGTGCAGTTCGGCTGAGCGTCGCACTGGGCGCGCGGCCCGCCGCGCTCGACCGCAAGAAGCGGGGGCGGTGCCGCCGGGTTGCGGGGGGTCGTGCCTGCGGCGGGGCGGTCCCCGGCATTTGCACCAAATGGATACATTGCCCATGATGGTGCAATGAGCGATCTGGCGTGGCAGACATGGGCACAGCAGCTGGCAACCGGCATCGTGCTGGTCGACGCCCGGCTGCGCCTGCGCTGGCTCAATCCGGCGCTGGTCGAAGGGCTGGAACTGGGCGTGCGCCACCCGTTGGGGCAGCCGCTGACGTTGCTGTTTGCCGACGGTGACGAGGCTGTGGCGCGGGCGGCGCGGGTGCTGGCCGCGCAGCGGCCGGCGCAGTGGCGCGCGGTGCCGCTGGCCGCCGCGAACGGCCGCGAGATCCGTGCGGACATCGCGCTGCAGCCGTTCGACGATGGCCTGCTGCTGGAGGTGCACGTGCTGGCCGAGCCACTGTCGGCGAGCTCGCCGCTGTCGGCCACCCTGCGCGGTTTCGCGCACGAGGTGAAGAACCCGCTGGCCGGCCTGCGCGGCGCTGCGCAACTGCTGCAGCGACGGGTCGACAACGACGACCTGCAGGCGCTCGCCGGCATGATCATCGACGAGGCCGACCGGCTCGGCACGCTGGCCAATCGCCTGCTGCACCACGACGGCGCCGCGCGGCTCGGCCCGGTCAACATCCACCAATTGCTGGAGCGCCTCGCCGACCTGCTGCAGGCCGAGCCGGCGCCGCCGCAATGGCGCCACGACTACGACCCCAGCGTGCCGGACCTGCTCGGCGATGCCGATCGCCTGCACCAGCTGCTGCTCAACCTGGCGCGCAACGCGCTGGAAGCCGGCGCCCGCACGCTCACCCTGCGCACCCGCGTCGAACACGGCGTGCGCCTCGGTGAGCGGATGCTGCGCACGGCGCTGCGGCTGGAGCTGATCGACGACGGCGCCGGCATCCCGGCCGGCCTGCGCGACACCTTGTTCGAACCACTGGTCTCCGGTCGCGCCGACGGCACCGGCCTGGGCCTGGCGCTGTCCCGCGAGATCGCCCGCGAACACGGCGGCGAACTGCGCGGCGCCAGCCGCCCCGGCGAGACCGTGTTCACGCTGTACCTGCCGCTGGAGCGCGCGCATGACTGACCGGACGAAGATCCCTGCAGGAGCGCACCTCGTGCGCGATGCTCCTGCGTCACGCAACGACAAGCATCGCGCGCAAAGTCCGCTCCTGCAGGAAATCTGGATCGTCGACGACGACCGCGGCGTGCGCTTCGTGCTGGCCGAGGCCCTGCGCGATGCCGGCCTCGCGGTGCGCGAGTTCGGCGATGCCAAGGCGGCGCGCGCGGCGTTGCGCGACGAACGCCCCGCGCTGCTGCTCACCGACGTGCGCATGCCGGGCGAGGACGGCCTGAGCCTGCTGCACGACCTGCAGCAACGCGCGATCGGCCCGGTGATCGTGATGAGCGCCTACACCGACGTCGCCACCACGGCGGCAGCCTATCGCGCAGGTGCGGTGGATTACCTGGCCAAGCCGTTCGACCTCGATCACGCCGTGGCCGTGGTGCAGCGCGTGCTGGCCAGCGCGGCGAACGTGGCCGCGCCGGCTCCCGCCGCGCCGGTCGCCCGCCACGCCCTGCTCGGCGACAGCGCGCCGATGCGCGAGGTGTTCCGGCTGATCGGCCGCGTCGCCGCCAGCGACCTCAACGTGCTGGTCACTGGCGAAACCGGCACCGGCAAGGAACTGGTGGCGCGCGCGCTGCACGAGGAGAGCGCGCGCCGCGAGCAACCCTTCATCGCACTGAACACCGCCGCGATCCCCAGCGAGCTGCTGGAGAGCGAACTGTTCGGCCACGAGGCCGGCGCGTTCACCGGCGCCACCCGCCGCGTCGCCGGCCGTTTCGAGCAGGCCGAGGGCGGCACGCTGTTCCTCGACGAGATCGGCGACATGCCGCTGATCCTGCAGACGCGGTTGCTGCGCGTACTGGCCGGCGGCGAGTTCTACCGGGTCGGCGGGCGCGAACTGATCCGCTGCAACGTGCGCATCGTCGCCGCCACGCATCAGGATCTTTCCGCGCGCGTCGCCGCCGGCGCATTCCGCGCCGACCTGATGCACCGGCTCGACGTGGTGCGCATCGAACTGCCGCCGCTGCGCAGCCGCCGCGGCGACATCGCGCTGCTGGCGCAGCACTTCCTGGCCGCCACCGCGCAGGAACTGAAATTGTCGCCGAAGCGCTTCTCCAGGGCCGCACTGAAACTCGTCGCCCAGCGCGACTATCCCGGCAACGTGCGCGAGCTGGAGAACCTGTGCCGCCGGCTGGCGGTGATCGCGCCGGGCAGCGAAATCCTGCCCGGCGACCTGGGCGACGCTGCGGACACGGCACGCGGCGGCGAATGGACCGACGCATTGCGCGAGTGGGCCGCGCAGGCGCTGGCCGATGGCGAGGCGGACATCCATGCCCGCGCCCGCGAAGCGCTCGACCAGACCCTGCTGCAGGCCGCGCTGCAGGCACACGAAGGGCATCGGCAGAACGCGGCGCAGGCGCTCGGCGTGGGACGCAACACGCTGACCCGCAAGCTCGGTGCCTCGCGCACGCGGCGACGTTGAGTTGGCCCGCGGCCGGCGGGCGGTGCCCGCCCTACACGGAACCCCTCTCGCCGTTCATCCTGAGCGTAGCCGCGCAGCGGCAAAGTCGACGGGTCGGGGCCGACGCGCGGCTTCGAAGCGGTGACGTAGGGCGGGCACTGCCCGCCGCTTTCGCGGATCGCGAATCCGGGAAAACCATCGCCCGCGAGCGGGCTCCTACGAGGGCGGATGGCCCAGCGTGATGCGCAGGCGGTGCGTCGCGCCATTGGTGGCGAGGGTGACGGGTTCGGCGGCGTCCAGCGTCTGGCCGTCCATTTCCACCCGCTGCACGCCGCGGCAGACGTGGTCGGGGTTCTGCACGCCGATCTCGTGAAGCGTGCCGCGATGCCGGTAGCTGATCCTGAAGCCGGGCCAGGCTTTGGGAATGCACGGATCGATGCTCAGCCGGTCGCCCCTCAAGTGGAAGCCGAGCAGCGCCTCCAGCCCGGCGCGGTAGAGCCAGGCGGCGGAGCCGGTGTACCAGGTCCAGCCGCCGCGGCCGATGTACGGTGCCACCGAATAGACGTCCGCACAGGCGACGTAGGGTTCGACCTTGTAGCGTTCGACGGCCTCGGGACTGTCGCTGTGACGGATCGGGTTGAGCAGGTCGAACAGGCCGCCGGCACGGTCGCCGTCGCCGAGCCTGGCCCAGGCGAAGATCGACCAGATCGCGCCATGCGTGTACTGCCCGCCGTTCTCGCGCACGCCGGGCGGGTAGCCCTTGATGTAGCCGGGGTCCTTCTTGCCGTCCTGGTCGAACGGCGGGGTGAACAGTCGCGCGAGCTTGTGCTCGTGGTCGATCAGCAGGCGGTCGACCGAATCCATCGCCTGCACCGTGTGTTCGCGGTTGGTTGCCTTGCCCAGCACGCTCCACGATTGCGCGATGGTGTCGATGCGGCATTGCTCGCTGTCCTTCGAACCCAGCGGCGTGCCGTCGTCGTAGTAGCCGCGGCGATACCACGCGCCGTCCCAGGACTGCTCCAGTGCCGCGCGCAGCGCCGTGGCGCAATCGCGCCAGTGCGCCGCGCGCGCATCGCCGCGTGCGGCGGCCACCGGCGCGAGCGCGTCGATGGTGGCCAGCACGAACCAGCCCAGCCAGCTGCTTTCGCCACGGCCCTCCGCGCCGACCGCGTTCATGCCGTCGTTCCAGTCGCCGGTGCCGATCAGCGGCAGGCCGTGCGCGCCGCGAGTGAGGCTGGTGTCGATCGCCAGCGCGCAGTGCTCGTACAGCGTCGCCTGCCGGTCGGACACTTCGGGCTGGAAGAAGGCATCGGTGGCGCCGTCGGGGATCGCCTGGCCCTGCAGGAACGGCAGCTTTTCGTCCAGCACCGCGCGGTCGCCGCTGACCTCGACGTAATGCATCGCCACATAGGCCAGCCACACGCGATCGTCGCGGATCTTCGTGCGCACGCCCTGGCCGTGCGGCGGCAGCCACCAGTGCTGCACGTCGCCCTCGGGAAACTGGCGCCCGGCGGCGCGCAGCAGGTGCTCGCGCGCCAGGTCGGGGCGGCTCACGCACAGCGCCATCACGTCCTGCAACTGGTCGCGGAAGCCCCAGGCGCCGCTGGCCTGGTAGTACGCGGTGCGCGCCCACAGGCGGCAGGCGGTGACCTGGTACAGCAGCCAGTCGTTGAGCAGGATGTCGAGCGCGCGGTCGGGCGTGCCGACCTGCACGGTGTCGAGCAGGTCGTTCCATTGCGTCGCGATGCGGGTGAGCAGATCGTCGACATCGGCGTGGCGGTACTTCGCCACCAGCGCGCGCGCGGCGTTCTCGTCGCCGCCTTCGCCGAGCAGGATGGTCAGGTCGAGTTGCGTGCCCGGCGGCAGTTCCACGCGCGTCTGCAGCGCGCCGCACGGGTCGAGTCCGGCGCCGAGGCGACCGTCCAGCGGGTGGTCGTGATGCAAGGCCGCCGGCTGCGCGGTGCTGCCCAGCGCGCCGAGGAAACTCGCCCGGTCGCCGCTGAGCGACTGCTGCGCGCCGGCCAGGTCGAAGAACGCCACGCGCTCGCCGAAATCGGCGCGCCAGCGGTTGCGGGCGAACAACGCGCCGCTGGCCGCGTCGCGCGCGGTCGCCACGAACGGCGCCGGCGTGCTGCCGTTGGCGCCGAGCGCCCATTCCACGTAGCCGGTGATCGACAGCCGCCGCGTGCGGCCGGACCGGTTGACCAGGCGCAGCCGCGACAGCTTGACCGGATCGTCCGGCGCCACGCACACGGTCAATGCCAGCGCGATGCCGTGGGCGTCGTTGCAGAGTTGCGTCCAGCCCTTGCCGTGCGTCGCCGTGCAGCGCGCGCCGGGCACGCGGATCGGCAGCGCGCCGGCGCTCCACAGCTCGCCGTTGTCCCTGTCGCGCAGGTAGATGATGTCGTGCGGTTGATCGCTGACCGGGTCGTTCGGCCACGGCGTCAGCGCGTTCTGCTGGCTGTTGGTCGACCAGCTGTAGCCGCCGCCCTCGGCGGTGACGGTGCAGCCGAAATGCGGGTTGGCCAACACGTTGGTCCACGGCGCAGGCGTGGGGCGCGCGTCATCCAGCTCGATGCGGTAGGCACGGCCATGCTCGATGAAACCGCCGTGGCCGTTGGGAAACTCCTGCACCGGCTCGTCCGGTGCGACGACCGCGGCGGGCGTCCCGGCGCGGATCGGCGCAGCGGCGGCTGGCGTCGCGGCGGCGGGTGCAGCGGTGGCCACGGTGTCGGCGTCGACCACCACGCGCGCGGCGGCGAGCAAGGCGTCGCGCTGGTCGGCGGCGATGGCATCCTCGCGCAGGCAGAACAGCTCCACCTTGGGCAAGCCTTCGCAGCCCTTCAGTTGCGCCTGCTGCGCGTCGATGCGCGGCGCCAGGGCAGCGCGCGTGGCGTCGTCCTCGCCGAGGCGATCGAGCACCACCACGTCCACCGCCAGTTGCTGCGCGCGCCACCAGCGCTGCGCCAGCAGCAGCGCATCCAGCCGCTGCAGCGCCGCGGCACCGTCCGCGCGCAGCAGTGCGATCGGGCGATCGCCGGAGATGCTCAGCCCCCACAGCGCCGGTGCGCCGCCGTGACCGCGCGCGCGATCGTCCGGCGCGGCGCGCTGACTCGCATCGCTGACCAGCAGCGCATCCTGCCAGCGGGCGAAGCACGCGGCCTGCGCATCGTCGATGCCGAGTTGCTGGCGTTGCCCGCGGGCGCGTGCTGCGGCATCGGTGAACAATCGCTCGGCGGCCTGCGCATCCTGCATGCGCGCGTGCAGCGCGAGCGCGCCCTCGCGCGAGTCGGCCAGCTGCGTCCACAGCAGCAGTACGACGCGGGCGCCCGGCGCGAGGGTGAAGTTCCGGCGCAGCGCCCATACCGGGTCGAGCACGCAGCCGGTGGTGCCGGACAGCGCCACGCCGGGAGCCATCGCGCACGCATCGCGCAGCGTGCGGCCGCGGCCGAGGAAACGCGCGCGGTCGGTCTCGCGCTCGGGCGCGCCGGCGGTGTCGCCGAGCAGTTGCAGGGCCTGCGCCGCCCATACCGTGGCCTGGCTGTCGCTGCGCTTGCGCCGGGTGGCCAGCAGCAGTTGGCGCGCGTCATCCCAGTCGGTCTGCACGAACATCTTGGAGTACGCCGGGTGGCTGTCGTCGTCGCCGCGCGGGCCGAGCACCAGTTCGGCGTAACTGGTCAGCGACACGCGGCGATGGCGGTCGCCGTGGTTGCTCAACACCAGCCGGCGCAGTTCGATGTCGGCATCCGCCGCCACCGCCACGTCCAGTTCGTGATGCAGCAGCTGGTGGCGGCCGGCGTAATGCGCCAGCCCGGGCGCGAAGCGCACGGCATCGTCCGGCCGCGACACGCCCAGCGGCTGCGCGGTGACCGACCACACCTCGCCGTCGTCCTCGTCGCGCAACAGCAGAAAGTTGCCCCAGGGATCGGTGACCGGGTCCTCGCGCCAGCGCGTCACCGCCAGTTCGCGCCAGCGCAGGAAGCCGGCGCCGCTGGGGCCCAGCATGGTGGTGAGGCGACCGTTGCCGAGCAGGTGGCGGGGCGGTGGGGATGCATCGGTGGACATGCGGACGGCTCCTGCGGCTGCGGTGCAGTCGGATCGGGCGAGGGGGCGAATGGCATGCGCATGAGCGCAAAAACCTGCGAGCCGGTCAGTCCCGCGCAAGCGAAAGGTTCCCGCCCTGCGCGGGCATGGCGCGCGTCCAAGCCATTCGGCGAAACCGCTCCAGCCTGCGGCGCGCGTCGGCAATGCAACGTGAAAGTGCCGCTCTACACGCCACGCACGCACTTGTCGTCGCACACTGGCAGGCAGTTTGCCGTTCCACCCCAGCTGCCAGGATGCCGCCGATGACCACGCTGTGCTCGCTCTCCGATGACGCCATGCTCGACCGCCTGCAGCGCGCCGCGTTCGGCTACTTCACGGAGACGATGAACCCGCGCAACGGGCTGATCCCCGACACCTCGCGGCCGCACTCGCCGGTGAGCATCGCGGTGGTGGGCTTCGCGCTGTCGTGCTATCCCGCGGCGGTCGCGCGCGGCTGGATCGAGCGCGCCGAGGCGGTGCGCCGCAGCCTGCTGGCACTGCGCTTCTTCCACGACAGCGACCAGAGCGGCAGCCCCGCGGCCACCGGCTACAAGGGCTTCTACTACCACTTCCTCGACATCGACAGCGGCGCGCGGGTGTGGCAATCGGAGTTGTCGATGATCGACAGCGCGCTGCTGATCGCCGGCATGCTCACCGTCGCCACCGCGTTCGACGGCCCCGGCGCGGAGGAAACCGAGCTGCGCGAACTGGCCGATGCGCTGTACCGGCGCGTCGACTGGCGCTGGTCGCAGGACGACGCGCGCACCATCTACCAAGGCTGGAAACCGGAGAGCGGCTACCTGCACTACGGCTGGGAGGGCTACAGCGAGGCGATCGTGCTGTACGCGCTGGCGCTGGGCTCGCCCACCCATCCGATTCCCGCCGACTGCTACGCCGGCTGGACCGCGACCTACCAGTGGGAGAACCTCTACGACCAGGACTTCCTCTACGCCGGCCCGCTGTTCGTGCACCACTACTCGCAGGCTTGGCTGGACCTGCGCGGCGTGCGCGACCGGTTCATGCGCGAAAAAGATTCCGACTATTTCGAGAACAGCCGCCGCGCGGTGGCCGTGCAGCGCCGCTACGCCGAACTCAATCCGCAAGGGTTCATCGGCTACGACCGCAACTGCTGGGGCCTGTCCGCCTGCGACGGCCCCACCGACGAACAGCTCGACGTGGCCAACGAGCAGCGCCACCTGTTCGGCTATGCCGCGCGCGGCGTGCCGTACGGGCCGGACGACGGCACCCTGTCGCCGCCGGCGGTGCTGGCCTCGCTGCCGTTCGCACCGCAGCCGGCGCTGACCGCGCTGCGCACCATGCTGCTGCGCCATCCGCAGATCCTCGGCGCCGATCGCCTGGCCACCAGCTTCAACGCGAGCGTGGACGGCGGCGATGGCGGGCCATGGATCTCGCCGGGGCATTACGGGCTGGACCAGGGCATCGTCTTCATGATGATCGAGAACCACCGCAGCGAGTCGATCTGGCGCCTGATGCGCGGCTGCCACCCGCTCGCCAGCGGCCTGCGCAAGGCCGGTTTCAGCGGCGGCTGGCTCGACGCGCCGGTCGGAGGAGTCCGCTGATGGCCACCCGCTACGACGCCAGCATCAGCACCCCGCAGGACGAGGACGAGCGCGAGCGCCTCGCCGCGGTGGGCCCCACCTCGTGGATCAACCCGGTACCGGAGGCGCCGTACCAGCTGGTGATCCTGGGCGGCGGTTCGGCCGGGCTGGCGGCGGCCGACGCGGCGGCGACGCTTGGCGCGCGCGTGGCGCTGGTCGAACGCCACCTGCTCGGCGGCACCTGCTTCAATACCGGCTGCGTGCCTTCCAAGAGCCTGCTGCGCACCGCCGCGGTGTACGCGCAGATGCGCGACGCCGCGCGCTACGGCGCCGAGCCGCCGGCCGCGGTCACGGTGGATTTCGCCGCCGCGATGGCGCGCCTGCGGCACATCCGCAGCCACCTGGCCGGCACCGTGTCGGTGCGCCACCTGGCCGAGCGCGGCGTCGACGTGTTCTTCGGCAACGCGCAGTTCACCGGCCCGGACAGCCTCACCGTCAACGGCCAGCCGCTGCGGTTCCGCCGCGCGCTGGTCGCCACCGGCGCGCGCCCGCAGCTGCCCGACATCCCCGGCCTCAAGCAGGCCGGCTTCCTCACCAACGCCACCGTGTTCGACCTGACCGAGCTGCCGCCGCGGCTGCTGGTGATCGGCGGCGGCCCGCTGGGCTGCGAGCTGGCGCAGGCGTTCGAGCGCTTCGGCGCCAAGGTCACCATCGTGCAGAACATGCCGCTGTTCCTGCCGCACGAGGAGCGCGACGCGGCGCAGACCCTGTCCGAGGCGTTCGCCCGCGATGGCATCGAGGTGCGCCTGAACACCGAGGTGGTGGCGATCCGCACCGAAGGCGCGGAGAAGGTGGTCGACCTGGTCACCGACGACTACCACAGCACGATCCGCGTCGACGCGATCCTGGCTGGCGTCGGGCGCCGCCCGAACGTGCACGGGCTGGCGCTGGAGGCCGCCGGCATCGACTACGACGAGACCGCCGGCATCACCGTCGACGACCACCTGCGCACCAGCAACCGGCGCATCTTTGCCGCTGGCGACGTCTGCCTGGAAGCCAAGTTCACCGACATCGCCGAGGAATCGGCACGCATCGGCGTGCGCAACGCGCTGCTCGGCGGACGCGAGCGGCTCAGCGAACGGGTGGTGCCGTGGTGCACCTATACCGATCCGGAGATCGCCCACGTCGGCCTGTACGTGCGCGAGGCGAACGCGCGCGGCATCCCGATCAAGACCTACACCATCCCGATGCACCAGGTCGATCGCGCGATCACCGACAGCGAGCAGGACGGCTTCGTCAAGCTGCACGTCAGCGAAGGCAGCGACCGCATCCTGGGCGCCACCATCGTCTCGCGCGACGCCGGCGACATGATCAGCCAGGTCACCCTGGCGATGGTCGCCGGCGTGGGCCTGCGCACGCTGGCGAAAGTGATCCACGCCTACCCGACCAAGACCGAGGCGATCCGTCTCGCCGCGATGGCGTACAACCGTCGCCGGCTGAGCGGCCGCCTGCTGGCGCGCCTGCGCCGCTGCCTGCCGCATTGAGCGTGCGCGGTCATCTCACGCGCGCTTATCGCCCGACCACCTAGAATCGCGAATCCCCACTCTCCACCTCACGCAAGGAGCTTCCATGCAACTGGGCATGATCGGTCTCGGCAAGATGGGCGCCAACATGGCGCAAAGGCTGCTCAATGGCGGTCACCAGGTCACCGGCTTCGACCCCAACGCAGACGCGCGCAAGCAGCTGGAAGGCAAGGGCGGCGGTTCGGCCGCTTCGCTCGAGGCACTGGTGCAGGCCTTGCCCGCGCCGCGCGTGCTGTGGCTGATGGTGCCCTCGGGCAAGGTCACCGACGACACCGTCGCCGCGTTGCTGGCGCTGCTGGACAAGGGCGACACGATGATCGACGGCGGCAATTCCAACTACAAGGATTCGCTCGGCCACGCGGCCAAGTGCAAGGAAAAGGGCGTCAACTACATCGACTGCGGCACCAGCGGCGGCGTGTGGGGCCTGGCCGAGGGCTACAGCATGATGGTCGGCGGCGACGAGAAAGTCGTCGATGGCCTGAAGCCGATCTTCGAAACCTTGGCGCCGGGCAAGGACAAGGGCTGGGGTCGGGTCGGCCCGGTCGGTTCCGGCCACTTCACCAAGATGGTCCACAACGGCATCGAATACGGCCTGATGCAGGCCTACGCCGAAGGCTTCTCGATCCTCAAGCACAAGGAGGAATTCGGCCTCGACCTCGCGCAGGTCGCCGAGATCTGGCGCTACGGCAGCGTGGTGCGCTCCTGGCTGCTGGACCTGGCCGCCGACGCGCTCAAGAAAAACCCGCAGATGGACGGCGTCGCCCCCTACGTGGTCGACTCCGGCGAAGGCCGCTGGACCGTCGACGCGGCCATGGAACTGAGCGTATCGGCCCCCGTCATCACCCTCTCGCTGATGGAACGCTACCGCTCCCGCGACGACGACTCCTTCGCCGACAAGCTGCTCTCCTCGCTGCGCAACGAGTTCGGCGGGCACGCGATCAAGAAGGAGTGACGCTGGCGCGTCGCGCCGGCTGCGGGGACCAATCTCCCCGCACTCCGTCATGCCTGTGAAGGCAGGCATCGCACTTCGCCCGACGACGAGCCCCTTCGCAGGAGCACGCTCGCGCGCGATGCTCTTGTTGCACTACAAAGCGAAGAGCTTTCGTCTGCCTTCGGCAGCCGAGTCACTTTCTCTTGGCGTGGCCAACGGCGGCGTAGGGCGGGCACTGCCCGCCGGCTTTCCCCGCATTCAGAATCAAGAGCGGTCGATCGCCTTCGGCGACCGAGTCACTTTCTCTTTGCGTGGCCAAAGAGAAAGTAACCAAAGAGAAAGGCCACCCCGCTTGGCGCTTGCCGGGCATCCTGCCCGGCAAGTCCGTGAGCCGGGGTCGGGCTTTTCGACAGCACATCCATGTGCTGGCGAAAAGGCATCGGCATCCTGCCGATGCCCGCTGCGCGGCCTGTCGACCCCGACTCACCGCCGCACAGGGGCCCCGGGTAGAGCAGCGGGCCATCCTGGCCCGCACTATTCAGAAGAGCGGGCTCCTCGCGCCTTCGCGCATCCTCGTCCCCGTCATGCCTGCGAAGGCAGGCATCGCACTTCGCCCGTCGTGCTGGCCGAGCAAAGGCGCCGGTAAATGACGTTCTTGCAGGAGTGCGCATGCGATGTTCGACGGCGAGTGCGGGTCAGCTGCTGGTTCAACGGAGTCCCTTTACCGTGTTGAGTCCGCTGCGAGTTCGGATTGGATCAGCTTGGATATGACCTTGACCTTGGGAGCGCGCCAGGACAGATGCGGTATGCCGATGAACGTAACGCAGTCGCGCGGGTTCCCTTTCGCAACAGACGAACCGCTCGTGCTGAACGACTTGATCTGAGGATCGTCGCCTTTGGTCACTTTCGACATGGTGTCGTCCCAACGCGTATCAGTAGGATGAAACCTGTCCCACAGCAGGCCGAAGGCAGAACCGCGGCGACTTATACCGGACACGATAATGAAGCGGGGACGCACGATAGATAGCATCAACTCGTGCAAGGGCCAGATGGCTTCGACGTAGTCAGAGACGGGCCTCCCGAACCTCTTCCTCTTCCATTCGCAAATGTCTTCCGAACAATCGGGGAACAGGTTCGTCACAAACAGCTTGCTCTCCCATCCGTCTTTGAAGCCTAGCCCTTGCGCCAGCTTGCAGAGATTGGGCCAGTAGTTTCCTTCCGCATTTCTGAGCGGGTGGTCCTGAGATGTGGAGGACGGAATTCCTTCCGCGGTTTGGCGAATCGAGTCGCCACCGCCTCCCCTCGGATTGAACCCCAGCACATAAAAGTCGCCCTCGCGTAGAGCGCTCGGTGGGCACTGGATGATGTCCCCTGGTATGTCCAGGCATGGATAGACACCTGCAGCCCCCTCCAAGCATCTGATGGCCTGGTCAGCGAAGGCTTTGAGGTCAATTTCGCTACTCATCGTCACTCCCCCTGTGGCGCCTTGCGGCAGACTGGTAAATCTCAAGCAGCGCATGTCGCAAGGGAGCGGGCACAACAACCTCGGCCTGATCCCCAAACCCCAACACCCACCATCGCAGCTGCGACGTGTCGTGCACCGTTGCGCTGATGCGCACCCAACCTTCGCGTTTGTCCCTGGTGATGACCTGATCCTCGCTCAACGGCGTTTCGTGGAGGTGTTCGGCGGCTGGTGCTTCCATGCGCAGGATCAGCTTGATGGGTCCGTTGTCCATGAAGCCGAGTACGCCGGAGTGGGCATAGGCCTTCAGGTCGAAGCCTATGAGCGTGCGAGAGGGCTCGTTGAGCAGGCGGGCTGCATCGATGCGGTGTAGCGCCAGCAGGCGTGGATCGGTGTAGTCGTTGATGGTGCAGACGAGGTAGCCGAGCATGCCGCGGTAGATCAGACCGAAAGGGTGGACGCGGTAGTGGACGGTGTTGTCGGAGCTGCGGTTGCGGTAGCGCAGTTCGAGCTGGTGCTCCTGCGCGATCCCTTCGTGCACAACCGCCATCGTCTTGTTGCTGACCTTCGGTGGCAGCAATGGCTGTGTGGGCTGCACAACGGCGACGCGCTTGTTCCAGTTTGCCAGGCGGCGCTTGCCCAAGGCCTGTCGCAAGGTGTTGTCGGCCTGCTGGAAATAGGGGTGCAGCGGTTCCAGCAGGTGCGCCGGCAGCAGCGGGCGCAGGTGGGTTTGCGCCAACGTCAGCACCATCGCCTGCAGCGGCGACATGCCGGGTAGCGAAAACTGGGGCGCGTCCTTGTGCCAGCTCCATCCGAACGGCTTGCTGCGTTCGTCGGATAGCAGTGGGAACACGGCCGACAGGGAAGCGAGATCGCGTTCCACGGTGCGCTTGGTGACAACGTGGTCCTCGGCGCGCAGGAGCTCGGCCAGATCACGCGCGGTGATCTTTTGCGGGTGCCGGGGGATCGACTGCAGCATCAACCATTGGCGGCTCAGCGATGCCTGGGTGGTGGCCATCGGCAAAATCCAGTCGGAGGTCCCAAAGCATGACTCTAACCCTGAACGTTTCAGTGCACGAACCCGATCGCGCGATGCGTGATTGGCTTGTAGCGACATTCGGTCGCCAGCGCTCCAATCAGAGCATCGACGGTGGGAGGCTCCCCCGAGAGGGAGAGCCGCCGCAAGGCAGTCGCGGCGTCGCCCGGCGTCAGGCCGTCGAGCCGGTCGACGTGACGGCCGAGCACCGGGTCATCAAGTTCAACGGGAAGGTCGAGCACGGCACAGCATTGGCGGAGTAGGGCCAGGCGCTGGGCGGGCTGAAGCGGCCGGAACTCCACCTTGAGGTCGAACCGGCGCAAGGCAGCCGGATCGAGGTTGTCCAGCCGGTTGGTGGTGCAGATCAAGACGCCATTGAAGGCCTCGATCTGAGTCAGCAGCTCATTCGTCTGGGTCGTTTCCCAATGCACGCGCGTGCTGGAACGGTCGCCCAGAAAGCTGTCGACCTCGTCCAGCAAAAGAACTCCGTTTCCCTGCCGCGCTTCGTCGAACATCTCGCGAAAATTGCGTTCGGTCCCGCCCACCCAGCTCGACAACAACGAGGATGCTTGTCGCTGCAGAAGTGGGCGGTCCAGCCTTTCCGCAATCGCCTTGCCGAACGCCGTCTTGCCGCTCCCGGGCAACCCGTGCAACAACATCCGTGCGCCGTGACCCGTTCCCGCCATGGTGTCGATGACTGGCTGGAGGGGGATGTCGGTGTTGAGGAGGTTGAGGTCGTGTTTCAGCACCGGCACCAGAGCGGAGAACGGGGGCGGGGTCACGCCCAGCGTTTTCAAGTAATGACTGGAGAGAATCCGCAGGTTGCGGCGTACCTCGCCACTGCCGTTCGCATGCGCACCAACGGCGGTACTTGCCAGGCGAATCAACATGGCTGGCGACAACTCGCGCTGCCCGGCGTAGCGCCGGATTTCATGCTCGTCGAGTGCCTGTGCTGGCAGTGCCTTGCGCAAGAGGTCGCATTTGGCGCTGGTGGGCAACGAGGATATGTGGAGCACCAGGTCAAACCGGCGCAGGAAGGCTTCGTCCATGTGTCGCACCCCATTGCTGATCCAGATCGTCGGGGTGGGGTTGCGCTCCAGACATTCGTTGACCGTGATTTTGGTGGACACTTTCCGAAAATCGCTGCTGGCCGTCGGAAACAGGTCTTCGGCCTCGTCCACCAACAAGATGGCCTTGCCGGCGACCGGAACGATCCGCTGGAGGTGCCGAACTATGGCAAGCCGATCTCGCGGTGTCATCGATCCCACGGAGTCGCATTCCGTTTCATATAGCGGGCAGTTCAGCTCCGCGGCGACCACAGCTGCAAGTTCGCTCTTGCCGGTACCAGGAGCGCCATACAAGAGCACGTTCGCGCCACGGCGACCGGATGAAAGTGCTTGGCGTAACGAATCGCGCATCAACCGTACTTCGTCATGGAGATGTGGATAATCCCCCAGAGCCAAAAATGGTTCGCGCTTGCGCGGCAGCAGTGAGGCAAGCAGCGCTGTGGCCGATTTATTTGGTCTGACCAGGTTGCTGATCATCCCATTTCTCAGCCGAAGACGTTCGTCGAGAGGTCCAAGTATGCCCTCTGTGACCGAGACTATTGCGCTTTGTACGAATCGCCCTTCAGGGTCGAGTGCCCGCTCGACGTTACCAACTGGCGTATCGAAGACCGCAGCCAGACGCCGATGAAACTGGGAGTCCACGCACGGCCCAATGTACTTGGTTGCGAGTTCACCAAACCCGGCGTGCAGTCGCAGCATGGCCCGGAAGGCGATAACGTCCAGTTCTGTCGAGTTCAAGCCGAAGGATCGCCTCAGGTGTTGCAGGTTGCGCCACAACAGGGCCTTGCGTACTGGCCTTGTGGGTCGCTGCTCGCCTTTGCAAGTAACCGCAGCCAGGATCGCGTCAGGCAATTCGTCAAGTTTCAATTGCTCGGGAAGATCGAGACCAAGAAAACTTGCGACGTCCCACGCAACGGGTTGCGATAGTGACAGGGCCAAAGGGCGACCGCGCAGCATCAGCATGCGCAGGCCCCACTTCACAGGACGCTCACCCCAGATGCTTGAGTCGTCATCATTGGTTGCTGCCGGCTTCTTTCTCATCGCGTCTCGCTCCGTCACGTGGTGCGAGTGTGTACCGGACCTGCGACGAACCGCGTCGCAGCGAAGATTCGCTCTGGGTGGACGACGAGGACGCTTTGTGGCGACCGTCCCTGCCTTGGTTGTTGCCCTTCTGAAAAGTGCTGGCCAGGATGGCCCGCTGCTCTGCCGAGGCCCCTGTGCGGCGGTGAGTCGGGGACGACAGGCCGCGCAGCGGGCATGGCGAGGGCATGGATGCCCGAGTTGAGGCAACGCAGGAGCAGTTGCCCGATGCCCAACAAGCGCCAAGCGGGGTGGCCTTTCTCTTTGGTTATCTTTCTCTTTACTCCGGGCATCCTGCCCTTCGCCCTTCGGGCCGGCTTCGCCGTTCGCACGCGCTCCTGCGCGTGCGTGGCCACGCAAAGAGAAAGTAACTCGGCTGCCGCAGGCAGACGAAAGGTCTTGCTCTGCGCACCCTCCGCCGCGGGGTGACAGCCGAGTACGATGCCTGCCTTCGCAGGCATGACGAGCTGTGGGGGTCGGTCCTTGCGGTGCGAGGGCCGACGTGCGGTGCCTGCCTTCGCAGGCAGGACGGGATGTGAGGTGCAACGTCTGCTTCACAGGCCCCAAGAACCCACGGAAAGTTTCCCGCCGCGCAGGGGAGGGAAAGGCCGGGCTCCACGTCAGCACGTCGAGCTTTCCGCGAGCGTCGGACGCATCGTGCGCTCCCCGGGAATCGGTCAGTGCACGGCGAACTCGCGCACCATCTGCGTCATCGTGCGTGCAACGCAGGCGGCGTCGCAGCGACCGGCGAGGTATCCCGAGCCGCACGTCATCAGCTCGGTGAGGGCGTCTTGCAGCTTCTGTGCTTCGGCGTCGCGCAGGGAGGCGTTGCCGCCGCTGGCGCGTTCCTGTTCGGCGTAGTGACGCACCGTGTCGACCATCATATTCGCCATCTGATCCGCGTCGGTGTCGCCGCGCAGGAAGCCGGGCCCTGCCGCCACGGCCCGATCAATTGCCGCCCGCATCCGCCCGGTCTGGTCGGCTGGCAGCGGTGCGGCGTGCGTGCCCGCATGCGGCTGTTCCGCCATTCGATCCGCTTTCATCGCGTACTCCTTTCATCATCTTGCACCGCAAACATTATGCGCCGCACCGCGAGAACCGCGACGGTTCGTCGCAAGCGGTCGGCCGCTCCGGATCGCCGGCCAGGGGCAATGACGGCCCGGTCAGCACAGGTGGCCAGGACCCTTGCTCCTGAGGGCTGGCGCGCCGATGGCCCGGTGTCGGCGCGAACGGCTGCGCTACAGCAACTCCCCCTGCGCCGCCGCATAACTCAACCGCCCATCCATCACGTGCGCCGCCGAGGTGTACGGATGCTCCGTGGTGTGGGTGGCGTCGAGGATGTGGATGACTTCGATGCCGCGCAGCTTGAGCACGTCGGAGACGATGGAGCGGTGGCAACGCCACCAGACCACTTCGGCGCACATCATGGCGGTGCGCTGGCGGGCGGCGAGTTGCAGCAGTTCGGCGAGGCCGTCGGCGAATTCCGCGGTGGCGGTGTAGTCGGCGTAGCCCTGGAAGGAGGCGTTGCGCCAGGCGGTGTTGGGCGAGTCCGGCTGCACCTTGCGGCGACCGCCGAGTCTGGGAATCCACTGATAGGCAATGCCGTGGGCGGGCAGCGACGCGGCGAGCGCCTCGCTGGCAAAGTGCGGGTGGCGGCGCGAGCCGGGGAAGCGGCGCACGTCGGCGATGGCCTGGATGCGGTAGTGGTCGAGCAGGCCGAGGAACTCCTCCAGCGGACGGGTGGAGTGGCCGATGGTCCAGATCGTGGCGGGGGTGGCGGGCATCGCTCAGTCGATCTTGTGCAGCGCCGCGCCCTTGTGCATGGCGACGTGGTCGGTCTTGTCGCTCTTGATCTCGTACTGCGGATCGTCCTCGCTGCAGTGGCGGGGGTGGCCCTTGTAGTCGGTGTCGCGGGTGTGCACCTTGATGATCTTGCCGCTGACGTGGCCGGCCTCGGAGTTCCAGCGCACGTGGTCGCCGACCTTGAATGCATGGCTCATGGTTGCGTGTCTCCTGACGTGACTCGAACCCCATTGAACGACGCCGCACGTGCAGGCGAGGTCAGCGCGCTACAGGATGCCCTTGGCGCTGCTGCCGAAGGCGGTGATCAGGCGGGTGATGACCCACTTCGGCGACAGGTTGACGTCGGGGAAGTCGCCGACCGGTTGGTAGCATGCGTAGAAGCGCGGGTCGCTGGCGCGCAGCGGCGGGCAGCCGGGCTTGAGGTCGAAGCTGGTGGCGTAGCGGAACGGCCACAGGTCGAAGAACGGCAGGCTCTCGGAGACCGTGCCGATGGCCTGGTTGATGTCGGTGAGCACCGGCACCACCGGACGGCGCGGCGCGATCACCCAGGCGTTCTGCGGCTCGGTGTCGCGCAGGATGGCCTGGCGCAGTTCGTCGGCGAAGGCGTGGTCGTAGACGATCACGCCGGCCTCGGTGTTGTAGTGGTCCGAGCGCGGGTCGAAGTTGTGCGAGCCGACCATGCTGAAGTCGTCGTCGATCACGATCGACTTGGCGTGCAGGCCGGAGCGCCGGCCCTCGCTGCGCAGCGGCGCCGGGCGGTTGCCGCTGCCGCTGCCGAGCAGGTGGAAGCGCGTGCGCGAGGCCTTGGCGGGGGTGGCGGTGGCGGCCGGCACCTGCGCGGTGTCGGCGTCCAGGTTGGCCAGTTCGTAGTCCACCGCGGGGCCGGGCGCGTGCGGCTTCAGCTCGTGAATTTCGAAGCCGAACTTCTTCAGGTAGCGCTTGCGGTGCTTGTACGACATCGCGTAGACGGCGAACGCGTCGGTGGAGGCCAGCGAGTTGGTCGACACGATCACCCGCGGCGGGTCGGCGCGCCGGTGCAGGCGGCGGAAGATGCCCTGGGCGCGCCGGCTCATCACCAGGTACGGCGTCTGCAGCAGTACCTCGTGGCGGGCCTGGCCGATCATCTGCATGATGTGGCGGGTGAACGCCGCGGTGCGCTTGCCGCCGGGGTCGTCGGTCTTTGCCGGCAGGTCGCTGAAGTATTCGACGTTGCCGACCCGCAGCGACGGTTCCACCAGCCACGCCCGCAGCCAGGCCGGGTCCTCGGCGGCCTGCAGCAGCTGGGCGACCCGCTGGGGTTTTCGATAATGCGGCTGGGGCCAGCTCGGCGCGGCGCGGTCGGCGACGATGCGCTGGTTGACGTCGCGCAGGTGGGTCAGCGGCACCGCGCGCTTGTGCCGCCAGAACAGCTCGAAGCTGCTGGCCATCGCGGTGGCGGCAGGACCGCCGACCATCACGTCGCGGTCGACGTAGTTGAAGGTGTCGTCCCAGTTGAAGTAGCGGTCCTGGTAGTTGCGCCCGCCGGTGATGCCGATGGCGTCGTCCACCAGCAGCAGCTTGTTGTGCATGCGCTGGTTGAACTGCATGAAGCAGCACAGCACGCCGGCGGCGAAATCCAGCGGCGGCGTGCGCGCCTTGTGGAAGGTCGGGTTGTACAGCCGCACCTTGAGGTTGGCGCTGGCGCGAGCCAGCGCGTCGAGCAGGTCGGGGTCGTTGAAGGAGAACAGCTGGTCGGCCAGGATGCGCACCTGCACGCCGCGGCGCGCGGCGCGCACCAGTTCGTCCAGCACCAGCTGGCCGACGTCGTCCTGGCTCCAGATGTAGGTCTGCACGTCGATCGAGCGCCGTGCGGCGCGGATCAGGTTGATCCGCGCGGCCAGCGCCGGCTCGCTGTCGCCGAGCAGGGTGACCACGTGCACCGGGTGCCCGGCGGTGGATTCGGCCAGCGCCTGGTCGGCGGCCTGCAGCAGCGGCGAGGGCTGCGCGCAGTGGTCGGCCTGGTGGCAGGTTTGCTGGCGGTCGACGGTGGCCGCCACCACCGCGTCGGCGCGGCGGATCTGCGCCTTGGACAGCGTGCAGCCCTGCAGCACGGTGGCCAGCAGGAGCAGCGGCAGGGCGAGGCGGCGAAGGTCGCGGAACATCGCCGCATGATAACGGTTGTGTGCCACCGTCCCGTGACGATGCGCGGCGCGTGGGGCGCCAGCGAAGGTGCGAGCAAGCCGTCATCCGTCATCCGGCATTCGCCGGGATGACGAGCAAAAAGGCTTGATCGAAGCAACCTAGGGCGACCAGAAGGCGTCCAGTCGCGCCTGGCCGGGCTCCAGCGGCCCATCGAGATGCAGTACCGCCAGCGCGCCGGGCGGCATGCCGCGGAATTCGTCGGAGCGGCCTTCCACCAGCAGGGCGACCAGCCGTTCGACGCCGGGGTTGTGGCCGACCAGCATCACGGTGTCGGCGTCGGTGTGCTGGTCGAGCAGCAGCAACAGCTCGCCCGGCGTGGCCTCGTGGATTTCCTCGGCGATCCGCGGCGCCGGCGCGGTGCCGAGCGCGGCCAGTGCCAGCCGGGTGGTCTCGCTGGTGCGTCGGGTCGGCGAACACAGCACCCGCTGCGGTTGCAGCCCGTGCGCGGCGAGCCACAGGCCGGCGGCCTGCGCCTCCTGTTCGCCGCGCGTGCTCAGTGCGCGTTCGCGGTCGTCGCCGCCGTCGGCTATGGGCACTGCTTCGGCATGGCGCAGCAGGATCAGTTCGTGCATGGGAGGCTCCGGCGAAAAGGGAAGAGGCGTGGGCCGCTGTCAGGACTGGCGCTTGATCCAGCGCAGCAGGGGTTTCCAGTCCTCCTGGTGGCTGCGCACCTGCTCGCTGTGGTAGTCGAAGATGCCCTTGCCCAGCGCGGCCAGCAGCACGTAGGCCTGGCTGTCGCGCAACTGCGCCACGATCGGGAACGGCGACTGCTCGGCGAGCTGGGTCAGCGCATCCTGGCTGGCGTGCGTCCACGGCTTGAGCCGGTTGGCCACCAGCCCCACCGGCAGCTTGCCGCGGTGGATGCGGTTGATCGCGCGCAGCTCCTCGGTGAAGGCCAGCGTGGCGTCGAGGTCGAACGAGGAGGGCAGCACCGGCACCAGCAGCACGTCGGCCTGGTCGAGATAGGGTTCCAGCTCGCGCTCGCGCGCGCCGGCGGGGGTGTCGATGAGCAGTTGCGCGGTGTCCGACGGCAGTTTCGCCAGCGAGCGGCGGCCGCCTTCGAGCGCCAGCACGCCGGGGACGTTCTCCGGCCGGCGCGCGGCCCAGCGGAAGCTGGAACCTTGCCGGTCGGCGTCGACGATGGCGCTGTGCTGCCCTGCCTGGGCCCAGTGCGACGCCAGTTGCGTCACCAGCGTGCTCTTGCCGCACCCGCCCTTGCTGCTCGCCACCAGCGTCGTAAGCATCGGATCGCCCCTGCCACGGAAGGTGGGTCCAGCCTAACGGGCGGGGCGGCAATGGGGAATAGGCGGGGAATAGGGAATGGGGAATAGGGAATCGGAAGAGCGGCTTGCGACCGGGCTGGTGCTTGTCGCTTCGGCTGTGGCTATTCCCTATTCCCTATTCCCGGTTCTCGATCCGCCGCAGGCGGATCGAGCGCAATGCCCGCATCGCGCAGGGCGGCCGCCTGCAGGCTCATCTCGGTGCCGCCGTTGCGGGCCAGCGACAGCAGGTGGCGGGCGAGGGGGGTGTCGTCCTGCACTTTGGCCAGCAGCTGGTTGAAGCTGCGCACTTGCCAGACCAGGCGGCGGCGGGCGTCTTTGGCGGCCTGGGCCGCGGCCGGGTCGTCGGCCAGCACCTCGGCCAGGTGCAGGCCGAGTGAGCGGGCCAGGGGGCTGGAGCCCCACTGCAGCAGCTTGGCCAGATTGAGGCAGTCCGCCTTGATCGAGGCATCCTCGCCGGCGTTCTCGCACAACTTGGCCACCAGCTGCAGGCTCGGCTGCGGTTGGGCGCTGGCGAGGCCGAAGATCAGCACGGTCTGCATGCCGACCGCGCCGGCGGCGTGGTTCGGGTCCAGCGCGGCGGCCGGCGGCGGCAGCACGCCGACCGAATCGGCCAACGCCTGCAGACTGATCCCGGCGTAGTCGTCGTACAGCTTGGCGGCGGCGGCGCGACGCAGGTCTTCGCGGGCGTCGTCCTGTTTGTGGTCGCGCGCGTCGGCGCCCAGCTTGACCAGCCACACGGCGGCGTTGTCCGGCGCCTGCGTGAGCAAGGCATCCAGCGCGGCAGCGTTGGGGCAGTTGCCGGCCTTGGCCTCGCAATCGGCCAGCCGCGCCCAGTTCACCGCCGAGCCTGCGCCTTCGGCGGCGGCGGCGCGCTCGATCAGGGCGTGGAAGCTGTTGCCCGGCGGCTGGTTGAACAATGGCCGCGCCAGCAGCGCGGCACCGAGCAGCGGCATCGCATCGGCGCGCGGCGCCAGCACGCTGACCAGGTCGCGCTGGAAGGCCAGCTGCGCCTGGTCGCGCGCCTGCGCCGCCCTGGACGTCGTCGCCGCGGGTTTCGCGGCGGGCGGCGCCTTGGCCGCCAGCACCGGCGCGGCGAACAGCAGCCACACGCAACTCACGGCAACGCAGCGCATTCCAGGCATCGTGAACTTCCCTCGGCGGCAAAGGCGCCAGCATAGCGAGTGCAGATTAAGCTCGCCTGATCGACGCGCCGCTCGCCGGTCGGCGGGGCGGCCAGGCTTGTTAGGATGCCTGTTCGGGCGCAGGACGACGCCACCCATCGCTCGGGAGAGTGTCGTGAATCATTTTTCGTTGTGGACCGATGGCGCCCCATGGTTTGTCGGCTGGGGCACGCTGGCCTTGATCAACGCGGCGCTGGCGCAGGGCAAGAACCGCAGCGGGCTGCTGTGGTTCCTGCTCTCGCTGCTGCTCGGCCCGCTCGCCACCTTGCTGCTGGTGCTGCTGCCGAAGGTGCGGTCGAAGATGTTTTAGTTGCAGGGAATAGGGAATGGGGAATAGGGAATGGGGAATAGGGAATAGGGAATAGGGAATAGGGAATAGAAGAGCAACGACGGGCGGCTCTTTACTATTCCCCATTCCCTATTCCCCATTCCCGGCTTTCAGTCCCCCAGCGCCTCGCGCATGAATTCCGGCTGGGCCAGGGCGGCCTTGTGGATTTCGGCGTTGTAGTAGCGGGTGGGAAATTTCTTGGCTGAAGCGCCGCGTTCGCGGAAGCCGGACAGGTCGCCGCCCTTGCGCGCCATGGTGCAGCTCCACCAGCCGGTGGGGTAGCACGGTTGCGGGAACGGCAGCGTCTTCACCGCGGCGAAGCCGGTGGTGCGCATCGCCGAACGCATCGAGCGGATCAGGTCCAGGTGGGCCAGCGGCGATTCGCTCTGCTGCACCAGCAGGCCGCCGTGGCGCAGCGCCTTGTAGCAGCTGGCGTAGAACGCGGCGTTGAACAGGCCTTCCGCCGGGCCCACCGGGTCGGTCGAGTCGACGATGACCAGATCCACCGACTCCGGCTCGCACTCGGCCATGTACTTGATGCCGTCGATGAACAGCAGCTCGGCGCGCGGATCGGCGTTGGCCTCGCACAGCTCGGGGAAATACTGTTCGGCCAGGCGCGTCACGCGCTCGTCGATCTCCACCTGCACGGCGTGCTCGACTTCCTCGTGGCGCAGCACTTCGCGCAGCGTGCCGCAATCGCCGCCGCCGATGATCACCACGCGCTTGGCGCGCGCGTGGGTGAACAGCGCCGGGTGGGTCATCATCTCGTGGTAGAAGAAGTTGTCGCGGCTGGTCAGCATCACGCAGCCATCGATCACCATCAGGTTGCCCCAGTCGGTGGTCTTGTGGATCTCGATGGACTGGAATGGGGTCTTCTCCGCGTGCAGCAGTTGCTCGGTGCGAAAGCCGATGGACGAACCGGACGCCTGGTGCGCCTCGGTGAACCAGTGGGCTTCGGTGAGGGGGGCGGGCTGCGACATGGGATGGTTCCGCGAAGCGTGGGCAAAGAAGGTCGATTGTACCGGCAACGGCGGCTGACGTCCCGGCCGCGGCCGCCGTGCAGGGCGGCGCGCGGCCATTACAATGGTGGCCCGGCCAGCCGTCGCGAGGGCGTGACGAAGGCCGGGCAAGCCCATCCGGCCCCGCGGCGTGCGAGGCTTCCGGCCGGCCGGCTTTCCGCTCCATCGAGCAACCTCGTCAAGGCTCGCCGCTGCGACATCCCCTGCTACGTTTCCCGAGGGAGGCCCCATGTCGAAGCCCTGGACCATTGCCACTGCCCGCCACACCTATGCCGTGCCCTACTGGAGCGACGGCTACGCCGACATCGATGCCGCCGGCAACCTGCTGATGCACCCGCGCGGCGCCGAGGGCCCGGCGCTGGCGCTGCCGGCGATCGTCGACCGCGCCTGCGCCGAGGGCCTGCGATTGCCGCTGCTGGTGCGTTTCCCGGACATCCTCGCCGACCGTCTCGCGCAGCTGCAGGGCGCCTTCGCCCGCGCCATCGCCGAGCACGACTACGCCGGAGGCTACACCGCGATCTATCCGATCAAGGTCAACCAGCAGCGCAGCGTGGCGGGCGAGCTGGTCGCCGCCGGCACCCAGGGCTTCGGCCTGGAAGCGGGCTCCAAGCCCGAGCTGATGGCGGTGCTGGCGATGGCGCGGCCCGGTTCCATCGTGATCTGCAACGGCTACAAGGACCGCGAGTACATCCGCCTTGCGCTGATCGGCAAGAAGCTCGGCCTGCGCGTGCACATCGTGATCGAGAAGCTGTCCGAACTCGACCACGTGTTCAGCGAGGCGAAGGCGCTGGGCGTGGAGCCGCTGCTCGGCGTGCGCGTGCGACTGGCCTCGATCGGCGCCGGCAAGTGGCAGAACACCGGCGGCGACAAGGGCAAGTTCGGACTGTCGCCGCAGCAGGTGCTGCGGCTGATCGAGCGGCTCGATGCGGCAGGCCTGAAGCACACGCTGAAGCTGCAGCACTTCCACATGGGCTCGCAGATCTCCAACGTGCGCGACATCGCCAACGGCATGCGCGAGGCCACCCGCTACTTCGTCGAACTCTCGCACATGGGCGTGCCGCTGGAGATCGTCGACGTCGGCGGCGGCCTGGGTGTGGATTACGAAGGCACCCGCTCGCGCAGCCACAACTCGATCAACTACTCGCTGGAACAGTACGCCGCCACCATCGTGCAGTCGCTGGCCGAGGCGGTGAGCGCCGAGGGCCTGGCCGCGCCGCACATCCTCACCGAGGCAGGCCGGGCGATGACCGCGCACCACGCGGTGATGGTGGTCAACGTGACCGAGGTCGAGCAGGTGCCGGCCGGCAGCATGCCGTCGCCGCGCGGGGACGAGCCGGTGGTGCTGCGCCACCTGCGCGAGGTCCACGCGGCGCTGGACGAGCGCCCGCCGCTGGAGCTGTTCCACGAGGCCCAGCATCACCTGGCCGAAGGGCAATCGCTGTACGCGCTGGGCCAGCTGTCGCTGGCCGACCGCGCGCGACTGGACGAGATGTTCTACGCCATCGCCAATGCCGTGCGCGGGCGCCTGCTGCCGGCCGAGCGCGCGCACCGACAGGTGCTGGACGAGCTGGACGAGAAGCTGGTGGACAAGTACTTCACCAACTTCTCGGTATTCGAATCGATCCCCGACGTGTGGGCGATCGACCAGGTGTTCCCGATCATGCCGATCGCCCGGCTCGACGAGGAGCCGACCCGGCGCGGCGTGATCGTCGACCTCACCTGCGATTCGGACGGCCGCATTGACCACTATGTGGAGGCTGACGGCGTCGACGTCAGCCTGCCGCTGCATGCGTTGAAGGACGGCGAGAGCTATCGGCTGGGCATCTTCATGGTCGGCGCCTACCAGGAGACCCTGGGCGACATCCACAACCTGTTCGGCGATACCGACGCGGTCAACGTGCGCGTCGAGGGCGACGGCTACGTGTTCGCCAACAAGCGTCGCGGCGACACCACCGACCTGATGCTCGACTACGTCGGCTACGACCTGGAGGCCTTGCGCGCCAGCTACCGCGCGCGCATTGCCGACGCGGGCGTCGCCGGCGACGAGGCGGCGCGCCTGTACGATGCGCTTGATGCCGGCCTCACCGCCTACACCTACCTCGCCGAAGACACCCACTGATCGCAGGAGCCCGCTCGCGGGCGATGCTCTCGCAAATTCCGAATACCGGCGCCGAGAGCACCGCCCGCAAGCGGGCTCCAGCATGACCCGTTCCATCCAGTTCCAGTCGCAGAGGAGCAACGCATGAGCAGTCTCAACGGCAAGGTCGCCCTGATCACGGGCGCGGCCAGCGGCCTCGGCAAGGCGATCGCCGAGCTGTACGCGAAGAACGGCGCCAGCGTGGCGATCGCCGACATCAACCAGCAAGCTGCCGATGCGGTGGCGGCGGAGATCAACGCCGCCGGCGGCAAGGCGCTCGGCGTGGCGATGGACGTCACCAGCGAGGAGGCGGTCAACGCCGGCACGGACAAGGTGGTGGCGGCATTTGGCCATCTGGACATCCTGATCTCCAACGCCGGCGTGCAGATCATCAATCCGATCGACCAGTTCGCCTTCGCCGACTGGAAGAAGATGCTGGCGATCCATCTCGACGGCGGCTTCCTCACCACCAAGGCCGCGCTCAAGCACATGTACCAGGGCGACCGCGGCGGCATCGTGATCTACATGGGCTCGGTGCACTCGCACGAAGCCTCGAAGCTGAAGGCGCCCTACGTCACCGCCAAGCACGGCCTGCTCGGGCTGGCCCGCACGCTGGCGAAAGAGGGTGCGCCGCACAACGTGCGCTCGCACGTGATCTGCCCGGGCTTCGTGCGTACGCCGCTGGTCGAGAAGCAGATCCCCGAGCAGGCCAGGGAGCTCGGCATCACGGAAGACGAGGTGATCAGGAACGTGATGCTGAAGGACACCGTCGACGCGACCTTCACCACGGTGGAGGACATCGCGCAGACCGCGCTGTACCTGGCCACCTTCCCCTCCGCCGCGCTGACCGGCCAGTCGATCGTGGTCAGCCACGGCTGGTTCATGCAGTGACCACGCCGTCGCTGGCGGAAACGGTAGCCCGCGACTACCGCACCGTCGCGCTGGTGTTGCAGGGCGGCGGCGCACTCGGCGCCTACCAGGCCGGCGTGTTCGAGGCGCTGGACGAGGCCGGCCTGCAGCCGAACCGGCTGGCCGGCATCTCGATCGGCGCGTTGAACGCGGCGGTCATCGCCGGCAACGCGCCCGAGCGGCGGGTGGAACGGCTGCGCGAATTCTGGGAGGCGATCTGCCGCTCGCCGCTGTGGCCGGACGTGCCGGCGCTGCCGTGGTTCGATGCGGTGGCGTGGCCGACGGCATGGCTCAACGGCATGAGCGGCCTGGCCGCCTGGCGCGCGATGACCGAGGGCCAGGCCGGCTTCTTCCACCCGCGCCAGCCGCCGCCGTTCCTGGGCGGGCACGCCACGCCGGGCAGCGTGAGCTGGTACGACACGAAGCCGCTGCGCGCCACGCTGGAGCGGTTGGTCGATTTCGACCGCCTCAACGATGCGCGCACGATGCGCGTGGCGGTCGGCGCGGTGAACGTGCGCAGCGGCAACTTCGCCTATTTCGACAATCGCCGCGAGCGCCTGCGCCCCGAGCACTTCATGGCTTCCGGCGCGTTGCCGCCGGGCTTTCCCGCGGTGGAGATCGACGGCGAGTTCTACTGGGACGGCGGCATGGTCTCCAACACGCCGCTTTACGAGGTGCTCAGCGAACGCCCCGGTTGCGACACGCTGGTGTTCCAGGTCGACCTGTGGAGCGCCCGCGGCACGCTGCCGCGCGATCTTGCCGACGTGGCCGAGCGCAGCAAGGAGATCCAGTACTCCAGCCGCACCCGGCTGGTCACCGAGTTCATGCGCCGCATGCAGGAGCAGCGCCGCCTGCTGCACGACGTGATGGCGCTGGTGCCGGCCGAGCGGCGCGGCGACCCGGCGTACCGCCATGCCGAGGCACGCGCGGCGGAGGCGTTGACCAACGTGATCCACCTGATCTACCAGGACCGGCCCCACGAAGGCCACTTCAAGGACTACGAATTCAGCGCCACCAGCATGCGCAGCCACTGGCAGGGCGGCCTGGACGACATGCGCCACACCCTGGCGCATCCGCAGTGGCTTGCCGCCCCCGACCCCGGACATCCGTTCGTGACGCACGACGTGCATCGCGGCGAGGCGGGCTGAGCGGGTTCAGCCTCAGCTGTCGCGCGCCACCTGCAGCCCGGCTGCCGACTGGCTGACCGGCATCAGCTCGATGCGGTTGATGTTGAGGTGCGGCGGCAGGTTGGCGATCCACCAGATGGTGTCGGCGATGTCGGTCGCGGTGATCGGGTGGGCGCCGGCGTAGAGCTGGTCGGAGGCGGCCTGGTCGCCGCCGGTGCGCACCAGGGTGAATTCGGTCTCGGCCATGCCCGGTTCGATCGAGGTCACGCGCACGCCGCTGCCGTGCAGGTCGGTGCGCAGGTTCTGCGAGAACTGGGTGACGAAGGCCTTGCTGGCGCCGTACACGTTGCCGCCGCGGTAGGCGTAGCTGCCGGAGATCGAGCTGATGTTGACGATGGCGCCGCGGCGTTCGATCAGCTGCGGCAGCAGCAGGTGCGTGATCGTGGCCAGCGCGGTGACGTTGGTGTCGATCATCTGCTTCCACTGCGCCAGCTCGGCTTGCTGCGCGGGCGCGGTGCCCAGCGCCAGGCCGGCGTTGTTGACCAGCAGGTCGATGCCGGCGAACGACGGCGGCAGGGCGGCGTGGGCGGCGCGCATGGCCGCTTCGTCGCGCATGTCGAAGGCGGCCGCATGCACGCGCTCGGCGCCGTGGCGGTCCACCAGCTGCCGCAATCGTTCGGCCCGGCGGCCGCTGGCGATCACCCGCCAACCGCCGGCGACGAAGCGCTCGACGGTGGCGGCACCGAAACCGGCGGTGGCACCGGTGATCCAGGCGATCTTGCCGTTCATGCGATTACTTGCCTTCTTTCAGGGCGATCGCCGGGATGCCGGCGGCGGCGAGTTTCTGCTTGGTCGATTCCAGCTCGGTGGCCGAGCGGAACGGCCCCAGCCGTACGCGGTGGTAGGTCTGCCCGCCGACATTCACCGTCTGCACGTTGGCGACGAAGCCCTGCAGGGCCAGCTTGGCCTTTTGTGCTTCGGCGGTGGCGGGGTCGGGGAACGCGCCCACCTGCAGCAGGTAGCCGTTGCCGCCGCTGGCCGGTTCCACCGCCTCGGCCGGCGCGGCGGTGACGTTCTGCACGGCCACGCCGGGTGTGCTGGCGGGCGTCGTCGCCGGTGCCGGCGTGGCGGCCTGCTGCTGCTCGGCCTTGGCCTGCGCGCTGATCTCGGCGTCGGGGATGCGCACTTCCTTCTCCGACAGCACCGAGTAGAAGTCGTACTGCGGCTTCTTCGGCGTGCTTTCGCCGGGGGCCGGTTCCAGCACGCCCGGCTCGCTGCCGCGCTGGGCGGTGGCCTGCGGGTTGGCCTGCGGTCCGGTCGGCGTGCGCAGGTTGGTGAACAGGCTGCCGCGCATCACGATCGCCATCAGGATCGCGCCGGCGAGGACGCCGATCACCGCGTAACCCCAGCCCGGGAATCCGTTGCGGCCGTTGCGTACGGCCTGCCGGCCCCTGCCCTTGCGTGCTGCCATTACATCTTCTCCGGGGCGCTGAGGCCCAGCAAATCCAGTCCGTTCTTCAGTACCTGGCGCGTGGCGACCACCAGCGCCAGCCGCGCGTTGCGCAGGCTCGCATCCTCGACCAGGAACTGGTGCGAGTTGTAGTAGGTGTGGAACGCGTTGGCCAGTTCGCGCAGCCAGCCGGCGATCAGGTGCGGCTCCAGGTTGGCCGTCGCCGCTTCGACCTGTTCGGGGTATTTCGACAGCTCGGTGAGCAGGATCTGCTCGTGCTCGTTGTCCAGCCGGTCCAGGTGCGCAAGGCCGTCGGCGAGGTCGAAGGCAAAGCCTTTCTCCGGCGCCTGGCGCAGCACGCTGCAGACGCGGGCATGCGCGTACTGGATGTAGTAGACCGGGTTGTCGTTGGACTGCGAGCGGGCCAGGTCGACGTCGAACACCAACTGCGAATCGCTCTTGCGCGCGATCAGGAAGTAGCGCGTGGCGTCCTTGCCGACTTCGTCGATCAGGTCGCGCAAGGTGACGTAGCTGCCGGCGCGCTTGGAGATCTTCACCTCCTCGCCGCCCTTCATCACGGTGACCATCTGGTGCAGCACGTATTCCGGCCAGCCCTTGGGGATGCCGCAATCGAGCGCCTGCAGGCCGGCCTTCACCCGCGCCAGCGAACCGTGGTGGTCCGAGCCCAGCTCGGTGATCGCGCGCTGGTAGCCGCGCTGCCACTTGCTCAGGTGGTAGGCCACGTCGGGCAGGAAGTAGGTGTAGGTGCCGTCGGACTTGCGCATCACGCGGTCCTTGTCGTCACCGAACGCGGTGGTGCGCAGCCACAGCGCGCCGCCTTCCTCGTAGGTGTGACCGTGGGCGATCAGCTCGCGCACGGTTTCCTCGACCTTGCCGTCGCTGTACAGCGAGGACTCCAGGAAATAGGTGTCGAAGCCGACGCCGAATGCCTGCAGGTCCAGGTCCTGCTCGCGGCGCAGGCTGGCTACGGCGAAGCGGCGGATCGCGTCGAGGTCGTCGACGTCGCCGGCCGCGACGACCGTCTCGCCGTCGGCCACCACCGATTCGCGATCGAGGTAGGCGCGCGCCACGTCGGCGATGTAGTCGCCGCGGTAGCCGTTGTCGGGCCAGCTGCTGTCTTCGGGCGTGATGCCGCGCGCGCGCGCCTGCACCGACACGGCCAGGTTGGCGATCTGCACGCCGGCATCGTTGTAGTAGTACTCGCGCTTGACGTTCCAGCCGCTGGCGTCGAGCAGGCGGCTCAGGCAGTCGCCGATCGCCGCGGCGCGGCCGTGGCCCACGTGCAGCGGGCCGGTCGGGTTGGCCGAGACGAATTCCACGCCGACGGTCCTGCCGCCGCCGCTGGCATTGCGGCCGTAGGCGTTGCCCTCGGCCATGATCCGGCGCACTTCGGCGTGATAGGCGCCGGCGGCGAGGAAGAAGTTGATGAAGCCGGGGCCGGCGATCTCGACTTTTTCCACCAGCGGGTTGGCCGGCAGTGCGGCGACCAGTTTTTCGGCCAGCTCGCGTGGCTTGGCGCGCGCCGCCCCTTCGACAGGGCTCAGGACATGCTTGGCCAGCAGCATCGCCGCGTTGCAGGCGAAATCGCCATGCTCGCGGCTGCGCGCGCGCTCGATCACGAAGTCGGGGATGGCCAGCTCGGCCGGCAGGGTCGCGTCGTGCTGCAGGGCGTGGATGGCCTGCAACACCAGGTTGCGCAGCTGTGCTTTCACGGGTGGGATCGGTTTCGTGATGGAACCGGCAATTCTAACAGACCGGCGCGCGCACGCCGGCGGCGAAGGCCGTGCCGGACGCGGGGTGGTCTCGTGTTGCACCGCGTCGAGGCGTCCTGTGGATAACTCTGTGGGGAAATTCGCCGGCGGGGAACGCGCCGAGGCAGCGGCTGGCTGGTCTTTGTCAAGTCGCAAGAAATTATCAAGCAAAATCATTATGTTGAAGCAGCAACTTTGCGCAAGACTGGCGATTGCGACGGCAACCGGTTGTCGTTGCATTTTGTGCATAAGTTTCGACCACTTGGCGGCCGCTTCTGTGCGCGCGAACAGGTTGGCGCACGGTGTGCCGCAGCGCGGCAGAGCCGGCTTGTCGGGCGAAGGTGGGGAGATGCGCGCCGCAGCGGCGGCCCGGTACGGACGCGTTCAGAGCAGGCCGCGGGCGGCCATCGACACCGGCTCGCCGTGGCCGATCACCAGGTGGTCGAGCACGCGCACGCCGACCAGGTGCAGGGCATCACGCAGTTCGTGGGTGATCGCGCGGTCGGCGGCACTGGGTTCGGCCACGCCGGAGGGGTGGTTGTGGGCGAAGATCACCGCGCAGGCGTTGTGATGCAGACAGGCGCGCACCACTTCGCGCGGGTGCACGCTGGCGCCGTCGACGGTGCCGCGGAACAGCTCCTCGAAGGCCAGCACGCGATGGCGGTTGTCCAGGTACAGGCAGCCGAACACTTCGTAGGGCAGGTGGCGCAGGCGGGCCCGCAGGTAGTCGCCGCTGTCGCGCGGGTTGCCCAGGCTGGGCCGCTCCTGCAGCTGCTCGGCCAGGCTGCGCCGGGCCAGTTCCAGCGCCGCAGCGATCCGCGCGCGCTTGGCCGGACCCAGCCCGCCGGCGCGGATCTGCTGCTCCGGCCGGCCCAGCAAGGCGGCCACGCCGCCCGCGTTGGCGAGCAGTTCGCGGCCCAGCGCGATGGCGTCCTTGCCGCGGCTGCCGCTGCCCAGCAGCACGGCCAGCAGCTCCGCGTCGGACAGCGCGGCGCTCCCGCGGGCCAGCAGTTTTTCGCGGGGTCGTTCGCCTTCGGGCCAGTCGCGGATGCTCATGCGTGCCAGCTTGGCGAAGGGGGTCGCCGGCAGGCAGCAGTGGTGCGGATTGAATCCGGTAAGCTAAGCGTCTGCCCGACTGTCAGGCCCGCCTTACATGAGCCTCGCCCAACGCCGCATCCTGCTGGGAGTGACCGGCGGCATCGCCGCCTACAAGAGTTGCGAACTGGTCCGCCGCCTGCGCGAGCAGGGCGCCGAGGTGCGCGTGGTGATGACCGCAGGGGCCGAGCATTTCGTCGGCGCGGCCACGTTCCAGGCGCTCTCCGGCCAGCCGGTGCGCAGCAGCCTGTGGGATGCGCACGCCGAGGCGGCGATGGGTCACATCGAGCTGGCGCGCTGGGCCGAGCGCATTCTGGTGGCGCCGGCCAGCGCCGACACCATCGCCCGGCTCGCCCATGGCCATGCCGATGACCTGCTCAGCACGCTGTGCCTGGCCAGCGCCGCACCGCTGTACCTGGCGCCGGCGATGAACCAGCAGATGTGGGCGCACCCGGCGGTGCAGGCGAACCTGGTGCTGCTGCGCCAGCGTGGCGTGCAGGTGCTGGGGCCGGCGGCCGGCGAGCAGGCCTGCGGCGACATGGGCTCCGGCCGCATGCTGGAGCCGCACGAATTGCGCGACGCGCTGGCTGCCTCGTTCGGCAACGGCGCGCTGGCCGGGTTGCAGGTGGTGGTCAGCGCCGGTCCGACCTACGAGGACATCGACCCGGTGCGCTTCATCGGCAACCGCAGCTCCGGCCGGATGGGTTTCGCGGTGGCCGCGGCCGCGGCGGAGGCGGGCGCCACGGTGAGCCTGGTGGCCGGCCCGGTGAGCCTGGCCACGCCCGTCGGGGTGGCGCGGCGCATCGACGTGCGCAGCGCCGCGCAAATGCAGGCCGCCGTGCTCGAGGCCAGTCGCGCTGCGGACATCTACATCGGCGCGTCGGCGGTGGGCGATTATCGGCCGGCCAGCGTCTCGGCGCTGAAGCTGAAAAAGAGCGCGGGCGCGCCGCTCTCGCTGCAGCTGGAAGAGAACCCCGACATCCTGGCCAG
Source organism: Rhodanobacter sp. UC4448_H15 (assembly GCF_052978265.1). Next base: position 271,422 of record NZ_CM129665.1, on the reverse strand, counting down.
CCTGGCCGCGCAGAGCGGGCACCCGTTCCTGGTCGGATTCGCCGCGGAGACGCATGATGTGGCCAGTTACGCGCGCGGCAAATTGCGCAGCAAGGGGCTGGACATGATCGCGGCGAACCAGGTCGGCGACGGACTCGGTTTCGAGGTCGCCGAGAACGCATTGACGCTGTACTGGGCCGATGGCGAGCTGGCCTTGCCGCGCGCCGCCAAGAGCGAACTGGCGCGCCAGCTCATCGCGCAAGTGGCCGAACGCTACCGGGCGACGCGCGGATGACGCTCGACGTCGAATTGAAGATCCTCGACCCGCGCCTGGGCGACAGCATTCCGCTGCCGCATGCCGCCACCCCCGGCAGCGCCGGCATGGACCTGCGTGCGGCACTGGAGCAGCCGCTGACCCTGGCACCCGGCGCAAGTGCGCTGGTGCCCAGCGGCATCGCCATTCACATCGGCGATCCGCAATGGTGCGCCTTGATCGTTCCGCGCTCCGGGTTGGGCCACAAGCACGGCCTGGTGATGGGCAACCTGGTCGGCGTGATCGACGCCGACTACCAGGGCCCGCTGATGATTTCGTGCTGGAACCGCGGCGACGCTCCGTACACCATCGCGGTCGGCGACCGCATCGCGCAGTTGCTGCTGGTGCCGGTGGCGCAGGCGCGGCTGCAGATCGTCAATGAATTCACGCCCAGCGAACGCGGCGCCGGAGGCTTCGGCTCCACCGGTATCCGATAGCATGGGCACGGAAACTCGGCGCGACCCGGAGCGGTCGCGCCACCGCGCAGTTTCAGCCGTGGGGGCAGAGCATGGCACCAAAAATCGCGAAGCGGCGGCTGGCCCGGCCTGAGGTCGACTGGTCGGCCGTGCTGCCGCTGGCCGGCGGCACCTTGCTGCTGCTGCTGGGCCTGTTCTGTGCCTGGCAGACCTGGCTGATCGCCGACGAGCATCACGCCGACGAACGGGTCCATGCCGCTCAGGCGCAGGCGGTCAAGGCGGTTGCCGACGAGGTCGCACGCCAGCGCGGTGCGGTGGAGAAGGCGCTGGCGCTGGTCGACCCGGCGACGGTGCTGAACGACCCGGCGCAGTCGATCGCCACCTTGCGCCTGCGCCTGCCGCAGGCGCAGCAGCTGGACATCTACAGCGGCGACCTCAAGGAAGTGCTGCGCGCCAACTACCGCGAGTTCGGCTATGCCAAGGCGGCGCAGCTGATGGCCGCGCAGACGGCGGAGGGCGCGCCGCCGGTGCAGAGCGTCTACTACGGCAACGGCGACCGCCGGCTGAGCATGGTCGTGCCGCTGGGTGCGCCCGATCAGACCCAGGCGTGGGTGTGGGTGGAACTGCCGTTTGCCGGGGTCCAGCGGGCTTTCGACGCAATCCCGCCGGCCGGCGGTCGGCTCGATCTGCGCCAGGGAGACGAGCCGGGCAGCGTGCAGTTGTTCTCCAACGGCAGTGCCTCGGCGCAGACCGGCGACAACAGCGTGGCCGTGCCCGGCACCGCGTTCCGCGTGGGCGCCGGGCTGCCCGATGCGTTCATCGTGCTGCCGCATTCGTGGTGGTTGAGCGCGCTGCTGAGCCTGTTGGGGCTGGGCGGAGCCGGCTATCTGCTGTGGCTGCGCGGGCGTCGCCAGGCTTCGTCGGCGCCGCCGGCCGAAGAGGAGCCGCTGGTGGCCGAGGTCGCGCTGCCGCGCCCGCGCGCGCGCGCGCCGTCGACCCCCGCTCCGGCCACTGCGCGTCCCGCGGCCGCGCCGGCCGAACCCGCCACGGTGCCGGTGGACCCGAGCATCTTCCGCGCCTACGACGTGCGCGGCGTGGTCGGCAAGACACTGGACCGCAACGTGGCCAGGCTGCTGGGCCGGGCGATCGGCGCGGTGATGGTCGAGCGCGGCCTGCGCGAGATCGTGGTCGGCCGCGATGGCCGGGTTTCCGGTCCCGAACTGGCCGGCGCGCTGGCCGACGGCCTGCGCGAGGCCGACGTCGACGTGATCGACCTGGGCGCGGTGCCCACGCCGGTGGTGTATTTCGCCGCGTACCGGTTCAACACCGGCTGCGGCGTGGCGGTCACCGGCAGCCACAATCCGCCGGACTACAACGGCTTCAAGATCGTGATCGGCGGCGAGACGCTGGCCGAGGGCGCGATCCAGGACCTGTACCAGCGCATCGCCGGCGGCGCGTTGAGCCAGGATGGTCACGGCGGCCTGCGCCAGGTCGACGTGGCCCCGGACTACATCGAGAAAATCGTCTCCGACGTGCTCGCCGAGCGCCCGCTGAAGGTGGTGGTCGATTGCGGCAACGGCATTCCCGGCGCGATCGCGCCGCAGGTGCTCGAAGGCGTCGGCTGCGAGGTGGTCCCGCTGTACTGCGATGTCGACGGCAGCTTCCCGAACCACCATCCCGATCCGTCCGATCCGGCCAACCTGCAGGACCTGATCCACGCCGTGCGCCAGACCGGAGCGGACCTCGGCCTCGCCTTCGACGGCGACGGCGATCGCCTGGGCGTGGTCTCCCGCGCCGGCGAGATCATCTATCCGGATCGCCTGCTGATGCTGTTCGCGCGCGACGTGCTGTCGCGCCAGCCCGGCGGCACGGTGATCTACGACGTCAAGTGCACCAGCCACCTGAAGGCGCAGATCCTGGACGCCGGCGGCAGTCCGTTGATGTGGCGCACCGGGCATTCGCTGATCAAGGCCAAGATGCGCGAGACCGGCGCCGAGCTGGCCGGCGAGATGAGCGGGCACTTCTTCTTCAAGGAGCGCTGGTACGGTTTCGACGACGGCATCTATGCCGCCGCTCGGCTGCTGGAGATCCTCGCCGGCGACCTCCACGGGCGCAGCCCGGAGGAGATCTTCGCCACCCTGCCCAAGAGCATCTCCACTCCCGAGCTGAAGGTCGCGCTGGCCGAAGGCGAGCATTACCGCTTCATGGACCGGCTGCGCGAGCGCGCCAGCTTCGAGGACGCCTCGGTGATCGGTATCGACGGTCTGCGCGTGGACTGGCCGGACGGCTGGGGACTGGTGCGCGCGTCCAACACCACGCCGGTGCTGGTGCTGCGTTTCGAGGCCGACACCGAGGCGGCGCTCAAGCGCATCCAGCAGGTGTTCCGCCGGCAGATGCTGGCGGTCGATCCTGCCCTGAAACTGCCGTTCTGAGGATGGCGGGCCGGGACGCGGACCGCGTCGGCCCGAGCCAGACTACTGCGAAGCCTTGTCCTGCTCGGCTTTCAGCTCGCGGTAGCGGGCCAGCTGCTTGACCTGCTCCTGCACCGTCTGCGTGCGCAGGGTCTGCTGGCGCTGCAAGGTGGCGCGCAGGCCGGTGACGACGTTGCGCTGCGCGGCGACGCTGTCGGTGAGGAATTTCGGCACCGGCTTCTTGGCGTTCTCGATCTCCGCGGCGCGGGCCAGCAGATCGGTCAGCGCCTTCTCCTGGCTGCGCAGGTTGATCCGGGTGGTGCGGATCTGCTGGTCGACCGTGTCCAGCGTCTGCTGCAGCGAGATCTTGTACGACTCCTCGTCCGGGTAGGCGTTGAGCATCTGCGCCTCGGCGGTGGCCACTTCCTGCGCCGCGCGCTGTCTGGCCGCCTCGGCCTCGGCCAGCTTGGCCGCCGCGGCGCGCTCCTCGGGGTTGAGCTGGCGCGACACGTGGCGCACCACCATGCCGCGATCGTTGACCAGGTCGTAGCCGTACTTCATCGCGTCGGCGGTGAGGCTGTCGCTGTAATGCACCAGGCCCTGGTTGTCATACCACTTGTAGCGCACGCTGCCAGCGTTCTGGGCGAACGCGGCAAGGCTCGCGCCCATCGCTACGGCAGCCAGAATGAGCAGTGATTTGCGCATGGGTTCTCCTGTTGGCCCGAGTATAGCTGGCTCCGCCATGCTGGCCGGTTGCCCGCGGCGCTGCTGTGATGGGGTTGGCCGGAGTCTATTGGCCGGTGCATGAACCGGTGGCGCATGCCGCGCCGGTCAGCGGGGTACGCCGTACCGGGCGCGGTAGTCCAGCAATCGCGCGTGTTCGGCAGCCAGTTGCGGCTGCGCGCCGGCATACTCCAGCACGTCGTCCAGGCAGGTGATGGCGATGACCGGGATGCCGTGCTCGGCGGCGACTTCCTGCGCGGCGGAGCGTTCGCCCTGGCCGCGCTCCTGGCGATCCAGCGCAATGAGCACGCCGGCCGGCGTGGCGCCGTGGGCGCGGATCAGCGCCAGCGACTCGCGCACCGCGGTGCCGGCGGTCATCACGTCGTCGACGATCAGCACGCGCCCGGCCAGCGGCGCGCCGACCAGGCTGCCGCCCTCGCCGTGATCCTTGGCCTCCTTGCGGTTGTAGGCCCATGGCAGGTCGCGCCCGTGCTGTTCGGCCAGCGCGATGGCGGTGGCCGCGGCCAGCGCGATGCCCTTGTAGGCCGGGCCGAACAGCATGTCGACCTCGATCCCCGCCTCGACCAGGGCGGCGGCGTACGCGCGGCCGAGTCGCGCCAGCGCGGCGCCTGAATCGATCCGGCCCATGTTGAAGAAGTACGGGCTCTGCCGGCCGGACTTCAGCGTGAACTCGCCGAAGCGCAGCACCTGCCGGCGCAGGGTGAGTTCGATGAAGTCGCGTTGGTAGTCGTGCACGGTCGGTCTCGCTGGCATGGCGGCGGTGCGCGCATGGTACACGCGCCGGTGCCGCCGGCCGGGGTTGTTATGATCGCCCGATCTGTCGACCGGGAGTACCCATGCGCATCATCAGCCTCAACGCCAACGGCATCCGCTCGGCCGGCAGCAAGGGCGTATTCGAGTGGCTGCGCGCGCAGAACGCGGACGTGGTCTGCCTGCAGGAGACCAAGGCCCAGGAAGACCAGCTCACGGACGCGAGGTTCCGCCCCGACGGCCATCACTGCTTCTACCGCGACGCCACCAGCAAGAAGGGCTACAGCGGCGTGGCGATCTACGCCCGGCGCGAGCCCGACCAGGTGCTGACCGAGCTGGGCTGGGACGAGTTCGACAACGAGGGCCGCTATATCGAGGCGCGCTTCGGCAACCTCAGCGTGGTCTCGTTGTACTTTCCGTCCGGTTCGTCCGGCGACGAGCGCCAGCAGTTCAAGTTCAAGGCGATGGAATGGATCACGCCGATCTTCGACGCGTGGCTGAAAAGCGGCCGCGACTACGTGATCTGTGGCGACTGGAACATCGTGCACACGAAGAACGACATCAAGAACTGGAGCTCCAACCAGAAGAACTCCGGCTGCCTGCCGGAGGAACGCGCGTGGCTGGACCTGCTGTTCCACCAGCGCGGCTGGGTCGACAGCTTCCGCGCACTCAAGCCCGACGCGGTCGAATACACCTGGTGGTCGAACCGGGGCCAGGCGCGGGCGAACAACGTGGGGTGGCGGATCGACTACCAGGTGGTCACCCCTTCGCTGCGCGATCGCCTGCGTGCGTGCTCGATCTACCGCGACCAGCGTTTTTCCGACCACGCGCCGTACACGGTCGACTATGTCGACTGAAGCAACGGCGCGACGGCCGGCGAAGCCGTCGGTGTGGCATGCGTTCACCCAGCCGGCGGCGTGGACGATGTGCCTGTTCGGCTTCTCCTCCGGCCTGCCGTTCCTGCTGGTGGCCGGCACGCTGGCGTACTGGCTGAAGGAGAACGGCATCGAGCTGGCCGACATCACGATGATCGCCAGCGCGGGCATGACCTACGCATTCAAGTTCCTCTGGGCACCGCTGCTCGACCACGGGCACATCCCGGGCTTCGCGCGCCTGGGCCAGCGGCGAGGCTGGCTGCTGTTCGCCCAATTGGGCGTGGTGGCCGGGCTGCTCGCGATGGCGGCGCTGACGCCGCAGCATCTGGCGGCGTTCGTGGCGGCCACGCTGGCGGTGGCGTTCTTCGGCGCCACGCAGGACATCGCCGTCGATGCGTATCGCATCGAGATCGCGCCGGTCGAGGACCAGGGCGCGCTGGTGGCGACCTATTCGCTGGGCTATCGCATCGGGCTGCTGGTGGCCGGCGCGGTGGCCCTGATCCTGGCCGACCACATCGCCTGGCGCGTGGTCTACCTGATGATGGCGCTGGCGATGCTGCTGCCGATCGTCACCACGCTGGTGGCGCGCGAGCCGACGGTGCTGCGCGTGCGTGCCGCGCGCTGGCGCGACGCGATGCGCGAGAGCGTGATCGATCCGTTCGCCGACTTCTTCCGGCGCTACGGCTGGGCACTGGCCGGCGTGACCTTGCTGTTCCTGCTGCTGTTCAAGATGCCCGAACAGGCCACCATCGGCGGCATCATGAGCCCGTTCTACCGCGACATGGGCTTCTCCAAGACCGAGATCGGCACGATCACCAAGATCTACGGCATCTGGATCGGCATCGTCGGCGTGTTCGTCGGCGGCGCCATGGTGGCGCGCTGGGGCGCGTGGCGGCCGCTGGGCGTCACCATCGTGCTGTGCGGCTGCAGCAACCTCATGTACCTGCTGCTGATCGCGCACCCGGGCAATCTGGCCATGCTGACCCTGGTGATCTCGGTGGAGAACCTCACCCTGGGCATGCTGGGGCCGCCGACGGTGGCGTTCCTGTCCTCGCTGGTCAACCAGCAGCACACCGCGACGCAGTACGCCTTGCTGAGTTCGCTGGTCAACCTGCCGGGCAAGCTGCTCGGCTTCTTTGCCGGCGGCATCGCCATGACGGCGGGCTACGGCGCCTACTTCGTGCTCACCGTGCTGGCGGTGATCCCGGCGATGCTGCTGTTCGCCGGATTGTGGCGACGTTTTCGCGGATTCGAGCGCGCGCGGGCGGTGACCTGAAAGATTGTGGCCGTTCCATGCGAGCGGGTCCGGATCTGCAGCGGCCCACAGTGGCGCGGGTCACAGCGCAACTGCCAAGTCAGCCACGGAAATCGCCACGGCGCGGCACCGGTGCATCGCGGATGTGCAAACATCCCCGGCACAGGGGCAGGTGCTGCAGGGAGTGACGCTTGTGCCGGACATGATCGTTCATCACATCGATGGCCTGCTGGCCGAACGCATCGCGGCGCTGGCCAAGCTGCGCCAGTGTCCGGTCAACGACGTGATGCTGGACGCGCTGCGCGTCGGCCTCGGCATGTCGGTGGCGCACCGATACAGCGAAAGCCTGCGCGATCCGCACGCCCTGGCCGTACTCGATGGTCACTGGGAAGCCGACGAGCGCGGCGCGTTCCAGGAGGCGTTGCTGGCGCTGGCCCGCACGCGGCCGACCCAACTGGCGCCGGAGAGCATCCGTTACGACGTGCCGGGTGCCGGCGCGGAATAGACCGCCCCGAGTACCCGCGGTCCGCGCGCGCCGGTCACGGCCGGCAGGTTGCCGGGCAGTTGCAGCAGGCGTTGGCGCGCCAGCCAGGCAAATGCGGTCGCTTCGAGAAAGTCCGGGTCGACACCGCAGCTGGCGGTGCTGTCCAGCCGGCGTGGGGCCAGCGTCTCGCCCAGGCGCTGCATCAGCCGCTCATTGTGCACGCCGCCGCCGCAGGCCAGCACCTCCGTCGCTTCCGGCGCATGCTGCATCACGGCTGCGGTGACGCTGCGCACGGTCAGCTCCAGCAGCGTCGCCTGCACGTCGGCGGGTGCCAGCATGGCCAGCGGCGCGCGGGTGGCCAGCCAGTCCAGATGAAAGTATTCGCGTCCGGTGCTTTTGGGCGGCGGCAGCGCAAAGTACGGATCGGCCAGCAGGGCGTCGAGCAGCTCGGGCACGACCCGGCCGTCGGCGGCAAAGGCTCCGCCGCGATCGAACGGTTCGCCCCGATGACGCAGGCACCACGCGTCGAGCAGGCCGTTGGCCGGCCCGGTGTCGAAGCCGCGCACACCGCCGTCGGCCGCGAGCACAGTGAGGTTGGCGATGCCGCCGAGGTTGAGCACGGCGCGCGTAAGCCCGGGCACGCCCAGCAGCATGGCATGCACCGCCGGCAGCAGCGGCGCGCCCTGGCCGCCGGCGGCGACGTCGGCGCGGCGGAAGTCGGCGACCACCTCGATGCGGCAGCGCTCGGCGATCACGCTGGGGTCGCCCAGCTGCAAGGTGAAGGGGTGCTCGCCGCCGGGCCGGTGGCGCAAGGTTTGTCCATGCGAACCGATGGCGCGCACCGCCGCGGCCGTCGTGCCGGCGCGATCGAGCAAGTGCAAGGCGGCCTCGGCGAACTGCTGCCCGATTTCAACGTCGAGCCGGCCCCAGTCGTCCAGGTCGAGCGCGGCCTCGCCTTGCGCCACTGCCAGCATGCGTTCGCGCAAGGCATGCGGCCACGGATGGGCATGGCAGGCAAGGGTGTGCGGCTTGCCTTCGCGAAAACGCACCAGCACCGCATCGATGCTGTCGGCGCTGGTGCCGGAAATCAGCCCGATGTAGAGCGCCGAGTCGTCTTCAGCCACGCGCAAGGGCAGCTCAGTTGTCGTGATTGGCGGGAGCGTTGGCGCGGGCCAGCTTGATCCGGTTGTCCAGCTCGGTCAGCCGGGCCAGCTGCGGCTTGACCACCTGCGACTCGAAGCGGGCCAGCTGGGCGGCGGGCAGCGGTTCGGGCTTGGGCAGGGTCACCGTCTGCGGGTTGCGCTGCACGCCGTTGACGCGGAACTCGTAGTGCAGGTGCGGGCCGGTGGCCAGCCCGGTCATGCCGACGTAGCCGATCACCTCGCCCTGGCGCACCCGCTCGCCCACGTGCTGGCCCTTCACGAACCGCGACATGTGGCCGTACGCGGTGCTGATGGTCTTGTTGTGCTGGATCACCACGAAGTTGCCGTAACCGCGCTCCCAGCCGTGGTACTTGATCACGCCGTCGCCGGCGGCGTGGATCGGCGTGCCGCTGGGGGCCGCGTAGTCGACGCCCTTGTGCGCGCGCATGCGGCCGAGGATCGGGTGCATGCGGGCGGAGGAAAACTGGGACGAGATCCGGGTGAAATCGACCGGGATGCGCAGGAAGGATTTCTGGATCGGACGTCCATCTTCGCTGAACCAGCCGTAGTTGCCGTCGGCCTTCTTGAATCGGTAAGCGGTGTAGCGCTTGCCCTGGTTGACGAATTCGGCAGCCACGATGTCGCCCTGGCCGTAGCGCACGCCATCACGGTAGATGTCGTCGTAGATCATGGTGAAGCTGTCGCCCACGCGCAGGTCCTGCACGAAGTCGATGTCGTATTTGAACAGGTCGGCCAGCTTGCCGATCATCGCCGCGTTCACCCCGGCCTGGTCACCGGCGGCATACAGGCTGCTGCGAATCACGCCGTGCGCCACCTGCTCGCGTCGGTCGATGTCGCGCGGCTGCAAGGCCAGCGTGGGTTGTGCGCCGTCGAAGCGGATGACGGCGCGGTTGGCGGCATCCGGATCGAAACGGAAGCCCTTCAGGCTGCCGTCGCTGCCGAGCAGGAAATCGAACTCCTCGCCCGGACGGATGCTGTGCAGGGCCTCCTTGTGGTTGCCCGCGGTGTCCATCACCTTCTGCAGGTCGCTCATGCCCAGGCCATGGGCGGTGAAGATGTCGGAAAGGGTCTGTCCCGGCTGCACCCGCACCACCTGCCAGTCATCGACGGTGGACACCGGCGTCTGGACCAGGTCGGCCTTGGGCAGGGCCAGCGGCAACAGCGTGTGCGCCACGGGTGCGGGCGCCGGACGCATCGCGTTGGCCCACGACGGCATGATGAAGCCGGACAACAAGGTGATCAGCAGCGCTGTGCCGGCAAGCATCCAGTGTTCGCGGTGCCAGCGGATCGGTTCGACATCGCTCGACCGGTTGAACGACCAGTGCGCGCAACGTTCGTAGAAGCGACAGTGAAGACGCTGTGCCTTGCGGCATATGGCCTGCTTGCGCGCCTGCAGCGCGCCCATGTTCTCTTCGGCCATGCCGTGTTCACCCCGTACCGCTCAAGCAAAAACTCGGCGTACCATAACGGCGATGTGCAGAGAGCGTCAATGCCTTTGCCATCAATGGTTTGCGATCCATTCCTGATTAACGCACAATTAACTTTCGCCGCACGCAGCGAATGGCTAACGCCTCTCCGTTTCGCGCCGCCCGGTTCATTTTCCATGCCCCATCCAGCGAGAAATCCATGAGCGAGCACGAGCACGCCCTGTCCACGATTGCGCGTGGCGCCGACGAAATCATCAAGCGCGAGGAGCTGGTCGAGCGCCTGAAATCGGGGCGTCCACTGCGGGTCAAGGCCGGCTTCGATCCGACCGCGCCGGACCTGCACCTGGGTCACACGGTGCTGCTTAACAAGATGCGCCAGTTCCAGGATCTGGGTCACCAGGTCATCTTCCTGATCGGCGACTTCACCGGCATGATCGGCGACCCGACCGGCAAGAACGTCACCCGCAAGCCGCTCACGCGCGAGGATGTGCTGGCCAATGCCGAGACCTACGCCGAGCAGGTCTACAAGGTGCTGGACCGCGAGAAGACCGAGCTGCGCTTCAACTCCGAATGGTTCGACAAGATGTCGGCCGCCGACATGATCCGGCTGGCCGCGCAGCACACCGTGGCGCGCATGCTCGAGCGCGACGATTTCACCAAGCGCTATGCCGCGCAGCAGCCGATCGCCATCCACGAGTTCATGTACCCGCTGACCCAGGGTTACGACTCGGTGGCCTTGAAGGCGGATATCGAGCTCGGCGGCACCGACCAGAAGTTCAACCTGCTGATGGGCCGCAGCCTGCAGGAACACTATGGCCAGCCGCCGCAGATCGTGCTCACCATGCCGCTGCTGGAGGGGCTGGACGGCGTCAACAAGATGTCCAAGTCGCTTGGCAACTACATCGGCATCAACGAACCGGCCATCGACATCGTCACCAAGACGATGAAGATCGGCGACGAGTTGATGTGGCGCTGGTTCGAGCTGCTCAGCTTCGAGGTGTCGCTGGACGAGCTGGCGCGCATGAAGCGCGATGTCGAGGGTGGCCAGCTCAACCCGCGTGACGCCAAGTTGCGTTTGGCGCGCGAGCTGGCTGCACGTTTCCACGCCCCTGCCGCCGCCGAACAGGCGATCGCCGGCTGGCATGCCGTCGTGCGCGGCGAAGGCGACACCGCGCTGCTGCCGCAAACCGACATCGCCGTGCCGGCCGAGGGCTTGCGCCTGGCCGCGCTGCTCACCGCCGCCGGCCTGACCACCAGCAACTCCGAGGCAACCCGGAAGCTGAAGGAGCGTGCCGTTCGCATCGACGCGGCCGTCGCGGAAGACGCACAGCGCGTTTTCCATGCCGGCTTCGAGGGCGTCCTGCAGGTCGGCAAGCGCAATTTCGCGCGGGTGCGGCTGGTCGTCGCCTGAACCGACAGCCGCATTCTCGCGGCGCGAATTCGCGGCCGACGCAGAAAACACTTGCCAAAAAAAGCGCAGGCCGTATGATTCGCGGCCCACGTCGGCCCAACGCCATGGGGCGCGACATGCGACACCTCGACGAACTTCCCTGAAGGTGTTGACGGTCTCGGAAAGCGATGTAGAATGGGCGGCTCACCCGGGACGAAAGGTCACGGGGCGATCACCGAAAGGCGGTCGGGCAGCGAAGATCTTTGACAGTGTGCGCAGGTGAATTGTGTGGACGTCTTGCGTTGATGGGTCGTGACCTGTCCAAGCAATGCAAGCGTCCCACCAAGTAAAAAGTCAGTAATGAGTTTTGATTGGTTGGGAACATACGCTTCGGAAAGATAGATGGCTTCGGTCATCGAAAACTTAAGTGAAGAGTTTGATCCTGGCTCAGATTGAACGCTGGCGGCATGCCTAACACATGCAAGTCGAACGGCAGCACAGAGGAGCTTGCTCCTTGGGTGGCGAGTGGCGGACGGGTGAGTAATGCATCGGGATCTACCCTGACGTGGGGGATAACCTCGGGAAACCGGGACTAATACCGCATACGTCCTACGGGAGAAAGCGGGGGACCTTTTAGGCCTCGCGCGGCAGGACGAACCGATGTGCGATTAGCTAGTTGGCGGGGTAATGGCCCACCAAGGCGACGATCGCTAGCTGGTCTGAGAGGATGATCAGCCACACTGGGACTGAGACACGGCCCAGACTCCTACGGGAGGCAGCAGTGGGGAATATTGGACAATGGGCGCAAGCCTGATCCAGCAATGCCGCGTGTGTGAAGAAGGCCTTCGGGTTGTAAAGCACTTTTATCAGGAGCGAAATCTGCATGCTTAATACGTGTGCAGTCTGACGGTACCTGAGGAATAAGCACCGGCTAACTTCGTGCCAGCAGCCGCGGTAATACGAAGGGTGCAAGCGTTAATCGGAATTACTGGGCGTAAAGGGTGCGTAGGCGGTTCGTTAAGTCTGTCGTGAAATCCCCGGGCTCAACCTGGGAATGGCGATGGATACTGGCGAGCTAGAGTGTGTCAGAGGATGGTGGAATTCCCGGTGTAGCGGTGAAATGCGTAGAGATCGGGAGGAACATCAGTGGCGAAGGCGGCCATCTGGGACAACACTGACGCTGAAGCACGAAAGCGTGGGGAGCAAACAGGATTAGATACCCTGGTAGTCCACGCCCTAAACGATGCGAACTGGATGTTGGTCTCAACTCGGAGATCAGTGTCGAAGCTAACGCGTTAAGTTCGCCGCCTGGGGAGTACGGTCGCAAGACTGAAACTCAAAGGAATTGACGGGGGCCCGCACAAGCGGTGGAGTATGTGGTTTAATTCGATGCAACGCGAAGAACCTTACCTGGCCTTGACATGTCCGGAATCCTGCAGAGATGCGGGAGTGCCTTCGGGAATCGGAACACAGGTGCTGCATGGCTGTCGTCAGCTCGTGTCGTGAGATGTTGGGTTAAGTCCCGCAACGAGCGCAACCCTTGTCCTTAGTTGCCAGCGAGTAATGTCGGGAACTCTAAGGAGACTGCCGGTGACAAACCGGAGGAAGGTGGGGATGACGTCAAGTCCTCATGGCCCTTACGGCCAGGGCTACACACGTACTACAATGGTCGGTACAGAGGGTTGCAATACCGCGAGGTGGAGCCAATCCCAGAAAGCCGATCCCAGTCCGGATTGGAGTCTGCAACTCGACTCCATGAAGTCGGAATCGCTAGTAATCGCGGATCAGCTATGCCGCGGTGAATACGTTCCCGGGCCTTGTACACACCGCCCGTCACACCATGGGAGTGGGTTGCTCCAGAAGGCGTTAGTCTAACCGCAAGGAGGACGACGCCCACGGAGTGGTTCATGACTGGGGTGAAGTCGTAACAAGGTAGCCGTATCGGAAGGTGCGGCTGGATCACCTCCTTTCGAGAACGACACGTCGCACCGATCGGTGCAAGACGTCCACACAAGACACCTGTATTTTACGCAAAGTCCCTTTTGCGAAGAGCGAACATCAAGACCGGCCATCCGTGGCCGGACTCTTCAACAAAAGCTGCTCCGAACGGAAGTTCGAGAGAGGCTGGTGTAGGTTCTGGGGCTCGATCTCTGGGTCTGTAGCTCAGGTGGTTAGAGCGCACCCCTGATAAGGGTGAGGCCGGTGGTTCGAGTCCACCCAGACCCACCATTGTTCCGAGGTTCGGAACAATCCGGATATCCCTTCGACGGGGCCTTAGCTCAGCTGGGAGAGCACCTGCTTTGCAAGCAGGGGGTCATCGGTTCGATCCCGATAGGCTCCACCAGGATGTCGCTGCGTAAAATATCAGCACACAAAAGATTTGAAATCGACCGGCATTGAGGCCGGCACGATGTTCTTTGAAAACACGTAAACGAGTGACAAGCGTCTTGGTTCGAACCGAACCGAGGCAAGTGTTAAGGCACGAAACGAAGTAACTTGGCTGCCCCTGAGGAGGGGGCATGCCCCGAGGCGACTTGGGGTTATATGGTCAAGCGACTAAGCGTATACGGTGGATGCCTTGGCAGTCAGAGGCGATGAAGGACGTGGCAGCCTGCGAAAAGTGTCGGGGAGCTGGCAACAAGCTTTGATCCGGCAATGTCCGAATGGGGAAACCCACCGCGCAAGCGGTATCGCATGATGAATACATAGTCATGCGAGGCGAACCCGGGGAACTGAAATATCTAAGTACCCGGAGGAAAAGAAATCAACCGAGATTCCGTCAGTAGCGACGAGCGAACGCGGACTAGCCCAAAAGTATCTTGTGTTCTAGTCAAACGGCATGGAAAGGCCGGCCATAGATGGTGATAGCCCAGTCGACGAAAGGGCACTTGATATGAAATTGAGTAAGGCGGGGCACGTGAAACCTTGTCTGAACATGGGGGGACCATCCTCCAAGGCTAAATACTCCTGACTGACCGATAGCGAACTAGTACCGTGAGGGAAAGGCGAAAAGAACCCCGGAGAGGGGAGTGAAATAGACCCTGAAACCGTATACGTACAAGCAGTGGAAGCCCGCAAGGGTGACTGCGTACCTTTTGTATAATGGGTCAGCGACTTACTGTCTGTGGCAAGCTTAACCGTATAGGGGAGGCGAAGAGAAATCGAGTCTGAATAGGGCGCATAGTCTCAGGCAGTAGACCCGAAACCGAGTGATCTATCCTTGGCCAGGTTGAAGGTGCGGTAACACGCACTGGAGGACCGAACCCACATCTGTTGCAATAGATGGGGATGAGCTGAGGATAGGAGTGAAAGGCTAAACAAACTCGGAGATAGCTGGTTCTCCTCGAAAGCTATTTAGGTAGCGCCTCGGACGAATCTTCCTGGGGGTAGAGCACTGTTATGGCTAGCGGGTCATCGCGACTTAGCAAACCATGGCAAACTCCGAATACCAGGACAGACTATCCGGGAGACACACGGCGGGTGCTAACGTCCGTCGTGAAAAGGGAAACAACCCAGACCCGCAGCTAAGGTCCCCAAGTTCTAGCTAAGTGGAAAACGATGTGGAAAGGCATAGACAGCCAGGAGGTTGGCTTAGAAGCAGCCATCCTTTAAAGAAAGCGTAATAGCTCACTGGTCGAGTCGGTCTGCGCGGAAGATTTAACGGGGCTAAGCTAGACACCGAAGCTCGGGGTGCACAGCAATGTGCGCGGTAGAGGAGCGTTCCGTAAGCCTGTGAAGGTGGATTGTAAAGTCTGCTGGAGGTATCGGAAGTGCGAATGCTGACATGAGTAACGATAAGGGGGGTGAAAAGCCCCCCCGCCGAAAGCCCAAGGTTTCCTCGCGCAACGTTCATCGGCGCAGGGTGAGTCGGCCCCTAAGGCGAGGCAGAAATGCGTAGTCGATGGGAAGCGGGTTAATATTCCCGCACTTTTCTACAGTGCGATGTGGGGACGGAGAAAGTTAGGTCTACCGGGCGTTGGTTGTCCCGGGGAAAGGAGGTAGGCATGGATCTTTGGCAAATCCGGGATCCTTTATGCCGAGCACTTATGACGAGCCCTTTTGGGCGAAGTGACTGATACTACGCTTCCAGGAAAAGCCACTAAGCTTCAGCTGTAGAAGAACCGTACCGTAAACCGACACTGGTAGGCAGGGTGAGAATCCCAAGGCGCTTGAGAGAACTCGGGTGAAGGAACTAGGCAAAATGGCACCGTAACTTCGGGAGAAGGTGCGCCCATCAGTGTGGCTACATGCGTAGCTGAGCACCGATGGGTCGCAGTAACCTGGCCGCTGCGACTGTTTATCAAAAACACAGCACTCTGCAAACACGAAAGTGGACGTATAGGGTGTGACGCCTGCCCGGTGCTGGAAGGTTAATTGATGGGGTCAGCCGCAAGGCGAAGCTCTTGATCGAAGCCCCAGTAAACGGCGGCCGTAACTATAACGGTCCTAAGGTAGCGAAATTCCTTGTCGGGTAAGTTCCGACCTGCACGAATGGCGTAACGACAGCGGCGCTGTCTCCACCCGAGACTCAGTGAAATTGAATTCGCTGTGAAGATGCAGCGTTCCCGCGGCAAGACGGAAAGACCCCGTGAACCTTTACTATAGCTTTACACTGAACGTTGAGTTCTTCTGTGTAGGATAGGTGGGAGGCTTTGAAGTGCAGACGCCAGTTTGCATGGAGCCATCCTTGAAATACCACCCTGAAGTGCTTGACGTTCTAACCTCGGCCCGTTATCCGGGTCAGGGACCGTGTATGGTGGGTAGTTTGACTGGGGCGGTCTCCTCCCAAAGAGTAACGGAGGAGCACGAAGGTACGCTCAGCGCGGTCGGACATCGCGCACTGTGTGCAAAGGCATAAGCGTGCTTGACTGCGAGATCGACGGATCAAGCAGGTACGAAAGTAGGTCTTAGTGATCCGGTGGTTCTGTATGGAAGGGCCATCGCTCAACGGATAAAAGGTACTCCGGGGATAACAGGCTGATACCGCCCAAGAGTTCATATCGACGGCGGTGTTTGGCACCTCGATGTCGGCTCATCACATCCTGGGGCTGTAGCCGGTCCCAAGGGTATGGCTGTTCGCCATTTAAAGTGGTACGCGAGCTGGGTTCAGAACGTCGTGAGACAGTTCGGTCCCTATCTGTCGTGGGCGTTGGAGATTTGAGGGGGGCTGCTCCTAGTACGAGAGGACCGGAGTGGACGTTCCGCTGGTGTTCGGGTTGTCTCGCCAGAGGCATTGCCCGGTAGCTATGAACGGAAGTGATAACCGCTGAAAGCATCTAAGCGGGAAGCACGCCCCAAGATGAGATCTCCCGAGAGCTTGACTCTCCTGAAGGCACCATCAAGACCAGGTGGTTGATAGGCAGGATGTGGAAGCGCAGCAATGCGTTGAGCTTACCTGTACTAATGAGCCGTGCGGCTTGACCATATAACCCCAAGTGGCTTTGTTTGACGCAGGTCCCTCTGCGGAGCCACCGGCCATCCCTGGCCGGACTCTTCAAAGGAGCCGCCTCGAGCACTGTCTCGAAACGTTTGAATTTCACCTCGACGCTTGTCACTCGTTTACGATTTATCTCACGTGAGATCCCTCTCACGGAAAGAAGAGTCAACACCTCGCCATCCATGGCGGACTCTTCAACACCTCGAGGGATCTTTCGCGGAAGAGCCGGCCGTCAGGGCCGTCTCTTCAGAAACGTGGAGCTGGCGCACGCGCGCTGCTCCCACCCCTTCCCTGGCGGCCATAGCGGCGTGGTCCCACCTGATCCCATCCCGAACTCAGAAGTGAAACGCGCATGCGCCGATGGTAGTGTGGCTTTGCCATGCAAGAGTAGGTCACCGCCAGGGGCTTTATCCCGAAACACCCTCACCGGCAACGGTGGGGGTTTTTCTTTTCTGCCGCCGCCACCGCCGCCCGCAACCTGCAACAGGTCACCGCCAGGGAGCTTGTCCCCCGCGGGCCTTCCTTTCCGGGGTGGCCTGCGCTCGGGTGACCTTGCGACAGCCACCGGCCAAGAGCCGCATTGCGTCAAGGTCATGCGGCAGCGATCGCCTATGATGGCCAGGTCACGCGCCAGCGCGCGGGCGAGGCGGAGGGATGGCTTTTGTTTGTCCATGTGGAAACGCGCCGCCGGCCGCGCTGGCATTGGGCGACCGTGCTGCTGGTCAGTCTGTGCGTGGTCTGTTTCGTCGGATTGGCAATGATCCCGGCGCCGCAGCGCATCGCGCTGCTGCTGCAGTGGGGTACGGTGCCGGCGAACATCTTCGATGCGCACGAGCCATTGCTGCCGCAGCTGACCGATCCGGCGCTGCTGCGGCTGTTCACGGCGCTCTTCATCCACGTCACCTGGCTGCATCTGCTGGGCAACCTGCTGTTCCTGGTGATCTTCGGCTTGCCCGGTGAGCGTGCGCTGGGATCGTTGCGCTTCCTGGTGCTGTTCGTCATCGGCGGCGTGGTGGCCAACCTGATCGGGGCGCTGTCGCTGGCCGGCGTGCGCCTGCCGATCATCGGCTGCAGCGGTGCAGTATCGGCGGTGGTGGGCGCCTACGTGGCGCTGTTTCCGCGGGCACGCCTGGGCCTGGTGTTGCCGCTCGGCCTGTATTTGCAGTTCGTGCGCGTGCCGGCCTTCCTGCTGATCGGCATGTGGGTGCTGCTGCAATTGCTGTTCAGCTATGCCGGGCCCAGCTATGGTGCCTACGTGTGGTGGGCGCACATCGGCGGTTTCGTGTTCGGCGTGGGGTTTGCGCTGTTCTCGCGCGAGGCGATCGCCAGGCGCTTGCGCGGCTGATGGCGGCTCAGTCGCCGGCCCAACCGTGCAGATGGGCGAAGCGGCGCAACAATCGGCGCGCGATCGGGGTGGCGGCCACGTCACTGAAGATGCGCGCGGCGTCGGCACCTTCGCGATGCAGGTCGTGGCGCTTGCGCCGGATGTAGGCGCGCATCACCTCGGCGTTGAACTCGGGATGAAACTGGACGCTGATCGCGTTCGGCCCGTAGCGCAGCCACTGGTGCGGGTCGCGTGCCGAGCTGGCCAGGATCTGCGCCCCCGCGGGCGGCTCCAGCACGCTCTGCTCGTGCGTGGTGTGCGCGCGAAAACTGGCGGGGAGGCCAGCGCCCAGCGGGTCGTGCGCCTGCCCTGCGCTGACCCCGATCGACTGGGTGCCGATCTCACGCCCGCCGGGCAGGTAATCGACCCGTCCACCCAACGCGTGCGTCATCAGCTGGTGGCCGTAGCAGACGCCGAACAGGGGCACCTCGGCGTCCATCGCGTCGCGGATCCAGCCGGCGGTCGCTTCGCTCCAAGGTAGTTTCTCGGTGACCATCGCGGCCGAGCCGGTGACGATGGCGCCGGCCACCTCGCCCGCCGCCGGCAGCGTTTCGCCGGCCGCCACGTCGACGATGCGCAGGCGCTCCGGGCGCAGTCCGGCGGCGAGGCGGAACCAGTGCGGAAAATCGCCGTGGCGCGCACGGATGCTGTCCGGCGCCCGGCCGGTACGGATGATCAGGACGGGTTTCATGCGGTGTCTCGGGGGAGGTTTGACGCGCTAGTGCGGATCATCGGCCAAGGCGTCGATCGGTGGCAACACGGTCAGCACTTCCTGCACCGTGGTCAGTCCGGCGGCGACCTGGTCGGCGGCGGAGATGCGCAGCGGGCGCATGCCCTCGTCCAACGCAGCCTGGCCGAAGCCGCTGAGGTCGAGTTCGGCCGAGATCATGCCGCGCAGATGCGGCGAGAGCTTCATCATCTCGTAGATGCCGGTGCGGCCCATGAAGCCGGTGTTGCGGCATTCCAGGCAGCCGACCGCCCGGTACACCTGCGCCGGCACCGGCATCGACCAGCCGCGGGTCAGCACGTTCCACGCCAGCGGGTCCTGGGTGGTGGCCTGCTTGCAATGCGGGCACAGCGTGCGCACCAGGCGTTGCGCCACCACGCCGGTGAGGGTGGACTGGATCAGGTAGTGCGGCACGCCGAGATCGAGCAGGCGGGTGACCGCGCTGGGCGCGTCGTTGGTGTGCAGCGTGGACAGCACCAGGTGTCCGGTGAGCGAGGCCTGCACCGCCATCTGCGCGGTTTCCAGGTCGCGGATCTCGCCGACCATGATGATGTCCGGGTCCTGCCGCAGCAGCGTGCGCACACCGGCGGCGAAATCGAGGTCGATCGCCGCGTGCACCTGCATCTGGTTGAACTCCGGCGAGACCATCTCGATCGGGTCCTCCACGGTGCACACGTTGAGTTCTGGCGTGGCCAGGTGCTTGAGTGTGGAATACAGCGTGGTGGTCTTGCCCGAGCCGGTGGGGCCGGTGACCAGCACGATGCCGTGCGGGCGCTCGACCATGTTGCGCCAGTTCTCCGCCTCGCTCGGCGAGAAACCCAGCTGGGCGAAATCCTTCACCACCAGATCCGGATCGAAGATGCGCATCACCACCTTCTCGCCGAAGGCGGTGGGCATGTTCGAGATGCGCAACTCCACCTCGCGCCCGGAGGCAGAGCGCGTCTTGATGCGGCCGTCCTGCGGCCGGCGCTTCTCGGCCACGTCCATGCGGGCGAGGATCTTGATGCGTGCGGTCACTGCGGTCATCACCGGCGCCGGCAACTCGAACACTTTCTGCATGACGCCGTCGATGCGGAAGCGGATGTAGCCGGTCTCGCGTCGTGGTTCCAGATGGATGTCCGAGGCGCGCTGCTCGAAGGCGTACTGCAGCAGCCAGTCGACGATGTGCACCACATGGCGATCGTCGGCGCCGACCTCGCCGCTCTTGCCCAGCTCCACCAACTGCTCGAAGTTGAGGATCGCCGAGGAGCTGTCGCTGCCGGTCTTGGCGTCCTGCGCCAGCTGGATCGAGCGCTGGACGCCGTAGAACTCCTGCTGGTAGCGGTTGATGTCGATCGGGCTGGCCACGACGCGTTTGATGTCCCGCCGCAGCATGTGGGCCAGGTCGGGCGCCCAGGCGTCGTCGAACGGTTCGCTGGTGGCGAACGTCACCTCGCCCACGGTCGCCGCGATCGGCAGGATGCGGTGCCGTTTCGCGTAGGCCAGGCTCACCACCTGGGTGACCGTGGCTGCGTTGATCTTCATCGGATCGATCTTGAGGTACGGCAAGCCGGCATGGCCGGCCAGCCACTCGGCCAGCGTCTCCAGGCTCAACGGCCGGCCGGGCTCGCGCTGGTTGATCAACTTGGCGTTGGCGATCACCACCAGCGGGTGCAGCTCCACCGTGCTGCGGCCGGCGCGCGCGCCCATGCGCACGTTCTTCGCATCCTCGGCGAGCGCGTAACCGTCGACCACCAGCGCGGCCAGCACCTCGTCCAGTTCGAGTCGGCCACGACGGCCGAGCAGCGAGGCAATTTGTGGCGATGCAGCCATCCGGCAAGTGTCCTGTGCGAGGCTCCGCCAGCCGGAAATTCCAGCCGCAAAGCGAGCTGCGGCTATACTAACGCGCTTTAACCCAGGTCACGGAAAGCCATGTCCGCGCGCACCTTCCAGGATGTGATCCAGACCCTCAACCGCTACTGGGCGGCGCAGGGTTGCGTACTGCTGCAGCCGCTGGACACCGAAGTGGGCGCCGGTACGTTCCATCCGGCCACCTTCCTGCGTGCGCTCGGCCCGGAGCCCTGGTCGGCCGCTTATGTGCAGCCGTCGCGTCGCCCCACCGACGGCCGCTACGGCGAAAACCCGAACCGCCTGCAGCACTACTACCAGTACCAGGTAGTGATGAAACCGAACCCGGAGAACATCCTGGAGTTGTACATCGGCTCGCTGAAGGAGCTCGGCCTCGACCCGCTGGTGCACGATCTGCGCTTCGTCGAGGACAACTGGGAATCACCCACGCTGGGTGCCTGGGGACTGGGTTGGGAGGTGTGGTTGAACGGCATGGAGGTCACCCAGTTCACCTACTTCCAGCAGGCCGGCGGCATCGAGTGCCGGCCGGTCACCGGCGAGATCACGTATGGCCTGGAGCGCCTGGCCATGTACCTGCAAA
The DNA here is from genome assembly GCF_052978265.1 of Rhodanobacter sp. UC4448_H15. The sequence continues at coordinate 250,239 of NZ_CM129665.1, read as the reverse complement.
ACGTGGATAGCGTTTTTGACCTGGTCTGGACTGACGGCCCGCGCGGCACCGTCACCTACGGCGATGTGTTCCACCAGAACGAAGTCGAGCAGAGCACCTACAACTTCGAGCACGCCAACGTGGCCGAGCTGCTGCGCTGGTTCGATGTCTGCGAGGGCGAGGCGAACAAGCTGGTGGCGGCCAACCTGCCGCTGCCCGCCTACGAGCAGGTGATGAAGGCCAGCCACACCTTCAACCTGCTCGATGCGCGCCGCGCGATCAGCGTCACCGAGCGCCAGCGCTACATCCTGCGCGTGCGCGCGTTGTCGCGTGCCGTCGCCGAGGCCTACGTGGCGCAACGCGAGAAGCTGGGCTTTCCCGGCCTCAAGCACGCTGGTGCCCACCAGGAGCAGGCCGCATGAACGCCGGCAAGTCGCTGTTGATCGAACTGGGCACCGAGGAACTGCCGCCGCGCGCACTGGACGAGCTGTCCGCCGCATTCCTGCGCGGCATCGTGGGCGGGCTGGCCGCGCGCGGCGTCAGCGCCGGGCTGGACCAGGCGGTGGCCTACGCCTCGCCGCGCCGGCTGGCGGCCTTCATCCCCGCGGTGGCGGCGGCGCAGCCGGCGCAATCCATCGAACGCCGCGGCCCCGCGGTGGCCGCCGCGCTCGACGCCGAAGGGCGGCCGTCGAAGGCCCTGCTCGGTTTCGCGCACTCATGCGGCGTCGACGTCGGCCAGCTGGAGAAGCTCGAAACCGACAAGGGCGCGTGGTTTGTCTGGCGTGCGGTCAGGCCGGGCCAGTCGCTGGCGGCCCTGCTGCCGGAGATCATCGACGAGGCGCTCAAGGCGCTGCCGATCCCGCGCCCGATGCGCTGGGCCGACCACGACTACAGTTTCGTGCGCCCGGTGCACTGGCTGGTGATCCTGCACGGCGCCGACATCGTCGACGGCCAAGTGCTGGGCCTGGCCAGCGGGCGCAAGTCGCGCGGCCACCGTTTCATGCATCCGCAACCGGTGCACGTGGCCGACGCCGATGGCTGGCTCGACGCGATGCGCGCCGCAAAGGTGCTGGCCGATCCGCGCGAGCGGCGTCAGCGCATCCACCAGCAGATCGAGCTCGCCGCGCAAGGCACCGGCGGCACGCCGCAACTGGATGACGCGCTGCTGGACGAGCTGGCCAACCTCACCGAATGGCCGGTGGCGATCGCCTGCACCTTCGAGCGCCGCTTCCTGGAAGTGCCTGCCGAGGCACTGGTCACCACCATGGTGGCGAACCAGAAATTCGTGCCGGTGTTCGACGCCGAGGGCAAGCTGACCGAACACTTCATCGGCATCGCCAACATCGAGAGCAAGGACCCGGTTGAGATCCGCCGTGGCTACGAACGGGTGATCCGGCCGCGTTTCGCTGACGCCAAGTTCTTCTGGGACGAGGACCTCAAGACGCCGCTGGCCAGCTACCAGGAGCAGCTGAAAAACGTCACCTACCAGCAGGCGCTGGGCAGCCAGTGGGACAAGAGCGTGCGCGTGGCCGAACTGGCGCGGGTGGTGGCCAACCGGATCGGCGTCGATGCGGCGCTGGCGACGCGCGCCGCCAGCCTGGCCAAGTGCGACCTGCTGACCCGCATGGTCGGTGAGTTTCCCGAGCTGCAGGGCGTGATGGGGCGCTATTACGCCGTCCATGACGGCGAACCGCCGGCGGTGGCCGAGGCGCTGGACAGCCACTACCAACCGCGCTTCGGTGGCGACCGCATCGCCGCGGACCCCCTGGGTCAGGTGCTGGCGGTGGCCGAGCGGCTCGATACCCTGGCCGGCATCTTCGCCATCGGCATGAAACCCGGTGGCAACAAGGACCCGTTCGCGCTGCGCCGCGCGGCGCTGGGCCTGGCGCGCACCCTGATCGAGGGCGGCCTGGAACTGGACCTGCGCGCGAGTTTCATCGAGGCGCTGGAGCAGTTGCCCGATGCCGCGCTGGCGGCCGGCCTCAAGCCCGGCAAGGACGGCAAGCCGCCGGCCCTGCAGGCGGGCGCGCGGCGTGCGATCCTGCTGGAGGAGCTGCTCGACTTCGTGCATGAGCGCCTGCGCGGCTACTACGCCGAACAGGGCTTCGAACACGGGGCCTTCGAAGCCGTGATGGCGGTGCAGCCGGCCAGCGTGGCCGACTTCGACCGGCGCCTGCGCGCGGTGGTGGAGTTTGGCCGCCGGCCCGAGGCGGCGAGCCTGGCCGCGGCCAACAAGCGCGTCGCCAACATCCTGCGCAAGCAGGCCGAGGAGGCCGGTGCGCCGCCGATCGGGCGGACGGTCGACCCGGCCTGTTTCGAGGCGGAGGCGGAGCGCGACCTGGCCGATGCGCTGGCCGCCGCGCGGCAGGACAGCGCCGCGGCCGAGGCCGCTGGCGATTACGCTGCCGTGCTGGCCCGCCTGGCACAACTGCAGGTGCCGGTGGATGCGTTCTTCGACAACGTGCTGGTGAACGCCGAAGACCCCGCCGTGCGGGCCAACCGCCTGGCGCTGCTCAATCAGTTGAAGAGCCAGTTCAGCACCGTGGCTGACATCGCCCTGCTCTGACGCCGAACCGCGGAACGGGCGAACGCCCACCCCGCGGGAGTGCGCCCGGATCTCAGGCCGTGGTGGAGGCCAGGCGATCCTTGCGCAGGCGCTGGGCAAGGTGGCGGTTGAACGCCATCATCGCGCCGGCGTCCACGTTGACGCCGCCCGGGCCGAGGATCTCGTACAGCTCGGTGAGCAGGTCGGTGTTCTCGGCCAGGCCCAGCGGGCTGCCGGCCAGTTCCAGTTCGGATTGCAGCATCTGCATCGCCGTGTTCAGGCGCTGCGGGTCCAACCCCTGCATCTGCGCGGACAACGGCAGACGAGTGACCGTACCGGATTTGGCGTGGACGCGTTGGGTGCGCACGACCTGGCTGCTGTGCTGGTCGTCCTGCATGGTCGGGGTCGGGTCGATCTGGATGCCGCCCTCGCCGGCCACCAGCCATACCAGCGAGATGCCCAGCGTGCGCGCCAGGGTGACGCAGCGTGCGCGCGAGGGGTCGGTATTGCCGTCTCGCCAGCTGCGCACCACGCCTTCGGAAAAGCCGCACATGCGGGCGATCTCGGTGGCGCTGCCGACGCGCTGGATCAGCAGCCGGATGCGGTCGGCGAAGGTGCCGCCGGAAACCTGGGGAGAGGACTTGCTCATGGGAGTGGCCGTGTCGGTAGGGTAGGAGACTGCACCGGGGCGCAAGATTTCGGGGACGATCGCCGCGGCGGGAAAACCGGGTCGTCCACGCAGCATTTTGCGCCCGCCGCCGGTGCCGTGCCAAGCCGTCGACCCCGAACCGGCGCCGGCAACCAGGTTGCGACCGCGCGAATGGCGGGGAGTTTCATGCCATGCCGATCTTTCGTCCGGTGCGCCGCAGCTGCTACCGTCGCCCGGTCGCCGCCGGCCGTGGTGGCGCCGGGGACCCATCACAGGACAAGGCATGAGCCAATTCGGATTGCTCGGCAAGCGGCGTTTCGCGCCGTTCTTCTGGACCCAGGCGCTGGGCGCCTTCAACGACAATGCGTTCCGCAATGCGCTGGTGATGCTGGTGGCGTTCCAGATGGGGCTGGACGACCGCACCGTGGGGCTCTACACCAACCTGGCGCCGGCACTGTTCATCATCCCGTTCTTCCTGTTTTCCGCCACCGCCGGCCAGCTGGCGGAGAAGTACGAGAAGAGCCGCATCATCCGCTACGTGAAGCTGTTCGAGATCGCGGCGATGACGCTGGCCGCGTACGGCTTCTACACCCACCACACCTCGCTGCTGCTGGTGGTGCTGTTCATGATGGGCATGCACTCGACCATGTTCGGGCCGATCAAGTACGCGATCCTGCCGCAGGCACTGAAGAACGAGGAACTGGTCGGCGGCAACGGCCTGGTCGAGATGGGCACGCAGATGGCGATGCTGGTGGGCATGATCGCCGGCAACTCGCTGATGCTGGTGGCCGGCGTGGGGCCCATGCTGGCCTCCGGCGCGACCATCGCGGTGGCGGTGGCCGGCTATCTGGCCAGCCGGCGCATTCCGGCCGCGCCGGCGACCGCGCCCGACCTGAAGTTCAACTGGAACCCGTTCAGCGAGACCGCCCGCGTGCTGGGCATCACCCGCGCCGATCGCGCGGTGTTCAACGCGGTGCTGGGCATCTCGTGGTTCTGGTTCTTCGGCACCGTGCTGATCGCGCAGTTGCCGATCTACACGCGCGAGACGCTGGGCGGCGACGGCTCGGTCAACACGCTGGTGCTGACCCTGTTCTCGATCGGCACCGGCGTCGGCGCGCTGCTGTGCGAGAAGCTGTCCGGCAAGCGGGTGGAGATCGGCCTGGTGCCGCTGGGCGCGTTCGGCCTCACCGTGTTCGGCATCGACCTGTACCTGGCCCGGCACGGGCTTGCGGCCACGCGCGGACTGGACTGGCTGGCGTTCCTGCACGGCGCCGGCAGCTGGCGCATCGTGCTCGACCTCACCGCGATCGGCGTGTTCGCCGGCTTTTACGTGGTGCCGCTGTTTGCCTTCGTGCAGTCGCGCACGCCGCGCGAGCGGCTGTCGCGGGTAATCGCCGGCAACAACATCATCAATGCCTTGCTGATCGTGCTGGCCGCGGTGTTCGGGCTGGTGCTGGGCCGGCTGGGCATGGACGCGGCCACCATCTTCCTGCTGGCCGCCCTGTTCAACGTGCTGGTGGCGGTGTACATCTTCACCCTGGTGCCCGAGTTCCTGATGCGCTTCATCACCTGGGTGCTGGTGAACACGCTGTACCGGGTGCGCGTCGACGGCATGCAGCATCTGCCCGAGGAAGGTCCGGCGCTGCTGGTGTGCAACCACGTCAGCTTCATGGACCCGCTGCTGCTGATGGCCAACCTGCGGCGGCCGGCGCGCTTCGTGATGTATTACCGGATCTTCCACACCCCGCTGCTGCGTTTCGTGTTCCGCACGGCCAAGGCGATTCCGATTGCCGGGCAAAAGGAAGATCCGGTCGTGCTGCAGCAGGCGTACGACGCGATCGACGCGGCGCTGGCCGACGGCGAGCTGGTATGCATCTTCCCCGAGGGCGGCCTGACCGGCGACGGCGAGATCGCGCCATTCCGGCCAGGGCTGGAGAAGATCCTGGCCCGGCGCCCGGTGCCGGTAGTGCCGCTGGCGCTGCGGGGGTTGTGGGGTAGCGTGTGGAGCCGGCGCGACACCCGGCTCGGCCGCCTGCGCCTGCCGCGGCGCTTCCGGGCGCGGGTGGAACTGGTCGTGGATGCGCCGGTGCCGCCGCAGGCGGCCAGCGCCGCATCGCTGGAAGCCAGGGTTCGCGAATTGCGCGGGGAGCTTGCCTGAGCGCGGCGGGGCAAGCGGCGGGCAGTGCCCGCCCTGCCTTGGCGTAGCTGGTCCAAGCCGGCCCCGCCCGCCGGCTTCAGCTCACCCAGCTGCCGATCACCAGCAAGGCGATCACGCTGAGCCAGGCCAGCAAGGCGCGCAGCAAGGCGCCGCGCAGGCGTCGCAGCTCGTCCAGCGGATCGCTGTGCTCCTCGGCATAGCCGTCGCCGGCCTCGACGTCGATACGCACGTCGGCTTGCGCCGCGGCGCCGAGAAAGCCGGGGCCGCGCTGATACCAGCTGGTCGGCGTGGCCTGGATGTGCCAGCGCCGCCACGCCTCGATCACCGCATCCCAGTGGCCGACCACGGCCAGGGTGAAGGTCAGCACCTGGGCCGGCAACCAGTCCAGCGCGTTGGCCAGGTAGTGGGCGGCATGCTGGCTGTCGCCGTCGAGCGCCAGCGAGTCGTCGCGCCCCAGCGTCTGCGCCAGCCGGTACAGCAGCGCGCCGACCGGGCCGAGCAGGAAAAACCACAGCAGCACCGCGAAGCGTCGGCGCAACGCTGCATAGACGATCGCCTCGCCCAGCGCCGGGGCGTGCCAGCGCACCGGGCGCCCGTCGTCGGACAGCCGTTGCGCCGCCGCCTCGCGGCTGACGTCGTCGGGCGCGGCGAGGATCGCCTCCAGGTCACGCTCGAACTCGCGTGGACCGAAGCAGTAGATCAGCACCACCACGGCGAACAGCAGCGGCAGCAACTCGCCCAGTACGGTGTGCCCGAACAGCCACACCAGCAGTGCGCACAGCAGCAGCGGCGGGGCCAGCGCCAGCACCACGCGGCCGGCGCCACTGGTGTCGGACAACTGCGCCACCCAGCGCCGGAACAGGCCGTCGCGGCGCCAGCTGGCCAGTTGCGGCGAGACATGCAGCAGGCCAAGGGCGATCAGGGCAACGAGCAGACGGATGGCCATGGTGACGCACTCCCGGACAATGGCCGCATTGTAACGAGCGCGTGTGCAGCCCGCTGGCGCTCGCCGCTCAGCCGGGCCCGCAGTGGTAGCGCTCGGCGGTGCGTTCGACGTCGGTGGAGCTGATGTGCCGGGCCAACTGCTCGGCCGGCGTCATGCCGCGCCAGACCTCCACGTCCATGCAGTGCGGGTCGACCACGCCGAACAACGCCTGCACCATGCGCACGGCGCCGCCGACGCCCTGCATGCGCGGGTCGACCATGCGGAAACCCTCCACGATCGGCGTCGAGGAGCCGGGCAGGCGGACCGGGCGCGGCATGGACATCCCGCCGCGCAGAAGATTGCCGCCGGCGACGTAACCGGGTACGTCGGCTTTGGTGGTGATCGCGCTGCGCTCGCGCGCCGGTGACGTCGCCGGCAGCGGTGTGGGCTTCGGTGACGTGACGATGCCTCGGGGCGGCGGAGGGTGCCGTACCGAAGGACGCTGCGATGGCCGCCTGGGCGGTGCGGCCGTGGCTACCACCGTCAGCAACCGGAGGGTGAGCGGCGTCGATGGCGGATGGCGCCAGAGTGCGGCGGGCCGCCAGACGCGCGGGCTGGCATGGAAACACACCAGCCATGCCGCCAGATGCACGCCGATCACCGCCACGTGGATGGCGACGCGCCCGCTCGATGCGCGCATCGCTGCCGGAAAGCGGTGAGTCGGGTGCATGGGAGAGGTCCATCCGTGGCCGGGTACCCGGACAACGACCCGCGCGCCGCGATGGAGTTCCGCCGGAAGGGATCAGGCGACGGGTGCGACGGCGGTCAACGCGTCCAGGTCCAGTCCGGCGCGCCCGTGCAGCCAGTGCGCCAGCAGCCGGTAGGACACCGACAAGCGTGTGGACGGCAGGAAGCTGCCGTCGGCGATGCCGTCGACGATCTGCTGTGGGGTGAACCAGCGCGCATCCTCCAGTTCGAGGTCGCGCATGCGGATCTCGCGCGATACCGCGGTGGCGATGAAGCCGACCATCAGTGACGCCGGCATCGGCCACGGCTGCGAGGAGTGGTAGCGCACCTCGTCCACGATCACGCCCGATTCCTCGGCCACCTCGCGGCGCACGGCATCTTCCAGCGCCTCGCCCGGCTCGACGAAGCCGGCCAGGGTGGAATAGCGGTGCGGCGGCCAGCCGGGCTGGCGGCCCAGCAGGCAGGCGCCGTCGTGCTCCACCAGCATGATTACCGCCGCATCGGTGCGCGGGAAATGCAGTCGCGCGCAATCGGGGTTGCGGCATTGCGCCCGATGCCCGGCGGCCACCAGCTGCAACGGCCCGCCGCAGTACGCGCAGAACTGCGTCTCGCGTTGCCAGTGCGACAGCCCCTTGGCATAGGCGAACAGGCCGGCCTCGTCCGCAGGCAGCAACAGGCCGGCGCTGCGCAGGCTCATGCGACGTGCGTCCAGCGCGGTTTCCAGCGCGTCGCCCTGCTCGCGATCGCTCACTACCAGCAGGAAGTGCGGCCGCTCGTGCGCGATGCCGAGCAAGCTGGCACGCGTGTCGGCCAGCCATTGCGTACGTTCGGCGGCGGTGAGCCAGCGCAGCGCGTCGTCGTCGCGGCGGAGATAGGCCTCGCCGGTGGCATCCAGCAGCAGGTAGCGAGCCGTGTCGGCGCGTGCCTGCGCGGCCACCCACGTCGCCTCGTCGCGATGCTCAGCCATGCGGTCGAGCACCAGGCTCAGGCCGGCGAAGGTGTTGGGGCGCGGCAGCCTGGCCTGGTCCATGGCGAGGAGGTCAGGCGGTGAAGGAGGAGCCGCAGCCGCAGGTGGTCTTCGCGTTCGGATTGCTGATCACGAACTGCGCGCCGCTGAGGTTCTCGGCGTAGTCGATCTGTGCGCCGGTGAGGTACTGCAGCGACAGCGGATCGCACAGCAGCGTGACGCCCTCGCGCTCGACCGCCAGATCGTCCTCGGCCTGTGCCTCGTCGAAGGTGAAGCCGTACTGGAACCCCGAGCAGCCGCCACCGGAGATATACACGCGCAGCTTCAGCTGCGGATTGCCTTCCTCGGCAATCAGCTCATGCACCTTGTGCGCGGCGGCCGCGGTGAACTCCAGCGGAGTGCCGCCGCTGCGGTAATCGGGGATTGCGACGATGGTTTCCATGGTGATCTGAATGGGGATGAAGGCGGACAGATGCAAGCATAGCGCGTCAGGCCGGCAAGGCTTCCTCGTCGCTGCCGGTGGCGTCGGTCGCCGGCGCCGCCAGCGCGCGCTGCGCCGGCTCGGCCTGGCGCGCCATGTGCCCGTTGACCTGGGCGCCGGCAGCCATTTCCAGCGTGTGGTAGCGCAGGTCGCCGTCGATGCGCGCCAGCGGCGCCAGCTCCAGCCGCACGCTGATGTACACGTCGCCGGTGATGTGCCCGTTGATCACCGCCTGCGGCACGCGCACCTCGCCCTCCACCTCGCCATGCTCGCTCAGAGTGAACATGGCATCGTCGCCCTCGGCCAGCACGGTGCCTTCGATGCGTCCGTCCAGGTGCAAGGCGCCGCTGAAGCGCAAGTCGCCGCGGATCACCGTGCCGCGGGCGATCAGGCTGGTTTCGGAACTGCCGCGGTTGCGGTCGCTGCGTCTACGGTTGAGCATCTCGGTCTCCCTCGGCGGTGGTGATGTTGCCGGACAAGGCGGCGCTCCACGCCACGGTGCGGCTGAAGGTCTCGCCGCTGGCCGGATCGACGCGGATGCGCAGCCGTGTCGGCCGGAAATCCGCGGGCAGCACGATCGTGCCCTGCAACTGCTGGAAATAGGTGAAGCGGAACGGCAGGCCGTCCTTCTGCGCGCCGTCGCCCAGCGCCGGCCAGTCCAGCGTCACGACCTTGTCCTTGCGCATGCCCTCCACGCTGACCGTGGCATGGCCGTTGACCTCGGCGCCGCGCTTGGCGTTCTGGGTCAGGCTGAGGATCAGCGTCCAGCCGCGCGAACCGGCGATCGGCTGCAGCTTCACCTCCTGCAGCTTGAGGCCCTGGCGCTGATCGTTGCCGGCGACCAGGCGCGAATAGAACCCGAGGTCCGAACGCAGCGCACTCAACTCCTTCTCGCGCTGCGCGAGAGTGCCGCGCAAGGCGCTGGTGGCCACCTCGTTGACCTGGCCAGCGCGCTGCAGGTTCGCCACCTGCTGCTTGAGATCGTCGACCTCTGCCAGCAGCGCACGCTGCTGCTTGTGGTCGACTACTGCCGGCGTGCCGCGCACGCCCAGCACATGCACCGCCGCGCCCACCGCCAGCAGGCTGGCCAACCACGCCAAACCCCACCCCAGGCGGCGCCAGCGATGGCCGACGTCGTCGTGCCTGCGCACCACGAGACGCGGAGGTGGTCGTGAACCCATGGGAGGACGTTCCCGGAAAACCCGAGGTATAGCCCGGGCGTGACGAAAGCGTCAAGGAACGGGCGCACGCCCGCGCGGATGCGCCGTGGCGGCGTGCGCGCTGCGCGACCGGCGTCAGCTCTGCATCTTGCTCTGCAGATAGCGTTCCGCGCCGATGTCCTTGATCAGGTTGAACTGGGTTTCCAGCCAGTCGATGTGTTCTTCCTCGTCATGCAGGATGTGCTTGAACAGATCGCGGCTGATGTAGTCGGCGATGCCTTCGCTGTAGGCGATCGCCTCGCGCAGGTCGACGGTGGCGGCCAGCTCCAGGTCCAGGTCGCCCTGCAGAGCTTCCACCGGATGCTCGCCGATGCGCAGCTTGCCCAGCCGCTGCAGATTGGGCAGCCCGTCGAGGAACAGGATGCGCTCGATCAGCCGATCGGCGTGTTTCATCTCGTCGATCGACTCCTTGTATTCGTGCTCGGCCAGCTCGGTGTAGCCCCAGTTCTTGTACATCCGGGCATGCAGAAAATACTGGTTGATCGCGGTCAGCTCGTTGTAGAGCACCTTGTTGAGAAACTCGATGACCTTGGCATCACCCTTCATGGCCTTTCCTCCATCGCGACGGACCCACGGACTATACAAACTCCGCGACGGTCAGGACGGAAATGAGAATGCCAATGGTTTGCCGCCGGGCGCGAAGCCCGAGGTCGGCTCAGGCGGCGACGAGCGGAAGCTGGCAGAGCACCTGCCGGCGAGCCTGCTCGAAGGTGGCGCGGGCTTCGTCGCCGCAGCAGCCGCAACAGTCCGAACAGCCGGTGCGCGCCTGCAATTCGGCAAACGTCTGCACGCCATCGGCCGCTTCGCGGCGGATGTCGTGGTCGGTGACGGCATTGCACATGCAGACGTACATGACGCATATGAGAACGCGAATGCGAACGATTGTCAACAATCGACTGGGCGGGGCGGTCGTCCGTTCAGCGCGTCGGTCTTGCCCGCCTCGTGGGCCCTCCGCTCACGGCTTGATCGCGGTCACCACGCCGCCGATGGAATACACGCGGACCCCGGCCGTGGGGAATACGTACAGCCGCAACGCCACGCCGTCGGCCTGACTCACCACGATCTGGTCCACCTCGCCAAAGCGGGCCAGCATGGTGCACTGGCGGAAGGCCTCATCGCTCATGCCCACCGTGGGCAGCTTCGCCAGTTCGCCGCCGCAGTACTGCTCCTGTTGTTCGATCACCTGGCCAAGCTTTGCGGCCGATACCGCATTGCCGTGTTCGGCCTGTGCCTGCATGCGCGCGGTGATCGCCCGGTCGCGCAACTCGCGCGCCATGCGGGACAGGCGCGGTTCCGGCTTGAACAAGCCGTGCATCTTCGACACCGGCGCCACCCGCGGCGGCTGCGTCTCGGGCAGGGTTCGCTGGATCATGCCCACGCCCAGCGCCTGCAACCGGTCGAGTTCGCGCTCCAGTGCCCGCTCGTCGTAAGCAGGCGGGGGCGGCACGGTCGATGATGCAGGCGCAGCCGGGACCGCGCCGTCGCAGGGATGGTCCTGGAACACGTCGCCCCGGCACTTGTAGACCGCGTCGTCCGCGCGGGCGGAAAACACGCCTGTCGCCGCCAGCAGCAGCGTGATCGTCCATCGAACCGTGGGCGTCATCCGATCACTCCCGTGCCTGGCTTGCGGGTTTGTCGCACTGCGTCGATGGCTTCGCCTGGATGCGCTCGAAACGGGTTGGTGCGCCATCGGTTTCGATCACCTGGAAGCGGCCGTCGCTTGCCTCCAGCATTGCGTTGACGTCGATCACGCCACTCCCGTCGGGCTGCCACACGATCTTGTCAGCCTGCACTTTCCAGCGGCCGGTAAAGCCGGCGGTCGAGCGCCGGTCGAACGCGCTGGGGGTCATCACGTAGCGACCGTCGTCGCGCAATTCGATGCGCCGCATGATGCTTTTGTGCGTGGACGACCACAGGCCGATGAGCCCGCATGGCCGTTGGCTCGGCGTCATCATCACCTTGGCGGTCTCGCGTGCGGCCACGCCCATGCGTTCCCAGTCGGCCTTGGGCACGCGGTGCACGCAGGTCGACAGCGACAGCACCCACGGCATCAGCACGATGGCCAGCCCGCCATACACCAGCAACCGGGCGGCCAGCGAATAGCCGCCGCGCAAGCGCGGCCAGGCGACGCGGCGCAACAGTCGATAGGCCAGCCACGAACCCAGGCAGGCGAGGATGACCCACTTGACGTTGCCGATGCCGTCCCAGCTGAAGTGCTGCTGTCCACGCGGCGCCGCTGCCTTCGCCACGGGCGCAGCAGCCGTGGGTGGCGGCGCGATCGGCTTCATCGCGACGGTGGGCGAGATGTAGAGATCGCCCGGCGGTGGCGGGGCAAAGCCGCGGCAGCTTGCCTGGCGATGGAAAAAGCCGGCGCCCGCTGCCAGCGTGTCGCGGCCCGGCCCCGCCACCACCACGGTGCCGTCATCGAGGACCGCCATAACGTGGCTGGTGCTGCCGAAGCCAGGGTCGGACAGCGCGAACACCCGCGCATCCGCCGGCCGATACAGCGCCACCGGATACGTCGAGATGGCGCAGCCATCAGGCAGGCGCTGCGCGTCGGCGCCCATCTGGCGCCCCATCAACACGTAATCCCACCAGCCGGTGCCGGCGTTCCACAGCATTGCGGTGGCCCGCCAACCATCGGCGTGCACGAAGCGGGCGCCAGCGTCGTTGATCTCGAAGCTTTCGCGTCCTGTCGGGTCGGTGATGGTGGCTAGCGGCTGCTGGCCGTGCACCGGCGCGCCGTAGGTGATCCCCTTGTCGTGCCAGTCGACGCGCCAGATCGTCCAGCGCGCCGTGCGCTCGTTCAGCACCGCGGCCTCGTGCATGTTGACCAGGGCAAACGCGCGCCGGTCCGGCAACAGGCCCAGTTGCGGCCGTGAATCGGCCAGGTATTGCAAGGTCGCGCCGCCGCAGCCGGACCAGCGGTTGATGGGAGCCGACCAGCGGTGACACTGCAACTCGTGCCGCGATTTCATCGTTACATACAGGACATCCCCCGACCGCAGCGCCAAGGCCGCGGGGTGTCCCGCCGAGTCCGCCTCCAGCGGGCCGGTGCTGCTCCAGCGATCGGTGCGCGCGTTCCAGATGCGCGCCACCGGCAGCCCGCGAAAATCGTCGGCGAGGTAGCCCAACATAATCACGCGATGCCCGGGCAGCGCGGCGATCGCGGGCGTCGATCGCCAAGCGGGCACGTCCGCAGCCGGTGTCTCGGGTGACCAGCGCAACACCCCGTTGGCGGTGAAGATCAACGCACTGCCATCGGATCGCGCCACCATGCCGAGCGGCTGCGGCGCGTCGTTGCCCACGCTGGGAGAAGTGGTTCCGGCAAGTTGCCAACCTTGCGAATGCGGATCCCACAACCACGCCCACGGCGAGGATTGTCCCTGGACCGGCTGCAGCCAGGTGCCGCCGGCGACCAGTACGGCACCGGAGGCCAGCCGGACCGCAGCGTGGCCGTACAGCCCCACCGGGAGCTCCGCGCCCTCGCTCCATGTGCCGCTGCGCGGATCCCATAGCTCCACCGAACGCAGCGGCCGGCCATCCTCGCCCATGCCGCCGGCCACCAGTACGCGGCCATCGGCGAGCAGGGTGGCGGTGTGCGCGTAGCGTGCCACGTGCATCGGTGGCAGCGTTCGCCAGGCCTGTCCGCGGGCGTCGAGCAGTTCGGCCGAAGTCAGCGGATGATTGGTGTCATCAAGGCCACCGAGCACCAGCACGCTGCCGTCGGACAGCGCCGTCGCGCTGTGCTTGGCCCGCGCGGCGGCCATCCTCGGTGCGGCAACCAGCTTGCCGCCTGCATAGCGCACCACGCTGGCAAGCACGCCGCTGCCATCGTGCGGCAACTGCGGATCGCTTTCGCCGCCGATCAGCAGCACGCTGCCATCGGGCATCCGCGTGGCGGTATGGAAGATGCGCGTCTGCGCCAACGCGGGCGCCGATTGCCACTGTCGTTTGAGCGGATCCCAGATCGACATGCCTGCATACGGCGGATACGGCGCCGAATCGTTCAAGGCCTGCGCCACGTCGCACAGGCCGCCGGCGATCAGCAGCCGGCCGTCGGCCAGCACGGTGCTGGTGTGCAGGTAGACATGGCCGTCCGGACACTGCGGCGCGCGCGGTACGCGCACCCAGCCCCCGGCGGCGGGATCGTAGAGCTTGGGCGAAGGGTCCGGCCCGCTTTCCATGCCGTGACGCAGGCGCAAGGCGTCGTTCTGGTCCTGTTCGGCGCGCCACTCGTTGGCGGACATGCCGTAGCCGTAGGCAAGGACGCTGCCGTCAGACAGCACGTCCACCGTGCCTCCGCGCAGCGGTGTCAGGTAACCGCCAAACGGTTGCAGGTGGCCCGCCGTGGGATGCCATTGCGCGGACACTGGGCCTGCGCCGAGCACGCCGGCGAGGAGCAGCATCAGAAAGGCGAACCGGCCCATCACGGAGGGCAGCCCTGCAGGCGGGCGCGATCGCCGTACCAGCGCAGATCCGAAAGAGACTTGCGGCGCCGCGCTTCGATGGCGCGCCAGCCGTCGCCGGCGTCATCCGCGCTTGCCACCAGCGCGGCGGCGGCCGCGTCGTAGGCGCGCTTGCTGTCCGCCAGATGTTCGCGCAAACCGTGGCAGGTTTCCGCGAGCGCGGCGTGCGGGGTCGACCCATGGGACGCACAGGGTTGATCGCTGAAGAGCGGATGGTCAGGCGTGCCGCAGCGATGGATCGCCTTGGGCGAGTCGCCCGTGGGGGCCATGGCGGCGCGGGTCGTCGCCAACGACAGGTAGCGCTGGTAATCGGCATACTGCAGGAGGTATTCGTGGCGATAGGGCTGTGGCGACATCTCCTCGATGCCGGCGCGATCGGTTGCCAGTTGTTCGATCGTGACCGCCGTGAGCGCGTGGCCCGTGCGCAAGGTGTCGATCGCCAACGACAATCGCTGCAGCGCGGCTGCGATCTGCTCGCCCTGCAGGCTATCCTCGAACCCTTTGCAATCGAGCAACATGGGGCCGCGGCCTTCGTCTTCGGTCACCGCGATGCCCCTGTAGTTTCCGTACGCCAGCATCTCCGCCTCGACCGCGTCGAAGTGAGCGTTGACCTGGGCGCGGCACTCCTCGCCGTTGCGCGCGTCGCGCGGGCCGATGGCGCGGGCGCCGCCGACACTGGCGATCAGCAGTACGCCCGCCGCCATCCACCGATGGGCGACGCGAAGCCTGGCTTGGGTACCCATCCCCTTTTTCCTTCCCCTGGAATCGCCGCACTATACGACAGCGCGTGCGGCGGCGAACGCGGGATGGGCGTTGCGCAGCGCGACGGGAAGGAGGCCGGGATCAGGCTGCCGCGCGTCCGGTGCGCGGGCCCCCGACGGGTGTGTCGGCGTCTTCGCGTGGCGGCGTGGTGCCGATCTCCATGCCGAACAAATCCTCCACCAGCGGCGCGAAGTGGCGCAGTGCCCGCGCGTACACGTCGCGCTTGAAATTCACCACGTGCGCGGCCGGGTACCAGAAGTCGACCCAGCGCCAGATGTCGAACTCCGGCTTCTCGTTGGCATCGAGCTTCAGCGCCTCCTCGCCGCCGACCAGCTTCAGCAGGAACCACACCTGCTTCTGGCCGATGCAGGTCGGGCGCTGGTGCCGGCGCACGTAGCGCTCGGGCAGGCGATAACGCAGCCAGCCGTGGGTGGCGCTGATCACTTCCACGTGGTGTGCCGCCAGGCCGGTTTCCTCCTCCAGCTCGCGGTACATCGCCTCCAGCGGGGTTTCGTCGGTGCGCATGCCGCCCTGCGGGAACTGCCAGCCGTCACGATTGACCCGGCGCGCCCAGAACAGCTGGCCGTCTGCATTGAGCAGCACGATCCCCACGTTCGGACGGTAGCCATCTACATCAATCATGCGTCGCCTCCCGGGGCTTGGCCCCGCGAACCGGCGGCAAAAGGGCCGCGCGATCCTGCCCCGATTCAACCACAGCCCGCAAAGCAGCGGCAAGCTCGCCGACTTGAACGAACGCGCCACGCCCACTACACTTCCGCGCCCCGCCGGCGATCGCCCCGCGGCGGCTTCCCAATGGCTATGTAGCTCAGCTGGTTAGAGCACAGCACTCATAATGCTGGGGTCGGTGGTTCGAGTCCACCCATAGCCACCAAACGTGTCGCGCGTGTCTGTCCCGCCGACGTGTCCATCCGCGCGGACGTCGCCATGCACATCTTCAAGGTGTTTCAGCTCGAAGCAGCCCACCGCCTGCCGCACGTGCCGGAAGGCCACAAATGCGCGCGGCTGCACGGGCATTCGTTCCGCGTCGAGATTCATGTTTCCGGCGAGCCGGACCCGCGGCTCGGCTGGGTGATGGACTTTGCCGAGCTGAAGACGACCTTCCAGCCGCTGTATGACCAGCTCGACCACCACTATCTCAACGACATCGAGGGGCTGGAGAACCCGACCAGCGAGATGCTGGCGCGCTGGATCTGGCAGCGGCTGGAGCCGCGGCTGGCGGGGCTGGACAAGGTGGTGGTGCACGAGACCTGCACGTCGGGGGCGAGCTGCAGCCGGGTCGATTTCTGACGCGTTGCGTTATGCGAATGACTTTCGCAAGTAAGCGTTTACGCTGAACATTTGTCGACTGGTCTGGCGATTTCCTGAAATTCATGTTGCAACGCAACAGAAGCTTTGCTAGAGTGGCTGCCACTACCCCATCCTCCACGAGGAACGAGCCATGACCCAGCAATTCAACAACCAGCTTTTTGCGTTCACCAAGCAGTTCACCGACAGCGCGTTCAAGGCGCATTCGCTGGCCCTGAAGGGCCTGGAGAAAGTTGCCGAGCTGCAGCTCAAGGCGCTCGAGGAGCAGACCAAGGTTTCCGCCGAGTTCGTCACCGAGGTGATGGAGGCCCGTGACATCGACGGCCTGCGCGGCCTGTGGGAGAAGGGCAGCAGCCTGAGCCGCGAGAACGCCGAGCGCGCCGTGGCGGTGTCGCAGGAAGTGCTGGCGATCACCCAGAAGACCGCCGAGTCGCTGAACGCGTTGGTGCAGGAGCAGCGCCAGGCGGCGAACGACGCGGTAGCCGCGCCGGTCGCCGGCAAGAAGGCCGCCGCCAAGTAATCACGGCGGTCAACGGCTGCAACACCCCCGGGAAGGCCGGACAAGGATGTCCGGCCTTCTTTTGTGCGCAGGATCCTGCGGTTGCGGCGGATCGTCGCAGGTGCCACGCGGGTACGCGTCCGTGCGTGCAGCGCGGGGGTTCGCCGGGTTTGCGGCTTGTCCGGGCAATCGGCGCACTGATATACTTTTACGGATTCGGATCGTGGCGGGTGACTGGATCGGTGCCGCCTGACAAGGGCCGCGCGGAGACGTCACTTGCTCAACAACCTGGCCTCGGGTCGGCGCATCGCCTTGCGCATCGTGCTGCTGCAGTTCGCAGTGGCTCTGCTGGTGGGCGGCACCTTCCTTGTGCTGGGGCGTCGTGAAGCGGCATCGGCCGCGGCAGGCGCGGTGGTGGTGGCACTGGGCACCGCGGTGATGTCGGCGCGGATGTTCAGCGGCATTGGCGGCGCGGGTCTGGCGCTGGGTCGGCTGCTGGCGGGCATGCTCCTGAAATGGGTCGTGATCGTCGGAGGGCTGGTCGTGATCCTGTTCCAATTCAAGTTGCCGCCACTGGCCGCCATCACGGGGTTGGTGGCTGCCTACGCGGTCTATCTGCTGGCGTTCAGATTCAAGGGTTGAAGCATGGCAAGCGAGTCGGGCGGGCTTACTGAATACATCCAGCACCACCTGCAGCATCTTGTTCCGCATGCGAGCAAGGAAGGCTTCTGGGCGGTGCATCTCGACTCGGTCACCGTGTCGCTGGCGCTCGGCGTGCTGTTCTGCCTGTGGTTCTGGCTGAAGGCGCGCAAGGCCACCGCCGGCGTGCCGGGCAAGGGTCAGGCGTTCGTCGAAATCATCCTGGAGTTCGTCGACGGCCAGGTCAAGGACGTGTTCCACGGCGACCGCCGCGTGCTGGGCCCGCTGGCGCTGACCGTGTTCGTCTGGGTGTTCCTGATGAACGCGATGGATCTGCTGCCGGTGGACCTGCTGCCGTGGATCACCGAGAAATTCGGCGTCGGCCACTTCCGCGCCGTACCGACCGCCGACATCAACATGACCTTCGCGATGTCGCTGACGGTGTTCGTGCTGATCATCTTCTACAGCTTCAAGGCCAAGGGCGCCGGCGGCTACATGCGCGAGCTGTTCACCGCGCCGTTCGGCTCCAGTCCGTTGCTGTGGCTGCCCAACTTCCTGCTCAACGTGGTCGAGCTGCTGTCCAAACCGGTGAGCCTGGCGATGCGACTGTTCGGCAACATGTACGCCGGCGAGCTGGTGTTCATGCTGATCGCCGGCCTGTTCAGTGCCGGCGCGGGCCTGGCCGGCTGGGCCCTGTACGGCGCAGGCATCATCGGCTACACGGTGTGGGGCATCTTCCACATCCTGATCATCTCGATCCAGGCCTTCATCTTCATGGTGCTGACGATCGTGTACATCTCGATGGCGCACGATCACCACTGATTGGCTGTTGTCGAATCCTTCGTTTCATCCGTTTTTGCCATTCCCAGTTTGCTTTTCTCAGGAGACCGTCGTGGAACTCATCACTCAAATTGCTCAAGTGCAGTCCTTCACCGCCATCGCGCTGGGCCTGATCATCGGCCTCGGTGCGCTCGGTGCCTGTATCGGTATCGGCGTCATGGGCTCGAAGTTCCTCGAAGCGGCTGCACGCCAGCCGGAACTGGTGCCGCTGCTGCAGGGCCGCATGTTCCTGCTCGCCGGCCTGATCGACGCGGCGTTCCTGATCGGCGTGGCGCTGGCGATGTATTTCGCCGTGGCCAACCCGCTGCTGTCCAAGCTTGCCGGTGCCTGAGTCACGTGGCGGCGCACAGCGCCGCCGTTTCGACCCGGGCGTCCTGACGCCCGGGTTCGGTTCAACCCGTATTTGCAGGTAACGCAGCGATGGATTTCAACGCGACCTTGATTGGCGAAATGATTTCGTTCGCCATCCTGATCTGGTTCTGTGTGCACTTCATCTGGCCGTATCTCAACAAGGCCATCGAAGAGCGCCAGCTCAAGATCGCCGAAGGCCTGAATGCGGCCGAGCGCGCGCACGCCGACCTGAAGGCTGCCGACTCCAAGGTGCAGGCCGAGATCAAGCAGGCCCGCCTGCAAGCCTCGGAGATCATCGACAAGGCCCAGCAGCAGGCCAACCAGATCATCGAAAAGGCCCGTGGCGAGGCCGTCAGCGAAATCAACCGCCTGAAGGCTTCGGCGCAGGACGACATCGCCTCGATGGCCCAGCGCGCGCGCGACGAGCTGCGCGAGCAGGTCGGTGCGCTGGCCGTGGCCGGCGCCAGCAGGATCGTGCAGCGCGAGGTCGATGCGTCGACGCACAAGGCCTTGCTCGACCAGCTCGCGGCCGAGATCTGATCGATGGCCCAGGCAATCACCCTCGCCCGTCCCTACGCCCGCGCCGCGTTCGAAGTGGCGCATGCCGCCGGCACGCTGGACGCGTGGTCGCAGGCGCTGGCGTTCGCCGCCGCGGTCGCGGCCGATCCGCGCGTGGCCGGTCTCGGCAACGATCCGCGGGTGGTGCCCGCGCAGCTCGTCGCGCTGCATCTGCCGGCCGGCATCGCCGCCGATGCGCCATTCGGCCAGTTCCTCGCCGAAATGGCCGAGCAGCGACGCCTTGCGTTGCTGCCGGAGGTGGCCGAGCTGTACGAGACGTTCAAGCGCGAATCCGAGTCGCAGCTGCTGGTCAAGGTGACCAGCGCGATGGCGCTGGACGCAGCGCAGACCGAGCAGCTCAAGGCTTCGCTGAAGCGCCGTTTCAAGCGCGAGATCGAACTGGATACCCAGGTCGATGCCTCGCTGCTGGCCGGTGCGGTGATCGACACCGGCAGCGAAGTGATCGACGGCTCCGCGCGCGGCAGGCTGGCCAAGCTGACTGGCGCATTGAGCCAGTAGTTTCACGCGAAGCCAGCTTCGCGAAAGGCAATACCGGCAGTTCGGGCCGGACAGTTTGGTTTCACGCGAAGTCCATTTTCGCGACGAGCAAAACCCGACCCTCCATGGTCGGACAGATTGGTTTCACGCGAGATCCATCTCGCGAAGAGCAAGGCCGGCCATCCGGGCCGGGCTGTTCAACAAGAGCTTTTCATTTCCGGGATAGATGACCATGTCCAGCACCACACTGAATCCGTCCGAGATCAGCGAACTGATCAAGAGCCGCATCGAGCAGTTCAAGCTCGGCGCCGAGGCACGCAACGAGGGCACGATCATCAGCGTGTCCGACGGCATCGTGCGCATCCACGGCCTGGCCGACGCGATGCAGGGCGAAATGATCGAGCTGCCGGGCAATGCGTTTGCGCTGGCGCTGAACCTCGAGCGCGACTCCGTCGGCGCGGTGGTGCTGGGCGACTACCAGCACCTGCGCGAGGGCGACACCGCCAAGACCACCGGCCGCATCCTCGAAGTGCCGATCGGCCCGGAGCTGCTCGGCCGCGTGGTCGATGCGCTGGGCAATCCGATCGACGGCAAGGGCCCGCTGAACGCCAAGCTCACCGCGCCGGTCGAGAAGGTCGCGCCGGGCGTGATCTGGCGCAAGTCGGTCGACCAGCCGCTGCAGACCGGCTACAAGTCGGTCGACGCGATGATCCCGGTCGGTCGCGGCCAGCGCGAGCTGATCATCGGCGACCGCCAGACCGGCAAGACCGCGCTGGCGATCGACGCGATCATCGCCCAGCGCGATTCGGGCATCAAATGCATTTACGTGGCGATCGGCCAGAAGCGTTCGTCGATCGCCAACGTGGTGCGCAAGCTGGAAGAGAACGGCGCCCTGGCCAATACCATCGTGGTGGTCGCCTCGGCCTCCGAGTCGGCCGCGCTGCAGTACGTGGCGCCGTATTCCGGTTGCGCGATGGGCGAGTACTTCCGCGATCGCGGACAGGATGCCCTGATCGTCTACGACGATCTGTCCAAGCAGGCCGTGGCCTATCGCCAGATCTCGCTGCTGCTGAAGCGCCCGCCGGGCCGCGAGGCGTATCCGGGCGACGTGTTCTATCTCCACTCGCGTCTGCTTGAGCGCGCCTCGCGCGTGTCCGAGGCCTATGTCGAGAAGTTCACCAACGGCGAGGTCAAGGGCAAGACCGGCTCGCTGACTGCGCTGCCGATCATCGAGACCCAGGGCGGCGACGTCTCCGCATTCGTGCCGACCAACGTGATCTCGATCACCGACGGCCAGATCTTCCTGGAAACCGACCTGTTCAACGCCGGCATCCGCCCGGCCGTCAACGCCGGCATCTCGGTGTCGCGCGTGGGCGGTTCGGCGCAGACCAAGATCGTCAAGAAGCTCTCCGGCGGCGTCAAGCTGGCGCTGGCGCAGTTCCGCGAGCTGGCCGCGTTCGCGCAGTTTGCCTCGGACCTGGACCCGGCCACCCGCGCCCAGCTTGATCGCGGCCAGCGCGTCACCGAGCTGATGAAGCAGAAGCAGTATTCGCCGCTGTCGATCGCCGAGCTGGCGCTGTCGGTCTACGCCGCCGAGAAGGGCTACCTCGACGACCTGCCGGTGAACAAGGTGCTGCCGTTCGAGAAGGGCCTGCACGCCTTCATGCATCAGACCCACGAGGAACTGATGAAGAAGATCGTCGCCACCGGCGCCTGGGACAACGACATCGAAGCCACCTTCAAGGCCTCGCTGGACGAGTACAAGAAGACCGGCAGCTGGTAAGAGAGCCGGGAATCGGGAGTAGGGAATAGGGAATCGGAAAAGCAACGGGCCTCGCCGCTACTGGCGATTCCCCATTCCCGATTCTCGATTCCCCGAGCAAGCATAGCGAGCGAGACAAATGGCCAGCGGACGCGAAATCAAAACCAAGATCAAGAGCACGCAGAACATGCGCAAGGTGACGCGCGCGCTCGAGATGGTCTCGGCGGCCAAGATCCGTCGCGCACAGGACCTGATGCGCGCCTCGCGCCCGTATGCGCGGCTGATGCGCAAGGTGATCGCGCACGTGGCGCAGGCCAGCACGGATTTCAGCCATCCGTTTTTGGTCGAGCGCGACAACGTGGCGCGGGTCGGCTACATCGTGGTGTCGACCGACCGCGGCCTGTGCGGCGGCCTCAACTCCAACCTGTTCCGCCGCCTGCTGCCGGCGATCGCCGAGTGGCAGAAGCAGGGCGTGCAGGTCGACGTGGTGGCGATCGGCCAGAAGGCGATCTCGTTCTTCCGCCGCATCAAGGGCGTCAACTTGGTCGGCACGGTCAGCCACCTGGGCGAGAAACCGCGGCTGGAGCAGCTGGTCGGCGTGATCAAGGTGATGATGGACGCCTACGCGGCCAACGGCCTGGATCGCGTGTTCCTCGCCTACAGCGACTTCGTCAACACCATGACGCAGAAGCCGACCATCGACGCGCTGCTGCCGCTGCCGCTGGTGGCGGCCGAGCTGGAAGCGCATGAGGATGCCGGCGAGTCGGCCTATGCGGGCGTGAAGCTGGAAGCCGGGCACGACTGGGACTACCTCTACGAGCCCGACGCGCAGACCGTGCTGGAGCACGTGCTGGGCCGCTACATCGAGTCGGTGGTGTACCAGGCCACACTGGAGAATCTGGCCAGCGAGCACGCCGCCCGCATGGTCGCGATGAAGGCCGCGTCGGACAACGCAAACAAGGTGATCGACACGCTGACGCTGACCTACAACAAGGCACGCCAGGCGGCGATCACGCAGGAAATTTCCGAGATCGTGGGTGGCGCGGCGGCGGTATGAGTGCGATCGGTCGGGCTGGTTCGATCAGTCTGGCCAGAGCGATCAATTTAACTGGTGCGATCATCCTTGATCGCAGAGCAAGATCAAAAAGCGGCCATCCATGGCCGCACTCCTAGTAAGGGCGACGCTTCGGCGGCGCTTCGATAAAACCTCAAGAGATTCATCCGGAGCTATCAGCATGAGCCAGGGCAAAGTTGTTCAGATCATCGGCGCGGTCGTCGACGTGGAGTTCGCGCGTGACCAGGTGCCGCAGGTGTACGACGCACTCAAGATCGACGGCA
Source organism: Rhodanobacter sp. UC4448_H15 (assembly GCF_052978265.1). The sequence continues at coordinate 227,526 of NZ_CM129665.1, read as the reverse complement.
CCGACATCACGCTGGAAGTGCAGCAGCAGCTCGGCGACGGCATCGTGCGCGCGATCGCGCTGGGTTCCACCGAGGGCCTGAAGCGCGGCCTCATGGCACGCAACACCGGCGAAGGCATCAAGGTGCCGGTCGGCAAGGCCACCCTGGGCCGGATCATGGACGTGCTGGGCAATCCGATCGACGAGGTCGGCCCGATCGAGGCGAAGGATCACTGGGTGATCCACCGCGAGGCGCCGAGCTACGACGAGCAGGCCGCGTCGAACGACCTGCTGGAAACCGGCATCAAGGTGATCGACCTGGTCTGCCCGTTCGCCAAGGGCGGCAAGGTCGGCCTGTTCGGCGGCGCCGGCGTGGGCAAGACGGTGAACATGCTGGAGCTGATCAACAACATCGCCACCCAGCACGCCGGCCTGTCGGTGTTCGCCGGCGTCGGCGAGCGCACCCGCGAAGGCAACGACTTCTACCACGAGATGCAGGACGCGGGCGTCGTCAAAATCGACAACCTGCCCGAGTCGAAAGTGGCGATGGTCTACGGCCAGATGAACGAGCCGCCGGGCAACCGTCTGCGCGTGGCGCTGACCGGCCTGACCATGGCCGAGTACTTCCGCGACGAGAAGGACGAGAGCGGCAAGGGCAAGGACGTGCTGTTCTTCGTCGACAACATCTACCGCTACACCCTGGCCGGTACCGAAGTGTCCGCGCTGCTCGGCCGCATGCCGTCGGCGGTGGGCTACCAGCCGACGCTGGCCGAGGAAATGGGCGTGCTGCAGGAGCGCATCACCTCGACCAAGACCGGCTCGATCACCTCGATCCAGGCCGTCTACGTGCCCGCCGACGACTTGACCGATCCGTCGCCGGCGACCACCTTCGCGCATCTGGACTCCACCGTGACGCTGTCGCGCGACATCGCCTCGCGCGGCATCTACCCGGCGGTGGACCCGCTCGACTCGACCAGCCGTCAGCTCGATCCGAACGTGGTCGGCGCCGAGCACTACGACGTGGCCCGCCGCGTGCAGGGTACGCTGCAGCGCTACAAGGAGCTGAAGGACATCATCGCGATCCTGGGCATGGACGAGCTGTCCGAAGAGGACAAGCAGGCCGTGTACCGCGCGCGCAAGTGCGAGCGCTTCTTCTCGCAGCCGTTCCACGTGGCCGAAGTGTTCACCGGCTCGCCCGGCAAGTACGTGTCGCTGGCCGAAACCATCCGTGGCTTCAAGATGATCGTCGACGGCGACGTGGACCACCTGCCGGAGCAGGCGTTCTACATGGTCGGCGGCATCGACGAGGCGATCAAGAAGGGTGAGGAGATGGGGGCCAAGAAAGCCGCCTGAGGCGGCTTTCGGGAATAGTAAATAGGGAATAGGGAATCGGAATTGCCGCGACCTGCCCGCTTTCACTATTCCCCATTCCCTATTCTCCATTCCCTTCGAGCAAAGCGAGAAATCCCATGACAACCATCCGAGTCGACATCGTCAGCGCCGAGGCCGAGATTTTTTCCGGCGAGGCGACCATGGTCGTGGCGACCGGTGACCAGGGCGAGCTGGGTATCACGCCGCGCCACGCGCCGCTGATCACCCGACTCAAGCCCGGCCATGTCGACGTATTGCTGGAAGGCGGCGAGCGCCAGCAGTTCTATGTTTCCGGCGGCATCCTCGAAGTGCAGCCGCAGGTGGTCACCGTGCTGGCCGATACTGCCGCACGGGCGGCGGACCTGGATGAGGTATCCGCGCAGCAGGCGATGAAGGAAGCGCGCGACGCGCTGGCCAACCGCACCGACGCGATCGAACTGGCCGAGGCACAGACCCGGCTCACCCAGGCGATGGCCCAGTTGCAGGCGCTGGAGCGGCTGCGCAAGAACCTCAAGCACTGAGGCCCCGCGGCCGGATTCCTGCCGCTAGAGGTTTTCCGGCCCGCGGCGCAGCCAGCTGTCGATCAATGCCTTGTCGTAGCGCAGCGGATCGGTATCGCCCACGCGCGCGGCGCCACTCTGCAGGTAGCCCAAGTTGCGCAGCTTGCGCGAACCTTCGCGCACCACCTTGCCGTTGCTGTCGGTCAGTTTGAAGTCGAGATCGATGCGCGGCGGATAGACGTCCTTCATGAAGCGCACGTACCTCAACTGCGGGCCGTGCCAGGGCTCGTAGCCGCCGGCGAGCTTGATGTCGGTGATGTTGACCTCCAGGCGATCGCCGGCCGGCAGCATCTTCGTGGCGCGCTTGATCAGATGGGCCTTCAGCGGCTCCAGGTAGCTCCTCCCGTTGAAGCGGTCCTGCAGGCCGTATTGCCGGGCCTCGCTGAACTCCTCCGGATTGACGTAATTCACGGTGACCCGCGCGCCGGGAACGGGCTCGCCCACGGCGATCGTCGGCGGCGGCGCGGCCGCGGCCATCGCGGGTGCCAGCCCGCCGGCCGTGGCCAGGGCAAGCAGGGCCACGAAACTGCACGGATGGATTCCGGTCATGCGCGTCATGCTGCACCTCGTCTGTTTGCTGCTTGTCGGCGCCAGTCTGTCACGGCGATCGTTGCGCTTTTGTATGCGCCTTCGCAAGCCGCGGCTAGGGCTCGGCCGCACCGGACCGGCGGCATCGGCTGCTATGCTTTTGCTTCGTTCGGAACGGGGTCGCAACCGATGGAAACAACGCCGCTGCACGTGATCATCCTGGCGGCCGGTGCCGGCACGCGGATGAAATCCAATCGCGCCAAGGTGCTGATGCCGCTGGCTGGCAAGCCGCTGCTGGCGCACGTGCTCGCCACCGCGCGAACCTTGCAGCCAGCCGCCATCCACGTCGTCTACGGGCATTGTGGCGAGCAGGTGCGCGCGGCGTTTGCCTCGCAGGACGATCCCGGATCAGAGCCGGGGCAGGCCCTGCATTGGGTGTTGCAGGCTGAGCGGCTCGGCACCGGTCACGCGGTGGAGCAGGCGATCGCCGGCGTGCCGCGCGCGGCACGCGTACTGGTGCTGTACGGCGACGTGCCGCTGACCCGCGCGGAAACGCTGCGCCAGCTGCTGGACGCCGAAGGCGGCTTCAGCCTGCTCACCACGCGGCTGGCCGATCCGACCGGCTACGGGCGCGTGCTGTGCGACGGCAACGGCCACGTGCGCGAGGTGGTCGAGGAGAAGGACGCCGACGCCGGCCAGCGCGCGGTCAACCTGGTCAACACAGGCATCCTGCTGGCCGACGCGCTGGCCTTGCGCGGCTGGCTCAAGCAACTCGATCGCGACAACGCGCAAGGCGAGTACTACCTCACGGACATCTTCGCGATGGCTGCTGCCGAGGGCCGCGGCGCACTCAGCGTCGAGTGCGCCGACCCGGTGGAAGCCGCCGGCGCCAACGATCCCGTGCAACTGGCCGAGCTGGAAGCCGCCTGGCGTCGCCGCGCCGCGCACGCGTTGCTTCGCGATGGCGTGCGCATGGCCGACCCGCTGCGCGTGGAAGTGCGCGGCACGGTCGAGGCCGGCCGCGACGTCGAGCTCGACATCGACGTGATCCTGGAAGGGCGCGTGGTGCTCGGCGACGACGTGCGCATCGGCGCCTTCACTCGCCTGAAGGACGTGCAACTGGCCGCCGGCACCGTGCTGCATCCGCACTGCGATCTCGACGGCGTGGTCACTCACGGCCCGTGCACGATCGGCCCGTTCGCGCGGCTGCGTCCGGGCACCGAGCTGGACGCCGGCGTGCACGTGGGCAACTTCGTCGAGACCAAGAAAGCCCGCATCGGCGAAGGCAGCAAGGCCAACCACCTCACCTACCTCGGCGACACCGTGGTCGGCCGTGGCGTCAATATCGGCGCCGGCACCATCACCTGCAACTACGACGGCGTGAACAAGTTCGTTACCCGCATCGGCGACGGCGCCTTCATCGGCTCCAACTGCGCCCTGGTCGCCCCGGTGAGCATCGGCGCGCAAGCCACCCTCGGCGCCGGCTCGGTGATCACCCGCGACGCGCCGGAAGGCCAGCTGACTCTGGCGCGCGCCCGACAGCAGACGTTCGAGGGCTGGCGGCGACCGGTGAAACAGAAGTGAGGAGCGAAAGCTGAAGGGCCGCTCGCGCTGTTTTCGCGTCACGCGATCTGCGCGCCCGCGACGAGCCCCGTGCGTGTTCCGACCGTGACACTCGGCAAGGAAGGAGGACTGTGATGCAGAAATGGCTGAATGGCTTGATCGTGGTTTCGTCGATTGCGCTCTACGGTTGCGCTGGCGCCGGCTCGACGACAAGTGGCGCCCAGCAACGACAACTGCAATCGCTGCAACTGTTCGCCGCAGACGACACCCCGCGCTTCTCGCTTTACGTGGCATGCACCAGCGACAGCGTCAATTGCGTCAACGTCGGCAACGCGGTTTTCGCCTGGGCTCGCGATCACGACGTGACCGTCCACAACGTGGACTCCGATGATCCGGCGTTCACCGCCACCGCGTCGCGCGCCGCGGAGATCGCCTTGCCGTACCGGGTGGCCATCGACTACCGCCCCTCGGTGGCGCCTGGCTATTCGGCGTCTTCGTACAAGCAGTCCAGCGAGTCCTTTGCGCCGACGGTCGGTTACAGGGCCGTGATCTCGGTATTCCAGGCCGCTACCGGCAAATTGCTCATGCGGTCGCCGGTAAGGAACCAGCAAGCTGCGGATCACGGGAAAACGTCCAATCCCTACGTTCGTTCCCAGATGATCGAGCTGCTGGATTCGCTGGAGCCATCGGCGAAGGACTCCCGATGAAACCGGCGCATCGCTAAACGTAGCGCCAGCCGTCGATCTCGACCAGCAGTTCGCGGCGACAGATGTCGCCGTGCAGCAGCAGCAGGGGTACGCCCGGCAGGCGCTGCCGGAGCGCGTCGCGCACGCGCGGCGCGTCGCCGTCGTGGCGCAGGTAGACCTTGAGCGGTGAATGCGTGTCGAAGCCGGCGCGCATGTCGGCGCTGGCCAGCAGCGCGTCCAGGTTGGTCAGGGTTTCCTCCAGCTGCGCATCGAGGTTGTCGTGGTGGGCCGAGGCATGGCCCACGACCGCGGCGGTGCCGGAAATGGCCAGCGTGTCGCGGGCCGGCAGGAGCATCGCCCGCGCAAAGCTGGGCGGGGTGGGGCCGTATTGCCGCGGGTAGCGCCATGCGCTGACCTGGCGCGGGTTCTCGACCCGGTGGCCGGCCTGCTCGCCGGCCAGCAGGTAGACCTGCAGGCGGTGTTCCGCCGCGAGGTGGCCGATCGCGGTGGCGGCGGGGAAACCTTCGGCGAAGAAATCGCCCATGCCGGCGGCGCGGCCTTCGCAGAAGCGCTTGTAGCGTTCCGCATCGCCTTCGCCGTCGTTGATCGCGCCGATGTAGTTCCACACCCGCAGGACGTGCCGTGCGTCGCGGCCGGCGACGAACCGGTGCAGCAAGTCGTAGGCCTGCTTTGCGGTGGCGCGGGCGCCGCCGTGTTCGCGTTCGTCCAGCTCGACCGCGGCGAACAGCCAGCCGCCGCCGGTCGACCAGCGCAACGCGCCTTCCATGCCGCAGCGCACCGGCGCGTCCACCTGCCACAGTTCCAGCGGCGCGGGGGCATCGGTGCTGGCCAGCGCCACCTGCAGGTGGCGCGGATCGTCACCGGAGGGTACGGCTGGGTCGAAACCGAGCACCGCCAGCGTGCCCGGCGCCTCCAGCAGGGTGGCGACCTCCGCCATGCGATAGGACACCTGCGGCGCCCGCCGCGCCCGAGCTTCCACCTGCGGGTTTTCACATCCCTGGATCATGCTGGCCAACCGGAACGACAAGGCCGCTATGTTACACTCTGCGCCCACTGCCACCGGGGGGAGGCAATGCATCTGGCGTACGGAATCGAGCATGGCGGAACAGACAGAGGCGCAGCACGAGTTGGCCACCCTGGTGGTGGAATGCCTCAACCTCGAGGACGTCAATGCCGAGCAGATCGACCCCGATGCACCGCTGTTCGGGGGCGAACTGGGGCTCGACTCCATCGATGCACTGGAGATCGCCCTGGCCGTCTCCAAGCGCTACGGCTTCCAGCTGCGCTCGGACAACCCGGAAAACCGTCAGATCTTCGCCAGCCTGCGCAATCTGTCGAGCCACGTCGAGCAGCACCGCGCCTGAACGGTCGGTGCGGGATGGAGCGGTCGTGCGGGCTGGTCATGGACGCCTTGGCGCCGCATGGCGCCGCGCTTTCCGCCTTCGTCACGCCACCGTGCGCCACGCGTGGCAAGCTGCCGGTGCCGACCGAGTCGTCGCGGAATCGCGCATGAAATCCGCCGTATCCCCCCATGTTCCGACCTCGCGGCGCCACGCCTTGTGGTTGCTGCTCGCCTATCCGGTGTTCGCCATCGCCGGGGTGGTCACCCATCGGCCGATCTTCGCGCTGCTGGCGCTGGCGGTGCTGGCCAGCGTGCTGATGCTGCCGCGGCTGCAGTCGCGCCGACCGCTGCCGTGGTTGCTGTGGCTGCTGATGCTGGCCGGCGTGTGGCTGGCCTCGCGGCTCGGGCTGGCCGACCTGCTGCTGGAGGCGGTGCCGATCCTGATCAACGTGGCGCTGGCATGCTGGTTCGGCCGCAGCCTGCTCGGCGGCGAGCCGCTCGTGGCGCGTTTCGTGGTGGCGATCGAGGGTGCCGAGCGGCTGCGCGAGCCCGGCGTGGCGCGCTATGCGCGGCAGATCACCTGGTTCTGGACCGTGCTGCTGGCGGCGCAGGCGCTGCTGTTGACCGGCCTGCTGCTGTTCGCCGCACGCGACGGGCTGCTGCCGCGCCTCGGTGTGACGTCGGCGTGGTCGGTGCCCGAGCGCTGGGCCTCGGCATGGCTGCACGTGGGCTGCTACCTGCTGCTGGGCGCGGCGTTCCTGCTGGAGTACGCCTGGCGGCGCTGGCGCCTGCGCCATCTCAGCCACCCCGGCCTGCACGACATGCTGCTGAAACTGGCCCTGCGCTGGCCGCAGCTGCTGCACGGCAACGGCGGCGTCTCGCCATGAGCGGGTACGCACAGGCGTTGCAGTTCGCGGCCGATCATCCGGCCTTGCCCGGTCACTTCCCGGGACAGCCGCTGGTGCCCGGCGTGTTGCTGCTGGAGCAGCTGGCGCTGGCGCTGCGCGCGTGGCGCGGCCAGCGGCTGGTGCGCGTGCCGGAGGCGAAATTCGTGGCGCCGCTGCGGCCCGGCGAAGCGGCCCGGCTGGAACTGATGCCCCTCGCGGCATCGGCTTCGCGGGTCCGTTTCCGCATCGAGCGCGACGGCATGCTGCTGGCGCGTGGCGTCATCGAGGGCGAGGCATGAGCGACAGCGAACACTGGCAGAGCCGGCCCGAGGGCGGCGGCCGCTTCGCGCTGTGGCTGATCCGCGCGATTGCCCTGCATGGCGGGCGCCGGCTGGGTCGCTGCTGCCTGTATCCGATCACGCTGTACTTCTACTGCCGCCGCGGGCCGGAGCGCCGGGCTTCGGCGCACTACCTGCAGCGCGTGTTCGGTCGCCCGGCCACGCCATGGCAGGTGCTGAAGCACATCCACTGTTTCGCCGCCACGATCATGGACCGGATCTTCCTGCTCGCCCGCGGCGAGCAGCCGTTCCAGTTCGAGACGCAAGGCCTGGACCTGCTGGAACAGCGCGCTGCGCTGGGCCGCGGCGTGTTGCTGCTGGGTTCGCACCAGGGCAGCTTCGAGGCGCTGCGCGCGATCGGCGCGCGCCGGCCCGAGCTGCCGCTGCGGGTGGTGCTGGACAAGCAGAAGACCCCGGCGATGACCGAGCTGCTGGAGGCGCTGGCGCCGGAGGTGGGCGCCTGCGTGATCGACGCCGCGCAGGATGGCACCTCGATCGCGCTGGCCATGGCCGAAGCCTGCCAGCACGGCGCGCTGGTGGCGATGCTGGCCGACCGCGGCCGCGGCCACGAGGTGCTGCGCCGCGTCGACCTGCTGGGCTCGCCGGCGCCGTTCCCGGTCAGCCCGTGGTTGCTGGCGCATACGCTCAAGGTGCCGGTGGTACTGTGCTTCGGGCTTTACCTCGGCGGCAATCGCTACCGGCTGGTGTTCGAGCCGTTCAGCGAACGAGTGGAGATTCCCCGGCATGATCGGGGGCCGGCGCTGGACGCCCTGCTCGAGCGCTACGCGCAACGGCTGGAGCACTACATCCGCGTCGCTCCCTACAACTGGTTCAACTTCTATGATTTCTGGCAAGACCCGCCTGCTGCTGAACCTGCTGCTGCCGTGCTGGGCGGTCACCGCGTGGGCGTCTGAACCGGCGGTCGCGGCCACCTCGACCCAGGCCGTGATCGCCGGCCTGCGCCAGCCGGCACCGGCGCACACCGCGTTCGCCGAGGCGCGTTTCCTCAAGATGCTGGATCGCCCGCTGGTGGTCTCCGGGCAACTGTCCTGGCTGGGCGACGACCGCCTGCAGCGGCGCGTCGAGCACCCTCGCGCGGAGACCGCCACGATCGCCGACGGCGAAGTGACCCAGCAGCGCGACGGCAAGCCGGCGCGGCACTTTTCGCTCAAGCGTGCGCCGCAGCTGCAGGTGCTGCTGGACAGCTTCGTTGCCTTGCTCGGCGGTGATGCTGCCCGCTTGGAGCAGGCGTTCGAGATCCAGCGCGAAGGCGATGCCGCCGGCGCGTGGACGCTGACCCTGGTGCCGCGCGACGCCCACGTGGCGAAGACGGTCGCGCGCATCCGCATCGACGGCGTGGGCGACCAGTCGCGCTGCATGCACATGCAGGAGGCCGACGGCGACCTGGCGGTCGACCTGCTTGGTCCGCTCGCCGAAAAGATGCCGGCCGAACCGACCCGCGCCGAGCTGCAGGCGCTGTGCACGGGTTCGCCCTGAACATGCACCGCGGCGCCCGCGCCACGCTGCTGGTCACCTGGCTGCTGGCGCTGGCCGGACTCGGCTGGATCGTGAGCCAGCGCCTGCACGTCAGCAGCGACCTGCGCAGCTTCATGCCCGCGCCGACCACGCCGGACCAGCGCCTGCTGATGGAGCAGGTGGGCGAGGGGCCGGGTTCGCGCCTGCTGCTGCTGTCGATCTCCGGCGCTTCCGACGGGCAACTGGCCGGCTTGAGCCAGGGCCTCGCTGCCGTCCTGAAAAAGGACGCGCGCTACAGCCAGGTGCTCAACGGCAGCTTCGACCTCGCGTCGCTCGATCCCCGGTTGCTGCCGTATCGCTACCTGCTCTCGCCCACGCTGGACACGCAGCCGCTGGACGAGGCCTATCTCGCCGATCAGTTGCAGCAGCGGCTGGACGACCTCTCCTCGCCGGCCGCCAGCCTGCTGAAGAACCTGCTGCCGCGCGATCCCACGCTGGAGACGCTGAAACTGGCCGAGCGCTGGGCGCCGGCGAAATCGCCCCAGCTGCGCGACGGCGTGTGGTTCACCCCGCAGCACGAAGCGTTGCTGCTGGTGCAGACCGTGGCCGCCGGCTTCGACCCCGGCGCGCAGCAGCAGGCGATCGACGGCATCCGCGAGGCGTTCCACGCGTTGCCCGGCAGTGCCGACGCGCGGCTGGAACTGAGCGGTCCGGGCTACTTCAGCGTGGTGATCGGCGCGCAGACGCGGCACCAGGCCGACTGGATCGGGCGCATCTCCACCGTGGGCTTCATCGCGCTGCTGCTGCTGGCCTATCGCAGCGTGAGCTCGCTGCTGCTGTCCGCGCTGCCGATCGCCAGCGCCGCACTGGCCGGCATCGCCGCGCTCACCCTCGTGTTCAGCGAAGTGCACGGCATCACCCTGGCGTTCGGCTTCACCTTGCTCGGCGTGGCGCAGGAATACCCGATCCGCGTGCTCAGCCACCGCCGCGCCGGCGAGGACGCGTTGCAGAGCGTGCGCGACCTGTGGCCGCTGCTGCTCACCGCGATCGCCTCGGCCTGCATCGCCTACCTGGCGTTCTACGCCTCCGGCGTGGCCGGGCTGCAGCAGTTGGCGGTATTCACCATCGTGGGGTTGCTGGTGGCGGGCCTGAGCACGCGCTACCTGCTGCCGCATCTGTTGCCGCGGCGCGTGCGCGACGTGGCCGCGATGGGCTGGTTGATCCGTGCTCGCGGCTGGCTCGACCGGCTGCCGCGCCCGCGCTGGATTCCGCTGCTGGTGGCGCTGGCGATCGCTGCGATGCTGGCGCTGGCGCCGGGCCCGTTCTGGCAGAACAACCTCGCTGCACTGACGCCGGTGCCGAGCGCGTTGTTGCAGCACGATGCGCGTCTGCGCCAAGCGCTGGGTGCGCCGGACGTGCGTTACCTGCTGTTGTTGCAGGCACCCACCGAACAGGGCGTGCTGGCGCTGTCGCAATCGCTGCAGCCGCAGGCCGATGCGCTGGTGGAGCGGCACGCAGTCGACGCGATCGAGCTGCCCTCGCGCTACCTGCCTGCCGTGGCGCAGCAGCGCGCGCGGCAGCAGAAGTTGCCCGATCGCGCCATGCTCGAACATGCGCTGGCCGGGGCGCTGCAGGGCATGCCGTTCCGCGCCGACCTGTTCCAGCCGTTCGTCGATGACGTGGAAACCGCACGCGCGCTGCCGCCGCTGACGCCCGAGCGCTACGCGCAGACGCCGCTGGGCCAGCGCCTGGCCGCGATGCTGGTGCAGCGCGATGGCCACTGGCTGGGCCTGGCCACGGTCAGCGGCGTGCATGACGTCGCCGCGCTGCAGACGCTGGGCGCGGACCGCGGCGGCGCGGTGCATCTGCTTGATCTCAAGGCCGCCTCCGAATCGCTGGTGGCCGCCTATCGCACGCGCATCCTGCAGGCGCTGCTGGCGGCCGGACTGCTGCTGGTGGTGACGATCTCGGTCGCCCTGCGCAGCGCGCGCCGCGCCTGGCACGTGCTGGCGCCGATGACGCTGGCAACCTTCCTGGTGCTCGCGGTCGAACGCGTGGCCGGCATCGAGATCTCGCTGTTCCACCTGGTCGCGCTGATCCTCGCCGGCGGCCTGGGCCTGCATTACGCGCTGTTCTTCGAGCGCGACACCGGCGACCCGGCCGAGCAGCGGCGCACCTTGCACGCCACCCTGGTCTGCGTGCTGTCCGCGCTGCTGGTGTTCGGCATGCTGGCGTGGGCGACGATTCCGGTGTTGCGCGCGATCGGGCTCACGGTGAGCCTGGGCGTGGCGTTCCACTTCTGCCTGTCGATCCTGATGGCGCCGCATGCTCGACAAGACTGACTGGGCCCACCTCATCCCGCACGCCGGCCGCATGTGCCTGCTCGATGCGGTACTGGCGTGGGACGAGCGCGGCATCCACGCCATCAGCGCCGGTCACGCGCGCCTGGACAACCCGCTGCGCGGCGAGCGCGGCCTGCACGCGGTGCACCTGGCCGAGTACGGTGCACAGGCGATGGCCGTGCATGGCGCATTGCTGGCGCGCGAGCGGGGCCATGAAACGGTGCGCCCCGGCTGGCTGGTCAGCCTGCGCGAGGTGGACTTGTTCGCGGAACATGTCGACCATCTGGATGGCCGTCTGGACGTCCATGCCGAATGTCTGTACGCCGACGACGGCGGCGCCCAGTATGCGTTCCGCGTCGAGCACCAAGGCCGCCTGCTGTGCCGCGGCCGCGCCGCGGTGATCCACCCCCAATCCTGATTCGAGGTCGCCCATGCCCACTCCCACCTCCCTGCGACGCGCCCTGGTCACCGGTGGCAGCGGCGAGCTTGGCGGCGCCATCGCCCAGGCACTGGCCGGCGGCGGCTACCACGTGATCGTGCACGCGAACCGCAGCCTGCATCGCGCAGAGGCGGTGGTCGGCGAAATCGTCGCCGGCGGCGGCAGTGCACAGGCCACCGCCTTCGACGTGAGCGACGCCGAGGTCACCCGCGCGGCGCTGGACGTGCTGCTCGGCGAGGGCTGCATCCATGCGGTGGTCAACAACGCCGGCATCCACGACGACGCGCCGATGGCCGGGATGAGCTCCGAGCAATGGCACCGGGTGATCGACGTGAGCCTGCACGGCTTCTTCAATGTCACCCAGCCGCTGCTGCTGCCGATGGCGCGCGCGCGCTTCGGCCGCATCGTGTCGATCAGCTCGGTCGCGGCGCTGCTGGGCAACCGCGGGCAGACCAACTACGCCGCCGCCAAGGCTGCGCTGCATGGCGCCAGCAAATCGCTGGCGCGCGAAATGGCTTCGCGCGGGATCACCGTCAACGTGGTCGCGCCTGGCGTGATCGAGGGGCGCATGGCCGACGCCGCGTTCCCGCCCGAACGCATCCGCGAGCTGGTGCCGGCCCAGCGCGCCGGCACGCCGGAGGAAGTGGCGGCACTGGTGGCGTTCCTGTGCTCGGAGGCGGCCGGCTACATCAACGGCCAGGTGATCGGGGTAAACGGCGGGATGGCCTGATCCCGCGCTAAAGACTGCCCCCGCGGGGCCGATACCGACACTGGAGGGCCCAGTCGGGTCCCCGCAACCGAGTCCGGGCGCGTGGCGCCGGGAGTGTCCGTGATCGAGCACGAATTCATCGAGGAAGACAGCCTGGAGCTGGCCGACCCGTGCAGCGAGGTGCTGACGGCGCGGCCGGTGGCCGTCGAGGCGCCCGACGAATGGCGCGTGCTCGATTCGCTGGCGGCGCTCACCCATCACCGCGATCTCGACGCGCTGGACCACAGCCTGGTGCTGACCCTGGCCGAACTGACCGGTGCGCGCCGCGTGACCCTGGCCAAGTGCTTCCCCGAGGACAGCGCGCTGGAAAGCGTGGTGTGCTGCTCGCCCGACAGCGTCGGCGCGTACCAGGTGCATCCGCTGGAACCGGAATGCCTGGGTGCGGCGCTGGGCCCGATCCATCGCTGCCTGCAGGACATGCAGGCGCAGACCGAAACCCGCAACGGCCTGCATCGCCAGTTGGTGCCGATCGTGCGTGAAGGGCATGCGATCGGTGCGCTGCAACTGGACAGCGCGCTGGCGCCGCTGCGCAGCCGGTCGCTGATCGACGGCTTCGCGCGCATCTACGCCAACTACACCGCGCTGCTGCACGAGAGCGAGCACGACAAGCTGACCGGCCTGTACAACCGGCGCAGCCTGGAGCGCCAGCTGCAGCGGATGCTGCAACTGCGCGATACGCCGCTGCGGCCGTATCCGCTCGCCGTTCCGCCCGCGCAGGAGCAGCGCGCGGCGCCGGCCGGCGAGGCGGCGCAGGTGTGGCTGGCGATCGTGGACATCGACCATTTCAAGCACATCAACGACAATTTCGGCCACGTCTACGGCGACGAGGTGATCCTGCTGCTGGCACAGCAGATGCGCGCCTGCTTCCGTCGCGGCGACGTGCTGTTCCGCTTCGGCGGCGAGGAGTTCGTGGCCCTGTTCAGCGCCACCGACGAGGTCACCGTGCACGGCGTGCTGGAACGCTTCCGCGCGCACGTTGCCCGCTTCGCCTTCCCGCTGGTCGGTCACGTCACCATCAGCATCGGCTACTCGCGCATCGGCGCGCACGACTACCCCGCCGTGGCGCTCGACCGCGCCGACCAGGCGCTGTATTTCGTCAAGCAGCACGGCCGCGACGGCGTGCGCGGCTACGAGGAACTCGGCGCCTGCGGCGCACTCGGCCGTGGCCTCGCCGCGGGCAGCATCGACCTGTTCTAGCCGCCCATCCTTCGGCCGTCCGCAGGACGCTTCCCGCTCACGTGCGCAGCAGCAAGCGGTAGGCCGGGTGCGCGCTGTCGTCCACGTGCGGGTAGCCGAGCGTGGCGAGGAACCGCGCGAACAGGGCGTGTTCGGCGGCCGGCACCTGCAGGCCGACCAGGATGCGGCCGTGGTCGGCGCCGTGGTTGCGGTAGTGGAACAGGCTGATGTTCCAGTCCGGGTGCAGCTGGTCGAGGAAGTGCACCAGGGCGCCGGGGCGTTCGGGGAATTCGAAGCGGTACAGCAGTTCGTCGCGGGCCAGCGGCGAGCGGCCGCCGACCATGTGGCGCAGGTGCAGCTTGGCCAGTTCGTCGTCGGTGAGGTCGAGCACGGCGAAGTCCTGCGCATGGAAGGCGGCGACCAGCGCCTCGCGTTCGGCGCGGCTGGCGATCTGCACGCCGACGAAGATGTGTGCGCTGTGCGTGTCGCCGATGCGGTAGTTAAACTCGGTGATCTGGTGCCGGCCCAGCGTGGCGCAGAAGCGGCGGAAGCTGCCGCGCTCCTCCGGGATGGTCACCGCGAACACCGCCTCGCGCTGCTCGCCCAGCTCGGCGCGCTCGGCGACGAAGCGCAGGCGGTCGAAGTTCATGTTGGCGCCGGAGACGATCGCCACCAGCGTGCCGTCGTCGCCGGGGTGCGCGGCGGCGTACTGCTTCAGCCCGGCCAGGGCGAGTGCGCCGGCGGGCTCGGGCACGCTGCGGGTGTCGTGGTAGATGTCGCGGATCGCCGCGCAGATCGCGTCGGCATCCACCCGCAGCATGGCATCGACGTGCTGCCGGCACAGCGCAAAGGTCAGCGCGCCGACCTGCTTCACCGCGGTGCCGTCGGCGAACAGGCCCACCTCGTCCAGCACCACGCGCTCGCCGCGCTCCAGCGAGCGCGCCATCGCGTCCGAATCCGCCGCCTGCACGCCGATCACCTGCACCGCAGGCCGCAGCGCCTTGATGCACGCGGCCACGCCGGCGAGCAGGCCGCCGCCGCCGACCGGCACGAACACCGCCTGCAGCGGGCCGGGGTGCTGGCGCAGGATCTCCAGCGCGATGGTGCCCTGGCCGGCGATCACCGCCGGGTCGTCGAACGGATGCACGAACACCGCAGCGCGCTCGGCTTGCAGTTGCGCGGCGGCGGCCTGAGCCTCGCTGTAGGAGTCGCCGGCCAGCAGCACCTCGACCATCGCGCCGCCGAAGCGGCGCACCGCATCCACCTTCACCTGCGGCGCGGTCACCGGCATCACGATGGTGGCTCGGATACCCAGCTTCGCCGCGGCCAGCGCCACGCCTTGCGCGTGGTTGCCGGCCGAGGCGGCGATCACGCCACGCGCGCGCTGTGCCGCATCCAGCTGCACCATGCGGTTGTACGCGCCGCGCAGCTTGAACGAGAACACGCTCTGCTGGTCCTCGCGCTTGAGCAGTACGCGCCGGCCAAGCCGTGCGCCGAGCAACGGCGCCTCGTCCAGCGCCGATTCGCGCGCCACGTCATGCACGCGGGCGCCGAGGATCTGCGCGAGCAGGGCGTCGTCGCCGTCGAGCGGCAGTGGCGCGGCTGCATTCACGCGGCGAGCGCGGCGGCCGGGTGCGCCACCTGCAGCACGTCCACCAGCTTGCGCGTCTGCTGCATGATCCGGCCCAGCCCGGCCTCGTCGCATTGCACGGTGAGGACCAGCCGCGACACCGACGGGTCGTGCGTGGGGCCGACGGTCAGCGTGTCGATGTTGTAGCCGCGCGCGGCAAACAGCCCGGCCACGCGCACCAGCGCGCCGGCTTCGTTCTGCAGCAGGATGGACAGGGTGTGGTTCATGGCGATGCTCCGTGGGTGGTCCCTTTCCCTGCGGTCTCCGGAGGGAGAAGGGAAAATCAAAAGCTCAGAACATGTGCGACGTCGCGCCTTCGTCCACGGCTGCCGCCTTGCGCGAGGCGATGAAATCGCCGGTAATCATCTGCGCGTAGCTGGCGCCGGGGCCGACCATCGGGTACACGCCGGCGTCCGGGTCGATCACCACTTCGAGGAAGGCCGGGCCGGCGAAGGCGAGGAAATCGGCGACGGTCGCCTCCAGCGCAGCCGGCTGGTCGAGTCGTCGCGCCCAAGCGAATCCGTCGGCCTGCGCGGCGAGCACGAAATCCTTCTTGTGCAGGCTCTTGTCGGAGCCGGCAAAGCGACCCTTGAAATACAGCCGCTGCCACTGCCGCACCATGCCGTCGCCGCTGTTGTTGAGCACCACGACCTTCAGCGGCAGGCCGTAGGTGGTGACGGTTTCCAGCTCGCCGATGTTCATGCGGATGCTGGCGTCGCCGTCGATGTCGATCACGAGCTTGCCCGGGTGCGCGAACTGCGCGCCGATCGCCGCGGGCAGGCCGAAGCCCATCGTGCCCATCGAGCCGGAGGTGAGCCAATGCCGTGGCGCGCGGAAATCGAAGTACTGCGCCGCCCACATCTGGTGCTGGCCGACGCCGGTGCTGATGATCGCGCGGCCCTGCGTGTGGCGGTTGAGCGCCTCGATCACCGCATATGGCTGGATCAGCGCGCTGGCGCGGTCGTAGTCCATGGCGTGCGTGCGCTTGAGCCCGGCCACGTGCGCATGCCACGCGGAGAGCTGCGGCGCGATGGCGTGCGCGCGGCCGTACGCGGTGAGCCGTTCCAGCGCGCGCGTGAGCGGGCCGACGTGGTGCCAGTCCACGCGCTTGACCTTGCCGATCTCGGCCGGGTCGATGTCGATCTGCGCGATGAACTTCGCGCCCGGCGCGAACCTGTCCGGCACGCCGGCCACGCGATCGTCGAAGCGCGCGCCCAACGCCAGCACGAAGTCGCAGTCTTCCACCGCGTAGTTCGCATAGGCGGTGCCGTGCATGCCGAGCATGTGCAGCGCGCGCGGGTCGGCGGTGTCGAACGCGCCCAGGCCCATCAAGGTGGTGGTGACCGGCAGCCCGAAGGCGTCGACGAAGTCGCGCAGCGCCGTGCTGGCCTCCGCCGCGATCACGCCGCCGCCGGCGTAGATCAGCGGTCGCCGCGCCTGAGCCAGCGCGGCAAAGAACGCCGCGCAGTCCGTGTCGGAGAGGCTGGCCTGCTCCACCGTGCGCAGCCGCGAGCGATAGCCGCCGAGCAGCAGTTCGCCGCTGCCGTGCCAGTCGATCGCGGCGTTCTGCACGTCCTTGGGCACGTCCACCACCACCGGGCCGGGGCGGCCGCTGCGCGCCAGGGTGAACGCGGTGCGCACGGTCGCCTCCAGCTGCGCCGCATCGGTGACCAGGAACACGTGCTTGGCGCAGGCGCCCATGATGTTGCTGACCGGCGCCTCCTGGAACGCGTCGCTGCCGATCGAGGCGGTGCCGACCTGGCCGCAGATCACCACCAGCGGAATCGAGTCGGCCATCGAGTCGCGCACCGGCGTGACCATGTTGGTCGCACCCGGGCCGGAGGTGACGATGGCCACGCCGACCTTGCCCGAGGCGCGCGCGTAGCCGGCCGCCATGAACCCGGCGCCCTGCTCGTTGGCCGGCACCACCAGCGGCATCGACTCGCCGCCGTCTTCGCGGGGGTGCAAGGCGTTGTGGCGGAACACCGCGTCGTACACCGGCAGGATCGCGCCGCCGGAGTAGCCGAAGATCACCTCCACGCCCTCGTCGGCGAGCACCTGCACGATCGCCTCGGCGCCGCTGGCCGGCACCGCGACGGGTGAGGGATGGGCGACGGCGACGGCCGCGCTGGCGGGTGGGGAAGAGGTGGTCACGATGACTCCTGGCGATGCCGGTCGGGCCGGCGGGTCGAAGAGGTGCGGCTCAGTTGCGGATCAGTTCTTCCGCGGCGCCCTGGTGCACGGGCACGCCGTAGGTCGAGATGATCCGCAGCTCCTGCGCCACGGCGGAGAAGTTCTCCCACGCGATGCCGTTGACGTCGGCCTCGCAGGTGAAGCCGCGCGCGTCGTCGTCCTCGAAACCCACGTGGCGCAACTGTCCGGCGTGCGCGGGTTCGCGGCTGATCGAGAAGTTGAGCTGGTCGGTACGCCACAGGGCGTAGCTGCCGGGCACCAGCGCGTGCGGCGGCTGGCCCAGGCGGGCGCTGTAATCGGCGACGGAGGCGTCCAGGTCGGCAACGGCCAGGGCGATGTGGAAGCGTTTCATGGCAAACCTCGTGATGTCGGGACAAGTCATTCGGGTCGCCGGCGAAGCGCCGGCCGACCCGCGGGGATTCAACCGGCTTTCTTCAGCGGCTCGACGACGGTCTTCGGTGCGCTTGGCTGCAGCCACGGCATCTGTGCCCGCAGCTTCGCGCCGACCTGCTCGATCGGATGCGCGAGGTCGGCCTGCTTGAGCCGGTTGTAGTTCGGCAGGCCGGCGGCGTATTCGGCCGTCCAGTTGCGCGCGAAGGTGCCGTCCTGGATGTCGGCGAGCACTTCCTTCATGCGCGCCTTCACGCCGGCGTCGACCACCCGCGGGCCGCTGACGTAGTCGCCGTACTGCGCGGTCTCGGAGACGAACTGCAGCATCTTGGCCAGGCCGCCCTCGTAGAACAGGTCGACGATCAGCTTCAGCTCGTGCATCACCTCGTAATAGGCGATCTCCGGCTGGTAGCCGGCTTCCACCAGGGTCTCGAAACCCTTGGTCACCAGCTCGCTGGCGCCGCCGCAGAGCACCGCCTGCTCGCCGAACAGGTCGGTCTCGGTCTCTTCCTTGAAGTCGGTCTTGATGAGCATCGCGCGGCCGCCGCCGATGCCGTCGGCGTAGCCCCGGGTCTTCGCCTCGGCCTGGCCGCTGACGTCCTGGTGCACCGCCCAGATGCACGGCACGCCGCGGCCGCGCTCGTACTCGCTGCGCACCAGCGCGCCGGGGCCCTTGGGTGCGACCAGGATCACGTCGACGTCGGCGCGCGGCACGATCTGCCCGAAATGCACGTTGAAACCGTGCGCGAACAAGAGCGCGGCGCCGGGCTTGAGGTTCGGCTCGATCGCTTCCTTGTACAGCGCGGGCTGCACCATGTCGGGCGTGAGCACGGCGACCAGGTCGGCGCCCTTCACGGCTTCGGCCGGCTCGGCCACCTTGAAGCCGTCGGCCTTGGCCTTGTGCCAGGTCGGGCCGTTCGGGCGCAGGCCGACCACCACGTCGAGGCCGGAATCGCGCAGGTTCAGCGCGTGCGCGCGGCCCTGGCTGCCGTAGCCGAGCACGGCGATGCGGGATGAGGCGAGGGTGTTGGGGCTGCTCATGCGGTGACTCCCTGGTTGGATGCGATGGTGGTGTGCGGTGCGGGTGAGGCGGGTTGCGTGGTGGCGCCATCGGAGGCAGAGCCCACCAGCAGGGCGAACTTGGCGAGCACGCCGCGGCTGACTTTCGGTGCCGGTGGCTGCCACCGCGCACGGCGCGCGGCGAGGTCGGCGTCGGTGGAAATTTCGCGGGCGAGCGCGTCGATGCGGATGCGGTCGCCGTCGGCCAGCAGCGCGATCGGCCCGCCGCGTGCCGCCTCCGGCGCCATGTGGCCGACCATGAAGCCGTGGGTGGCGCCGGAGAAGCGGCCGTCGGTGATCAGCGCCACGTCGTCGCCGAGACCGCGGCCGATCAGCGCGGCGGTGACGCCCAGCATCTCGCGCATGCCAGGTCCGCCGGCGGGGCCTTCGTTGCGGATCACCACCACGTCGCCCTTCGCGATGCGGCCTTCCTGCACGGCGGCGAAGGCAGCCTCCTCGCTCTCGAACACGCGTGCGCTGCCCTCGAAGCGGGTGCCGCCGTGGCCGGGGCCGTGCTTGCCGGGGATCTTCAGGATGCAGCCGTCCGGCGCGAGGTTGCCGTACAGGATGGAGTAGCCGCCGTGCGGTTTCAGCGGCGCACTCACGGGCGCGATCACCGGTTGGTCGGCGAAGCGTGGCGCGGCGGCGGCCTCCGCGAACAGGCTGCGGCCGGTGACGGTGGGCGCGTCGATCAGCATGCCGGCTTCGATCAGCTCCTGCGCCACGCGCGCGGCGCCGCCGGCGTCGAACATCTCCACCGCGGTGTAGCGGCCGGAGGGCAGCAGGTCGGCGATCACCGGGGTGGCCTCGGTGGCCGGCTGGAAATCCTCCAGCGACCAGTCCACGCCGGCCTCGCGGGCGATCGCGAGCAGGTGCAGCACCGCGTTGGTGGAGCCGGCGGTGGCCGCGACCATGCGCGCGGCGTTGTGCATCGCGGTGCGGCTGATCAGGGCACGCGGCGTGCGGCTCTCGCGCAGGCAGTCCATCACCAGCTCGCCGCAGCGGCGCGCGGCGGCGAGCTTGTCCGGGTGGGTGGCGGGGATGTCGTTCAGTCCCATCGGCGACAGCCCCAGCGTGGTCAGCACCATCGCCATGGTGTTGGCGGTGAACTGGCCGCCGCAGGCGCCGGCGCCGCCGCAGGCGTCGCATTCCACCGCGTGCAGTTCCGCGTCGTCGATCTTGCCTGCGCCGTGCGCGCCCACCGCCTCGAACACCTGCTGGATGGTGATCGGCCGGTTCTTGTGCAGGCCATGCGCGATGGTGCCGCCATAGAGCGCGACGGCCGGGATGTCCAGCCGCGCCATTGCCATCGCGGCAGCGGGGATGGTCTTGTCGCAGCCGCACAGCACCACCATGGCGTCGCACAGGTGGCCTTCCACCGCCGCCTCGATCGAGTCGGTGATGACCTCGCGGCTGACCAGCGAATAGCGCATGCCCGGCGTGCCCATGGCGATGCCGTCGGTGACTGCGATGGTGTTGAACTCCACCGGCGTGCCGCCGGCAGCGCGCACGCCTTCCATCGCTGCCTGCGCGAGATCGCGCAGGTTGAGGTTGCACGGCGAGACGTCCGACCAGGTGTGCACCACCGCCACCAGCGGCTTCTTCAGCGCGGCGTCGTCCAGGCCGGTGGCGCGCAACATGGCACGGGCGGGCGCGCGATCGGGGCCGCTCTTGATCAGGTCACTGCGCATGAAGAAAGCTCCGAAGGACTAACTCCCTTGACGGGGAGACAAATCGGCAGGAAGGCCGATTTGCACGGCGCCAGCCGCCCGCAGGGTGAGGGCCAGGGATGGCCCGAATGAAGGGGCCCCGAAGGGGCGGATGAGGGGTGGGTGCTCGCCATGAAGTCGATTGGCAGCGAATGGAAAAGCGCCCCCTGCGCGCGAGGGAGGTCGACGGAATGGCGAGGGAGTCGGCGCCATCGCGGCGTGCAGGAGCCATCCATGTCGCATGCGCGCAGGGGGCGGCAGAAAATGCGGGCACGTCCGTGTGCCCGCCGGGGAAAGCTGGCCGGATCAGCCGCATGCGCGTGCTCCGGCAAAGAACACGGCGGCGCTGCCGGCGTGCTCGTCGATCGCGGCGATCACTGCATCGCGCACCTCGTCGGTGCCGGCGCTGCCGCCGATGTCGCGACTGTGCGGGCCGTGGCGCAGCACCTGCTCGACCGCCGATTCGATCGCCGCCGCTTCGGCTTCCAGGCCCAGCGAATGGCGCAGCAGCAGCGCGGCGGAAAGGATCGCGCCGACCGGATTGGCCACGCCTTGTCCGGCGATGTCCGGCGCCGAACCGTGGATCGGTTCGTACAGTCCACGGCGACCGTCGCCCAGCGACGCCGACGGCAGCAGGCCGAGCGAGCCGGCCAGCGCGGCGGCCTCGTCGGTGAGGATGTCGCCGAACAGGTTCTCGGTGACCACCACGTCGTAGCGGTTCGGCTGGGTCAGCAGCAGCATCGCCATCGAGTCGACCAGCTGGTGTTCGAGCTTCACGTCGGGGTAGTCGGCGGCGATGCGCTGCACCGTGCTGCGCCACAGCCGCGAGGTTTCCAGCACGTTCGCCTTGTCGACCGAGGTGACATGGCGGCGGCGCCCGCGCGCCAGCTCGAACGCGCGGCGCACCACGCGCTCGATCTCGGCTACGGTGTACCTGCACTCGTCGGTGGCGGCGTCGGCGCTGCGCGTCTTCGCGCCGAAATAGGCGCCGCCGGTGAGCTCGCGCACGAACAGCACGTCGACGTGCTTCAGCTTGTCGTTCTTCAGCGGCGACAGGTTGGCCAGCGCCGGATGCACCTGCAGCGGGCGCAGGTTGGCGTACACGCCGAGCGCGGCGCGCAGCGCCAGCAGGCCCTGTTCGGGCCGCACCGGTGCGTTCGGATCGGACCACTTCGGACCGCCGACGGCACCCAGCAGCACCGCATCGGCGGACCGGCACGCCGCCAGCGAAGCGGCCGGCAGCGGTTCGCCGGTGGCATCGATCGCGATGCCGCCGATCAGCTGTTCATCGAACGCGAACACGTGCTCATGGCGCGCGGCCACGGTCTTCAATACGGCCACCGCGGCGGCGGTGACCTCGGGGCCGACGCCATCGCCGGGCAGAGTGACGATGCGTGCCTTCATGCCGCTTGCTCCTGTTGTTCGTACCGATGGATGGCCTCACCCTGCTGCAGCAGGTAGCCGAGCTGGTCGACGCCGTTGAGCAGGCAGTGCCGCGCGAACGGTTCCAGACGGAACGGGATGCGGCCGCCGTCGGGCAGCGCGATGTACTGCTCGCGCACGTCGATCGCCAGCTCGATGCCGGGGTGCTTGAGCAGCCAGCGGTGTTCCAGTTCGTCGATGACGATCGCCAGCAGGCCGTTCTTCAGCGCGTTGCCGCGGAAGATGTCCGCGATCTCGCTGCACAGCACCGCCTGGATGCCGTAATCCAGCAGCGCCCACGGCGCGTGCTCGCGCGAGGAGCCGCAGCCGAAGTTGCGCCCGGCGACGAGGATCGAGCAGCCGCGCGCTTCCGGCCGGTTCAGCGGGAACGCCGGGTTGTCGCTGCCGTCGGCCTGGTAGCGCCAGTCGTGGAAGCACAGCTGGCCCAGCCCCTCGCGCGTGGTGGTGGTGAGGAAGCGTGCCGGGATGATGCGGTCGGTGTCGATGTTCTCGTCGGCCAGCACGGCGGTGCGGGAGTGGAGGCGGGTGATGGGATTCATGGCTGGCTCGTTTGAAAAGTGAGTGGAGAGGAGTGAGAAGTGAGAGAAGGGCGGAGAGCGGGTGCGTGCAAAGAGAAATCGCCGGTATGCGGCTCGTGCTCTCTCTCACTCCTCACTCCTCTACCCTCGCTCCTGCCTCTCATGCCGCCACTTCCACCAGGTACTCGCGCGGATCGGCGATGCGCCCGGCGATCGCCGATGCGGCGGCGGTGGCCGGGCTGGCCAGCACGGTGCGTGCGCCCTTGCCCTGGCGGCCTTCGAAGTTGCGGTTGGAGGTGCTCACCACCAGCTGGCCCGGCTGCGCCAGGTCGCCGTTCATCGCGATGCACATCGAGCAGCCGGGCACGCGCCACTCGGCGCCGGCGGCGGTGAACACGTGGTGCAGGCCTTCGCGCTCGGCGTCGCGGCGCACCGCCTCGGAACCGGGCACCACCAGCATGCGTACACCTTGCGCGATGCGTCGGCCATGCAGCACGCGCGCCGCTTCGCGCAGGTCGGACAGGCGCGAGTTGGTGCAGCTGCCGACGAACACGACGTCGACCGGCGTGCCCTGCATCGGCTGGCCGGGCGTGCTTTGCATGTAGTCGAGCGCGCGGCGTTCCTGCGCATTGTTCGCCGCCGGTACCGGCGCGTCCATCGCGATCGCCATGCCCGGATGGGTGCCGTAGGTGACGGTGGGTTTCACCGCGCCGGCGTCGATGCGCACCTCGCGGTCGTATCGCGCGCCGTCGTCGCTGCGCAATGCGCGCCACCTCGTCACCGCCGCGTCCCACGCCGCGCCCTGCGGCACGCGCGGGCGATCCTTCAGCCAGGCGAACGTGGTCTCGTCCGGCGCGATCAGCCCGGCGCGCGCGCCGGCCTCGATCGACATGTTGCAGACGGTCATGCGCTCGTCCATCGACAGCGCCTCGATCGCCGCGCCGCGATACTCCAGCACGTAACCGGTGCCGCCATCGACACCGATCGTGCCGATGATGTGCAGGATCAAATCCTTCGCGCCCACGCCCGGCGGCAACTGGCCGTCCACGTGGATTGCCATGGTCTTCGGCCTGCGCTGCAGCAGGCACTGCGTGGCCATCACGTGGCCGACCTCGGTGGTGCCGATGCCGAACGCCAGCGCGCCGAACGCGCCGTGGGTGGAGGTGTGGCTGTCGCCGCAGACAATGGTCATGCCGGGCTGGGTCGCGCCCAGCTCGGGGCCGATCACGTGCACGATGCCGCGGTCGGCGCTGTCCCAGCCGTGCAGTTCGACGCCGAACTCGCGGCAGTTCGCTTCCAGCTGCGCGACCTGTGCCTGCGCCTCGGCGTTCGCATACGGGCGGCTGCCGTCGGCATTCGTCGGCAGGGTCGGCGTGGAATGATCCAGCGTGGCCAGCATGCGGTCGGGCCGGCGCAGTTTCAGCCCGCGCTCGCGCAGTTCGCTGAACGCCTGCGGCGAGGTCACCTCGTGCACCAGGTGCAGGTCGACGTAGATCACCGCCGGCGTGTCGGCGGTTTCGGCGACGACGACGTGGGCGTCCCAGACTTTCTCGAAGAGGGTCCGTGAGGTCATGCCGCGACCTCCGTCACTTCGTGCGCTCGTCCCTGAGCGCGATCACCAGCTGGTGCTGAGCCACAATCAGGGACGACTGCATTGACCACACTCAACCAGCCGTAGCGATCCTCGGTGCGGCCGTCGAACAGGCCGAAGAACGCCTGCTGCAACGCCTTCGTGATCGGCCCCGGCGCGCCCGCGCCGATGGCCTTGCGGTCGACCGAGCGCACCGGGGTGATCTCGGCGGCGGTGCCGGTCATGAACACTTCGTCGGCGGAGTACAGCGCCTCGCGCGGCAGCTCGCGCTCTTCGACCGAGATGCCGAGATCGGCAGCCAGGGTGAGTACCGCGTCGCGCGTGATGCCGGCCAGGATGCCGGCGCTGGACGGCGGGGTGAGCAGCTTGCCGCGCTTCACCAGGAACAGATTCTCGCCGGCGCCTTCGCTGAGCAGGCCGTTGTGGCCCAGAGCGATGCCCTCGTCGTAGCCGTTGCGGCGTGCCTCCAGCCCGATCAGCTGGCTCGACAGGTAATTGCCGCCGGCCTTGGCCCAGCTCGGCAGGGTGTTCGGCGCGGGACGGTTCCACGACGACACGCAGACATCGGCGCCGCGCTCGGCCGCCTCGCCCAGGTACGCGCCCCAGTTCAGCGCGATGATCGCCACCTCCACCGGCGCGCCATCCCTTGCCAGCACACCCAACCCGCCGGCGCCGCGGAACACGATCGGCCGCACGTAGGCCGACGGAATCGCGTTGGCGCGGATCAGTTCCAGGCACGCGTCGTTGATCTCGTCTTCGCTGTAGCCCACCTCGATCTCGTAGACGCGCGCCGACTCGAACAGCCGGCGGGTGTGCTCGGCCAGGCGAAAATAGGCTGGCCCGCGCGGCGTGGCGTACACGCGCTCGCCCTCGAACACCGACGAGCCGTAGTGCAGTGCGTGCGTGCTGACATGGACGTTGGCATCGGCCCACGGCTTGATCCGGCCGTTGTGCCAGACGAAGGGCGTACTCATGCGGTGGCTCCCAGGGCTTTGGTGTTGCGTGGGGTTGGGGATGCGGTCGCTGGCGTGACCGGCGCGTGTCGTTCGATGCGATTGACGATGGCCAGCGCGGCCTGCGCGGTGGCTTCGACGATGTCGGTGCTGACGCCGTCGCCGTTCCAGTCGCGGCCGGCATGGCGGGCGACCAGCCGAGCCTGGCCCTGGGCATCGCCGCCCTCGCTGACCGCGCGCACCTGGAAATCCGTCAGCCGCAGGTCGCTGTCGGTGGCGCGTTCGATGGCGCGCAGCACCGCGTCGACCGGGCCGTCGCCGATCGCCGCTTCGGCGGCTTCACGGCCATCGTCGTGGCGCAGTTTCACCGCCGCCGAGGCGCCGGCACCCAGGTGCGTGCTGGTGTCCAGACGCAGCAGCCGCCACGGACCCAGCGCGTCGGGGTCCTGGCCCAGCGCCAGCGCTTCCAGATCCTCGTCGTGCACCTCGCGCTTCTTGTCGGCCAGCGTCTTGAAGCGCGCGAAGATCGCGTCCAGCGCTGCTTCTTCCGGCGCGTGGCCCAGCGCCTGCAACCGCTGGCGCAGCGCGGCGCGACCGGAGTGCTTGCCCAGCACCAGCTTGGTCTCGGCCAGGCCCACGTCCTGCGGGCGCATGATTTCGTAGGTGCCGCGATGCTTGAGCATGCCGTGCTGGTGGATGCCCGACTCGTGCGCGAAGGCGTTCGCGCCGACGATTGCCTTGTTGCGCTGCACCTGCTGGCCGGTGAGTTGCGACAGCAGGCGCGAGGCGGGATGCAGCTTGCGCGTATCGATGCGGGTATCCGCGCCGAAGTACGCGCCGCGCACCTTCAACGCCATCACGATCTCCTCCAGCGCGGCGTTGCCGGCGCGCTCGCCGATGCCGTTGACGGTGCATTCCACCTGGCGCGCGCCGGCCTCCACCGCGGCCAGGCTGTTGGCCACCGCCATGCCGAGGTCGTTGTGGCAATGGCTGGAGAACACCACGCGTTCGGCGCCGGCGACGTGGGCACGCAGCCAGGCGAAACGTTCGGCGATCTCGGCCGGCGTCATGTAGCCGACCGTGTCCGGTGCATTGAGCGTGCTGGCGCCGGCTGCAACGGCGGCGGCGAATATCTCGGCGAGGAACTCCGGCTCGGTGCGCATCGCGTCCTCGGCGGAGAACTCCACTTCGTGGCAGCGTTCGCGCGCCTGTTCCACCGCGGCAACCGCGGCATCCAGCACCTGCGCCTTGCTCATGCCCAGCTTGTGCTCGCGATGCAGCGCGCTGGTGGAGATGAACACGTGGATGCGCGAACGCTGTGCCCGCTCCAGCGCGCGGGCGGCGCTGTCGACGTCGCCGGACTGGCAGCGCGCCAGCGCGCACACGGTGGTGGATTTCAGCGACTCGGCGATCTGCGCCACCGCGGCGAAATCATCCGGCGAGGCCTGCGGAAAACCCGCCTCGAGCACGTCCACGCCGAGCGATTCGAGCATCTGCGCCATGCGCAGCTTGGCGCGCCGGTCCATCGAGAAACCGGGCGTCTGCTCGCCGTCGCGCAAGGTGGTGTCGAAGATGCGCACGCGGTCGGCGGCCACGTCGTCGTCGCCGGCGGGTGCGTTGTGCTGGTCGGGGTTTTTCATCATGGCTCCGCTGTGTGGGCGTCGCCGAAGGCACAAAAAAACCCCGCATCCGTTACCGGGTGCGGGGTTCTTTGGGTGTTTTCAGGTTTTTCTAGCTACCTGGACACATGCCCTCAGCCCGCACCTCCGTTGGTAATAAGGAGTACGAGTACGAGGGTAATAATGAGCGTGCCGCGAGCCTGCAGCAGGCCGTCAACCGTCGCGAGACGGTTCATTTCGGCGGTGCGGCAGTGGCTGCTGCGTTGCGACATGAAACCGACCGTAAGCGATGCCGGCGAGCCTGTCAACAAAAATCTTCATGACGAAATCTTCTAAGCCGCCGCGGCGCAATTTGGACGGCTAGGTGGCCAAATGGATACAGATGAAACTATCGACCTCGCCGGGACCGGCCACCGGCGGCACGATTTCGCGCTGCGCTAGGGATCCAGCCGCACCCATTTGCTGCCGGCACGCGCGCACAATCCGCCGTCGGCGCAACGCGCCAGCCTGCCGTTGGCGATCGCGGCGTTGATCTGGTCGACCCACTCGGCGCGCACGTTCTCCCGGTGCGCCTGCACGCCCATGTAGATCGCCACGCCGATCACCGCCAGCGAGGCCACGGCGCTGGCCACGAAGGTCTTCCATGCATGGGCCGACAGCGCCCGGCCGAGCCGGTTGGTGCGCTGTTCCAGTTCGCGGATGGCGTGCCGGATGCGCTGGGTGCCGTCCTGCATGGTGCGCCCGGCCTCTTCCAGTGGCTGACGCAGCCCGCTGGCCACCGTGGTGGCCGCGGCTTGCCGGATGTGTTCGATGATGCCGGCGGCGAGCCGCTCGGAGGAGTCGGCCACGCCGTGCGCCGTGCGGTCGAGGCGTTGCGCGGCGTCCTGGACCTCCTGCATCACCTGCTGGCCGCGCTGCTCCAGCACGCCGGTGAATGCCGCCAGTTGCAGCGCCAGCGCGCGCAGGTCGTCTGTCTGCGTATTGTTCGGGCCGTCGATGTCCGGGTTCATGGGTTCCTTCCTCATCGTTGCATCACCGCAGCTTGTTGCGCCTGTGCCTCCCGTCCCGCCTGCAGCGCCAATTGCTGGTTGAGTTGTTGTCCCTGCGCCAGCCAGGCCTGCCCGCGCTCCGATTGCAGGTAGTTCTGGCCGATCGAGCGCATGGCTTCGATATCCAGGCTGCGCGCGGCCGCGACCAGGGCATCGAACATGGCGTGATCGGAGCTTGCGGGCGTGATCGGCGCCACGCCCGCAACAGCAAGTGGCGCGGTCACCACCGCATCATGCGATGCCGGCGAAGATTCGAGCGGGGTCTGATGATCTGCTCCGACTGCCGCGTAGCTTTCCGCCGACGCGCGCACGTGCAATTGCGCGGCCAGCCACTTCTCGTACTTCTGCGCAATCAGCTGCTGGCCGTAATCGGCGTTGGAGTGCACCGCGAGCTGCTCCAGCTGGCCAAGCCGCGTCCGTTCCTCGCCGCTCGCCCCGTGCGTCTCGTGGATCACTACCCTGCCGATCAGCCGCGTTTCTTCCCGGCTGAAATGGCCGTGGCCGTCGGCGTTCCAGACCTTCCCGGTCCGCGGATCGGTGATGTGCTCCTCGCTGGCCAGCCCGAGGGCTTCGGTGACGACCTCCGGCAAGGGACCGTTCGCGCTCCAGCCCTTGCCGTAGTAGTCCATCACGTATGCCTTGGCGACGTCCTCGGCATAGTGCTCGTTGTTGAACCGCCGATTGGCGGCGAGCTGATTCAGCGCTTCGGTTGTCCGGGCATTGGCAGGCCGGTCCACCGTGATATAGGACGGGATCCCGTAAGTATTGGGCACGCCGGGGATCTGCACCTGCTGCGCCCAACCGTCGGCTGTGGCGTGCCACTTGGTGCCATCCAGTTCGATGTGCCTGGTGTCCTGTGTGGCTGGATTGGCGAGTGCCAGCGAGATGATTGCGGTCATGCGCTGGTAGTCGAGCTGGGCGAGCTGCGCCGCTGGCGCCGGCGTCACCACGGCGCGCATCGACGCCGCACCGTATGGATTCGGTACCGACGCAACGGCCGGATCGAGCTGGTAGTGCGTGTTCTGCCACCGTCCGTCCTCGTACACGTAGGTGACCCCATCGGTACCCGTCTGATGATTGACCTTGTGCTCGGTCACCATGGTGGCGATCTTGTCGCCCGCGAACGCACCCACCACGCCACCGACAGCGCCGGTGATGAAGGCGCCGGGGCCGGTTTCCGAACCCGCCACAAAGCCATAAGCGACACCGGCGCCGATGCCACCGAGCAAGCCGCCCACCGTGCGCCCTTCGTAGCGTCGAAGCAGCGCATCCGCGCCGAACTGGTTGCCTTGCGCGCTGAGCGCCTGGTATTGCTTAGCAGTAGTGTAGGCGTCGCCCACTAGCGCACCGACGCCGGCGATACCCATGCCCGCACTAACGCCCGGATGGAGACCACGCGTCGCTTCGGCAGCGAGCGGCACCGACTCCAAGCGCAGACGGGTGTTGCCGGCCTGCACGTAGACGTTCGGTGGTGGCATGCGATCGGCCAAGGGTCGCGTGACAGCAGTGAAGGAGGGTGTTTTGCCCTGGATCGAGGTGCCGGCGAAATAGGTGCGGCTATCCACCTGCACTATGCCGTTCTCGCGCAGCGGTGTGCCCGCGTAGTTCACTGTCACATTCAAGGTGCCAACGTTGTTGTAAGCGCGCGCCGAAATAATCTCGAAAGCCGCCTGCGTGCCCTGGCTGGTTTGGCGTGCGACAAGCTCTTCACGCGGGATGCCTTCGATCATGGTGATATTGGGGTTGGCGATGGCGCGAGGTAGTTCCACCGCGACGAACACCCGATCCAGTTTTGCATCGCTGACAATGGCGCGCACCTCCCCATGGGTGGCGTCGACGAAGCGACCGGAGGCATCCGCCCAGGGGCCTTCTTTTGCGTTGTAGAGCCAGTCTGTTGCGGGACCGTGGTACTTGCCGCTTGTCAAATCAGCTAGGTCAATCCCATAGGCTTTAGAAACGGCTGCATTGAAATCACGGGATTCGAGAAATTTGGCAGCTTGACTGTTGTTGATAACCCGCACGTCCTCGCCGGCGGCAATCATGCCCTTGACTACGTCATTTGAATAAACGCCCTCAGACACACGACCGCTATACAACACGGTTACCTTTCCTGAAGCATCCGCATCCACCTGCGCCGCCAGAGCACGCAACTGCTCTGGTGTGGCGTACCTCTCTGGTTGACTCCGCAGCAGATCTATGGCCTGTTGGGATGTCAAGGGACTCGTCATATGACGTCTCCCCCGATATCGACAGTGATTTCATATTCTGTGTTTGTGGAATATATGCCTGATCCTTTATAAGCTAGGAGGGCTTCGTTCAGATCAGCAAGAATATCCTCCTTGTGTGGACGCAACTGTTCGGGCAAGTCCAGCGAAGTCAACTTCCAATGCGACCAGCCGGGTTGGCCAATTTCACCACCGTGATCCAGAAGCTCCGTTCCCAGGAGCAACAGGTCACCGTGCCAATACAGGGTCCATTTGTACTGGTTACGTAGATCCGGATCGGAACCACCACCTAGCTCCACATTCCGAAGATAGATGTTTCGCACCCGATCGATCGTCCAGTCGCGAGCATGAGTGCCTGGAAAGAATTGCTTGTCAATCTCCTCAAGCTGGTATTTTTCGGCATCTTCGGCGGAGATGTATTCATTCACGAAAGACATTTTTCCTCCCGGGCGTTGCGCGTCGTGGTTCAATCCAACTGCCATGCCTGATCTACCTCGTTAAAGTAACGGGTCGTATCACGATTTATTTTTCTTGCCTGATGAATGACTGAGCACCTTGGCAGCGCCAACCGGGGAAAGCGAAGTGACGTCATTGCCGTCTTGAGCATCCACGACTTGGGTACTCTTGCGGATCCAGTCGACCAGGCCCGGAGGTATGTAGAAGTGCTCTCCGCCAGATATGGCAATGATCATGCCGAGTTCTGGACGGATCATGTTCAAGAGCTTGTATGCGTTCTCGCGTATGGCGGTGCTGCAGCCGGATCGGGCTAGGTCGTCGAGGTTGTCGGATACCACGATGTACAGGTTTTCGTCTTGTTGGGATTCCCTGATCTCAAATCGAAAATTGCTTATCTCTGGTCCGGTCTCGTTGGTGAAAACCGATACGAACAGCTTGGTATTGACCAGTTGTTCCCAGACTGGCATGTAGTCTCCAGTTTCCCTGGACGCCAGCAGCATTTTTTCCAGACCCATGCGCCACTCCCTGTGCGTTTTGACTTCCAGCATGACCGGCTGCTGACATTCCAACGGGCCGTCGAGCATGATTAACCGTCCCCGCAGCACAACACGGACGATCGAGGAGGGTCAATCGGAATATTTTCCATTGTGATGCAGTCGTGCGCTGAGCGATCTGTCATCGGCGTCGACGGGTTCGGCACTGGCTGACCGATCCAGCATGGCGGCCAGCGCGACGGGAACCGCGACGGAATGGCCGATCAACGGCTCCACCACGCTCTCGAACTTGGCCGGGTGCGCTGTGGCTACGATCGCCCACGCAGACGTATCACCTGAATTGCGCAACCAGTCGAGTTCGTGCATGGCGGTGGCGGTGTGCGGGCAGAACACTTCGCCATGTTCGCGTGCGTGACGGGTGATGGTCTGGCGGATGGTGGCATCGTCGACGCTGTGGGCTTGCAGCAGACGGCGGAGTTCCGCTTCGTCGGGAAACGTCCAGCGCAGCCGCTCGAAGTTGCTGGGCGCGCCGACGTCCATCGCGTTGGCGAGGGTGGCGACGGCTTCGCGCGGCCGATAGTCGGCGCCGGCGAAGTAGTCGGGCAGGGTGGCGTTGGCGTTGCAGGCCAGGCGCACTTCGCCGATCGGCAGGCCCATTTCGCGCGCCCACAGGCAGGCCATGGCGTTGCCGAGGTTGCCGGTGGGGACGATGAAGTTGAGCGGCGTGCGGTGTTCGCGCCACCAGCGCAGCGCGGCGTGGGCGTAGTAGCTCATCTGTGGCAGCAGGCGGCCGAGGCTGATGCTGTTGGCGGAGGACAGCGGTACGTCGGCCTGCAGTGCCGCGTCGTTGAGTGCGGCCTTGACCATGCGCTGGCAATCGTCGAAGCGGCCGGCCACGCGCAGCGCGGTCACGTTGTCGCCGAAGCAGCCGAGCTGGTGCGCCTGGCGCGGCGAAACCCGGCCGTCGGGGTAGAGGATCACCACGCGGACGTTCGGCTGGCGGTGGAACGCCGCGGCTACCGCGGCGCCGGTGTCGCCGGAGGTGGCGACGAGGATCGTCAGCGGTCGCGCATCGGCGCGCGGCAGCCGGCGCAGGCAGGCGGCGAGGAAGCGTGCGCCGAAATCCTTGAAGGCGGAGGTGGGGCCGTGGAACAGCTCCAGCATCAGCGTGTGCGGATGGGCGGGCAGCGGACGAAGTGGTGCGTCGAAGGTGAAGGCTTCGGCGCAGATCGCGGGTAGTGCGTCGGCCAGCGCGTCGCCGGCGAAGAACGGCTCCAGCAAGGTGGTGGCGGTGTCGGCCAGCGTGCCGCGCGGATCGAAGGCGGCGGGATCGAGCCGCGGGAGCTGTTCGGGCACGTACAGGCCGCCGTCGGGGGCGAGGCCGGCGGCGATGGCGTGGCTGAGCGGTACGGTTTCCGTGCTGCTGCTGCGCGTGCTGTGATAACGCAGAGGTTCATGCATGACCGCCACCCCTGCTGTAGGAGCGCACCCCGTGCGCGATGCCTTTGTCGCGTGCCAGGAAGAGCTCGCGCACTGGGTGCGCTCCTACAGGCGTAGGGCGGGCATTGCCCGCCGCGATTGCGACGATGCGCGAAGAGGGGCCGGCGGGCGGTGCCCGCCCTACGATCATCATGGTTGCGAGTCCTGGTC
The DNA here is from genome assembly GCF_052978265.1 of Rhodanobacter sp. UC4448_H15. The sequence continues at coordinate 195,071 of NZ_CM129665.1, read as the reverse complement.
GAGCGAATCCATCAACTCGGCGGCCGGCCCCTCGATCGGCGACACCCACGCATCGCTGTCCAGCCCGGCGTCGGCGAAGGCGGCCTGCATCGCCACGCTGGCCGCCTCGGCATCGGCGCGGTTGTCGTACCAGCCGAACACGCTGGGGCCGGCGCCGGAGATGCTGGCGCCGAGGGCGTGGTGGTCGAGCGCGGCCTGCTTCACCTGCGCGAAGTGCGGTATCAGCGGGGCGCGGCGCGGTTCCACCAGCACGTCTTTCAGGCCTTCGCGCACCAGCGTCGCGTCGCCGCGTTGGCAGCCGGTCAGCACCAGGGCGAGGTTCGAACTCTGCGCCACGAACTCGCCCAGCTCGTAGTGGCCGGCCAGCGCGGCGCGCGCGCGGCGCGTCTCCAGCACCACGTGCGGATGCACCAGCGCACAGTGCCATGCCGCCGGCACGGCGATGCGCACCAGGCGCTCGTGGGTGGCCAGGACCAGGCCGCCGAGCAGCATCGAGCCGAGGTTGTCGCCGTGGCGGCTGCCGCTGGCCACCGCTTCGCCGTCGAGTGCGAACGGGTACAGCGCCTCGCGCGACAGCGGCTGTTCCAGCAAGGCGTTGGCGGCGACCAGCGCGGCCACGCACGAGGCCGCCGAACCGCCCATGCCCGAGCCCAGCGCAATGCCCTTGTGCAGCACCAGCTCGAAACCGAACGGCAGCTTCAGTGCGCGATGCAGCGACAGCAGCGCGGTGCCGGCCGTGTTGTGCCGCGGGTCGAGCGGCAGGCCTTCCACGCAGCCACGGATGGCGGCGATGCGCACCACCGGTTCCTCGATGCGGCGCACCTCGGCGCGGTCGCCGGCGCCGGCCACGCTGTGGCCGAGCAGGTCGAAGCCGACGCCGACGTTGCCGACGCTGGCCGGGGCGAAGGCGTGGGCGAGGTGCGGCGGTCGTGCGTGTGCAGCCATGAGCGGTTCCTGTAGCGGCGTGTTCATGCATGCACCGCCAGCGATTCGGCGATGCGCAGCAGGTCGGCGAACACGCCGGCCGCGGTGACCTCCGGCCCGGCGCCCGGACCCTGCACCAGCAGCGGATTATCGCAGTAGCGGCGCGTGCTGAACTGCACCACGTTGTCGGTCAGCCGCGTGTGCGCGAACGCGTGGCTGGCCGGCAGCACCTGCAGTCGCACGCTGGCGTGGCCATGGCGGTCGAGGTGGGCAACATGGCGCAGCACGCCGCCAGCCTCGCGCGAGCGGGCCAGCGCGGCAGCCATCGGCGCATCGAGCTCGCCCAGCCGCGCGAAGAACTCCTCGCGGTCCAGTGCGGCGAGCGATGCCGGCACCAGGCTTTCCAGGTCGACGTCTTCCAGCGACAGCGGCCAGCCAGCCTCGCGCGCCAGGATCACCAGCTTGCGCGCCACGTCCAGGCCGGAAAGATCGTCGCGCGGATCGGGCTCGGTATAACCCAGCGCATGCGCCTCGCGCACCAGTGCGGAGAACGGTTGCCGGCCGTCGTGGCGGTTGCACAGCCAGGCCAGCGTGCCGGAGAACATGCCTTCCACCGCGAGCAGTTCATCGCCGGTGTCGAGCAGGTCGCGCAGGGTCTGCACCACCGGCAGGCCGGCGCAGACGGTGGCCTCGCAGCGAAAGCGCGCGCCGCCGGCGCAGGCGGTGTGGATCGCCTGCCAGCGCGGCAGCGGGCCGCTGCCGGCGAGCTTGTTCGGCGTCACCACGTGGATGCCCGCGGCCAGCCACTGCGGATAGTGCGAGGCCACTTCGTCGCTGGCGCTGCAGTCGATCAGCAGCGCATGGCGGCCATCGGTGCCGCGCACGTGCGCGGCGAACGCGTCCAGATCATTCGGGCGCCAGGTCTGCGCGCCGCCGTGGCGGTCGTTGAGTTCGGCATCGTCGCAATCCAGCCACATGCGCTTGCGGGCGACCACGCCGCAAAGCCTGAGGTCCAGGCCGAGCGTGCGCGCCAGCCGCGGCTGCGCCGCACGCAGCTGGGCGAGCAGGGCGCTGCCGACGCGGCCGGGGCCGATCACGCCCACCGCCAGCGTGCGCAGCCGCGTGCTGCCGGTGGCATGCGGGGACAGCGGCGGCAGCGGAACATGCTTGGCTTGCTCGGGTGCACAGGTGATCACGGTGGCCTCTCCGGTGGAGGCCCGTGCTCGCTGGCGTGTCGGTATCAGCCGGCCCGCCTCGTCGAGGGCGGGCCGTTGCGTGGAAACTTCAGCTGCGCACGACGCTCCGCCCGGGACTCGTAGTACCGGTGGTAATCGTGCGGGTAGTCGTGGCGACGGCGCCCGCGCGCACCGTCGCGGCGCCGGTGCGAACCGGGGCGGCAAACAGGCGGTCGGGGGCTGAAATCGGCGACATGCATCGACCATACGGGCAATGTTGCGCTGCGGTCAACAGATTCATTTGCAACTTTTCGCCTGCCCGGCAGCGGCTTCGGGGGTCGGGTGGCAGTGCGGCAGGATGTCGCGAGTCCCCGGCGAAACGGCGCCCGGGATTACCATGGGCGGATGATCCGTCCCCCTTACCGACGCTCGTCGCTTCGCGCGGCGGTCGCGCTGCTTGCGTTTTGCAGTGCCGCGGCCGCGCTGGCCGCAGCCGCTCCCGACACCCTGGAACAGCGCGTGGCCGCATGCACCAGTTGCCACGGCGCGCGCGGCGAAGGTTCCCCCGATGGCGTGCTGGCGCCGCGCCTGGCCGGCAAGCCGGCGGGTTATCTGCTGCAGCAACTGGAGTACTTCCAGTCCGGCCAGCGCCGGCACGCGCCGATGGAATACGTGGTGCGCCAGCTGAGCCAGCCCTACCTGCGCCAGATCGCGGAATACTTCGCCGCGCAGGATCTGCCGTACCACCGCTGGCCGCAGCCCGCCGTGTCGGCCGAGGTCCTGCGCCGCGGCGAACAGGTGGTGCTCCACGGCGATCCCGCCCGCGCCGTGCCTTCGTGCGTAAGCTGCCACGGCGACAAGCTCACCGGCTTCGAGTCGATGATGCCGGGCCTGGTCGGTCTGTCCTCCGGCTACATCAGCAACCAGCTGGTGTCGTGGCGCACGCATACCCGCGCGGCGGAAGGGCCGTATTGCATGGGCGTGGTGGCCAACCGCATGCGCGAGTCGGATATCGCCGCGGTGTCCGCATGGCTGGCCAGCCACGCGCCGGCGGCGGACATGCACCCGCAGCCCGCCGCGGCGCAGACGACGCCGCTGCCGGGCTGGTGCGTGATGGGCCACAGCGAGGTGAATCCATGAAGTGGTTGCGACGCGGCGTCGGCTTGCTGGTGGTCCTGCTGCTGATCGGCGCGGCAGCGTGGTGGTATCTCGCGCGCGACCAGCGCACACCGTCCACGCCGGTCCAGCGCGAGGCCGATGCGGTCGCGCTGGTCGATCCGGCGCGGATCGAGCGCGGCAAGTACCTGGCCACCGTCGGCGACTGCGCCGCCTGCCACACCGCGCGCGGCGGCCAGCCGTATGCGGGCGGCCGCTCGCTGGCCACGCCGTTCGGCGACGTGCCGGCGCCGAACATCACGCCGGACGCGGACACCGGCATCGGCCAGTGGAGCTTCGACGATTTCTGGGCCGCGCTGCACCTGGGCAAGGGCCGCCACGGCCAGCTGCTGTACCCGGTGTTCTCCTACACCTCGTTCACCAGGGTCACGCGCGACGATGCGCTGTCGATCTTCGCCTACCTGAAATCGCTGCCGCCGGTGAACCAGCCGGCGCAGCCGACCGGCCTGGAGTTTCCCTACAACGTGCGCAGCAGCCTGGTGGCGTGGCGCGCGCTGTACTTCAAGCCCGGCGTGTACCAACCCGATCCCGCGCAGTCGCCGCAGTGGAATCGCGGCGCCTACCTGGTGCAGGGGCTGGGCCATTGCAACGAATGCCACGCGCCGCGCGATTCGCTCGGCGGCATCGAGCAGAACCAGCACCTCACCGGCGGGCAGATCCCGCAGCTGGACTGGTATGCGCCCGATCTCAGCACGCGCAGCGGCGGCGGCCTGGAAGGCTGGAGCGCGCAGGACGTCATCGACCTGCTGAAGACCGGCCAGTCGTCCAAAGGCAGCGCATTCGGACCGATGGCCGACGTGGTGCGGCTGAGCACCCAGCACATGACCGACGCCGACCTGCAGGCGGTGGCGACCTACCTGCAAGCGTTGCCGCCGCGCGCGCCGGCCGCACCGGTCGCGTTCCCCCAGGCGGCCAGCCACGAGCAGGGCGGCAAGCTCTACGCGAAGCACTGCGCCGATTGCCACGGCGACAACGGCCAGGGCGTGGCCGGCATCTATCCGCCGCTGGACGGCAACACCTCGGTCACCGGACCGACCAGCATCAATGCGATCCGCAGCGTGCTGCTGGGTGGCTTCGCGCCGGCCACCGCGGCCAATCCGCGGCCGTACTCGATGCCGCCGTTCGCGCAGCAACTGAGCGACGAGGACGTGGCCGCCGTGGTCAGCTACGTCCGCCAGTCGTGGTCGAACAAGGCCAGCGCGGTGGCGCCCGTCGAGGTCAGCCGCTCGCGGCATACGCCGGTGGATTGAGCACCGCGCCGGCTTGATCGCGCGACGCGCGATGCCGGCCCGTCCAGGCGACGCGTTTTGTCGCGGTGGCGCACCGTTGCCGCATTCGTTGACCTGCATCAAGGCGACTGCGCGGCTGCGCCGACACGCTTGCGCCACTTTGTCCACACCGGGCTCACGCTCCGGCACGGCGCATGATCGATCTCGCGTACAGCAGCTTCGGACTCACCCGTTTGCCCTTCCTCGATGCCATCGACGCGGTGGCGCGCGCGGGCTATGCGGGGATGGAGATCGCCTTTCATCGCGACCACTTCAATCCGTTCGACCTCGGCGACGACGATCTCGGTGCAGTGAAGCATCGACTGGCGCGCGCCGGCATCGCGCCGGCCTGCGTGGCCACCGCCTCGCACTTCTTCACGCCCTCGCGGCCGCACGAGCCTTCGCTGATGTCGCTGGACACGGCCGGGCGCAAGCGGCGCGTCGACCTGGTCAAGCGCGGCATTCGCGTGGCGCGCCGGCTGGGCACGAACCTGGTCACCTGCGGCAGCGGCTTCGTGCGCGAAGAGCATGTGCGCCAGCCGCAGGTGGACCCGCTCGACGTGCTGGCCGAGTCCATCCGCGAGTGTCTGGGCGAGATCCGCGACGACGACGACATCACCCTGCTGATCGAACCCGAGCCCGGCATGGCGATCGAGACGCTGGCGCAGGGCCAGGCGCTGATCGCCGCGGTCGGTTCGCCGCGCTTCGCGCTGCACATCGACCTCTGCCATGCCTACTGCTCCGAGCCGGACTACCTCGCCGCGCTGGCGCAGGCCGCGCCGCAGGCGCGTTACCTGCACATCTCCGATGCGCGCGCGGGCTGGAACCTGAAGATCGCGGAAGACAGCGACGCGCTCGCCGTCAACCTCGACCACGCCAGCACGCTGGTGTATTTCCCCGACGGTGCCGACTACCTCTTGCTGGATGGCAGTCACCCGCTGTACTTCGCCGATCGCGCGCCGGATGCCGCGCGGCAGCGGCGCATCGATGCCCTGCTGGCGCGTGCCGGTCTCGCGCGAGCGGCACGCTGGGTGGATTACGGCAGCCTGCACGCCGGCACCTCGCCGCTGGACGACGAGATCTTCACCTACTTGATCTCGGTGCCCGGCATCAGCTTCGACGCGCTGGAGCGCGCCCACCCGATCCTCGCCTGGTTGCGCGGCGCGCGCGGCCCCGCGCTGGTGGACGCCATGGTCGCCAACACGCGCACCGGCGTCGTGCATTTCCACGAGATCCCCGGCGAGGGCACGCTGGATCTGGCGGCCAGCTTCGCCGCGCTGAACGCGCACGGCTTCCATGGCTTCGGTTCGGTGGAGCTTTATCACCACGTGGATGCGTGGCAGGAGGCGTTGCAGGCCAGCCATCGCCACCTCGCCGCGATCGCGCAGGGCTGATCGATGCGGATCGACCTCGACGCCTGGGGCTGGGCCGCCGACACCGTCGGCGAGCTGGACCACCGCCGGTTGAAGGCACCCAGCGTGAAGTTGCGCGGCGTGCACGCGGGGGCGGGCGGCGACGTGGTCTGCACCATCGACCTGCGCTGGCGCCTGCCCAATGCCGACGCCTGCCTGAGCACGGTCGAGGCGCATTCGCTGGAGCACTTCCTGCTGGAGGGTTTCGGCCGCCTGCTGCCGGGGCACTTCATCGGCGTGGGCGTGATGGGCTGCCGGACCGGTTTCTACCTCACGCTGTTGAACGAGGGTCGCCGCGAGGTGATCGAGCGGACCCTGGAAACCGTGCTCTACGGCGTGCTCGGCGCCACCGCCGTGCCCTACGCGCGCATCGAGCAATGCGGCCACTGGCGCCACCACGACCTGGCCGCCGCGCAGGCGGTGGCGGGCGAGGTGCTGGCGCGGCGCGCGGCGTGGCGGGAGGTCGCGTGAACGCGGCGGTCACGCGTTGGCGGGTCAGCGAGACGCGCCGCGTCGAGTACGAGCTGTGCAACGTCGCGGACGTGTTCGATCCGGCCTGCGACGCCTTGCTGGCCGACGGCCGTCGCGCCGGCGGCCGCCGCTTCGTGGTGGTGGACGAGGTGGTGCTGCGTCACCACGGCGTGCGCCTCGCCGCCTACTTTGCGCAGCACGACGTGACCGCGCGCATCGTCGCGCTGCCCGGCGGCGAGGGCGGCAAGACGATGGAGGCGTGGCAGCACCTGCTGCGCGCGCTGGACGAGTTCCCCATCCACCGCCGCGACGAGCCGATCCTCGCCATCGGCGGCGGCGTGCTCACCGACGTGGTCGGCTTCGTGGCCTCCAGCTACCGCCGCGGCGTGCCGCACATCAAGGTGCCCACCACCCTGATGGGCTACGTGGATGCGGCGGTGGGGATCAAGAACGGGATCAACTTCAACGGCCGCAAGAACCGCCTCGGCAGCTTCGAGCCGCCGCGCCGCGTGCTGCTGGATCGCAGCTTGCTGCGCACGCTGCCGCGCCGCCACCTGCACAACGGCGTGTGCGAGATCATCAAGCTCGCCGTGATCAAGGATGCGGCGCTGTTCGCGCAACTGGAACGCCACGGCGCCGCCAGCGTGGCCGGCGCGTTCCAGGGCGAGCACGGCGGCGCCATCCTCGACCGCGCCATCGACGACATGCTGCAGGAGCTGGCGCCCAACCTGTTCGAGGACGAGCTGGCGCGCGTGGTGGATTTCGGCCACACCTTCAGCTACGGCCTGGAAACGCGGCACGAGGACAACCTGCTGCACGGCGAGGCGGTGCTGCTGGACATCCTCGTCTCCGTCGCCATCGCCCACGGCCGCGGCCTGCTGGCCGATGCCGCCGCCGCGCGCATCCTCGCCCTGGTCGAGCGCCTCGGCCTGGCGCCGCCGCTGGAACTGCTCGACGCCACGCTGATGTGGCAGTCGCTGCTGGACCGCGTCGAACACCGCAACGGCGCCCAGCGCGTGCCGCTGCCGGTCGCCGTGGGCGAGGGCGTGTTCGCCAACGACATCCGCCGCGGCGAACTCGCCGACGCCATCGCCACCCTGCAATGCTGGACTCGCCCCGCCCATGACCGAATCGCCGAATGTTGATGCCGCGGAGATCGCGCACTTCAACCGCATCGCCCAGCTGTGGTGGGACCCGCACGGCAAGATGGGCCAGCTGCACGCCATCAACGGCCTGCGCCTGCGCTTCATCACCGATCGCCTGGGCGGCGCCGCGCCGCGCGTGCTGGACGTGGGTTGCGGCGGCGGCATCCTCGCCGAGGCGCTGGCCAGACACGGCGCGCAGGTCACCGGCATCGACCTCTCCACGCTGTCGCTCAACGTGGCGCGCCAGCATGCCGAGCGCGGCGCGCTGGACATCGACTACCGCGAGATCGACGTGGAAACGCTGGCGCGCGAGCAGGCCGGCAGCTTCGACGCGGTGACCTGCATGGAGATGCTCGAACACGTGCCCGAGCCCGCGCGCGTGATCGCCGCCTGCGCGCAGTTGCTCAGGCCGGGCGGCGTGGCCTTCTTCTCCACCATCAACCGCAACCTCAAGGCGTTCGCCTTCGCCATCGTGGCCGGCGAGTACATCCTCGGCCTGTTGCCGCGCGGCACGCACAGCTACCGCAAGCTGATCCGCCCGACCGAGATGCGCACGTGGGCAAGTGCGGCGGGGCTGCAGTTCAACGCCGTGGCGAGCCTCATGTACCACCCGCTCAAGCGCAGCTTCCGCGTGGCGCCGGGGCGCGAGGACATCAACTACATGGCCAGCTTCACGAAGCGGGGTTGAACACATGCGCCGCTTCCTCGCCCTCTCGCGCTCGCTGCATGGCGTGCTCGACATCGCCATGCCCGGCTTCGTCGCCCTGCTGTGGCTCGGCCATTTCCCCGCCTGGCCGGTGCTGGCGCTCTGCCTGGGCACCGCACTGGCCGGCTATACCGCGATCTACGCGCTGAACGACCTGGCCGGCGTCCGCGACGACCGCCAGAAGGTGGCGCGCGGGCTCACCCCCGGCTACGCGGTGGAGGCCTCCACGATGCGCTACCCGCTGGCACAGAACCTGATCAGCATGAAAGGCGCGCTGGCCTGGTTCGGCCTGTGGTTCGCGCTGGCCGTGCTCGGCATCTGGCTGCTCAACCCGTGGATCCTCGCCATCCTCATCGCCGCGGCGCTGCTGGAACTGGCCTACGTGAAACTGCTCAAGGTCACCTGGTGGCGCACCGTGGTCAGCGGCCTGGTGAAATCCGCCGGCCCCGTCGCCGCCGTATTCGCCGTGGTGCCGACGCCTTCGTTGGCGGGGCTGGCGCTGATGCTGGGCTGGCTGATGCTGTGGGAAGTGGGCGGGCAGAACATCCCCGCCGACTGGAACGACCTTGAGGAGGATCGCGCCATCGGCGCGCGCACCATCCCGCTGGTGTTCGGCCTGCGCGTCGCCGGCTGGCTGGTGCTCGGGCTGCTCGGTCTCGTCGTCGCCGGCAGCCTGCTGCTGGCGAGGCTCTCGCCACTGATGCTCGGCTGGCCATTCCAGCTCGCCGTGTTGCTGGCTGGTGTGGTGCTGCTGGTGGTGCCGGCGGTGCGGCTGGCGGTGACCCGCGATGGCCGCGCGGCCGCGCGGCTGTTCGACCGCTCAAGTTTGTATCCGCTGGCGTTGTTGCTGATCGTGACGGTGTTCGTGTTGTTGCCTTGAGTGTGCCGTTCGCCCCGAAGTCCGGCGCATGATCCGGAAGGTGGACGTAGGGCGGGCACTGCCCGCCGGCTTTCCCGCGCGTCACTCATGCCCGTCAAATCCTCACGATCAACGCGCTCGTACCCGCGTGTTTCCTTCGATCCAGGACATCAAAGGCAAGAGCGGTCGATCGCCTTCGGCGACCGAGTCACTTTTCTCTTGCGTGGCCAAGAGAAAAGTAACCAAAAGAGAAGGCCACCCCGCTTGGCGCTTGCCGGGCATCCTGCCCGGCAAGTCCGTGAGCCGGGGTCGGGCTTTTCGACAGCACATCCATGTGCTGGCGAAAAGGCATCGGCATCCATGCCGATGCCCGCTACGCGGCCTGTCGCCCCCGCCTCACCGCCGCACAGGGGCCCCGGGTGAAGCAGCGGGCCATCGTGGCCCGCACTCTTCAGAAGAGCCCAAGTAAAGCAGGGACGCTGTACGCCATCCCCTCTGTTTGACTTCGTCCGTCCTGGTTTCGCCGCCGCCGCAGGATTCTCGCCCGGTCGTACCGGTGGACGGTCGATGCAGGGCGCGAACTGCAAGTGCAGCAGCAATAGCACTACCAAGACGCGGATCATGCACTGTGTTGTTGCCTATACCACGTCTGCGATTGAGGCTTTTCAGGGCACACAGGCTACGAGACGATCTGTAGAAAAGGGTTCTTGTCAACAATGGCTGCGTGTGATTTTTTCTTTAGGAAGGAGATCAGATCATCGCCTCGCTGTAACAGCATGACTATTTCATGCAACGAGCAGAGCAGCATCGTTTTTTGAGCGAGCGCGGCAGCGCATTCCTTGACCACGGGTTCGGTAAAGCCTGAGGACGAGATGAAGATACCGCGAGCGTTCGCGCGGAGGAACAAACGACTGAGATGGGGAAGAAACTCACTGGTACCGACTGGCGAGTTGAGCCATTTCATCTCAACGAGGTGCACCGCGCCATCGAGCTCGATCACACCATCGATCTGTTCAAGCACAACAGATGTGTCGGGGTCTTTTCGGCGGAAGTCTTCCCGAACAAGAATTCCATAGGCACTGAACATGTCGTTTAGAACACCTTCAAGCAGCTTGCCGCGCTCATGGGGCTTGTCGTCCATGCCGAACAACGCCGCAAGTCGAGTATTCACTTTCTCAATCTCGGAGCGCCTGTCGGCTGCTGCTTGCTCCGCGTGCTCACGAGCGCGTGTGGCCTCGCGTTCAGCATCTCGTTCTTGCTTCATCCGCGTGAAAGAGTCCTTTGCGTTGACTGCCTCTCGCACGCTTGCGACGAGCCCTTTAGCCTTCAGCTGGTCTTCCGGCCAACAGGTCTCGAACCTCTCGAACTCCACCACACGCTTGATGATCTCGCGTCGCGGGCGCAAGCCACTATCGCCGCGTCCATTGACCTTGGTGAGCACCTTGCGAACGATCTCGAATTTGTTGATGGAGTCCGCGTTCGTCGCTACGGCGCGCTCTACTTCGGCGAGATCTTCGTCGGCAACGCCGGCGCCGCGTAGGAACAGCACGACGCCCTTCTTCGCCCGAATGAGGCGGGCGATGGTCTCAACAAGTAGCTCAAACAGTTCTGGCGGGTAGTGAAATACCTCGGACATCGGATCACCTTTGGGTTGCTATGTCCGGTCTGCGGCTAGGAAGCCACCGGCTACAGCTTCGCGACTAGATCGTCCATCGCCTTCTTGGCGTTCCGAAGGTAGTCCTCTTTCACCTGCACACGATGGCCGTTAATAGTCTGCTTGCCAATGGGAAGCTTCGAAAACGGGAGGCCCTTTGCGAAAGCCACCACACCAGTTGTCTGAAAGTCGCGAATTTCGACGAACCCGGCTTCCAGCTTCTTAAAGGCGAAGATTTCGGGGTTCGACTTCAAGAGTTTGCCAACGTCACTCTCGATGGCTTGCAGTACGGCAGCGTAGGCCGAAGCTGCGCCCATGTACTGCGTCAGTCGATTCTTGACAATCAGATGAACTTTCGGAAGGGGGCGCTGGGCATGCTTTAGCTTCGTTGCGAATGCGTAGGCTGCATAGATTTCCGAAGGCAGTTTCAGGCCGTAGACGAGAGAAAACGCGTTCTGTATTGCTCGACGGGAGGAATCGTCTGCCATCACGGGGAGCACGATGCGGTCTGCTGTGGAGAGCGCGATCTGTGTGTAGAGGGAGAAACTTGGATTGCAGTCGAGGAAGACCACGTCATACTCGTCGGCAAGCTGATCCAAGAAATCCTTCAGCCAGTCGACAACCGCTATCCAGGGGTTCGTTCCGGGGATCTGATTGTTGGCAAGCGTGTTCACGGCGTTCGCTTGGAGTTCCAACATTGGATCGCCGCACACAAGATCGACGTTTGCAGGTACACCCTTGTTATAGCTACTCGGCTTCGTAGTGAAGTCGTGCGCATTGAACTTAGGTGGGGAGTACGGTGCAGGCAGACGGAGCTGAAAGTAGCCACCCACGCTGCATCGAGGTACCAAGCCCTGCCGTTCAAGCAACTTCTCGCTACCCTTGTTATTCAGCCCTCCAAGCATCAGCTCAGATAGATTGGCCTGCGGGCACATGTCGATCGCCAAGATGCGCTTTTTCGGGTGTTTCTCGGCGTAGCGAACAATCGACTGAAAGCACAGGCTTGTCTTTCCAGTGCCACCTTTGTTGTTCCAGTAGGCGTACTTGATGTCCATTGTTAGCTCCGTGAGCCATCTGTATGGCTGATGTCGACATCATATCGTCCATAACGGACGTGTACAAGTCTTTGTCTGCCATAATTGTGGTGGGCTCGAATTGAGGCTCCGTGGAGATTGATCGAAATCGAGACGGAGGAAGCTAGATAGAGTAGGTAGCGCCCAGCGCGCTGCTCCTGCTTTGCTTTGGCTCCTCTGAAAAGTGCGGGCCACGATGGCCCGCTGCTCTACCCGGGGCCCCTGTGCGGCGGTGAGTCGGGGGCGACAGGCCGCGTAGCGGGCATCGGCAGGGAGGCCGATGCCTTTTCGCCAGGGCAGGATGCCCTGTCGAAAAGCCCAGCCCCGGCTCACGGACTTGTTGGGCAGGATGCCCAACAAGCGCCAAGCGGGGTGCTCTTTCTCTTTGGTTACTTTCTCTTTGAGCACGCAAAGAGAAAGTGACTCGGTCGCCGTAGGCGATCGACCGCTCTTCGCTTCAAATGCGCTGGGTTGAACGGAACAACCGGCAGGAGCAGCGCTTGCGAACACTCGCAAATCTATGGACACGAGTGACGGGAGCCGGCGGGCAGTGCCCGCCCTACGCGACTGGTCGCTTCGATCCTCCGACGTGACGAACCGCCCTCGCGCGATCGTCACAAGAATGGCCCGAACAACCCGTCATCCCGGCGGAATCCGGAATCCAGTGCCTCGGCACATGGTTGAAGACGCTGGATTCCAGCGTTCGCTGGAATGACGAGCAAGGGCATCCCTACCGCATGATCCCCGTATGCCCCAACGAATACCGCCCCGGCTGCGGCCACACGGTGAGGCCATGCGGTTCCATGCCGACCTTGATCTTGCGCACCTTGCCGGTGCTGGTGTCGATGGCGTAGACGACGTCGTCGAAGCGGCCGGAGAGCCACAGCATGCGGCCGTCGGCGCTGACGTTGCCCATGTCGGGGCTGCCGCCGTGGGGGATCGGCCAGGTGGCGACGACCTGGCGGGTGGCGAAGTCGATCACCGAGACGCTGCCCTTGCCCTTGCGTGGACCGTGGATCTTGTGCGTGCCGCGGTTGGCCACGTACAGGCGCGTGCCGTCGCGGCTGGGGTAGAGGCCGTGGGTGCCGATGCCGGTGGCGATGAAGCCGATCTTGGTGAAGCTGTCGCCGTCGATCAGGTAGACGCCGTCGGCCATCATGTCGGCGACGTAGAACACCTTGCCGTCGGGCGAGACGCGGATGTCCTGCGGCATGCCGCGGTGTTTCAGCGGCAGGTAGCCGAGCACCTTGTGCGCGGCCATGTCGATCTTGGCCAGCTTGCCGCCGAACTCGCAGGTGAAGATCGCGTAGCGCCCGTCGATGGAAAAGTCGGCGTGGTTGATGCCCTTGCAGCCGGGCACCGGCAGGCGGAACTGCAGCGCCATGGTGTGCGGGTCGCGGAAATCGAGCCGGGCGTCTTCCTCGGCAACCACGATGGCGTGCTTGCCGTCCGGGCTGAAGTACATGTTGTACGGGTCGTCGACCGCCACCGCCTGGCCGGGCTTGCCGGTGGTCGGGTCGATCGGGGTGAGGCTGCCGTCGGGGCGGTCCTCGGCGTTGTTGGTGACCCACAGCGTGCGCAGGTCGTAGGCCGGCACCACGTGCTGCGGGCTGCGGCCCACCTTGAAGGTGTCGACCACCTTGAACGTCACCGGGTCGATCACGCTGACGCTGTCCGAGCGCAGGTTGGGCACGTAGATGCGCGAGAGCGCGCCGGCCACCGCGGGGCTGAGCATGTTGACGCCGGCATCGCCATAGAGGTTGGCCGGGTTGGTCACCGGCGGCATGCCGGCGACGGTCTGCACGCCGCCGGCGAACGCCGCGCCGCTGGCGAGCCAGGCGAGCAGGGCGAAGCCGGCGCGACGGCGCGGGTGAGAGCGGTGTGCGTTGATGGTGAAAGTCCTCGGCAGCATGTCCGGTCCACGAATGTAGGTTGGGGGTGCGGGCAGGTCAGTGTCCAGCGACGTCCTTGCGGATCGCCTCGACCGTCTGCGCCACGATCAGGTCCACGCCGAGCTGGCCCAGCGCGGCGGTGGCGCGACGCGGGTCGCCGCCGTAGACGCCGTCGGCCGCGCCCGGCGCGCTCGCGTGGCGCAGTGTATCGGCGCGCACCATCGACGGTGCGACTGCCAGCTGAAGCGAGGTGTCGGCGAGCGCCGCGTGGGTGCCGATCTCGTCGTCGCGGTAACCGCGCCGGCGCAGCAGCGCGGCGTAGCCGGTGGAGCTGGCGGCGTAGTATTCCGGCGGCACGAACGCGTGTTTGGGCGAACCAGCCCAGTGCTTGTTGAGCCGGTCCACCACGCGGCGCAGGTCGCGCTGGTAGCCGCCGTGGTCGCCGAGCAGCACGACGTGGCGAAAGCCGTGCGCCGCCAGGCTTTCGGCGGCCGAGGCCAGCATCTGCTCGAACGCGGCATCGGGCACGCTGATGGTGCCGGGAAAGCGCATGTGCCCGCTCGGTGGCGTGATGCTGCCCTCGGGCACGTAGGCGACCACCGGCGCCACCAGCGCGTTGCCCAGCCCGCGCGCGATCCGCTCGGCCAGCGCCTCGGCGCGCGCGTTGTGCTTGCCCAGCGCGATGTAGGGCCCGCTTTGTTCGGTGCCGCCGATCGGGATGATCACGGTGGTGCTGCCGGCGTCGATGCGCGCGCGCAGCTCGGTCCAGGTCAGCTCCTGCAACTGCACCGTGGGCGGTTGCGCGCAGGCCGCCTGCGCCAGCATCAGCAGCAGGGCGAGGCCGAGGAGTCTGCGGTGATTCAGCAGGAACTTGCGCACGCGGGCGGGGAGGGGCGATCGATCATCCGCGCACATTGGAACAGCGCTGCGCCGCGCGCAAGCCCGTTGCGGCGCGGCAACGGGCCTGGCCGCTTTCAGTGCGACAGGTCGACCGCGTACACCGCCGTGCCGTCGCCGTTGTCCTTGAGCTGGCGGATGTTGTGCAGCCCTGCCGCTTTCGCCACATCGAGCTTGTTCGCCGCGCCGGTGAACACCACCGGACCGTGCGTCTTCAGCGGGGCGAACCGCCAGGAGGTGGCTTCGAGGTCGGCCGCGTCGAGGTGCTGCTTGCGCTCGATCCAGTGGGCCAGGATCTCGCGCGTGCCGTCGGGCGCGGCCAGCACGATGTTGCTGCCGTCGAGGCCGGGGAAGTGGCCGCCGCCGCTGGCGCGGTAGTTGTTGGTGACCACGACGAACGGCTGCGTCGGCGCGACCGGCTTGCCCTGGAAGGTGAGCGTGGTGATGCGCTCGCCGGCCGGCCTGGACACGTCGATCACGTAGTGGATGCCGCCCTGGATCTGGTCGAAGTTGTAGCCGGTGTAGCGGCTGTTGATCAGCGCCTGCTCGCCGGTCTGCTCCGGGTCGATGCGGTTGAAGCGCCGCGCGGACTGCTCCAGCCAGGCCTTGAGGCCGGCGCCGTCGATCTTCACCGCGGCCAGCGTGTTGGGATAGAAGTACAGGTCGGCGGCGCTGCGCAGGGTCAGCGAGCCGGCGGCCACGTCGGTGTAGTCGGCCGGGCCGCCGAAGCCGGTGCGGAACGCGGCGGCGGCCCCGAGCACCGGCACGTCGGCCAGCTCGGGATGGGTGAGCGGCAGTTCGCGGCGCACGTAGTCGATCTGCGCGGCATTGACCGGCGCCAGCGCGGTCATGTTGCCCTCGTCGGCGAAGTAGCTGCTCATGCGCAGCGCGCTCGTGCCGATCGGCGTGTTGACGTAGGCGACCGCGGCCTGCTGCACGCCCGCCACCAGTGGCGCGATCGCGGGGTCCGCCGGCACGCAGTCGTGCTTGTCCTTGCAGATCGGCCGCACCTCGCTGTGGCTGTTGTCCCGGTCGACCACCCAGCGGCCGTCCTGGCGGTTGAGCACCAGCGCGACCAGGCCCAGGTCCTTGCCGAAGAAGCCGCCCATC
Source organism: Rhodanobacter sp. UC4448_H15 (assembly GCF_052978265.1). The sequence goes on along the minus strand of NZ_CM129665.1, from coordinate 179,309 downwards.
ACCGCCGGCACGTTGCGCACGAAACCGCGGCGGGCGTCGACGTCCTTCATGCCGGCGTAGCGCGGGCCGGGGAATTCGGTGTGCGAGTGGCCGAGCAGCAGCACGTCGATGCCGGGCACGCCGGCCAGGTACCAGCCGGCGTTCTCCATGTCGCTGGTGTAGGGGTGGGTGTCCAGGCCGCCGTGCAGCAACGCCACGACCAGGTCGGGATGTTGCGCCTGCAGTTCGGGCAGGTATTTGCGCGCGGCCTCGACCACGCCGGCGACGGTGACCTTGCCGGCCAGGTGGTGCTGGTCCCACTGCATGATCGGCGGCGGGGTGAAGCCGATGATGCCGACTTTCAGCGGCACCCTGATGTGGCTGCCGTCGGGCGTGTAGGCGTCGATGGTCTTCTGCACGATCGTCCACGGCTTGAAGATCGGCGCGCCGTCGCGTGCGCTGGAGACGTTGGCCAGCACCAGCGGGAAATGCGGCCCGGCGCAATGCGTGCTGCGGCTGCCGTCGACGTTCATCGGCGTCCCGGTGACCTGGGACAGGAAGCCCAGCCCGTAGTTGAACTCGTGGTTGCCGGGCGTGCCGCCGTCGTAGCCGACCGCGTCCATCGCGCGGTACACCGCCAGTTCCTGGTCGCAGGCCACCGGCTTGACCAGCGCCTGGTAGTCGGCCAGCACGCTGCCCTGGATGGTGTCGCCCGAATCGAACAGGAAATGGTTGGGGTACTCGGCGCGCGCACGCCGGATCAGCGTGGCGGTGCGCTCGAAGCCGACCGTGGGATCGCCCTTCAGCCGGTAGTAGTCGTAGCTGAGCACGGTGGCGTGGATGTCGGTGGTTTCCAGGATCGCCACCTGCGCGCGGGCGCCGTCGGGCACGCGGCCGGAGCGCCACGGCAGCGCGGAGCAGCCGGCCAGCGCCAGTGCGGCCAGCGCCAGCAGGGGGAGGGCGAACGGGGTGGATCGGACGGACATGAAGGTTCCGGGAACAGCCGCTGAGGGGACGGCCAAAGCTAGCAGATCGGACGGCTGCCGCGGTGCCCGACGAGGTCGTAAGATGCGGTTGCAGGCTCGGTCCTGCAGGGGGATGGCTCAGCTCATGCGTTCGATTCCATGGCGCCGCGTCCGCGGCCCGGCGGTGTGTGCGGGGGCCGTGCTGCTGTTCGTGCTGTGCGTGGCATGCACGGCCTGGCGCGAGCCGCTGCCGCTGCAACGCGTGTTTGTCACCTCGCTGATGCTGTGCAGCGCCGTGGTGCTGATGGCCGTGCTGGCGCGCTTCGCCAGCGCGCTGCTGCTCGCCGGCAGCTTGTTCGTCGCGCTGAAGTTCATCGCGGTGATGAAGCTGCGCTACCTCGACGAGCAGCTGATGCCGGCGGACTTCGTCTACTACGTGCGCAGCAGCCTGCTCGACACCTTGCGCCACTATCCCCACCTGTACCTGCTCGGCATCGGCCTGCTGGTGCTGTTGCCGCCGCTGCTCTACCTCACTTGGCGCTGGGACTGGCGCGTGTTCGCCACCTGGCGCGCGCGGCCGGCGTGGCTGTTGCGCGGCGCGGGGCTGCTGCTGGGCGCGTCGGCGTGGTGGTGGTGCATGTGGCCGGGCGGTCCGTTTGCCGGGGTGCACGCGCGCAACACCTGGGAGAAGCTCTCCGACGACGCGCACCTGACCAACTTCTTCGTCAGCTTCCGCGACGCGGCGGTGCGGTTGCCGCCGATGAGCGGCGACGGCGAGGCTGAGCGCGTGTGGGGTGCGGCCGCGCAGGGGCTGCCGTCCAATCGCCCGCCGCCGTACCCGGACATCGTGCAGGTGCTGGAGGAGAGCACGTTCGACCCGGCCAACTTCACCGACTGCAGCGTGCCGGCCTGCCGCGCGGCGATGTTCAAGACCGATGCGCGCACCCGCGGCAGCGGCGTGCTGCGCACGCATACGTTCGGCGGCGGCACCTGGGTCAGCGAGTTCGCCAGCCTGACCGGCATGCCGCAGGACATCTTCGGCCCCGGCGGCATGTACGCGCCCTACGTGCTGGCGCCGCACGTGCGCGATTCGCTGCCGCAACTGCTGCGCCGCCTGGGCTACCGCACCATCGCGATCTATCCCACCGTCGGCAGTTTCATCAACGGCCGCAACGCGTATCGCGACTACGGCTTCGATCACCTTTACGACGTCAACGAGCTGGGCCTGGTCGAGTGGGAGGAGAGCGACCGGCAGATGTTCGCCGCGGCCAAGCGCATCTACGACAAGGTGAAGCGGCCGGGGCAACCGGTGTTCATCATGATCCTCACCCTGAACCAGCACGGCCCGCACGACGAGGACCCGATGTCGTCGCTGCCGCCGGCGTTCCGCAACCTGCTGCCGGGGCTGAAGCCGGCGGTGGCGCTCAACTTCGACACCTACCTGGCGCGGCTGCACGACTCGGACCTGGCCATGCGCGCGCTGGAGCACGACTTCCTCGACCGCCCGCAGCCGACCGTGCTGATGCACTTCGGCGACCACCAGCCGTCCTTCGGCGGCATGATCCGCGACCTGCCGCGCAGCCTGCCGCCGGCGCTGCAGCCGTATCGCGACTACCTCACCTACTACATGGTCAAGAGCAATTTCGCCGGGCCGGCGCTGCCGCGGTATCCGATGCTCGACATCGCGTTCCTGCCCGGCATGGTGCTGCAGGCGGCGGGCTTGCCGCAGGATGCGTACTTCGCCGCCTCCAGCCGCCTGCGCGATCGTTGCGATGGCCGCTACGACGACTGCACCGTGCCGGGGCTGCTGCCGTCCTATTACGCGTGGGTGTTCGACCGGCTGCACGTGTACGAGTGAGCGACCGCGTTCAGCTTCGTGATGACCGTGGGCGGCAGGCGGGGGTTCGCGGTTGTCGCGTGGGGGCAGTTGCACGGGCCGGCCGGGCGCCCGCGCCACGCGCCAGGCCTGCGTTGGCGCGATCGGCGGCGTGCTGGCAAGCGTCTTGCTTCGCCATGGACATGACTCGCCGCCTTCCCGATGCCGTTACGCCCCCGCCGAGCGACGCCGCCGTGTGCGCCGCCGCTGCGCTGGAGCGGCAGATGGACGCGCTGGGGCTGTCGCCGGAGGAGCGCCTGTTCCTGCGCACGCTGCACCAGAGCGAGCGGCAGATCAACGACGCCTTCGACGAGGCGCGGCAGTCGGGCGACCTGCAGCAGCAGGTGAGCCGCGTGTACAAGCAGATGTATCGGCCGGACTGAGGTTTCCGCCACGCGCGGCTATGCTGGCCTCCCGATCCGTTGCGGAGTACGCCGTGCCGATGGTCTCCACGCCTCGCGAGAAACCGCTGGCCGCACGCGTCGGCGTGATCGGCCATCGCGGTGCGCCGGCATGGCAGCCGGAGCACACCCTGGCGTCGTACGCGCGCGCGATCGCCGATGGCGCGGATTTCATCGAGCCGGATCTGGTGATGAGCCGCGACGGCGTGCTGGTGGTGCGCCACGAGAACGAGATCGGCGGCACCACCGACGTGGGCGCGCGGCGCGAGTTCGCCGCGCGCCGCGCGACCCGGCACATCGACGGCGTGGCGGTGACGGGCTGGTTCACCGAGGACTTCACCCTGGCCGAGCTGAAGACGCTGCGCGCGCGCGAACGCCTGCCGCAGTTGCGCGGCACCGCGCACGACGGCCAGTTGCCGATCGCCACGCTGGAGGAAGTGATCGAGCTTGCCGCCGCCGAATCCGCCGCCTGCGGACGGCTCATCGGCATCGTGCCGGAGATCAAGCACGGCACCCATTTCCGCGCGCTCGGCCTGCCGCTGGAAGACCTGCTGCTGGCCACGCTCGCCGGGCATGCGCACACGCGCACGGCCACGGTGGAGATCCAGTCCTTCGAGATCGGCAACCTGCGCTACCTGCGCGAACGGCTCGGCACCGCGCACCCGAACATCCGCTTGCTGCAACTGCTCGACGTGCCGCCGGCGCAGCCGTACGACGTGGTGGCCGCCGGCGGCACGCTGGATTACGCGCGGATGATGACCGCGAACGGCTTGCGCGAGGTCGCCGGTTACGCCGACGCGATCGGCCCGGAGCTGCGCGCGGTCATCCCGTGGAACGCCGATGGCCGCCTCGATCCGCCGACGCGCCTGGTGCATGACGCGCACGCGGTCGGGCTGGAAGTGCATCCGTGGACGTTCCGCCCGGAGAACACCTTCCTCGCCCCGGTGTTCCGCCGCGGCGACGATCCGCACGCGCGCCACCGCGCCGGCCTGGTCGCGCAGATCGGCGCCTACCTCGACGCCGGCATCGATGCGTTCTTCACCGACGATCCGGCCAGCGGGCGGCAGGCGGTCGACGCGCTCGTGCAGGCCGTGCAGGGCGAAAGCTCGCTATGATCGCGTGGTCGCCACGACGCCCGTCGCCCATGTCCATTGTCGCCAGCACGTCTCCCGCGTTTCGCCGCGCCCTCGCGCCGATGGTGGCGTGCGCTGCGCTTGCCGCCATGCTCGGCGGCGCGCTCGGCGAAGGCGCCGACGCGTGGCAATGGCTGCACTGGATAGCCAAGCCGCTGGCCACCGTGCTGGTGATCGTCGCGGCGCTGGCGTGGCCGCCGATCACGTCGCGCTATCGGCGCCGGATCGTGGTCGGGTTGATCTGTTCGCTGCTCGGCGACGTGTTGCTGATGTGGCCGGCGGATCTGTTCGTGGCCGGCCTGGTGGCCTTTCTCATCGGCCATCTCTACTTCATCAGCGGCTTTCTCGGCGACAGCCGCCTGGGCACGCGCCCGCTGGCCTGGCTCGGCTGCCTGCTGCTGGCGGCGCTGAACCTGGCGTGGCTTTGGCCGTCCATACCGCCGGCGCTGCGCGGCGCGGTGGTGGTCTATGCGCTGGTGCTGGCGGCGATGGCGGCGCAGGCACTGGCGCGCGCCTGGGTACACGCCGGCGACGTGCTGGCGCGGCCGGCGCGGCGTGCGGCGATCGGCGGAGCGCTGTTCATGCTCGGCGACAGCCTGCTGGCCTGGGACCGCTTCCACGGCGCGCTGCCGCTGGCCGCGGTGTGGGTGCTCGGCAGCTACTACGCGGCGGTGTGGTTCATCGCCCGCTCGGTGGCGCGGGACGATGGCATGGCGGGCGTGACGCAGGCATCGACGGCATGAATACCTCCGAGCTCATCATCACCTGGGCGACGCCGTTCTTCTTCGCGCTGATCGCGCTGGAGTTCATCGTCGCGCGCGTGCGCGGCCAGCGTGTCTATCGCGGCAACGACACCGTCAACAGCATCGGCCTGGGCGTGATGTCGCAGATCGCCGGGGTGTTCACCAAGCTGCTCACGCTGGGCATCTATGCGTGGTGCGTCGAGCACCTGGCGCTGTTCACGCTGCCGGCGCACAGCCTGTGGGTGTGGATCAGCGCGCTGCTGCTGTACGACCTGCTCTATTACTGGCTGCACCGGATGGGGCACGAGGTGAACATCCTGTGGGCGGCGCACGTGGTGCACCACCAGAGCGAGCAGTACAACCTCTCCACCGCGCTGCGCCAGACCAGTACCGGCGGCCTGCTCGGCTGGATCTTCTACCTGCCGATGGCGCTGCTCGGCTATCCGCTGGAAGTGTTCGTGGCGGTGGCGCTGATCGACCTGCTGTACCAGTTCTGGGTGCACACCGAGCAGGTCGGCAAGCTGGGCTGGTTCGACCGCGTGTTCTGCTCGCCATCCAACCATCGTGCGCACCACGCCACCAACGACCGCTACCTCGACCACAACTACGGCGGCATCCTGATCGTGTGGGATCGCCTGTTCGGCACCTTCGTCGAGGAGGACGACGCCGACAAGCCGGTCTACGGCACCCGCGCGCCGCTGCGCAGCTGGAACCCGCTGTGGGCGAACGCCGAGGTGTATTGGGCGGCGGCGGTCGATGCGTGGCATGCGCGGCGCTGGCGCGACAAGCTGCAGGTGTGGTTCCGTCGGCCCGGCTGGCGCCCCGCCGACGTGGCCGCGCGCTTCCCCAAGCCCGCGTACGACATTCATCGCGCCGTCTACGACCCGCCGATGGCGCCGGCGATGGCCGCGTACTGCCTGCTGCAGTTTGCCCTGCTGCTGGGCATGGCCACGCATTTCCTGGGGCTCACCGCGCACGCGGACTTCGCCACCTTGTTCGGCTATGCGCTGTACATGGTGGCCAGCCTGTGCGTGATCGGCGCACTGATGGAAGGCCGTCGCGTCGCGTTCTGGCTGGAGGGCCTGCGCACCGTGCTGACCGCGATGGTGCCGCTGCTGCTCGGCCGCTGGTTCGGCGTCGACCCGCTCGACCAGCGCGCCGCCGCGGCGATCGCCGTGCTGTTCGGCGCCAGCGCCGTCGCGCTGCCTTGGCTGGCCGGCCTGCGCCCGCGTGGACCGCTGCACGCCGCCTCCAACCTGTAGAGCGGGCAGTGCCCGCCGCCCGTCCACGGTTCGTGGCAACAAGCGGCGGGCAGTGCCCGCCCTACGGGTGACTCCCACCCCTCGCCGTTCACCCTGAGCGTAGCCGCGCAGCGGCGGAGTCGAAGGGCGGGGCTGTCGCACGGCTTCGACTTCGCCGCTGCGCGGCTACGCTCAGCCCGAACGGTTGTGGGAGCCGATGCATCTCCGAACCCCGAATACCGAATACCGAATACCGGCCAAGGGCACCACGCACAGGGGTACGCGTGTGCACGGCACGCATTTGGACGTCCAAACGGCACGCCGCCATGCAGCCGCCTGGCCAGATGGGCGCGACTTGTTATGCTGTGCGCTGATTTCAAGGGGAGCACCCTATGGGTTTCTTCAGCAAACTGATACGCAGCAAGTCGGTCGCGCAACTGCAGGCCGAGGCAGGCGCCAGCCGGGATTTCCGCCGCACCATGGGCGTGTGGCAGCTCACCGCGATCGGGGTGGGCGCGATCGTGGGCGTAGGCGTGTTCGTGCTGGCGCCGAACGAGGCGGCGTTGAACGCCGGCCCGGCGATCATCCTGAGCTTCCTGGTGGCCGGCATCGGCAGCGCCTGCGCGGCGCTGTCCTACGCCGAGTTCGCCGGCATGATCCCGGTCACCGGCAGCGCCTACACCTACGGCTATGCGGTGCTGGGCGAATTGCCCGCATGGATCATCGGCTGGGACCTGCTGGTGGAGTACGCGCTGATCGTGGGCGTGGTCGCGGCGGGTACGTCGAACTACCTGCAATCGCTGATCGCCCAGATCACCGGCCTGCACCTGCCGGTGTTCCTGCAGGCGGCCTACGACCCGGCGCATCCGGACAGCGGGCGCGGCATCAACCTGATCGCGATGCTGGTGGCGCTGGGCGTGGCCGCGCTGCAGGTGGCACGCACCGAGGTCGGCGCGCGCTTCAATACGGTGGTGGTGGCGCTCAAGGTGCTCGGCGTGATCGTGGTGGTGGTGGTGGGTGCGTTCTACGTGAACACGGCCAACTGGACCCCGTTCGTCCCGCCGCTGGTGCACGACGCGGCGGCCACCGGCGGCACGCGCTACGGCGTGAGCGGCATGCTGGCGGCGGCCAGCATCGTGTTCTTCGCGGTATTCGGCTACGACACGCTGACCACCGCGGCGGAAGAGTCGAAGAACCCGCAACGCGACCTGCCGCTGGCGGTGATCGCCTCGCTGGGCGTGGCGATGGCGATGTACCTGGCCATCTCGCTGGTGCTCACCGGCATGGTGCCGTACAACGGCTGCGTGGATCCGTCCGAGGTCGCCGGGCAGTGCTCGGAGATGATCCTGGCCAGCTCGGCGCCGGTCAGCGCGGTGTTCGCCGCGCGCGACCTGCACTGGGTCAGCGGCATCATCAACGTCGCCGCGGTGTGCGGCATCGCCAGTGTGGTGTTCGCCTTCATGCTGGGCGCGGCGCGCATCTGGTTCGCGCTGGCGCGCGACGGCCTGCTGCCGGCGTGGTTCGCCAAGTCGCACCCGAAATACGGCACGCCGCACCGCCCGACCATCGCGCTCGGCGTGTTCACCGCGCTGGCGGCGGGCCTGCTGCCGATCCGCGAGCTGGCCGAACTGGTGAACATCGGCACCTTGTCCGCGTTCATCGTGATCTGCGCCTCGGTGCTGATCCTGCGCATCCGCCAGCCGGAGCTGGAGCGGCGCTTCCGCACGCCGGCGTTGTGGCTGCTGGCGCCGCTGGGCATCGTGTTCTCGCTGTTCCTGATCATCGGCTGGCCGTGGGTCACCGACGGCCAGTTCCACATGATCGGCGGGCTGGACATCGTCACCATGTGGCGCTTCGTGATCTGGATGGCGATCGGCCTGGCGATCTACTTCTTCTACGGCATGCGCCACAGCAAGCTCGCCACCGGCGAGCCCTGATCCGGCTCGGGGTCTGTGAAGAAAACCACTTCCTGTGGTTTTCTTCTATCGCGAGTCCGGTACATGCCCGGACTCGCTCACATGGAACAGTCACTTGCGTGACTGCTTCATGTCCGGCCATCGGGCAACTGCTCCTGCGTCGCCTCAACTCGGGCATCCATGCCCTCGTCATGGCCGGCCTGAGAGGTTGAAGAATCACAACCGCTCAGGCGCTGGCGAGGGCCGTGACCACCCGGTCGCGGCCTTCGCGCTTGGCCTGGCGCATCGCCAGGTCGGCGCGGGCCAGCAGGCTCTCGACGCTGTCGCAGCAGCCGGGCGTGCATACCGCCACGCCGATGCTGGCGCTCAGGTGTCCGCCCGGGTGATGGCTGGCGGCCACCGCCAGGCGCAGTTGCTCGGCGCGCAGCAGCGCCTGCTCCAGGTTCACGCCGGGCAGCAGCATGGCGAATTCCTCGCCGCCGATGCGGCCGATCAGGTCGTTGCTGCGGGCCTGCGTGCGCAAGCGCGCGGCCAGCGCCACCAGCGCGGCGTCGCCGGCGGCATGGCCGTATTCGTCATTGATCCGCTTGAAGTGGTCGGCATCCAGAAACAGCATCGCCATGGGCTGGCGCTGTTGCTGCGTTTCGTGCAGCGCGATGCGGCCCAGGTCGAGGAAGCGGTTGCGCAGCAGCACGCCGGTGAGGCCGTCGGTCTCGGCGCGTTCGCGCAGCAAGCGCTCCAGCTTGAACTGTTCGAGCAGGGTGCGCGCCATGAACGCGCGCAGCACCGTCGCCAGCGACACCGAGATGGCCATGTAGACCGAGTACTGCAAGGTGCGCTCGCCGTCGCCCAGGTGCAGCAGCATCGGCAGCGGTCCCAGCGCGCACAGCGCCATCGCGATGAGGAAATCCCAGCGGCCGAACCAGATCACCGACGAGGCCACCGGCAGCAGCAGGCCCGGCAGCGGCTGGCGCGCGCCGGCCGTGCCGCAGAACCCTGCGAGGTTGATGCCGATCTGCAGCAGCACCACGCACAGCAGGGCGAGCATGCGCAGGGTCAGCGGCTCGCGGCACTGCCGCGCGGCGATGACCACCAGCAGCATCGGCGGGGCCGGGATCAGCTGCCACAGCAACTCGTTCGGGCTTGCGCCGAGCAGGCCGCGCACCACCACCGCCAGCAGGTAGGCGCACAGCGCCACCGCCATCAGCGCGTGGATCATCGGCCCCATGCGCTGCGCCAGATAGCCGGCGTAGTCGCGGCGGAACGCGGCGTCTTCGCTGGGTTGTGGCTGGAGGGCAGGGGCGGGCATGGCGGCGGTCGGAATATCCGGAGTGGTTTGCGGTGGAGCAAAGCACGATGAATGCCAACGCCAGGACGCGCCTCGCGGCCATGCGGGCGCGGCGATCGTGACCTTCGGCAGGGGTGGGCGCCGGCGGCGCGCACTAGCATCGAAAGCCCGCGTTCGCCCCTGTCGCCAGCTCATGCCGGCCGCCTTCCCGCGCGGCCGGCGCGGCCGGCGCCACCTCATTCCATCATCCGGGAGCCGCCCTTGAAGTTCACCCGCCTCGCCGCCGCCGTCGCCGCCAGTGCCCTGGCGCTGGCCAGTTTCAGCGCCATTGCCGATGTCCCGGCCGCGCAGAATGTGCCCTATCAGGGCAGCCTGAAGATCAGCGTGGACGCCAGCGACGTCGCCCGCCGCATCTTCCGCGTGCACGAGGTGATCCCGGCGCAGCCCGGCCCGCTGACCCTGCTTTATCCGCAGTGGCTGCCCGGCAACCACTCGCCCACCGGCCCGATCGACAAGCTGGCCGGGCTGGTGGTCACCGCCAACGGCAAGACCCTGCCGTGGACGCGCGATTCGCTCGACGTCTTCGCGTTCCACGTGGTGGTGCCGGAAGGGGCGACCCAGGTGGAGGCGCAGTTCCAGTTCCTGTCGCCGCAGGATCGTCGCCAGGGCCGCGTGGTGATGACGCCGGAAATGCTCAACCTGCAGTGGAACGCGGTGTCGCTCTACCCGGCCGGCTACTACACGCGCCAGATCCCCGCCCAGGCCAGCGTGAAACTGCCTGCCGGCTGGCAAGCCGGCACCGCGCTGGAGGTCGCCTCGCGCGAGGGCGACACCATCTACTTCAAGCCGATCGACTACGAGAACCTGGTCGACTCGCCGATCTTCGCCGGCAAGCACTTCAAGCGGCTGGACCTCGACCCGGGCGCCAAGGCACCGGTGCACCTGGACCTGGTCGCCGACGCGGCGAAGTACCTGGAGGTGACGCCCGACCAGCTCAAGGCGTTCCGCAACCTGGTGCAGCAGATGTACAAGCTGTACGGCGCGCACCACTACGACCACTACGATTTCCTGGTCTCGCTGAGCGACAAGATGAGCGGCATCGGGCTGGAGCACCACCGCTCCAGCGAGGACGGCACCTCGGCCGATTTCTTCACCGAGTGGAAGAAGAACGTCGCCGCGCGCGACCTGTTCTCGCACGAGTTCAACCACTCGTGGAACGGCAAATACCGCCGCGGCGCGGACCTCTACACGCCGACCTTCAACGTGCCGATGGGCGACAGCCTGCTGTGGGTGTACGAAGGCCAGACCCAGTTCTGGGGCCAAGTGATGGCCGCGCGTTCGGGCCTGTGGAACGCGGAGCACACCCGCGACACGCTGGCCTACGTCGCCGCCACCTACGACCGCGGCCGTCCCGGCCTGGCCAGCTGGCGCAACGTGCAGGACACCACCAACGACCCGGTGATCGCCAAGCGCGCGCCACTGCCGTACCGCAACTACCAGTCCAGCGAGGATTACTACTCCGCCGGCGAGATGATCTGGCTCGACGTCGACGGCAAGCTGCGCGAACTCAGCCACGGCAAGCGTTCCATCGACGACTTCGCCCGCGCCTTTTTCGGCATGGACAACGGCCAGTGGAACGTCAACACCTACACCTTCGATGACGTGGTCAGGACCTTGAATGGCGTGGCGCCGTTCGACTGGGCCGGCTACCTGCGCACGCGCCTGGACGGCCACGGCCCGCTGACCGGCGGCATCGAATCGCACGGCTGGAAACTGGTCTACACCGACCAGCCCTCCGACGCGGTCAAGGCCGCGGAGAAGCGTCGCCACCAGGCCGACTTCACCTACTCGCTGGGCCTGTCGATCGGCAACGACGGCAGCATCGCCGACGTGCTGTGGGACGGCCCCGCGTTCAAGGCCGGCGTCGCCCCCGGCATGAGCGTGATCGCCGTCAACGGTCACGACTACGACGCCGACGATCTCAAGGACGCCATCACCGCCGCGGCCAAGGACAACAACGCCACCATCGAACTGCTGGTGAAGAACTTCGACGAGTACCAGACCGTGCGCATCGCCTACCACGACGGCCTGAAATACCCGCACCTGGTCCGCGACACCGGCAAGCCCGACACCCTGGCCGATCTCCTGAAGCCGCTCTGAGCGCAGGCGGGCACAGCCCGCCATGCCCTTCGCGTCAACTCACGACAACCGTAGGAGCGCGCTTGCGCGCGATGCTCTTCATTGGCGTAACGGAGAGCATCGCGCGCAAAGCGCGCTCCTATCGTTCCGCGGCCGGCCCGGATGCCGCCGCGCAACCAACTCGGCTATACTGCCGCTCCCCGCGGTCCGGCCATCGGCCACCCGCGCGCGGCCACACAATGCGCCTGTAGCTCAGCTGGATAGAGTACCGCCCTCCGAAGGCGGTGGTCGTGGGTTCGAATCCCGCCGGGCGCACCATCTCCGCATTCCACCTCCGCAACCGTTCCGCGTGTCCTCCGCGGTTGCGGCGTGGTGCCTGCCGCCATCGTTCCAGACGTGCGCGCTCGCGCGTGAGCGCCGGCGCCGCTCCGTCGGATTTCACGACGGAACAGATGCTGCGCAACGGCGAGAGCCTGAGCATCGCATCCGGCGGCGAAGCGCTGGCGCAGCCGCAGAGCAGCGAACTGCCGGTGTTCACGGCGGAAGGGCAGTCGCTGGGCCGCTTCCATGTAGACGACCTGGGCGACAGCCTGGCGCTGCGCCCGGTGTCGGGCGGCTATGCCGATGCGCCGGCCGCGCAGCAGAGGGTGCGCGTGCGTGCGACGGCCCGGGTGAAGCTCGACGCGGACGACACCGCCTCGCTGCGCATGGAGCTGCTGGAAGACGGCACCCTGCGCATCACCGCGTCGGCAAACGCCGCCGGGCTCGGTACGGATGCCGTGGTCGCCTACGGGTTGACCGCCCTGAAGCGGCAGGCTGGCATCTCGCCGACGCAGGTACGCGCGGTGGTGCTGAGCTTCGGCGGCTGAGGCGTGGTTCGGGAGGGAGGCGCGGGCCCCGCGTCTCCCTCCCGCCGCCGCGCGGAGGCGCGGGCTTGATCTCCCGCACCCGCCGAAAACGACGGCGGTTTCAGTCTTGCCGGGGCGATGTCTCGCGGATGCGGAAATCGCGTGGCGGCTCCACGTCCAGCAAGTGGCGTACCAGGTAGTTCCAGCGGCGCTGGGTGACGTAGCGGGCGTGCGGGCCGCTGTCGCCGTGGGCCATGTTGGGCACCAGCAGCATGTCGAACGGTTTGTTGGCGCTCATCAGCGCGTCCACCAGGCGCATGGTTTCGGCGGGGTGCACGTTGCCGTCGATGTCGCCGTGGATCAGCAGCAGGTGGCCCTTGAGGCGGTCGACCAGTTGCTGGTTGGCCTGCTCCATGTAGTCCTTGCCGACCGGATAGCCCTGGAACAGTTCGTTCCAGCCGGCCTTGTCCAGGCGCGGGTCGTGGTCGCCCGAGGTGGAAACGCAGACCTTGTAGAAGTCCGGAAACTGCAGGAAGGCGTGGGTGGAGCCGTAGCCGCCGTGCGAGTAGCCGTAGATGCCGACCCGGTCGAGGTCCATCCACGGATGGCGCGCGGCCATCTGCCGGAGCATGGCCACATGGTCTTCGAACACGTTGCCAAGGTTGTGGTACGAGAAGGCGTGGAAGTCGCGCGAACGCTTGGCGGTGCCGCGCCCGTCCACCATCACCACCACGAAGCCCAGTTCGGCGGTGGCCTGCAGGTCCATGGTGCGGGCCAGGGTCTTGGGCACGAAGAAGTTGTGCGGGCCGGTGTAGATGTATTCCACCACCGGGTACCTGCGCGCCGGGTCGAAGTGCGTGGGCCGCACGATCAGGCCGTAGAGATCGGTCTTGCCGTCGGCCGCCTTGCCCTTGAACGGCAGCGGCGGCGTCCAGCCCTGCGCGGTGAGCCAGCGCGTGTCGGTGCGCTCCAGTTCGCGCAGGATGCGGCCGTCGCTGCCACGCCGCAGCACCGAACGGCCGGGCAGGTCGGCACGCGAGTAGTTGTCGACGAAGTACTTGCCGTCGGGTGACATGAACACCTGGTGGTTGGCCGGCTCCGGCGTCAGCAGCTGCATCCCGCCGCCGTCCAGCGCGACGCGATAGAGCTGCGTCTGGTAGGGGTCCTCGCCGGGTTGCACGCCCGAGGCCAGGAAGTAGACCTGGCGTTGCGCGTCGTCCACGAACACGATCTCGCGCACCACCCAGTCGCCCTCGGTGAGGCGGCGCAGCTGGCGGCCGCTGGCGGCGTCGTGCAGGTACAGCTGGTTCCAGCCGCTGCGTTCGGACGTCCAGAGGAACTGCCTGCCGCAGTCGACGAGGCGCCACTGGGTGGAGAACGGGTCGACCATGTAGTCGCCGACCGCATCCTCGTGATGCAGGACGCGCTGGTGGCCGCTGGCGGCATCGATCTCGCGCAGCTCGATGTACTTCGCGCCGCGACCCAGGTAGCGGTAAAGCACGCGGCGGCCGTCGGCGGACCAGCTGAAGCCCAGCTCGCCCCAGCCCCAGCTCTGGACCTCCAGCGGCGGCGTGTCGACCTCGACGCGCCGGACCGTCGGCCCCAACTGGAACACGACGAGCTGCGCCGTGGGCAGCGGTTCGCCGGGCAGCGGGTAGATGTAGCGGTAGGTGCGCGGGCGCAGCTGGTCCTTCGGCACGAACTGCTGGCTTTCCAGGTGGCCCGCGTCGCGGGTGTTCATGCGGTAGGTCACCAGCCGCGTCGAATCCGGCGACCAGAACACGGCCGGCGCCTGTCTGGCGTCCGCGCCCTCGGTCACGCCCTGCTCGACCATCAGCTCCAGCCACGGCCACGGCGTGGCGTAGTCGTTCTCCGGCTCGCCGTCGCCGGTCAGCTGCACGACCTTGCCGGTGGCGGTGTCGCGCACGTACAGGTTGTGGTCGCGCACGAACGCGGCGTGGCGGCCGTCCGGCGACAGCGACACCGGCTGCGGTTCGCGCGGTTCGGGCGTGCAGGCGTAGCCGTCCAGGCGGCATTGCCAGTGCACATCGTCGATGTCGAAGCGTAGGCCGCTGCCGTCGTCGACGAACTCGATGGCGTCGAAGGGCAGGGCGTCGGCGCGGTAGGTCTTGCCGCTGGCGCGGGAGAGCGCCGCCGCCAGGCGCGCATGGTCGAAGGCCGCTGCCTGCGTGTCGCGCGCCACGTCGACCTGGACGAAGCGCTTGCCCGCCGGTCCCTGGCTGAGGTACCAGAAGCGGTTGTCCTGGTGGAACCAGTGCGGTTCGATGTCGGCGAACTGGATGTGCGAGGACAGGTTGCCACTCAGGAACTGCTCGGCATGGCGATAGTCGGCCAGCCGCCCTTGGGCGAAGCCGATCGCCGGCAGCACGCCGAGCAGGATGGCGAGGAGGGTGCCCGCATGGCGGCCCGGCGACTTCATGGTTTCTGGCATGTCAGTGCTCGATCCGGGGTGCGCGCGGCAATCACGAACAACCCCTCTTTTTGCCGTCATTCGCGCTTTCGCGGGAACCACGACGGCGTGAGGCCTTTCCCGAGAATGTCGGGATTTCCCGGTGCCGCGAAAGCGCAACGAAAAAAGGCTGCCGCCACGTTTGCGCGTGGCGGCAGCGGGGCACCTCAGTAGGTGTAGCTCACTTCCAGCCCGACCGTGCGCGGGCGCAGGCGCGTGGCCTGGCCGAGGTAGGGCGGGTCGACCGCGCCCTTCTCGTTGGTCAGGTTCTCGCCGAACAGGTAGGCCGACCAGCCCTGCACGGACTCCACGCCGAGCCGGGCGGAGACGCGCGTGATCGCATCGCCCGGTTCGCCCTCGGCCGTCGAGGAGGTCACGCGGCGCGAGAAGTGGCTCACGTCGGTGCGCGCGATGCCGTACAGGCTGTTGCCGATCGGCCAGTTGTACGCGGCCGAGCCAGTCAGCTGCAGCTTGGGCACGTTGAACACCGGCGTGCCCTTGTGGAAGTTGGTGCCCGGTTCGGTGCGGGTGTAGACCGCATCGATGTAGCTGCCGTTGAACTGCAGCGTCCACGACGCATTGGGGATCCAGGTCAGTCCCAACTCGGCGCCATCCGTGGAGGTGCCGCCGGAATTGAGCAGGGCGTAGAGCGCGCCGCCCTGCAGCGGGAAGTAGATCGGCACGTCCTTCCAGTTGGTGTGGAAGATCGCCGAGTTGAGCCGCAGCCGGCCGCCGTCCATCACCGTCTTGTAGCCCAGCTCGTAGCTCCAGATCTCGTCGGGCCGGGTCGAGGCGGGCACGCTGATGCCCATCTGCTCGGCCAGGATGATGGAGTTGATCAGCTGCAGCTGGCCGGAGCGGTAGCCGTTGGCGACGCTCGCGTATACCGACGAATCGTGGGTGGGGTGGTAGGTCAGGGTGAGCTTGGGGCTGGCGTGGGTGAAGGTGTGGTCCAGCCGGTTGATCTGGGTGGTGGTGGAATCGTACGCGTCCACCTTGTCCTTGAAATAGCGCGCTCCCAGCGAGGTGGACCACTTCGGCGCGAAGTTCCACATGACTTCGCCGTAGAGCGAGTACGACTTGTTCAGATGCGAGGAGCGGCTCGGGTCGTAGCCCTCGGTGTGGTACGTGTCCGCGCGGTCAGCGCGACGCTGGTAGAAGCCGACCGTCCAGTCCAGCACGTTCTCGCCGGTGGAGGTCCAGCGCAGTTCGTTGGTGCGTACGCCGATGTCGATGGTGCTGGCATAGGCCAACCCCAGGTTGACCCCGTTGAGCGTGCGGCCGAGTCCGCCGTCCGAATACACGTACAGCAGCTGCGAACCGTCGAGGTCGTACTGGGCGCGCAGGCTGCCGGAATCCCAGTCGCTGTAGACGTCGTAGTAGGTGTCGACCGTCATGTCCCGGTAGGCGTAGTCGAAACCGCCGGGGGAATGGTTCTTGTACTTCCAGTAGGCGAGATCGACGGTCAGGCGGTCGGTCGGCGTGTAGCGCAACTTGGCGCGCCCGGTCTTGATGCGCTGCCAGTTGATGTTGTCCTCGGCGGTGTCGCGGTTGTACAGCCAGCCGGATGTCTTCTCGTCGGTGCCCACCAGGCGCAGGGCCAGCTTGTCGGCCACCAGCGGGATGTTGACCATGGCCTTGCCACCCCAGCCGTTGGTGCCGCCCTGGGTGGAGCTGACGTTGGTGTCGACCGTCGCGTGGAAGCCGGTCGCATCCGGCTTCCTGGTGGTGACGACGACGGTGCCGCCGACCGATCCTTCGCCGAACAGCGTGCCCTGCGGCCCCTTCAGCACCTGCACGGTGTCGATGTCGAACGAGCGCGTGTCCGGATACCACGGCACGGTGACGCCGTCGAACGGCACGTCGTCCAGGTAGTAGCCGGTTTCGTTGCTGCCCTGCCGCGCGGAGGCGCCGCGCACCTGCACATAGGTGAAGCCGCCGCCGGCGTCGAACGAGGCCACGCCGGGCGAGGTCAGCAGGGCATCGCCGACGTTGGTAATGCCGGCGGCCTCGAGTTCCTCGCCGCTGATCACCGACATGCCGATCGGGATGTCCACCTCGCGCTCCACGCGCTTGCGCGCGGTCACCGTCACCGCCTGCAATTCTTTCGCGTTGTGCGCCGAGGCCTTGGTGCGGGGCTGCTCGCCGCCCTGCGTGGCTGCGTCGCCTGCCTGTGCGGCCGGCGCAGGGTCGGGCCTGCCGGCGGGCGAGGTGCCGTCGGTTGCCAGTACGGCGGACGGCATCGCCAGGGCCGAGATGATCATGCCGGCGAGAAGCATGTTCGACTTCGACAGGGTGATCCGCGCGGATGTGGTTGCGCGGGCTTTGCATTGGACAGTCATGTTCCCCTCCTGATACGGAAACCGGGACGAAAGTGGTGCGGGTTCTCTCACGCGACCCGATGCCCTTCCACCCGGGAAAAAGCAGTCCATTTGCGGCGCTGCGTCGGCGGCCAGCCTGGCGTGATCCATTCTGTTTTTGCGCAGACGTATCGTCTTGAAGCATTTGCGCCCTTCGTATGCGGAATCCCGCATAGCACCGCTGCTGTCCGGAGAAGCCGCCCTGGCGCAGGGCGGAGCCGTAGGAGCCCGCTTGCGGGCGATGCTCCTGCTCTCGCCGAATCCCGGCGAAAGCATTGCCCGCGAGCGGGCTCCTGCGGAAGGCGATGGCTTCGATGTCCGGTCACCGCCGCTGGTTCTGTCGCACTTGACGCAGCGGCGTGGATTTATTCCGGACAGCAGTGCGCACCGGGTGGAGCCGCCGCGCCAAATCGGGATGCGCGGATCAGCCGCCGCGGTTGACGTACCAGATGGTCTTGGTCTGCTGGTATTGCTGCAGCGCTTCCAGGCCGTTGTCGCGGCCGCCGAAGCCGGAAAGCTTGTAGCCGCCGAACGGGGTGGTGATATCGCCTTCGGAGAAGCCGTTGATGGAGACGGTGCCGGCGCGGATGGCGCCGGCGACGCGCTGCGCGCGGTGCACGTTTTCGGTGTACACCGAGGCGGCCAGGCCGTAGTTGGTGTCGTTGGCCAGGCGGATCGCCTCGGCTTCGGTGGCGAAGCCGGTGACGGCGAGCAGCGGGCCGAAGACTTCCTCGCGGAACAGCTGCGCGGCGGGATCGACATCGACATACACCGTGGGCTCGACATACCAGCCGCTGAGCAGGTCGCCGCGGACGCGCCCGCCGGTCACGCAGCGCAGCCCGTCGGCGCGGGCCTGTTCCAGGAAGCCGCGCACTTTCTCCAGGTGCGGCCCTTCCACCATCGGTCCCAGCCTCACCCCCGGTTCGCGCGGGTCGCCGAGTTTCCACTCGTCCAGGCCGGCCACGAGCATCTCCACCAGCTCGTCCCTGATTTCCTCGGCCACCAGCAGGCGCGAGCCGCAGCTGCAGTTCTCGCCCATGTTCCAAAACGCGGCGTTGAGGATGTCCGTCACCGCCGCGTGGATGTCGGCATCGGCAAACACCACCTGCGGATTCTTGCCGCCGCACTCGAGCACGATTTCCTTGAGGTTGCTCTGCGCGGCGTAGACCAGGAACAGGCGCCCGACCTCGGTAGAGCCGGTGAACGAGACCATGTCCACGTCCATGTGCCGGCCGAGCGCGGCACCGGCTGTCTCGCCGCGTCCGTTGACAACCTGCAGTGCGCCCGGCGGAATGCCGGCCTGGTAAGCCAGTTCGGTCATGCGCACCGCCGACAGCGGCGTCAGCTCGGCCGGCTTGACGATGACGCTGTTGCCGGTGGCGAGCGCCGGTCCCACTTTCCACGCGTACATCTGCGCGGGGAAGTTCCACGGCAGCACCGCGCCGACCACGCCGATCGGCTCGGCGACGACCAGGCCCAGCGCGTTGTCGCCGGTCGGCGCCACCTTGCCGTAGCACTTGTCGATGGCTTCGGCGTACCAGCGCAGGGTGTCCAGCGTGGCCGGGATGTCGGTATTCTCGCACTCGTCGATGGGCTTGCCGGCGTCGATGCAGTCGAGCGCCGCCAGCTCGGCGGCGTGTTCCGCCAGCAGGTCGCACCAGCGCAGCATGGCGGCCTTGCGCTGTGCCGGGCTGCGTCTGCGCCAGTCGCCCGCGTCGAAGCAGGCCCGCGCTGCGGCGACCGCGGCGTCGACCTCGGCCTGGCCGCCGTCGCCCAGGGTGCCGATCACGCTGTTGTCGATCGGGGTGAGGTTGACGAGGCCGTCGTCGTTGCCGCGGAAGCCGTGGATGAGCTGCGGTGCGTGCAACGCGCCTCGTGCGGCGCGCTCGAAGAGGTCCTGGCGGGTCGTAGTCATGGCTGTGCTCCCTCCACCAGTTCGCGGAAGGCCTGTTTGGCGGCCTGGGCCAGCGGCAGCAGCGGCAGGCGCACGTCGCCGACGTCCAGGCTGCCGTTGAGGCAGCCGGCCTTGGCCTTCTGGTTGTAGTCGCCCGATTCCATCGAATGCAGCGCCGGGTACATGCGCCGCATCAGCTCGCGCACGCGGTCCCAGTCGCCGGCCATCGCGGCGGCGTGCAACGCCACTTGTTCGCCGGGGAACACGTTGCCGGCACCGGCGATCCAGCTTTTCGCGCCCCAGAAGAAGAAGTCCGCCGGCTGGTCGTCGCAGCCGCAGACCACCTCGAAATCGGCGAAGCGCGCCTGCAGCAGACGCAGCGCGCGGCTGAAGTCGCCGCTCGACTCCTTGATGCCGATGATGTTGGGGTGCGCGGCCAGCACCGCGACGGTGTCGAACTCGACGTCCACGCCCGTGCGCGCGGGGAAGTTGTAGATGATGACGGGCAGCTTGCTGTGGTTCGCGGCGTACTCGAAGTGGGCGCGGATGCCGTCCTGGCCGGGCAGGCTGTAGGGCGGGGGCGACAGCAGCACGGCGTGGTAGCCGATGGCGTGCGCCTCGGCCGAGCGCTCGACGGAGCGCCGGGTGGACAGGTCGCCGATGCCGGCGATCAGGCCGATGCGGCCGGCCGCCGCGCGGTGCACGGTCTGCAGCACCTGGCGGCGCTCGCCGTCGTCGAGCGCGTAGTACTCGCCGGTCGTGCCGCAGGCGACGAGTCCGGCCACGCCCTTGTCGATCAGTGCCCCGACCAGGGTCTCCAGCGTGGCGTGGTCGACTTGCCCGCGGCGGTCGAACGGGGTGATCAGGGGAACGTAGATGCCGTCGAGTTTCATGGGTGGTTTTCCAGTGCGTGAGCGGGCGATCCGGCGCAGGCGGATCAGGTGAAATCGGTATCGCCCAGCGTGTCCAGCCGGGCAGGGAACAGCGGCGGCCGGTGGCTGCCGCTCGGAAAGCGGCCCAGTGCCGCCAGCGCGCTGCCGCAGATGCGGCCCTGGCATGCACCCATGCCGGCGCGCGTCGCGAGTTTGGCGGCGCGCGCGTCGGAATAGCCGTCCAGAGCCCGCATCGGGGCGTCCTCGCAACGGCACACGATGGTGTCCGGCTGCGCGAGGCGCCGCACCCGTTCGGCCAGCGCGAAGTGCCGGGCGAGATGGGCGGCGAAGGCGCGCGCCTGGTGGCGACGTTGTTGCCACGCAGCCGGTGGCGTGCGGCCGGCGGCGGCGTGGCCGGCGATGGCGCCTTCCGCCAGCGCGCAGTCGCGCCCGCCGATGCCGCAGGTTTCGCCGGTCGCGTAGACGTTGGCGAGGCTGGTGCGCTGCATGGCGTCGACCCACACCCGTTGGTGCGCGCCGGCCGGTTCGAGGCGGCAGCCCAGCAGGCCGGCCAGGCGCACCTCCGGCACCAGGCCGTAACCGACCGCAAGCTGGTCGCAGGCCAGCCGGCGGCGGCCGCGCGGCCCCTCCACCTCGATCTCGCGCAGGCGGTCGTCGCCGTGCGCGGCCACTACCACACTGTCGCCGTGGTACGGCACGCCGGCCAGGCGCGCGCGCAGGGCGGCAGCCTGCAGGATCTTGCCCGGCCAGCGCCACAGCCCGCGCACAAAGCCGCGCAGGTCATCGCGCCCGGCCTGCTCGTGGATGCCCGCGACATGGCCTCCATGGCGTCGGATGCTGGCGGCCGCCGCCAGCAGCAGCGGGCCGCTGCCCGCTACCACCACGCGGCGTCCGGCCAGCGGCCAGCCCTGCTTGGCCAGCGCCTGCAGGCCGCCGGCGCCGGTGACGCCGGGCAGGGTCCAGCCGGGGAAGGGCAGCAGCAGTTCGTGCGCGCCGGTGGCCAGCACCAGCGCACCGTAGTCGAGCCAGCGTGCGGCGTGCGGATCTTCCACCAGCAGCTTGCCGCCGGCGGCCGCCACCACCGTGCTGGACGCCAGCCAGTCGACGCGGGGATGGGCCTGCACGAAGGCGAACCGGCGCCGCGCCAGCCCGGTGGCGCGGTGGTCAACGTCATGGCGCCAGACCTGGCCACCGGCATGCGCCTGGGTATCCAGCAAACCGACCCGCGCACCGGCTGCGGCGGCGGCGCGCGCGGCGGCGAGGCCGGCCGGCCCGGCGCCGACGATCAGCACGTCGTAGCGCTCAGCCATCGCTGTCCACCGTCATGCCGTCGCGCACCGGCACCATGCAGGCGCGTTGCTGGGCCACGCCGTCGATGCGCACGCGGCATTCGAAGCACACGCCCATGCCGCACAGCGGCGCGCGGGGCTGGCCGTTCGGCGAACGGCGAAAAGGCCGTGCGGCCACGGCCAGCGCCGCGGCCACGCTGATGCCGGCCCTCACGCGGAAGGTCCCGCCGTCGATGACGAGTTGCACCTGTCCGCTCATGCCGCGATCCGCGCCGGGTCGTAGGGCGAGGCGTCGATCGCGGGCGGGCGCCCCAGCAACTGGTCGACGAGGATGGCGGCGGTGCCCGGTGCCGTGCACACGCCCAGGCCTTCGTGACCCGCAGCAATCCATATGCCGCGGCGACCGGATACCGGACCGATGTACGGCAGGCCGTCGGCGCTGGCCGGGCGCAAGCCGGCCCAGATGCGCAGCGCCTTGAGCGACCGCAGGCCGGGCAGGAATCCGAACGTGCATTGCAGCATGCGCTGCACGGTGGCCAGCGACACCGCGGTGTCGCTGCTTTCGTATTCCCGCGACGAGCCGATCAGCAGCTGCCCCGTGGGGCGCGGCTGCACGTTTAACGCCACGCTGGCAGCCTCGTCGTGCACGTTGTCGGCGTAGCGCATCTGCACCAGTTGATGGTGGATCGTGCCGGGGTAGCGCTCGGTGATCACCAGGTGGCCCTTGCGCGCGCGCAACGGCAGCTCGGGCAGCAGCGACGCCAGCTCGCCGCCGACCGCCAGCAGCACGCGGCCGCGGCGGCGGCTGCCGTCCTCGAGGCGCACGCCGTGATCGTCCAGCGCGACCACGCGTCCGCGCTGCAGCGTGGCGCCGCGCCGGCACGCGCGTTGCACCAGTGCGCGCGCCGCCGCAGGCGGATACACCACGCCCTCGCCGGGTACGCGCAGGCCGCCCGCCAGGCCCGGCGCCAGCGCCGGTTCCAGCGCGTAAAGCCGATGGGCATCGACCGGTTCGGCCTCGATGCCGAGTGCGGCCAGGCGAGCCTGCCGGGCCGGCACCTGCGCCAGGTCGTCCGCGTCGGCGGCCACCCACAGCGTGCCGCAGCGGCTGTATTCCAGGCCGGGCAGGTCGTGCAGTGATGACCACAGTTCCTGCGAGTAGGCGGCCAATGCCATCTCGGCCGGCGCACTGTCCACCGTCACCAGGTGGCCCATGCTCGCCGCGGTCACGCCGCCACCGACCGGCCCGGGCTCCACGATCAGCACGTCCAGTCCTTCGGCGCTGGCGCGCTCGGCGCAGGCGGCGCCCACGATGCCGGCACCGACCACGATGAGATCGTGGCTGCTGCTCACGCCTGGATGCCCCAGGCGAGTGGGTCGTTCTCGTCCAGCAGCAGCTGGCCGCTTGCGGTGATCCAGGCCCTGCCGCTGATGCGCGGGCACACCCCGCGCCGGCCGGGTTGCCAGCTGGCCTCGAACACGGTGCCCAGGATGCCGGCCTGGCACCACACCTGTCCCGGTGGCAGCACGCCATCGGCGGCCAGGCAGGCCAGTTTCGCGCTGGTGCCGGTGCCGCAGGGCGAGCGGTCGTAGGCCAGCCCCGGGCACAGCACGAAGTTGCGGGCGTCGACGCCGGGACGCGGGTCCGCACCGCTGATCTCGATGTGGTCGATCTCGGCGCCGCCGGCGCCGGTGATGCCGGCGGCGGCCAGCGCGCCGCGGATCGCCGTGGCGTAATTCGTCAGGGCCTGCTGCTGCGCCAGCTCCAGCGCCACCGGGCAGTCCGCGGTGATGAAGAACCAGTTGCCGCCCCAGGCCACGTCGCCGCGGACGGGCCCGTGGCAGGGCACGTCGAGCGTCACGTCGCGGGCATGCCGGTAGCTCTCGACGTTGTCGATGGTCACGCGCCCGTCTGCTTCCAGCTCGAAGCCCACCAGCCCCACCGGCGTATCCAGCGCGTGGCGGCCCGGCCCGATGCGGCCCAGGTGCTGCAGCGTGCGCGCCACCCCGATGCTGCCGTGGCCGCACATGCCCAGGTAGCCGACGTTGTTGAAGAAGATCACCCCGGCACAGGCCTGCGGATGGTCCGGCGGCAATAGCAAGGCGCCCACCAGCACGTCGGAGCCGCGCGGTTCGAGCACCACCGCGCGGCGCCACGCGTCGTGTTCGGCGCGCAGGCGCGCCAGGCGTGTCGCGAGGCTGCCCGTGCCCGGGTCCGGGAAGCCGGACAGCACAGTGCGGGTGGGTTCACCCTCGGTATGGGAGTCGACGAATTCGATGCTTGGCATGCCGGGCATGGTCGGCCATGGCGTCGGCGTCAACTAGAGCGGCTTGCCATCCAAACATGCGGAATGGTGCACAATCGAAGCCCGCTGCGCACAGGTTCCGGGACCACCATGGAGACCGAAGTTTCCATCGACACGCTGGTAGGCGTGTTCGACACCCTGCCGGACGTGGTCTTTTTCGCCAAGGACACGGACTGCCGCTACACCCACGTCAATCTCACCCTGATGCGGCGGCTGCGCCTGCCGGCGCGCGAAGACATCATCGGCAGGACGGCGGCGGAGCTTTTCCCCGGTCCCATGGGCGACGGTTTCGTGGAGCAGGACCGCCGCGTGCTGCAGGGCGAGTCCATCAACGACCAGCTGGAAGTGCACCTGTTCGCCAACCGTGCGCCCGGCTGGTGCCTGACCTGCAAGATCCCCCTGTGCGCGGGCAGCGCGATCCGCGGTGTCATCGGGGTCTCCCGCGACCTGCCCATGCCCGACGGCTCCTGGCCGACCTACGGCCGCGTGCGCGAGGTGCTGGACTACCTGAAGGCGCATCCTGCCGAGAAGCTCAACGTGTCGAAGCTGGCGCGCCGGGCCGGGCTTTCCGTCGCCCAGTTGGAGCGGCATTTCAAGCGCGTGTTCCAGCTCACGCCGCAGCAGGCGCTGATGCAGGCCCGCGTCGACACGGCGCTGCGGTTGCTGCGCGGCGACATGCGCGTCACCGACATCGCCCACGCCTGCGGTTTTGCCGACCACAGCGCCTTCAGCCGCCAGTTCAAGACCACCACCGGCATGACCCCGAGCGATTACCGCAGCCAGTACGCTCGCTGACCGGAACCGTCGACGACACATTCCGGCCGCCATCCCGCATCAGCCCGCTGGCGGGCGATGCGTTTTTGCCGGGATTCGTCCCTTCGACAAGCTCAGGACAGTGAATTCGGGAATCGCAAGAGCAAAAGCATCGCCCGCCAGCGGGCTCCTCTAGGAGGTCGGTGGCGTGAGTTTGCCGAGCGCCCCCAGCAAGCTGCGCACCGCCGCATCCAGTTCGCTGTCCCTGCCCTGGAACGACTCGCCCAGCGCGCGGCTGACCGGGATGTCGACCGGGCGGGGGTGGCCTTCCATCGGCTGGCCGTGGCTGTCGGTGATGGTGATGAAGGGCAATCGCACGGTGCCGCCGTCGATCAGCTTGCCGGCGGAGGTGTAGATGATCCAGCCGGCGGTGGGTTCGCCCACGATCTTGCCCAGGCCCAGCGCGCGGTAGCCTTCGGAGAAGTCCTCGCCGTCGGAGAGGGTGATGCGGTTGGTGATCAGCACGGTGGGGCGTTCCAGTGCGCGCTGGCCGAGGATGCTGCGCGCCGGTTCGGCCTGGTCGAAGCCGCGGAAGGTCATGTTGAGGTAGGGCCGGCGCGCGAGCACGTCCAGCGCATAGGCGTTGACGAAGCCGCCGAAGTTGTTGCGGATGTCGATCACCACGCCGTCGCGGGTGGCGTTCTGCGCGTCCAGGTCCTTGTAGAAATCCTGCAGCGACGCATACGACATGTCGCGCAGGTGCACGTAGCCCAGACGGCCGCCGCTGGCTTTCGCCACGTAGGCGCGGCTGTCCGCCGTCCACGCGCGGTAGACCAGTTCGGAGAGATCCTTGGAGTCGATCGGCTTGACCGCCACGTCGCGTGCGCCCTTGCCGGCGGCGTTGTCGGCGAGGCGCAGGTCGACCTTGTCGCCGATGCGGTGGGCGAGGCGCTGGGCCAGGTTGGCGTGCGCGTCCAGCGGCTCGCCGTCGACGGCCAGCAGGTAGTCGCCAGGCTCGATGCCGCCGGCGACGGCGGCAGGCGACAGCGGCAGCACGCTGGCGATGCGCAGGCGGCCGTGCTGTTCGTATTCGGCGCGGTCGAACATCA
The DNA here is from genome assembly GCF_052978265.1 of Rhodanobacter sp. UC4448_H15. Next base: position 153,706 of record NZ_CM129665.1, on the reverse strand, counting down.
GGCCCAGCCGGCCGGTGACCGGTTCGCGCTTCTGCGGCGCGCGCGCGCCGGAGTGCGAGGCGTCGAGTTCGCCCACCATCAGATTGAGCAGCCGGTACAGCGCCGCGGGGGTGGCCGCGTTGGCGACCAGCGGCGCGTAGGTGGCGTGCACCGCGTTCCAGTCCACGCCATGCATGGCGCTGTCGTGGAAGGTATCGCGCAGCCAGCTCCAGGCCTGCTCGAACACCACCCGCTTCTCGACGTCGAAGTCCACTTCCATCGCGGCGTCGACGGCGAGCGCCTCGGGCTTGGCCTCGCCCTTGTCGTCGAGCTTGAACGACTGGATCTTGCCGCCGTCGAGGTAGAACACCTGCTTGCCGTCCGCGCTGAACTGCGCGTCCTGCTTGTCGCCCGGTGTATGCGTGAGCTGGCGCGCCACCGGCGGTTCCTTGGCCAGCGGGTCGAGCGACCAGCTGTAGAGGTTGCTGGTGCCGGCGACCTGGGCGGTGAGCAGCAGGGTCTTGCCATCGGGGCTGATCTGCACGGCGCCGACGTCCAGGCCCACCGGCAGCAGGCTCAGCCGCTCGCGGATGCCGTCGGTGTCGATGCGCACGGGCTTCACCGCGGGCTTGTCGTCGGCGTCGCCGGATTTGCCCTGGTGCTTGTCGTCGTCCGCCTTGGCCTTGAACAGATCCTGGAAGCGGTCCTCGCGGAACACCGGCGTGCGCGGCAGCAGGTCGACCTGCGCGACCTGACCCTCCTCGGTGCGCTGGCCGGTGGTGAACAGCACGCTGCGGCCGTCCGCGCTCCACGACACGTGGTCCGCGTCGGTGTTGGCCAGCGAACTCAGCACCAGCTGCCTGCCGTCGGCCAGCGATACCGCATGCACGTTGCGGAACATGCGCGGGCCGAAGTCGAGGTAGGCGAGCCAGCGGCCGTCCGGCGACCAGGCGAACGGCGCGGCGGAATCGAGCGGGCGCGGCAGGTCGATGCGCGCCTTCACCACGCGGCGCAGCTTGCCGCTGGCGATGTCGAGCACGCACAGCTCGCGGTCGTTGCGCAGGAAGGCCAGCTGCTTGCCGTCGGGCGAGAAGCGCGGCGCGGTGTCGCTGCCGGTGGTGGAGGTCAGCGCGGTTTCCTTGCCGCTGGCGAAGTCGTACAGGTAGAGCTGGCCGTGGCCGTCGCGACTGGAGCCGTAGACCAGGCGGCGGCTGTCCGGCGCCCAGGCCAGGTCGTACTCCTCCGCCGCGGTGCGGGTGAGGCGGCGCGCGTGGCCGCCCTTGGCCGCGTCGGTGGCGAACACCTCGCCATGCGCGATCAACGCCAGCTTCTTGCCGTCCGGCGACAGCGCGATCTGGCTGTAGCCGTGGCTGAGGTTCTCGTGTTCCGGCTGCGGCCCGCGGATCGCGCCGGCCAGGGTGATCGTCAGCGGCGCGGCGTGGCCGCTGGCCGGATCCAGTGTCCAGATGCCGAAGTCGCGCTCGAACGCCAGCAATTTGCCGTTCGCCGCGAGGCTCGGCCACAGCACGCGGCCATCGGCGAAGCGGGTCAGTGCCGACTCGCTGCCGCCGCCCAGCGGCACGCGCCAGATGTTCTCCGCGCCGCTGCGGTCGCTCATGTAATAGAGGGTGTTGCCGTCCGGCGCCCACATCGGCCATTCGGCGCGCGCGTCGTCGGCGGTCAACCGCCGGTACTGGTGGCTGCCGTCGTCGCGCAGCAGCCATACCGCGCCTTCGTCGATGTGGCTGCGGCCGTGGCGCCACCATTGCCAGTCGCCCATGCCGCCGCCGACCACGGCCAGCGAGGCGCCGTCGGGCGAGGGCGCGGCCATCGATTCGTTGCGATAGCGTTCCAGCGACACCGGCATCGGCGTGCCGCCGCTGGCGCGCACGCGGTAGACGCCGGCCATGCCGCCGACGTTGTCGCGCGCGGAACTGAAATAGATCCACTGGCCGTCGCGCGACCACGCATCGAGCTGGTTGCCGCCGTCGGCCCAGGTCAGCCGACGCACCACGCCGCTGGCGAGGTCGAGCAGGTAGATGCCGCTGGCTTCGCCGCCGCCGTCGGACTGGAACGCGAGCTGCTTGCCGTCGGGCGAATACAGCGGGCGTGAATCGTTGCCGCCGTCATCGGCCACCAGCAGGGTGGCGCTGCCGCCCTGGCCGGACACGCTCCAGATGCCGCCGTTGGCGACGAACGCGATGCGGCTGCCGTCGGGCGAGACCGAGGGTTGCGACAGCGCCACCTTCATCGCTGCCGCATGCAGCGGCAAGGCAAACAGGCCCAACAGCATCCACAACATGGCACGCAGGCGCATACGGATTCCCCAGGCAGAAGGCCGGTGCCCAGTGTAGGGGCGGCCGTCGGCCCGGCGCCTGCACCATTGGTCATGGTGAGGTGGCGTTGTCGCCTCACCGGGAGAAGCCCGAGCAAGCTTCTGCCCGTCATTCCGGCGAAAGCACACTGCCGTCCGGAACAGTTTCGTGTCGTGACGCAAAAAAGCGCCATGGCGCAAGGTGAGGCGCTCTACAGTCGAGCGCCACTTACTCAGTGCCGTGATTCCCGCTTTCGCGGGAATGACGACAAGGTGAGTTCAAACTCTGAGTCGAGCTGCAGGCGACGACCACGCTGCGGTTGTGCGGCAATACTTCCAGTGTCCGCCAGCGAAACCATTCCGGAAGGCAGTGTGCTTTCGCGGAAATGGTGAGCAAAGGCTTGTCCAGGCCTCCCTATCGCCCCATCGCCTGCGCCGGCTGCATCTGCGCCTGTTGCATCTGCAGCATGGTCAGCTGGTCGAGCTGCCGGAACATCGCCTCCGGTGGCTGTTGCATGGCCGCGGCGTGGGTGGTCGTGGTGCAGGGCAGGAACGATGAGGAGTCGCGGGTCAGCACGCCGCTGTCCGGCCCGATGCGGCCGGTCTGCGGACCGGGCAACAGCTGCACCTGGTCCGGCTGGCGAGCGTGTACCGGCCGATCGAGCATGACGGCCGCGGTGGCGCGATCGAGCTGATCGGCGCTGCGCGCGATGCCGTACTGGGCATAGGCCGCACCGACGTGTTCGCGCATGTTGACGAATGCGGCATGGCGCGGGTGGTCCGGGCGGCGCAGGTCGCAAGGTTCGAGCGACGACGGATCGCGCGACGGCGTCTCGGCCACTCGCACTGGGGACTGGTACAGATGCGGCAGTTCGCGCCGCGACCAGTCGCGGCTGGCGTCGTCGACTGACCGGGCCACCGCGTCGAACACGCTGACCGGGGTGCGGCGCTCGACGGTAAGGTAGGTGTTCCCGGGCGCGCGCTCGTTGGTGACCAGATGCATCGCCATGGCCTTGCCTTCGCCGTGCAGCTCGACCCGCGCCGCCGGACCCAGGCGGTCGGCGCTGTGCCGGTCCAGCAGCGCGGCTGCCGCCCGCTCGCTGTGCTCGCCGTGCGCCATCCGCACTCGCTCTTCCATCGCGTGCACGTGCTGCAGCAGGGTGCCGTAGCTCGCGTGCAGAGGGTGGCCGGGATGGCGGAAGTCGTGCAGGTGCGGCGGGATGGGTGGAACGGCGGCGTGCGCCGGCGTTTGTTGCGTGGCGTGGGTTGCCGCGTGCATGGCGAAGGTCGTGGAGATCAGCTGCGCGGTGGCATCGAGCTCCGCGCGCAGGTTGCCCTCGGCCGCGTTCCGACCCCACAGCCGGCCCGGCGTGCTCCAGTGGCCCCGCGCGTCGCGGGTGTAAGCATGGCCGTCGGAGGCGTCCAAGATGTTCGTGGGCGCATGCAGTGCGTCGGTTACCGCATCGGGCAGGGGGCCGAGCTGTTGCCAGCCGCGTTGCGCGTAGATCGCCTGATAGCGCGCGGCGATGCCGCGGCGGGAGTGCGCCAGATTGTCGGCGAGGGTGGCATGCGCGGCGGCATCCAGGGCGGCGGTGCGTGACGGCGTGGCGGTTTCCACGTGCGTGCTCTTGAGGCCGTGCTCCAGTACGGCGTCGGTGACCGTGCGCGACCACGCTCCCGAGGCGGCATCGCGCTGCCATGGCGCGGGAAGCCGGCTGGATGTGTCTTGCGCACTGGCCGGCTGGGTGTACGGATCGCGCGGTGGGGCCGGGTGTGCCAGGGCCAGTTCCACCGCGGTGTTGTTGGCTTGAAACGTGAGTTGCGCAGCCAGCGCGGGATCGGCCCGGACACTGCGCCAGCCCGGCGTGGGCATGACGCCGTAGCCGACCACCGGATGGTTGGCCGCATAACCGATCTCGCCGGTGGGCACCTCCCGCGTCCAGCCATGTTCCGGATGCTGCGGGTCGTGGTGCCAGCGGCGGCCTTGCGCATCGGCCTGGTTGTGGATTTTGTGCTGGTCGTGCCAGTCGACCAGCTTGTCGCCGGCAACCGCCCCGCCGATGCCTCCCACGCCAGCGACGATCAGATCCAGCGGGCCGGACTCGATCCCCGCCGCGCCCAGGACTTGCGCCCCCAGCAGTGCGCCGCCGAGCATGCCCAGGTTGCGCGAGCCGAAATGCTCGACCGCCGAGGCGGCGCCCGTCGGGTTGTCCTGCTGCAGCAGGGTGGCCGTGTGGCGCGCGGTGGTCGTGGCGTCCCAGGCGACGGCGGCGGCGCTGGCGAAGCCCAATCCCTTGACGACGTTCGGGTGTACCCGGGTGGTGTAGTCCACATGGGTGATCCGGGAGAGGTTGCCCTGGACGCCCTCGACCACCCTGGAGGCATCGCGCTCGATCAACAGGCGTCGGGCCGTGTCCGGTGCCACCTTCGGGTTGTCGGTGATCGCTTCGGGCAACGTCTCGTGCCACAGCCGCTGATCCTGCCAACTGCGTTTGAGGCTGCGGGTGATCGCCGGATCGTGCAGACGCGCTTCGCGCGCCTCGATCAACGCCTGTCCCGGCGAGCGGGCATCGGTGCGGCTGTCGTAAAGCTCGCGGCCTTCGCGATCGAAGAGGCGGATGGGCGCGGTCGTTTCCGCGTGGATCGTGTCCAGGCTCGCCGGCACCTTGTCGTAGATCGCGTCGCGCGCACCTTCGGGGACGTGGCGGCCGTAACCCTTCTTGTCCAGATTGCGCCCATATCGCTGATCGACGCCGAGCTCGCTTTCCAATGCATGTGCCGCCACCACGCGCACCTCGACCTCGTAGCCCTTGGCCTGCAGGTCGCGGATCAGCTCGGCTGACCATGACCCGTTGCTCAGCGTAGTATCGAAGATGAAGTGCTTGCGCCCTGCCACTGCCGCCTCGCGCAACTCGTCGGCCCACTGGCCGGCATCGGCTTGGGTGTGACTTGACCAAGTGTAGGGATGGGCGGAGCGGAACTCCTGGACGCGGGGGTGGTAGTCGCGCAGTTCGTCGGGATCGATGTTGATCACATCACCCAACAATTCATTTCTGGCGGTCCGAGCCAAACCGCCTTTGCCGGCACCGGGTTGTCCCCCCAAGATGACGGCTTTGGGGTGATCGTGGGACATCTTCTCCAGCAGCTTGCTCTTTGGAACCACGCGCTCCTCGAAAACACGCGCATGCGTTCCCGGATCGAGGCGATCTTCGGACGAGGTCACTGGAACGCCCCCTTGTTTGCCTCAAAGTACGCATACAACTCGTTGAGGTCGCACAAACCGTCATTGCTCGACCGGGCGCTGAACATCAGGCTTTCCTTGGCTTCTGCCCTCGCGATCGCCTCCGCATCGCCACTGGCTTCAGCGGCGTGCAGTTCGGTGCGGGCTTCGTCAATAAAAGTATCAAGCGCGCCTTCCAGGGCCCAGATCGCTTGTTCGAATATCGGCGTTCCACGGAACGGTTTGGCGATGAGCTCGTTCAGATCGTTCTGCAGGGTCCGGACGTGCTCAGGGTAGTCCTTGAGCATTTCCCGCAGACGCTGCGGAACCGGGGGCGGGGGCAGTTTCGGCATCGTGATGTCCTTGTCGGTCGTGTCGATCGGAAGCGCCACGCATCGCCGGCATCCTGCGCCAGGCCTTGGGCGGTTCGTCGAGCCTACCGCGAATTCCGGCACGGGTCTGTCAGGTGTTTCGGCTTTTCATCGCAGGCGGCACAACCCGGGGATGCAGGCAACTTTTCCCGCGGGAGCCGCCATGAACGCCTGCGCCTTCGCGACGCTTCACGGCTTGCCGATGCTGAAATCCTGGCTGGCGGCAGGCTTGCCGTCGACGGTGATGTCCACGGTGTACTTGCCTTCCGGCCACAGGTCCGGGTTGTGCACCTGGAAGGTGGTGATCGCCGGGCCATCGGTGGCGATCGACTGGCTGATCTTGCTGACCAGCTGGCCGCCGCCTTCGAGGTAACGCCAGGTGGCGTCGATGGTGGCGTCGCGGCTGCTGCCCACGGTGGCCACGCTGGCGTAGAGCGTGTGATCGTCGGCGTCGAAGCGTTCGGCCGCGTGGGTGACCTGGTGGCCCTTGTCGACGGCGTCGCCCACGGTCAGCTTGGCAAAGGCCAGCGGCACCGGTGCAGCGGCCGCGGCCGTCGTGGTCGCCGGCGCGATGGCGCTGCTGGCGGCCGGCGCCGCGGGCGCGGTGTGCGCGGGGGCCGGCGTCGGCAGCACCGACGCCGCGGAAGCGGCATTGCCAGCGGGGGTCGCGGCGGGGGTGGCCGGTTCATCGTGCTTGCCGCAGGCGGCGAGCAGCAGCAGGCTGGCCAGGCCGGCGCCTTGCAACAGGCCCATCAAGACAGTTGATCGTTTCATCGGAACTCCATGGACGGTTGGTCGGCATGACCCACCCGCCGAGGCTAGCGCCGCGCAAATGAAGCGCCGATTAGCGGCCGCGCGCGCCTGCCGAACTTTTCACGCGGTGGTGACAGTGCGTTGCCGCAACTACTGGCGCACCGTGCGCGGGTTGTCCGGCGTGGCCGGCGTGCTGCTGCGGAACGGATTGATGTCCAGCCCGCCGCGGCGCGTGTAGCGCGCGTGCACGCGCAGCTGCAGTGGCGCGCAGCGGCGGGTGAGGTCGACGAAGATGCGCTCCACGCATTGCTCGTGGAATTCGTTGTGGGTGCGGAACGAGACGAGGTAGCGCAGCAAGCCGGCGTGATCGATCGGCGCGCCGCGGTAGGCGATCTGCACGCTGCCCCAGTCGGGCTGGCCGGTCACCGGGCAGTTCGAGCGCAGCAGGTGCGAGACCACGGTCTCCTCCACTGCGGTCGCCGCGGCATCCGCATGCAGGTATTCGGGCCGCGGTGGGCCGTAGTGATCGATGGCGATGTCCTGCGCGTCGAGCAGATCGCCGTCGAGGTCGACTACCGGCAAGGCCGCGGCGCGCAGCGGCGCGAGCTCCACGCCGACCACAGCACCGGCGACGGCGGAGAGGTCGTGGCGCAGGGTTTCGGCGAGCGTGTCGATATCGGCGATGGATTCCTGCGCGAAACCGTTCAAGTACAGCTTGAACGATTTCGACTCGATGATGTACGGCGACGCCGCCGGCACGCGGAACTCGGCCAGCGCCACCTGCGGCTTGCCGCGCGGGTCGAGCCACGACAACTCGTAGGCATTCCAGATGTCCACGCCGTGGAACGGCAGCGTCTCCGCCACGCCGATCTGCGCGCGATTGTCCGCGCGCGGGATCGGGAACAGCAGGCTGGCGTCGTAGCGGTCGGCGTAGACGGTGTCCTTGCCGAGCGGGGAATGTTCGGGGGTGCTCATTCGCCCAAGTTTACCCCGCCGCTTCTCGCAGGAGCCCGCTCGCGGGCGATGCTCTTGCTTTTGCGAATCCCGGCATCAGGAGCATCGCCCGCGAGCGGGCTCCTGCGGGTCTTTCGAGTTCCGTCCTTACGCGTTGACCATCCGCATTCCGCTGCTGACGTAGCGCTCGCCGCTGGCCGCGTCGGGCGGAAACACCGCGTCGATCGCCTTCAGCTCGGCGGCGCTGAGCTGCACGTCCAGCGCGCCGAGGTTTTCGTCCAGCCGGCTGCGCTTGCGGGTGCCGGGGATGGCCAGCACGTCCTCGCCCTGCGCCAGCACCCAGGCCAGCGCCAGCTGCGCAGGCGAGCAGCCCTTGTCGGCGGCGATGGCTTTCACCTGCTCGACCAACTGCAGGTTGCGCGCAAAGTTGTCGCCAACGAAACGCGGGCTGTGGCGCCGGTAATCGTCGGCCTCGAAATCGTCCGGCGAACGGATCGCGCCGGTGAGAAAGCCGCGCCCCAGCGGCGAGTAGGCGACCAGGCTCACGCCGAGCTTGCGGCACGCGGCGAGCATGCCGTTGGTCTGCGGGTCGCGCGTCCACAGCGAGAACTCACTCTGCAGCGCGGCGATCGAATGCACCTTGCAGGCGCGCTCCAGCGTGGCGCCGGAGGCTTCGCTCAGTCCCAGGTAGCGCACCTTGCCGGCGGCCACCAGCTCGGCCATCGCGCCGACGGTTTCCTCGATCGGCACCTGCGGGTCGACGCGGTGCTGGTAGTACAGGTCGATGGTGTCGATGCCGAGCCGCTTCAGGCTCGCGTCGCAGGCGGCGTGCACGTATTCCGGGCGACCGTTGACGCCCCGTGCCTGCGCGTCGTTCGGGTCCAGCATGATGCCGAACTTGGTCGCCACGAAGGCCTGCTCGCGGCGCCCCTTGAGGGCCTTGCCGACCAGCAGCTCGTTGGTGTGCGGACCGTACATGTCGGCGGTGTCGAGCAGGTTGAGGCCGCGCTCCAGCGCGTGGTGGATGGTCGCGATCGATTCGGCGTCGTCGTGTGCGCCGTAGAACGCGCTCATGCCCATGCAGCCGAGGCCGAGGGCGGAGACGCGGGGGGCAGCGGAACGGTTGCCGAGGGTGCGGGTCTGCATGCGGATGGCTCCGGTGGGTGAGGGTGGACGCATGGTGCGCCGTGACGGGGATTCGATAAATACTCAATAATGGCCATCATCATTCCACGAGTAACAACAATGGCGATGGACCGGCTGCAGGCCATGCGGCTGTACACGCGGATCGTCGAACTGGGCAGCTTTACCGCGGCGGCGGGGGACCTGGACCTGCCGCGCGCCACCGTCACCCACGCGATCAAGCGCCTGGAGGCGCGGCTGGGTGCGCAGCTGCTGCTGCGGACTACCCGCCGCGTGCAGGCGACCCGCGACGGCGAAACCTACTACCGCCATTGCGTGCGGTTGCTTGCCGACGTCGACGAGGTGGAGTCTGATTTCCGCGAGGCGCGGGTGCAGCCGAAGGGACGCCTGCGCGTGGACCTGCCCGCCTCGCTGGCGAGCCTGCTGGTGATTCCCGCGTTACGCGATTTCTTTGCCCGCTATCCGCAGATCCACCTGGACATCGGCACCGGCGACCGCTTCGTCGACCTGGTGCGCGAAGGCGTGGACTGCGTGCTGCGCATCGGCGAACTGGCCGATTCGGACATGGTCGGCCGCCGCGTCGGCCGTTTCGAGCTGGCCACCGTGGTCAGCAGCGCCTACCTGCGCCGGCATCGCGCGCCCGACTCGCTCGCCGCACTGCAGGACGGCCATGTGGCGGTGAACTGGATCTCGCCCACCACCCGCCGCGTCGAGCCGCTGGAGTTCATGGTCGGGCGCAAGCGCCGCGAGGTCGCGCTGCCCGGCTGCGTCAGCGTCAGCAGCGCCGAAGCCTATTACCGCTGTTGCGAGGCCGGCCTGGGCATCGCGCAGATCCCGCGCTACCGCGTCGCCGCCGAACTCAAGCGCGGCCAGCTGCGCGAGCTGCTGCCGGCGTTCCCGCCACCCTCGCTGCCGATGACCGTGCTCTATCCGCCACAACGCCAGATGCCGGCGCGCCTGCGCGTGTTCGTCGACTGGCTGGTGGAGCTGACGGCGGCGCTGCGTTGATGCTGCGGCGGACAGGCTCCTCGTTGCCGACAAATGGCGCGATCCGGCCAACCCTGGAAAAACAACAGCCCCTCGCCTGGGGCTCGGGGCTGCTGGCTGGTCAACGACCGGATGCGGGACGATCAGGAATGGCTTTTGATCGCCTTGCAGGTGGGGGCCGAGATGGTCGGCGCGGCGCCCATGATGCCCGGCGTCATGCGTGCCGAACAGTCGAACGTCCGTCCCGATTTCGTCGCTGCCGTATAGGTGTAATCCTGACCGCCCAGTGCGTCCGGCTTTCCGGCGTTGACGTCAGTGATCGTCAGCTCCTCTGAAGAGGCCAGGCCGAGCATGTGTGCGGTTTCGGTTTGCAAGGGCACCATCGCATCGGTCGTCGACATGGTGGCGCAACCGGACAGCGCCAGGGCGAACAGACAGCTGGCGGTCAATGCATTGCGTGTTTTCATCAATAGTCCCTATTTTGATGTCATTCCAACGTAGGTGAATGCACGGCACTCGAGGCGGATGAAACGCCTCACGCGGGTTGTTTCACAGGCAACAACCGCGCGCCAAGTCGAGCTTGCAGGGCGTGCCGGCCGGGCAATCTTGCCTTCCTGATACCGGTCCAGTCCAGAGTCGGAGTGGGTTGTTCGCATGTCGAACAGGTGGGTCTTTGCATCATGGCGATCCGCAACAAGCGTGTTCGCCATTCCGTGTCGTCCACCGGCCAGTTCCGCGGTAGGCGAAACCCTGCGGCGGCGCATCGTGCCGAAGGGGCGGGTGGCGGGTGACGTGGACCTTTGGCACAGAGTGGGCAAGGCGATATCGCGCTAGCATCGGCAGGACGTGTGTCGACGCAGCCACCGGCGGTTGCGCATCCGGGTTTGGGGAGATCAACAGATGTATTCAAGGTTCGGCAAGTTGCGCCTTTGTGGCGCGGTGTTTCTGGGGCTGTTGTCCGGCGTCGCCGCCGCGCATGGGCGGGTGCTCGACGCGAATGACTACGCGCAGGCCGAGCGTTTCATGAGCTACAACACCACGCCGCTGGTCGACCACGCGGTGACGGCCGTGCATTGGCTGGACGATGGCCATTTCTGGTACGTCGACCATGACCAGCGCGGCGATCACTTCATCCGCATGGATGCGGCCAGCGGCAAGGCCATGGCGTTGTTCGACCAGGCGAAGCTGGCCGCGGCGCTGGGCAAGGCCGGCGGCAAGCCGGTCGACGCGATGAAGCTGCCGGTGACCGCTTACGAGGCGAAGCCCGACGGCCGCATCGACGTCACCGTGCGCAGCAAGCACTACGTGTGCGACCTCGTCGCCGCCGAGGCCAGCTGCGTCGATCGCGCAACGCTGGTGAAGACCGGCAAGGAACCCGGCGCGCTGTCGCCGGACGGCAAGAGCGAGGCCTTCATCCGCGACTGGAACCTGTGGCTGCGCGACGTCGCGACCGGCAAGGAAACCCGGCTCACCACCGACGGCGTCGAGAACTTCGGCTACGCCACCGACAACGCCGGCTGGAAACACACGGACAAGGCGATCGTGGAGTGGTCGCCCGACTCGAAGCAGATCGCCACCTTCCAGCAGGACCAGCGCAAGACCGGCGAGATGTACCTGATCAGCACCACGGTCGGCCATCCGAAGTTGAAGAAATGGAAGTACCCGCTGGTGGGCGACAAGGACGTGACGATGATCGAGCGCGTCATCATCGACGTGGCGACGAAGAAGGTCACGCGCCTGCAGATGCCGCCGGACCAGCACCGTTCCACCCTGTGCGACGACGTCAGCTGCGGTCCGGACGGCGGCTGGGATGACGTGAAGTGGGCGCCCGACGGCAAGACCCTGGCCTTCGTCTCCACCTCGCGCTACCACAAGCACGCGTGGTTCCGCATCGCCGATGCGGCCACCGGCAAGGTGCGCACGGTGTTCGAGGAAACCTCGCCGACGTATTACGAAAGCGGCAACGGTGCGGTCAACTGGCGCTACCTGCCGGCCACGCATGAGGCGATCTGGTTCAGCGAGCGCAACGACTGGGGCAACCTGTACCTCTACGACCTCGACACCGGCAAGCTCAAGCACGCGATCACCACCGGCACGGGCAACGTCACCGAGGTGCTCAAGGTCGATGCGAAGTCGCGCACCGTGTGGTTTCGCGGCGTGGGCCGCACGCCGGGTGTGAACCCCTACTACCAGCAGTTCTTCAAGGTCGGCCTGGATGGCGGCAAGCCGGTGCTGCTGACGCCGGAAGCGGCCAACCACGAGATCACCCTGTCGCCCGATGGCAAGACCTTCGTGGACGTCTATTCGACGCCGACCGCGCCGCCGGTCACCGTGCTGCGGGCTGCCGACGACGGCCGTACGCTTGCTACCGTGGCCCGCGCCGACATCACCCGATTGAAGGCGGCCGGCTGGGTGCCGCCGGTGCCGATCACGGTCAAGGCGCGGGACGGCAAGACCGAGTTGTACGGCATGATGTTCAAGCCGTCGCACTTCGATGCCTCGAAGAAGTACCCGATCATCGACTACATCTACCCGGGCCCGCAGACCGGCTCGGTGCGCGGGCGCAGCTTCTCTTCCGCGCGCGCCGACCACCAGGCGATGGCCGAGCTGGGCTTCATCGTGGTGGCGATCGACGGCATGGGCACGCCGTGGCGCTCCAAGTCGTTCCACGACACCTGGTATGGCGACATGGGCGACAACACGCTGCCCGACCAGGTCGCCGGCCTGAAGGAACTGGGCAAGCGCTACCCGTGGATCGACCTCGACCGCGTCGGCATCTGGGGCCACTCCGGCGGCGGCAACGCCTCCACCGGCGCGATGCTGCGCTACCCGGATTTCTTCAAGGTCGCGTGGTCCGAAAGCGGCAACCATGACAATCGCCACTACGAGGACGACTGGGCCGAGAAGTACCAGGGCGAGCTGGTCAAGAACAAGGATGGCAAGAGCAACTACGACGACCAGGCCAACCCCAACCAGGCGGCGCGACTCAAGGGCCGGCTGATGCTGGTGCACGGCACGATGGACGACAACGTGCCGCCCGGCAACACCCTGCTGATGGTCGACGCGCTGATCAAGGCGAACAAGGACTTCGACCTGCTGATGATCCCCAACGCCCACCACGCCTACGGCGACGCCACCCCCTACGTCACCCGCCGCCGCTGGGACTACTTCGTGCACTACCTCGCCGGCGACACGCCGCCGAAGGAGTACGAGCTGAAGGCGTGGCCGTGGAAGTGAGCGCGACCGTTTGATCGAGGGCAACGCAAAGGCCGGGTGCAAACCCGGCCTTTGCTGTTGCGGGAGCTCTCAGGCGTCGATGCGAGAGGCTTTGCCGGATGCGGCGCGCTCAATCCCGCGCGGTCTTCTGCGCCAGGCCCTTCGCCACCGCCTCGTCCAGCAGTTGTACCATCTGCTGCTCCGCCTTGGCGGAGGCGGCTTGCTGGCGTTCGCCGAGGATGGCCTGTTGCTTGCCGAGGACCTCTTGTTGCCGGCCAAGCTCGGCCTGTCGGGCGGCCAGGGCCGCCTGTCGATCGGCGACGTCGGGTTGCTGCTTGTCGAGCTGCACGCGGGCGGCGTCGAGTTCGCGCTCCCGGGCGTCCAGCGCGGCGGAGGGTGCGGCGGAATCGCTGCGGCCGACGAGGGCGGCGCGGCGGGCGGCCAGTTCGGCGGCCCTGCCGGCCAGTTCGGCCTGGCGCCCGGCGAATTGCCCCTGATCGGCGGCGATGCGGCCCTGCTGTTCGCCCAGTCGGCCCTGTTTCTCGCCCAGCGCGCCTTGCTGCTCGCCCAGCTTGCCCTGCTGTTCGGCCAGGGCGGAAAGCGGTGCGTAGATCGCCTTGGCCCGTTCGAGGGTGGCGCGGTCGCGGATCGTCCAGGACGTGTCGCCGCGGCGGAACCACAGCAGGGGCTCGCCGCGCTGATGCAGCCGGCGCACGGCGGCGAGATCGGCGTCGGTGCCGTTGACGGTGGTCGAGTTGCCGTCCAGCAGGGCGAAGGCGTAGCCGGTGTCGTCGTGGGTGCTGATCATCATGTGGCTGCCCATGCCGGTGATCGGTGCGGGCGGTGCGGGAGGGGCCGGCGGTGCTGGCGGTGCCGGCGGTGCCGGTGGAGCGGCCGGCGCGACCATGGCGGGCAACGCGGGCGCGGTGGCCGGTGGCGGTGCGGGCGGCGGAGGCGCCATCCACGCGGTGGAAGCATTGCGCGCGGGGGGCGCCGGTTGATCGGGCGCCGCGGCGGTGACGCGATACGGCAGCACGCCGGCGATCGCGATCACGGCAACCAGCAGCCAGCCCTGCACGCGCTGGCGGGGAAGCATCGGGGTGTGTTGCAACATGGTCAGTCGCCTCTTGAGATTGCCGAACGAAGGGGACGCGCCGGCCAGGCCGGCACGCAGGGGATGCGCCACGCCCAGCTGCAGCAGCAACCGGCCATAACGCTGCGGTTCGATGTCCGGCTGCGCCAGCACCTGCGCGTCGCACGCCGCCTCGCGCGCCAGTGCGTACTCGCGCATCGCCCACGCCACCAGCGGGTGGAAGAAGAACAGCCGCTGCGCCATGGCCGGAATCCAGCCCAGCCACAGGTCGCCGCGCCGCACGTGAGCCAGCTCGTGGATCAGCGCCAGCGATGCATCGCCTTCGCTCAACGCCTGTCCGGTCGGCAGCAGGATGGTGGGGCGACGCCAGCCGAGTACCTGCGGCGAAGCGATCGCGGCGGAGGCGCGCAAGGCCGGCGCGCGGCGCAGGCCCAGGGCGTGTGCCTGCGTCGCGCATTGCGCTTGCAGCGACGCATTGGCCACCGGCGTGGATTCGCGCAGCAGCCGGCGCGCTTGCCAACCCTGACGAACGATGGCCGGCAGCTGCGCCAGCAAGCCCGCCAGCCACAGCAGGGCCAGCGCCAGCGGCGCGTGCGCCAACCAGCGGGGCGCGGCGGGCGACGCCGGTGTCGGCGCGCGGTTCTCGTGCGGTGCCGCCGCGACGCTCGCCGTGGCGTTGACCAGCAGGTTGGCCGGCGCAGGCGTCGATACCACCGCCGCGTCGAGCGTGCGTTCGACCGCCGGCGGCGACAGCAGCCGCAGCTGCAGCGGCGCATGCCAGACCATGCCGGCCAGCAACTGTGCGCCGACCAGCCACCACAAGGTGCAACGCATCGCCGCCGACAGCCGCGGCAGCAGATGCACCAGCAGGGCGAGCAGGCCGATCAGAATCACCGCCTGCAGCGAAGTCCAGCCCAACCGGGCCAGCAGCGAGATGACGACGTGGTCGATGGACATGTCAGGACTCCCGCCGCCGGCTCTGCAACTGCGCCACCAGCGCCTCCAGCTCGGCCAGCTCGTCGTCGCTCACTTCGGCGCGCTCGGACATCCACGCCACGAACGGCGAGACCGAACCGCTCAGGGTCTTCTCGACGAAGCTGCCCACCGCGCTGCGCATCGCCTCGCCGGGGCCGGTGGCGATGCTGTAGCGGAACATGCCGCGCAGCTGCTTGCGCTTGAGATAGCCCTTGCCGCGCAGCCGCTCCATCATCGTCAGCACGGTGGAGCGGGCCAGCCCGCGCGGCTCGCCGAAGCTGGCGGCCACCTCGCCGACAGAAGCGGTGCCGCTCTCGTCGATGTGCTGCAGCAGCGCCAGTTCCTGGTCGCCGATGGAAGGTTTGCGCATGCCCGTTCCCGCTTGACTACAGTTGTAGGCAAGCTACGCCATGCTTACATCTGTAGTCAATAGCCCGCGTGGCCACCCTGCCGAAGGTCATGCAGCGGGTTACGGTGTCGCCACGCGGGTCGCCTGGGTGAAGATCACTTGCCAGCGGCCGTCGCGCTCGCGCCAGATGTCGGCAAAGCGCAATCGCGCCTTGAACGGCTTGCCCTCGCTGCTGCCCTCCAGCGTGGCCACGCCGCCGAGCACGGCGCCACCGGGCCAGTGGCGCACGACCTCGTGCTCGACCGTGAACGGTTTCAGCGAATAGCCGGGGGCGGTGTAGTCGCGGATGAAGTCCGCCTTGTTCTCGACCCGGGCGCGGCTGTTGAACAGCACGTAGTCGTCGGCGAGCAGGCGCTGCAGCGCCGCGCCATCGCCTTCGACCTGGGCGCGGTCGAACGCGGCCACCGCGCGGGCCAGCGCGGGCGGCAAGGAGGCGTGCGGCGCGGTTGCCGCGGCGGGTGCGGTACCCAGCATAAACGCGAGCAGGGTGGCGGACAGTTTCATGGTGGCCTCCGTCGAAGACCCGGCGAGCGGCCGGGCATGGCTCCGACGCTAGGACTCCGGCCAGTGTGCCGCTATCAAATTCTTGCCCGTGCGGGCCAGCGCCGACGGATGCAGGGTCGCGCGCGCGGCGCGCGGGGTCAGTCCGACATGTCGCCGGAAGGTGGCGCCGAAATGGCTCTGATGACTGAAGCCCAGCTCGCTGGCCAGTGTGGCGAGATTGTCCGCGCCGTGGGCGAGGCGGTCGAGCGCGAGCGCGATGCGCAAGCGCGTGCGGTAGGCGACCAGGCTGCTGCCGCAGGTGCGGCGAAACAGGCGGGAAAGGTGGAACGGCGAGCAGCCGGCATGGGTGGCCAGTTCGGCCAGGCCGACGGCCGCGGTCGGATCGGCCAGCAGCACTTCCCGCACGCGATCAAGCCGACGCCGGGTGGCATGAGACAGCGGCGCGATGCTCGCCGCCGTATCGTGCCGAAGCACGGCAGTGCAGAGCTCGGCGGCCGCTTCCTCCACGCGCAGACTGTCGCGCTCGCCGTGGGCGAGCGCCGCGTGGAGCGCACGATGCCGGTACTGGTCGATGGCCTCGACCGGCCGCGCCGCGTCGGCCGACCCGCGCAGGCGCCGGCCGAACAGCGCCTCCTCGTGTGCGGGCGCCACCTCGAAACAACTGCCGGCGTCGCCGCCCTCGAACGGGTGCGAGATGCGGTAACTGTCGCCGGCGCGGTAGAGCAGGGCGGTGGCGGGGTCGCCCACGTATTCCGCGCCGCGCACGTGATAACCGAAGCCGCCACGCCGCAGCAGTACCAGGTGAGTGCGCTCGTCGCCGCGTTCGCCGCCGCAACCACCGCGCGGGTGGCTGCAGTCGATGTCGGTGATCCGCAGCAGCGGACTGTCGAACAGCACGGTGAGACGGGAGGCACCCATGGCTCGCTCGCTGGGGGCAGGGTGCGCCAGCGTCTCAGAACGCCATGTCGAACGCCACCTCGCCCTGCACGCCGACCTGGTAGGCCGAGACGCGACGCTCGAAGAAGTTGGCCAGCTCCTGCACATCCTGCAGGTCCATGAAGTCGAACGGGTTCTTCGCGCCGTACTTCTTCGGCATGTCGAGCTGGGCAAAACGCTGGTCGGCGCAGTATTCGAGGTACTGGCGCATGTCCTTCACCGACATGCCGGCCACGCCGCCGGACAGCACGTCCTCGGCGAACTGGGTCTCGCAGGCGATCGCGTCCTCCATCATCTGCTCGACCTGCGCGCGCATGGCGTCGTCGAACAGCTCGGGCTCCTGCTCGCGCACGGTGCGCACCACCTCGAAGGCGAACGCCATGTGCCCGCTCTCGTCGCGGAACACCCAGTTGGTGCCGGCGGCCAGTCCGTGCAGCAGGCCGCGCGAGCGCAGGTAGTAGACGTAGGCGAACGCGGCGTAGAAGAACAGGCCTTCGATGCAGGCGGCGAAGCAGATCAGGTTGAGCAGGAACTGGCGGCGATGCTCGCGCGTCTCCAGCCGGTGCAGACCCTGGATCGAGTCGATCCACTTGAAACAGAACGCACCCTTCTGCCGGATCGACGGAATGGTCTCGATTGCCGCGAACGCGCCGTTGCGCTCGGCCGGGTCGGGAATGTAGGTGTCCAGCAGGGTGAGGTAGAACTGCACGTGCAGCGCCTCCTCGTACAACTGGCGCGACAGGTACATGCGCGCTTCCGGTGCGTTGATGTGCTGGTACAGGTTCAGCACCAGGTTGTTCGACACGATGGTGTCGCCGGTGGCGAAGAACGCCACCAGGCGCCGGATCAGGTGGCGATCGGCGGCCGACATCTTGGTGTCGAGGTCGCGCGTGTCCATCGAGAAATCCACCTCCTCGACGGTCCAGGTGTTCTTGATCGCGTCGCGGTACCTCTCGTAGAAGCCGGGGTAACGCATGGGGCGCAGGGTGAGTTCGAAACCGGGATCGAGGATGTGGGCGTTGCGGTTGGGTTGGGCGGACATCATTGTTCCTTCGATTCAAAGCTTGCGTGCATAAGCGTCATGCGCGAAGCGGCTGACATAGGTGGCGAGGCCGAGGCCCGCTTGCGCGAGTTTCTGCATGTTCGCGACGTGCTCGCGGCCGGTGGCCTCGTCGGTGTATTCGTAGGCATCACCGTTGACGAAACGGATGCGGATGAAGCCGTCGCCGTATTCGTACGCGGCGACGCCGGATTGGCCGTGGAGATTCCGGTAACGCTTCATCGCGACATCTCGTGGCGCTATTGGCAGGCCTCGCAATATTCCGGGTTCTCCAGTGAACAAAACACCGCGGCCGTGGCTTGGGCCTGATCGGGTACCGCCGCCACCGTGGTCTTGGCGATTCTTGTGGCCGGCCTCGAGCGCAGGTAGTACGTGGTCTTGATGCCGGCCTTCCACGCGTACATGTACATCGAGCTCAGCTGGCCGATGTTCGGGTTTTCCATGAACAGGTTCAGCGACTGGCTCTGGTCGACATATGCGCCGCGCGCGGCGGCCAGGTCGATCAGCGACTTCTGCGGCAGTTCCCACACGGTGCGGTAGATCGCGCGCAGGCGTTCGGGGATCGCGGCGATGCCCTGCACCGAGCCTTCGGCGAGCTTGATCGCGTCGCGGATTTCGGACGTCCACAGTCCCAGCGCCTTCAGCTCGTCGGCGAGATGGCGATTCACCTGCAGGAAATCGCCGGACAGCGTTTCGCGCTTGAACAGGTTGCTGACCTGCGGCTCGATGCACTCGTAGCAGCCGGCAATCGAGGCGATGGTGGCGGTGGGCGCGATGGCGATCAGCAGCGAGTTGCGCAGGCCGTGTTGCTTGATCTTCTCGCGCAGCGCGTCCCAGCGTGTGCTGTCCTGTGGCGTGGCGTTCGGCCAGTGATCGAACTGCAGCTCGCCATTGGCGGCACGGCTTTCGGCAAAGCCTGGATGCGGACCTTCGGCTTCGGCCAGTTCGGCCGATTGCGACAGAGCATTGAAGTAGATCTCCTCGGCGATGCGGGTGGACAGCGCCAGCGCCTCGGGCGAGTCGAATGGCAGGCGCAGCTTGAAGAACACGTCCTGCAGGCCCATCACGCCGAGCCCGACCGGGCGCCACTTCATGTTCGCGTTGCGCGCGGTGTCGATCGGGTAGAAGTTGAGGTCGATCACGCGGTTGAGCTGGCGCACCGCAGTGCGCACGGTCGAGGCGAGCTGGTCGAAGTCGAACGCGCCATCGCGCACATGCCGCGCCAGGTTCACCGAGCCCAGATTGCATACGGCCGTCTCGGTTGCCGAGCTGACTTCCAGGATCTCGGTGCACAGGTTGGACAGGTGGATCACGTTCCCGGATTTGGCCGTCTGGTTGGAGGTGGCGTTGCAGCGGTCCTTGAACGTCATCCAGCCGTTGCCGGTCTGCGCGAGCGTGCGCATCATGCGTGCGTACAGTTCGCGTGCCTTGACGGTTTTCACGGCGAGGCCGTCGACCTCGGCCTTGCGATAGGCAGCGTCGAATACTTCACCCCAGCTATCCACGAAGTGCGGCACCACCTTCGGATCGAACAGCGACCACTCGCCGTCGCTCTCGACCCGGCGCATGAATTCGTCGGGAATCCAATTGGCGACGTTGAGGTTGTGCGCGCGGCGGGCGTCGTCGCCGGTGTTGTCGCGCAGTTCGAGGAAGTCCTCGATGTCGGCATGCCACGATTCCAGGTACACGCAGGCGGCGCCCTTGCGCTTGCCGCCCTGGTTCACCGCGGCCACCGAGGCATCCAGCGTCTTCAGCCACGGCAGCAGGCCGTTGGAGTGGCCGTTGGTGCCGCGGATCAGCGAGCCGCGCGAGCGCACCCGCGAGTACGCCAGGCCGATGCCGCCGGCGAACTTGCTGAGCTTGGCCACGTCGGCGTACTTGTCGTAGATCGACTCCAGCGAGTCGACCGGCGAGTCGAGCAGGTAGCACGAGCTGAGCTGCTCGTGCGCGGTACCGGCGTTGAACAGGGTGGGCGAACTGGCGAGGTATTTCAGCGAGGACAGCAACCGGTACAGTTCCAGCGTCTCGCCGATCTCGTTGCCGCCCAGCGCGCAGGCGACGCGCATGAAGAAGTGCTGCGGTGTCTCGATCACCAGGCGCGTTTGCGGATGGCGCAGCAGGTAGCGGTCATACACCGTGCGCAGGCCGAAGTATTCGAAGCGGCGGGTGGCGAGCACGTCGATCGCGTCGTTGAACTTGCGTGCGTTGGCGGCCACGAAATCACGCAGGCGGTCGTTGAGGATGCCCAACTCGGCGCCGCGCGCGATCGACTGCGAGTAGCTCTGGATTTCCTGGCCGCCGACCTCCTTGTCGATGTACGCGCCGAGCAGGCGCGCGGCCAGCTGGCCATATTCGGGTTCCTCCGCGGTCAGCGCGGCGGCGGTGCGGATCGAGAGCTGATCCAGCTCGGCGGTGGTGGCGCCGTCGTACAGGCCGCCGATGGTTTTCAGTGCCACGCGCAGCGGGTCGACGCCGTGCAGCCCTTCGGCGCTGCGCGTCACGGCGCGCACGATCTTGTTGACGTCGACGGCTTCCTGGCCGCCGTTGCGCTTGGTCACGTGCATGGAGGCCGCGCTGTGCGGCGGGGTCAGCGCGAACGCGGTGTCGGTTTGGTGGGTGGCGGGTGTTTCGGCGGGCGCGACGGCGCGCTCGCGTTCGGCGGTATCGAGGGCTTGCATGGCAGGTGGCTCCGGCTGGACATCAAACGCCTGCTCCCGCGCGCAGGGCCTGATAGCGAAAGATTCCGGAGGCGGCGCGCAAGCCGGGCGCCGTGCGGCGACCTGGCTCCACGACGCACTTCCCCGCGGAAGCCGTCACTACGCAGCGGGACACGTTCGTCCCGCTGTGCCGGCAGGTCTTCGGACTTGCGGACGAGGATCGAGGCGATCCGCCTACTTGTCTTCGCTTCCCAGCCACGGCGGGCCAGTGCACGTGAAGACGTTCGTTTCCGCTCTACCGCTGCGGGGCAGTTCCGGAGTCACACCGGATTCCCTTTTAAGCCAAACCGATGTCGCATCGGGTCTGGCACCGACGCACACAACATATCGGGCGGCTCGGGAAGGGTCAACCCAACAAATTGTGCGCAAGTCGTTTTGCGGGCCGGACGCGGCGGGTGCCTGCGCGGGCTGCGGCGACGTTACAGCGCATCGTGATCCAGCTCGCCGGTGCGGATGCGGATCACCTGCTCCAGCGTGCTTACGAAGATCTTGCCGTCGCCGATCTTGCCGGTGCGCGCGGAGGCCTGGATCGCCTCCAGTACACGGTCGAGCTGGTCGTCCGCCACCGCCACTTCCAGCTTGATCTTGGGCAGGAAATCGACCACGTACTCGGCGCCGCGATACAGCTCGGTGTGGCCCTTCTGGCGGCCGAAGCCCTTCACCTCGGTCACCGTGACGCCTTGCACGCCGACCTCGGCCAGCGCCTCGCGCACATCGTCCAGCTTGAACGGCTTGATGATCGCCACGACCAGTTTCATGCAGCATTCCTCGTTTCGGCCGGGCGGCAGGCGCCCGCAAACCTGCATTCTGCCCGGCCGGCGGGGCGCTGTCGCCTCACCGGGAGCGGTGTAGGACAATCCCTACAGTCTTTGATGGAGCATACCGATGGCGGCAACACGCGGCGTTCACCTAGCATTTACCCCGACGAGTTCGAGGCGCTGTCCATGATGGACAAGCAGGATATCGATCAGATTGCCCTGCGACTTGTGTCGTTGGTACCGCCAGGACTGGCACAGGTGCAGCAGGATTTGCGCACCAACTTCCGGGATGTTCTGGCGCAGGGATTGCGCCGCCTCGACCTGGTCACTCGCGAAGAGTTCGACGTGCAGACCCAGGTGCTTGCCCGCACCCGGGCCAAGATCGACGAGCTGGAACAGCGGGTGGCCGAGCTCGAAGCTGTCGTCGCCGCGCGCGGCGGTCAGCACTGACCACCTCCCGGGAGCCGCCTCCGATCCGTCACCCTCACCCCGAGAACGATCGGAGGCGGTTATTTATCCAGCGCTGCTGATGGAGTCGCGCGATGTTTGTGCCAGTCAGCGCGCCACCACCATCGCTGCGCCGCCGGCCCCTGGCTGCATGAGCCTCGCCGTCACCCTCAGCCGCGCCCAGGAAGGCATCGCTGCCCCGCAGGTGATGGTCGAGGTGCATCTCTCCGGCGGCTTGCCCTGCACCAACATCGTCGGCCTGCCCGAGGCCGCCGTGCGCGAGGCGCGCGACCGCGTGCGCGTGGCAATCCAGAACACTGCCTTCGAGTATCCCAACCGGCGCGTCACGGTGAACCTGGCGCCGGCCGAACTGCCCAAGGATGGCGGGCGTTTCGATCTCTCCATTGCACTGGGCATCCTCGCCGCCAGCGGCCAGGTACCGCGCGAGAAACTGGATGACTGCGAGTTCCTCGGCGAGCTGGCGTTGACCGGCTCGCTGCGCGGCATCTCCGGCGTGCTGCCGGCGCTGCTGCGCGCCCGCGCGCGCGACCGTCGGGTGGTGGTGCCGCGCGAGAACGCGGCCGAGGCCGCGCTGGTGCCGGACGTCGACGTGCGCGTCGCCGAGACCCTCGCCGAAGTCTGCGGCTGGCTGCGCGGTGCGCACGACCTGTCCGCGCCGGTGGGCATTCCCAGCGATGGCGGCGCACATGACGGGCCGGACCTGGCCGACGTGCGCGGGCAGTTGCAGGCACGCCGCGCGCTGGAGATCGCCGCGGTCGGTGGCCATCACCTGCTGCTGGTCGGTCCGCCGGGCACCGGCAAGACCATGCTGGCCGAGCGCCTGCCCGGCATCCTGCCGCCGCTGTCGGAATCGGAGGCGCTGGAGACCTGCGCCGTGTTGTCGGTCGCGGGCCAGGTCACCGATCCCGTGCGCTGGCGCCGGCGCCCGTTCCGCGCGCCGCACCATACCGCCTCGGCGGTGGCGCTGGTCGGCGGCGGCTCGTTTCCTCGTCCGGGCGAGATCTCGCTGGCGCACAACGGCGTGTTGTTCCTCGACGAGCTTCCCGAGTTCAGCCGGCACGTGCTGGAGGTGCTGCGCGAGCCGATGGAATCGGGCCATATCATGATTTCCCGGGCGGCGCGGCAATCGACCTTTCCTGCCCAGTTCCAGCTGGTCGCGGCGATGAATCCGTGCCCGTGCGGCTATGCCGGCGAGCCGCGCTGCCAGTGCACGCCCGACCAGGTGCAGCGTTACCGCGCACGTATTTCCGGGCCGTTGCTGGATCGCATTGACCTGTGCGTGCAAGTGCCGCCGGTGGCGCTGGCCGAACTGGGCACGCCGCGCAACGCGCGCGACGAGGACTCCGCCACCGTTCGCGTTCGCGTGCTCCATGCCCGCCGCCACGCACTGATGCGCGCAGGCCGGCCGAACGCGGAGATCAGCACGCGCGAACTGGAGCGCGATTGTGCGCTGGGGCCGGCGGAGCGGCGCTGGTTCGAACAGGCACTCGAGCGGCTGGGCCTCTCCGCGCGCGCCTATCATCGGGTGCTGCGCGTCGCCCGCACGATCGCCGACCTCGACGGCGGCGCCGCCTTGCTCGAACGCGAGCACCTGGCCGAAGCCCTGCAGTACCGCAGGGTGTAAAGGCAGGAGTGAGTGGAGAGGAATGAGGAGTGAGAGAAAGCATGTCGCGACATGCCGTTGCTCTTCTTTCACTCATCATTCCTCTCCGCTCACTCCTGCTCTTTCCTGCTGGACGCACGCGCCGCCGCATGTTCCGATGTCGCCCTGACCATTCCAGGGACTGCAATGACGATCGATCTGGGCCTGATGCTCGCCGGCATGCTGATGATCGGGTTTCTCGCGCAGTGGCTGGCGTGGCGGGTGAGGCTGCCGGCGATCCTGTTCCTGCTGCTGGCCGGCATCGCGCTCGGGCCGGCCACCGGGGTGCTCGATCCGGACAAGCTGCTGGGCGATCTGCTGTTTCCCACCGTGTCGCTGGCGGTGGCGCTGATCCTGTTCGAGGGCAGCCTGACCCTGCGTTTCCACGAACTGCCCGGCATCGGCAAGGCCGTGCGCGGGCTGGTCAGTTACGGCGCGGTGGCCTCGCTGCTGCTGCTGGCGCTGGCTGCTCATCTGGTCGCCGGGTTGGCCTGGCCGATCGCGCTGCTGTTCGGTGCGCTGGGCTGCGTCACCGGCCCGACCGTGATCGCGCCGATGCTGCGCACGCTGCGACCGAACGCGCGCATCGCCAACACGCTGCGCTGGGAAGGCATCGTGATCGATCCGCTGGGCGCGCTGTTCGCAGTGCTGATCTACGAGGCGATCGTGTCGCGGCAGGAAGGCCACACCATCGGCATCTTCCTGGCAACCATCGGTTGCGGCGTGGGGATCGGCGCCTTGGCTGCCTGGCTGATGGCGTTCTTCCTGCGCCGCCAGCTGATCCCCGAATACCTGCAGAACTATGCGGTGCTGGCCGCGGTGCTGTTCGCCTTCAGCATCTCCAACACGCTGACCCACGAGTCGGGGCTGCTGGCGGTGACGATCATGGGCATTGCGCTGGGCAACCTGCGCGGGGTGCACATCGACGACATCCTCGATTTCAAGGAAAGCCTCACCACGGTGCTGGTGTCGCTGCTGTTCATCCTGCTGGCGGCACGACTGCACTGGCCGCTGCCGGACGGCATGCTGGGCGCGGGCCTCGCGCTGTTCGTGATTGCGCAGTTGCTGGTGCGGCCATTGACCGTGGCGCTCTCGAGTTTCGGCAGCGGCCTGAATTGGCGCGAGCGCGCACTGATCGGCTGGGTGGCGCCGCGCGGCATCGTGGCGGCGTCGGTTTCCGCGCTGTTCGCGTTGCGCCTGGATCAGCTCGGCGTGGCCGGCGCCGAGGCGCTGGTGCCGCTGGTGTTCACCCTCATCATCGGCACGGTGATCCTGCAGAGCGCCACCGCGCGGCCGCTGGCGATCTGGCTGAAAGTGGCCGAGCCGGAGCCGCGCGGCGTGCTGATCTTCGGCTCGGACCACGTGGCGCGCGCGATCGCCCAGTCGCTGCACGACGCCGGCTTCCGCGTGATGCTGGCCGACGACGACTGGGAGGGCATCCGGCTGGCGCGCATGGACGGGCTGACCACGTTCTTCGGCAACCCGGCCTCGCCGCATGCGGAACGCCATCTCGATCTGACCGGCATCGGCCGGCTGCTCGCGGTGTCCACCCATCGCGAGCGCAATTCGCTCGCCTGCGTGCGCTACCGCCAGGAATTCGGCCGCGACAAGGTGTATCGCCTGCGCAACCTCACCCCACGCGAGAACACCGACCGCGCCGCGCTCGCCGGCAGCCTGCTGGCGCCGCCGCTGTTCGACGAGGAGATGACCCACGGCCGCTTCGCGCAGATGCTGGACGAAGGCTGGCGGATCAAGTCGACCAAACTCACCGCTACCTTCGACTGGCCGCAATTCGTCGAACAGTACGGTTCCGGCACGGTGCTGATGTTCGGCGTGGAGGAAAAAGGCGCCTTGCGGGTGGCCTCGACCAAGCGCGAACTGGAGCCGAAGCCGGGCTGGACCGTGATCGCGCTTGTACCGGCGAGCGAGAAGTGAGTGAAGAGGAGTGAGGAGTGAGAAAAAGCGGGAGCATTCCGCGCCCTTGCTCTCTCTCACTCCCCACTCCTCATTCCTCACTTCTCGCTTTTCGTCTTCTCACGCGGCCGAGGCCTGCTTGAACTGCGCCTCCTCGGTCGAGCCCTTCAGCGCGGTGGTCGAGGACTGGCCCTGCTGGATCGCCTGGGTCACCGCGTCGAAATAGCCGGTGCCCACTTCGCGCTGGTGCTTCACCGCGGTGAAGCCGCGATCGGCGGAGGCGAACTCCTTTTCCTGCAGTTCGACGAAGGCGCTCATCTGGCGGCGCGCGTAGCCGTGGGCGAGGTCGAACATGCCGTAGTTGAGGCTGTGGAAGCCGGCCAGGGTGATGAACTGGAACTTGTAGCCCATCGCGCCCAGTTCCTTCTGGAAGCGGGCGATGGTGGCGTCGTCCAGGTTCTTCTTCCAGTTGAAGCTGGGCGAGCAGTTGTAGGCCAGCATCTTGCACGGGAACCTGGCGTGGATCGCCTCGGCGAAGCGGCGCGCATCGTCCAGGTTCGGCTTGCTGGTCTCGCACCACACCAGGTCGGCGTAAGGCGCATAGGCCAGCCCGCGGCTGATCGCCTGGTCCAGGCCGGGCCTGACCCGGAAGAAGCCTTCGACGGTGCGCTCGCCAGTGAGGAACGGCTTGTCGTTGTCGTCGATGTCGGAGGTGAGCAGGTCGGCCGCATCGGCATCGGTGCGCGCCACGATCAGCGTCGGCACCCCGGCGACGTCGGCGGCCAGGCGCGCGGCGTTCAACTTGTCGACCGCCTCGCGGGTGGGGACCAGCACCTTGCCGCCCATGTGGCCGCACTTCTTGACGCTGGCCAGCTGATCCTCGAAATGCACGCCGGCGGCGCCGGCCTCGATCATCGCCTTCATCAGCTCGAACGCGTTCAGCACGCCGCCGAAGCCTGCCTCGGCATCGGCCACGATCGGCACCAGCCAGTCGATGTCGTGGTTGTCCTCGGCGTGGTGCAACTGATCGGCGCGCAGCAAGGTGTTGTTGATGCGCTTGACCACCAGCGGCACCGAGTTGGCCGGGTACAGCGACTGGTCGGGATACATTTCGCCGGCCACGTTGGCGTCGGCGGCGACCTGCCAGCCGCTCAAGTAGATCGCCTGCAGGCCGGCCTTGACCTGCTGCATCGCCTGGTTGCCGGTGAGTGCGCCGAGCGCGTTGACGAACTCCTCCTGGTGCAGCGACTTCCACAACCGCTCGGCACCGCGACGGGCCAGCGAATGCTCGATCGCGACGGTGCCGCGCAGGCGCACCACGTCATCGGCGGAGTAGTTGCGCTGGACGCCGGCCCAGCGGGCATTGTTCTTCCAGTCCAGACTGATCTGTTCGGCGGTGGGCAGGGTGCTCTTCATGACATGGCTCCGGTGGTGTTGAGCCCCTCTCCCTGCGGGAGAGGGGTTGGGGAGAGGGTTCGGACGGAGCGTGTCAGCACACTCCGCCGCGCCCCCTCATCCGCCCTTCGGGCACCTTCTCCCGGAGGGAGAAGGGAGAAAATCACAGTTGGTCGTACGCGGGCAGGGTGAGGAAGTCGGCCAGTTCGTCCGCATGGGTCATGCGGGAAATCAGGGCGGCGGCGGCATCGGCGCGGGCGGCGCCGGGGTGCTGGCTCTGGCGCAGGCGATGGGTGTGGGCGGCAAGCGCCTGGTCGAACAGCGCGAAGTCGATCGGTGCATGGTCGGGGAACTCGAGATCTCCGTGATGCAGCCATTGCCACAACTGCGCGCGGGCGATCTCGGCCGTGGCGGCGTCTTCCATCAGGTGATGGATCGGTACGCAGCCCAGGCCGCCCAGCCATGCGGCGGTATAGCGCAGGCACACCTCGACGTTGTTGTCGAAGCCGGCGCGGCTGATGGTGCCGCCGGGCGCGGCGAGCAGCTGCTCGCGGCTCACCCGCACGTCCTCGCGCAGTTTGCCGAGCTGGTTCGGCGCGGGCATGTATTCGTCGAAGATCGCCTGCGCCACCGGCACCAGCGCGGGGTGGGCGACCCAGGTGCCGTCGTGGCCGGCTTTGACCTCGCGCAGTTTGTCGGCGCGCACCTTGTCCAGCGCCGCTTCATTCGCCGCCTCGTCGCCCTTGATCGGGATCTGCGCCGCCATGCCGCCCATCGCGAAGGCGCCGCGGCGGTGGCAGGTCCTGATCAGCAACTCGGAATAGCCTTTCAGGAACGGCACCGTCATGCCGACCTGGCCACGCTCGGGCAGCAGGCGGTCGCGATGGCCGCGCAGCGTTTTCAGGTAGGAAAAAATGTAATCCCAGCGACCGCAGTTGAGGCCGACGATGCGACGGCGCAGCGCGTGCAGGATCTCGTCCATCTGGAACGCGGCCGGCAGGGTCTCGATCAGCACCGTGGCCTTCATCGTGCCGCGCGGCAGCTGCAGTTCGGCCTCGGCGGCGCTCATCACCTCTTCCCACAGCGCGGCCTCTTCCATCGCCTCCAGCTTGGGCAGGTAGAAGTACGGGCCGCGGTCGCGCTCGTGCAGCGTGCGTGCGTTGTGGAACACGAACAGGCCGAAGTCGACCAGCGCGCCAGACAGCGGGGTGCCATCCACGCTGAAAAAGCGGTCATGCAGATGCCAGCCGCGCGGGCGCACCACCAGCACGGCGGGGTTGTTGCCGACCTGGTAGGTCTTGCCCTCGGGCGAACGGAACGTGATCGTGCCGTCGACCGCATCGCGCAGATTGACCTGGCCGTCCAGCTGGTTGGCGAAGGTGGGCGAGGAGGAATCCTCGAAGTCGGCCATGAACACCCTGGCGCCGGAATTCAGCGCGTTGATGATCATCTTGCGCTCCACCGGGCCGGTGATCTCCACGCGGCGGTCGCGCAGCGCGGCCGGGATCGGTGCCACGTTCCAATCCGATTCGCGGATTGCCGCCGTGTCGGCGCGGAAATCCGGCAGGGCACCGGCATCCCAGGCAGCCTGGCGCTGGCGACGCTCTCGCAGCAGGTGTTGCCGCGACGCCTCGAAGCGACGGTGCAGCCGGGCCAGGAACGCCAGCGCGGCCGGGGTCAGGATGGCCGCGTAGGCGGCGCCGTCGGCGAGGACCTCCGCGGGGCCGGTGTGGAGTTGTTCCTGCGCTGCTGCCATCGTTTCGCTCCGCGTCGTGGGTGACTCGAAGCTAGGCCGGCAAATATCTATTTGACAAAGTGAATGTTTCAATCATTACTATGAGCAATATCAATATATGACACAACTTGCTGAAATGACTTGATGAAAACTCCCGGCGTTCCGCTGAAGCAGCCGAAAAAATCGTCTCGCAGCGCAGCAAAAAAACGTACCCCTGGCGAACGCGCCGAGGAGGCTGGCGGCCGCTTCTACTACAAGGGCAATCGCCACAAGCAACTGCGCGCCTTCGTCAGCGTGGTGAAACTGGGTACGCTTACCCGCGCCGCCGAAGCGTTGTACGTGTCGCAACCCACCATCAGCCTGCAGTTGCAGGCGCTGGAACGCGAGCTCGGCGCCACCCTGCTTGAGCGCCGTCGCCGGCGCATCAATCTCACCGACGCGGGCGAGGCGCTGTACGAGCTGGCGCGCCCGCTGGTGGAAGGCTGGGACACGCTGGATCGCGATTTCCAGGCGAAGGCGAAGGGTCTGCAGGCCGGCCGGCTGGTGATCGCCGCCGGCACCTCCACCATCCAGTACCTGCTGCCGGAACTGGTGCGCCGCTATCGCGAACGCTTCCCGGCAGTGCAACTGCAGTTGGCCAACGTGACCGGCAAGGACGGCATGGCCATGCTGCGTGCCGACGAGGCGGATTTCGCGGTCGGCTCGATGCTGGACGTGCCCAACGACATCGCCTGGGCGCCGGTGCAGCACTACGACCCGATGCTGATCATGCCGCCCGACCACCCGCTGGCGACGAAGGACAAGATCACCCTGGAGGATCTTTCACCCTACGGACTGATCCTGCCGCCGCAGCGCCTCTCCACCTATCGACTGGTCGACCTGGTGTTCCAGCAGCGGCAGGTGCCCTATCACGTCGCGATCGAGGTCGGCGGCTGGGACGTGATCAAGGAATACGTGGCGATGGGCATGGGCATCTCCATCGTCACCGGCATCTGCATCACCGACGCCGACCGCGGGCGCCTGGCCGTGCGCAACATGAAGCAGTTCTTTCCCCAGCGCAGCTACGGCGTGGTGATGCGCAAGGGCAAGTTCCTCAGCGCCGAGGCACGCGCCTTCATCGACCTGATTCGCCCCGGGCTGCTGACGCATCGCGAACACGATGATCCGGGGCATTCGCAGCGGTGATGCCCGAGGCCGCTCTGCGAGCCTCGCCCCTGCGCGCGGGATTTCAAACGTCGCGATGCTTGCCCTTGAACGGCGCGTACCACTCGCGCAGGCGCTGCATGGTTGCGCCCATGTCGGTGCCGGCGTCGAACAGTGGGCCGAGCTGGATGGTCCTGTCGGGGTAATGGAACGCGACCGGGAAGATCGGCACGCCGGCATCGTGGGCGATGTGCCAGAAGCCGCTCTTCCAGCGCGTCACCGGTTTGCGCGTGCCTTCGGGGGCGATGCCCAGCCACAGTTTCTCGCGCTGGCGGAACTGGTCGATCATCTGTTCGACCACGCCCTTGGCCGCGCTGCGGTCGATGGGGACGCCGCCGAGCCGACGCAGCAGCCCGCCCAGCGGGCCGCGAAACAATTCCTGTTTGCCCATGAAGTGCACGTCGGCGCCGATCGCCACCTTGATCAGCAGCCCCCACACCCCGTCCCACCACGAGGAGTGCGGGGCGGCGATCAGCACCAGTTTGGGGACGTCGGGAAATTCGCCGGTGAGACTCCAGCCGCACAGGCGCAACACGCCGCGGCAGATGCGTCGTTGCCAACCGTCGCGCAGCTTCGGCATGCGGGCGGGCAACTGGGCTGGAGTGAAGACGCGACGCTTCATTCGAACTCCGGTTTGCGCGAACGGGTCTGCTTGATCCTGCCGCGCTGCTGTTTGCCGGCCAGGCGGCGTTCCTTCGAGGCGCGGGTCGGTTTGGTGGCGACGCGTTTCTTCGGCGGCAGCAGCACGCCGCGAATCAGTTCGGCCAGCCGCTCGCGCACGTCGTCGCGATTGCGCGCCTGGTCGCGAAAGCGCCGGCCCTGGATCACCAGCATCCCTTCGGCGGTAAGCCGGCGATCGCGCCGGGCCAGCAGCCGCGCGCGCACCTCCTCCGGCAGCGACGGCGAGCCCGCCACGTCGAAGCGCAATTCCACCGCGCTCTCGGTGCGATTCACATGCTGACCGCCCGGGCCGTCGGCGCGCAGGAAGCGCTCGATCAGTTCGGACTCGGGCAGGGCGAGGGTGCGGCTGATGGTCAGCATGGGGGGAAGTTTAGGGGAGAAGCGAGAAGTGAGTGGAGAGGAGTGAGGAGTGAGAGAGAGCGAAGGCAAGCCGTACCCCGGCTTTTCTCTCACTCCTCACTTCTCTTCACTCACTCCTGCTTCAAGCCCCAGCCGAACTGCGCCAGCAATCGCGCGAATGCCTCGTCCAGCGGCGCCTCCAGTTGCATCGGCGCGCCACTCACCGGATGCGCGAACGAAAGCCGCCACGCGTGCAGCAGCATCCGGTGGCAGGCAAAGTGCTGCTTGTAGAGGCGATTGTGGTCGCCGCGGCCGTGCTGGCAGTCGCCGATCACCGGGTGATGGATGTGCGCCAGGTGCTTGCGAATCTGGCGGAAGCGGCCGCTCTCAGGCTCCGCCAGCAGCAGTGCGTAGCGTTGCTGCGGGTAGCGGCCGAGTGCGATCGGCACCTCGATCGTGGCCAGGCGCCGGTAGCGCGTGCGCGCTTCGCGGCGCGGGCCGGTTTCGCGCGAGCCGGGCAGGGGATAGTCGATCACACCTTCGGCCGGCTCCGGCCAGCCGCGCACCACCACCAGGTATTGCTTGTGCACCGTGCGCTGCATGAACTGCTCGCCAAGCGCGGCGGCGACCTCCTTGCTGCGCGCCACCAGCAGCACGCCGCTGGTGGCGCGGTCGAGCCGGTGCGCCAGGTACACGTTGCCGCCGACCTGCTCGCGCAGCAGGTCGATCAGGAACGCGTCGGCGGGCCCCACGAACGTCGAGCGATGCACGGCCAGGTTCGCGGGCTTGTTCACCGCGATCAGCGCGTCGTCCTGGTAGAGGATGTCGATCATGCGTTCGAGCTTCCGCGCTCTGGTTATTCGTGGGAGCCCGCTCGCGGGCGATGCTGCGGGTGCCCGTGAAAAGCATCGCCCGCGAGCGGGCTCCTGCACGGTCAACGCGAGCGCGGCCAGCCGATGGCGAAGGAGAGGAAACCGGCGATACCGGCGCCCAGCGGCGGCCAGATGCCGTGTTGCGGGGCCAGCGTCCACAGCAGCGCGGCGCCGATCAGCAGTGCGCTGCCGAGCAGGCTGCAGGCCAGCGTCCTGTGCTGGCGACGGGCATTCTCCTGCGCCAGTTTGAGGGCCAGCGGATCGGCTGGCTCACGCCGCTCGCCGCGGCCGATCTGACGCAGCGCATCACGTACCAGGTCGGGAAACTCCGGCGCGTGGTGCAGCCATTCGGGTAACCGTTTGCGCACGTCGCGCAGGGTGCGCAGCGGGCTGTAGCGCTGGCGCAGGATCCGCTTGAGCACCGGATGCGCGACTGCCCAGATGTCGATCTCCGGATCGAGCATGCGGCCGACGCCCTCGATGTTGAGCAGGGTCTTCTGCAGCAGGATCAGCTGCGGCTGCAGGGTCAGCTCGAAGCGGCGCGCGGTCTGGAACAGCTTGACCACCAGCTCGGCCAGTGAAATCTGCGACAGCGGGCGGGTGAAATACGGCTCGCATACGGTGCGCACGGCGGCTTCCAGTTCGTCCAGCCGCACGTCGGCGGGCATCCAGCCGGCGGCCACATGCAGTTGCGCGATGCGTGCGTAGTCGCGTTCGAACAGTGCGATGAAGTTCTGCGCCAGCCAGTACTGGTCGGCCTCGGGCAGCGAGCCCATGATGCCGAAGTCCAGCGCGATGAAGCGCGGCTCGTCCAGGCGCGACGGGTCCACCCAGATGTTGCCGGGGTGGGCGTCGGCGTGGAAGAAATTGTCGCGGAACACCTGCTCGTAGAACACCCGCACGCCCTTGGCGGCCAGTGCCTTGCGGTCGAGCCCGGCGGCGTCGATCGCTGCGATGTCGTCGCTGCTGATGCCGTGCACGCGCTCCAGCGTCAGCACGCGCGAGGCGGTCAGTTCCCAGTGCACCGCCGGCACGTACAGGTCCACGCCGCTGGCGAAGTTGCGCTTGAGCAGGCTGGCGCTGGCGCCTTCGCGCTGCAGGTCGAGTTCGTTCTCCAGCATCTTCTCGACTTCGGCGACGACGTCGAGCGGGCGGATCTTGTCGGCATTCGGGTGCCAGCGCTGGGCCAGTTCGCCGAGCGAGCGCAGCAGCTTCACGTCGCGGGAGATCTGCGCGTCGATGCCCGGCCGCAGCACCTTCACCACCACCTCGCGGCCGTCGGCCAGGGTGGCGGCATGCACCTGGGCGATCGAGGCCGAGGCCAGCGGCGTCTCGTCGAATTGGGCGTATAGACGTCCAACCGGGAGTTTCAGCTCCCGCTCGACGATGGCACGCGCCTCGCTGCCGGGGAACGGCGCCACCTGGTCCTGCAGCAGCGACAGTTCGTCGGCAATGTCGGCGGGCACCAGGTCGCGGCGGGTCGACAGCACCTGGCCGGCCTTGACGAAAATCGGCCCCAGCTCGGTCAGCGCCCGGCGCAGGCGTTCGCCGCGCGAGAGGCTGGCCACGTTGGCGCGCGGTCGCGCCAGCAGCGGGCGCAGCAGTTTCAGCGGGCGGAACAGGTGCGCGGCGTCGACCAGTTCATCCAGCCGCCATGCCAGCAGCACCGAGGCCACTCGCAGCAGGCGCGGCACCACGCGCAGCGGCGTCACGCGGTGTCGCCCTGCAGTTGCCGCGCCAGCCGCTGCACGCGTGCGGCCAGTCGTTCGCTGTGTTCGCGCAAACTGTCCACTTCGTCGAGAAAGGTGTCGACTTCGCCAGGCGCCAGGGCCACGCGGGTTTCGTCGCGCACCCAGTCGGCGGCGTCTTCGACGAGATGGGCGCCACTTTCGCGGGCATGCGCCAGGCCCTTGCGCACGGCCCTGGCCAACGGCACGCCGAGCACGTCGCCGAAACTGCGCGCGAAGGCCTCCTCGAAATCCGGCGCGAACTTGCCGGCCAGCTTTTCCAGGCGGCGCGCCAGTTCGGCATCGCCGGCGATCTCCACCTTGCCCGGCGCGATGCCGTCGTCGTCGCGGCGCAGCAGCATCGCCAGCAGGCTGCCCGGCGTCGCGGCCACCTTCAGCTGGCTGTCGTCGCGCGGCGGGCCGACTTTCAGGTGCGCCTGATCGACCGTGATGGCCAGCGCCAACTCCGGCCCGCGCAGATGCAACTGCACGCTGCGACCGTTCAACGCGGTCAGCCGCTGATGCGTGTCGGGATCGAGCGACAGCGTGTGATTCAGCGCGGTTTCCAGCGCGCGCCCGGCGAGCTTGCGCAGTGGTTGCGGCATCCAGGCGTTGGGGGTGGCAGCGTTCATCCGCCGATTGTAGCGGGGCGGCGCGGGCGCCGCCGGGAATGGGGAATGGGGAATCGGGAATCGGAGGAGGGCTCTTTCGCCAGCTTGCAAGGTGCCGTGGGTGCCGACGCTTCTGCCTTTCTATTCCCGGTTCCCTGTTCCCGATTCCCCGCTCTCACCGGCGAAACCGAGCTGGCGCCAGGCCTCGTAGACCGCCACGGCGACGGTGTTCGACAGGTTCAGGCTGCGGCTGTGCGGGCGCATCGGCAGGCGCAGGCGTTGCGTCGGCGGGATGGTGTCCAGCACGTCGTCCGGCAGGCCGGCGGTTTCGCAGCCGAACAGCAGCGCGTCGCCGTCGGCAAAACGCACGTCGACGTGGGGCACGCTGCCGCGCGTGGTGAAGGCGAACACGCGTGGCGCGCCGAGCGCGGCGAGGCAGGCGGACAGGTCCTCGTGCACCGCGACGCTGGCGTATTCGTGATAGTCCAGCCCGGCGCGGCGCAGGCGGGCGTCGTCGAGCTCGAAGCCCAGTGGACGCACCAGGTGCAGTGCCGCGCCGGTATTCGCGCAAAGACGGATCACGTTGCCGGTGTTGGGAGGGATCTCGGGGCGATGCAGGATGACATGGAGCATCCACGCATTATCGCTTGCGCCATGCTCAGCTGGCCACGCGCGGGCAGACCACGCCGTCCGGCGGCAGCGCGCAGCTGCTCGGCGCGGCCAGCAGGATGGTGGCGATGCCGCCGTCGTGGGCGAGCTCGACCGGCGGCGTGGCGGTGGTGGTGGTCAGCATGGCGGCGAGGATGAGGCCGCACACCACGAGGCTGGCAATGAACAATCCGTGCAGCATGAAAGTCTCGAATTTCACGGTTACATCTCCGATGCGTAAGTGAGCCCTGCAGCCCGATGAAAGCAATCCCTGTGCCACGCCTGGATATGCGGCCAACATGCTGATTTTTCAAGGTTTAGATAGCCGCCTCGACGCCCCGGCCGTTGTCCGCGGACAGTCGTCCGGTGGCGTCCGGACAGCGGTGCCCCGCGCCACCGCACGGGCCGTCGACCGTGCCACAAGTCATTTGCGATGCCCGGGCGCGGCCGGGTAGCCTGCCCGGACCATTCGCGAAAACAGGAGGTTCACCGTGAAAAAAACGCCGCTTGCCCTGCTCATCTCCGGCTTGCTCACGTTCGGGGTCGCCGCGCCGACACTGCTGGTCGCCGCCCCCGCGCAGGCGGTCGAGGCCGCCGCTGCAGCGACGCAGCAGATCCCCGACCTGGCCTAT
The DNA here is from genome assembly GCF_052978265.1 of Rhodanobacter sp. UC4448_H15. The sequence continues at coordinate 118,450 of NZ_CM129665.1, read as the reverse complement.
TCCCGTTTCGTGCTGCCCAACGGCCTGACCGTGGTGGTGCATGAAGACCACAAGGCGCCGGTGGTGGCGGTGAGCGTGTGGTATCACGTCGGCTCCTCCTATGAGCCCAAGGGCAAGACCGGCTTCGCGCACCTGTTCGAGCACCTGATGTTCCAGGGTTCGGAGAATCACAAGGACGAGTTCTTCAAGCCGTTCGAGCTGGCCGGCGCCACCGACCAGAATGGCACCACCTGGCTCGACCGCACCAACTATTTCGAAACCGTGCCGACCACCGCGCTGGACATGGCGCTGTGGATGGAATCGGACCGCATGGGCCACCTGCTCGGTGCCATCGGCCAGCCGCAGCTCGACGAACAGCGCGGCGTGGTGCAGAACGAGAAGCGCCAGGGCGAAAACCAGCCTTACGGCCGCGCCAGCGAACTGATCCAGGCCGAGGCGTTCCCGGCCAACCATCCCTACCATCACGACACCATCGGCTCGATGGCGGATTTGAACGCAGCCTCGCTCGGCGACGTCAAGCAGTGGTTCCGCGACTACTACGGCGCGGCCAACACGGTGGTGGTGCTGGCCGGCGACATCACGCCGGCGGTGGCGAAGGAGAAGATGCTGAAGTACTTCGGCGACATCGCCGCCGGTCCGCAGGTGCCGCGCCCGCAGCCGTGGATTGCCGCGCGCGACAAGTCCACCCGCGGCACGATGACCGACAACGTCGCGCAGACCCGCATCTACCGCGAATGGAACGTGCCGGCGCGCGGCAGCCATGACGAGAACCTGCTGGAGCTGGCCGCCGCCGTGCTCGGCGGCAGCAAGACCTCGCGGCTGTACCAGCGCCTGGTCTACCAGGACAAGCTCGCCGACAGCGTCTCCGTCTACGTCGAGCAGCATTCGCTGGCCAGCCTGTTCCAGTTGCAGGTCGACGTGAAGAAGGGCGTCGACCCGGCCAAGGTCGAGGCCGCGATCGCCGACGAATGGCAGAAGTTCCTCAACGATGGCCCCACCGCCGACGAACTGGCGCGGGTCAAGACCGAAACCCGCGCCTCCTTCGTGCGCGGCCTGGAGCGCGTCAACACGCAGGCCTCGATCCTGGCCGAGGGCCAGCTGTACCACGGCGATCCGGGGCACTATCTGAAGGACTTCAGCACCCTGATGGCGGCGACGCCGGCCAGCGTCAAGGCGGTGGCGAACCAGTGGATCGCCAAGGGCGACTACACCCTGACCGTGGTGCCCGGCAAGGTGGAGGACGCCGACATGGCCACCGTGGCCGGCCGGGCCGCCGCGTCCGGTGCGCCGGCGCCGGTGCTCACGCCCAAGGGCGATTACAAGACCGTGGCCAGCGACGTCGATCGCAGCAAGGGCGTGCCCGAAGTCGCCAGCTTCCCCGACCTCGCGTTCCCGACCCTGCAGCACGGCAAGCTCGACAACGGCGTCGAAGTGGTCCTGGCCGAACGCCACGGCGTGCCGGCGGTGCAGATGCAGTTGCTGTTCGACGCCGGTTACGCGGCCGACCAGGGCCGCAAGCTGGGCACCTCCAGCTTCACCATGTCGATGCTCGACGAAGGCACCCGGGACCTCGATTCGGTCGAGATCGCCAAGCGCAAGCAGCGCCTGGGCGCGATCATCGCCAGCGGTTGCGGGCTGGATTACTGCAATGCCTCGCTGAATGCGCTGGACGACCAGCTCAAGCCCTCGCTCGACCTGTTCGCCGACATCGTGCGCAACCCGGCGTTCCGCGATGCCGACGTCAGCCGCCTGCGCGGCCAGTGGCTGGCCGGCATCGCCCAGGAGAAGAGCCAGCCCATCGGCATCGCGCTGCGCACCCTGCCGCCGCTGCTGTACGGCAAGGGCCACGCCTACGCGATCCCGTTCACCGGCACCGGCACCGAAGCCTCGATCAAGTCGCTGACCGATGCCGACATGCGCCAGTTCATGACCGACTACATCCGCCCGGACAACATGAAGATCCTGGTGGCCGGCGATACCACGATGGCGAAGATCATCCCGCAGTTGAACGCGGTGTTCGGCAACTGGAAGGCGCCGGCGAGCAAGGTGCCGGCCAAGAACATCGGCAAGGTCGCGCCGCCGGAACAGGTGCGCGTGTTCCTGGTCGATCGCCCCGGAGCGCAGCAGAGCCTGATCCTCGCCGGCAGTCTGGCGCCGTCCACCGAGGCGCCGAACAACCTGCAGATCCAGACCATGAACGGCGCCTTCGGCGGCAGCTTCACCTCGCGCCTCAACATGAACCTGCGCGAGGACAAGCACTGGGCCTACGGCGCCTTCAGCTTCCTGCAGAACGCGGTCGGGCAGCGCCCGTTCATGCTCTACGCACCGGTGCAGACCGACAAGACCGCGGCGTCGGTCAGCGAGATGCTGAAGGAAGCGCGCGGGGTGATCGGCGACAAGCCGCTGACCGCGCAGGAGATCAGCAAGATCAAGGTCGGCGACGTGCGCAGCATGCCGGGTCAGTACCAGACCACCCAGGCGGTGATGGGCGCCATGCAGGGCATCGCCCAGTACAACCGCCCGGATGACTACGTGCAGACCCTGAAGTCGCGCATCGAGGCGCAGACCGATGCGTCGGTGGAGGCTGCGGCGAAGGAGATCATCCACCCGGACCAGCTGACCTGGGTGATCGTCGGCGACCTGGCCAAGATCGAGTCGCCGATCCGCGCGCTGAAGCTCGGCACGGTCGAGGTGCTCGACGCTGACGGCAAGCCGGTGGCGGCCAAGCCGGCAAAGTGAGTCGCGCTGCCGCGCCGGCTGAACCGGCGCGGCAAGCGGCGGATGGAGCGAGGGACGCCGGCGCGCCGGCGCGTTACGATGGAGGCCGGACCGTCCTGGTCCGGCCTCTTTTCATGCCCTCAAGACCTGCCGCGGAGCCACCCATGCGCAAGACCCTGTTGTTGCTCGTCCCCATCCTGTTGCTCGGCGCCTGCAGTTGGGGCATCACCCTGGATTCGGCCGGCAAGAACGTGCGCACCGCCTGGAGCGGCGATGTTTCCAGCTGCCGCGAACTGGGCAAGGTCACCGTCTCGGTGATGAACCGCGTCGGTCCGGTCGACCGCAACGACATCAAGGTGCGCGACGAACTGGAAGTGCTCGCGCGCAACGAGGCGGCCAAGATGCACGCCGACACCATCAAGCCGCTGGCCGAACCGGCCGATGGCTCGCAGCCGTGGGGCGCCTACCAGTGCGGCAGCAACCCGCCCAAGCCGGGGGCGGGCCGACCGGCTTCGGCCCAATCGGCCAAGGGCGACGTGCAGACGTTCCCGGTGTCGGGCGGCTGACCCCTTCGACGGTCAATCCATGCTGATCCAGCCGCGTTCTCCCGCAATGCGCAGCGAGGTGCCGAGCACCGCGCTGAGCGACTGGAGGCGCGCGAGGATGCGTTGTGCATCCTCGCCTCGCGCGATCCTGGGGCGACCCCGCGTTTCGTCCTGGCGACTCGCATCGTCGCCCCTCTCGTTGAGCACCACCGGCACCAGTTCGAGCTGACGCATCGAGCCATCGCGCCGATGAAGGTGCGCGATCATGCTTTCCCACACCTCGGGCGGGTAGTAGCCGGGCTCGGTGCGGGAATGAAAGATCAGGCTGCCCATGCCATGGAAGATCGGCACCCCGTGATGAAGCTCGATCCCGTGCAGCAGCGGGGCGCCGTGCGAAAAGAATGCGCCGGCACCGGCTTCGGCGCAGCTCCGCGCGAATTCGCGCGCCCATGGCTGGGTGACGCGCATGTCGCCGCGCCAATCGTGGTTGTGCAGGCAGGCGACGACGAAGGCCGTGCCGGCCGCCGCGCGGATCGACTGAAGGATTCGTTCCACATCGTCCTGGTCGGGTGTGCCGGCTGCGGTCAGGCGCAGCTCGTTGATGCCGGCGCCTGAACTTGTTGCCGCCACGCCCGGACGGATCTTGCCGGCCGCCATGGCCACCAGCGCGACACGGCGACCGCGCGCCTTGAAGCAGGCGGCACCGCTGGCTTCGGCGAGGTCGCTGCCGCTGCCGGCGGTGGCGAAACCGGCATGTTGCGCGGCGCTGCGGGTGGCCAGTACGCCCGCACGGCCGAAATCGCCGGCGTGGTTGTTGGCCAGGGCCAGCATGTCGAAGCCGAACGAGCGCAGGCAGCGCAAGGCGTCGGGGCCCGCGGCATGCAGGAACAGCCCTTGGCGAGTCGGTGCGCCCGACGCGCCAACGCGTATGGGCGTCTCCAAGTCGGTCATGGCAACGTCGCCGCGACGTACCTGGGCGATCACTTCGGCGAGGCCGGGATAGGGCTCGTGGCAGAGGTCGTGCGCGATCAGCGCCTGCCCGGTGAGGGTGAGGGTCAGCTCGCGGCGTTCGGCCGCGCGCACGGCAACGCCCGGCAACAGCGGCGTCATCGCCAGGGCGGCGAGCAGCCGCCGGCGCTGCAGATTGCACGACTCGACCATGACGCCCCTCGCTCGATCCGGACCCGACAGCCCCAGCTATCCACGTCCACCGGGCCGCTTGCAAGCTTATTCGCGTACCTGCGCATACCATACCAAAATGGCATGGACGCATTACCGGACTCGATAAGATTGCATATGTTCAGTCCGCGTGAATTACTCGATACCAAGGCAGATGCTCCGGCGAACTGGTCGCCACGCATGGTTTCGGGAGGGGTGATGAACAAGATGGCTGGCAAGGGGGAGTCACGGCGTGTACCGCGCCTGGGTGTGATGATGGTGGCGATTGCGGGGGCGCTGGCGGCGGGCGGAATGCCGGCGACTGCGGATGCGCAGAGCACCGCGGACACGACGAGCGGCGATGCGAACAAGGCGAAGACGCTGGAGACGGTCAGCGTGGTCGGCTCGCGCATCCGCCGCAAGGACGAGGTGGCGGCCAGCCCGGTGTTTACCATGGAGCGCAACGAGATCGAGGCTACCGGCGTGGTCTCGGTCGGCGAGTTGCTGCAGGAGCTGCCATCGGTAGGTTCCAGCTTCAACTCGACCGGCTCGGGCGGCACCAGCCATGGCTCCCGCTCGTTGAACCTGCGCAACCTGGGCGCCAACCGCTCGCTGGTTCTGGTCAACGGGCGGCGCTGGGTGAACGGAGCCGGTACCCGCGGTTTTCGCGACTTTGTCGACCTGAACACGATTCCGCTGGCCGCGGTCGAGCGGATCGAAGTGCTGCTGGACGGCGCCACCGCCATCTACGGCGCCGACGCGATCGCCGGCGTGGTCAACATCATCACCTTCAGCGAGTTCGATGGGCTGAAGGCGAGCAGCTATGTCGGCCAGACCGACAAGGGCGACGGTTTCACACACAACGAGGATTTCCTCTGGGGCAAGTCCGGCGACTGGGGCTCGGCGCTGGTGTCGGCGACGGTCGCCGGCAGCAACGAGATCCTTGCCGGCCATCGCGACTTCTCGCGGGTGCCGCTGCAAGGGTTGAGCCGAAACACGCCGGCGGGCCGTTTCCGCAACAGCACGCCGGTGGATGGCTTCGGCACCAAGGCGTTCGTGCCGGACGGCAACGGCGGTTTTCGCCTGGACGTGCCGGACACCGACGTCTACAACGACCAGCCTGATACCACCTTGATCGGCCCCCTGGACATGGCTGGCGTGTATGGCCAGTTGCGCTTCCACGTCAGTGATGCGGTGACCTTCGTGACCGAAGGCCTGTACAACACGCGCGAATCGAGCCAGCGCTTCCCGCCGGCAACGCCACGCATCCGCGGCGGCGACGGCATGACGATTCCGGCCGACCACCCGTACAACCCGTTCGGCGTGGACTTCCAGGGCACGGGCACCAAGTTCGAGGTGGTGCGGACGATCACCGAGCTGGGGCCGCGCATCAACACGCAGAACGTTGACACGATGCGTGTGGCGGCCGGATTCGAAGGCGATTTCTCCAATGGCTGGTCGTGGAACAGCTTCTATACGTATGCCCAGAACAAGGCGAAGTGGACCTCGGCCAATCAGATCGATCTGGACAAGGTCGCGCTGGCACTGGGCCCGAACGCCCGCTGCGCGGCCAACAACTGCGTGCCGCTGAACATCTTCGGCACCATCACCCCGGAGATGGCCAACTACATCCGCGCCACTGGCGTCGACCACAACGGCACCAAACAGCACGACTTCACCGCCAACCTCACCGGCGACCTGTTCAAGTTGCCGGCCGGAATGCTGGCGTTCGCCGGTGGCGTCGAGTACCGCAAGGAATCGGGCTACGACCAGCCCAGCCCGTACTTCAATGAAACGCCGCAGTTCATCACCTACAGCCGCAAGACCACCTCGGCGCCGCGCCTGCCGACCGCCGGCTCCTACGATCTGAAAGAGGCCTATGTCGAGTTCAACGTGCCGTTGCTGGCGAACCTTCCGGCGGTCAAGCAACTGGAGCTGTCCGCCGCGACGCGCTACTCGAGCTACAACACGTTCGGCAACACCACCAACAGCAAGCTCGGCCTGGTCTGGCGGCCGTGGAACGACCTGATGCTGCGCACCACCTGGGCGCAGGGTTTTCGCGCGCCCTCGATCAACGAACTCTACGCCGGCCTGCGTCAGACCAACTTGCCGGCGGTTGACCCCTGCAACGGCGGCGGCGCCGGCAAGCCCGGGTGTGCCGGGGTGCCGACCAGCTACGACCAGCGCAACTACTCGGGCGGCTCGATCCTCTCGACCGTGGGCGGCAACCCCGACCTGCGGCCGGAAACCTCGGTCAATCGCAGCAGCGGCTTCATCTACACGCCGAGCTTTGCCAAGGGCCTGACCTGGTCGGTCGACTGGTACGACATCGACCTGAAGGAGGCGATCTCCAGCTTCGGCTCGCAGAACCTGCTCGACCTGTGCGCCAATACCGGTCAACGCTGCAACCTGATCAAGCGCGACACCAGCGGCGAGATCATCAACCTGATCGACGGCCCGATCAACCTGAACCGGCTCAAGGCCAGCGGCGTCGATACGACCATGCGCTACCAGTTGCCGACGATGGCGGCGGGCAATGTCGGGCTGATGTTCAACGCGGCTTACCTCAACGCGTTCGATCGTTACGACACCTTGCCCAGCGGGGAGGTGCGCGTGGCCAGGCGGGCCGGAAAATCGGACATCGCGCGCGAGAGTTTCCCGCGCTGGAAAGCGAACACCGCCGTCGACTGGTCGCGTGGCCTGTGGTCAGCGAACTGGAGCATGCATTACATCGGCAGCACCGACGAGGGCCCGGCGCCGGGCTATGGCCGGATCCCGGCGCAGATCACCCATGACGTGTGGGGTGCCTATACGCTGCGCTCGCAACTGATGACCTTCACCCTTGGCGTGCAGAACCTGTTCGACAAGGACCCGCCGCTGTCCTATGTCAACGGCGGCGACCTCAACTTCGACATGAGCACCTACAACCCGCGTGGCCGCTTCATCTACGTGAAGGCCACGATCACCCTCTGAGACGGGCACCGGCGGCATCGGCGCGATGTCGCCGACCGCCGGCCCGGGCCGCCGCGGGAGCGGGCGCCGGCGACCCGCTCAACCACATGGATCTTCCCAGCATGGCCAACCGTCCCGTCACCGATGGCAAACCTGCACAGCGGCCCCGTCGCAAGATCGACGTGCACCCGGTGCTGATGCTGGTGTCCGTGCTGTTGCTGTGCGCGGTGCTCACCTACGTCCTGGACTCCGGCGCGTTCCAGCGCGTCGATGGGCGGGTGGTGCCGGGGACCTACTCGGTGATCCCGAAATCGTTCGACTGGTGGCACCTGCTTGGCTTGGGCGCGGCCGGCGAGCAGGCGCGCCCGGCCGGCGTCATCACGGTGCTCGAATCCATCCCGCTGGGACTGGTGCGAAACGCCTCGCTGATCTTCATGGTGATGTTCGTCGGCGGCCTGTTCGGCGTGTTCAAGCAGACCGGTGCGCTGGACGCCGGCCTCGACCAGCTGGTGCATCGCTCGCGCGGGAATGTCTACCTGCTGGCGCCGGTGCTGATGGGTGCGCTGGCGGCGGGCAGCTCGTTCCTGGGCCTGATTTCGGAGTATCTGGTGGTGTTGCCGGTCTTGCTGTCGATGGCCGAGCGGCTGCGCCTGAGTCCGCTGTACGCGGTGGCGATGCTGCTGATCGCGGCCAAGCTGGGCTACATCGCCTCGGTCAGCAATCCGGTGGTACTGCCGATCGCGCAAGGCATCGTGCAGGTGCCGATCTTCAGCGGTTTCGGCATGCGCCTGGCGGTGCTGGCGGTGTTCCTGCCGATCGGCATCGCCTATCTGCTGTACCGCATCCGCCGCAGCGGTTTCACCAAGGCGGATTTCGCGCCTGCCGCGGGATCGCTGTCGGGGCGGCACCTGGGCGTGCTGCTGCTGCTGGGCCTGGCGATCGTGCTGATGGTCTACGCCGGACGCGCCTGGAGCTGGCATTACAACGAGCTCAGCGCGTTCTACCTGGCGGTGACCGCGGGACTTGCCGTGATCGGCGGGCTGAGTGCGCGGGTCAGCGCGGATGCCTTCATCGATGGCATCAAGGGCATGATCCTGCCCTCGCTGCTGATCGGCCTGGCCGGCGCCATCCACGTGCTGCTGCAGGAGGCGAATATCCTCGACACCGTGGTCAACGCCATGGCCGGCCTGATCCACGGCCAGTCGTCGTGGATCGCCTCGCTGGCCATCATGTTCACCGAGGCGGGGCTGGATGTGCTGATTCCCTCGACCTCGGCCAAGGCTGCAATCAGCATTCCGATCCTGTGGCCGATCGGCCAGCTGTCGGGGCTGCAAGGCAACTCGGTGGTGCTGGCCTACTTGTTTGGCAACGGCCTGATGGCGACGGTCAGTCCCACCTCGGGGCTGATGCTGGCGATGCTGGCGATGGCGAAGGTGCACTACGGCGCGTGGGTGCGCTTCATGCTGCCGCTGACCCTGGTGCTGACGGTGGTGGCGACGGCATTCCTGCTGGTCGCCACGCGGATCGGTTACTGAGCATGGCGATCGGTGAGGGCATGGAGCAAACGCGGGCGGACACCGCCGACGCAGCGGCCGCAGGCCTGCAGCCGGGCCCGTACCCGGTACGCCTGCGCGCGGACGTGATGGTGACGATGCGCGATGGCGTGCAGTTGGCGGTCGATCTGTATCTGCCGGACGGCGCCAGCGGGTCGCGTTGGCCTTGCCTGCTCGAACGCACGCCCTACGACAAGGCGGGCACCGCGCAATCGGATGTCGTGGCCGGGTATCCACTGCCCTTGTCGAAACCGCAGATCGCGCGGTGGTTTGCCAGCCACGGCTTCGTGGTGGCGATGCAGGATTGTCGCGGTCGCTACCGTTCGCAAGGCGTGTTCACCAAGTACACCAACGAGGCCGTTGACGGTGTCGACACCCTCGCCTGGCTGGCGGCGCAGTCGTGGAGCGATGGCCGCGTGATCACCCAGGGCCTGTCCTATTGCGCGCACGTGCAGACGGCGCTGGGCAGCCTGGCGCCCGCGGCGCTGAGCGCCCAGTTCGTCGACTCCGGCGGCTTCTCCAACGCGTACCACGGCGGCATCCGGCAGGGTGGTGCGTTCGAACTCAAGCAGGCGACCTGGGCCTTGAAGCACGCCTTGCTGAGCCCGCTGACGCAGCAGGATTCCAGCCGCAAGGCAGCATTGCAGGCGCAGGACATTCGCGCCTGGTTTCGGCGCATGCCGTGGGCGCGCGGCGACTCGCCGGTCAGTGCGGCACCGGAATACGAGGACTACCTGTTCGAGCAATGGGAGCACGGCGATTTCGGCCCCTATTGGCAACAGGTCGAGTTGTGCGGTGAGCGCCATTACGACACCTACGCCGACGTGCCGATGGTGCACATGTCCAGCTGGTACGACCCCTACGTGCGCACCGCCACCGACAATTACCTCGGCCTGTCGCGGCGCAAGCATGCTCCGGTGCACCTGGTGATGGGGCCGTGGATTCATGGCCGGCGCTCGCAGACGTTCGCCGGCGATGTCGATTTCGGCGAGCAGGCGACACTGGATGCGGCGTTCGGCCACTCGTTCTACGAGCTGCGTCGCGCGTGGTACGACCATCTGCTGGGGCGACAGGCCGACAACCCGTTCGCGCGCGGTCGCGTGTCGATCTTCCTGATGGGCGGCGGCAGCGGCCGGCGCAACGCCGAGGGCCGGCTGGAGCACGGCGGGCGCTGGTTGCATGCCGACGACTGGCCCTTGCCCGGCACCACCAGCCAGGCGTGGCACCTGCATGCCGATGGCCGGCTCGACGCCACGCCGCCAGCGGAGCGGTTCGCGGCGCTGGACTATGTCTACGATCCCGCGCGACCGGTGCCGACCATCGGCGGCACCATCACCTCGGCCGAGGGGGTGATGCCACCGGGCGCCTTCGACCAGCGCGACGACGCCCGCTTCTTCGGCTGCGCCGGCACGGGTCGCGACATCGGCGAGCGCGACGATGTGTTGTGTTTTCGCAGCGCGCCGCTGGCGCGCGCGGTCGATATCGCCGGGCCCATCCGCGTGAGGCTGTTCGTTTCCTCCGATTGCCGGGATACCGACATCACCATCAAGCTGATCGACGAGTACCCGCCCCATGCCGACTACCCGCACGGTTTCGCGATGAACCTCAGCGACGGCATCCTGCGTTTGCGCTACCGCGATTCCTGGCAGCAGCCGCGCTGGCTGGCGCCGGGCGAGGTGGTCGAGGTGGAGGTGGAGGCCTTCGCCACTGCCAACCATTTCGCGGTGGGCCATCGGATCCGGCTGGACGTGTCCAGCAGCAACTATCCGCATTTCGACCTCAATCCGAACACCGATACGGCGCCCGGTCGCTGGCGCGAATCCAGGCCGGCGCACAATCGCGTGCATCTGGATCGCGCACACCCGTCGCGACTGCTGTTGCCGGTGTTGCCAGTGGCGTCGCCCGCTTGATCGTGTACGTTGTTCGGCAGCCCATTCACTGCCGCCACGTGGCGCCCCGCCCATGAAGCTCGACAACCTCAAGGCGCTGGAAGCCTTTCGCGAAATCATCCGGCTCGGTTCGGCCACCGCCGCCGGGCGCAGCCTGAGCTTGAGCCAGCCTGCGGTGAGCCGCCTGCTGGGGCAGTTCGAGACCGAACTGGGCTTCAAGTTGTTCCACCGCAGCAAGGGGCGGCTGCTGCCCACTTCGCAGGCGCTGCTGCTGTTCGAGGAGGTGGATCTGGCGCTGCAAGGCGTCGAGCGGATCAATGTGCTGGCCCAGGACATCCGCCAGACCAATGCCGGGCAACTGCGCGTGGTGGCGCCGCCGAGTTTCGCCGAGGGGCCGCTGGTGAAGCTGGTCGCTTCGTTCCTGAGCCTGCATCCCAATATCCACATCAATGTCGATTCGCGCACCCGGCCGACGGTGATGAACCTGGTTGCCACGCGCACCGCCGATTGCGGTTTCGGCAAACTGCCGCTGGATCATCCCGGCATCCGCCTGCGGCCGCTGATCAGCAGCCCCACGGTTTGCGTGCTGCCGCCGGCGCACCGCCTGTCGGCGGGCAAGCGCCCGATCGGCGCCAGGGATCTTGCCGGCGAACCGCTGATCCTGGTCGGCCATCGCGGCGGCGACACCCGCATGCGGATCGACCAGGCCTTCCAGCAGGCGGGGGTGCGCCAGACGGTGCGGCTGGAAGCCCACAACGTGGGCGCGGCCTGTGCGCTGGCGGCCGAAGGCGTCGGCATCGCGATCGTCAACGAGCTGCTGTCGCGCCATTCGTTGTGGACCGGCGTGCGCATTCGCCGCTTCGCGCCGACGATCGAGCAGGAGTACGTGTTCATGTCGTCCGCCAACGTGCGCGAGACATCCTTGACCGAGGCGTTCTACGAACACTGCCGCGCGTCGCTGGGACGCAGGCGCAGCGGGTCACCGCCGCCACGGCGAGGCTGACAGGGGCGGGCGCCAGCAAGCGCCGCCGCGGCGGTGCCAGGTGGATGGTGGCTTGTCACGGGTTGATCCGATGGTCGCCGGCGCTTGCCACGATGCGGCCGGCGCGACGGCAGCCCCGCCATGGGCATACCGGCAGCCGCCGGCGGAAATCGTCGCCTTGGCCGAGGCGCGCCCGCCACCGCGAGCGCTCAGCGACAGTCGGCAGCAGGTGCTGGTGCTGCCCTGACCCCCTCGGCGCCGGTGCGGGTCGCGCAGGGACCGGCCGGCGCGCGGAACGGTCCGGCCATGGTTCGCCGCAGGCAATTCCCGCCGGACGGGTCGTAGTGCGCGGCATGGTTTGCGATGATGGAGGAATGATTGCGCGCAAGACCCTGATGACAACACCTATCCGCCTGGCTCGACGCCTGGTGTCGCTGCCGCGACGCAAGGGCAATCCGCGCACAGCCTTGCCGGCGTTTGCGGTGGATGCGGCGGCGATCAGCTGCCTGTCCGATCCGGCGGCGTTCCGGCAAACCCTGCTGACGCTGATCGCGCAGGCTGCCCGGCGCATCGTGATCGTGACCTTGTACCTGCAGGACGACGATGGCGGTCGCGAGATATTGGCGGCGCTTTACGCGGCCAAGGCGCGCCGGCCCGAGCTGGACATCGGGGTGTTCGTCGACTGGCACCGCGCGCAGCGCGGGCTGATCGGCAAACACAAGAGCGCGGGCAACGCCGGCATGTACCGCGAATGGGCGCAGCGGCTGGGCGATGGCGTGCCGATCTACGGCGTGCCGGTGCAGAACCGCGAGTTGTTTGGCGTGCTGCACCTGAAGGGCTTCGTGATCGACGACGCGGTGTTGTACAGCGGCGCCAGTCTCAACGACGTCTACCTGGCGCGACACGATCGCTACCGACTCGATCGCTACCACCTGCTGCGGCATGCGGGCCTGGCCGACGCGATGGCCGGCTTCGTCGCGAACCGGCTCGCCGGCAGTGGCGCGGTGCGGCAGTTGAACGTGGCTGAGGTGCCGAGCACGCGCAGCCTGCAGCCGCAGATCCGCCGCTTGCGCGGGCAGTTGCAGCAGGCGCGGTACGAAGTGATCCCGGCGCTGCCGAATGCGGACCAGGTGGCGGTGACTCCGCTGCTGGGTTTTGGCCGCAGCGGCAACCAGCTCGACGCGGTGCTGCTGGCGCTGCTCCGGGAGGCGCGCGAGCGGGTGATCCTGCTGACGCCGTACTTCAACCTGCCACGTCCGGTACGGTTGGTGCTCGGCCAGTTGCTGCGGCGCGGCTGCCGCATCGACATCATGGTCGGCGACAAGGTCGCCAACGATTTCTACATACCGCCGGAGCAACCGTTCAAGACCATCGGCCTGCTGCCGTACCTGTACGAGAACAATCTGCGCCGCTTTGCGCGCGCGCACCGTGCGCAGATCGAGGCCGGCCGGTTGCGGCTGCACCTGTGGCGCGACGGCGACAACAGCTACCACCTGAAAGGCCTGTTCGTGGATGACGACGTGGCCGTGCTGACCGGCCACAACCTCAACCCGCGTGCATGGTCGCTGGATCTGGAAAACGGCCTGCTGCTGCGCGACCCGGCGAAACGGCTGCACGCGCAGCACGAGGCGGAATGGGCGGCACTGCGCCGGCACGCCGTGCAGCTGGCCGATTACCGCGCGCTGGAAAGCCCGCGCCAGTACCCGCCCGAAGTGCGTCGGCTGCTGCGCCGCTTGAACCGCACGCAACTCGCCCGCCTGGTCAATCGCCTGCTGTAGGGCGGGCACCGCCCGCCGCACGGCCGGAGAAGCCGGCGGGCATTGCCCGCCCTACGACGGCCGTCCGGTCAATCGCCTGCGGTAGGAGCGCACCCCGCGCGATGCTTTCCCGAATCCCGAATCCCGAATCCCGGCTCCAACGTATCGCGCACAGGTGCGCTCCTACGGGTTTGCGATCAGCCGGCTCAGGCGCATGTCCAGCCAGTTGGCCACGTTGCCCCATTCCCCGGCGAGGATGCTGAAGCACACCGTGTCGCGCAGGCTGCCGTCGGTGCGGCGGCGGTGCGCGCGCAGCACGCCTTCGCGTTGCGCGCCGAGGCGTTCGATCGCGCGCTGCGAATCCTCGTTCAGCACGTCGGTGTGGAACGCGACGGCCGCGCAGCCCAGGGTCTCGAACGCATGCTCAAGCAGCAACCGCTTGCAGGCGGTGTTGAGGTGGCTCTTCTGCCAGCGTTTCGCGTACCAGGTGTAGCCGATGGCCAGGCGCGGCACGGCGGCGTCGATCTCGTAATAGCGCGTGCTGCCGACGATGTCGCCGCCGCGCGCCTCGCGCACGGCGAACGGCAGCATGTGGCCTTCGCGCTGGCCTTGCAGCGCCTTCGCCACGTAATCGCCCGCCTGGCCCGGTGGCGGCACGCTGGTGACGGCGAGGTTCCACAGCTCGCCGTCGGCGGCGGCGGTTTCCAGCGCGGGCGCGTGTTCCGGCGTCAGCGGCTCCAGCACGACGTACTCGTCGTGCAGGCGGATCGGGGCGAACAGGGTCATGGGCTCAGGCGTCGAGGTCGGGGATCAGCTTGCTTTCCAGCCGCGCGATATGGTCCTTCAGCAGCAGCTTGCGCTTCTTGAGCCGGGTCAGCTGCAGTTCGTCGCGGCCGATGGCGTGGGCCAGTTCGTCGATCGCCACGTCGAGATCGCGATGTTCCAGCTTGAGCTCGGCAAGCAGGTGGGCGATTTCGGCGTGATCCTGGATCGGCATGGGAATGGCCAAACGTGTGACGTACCGCCCATTTTAGCGCGCTGGTGGCGCTGCGCCAGCGGTAATCGCCACGGATCACGCGGCGGCTCCGCGCGCTGCCGTGGGCGGCGGTTGCGGCCCGCCCGCCGCTGCGGTGGCCGGCCGGCTCTTGCTATAGTCGGCGGTGTTTCGCGCCGTTCTCCCGTGCGTCGCGCCGCCATGCCGGAGAAAGCCGTCCATCGACGGCCCCGGCGCGTGCCTTCCCCACCCATCGAGTACCGATCGTGTCCTTCTTTGCCCCCGTTGAAATGGCCCCTGGCGATCCGATCCTGGGCCTCACCGAAACCTATCTGGCGGACGCGCGGCCGCACAAGATCAACCTCGGCGTGGGCATCTACGTGGACGAGCAGGGGCGCATTCCGCTGCTGCCCACCGTGCACGAGGTGGAGCTGGCGCTGGCTGCGGCGGCGAAGCCGCGCGGCTACCTGCCGATCGACGGCCTCGCCGCGTACAACCGGCTGACCCAGCAGCTGGTGTTCGGCGAACGGTCGCCGCTGCTGGCGGCCGGCCGCGTGGCCACCGCGCAGACCATCGGCGGCAGCGCCGCGCTGCGCGTGGCGGCGGACCTGCTCAGGCAGGTGGCCGGTGCAAACGCGAAGGTCGCGATCAGCAACCCGAGCTGGGGCAACCATCACGTGGTGTTCCGCACCGCCGGCTTCGAACTGCTGGAGTACCGCTACTACGACGCGGCCAGCCACGGCCTGGATTTCGCCGGCATGCTGGAAGATCTGGGCCGGATGGAACCCGGCACCGTGGTGCTGCTGCATGCGTGCTGCCACAACCCCACCGGCGTGGATCTGGATGCCGCGCAATGGGCGCAACTGGTCGAATTGCTGCGCGAGCGCAAGCTGCTGCCGTTCGTCGACATGGCCTATCAGGGTTTCGACCGCGGCACCGAACAGGATGCCACCGCGGTGCGCGTGCTGGCGGACTCCGGCATCGAGGCGTTCGTGGTCGCCAACTCGTACTCCAAGTCGTTCTCGCTGTACGGCGAGCGCGTGGGCGCGCTGTCGATGGTCGGCGCCGATCGCGACGAGGCGGCGCGGCTGCAGTCGAAGATCAAGCAGGTCATCCGCACGATCTATTCCAGCCCGTCCACCCACGGCGCCGCACTGGTCGCCGGCGTGCTGGGCAGCGCCGAGCTGCGCGCGCGCTGGGAGCAGGAGCTGGGCGGCATGCGTTCGCGCATCCACGCGATGCGCGCGGGCTTCGTCGAGAAGCTGGCCGCGCTCGGCGCGCCGGATTTCGGCTTCATCAACAAGCAGGCCGGCATGTTCTCCTACTCCG
Organism: Rhodanobacter sp. UC4448_H15; assembly: GCF_052978265.1. The sequence goes on along the minus strand of NZ_CM129665.1, from coordinate 102,573 downwards.
GCCTGAGCAAGGCGCAGGTGCGCCGCCTGCGCGACGAGCACGCGATCTACGCCCTCGACAGCGGACGCATCTGCGTGGCGGCGTTGAACGAGTCCAACCTGGACGCCGTGGCCGCGGCGGTCGCCGCCGTCTGCCGCTGACTGTCCACCACCGCCTTGCTCCACCGTTCACCCTGAGCGTAGCGCAGCGGAGTCGAAGGGCACGCTGCGATACCCTTCGACTTCGGCCTTTCAGGCCTGCGCTCAGGCCGAACGGCGGGAGCTGAAATCCTTCCCGCCGGCTTCATCAATACCCGGATACCGAATGTTCTTTCGCAACCTCACCCTGTTCCGTTTTTCCCCCGCGGTCGCCACCGATCTCGATCGCCTCGACGAGGCCTTGGCCGAGCACCGGCTGCGCCCCTGCGGCCCGCTGGAGATGTTCACCAGGGGCTTCGTGCCGCCGGTCGGCCGCGGCGAGGGCGAGCCGCTCACCCATGCGGTGAAGCAGTCCACCCTGTTCACCGTCGGCGGCGAGGACAAGCTGCTGCCCGCCGCCGTCATCAACGACGAGCTGCATCGCAAGGTGCAGAAGATCGCCGAGGAGGAGGGCCGCAAGGTCGGCGGCCGCGAGCGCAAGCGGATCAAGGAGGACCTGCTCAACGAGCTGCTGCCGCGCGCCTTCGTGCGGCAGTCGCGCATGTCCGCCTACGTCGACAAGAAGCACGGCTGGCTGGTGCTGGACACCTCCAGCCGCAAGTCGGCCGAGAACGCGCTGAGCCAGGTGCGCGAGGCGCTGGGCAGCTTCCCGGCGGTGCCGCTGGCGCCGGAAGAAGGTCCGCGCGTGCTGATGACCGACTGGCTGGCCACCGGCAACCTGCCGGCCGGGCTGGCGCTGGGCGACGAATGCGAACTGCGCGACCCGGCCACCGCCACCGGCGCGATCGCCCGCTGCCGCCGCCAGGACCTGGATGCGGAAGAGGTCAAGGAGCACCTGCGCAACGGCAAGCAGGTATTCCTGCTGGGGCTGACCTTCGACGACCGCATCAGCTTCGTGCTGGGCGAGGACCTGGTCATCCGCAAGCTGAAGTTCCTCGACGTGGTGCTGGACGAGCTGGGCGACAGCCAGGCCGATGCCCACGCCGAAATGGACGCCAGTTTCGCCCTGTTGACGCTGGAACTGGCGCGGTTGCTGGCCAAACTGGAGGAATGGTTCGGCCTGCCGCGTCCCACCGACGGCTGAGATTTCGCAGCCGGCCGGAATTGCGGCCGGCCTGCCGCCCGGCCCTTGCGCCGGGGCGCCGGCTTGCCGGCATACTGTCTGTCCGGATTCGCCACGCCGACCGCGCGTGACGTACCGGATGGACGGCAGGACATGACGCAGCATCTCGAAGGCGACTGGCTGGAACTGGCGATGGCAGGCGGCAACACCATCCGGGTGTTGAAGGCCGCCCATCCGCGTGCGCGACGTTTGCGCCTCACCGTCACGCCCAAGGGCGCGCGGGTGTCGTATCCGCGCGGCACGCATCCGGCGCAGGTCAGCGCGTTCCTGCGCAGCCACGCCGTGTGGCTGGAGCAGAAGCTCGACGAACTGAACCTGATCGTCAAGCCGCTGCCGCCGCTGCGCATCGGCCATGCGTGCCACTTTCCGCTGCGCGGCGAACTGGTGGAACTGGACTGGTCCGAAGGCACCTATCCGAAGATCGAGGCGCATGCGCGCGGCCTGACGCTGGTGGTGCCGCGCCCGCACAGCCGCGCCTTGCCGATCGCCCGCGGCCTGCTCGCCTCCCACCTGGAGTTGCTGATCCGTCGCGACGTGTCGCGCTGGATGGCGGTCCACGTGCCGCAGCTGGGCCTGGCGCCGACCTCGCTGCGCATCCGCCCGATGAAGAGCCTGTGGGGCAGCCTGGACACGCGCGATCGCATCAACCTCGACCTCGCGCTGGCGCTGGCGCCGTCGGCCGCGTTGCGCTACGTGCTGGTTCATGAGCTGTGCCACCTGCGCGTGCGCAATCACTCGCCGCGCTTCTGGGCACTGGTGGAAACGCTTTATCCCGACTGGCGCGAACAGCGCGACTGGCTGCGCCAGCACGGCGCGATCCTCAAGGCCGAACTCGACCGGCTGGTCGCCGACGTGGCCGATTGAACGGCGCGGCGTCCTCGCCGGCTCAGGCGTCGGTGGTCTTCCAGCGTCGCGGTGTCTCGTTGGTGACGATCTCCACGCTGGAGCGCGCCGACTCCAGCGGACGCACCTCGACGGTCAGGCCGAAGGCGAGGCAGGGGTTCTCCGCGGCGATCGCGGCGGCTTCCTCCAGCGTGTCGGCCACGATGAACCAGTAGCCGCCGACCAGCTCCTTGGATTCGCTGAACGGACCATCCGTCACCGCATCGCGGGACACCAGCTTGCCGCGGTTCGCCAGGCGGCTGCCCGGTTTGAGCCGCCCTTGCGCCAGGCCTTCTTCGTACCAGGCGTAGAAGCGGTCGATGGTGTCCTGCACGGCGCCCTTGTCGGCGTCTTCGTCCCATTGTCCGCGCGAGATCAGCAGGTACTCGTTTGTGGGCATGGAACCTGGCCTCGATAGGGGGCGCGGTGACGCGCCGGTCAGACTGCCTTGCGCGGCTGGCGCACGTAGCGCGTGCGCAGCAGGATGTCCCACAGCGGCGTGGTGACGCCGAAGTTGGTATCCGGGTGGTAGTGGTGCACGTGGTGGGCGCCGGCCCAGCGGCGCAGCAGCGGCTGCTTGAAGCGCACGTGGTGGATGATGAAGTGGGCCAGGCCGTAGACGATGTAGCCGAGCGTGATCGAGCCGGCCAGCAGCAGCGCGAACCCGAACGGCATCAGCACCACCAGCACCGCGGTCAGCGCAATCAGCACCATCGCCGGCAGGAAGAACGGCAGCGAGTCGTAGCCGAGCGGACGCTCGTGGTGCATGCGGTGGCCCTGCTCGAACAGCGGGATGCGGGTGTGGAACATCCAGCGGTGGAAGAAGTACTCGATGAAGCTGAAGGCGAACAGGCCCAGTGCGATCGCGCCGGCAGCCAGCCAGGGACCGCCGTCGAGATGGCGCCAGCCGACGACCAGCAGCCAGGCGCCCAGCGCCGTGTCCAGCACCAGCTCGGTCCAGTAGTTGGTCCGCGTGGTGGACATCCGCGCAATCGCATCCACAGCTGAACGAACGAGGTTCTGCTTCATCGTTGCACTTTCTTGCCAGGCGCCATGCCGGTGTGCAGGCTCATGCGTGCATTCTCCCATGTCGGCAACCACAATCCATCATGTTTTCCCCCGCCGGCTGCCGTGGCGACCGGTTCCGTTCAGTGCGACAGCGCAAAACCGGTGAGTATCTGCGCCGTCGTCTCGGGCTTTTCCAGCATCGGCAGGTGGCCGCAGCCGTTGATCGTGCTGGTGCTGATCGCGCTGGCGGCGGTCAGTCCGTTGCGCAGGCTGTCCAGCGCCGAGATGTCGGTGATCCTGTCATCGTGGCACCACAACCCCAGCACCGGCATGGTCAGCCGGCCCAGCCGCTGCTGCAGCGCCAGCGGCTGCGCGTGCCAGGCCTGGAACGTGCGCTGGATGAAATCGCGGTCGCGCCGATTGCGCTCGACCAGCACGTCGACGAAGCGGCCGGGCCGGTCGGGCGGCTGCGCGAACTCCAGCGCGGCCAGCTGCGCATAACCGGCGCGGTCCCCGAACAGGTAGGGGTTGTTGCCCGCGCGTACCAGGCGCGTCAAGTCGCTCTCGCCGGCTTTCAGGCCGTACGCATCGAGCAGGGCCAGGCCGGCCACGCGCTGCGGCTGGTCGGCGGCATACGCGGCGGCGATCGCCGCACCGGTGCCGTGGCCGGCCAGCATGAAGCGCGGCAGTCGCAGTGCCTGCACGAAGGCGTCCAGTCGCGCGGCCTGCGCGTCGACGTCGTAGTTGCCCTGCGCCACGCGCGAGGATTCGCCCCAGCCGGGCAGGTCGGGGATGACCAGATGGAAATGTGCACTCAGCAACGCGGCTACCGGCAACCAGACATCCTTGTCGCCGGCGAAGCCGTGCAGCAGCACGATGGTCGGGCCTTCGCCGCCTTCGTAGTACGACCAGCGGGTGTCGCCGACCTGCACGCTGTGTGTTTCCAGCTTGGCCGCCATCGCCTCGCGTAGGTGCCCGGCGCGCATCAGCCATTGCGGCGCGAACAGGTAGCTGCCGCCCAGCACGATGGCCAGCAGCGCCACCAGCCAGGCAAGGAACTTCAGCCGCCGTCGCAGCATGCGCTTCCACAGCGGCGTGGTCGTATCGGTGGGCGAGGTCGGGCTCACTCAGGCTTGTCCGCCTGCTTCGCCTTGGCGAGGATGCCCTCCACCACCTGCTGGGTCAGCGGGTGGTAGCCGGCTTTCGCCTTGGCGTAGACCTGCTCGGCGAAGGCCAGTCCTTCCGGCGTTTTCACGAACGCCTTGTACAGCGGCGTGGTGAGGTAGATGCGGCCGATCCGGGTCATGTGCTCGGCGGCGGCATCCCACACCGCCTTGTCGCCGGCGGCAATCGCGTGGCTGTACCAGCGCATGCCGATCTCCGCGTTCGGCGTGCCGGTGAGGTGCCAGGCGGCGTCGAGCTGCTGCATCCTGTCCAGCGCCGGCGCGTCGGGCAGGCGGTCGAGGAAATACATCCACTCCTGCGTGTTCCATCCCTTCGCGTCGAGCTTGTCGGCCGCCAGCGTGCCGGCAAGAAATTCGCCGCGCTGCCTGTCGATCGCGTCGAAGCTCGGCGACTCGGGCAGCGGTGCATCCTTGGGGATGCCGCTGCCGTAGACCCATTCGCGCACCTCCGCCCAGCCCATCTTGCCGGGGTACTTCTCGATCAGGTTCGGCTTCATGTAGTCGAGCATCTGCTCGGTGGTGATGCTGTGCCAGGCGAAATGCTTGAAATAGCCCTTCAGGTAGGCATCGAAATCGGCGCGACCGAAGCGTTGCTCCAGCGTGCGCAGGAACCACGAGCCCTTGTCGTAGGCCACGTCGGAGAGCGAGTCATCGGCGCCCACGCCGCGCGGGTCGGGCGCCAGCTTCTGCGCGTTCTCGGCCATCGCGCCGATGCTTTTCTGCAGCGCGCGCGCCGACAGCAGTGCCTCCTCGTCGGCCTGGCTCTTGCCGTACACCGCCTCGGTGATGCGGCCCTGCACGTAGGTGGTGAAACCCTCGTTGAGCCAGATGTCACGCCACGCCGCGGCGGTGACGAGGTTGCCCGACCACGAGTGCGCCAGCTCGTGCGAGACCAGCGAAACCAGGCTCTTGTCGCCCACCAGCACGGTCGGGGTGGCGAACGTCATGTTGGGATTTTCCATGCCGCCGAACGGGAACGAGGGCGGCAGCACCAGGATGTCGTAGCGGCCCCAGGCGTAGGGGCCGTAGAGCTTCTCGGTGGCTTCGATCAGTTTCTCGGTGTCCTCGAATTCGTGCGCGGCCTTGGCCACCACCGAGGGTTCCGCGTACACGGCCGAGCGCGGGCCGGTTTCCTTCACCGCGAGGTCGCCGGCGGCGATCGCCAGCAGGTAGGACGGGATCGGGTGCGGCTGGTCGAACCTGAAATCGCCGTCAAGCGGATGCTGCGCGTCATTGAGCGCGCTCATCACCACGCGGATGTTCTTCGGCGCGCTGACGTGCGCGTCGTAGGTGAAGCGGATCGCCGGCGAGTCCTGCAGCGGCACCCACGAGCGCGCGTGGATGGATTCGGACTGCGAGAACATGAACGGCGCGCGCTTGTCCGCCGTCTGCGCCGGGGTCAGCCACTGCAGGCCGGACGCGGTGGGTGCCGTGCTGTAGACGATGCGCACCTGCGCCGGATGCTTCGGCGCGGTGATGGTGAGCTTGCTGCCCAGCTCCTTGTCGCGCGGTGCCAGCGCGTATTTCAGCGGCGTGGCCTTGCCGTCGGCGGCCAGCGCCTCGACCCTGGCGATCTTCAGGTCGCGCGTATCCAGCACCAGCGACTGCGCCTGCGGGTTGCGCCAATCCAGCTTCAGCGTCGCCTGGCCCGCGAGCTGCTTGTGCGGGAAGTCGATGTTGAGGTCGAGATCCAGATGCGTCACCCGCACCTGGTCGGGCTGGGCGTAGGAGTTCGGATCGTTGGCTTGGGCAGCCACCGGCAACAGCAGCGTACCGAAGGCAAGAAGCGGAAACAGGCGCATGGGCGGGAGATCTCTCGGGCCGGGAAACCCCGAGTATGCCACCGCCGCGCTGGCTGCCGCCTGTGACGAAAGCTCAGGGCAACTCGCCTGCCGAATGCGGGTCGCTCGCGTACGGATGCATGGTGGCGAGAAAGCCCGGTTGTGCCTCCACTCGGGCGATCCAGGCGCGGATGGCGGGATATTCGTCGAGCGCGAAGCCCGCCTCGGCCGCGCGGCTGCCGTAGGCGAACAGCGCGATGTCGGCGATGGTGTAACGCTCGCCGGCGATGAAGTCGCGCTCCGACAGCTCGCGCTCCAGGATCTCCAGCGTGCGCTGCGCCGCGTGGCGCTTTGCCTCCACCAGCGCGGGTGCGCGTTGCGCCAGCTTGCCGGTCAGCGTCCAGTGGCGCAGCGCGCCGAGCACCGACTCCACCCGCTCCTGCTCGAAATGCAGCCACTGCTGCACCTTGGCGCGGCCGAACGCATCACCCGGCACATACGGCGTGCCATCGGCCAGGTACATCAGGATCGCGTTCGATTCGGCCAGCGTGCGGCCGTCGTCCAGTTCGATCGCGGGCACCGTGCCGGTCGGGCTGATGCGCAGATAGCTTTCGCTGCGGCCCTCGCCCTCGAAGATGCTGACCTCCAGCGTGCGATACGGCCGGCCGAGGTGATGCAGCAGCTGGCGCACTTTCCAGGCGTTCTGCGAAGGCAGGTAGTCGTAGAGGGTCAGCATCGGCAACTCCATTGAGGTGAGGCGCGCATTCTGGCGTCACCGCGCCGGGCGCGCCATCCGCTTCTTGCGCCGACGCGGTTCCGGTCCGAAACGGCGTGCCGTCAGCAGTACCGATCGGCCAGCGCGTCAGTGGCCTCGACCAGGCGGTCGACGATGGCCGGGTCGGCCGCGCTGTGGCCGGCGAGCACGAAGTGCAGGGTGGCTTCGGGCCAGGCCTGGGCGAGGTCCCAGGCGCTGACGGCGGGGCAGATGATGTCGTAGCGGCCGTGCACGATGGTGGCCGGCAGGTGGCGGATGCGCGGCACGTCGCGCAGCAGCTGGTCCGGTTCGAGGAACAGCGCGTGACGGAAGTAGTGGGCTTCCATCAGCGCCAGGCTGACTGCGTGATGCGGGTCTTCGAAGATGCCGCCGGCGTCGGGGTCGTGCACCAGGGTGGTGCTGCCGCCTTCCCACGCGCTCCACGCCTGCGCTGCGGCGAGGCGGGTGGCTTCGTCGGTGCTGTTCAGGCGCTGCCAGTAGGCGTCCAGCATCTCGCCGCGCTCGTCGCTCGGGATGAAATCGCGGAAGCGCGCCCAGCGTTCGGGGAAGATCTGCCGTGCGCCGCCATCGAGTTCGTTGAACCAGCGCAATTCCTGTGGCCGGCCGAGGAAGATGCCGCGCAGCACGATGCCCAGGCAATGCTGCGGGTGGGCCTGGCTGTACGCCAGCGCCAGGGTCGAACCCCAGGAGCCGCCGAACACCACCCAGTGCTCGATGCCCAGGAAGGCGCGGATGCGCTCGATGTCGGCGACCAGGTGCGTGGTGGTGTTGTCGGTGAGTTCGGCGAACGGGGTGGACTGCCCGCAGCCGCGCTGGTCGAACAGCACGATGCGGTAGCGCGCCGGATCGAAGAAGCGACGGTGATAGGTCGACAGGCCGGCGCCCGGTCCGCCGTGCAGGAAGATCACCGGCAGGCCCAGCGGGTTGCCGCACTCCTCCACGTGCAGCGTGTGCAGCGCATCCACGGGGAGGCGATGGGTCTGGTACGGCTCGATCTCCGGGTACAGCTCGCGCATGGTCGGTGTTTCCTGCGGGGGTCAGGCGCTGGCGAACTGCAGCGCGGCGGTGAGGTCGCCCGGCGGCGGGCCGCCGGCGGCGATCATCGATGCGTCGCGCAGCTTCAGTCCGGGCAGCAGCTTGAGGTCGAAACGGCGGGTGAGGAAACGCAGGATCGAGCCGGTGTCGTAGATCGTGTGGTCGACGAAGCCCCGCTTCGCGTGTGGCGAGATCACCAGCGCCGGCACGCGCGTGCCCGGGCCCCAGCGATCGCCTTTCGGCGGCGCCACGTGATCCCACCAGCCGCCATTCTCGTCCACCGTGAGCACCACCAGCATGTTCGGCCACTGCGGGCTGCGCTGCAGCGCCTCGACCACTTGCGCCAGGTGCTCGTCGCCGGCATCGAGGCTGGCGTAGCCGGCGTGCATGTTGAGATTGCCTTGCGGCTTGTAGAGCGTCACCGGCGGCAATTGGCCGGCTTCGACCGCGGCAATGAAATGGTTGCTGTCGGCGCGGCTGCCGGTGCCGGCGTCGCGCAGATGCTGCGCACGCGCCGCCGTGCCCGGGGCGAACTGGCGGAAATAGTTGAGCGGCTGGTGGTGCGGCTGGAAATCCGGCACCTGCGGAAACTCGCTGTGGTCGCCTTCGCCCTTGCCGTCGAGCGCCAGCTGCCAGGCGCCGGCATACCAGGCCCAGTCGATACCGGCTTGCGACAGCACGTCGCCGATGGTCAGGTGGCTCTGCGCGGGCAGCGTGTTCGGGCTGGTCGCATCCGCCAGCCGCGGATCGCGCGGGTCATGGCTGAAGCCCGGCGCATAGGCCGGCCCCATGGTGTTGACCGCCCAGAAGTCCGGCGTCATGGCATCGCGCGAGGCCCATTCCGGGCGACCCTGCATCGCGCTCGCCGGAGAGCCTTCGGCGAACTTCGGCAGGATGCCGGTGGGGTCGTCACCCTGCACCTGGGCGATCTGCAGTTTCGCCGGGCTCTGGTCGGCGTGCGGGAAGTACGGCGGCTGCGCGGCGACCAGGTACTGGTGGTTGAGGAACGAGCCGCCGAATGCGCCCATGAAAAAGTTGTCGCACAAGGTGTACTGCCGCGCCAGCTGCCACAGGCGCAGGCTGCGGGCCGTGTCGGCGTAGTGGCCCATCGGCATCGCGCCGGTGTTGCTCCAGGCCACGAAGCCGTCGTTGCGGCCGCCGTTGATCTGCAGCTGGTTTTCGTAGAAGCGGTGCACCAGATCGCGGGTGATCACGCCGTGCGGCAGCAGCTCGCCATCGGGCGTGCGCAGCGCGAAAGGCCGGTTGGGCAAACCGGTGATGGCCTGCTCGTCGATGAGGTAGCGGCGCCCGCCGACCACCTGCTCGCGCGGCACCATGCCGCTCCACACCGGCGGCAGCGTGGTGAGCAGACTGCCGCCGCGGTCGCGCTGGCGGTACTCGGGCGAGTCGAGCGCCTTGAGCGGTTGCGCCAGGCCGGGGAAGCCGGCGAACAGGTTGTTGAAGCTGCGGTTCTCCGCGTACAGCACCACCACGTGCTGGATGTGCTGCCGCAGCAGCGCGTCGAGCGCCGCTTGATCTCCCGTCGGCGCACTGGCGTGGCGTGCGTCGTCGATGCGACAGCCGGCCAGCGTCGCGGCCGCACCCGCCAGCGCGATGCCGCCCAGCACGCGGCGCCGGGCAGGGTCGCGGGGTGCGTTCTCGTCGGCGTCGGGCGGTGCGCTCGGCTTGTCCGTCATGGCTGGGGAGACTCCGTCAGGGCCGCGGTGCGGCCTCGTCGTAGAAGCGCGCCAGATCCGCCTTCACTTGCTTCAAGGCGTCGACATCGAAGTAGATCATGTGACCGGACGGATAGAAACCGTACTCGATGTTCTTGCTGATCGCCGGGTCCAGGCTGAGGTGGCCCAGGTCGAACTCGGTGGCGTAGAACGGCGTGGCCAGGTCGTAGTAGCCGTTGGCGGAAAAGACCTTCAGATGCGGGTTGCGCCGCATCGTGTCGGCCAGGTCACTGCCCACGTACGGCGCCTGCGGGAAGCGCTGGTGCTCGCGCTTCCAGTCCCAGTTGCGGTTGATGACGCCGTAGTTGTTGGGCAGGTAGGCGTGGTCGCTGGCGTAGTTCAGGGCGCTGGTGGCGTACTGGTTGAAGGCGGCCAGGTAGGCGCCGGTGGCGGCATCGCTGGCGGCGTCGCCGTCGGGCGTCTCGCCGGCGGCATCCGGGTCGATGCCTTCGAAACGGCCGTCCAGACGTCCAACCGTGCGGCGCTGGTCGCGCAGCAGCTCCTTGCGGAAGCGGCTGGGGTCGATGCGCAGGTTGGCCTGCTTGATGTACGTCGTCGACAGGCCTATGTACTGGCTCAGCTGCGTGGCGATGCGGTCGGCCTCGGCCGGCGTGATCGCGTCGCCCCTGGCCAGTGCCAGGGTGTAGTCGGTGCTGGCGAACTGGCGCACGGCGGCGATGAAGCCGGCCAGGTCGGCGGGCTTGTTCGGTACCTTGTTGTGGTACCAGGCGATCGCGGCCTCGGTCGGCAGGTTGACGATGTAGCCGTGGTCGACACCGGTGTTGGCCCACACGCTGAAGTCCAGGATCGAGGACATCAGCACGATGCCGTTGAGCTCCATGCCCTGGTCCTGCAATTGCTTGGCCAGCACCGCCGAGCGGGTGGTGCCGTAGCTCTCGCCGAACAGGAACTTCGGCGAGTTCCAGCGGTGGTTGTCGCCGACGTAGCGGGTGATGAACTTCGCGAACGCGTCGGCATCCTGATCGATGCCGTAGAAGTCCTTGCCCTTGGCCGCGCCGACCAGCTGCGAATAGCCGGTGCCGGGCGCGTCGATGAAGACCAGGTCGGACTTGTCGAGCAGGCTGTATTCGTTCGGCACCGTGCTGTACGGCGGCGGCGGGATCGGCTGGTCGCCCGCGTTGGCCACCCGTACCGGCCCGACCGAACCCATGTGCAGCCACATGCTGGAGGAGCCGGGGCCGCCGTTGAACAGGAAGGTGACCGGCCGCTGCGCGGCCTTGCCGTCGCCGACGGTGTAGGCCACGTAGAACATGCTGACCGTGGGCTGGCCCTTGTCGTCCTTGATCAGCAAGGTGCCGGCGGTGGCCTTGTAGGCCACGTTGCGGCCATCGATGCGCACGCTGTGCGAGGTCACCACCTTGCGTTCGGGCGGGATCGGCAGCGTGTCCTTCTTGGTGTCCTTGTCGGCCTGGGACTTGCTGTCGTGCGGGTTGCTGTCGGCCGCATGCAGCGGGGCGGCAAGGCCGATGGCCAGGACGAAGGCGAGCGGGGCGATGAGGGAATGGCGCATGGCGAGAGGCTCCGTATCAGCGCTGCGGCGCGGCAAGGTCGTAGAAGCGGGCGAGATCGTGCTTGAGCTGCTGCAGCGCCTCGGTGTTGAGATAGATCATGTGCCCGGAAGGGTAGTAAGCGAACGACAGATTGCCGCGCAGCGAAGGGTCCAGGTTCATGTGCGCCAGGTCGTACTCGGTGATGAAGAACGGCGTGGCGAAATCGTAGTAACCGTTGAGCGAGAGCACCTTGAGGTTCGGATTGGTGCGCATCGCGTGCGCCAGGTCGCCGGCCACGTACGGCAGCGGCAGCGCGCGGCGCATGCCCGGGACGGCGTGCTTCCAGTCCCAGCCCTGGATGATCTTGCCGTAGGTGGGGCGGTAGTCGAGCTGGCTCGGGTAGTCGAGCTGGTCGGCAAGATAGTCGTGGAAGGCGCTGACGAAGGCGCCGCTGATGCCGGTGTCGGAGGGGTCGTACTCCGGCGTTTCGCCGGCGGCATCGGGGTCGGTGCCGGTGAAGCGGGCGTCGTAGCGGCCCAGGATGAGACGCTGGTCGCGCAGCAGTTCCTTGCGGAAGCGGCTGGGGCTCACGCGCAGGTTCGCCTGCTTGATGTATTGCACCGGCAGGCCGGTGAAGCCGGCCATCTGCGTGGCGATCGCGTCGAACTGTGCGGCGGGCAGATCCTGCCCCAGTGCCAGCGCGGAGGCGTACGGGCCACGCGCCCAGGCGCGGGCCTGGTCGACGAAGGCCTTCAGCTCGGCCGGCTTGTTCTGGCCGCTCTTGGAAGGCACTTTGTCGTGGTACCACGCGGCGGCGGCGAAGCTGGGCAGGTAGCCGACGTAGCTCTCGTCGTAGCCCGGCATGCGGATCGCGTAGTTGAGGATCGAGGACATCAGGATCACGCCGTTGAAGGCCATGCCCTTGTCCTGCAGCGCGTCGACCAGCGCGGCCGACCGGGTGGTGCCGTAGCTCTCGCCGTACAGGAACTTGGGCGAGTTCCAGCGCCGGTTGAGCGTGACGTAGCGCTCGATCGCGCGGCTGAAGGCGGAAATGTCCTGGTCCACGCCCCAGAAGTCCTTGCCGGTGGCCTTGCCCAGCGGGCGCGAATAACCGGCGCCGACGGCGTCGATGAAGACCAGGTCGGTCTTGTCGAGCAGGCTGTCGCCGTTGGCCACCAGGTGGTACGGCGCCGGCGCGGTGGCCTGCGGGCTGGCCGTCTCGATGCGCACCGGGCCGAGCGAGCCCATGTGCAGCCACACGCTGGAGGAACCCGGGCCGCCGTTGTAGAGGAAGGTCAGCGGGCGCTGCGAGGGCTTGCCGTCGTCGACGGTGTAGGCGACGTAGAACACGCTGGCCTGCGGCTGCTGCTTGTCGTCGCGGATGATCACCGTGCCGGCGGTGGCGGTGTACCTGATCGTGCGCCCGCCGATGGCGACGCTGTGCTGCGTGCGCACCGCCGTTTCATGGGCGGGGATGCGCGGATCGGTGCTGTCATGGGTGGCGCTGGATGACGCGTTGGCCGGCGCCGCGTCGGCGGCATGGGCGGCGGGCAGGCCGGCGAGCGCGATGGCACTGGCCAGCAATAGCGAAGCGAGGCGGCGCATGGGGTTCCCCTGAGTTCGAGCAGCGTTCGAGTATGCGACGCCGTGTCGATGCGCGACCGTGACAAAAGTACTGGTCGCCCCGCGCGACCGGTGGATCAGTCGCCCGACATCGCCATCGCCGCGTTCCACATCGCGCGGGTCAGGGGCCGGTTCTCGTGCGGCGTCTGCAGCACGATCAGGGTGGTGGTGCTGTTGCTGGCGCCGGTCTTGAGCAGGCGGTCGAGCACCGACTCCAGGTGCCCGGTGGACATCGCCACCACGTGCAGCAGGGCCGAGTCCTCGCCGGCCAGGCGGCGGCATTCGAGCACCTCGGGAATGTCCTCGACCAGGCTGCCGATGCGCGCGCAGGTGGCCCCGTCGCAGCGCAGGCGCACCATCGCGCTCAGCGCATAACCGAGCCGGCGCGGGTTGACCGTGGCGTGGTAGCCGCTGATCACGCCGGCATCCTCCAGTCGCCGCACCCGTTCGGCCACTGCGGGCGCGGACAGGCGCACCAGCCGGCCGAGTTCGGCGAAACCGAGTCGCGCATCGCGCTGCAGCGCCTCCAGCAATTGCCAGTCCTTGCCGTCCAGTGCGGATCGGCCATCGGTCGGTTTCGATTCCAAGGTGACAACCTCTTTCATCATTTCGATCAGCGGCGAAACATCGCGATTCCGCCGCGATGCATTATTCACCGGCGCCATCGCCAGGACTAGGATGCGCGCTTCCCCGCCGGAGAATCCCCCCATGGATACCGCTCAACGTCTCGATGGCCGTGCCCTGCTCGCCATCGCGATCGCCCTGCTCACCTGGTCGTCGGCGTATGCCGCGATCGCCTATGCATTGCCCGCGTTCACGCCGGGCGAGGTGGCGTTCGCGCGGCTGCTGATCGGCTCGCTGTGCTTCGCCGTGCTGCTTTGGATCAGGCGCGTGCCATTGCCGGCGCTGCGCGACTGGCCGCAACTGGCCCTGCTCGGCGTGCTTGGCCTGACCGTGTATCACCTGTGCCTGAACTACGCCGAGACGCGCATCGCCAGCGGCACCGCCTCGATCCTGATCTCGCTGGTGCCGGCGGCCACGGCGGCGGTGTCGGCGCTGTGGATCGGCGAACGGCTGGCCGCACGCACGTGGCTCGGGCTGGCGGTGGCCCTGCTCGGCACGGTGCTGGTGGTATTCGCCAGCGGACAGCGCGTGGAGGTCGATCCGCACGCCTTGCTGGTGCTGGTGTGCGTGGCCGTCTCGGCGGTCTTCTTCGTCGGCCAGAAGGCGCTGTTCTCGCGCAGCAGCATGGTCGGGGTCACCGCGTTCGCGATGTTCGCCGGCACGCTCGGCGCGTTGCCGTTCGGCTGGCATCTGCCGCAGGCGCTGGCAGCGGCCTCGTGGCCGCACATCGGCGCGCTGCTTTGGCTGGGCATCGCGCCGACCTTCGTCGGTTACCTGGCCTGGAATCTGGCGGTGAACCGCTCATCGGCCTCGCAGGTCAGCAGCTTCATCTACCTGTCGCCGCCGATCGCGCTGCTGATCGGCTGGCTGTGGCTGCACGAGGTTCCCGAGGTGCTGGTGCTGGTCGGTGGTGCGATCACCATCGGCGGCGTGGTGCTGGCCAACGCACGGCGGCGGCCAGCGCCGCCGGCAGCCAGCCCGGCGCTGCCGGTGTCCTCGTGCGAGCAGTCGTGAGGACGACCGGCGCGCTTCAGTGCATCGGTGGGTGGTCGAGCCGGGTCAGCCGGATCACGTCCGGGTCATCGGCGTGTTCCAGCAGCAGGCATTGCACGCGCTCCTGCCATGCCCGACCGAATGCCGCGCGCTGTTCCGCGCTGGCCGCCGGATCGAGTGCGCCGCCGAGCAGCGGACGCAGGTTGGCGGGTGCGGGCACGCTCGAGAGATCCAGCTCCACCGCCACGCTCGCGCCGGTGTCGCGCCGGCGGACCCGCACGGCGGCGTGCTCGGCCGTGTCGGCGTAGCTCAGCAGCGACTGGCGCGCGTAGTGTCCGGCGATGCCGTGGAAGCCGTTGGCGCCGGCCGCCCCGGTGATCAGGGTGAATACCTGGCCGATCACGCCGTTGACGCCCTCGCTCTCCGGCCCCGGGATCAGCACCTCGACGCCGCCGCGCTCGGCGGGGCCGTCGGGATACAACGCCCGCAACGCGGCGCGCGCCATCAGGTAGGCACCGGCGACGGTGGGGCAGGAGTGCCCGGCCAGGCGCACCGCGTCGATGTAGCGGTAGTCGAGCAGGCCGTCGTCGGCGGCGCCGAGGAACGCCGCCAGCGGATCGCGCATCGGGATCGGCGGCGCCTGGTCGAAGAAAGCCGGGGTGCCCATCACTCGTCCGGCAAGCCGGTGATGCCGAAGTCGATCACGATGGCACCGGGCTCGCGCTGGCGGTAGGCCACGGTGAGGTTGTCGCCGAGGCGATCACGCAACTGCGCGATCAGCGGCAGCGGGTCGTGGTCGTTGACGAAGCGCATGGTTTCGCCCGAACGCAGCACGCCGATCGCGCCGAAGATCGCGGAATGGCGGAAACGGCGGGCCACGCCGCGGGCATCGAACAGGTGGGTGTTGGGCTCGGTCTCGATATCGAGGGGCATGACGGGACTCATGGTGGGAAAGACCGCCCCAACATACGCCGTCGATGGCCATCGGCCACTGACCTGGATCAGGCGCAAACCCCGTGGCGCGCGATGCTCAGAGCCGGCGAAAAAAACCACTTCCTGGGGTTTTCTTCCATCGCGAGTCCGGTACAGGCCCGGACTCGCTCGCATGAGCAGTCACTTGCTTGACTGCTTCTCAGAACTTGTACGCGCGGTGGATCGCCACGATGCCGTTGGTCAGGTTGCGCACCTCGACCTTGCCGAAGCCGGCGCGCTCCATCATGCCCTTGAGCGTCTGCTGGTCCGGGTGCTTGCGGATCGATTCGGCCAGGTACCGGTAGCTGTCGGCATCACCGGCGAACAGCTGGCCCAGACGCGGCAGGACCTTGAAGGAGTGGAAGTCGTAGAGCTTGCCGAACGCCTCGCTCTGCACTTTCGAGAACTCCAGCACCAGCAGCCGGCCGCCGGGCTTGAGCACGCGGCAGATGTCGGCCAGCGCCTGATCCTTGTCGGTGACGTTGCGCAGGCCAAAGGCCATGGTCACCGCGTCGAAGGAGTTGTCGGGGAAGGGCAGCCGTTCGGCGTTGAGCTGGGCCCAGCGCAGGCTGGCGACCAGGCCGCGGTCGGTGAGCCGGTCGCGGCCGACGTCGAGCATGGCTGCGTTGATGTCGCCGACTACCACCTCGCCCGTCTCGCCCACTACCGGATGGAGCAGCGCGGCGATGTCGCCGGTGCCGCCGGCCAGGTCCAGCACGCGGTCGCCGCGGCGCACGCCGCTGGTCGCCACGAAATGGCGCTTCCATAACCGGTGCGTGCCGAACGACATCAGGTCGTTCATCAGGTCGTAGCTGCGTGCGACCGAGGTGAACACCTGACCGACCAGCCTCTGTTTCTCGCCCACCGGCACGTCGCGGAAGCCGAAGTGGGTGGTGGATGCGGGCGGGGACTTCGGCTGCTCGTTCATCCCTGCAATGCTACAGCAAGCCTTGGCCTCAATAAGATCAGCGCGCCTTTTGCCTTCGCCTCCTCTCCCCCTCGGGGAGAGGGGGCAAACGCAGGGAGCGAGGTCATTTTATTGAAGCGGGCCCTGCTTGTAGATCACGCCGTCCTTCATCACGAACTCGACGTGCTGCATGACGGTGATGTCATCGAGCGGATTGCCGGGTACGGCGATCACGTCGGCGCCGCGGCCGACCGCGATGCGGCCGAGCTGGTCGGACTTGTGCAGCAGTTCGGCGGCGTGGGTGGTGGCCGCCTGCAGGGCGAACATCGGCGGCATGCCGGCTTGCACCATGTAGGCGAACTCCTTCGCGTTGTCGCCGTGCGGGAACACGCCGGAGTCGGTGCCGAAGGCGATCTTCACGCCGGCCTTGTACGCCTTGCCGGCGGTGGCCATGATCACCGGGCCGACTTCCTCGGCCTTGCGCGCGACCTGCGGCGGATACCAGCCCTCGCGCGCCTTCTCCATCACGTACTGGCCGGCGATGATGGTGGGCACGTACCAGGTGCCGTGCGCCTTCATCAGTTTCATGTCCTCGGCATCCATGAAGGTGCCGTGCTCGATCGAATCGACGCCGCCCAGCACCGCGCGACGGATCGCCTCGGCGCCATGCGCGTGCGCGGCCACGGTGAAGCCGTAGTCGTGCGCAGCGGCGACCACGGCCTGGATTTCCTCCAGCGTCATCTGCGGGTTTTCGGAGCTGGAGCTTTCGTCCAGCACACCGCCGGAGGGCATGATCTTGATCAGGTCGGCGCCGTCCTTGTAGTGCTGGCGCACGGCCTTCCACGCGTCGGCGGGCGAGTTGATGATGCCATCCTTGGGACCGGGGTCGCCCTGCAGGTTCCAGCGGAAGCCATTGGTGGGGTCGGCGTGGCCGCCGGTGGTGCCGATGAACTTGCCGGCGCTGAAGATGTGCGGGCCGGGCACCAGGCCGGCGTTGATCGCGTTGCGCAGCGCGAGCGAGGCATTGTCGTCGTCGCCGAGGTTGCGCACCGTGGTGAAGCCGGCGAGCAGGGTGCGTTTGGCGTAGACGGTGCCGCGGATGGCGTGGTCGGCCGGATTGAGGCGGAACTTGTCGCTGTAGGTGCTCTTGCTGAACTGCATCGTCAGGTGCGTGTGCGAGTCGATCAGCCCCGGCATGCAGGTGGCATCGGCCAGCCGGGTGAAGCCCACCGTGCCGGCGGCCTGGCGGTACGGCGCGATGTCGACGGTGCCGGGATGGATCTCCTTGATGCGGCCGTCCTCCACTACCAGCGTGGTCTGGCCCAGCATCTTGCCGGCGGCCGGGTCGAGCAGGCGCGCGCATTCGATCACGCTGACGCGGTGGTCGCCGGCATCGGCGCGGGCCGGCGCGTCGGCGCCGGCAGCCAGAGGGAGACATGCCACGAGGGCGGCGAACAACAGGTGGCGAGTCGTGGTCATGGTGGTTCCCCCGGGTGACAGTGTGCTGATCCTACTCGGCGCCTTCGCGGCGCGCGGGCTCCTGTGTTGCAGCGTCGCCCTGGCGGCGGTCGATGCCGGTGCGCCGCTCGTGTTCCTGCTGCTCGGTATCCACGTGGCGCTGGTGCAGGTCGGATGCCGACGCGTCACCGGGCAGCGCCGCGGCCGGCTCGCGATCGCCGCCCGGCGTGATCTTCAGGATCGAGTGGCGCACCTCGCGCGACAGGATCACGCGGGCGTCGCGCACCAGATCCTCCAGCGCGCGGTCGTAGTCGAGCTTGCCGTTCTCGTCGGTCCATACCACCTTGCGTTCGCGCAATTTCTGGATGAAGCCGCGGAACAGCGCCTTGTCGAAGAACTCCGGTGCGGACAGCTCGTTGAGCAGGCCCAGTCGCTGCGCGGTGAGCGTGCAGGCGTTCTCCAGCTCGCCGCCGGTCAGCGTGTGCGGGCCATTCTTGGCCAGCGCCGCGATGGTGATGTAGTAGCGCTCGAACGCCTGGATCAGGCTGCGCGCGATCACCCGCAGCTGGAAGGCGCTGTCTTCCTGACCGGCGCTGCGTTCCAGCGAGCGGCCATGGTTGGTGGATTCGAGCAGGCCGCGGCGCACCAGGAAGTCGATCGTCGCCTTCAGCTGCTCCTTGAAGCCGTCCTCATCCCACGGCAGGAACAGTTCGCCCTGGATGAACGGATACACGATGCCGCCCAGGCGCAGGATCGCGTCACGCGACATGCGCCGGTTGTTGAGGAAGCAGCAGGCGACCCATGCCGCGCTGGCCATCAGGTGCAGCACGTTGTTGCGGAAATAGCTCAGCAGCACGGCCTTTTCGCCGCTGACGGTGAGCACGTCGCCCAGCGGGTGCTGCACCCGCTCGATCCAGCCCATCTGCTCGCCGTAGGCGATGATCGCGGCCGGGTTCATCGGAGTCAGCGTGACGCGGTCGGAGTACGGCAGTTCCTCCAGCAGCGCCTTGCCAAGGTCGAGCTGCATCAGCAGGTCGTTCTCGGCCATCGCGTGCTTGGGCGTGGCCAGCAGGGCCAGCGCCAGCAGGTTGATCGGATTGACGTCGGCGGCGCGGTTGATGTTGACCTGGATCTTCTCGGCCAGCTGGCTGACCACCGAATTGAGCCACTCGGGTTTCGCCTCCGGGTCGAGCCCGGCGCTGCGCCAGTCGCTGCTGGCGGCGTCGAGCAGCGGGGTCAGCTCGATCGGCTCGCCGAAGTTCAGCGCCACGTGGCCGTAGCGCTGGCGCAGCACCTTCAGGCCCTTGAGCAGGCCGAGCAGGGATTCCTTCTCCTTCGGCTTGCCGGAGAGCTCGCCGATGTAGCTGTTGCCCTCCATCAGTTTCTCGTAACCGATGTAGACCGGCTGGAACAGCACCGGCCGGCGCGGCGCGCGCAGGAAGGCGCGCACGGTCATCGACAGCAATCCGCCGCGCGGCGACAGCAGCCGCCCGGTACGCGAGCGGGTGCCCTCGGTGAAGTACTCGATCGGCACGCCGCGGTCGATCAGCTGCGCCATGTATTCCTTGAACACCACCGAGTACAGCGGGTTGCCGGTGAAGCTGCGGCGCATGAAGAACGCGCCGCCGCGGCGCAGGATCGGCCCGATCACCGGCAGGTTGAGGTTCACCCCCGCGGCAATGTGCGGCACCACCACGCCGGAGACGTGCAACTGGTAGCTCATCAACAGGTAGTCGGCGTGGCTGCGGTGGCTGGGCACGTAGACCACTTCGTAACCCGGCGCCACCGCGCGGACCTTGTCGAAGTGGTGCATCGCGATGCCGTCGTACAGTTTGTTCCAGAAACTGGACAGCACGAACGATGCCGAACGCACCACCGGATGCGAATAGTCGGCGGCGATCTCCAGCAGCATCTTGTGCGCCTTGCGCCAGGCCTTGGCGTGGCTGGTCTTCTCCTTGGCGGCATTGGCGGCGATCGCCGCACGCACCGGCTCGGCCGCGAGCACCGCGTCGACCACGGTGCGCCGGTGTGACAGGTCGGGCCCGATCACCGCGGCGCGGATGCGCCGGAAGTGGATGCGCAGCACCCGCGCGATCTTGCGCGCGAAGCGCTCCGGTCCGATCTCGCCGGATTCATCCAGCACGCTGCGCAGCGATACCGGCGCGGAGAAGTGCACCACCGTGTCGCGCCCGTTCAGCAGCAGCGCCAGCAGGCGGCCGAAGCGGCCGACCATCACCCAGTTTTCCGAGAACAGCACGCGGAACCAGCCGGTCTCACGGCTGGGTGCGCGGCCGACGTAGATCGCCACTGGCACGACCTGGACGTCCAGGTCGGGCACGCCCTCGAGCGAGCGCACCAGCTGGCGCAGCGGTTCCCCGGCGGCGCGCTTGCGGCTGCGCCCGAACAGCCAGCCGTCGCGGCGGGTCAGGGCGAACACGGAGCGGCGCCGGCGGGTGCCGGCCAGCGGCTGCATCGGGTTGGGCAGGCCGGCCTCGCGGCAGGCGCGCTGCAGGATCAGCGCGTCGGAGAAGCCGTCGCGCTCGATCACGTAGCACACCGGCACGCCCGGTTGCAGCAGCGCCGCCGGCTCGGCGGGGTCGCGGCGGATGCGCACCCAGGGCTGCAGCAACTGCCCGGCCAGGTTGAACCACCAAGGGGCGCGGCGACGTACGGTGGAGTCCACCATTGTGGTATTCGGCATCGGGCCATTCTACCCGGCCGCGTCGTCCAATCCGCGCCGATGGCGGTCGGCGGCGCCGCGGGGGCGGCCATCCGGACCGCTTGCCGGGGGTTCCTCGGCCCACGGCGGCAAGGGGTGTGGGCGAGCCTCGTGCCGCATCGCGGCGTGAAGGTCAAAGAAAACCCCGCGGGCCGAGGGCCTCACGGGGCAATCCGGCAGAGCCGGAAGGGAAATGGCCTTGCCCGCAAGGAATCCCCGGCAGGCGTTGGCGGAGCAAATGTTATCGGTTCGTCAAAGTTTAGGCAATACTTGCCGTTTGTCTTGCAGAGCCATGATTTTGTTGACGAATATTATTCAGAGCGCAACGCGTCGATCTTCTGTCGCCGGCGTTCCGCCGGTGGCGCGCTCCAGTCATTGTTGAACAGTGCCGGTTCCCATGACCCGTAGGTGGGGTTGGGCAGCACGAACCAGCGCCGGCCGATCCAGTCCATGTAGGGCGCCATGGCGCGGTGGCGACCGGCGGCATTGTTGGCCAGTACCGTCACGAAGTCGCCGATCTGGTCGCCGAACTGCATCAGCACGCGGTACTTGCGGCTGACCAGCTGGCGCCGGCAACCCTTCTCCGTGCCGATCTGCTCGCAGCCTTCGACGAAGGTGCCCAGGCCGAGGAAGGCCTCCGGCCCGGACACCGGCAGGCCGGCCTTGCGCAGGTTGGCCAGGGTGGCCTGGTCCAGATCCTTGGCGCGGTTGGAGATGTAGATGACGGCGATGCCATGCCGGGCGGCGAAGCGGGTGAACGCGACTGCGCCGGGCAGCGCGCGGGCGGCCTCCTCCTTGCACCAGGCGGCCCAATCGGCCTCGTTGTACTCGCCGCCGCTTTTTACCAGGCGCGCCTGGTAGGGCGAGTTGTCCAGCACGGTCTCGTCGATGTCCAGCACCACGGCCGGCTTGAGGCCGCGAAGCGGCGCGGCGCGGTCGTCCTTGGCCAGTGCATCCCAGCCTTGGTCCTGCAGGGCGGCCAGCAGGCCCGCTTCGGCATCGCGATAGGTCTGCAGGTAAATCAGGTCGTGCTCGATCGCGGTCTGGGTCCACGCCACGGCATTGAGGTTGTCGTTGGCGGCGACGGTCGCGGGCGCGGCAGGAGAGGAGACGACCTCGGGATGGCGGAGTGGGGTGGCCGCACAACCGGCCAGCAGGGCGAACGCGAGCAGGCTCGCGGGCAAACGGAGTGGCATGCGCAGATCCTTGGGGCGGGGCGACGTGGGCAGGCGCCCGAGTTTACGACAGCCACATGACGGTTTCGGCGGGGCTGGCAGCGGCCGCGGGCTGCTGACAGACTGCCTGCTCTCCCACTCTGGTTTCGTCTCGCATGGATTTCCCCAAGCCCGCCTTGCGCGATCCCTCGAACGTCATCAGCTATGCCAGCTACCTGCTGGTTGCGGTGGGCCTGCTGCTGGTCATCGACCTGCACCTGCTGCCGGCCCTGCTCGCTGGCCTGCTGGTGTTCGAGCTGGTGCAGTCGATGGCGCCGCTGCTCGGCCGGCGCATTTCCGGCGACCGCGCGCGACTGCTGGTGGTGGCCGTGCTGGGCGCCATCGTGGTCGGCCTGCTGCTGTTGCTGATCCTCGGCGCGATCAGCCTGTTCCGGCACGAGCTCGGCAACCCCGAGCTGCTCTGGCAGCAACAATTGATGCCGCTGGTGGAAAAGGCGCGCCAGCAATTGCCGCCGGCCCTGGTCAACAACCTGCCCGACAGCGTCGACGACCTGCGCGTGGGCGCGATCGAGCTGGCGCGCAAGCATGCCGGTGCCCTGCAATTGGCCGGCAAGGGTGCGGTGCGGGTTTTCGTGCACATCCTCATCGGCCTGGTGCTGGGCGCGATCGTGGCGCTCGGCCGCGCACGGCCGGCGCACCAGATCGGCCCGCTGGCGGCCGCACTGAGCCTGCGCTGCCTGCGGCTGGCGCAGGGGTTCCACAACATCGTGTTCGCGCAGATCAAGATCTCGCTGATCAACACCGTGTTCACCGCGATCTTCCTGCTCGGCGTGCTGCCGCTGCTCGGCGTCCACGTGCCGCTGGCCAAGACGCTGGTGGTGGCGACCTTCATCGTCGGCCTGCTGCCGGTGATCGGCAACCTCATTTCCAACACCGCCATCACCATCGCCGGGCTGTCGGTGTCGCTGAGCGTGGGCATCGCCGCGCTGGCGTTCCTGATCCTGATCCACAAGCTCGAATACTTCCTCAACGCCCGCATCGTCGGCACCCAGATCCATGCCCGTGCCTGGGAGTTGCTGTTGGCGATGCTGCTGATGGAAGCCGCCTTCGGCCTCCCGGGCGTCATCGCCGCACCGATCTACTACGCCTACCTGAAACTGGAACTGGAAGCGTGGGGGTTGGTGTGAGGGTGGTCGACGGATGAATCGAGCAGGACGGCGGACGGTCCGCTGCCGGTGCGCGCCGCTTCTTCGCCGAGCGCAAAGTTCCTGCTATCTTCGGGGATCAAGAGCCATTCGCCCACGGGCGCAACGGCCGTATGGGGCGGTCATTTCCAGGGGAGTTGAATACATGCGACACACGTTTTTTCAGGCGTTGCTTGGCGGTGCGCTGGCAGCGGCATTGAGTCTGGGGTCGGCTCACGCGGCCCAGCCGATTCCGGTGGAGGCGTTGGCCCGCTTGCCGGCACTGCAATCGGTATCGATGAGTCCGGATGGCAAGCATCTGGTCGGGCTGATTCCCTCGCCCAACGACAAGGACGATACGGCGCTGGCCACGTGGGATACGGACGCGCTGTCCGCCGGCCCCAAGGTGGTGACCCCGTCGGGCGACCACATGAAGTTCATTGCCGCCTATGCCCTGAAGGCGAACAAGCTGCTGGCGATCGCCCGGCAGGAATGGACCGGCCACCTCGGCGGTTGCGGCGAGGGCAAGGACACCGGTGCCACCAAGACGTTCGTCGTCAAGACCTATCTGGCCGATGCCGACCAGAAGAATTTCGGCGAAGCCTTTGCCAATGACACAC
Organism: Rhodanobacter sp. UC4448_H15; assembly: GCF_052978265.1. The sequence continues at coordinate 79,126 of NZ_CM129665.1, read as the reverse complement.
GCAGGGTCGGCGTCAGCAAGGACACCGAGCGCTGCCTGGAGATCGCCGGCACGTCGGATCTGGTGAACATGCTGCCGCTGGATCCGGATCGCGTCATCATCAGCCAGTTGAGCCAGGTCACCTGGACCTCGAACTACTACCTCTACAACCTGAAAACCAAGGAGCGCGAACTGCTGTTCAAGGGCGGCAATCGCGCCCGGCCTTCGCTCTTCGACTCCCGCACCGGCAAGGTGCTGGCCAAATCCGAGATCGAGCCCGTCGGCGGCGATTACGAACAGCGCGTGCTGCTGCTCAATGCCAAGACCGGCCAGTTCGAGTTGCAGCCTGCGCTGACCACCAAGCTCTCCCAGCGTTACACCGTAACGGTGGAGGGCCTCGACGACGCGACCGGCAAGTTCTACATCCTGACCGACCAGTTTTCCGACAAGCTGCAGGTGCGCATGTATGACCCGGCGACGCAGAAGTACGACCCGGAACCGGCCCTTGCCGACAAGAACTATTCCATCGGGGGCCTGCTTTTCAGCACGCGGGCCAGCAACTTCAACCAGATCGTGGGCTTCGTCGTCGATGGGCCGTATCGCCAGGTCGTCTACATCGACCCGGAATTGAAAGCCATCCAGGACTCGATCAAGCAGGCCTTCCCCGGCCAGCAGGTAAACATCGCCAGCTACACCGACGATCTGGCCAAGGTGCTGTTCACCACGCAGAGCGCCAGCAATCCGCCGGCCTACCATCTGCTGCTGGGCAAGAAGCAGGTGGCCAACCTCGGCAGCACGCGCCCGTGGATCAGCAACGACATGACCGGCGAGGAAAGCTGGGTGACCTACAAGGCGCGCGACGGGCGCGAGATTCCCGCGATCCTCGACCTGCCTGCCGGCTGGAAGCAGGGCGATGCGCCGGCGAAGGCGATCATCATGCCGCACGGCGGTCCATGGGCGCGGGATTACACGGGTTGGGACGCGTCGGGCTGGGTGCCGATGCTCACCTCGCGCGGCTATGCCGTGCTGCGTCCGCAGTACCGCGGCTCGGAAGGTCTCGGTCGCGAGCTCTGGATGGCCGGCGACAAGCAGTGGGGCCTGAAGATGTCCGACGATCTCGACGACGGCGCTGCGTGGCTTGTCTCGCAGGGTGTTGCCGCCAAGAACCAGATCGCGATCTTCGGGTACTCGTACGGCGGGTTCGCGGCCGTGGCCGCCACCGTGCGTTCGCCGTCGCCGTACCAATGCGCCATTGCCGGCGCGCCGGTGGCCAATCTCGGTCGGCTGGGCACATCCTGGAGCGACAACCGCCTGCAGCGCATCCTGCAGGGCCAGACCGTGAAGGGCATGGACCCCATGGAGAATGCGGACAAGGCGCACCTGCCCATCATGCTGTTCGACGGCGACCGTGATGTGCGGACTCCGCCGGCGATCCACGCCCATCCGTTCTACGAGGCCGTCAAGAACCGCGTGCCGGCCCAGTTCCACTGGATTCCGAACATGCCGCACAGCATGCCCTGGTATCCGAGCCAGCAGCGGCAGACCCTCAACTTGATCCTGGATTTCCTGGGCAAGAATTGCGGGCAGATTTCAGGCTAGCCGAACGTTTTTGCCTGCCGGTTGAGGCGGTTGCACAGTCTCCCCCCACCGGCTACATTCGCTTAACCGCAAAATAATGCGGTTACAACAACTGGTCGATTTAGGGGAGTGCTATTTCATGAACAAGTTTGTCCAACGAGGGCTTCAACGCTTGCCGCTGGCGATCGCGGTCGTTGCAGCGTTGCAAGTCACGCCTGTGTTCGCACAGGACCAGGCGCCGGCAACCGACAGTGCCAGCCAGTCGACCAGCCAGCAGGCTGACACGACCAAGCAGCAGGACCAGAACAAGAAGGCCAAGGAGCTGGAGACGGTGACCGTCACGGGCACCCTGCTGAAGCGGCCGGAATACCAGACCACCTCGCCAGTGCAGGTGATCGACGTCCAGAACAACATCGCCAGCGGTCAGTTCGACACCGCCGACTTCCTGCAGACGACCACCGCTGCCGCGGGCTCCACGCAGATCAATGGCCAGTTCGGCGGCTACATCGTCGAAGGCGGCACCGGCATCCAGACCGTCAACCTGCGTGGTCTGGGCGCCAACCGCACCCTCGTCCTGCTCGACGGTCAGCGCCCGGGTCCGGCCGGCACGCGCGGCCAGACCGGCGCGGGCTTCGACCTCAACGTGATTCCGCAGGTCATCCTGTCGAACATCGAAGTGGTCAAGGACGGTTCTTCGTCGCTGTACGGTTCCGATGCCGTTTCCGGCGTCGTCAACCTGATCACCAAGAAGCGCATGGATCGTCCCGAAATGACTTTCGCCGCCAGCATGCCTCAGCATGGCGGCGGCGAGCAGTACACCTTGTCGTTCGGCACCGGCTGGAACTTCGACAAGGGCAGCGTCGTGCTGGCGGCACAGCTCGATCGGCTCAACGCGATCGAGCTGGGTGACCGCGACTTCCTCAAGTGCAGCCAGGATCGTGTCTGGGGTACCGACGGCCAGCGCATCGACCGCGAGGATCACTCCGTCATCGGAGGCACCAGCCTCGGCGGTTGCAACAACCTGTACGCCAACAGCATCATCAACTACTTCAATCCCGGCATTCGCTACGTGCCGTCCGTGGACGGCAGCACCGTCGGACCGTTCCCCGGTTACCACCCACGGCCGAACCCGTCCAAGAGCTACGGCAACTCGCCGCAGGCGTACTACGAGGATCAGCTCAACTTCCCGTTCGTGGGTGATGCGTACGCCATCAACCAGCGTCAGCGCGCCAGTGTCTATGCGGCCACGAATTTCAGCTTCGGCGAGGTGAACTGGAGCACCCAGTGGCTGGCAAACCGTCGTGAAACCAAGACGCACGGCTACCGCCAGTTCTTCCCGATCGTCTACAACCCGACGGACGACAATTACTACGAGCCCATCATGCCGTTCCCCTCGAATGGCAAGGAGACCGTGGATTATTTCTACGGCACCACCAAGCTGGAAGGCCTGTTCGCCTCCACCGACAGCTGGTCGTGGGAAGTCGATGCCGGCTACAGCCGCTCCAGCGGCGATTACAGCCAGCTCGCGATCGATGCGCGCAAGAGCGGTGACCTGGGCGACGCGGCCAACGAGCTCGACACGCCGCTGGTCGACTACTTCGATCCGGGCATCCTGAACGGCGACAAGATGAGCCAGCTCGTCAACGCCGTCGGCATGAACATCAAGGGCAACACCCTATACACCCAGGCAACCGCCAAGGCGCTGGCCACCGGCAACCTGTTCACCCTGCCGGCGGGCGACGTGGGTGCGGCGTTCGGCCTCGAGTATCGCCATTACTCGATCGACGACCAGCCTTCCGAAGCCTCCAAGAACGGCTGGCTGTGGGGCTCCAGCTCGGCGCAGGTCACGCGCGGACAGGATCACGTCACCGAGGCGTTCTCGGAAATCGACGTGCCGTTGCTGAAGGGCCTGCCGGCAGTCGAGTCGCTGTCGGCCAACTTCTCGGGTCGCGCGTTCAAGTACGGCAGCATCCCGGGCACCGACAACGTGTGGAAGACCGGCCTGAACTGGCAGATCACCCCGACCTTCCGTCTGCGCGGCACGCTGGGCACGTCGTATCGCGCCCCGGGCCTCTACGAGCTCTACCTCGGCAACCAGACCGGGTTCCTGGGCCAGCTCGGCATCGATCCCTGCATTCTGTGGGGTGACAGCAGCAACGATCGCCTCCGTGCCAATTGTGCCGCGGCGGGCATCCCGGCCAACTATCCCGGCGGCGGTGCTTCCGCGACGATCTATTCGGGTGGCGGTGCGGGCTTCCTGAAGCCGGAAACCTCGCGTGCGAAGTCGGCCGGTTTCGTCTGGCAGCCGACCTTCGCCAACCTGAACGTGGCGCTGGACTATTTCGATTACAACGTCCAGGGCGAGATCTCGCAGCTCGACGCCGGCGACATCGTACTCGGCTGCTACGGCTCCACCGTGTATCCCAACTCGTTCTGCAACCAGCTCGTGCGCAACCCGCCGAACGCAGCTGCCGATCCGAACCGGATCACCGAGATCTACAGCGTCTACGTCAACATCAACCGCGAACGGACCCGCGGTTACGACCTGCAGATGAACTACAGCAACGACTTCTCGTTCGGCAAGCTGACGGCGGAAGGGCAGATCACCTACACGATGTCCGACATCTACCAGCTGTTCGACTCGGCTGCGGCCAGCGGCCTGAGCTCGTCGGAGCAGGTGGGTTACATCGGGCGTCCGAAGACGGTGGCTCGCAGCGTCATCAGCCTGGAGCGGGGCGACTGGACCTATACGTGGAACGGCCAGTACGTCAGCACCACCCGCAACAAGGACCTCAGCAACATCTATACCTACCTGGGGTACAAGGGCGCGGCTCGGGACATCGAGGCAAGCTGGCAGCTCATCCACAACGTGTCGGTCGGTTATGAGCGCGGTCATTGGGGTGTGCTGGTCGGTATCCGCAACGTGTTCGATACCGAGCCGGATCTGATCTCGCCGAGCGCGGGTACCACGGTGGGCAATGCACCGCTGTATGCCTCGCAGTACGACTGGTACGGCCGTACGTTCTTTGCGCGTCTGAACTACAAGTTCTGATCGCAAAGGCGTTGGTGCAGGACGAAAAGAGGCGACCTTCGGGTCGCCTCTTTTTTTGTAGTGATGCCGGTGCGCCGTCGCGGCGGTTGGCGAACTACCCGCCGGCCAGCATCGCCTGGATCTTGGCCATGTGCGACTCGGCGGTTTCGCGGGTCACTTCCTTGTCCGCTTCGGGGTCCTTGCCCTGCCAGTGCAGGTCGGTTTGCGGCAGCTCATGCAGGAAACGACTGGGCTGGTTGCGGTGGATCTCGCCGTAGCGCCTGGTCTGCGCGGACCAGGACAGGGTCAGCAGTTCCTTGGCGCGGGTGATGCCGACGTACATCAGGCGGCGTTCCTCGTCGATGCGGCCTTCGTCCAGCGCGCCCTCGTGCGGCAGCGTGCCGTCTTCGCAGCCGACGATGAAGACGAAGCGGAACTCCAGGCCCTTGGCGGCGTGCAGCGTCATCATGCGCACCGCGTTGCCCGGCTCGTCGCGGTCGGCGTGGCTGAGCAGGGCCAGTTGGGCGGCAAGGTCGCCGGCGCTGTTGCCTTTCTGCATCGCGCGGAACCAGTCGGCGAGTTCCTTCAGGTTGCCCAGCTTGCGTTCGCGCACGCTGGCGTCGGGCGTGGCGGCGGCAATCTGTGCGGCGTAGCCGGTGCGCTTGAGGATGCGTTCGACCAGGTCGGCGGCGCTTTCGTGCAACGAGGCGCTGCGCAGTTCATCGAGCAGGTCGGAAAAGCCCGCCAGCGCGGCGGCCGGTCGCGGCGTGAGCTGGCGCAGCACGCCGTCGCTGCGGGTGGCATCGAGCAGCGAGCAGTGGCGCGACTGCGCGATCTGGCCGAGCTTCTCCAGCGTGGTGGAGCCGATCTCGCGTTTGGGCACGTTCACCACGCGCAGGAAGGCGGCGTCGTCGCTGGGGTTGGTCAGCAGGCGCAGGTAGCACAGGATGTCCTTCACCTCGGCGCGGTCGAGGAAGGACAGCGCGCCGGTGAGGTGGTAGGGGATGCGCGCCAGCCGCAGCGCCTTCTCCAGCGGGCGCGCCTGGAAGTTGCCGCGGTACAGGATCGCCATGTCGTCCCAGCGTGCCTTGTGCTTCTCCGCCAGCGTGGTGGCGATCGCGGCGACGCGCTCGGCCTCGTGCTCGGCCTCCTTGCATTCCAGCACGCGGATCGGTGCGCCTTCCGGATGCTCGCTCCACAGCTTCTTTTCGTGGCTGTGCGGGTTGTGCGCGATCAGCGCGTTGGCTGCGCGCAGGATGCGCTTGCCGCAGCGGTAGTTCTGTTCCAGCTTGATCACGCGCAGGTTCGGCCAGTCGCGGCCGAGCTGGTCGATGTTCTCCGGGTTGGCGCCGCGCCAGGCGTAGATCGACTGGTCGTCGTCGCCCACGCAGGTGATTCCGCCGCGCTCGCCGGTGAGCGCTTTCAGCAGGCGGTACTGCGCATCGTTGGTGTCCTGGTACTCGTCCACCAGCAGGTAGCGCAGGCGCTCGCGCCAGGCGTCGCGGCATTCGCCATCCGATTCCAGGATGCGCAGCGGCAGCCGGATCAGGTCGTCGAAATCCACCGCGTTGAACGCGGCCAGGCGCGCCTGGTACAGCTCGTAGATGGTCGCCGCCTCCAGCTCGCGCGGGCTGCGCGCGGCGGCCAGCGCTTCCTGCGGCGACAGCCCGCCGTTCTTCGCGCGGCTGAGCAGGTTGCGCAGGCCGAACAGCACGTCGGGCTTGGCGCCTTTGGGCGCCAGCTCCTTGACGATGCCGCCGCTGTCGTCCGCGTCCAGCACCGAGAAACCGCGGCGCAACCCGGCGCGCGCGTGCTCGATCTGCAGGAACTTCAGCCCCAGCGCGTGGAATGTGCTCACCGTGAGCGCGGCCGCATCCTCGCTCGACACCAGCTTGGCCACGCGCTCGCGCATCTCGCGCGCGGCCTTGTTGGTGAAGGTGATCGCGGCGATTCTCGACGGGTCGAGTCTGCGGCGCTGGATCAGATACGCGATCTTCTGCGTGATCACGCTGGTCTTGCCGGAGCCGGCGCCGGCCAGCACCAGCAGTGGCCCCTCGCAATGTTCGACGGCGGCCAGTTGTTGTGGGTTGAGCATGGATCGTTGCGAGGGTGGGACAGCGCCCGATGGTAACAGAGCGGCCGTGGGGCATAATCGAGCGAACCCACCGATGGGGAGCTGCATGACAGCCCAGCAAGTCGAGCAATGCGACGTGGCGGTGATCGGTGCCGGCCCCGGCGGCAGCACCGCAGCGGCGCTGCTGGCGCGTCGCGGCTACCGGGTGATCGTGCTGGAAAAGGCGCGCCACCCGCGCTTCCACATCGGCGAATCGCTGCTGCCGATGAATCTGCCGGTGTTCGAGCGGCTCGGCGTGCTGGACAAGGTGCACGCGATGGGCGTGTTCAAGGCCGGCGCGGACTTCGAGGCGGACAACGAGCGCGGCTACAACGTGTTCTCGTTCGGTCGCGCACTCGGCGACAGCCCGCCGCACAGCTACCAGGTGTGGCGGCAGGATTTCGACCAGATGCTCTGCGAGCACGCGCGCGAATGCGGCGCCGACGTGCGCGAAGGGCAGCAGGTGGTGGCAGTCGAGCAGCGCGGCCCGCGCCAGACGCGGATCGAGGTGCATGCCGACGACGGCGCGGAGCACGCGATCGAGGCGCGTTACCTGGTCGACGCCAGTGGCCGCGATGCCTTCCTCTCGACGAAGCACAAGCTCAAGCGCAGGAATCGCCAGCACCAGAGCGCGGCGCTGTTCAGCCGATTCCGCCATGCCGCGCGCCGCAGTGGCGAAGACGCGGGCAACGTCAGCATCTACCGCTTCGAGCACGGCTGGATGTGGATGATCCCGTTGCCCGACGACAGCATGAGCGTGGGCGCGGTGTGCTGGCCCGATTACCTCAAGCAAAGGCACGGCGACACGCGCGCCTTCCTGCTCGACACGCTGCGGCAGAACGCGGCGCTGTGGGAACGCCTGCAGGGTGCCGAGCTGATCGACGAGGTGCGTGTGGCCGGCAACTATTCCTACGACTCGCGCGAGATGGCCGGCCCCGGCTGGATCCTGGTCGGCGACGCGTTCGCCTTCCTCGACCCGGTGTTTTCCTCCGGCGTGTTTCTGGCGATGGACGCGGCCGAGCGTGCGGTGGACGTGATCGACGGCGCGCTGCGCGAACCGGAGCGCGAGGCGGCGCTGCAGCGGGCGCTGGAGAAGCGCCTGCGCATGGGCATGGCGCGCTTCGCGTTCTTCATCCACCGCTTCAACGAGCCGGTGATGCGGCGCATGTTCGCTGCGCCGCGCAATGGCTGGCAGCTGGAGCAGGGCGTGATCTCGATGCTGGCCGGCGACCTCTACGACCCGCCGCGCGTGCTGCGGCGGCTGCGCCTGTTCAAGCTGGTCTACGCGATCATGGTGCTGCGCCATCCGCGTCAGTGGTGGCGCGGCCATCGCCATCGGCTCGCGCAGGCGCGCGCGGAGTGAGTGCGCAGCCTACAATGACGCGTTTCCGCTGACCGATCGCCGCGCCGACGCCCCATGGCCAAGCTCTATTTCTATTACTCGGCGATGAACGCCGGCAAGACCACCACGCTGCTGCAGAGCGCGTACAACTATCACGAACGCGGCATGCGCACGCTGATCCTCACGCCGGCGCTGGACAACCGCTTCGGCGAGGGCGTGGTCGCTTCGCGCATCGGGCTGAAGGCGAATGCGCGACGCTTCGCCGGCGACGAGGATCTGTTCGCCCTGGTCGAGGCCGACATCGCCGCACGCGGACCGCTGCATTGCGTGTTCGTCGACGAGGCGCAGTTTCTCGGCAAGGCGCAGGTATGGCAGATCAGCGATGTCGTCGATCGACTCCATATTCCCGTGCTGGCCTATGGTCTGCGCACGGACTTCCGCGGCGAGTTGTTCGAGGGTAGCCGCCACCTGCTGGCCTGGGCCGACGAGCTGCAGGAGATCAAGACGATCTGCCACACCGGGCGCAAGGCCACCATGGTGGTGCGCGTGGACGAGCACGGCCGTGCCGTCACCGAGGGTCCGCAGGTCGAGATCGGCGGCAACGAGCGCTATGTTTCGGTGAGTCGCGCCGAGTTCAAGAAGATCAGCGAAGGCCGCGGTCGCATCGAGCTGCAACAGACGGTGCTGCCGCTGGACGACGAGCGCTGAACCCCGCCATCGCAAGGATGACCATGAGCCACCAGTTCCCCATTCCCGCCTGGCAACGCCCGCACTGGCAGCCGAGCGAAGAAACGATCGTGCTGCAGTTCTACGTGTTCGGAAAATTCGAGGCCGTGCGCGTGCCCTCGCAGGATTACGGCAGCCCCGGCCTGCCGGCGGGCCTCGCCGCGACCAATCATCGCCACGCCGATCTGCGCGGCTGGGACGGCTACCCGCTGAAGGGGGCGATGGGGCGCATGTACAAGGCCGATGCGCCGCAGGCGTTCCAGCGCGCGTTCGATGCACCGGAGGTGATGGTGGTGCGCGGCGCGCTGGCGGACAGCCCGGCCACCGGCTACCTGCGTGACACCCTGGGCGTGCTGGCGGGCATGCTCGACATCGGCGGCGTGGCGGTGCTCGATCCGCAGATACTCAGCCTGCTCGACGCCGATGCCTGGCGCCGCCACTACCTGATCCGTGATGGCGCGCCGATCCGGAACCACCTGCTGATCCTGTGCGACGGCGACACCGCGCCGGGACGCTCGTGGATACGAACGCGCGGCATGCGCAAGTTCGGTCGCCCCGACATCAGCATCCGCGACGTGCCCGACGCCGCCGTCGATCGCGCCGGCGCGTTGTGCGAACAGATGGCCGAATTGCAGGCGCTGGGCGCGCATTTCGCCGATGGCCAGGCGCTCCAGGGCGAGGGCATCCCCGCCGGCATGGTCGCGAGACTCGGCGGCGGCATGGATGAGCCGCCCTTCAACAACAGCTGGGTCGAGTTTCGCTGGGCCTGACCGGCCGCGTGCCGGTCAGCCCGTCTCGTGGCGGGGCGCGGACTGGTTGCAGGGGCGCACAAACGGCGAGGCCGGCACCTGGGTGCCGGCCTCGCATCATCGCAGTACGCGCGGGATCGCGCGGACGGGCTCAGCCCACCGTGATGAAGCGCTGCGCGTCGTCCATGAACGCCTTCTCGCCGAAGCCGCCTTCGTGCGAACCGAACGGCATCTGCGCGCGCAGCTTCCACGTCGCCGGCACGTTCCATTCCTGGCGGGTCGCCTCATCCGTGACCGGGTTGTAGTGCTGCAGGCTGGCGCCCACGCCGGCCTCGGTCAGCGCCAGCCACACGGCGAACTGGGCCATGCCGCTGCTCTGTTCGGACCACACCGGGAAGTTGTCCGCGTACAGGGCGAACTGTTCCTGCAGGCCTTTCACCACCGACTGGTCCTCATAGAACAGCACGGTGCCGATGCCGGCGGCGAAGCTGTCCAGCTTGGCGGCGGTGTTGGCGAACGCCTCGGCCGGCACGATCTTCTTCAGCTCCTGCTTGGTCAGCTCCCAGAACTGCTCGCTCTGCTCGCCGAACAGAATCACCGCGCGCGAACTTTGCGAGTTGAACGACGACGGCGTGTGCTTGATCGCGTCCTTGACCAGGCTGGTGAGGGCGTCCTTGTCCAGCGCCACGTTGCGACCCAGCGCGTACTGGGTGCGGCGCTTCTTGAGCGATTCGATGATGGTGCTGTTCATGGAGGTTCCTCCGAAAGACGTGGGATCTATACGCTTTTTGGAAACAGTGGAAGTCCAGCGACTTTCACGGTTCCTGCGTTACAGGTGGCTATCTTAGAAGCTGAACCCAGGTTGGGTAGCCGGCAAATCGTGACAACTCTGTTTCCAAAAGGAAACAATGACGATGCTTGCCATCGTGGGCCGTACCGGAAAATCGGGGGCGTGCCGCTTTGCCCGCGCCTTCAGCGCTGGCAGTGCGGGCACCAGAAGGTGGAGCGCTGGCCCAGCACGGCCTGCCGGATGGCGCTGCTGCAGACCCGGCAAGGTTCGCCGGCGCGGCCGTAGACCATCAGCTCGCGGAAGAAATAGCCCGGTGCGCCGTCGGGGTTGAGGAAGTCGCGCAAGGTGGTGCCGCCGCGCTCGATCGCCCATGCCAGCAGGTGCTTCACTTCGGCGGCCAGTCGTTCGTAGCGCGCCCGCGACACGCCGCCGGCGGCGCGGCGCGGATCGATGCCGGCGCGGAACAGCGCCTCGCTGGCGTAGATGTTGCCCACCCCGACGACGACGGCGTTGTCCATCAGGAACAGCTTCACCGCCGCCGTGCGTCCGCGCGAGCGACGCCACAGCAGCTCGCCGTCGAAGGCGTCGGTCAGCGGTTCGGGGCCGAGATGGGCCAGCAGCTCGTGCGTGGTGCCCGGCGGTTGCCACAGCAGGCAGCCGAAGCGGCGAGGGTCGGTGAAGCGCAGGACGCGCGATGCCTGCGCGGCGCTGCGTTCCAGCGCGATGTCGACATGATCGTGCTTGCCCACCGGCGCGTCGGGCGGCAGCACACGCAGCACGCCGCTCATGCCCAGATGCAGCAGCGCGCTGCCGGCGGCGGTGTGCAGCAACAGGTATTTCGCGCGGCGTTCCACCGCGTCGATGCGCTGGCCGGGCAGCAGCTCGCCGATCTCGGGCGGGATCGGCCAGCGCAGATCGGGACGGCGCAGGAGCACGCCGCTGACGCGACGGCCGATCAGGTACGGCGCGATGCCGCGGCGGGTGGTTTCGACTTCCGGCAGTTCGGGCACGACAGTTCGACGCTCAGTGCAGTTCGGTGGTGCGGATTTCCGGCGAGCGCGGCATGTAGCGCGCGGACACCAGCGCCACGCGCTCGCCGACGCGCACATAGCGTTGCGGCCCGGTCACCGCATTGATGCCGAAGGCCAATGTCTGGCCGTCCAGAGTCAGCACCGCATGCGGCGGCGCCAGGCCGATCTTCGCCAGCTCGAAATCGGCCAGCGGACGCCAGTTCAGCGCGCGCGCGGCGGCGATGTCGGCCAGGTCGCGCAGGCGGTCGTCGTCGGCCACCCGGCGCGCCGTGCCGTCGGTACGCCACCAGTGGCCGTCGCCACGCTTCTCGTAATGCAACGTGGCGGCGCCGGGCAGGGCGAGGCTGATGTGGTTGATCACGGACGGATCGAGCGTGGTCAGCTCACCGTTCGCGCGGCTCGCGTCGTGTTGCCATTGCCACAGCGCCAGTCCGAGCAGCATGGCCACGGCGGCGAGCAGCAACCATCGTTGCCGGGCGGCGCGCTTCATCATTCAGCGCCGCCGCCGGCGCCACACGATGACGCCGCCGATGACCAGCAGCAGCAGCGGCAGGCCGAACAGGAAGCCGAAGCTCAGCACGTTCAACTCGCCCTGCGAGATTTCCAGCAGACGGTCCGGCGCGCCGCGCGGCGGCACGTCGACCAGCTTGTCGTCGCCCAGCAGCCAGTTGAACACCCGCTCGCCCAGCGCACGGTTGCCGCCGTTGCCGAGATAGGTGTTGGAGAGGAAATCCCCATCGCCGATCACCACCGCGCGCTGTTCGCTCTTGTCCGGGCTGGGCGACAGCCGGCTCAACGCGAAACCGAAATCCAGCGGGCCTTTCAGCTCGCCTGCATCGGCGTCGAAGCGGATGTCGGAGCTTCTCGTGTTGTCGATCGGCTGGAACTCGGTCCAGCTCTGCGGACTGGAACGCAGGAAGGCGTGCGTCGCCCAGCCCGTGCGCGCCACCTCGGCCAGCGCCGACGCCTGCGGGAACAGCGTGGCGAGCTGGAAGCCGCGGGTGATCGCCTGCGGCGGGTAGCTGCCCAGCGCGAGCATGCGCGGATCGTGCAGGCCCAGCGCCGAACCGGAACCGTCGACCAGCACGCCCGGCAACACGCGCACGCCCAGCACGTCGGCCAGCGGCTTGAGGCCGAGTTCGCCGTTGGCCGGCTCGGTGAGCCACAGCAGATTGCCGCCGGCCTGCACGTAGTCGACCAGGGCCTGCACCGCGCCCGGCGCGAGCGATACCGTGGGGCTGGCCAGCACCACCAGGTCGGTGTGTTCGGGCACCGCGTTGACCTGCGAGAAGTTGAGCGGCACCGCGCGCATGCCGCGGCTTTCCAGCTGCGCCATGAAGGTGCCCATGTCGGCATTCGCCTGGCCGTCGGCGCGCCGCTCGTCGTCGCCGGTGACGAAGGCGACGATGCGGTCGTTGCCGCGCTGCAGCCGCTCCAGCGCGTTGGTCAGGCTGCGCTCGGACAACTCGTCCAGGCGTTGCTCGTGGTCTCGGTAATGCAGGATCAGCGCGCCGTCGACGGTGATCCCCAGCTCGCGCATCCGGGCCGGGTCCAGTTGCGGGTCGACGAAGCGCAGGCTGATGTCGCGCTTCACCATCTGGTAGCGCTGCAGGAAGCCGGCAATAGTCTGGCGCAGGTCGCCCTGCGGGCTGGCGTAGCTGACGATGTCCACCGGCCCGTCGAGTTTCGCCAGCACCGCGCGGCTTTCCGGCGACAGGCTGATGCGACCGTTCGCGGTCCAGTCGGCTACGTAGACGTGGCGCGTGCCGAGATAACCGATCGCGGCGCAGCCCAGCAGCAACAGCAGCGCGAACAACCAGCCGTCCAGACGTCTGAATACGCTGCGCATCAGCCGCGCTCCCGCTCGGTGGAGAGGTGGCGCGTGGCCAGCGCCAGCGAGAGGCTGGTCAGCAGCGCGAACCACAGGATGTCGGCGCTGGAGACCAGGCCGCGCAGCAGCGGTTGCACGTGCGTGCTCATCGCCAGCCAGTTGATCGCGCCGCCGTCGATGCCGGCCATCTGCGCGCCCAGGTTCACGCTCCACAGCGCCAGTCCCAGGATCAGCGCGGCGGCCGCGGCGATGGCCGGGTGGCTGGCGAAACTGGAACAGGCCAGCCCCAGCGCCGCCAGCGCGGCCAGCATCAACGCCAGGCCGATGGCGGCGGCGGCGAGTTTGCCCCAGTCCAGATCGGTGGCGTGTGCCAGCGTCAGCGGCATGGCCAGGGTCAGCGCCAACCACGGCAGCAACCAGCCGAGCAGCGCAAGGTACTTGCCAAGCACGATGCGCGACGCCGGCACGCCGGCGGCAAACAGCAGCGGCAGCGTGCCGTTGCGGCGTTCACCGGCGATCGCCGACATGGTCAGCAGCGGCACCACCAGGAACGCGAGTTGCGCGAGTTGCCCCAGCAGCGGTACCGCCACCAGATCGGTGAAGCCGGGGCCGTCGGGCAGGGCGGCGCGCTGAACCTGGCCGGCCAGGAAACTGCCCAGCAGTACGGTGAAGTTCCAGCCCAGCCAGGCCAGGGTCAGCGCTGCGAGTAGCCAGCCCAGCGGACGCACCAGCAGGCGACGCCATTCCAGGCGAGTCACCGCCCACGTGCTCATGCGGCCTGCGCCGGGCGCGGGTTCATCGCGATCTCGAAGAAGCGCCGTTCCAGCGCCGCATGATCGCCGGCCTCGACCGTGCCTTCGTGCTGCAACGCGCCCTCGTGCAGGATCGCCACGCGATCGCACACCGCGGTGACTTCGGCCAGCACATGCGTGGACAGGATCACCGCGGTGCCGGCGGCGGCCTGCTCGCGGATGAGGCTGCGCAGCGCGGCCACCTGCACCGGGTCGAGTGCGTTCGCCGGTTCGTCCAGCACCAGCAGCGCTGGGCGGTGCACCAGCGCGCAGGCCAGCCCCAGCCGCTGGCGCTGGCCCTGCGACAGCACACCGGCCAGGCGCCGCGCCAGCGGTTGCAGTTCCAGCCGCTCGATGATCGCGCTGCGGGCCGCGCGCAGGGCGGCGCCATTCAGGCCGCGGATGCGGGCGTGCGCGTCCAGGTGTTCGGTCACGGTCAGTTCCGGCCACAGCGGCGCGCGTTCGGGCAGCCAGCCGATGCATGTGCGAGCCAGCTCCGGGTGTTCCAGGAAGTCCTCGCCGTTCAGCTTGATGACGCCGCGGTCCGGGCGCAGCGCCCCGGCGATCATCGACAAGGTGGTCGATTTGCCGGCGCCGTTGACGCCGAGCAGGCCCAGCACCTGGCCGCGCGGCAGGCTCAGGCTGAGATCGCGCACGGCAACGCGACCGGCGCGGCGGCGTGCGACGTGATCCAGCTGCAGGGCGGGCGGCGGGTCGGGGGGGATGATCGTGGTCATTGCCTGATTGTCACGGCGCCCCCATGGTTAGACAACAGGCGATCGTGCGCGCTGCCAACCAACGCCGGTTTCACTTCCGCCTCTTGACAGGCTGTTACCATCATGACCCGGCCATGCTGGTGGGTATGGCATTCCCCGAATTAGACTCCACCCCGTCCCCCCGTTCCATCCCCATTCGGTAACTTTCATGCTTGACGCGGTACTCGATTTCCTCAACCACGGCCTCGCCAACGCGAGCTGGGGCCAGATCGCCATCTACATGCTGGTGGTGACCCAGCTCACCATCTTCACGGTGACGCTGTACCTGCATCGCAGCCAGACCCATCGCGGCGTGGATTTCCACCCCGTGCTGGCGCACTTCTTCCGTTTCTGGGGCTGGCTCACCACCGGCATGGTCACCCGCGAATGGGTGGCGGTGCATCGCAAGCACCACGCCAAGGTGGAGACTGCGGAGGACCCGCACAGCCCGATGATCTACGGCATCCGCAAGGTGTTCTGGGATGGCGTGTCGCTCTACCGCGACGCCTGCGAGAACAAGCAGGACATGGCGCAGTACGGTCGCGGCACGCCCGACGACTGGATCGAGCACAAGCTCTACGGCGCGCATCCCTACTGGGGCCCGACCCTGATGTTGTTCATCAGCGTGGCCTTGTTCGGCGTGATCGGCGCGGCGCTGTGGGCGCTGCAGATGGTGTGGATCCCGTTCTGGGCCGCCGGCTTCGTCAACGGCATCGGCCACTGGGCCGGCTACCGCAACTTCGAGAGCGCCGACACCGCGCGCAACCTGATTCCGTGGGGTTTCTGGATCGGCGGTGAAGAGCTGCACAACAACCACCACGCCTTCCCCAGCTCGGCCAAGTTCGCCCTGCGCAAGTGGGAGTTCGATATCGGCTGGGCGGCGATCTGCGGCCTGCGTGCCGTGGGCCTGGCCAAGGTGTTGCGCGTGGCGCCCTCGCTGGACGTGCGCCCGAACGTGCGCCTGCCCGACGCCGACACGCTCAAGGCGGTGCTCACCCATCGCTTCCAGGCGATGACCGACTATTACCGCGGCGTGATCGTGCCGACTCTGCGCGACGAGGCGCAGCACGCCGGCGAGAACATCAGGGCGATCCCGCGCCGGATGCGGCTGGCCATGGCCGACGGCGGCCGTTGGCTCGACAGCGAGGGCCGCGACCGCATGCAGGCGATGCTGGCCAAGCGCCCCACACTGAAGACCGTGGTCGAGTTCCGCAGCCGCCTTGCGGCGCTGATGGAACAGCGCGGTGCCGACCAGGCGCTGAAGGGTTTGCAGCAGTGGATCCACGAGGCCGAGGAAAGCGGCATCCGCGCGCTGCAGGAGTTCGCCCAGCGGCTCAAGGGCTACACGGTCGCCACGGCCTGAGCGCCGGCGGCATCGACCCGAACCAGGCCCGCCTCGATGGCGGGCTTTTCGTTTGCCTTGAGGGAACCCCCGACTCTGTGTTTAGACCGGACACATGGTGGACGCTTTCAGGGCAGCCTCCGGCCGGGGGGCGAGGTTGCCCCGAAGAGCCGGGGCTTCGTGTGCCCCGGTTTCTCCGTTCGGGCGGCGCATGGCAAGCTCGAACCCTTGCGCATCGACAGGGAGGTACGGAATGACCCCGAGGGTGGTGGTGCTTGGCGCGACCGGCGTGTTCGGTTCGCGCATCGCGACGCGGCTTGCGCACGACGCACGTTTCGAACTGTTGCTGGCTGGACGCCACAAGGCGTCGCTGGAGGCATTGCGCGCGGCGATCGGCGATGCGCGTGTGCGCGTCCATGCACTGGATACGGCGAGTGCGGACTTTCCGGCGGCGCTGGCCGCGCTCGAACCGCATCTGGTGATCCACGCCGCCGGCCCGTTCCAGGGGCAGGATTATCGTGTCGCGGAAGCGTGCATCGACGCCGGCAGTGATTACATCGACCTCGCCGATGGCCGTGATTTTGTCTGCGGCTTTTCCCGGCTAAACGAGCGCGCACGGTGTGCGGGCCGGCTGCTGGTCAGCGGTGCGTCCAGCGTGCCGGCGCTGAGTTCAGCGGCGGTCGATGCGCTGTTGCCCCGCTTCGGCCGGCTCGACGCCATCGAACACGCGATCAATCCCGGCAACCGCACGCCGCGCGGCGATGCCACGGTGGCCTCCATCCTCGGCTATTGCGGGCGGCCGATCCGCGTCTGGCGCGAGGGCCGCTGGGACACGGTGCATGGCTGGATGGACAGCCGGCGCCAATGGTTCCCGTTCGGCCATCGCCGCGTCGGCGTCTGCGATGTTCCGGATCTCGAACTGTTTCACGCGCGTTATCCGCAGGCGCGTTCGGTGGTCTTCCGCGCCGGCCTCGAACTGCCCTTGCTGCAATGGGCGACTTGGGGCATGGGCGTACTGGTGCGACTGGGCCTGATCCGCGATCTCGCGCGCCACGCGCCCGCACTGCGGCGCATGAGCGAATGGTTCGTGCGCCTGGGCACTGATGTCGGCGGCATGGTGGTGGAGTTGCGTGGCACCGACGAGCAAGGCCGGCCGCTGCACCTGTGCTGGTGGCTGGATGCCGACGCGGGCGATGGCCCGCAGGTGCCGGTGACGCCGGCGATCGTGTTTGCGCGGCGCTGGGCGGATGGTCTGCTGGCCGAGAAGGGCGCCATGCCCTGCATGGGATTGCTTGCGCTCGATCAGATCGTCGCCGGCTTCGAGGGATTCGCGTTGCGCACCGGCGTCGAGGTGCTCAGTCGATGAAGCGCCACGCCTGGTCCGGCTCGCGCAGGCGGCATTGTGCGCGCCGACCGAACAGGCGGTATCGGTGGCGGGCGAGCCAGCGGTAGGCGCCGTCGCGCCAGCGGCGTGGAACCATGCGCAGCATCGCGCTTGCCGGGCGCCACGGCCCGCCCAAGTGGCGAAGCACGCGGACAATGGCGTCCGTGTCGCGGTAACCCCGATCCTGCTCGACCAGCAGGAACGACACCGGGTCGTCCGGCGACAAGCCGTGCGCCACCAGCAGGGCGCGACCATGTTGCCCCTGCATCGCCGCCAGCCGGAAGCGGCCGGTACGGTCGTGACGCAGGATGAAATCCACCCAGCGGCTGCACAGCACGCAGACGCCATCGAAGACGATGACGGGGTGTTCGCCTTCAGGTGACACGGTCGATCTCCAGCCAGCCGCGGTAGGCGACGAGCCGACCGAGCAACGGCAGGCGCACGTCGATGTCGAAGGCGTAGCGCCCGTCGTGCGCACCGCTGCGCGACCGCACCGTGCCGCAGAAGGAGCGCGGCAACCGCAGGCCGAACAGGCTCACGCCCCGCAGTTGCCAGTCGATCGCGTCGCCGTCGCGGCGCAGCGCGAAGCGCAGCGTGGCCGGCCCGAGATGTTCGTGCAGCAGCGGCGAGCCGGCGTGGCGGTCGAGCCTGGACTGCATGCGTCGGCCGGTGAACCGGCGCGTCCATACTTCGCGGTTGCCGTGGCGCTCGATCGTCAGCGCCAGTGCCTGCTGCGGGCCGGGCGCGGGCAGGCCGAGCAGCCGGCGCAGGCAGCGCGCGGGGAAGTGGCCGGCGCCATCGACGTCGGCCACGCCGCTCGCGCGCAGCAGCGGTGCGGCGCCGTGCATCGCCTGCACGGCCGCGGGCAAGGCGCGCCAGGCGTCATCGCCGAGCAGGGTGGGGAACAGGGCGGGGAATGTCATGGCCCGATGATGCGCGATAGGCGGGCTTCGGGCAAAAGGAAAACCCGCCGGGCGGCGGGTTTTCCTGGAGGAGTCAAGATCGCTGTTGCGGATGCTGTGGAGAGCGCAAGAGCAAGAGCGATCCCTGCCTTCGCAGGGATGACGTCATGGCAAGGGCACTCGCGCTACGCGCGAATGCGCCATGACCTCACTTGATCTTGCCTTCCTTGTAGATCACGTGCTTGCGCACCACCGGATCGTACTTCTTGAACTCGAACTTTTCCGGGGTGTTCTTCTTGTTCTTCTGCGTGGTGTAGAAGTGGCCGGTGCCGGCCGAAGAAATCAGGCGGATCTTGTCTTGCGATTTGTTGGCCATGGTGTGCTCCTCAGACCTTTTCGCCGCGGGCACGCATGTCGGCAATCACGGCCTCGATGCCATTCTTGTCGATCGTGCGCAGGGCGTGGTTGGAAACGCGCAGCTTGATCCAGCGGCTTTCGCTGGGGACCCAGAAGCGACGCTCATGCAGGTTGGGCAACCAGCGGCGGCGGGTCTTGTTGTTGGCGTGCGAGACATTGTTGCCGCTCTGCACACCCTTTCCGGTGACTTGACATACACGGGCCATGACGACCTCCCAAGAATGGCTTCGGTTGAAGCCGTGATTGCCACCCGTTGGCCAGGGCGGCATCGGCCCAGCGACGCGGTGCGCCACGCAATGCCGGAGGTGTTGCATGGCCCGGTCGCGTGGGTCCGCATTGCGTGGCGGACCACCCGGAGAACCGGGCCGACATGAGGCGAGCCGCGCATTGTCGCAGAAACAAGCGGTTGGGCGCAATCCTCGGACGCCCGTTCAAGGGTGCGGATGGGTGCGCCAGACGGGGATGTATGGAACAATCAGCCTCTTTGCTTGACCGCCCGTCTTTGAGAGGACCACCCGATGGCACAAGAGATCAACAACGACCAGGCCAACGGCCAGGCCAGCCAGCCGCAGCTGGTGATGCAGAAGATCTACGTGAAGGACGTTTCCTTCGAGGCGCCCAACGCGCCGCAGATCTTCCAGGAGATCGACGAGAACGCGCAGCCGCAGGTGCAGCTGAACCTGGGCCAGAAGGCCAGCGATCTGGGCAACGACCTGTATGAAGTGGTGCTCAGTCTGACCCTGACCTGCACGGTCGGCCAGCGCACGGCGTACCTGGCGGAAGTGGAGCAGGCGGGCGTGTTCGGCATCGCCGGTTTCGGCGACACCGACAAGGCCGGCATCCTGGGCAGCTATTGCCCGAACCTGCTGTTCCCGTATGCGCGCCAGGTGATTTCCTCGATGGTGCTCGAAGGCGGCTTCCCGCCGTTCCTGTTGCAGCCGATCAATTTCGACGCGCTGTTCGCCGAACAGTTGCGCCGTGGTGCCGGTGGCGACGAAGCCCCGGTGATGCTCAACAGCTGAGCTTCGGGCATGCCTGACAAGCCGAAGCTGACCGTGCTCGGCGCGGGCTCCTGGGGCACGGCTCTGGCCGCGCTCGGCGCCCGCAACGGCGTACCCACCCGGCTATGGGGCCGCGATGCCGACGCGCTGGCGCAGATGGCGCAGCAACGCAGCAATGCGCGCTACCTGCCAGGCGTCACTATGCCGGAGGCGTTGGGCTACGAGGCGGATCTCGGCGCGGCCGTGCGCGGCGCCGATATCGTGCTGATCGTGGTGCCCAGCCATGCGTTCGCCGCGATGCTCGACGCACTCGCGCCGCTGCTCGACGCGGGCACCGCGATCGCCTGGGCGACCAAGGGCTTCGAACCCGGTACCGGGCGTTTCCTGCACGAACTGGTGGCGGAAAAGTTGCCGGGCCGGCCGGCGGCGGTCATCACCGGGCCGTCCTTCGCCAGGGAGGTGGCCACCGGTCTGCCCAGCGCGGTCACCGTGCATTCGGACGACGATGCCTTCGCGCAACAACTCGCCGGCCTGCTGCATGCGCCCAACCTGCGCGCGTACTCCGGCGGCGACGTGCTCGGCGCCGAGCTCGGCGGCGCGATGAAGAACGTGCTGGCCGTCGCCACCGGCATCGCCGACGGCATGAACCTGGGCCTCAACGCCCGCGCCGGCCTGATCACCCGCGGCATGAACGAGATGCTGCGCCTGGGCGTGGCGCTGGGCGCACGGCCGGAAACGCTGATCGGCCTGTCCGGCCTCGGCGACCTGGTGCTGACCTGCACCGGCGACCTCTCGCGCAATCGCCGGCTCGGCCTGGCGTTGGGCCAGGGCGTGGCGATCGACGAAGCGGTGCGCCGCATCGGCCAGGTGGTGGAGAGCATCCTCACCGCCGACGAAGTGGCGCGGCTGGCCGCCAAGCATGGCCTGGACCTGCCGATCAGCGCCGGCGTGCGCGCCGTGTTGCACGGCGAGGTCACCCCGGCCGAAGGGCTCAAGGCACTGATGGCGCGCGAGCAGAAGCCGGAATATCCGCACGGGCTGTTCGGCAACGACTGACGCAGGACCGGCGGCGGGTGCCGCGGCCGTCGCCGCATCCGGCACTCGCGCTGCTAAGCTCAAGCATTTGGTCGTTGCTACGGAACGCATGCGGATGCCGCAATCGGACGAGAAGCAGCGCGTCGCCGGCCCCCCGGCTGGCGACGACGACACCTTGCCGCCGGCCTGGCGGCGGCTGCTGGCTGCGCCCAAACCCGCGGCGAGTGAGGACGGTGGCGTACTCGGCTTCTTCGTCGAAGTGGTGCCCGAGGAGGGCGCGGCGTTCGCCCGCGTCGACGTGGCGCCGGTACTGCTCAGCGTGGTCGAGCACGGTCGCTACAGCCGCCCGGTGCCGCTGGACAGCCGCCACCTGGTGCAGACCCCGCTGCAGCCGCACGAGCAGCGCCTGGCCGCCAGCGTGCTGGGCCTGCCGCTGAGCGTGCGCAAGAGCCGCAGCTATGCCCGCCTTGGCGGCCACGTCGGCGACAGCCTGCTGGCCGAGGTGCTCGATACCGCGCCGTGCTTTCTCGGCGGCCTGGCCGGCCTGCGCCTGTCGCGCGGCAAGTCGCACCCGCTCAATTGGCACTGGCAGATGGAGGCCGACGGCAGCCAGCGCCTGCTGCCGCTGCTGCCCAACAGCCAGCGCCTGCTGCGCGTCGACGCGCTGTGGTACCTGGACGCCGAGCGCGCGACCCTGGGCCTGTTCGATGCGCCGGCCGAGGAAACCCAGTGGCTGGAGCTGCCGCCGCTGAAACACGAGCATGGCCGCCGCCTGCGCAGCAAGCTGCCGAACAGCCGGCTGGCCACGCGCGTGCCGCTGCCGCAGGTGTTCGGCGATCTCAAGCGCTCGCAGCTGGCGCCCAAGCCGGTGCTGATCCTGCACGCGCTGACCCGCCACGCGCGTCTGGCCGCCGGCACGCCGCCGCTGGGCTATGCGCGGCTGGCCTTCGATTATGCCGGCGAGCGTTTGCCCGGCCGCGGCGGCGAGCCGCTGGTGCGCCGCGTGCGCAATGGCCAACTGGTCGAGATCACCCGCCGCCGTGCCGAGGAACTCACCGCGATGGAGCAGCTCGAACGCGTCGGACTCACCCCCGGCGTGGATACCGAGGGGCTGCCGTGGGACGTGGCCGAAACCCTGCCCGAAGACGCCTGGCTGTTCCCCGGCGCCGGTTATGCCGGCGCACTGGAGGTCAACACGCCGGCGCGCTGGCTGGCGTTGCGCCCCAAGCTTGAGGAAGAAAATTTCCTCGTCGAGTACGCGCCCAGCTTCCCGTTCGAGGTGCTCGAAGGGCCGGTTCGCTGGTATGGCCAGGCGGCCGAGGACGTCGACGACCACGCCTTCGACCTGGAGATCGGCATCGAGGTCGATGGCCAGCGCCACAACCTTTTGCCCGCCGTGGCGCAAGCGCTGGCCGAGCACCAGTTGACCCTCAGCCCGGCGGCGAATGAGCCCGACGATGCGGTGTGGTACGCCCCGGTCGATGCGCGCCGGCGCGTACCGGTGCGCCTGCGCGAACTGCGCGGCCTGCTGGCGCCGTTGGCCGAATACCTGGAGAAGCCGCGCAAGTCACTGCACCTGCCGCGCGTGCAGGCCGGCCGACTGGAGGAACTGGCCGCCGCCATGCCCGCTGGCGGCACGCTGCAGGCAGCCGAGCCGCTGCTCGGTTTCGCCGCACGCCTGCGTGACGCCGCCGCGCGCGCCAGCGATGCCGTGCCCGAAGGGCTTGCCGCCGAACTGCGGCCCTACCAGCGCGAAGGCCTGCGCTGGTTGAACGCGCTGGCCGAGGCCGGCGTCGGCGGCGTGCTGGCCGACGACATGGGCCTGGGCAAGACCCTGCAGTTGATCACCCATCTGCTGTCGCTCAAGCACGGCGGGGCGCTGACCCAGCCCGCGCTGATCGTGGTGCCCACCAGCCTGATTCCCAATTGGCAGTCGGAGATCGCCCGCTTCGCGCCGATGCTCAAGGTGCTGACCTTGCATGGCCCGCAGCGCGCGGAAGAATTCGACCAGCTCGGCGCGCAGGACATCGTGCTGACCAGCTACGCCCTGCTGCCGCGCGATGTCGCCGCGCTGCGCCAGCAGCCGTTCGCGCTGATCGTGCTGGACGAGGCCCAGCAGGTGAAGAACCCGCGCACGCAGGCACGCCGCGCGCTGCTCAGCCTGCGCACGCCACGCTACCTGTGTCTCACCGGCACCCCGCTGGAAAATCACCTGGGCGAACTCTGGTCGCAGATCGACCTGGCCGTGCCCGGCCTGCTCGGCGACGAAGGCGCGTTCCGCCGCCACTACCGCGTGCCGATCGAGAAGCAACGCGACGAGGAGTGCCAGCAACGCCTGAACCTGCGCCTGGCGCCCTTCATCCTGCGCCGGACCAAGGCGCAGGTGGCGAAGGAACTGCCGCCGAAGACCGAGATCACCCGCCGCGTGGTGCTGGAAGGCCGCCAGCGCGAACTGTATGAAGGTCTGCGCCTGTCGCTGACCGAGGAGCTGCGCGAGGTGATCGCCCAGCGCGGCATCGCGCATTCGGGCATCGTGGTGCTCGATGCGCTGCTCAAGCTGCGCCAGGTGTGCTGCGACCCGCGCCTGGTGAAACTCGAGGCGGCGCGCGGCGTGCGCGAATCGGCCAAGTTCGAGCTGTTGATGGACATGCTGCCCGCGCTGCTGGACGAGGGCCGCAAGGTGCTGCTGTTCTCGCAGTTCACCGGCATGCTGAAACTGATCGCCGCCGAGCTCGACCGCCGCCGCATCCGCTACGTCACCCTCACCGGCGACACCCGCGACCGCGCCGAGCCGGTGCAGCGCTTCCAGGACGGCGAGGTGCCGCTGTTCCTGCTCTCGCTGAAGGCCGGCGGCGTGGGCCTGAACCTCACCGCCGCCGATACCGTGATCCACTACGACCCGTGGTGGAACCCCGCCGCCGAGGCGCAGGCCAGCGACCGCGCACACCGCATCGGCCAGGACAAGCCGGTGTTCGTGTTCCGCCTCATCACCAGCGGCACGGTGGAAGAGCGCATCGAGGAACTGAAACTGCGCAAGGCCGAACTTGCCGACGCCGTGCTCGAAGGCGGCGGCAGCCGCGAGAAACTGCGCTTCGACGAAGCTGACCTGGATGCGCTGCTGGCGCCGGAGTCGGTTTCGTAGCCAGCGTCCGGAACGCCCCGCCAGTCAACGCGATGACAAGGAAGAAATCGTGAAACATCGGACCCTCCGCACGTGGCGCAGTGCGTTCTTCATCATCTTGGCGTCGTGGCTCGCTGGCTGCGCCCATCAGGATGTCGGTGAGGTTCGCGGTTCCAGCGTGGAAACCTTCATCCCGGCCAACGCCGAAAGTTATGCCATGTCCGAAAACCAGGGCTTCGTCATCGGCGAGCCCCTGGCGCCGCTGCAGTTGCCCAATTACCCCGCGACGGCGGACGCGCCACGCGGTGAGGTGGTCGTCTGCCTGGAGGTGTCGATTGATCGAGACGGCCTCGTTTATGCCAGCGCACCACTGACGGGCCTGCCCGGTTGCCCGGCGAGGATCGGCGACGTTGCCGCCGAATTGATGCGCAGCGCCAGGCAGGCGACGTCGTCGTGGCGCTTCGCCCGGTCCCGGCGATGCACCTACCCGCAGGGATACGACGCTGCGCAGGCGCCGGGTTGCGACGGTCCGGTGATCAAGGTCGAATTCGTGCCGATCAGGCTGGCGTTCCGGTTTCGCTTCACGCGCAAGGCGGGCAGCACCGGCAACGTGACGATGGATCGCCTGCGCGGCTGAAACCCGCCGCGCTCGTCGGTATTCGCCGACGGCAACGTGTCGGGGCCGGGCGTCGGCGAGGGTTGAGCGCTTCCTTGTTCGTCTGGAAGCATGCCCACAGCGCGTCATCTGGTATCCATCGTCCCTTCGACCGGGCGCGCCCCATGAGCAGCTCCTTGGCTTTGGCGATTGCGCCCGCATCGCCGCTGGCCTCGGTGGCCTGCAACTCGCTGCGCGCCTCTGTATTCAAGACCCCGGCGGCAGCCGCGTGCGCAGCAGCGCGTCGACCGACTGCTGCCATTGCGGCGAGCCCGGGTTGGATTGCGGGGCTTCCTCGCCCAGTTTGCGCTGCACGGCCTGGTTCCACTCGGGGGAACCGGGGTCGGGGCCGTGGCCCTTGTCGCTGATGGCGAGCGACTGGTCGACCCAGGCCAGCCATTCCGGCGAGCCCAGGGCGGGGTTGGCGGGCGCCGTCTGCGCTTCGCCAGGGGCTGGCGGCGTGGGCGCGGGCGAGCAGGCGGCGAGCAGCAGGGCGAGCGGGAGGCTGGCGATGAGGCGACGCATGGGACGGCTCCGGAAGAGGGCGAGGCCGGTTCAGCCTAGCGCCCGACTTGTTGCCGGTGATTAACTTTTCATGATGCGCGCCGCGCCGGTTCAGTGAAGCGCGGCCGGCTCAATCGCGCGCCGCCACTTCGTCGATGTGGCGCAGCAGGTCGGCGGGGTCCTCGTACACGCGGAATGCACCGGACTGCTGCAGCTCGGCCTGGCCGTAGCCGCCGGAGAGCACGCCCACGCCCAGCGTGCGGGCGCGTTGCGCGGCAAGCATGTCCCACACGCTGTCGCCGATCACCAGCGATTGGCGGATGTCCACGCCGAGCCGCTCGGCCGCTTCCATGAACAAATCCGGGTCGGGCTTGGCATGGCGCACCTGGTCGCGCGTGACCACCGGCACCTTCGACGGATCGATGCCGAGCGCCTCCAGGTTGTGCCGGGCCGTTTCCATCCGCCCGCTGGTGGCGATTGCCCACGGGATGTCCTGCGCGCCGAGGTAGTCGAGCAATTCGCGCGCGCCGGGCAGCGGCCGCACCGCGCCTTGCGCATGCATGCGGTTGAACGCCTCGGCATGATGCTCGCGCATGCGATCCAGTCGCTCGGCAGTGATCGGCAAAGTCGTCTCGCGCAACAGCATGTTGGCGAACAGGCCGCCGCTCATGCCGATCTTGCGATGGATCCGCCACACCGAAATGTCCAGCCCCTCGGCGTCCAGCGCCTGCTTCCACGCCAGCACGTGCTGGTAGACGCTGTCGATCAGGGTGCCGTCCAGATCGAACAGGAAGGCGCCGTCACGCCGTGGCATGGCTGCTCTCGCGCCGCGGCAGCAATGGCCGGCCCGAGTCCAGCACGGCCAGCGCGGCGCCGCCGAGCAGCCCCGGTTCCGGGTTCATGATCGCCTGGGTCGGCACTTTTTCCATGATGTCGCGGAAGCGGCCCTTGGCTTCGAAGCGTTCGCGGAAGCGCCCGCGTTCCAGCCACGGCAGCAGCACCGGGATCAGTCCGCCGGTGAGGTAGACGCCGTCCCACGCGCCGAGCGTGAGCACCAGGTCGCCGGCCACGCTGCCGAAGATGCCGGCGAAGGTTTCCACCGTGCGCGTGCACAGCGGGCAGCTGTCGGCCTTGGCCCGGGCGGTGATGTCTTCGGGCTTCAGGTCGGCCGGTTGTGCGCCGACCATGTGGCAGATCGCGTCGTACAGGTTCACCAGGCCCTGGCCGCAGATCAGCCGCTCGTTGGAAACGCGACCGTACTTGTGGTTGAGGTAGTCGAGGATCGCGATGTCCTCCGGCGTGTGCGCGGCGAAGCCGGCGTGGCCGCCTTCGGTCTGCAGCACGCTGCAGTGACCGCCGCGCACCAGCAGGCCGCCCACGCCCAGGCCGGTACCGGGGCCGACGATGGCAAAAGTCTGTTCGTCCTCGGCACCGACCACCGGCCGCGGCACCGTGCCCACGTCGACCAGGTCGTCGCCGTGCAGCAGCGTCACCGCCATGCTCTGCGCGGCGAAGTCGTTGACCAGGTGCACATGCTCCAGGCCCAGCGCCTCGGCGGTCTGGTGGGCCGAGATCGCCCACGGATTGTTGGTGACCTTCACCGTCTCGCCGTCGACGATGCGTCCGGCCGCGGCGACGATGGCGCGCTTCACCGTCAGCCCCGTTTCGTCGAGGTACTGCCGGGCGGTGGCCACCAGCGAATCGTGCTCGGCAACCCGATAGCGCCGGATGCTGTCGGCCAGCAGCGGGCGCTCGCGCGAGGTGTCGGCCACGCCGAAGCGGACGTTGGTGCCACCCAGATCGACGAGCAGGGTGGGTACGCTGCGGGACGGGCTCATGTAGCTTCCTGCGGAAACGGAACAGCAAGCGTGCCGCCGTTGTGCCGCGTAGTCCAGCGTTTTGCATCCGTACGCGCCGGAATGGCGATGCCGGCGGGCCGCGGCTGCGTGCGGGGCAAAGGCGTAAAATAGAGGGCTGCCGACTTGCGAGTACCGCCATGAGCTTTCCCGCCACCCGCATGCGCCGCATGCGCCGCGACGCCTTCTCTCGCGCGCTGATGCGCGAGCACACCTTGCTGCCGAGCGACCTGATCATGGTCGCCTTCGTGATCGAGGGTGAGGGTCGGCGCGAAGCGGTGCCGTCGATGCCCGGCGTGGATCGGCTCTCGATCGACGAACTGCTGAAGCTGGCCGGCGAATGCGTGCGCCTGGGCATTCCCGCGCTGGCCCTGTTCCCCTCGCCCGGCGCCGGGGTGAAATCGCTCGACGCCGCCGAGGCGTGGAACCCCGACAACCTGATGCACCGCGCCACCCGCGCGCTCAAGGCGAAGTATCCGGAACTGGGTTTGATCGGCGACGTGGCGCTCGACCCGTACACCACCCACGGCCAGGACGGCCTGATCGACGAGCATGGTTACGTGATGAACGAGCCCACCGTCGAGGCGCTGGTGAAGATGTCGCTGGCGCAGGCCGCGGCGGGCATGGATATCGTGGCGCCGTCGGACATGATGGACGGCCGCGTCGGCACCATCCGCGATGCGCTGGAAGCGGCCGGCCACATCCACACCCGCATCCTCGCCTACTCGGCGAAATATGCCTCCGCGTTCTACGGCCCGTTCCGCGATGCGGTCGGTTCCTCGGCCAACCTCGGCAAGGGCAACAAGCACACCTACCAGATGGACGTGGGCAACAGCGACGAGGCCCTGCGCGAGGTCGAGCTGGACCTGCTCGAAGGCGCCGACATGGTGATGGTGAAACCGGGCCTGCCGTACCTCGACGTGCTGCGCCGGGTGAAGGACGCCTTCGGCGCACCGACCTTCGTCTACCAGGTCAGCGGCGAATACGCGATGCTCAAGGCCGCCGCGCAGAACGGCTGGCTGGACGAAAAGGCGGTGGTGCTCGAATCGCTGACCGCGTTCAAGCGCGCCGGTGCGGATGCGATCCTCACCTATTACGCTGTGGATGCGGCGCGGTGGTTGCGCGAGTAGCGGGCTTGCCTTTCCTCCGCTGAGGAACGTCTCCGGAAACGACGAATCGGGCTTGCCATGACGGGTCGCGGAAAATACCTGATGGCCTCTCTGGCGGTGCTGTTGATTGCCGTGTTCTGCTTGTGCACGGCGCTCGCGGTCTGGGGGCGCGTAACCGTCCGTATACGCGGGCCGGCGAACACGCATGCGGCGGTGGCACCTGCCCCGGCGGGTGCCGCGTCTGTTCCTGGTTATCTGGTGGAGACAACCGGGATCGACGAGACGGGTACGCATACCGATCGCTTTCTCCAGGAGCCTGACTATGTCCTTGCCGCGTTTGGCGGCCAACTGCTTGGAGCGGATCGCGGCGAGTGGGGCGGAGAACTCGTGTTTCGCGATGTGGGCGGTACGGTGCATCCGGTACTCAAGGGAAACGTGCGCGGCATCGTGAAGATGCCGTTCGGGCTGATCGTGCTCACCGGATTGAACCATCTGGGGAGCGGTGCCGGTGCCATTTTTCGCGTGGAGCAGCACCGCGATGGCGAAGTTGTCGCCACGCGGAAGTATTCCCTCCGCGGTGGCCCGAATGATGCGCGTTGGACAACCGACGGCGATCTGGTTTTCTCGATCCACTATGTGTCTCGTGATGGCTTGTTCAGACGAACGCGTATGCAATGCCTGTTGCTGGATCGCTCGGGTGACCTGCGAAGGCTGCCCTGCCTGATGGTTGGTGGATGACCGTTGAGGCAAAAGCGGCCATGGCGAGCTGCTTTCGATTTCCGGCATGTCAGGGGGCGTCGGAACATGGACTTTCGGTCGCTCGCGACAGCAGGGTTGCGTTCGCTCTTTGATGCGGTGCCTGCCCTCGCGTAAGCTGGCCGATGGGGCCGCACAGCGGCCACAGGGGCGAACGAGGATGGGGGCGTTGCAGGATCATCCGTTGACGAGCGACCGCGCCGCCGGCTTGCCGGCGGCGGCGCGGGCGTTGCTCGCGCGTGCTTCCGCAGCGCTGGATGCGCACGACCTGCCGGCTGCCGAGGCGGCGCTCGATGGCGTGCTGGCGATGCTGCCCGATTGTGCCGAGGCCTTGCGCATGCAGGGGCTGGTGCGGCACGTGCGCGGCGATTACGTGAGGGCGGTGGCCTTCCTGCAGCGGGCGCGGGCGTTGCTGCCGGACGACCCGCTGGTGCGCATGAACCTGGCCACGGCGCTGTTCGCCGCGGGCGAGCCTGCGACGGCAATGGCTGGCCTGGAGCGATGCTGTGCCAAGGCGCCGGACTTTGCGCCGGCGTGGTTCAACCTCGGCAAGATGTACATGCTGCAGCAGCGTCCGGCCGGGGCGATCACCGCCTTGCATCGCGCGCTGGATGCCGAGCCCGGCCACGTGCCGGCGCGGATGCTGCTGGCGCAGGCGCAGGCGAGCCTGGGTGCGTTGGGTCCGGCCGGCGACAGTTATCGTGCGGTGCTGCGCCTGCAGCCGGACCTGGCCGATGCCTGGGTCGGCCTCGCCGATCTGGAGACGGCGTCGTTCGGCGCGGCCGACGTCGCGCATCTGGAACAACTGCTGCGTTCGCCGCTGGCCAGTCAGCGCGCGCGGGTGTGCCTGGGTTTTGCGTTGACCCGCGCGCTGGAGGACCAGGGCGACTACGCCGGCGCATTTCGCGCGCTGCGCAAGGCCAATGCGCAGATGTACCGCGCGCTGGCCTGGAAGCCGGCCAAGTCCCGCGCGCAGGCGCAGGCGATGCGCCGGGTGTTCGAGACGCGGCGGACGGACGCCATCGATGCGCGGCTGGGCGAGGGCATGGTGTTCGTGGTCGGCATGCCGCAGGCCGGGTCGCTGCTGACCGCGCAGGTGCTGGCCGCGCATCCGGCAGTGGCGGTGGTCGACGAATCGGATGCGGTCGAAGAGGTGCTCAAGGCCGAAACGCAACGCCGGCAGCAGCCGCGCGTGCAGTGGATGACGCAGGCCACGCCGGCGGACTGGCAGCGACTGGGCCGGGATTACCTCGCCCGCGCCGAAGCGGCACGCGGACGCAAGGCCTGCCTGGTCGACCGCACGCCGGGCAACTGGCGGCTGGTCGGGGCGATCCTCGCGATGCTGCCGGGCGCGCGCGTGGTCGACAGCCGCCGCCGCGCGCTGGAAACCTGTTTCGCCTGCTACCGGCAGTTGTTCCTCGACCGTCACGAGTTCAGCTACGACCTCGACCACGTCACCGGCTACTGGAGCGATTACGACGCGTTGTGCCGGCACTGGCGGCAGCTGTATCCCGGCCGCTTTCTCGAACACCACTACGAGGCATGGCGTGCCGAACCGGCGTTGCAGACACGTCGCCTGCTGGCGTTCTGCGCGTTGCCGTTCGCGCCAGCCTGCGTGGACGTGCATGGCGGCGGCGAGCGCCATGCCGGCAGCGTGGACGCGTTGATGCGCCGGGACAGCGAGCGCTGCGCCGCCTACGGCGTGGAGCTGAAGCGGTTGCGCGCGTTGCTGGGGATGCGCGCCGCCGACGCGTGAATGGCGAGGGCGGCGATCAGCGTGTGCTCGACACCGGCGCCGACGTCGAAGCGCTGCCCGCCGGCGCCTCCGCCGGGCACTGCACCACGCGACGCGGCGTGCCCGGGCCCGGGGTTGCGAGCGGCTGGCCGATCGCGCCCATGCGCCGCGCCAGTGGCACCACCGCCTGGTTGAGGCGCCAGTCGTAGATCACGCTGAAGGCCATCACGCGGGCCACGTATTCGCGGGTTTCCTTGTACGGGATGGTGGCGACGAACAGGTCCGGCGCCAGCGTGCCGCGTTCGGCCAGCCACACGTCGACGCGGTTCGGCCCGGCGTTGTAGGCCGCGCTGGCGAGCCAGGTCGAGCCGTCGAAACGCTGCGCCATCTGCGCCAGGTAGCGCGTGCCCAGCGCGATGTTCACCACCGGGTCGTACAGGCTGGCAGCGCCGTCCCATGGCAGGCCGGCGGCACGCGCCACCAGCGCGCCCGTGGCCGGCAGCAGCTGCATCAGGCCGCGGGCGTCGGCGCCGGAACGCGCGTCGCTCATCCACGCGCTCTCGGCGCGCAGGATCGCGTACGCCCATGCCGGATAGATGCCGGCCTGCTCGGCCTGCGGCACCAGGCCGTCCTGGCTGGCCAGCGGGAAACGCAGGTCGTACAGGCGCAGCGCGTCGCCGCTGCTGAGCGTGAACACCGCGCGGTCGTACCAGCCACGCCGGTTGGCCAGGTCGGCGGCGAGGCGCTGGGTGGCCGCGTCGGTGCCTTGCAGCGCGCGGTTCCATTCGCGCCGGGCCAGTCGCGGCAGGTCCACCGCGAACAATTCGAACGCGCGCTGCAGGGCGGGTCGGGCCAGCAACTGCTGCTCGCGCTGCGGATCGTCGGCCAGGCTCAGCGGGCAGATGGCGTAGTCCTGATGCAGGCGGTCGGCGGCGAGGAAGCCGAAGTAGGTGGCCTGTCCGGCCAGCGCGGCGTATTGCCGTTGCGCGGCTGCGGCATCGCCGGTGGCGGCGAGCGCACGGGCGCGGAAGTACTGCCATTCGTCGCCCTGCTGCAGCGACGGCGGCATCGCCGCGATCGCCGCCAACACGGCCGGCCAGTTCATCCGAGCCAGCGCCACTCGCGCGCGCCATTCGCGGGTGCTGTCGTCCTGCGCGGCGGCGGGCAGCGCGACGAGACGGGCGAGCGCGTCGTCGTCGAAGTCGGTGGCGTGGAACAGCGCCAGCGCGCGCAGGATGTCGTTGCGCTGCGCGGTGTCGAACGTCAAACGCGGCTGCAACTGCCGCCACGCGTCGTCGGCGCGGTCCACGTCGCGCCGCGCCTGTCGCACCAGCGCCAGCGTCGCGGCCTGCCGCGCGCGCGGCGTGTCGCTCCACTGCAGGGCCTTGGCCAGCGCCGCGGCCGGATCGCGCAAGGCCAGTACCAGCTGCTGCGCGTCGGCCTGCTGGGCGGCGGGCAACCAGCTCGCCAGGCTGGCGATGGTGCCGGCCTGCCCGGCGTCGGCGGCGCGGTCGATGCGCGTCCACAACCCTGCGGCGGTGAGCAGGCCCTGGCGCTGCGCGGCATCGAGCACCGGGTCGCAGGCGTCGGGCAGGTTCGGCTGCGACCACAGCGCGGCGAGATCGCGATCGAAATCCAGCGTGGCACCTTGCGCGAGCCTGGCTTGCAGCGCGTCGCAGCTCAGCGTGTCGCCAAGGCCCGCCTGGTACAGGGCGAGAAAGCCGCTCCAATCCTGCCGCCGCGCCAGCTCGCGCAGGAAGCTGCGGCGCAGGTCGGCGGCGGGCAGCCAGTCCGGATACTGCGCGAGGTAGGCCTCGACGGTGGCGCGGTCGACGGTGCGGATGTCGTGCTCCAGCGCCGCCGCCTGCAGGTAGGGATACAGCGGGTAGTCGTGCAGCGTGCCGGCGAGGGCGCGCCAGTCGTCGCCCTGCTGGGCCGCCGCATAGGCCTGCTTGAACGTGGCGCGTTGCGCCGGCGTCGGCTCGGCGGCCTGCGCAAGGCCGGTGAACAGGCAGGCACCGGCCAGCAGCAGGCCGCCCGCGCGTGCCAGCCGGGGAGAGGTGAAAGCAGGCATGCGTACTCCGCGATTCGATCTGCCCGCAGTGTAGTGGAACGCCCGCGGCCGCTTGTGTGGACCGGGTGAACACATGGCGCGCCCTGCTAAGCTGGCACGCTGATTCGTCGCCATCCACGGTTTGCCGCATGTCATCCGAAGCTGCGCCTGTTGTCCGTCGGGAGCCTCTGGCGTGGCTGGCCTTGCTGCTGGCAGCCCTGGCATCGCTGTACGGCTGGTGGGCGATCGGCCGGCCGGTGGCGTTGCCCGATGCACCCACCTCGCGCATCGCCTGCGTGTCGTATGCACCGTTCCGGCTGGCGGGCGAGTCGCCGCTGGATGCCTCGGCCTTCGTCAGCGCCGAGCGCGTCGACGCGGACTTGCGCGCGCTGTCGCAGCGCTTCGATTGCGTGCGC
Organism: Rhodanobacter sp. UC4448_H15; assembly: GCF_052978265.1. The sequence continues at coordinate 46,125 of NZ_CM129665.1, read as the reverse complement.
ACCTACTCGCAGGGGCAGGGCCTCAGCGCGGTACCGCGGATCGCCCGGCGCTATGGCATGAAGGTGCTGCTGGGCATCTGGCTGGGACATGATCCCGAGGCCAATGCCGAACAGATCCGCCTCGGCATCGCCACGGCGCGCGCCTACCCGGACGTGGTGCGTGCGGTGATCGTCGGCAACGAGGTGCTGCTGCGCGGCGAGCTGTCGTCGGCGCAGCTGGCGGCCGATTTGGCGCGTGTGCGCGAGGCGGTGCCCGAGCCGGTGACCTATGCCGACGTGTGGGAGTTCTGGTTGCGCCATCCCGAGCTGGCCGGCTCGGTGGATTACCTCACCATCCACGTGCTGCCGTACTGGGAAGACCGGCCGGTGCCGCCCGAGCAGGCGGTGCAGCACGTGGCGGCGGTGTACGCGAAGGTGGGCGCGGCGTTTCCGGGGCGGCGCGTGATGATCGGCGAGACCGGCTGGCCCAGCGCCGGCCGCCCGCGCCAGGCGGCCAGCGCCAGCGTGGTGGACGAGGCGCGCTACCTGCGCGACTTCCTGCGCTACGCGGAGGAAACCGGCCTGCCGTACAACGTGATCGAGGCGTTCGACCAGCCGTGGAAGCGCACGCAGGAAGGCACGGTGGGCGGCTACTGGGGCATTTTCGACGCGCAGGCGCAGCCGAAATTCGCGATGACCGGGCCGGTGGTCGAGATGGCGCGCTGGTGGCTGGGCTGGCTGGCCGCGGCGCTCGGTGGCGTGATCTTCGCGCTGGCCGGCGCATGGCGACGTCGCCGGAACGGCTGGCGCAAACGGCTGGCGCTGGGCCTGGCCGGCGTGGCCAGCGGCGGCGCCGTCGCCTGGCAGTGCCGACAGATGTGGTTTGCCTGCCGCAACCCGTGGGAGTGGACGATCTCGCTGGCCGCCTGCGTGCTGGCCGTGTTCACCGCGCTGCGGCTGGCGCGCTGGATTGCCGGGCGACTGGCCGGCACGCCGCGGCCGGGTGGCCCCGGCGGCTGGCGCACGCTGTGGCTGTTCGCGCTGGCGTATTACGGCCTGCTGCTGGTGTTCGACGGGCGCTATCGCGATTTTCCGCTGGGCCTGTTCGCGCTGCCGTGCGTGGGCCATGCACTGGCGGGGTGGCTGTCCCGCGCGAGCGAGCGGGCGCGGCCCACGCTGGAACAGCGCTTCCTTGCCGCGTGCCTGCCGCTGCTGGGCGTGGTCGTGGTCGCGCAGGAGGCCGGGCTCAACCCGACCGCGTGGTCATGGCTGGTGCTGAACCTGCTGCTTGCCTGGCCGGTCTGGCATGCGTGGCGCGCGGGCGTCCGCCTGCAGGCGCAGCAGGCGCAGGCTGCCCAGTAGCAAGGCCAGCGCGCCGGCCTCGGCGCCGTACAACTGCATGGCGAACACGCCCAGCGCCGCGGCCAGCCAGGCCAGCGACAGGCGCCGCAACAACCACGCCGGCAGCAGCGCGATGAGCGCGAGCGTGCCGTAGACGTGATGCAGGAAGCCGAGCACCAGCCACGTGCGCAGCGTGCACCACGCGGGGCCGTGGCCGCTGCCGCAGAGCTGCCCGATCGCGCTGGATTCGATCAGCCCGAAGCGCAGCGCGGTGGCGCCCAGGCCCACTGCCAGCAGCGCCAGCCACCATGCCGCCGCGCGCCACGGCAGCGAGGTCATCGGTGCTTCCGCTTCGTGTTGCGGCCGCCGACGCCGGCGGGCAGGCGGATTTCCGCGGCCACCGGCAGGTGGTCGGAGAACGCCTGCGGCAGCGTCCAGGTTTTCTCCAGCTGGATCGCCTCGGAGGTGAGGATGTGGTCCAGCGCCCGCCGCGGCTTCCAGCTGGGAAAGGTGGGCGTGGGCTGCGCCGGCGGCTGCAGGCTGCTCTTGTTGAACAGCTGGCGCATCTCCGCGCTGCCCGGTTCGGTGTTGAGGTCGCCCATCAGCACGGCGTGGCGGAAATCCTGCAGCAGCTCGGCGATGAAACCGAGCTGGCGCGCGCGCGCCGGGGCGCTCAGCGAAAGATGGGCAATCATCACCGCCAGCGCGTCTTCGCCTTCGCCGAACTGCGCCAGCAGCGCGCCGCGGCCGGGGATGCGGCTGGGCAGCGGGTAGTCCATCACCGAGGTCGGTTCGAGCCGGCTGATCAGGCCGTTGGCCGAATGCGCCAGCCGCGCCACCGGCCGGTTGGGCTGGTGGCTCCAGAACGGCAGGCCGGAGGTCTCGGCGAGGTAACGGGTCTGGTTGAGGAAGCCCGAGCGCAGGCTGCCGGCGTCGGCTTCCTGCAGGCCGATCACGTCGAAGCCGGCCAGCACCTCGGCCAGGCGGTCGAGGTTGTCCATCTTGCTGCGTCCGGGCAGCACCGCGTTGAGGCTGCGGGTCAGGTAGTCGCGGTAATGCGCCACGCTGGCGCCGGCCAGGATGTTGCAGCTGAGCAGGCGCAGGCGACGCTCGGCAGGTGCGGTGGCAGGGGTGGCGGCACGGTTCATGGCAGCACGCGGCAGAAGAGGGGAGCGGATGCCTTCAGCAGCCGGCCTGGCCACCCGCCCGAGCTGCAGCATGCGCGCCGCCGCGTGAACGCGACGATGGCGGCGCGATCCGCCGCCGCGCAGGGCCGCCTGGCGGGAGCTACTTGCCGGCCAGTTCGCGCTTGGCCAGCCACAGCGCCACCGCCAGCATGTGCTCGTGCGAGCGCACCGTGGCAACGACGTACTTGCCGTCGACCACCAGGGTCGGCGTGCCGTCGACTTGCCAGGTGCGCAGCAGGTCGAGGTCGCGCTTCATCTTCTCGGTGGTTTCCGGCGCCATCGCGATGCGCATGAACTCGTCGCGGTTGACCCCTTCGCGGGCGTAGAAATCGGCCAGCTCGTCCATCGAGTTGATCGGGTAATGCTCGCCGAACTTGGCCACGAACAGCTGCAGGTGAGTGCGCTCGACCACGCCCAGCTGCCTGGCCGCGTAATAGGCCCGCGCGAACGGCACCCATTGCTGGTTGAACGGCGCCGGCAGCAGCTTGAACTCGACCCCGGCCGGCAGCTCCTTGCGCAGCTTCTCGGCATCCGGCGCGAACTCCGCGCAGTGGATGCAGCCGTAGGAGAACACCTCGACCAGCTCGACCTTGCCCTCGCTGCTGTAGCGCTGGTGCGGGGCGGGCAGGGTGACGTAGTCGGTGCCCTCCGCGTACGGCGCCGGGTCGCTGGGCTGCGCGGTGCAGGCGCTGGCCAGCAGCAGGCTGGCGAGCAAGGCCAGGACGGGCAGGCGGGCGTATCGCTTGAACATCGGGTCGTTCTCCACGCGGATGGCGCCGGCGGCCTACTTGCCGGCCTGTTCCTTGGCGACCAGCCACTGGGTCAGCTCGATCGTCTGCGCATAGCCGCCGGCCGTGCTCGGTCCGTAGCGGTACTTGCCGTTGACGACCATCGAAGGCGTGCCGTCGATGCCGTACGCCTTGATCAGGTCGTCGGCGCGCTTCATCTTGGTGTTGACCGAGAACGAGTTGGCGACGGCGACGAATTCCTTCGGGTCCGCACCGAATTTCTGCGCGTAGAACTGCGCGATGTCCTCGATCGTGGGCCAGGCCTCCTTCGGCTTCAGCCCGCTGCCCTTGAGGTCGTAGGTGGAAATTTCGCCGGTCTTGAACGTGCCGTCGAACATCGCGTCGTAGCTCTTCTCGGCCAGGCCCAGCGCCTGCGCGGCGTAGTACGCGCGCTGGTAGACCACCCAGTTCTCGTCCGGGCGGAACGCCGCGGGCAGGTAATTCATCACCGCGCCGGCGGGCAGGCTCTTGCGGATCTGGTCGGCGGTGGTGTGGAACGCGTTGCAGGCCGGACAGCCGAAGGAGAACACCTCGGTCACCTCGACCTTGCCGGGGTGGCTGGTCGGCTGCGGCGGGTCGATCAGGAAGTAGTTCTTGCCCTCGACCCACTTGCCGTTGTCGACGAAGGGCACGGCCGGGGCGGCGGCGGTCGCGGCGCTTTCGGCGGGCGCGGGCGCGCTGTTGTCGTCGCCGGCGGGCGTGGCCGTGGCGGCGGCTGCCGTGCTGGCCGGCGCCGGCGTGCTGGCCGGGGCGGCCGGCGTCACCGAGGTCGCGGCTGCCGTGCTGGCGGGGGCCGGCGTGGCGGCCGGTTCGCCCTTGTCATGGCTGCAGGCGGCAAGCGCGAGCAGGGCGGCGCACAGGATCGGAAGACGCTTGAACATGACCACCTCGAATCGGTGAAACGGGAGACGCGCCGCGCGGGCGGTCAGGGCGTGGCGGCCGCCGCAGGCTTGCTCTCGGCGGGGTGCAGGCCTTCGATGTAGCTGGCCAGCGCGGCGATGTCCCTGGCGTCCAGCTTGGCGGCGATCGCGGGCATGATCTGCGAGCGGGTATCGGTGCCCCAACTGGCGCCGTCGTGCCATGCCTTCAGCGTGGCCTCCACGTACTGCGCATGCTGGCCGGCCAGCTGCGGATACATCGCGCCGGGGTTGCCGCGGCCGTCGATGCTGTGGCAGGCCATGCAGGCCGGGATGCCGCGCGTGCTGTCACCCTGGCGGAACAACGTTTCACCCTGCTCGACCAGCGCCTGGTCGGCCACGCCGGGGCGCGAGCTCTGGCTGGCGAAATAGGCGCCGAGGTCGTGCATGTCCTGCACCGACAGCGGCGTGGCCATGCCCAGCATGATCGGGTTCTGGCGCTGGCCGGATTTGAAATCGGTCAGCTGGCGCACGATGTACTGCTCGCTCTGCCCGGCCAGTTTGGGGTACTGCGCATCGGCGGAGTTGCCGTCCATGCCGTGGCAGGCGCCGCAGACCGCGGCCTTGGCCTGGCCGGCGGCGGCGTCGCCCGGCTTGACCGCCGCTTCGGCCACGCTGGCCGGCGCTGCTGCCGGCGCCGCGGCGCTCGCGGCGGCGGCGGGAGCCGGCGCCTCCTGGGCCATCACGGCCGTAGTGGAGAGCGCCAGCGCGAGAGCCAGGGCGGACCCGAACGCGGCGGGCCGAAAACCAGCGGAGCGAAAACTCATACACTTGACTCCCGAGAGACTTGCGAACACTGCCGACGGCGCACCGGAACGAAGCGGTGGGCAGAAACCGCAGAATTATCCCGTGCCATCCTACCTTGGTCAAACCGCTCCCATGCCGAATCCCCTCCAGGGCGCGCAGTTCATGCTCGCCGCGCACCGCCTCAGCCAGTTGCCCGCCGACGAGGGCGCCGAGGTGGCGTTCGCCGGCCGCTCCAACGCCGGCAAGTCCAGCGCGCTCAATGCGCTGACCAATCACAAGGGTCTGGCGCGCACGTCCAAGACGCCCGGGCGCACCCAGCAGATGGTCGCCTTCAGCCTGCCGTCGCCGCGCGAGGCCGCCGCGGCGCCGGTGGAAGCCGGCGCCGACCGGCGCCTGGTCGACCTGCCCGGCTACGGCTACGCCAAGGTGCCGCTGGACATGCGCGAACACTGGAAGCAGGAGATCGACGCCTACCTGCACCGTCGCCGCAGCCTGCGCGGCCTGGTGCTGATCGTCGACATCCGCCATCCGCTGAAGGAGTTCGACCGCCTGATGCTGCAGTTCTGCGCCGACACCGGCCTGCCCTGCCACGTGCTGCTGACCAAGGCCGACAAGCTCTCGCGCGGTGCCGGCACGCAGGCGCTGGCCGCCCTGCGCAAGCAATTTGCCGCCGAGGGGCTGCACGCCAGCGCGCAGGTGTTTTCCTCCTCCGCCGGCACCGGCGTGGACGAAGCGCGCGAAGCGGTGGCGAACCTGCTGCGACAGGCGCGCGCGGCGACCTGACCTGCGGCGCGCCGGCGCTCCCGCAGGGGCCGCCGTCAGCGCAGCCAGCGCTCGGCGAATTCGTCCGGTGGCAGCGGGCGACCGATCAGGTAGCCCTGGATGTAGTCGCAGCCCATGGCGACGAGCAGCGCGAGCTGAGTTTCTTCCTCGACGCCTTCCGCCACCACGCTGTAAGCCAGCGTCTTGGCCAGCGCGATGATGTGCCTGACGATTTCCTGCTGGCGCGGATCGCCGGAAAGCCCGCGGATGAAGGCCTGGTCGAGTTTGAGCACGTTGGCCGGGATGCGGGTCAGGTAGACCAGCGAGGAGTAACCGGTGCCGAAATCGTCGAGCGCGACGCCGATGCCCGCGGCGCGCAACGCCACGAGGGATTCCCGCACCTTGTGCGAGTCGTTGACGGCGGTCGCCTCCAGTATCTCGATCTCCAGGCGGTCGACGTCGAGCCGGTAGCGCCCCAGGGCGGCCTGCACCCGCTCCACGACGGACGTCCGTTCGAATTGCACCGGCGACATGTTGATCGAGACCGGGATCGCCGCCAGGTTGTCGTCCTGCCATTGCCGCATCTGCGCGCAGGCCCGATCGAGCACCCACTCGCCCAGCCATGCGCCCAGGCCCATTTCATCGAGCAGGTGCACGAAGGTGGCCGGCAGGACCAGGCCGCGCGTGGGCGACAGCCAGCGGACCAGCGCTTCGGCGCCGACGATCCGGCGCGTGCGGGCGTCGATCTTCGGTTGGTAGTGCAGCACCAGTTCGCTTCTCTCGACCGCCTTGCGCAGTTCCTGGGTCAGGTCGAAATGGATTTTCGAGGTGCGGGTGAACTCGCTCGAGTAAAACTGGAAGCCGCCCGGCTGTCCGCGCTTGGACTTGTACATGGCGGCGTCCGCCATCTGCAGCAGTTCATCGAACTGGCTGGCGTTCGCCGGGTACAACGCGATCCCCATGCTGGCGGGCGTGTTGATCTGGTGTTCGCTCACGGTGATCGGTTCGGCCAGGGCGGCGCGCAAGTCACGCAGCCGGCGGTCGAGCGTCGCGTGTTCCTCGCCGCGCACCAGATCCTGCACCAGCACGACGAACTCGTCGCCGCCCAGGCGGGCCAGCACGTCGTCCGGATGCAACTGCTGCTGGAGGCTCGTCGCACACTGGAGCAGGAGCTGGTCACCACTGGCGTGGCCGAGCGTGTCGTTGACCTGCTTGAAGTTGTCCAGGTCGATCAGGATCAGCGCGGCGGCGGTCTGCTCGCGTTGCGCCCGCTCGATGGCCTGTTCGCAGCGCTCGCGCAGCAGCACCCGGTTCGGCAGGTCGGTCAGTGCATCGTAATGGGCCTGGTGATGGAGTCTTTCCTCCTGCGCCAGGCTGGACAGCGCGATGCCGATGCGGTCGGCAAGTGCCCGGCCACCCCGGACGGCGGTGTCGATCTGCTCGGGCAAGCCCAGGTATGCCAGCAGCAGCACCTGATGCAGGCAGTCGTCATGGCGGACCGGGAACGCAAGCAGGTGCGCGGGCAGCGCAGAGCCGAGCCGTCGCAGGAACTCCTCCGGCAGATGCGCTGGTGACAGGATGCATGCCGGTTGCGCGTGGCTCAGCGCGTCGAGCCCGAACCTGACGGTTGCCGTGCGCAGGCAAACGCCCGCGTGCGCGGGGTCATGCGTCAGCAGGTAGTAACCCGCCTCGCCGTCGCGCACCAGCAGGCCGGCGCCGTCGCTGGGGATGGCCTTGCGGATGTGGCCGAGCACCTCGCTGGCGACATGCTCCATGCGCGAGGCGCTGATGATGGCGCGGTCGAGGTCGCTCAGCAGGGCGAGCATGTGGAACCGCGATTCCAGGTTCATCGCCATGTCGTTGAACGTGCGCCCCAGTTCGGCGAACTCGTCGTTGCCGGCCAGTTGCAGGCGCGCCGTCAGGTCGCCGGCCGCGAGGCGGCGGGTGAGTCCGGTCAGCTGGTCGAGCGGCTTCATCTGGTGGCGAATCTGGCGCATGGCGAGCGCCGCGGCGACGGCCAGCGCCAGCAGCACGATGATCGGAAACAGATGGCGGAAATCCTCCAGCCGGCGCAGCGCGTCGGCTCGCGAGGTGGCCTGCATGACGACGAAGCCCGGGCTGTCGAGCGCGGGCAGAAACTTGAGCCGCCACAGCCCCACCAGCAGGTCCTCGCCCGAGGCATGCCATGGCACGGTGCCGCCGGTGCCGTTGCCGAGCGCCGACTCCAGCATGTGCCGGTCCAGCGGGGCGAGGCCGGGCGTGCAGAACATGGCGACGTAGTCGGCATCGAGGATGCAGTAGCGCTCGGGTGCGGAGTCGTTGCGCCACAGCGGAGCGGTCGCGATCTCGCCCACCAGGACTTGGCTGCGGGACGCGGACGGAACCAGCAATTGCACGGGGTGGCCGGCGGCCATTCGCAGGATGCTCTTGCCGCGCGCCAGGCGGGCCTGCTGTGGCGCCGTCAAGTCGCGCGAGGGCTGCAGCGAGGTCGCGCTGAAACCGAGTTTCGCTGCCGCCGATGCGTCGCCGATGTGCTCGGCGGGAAGCTTTCGAAGGTCGCTCGCGCGGGCGTTGAGCAGCTCGATCAGGCTCATGCCGAACGATTTGCTGTCGGCCCGAAGTTGCTGGTACGCCGAGTCCAGCAGCAGCGCGCTGACCTCGTGGTAGACGTACCAGGCCATGCCGCTCATGGGGATCAGTGCGGCCAGGAGAAACTGCAGGGTGAGGCGTCGACTGACCTTGCCGGGCAGGTAAATGCGCATCGTCGCGCCTAGAAATCCTGCGCCGTGCCGATGTAACTGCCGTTGCCCGCGCGCACGATGTCGTCGCGCGCGAAGCGTCCGGTCAACTGGGTCTGCGTACGGCCATCCGGTCCGGTGCTGTACAGGTCGAAGTCGGTGTTGATCGGATTCATGTTCCGGTCGCGGCGGACCTGGCCCGTTTTGGGCGGCGGATCGGTGTCGATCGGCAGATACCGGTACGGGTTGCCCCATGGATCGAGCGCCGGTTCGCTGATGCCGATCTCGGCCAGAGTGGCGGGATAGGTCCCCGACTGGGCGTGGTAGGTCTCCAGCGCCAGCGAGGTGGTGGTCATGAAGGCCGCGACTTCATTCGCCTTGACGCGGTTGCCGTACCGCGCATAGATCGGCATCGCCATGGCGACGAGCAGCCCCATGATGACGACTGCAATCATCATCTCGACCAGCGTGAACCCGGCGCTTGGCGTGGGCAGTCTCTTGTTCATGGCTACGGGTGGAGTGTTCGCGAGGCGCACCGAGCGGCAACGCCGGGATTCGGCAAATCGCCGGGCCCCTCATCGTTAGCGGCACGGGAGGATTGCGCTTGAGCGCCATGACGACGGGCGGGCAAGCGGCGCGCGACCACGCCCGGCGGGCGGTCACGCGCGCCGGGTCATCGCGAACCGATCAGGGCGTGACGACATCCATGAACACCGCGCACAGCGCTTCCATGCCGGCGCGGTCGTCCTCGTCGAAGCGATCGGTCACCGGGCTGTCGACGTCCCACACGCCGAGCAGCGAACCATCGCGGCGAACCAGCGGCACCACGATCTCCGATTGCGAGGCCGAGTCGCAGTAGATGTGGTTGGGGTGCGTGCTGACGTCGCGCACCAGCTGGGTCTGGCGCTCGCTCGCGGCGGTGCCGCAGACGCCACGGCCGAGCGCGATGCGGATGCATGCCGGCTTGCCCTGGAACGGGCCGACCACCAGCTCGGTGCCGTCGAACAGGTAGAACCCGGCCCAGTTCAATTGCGGCAGGCCGTGGTAGACCAGCGCGCTGAAATTGGCCGCGTTGGCGATCAGGTCCGGCTCGCCCTGCAGCAGGCCGCGCGCCTGCTGCACCAGGTGCTCATAGTGCTCCTGCTTGCTGGCGAAGGTGGGGGTCTCGAGCTCGAACATGCGAAGTCATCCGGCGGCAAAGGCGTATTATGCGCGCCCTCGCCACGGACATCCCGATGACAGACTCCCGCCACGCCGCGGTATTCATCGCCGGCACCGACACCGGCATCGGCAAGACCCATGCTTCCTGCACCTTGCTGCACGCCCTGCGCGATGCCGGTCACCGCAGTTGCGGCATGAAACCGGTGGCCAGCGGTTGCGCGGCGACGCCCGACGGCCTGCGCAACGACGACGCGCTGGCCCTGCAGGCGGCAGGCAGCGATCCCGCGCTGGCCTACGAGCGGATCAACCCGGTGGCGTTGCGCGATCCGCTGTCGCCGCATCTGGCGGCCGCGCGCGAGCACCGGCAGGTCACGCTGGCGCCGATGCGCGCCGCCTTCGAACAACTGCGCAGCGAACACCAGCGCGTGGTGGTCGAAGGCGTCGGCGGCTGGCTGGTGCCGCTGGCGCCCAAGCTGTTCGCCTCGGACATCGCCAGGCAATGGCAGTTGCCGGTGATCCTGGTGGTCGGCCTGCGCCTGGGCTGCCTCAACCACGCCCAGCTCAGCGCGCGCGCGATCGTCGCCGACGGCTGCCGCCTGATCGGCTGGATCGGCAACCACATCGACCCGGCGATGGAAGCGCAAGCCGAGAACCTGGCCACGCTGGGCGAGCTGCTGCCGGCGCCGTGCCTGGGCGTGCTGCCGCACGGCATGCCGCCGGCGCAGGCGGCCGGACGCTTGCACGCCGCCGTGGCGGCGCTCGGCTGACCTTCACGTCCGGCGTACCGGCGTGCGTGCTTGAATGGCCGCAGACCTGTTTCCGGAATGGCCAATGCCCCGCAACCGCTACTACCTCTCGATCGCCGACCTCGGCCACGCCCGCGGCGAGGACCCGCGTTTCAGCTACGCCGGTGCCGGCCCGAATGATTTCGCCGGCGCGCTGCAGCACGCCTTGCGCAGCGATGAGCTGTTCCAGCGCTGGCGCGCGGCGCAGCCCGACCCGGATGCGGTGGACGCCAGCCTCGGCAACACCGATCCGGCCGCCGAGGTGACGGCGAAAGTCGCCGACCTGCGCACCGACGTGGAGCTGACCACCGACCTGCCGATGAGCGTGCTGCGCCATCGGCTGTTCCTGCTGATCGGCGGCGGCTGGCAGCTGCGCGACCTGCGCGTGGCGTGATGGCGCTTCGCTGATCCGCGGTCCGCAGTTTCCTGCGAACGTTTGGAAAGCGGCGGCCGTATGGGTAAAGTCGGGGACTGCATTTCCATCCCGTCCCGCCGCGGACGCCCAACGTTGGGGAACCTGATGCTTCGACTCCGCCTGCTCGTGATTGCCACCACGATCGCCCTCGCCGCCTGCTCGCAATCGCCGGGTGGCGCCGATGCCACGCCCGCGCCTGCGCCCACGTCGACAGCGAGCGCTTCCGCCACCGCCCCGGCCGATGCCATGACCAGCAACCCGTTCTTCCAGGCCAGCACGCTGCCGTTCCAGGCGCCGCCGTTCGACAAGATCACCGACGCCGACTACCAGCCGGCGATCGAGGAGGGCATGAAGCGGCAACTGGCCGAGGTGCAGAAGATCGCCGACAACCCCGAGCCGGCCACGTTCGAGAACACCTACGTGGCGCTGGAGAAAACCGGCGTGATGCTCGATCGCGTGATGGCGGTCTTCAACGGCGTCACCGCGGCGAATACCAACCCGACCCTGCAGAAAGTGCAGGAGGAAGAGGCGCCCAGGCTGGCCGCCCACCAGGACGCGATCTATCTCAACGACAAGTTGTTCAAGCGCATCGCGGCGGTCCACGACCAGCGCGACACGCTGAAGCTCGATCCGGAATCCGCGCGCCTGGTCCAGGTGGTCTACGACAACTTCGTGCATGCCGGCGCCAAGCTGTCCGACGCCGACAAGACCAAGCTGAAGGCGATGAACAAGGAGGAGTCCAGCCTCAGCACCGCGTTCACCAACAAGCTGCTGGCGGCCACCAAGGACGCCGCGCCGGTGATCGGCGACAAGAGCAAGCTGGCCGGCCTGAGCGATGCGGAAATCGCCGCCGCCAGTCGCGCCGCGGCCGATCGCAAGCAGGACGGCAAGTACGTGTTGCCGCTGCAGAACACCACCCAGCAGCCCGAGCTGCAGGATCTGACCGACCGTGCCACCCGCCAGCAGCTGTTCGAGGCGTCGTGGAACCGCGCCGAGCAGAACGACGCCAACGACACCCGCAAGACGATCGAGCGGCTGGCGCAATTGCGCGCGCAGGAGGCCGCATTGCTCGGCTATCCGAACTACGCCGCGTGGAAGCTGGAAGACCAGATGGCCAAGACGCCGGCCACCGCGATGGGCTTCATGCAGAAGCTGGCGCCGGCTGCGGTGGCGCGTGCCACGCGCGAGGCCGCCGACATCCAGGCGCAGATCGACCAGGACCAGAAGGCGGCCGGGCAGCCCGGCTTCAAGCTGCAGCCGTGGGACTGGAACCACTACGCCGAGCAGGTGCGCAAGGCGAAGTACGACCTCGACGAAAACCAGATCAAGCCTTACTTCGAGCTGGACAACGTGCTCAAGAACGGCGTGTTCTACGCCGCCAACCAGCTCTACGGGCTGACCTTCAAGGAGCGCAAGGACATTCCGGTGTACCAGCCGGACGTGCGCGTGTTCGAGGTGTTCGACGCCGACGGCAAGTCGATGGCGCTGTTCTACTGCGACTACTTCAAGCGCGACAACAAGGGCGGCGGCGCCTGGATGGACAACTTCGTCGGCCAGTCGAAGCTGATGGACACCAAACCGGTGATCTACAACGTCGCCAACTTCACCAAGCCGGCCGCGGGCCAGCCGGCGCTGCTGTCGTTCGATGACGTGATCACCATGTTTCACGAGTTCGGCCACGCGTTGCACGGCATGCTCGCCGACGAGCAATACCCCACCCTGTCCGGCACCAACACTGCGCGCGACTTCGTCGAGTTCCCGTCGCAGTTCAACGAGCATTGGGCGACCAACCCCAAGGTGTTCGCCAACTACGCCAAGAACTACAAGACCGGCGCGCCGATGCCGCAGGCGCTGGTCGACAAAATGAAGAAGGCCGGCAAGTTCAACATGGGCTACAACATGACCGAGCTGGTCGCCGCGGCGATGCTCGACATGAACTGGCACATGCTGGGCGCCGACGCACCGGTGCAGGACGCAGACAAGTTCGAGGCCGCCGCACTGAAGAAGGACGGCGTGGACCTGAGCTACGTGCCGCCGCGCTACCGCTCCAGCTATTTCCAGCACATCTGGGGCAACGGCTACGCCGCCGGCTACTACGCCTACCTGTGGACGCAGATGCTGGCCGACGACGCCTTCATCGGGTTCAAGGACAACGGCGGCCTTACCCGCGCCAACGGCGACCGCTTCCGCAAGATGGTGCTCTCGCGCGGCAACACCGAGGACCTGGCCAAGATGTACAGGGACTGGCGCGGCCAGGACCCGAGCATCGAGCCGATGCTGGAAAACCGCGGCCTGAAGGACGCAACGAAGAAGTAGGCCGTTTAGAGCGTCAAGTGTTGGAGGGCCTGCGCAAGCAGGCCCTTTGACTTTCAAGTAGTCGCCCTTTAACTAGCAAATAGGGTGGCATAACTTTAGAATCCGGAAATGGCTCGCCCCAGTCGTTCCGCCGAAATAGATGCCGCCCTGCTGCAAGCAGTGGCCACACATCCGCGCGACCTGGTCGGCATGGTGGCGGCCCAGCTGGGTCTATCGGGTGCGAGGGTCAGCATTCAGGTTCGCAAGCTGGTGGCCGAGGGCTACCTGCGCAAGGACGGGACGACCCGACCCGTCTACACGATGGGCCACAACCGCCGGTTTTGGCAGCGATACCCACGGGAGGGCCTGACCGAGGACACCCTCTGGTCGGCGCAATTGTCACCCTTGTTGCGGGACGTGCCGCGCAACGTGCTGGACATCGCCCACCACGGTGCAACGGAAATGATCAACAACGCCATTGACCACTCCGAGGCCACGCACGTCGGAGTGCACATGGAATTGCGTGATAACGAGCTGTTGATGATGATCGCCGATGATGGTGTCGGCATTTTCCGGAAAATCGCGCGTGCCCTGGAGTTGCCGGACGAACGCCTGGCGCTGCTGGAGTTGTCCAAAGGCAAGTTCACCACGGATCCGCGAAATCACTCGGGCGAAGGCGTGTTCTTCACCTCGCGGATGTTCGATCGCTTCCAGATCATGTCCGGAGGACTGGTGTTCTCCCATGAGGAAGGACATGGCAAGGACGTGTTGTTCGATGTCGACGGCATGCCGAAGGAGGGCACCGTCGTATCCATGGGCATATCCACGGGGTCCGTGCGTACCGTCAAGCAGGTGTTCGACGAATTTTCCAGTGGTCCGGACGAGTACGCGTTTGCGAAAACCGTGGTTCCGGTTCGCCTTGCCCAGGTCGGCGATGAGAACCTGATTTCCCGTTCGCAGGCCAAACGGCTGATGCAACGCGTGGACAGGTTCCGCCACGTGGTGCTCGATTTCAGCGATGTCACCACCATTGGGCAGGCATTTGCCGACGAGATATTCCGCGTGTTTGCCCGGGCCCACCCGGAGGTGGAATTGGTACCTGTCCACGCCGTTCCGGAAGTGCAGCAGATGATCCGTCGCGCCGAAGTGACACGTGATTACGACGGCGGGCAATTGTCTTTGCTTTGAGCCGGTCGTTCACCGGGAACTTCTTCGACACGCTGCTGCGTTTTTCTGGCTCGCCGGATGTGAATGGGCGCCGGTCGACCGCGGTGTGACGAAGGTAGGCGGCGGGAGCAGCGGCTGCGTGAAATAATCGAAACTCCCGACTGGAGCCCGATCACGCGTGGACAGCCATCATCTGCTGCAGACGGCCCTGGTGTTCCTGCTCGCCACGGTGATCGCGGTGCCGCTGACCAAGCGCTTTCGCCTCGGGGCAGTGCTCGGCTATCTGCTGGCCGGCGTGGCGATCGGGCCGCAGCTGCTGGGGCTGATCCACGACACCTCGGGCGTGGCGAACATCGCCGAGTTCGGCGTGGTGCTGATGCTGTTCGTGATCGGATTGGAGCTGTCGCCGCAGCGGCTGTGGGTGATGCGGCGCTCGGTGTTCGGCACCGGCATCGCGCAGGTGCTGGCCAGTGGCCTGGCGATCGGCCTGGTCGCGTACTGGCTGTTCGGCCTCAACGGCAAGGCGGCTTTTGTCGTTGGCGGCAGCCTGGCGCTGTCGTCCACCGCGTTCGGCCTGCAGATCCTGGCGGAGCGCAAGGAGGCGGGTTCGGCCTACGGGCGGCACGTGTTCGCCGTGCTGTTGTTCCAGGACCTGGTGGCGATTCCGCTGATCGCCGCCTTGCCGCTGCTGGCGGCGTCCTCGGCTTCGCATGTGGACCTGCTCGGCGTGCTGCGCACGATCGGGGTGATCGTCGGGGTGGTGGTCGGCGGCCGCTACCTGTTGCGCGCGGTGTTCCGTTTCGTGGCCAAGGCCGACTCGGTCGAGGTGTCCACCGCCACCGCCTTGCTGGTGGTGATGGGCGTGGCATGGCTGATGGAACTGGCGGGCCTGTCGGCCACCCTGGGCGCATTTCTGGCCGGCGTGCTGCTGGCCGATTCCGAATACCGGCACGAGATGGAATCGAACATCGAGCCGTTCAAGGGATTGCTGCTGGGGCTGTTCTTCATCAGCGTCGGCATGTCGATGGATCTGTCGCTGCTGTGGCATAGCCCCGGCCTGGTGCTGACCCTGCTGGCGCTGCTGCTGGCGCTGAAGAGTGTCTTGCTGTGGCCGCTGGGACGCTGGCTGTGCGGGCTCAATCGCTCGGACACGCTGCGCCTGCTGGTGCTGCTGGCCGCCGGCGGCGAGTTCGCCTTCGTGGTGTTGCGGCTGGCCACCGAGCAACGCCTGCTCAGCGTCGCGCAACGCGACCTGCTGATGCTGGTGATCGCCCTGAGCATGGCGCTGACACCGCTGCTGGTGGTGTTGGCGGCGAAGGCGTTGGACCTGCGCCCGCGCCAGCCGTCGCGCGAGTTCGACACCATCGACACGGCGCCGCCGCGGGTGATCATCGCCGGCTTCGGTCGCGTCGGCCAGATCATCGCCCGCGTGCTGCGTGCGCAGGGCATTCCGTTCGTGGCGCTGGAGCACTCCGCCGACCAGGTGGATTTCTCGCGCCGTTTCGGCAGCATCAATCTGTTCTTCGGCGACCCGGCGCGGCCGGAACTGCTGCGCGCGGCGCACGCGGCCACCGCGGAAGTCTTCGTGCTGGCCACCGACGACCCGGAGGCGAACCTGCGCACCGCGCGCCTGGTCAAGCGGCAGTATCCGCACCTGAAGATCGTCGCCCGCGCGCGCAACCGCCAGCACGTGTTTCGCCTGCTCGACCTGGGCGTGGACGACCCGGTGCGCGAGACCTTCCATTCCAGCCTCAAGATGACCCGCAAGACGCTGGAGGCACTGGGCCTGTCGCACGAGCTGGCGGTCGATCGTGTCGAGCGCTTCCGCCGCTACGACGAGGACCTGCTGCAGAAGCAGGCGCTGGTCTACGACGACGAGACCAAGCTGATGCAGAGCACCCGCGATGCACTGGTCGACCTGCAGCGGCTGTTCGAGGCCGATGCGGAGCGCACTGCCGAGCGCCAGCGCGAGAAGGGGCCGGTGGCGCCGGACAGTCCCGAATAGACGCGGCCGGCGGCTACTCCGCCGGTTGCCGCAGCGTCTGCCGCACGCTGGGGATCGCCTGGTTGCTGCGCGCGCTCAGTTCGTGGGCAATGTCGACGAAGCCGAGTTGGCGAGCCACTTCCGCGGCAGTGCGGCCGAAGGCGTCGGTGGCCTGGCGGTCGGCGCCACGCGAGAGCAGCACGCGGGCCGGGGCGAGCAGCGCGTGCATGGCGCAGGCATGCAGCGCGGTGACGCCGCGCTGGTCGGCATGCGCGACGTGCGCGCCGGCATCGAGCAGCGGCGGTACCAGCGCGCCCAGGTGGGTGGCGTCGCCGTCGCTGCCCGGCGGCAGTTGCGCGCCCAGCAGCAGCAACAGCGGCGTCTTGCCTTCGCGATCGGCGTGATTGATCTCGGCGCCGTGCTTGAGCAGGCCGTCGAACAGGCGGCGGGTGCGCAGGCTGTCGTTGTGTTCAAAGCCGAACTGGGCGGCGGCGTGCAATGCGTTGCGGCCGGAGCTGTCCACCGCCTTGACGTCGGCGCCGGCGGCCAGCAGTTGTTCGGCGATGTCCGGGTAGCCCAGCGCGGCGGCCACCATCAGCGCGGTGGCGTCGTTCGGCAGGCGCTGGTCGACGGCCACCTCGCGCTGCAGCAGCAGGGCCACCAGCGCTTCGCGCCGTGCGCTGACCGCGGCGACCAGGGCGGTGACGCCGCTGTGCGCGGGAAGGCTGGGATCGGCACCGGCGTCGAGCAGGCAGGCGGCCACGTCACGATGACCGGCACCGCAGGCGCGCAGCAGCGCGGTGGCGCCCTGCTCGTCGCGGGTGTCGACGGCGAAGCCCAGCTCCAGCAGTCGCTGCACCGCGGCCAGCGCACCGACCGCGGCGGCGGCAGGCAGGTCGGTGCCGCGCAACGGTCGCTGCGGCAGCGGCCAGTCGCGCCAGTCCAGCCAGCGCTCCAGCGCGGGATGCTCCAGCGCGAGCCCCAGCGGCGTCTCGCCGTGGGTGTCGGCTGCTTCCGGGTCGGCGCCGTGGGCGATCAGGCTGCGCACCAGCGGCAGCGCGGCGGCGCCATGTTCCAGCGCGGCGAACAGCGGCGTGCGCTGCTCCCCGTCGCGGGCGTTGGGATCGCAGCCGCGCGCCAGCAGTGCCTGCAGCAGGTCGCCGTGCGCGTGGCGGGTGGCCAGGTGCAGCGGCGTGCGCTGGTTCGCGTCCGTGCCGAACGGGTCGGCGCCGCGCTCGAGCAGGCCGAGCGGCAGCGCGGCGGCCTGGGCTGCGCCCTCGAGCTGCACCAGGGCCGCGGCCAGCAGGCCGCAACCGGCGGGGCTGGCGCCGGCCTGCATCAGATCATCGACCGCTTCGGTGGCATCGGGCAGGCGTTCGAGCAGGGCGTCGAACAGGCGCCGTCCCAGCGGTGCCTGGGTAGGCGCTTCGCCGGTGTCGGGCTCGTCGATGCGCGGTGCCTCCAGCCGGGCCTCGGCGGCGAGGCCGTGGTCCAGCAGCCAGCGCCGCGCCGCGCCCAGCCCGGGCGTGGCCAGTTCCAGATAGAGCCGGGCCAGTTCGGCTTGCGGCCAGGAGCGCACCCGCTCGCCGAAGGCGGAGACGGTGGCCCAGTGGCCGAAGCGCAGCGCGTCGAGCAGGTGTTGCGGCGTGTCGGCGCCTTCGTCCAGCAGATCGTGGCTGAGGTTGGCGGGCAGCGCGGTGTCCGGGTCCAGCAGCGCGACCAGATCCCAGCGCCCGGCGGCGCTGGCGTGGTCGAGTGCGCTGCGGCCGTCGCCGCCGGCGGCCTTGGCATCGGCACCCAGTTCGAGCAGGGCGCGGACGGTGGCGACGTCGGCATGCGGCGACTGGCAGGCCAGGATCAGCGCGTCGCGACCGTGCTGGTCGCGGGCCAGCACGTTGGCCTTGGCCTCGGCCAGCCGCTGCACGATGCCGCTGGCGCCGGCGCGCGCGGCTTCCATCAGCGCGGTAACGCCGTGCTCGTCGGCCAGCCTGACGTCGGCGCCGGCATCGCACAGTGCGCGGGCGATGCGCTCGTGGCCTTCGGCGGCGGCGCCGAGCAAGGCGTGCCGCTGGCGCGCGTCGAGTGCGTTGACGGCGGCGCGGTGCTTGAGCAACAGGGCAACGCCGGTGGGGTCGTCGTCGGCGATGGTGGCGGCGGCGACCAGCGCCGGTTCGCCGCCGGCCGGGGCCGGCTTGGCGCCGCGGTCGAGCAGGAATTTCGCCAGCGGCCAGTTGGCGGCACGGCAGGCGGTGGCCAGCGGGCTCAGGCCGGCCTGGTTGAGCGCGTCGATCGGCGCGGCTGCGTCGAGCAGCATCGCCGCCACGCCGGCGTCGGCGCTGAGCACGGCGCCGTGCAGCGGGGTGTTGCCGTCGGCATCGGTGGCCAGCGGGCTGGCGCCGTTGGCCAGCAGCATCAGCACCGCTTCGGCGCGGCCGTGCCAGCTGTCGCGGGTGGCCGCCAGCAGCGGGGTGAGCCCGCCGCTGGCGCGATTGACGTCGGCGCCGCTGGCGATCAGCGCGCGCAGCAGCCGCGTGTCGGGCAGCAGCGCCGCCAGCATCAGCACCGGGCGCTGGTCGCGATCACCCGGCGGCGGCACAGTGTCGCAGGCAGCACCCACTTCCAGCAGCGCCAGCGCGCGTTCGATGTCGCCGGCGCGGGCGGCGGCGAGCAAGGCGGCCGCCTGTTCGGGTGTGCCGGCGATGCGCTCCGGTTCACTCAGCACCGGCCGCGGCAATTCAGCGGTCAGCGGATTCGCGTCGGCGCGTCGGCGCGGCGGGTGGCGTTCGCACAGCAACGCGCGCAGGGTGCGGTTGGCGATCACCAGGCAGGCCAGCGGCAAGATCACCAGCGCATAGATCGCCAGCGCCGCCAGGCGCATTTCCTCCGGCAGCATGCCGACCAGCCCGGTCAGCGCGATCGCACTGAAGGCCAGCGCGAGCAGGCACAGCGCGGCCGGCACGAAGTGGGTGAAGAAGCGCTCCTCGCGCGACAGGTGCCGACCGAACGCCATGCTGCGCAGGGTGGCGGTGAAGATCCATGAACCGTCGCGTTGCGGCGGGTAGGCGTCGTCCCACACGAACACCAGCCCGAACGCCGGCCACAGTCGCCACAGCGAGACCAGCGCCAGCACCAGCGCGGCGGCCAGCAGCAGGGCGGCGCTGAGGCTGGGGCTGTGGCTCAGTTGCAGCATCGGCCAGGCCACCAGCACGAATACCAGCACGGTGTAGCCGGTAAACATCACCAGGTGCGCGGCGCCGCGGCGCAGCACGGTGCGCGCGAAGCTCGGTTCCGGATCGAAACCGATCGCGTGGCAAATGGCCGCCATGGTCAGTGCGTTGGCCAGAAGCAGCGGGATCAGGGTCAGCGGATGGGTGGTCAAGCTGGCCAGTGCCACGGCCAGCAAGCCGGGAATGAACCAGGCCAGCGCATGCAGGAAGGGAGGGCGACGGCGGGATTTGGTCTGGGTCATGGCGGCAGTATAGAAATCGTGGACCGTGCAGGCGGTAACCAGGCGTTAACGCGAACGCCATGATGCGCGATTCACTCGTCCCGATCATCCCGCGGCGAGTGCGTGTAGGCGGGGTGGTTGGCGGCGGCCAGCGTTTCCTGCGGCGGCAATTGCAGATGCCAGCCTTGCGTGCGCAGGTGCTCCAGCACTTGGCCAGTGTCCTCCACCGGCAGTTTGCGTTGGAGCGTCAGTTGCACCTCCATCACGAAGCGCAGTTCACCCAACATCAGCGTCAGCGGCTCGGGCAGTACGTCGAACGCGTCGCGTTCGGCCAGCCACAGGTAAGTGTCAGCCTTGGACAGGCTGGCGTAGACGAAGCATTGCATGGCAGCACCGTGGGGGCGGGAGCAAGCGCCGGGGAGGCGAGAGTAGCAGCGCCGGCCGGCGGATCGGCGGGCGGGTTTGTTTGCCGGGCGGAGTTCACTTGTTAGTAATTTGTTGCGAGCGCACTTGCAACGCCTTGTCCGAGAGGGCAAAGTCCAGCGCAGGAAGTTCAAACGTACGTATGAATTTTCCTGTCCGTCTGCCCGACTTAACCGAGTTGACCCAATATCATGCAGGAGCCAGCGATGCACACGTCTTTCCGTACCCTCACGGGCGCTGCCCGTCCACTGGCGCTCGCCGCGCTGAGCATTGCGATCGTGGGCGCCCTGGTTGCGCCGGTGAACGCGGATGCCAGTGCATTCCAGCTCAAGGAGAACAGCGCCAAGGGCCTGGGCCGCGCCTTTGCGGGTTCCGCTACCGCCGGCGGTGATGTCTCGGTGGTGGTCAACAACCCGGCCGCGATGTCCGAGCTGAAGGGCACCTACCTGCAGGCCGACGTCACCGCCATCAACTTCAGCGCCAAGTTCGACGGCAGCGCGCATGACGTGCTGGGTCGCCCGATCAGCGGCGGCAATGGCGGCGATGCCGGCACCACCTTGCCGGTGCCGGCGTTGTTCTTCGCCACCCAGGTCAGCGACCGCGTGCACGTGGGCGGCGGCTTCTCGGTGCCGTTCGGCTTCCAGACCGAGTACGACAAGGACTGGGTCGGCCGTTACCACGGCATCAAGTCCAAGTTCCAGTCGCTGGACGCCACGCTGTCGGCATCGTTCGACGTCACCGACAACTTCAGCCTGGGCGCCAGCTTCATCGCCCAGAAGACCAGCGCCGAGCTGACCAGCGCGGTCAACTTCAACGCCGTGGGCCTGGGCATCCAGCAGGGCATCGGCGCGCAGACCGCCGCCGGCGTCGCGCAGATCCAGGCGGCCATCGCCGCGGGCCAGATTTCGCCGGCGCAGGGTGCGGCGATGATCCAGGCGGCCGTGCAGCAGGGCCAGGCTGCCGCGGCCGGCGTGGCGGCGGTCACGCCTCCGGGCGTGGACGGCTACGCCCGCATCAAGGGCGACGACTGGGGCTACGGCTGGCAGCTGGGCGGCTTCTGGAAGCTGACCCCGAACGACAAGCTGGCGCTGAACTACCGCGCCAAGATCAGCCATCGCCTGCAGGGTACCGGCAACTTCACCACCACGCCGGGCTACGACCTGCTGCTGGCCAACCCGGCGCTGGCCAGCTCGATCCCGCCGTTCTCGCACACCACCGGCACCGCCGACTTCACCACGCCGGCCGTGGCCAGCGCGAGCTACTGGCATCAGGCCGAGAAGTTCGGCGTCGGCGTCGACGTGGCCTACACCAAGTGGGACGTGTTCAAGAACCTGACGGTGAACTACGGCAACGCGCAGCCGCAGACGTCGGAGCCGTACAACTGGCGCAACACCGTATACGCCTCGGTCGGCGGGGACTACTACGTCAACGACAAGCTGACCCTGCGCGCCGGCCTCGCGGTCGACAAGAGCCCGACCTACGAGGAAACCCGCAGCCCGCGCGTGCCGGACTCCACCCGCAAGATGGCCACCGTCGGCATCGGCTACAAGGCGAGCGAAAACTTCGAGATCAACGCCTCGTACGCGCACATCTTCGTCAACAACGCGCACGTTTCGCTGACCAACAGCACCGGCGACACGCTGACCGGCAACTTCGACGACTACGGCAACCTGCTGAGCTTCTCGGCGATGTACAAGTTCTGAGGCTCCACCCGCGGCAATGGCACGACGGAACTCCCCGCTTCGGCGGGGAGTTTTTTTTGCGCGGGGAGATGCTCAGCCGCGCCGCAGCAGCAGGTCGAGCAGGCGCCGGAAGCGCTTGCCGTATGGCGGGTTGAGCAGGCCGGCGCCGTTCCAGCGCGCCTGGCGGAACACCGGCTTGAGGTGCGAGAACGTGCGGAAGCCCGCCTCGCCGTGATAGCCGCCCATGCCGGAGGCGCCCACCCCGCCGAACGGCAGGCCGTGCTGGGCGATGTGGTAGAGCGTGTCGTTGACGCTGACGCCGCCGGCATGGGTGCGCGCCAACACCTGGTCGATGCGGCCCCGGTCGTGCTCGAACAGGTAAAGCGCCAGCGGATGCGGGCGGGCGGCGACGTGGTAGATCGCTTCCTCCAGCGTGTCGTAAGGCACGAGCGGCAGCAGGGGGCCGAAAATCTCCTCGCGCATCACCGCCATGCCGTCGTCGACTTCAGTCAGCAATTGCGGCGGCAGCAGCCGGCGCGCCGGATCCTCCGTGGCTTCGCCCAGCACGTGCACGTGTGCGCCGGCGGACCGCGCTTCGTCGCGCAGCGCCGCGAGGCGCTGGTACTGGCGATCGGAGACGATGCTGGCGTATTGCGCGTTCCGCTGCAGCTGCGGATACATCCGCGCCACTGCCTCGCCGGCCAGCCCGATGAATTCGGCCACGCGCGCGCGCGGCAGCAGCACGTAGTCCGGCGCGATGCAGGTCTGCCCGGCGTTGAGCAGCTTGCCGACGATGATGCGTTCCACCGCATGTTCCAGCCGCGCGCCGGGGCCGATGATCGCCGGCGACTTGCCGCCCAGCTCCAGCGTCACCGGGGTGAGGTTGGCCGCCGCCGCGCGCATCACGTGGTGGCCGACCGCGGTGGAGCCGGTGAACAGCAGGTGGTCGAACGGCAGCGCCGAGAACGCCTGCGCCACGTCCGCGTCGCCGGTCACCACCCGCACTTCGTCGGGCTGGAAATACTTCGTCACCTGCTCGGCGAACAGTGCCGAGAAGCGTGGCGTGAACTCGCTCATCTTCACCATCGCGCGGTTGCCGGCGACCAGCGCGTCGACCAGCGGGCCGACCGCCAGGTACAGCGGATAGTTCCACGGCACGATGATGCCGACCACGCCGCGCGGCTGCGGCCGCAACTCGGTGCGCGCCGGCAGGAACAGCCAGTCGGCCAGGCGCCGGCGCGGCTTCATCCAGCGCCGGCCGTGGGCCAGCGCATGGCGGATCGCCGAGAGGCTGGGGAAGAACTCCAGCAGCTCGGTCTCTTCGCGCGGGCGACAGCCGAAATCGGCATGGATGGCCTCGACCATGCGCTCGCGATTCTCGCGCAGCAGCGCCTGCAGCGCGCGCAGCCGGGCGGCGCGCACGGTCCACTCGGGCATCGGTTGCGCCCGTTGCGCGGCGCGCAGCAGGCGCAGGCTGTCGGTGAGCGTGGAAACCTGGTCGGTGGTCATGGCATTAATCGGTACGGGTCCTGCAGCATGCACGCAAACGGCGGGCGCCGCCTGCCGGGTCAGAAGCGCGCACGCAGTTCGACGCCCCACATCCGCGGCGGCGTGACGCCGGCGAACGGCGTGCCGAACACGCTGGTGGTGATGTTGTTCACTCCCGTGACGTAGCGCTTGTCGAACACGTTGGTGCCATAGAGCGCCACGCCCCACTGCTCGCCGGCGGCGCTCCAGTCCAGTCGCACGTCGGTGATCTGGCGTGCCGAGCCGACCCGGAAATTGGGGCTGATCTGGCAGGTGCCCTGCAACTGCGAGTCGTTGTTGCAGCGGGACGGGCCGCGATAGGCGTGGCTGAGGTCGAATTGCAGCGCGCCGTGCGCCACGTCGTGCCAGGTGTAGGCCAGCTGTGCGGCGAACGAATACTTCGGCTCGCCGGTGGGCTGGCCGTCCAGGCTGGCGCCGGAGGGCGCGGTGGCGTTGCGGTAGGTGGCGTCGATGTATGCGCCGTTCACGCCCAGCCGGAACGCCGTGTCTGGCTGCCATTGCAGCTCCACTTCGACGCCGTGGGCCTGCTGGTCGGTGCTCGCCACCAGGTAGCGCGGCACGCCGGAACCGGTGCTGTTGGGATCCAGCGTGAGCGACTGCCGGTTGTCGTAGCGGTAGTAGTAGGCGCTGGCGTTGAGCAGGAGGTTGGGCCCGGGGAACAGCGTCTTGACGCCGGCCTCGTAGTTGATGACCTTCTCCGGCGCGAAGTGCGAGCCGACCTGCACGCTGTTGTAGCCGCCGGCCTTGTAGCCCTTGGTGACCGAGCCGTACACCATCACGTCCGGGCTGAACGTGTAGTCCAGCACCACGCGCGGGCTGAGGTCGTTCCAGGTGTTCCTGCCTTGCACCAGCACGCCCACCGGCGCGCCGCTGGCGGGGTTGAAGATCAGGTTCTGCCGGAACACGTCGGGGTTGACGCCGGCCAGCGCGAGCAGGCCCATCGCGTCGAGCGCGTCGATGGTCTGGTCCAGTTCCGGCGCGCTGCGCTGCGGGTTGAACCACGAGAACCGCTTCTGGTCGCGGGTGTAACGCAGGCCGGTGGTGAGGTTGAGCTTGTCCCCCAGGTGCCAGATCACGTCGCCGTACAAGGCGTATGCCTTGAAGCGGCCCTGGTTTTCGATCTGCTCGCGCCAGGGTGCGCCGAGCACGGTGTAAGGCAGGCCGAACAGTTTCAGCAGCGAATCGAAACCGGCGAAGGTGTCGGCGTAGCTGGCGCCGCCCACGTTCAATGCCAGCGTGTCGATGCTGTCGGTGAACACGTCGGTACGACTGGTCTGGCGCGCCTGTTCGCTGTACCAGCTGGTGCCGGCCACCCAGTCGATCAGGTCGGTGCTGCCGGCGAACTTGAACTCCTGGTACCAGCTGTTGTTGTGCTCGATGTTGGCCGTGTCGAGGTAGGTGGTGCGCTGGTTGGTGCCGTCGTAGTCGCCCAGGTTCAGGGTGTCGAAATTGCGCCACGCGGTGGTCGAGGTCAGGCTGCCCCAGCCGAAGCTGTGGTCGACGATCAGGGTGGAGCCGTCGAATCGGCGGGTTTCGGCCGCGCCCACCGCGTCGTTGTAGAGCGGCGCGTGCAGCGGGTTGAGGTACTGCGCCGGGTTGGCCGGATACGGCGGGCTCAGCACGCCCGCGTTCGGGTCCGGCCGCACCGACCACGCCGACGACGGGATCAGGCCGAAGGCGGGCTGCGGCGGCTGCCTGAGCTCCTCGTGATCCCACGACCACAGCACGCGGGTGTTCGGCGTGATGTTCCAGCGGTAGACGCCGCGCGCGCCGCGATCGTTGTCCTGGCCGTAGCGCTTGCCGGTGGCCGCGTCGCGGGCCCAGCCGTGGCTCTGGTTGTCGAACAGGCTGAAGCGCAGCGCCATGTCCGCGTTGAGCGGCAGGTTCAGCAGGAAGTCGCCGTAGCGCTTGCCGTAGTTGCCCAGGCGCACGCGCGCCTTGCCTTCCAGCTTGTCGCTGGGTTCGTTGGTGACGATCGAGATGGCGCCGGCGGCGGCATTGCGGCCGAACAGGGTGCCTTGCGGGCCCTTCAGCACCTCGATGCGCTGGATGTCGTTGAACGCCAGCAGGGCGCCGCCGGAACGCGCGGCATAGACACCATCGATGTAGACGCCGACCGCCGACTCGGTGCCCACGCCGAAGTCGTCGGTGCTGATGCCGCGCAACTGGTAGTTGGGCTGGGTCGGCTGGTTGGCGCTGACTACCAGGCCCGGCACGAACAGGCTCATCTTGCTGAGGTCGGTGGCCGCGAGCGTGTCGATCTGCCGGGCGGTGACGATCTGCAGCGCGATCGGCACCGACTGCATCTGCTGGCTGCGGCTCTGCGCGGTGACGGTGATGGCGCCAAGCTCGGTGGGCCGGTCCGCTTTCGCCGCGGTGGTCGTGGCGGAGGCAGGAGCGGTGCCGTCGGCGCTCGTGTTCGTCTGCGCCGCCAGCGGCGCGCACAGCAGCAGTGCCGTGCCGCCGAACAGCAAGCCGCGCAGCGCGGTCGAAAGTGGACGTTGACGAAGGTTCATGCCGTGCTCCCCGTTGCATGGAATGGCCGCGACCGATGCGCCGCGGCGGTCGTTTGTCGGCTCAGTGCAGCACAGTGCAGGTACCGGGCATGGCCGCGATCCACGCCTTGATCAGCGCGATGGCTTCGTGGTCGGCCGTGCTGCGGCCGATCTCCGGCATCATCGTGCCGGGCTCGGTCGAGGCCAGCCGGTACGGGATGATCGAAGCATCCGGCTGGCCCGGCACGATGTCGAAGAAATGGTTGCCGGTACCCTGACCGGCCGCGGTGGGCGGCTTGCAGATGCCCAGCTCGTGGTTCTCCGGGGTGCCGTGGATCAGCGACAGGCCGGTGGTGTTGGCCGCGCCGTTCGGGTTGTGGCAGTGCCCGCAGTTGATGTCCAGCCAGGCGCGGGCGCGTGCATCCAGCGGCGCCTTCGGATCACTGGCATCGACGTCGCGCGGCACCGTGGCCAGCGCCGGCACGCCGGTGAGATAGCCAACCTTGACCAGATGCTCGAGCTGGTTGTGCTCGCCGTCGGCATACGGGTAGTTCTTGTTGATGTGCCGCGCCTTGGGGCCGATCGGATGCACCTTGCGATCGATCCAGTCCTGCGCGTGGCAGCTGGCGCACTGGCTTTCGTCGGGCACCACGTAGTTGAAATTCTCGCGTGCCGGGATGCCGTCCTGCGCGCTGGCGGCGACCAGGGTCAGCGGCAGCACAGCGCCGGTACGCGCAAGCATGGCCTCGGTCTGCGCGTCGTTCCACACGTACGGGATCGCTTCCCAGCCGTTCTGGCGATGGACCAGGATGCGCGTCTCGATCAGTCGCACGTTGGCCATGTCCAGGCCCTGGCCGGCGAAGTCGCGCGAGTAATCCGCGGTGCGCGCCACGTCGCTGAACTTGCCGTCGGCGGTGCGCGGGTAATAGAAAGTCTTGCTGAACACCGTGCCGACCGGAAAGTCGAGCGTGTCCACCGGCTGGTACTTGCCGCTAACGCCCCTGGGCATCCAGATCGTGCGCAGCTTGTGCGCGTAGTCGGTGAACAGCGGCGTGTTGAGGTCGTACGGCACCACGCCGTCGTTGAGCTGCAGCTTGCCGTCATGCACCTCGACCACGTGCCAGTCGCTGAGCCTGGCCGGGCGGCCTTCGGCATGGAACGCCACTGGCTGCATGCCGCGCTGGCAGCCGGCCAGCAGCAACGCGAGCAGCAGCAGCGCGAAACCCTGCAGAAGCGCACCTTGTGCGCGATGCCTTCGGGTGGCGTGACGGAGAGCATCGCGCACAGGGCGCGCTCCTGCGGAGACCGAAAATACCCGGAACATTCCTCAGACCTTCGGCTCGGGATTCAAGGTCACCGGGGGCAGGCTGGGCAGCGTGCATCCGTACGGCTTCATGTCCTTGCTGGGGTTCTTGTAGTCGTGCGGGCCGTCGGCGTTGATCACGCCGTTGACGCCCCGGATGCAGATGCGGTCGTTCGCCGGCGGCAGGCCGTCGACCAGGTTCTTCGTGTCGACGTAGCCATCCCACAACACGTCGGGGAAGTTGCCGCCGAGGCCGTACATCGCGGTCTTCAGCGCCTTCAGCTTGAGCCCGTCCGGTGAATCGCCACCGCCCTTGAGGCGGTTGTCGTGCACGTAGATCGCCTTCGGGTACGGGTTGTAGTTCGCCGCCACGCCGCGGGTGTTGTAGTAGTTGGTGGAGAAGTAGCTGGCGATGATGATGTTGGCGGTCCGGTTGTCGGCGATGTCGTTGTCGAAGATCTCCACCTTGTCGTTGGAGTTGATCACCACGCCCGAACCCGCCGGCACGCTGGCCACCGCCGCGCCCTTGGCAGCGAAGTTGTCCAGGTTGTTGGCGATTACCTTGTTCCTGAACACCCGCGTGCTGTGGCCTTCCTTGGACAGGTTGGGCATGTTGAACACCAGGATGCCGCCGGTGTTCTGCGTGGTGGTGTTGCCGTAGACGTCGGCGCGGGTGGAGTTCTCCACCTCGATGCCGGCCACGTTGTGTTCGGCGCGGTTGTTGCGCACGATGATGTTGTCCGACTGGCCGACGTAGATGCCGGCATCGGAGGCACCGATCACCACCGAGTCCTCGATCAGCACGTTCTGCGTCTTCACCGGGTACAGGCCGTAGGCGCCGTTGGTGGTCTTCGGGCCGTCGGTCCACTCCACGCGCACGCCGTGGATGGTGATGTTGCTGCCCTGGTTGATCTTCAGCGCATCACCCTTGGTGTCCTCGATCGCCAGGTTCTCGATGGTGAAATCGCTGGCATTGACCAGCAGGCCCTCGGGGCCGACCACCTGGCCCTTGAACGAGAGCACGGTCTTGTCCATGCCGGCGCCGCGGATGGTGACGCCGTCGGTGCGCAGGCTCAGCCCGCGCTTGAGGTGGTAGTGGCCGGCGGGGATCTCGATCACGCTGCCGGGCTTGGCGTCCAGCAGCTGCTCCTGCAGCTTGGCCTCGAAACCGTTGTCGGCGGCGGTTTGCGACGGCGCCTCGTGCTTGCCGCAACCGGCCAGCGTCGCGGCCAGTGCAATGGTGATGAGCAGTGTGCGCATGGTTGGATTCCCCCGTGAAAGTGCCGGCGTCGCGATGACTCCGACTCTCGCCCATTCCGCCGCCCGTGGGGAGGGCAAAGCGGCCAGCCGACGGGGGGAAAAGCGGCCGGATTGATCAGCGCGGGCGCCGCGCCTCCTGCGGCGGCATGCCCGTCCAGCGCTTGAACGCGCGCCGGAATTCACGCGGGTCGCTGAAGCCCACTGCGCTGCCGACGTCGGCCACGCTCAACGCGCCCGCCTGCAGCAGCTGCAGCGCGCGCTCGGCGCGCACACGATCATGGATCTCGCGGAAGATCCGCCCGCTCTCGGCCAGCTTGCGGCGCAGCGAGCGCTCGCTCAGGTTCAATGTGCGCGCGACTTCGTCGAGCCTGGGTTGCTGCGCCAGGCGGCTGCGCAGCAGGCGCTCCACCGCGGCGACGATCTCCTGATGCGGCTCGCCACCGTCAGGCGTGCGTTGCTGCGCGCACAACGCCAGCGCCTGCTTCGCGGTCAGCGGGTTGTAGCCGGGCAGCGGATGGGGCAGCCACTGCACGTCGATCAGCAGCCGGCAACGCGGTGCGTCGAAGCGCGACTCGCAGCCGAACAGGGCATCGTATTCGTCGGCGTAGGCCGGTCGCGGATAGGCCAGCTCCAGCCGCTGCGGACGCAGCTCCGGGCCGACCAGCTCGCGCGCGATCAGGGTCGAACTTGCAAACAGCTCTTCGCAGAAGAACGGCAGCAGTTCGCCGTCCTCGAACAGCGGCAGGGCCACCATCGCCACGGTGCGCTCGTCCACCGCCTCGAACGAGAGGTCGAGCAGGCAGCCGCAGATCTTGTGGTGCGCGATGCCCGCCTGCATCGCCTCGCCGAAGGTGCGCGAGGTCATCATCGCCAACCCGAGCAGGCCGAAGCCGCCGACGGTGCCTTCGCGGCCGATGCGCAGGCCGGCGTCCGCCACCCCCGCCGCGCGCAGTGCCGCCAGCGCTCGCCGCACGAAACCGGAAGCCTGGCGATACGACACGCGCAGCGCAGGGTCCGCCAGCTGCGTGCGGCTGAGCGCCAGACCGGCGAACCAGCCGCGGCAGTCGATGCCGCAGGCATCGGCGAGCTGGGTCAGGTACAACAGCTTGTTGGTCGGGAACTCCGCGGCGGTGTAGCGCGGATCGTCCGTCGCCGCTGCCGTCGCCGCTGAGGAATGCAGGCCGATCATGCCGGCGGGTCGTGCCATGGTGCCGATGCTCCGACGCAGGCAGGCCGCGACGGCCTGCAGTCCGGACTTTCTAACATGGCGGGGGCGGCGCCCGCTTGCGCGCCGCACAAGCGGGCGCAAGCGTCCGGCGAACGCTTGCGCGCTCCCGGCCCCCGGCTCCTACTCCCCGATCGTCAGCAGCGAGGCGTTGCCGCCCGATGCCGTGGTGTTGATGGTCAGCGTGCGTTCGCCGGCGAAGCGCAGCAGGTAGTGCGGACCGCCGGCCTTGGGACCGGTGCCGGACAGGCCTTCGCCGCCGAACGGCTGCACGCCGACCACCGCGCCGATCTGGTTGCGGTTGACGTAACAGTTGCCGACGCGGGCGTGCTGGCTGATGTAGTGCACGGTGGCGTCGATGCGGCTGTGCACGCCGAGGGTGAGGCCGTAGCCGGTGCTGTTGATCTCGTCGACGACGTTCTTCAGCTCGCTGGCCTTGAAGCGGATCAGGTGCAGCACCGGGCCGAACACCTCGCGCTTGAGCACCGACAGCGAGGGAATCTCGTAGGCGCGCGGCGCGAAGAAGGTGCCGTGCGCGGTGGCGGCCGGGTCCATCGGCGCTTCGGCGATCTTCTTCGCCTCCTTGTCCATGCGTTCGGCGTGGGCCACCAGGATCGCCCTGGCATCCTCATCGATGACCGGGCCGACGTCGGTCGACAGCAGGCCCGGGTCGCCCACCTTCAGCTCGGCCATCGCGCCGGCGAGCATGTCGATCACCTTGTCGGCGATGTCTTCCTGGATGTACAGCACGCGTGCCGCCGAGCAGCGCTGGCCGGCGGACTGGAAGGCCGAGGCGATCACGTCCTTGACGATCTGCTCGGGCAGCGCGGAGGAGTCGGCGATCATCGCGTTCTGGCCGCCGGTCTCGGCCACCAGCACGGCGATCTGCGCGTCGCGCGCCGCCAGCGCGCGGTTGATCGCCCACGCGGTTTCGGTGGCGCCGGTGAACACCACGCCGGCCACGCGCGGGTCGCGGGTGAGCGCGGCGCCCACCGTGGGGCCGTCACCCGGGACGAACTGCAGCACCTCCTTCGGCACGCCGGCCTCGTGCAGCAGCTGCGTGGCGAGATGGCCGATCAGGCTGGTCTGTTCGGCCGGCTTGGCGATCACCGTGTTGCCCGCCGCCAGTGCGGCGCTGACCTGGCCGATGAAGATCGCCAGCGGGAAGTTCCACGGGCTGATGCCCACGAACACGCCGCGACCGCCCAGGTACAACTGGTTGGTCTCGCCGGTGGGGCCGGGCAGTTGCTCGGGTTCGGCAAACAGGCGGCGCGCCATGGTGGCGTAGTAGCGCAGGAAGTCGGCCGCCTCGCGCACTTCGGCGATCGCGTCGGGCAGGCTCTTGCCTGCCTCGCGCACGCACAGCGCGATGAACTCGGCGCGGCGCGCCTCCAGCTGGTCGGCGGCGAATTCGAGCATGGCGGCGCGATTGGCCACCGGCAGGTTGTTCCAGCGGTCCTGCGCCGCCGCCGCGTTGGCCATCGCCCGATCGACGGTGGCCTGGTCGGCGCTGAGGTAGCTGCCGATGATGCGGCGGCGGTCGGACGGATCGGTGACCTGCACCGTGGGGCCCTGGCTGCTGGCGCCGGGCACCAACGGGCCGGCGGCCCACGGGCCCTGCTGCGCGTTGACCGCGGCGGCGAGGTCGTTCAGTTCGTTGTCGTTGGCAAAGTTGACGCCCATGGAATTCTTCCGAAGTTCACCGTAGAGATTGGCCGGCAGCGGGATGCGCGGGTGCGGGATGTGATCGAACGCGCGCACCGTCTCGCAGGGGTCGGCCACGAGCTCGCGCGCGGGCACGTCCTCGTCCACCACGCGGTTGACGAAGCTGGTGTTGGCGCCGTTCTCGAGCAGGCGGCGCACCAGGTAGGGCAGCAGGTCCTCGTGCGAGCCGACCGGTGCGTACACGCGGCAGGGCACGTTGAAGCTCTGCTTGCCGATCACCTCGGCATACAGGTCGCTGCCCATGCCGTGCAGGCGCTGGAACTCGAACGGCCGGCCCTGCGCGATGTGGTGCACGGCGGCGATGGTGTGCGCGTTATGGGTGGCGAACTGCGGATAGATCAGGTTGCCGCCCGCGTTGAACAGGCGCCGCGCGCAGGCCAGATAGGAGACGTCGGTATTCGGCTTGCGGGTGAACACCGGGTAGCCGCCCAGGCCCTGCTCCTGCGCCTTCTTGATCTCGGCGTCCCAGTAGGCACCCTTGACCAGCCGCACGTACCAGCGCCGGCCGCTGGCCAGTGCTGTCTCCACCAGCCAGTCGATCACGAACGGCGTGCGCTTGGCGTACGCCTGCACCACGATGCCCAGGCCGTTCCAGCCTTCCAGCGAGGGGTGCGCGAAGACATCGCCGATCACGTCCAGCGACAGCTCCAGCCGGTCGGCCTCCTCGGCGTCGACCGACAGCGCGATGCCGTGCTTCATCGCCAGCTGCGACAGCTCCAGCAGCTTTTCGGTGAGCGCCTGGTGCGCCCGTGCGCGCTGGGCCACTTCGTAGCGCGGGAACAGCGCCGACAATTTCACCGAGATCGACGGCGCGTCGGTGTGGTTCGCATACGGGCCGCGCGCGCCCAGCGCGGCGATCGCGTTGCGGTAATCCTGCTGGTAGCGCTCGGCGGTGTCGGCGGTCAACGCCGACTCGCCCAGCATGTCGAAGGAGTAGCGGAACACCGCGTTCTCCTTCTTCAGGCTGCGGTCGAGCGCTTCCTCGATATCGCGGCCCATCACGAACTGGTGGCCCATGATGCGCATGGCCTGGCGCACCGCCGCGCGGATCGCGGGGTCGCCCACGCGGGCGACCAGCCGGCGCAGTGCGCCGTTGAAATCGTCGCCGCTGCCGTCGGCCAGGTTGACCAGCCGGCCGGTGAGCAGCAGGCCCCAGGTGGAGGCGTTGACCAGCAGCGATTCGCTGCGGCCCAGATGCTTGCGCCAGTTGGCGTCGCCGAGCTTGTCGCGGATCAGCTTGTCGGTGGTGGTCTTGTCCGGGATGCGCAGCAGCGCCTCGGCCACGCACATCAGCAGGATGCCTTCCTCGCTGGACAGGTCGTACTGGCGCATGAAGGACTCGACCACGCTCTGGTCCTTCGCCCGCGCACGCACGCGGGTGACCAGCGCGGCAGCGCGGTCGACTACCTGTTCGCGTTCCTCCGCCGGCAGCGCAGCCTGGTCGAGCAGGTCGTTGACCGCTTCGGTCTCGTCGCGCAGCCAGGCAGCAGTGATGCGCGCGCGCGCGGGTGTGGTTCGAGCGGGCAGCTCGGGGCTCAGGATGGGTGAGGTCACGGTCGTGTCGGTGCCGGTCGTGGGGGATGGAATAAACCCGCGATTGTACGCTTCGTGCCCGGCCGTGGGGACGCGCCGCCACGCGCGAAAATCCGCCTCGGGCAGGGTGATCTGCCGCACGGGCGCGAATGGCTTGCGGTGCCTGTCGAGCTCACGGTGTGCGTTGATCGAAGTCAATCGGGTGCGACATTCTTGCCCACTGCGCCGCCGCGGCCTATCATTCCGGCAGTTCCAGGCACGCCGGATCTCCATGATCGTGCTTCGACCAGCCAGCGCCGGCTTGCCCTGCGTGACGATGTGGCTCAAGCCCAATCGCTCGCTCAGCCGCCGCGGCCTGCGTCGACTGATCGTGGTTCTGGTGGCATTGGCGCTGACAACGGCAGAACTGGGGGCGTGGCAGGGGAACGTGTTTGCTCCGCTGTTTGCCCTGGTGGAATCCGCCGCCATGGCCATCGCGTTGAGCGTGGCCTGGCGGGCCGGCGACCGCTGCGAGCGCATCACTCTCGACGAATCGTCGCTGGAGGTGCAGTCGCTGCCGGGCCGGCGTTGCACTCGCTTCCAGTCTTGCTGGGTGCGCGTGCGGCTGGATACCGGCAATGGACGCCTGGTGTTGACATCGCACGGCCGCGATCTGGAGATCGGCGCGTTTCTGGCGGCAACGGAACGCGTCGAGCTGGCGAAGCGACTCAGGGTGCTGCTGGCCGGCTCGACCGGAACGTGGCGCAAACAGCAATGACAAAGGTGCAAGACATGACATCTGGCGGGATCAGGCGATCAATCATGGCGACGGCGGGCCTTGCCCTTGCGACGTTCGGCGGTGCCGTGCAGGCGAATCCGCATCCATGGCAGCTGAACATGGAGCGCGGCGCGAGCACCTGGTCGCACGTCCCCTACGATCTGAACAACATCTCGCTGTGGGTTTGCGTGGTGATCGGCGTGCTGGTGTTCGGCGCCATGTTCGTCGCGATGTTCCGCTTCCGCAAATCGCGCGGCGCGGTGGCCGAGAAGTGGGCGCACAACACCGTGCTGGAAGTGGTCTGGACCACGATTCCGGTGCTGATCCTGATCACCCTGGCCTACCTCGCCACCGGCGGCCTCACCAGCTGGGCCGATACCACCGGCTCGCAGATGACGGTGAAGGTCACCGGCTACCAGTGGAAGTGGCGCTACGACTACGTCAGCTACATGGGCAAGCCGATCGACAAGGTCGGCTTCATGTCCAGGCTGGACAAGCAGAGCGACGACACCCGCCAGCTCGATTCGGGCATGGACCCGTATGCGGTCAAGGTGGGCGACGAGCAGACCTACCTGCTCAACGTCGACAAGCCGCTGGTGGTGCCGGTCGACACCAAGATCCGCTTCATCATCACCGGCGGCGACGTGATCCATTCGTGGTGGGTGCCGGCGCTGGGCTGGAAGCTCGACGCGATCCCCGGCATTGTCAACGCGGCCTGGACCAACATCAAGGAGCCGGGCACGTACCGCGGCCAGTGCGCCGAGCTGTGCGGCCAGGACCACGGCTTCATGCCGATCGTGGTGGTGGCCAAGTCGGAGGCGGACTTCGCCAAGTGGCTGGCCGAGCAGGAAGCCGCTTCCGGCAAGTCCCTGTCGCCCCCCGCGCCGATCGACGCGGGCACGGCGGCCACTGCCGCGGCGACCACTCCGCCGGGCTGAGCCCGACCCCATCCGCGTTTTCGTTGCAGTCGCATTCCATTACAGGTTAGAGGTGCATGGCCATGTCCTACGCAGCCACCCATGATCAGCACGATGATCACCACGGCGCGCCGAAGAGTTTCTTCCAACGCTGGTGCATGTCCACCAATCACAAGGACATCGGTACGCTGTACCTGATCTTCGCGCTGACGATGTTCTTCATCGGCGGCAGTTTCGCGATGACCATCCGCGCCGAGTTGTTCAAGCCCGGCCTGCAGCTGGTGCAGCCGTACTTCTTCAACGAGCTGACCACCATGCACGGCCTGATCATGATCTTCGGCGCGATCATGCCGGCGTTCGTGGGCCTGGGTAACTGGATGATCCCGCTGATGGTGGGCGCGCCGGACATGGCGCTGCCGCGCATGAACAACCTGTCGTTCTGGATTCTTCCGTTCGCCTTCCTGCTGATGCTGTCCACGCTGTTCTCGCCGGGCGGCGCGCCGGCCGGCGGCTGGACGATGTATCCGCCGCTGTCGCTGCAGAGCGATTCGCTGGCCTACGTGGTGTTCGCCATCCATCTGATGGGCATCAGCTCGATCATGGGCGCGATCAACATCATCGCCACCATCCTCAACATGCGCGCGCCGGGCATGGACCTGCTGAAGATGCCGGTGTTCGTGTGGAGCTGGCTGATCACCGCGTTCCTGCTGATCGCCGTGATGCCGGTGCTGGCCGGCGCGGTGACCATGCTGCTGACCGACAAGTACTTCGGCACCAGCTTCTTCAATCCGGGCGGCGGCGGCGACCCCGTGCTGTACCAGCACGTGTTCTGGTTCTTCGGCCACCCCGAGGTCTACATCATGATCCTGCCGGCGTTCGGGATCATCTCGGAGATCGTGCCCACCTTCGCGCGCAAGCCGATCTTCGGCTACAAGGCGATGGTGTTCGCGCTCGCCTGCATCGCGTTCCTGTCGTTCATCGTGTGGGCGCACCACATGTTCGCGGTGGGCCTGCCGCTGGGCGCGGACCTGTTCTTCATGTACGCCACCATGCTGATCGCGGTGCCTACCGGCGTGAAGGTGTTCAACTGGGTGGCCACCATGTGGGGCGGCTCGATGACCTTCGAGACCCCGATGCTGTTCGCCATCGCGTTCATCATCCTGTTCACCATCGGCGGCTTCTCCGGCCTGATGCTGGCCCTGGTGCCGGCCGACTTCCAGTACCAGGACACCTATTTCGTGGTGGCGCATTTCCACTACGTGCTGGTGACCGGCGCATTGTTCGCGATCATTGCGGCGGCCTACTACTGGCTGCCGAAGTGGGCCGGCAACATGTACAGCGAGTTCTGGGGCAAGGTGCACTTCTGGTGCAGCGTGGTGTTCGTGAACGTGCTGTTCTTCCCGCAGCACTTCCTCGGCCTGGCCGGCATGCCGCGGCGCATCCCCGATTACAACGTGGCGTTCGCCAACTTCAACATGGTCAGCTCGATCGGTGGCTTCCTGTTCGGTGCCTCGCAGCTGATCTTCCTCGGCGTGGTGATCCACTGCGTGTTCTTCTCCAGGAAGAAGGCCACCGACCGCGTGTGGGAAGGCGCCAAGGGACTGGAATGGACCGTGCCTTCGCCGGCGCCGCACCATACCTTCTCGGTGCCGCCGGTGATCCATGACGAAGAGCTGGCGCACGGCAACGTGCACGCCTGATCGGCGGGGAAGCCGTGGAAATGACACAGCCGGTTGACGACATCCACGCCGCGGACCAGCGCCGCGGCGTGCGCCGCACGGTGAAGATCCTGGTCGCGGTAGTGATCGGCTTCTATCTGCTGGCGTTCCTGCAGATCCTGCTGATGAAATAACCGCGCCAGCACCTTTCCACTTCAATCACCCGGGTCGGCACGACCGGCAGGCAGGTCCCCGAGCGGCATGGCGGGGCAGAGTCATCAAGAGAAATCCACGGGGTCTCAGCATGGGTCAGCAACACGACGTTTACTTTGTACCGGCCAAGAGCTACTGGCCGATCGTCGCCGCGGTCGTCATGTTCATCTTCATGTTCGGTGCCGGGCACTGGCTCAACGCCGAGCCGGGTGCGACCGGTTTCGGCAAATCGGTGTTCGTCCTCGGCGTGATCGGCGTGCTGGGGATGTTCTTCGGCTGGTTCCGTTCGGTCATCCGCGAATCGCTGGCCGGCGACTACAACCACCAGGTCGATACCTCGTTCCGCATGGGGATGATGTGGTTCATCTTCTCCGAGGTGATGTTCTTCGGTGCGTTCTTCGGTGCGCTGTTCTACATCCGCATGTTCTCGGTGCCGTGGCTCGGTGGCGAAGGCCATGGCGTATTGACCCACCAGTTCCTGTGGAGCGACTACACCGCGGCCTGGGGTGCCAACGGCGGCAATGGTCCGGCGAAGATCGGCGGGGCGTTCGAAACGGTGCCTGCGTGGGGGCTGCCGTTGCTGAACACGCTGATCCTGCTGACCTCCAGCGTCACCGTGACGATCGCCCACCACGCCCTGCGCGCCGGGCATCGCGGCCGGATCCTGCTGTTCCTGGGCCTGACCGTGCTGCTGGGCGCCACCTTCCTGTACTTCCAGGCGCACGAGTACATCGAGGCCTACCACGAGCTCAACCTCACCCTGGGCAGCGGCGTCTACGGCTCGACCTTCTTCATGCTGACCGGCTTCCATGGCCTGCACGTGACCCTGGGCACGATCATGCTGGCGGTGATCTGGCTGCGCGTGCTGAAGGGCCACTTCAGCAAGGACCATCACTTCGGCTTCGAGGCGGTGGCCTGGTACTGGCACTTCGTCGACGTGGTGTGGCTGGGCTTGTTCATGTTCGTCTACATCCTCTGAGCGTCGGTCTGCACTCGCTTGCACCGGCCCGCCACTGGCGGGCCGGTTCGTTTCCGGGCGCCGGAATGTGTGCGGGTATGGAGCCTGGAGTGGTGTGCCCCCTGTGGTGGCCGCCGGCATGCCGTGCTGTCTGCCTGCCGAATCTGCCGAACCGTAGCCGGTCAGCCATCAATTTGTGACGGATGTGGTTGTATCCGGTACAAGTTTAGTGTATAGGTTCAGGCCCGCCGCCAGGCGGGGACGAGCGCCAAGCGGTGCCGTCGGTTCGCCATGCTGGTTGGAGTGGCAAGGGTTGGGGGGATGGAGATGTTTCGCTTTCTGCGTCGTAAAGCCAACCGCTGGCTCTTGCTGCTGGCGGCTGTGGACATGGTGCTGCTGGGCTTTTCGCTCAACGCGGCCATGTACCTGCGTTATTTCAATCGGCCTGCCGATCTGGCCCAGTTCTCCCACCACATGCCCGAGCGCTCGCTGGCGTTCGCCGTGATCATGCTGCTGGCGATGGTCGCCCTGGGTCACTACCAGTCGCACATGCGAACGAGCTGGTTCGGCGTGCTGGCGCGCCAGAGCGTGGGTTTCGTGCTCGGTGGCGTGGGCGTCTTCATCATGTATTACCTGCTGCCGCAGGCCTATGTCGGCCGCGGCGTGCTGACCATCGCGCTGCTGCTGTCCTTCGCCCTGATGATGGGCTTCCGGCTGGTGTTCCTGCGCCTGGTGGACGCGGTGGTGTTCCAGCGCCGGGTGCTGATCCTGGGTGCAGGCAAGCGTGCCTCGCAGATCCAGACGCGCATGCGCCGCCACGCCGACCGGATCGGCTTCAACGTGCTCGGTTTCGTGCCGCGCGAGGGCGAGGAGGTGCAGGTCGGCGCGATGTCCCTGGTGCGCCCCGAGGGTTCGCTGGTGGACTGGGCGCTGCATCGCCAGGTGGACGAGATCGTGGTCGGCGTGGACGACCGGCGCGGCGGGCTGCCCATGCGCGACCTGCTGGAGTGCCGTCAGAACGGCATCGACGTGACCGACCTGGCGACCTTCTTCGAACGCGAGTCCGGCCGCGTGCAGCTGTCGCTGACCGATCCCTCCTGGCTGGTGTTCTCCGGCGGCTTCGATGCCACTCCGCTGCGCCGCTTCAGCAAGCGCTGCTCGGATCTGCTGATCGCCACGCTGGTGCTGCTGCTGACCTGGCCGCTGATGCTGCTGGTGGCGCTGGCCATCCGCATCGAGTCCGGTGCCGGCCAGCCCATTCTCTACCGGCAGGAGCGCGTCGGCGCACGCGGCAAGACGTTCCAGCTGATCAAGTTCCGCAGCATGCGCACCGACGCGGAGCTGGACGGCATCGCGCGCTGGGCGAACAAGGACGACGACCGGGTGACCCGGGTGGGCCGCTTCACGCGCAAGGTGCGCCTGGACGAGCTGCCACAGTTGTGGAACGTGCTCAAGGGCGAGATGAGCTTCATCGGCCCGCGGCCCGAGCGGCCGCAATTCGTGATCGACCTTGGCCAGAAGATCCGCTACTACGATCTGCGTCATTGCCTCAAGCCCGGTCTGGCCGGCTGGGCGCAGCTGCGTTATCCGTATGGCGCGTCCGAGGCCGATGCCGAGGAAAAGCTCAAGTACGATCTGTACTACGTCAAGAACCACAACCTGCTGTTCGACCTGCTGATCCTGTTCCAGACGGTCGAAGTGGTGCTGTTCCGCCGCGGCGCACGCTGATTGGCGGTTCCCTCCGGGCCGGCCGGCCCGGCAAGCTTGAACCCGTCTTCCGGACCTGCGGCGTGGTTGGCGCGTCATGGCTGCCGGGCCAGCTATGACGCCGCATTGTGTGGTGATACGCTTTCCGGGCACGGGGCATTCAGGATAATCAGCTACCCAGCTCAAGCCGCCGGCTTGGCGAGGCTGGGTCGTTGGCATCGGCCTACCTATGGATTCCCCCCATGTCCCGCACCGATCAGATTGCGCCGAACAGGCCTGCAGCACCGACCCGGGGCAGCGGCGAGATGCCCGCTCCGTCATCATTGCGCGCGCAACGCACGCGTACCGCGCTGCTCGGTGGCGGCGTGATGCTGATGCTGCTGTTCACTGCGGTATCGCTGCTGCTGGCGCGCGATGACGAACCGCGACCGCTGACCTACCGTCCGATGGCCGCCGCGCCGGCGCCAGCCAGGCTGCCGGCGGCCCCCGCCAGGCCTTCGCCGCTTGCCGCGGAGAAGCTCGGAAATGCCGCTGACGCCAGGGTCTCCCCCACCATCGCGGCGGCGACGAGCCGACGCGCGACCCGGGTCGATGCTGCCGCGGTGGCGCCGCCGGCGAACGCGCCGCGCGCCCGCGCGACCACGACCGAAGCGACGCCCCGTCCGGTCCCCCGCGTTGTCGGTGGCGTTGTCGGTGTGCAGCCGCTGGTGGCGGCCACCGGTGCCTCCTCCCGCAGCACCGCTGCAAGGCATGCGGTCGGCGTGCCAGCCGGGCTGACCGGGTCGATCGGCCGCGATTCCTCCGCGGTGCAGGGCGCGCCGCGGGCGGCTGCGTTCAGCGCTGTGCCGGTGCGACCGCAAGCCGTGACGCTGGCGGCGCATCCACGGCTGCTTCTGGACTCCTCCACGCTGACCGCGCTGCGCCAGCGCGCGGCGGCGAACACGCCGCAATGGACGGCGCTGAAAGCCACCTGCGATTCCTACATCGGCGGCACGGTGGCGTATCCCACCGGCAACCAGTACCCCGACAAGCCGAACCTCGGCTCGGGCTACCAGGGCGAATCCTATCTGCCGGCGCTGCTGGCCGAAGGCATGTGCTACCAGGTGCTGAAGTCCAGCAATGCGGCGGCCGCGGCACCCTACGGCGCCAAGGCGGTCGACATCCTGATGAAGATGTCGATGCCCTACCCGGGCAGCAACGGCTGGGACCCGTGCACCGACAGCGGTTACGGCATCCGCTTCTACGGCGTGGGTTACGGCCTGGGCTATGACTGGGTCTACGACCTGCTGACCGCGTCCCAGCGCACGCAAATCTACACCACCGCGAACGCGTGGATCGCCGCGTGGGAAAAGTCCGGCGGGTGTGCTTCGTTTGCCTACGATGGCAATCCCATCGGCAACTACTACGCCGGTTACTTCCACGCCAAGGCGGTGATCTCGCTGGCCACCTACGGCGAAAATCCCAGCGCGCCGGCGCAGTGGACCGACTGGCTGGGCAACCAGTTCGGCGCGCGGGTGCAGCCGTACTATCGCCTGCACATGCTCGGTGGCGGCTGGCCGGAGGGTTACGGCAACTACGCGCCGCTGAGCATCCTCAACATGAGCTTGCCCGCGCGCGAAGTGAAGACCGCCACCGGGCAGGACCTGCTGCATGCCAGCGCGCCGTATACCTTCCCGGTGGACAGTGCCGACTACTCGATGCATTTCACCTGGCCGTCGCTGGTCTACTTCGACGACCGTGACGACAACCACTCCAACGGCGATCCCTCCTCGCCGCCGCCGGGCACGACCCCGGTCGGCATGTTCCAGCAGATCATCGGTGCGTTGAGCTACTGGCAATCGCCCAAGGTCGCGGTGTTCAACCAGTACCTCGCGGCGGTCGACCAGGCCACCGGCGGGTACAGTGATGCGCCGGCCTGGCTGCAGTTCCTGGCGATCGATCCGAATGCGCCGAAGGCGGCGCTGAGCACCTTGCCGCTGTCCTATTTCGCGCCGGGCATGAACGCCGTCGCGGCACGCTCGGACTGGACCACCGCCGCCAGCTGGATGTCGTTCCGCGCCGGCCCCTACACCAACAACCCCGCCGCCGGGCACGAGTTCTTCGACCAGGGCAGCCTCGCGCTGGTGCGCGGCGGCTCGCCGCTGCTGGTCAATGCCGGCGGCTGGCTGGTGCACGAGCCTGGCGGCAACGCCGACGAGACGAAGATCTTCAACGACAACTACGGCGACCTCGACGGTACCCAGTACAGCGGCAACCGGCAGCTGTACAACATCTTCTACGTGCGCAGCATGAGCGGCAGCTCGGTGGCGCAGCGTTTCGGCCAGGAGGCCAATACCACCGAGGACGATGGCGTGCGCACCGCGGTGTCGGCCTACGAGGACGGCAACGGCTACGTCTACATGCTGGCTACCCACCTGGAGGACATGTATCGCACCTTCTCCGCCGGGCCGGCGGTGTCGGCATGGTCGCGGCAAGTCGTCTACCTGCGTCCGAACCGTTTCGTCGTCTACGACCGCACCACCGAAGGCAGCACTGGCTACGACCAGTACCTGGCCTGGCATTTCCCGGCCAACCCGGCCGCGGGCAGCGCGCCGGCGGGACAGCACCGCTTCGACGTCAGCTACAACGGCCAGTACGTGGGCGCGATGACCACCGTGCTGCCGACCGGCAACAAGACCACGACGGTCGGCATGTATCCGGGCGACAACCCGATCAAGGCGTGGCAGGTGCAGGTGCGCCCGCCCGACACCAGCGCCAGCCAGCGATGGCTGACCGTGTTCGACCTGTCCGGCACCGCCGCCAAGGTCGCCACGGCCAGCCCGGTGACGGTGAGCCAGGGCGGCATCGTCGGGGTGGAACTGCTCGCCAGCGACGGCAACGCCGTGGTGGTGAGCAGCAGCGGCGCCCCCGGCACCGCGCTCAGCGGCAACCTCGTCTACGGAGTGCAGCCGTTGTCGGCCTACCACGTGGTCACCGACCTGCTCCCGGACACCGGCTACACGGTGACCACCTCGGCCAACGCCGGGTTGCGCAACGTCAACATCAGCGTGGGCGGCACCACCATGAGCAGCCACA
Organism: Rhodanobacter sp. UC4448_H15; assembly: GCF_052978265.1. The sequence continues at coordinate 3,932 of NZ_CM129665.1, read as the reverse complement.
AGGGTGTACTCAGCTTCTACGTGACGACCGACGGCACGGTGCAGGGCAACCCGCCGCCACCGCCGACGCCGGTTTACGTCCCGGTGCCGATCAGCGCGCTGCCGGTTCCCGGCTTTCCGGCACCGTACAAGCCCGGCGGTTGAGCCGGACCGCGACCGGCGTTCGCACCGGTCGCGGCAGACGCACCTCCGGGCGGTGGTCGCGGTCGATCAGGGCGAGTGCGGCGTGTCGCGCGTTCACTGGCCCTGCGGCGGGCTGCTGTGCGCGGCCACATGCAGCGGGTACAGCGGTGAGCTGTACCAGTCGACCACCTTGCCGTTCTCGAAGCGCACCCATGATGGGCCGTACTCCCAGCGCTGATCGCTGGCCATCAGCGTGGGTTCGCCTTCGATGCTGCGCACGCTGGCGGCATCCATGCCCAGGCCCCACGCCGGCCGTTCCGCCGGCGCTGTCGCCGTGGCGCGATGCGTCGGCGGCTGCACGGTTTCGGCGGGCGGGGCCGCGGGCGGCGCGGGCGGTTCGCCCGGCCACAGCCACCACGCCGCAATGGCAGCGGCCGGCAGCAACAACCAGCGGCGGGAACGCCGCCGTGTCGCGAGTACCCGCTGCGTCGCCGCGGCCGACCCGGCTTCGCCCCTCGGCGGCTGGGACGGCCGCACGCCCGCGGCGCCGGGCAGGCGGCCATGCGTGCGGTGGAACTCCATCGCCATGCCGTACATCGCGGTGAGCTGCTGCAGCCGCTGCGCGGCGACGCCGCGCGAATCCTCGTCGCGACGGTCCGGGTGCAGCACCGACACCCGGCGCCGGTACGCGTGCTTGAATTCGTCCAGGCCACAACCCGGTTCGAGACCGAGCAAGCGGTAGAGGTCGAGAAAATCGGTCTCGCGCGCCACGTCGTGCTTCCCCTTGAATGCCGCAAGCCGGGCCACGTGCCGCGCACCATCCGTGCACCGGCTGCCGTGCGGAACTATACCTGCTGGACGCCGCGGCCGCGGCGCACCCTCGCTGCCTCGTGCTAGCGTGACGCACCGAAAACGGCGGGAGGCGACGATGGCCAGGGGCCTGACTGCAAGCTTGCGGGGTGTGGCGTTGGGCGTGGCGGAATTGCCGGGGGTGCGTCTGCTCGCGCGGCCGGTCTATCGCCACCTGTTTGCCCGCGACGTGTTGCCCGGCAATGCCTACGGCGGCGTGTTTGCCAGTGTCGAGGCGGCGCGTGCCGGGGCACCGGCATCGTTGCCGACCAGCTACGACCAGCCGCAGTCGGGCGAGCTCTACGCCGACCGGCTGGAGCGTGTGCAGATCGTGGATTACCCGGTGCTGTTCTGGCTCTCGCGACTGTTTGCCGGCGACGCGCGGAAATTGTTCGACCTGGGCGGCAACGTGGGCACCAGCTATTTCGGTTTCCGCCACCACCTGCCGTATCCCGATGACCTGCGCTGGCTGGTGCACGACGTGCCCGCCGTGGTCGCGGCCGGGCGCGCGCTGGCCGAGCGCGAGGATGGCGCCGGCAAGCTCGGCTTCACCGACTCTCCGCAGGACGCCGACGGTTGCGACGTGCTGCTCTGCAGCGGCGTGCTGCAGTACCTCGACTACTCGCTGCCGCAGTTGCTGCAACCATTGCGCGCGCCGCCGCGCCACGTATTGGTCAACGTGACGCCGCTGCACCCCGAGCGCAGCTTCGTGACCCTGCAGCGTGTCACCCGGCGCCGGGTCGGCATCGCCAACTGCCCGTACAGGGTTTCCGCGGTGGGCGCCTTCGTCGACGAGTTCACAAAAGCCGGCTACAGCGTGGTCGACCACTGGTCGACGACCGAGCGCCACATGCGCATTCCGTTCGAGCCGGACCATTCGATCGATCGTTACCACGGATTCTGTTTCCGCCGCGACTGAGCTTGCGGGGCGCCGGGGCGCGGGGCACACTGCCGCTTCGATTCCGTGGCGCAGCTTGCGGCCGGCGGGTCGCGGGAGGGGGCATGTCGGGTCCATCGTCCAAGTGGCTGGAAGTCGCCTGGGATCAGTTCGATCCCTGGCGGATACAGGGCGTGCGGCATCATCTGGCGACGCACCCCGCGCTGCAGTTGCCGGCCCTGGTCGAGCTGGGCAAGCGGCTGGAAGCGCGTGGCCGCGTGCGCTCGCACAGCGGCGATGCCACTGCGGGCACGTCGTTCAACGAAGCACCCCGGTTGCATCCCAACGCCAAGGGTGTCGAGGCGACGCTGAGCGACATCGAGCATGCCGCGGCGTGGACTTCGCTGCTCAACGTGCAATCCGATCCGCAGTACCGCGCCGTCGTCGACGAGGTACTCGACTCGGTCCGGCCGCAGGTGGAGGCGGTCGACCCGGGCATGTGCTATCGCGCCGGCTGGATCTTCCTCACTTCGCCCGGGGCGGTGACGCCGTTCCACATGGACAAGGAACACAACTTCATCCTGCAGGTGCACGGCCGCAAGCGGATCTACGTCTGGGACCATCGCGACACGCAGGTGGTCAGCGAGCATGCGCGCGATCGCTTCCATCGCACCCATTCGCGCGAGCTGCTGCAGTGGCGCGAGGAGTATCGCGAGCGAGCCCGGGTGTTCGAGCTGGAACCCGGGATGGGCGCGTACATGCCCTCGACCAGTCCGCACATGGTCGAGAACGGCGATGGCCCGTCGATCACCATGAGCTTCACCTATTACACCCGCGCGACCCGGCGCAACTCCCTCCTGCATCGCACCCACGACATGCTGCGCCGGCTGGGCTGGGTGCCGCCGGCGGTGGATCGCTTCCCGTTGTTCGACGCCGCCACGCTGGCGGCCGGCGGGCTCTACATCGGCAGCAAGCGGCTGGCGCTACGACTGGCCGGCGCGTCCGTCGATTCGGACGCCGCACCGTACGCCAAGGTTGGCGACTCGTGATGTCCGGCCGGCGACGCGGCGGTCGCCGGGCCTGGCGCGTGCTCATGCTGGCCTGCATTCCGCTGACCGCAGCCGGCGTCGACCGGCCAGCTCCTCCCGCGCCGCCTACGCTCGGCGCCCACACCTTGCTGGCGCAGGCCGATCATCGCGGCCGCAGCCCCGCCGTGACCGCGCCGCTCGACACCGCGCCGGCGGGCAGTGCGTTGCTGGTGCTCAATGGCGGCTTCGCCAGCAACGCGGCGGCGCCGACCGACAGTTATGGGCGGCACTGGACCCAGGTGGGTCCGACCGCCGTCTACGACGGCTACCAGGGCCGTTTCGACGTGAAGGCCTACGTGTCGCTGGCCGGCCCGGGCGGCCGGCACCATACGGTCAGCATCGACAAGCCGGGTGAGCCGGAGCGCGAGATCACCATCCCCTTCGTGGAAATCCGCCATGCCGGCGTGCTGCAGGATTTCGCCCAGAATTACCCCGCGCCCAATCTGGTCCAGCGCATCGCGGGCAAGCTCAAGCGCACGGTGGAGGGCATGCTCTCCGATCCGGCCGACCGCTTCAGCGTGACCAGCGGCGAGGTCACCACGACCGGGCCGGCCACGTTGATCGCGGTGTGGTGGGGTGACGGCAATGTACGCCGGATGAGCGCCGTGCCGGACAACGGTTTCACCGTGATCGACAGCTATCTGCAACTGCCGCCGATAAGCGGCGTGCAGTGCGCGGTGGCTTACCGCCAGGTCGACCGTGCCGGCACCTACCGGGTGAGCTGGAGCGGCAGCCCGCGCCAGCGGGCGATCCTGTGGCTGTTCGCGTTCCAGTCCGCCGCGCCATAGTCCACCTGCATAGCACGCAGTCAGTCTGAATGGCGTGCCCCATTGCACAGTTCGACGCGGTTCTGCGCTAATCTTGTCGTCCAGAGGCTGGTTTGGCAGACGACGCGATGAGCGGGTGCTCCCAGGCGGCTTCGCTGGGCAGATGCCGGCCGATCCGCGGTGCCTCGCGAATCGCGCGCATCCTGCCCGAGGGAGATCGGCGCGTGTC